>CAVQWI010000013.1:0-105081 GCA_963717585.1 uncultured Actinomycetota bacterium | reverse complement strand
GCTGGACGCTGGTGACGTTCACCGTGCCCGAGGATCGGCGCACTCTGCGCCACCGGCTGCGGTCCGCCCTGACCTGGGAGGGGTTCGCACCGCTGCGTGACGGCCTGTGGCTGGCTCCAGGCGAGGTCGACCTCGCGGCCGCCCTGGAACCGCTTCGGACACATCTGCCGGCCGGTGCGATAACGGCATTCCACGCCCGGGAGATGCCCGGATACGCGATGGCCGACAACCTGCCCGCGGCGTGGGACGTCGACAGGATCCGCGCCGAGCACCTGTCGTTCATCACGTCATGGAGCGATCCGGCGACCGCCGGCGAGGCGGGCAGCGCTCTGTCGGCACGCGCCATGCTCGTGGCGGATTGGCTGGAGCTGCTCGGCGTCGATCCGCGCCTGCCCCGCGCACTCATGGACGAGGACTGGCCGGCCGACCGATCGTACGAGGTCTATTGGGCAGCGCGAAACGCCTTGCTCGCGGCATCCACGGAACAGTTCGCGGCTATCAGTGCCGAGCGGCTGCAGCGCCGCGCATCCTGAGTCCGCATCGTGCTCCGACTCGCAAGAAGCGTCGTCGTCGGAGCGCACGCGGCGAGCTCCAGCAACCCGCACTCCCGCGGGACGATCGCGCGGACTATGGTCGGGAGCAGGGCGCCGCGCGCCGACGAAGGAGAGATCATGGCTGACCACACCTATCGCGTGACCGAGATCGTCGGCACGTCCCCCGACGGAGTCGATGCGGCGATCCGCAGCGGTCTCGATCGGGCGGCGAGGACGCTCCACAACATCGACTGGTTCGAGGTCGTTTCGGTCAGAGGCCACCTCGAGGACAACACGATCCACCACTTCCAGGTGACGATCAAGGTCGGTTTCCGCCTCGACGACGTTGAGTGAGCTCGGCTCAGGGGCGCAGCCACACTCCAACCCGAGCGGCAAGCGCGTCGATGGCTGAGACCGTCTCCTCGTATGGCAGCCCGTCCACGGCGAGGATGATCCGGTGCACGCCCGCCTGCTCGAGACGATCGAGTTCGTCGCCGCGCACCTCGCGGTTGTAGCCGTAAGCGACGGACACCGGCACGTCGGGTGCACCGCGCGCATGAAGACCGAGCCGGACATCGTCGATCCGTTTCAGCAGATCCGCCAGGTCCCAATCCAGCACGGGGATCCAGCCGTCTCCGTACCCGGCGATGCGCGAGACGGTGTGCTTCGAGTCTCCGCCGATGAGGATGGGCACCCCTCCGGCACGGGTCGGCTTGGGCCACGAGGCGATGTCGCCGAAGGAGACGAACTCCCCGTCGAAGCTCGCGTGGTCCGACGTCCAGATCGCCTTCATGGCCAGAGCGTGCTCTCGGACGAATGACCAGCGCCGCTCGGGGATGACGCCGTGGTTGCGCATCTCCTCCAGGTTCCAGCCTGCGCCTACACCGATCTCGATGCGGCCGCCGGACAGGTGATCGAGCGTGGCCAGCGTCTTCGCGGTGAGGATCGGCTCGCGCTGGCCAAGGAGGCAGATGCCGGTACCGAGGCGCAGCCGCTCGGTGACGCCGATCGCGGCTCCCATGCAGACGAGGGGATCGAGGTTGCGCCAGTACACGCGCGGCAGCTCCGTCCCGATCGGAAAGGGGGACTCCCGCGACCACGGTATGTGCGTGTGCTCCGGAAAGAAGTACGACTCGAAGCCGCGGTCCTCGAGCACGCGCGCGACATCTCGCGGGTCTGCTCCGAAGTCCGTCGGCATGATGATCACCCCGACCTGCAGCCCACCCGACCCGCCACGCTCCGCCATCGCGGGGTCAGGGGGTGAGGATGGCGAGGGGGTTGATGGGGGAGCCGGTTCCGCCGCGGAGGCGGAGGGGGGCGGCGATGAAGAGGAATTCGTGGATGCCGGTGGCGGCGAGGTCGCGGAGGTCCATCATCTCGAAGATGTGAATGCCGGTTCGGGGGATGAGGATGACGTGCACTTCGAGGGGGACATCGCCGGGGGCTGCTTCGTAGGGCATGGTGTCGGAGCCGGTCGCGACGATACCGGTGTCGGCCAGGAGCTGGGCGACGGCGGCATCCGGTCCGGGTATCGGCATCCGGACGTATTCGTCGTTGTCGTCGGTGATGGTGTCCCAGCCGGTGCGGAACAGCACGGTGTCGCCGCGGCGGATCTGCACGTCGTGGTGGGTGCAGGCGCGTTCCAGTTCGGCGGGGGTGATCACGTAGTCCTGGGGGACGCGATCCACGCCGAGGACGGCGGGGTAGTCCAGCAGGATGCCGCGGGACACGATCGGGGAGAAGTTCTCCCGGGTGCGCAGCCGCACTCCGCGGGTGGTCTCCTGCACTCCCGGCTCATCGATCCGGGTGCCGTCGAACAGCGCCCCGTCCACAGCGATGTGACTGAGCGAATCCATATGCGTCCCACTATGCGTCGACATGAAGATCGTGTCGCTCGCACCTGTTACGCCGGGAAACGCGCCGGGCATCTCCTCGGCATCCAGGTCATGCTCGGCATACAGTCGCTGCTCGAAGTCCGGGACGGGGGTGTTCTTCGCGATCGGGTCGTCGATCACCTTCCCGAGTTGGATCACCCGGCCAGCGGTGACGAGTGTCGATCAGGTCGGCGGCAGTGGTCACAGGCGTTCCTTCGCGATGAGGGCGGTCAGGGGGTGAGGATGGCGAGGGGGTTGATGGGGGAGCCGGTTCCGCCGCGGAGGCGGAGGGGGGCGGCGATGAAGAGGAATTCGTGGATGCCGGTGGCGGCGAGGTCGCGGAGGTCCATCATCTCGAAGATGTGAATGCCGGTTCGGGGGATGAGGATGACGTGCACTTCGAGGGGGACATCGCCGGGGGCTGCTTCGTAGGGCATGGTGTCGGAGCCGGTCGCGACGATACCGGTGTCGGCCAGGAGCTGGGCGACGGCGGCATCCGGTCCGGGTATCGGCATCCGGACGTATTCGTCGTTGTCGTCGGTGATGGTGTCCCAGCCGGTGCGGAACAGCACGGTGTCGCCGCGGCGGATCTGCACGCCGTGGTGGGTGCAGGCGCGTTCCAGTTCGGCGGGGGTGATCACGTAGTCCTGGGGGACGCGATCCACGCCGAGGACGGCGGGGTAGTCCAGCAGGATGCCGCGGGACACGATCGGGGAGAAGTTCTCCCGGGTGCGCAGCCGCACTCCGCGGGTGGTCTCCTGCACTCCCGGCTCATCGATCCGGGTGCCGTCGAACAGCGCCCCGTCCACAGCGATGTGACTGAGCGAATCCATATGCGTCCCACTATGCGTCGACATCGAAATGGTCTCCACTGCGCTGGTCACCCCCGAGACCTGGCCGGGGATGATTTCGCGCGACGCATCGTGCCATTCGTACAGTCGCTGCTCGAAGTCCGGGACGGGGGTGTTCTTCGCGATCGGGTCGTCGATCACCTTCCCGAGTTGGATCACCCGCGTGCCCTCGAGGATGTCGGCGAACCGGCTCATCGAGGCGTGGACTCCGGCGATGCGGCAGCCTCGTCGTCGGCAGGGTCGATCGTCTCAGGTGTGATCGACTCCCCCGAGAGGTAGGCGCGGCGGACATCTGCCATCCGGTCGCGCAGCTCTGCACAGGTGCCCTCGAGCGCGATCTGGCCGACGCTCAGCACGGCCGCGCGCGTTCCGATAGTCAGGGCGAGAGCCGCGAACTGCTCCACGAGGAGCACGGCGATGCCGGTCTGGGCCGCCTTCTCGACGAACGGGAGCAAGCGGCGCACGATCACTGGCGCGAGACCCTGCGACATCTCGTCGATCATCAGGACAGTCGGCTTCGACAGCAGCGCTCGTGCGAGCACCAGCATCTGCTGCTCACCCCCTGAGAGCATCTGCGCGGCGATCCTGCGACGCTGGACCAGCTCGGGGAACAGGTCGTATGCCTCCTGGATCGGGTTTCCGCGGGCGGCGACCGTGAGGTTCTCGTCGACCGTGAGCTCGCCGAAGATGGTGCGACCCTGCTCGACGTACGCGAGGCCGCTCCGGGCGCGTTTGTCGCGTCGCAGAGAGGTGATCTCCACTCCGTCCAGCGTGATCGTTCCGGACTTGGTCGGGATGACGCCCGAGATCGCATCCAGCAGGGTCGTCTTGCCCGCGCCATTGGCACCGAGCAGGACGGTGACCTCGCCGGGGGCGGCGGTCAGGGTCACCGAGCGGACGATCGGCAGCTCACCGCGGTAGACCGTGACGTCCTTCAACTCCAGTCCACCGGTCATCGCCGACTCCACTTCTTCTTCTTGGTCGGCGACGCCGTCGGGAACGTCGCCGTCGCCGCGGAGTCCTTCAGAGCGGTGCGGACGGTGCCGGTGGTCGCCTCGAGCTCGACGACGTCCTCTCCGAGGTAGGCCTTGACCACCGTCGGGTCATCGAGCACGGCGATGGTCGAGCCGGCGGCGAGCACCTTGCCGAAGTCGAGCACCGTGACGTCCGTGCAGACCTCGCGCACCAGGTCCATGTCGTGCTCGATCAACAGCACGCCGCAGCCGAAGCGTTCGGGGATCTCGCGCAGACGTGCGGCGAGATCCGCCGACTCGTCCGCGTCAAGACCGGCAGCCGGCTCGTCGAGCAGCACCACGGAGGGACTGCTGATCAGCGCACCGCCGATCATCAGAAGGCGTCGCGACCGCACATCGAGGTGCTTGAGGTGCGTGTCAGGTGTCCGAAGACCGATGAACTCGAGGATTTCGGTCAGCTTCTCGGCGTCGACACGCCCGTCTGCGGCGAGGCGCAGATAATCGCGAGCGCTCAGGTCGTCCATCGTGCGCTCGGTCTGGAACGTGCGTCGCACCAGGCGGCTGCGCCGGTAGACCGGCATGCCGGCCAGATCCTGGCCGTCGACGGTCACGGTCCCCGAGTTCGGCGTGTATCCCGTGATCGCGTCGATCATCGTCGACTTGCCGGCGCCGTTCGGTCCGACCAGACCGACGATCGTGCGATGCGGGACGCGGAGCGAGACGTCGCGAAGGGCGACGACCGCACCGTACTTGACCGTCATCTTCTCCACGACCAGGCCGTCGCCGGGCAGCGCGGGTGCGGGGGTCTCGATCTCTCGGGGCGCGTCGATGAGGTGCACCGTCTGGTCCTGCGCGGCCGTGCGACTGCGGCGGACCTTGCCGATCAGGTGGCGGACGTCGCCGCTGAAGCCGCGCTTGGTGCCTGTGCTCAGGATCTGCACCGCACCGATGCCGAAGATGATCGAGCCGAAGTCCGGCGGCAGGCCCCATTCGCGGAACAGTGCCGCGATGAGGGTGTTGAAGATGCCCAGTGCGAGCGCACCCTCCCAGTACCCGGCGCCGAACAGCACGGCGAGCACGAAGAAGAGGAGTGCCTGGATGGGCGAGAAGGTGCCGGCATCCGGACTGCCGTACACCGTGACCAGGATGCCGCCGGCCCAGCCTGCCAGGAAGGCGCTCACTCCGAACGCGGCGAGCTTCGAGCGGACGATGCTCACACCGAGCGACGCTGCGGCACGGTCGCTGCGCGCGATCGCCTGCCACGACAGTCCCCAGCGGCTGCGGCGCAGGATGATGACCGCGGCGGCGAGGACCACGAAGCTCACCCACGCGACTGCGAACAGCGCCAGGTCGCTCGCGATCCAGCCCTGGCGCGGCACATAGAGCGAGCTCTGGCTGCCCGGCACCTGCTGGCCGGTGGCAAGGGTGTAGATGACGATGACGAGTCCGAGAGTCACGACCGCGAGGTTGACACCGCGCAGGCGCAGAGCGGGAAGGGCCACGAGGAGACCGATCGGCACGGCGACGATCGCACCGACGACGATCGCCCAGGGCACGGGCACCAGACCGAGATCGGCGGCGAGGTAAGCCACGGTCCACGAGCCGATCGCCGCGAGCGAAAGCTGTGCGACCGAGAGCATGCCCGCTGTGCCGAAGACCACACCGATGCTCAGGCCGACGATGGCCTGCGCTGCGCCGATCGTCGCGATGTACTGCCAGTAGCCGGGGGAGAGGGCGACGATCACGAAGATCACGACGAGGACGCTGCCCATCGTGATCAGCTGCGTAGCGCTACCGCGCTTCAGACCAGACATCTTTCCTCCTCCAATAGATCATGATCGCCATGATGATGACGAAGGGGACGGCGTCGGTGTAGTTGCCGAACGCGGTGGGGATGATCAGCGACTGGATGATGCCGATCAGCAGACCACCGGCCACGACCAGCAGAAGGTGCTTGAGCAGGCCGAACAGCGCGGCGGCGAGCGCTCCGAGGATCATGTAGGCGAGTGTCGGGAACGATGTCGTGCTGGTGGGCAGCACGAACAGCAGCGCCAGCGTCGAGAAGCCGGAGGCGAAGGCCCAGACGCCGACGGTGAGGCGGCTCACCGGTATGCCGAGGAGCTGAGCAGTGGTCGGCCGCGTGGACATCGCGCGCAGCTGTGCGCCCGGCCGCGTGCGATTGAGGAACAGACCCACGCCGATCGCCAGCGCGACCGCGAGCAGCACTTCGACGATGGTCGCCACAGGGAGCCCGATGCCGCCGATGCGGATCGTCGCGCCGTTGAAGAGGTCGGGGAAGCGGTAGGTCTTGCCGTCGAGGATGCGGTTGCCGATGGCCATGATCGTCACCAGCAGACCGATGGTGACCGTCGAACGGGTCTCGATGCTGGCGTCCATGAAGAAGCGCGCCATGATCCAGCCGATGATGGCGCCGACGAGCATTCCCGCAGCGATGCCGCCGAGAGTCGCGGGGATCGTCGACCAGCCGAGGACGTTCTGCAGAAGCAGTGCCGCGCAGGCGCCGAGCCCGCCGATGCCCGCCTGGGCGAAGCTCAGCACCCCGACGATCTGGTACATGACGACCAGGCACACACCCAGGAGGGCGAACACGCCGCCGGAGACGAGGCCTGCGAGAATCTGATCGATCACGGGGCGCCGCCCGTCCGATCCCTGAGTGCGATACTGCTCACTCGAAAACCTCCTCGTTCTGGAATGTCAGATATCCATCGTTGATATCGGATTTGTTTAGTTAGTCTACGGGATCGCGACGGATCCTCATCGATCGCTGCTCCGGAGTACGTGGAACGTGAAGGGGCCGCCCGGGCGGTTCTGCCGGACGGCCCCTGCACGTGGCGGACCCTATCCCTCGGGCGCCGGCAGCGGCTCGATGACCGTCCACCCGCCGTCCTGGCCGGGAGCGTCCACGAACGCACCGCCTTCGATGAGGAGCACCCGACCGCCGAGGTTCGGCGCGTGGGCGTCGCCCTCGCCGAAAGTCAGGTCCGTGGCGGCGAAGCCGGTGTCGATGGGCTCCATCGCGCGGAGGCCGTCGAGCACACCCTGCGCCGTCGTGACGTCATTATCGGCGTTCTGCTCCAGACCTTCGAAGAAGAGCTTCGCACTCAGCCAACCGATCTGACTCCAGAAGTTGGCGTCCACGCCGTCCTTCTCGAATTGGACAACCATCTCCTGCACGCCTTCGCTCGGGTCGTCGATCGGTGCGAGCTCCGCCGCGACGAACGTGCCGGCGCTGTTCGGTCCGAGCGCGCCCGGCTCGCCGGTGGCCCCCAGGGTCTCCGGAAGCGTGACGTCGTAGCACGACCCGCCGCAGATGAAGGTCGCGTCGAGGCCGACCGTCTTGGCCGCGCTGATGAAGGCGGCGTAGTTCGGCGCCACGGTGGTCATCACCACGACCTCGCAGCCTTCGGACTTGGCGTTGGTCACCGCGGGGGTCGGATCCTGTGAGGCGTCATTGGTGTAGGTCGCGGTGATCGGGATGCCGTACTGCTCCTCGAAGTCCGCGGCCAGCTGGTTGTAATAGTCGACCGAGGTGGGGTCGTTCTGGCCGATGTAGCACATGCTCGACGGCTTGAGCTGCTCGGCGACGTAGGTCCAGACCACCCAGATGCCGACGAACGGGCCGGTGTTGACCGGGGTCCAGTTCGGCTGAGTGAAGCAGTCGGACTGCGCGCCGCCGCCGATGACGGCGATGTTGTTTCCTTCGTAGATGGCACGGTTCGCCTGGCAGTCCACCAGGCTGGTGTTGCCGACCATGCCGACGACGCCGTCCTGCTGCACCATCTTGCGCGCGAGCTGTGCCGCTTCAGCGGCGTCGCCCTTGTCGTCACCGGAGATGAACTCGACCTGGTGACCGTTGACGCCGCCACGCTCATTCAGGGCGTTGATGTACGACTCCGTGCCCTTCACCGTGTCGCCGAAGGGGTAGCCGCCGGAGATGGTAGAGATCTGACCCACCTTGATGGTCGCGTCCGAGCCGCCACCGCCGCTGTCTCCGCCGCCACCCGAACAGCCGGTGACGACGAGGGCAGCCGCAGCAACGACAGCAGCCGCGGTCGCGAAGCGACGGGAGCGTGAGGTTGTGAACACGGGAACTCCTTCGTTCATGTGATTGTCGGGCGTGTGCTTTGGTCGGGAAGACCTGTTCGGGATTTCAGACACGCATTTGTTATATCAGATTCAGGTCTAGCCGAGCACGCGCGTGGTGTCAATCCCTCGGATCTGTGAGTTTGGTCACGACGTGGCAACAGGCACTCGCGAGTAGACAGGGGCGTGGGGCTGCAAAACACGTCCGGCATGGAAAAGGCGACGCAGATGTGCGGCCGTCTCAGCCGCCGCGATCCGTCGCTGGAACCCACTGAGCGAATCCCACCCGCGTGACCACGTGAGCCGCTGCGCGAGCCGCCACGCGGTGTCGTCCGCGCCCAGAGCGACGAGGATCTCCTCGTCGCGGTCGGCGTGGTGCCGCCGCAGGTAGGCCACCCGCAGGTCGAGATCGGTGAACGGCCACTCGTGGCCGGGCAGAGCGGTCCAGTCGCGGAATCGAGCAAGCTTGTCCAGCGAGGCCAAGTAGTCTCCGAGCGGATCGGGATCGCCGTGCGGTGCCCAGCCGACGTTTGGACTGATGCGGGGAAGCAGAGTGTCACCGGTGAAGACCAGGCGCTCGGTCTCATCGACCAGGCAGATCGAACCCGGTGAGTGCCCGGGTGTGTGAACCACGGCGAGTGCGCGGTCGCCCACGGTGATGACGTCCCCCCCGCGGAGCGGGCGGTCTGCGCGCGTGTGGTGGAGGATGCTCTCAACCCCCTCGAGCGGGATCAGGGTGTTCTCGCGATCGTCGGTGGGAACCCCGAGCGCGTCCATCCACATGAGCTCGCGGGCTCGCCAGGCGGCGATGGACTCGGCTCCGGCGTGATCGAGGAGCTCCGCCTCGTGCATACCCACCCAGCACCGGTCGCCGGCGAGGGCGGCGATCTCATGCGCGAGACCGACGTGATCCCGGTGCGCGTGAGTGGCGACGACGCCGACGACCTGGTCGATCGAACTGCCGACGTCGCGCAACGCCTCGAGGATCCGCGCCGTTCCGTCTGCGACATCCCAGCCGGGGTCCACGATGATTGCCGCATCACCGCCGAGCACCAGGTAGCAGTGCGTGTAGCGGATCGGCAGGTCCACCGGCATCCGCAGGCACCACGTCCGCGGCGCGACCATCCACAGATCGGTGTCATCGGGCGCTCCGAGCGCGGTGGCGCCGCGCGCCGCAACGCCTGCCGCGGGGCGCACTCATCCTGCGAACTTCGCAGCGCAGCGGCTCTCCGCGCACCGCGCGCTCGGCCTCCTCCGCCGCGAGGCGCTCGAGGCGATCGAGCGATTGATTCGAGTAGAAGGCGACGTGCGGCGTCAGCACCAGGTTGGGGGCGTCCCATAAGGGCGAGTCGGCGGGAAGCGGCTCGGGGTCGAGCACGTCGATCGCAGCGCCAGCGATTCGTCCAGCCGACAGAGCGTCCGCGAGCGCGGATGTGTCGACGAGCGTGCCCCGGGCTGTATTGACGATCACCGCGGTCGCCTTCATGAGGGCTATGGTCTCGGCGCGGATCAGACGGTAGGTCTCCGGGGTCGCCGGGGCATGCAGACTCAGGATGTCGGCCTGAGCCAGCACGTCGTCCAGCGGGAGCAGCTCAATGCCATCGGTCTGGGCGGGGTCCGCGAACGGATCGTAGGCGATGATCCGCACGCCGGAAGGCGCCAGTCGAGCGGCGACTGCGCGTCCGATCCGCCCCGTCCCGATCAGCCCGACGGTGGTGGAGGCCATCTCGTCGAACGACCCCACGGCGTGCGGTTCGACCTTGCCACGCGATGCGCGCATGAGCCGGTCGTACTGCGGAATCCGTCGCGCCGCCGTGTACACCAGGCCGACGGCATGGTCGGCCACGGTGTCGACGCCATAGTCGGGCACGACGGCCACGCGGATGCCGCGGGCGGAAGCGGCGGCCACGTCGATGTTGTCGTACCCGATGCCGTAGCGGATGACGCACGCACCGGGGTTCAGGGCGTCGAGCACGGCAGGGGTGATCGGCGCGTACTGGACGAGCACGACATCGGCACCCGCAACCACTGCGACCGTGTCGGCCTCGGTCTGCACCTGATGGGCGCGAAGCTCGGCGCCGTTGCGCCGGGCGATCGCATCAGCGTGCGGTGTGCCGCCGAAGCTCTGATCGGTGACGACGATGACGGGCCTTCGGGTGGCGGGCAGTGCGCTCATGCGCTTCCTCCTGTCCAGTCGTGGGGGTACGTCACCTGTGCCCGATTCAGGGTGCTCGCATGCGGGTGACCGAGCAGGCACAGGCTCTCTTCGACTTCGTCGCGCAGAATCTCCAGCGCCCTGGCGACACCACGCTCGCCCCCTGCCGCGACCCCCCATGCCCACGGGCGTCCGATGCCGACGGCTGCGGCGCCCATGGCGCGCACTTTGACGATGTCGGTTCCGCTGCGGATGCCGCCGTCGACGAGCACGGGCATGGTGCCACCCACCGCGTCGAGAATGCGCGGCAGGGTGCTGACGGAACTCGCGAGCGAGTCGAGCTGCCGTCCGCCATGGTTGCTGACGATGATGGCGTCCGCGCCGGCGTTGCGGGCGCTCGCGGCATCCTCGGTCGACATGACGCCTTTGAGGATCAGCGGCCCATCCCATTGCGCACGCAGGGCGGCGACGTCGTCCCATGATGCCCGGGGATTTACCAGCTGCGTGTTGACGTACTCCTGATGCGACATCGCGCTCGAGCCTTCGGCGATGCCCTGCAGATTGCGGAAGCCGATGGCAGGCCCGCGGAGGAGATCCAGGAACCACTTCGGTCGACGCGCGACTTGGATCGCATTGCGCGGTGTGACCTTGGGCGGTATCGACATGCCGTTGCGGTGGTCGCGCGGCCGCTTGCCGTTGACAGGCACATCCAGCGTCACCACGAGCGCACGGCAGCCGGCGTCCTTCGCGCGGGAAACGAGCGTCTGCACCACCTCGGGCGACCGCCACAGGTAGAGCTGGAACCAGAGGGGGCCGGTGGCCTGCGCCGCGATCTCCTCGATCGACCAGCTGGAGGCGGTGCTGATGGTGTACGTGATGCCCGCGCGTCCGGCCGCCCGAACGGCGGCGAGCTCGCCGTCGCCGCCGGCGATCCGCATGAGTCCGCAGGGCGAGAGGAACATGGGGATCGGCATCCGCTCCCCGAACAGCTCCACGGACGTGTCGACATCGGTGATGTCGACGAGCGAGCGGGGCTGGAGCACCACCCGCTCCATATCGCGGACGTTCGCGCGCAGCGTTATCTCGCTGCCTGCCCCTCCGTCGATGAAGTCGAAGGCGAGCTTGGGCAGCCGGTGCTTGGCGAGCAGCCGGATGTCAGCGATGGTCGGTGAGGTGGCGAGACGGTCCGTCCGGATGCCGCCGGCACGCAGCATCGCGTACATCTCTCGCGCCGCATCCAGCGGCCCACGTCGGTCATTCGTCGCAGCCACGGTGGCCCCTCCGCAGTCTCGTCAGTCGACGATCAGGCCGCCGTTGACGTTGTAGGTCGCACCGGTGATGTATCCGGCATCCTCGCTGAGCAGGAATTCGATCACAGCGGCCACGTCCTCGACCGTGCCTACCCGATCGACCACCAGATCCGCGACGAGCGCGGCTTTGCGGTCGTCCGTCAGCGTCCCTCCCATGATGTCGGTATCGATCGGTCCGGGCGAGACGGCATTGACGGTGACACCCTCCTTGCCCACTTCGCGCGCCAATGCACGGGTCATCCCGAGTACTGCGGCCTTCGAAGCGGAGTAGGGCACCTTGCTGTATGTCCCGCCTCCACGCTGGGCTGATGCGGAAGACACCGAGACGATGCGTCCGATGCCCCCGTCGACCATGCTGCGGATGAAGCGGCGTGTGACGAAGAACTGTCCGCGGATGTTCACGTCGAAGACCCGATCCCACTCTGCGGTGGTCAGTTCGAGGAAGGGGACCGGCGAACTGATGCCTGCGACGTTCGCGAGGCCGATGACGGGGGGCAGTTCAGCCTCTACTCGCGCGCCGGCCGCATTCACGCTCTCCTCGTCGGCGATGTCGCAGCCGACGCCGAGGGCCTTCACCCCGAACTTGTCGGAGATCTCCTGCGCCGTGCGCTGGGCAGCGGACTCGTCGATGTCGATCGCGGCGATCGCCCAGCCCGCGCGCGCCTGACGAAGCGCGACAGCGCGTCCGATGCCGCGCTCGCTGCCGGCGCCGGTGACGACGACAGTCCTGCTCGGCGGGGAAAGCAGTGGTGCCCATGAATCTTCCTTGGTCCTCGGTGACCGTCTCGAGCGAGGCGGTCTGATGCGCCGTCACTCTGATATCTCAGAATGATTTCTTGTATGTTGGACAGACTAGTCATACGGACGGCTGTGCTGTCAAGCGCGGACCGTCCCTGGCGGACGAGGAGGAACCGATGAGCCAGACCTGCGGTCGTCACAGCCGGTGCGGGCGGAATCGGACTGGCCACGGCCCGCCGACTGCACGCGGACGGATTCGAGGTCACGGTCCTCGACATCGATGCGGAGGCAGGGCGCCGCGCGGCCGACGAGGGTCTGCAGTTTCGTGCAGTGCGACTTCGGCGACGAGACGGCGATCCGCGACGCGTTCGCCGGCATCGGTCCGGTTCATACGCTCGTGAACAATGTCGGAATCCGCGGCGGAACGGGCGCCCTGTGGGACATCGCGATCGACGATTTCCGGCGCACGCTCGAGATCAACACCTTCTCCCACGTCCTCGCGGCGCAGCTGGTGATCCCGGGCATGAAGGAGCGCGGCGAGGGATGCCTCGTCCAGATCGCGTCAGGCGCGGCGCGCACGGGTGCGGTGGGCCGATCCCCCTACGGGATCTCGAAGTGGGCGCTGCTCGGCCTGACCAAGTCGCTGGCCAACGAGCTGGCGCCCTGGGGGATACGAGCCAACGCGGTGCTTCCCGGAATCATCAAGGGCGAGCGCTTCGAAGGCAGCATTGCGCTGCATGCCCAGGAGGAGGGCATCAGTCGCGAGGAGGCGCTGGAGCGCATCATGGGCCGCACACGCCTGAAGCGCTTCATCGATCCGAGCGAGATCGCGGCCGCCGTCGCCTACCTCGCCGGCGACGACGGGTCGGCATCACGGGAGTGTTCTTGGACGTCAGCGGAGGGTTCGAGTGAGCGGATTCGTGTCGGTCGGTCGGACAATTGCGATGGATTCCGTCGTCGAACCGTATAGTGAGGGCCCATGAGAGAAGTCCCCGCACTGGCGCGCGGTCTGCGCATCCTGGACCTGGTCGCGGCGAGTTCGACTCCGCTGAAGATCGCCGAGATCTCGGCCGAGCTCGGCATCCCGCGAAGCGCTACGTACGAGCTGATCAGCACACTGAGGGCGCACCGGGTCGTCGATCAGACCGTCGACGGGGCGATCGTGCTCGGCGCGAAGCTCTTCATGCTGGGCTCCCGCTTCGCCGACAGCGTCGACTCCGATCGGCTCACCAGCGCCGCAGCTGCTGCGCTGCGCGACAAGGTCGACGAGACGATCCAGGTGGCGGTCCTCGACGGCCGCAACGTCCTCTACACCGCGAAGGCCGAGTCCTCTCGGCAGCTTCGCCTTGTCTCGACCGTCGGACGCACCCTGCCCGCGCATGTCACCGGAATCGGCAAGGCCATGCTCGCTCTAGCTGCCGGAGGACCGCGTGGACGCGCTCTACGACGGTGTGACGCTGGAGACTTTCACCCCGACGTCGATCGGCACTCTGCCGGCACTCAAACGCGAACTGGCAGCCACGCGGGAGCGCGGCTACGCGATCGACAACTCCGAGTCGACCCCGGACGTGTCGTGCGTCGCCGCAGCGATCATCGACAGCTCCGGCGAGGCCATCGCCGCGATGAGCATCAGCGTGCCGCTGACGCGGATGACCGACGCTCTGCGCGAGCAGTACGCCGCCCAGGTCGTCAGTGCCACGCGGGATCTCTCCAGCCAGCTCGGCCACTTCGAGGACGCCCCCGCTCTGACGCGCCGCATCCCGCGTTCATAACCCGCCCTGATCGATCAGGCGCGCGGGGGGTTCCGGCGCTGCGCCCGCAGGGCTGCATCCGCGGGCTGCAGCGGGGCAACGACTCTCGGTCACTTCATCTCGCGCTTGACAGCGCGGACGTCCTGGGCGATGCTGGTTGTCTGACGGGCAAGCATGCTATCCGAAATATCAGATCAAAGGAGATTTGAGTGAGCGACCTAGCGATCGAAGCGGTCGACATCCACAAGTCGTTCGGCGACCTGGAGGTCCTGCGCGGAATCGACTTCACGGTCGAGCCGGGAGGAACGACCTGCATCATCGGGCCCTCCGGATCGGGCAAGTCGACCCTGCTGCGCTGCATCAACCATCTCGAGAAGATCACCTCCGGCCGCCTGTGGGTCAACGGCAAGATGGTCGGCTACGAGCAGCACGGCAAGCACCTGCGCGAGATGTCCGAACGTGACATCGCCACCGACCGTCGAGGCGTCGGCATGGTGTTCCAGCGGTTCAACCTCTTCCCGCACATGACTGTGCTCGAGAACCTGACGATCGCTCCCATGAAGGTCGCCCGCAAGTCGAAGTCCGCGGCGAAGGAGCGGGGCCACTACCTGCTCGACCGGGTCGGACTGGCGGCGAAGGCCGACGCCTACCCGGCTCAGCTCTCGGGCGGTCAGCAGCAGCGGGTCGCCATCGCTCGGGCGCTGGCGATGGATCCGAAGATCATGCTCTTCGACGAGCCGACCTCGGCGCTGGACCCGGAACTCGTCGGCGAGGTGCTCGACGTCATGCGCGACCTCGCCGAAAGCGGGATGACGATGCTCGTCGTCACGCACGAACTCGGCTTCGCGCGTGAGGTAGGTGAACGGGTCATCTTCATGGATCACGGACGCATCGTCGAAGACGGCGCCCCCGATGACGTGATCCTCAACCCCCAGCAGGAGCGGACCCAGTCCTTCCTCTCCAAGGTCTACTGACCCGCACCAGGAGCAGTAGCCGCACATGCACGACACAACCGAAAGGAATCCCATGGCACACAACATGCGCGTGCGAGCGATGGCGCTCGCGGCGTCCGCAGCCGCTCTGACCCTGGTGGTCGCAGGATGCGCGTCCTCCGGCACGCCCGGAGCAACCGAATCGCCGACCGACAGCGGCGTGCTCACCCTGTACGGCGCCGAGGTGCCGTACAACGAGGAGCTGGCCGCCATGCTCCCCGAGGACGTGACGGAGAAGGGCACGCTCGTCTTCACGACTGACGGCGCGGCACCGCCCCGCAGCTTCGTCGACGAGAACGGCGACCTGGCCGGCGTGATTCCCGACCTCCTCACCGCGATCGGCGCGACGCTGGGCGTCGAGATCGACCTGCAGAAGAACTCGTTCGACGCCGAGGTCCCCGGTGTGGAGTCCGGTCGCTTCGACTCGACGACCGGAACAGGCGACTTCCCGACGCGCCGCGAGGTGCTCGACATGGTCGACTACTACAAGGCCGGGCTACCTCTACCTCGTCGCTGCGGGCAACCCCGAGGATGTCGATGACGACCCGATGAGCCAGTGCGGCCTGCGCGTCGGCGTGCTCAAGGGCACAACACAGGAGACGCTCGTCACGGAGCTCTCCGCGAAGTGCGAAGCCGAGGGCAAGGAGAAGATCGACCTCCAGTCGTTCAACAACGTCCTGCTCGAGGTGCCGCTGCAGGCAGGCCGCGTCGACGTGGTCTGGGAGAACACCTCGACCGGCTACCAGGTATCGGCCGAGTCGCCGGACGTGTTCGAGGTGGCGGGCGACCCGATCTTCGCCGCCTACCTGGGCTTCGGAGTCTCGAAGGATCGCCCGGAGCTTCGCGACACGCTTCAGGCCACCTTGCAGCATCTGATGGATGAAGGCGTCTACTCCACGATCTTCGAGGAGTGGAACCAAGAGGACCTGGAGATGGACTACATCTCGGTCAACTCGGATGTGCGACCGGAATGACTCAGCTCATCCACGGTGGCTCCGCTCCCGAGCCGGCCACGGCCGGCTCGGGAGCGGAGCCCGACATCGAGATCAAGCCCCGTCGCCACCTGATCGACTGGGTCGGCTTCCCCGTTGTGGCCTTCCTCGTCGTGCTGTTCGTGTACAACATGTTCACGAACCCGAACTGGAAGTGGGGCGTCGTCGGGGAGTACCTCTTCAATCCGCTGGTGCTCGAGGGCGTCCGCAACACGATCTTCCTGACGATCATCACCGGCATCACCGGCACGCTGTTCGGGCTCGTGGTGGCAACCATGCGCCTGTCACGCAGCCCACTGCTGCGAGGCATGGCCACCACCTTCGTGGGCTTCATGCGCGCGATCCCGGCACTGGTGCTCCTGCTGCTCATCTACTTCACGAGCGCACTGTTCCCCGAAATCGGATTCGGCATCCCGTTCACGGACGTGATGTTCTACACGATCCCGGTGAACTTCATCATCACCCAGTTCGTCGCCGCCTGGCTCGGTCTGACCCTGATCATGGGAGCACACACGGGCGAGATCTTCCGTGGCGGCGTGATGTCGGTGCCGCCGGGCCAGATCGAGGCGGCGAAGGCCCTCGGCATGTCTCCGAGGCTCACCTTCCTGCGGATCGTCATGCCCCAGATGATCCGAGTCTCGATCCCCGCACTCGCGAACGAGCTCATCTCGCTGTTCAAGAACACCTCGTTGGTGTCGATCATCGGCTACACCGAGCTCCTGACGGTCGTCCAGTCCATCTACGGCCGCACATATGAGACCATTCCGATGCTCATCGTGGCCTGCATCTGGTACCTCGGCATCGTGATCATCTCGATGATCGGCCAGCAGCGCCTCGAGAAGCGCTTCGGTCGCGGCTTCGGGGTTGGAGCCAACTGACGGCATGAGGTTCTCGAGAGGAAGAAGCAGCAGAGGCGTCGTCGCCGCGCGGGTAGCAGGCTCGTGACGGCGGCGGCGGCCTCCGTCCCCAACCGTCGCTATCGCAGCTTCCTCTCGGGCGCGCTGATCGGCGGGATCGGCAGCTGGATGCTGCGCACGTCGCAGCTGCTGCTGGTCATCGAGATCACCGACGCGAACGGCTTCATCGTCGGGCTGACCACGGCGGCACAGTATCTTCCGACCTTCCTCCTCAGCGCCTACGTCGGCGTCCGGGCCGATCGCCAGTCCCGTGCGACCCTGCTGATGGCAGGACAGATCGTCATGGTCGGAACGGCCGTCCTGCAGGCCGGGCTGCTCTGGGTCGGCGTCGACTCGTGGGTCGCGGTCGTCGCCCTCGCCTTCGCGTTCGGGGTGGGCGCCGCGATCGACGGACCGATGCGCACCGCTGTCGTGCCCGATCTCGTCCCTCCGCTGGACGTGCCCAAGGCCGTGAGCTTCAACGTCGTGGTGCTGCAGCTGGGCCGCTTCTTCGGACCCCTGGCAGCAGCGTTCCTGCTCGTAGGCACCTCGTACGCCGTGGTGTTCGCGATCTCCGGCGTCGCCGTGCTGGTCTTCGCGCTGATACTGCCTCGGCTGGCGGTCCCCCGCGATCCGACGCTGGCAGCCGGGAGCGGGGGTCTGAAGGAGGTCTTCGGGTACCTGCGCGCCCACCCGCGCATCGTCGCGGTGTTCGCCCTCGTCGGCATCGGCGGACTGGTGGGTCCCAACCTCACCTCCCTGTCCGGCCTGACGGTCTACCGGGAGTTCGACGGCGGTCCGACGGAGATTGCCATAGCCTCGACCGCGCTCGCGGTCGGGGCGATCGTGGGCTCGATCTGGGCGACGCGGACGAAGCGTCGCAGCCTGGCATCGGTCACCGTGATCACGATGCTGGTCGGTGTCAGCAGCGCGGTGTCATCGCTGATGCCGACCCTGGTCTCCTACCTGATCGCGCTCGCAGTCGCGGGCGGCCTGGCGCTTGCGATGGTCAGCCAGGCGACGTCCCTCGTTCAAGCCCTTGTCGATGACGACGTCCGTGGACGAGTCACTGGCCTGTACTTCATCGTCCTGGTCGGAGGAGCGCCGATCGGCGCACCGATCATCGGCGCCCTGGGCGACGCCCTCGGCATCCGCCCTGCGGTCGTCCTCGCCGGAGCGTTCGTGCTCCTGGCGGCCGCCGTCATCGGAATCTTCACCCTGCGCGGCCGCGGCGAGCGGCGCGAGACCGTATGAGCAAGGAGTGCCGATGGGCGTCCCACCCGACATGAGCGATGCGCAACTCGAGGAGCTGTTCGTCTCGTGCTCGAACACCGGCCGGTGGGGGGAACACGACCAGGCCGGCACGCTCAACTTCCTGACCGATGAGACGCGCCTGGTCGCGGCGGCCGAGATTCGCAGCGGACGCACCGTCGCGCTCGGGCGGAGACTCGTGGCTGGGGTTGGAGCCGTTGCGCGGCATCCGGTCACGCACCATCTGCTGCATTCCGCCCCGGACAGCGCGGTCGACGTCATGTCCTTCACGCCGCACGACCCGCTGATCACGCATGTCGACGCGCTCGGCCACGTGTTCTGGCGCGATCGCGCGTACAACGACCGCACCCGTGACGACGGCTGGGGCGCGAGGGCCGCGATTCGGCGATCTCGGAGCCCCGCCGCCGGTGTATTCACGCGCGCGAGTCCTGCTCGACGTCGCCGCCGGGACAGACGCAGGGTGGCTCGCGGCCGACGACTTCGTCACGGTGGCCGATCTCGAGGCTGCCGAGGAGCGCCAGGGCGTGCGAGTGCGGCGCGGGGATGCGCTGTTCGTGCATACCGGTCGCGAGATGCGTGCTCGCCAGGGAGGGACACCTCTACAGCCCGATTGCGTGCCGGCCTGCATGGATCCGTGCTGCCGTGGCTGCATGACCGCGAGATCACGGTGTACCTCGGGTGACTGCACCGAAAGGTCTGCCGTACCCGAGCAGTGCTGTGCCGTTTCCGCTGCATCAGGTCGGCATCGTCGCCATGGGGCTCTGCCTGCTGGATGCTCCGCTCCTGGACGACCTGGTCGCGGAGTGCGTCGAGCAGGGCCGGTGGACTTTCGCCATGACCTTCGCACCCGCTGAACCTGGTCGGTGCAACCGGCTTTCCGATCAACCCGCTCTGTGTGTTCTGATGCTCAGCGTATCGGATCGGGCGGGAGGCCAGCGTGACGACGGTGCAGCCATCGCGATCGCCGGTCGCATCCTCGGGACGCGGACCGGATCAGACCGGGTTCGTGACGGCAGACGTCCGCGCGGCTGCGCAGCACTGCGCCGACGTGTTCGGAATGCGCCCGTGGGCCGGCTTCGAATACGGGGAGTCGGCGTTCACGGATCGCACCTACCTGGGGCGGCCGGGCGGACTTCACCACGCGCAGCGCGGTCTGGGGTGGCGGACGCTTCAGCTTCGTCGAGCCGGTGTCCGGCCGCGGAAGCTTCGCTCACGCCCTCGCGACGCGCGGCCCCGGCCTGCACCACGTCGGATACTTCGTCGACGATACGAGCGCCTACCGCCGGCGGTTGACGGCAGCCGGAGGAGAGCTCCTGATGAGCGCAAGCGGTCATGGACTCGACGGGGACGGCGAGCTCGCCTTCTATTCGATGGCGGATTCCGATTGCGTCGTCGAGCTCATACGGAAGCCACGGCGGCGGCGGGAACCGGACTTCTGGGTGCGGTGAACCAATCTGCCGCGACGCAACGCGCTCAGACGCCGATTTTCGAGGGGCGACAATGATGCACATCACAAGGAGGACAAAGTGGCTCAGGTAGGAAATCTGGTCGGATCGTACGCGCACGTAGGGATCATCGTCGAGGATCTCGACGCCGCCATGGCTGAGATGACTACGGCCCTCGGGGTTCAGTGGTTGCCGGTGCAGGAGAGGCCGAACGACGACACGACGTTGCGGCTGACTTTCTCCACAGAACCGCCCTATATCGAGCTGATCGAGGGATCTCCCGGAACCTCGCGCGACACGACGAACGGGCCGCACATCGACCATCTGGCGTACTGGACGTCTGATTTCGAGGCGGACAAGAATCGGATGCGCGCGGCTGGGCTGACGCTCGAAGTCGAAGGCTCCAGCCCCTTCGGCGGATCTTGGTGCTATCTCGCGAGTAAGTGGACGGGATTCCGCGTCGAGCTCTGCGACATCGCCGCATTCGGTGCCTGGCACCGCCAGTGGGGGCTTCCGGTGCCGGAGCTTCCCAGCCCTTGATGGGGACGCGGGCGGCTCAGCGTCCTGCCCGTGAGAGATTCGCCAGCGCACGAGCACGCGGGTGATCGGCGAGGCTCGCGCCATCGACGGGAACCACGACACCGCTCACGTACGCCGAGTCATCGCTCAGCAGGAACGCCACCACGCTCGCAATGTCGTCGGTGTTGCCTTCGCGTCCGAGCGGCACCGTTGCGATCTGCGCCGCTCGGGCCTCATCGGCGTCGTCGACGACGGACTCGTTGATGTGCGTGAGCCGCGTGACCACCAGCCCGGGCGCGACGCAGTTGACCCTCACGCCCAGAGGACCGCCGTTGACGGCTCCGGTCTTGGTGAGCCCGACCACCCCGTGCTTGGCTGCGACATACGGGCTCACCCATTCACCCCCGACGATGCCGGCGCTCGAGGCGGTCGTCACGATCGCGCCGCCGTGGCCCGCCGCGCGGAAGTCGCGCAGCGCCTGGCGCATCCCGAGAAACACTCCGCGCAGATCGATGGCGAGCACGCGGTCGTAGTCCTCCATCGTCGTGTCGGCCAGGCCGACACCCCACTGGCCGCCGATCCCTGCATTCAGGTGCACCCCGTCGATCCGGCCCGAAGCGAGCGATCGTGGCCTCGTGGTAGGCCCGCACGTCCTCTTCCTTCGACACGTCGGCGGCCACGCCGATGGCCTCGCCCGGCAGCGTCTCGGCCATCGCTTGTGCTTCGTCGCCGTCGACGTCCACGAGGACAACTTTGCCGCCCTCCTCGGAGAGTCGGTGGGCGGTGGCAGCACCGATGCCGCGCGCTCCACCTGTGACGATGAAGACCTTATCTCTCAGTCCGCGCATGCTTCTCCTTGGAATCCGATATTTCGTACCAGCTCCCTCTATTTCGGATTCTATGGTCGAGCCATCATCGCGTCAATTGTCTGACATAGAGGATAGGTTTCCGCAATCTCAGAAGCGGTGCTAGCATTTCGAAGGATGGCGACGTCGTGCCGTCCCAGGACAAGGAGGTCCCATGGCAGGATTCGGTGACAAGTCCGATGCGGTCGGAGCCAGTTTCGTCAATCGTCCTCCCGACCAGGTTGCGTACGTCGTGCCCGACCTCGAGCCGGCGCTGGAGCAGTACTCGAAGCTATTCGGGATCTCCGACTGGGTGGGATGGGATTACACCGGGCAGTATCTGCCGAACCGTTTCTACGACGGAGAGCCCGCGGAGTACCGATCGCTCGCCGCAGTCCCGGCCTACGGCCCCAAGATCGAGGTCATCCAGCCCATCGACGGCCCGAGCGTCTTCACGACATTCCTCGCCGACCGCGGTCCGGGGCTCCACCACGTCGGCTGGTTCGTCCCGTCCATGCAGGAAGTGCGCGACTGGTTCGCCGAGCGGGGGGTCAAGGAGATCATGAGCGGCGGCGGACACGGTGTTGAGGGTGATGGCGAGTTCACCTACTTCGACACTTACGAACTGCTCGGCAGCTACGCCGAGTTCATCGAGGTTCCCGCCAAGCGCTACGACCCGCACCTTCGCTGGCACTTCGACGTCTGAACCGCGCAGGTTGACAGCGAGTCGGCCGCGCACGAGTATGGAATCCGAAATATGAGATGTTGTCCGATATATCAGAGCATGATGGAGTGCTAATGACAGAGCTCACTGCCCGCCAAGAGGAGATCAAGAGCGAGTTCCAGCGCCGACGGGGCTACTGGGCCCCCGACTGGGAGCTCATCCTGGGGCTGGACCCCGAGTTCCTCGCCGCCTACACCGATCTCTCGGCGTACGCGGTCGAGCACGGAGGTCTCGACCTGCGGACACGCGAGCTCATCTACGTCGCCACCTGTGCGTCGGTAACGCATCAGCATCCGATCGGCATCCGGGTCCACGGGCGCAACGCTCTGCGCGCGGGTGCGACTCCGCAGGAGCTGCTTGCGGTCATGGAACTGGTGAGCACTCTCGGCATCGCCACCGTGCATCTGGCCGTCGAGGAGCTCGAGCGTGCCACTCCCGGGACAGTCGATGCCCTCGCGGCCGACGCCGGCACGACCGACGATCGGGTGCGCCAGCTGGTCCAGCGCTTCGAGGAGGTCTACGCGGCATCCGGTGGCGAACTCGAGCCGGTCATCCGCGCGGTGCCCGAGTTCTACTCGGCCATCATCGAGATGGCGGCCATCCCACGGGGTGAGTCGAGCCCGCTCAGCAAGAAGGATGTGGCGCTGATCAGCTTCGCCGTCAACGCTCTGGTCACCCACCTCGATGAGAAGGCCCTGCGACGCGACATCGAGAACGCCAAGGCGGCAGGAGTCACGCCGTACGAGCTGCTGGATGTCTGCATGCAGATCGCAGGAATCGGCGTCCACGCCATCACGGTAGGAGTCCCGATCCTCGCGGAACTGATCGCCGAGCAGCAGGCCGAACTGGCATCCGCGGAGCGGGGATGAGCGCCGGCGTCGAGCATTCGCTTCTCGCGATGGGTCTGCCTACGGCAGACCTGCACGAGCTTCCGTCGTCGTCCAAGCGATTCCCGGACGGCGGCATGTACCGCGTGGAGATCCCGAGCACCGAAGGCTCGGACGGTCTGCTGGCGGTCCTGGAAGAGGCGCGAGCGCTCGACGTCCCCATCCACCGCGTGTCGCAGGGCTCCGGTGTCATGATGCTCACCGATGCCGAACTGGCCGAGGTCGCTCAGATCGCCGCCGAGGCGGGCATCGAACTTTCGCTCTTCGCGCGTCCCACCGCCGGGTGGGGTACGTCGGCGGCCAGTCTCAGCGAGGCCGGCGGGGCACTCGCCGCAACGGCGAGGGGCGCGGACCAGCTCCGTGACTGCCTCGCGGATGTCGAGCGCGCCGCACACGCCGGCGTCCTCAGCGTGCTCCTGAGCGATATCGGAGCACTCACCGTTTTCGATCGGATGCGGGCCGACGGAGTGGTGCCCGAGGCGATGGGCGCGAAGATCTCGGTCATGCTGCCCGCGGCCAACCCCGCGACCGCGCGCCTTCTGGAACAGCTCGGCGCCGACAGCATCAATCTGCCCACCGACCTGGATCTGGCCCAGATCGCCGCGATCCGCGCGGCGATCGACATCCCGCTCGACATCTATGTGGAGGCGCCGTCGAACCTCGGCGGGTTCATCCGTCTGCCGCAAATCGCCGAGCTCATCCGCGTCGCCGCACCGGTCTACATCAAGTTCGGTCTCCGCAACGGTCCCGACATCTATCCCACCGGCGCGCACCTGCGTGAGATCGCGCTCGCGATGAGCCGCGAGCGCGTCCGCCGCGCGCGACTTGGCCTGGAGATCCTGGCGCGCAGCGGCCAGGACTTCGCAGCCTCGCCGGTGACTGCGCCCGACCTGCGCGTTCCGCGGCCGCCGGCCGCGGCATCCGTTTCCGCTCGACACACGACAGATCACATCCCTGCAGAGAGGACCCCCTCATGAAATTCGGACTCTTCTTCCTCACCGAAGTCCCGCGCCCCTGGGACGGCGAATCCGACCGGAAGATCATCAACGAGCAGATCGAGCAGATCGAGCTCGCCGACAAGCTCGGATTCCATTCCGCGTGGAGCGCAGAGCACCACTTCCTCGACGAGTACTCGCACGCCAGCGCACCCGATCTCATCTTCTCCGCCGCATCGCAGCGGACGAAGAACATCCGCTTCGGTCATGGCATCGTGCAGCTTCCGACGAACAGCCCGTACCGTGTGGCCGAGCGACATCAATACGCTGGACAACATCACCGGCGGCCGCGTCGAGTTCGGCAGCGGCGAGGGCGGCCCCATCGAGCTGGCGGCGTTCGGCACCAACGTGGAGACCAAGCGCGCAGTCTGGCGCGAGGATCTCGAGGCGATCGTGCGCATGATGAAGGAGGATCCCGTTCCGCGGATACGAAGGCGAGCACGTCTCGCTGCTGCCGCGCAACGTCATGCCGAAGCCGTACCAACGCCCCCACCCGCCGCTGTGGGTGGCATGTCCCCGTCCCGAGACGCTCGACCTGGCCGGCCGCAACGGCCTGGGCGCACTCAGCTTCACCCTGACGCTCGAGCCCGAGAAGGCGTACGAGAAGTGGGTCAAGCCGTACTACGACCTGATCGAGTCCGACGACTGCGTACCCCTCGGCGACACCGTCAACGCCAACATCATCGCCGTGGCCGCCGACGATGGTCGCGCGCGATGAGCAGACCGCCATCGACCGCGGTCTGGACGGCGCCCAGTTCATGGGCTTCGGCATCACCAACTCCTACGGCCTGGACGGCTGGGACTACGACTTCCAGCGCGACCTCTACGAGCAGTTCCTCCGCGAGCGCGACGATCGCGGCTTCAGCCGCGAGCTTGCTGCACGCGCCATGACGGCGCTCTCGGCGCGTCCCGCCGACGGCGACAGGAAGTCGCTGCGCGGCGCGGTCGGCTCGGTCGAGCAGGTGCGTGAGTACATGGAGCGGTACGAGGAGGCCGGAATGGATCTTCTCCTGCTGCAGAGCCAGCTCGGGCGTAACAAGCACGAGGACATCTGCGAGTCGATGGAGCTGTTCGCGAAGGAGATCATGCCGGCTTTCCTCGAGCGCGACGAGAAGCGCGAGAAGGAGAAGGCCAAGCGCCTCGGCCCCGCGATCGACCGCGCCCTCGAGCGCAAGGCGAAGCGGCCGGTGCCGGGTCTGCCGCGAGGCGGCGCCCGTACGATGATGGGCACCGGTCTCCGCACGCTCCGCGATCTCCTCGCAGAGCAGGCGGAAGCACGCCCGGACTCGAAGGCATTCGTCTTCGAGTCCGAAGGCGGGGACGTCACGGAGTTCACCTACGCGGAACTGGACGCGACGACCGACCGGCTCGCGGCAGGCTTCGCGTCGCTGGGGGTGCGAAAAGGCACCAAGGTCGCGCTCCGCATGACCAACCGATGGGAGTTCGTGCTCTCCTGGTTCGCGCTCGCGCAAGATGGGCGCCGTCGCGGTGCCCATCATCACGACGATCACGCAGAGCGAAACCGAGTTCACGCTCGACCGTGCGGACGTCGAGGTTGTCGTGACGGACGACCTCTGGGCACCCCTGTATGCAGAGGCGCGGGCGAACTCGCCTCTGCTGGCGACGATCGTCGGGGTTCGCAGCCGTCAGGCCGAGCCGCTCGAGGGGATCCTGCGGTTCGAGACGCTTCTCGAGCACGGATCGGACTACGACCGGGTCGAGATCCTCCCCACGGATCTGCAGCAGATGATGTTCACATCGGGCTCGACGAGCGCACCCAAGACCGTGATGCTCACGCACGCGAACGCCCTGCACGTGGGCGACCGGATCGCTCGCAGCCTCGGGCTCACCCCGGACGACCGCAACATCAGCCCGCTGCCGTTCTTCCACGCGAACTGCCAAGGCAACTGCGTCATGTCGAGCCTTACGGCGGGAGCCACGGCCGTGGTGCTCGAACGATTCAGCGTCTCGAAGTACTGGCGTCAGGTCCTCGCCCACGACGCCTCGGTGGGGACGCTCGCCCTGCCGGGCGCGATGCTCGCGCTCGACCCATCCCCGACAGACAATGCGCACCGGATGAGGATCGCCTTCGCCGGCACTCCGCTGCCGGATGAGCGCATGGACGAGTTCGAGAAGCGGTTCGGGATCAAGCTCGTCCTCGGGTACGGTCTCACCGAGGCTTCGACGGATGTCGTCATCACGCCGCTGTTCGCACCGCGCCGCTCTCCGTCGATGGGGCTGCCCACCCCCGGTCGCGTCGTGAAGCTCGTCGACGAGCAGGGGAACGAAGTGGCGAACGGCGAGACGGGCGAGGTCACGGTCCAGGGCGTCCCGGGCGAGACGGTGATGCTCGGCTATTACAAGGACGACGGCGCGACCGCCGAGGCTTTGAAGGACGGCTACCTCTACACCGGCGACCTCGCGCACTGGGATGAGAAGGGCTACTTCCACTTCGACGGCCGTAAGAAGGACATCATCAAGCGCGCCGGCGAGAACGTCGCGGCCCTCGAAGTGGAGCGCGTGCTCGTGTCGCACCCCGCTGTGATCGAGGCGGCGGTCTTCGGCGTGCCCGATCCGACGCTCGGCGAACGGGTGGTCGCGGTGGTCGTGCTCCGTCACGAGGGAACGGTCGACGAGGAGGCGATCCTCGCGCATGCTCGGGTGGATCTCACCCCGTTCAAAGTGCCCGCGGAGATCATCTTCGAGCAGGAGCTTCCGCGCTCCGGGATCGGGAAGATCCTCAAGCCGCAACTGCGTGCACGATATCTGGAGAGGCAGACGCAGGAGGCGTGATGGAGTTCAGCAGCGAGCAATGGCGGTCCACCGGACTGGATGTCGAGACGCGCGGCCGGGTGGCCATCCTGCGCATCGACCGTCAGAACCGTATGAACGCGATCGACGGTCCCATCGCACGGTCGATCCGCGAAGCTGTGCAGTGGATCGATGCCACGCGCGAGGTCGGAGTCGGTGTGATCACCGGCGCGGGCGACCGCGCATTCAGCGCCGGTGCCGACCTCAAAGCAGGCGGATCCCAGATCGATGAGATCGGCGGATGGGGAGGATTCGTGCGACTGGCCCGCAAGAAGCCCGTCATCGCCGCGGTGAACGGCGTCGCGGCGGGCGGCGGTCTCGAGATCGCCCTCGCGTGCGACTTCATCTACGCCTCCGATCGGGCGCGCTTCGGCTTTCCGGAGGTCACGATCGGCGTGGCTGCAGGAGCTGGCGGGATCATTCGCTTCCCCCGCGTGGTGGGGCTCAACGCGGCGAAGGAGTATCTGCTCACCGGCGAGATCTTCGACGCCGCCACCGCCAAAGACATCGGCTTGGTCAACAAGGTCGTGCCGCACGAGGAGCTCCTGGACCGCGTAGTCGAGGTGGCCGACCGCATCGCGAAGAACTCCCCGCGCTCGCTCGAATTGACTCGATGGGTAGCGGACGAGTCCTGGGGTGCGGACGACGCCGAGTCATGGCGCATCTCCGATGAGATGTCGGAGCAGGTGCTCGGTTCGCCGGACGCGTTCGAAGGCACGCAGGCGTTCCTCGAGAAGCGCACGCCGGTCTGGACGAGCTGAATCGCCGACCGCGCGGCTCGATCCTGGCGCATTCGACGGTCATCATCCCTTCGCACGCCCACCGCACCGGCTCACGCGGCGACGGGTTCGCGGAGGAAGGGGCGCGATGATGCGGGAAAGCGAACGACCCGAGGTACTGGCGCACATCGCCGGTGCGCGTGTCATCCAGCTCGGGCAGCTCATCGATCGCTCGGCGACCAAGTGGTCGGCGGTGCCTGACTTCGAGCAGCGACTGTATGGACTGCACGATCCTGCGGCCCCTCAACCGGAGGGGCAGTATCCCGGAGTGACGGGCGCCAGTGACATGATCCACATGTCGACCCACAGTGGCACGCACATGGATGGGCTGTCCCATGTGGCGGTGGACGGAGTGCTGCACGACGGCACGCGGATCGACCACCCGGGTGTGCAGGACGAACGCGGCGGAGTTCGTCTGAGTACGCGTGAGAACTTCTCACCGATCGTGTCCAGGGGCGTGCTCCTGGATGTCGCGGCGTTCCTCGGTGTCGAGCTCGTACCGCGCGACTATGTGCTCGGCCCGGCCGAGTTCGCCGCGTGCTGTGCGGCGATGGGCGTCGAGATCCGCTCGGGCGACACAGTGCTGTTCCGAATGGGGTATGACACGATCGCACACGACAACGAAGAATACGTCCGCCTGCCTCTGCCCGGCCCGGACGGCGCGGTCGCACGGATGTTGGTCGAGCGCGGGGTCGTCTCCACGGGTTCCGACACGATGCCCTTCGAGGCGGCCCCCGGACCGCTGAACATGGAGGGCCACGTCGAGCTGATCGTGCGCGGGGGCGTGTTCATCTACGAGATGCTCGACCTTCGGGAGCTCGCCGCATCCGGCCGGCGCGAGTTCCTCTTCATGGCCGCGCCCCTGCGGCTGCGCGGCGGCACCGGCTCACCCCTCAACCCTCTCGCCGATACTTGTCTGATATAACGGATCGCTATTGTCTATTTCAGATTCGTGGTAGATTCGAAAGAGAGTGATGCCAACGGAGGATCGCATGACGGGTGTGTGGCAGGACGTGGTCGGCCACGTCGAGCTCACTGAGCGGCAGAAGCACATCCGCTCGGAGTTCACCCGTCGCCGCGCATACTGGGCCGACGACTGGCAGCTCATCCTCCAACTCGACGCGGAGTTCATGGCCGCCTACACAGATGTGTCGGCCTTTGCCATCGAGCACGGCGGCCTCGACCTCCGCATGCGCGAGCTGATCTATGTCGCCTGCGGCAGCCAGGTGACCCATCAGCACCCGATCGGCATCCTCACCCATGGGCGCAACGCGCTGCGCGCAGGGGCGACGCCGCTGGAACTGCTCGCCGTGATGGAGCTCGTATCCACGATGGGCTACGCGACCGTTCAGCTCGCTGTGGGGGAGCTCGAGCGCGCACAGCCGGGCACGGTCGATGAGCTGGCCGCGGCATCTCCGAGCCGTACGGATGCCGCGGCGATCGAACGCCGCTTCGATGAGGTGTTCGGAGCCTGGGACCCGGCTCTGCGCGATATCGTCCGCGCCGCGCCGGAGTTCACCTCCGCTCTGGTGGAGATGGCGGCCGTGCCGCGCCTGTCCGGTGTGCTCACTCCTCGGGAGATCGCGTTGATCTCCGTCGCCGTTGACGCCTTTCCGACCAACCTGGATGTGCGCGCACTGCGCCGTGACGTGGCGGCCGCGAAGCGCGTCGGCGTGACCGCGGCCGAAT
Source organism: uncultured Actinomycetota bacterium (assembly GCA_963717585.1). Lineage (GTDB taxonomy): Bacteria > Actinomycetota > Actinomycetes > Actinomycetales > Microbacteriaceae > Microbacterium. The sequence continues at coordinate 75,945 of CAVQWI010000013.1, read as the reverse complement.
TGCTGGATGTCTGCGTGCAGGTCTGTGGAGTGGGGATCCACGCCGTGACCGTCGGTGTGCCGATTCTCGCCGAACTCATGCTGGAGCGGGCCGAACAGCTCGCATGATCACCGCGCGACGCGCGGAGAGAGGAGACGTCATGACAGACGTCGCCGTGGAGGAGCTCACCTCCGAGACATTCCGTACCTATATGGGGCACTTCGCCAGCGGCGTCACCGTCATCACGGCGTTGGACGGTGACGTCCCGGTCGGAACGACGGCGAGCGCCTTCTCGTCTCTCTCGCTCGATCCGCCCATGCTGCTGGTGTGTCTCAACCGCAGTTCCCACACCGGCGAGGTCATCCACCGCACCAAGCGATTCGCGGTGAACATCCTGGGTGAGGAAGGTCCGGACATCGCCATGCGATTCGCCCGCAAGGGCGACACCAAATTCGACGGCGTCGCGTGGGGCGAGGGACCGGCGGGGATGCCCATGCTCGAGGACGCGCTCGCGTCGATCGAGTGCACCGTCGCGGAAGAGACGCAGGGCGGCACCCACAGCGTGTTCATCGCCAACGCCAATGCGGGAGCGCTGCGCAACGGGAGTCCGCTCGCCTACTACCAGGGCAAGTTCGGCCGCATCGAGACCGAGGCCGACCTGCATGCCGCGCGCCTGATCCAGGAGCACATCGTCGGCCGCGACATCCCGAAGGACACTCTTCTCACGGTCGACGAGCTGGCCGGAGAGCTCTCGATCCCTCGGAACGTCGTGTATCACGCCCTCAACTCGCTTCGCGATCAGGGCATCGTGTACCGCGACGACGCAGGCGGGTTCCGGGTCGCGACGCTGAGCCTGAAGATGGTCTCCGAGGCCATCGAGGCGCGCCGCACGATCGAGCTCGGCGTCGTCGCGAGCGTCATCGGCAATCTGCAGCCCGATCAGCTCGAGCGACTGCGCGCCGCCGCCGTGCGCACGATCGCGCAGTCAGAGTCGAACCTCTCGGAGTCGGCATGGGCGGAGGCCAACCGCGACTTCCACGAGCGCGTGATCGAGCTGTCTGCCAACTCGTCGCTGACGAACGTCTACCACCAGTTCAACATCACGGCGATCGTCGGTCGCATCCAACACGACGCCGGCGATCGTGATCGCCGTGAGCTCGATGCCGGCGCGGAGCACCTGCGTCTGGTGGAAGCGCTGGAGAGCGGTGATCAGGATGCTGCGGCGGCGGCGGTCATCGAGCATGCCGAGCACTCACTGTCCGACATCCGCGCGATGCTGCAGGCGGAGGGTGCCATGGGGTGGCAGGCGTGAGGATCGTCGTCACCGGGACGGATCAGATCATCCTGAGCGAGCCGGAGGACGTCGGCGCGTTCAGCGTGGTGGGCTCGGGATCCGACGAGGACATCGCACGCACGCTGACCTCGCTCGGAGACGGTGGTGCGGCGGATGCCGACGGCCACGTCGCGGTGCGGATCGATGCCGTCCGGCGCCTGGCCGCCGGCCGCGTGGGCGCGGCGTGGGACGACGATTTCGCCGGCATGATCGCCTACGCGCAGAAGAAGGGGTGGGTCACAGACGATGGCGAGGCGATCCTCGCGCACATCGAGCGGGCACCTGAATCCGCGATCCCGGAGATCCGGCTCAACTCGGGGCACAGCATCCCTCAACTCGGATTCGGCGTGTTCCGCGTGCCCCCGGATGAGACCGAGCGACTCGTCTCCGAGGCGCTCGAGCTGGGCTATCGGCACCTCGACACAGCCGCGGTGTACCGCAACGAAGTGGGAGTGGGGCGCGCGATCCGCGCATCGGGGATCGAGCGCAGCGAGCTCTTCGTGACGACCAAGCTCTTCAACGACAGGCAGGGCTCAGTGGAGGCGCCGAAGGCGTTCGCGGAGTCCCTCGCCGCACTCGCTCTGGACTACGTCGACCTCTACCTGATCCATTGGCCCGCCCCGCGTTTCGACCTCTATGTCGATACGTGGCAGGTGCTCGAAGGAATCCAGCGCGAAGGCGGTGCGCGCAGCATCGGCGTCTCCAATTTCCTGCCGCATCATCTCGAGCGGCTGCTCGCCCGTGCGGAGATCGTGCCGGCTGTCGACCAGATCGAACTGCACCCCGTCCTGCAGCAGCGGGGAGTGGTGGAATTCTGTCGCGCACGCGGCATCGCGATCGAGGCATGGAGTCCGCTCGGCGCGGGCCAGCTCCCGCTTTTCACGGCGCCCGCGGTCGCGGACGCCGCGTCGGCCCACGGGCGTACGCCTGCGCAGATCGTTCTGCGGTGGCACATCCAGCTCGGGAACATCGTGTTCCCCAAGTCCAGCAGCATCGAGCGCATGCGGGAGAACATGGCCATCTTCGATTTCGGTCTCAGCGACGACGAGATGGCTGCGATCACCGCGCTGGAGCGCGGCGGGCGCGTCGGGTTCCACCCCGACGAGTGGCACTGAGGACACCGGCCGATGACGCGACTGTGGAACGATCCGACGCGATTCCGCGATGACATGACCGCGGGTTTCGTCGCCGCGCACTCAACCGAGGTCGCGGCGGTCGACGGCGGTGTCGTTCGCACGACGCGTGACGCCTCGCCGACGGTCGCGATAGTTGTCGGCGGTGGCTCGGGACATTACCCGGCCTTCGCAGGCCTCGTCGGTCCCGGCCTGGCGCACGGCGCGGTGATGGGCAACATCTTCGCCTCGCCGTCGGGCTCTCAGGTCGAATCGGTGGCCGTCGCCGCGCACGATGGTCGGGGTGTGCTGCTGACCTACGGCAACTACGCCGGCGACGTGCTGAATTTCGACCAGGCGGAGCGGGGCCTCAGGGCGCGCGGCGTCGAGGTGCGGACCGTGACCGTCACCGACGACATCTGCAGTGCGCCGGTGGGGCAGGAGCATCTGCGTCGCGGCATCGCGGGCGACCTCGCCGTGTTCAAGATCGCCGGCGCGGCCGCCGCCGAGGGGCGATCGCTCGATGACGTTGCGATGTACGCGGCTCGCGCGAACGGGCGCACCCGCTCGATCGGCGTGGCTTTCGGCGGCTGCACGCTGCCCGGTGCGGAGTCCCCGCTCTTCGATGTCCCCGAGGGCTTCATGGCCATCGGCATGGGTATCCATGGAGAGCCGGGACTCGAAGAGGTGCCCGTGCCGACGGCCGCCGAGCTCGCCGAACTGTTCGTGAACCGCCTGCTGGACGAGGCTCCTGGGGGACTCGAGATCGGCGGGGCGCGGGTCGTCCCGCTGCTGAACGGTCTCGGAGGGATCGGCGACGAGGAGCTGTACGTCGTCTACGCGCGCGTCGACGAGCTGCTGCGCGAGCGCGGAATCGTCGCGGTCAGTCCGCAGGTCGGGCAGCTGTGCACGAGCTTCGACATGCCAGGTGTGTCGCTCACGCTTCTGTGGCTCGACGATGAGCTGGAGCGCCTATGGCTGACCCCGGCCCTGGCACCCGCGTTCCGTTCGGGTGCCCCACTCGAGACCCGCGAGCGCGAGTTCGCCGCACCCGGCGCCGCTGCCGCGCGAGACGGCGACCGCCGGCGTGGCCCGGGATGCCGCGAGCGCCCGCCGATCCGATCCGGACGCGGTGGTGAACGCCCTGGAGATCATCCGTCAGGTCGTCGAGGAGAACGCAGACCACCTCGGGCAGCTCGACGCCGTCGCCGGTGATGGCGACCACGGCATCGGCATGTCGCGCGGCGCGAACGCCGCCGCCCAGGCGGCGCGATCGTCCGCGGCACGCGGCGTGGGGGCGCCGGCAGCGCTCCACGACGCCGCGGACGCCTGGAGCGACGCCGCCGGTGGCACGTCGGGGGCATTGTGGAGCCTGATACTCCACACGGTCGCCGATGAGCTCGCCGGCGGTGATCAGGACGCGACCGGCGTCGCGCGAGCCGCGGCAGCCGCCCGCGATGCCGTCGCTCGAGCGGGCGGTGCCGAGCCAGGTGACAAGACCATGGTCGATGCCCTCGCCCCATTCGCTGCGACGATCACGGACGCGGTGGAGCGCGGTCAGGGTGTCTCCAGCGCTTGGGCCGCGGGCGCGGAAGCTGCTCGCCAGAGCGCCCAGGCAACGGCCGATCTGGTGCCGCGGCGCGGACGATCCCGCGCTCACGGCGAGAGAGCCGTCGGCACGCCTGACCCGGGTGCCGTCTCATTCGCCCTGATCGTGACCGCGCTGGGCAGCGTGTCGATACAGAGCGTCCCCGCTGGGCAGGCGGAAGGACGGCGGGCATGGCCGGCTTGAGACTCATCGTCGGATGCGACGACGCAGGATTCGACTATAAGGAGCGGATCAAGGGCGATCTGGAGGGTGACGCGCGCGTCACGTCCGTGGTGGACGTCGGGGTCGGCGCTGAGGGCGGTGCGAACTACCCGACAGTCGCGGTCGAAGCGGCGGAGCGGGTTGCCCGTGGCGAAGCCGATCGCGCCATCCTGATCTGCGGCACGGGCCTCGGGGTCGCGATCGCCGCCAACAAGGTCCGGGGCATCCGGGCGGTCACGGCCCATGACTCCTTCTCGGTCGAGCGCTCAGTCCTGTCGAACAACGCACAGGTGCTCTGCATGGGTCAGCGCGTGATCGGCGTCGAGCTGGCACGTCGCCTGGCGAAGGAGTGGCTCGGATACGAGTTCGACACCTCAAGCGCTTCGAACGACAAGGTGCTCGAGATCTGCCGTTATGAAGGCGATTGACGCGCTCCACCCTGCGCCACATCCTCCCGTTTCATCCGAAAGGTTCCGCATGACCACCATCGCCAGCTGCATTCTCGGGCTAGCCTCCCAGACCCGCGAGGGCGTCGCCGCCCAGGACGCGACGCCCGAGTTCTGGAGCGACCAGCTGCGCGCGGTCGCCGAGCAGGGATTCGATTCCGTCGAGATCAACGACGCGTGGGTCAAGCCGGCCCTGATGAGTCCCGAGCGCCGTGCGGCGCTGGTCGCTGCGGCCAAGGTTGCCGGCTTGAACATCGTGGCGCTGCATATCCAACGAGTGAGCCCCATCGCTCCGGGCACTGGCGACGAGAACCTGGCGTATGGCCACGCCTCCATCGACGCGGCCGCCGAGATGGGCGTGCGCGTCTACTCGACCGGCCTGCACCAGCCGTTCACGGCCGCACAGCGGGAGGCGCTCTGGTTCTGGACCGCCGACGGCCCGGTCGACCCGGTCGATGACCGAGAGGTGTGGTCGACGGCTGTGGCGCGCATCCGCGAACTTGGCAGGCACGCGGCCGACGTCGGCCTGCCGCTCGCGCTCGAATTATATGAAGACACCTACCTCGGCACCGCGGACTCCGCGGTCCGATTCGTCGAAGACGTCGGCCTCGACAACGTGGGGCTCAATCCCGATGTCGGAAACCTGATCCGCCTGCACCGCCCGGTGGAGGACTGGCGCGAGCTCTACGCCAAGACGCTGCCGTACGCGAACTACTGGCATCTGAAGAACTATCAGCGCGACGAGTCGGCCGATCGGAGCTTCGCCGTCGCGTTCCCCTCCACGATGCGCGACGGGATCATCAACTACCGCGAAGTGGTCGGCCTGGGGCAGGAACTCGGATACGACGGGATCTTCACCTGCGAGCACTACGGGGGAGACTCGCTCGGCGTCTGCGGCGAGAACCGGCTATACCTGCAGTCGCTCCTGGGGTGAGGTCCGCGGCCGACGCACCAGATCGCTCGAAGGAGCGCATGAGACGAGGAGATCGCATGAGCAACGCCGTGTCCATCGCAGTTGAGGACCTCCCGTCGTCGCAGGGCATGACGTTCGGGCCGTCCTCGTGGTTCGAGATCACGCAGGCCGACGTCGACGCCTACGCGGAGGTCAGCCGCGACCGCAATCCGATCCACCTCGACGCCGACTACGCCGCCCGGACTCCATTCGGCACGCGCATCGCACATGGGCTGCTCACGCTCAGCCTCGTCGTCCCGCTGATGGCGGAGGTCTTCGAGGTCACCGGGTCGACCATGGGCATCAACTACGGACTGAATCGGCTCCGATTTCCGGCGCCGATTCCCGTGGGTTCGCGGATCCGGGTGCGCGGCGAGGTGGCCGAGGTGACCGACGTCCCGGGCGGCTGGCAGATCGTCACGCCCGTCACCTTCGAGGTCGAAGACTCTGAGAAGCCGGGCTGCGTGGCCGACCTCGTGCTGAGGTACTACACGTAGACGCAGCGCGCGGTCGGAGCGCGAGCCCAGAATACCGTCCGGGTGGTCGTGCGACGGATAGCACGCGGAAGTCCGACTCCGGCGCGGATCAGTCGATCGGCGCCGGGCCCAGTTCTTCGAGCATCTGAGCCATGCGCGCGTACGCCCGGTTGCGGTACGCGATCAGCTCGGGTGTGCGCTCCGCCGGCACGTCGAGGAAGCCGCCGCCGGACTTCGTGCCGAGACGGCCGTTCTCGACAAGGTCGCTGAGAATGGCCGGCGTGGCGAACCGCTCGGGGAAGGTCGTCTGCAGCGACGTGTAGCAGTTGGCGTACACGTCGAGTCCAGCCATGTCGGCGATCGCAAACGGACCGAAGAACGGCAGCCGGAAGCCGAATGTCGTGCGCACGATCGTGTCGATGTCGGATGCCGATGCAACGCCCTCCTCGACCAGTTGGGTGGCTTCGTGGAACAGCGCGTACTGCAGGCGGTTGAGCACGAACCCGGTCGCGTCGTTCACGCGCGCCGGGACCTTCCCGATCTCGAGCACCTGACGCCACGTCGCATCGACGGTCTCCGGCGCGGTCGCGTCGTGCGCGATGATCTCGACTCCGGGGATGAAGGGCGCCGGGTTGCTGAAGTGGACGCCGAGGAACCGCTCGGGTCCGACGACAGATTCAGCCAGCATCCCGATCGACATCGTCGACGTGTTCGTGCCGATGATGGCATCAGCAGAGGCTGCAGCGGAGATGCGAGCGAGGGTCGGCAGCTTGATCGAGGCGACCTCGGGCACCGCCTCCTCGATGAACTCAGCCCCGCTGACCGCCTCTTCGATGTCGACGGCAGCCGTCAGATTCGCCGCGATCACTTCCGCAGAGCCGATGGCGAACAGGCCGTCGGCTTCGAAAGCGCGCGCCTCGTCGAGCAGGCGCGCGTGATTTGACCGTGCCACGGCTTCGCTGACGTCGGCGATGACCACGTCGCCCCCCGCGAGCGCGAACACCTGGGCGATGCCCCCGCCCATGTATCCCGAACCGATGACGGCTATGCGCGTCATGAGACTCCCCCGAATCGTTTGCGCAGCTCTTGCTTGCGGATCTTGCCCGACGCGGTGCGCGGCAGGTCGGGTACGACGACGACCTTCTTCGGCAGCTTGTAGCGGGCGAGCCTGCCATCGAGGTGCCCCCGCACCGACGCTGTGTCGACGGCTGCACCTTCGCGCACAGTCACGACGGCCCACGGCACCTCGCCCCACCGCTCATCGGGGACGCCGATCACGGCGACACCCGTCACGCCGTCCAGATCGCTGATCAGGTTCTCGACCTCGGCGGAGTAGATGTTCTCGCCACCGGAGATGATCATGTCCTTGACGCGGTCGGCGATGTAGAGGAATCCCTGCTCGTCGGTGTAGCCGATGTCGCCGGTGCGGAACCAGCCGTCGTCGGTGAAGGCCTCCAGCGGTGGCCTCGGGCAGTTCCCAGTACCCGGGAAGCACGTTCGGGTCCGCGCACCTCGATCTCGCCGACCGTGCCGGGGCCGGCGCCCGGGCCGTCGGCGCGGCGATGCGGAAGTCGGTGAAGAAGTGCGGCAGCCCGACGCGAGCCCGCGCTTCGGTCCGGAGTACCGCGGGGGCAGCGATGGTCGCGCCGGGCGAGGTCTCGGTCATGCCGTAGCCCCCGGTGAACGCCAGGCCGCGCGCCTCGTAGGCGTCGAGGACCCGCGCCGGGACGGCTGATCCGCCGCAGGTGAGCTTGGCGCAGGGACGAGAGGTCGGTGACGCCCAGGCAGGGTGCTCCGCCATCAGCTGATAGGTCGTGGGGACGCCGCTGATGCTGGTCGCCCGGTGCCGCTCGATGAGGCGCAGGGCGCGCCCGGGATCGAACCCCTCCTCGAGCACGATCGTGCCGCCCTTGAGCAGCACGGGCAGGCGCCCATGCCGAGCGAGGCGACGTGGAAGAGCGGGGAGATCATCAGCGCGACGTCCGTGCTGACCAGGTCGTAGTCGACGAGGACGTTGAGGGCGTTCCAGGTGAGGTTCCGTGGGTGAGGACGGCGCCCTTCGGCCGCCCGGTCGTGCCCGAGGTGTAGATGATCAGCGCGCGGTCCTCGAGCGTCACGTCTGGCGGGTCGGTGGGCTCGATGCGGGCGCGGTCGCAGGCCGGCCTCCGTGCCAGATCGCGGTCTCGGTGGGCACCTGGACGGGGTCGTCCGGGCGGGCTCGCCGACGACGACGCGCACGCGAGCCGGTCCCGCCTCGGCGGCCCCCTGCGGTCGACCGGCTCGAGCACCGCGGCGCTGATCAGGACGGACACGAGCACGATGGAGGATCTCGGGGGGCGCCAGCCGGGTGTTGAGCGGGCACGAAGATCGCGCCGAGCAGCGCGGAGGCGAACATCGACTCCACGAAGGCCGGGTGGTTGTCGCCGAGGTAGGCCACCCGGTCCCCCTGCCGTCGCCCCGCGCTCCTGCATGAGCGAGACGGCGTAGCCAGGTCGGCGCGCGCCGGCAGGTCATCGTGCGTGCCGTCGCCGTAATGAGCGCGGTCCGACCGGCTCTTCAGGCGGCGCCTGCGGATCCAGACGGCGCGCCGGCGCAGTCCATCTCATCCGCTCCCTCGGGGTTGTCGATCCCTGAGCCTGCCTCGCGATCCGGCTCACGAGTGGCGGTGCCGACGCCCGATGCCGGTGCCGGCAGGCGGTGCTTCGCTACGCGTAGAAACGGGAGAGGCCGCGCGCGACCACGGCAGGCTTCGCTGCTGCCCTCGATCTCGATGACCCCGGTCGTCGGCCAGCTGGAGCCGCCCTTGACCTCGTCGACCTCGTCGAGGATCGCCGTTCATGCGCACGCGGGACCCGACCGGGACCGGGGAGATGAAGCGCACCCTGTCGAGGCCGTAGTTGACCTTGCCGGTGACGCCGTCGACGTCGAGCAGTTCGGTCCAGAGCGGGACACCGAGCGACAGCGTCAGGAACCCGTGCGCGATCGGGGCCGCCGAACGGCCCCTCCTTCGCCCGCGCGGGGTCGACGTGGATCCACTGGTGGTCATCGGTGGCGTCGGCGAAGGTGTCCATGCGGTCCTGGGTCATCTCCGAGCCAGTCCGACCAGCCGATGTCGGTGCCGGCGAGGCCGGGCGATGCTCGGTCATATGTGACGGTCGTCTTGGTCATGATGCTCCTCCTCGGTGAGGCGGAGCAGGGGATCGCGAGGCCCAGGAGCCGGGCGGCGTTGGCCTTCATGATTCCGGGCATGACCTCCGGCTTGAGCGAGGTCTGCTCGAAGTCGCGCAGCCAGCGGTCAGGGGTAAGCAGCGGGAAGTCCGAGCCGAACAGCACCTGTCCTGCAGGTACGAGTTCGCGGCCCGCACGAGCTGATGCCGGGAAGTACTTGGGGCTCCAGCCGGACAGGTCGATCCACGCGTTGCCCTTGTGGGTCGCGACGGAGATCGCCTCGTCCTGCCAGGGCACCGACGGGTGGGCCAGGATGATCTGCAGCTCGGGGAAGTCCGCCGCGATCGGTCGAGCAGCATCGGGTTCGACAGCCCGAGCTTGAATCCGCAGCCGCCCGGCATCCCCGCGCCGATTCCGGTCTGCCCGGTGTGGAAGATCGCCGGCACACCGAGCTCCGCGATCGCACCGTACAGCGGATAGTGCTCCTCGTCGCTGGGTCGAAGCCCTGCACCGTCGGGTGGAACTTGAACCCGCGGACGCCGCGGTCGGCTCCACGAGTCGACGGGCCGCATCCATGCGCGGCCGCACCGCCGAGCGGGTCGACCGACCCGAACGGGATCAGCACGTCGTTGTGGCGCGCCGCGCCGCTCGGCGATCTCGGCGCTGGGGATCGGGGCGTGCCCGAGACGCGTGCGTGGCGTCGACCGTGAACACCACCGCTGCCATCCGCCGCTCGCGATAGTAGTCGGCGACGCTGTCGAGGTCGGGCCGGGGCCCGTCGGTCGCTGAAGTACTTGCTCGCCGCCTCCGCCAGCGTCGGCGGCAGCGACGTGTGACCGTGCGCCGTCGACCTCGACGTGCACGTGCATGTCGATCGCCTCGATCGCGCAAGGTCGATCGCTGCTTCGTAGCGGGTCATGGCTTCCTGCGCTCGTCGGACGTTGCGGCTCGCCGGCGGTCAGGCGTGCGGCGCGGTCGAGGTCGGCGGGCAGCGGCGGGAACTTCTCGCCGACGGCTGGAGCGCCCCCCGCATGGCGGGGAGTCGGCCTCGGCGAGCGTCGGCCGACCAGCCGCCGTCGCGGTAGCCGTGACGACCGGCTCGGGGTGGGACCAGAGCTGGATGCGGTCGCCGCCGGCGCCGATCGCCTGACCGGTGATCCCCGGCGGCGCATCCGAGGCGAGGAACGCGACCAGCCCCGCCACGTCGTCCGCGGTGCCGAAGCCCAGGTCCTTGCGGAAGAACTCCGGCATCGGCTCGCCGGCGTCGTCGGCCTCGACTGCGGCCGCGAAGTACGGGACCGTCGCGGTCATCGCCGTCGCGGCAACCGGAACGACCGTGTTGACCGTGACGCCGGCGCGCTTGCATCTCCAGCGCCCAGGTGCGGACCATGCCGACGATGCCGGCCTTGGCGGCGGCGTAGTTGGTCTGCCCGAAGTTGCCGCGCTGCCCGGTGGGCGAGCCGATGCAGATGATCCGACCGGCCACCCCGTTCTCACGCATGTAGGTCGCGGCCTCGCGGACGCACGTGAATGTGCCGCGAAGGTGCACGCCGATGACCGTGTCGAAGTCGTCGTCGCTCATCTTCCACAGCACCTTGTCGCGCAGGACGCCGGCGTTGGTGACGAGGATGTCGAGGCCGCCGAAGCTCTCGACCGCGGTGGCGACGAGCTTCTGCGCGGTCTCGGTCGAACCCACCGGGGCGACGACGGCGACGGCCTTGCCGCCCTCGGCCTCGATCGAGGCGACCGCGGCGGCGGCCGTGTCGGCATCCACGTCGTTGACGACGACCGATGCGCCCTGACGGGCGAGTTCGGCGGCGTAGGCGAGCCCGAGGCCTCGACCAGAGCCGGTGACGATCGCGACCTTGCCGGCCAGGGGTGTTCCGTTCGCGGACATGGAGAACTCCTTCGTGTCTCCTGTAGTTCTATCGAATATCGTTGAAAAAGTCAATCATTGACGATCCACATCTTTGCTACCATCAACCGCATGAGCATCGACGGGGCAGGGTCCGGCGAATCTGCGCCGCGCGTCGTCGGCGCTGACCTCACCGACGACCTCAGCTTCCTTCTCGCGCGCGCCAACGCGCTGTCACTCTCCGCTGGAAACGCCGCGATGGCCCCGCATGGGTTGAAGGTGCGCTCGTACTCGGTGCTCGCGCTGGCCGTGAGTGCCGAACGGCCATCGCAGCGCGAACTCGCCGAGTTCCTCCGGCTGGATCCCAGCCAGGTCGTCGCGCTGGTCGACGACCTCCAGGCTCGCGGTCTGGTGGCGCGGGCGCCGGATCCCGCGGACCGGCGGGCGAACGTCGTCACGGCCACGGCGGCCGGACGCGCGCTGTTCGCCGCGGCCGAAGCGTCGGCGCGTGCAGCCGAGCAGCGACTGCACAGCTCGCTCACCGCGGATGAGCGCGAGCGACTCACCGCCCTGCTGCGCGCGATCGCCTTTCCGGGCTGACCGCCCGGTCGCGCTCGAGCACGTAGCGATCCCGGCCGACGAAGAGCCCGATCGTCAACTGGCCGACGAGCACGAGGCCGACCAGGATCAGCGGTGCGAGCCAGCCGCCGGTGAGGCTCACCAGGGCGCCGAACAGGATCGGGCCGGTCGCGGCGATCAGATAGCCGCCCGACTGGGCCATGCCCGACAGGGCGCTCGCGCCGTGGTGCGTGCGGGCGCGCAGGCTGAACAGGCTGAGCGACATTCCCAGTGCCGCGCCGCATCCCACTCCGCAGACGATCGTCCAGACCACGAAGAGGTCGGGCACGGCGATCAGCCCCGCGATCCCGAGAAGGGTGAGTGCCGGGATCGCCGCTGCCGCGTACCGCGCGAACCCGCCGCGCAGCAGGAACGGGACGATCAGCGTGCCGCCGAAGCAGAAGAACTGGTAGATCATGACGTCGATGCCCGCGACGACCTCGGTGCGGCCCAGCGACTGCGCGATCGGCGCGAACCAGGTGACCAGCATGTAGAAGGTCATCGACTGCAGGCCCATGTAGAAGAGCACCTGCCAGGCGAGCCGGTCGCGCCAGATGCCGGTGCGGCGGGCGCGCTCGGCCGGTTTCTCGTGGCGCCGCTGATGCCTCATTGCAAGCATCCACGCGATCACGGCGAACGGGAGAAGCGCTCCAGTCCACAGCAGAGCCGCCTGCCAGCCGAGCGGCGAGCCGTCGACCTCGATGTGCGAGATCGGCACGACCACACCCGATGCGACGGCGCCCATGCCGGCCAGGCACGCGGTGAACACCGCAGTCACCGAAGGCACCCGGTCGGCGAAGTCGCGCTTGATCACCGCCGGCATCAGCACGTTGACGATCGCGATCGACGCGCCGATGAGCGCCGTGCCGAGCCACAGGTTCGCGGCGAAGCCCGGAAGAGAACGCCACACCGTGCCGATCCCCAGCAGCACCAGTGACCACAGCACGGTGCGCGACATGCCGAAGCGCGCGCTGATCCCGTGCGCCAGCGGCGAGACCACCGCGAACGCGATGAGCGGCACTGCGGCCAGTGCACCGAGCGCCGCCTCGGTCGTGCCGAGATCCTCCGAGATCTGCGCGAGGAGAGGGCCTATGCCCGTGATCGTCGGGCGCAGATTCAGCGCGATCAGCAGGACCGCGATCAGGAGCATCACGCGGGATGCCGGTACCTCCTCCGGGTCGGTCATCGGCTCGCCCCGCGGGCGCGCACGGCGAGAAACCACATCCGGCGCGAGACCCCGCGCATCGCGTGTCGTCTCGGCCGGAATGTGGTTTCTCGGATGGCCGCGGGCGCTCTCAGTGCGCCTGCGCCGCGAGCGCGTCGGCGTCGATGTGGGCGATCGAGCGGGTGTCCTGGAACGCCCGGATGCCCTCGATGCCCTGCTCGCGTCCGAAGCCGGACTGCTTCATGCCGCCGAACGGCGCGCGCAGGTCGAGCCGTGTGGCGCCGTGGTCGTTGACCCACACGTAGCCGCAGACCAGCTTGCCGCCGACCCGGTTGGCCGAGTCGACGTCCGCCGTCCACACCGAGCCGCACAGGCCGCCCCACGTGTCGTTGGCCGCGGCGATCGCCTCCTCCTCGGTGTCGAAGGGGATCACCGGGATGACGGGCCCGAACTGCTCCTGCGTGACCACGCGCAGCGACGGGTCGGGGTCGATGACGATCGCCGGACGCAGGAAGTTTCCGCCCGCGAGCTCGCCGCCCGGAAGCTCGCCGAACTCGCGGACCTCGGCACCGGCATCCTTCGCCTCTTCGATGATCTCGGACACGAACGCCTTCTGCACGGGGGAGTGCAGCGGACCCATCGTGGTGCCCTCGTCGAGCCCGTACCCGATCACGGCGTTGTCGAGCCGCGCGGACAGTCCCGCCGACGAGTTCGTCCATGCGCGAGCGGTGCACGTACAGGCGCTTCGCGTTCATGCAGATCTGACCGGTGGTGTCGAAGACGGCGGCGTAGATGCGGTCCAGGTGCGCGTCGTCGAGGATCGCGTCCTCGAGGAACACCGCAGCGTCGTTGCCGCCCAGCTCGAGCGTCACCCGGGTGAGCGACTTCGAGGCCATCTCCATGATGCGCTTGCCCCCGCCGACCGAGCCGGTGAAGCAGACCTTCGCGACGTCGTCGCTCGTGATCAGAGCCGCCATGTCGGCATCCTTGCCGGTGACGACGTTGAGGACGCCGGCGGGCAGCTTCTCGGCGATGCGCTGCACCAGACGGGTCGTGGCCAGCGGCGCCGACGGCGGTGGCTTGACGATCGCGGTGTTGCCGGCCAGCAGCGCGTGCGGAAGGGCCGCGCCGAGGATCGCGATCGGCCAGTTGAACGGCACGATCACGGTCACCACACCCAGCGGCTGGTACGAGACGGTCGTCTCGACGGGGATGCCGGGAACCACCGGCAGGGTCTTTCCGGTGTCGACCTCGTCGGCGATCATCAGGGCGAGGTTCCAGCGGATCTCGAAGACGAGCGCGTCGATCCAGCTCTCGAAGCGGATCTTGCCGTTCTCCTGCGACAGGATGGCGGCGTCGGTGTCGCGGTCGTCCGCGATGCCGGCGATCGCCTCGGCCATCTTCGCGGCCCGCTCGGTCGCACTCAGCCGCGACCACGCCGGGAACGCGGCCTTCGCCGCGCTGATCGCGTCATCCACGTCCTGAGGCGTTGCCGCCGCGGCGCGGCCGACGATCACGCCCGGCTTCGCCGGGTCGGGGATGTCGAGCGTGGCTTCGGTCTGACGCTCCTGGCCTCCGATGTACAGGCCCGTGCGTACTTCCGCTGTTGTGCTCAGTGTGTCAGTCATTCGTCACACCTCTCTGTGCGATGTTTCCGGGTTTCGGGTTGGGGTTGGGTTGCGGGCTGGATGCGGGAGTAGGTTCCGTGATCCGCCACGCAGTCTCATTCCATCACCGATTCGGCAGAATATGGGCCGGACGTTTTCAGCCTCGAGGATGCGGATCTCAGTGCTCGTTCTTCACCACGGGAGTGCCGTGGGTGTGGAAGCTCTCGATGGTCTTCATGCCCCAGGCCTGGCCCTTCTTGCGCTCCTCGGCTGTCCATTCCACGACCGGCTGATCGGGGTCCAGCAGCAGCCGGGCGCCGGCGTTGGCGAACTCGATGCGGTTGCCGCCGGGCTCCCAGACGTACAGGAAGAACGTCTGGTTGATCGCGTGCTTGTGCGGGCCGGACTCGATGTAGATGCCGTTCTCGAGGAAGATGTCGGCGGCCTTGAGGATGTCCTCGCGGGTATCCGGCGCGAACGCGATGTGGTGCAGCCGGTTGCCGTGCTTGAGCCAGTCGTCGGAGTAGACGACGTCGTACGACTTGTTGTTGAAGTGGAACCACCAGGCCGCATACCCGCCGGCGTCCAGCGCGATCCGCTCGCTCTCCCGGCCGCCGAGGGCCTGGGCGATGAACTCGCCGTTGGCCACCACGTCCTTCGCGAGATAGTTGATGTGATCCAGGCGGCGGGCGTTCACGCCGCGGCCGGGGAACGCGGATGCCTGGTTCTTCAGTGCCGGCTTGTCGTCCGTCGCCACATACCGTTCGGTCTCGTAGTAGATGCCCATCGAGTGACCGTCCGGGTCGCGGAACAGATAGGTCGGGCCGGTGCCCTGCTCGCCGTCCACCCATCCCTCGCCGAGGCCGAACCCGTCGATCGCGGCGACGCGGCGCTCCAGCGCCTCCTGGCTGGTCGTGCGGAACGTGGTGCGTCCGACCCCGGCGTCGTCCGAGGCGGTGAGCTTGATCGTGTACCGCTGATACTCGTCCCATGTCCGCAGGTATACCGATTCGCCCGCCTCGGCGACCACGCGCATGGCCAGCAGGTCGCGGAAGAACCACAGGCTCTTCTCGAAGGTGGGCGTGAGCAGCTCGATGTTGCCGATGTGGGCGACATCGAACGAGGTGTAGTCGGTCATCGTGCGGTCCTCTCTGAGGGTGTGACGGCGGTGCTAGCTGCGCGGCCGTGGAAAGACCACGCCGTCGAAGATCTTGCGGGCGGTGCGGACGGAGGTCGACGTCGCGTGCCAGACGCCGTCGTCGCCGAGTTCCACGCGGACGCGGGCCGGATAGGCGCCGCTCGGGTGCTCGATCTCGGTCGATCCGGCTATCGGACAGGGTCGCGATGTCGGACCCGACGGCGCCCGGGATGCGGATGCCGGCGGCGACGGATGCCGCCATCAGGACGCCGATGGACGTGTGCACGCGATCCGGGATGAACGCGCGGGTCGAGATCGCGCCGCCGTTGTGCGGGGCAGACAGCAGGAACATCTTCGGAACGGTGGCGCCGGACACGTCGCCGAGCCCCATCAGGGGCCCGGCCAGGAGGCGGACGCGCTCCACGGCATCCTTCACATCGGCGCGCGCCTCGAGCTCGGCCGGGCTCTCGTCGCCCCTGACTCCGAACTCGTCGGCGCGCAGCAGCACGACCGGCATCCCGTTGTCGATCAGCGTCGCGCGGTGGCCGTCGAGCTCGTCGGCAACCCGGCCGGTGGGCAGGAGTCGCGCCTGCGAGCCTGCGATCATCTCGATGTCGATCGGCGCCGCCGTGCCGGGCACGCCGTCGATCGCGGTGTCGCCGTCGTAGTCGACCCGACCGCCCGGCGTCGCGAAGGTCTCGGTCGCGAGGTCGCCGGTGTTGATGAGCCGGATGCGCACCGTCGTCGCCTCGGCGCCCGGCGTCACGAGACCGCGCTCGACGGCGAAGGGCCCGATGCCGGCGAGCAGATTGCCGCATGTCTGCGCGTCGCTCGACGGTCGGCTGGTCGACTCCGACCTGGAGGAAGAGGTAGTCGACGTCGACATCCGGCTCATCCGAGAGCGAGACGATCGCCACCTTGCTGGTGAGCGGATGGGCGCCGCCCAGTCCGTCGATCTGGGCGGAGTCGGGGCTGCCCATCACCCGCAGCATGAGGTCGTCGCGTGCGTGCGGGTCGGCGGGCACGTCGCCGGCGAGGAAGTAGGCGCCCTTCGACGTGCCTCCGCGCATGAGCATGCAGCGGACTCCGTCGTCGGTCGGGTCAGCGGCCGCCATCCCCGTATTCCTCCTGCGACATGTAGCTCACTCCGAGGTCGACGAGCACGGGGCGCAGCGAATTGAGATCCATGCTGATCTCGCCTGCCTCGTAGCGAACCCGGTTCGCGGCCTCTTTGGCCGCACGCGCGCGCGAGGCCTTCGAGCGTCTCGGCGGCCCGCTCGCGCGGGACGATGGTCACGCCGTCGTCATCGGCGACCACGATGTCGCCGGCGTTGACCACGACGCCGCCGAGCACCACCGGAACGTTGACCGACCCGGCGGTGTCTTTGACCGTGCCGCGAGCGCTGATGTGGGCGGTCCACACCGGGAAGCCCATCTCTCCGCAGCTCTGCCGTGTCGCGCACCCCGCCCGAGGTGACGTACGCCCGCACCCCGCGCACCTGCATCTGGGTCGCCATCAGCTCGCCGATGAAGCCGAACGGGGAGTCGGTGACCGGCACGACGACGATCACGTCTCCGGACTGCGCCTGCTCGATCGCGGCGTGCACCATCAGGTTGTCTCCAGGGGCGGCCAGCACGGTGATCGCGCTGCCGGAGATCGCGGCATCCTGCTGGATGGGGCGGATGCCGGCGCCGGCGTAGCCGATGCGGCCCATCGCCTCATGCACGGTCGCCGAGCCGAACTCCGCGAGAGCGTCGACGATCGCGGCATCCGCCCGCCGGATGTCGGTGACGACCACGGGACCGCTGCTCACGCGAGGACGTCCGTCACCTGCGGGTAGTACCGCATGTACGCCTCGCCCCTCGTGTCGACCGGAAGGCCGAGGTTCGGACCGGCGTTGCGCTTGACCTGCACGCCGCGGCGGATCGCGAGCGACGTGTAGTACTCCCACATGTGCTTCTGCGCCGGCAGGCACTCCATCGCCTTCTGCTTCAGTGCGAACGCCGCCGTGATGTCGAGCAGGACGTTCGGCTTGAAGTCGGACTGCTCGGGCTGGTGCGGCTCGAAGAAGAAGACCGGCGGGGCGCCGATGATCTCGTCCTTGGAGGGGAACGTGCCGTCCGAGTTCGCCACTCCGATCGCCTGGGCGAGCACGCGCGCCTGCAGAGCCATTCGCGCGGCGGCGGGGTGGTCGCCGTTGTAGGGGTCGGCCAGGGGATGTGTCAGCACGACCGTCGGCTGGACGCGCCGGTACACGTCGACGAGCTTCTCGATGGTCTCGGTCGACTCGACCAGGGGATAGTCCCCGGCGTCGAGGAATTCGATCTCGGCGCCGAGAGCGGATGCCGCGGCCGCAGCCTCATCGCGGCGGATCGACTTGATCTCGTCGAGGGACTTGCCCTGCAGCCACTGGCTCGCCGACTCGCCTCGCTCTCCGTAGGAGAGGCACACCACCGTTGCACGCTCTCCGCGCATGGTCGCCGCGGCGATCGCCCCGCCGGCCCGCCAGACGAAGTCGCCGGCGTGGGCGCTCACCACCAGAAGCGAAGCGGCTGTGTCGGCCAAGGGGGACTCCTGTCTCCGTGGTGCCCGCCGGAGGCGGGTGGGCGGCACGCGCTCTGCATCGAGGCGGCCGGTCTCGGTGATCTCAGCGAACCACACCCCTAGCGCAATGGTCAAGATTTTGGTTACAATTCTGGCGACCCTGAATCACTCTGGACATAGGTAAATGTCGGACGTACCATCGCGGTCAGGACCACACGACGAAGAAGTTGAAGGGAACCACCATGGCCGACAATCTGCAGGGCGTCCTCGACGAGGCGGGAAGCGCGGTCGAGCTCCTGCGCAATTCGCAGCTCGGAACGTACATCTATCCGGTCGTTCCGGCGGAGTTCACCAACTGGCGCCGCGAGCAGAAGTCCTGGCGCGAGACCGCCGTCCTGTTCGACCAGTCGCACCACATGGTCAACTTCTTCATGTCGGGCCCGGACGCACTGAAGCTCCTCTCCGACACGGGCATCAACAGCTTCGCGAACTTCCCGCTGAACACGGCGAAGCAGTTCGTCCCCACGGCCTCCAACGGCGGCGTGATCGGCGACGGCATCCTCTTCCACGAAGGCGAGGACGAGTACGTCTACGTCGGGCGTGCGCCGGGCGCCAACTGGCTGCAGTTCCACGCCGAGACCGGCGGATACGACGTCGAGGTGCGCTACGACGACCGCTCTCCCTCGCGGCCCTACGGCGCGGCCGTGAACCGCGAGTACTACCGCTTCCAGATCCAGGGCCCGAACGCCTGGCAGATCATCGAGAAGCTCCACGGTGGCGAACTGGAGAAGGTGCGGTTCTTCCACATGGGCGAGATGACGATCGCGGGTGAGAAGGTGCGCACCCTCCGCCACGGAATGGCGGGCGCCCCCGGCCTCGAGCTGTGGGGACCGTACGAGCAGCACGGCAGGATCCGCGACGCGATCCTGGAGGCGGGCCAGGAGTTCGGTCTCGAGCCGTGCGGTTCGCGCGCGTACTCCTCCAACACGCTCGAGTCGGGCTGGATCCCGTCGCCGCTTCCCGCGATCTACTCCAGCGAAGGCGAGCGCGCGTATCGCGAGTGGCTGCCGGCAGACAGCTACGAGGCCATCAATGCGCTGGCCGGCTCGTTCGTGTCGGAGAACATCGAGGACTACTACCTCAACCCCTGGGAGCTCGGCTACGGCTCGTTCGTGAAGTTCGACCACGACTTCGTCGGTCGCGATGCGCTCGAGAAGCTGGATCCCGCCGCTCAGCGCAAGAAGGTCACGCTCGCCTGGAACGACGAAGACCTCGCCAAGCTGCTCACCACCCCCATCGACCGCGACGGCACCGGCTACCAGGTCTTCGACCTGCCCAACGCGAACTACGGCTCGTCGAACTACGACGCGGTGATCGACGCGAACGGCGACACCGTCGGCCTCTCCCTCTTCACGGGCGTCACCGCCAACGAGAAGCGCGGGCTGTCGCTGGCGACCGTCGACCCCGACGTGCCGATCGGCGCCGAGGTGCGCGTGATGTGGGGCGAGCCGGACGGCGGCTCGAAGAAGACCACGGTCGAGCCGCACGAGCAGCTCGCCGTCCGCGCGGTCGTCAGCCCGGTCCCGTACGCGGTCACCGCGCGCACCGAGTACCACGGCGGGTGGCGCACGGCCGCGGTCAGCGCCTGAGGGTTGGTCGAGAAGGGGGCGGATGCTGCGGCATCCGTCCCTGCTTCGGCTTGGGCCCCCGGGGAGCGATGCGTACGGGCGCGTAGCGCGCCTCCGTTGAACAGACCTACGGGTTGCGGGCGTCGCCGTGGATCGCGAAGAACTCGCCGTGCGTGCCACGAACCGCGCGGACGACCGTGTCGTAGAGCCAGTCGAGCGCGCCGAGCTGCTGCGTCGTCGTGCGTCGGTACAGGCACACCTCGACCGCCTGCATGTCGAGCGGGAGCGGCTGGACGATCAGGCTCCAGCTCCGCGCCCACCCGGTTGCGATCGTGTCCGGAACGGTCGCGATCAGGTCGGGACTGGCGGCCAGCAGCGACGGCAGAGAGGCGAAGTGGTTCAGCACGACGTCGGATCGCAGCGCCGCGCCGGCGCGGCGCAATGCCGATTCGAGCCGGGGAGTCCCGAGTCGCCCGACACGACCACCTGATCCGCGGCGATGTAGTCCTCGAGCATGAGCCCCCCGGCGGCGTCGGCGAGGCGGTGTTCGCGCGACATCAGCACCGCGTACGCCTGCGACTTGAGCACGACGTGGGGGAAGCCGCCCGCGACCGGAGAAGAGGTGACCGCGAGGTCGATCGTGCCCTGCGAGAGCCACTCGGGTAGTGCCTTCACGTCCAGAGGCACAGCCTCGATCCTCAGGTGCGGCGCGACGGCGCGCACCGCGCGGAAGATCGCCGGAAAGTATCCGATCTCGCCGAGCTCCGACAGGGCGATCCGCGCGCGGCGGCTCGAGACCGCCGGGTCGAAGCTCACGACGCCATCGATCGTCCGGTCGATGCCGGCGATGGCGTCGCGGAATCCCGGGAACAGGCTGACCGCCACCGGGCTGGGCTCCATCTCGCGCCCGACGCGACGGAACAATGGATCGTTCAGGTCGCGGCGGAGGCGGGCGAGTGCCTGGCTCGACGGCCGGCTGTGTCACATACAGGCGTGCCGCGGCGGCGGTCAGGCTGCGCGTCTCATAGATCGCGACGAAGGAGCGGATGAGATTGAGGTCCACGAGTGCCGGCTTACGCATCCTTTCGCGTGGATAAGCAGTGCTTATGCAGGATCGTAGGCCCGACATGGCTGCGTGCATAGCATGGAAGCATCAAGAACGAAGGAGTTCCCATGCCCGAAACCGTCTCCGAGGCGATCGCCCGCGCCGGGAGTGCAGTCGAGCTGCTGCGCAACGCGCAGGCCCGCCCGACGATCTTCCCCGTCACGCCGGAGTTCACGAACTGGCGCTCCGAACAGCTGTCGTGGCGCAACTCGGTCGCCCTGCTCGATCAGTCGCACCACATGACAGATCTGTTCATCTCCGGGCCGGACGCGCTCAGGCTCCTGAGCGACACGGGGGTGAACAGCTTCGCGAACTTCGCCGTCGACAAGGCGAAGCAGTTCATCGCGGTGAACCACGAGGGGTACCTCATCGGCGACGCCATCCTGTTCCATCTCGGAGAGGACGAGTTCGATCTCGTCGGCTGGTTCATGGTGCTCGACTGGGTGCAGTACATCGGCGAGACCGGCGACTACGACGTCACGTTCGAGCGCGACGCCAACTCCCTGATGCGCGAACCGGGCGAGAACCCGAAGCTCTACCGCTACGAGCTGCAGGGTCCGCAGGCGCTGGCGCTCATGGAGAAGCTCACCGGCGCACCCGTGCCGCCGACGAAGTTCTTCAACATGGCGACCTTCACGATCGGCGGGCTCCAGGTGCGCTCGCTCCGCCACGGCATGGCGGGACAGCCGGGGTTCGAGCTCTTCGGTCCCTGGGAGGAGGGCGACCGCGTCCGCGATGCGATCGTCGCCGCCGGGGAGGAATTCGGCCTGACCCTCGTCGGGGCCAAGGCCTACTCGTCGGCCAACCTCGAATCGGCGTGGGTGCCGTCGCCGCTTCCCGCGATCTTCACCGGAGAAGGCAGCGAGGAGTACCTCCGTTGGCTCCCGGCGAACCGCGCGGGCTCGCTCGCAGGAAGCTACGCGTCGGAGAACATCGAGGACGTACTACCTGACGCCGTTCGACCTGGGCTACGGCCGCAGCGTCGCCTTCGACCACGACTTCATCGGCCGCACCGCGCTGCAGCGTCACGCCGAGGGCCCTCTGCGCACGAAGGTCACGCTCGTGTGGAACCCCGAGGACGTCTCAGCCGCCCAGCGGTCGCTCTACGAGCCGGGCACTCCGGCGAAGTACATCGAGTTCCCGAAGGCCCGCTACGGCGTCTACCAGGTGGACCGCGTGCTCGCGGACGGTCAGGATGTCGGCATCTCCCACGACGCCGGCTACATCACCGGCGAGCAGGTGTTCGTGTCGCTGGCGAGCGTCGACGCGGAGCACGCAGAACCCGGGACCGAGGTCGAGGTGCTCTGGGGCGAGGAGCCGAACTCGACCAAGCCCGCGGTCGAGCCGCACCGCCAGGTGCGCATCCGGGCCACCGTTTACCCGGCGCCGTACTCGTCGTTCGCGCGCGAGAACTACCGCAAGGACTGACCGGCACACGCGAAGAGGGGCGGATGCTGCGGCATCCGCCCCTCTCGCGTGCCGGTCGCGTCTCACGTGCGCCGACCGGCCGTGTCGGCGGTTCCGATCGTGGCCGGATGCCGCATGTCGGCGCTCGGGCTCAGTCGTCCGCGCGGTACACCGTGCGCGCGTAATCGTGGAACGGGGCGGGCGCCACCGTCGCGCGGATGCGCACCTGCCGGTGCGCGGCATCGGCCTGCGGCTTCTTCGGGAGATCGGATCCTCGCCCCACACGATCTCCACCTCCGACCCGTCGGGCACGTCGTTGTCCAGCGTCGCCAGCGACATGTACAGCTGGTCGTATGCGACGTAGCCGGCATCCGTCGAGATCCCCACGAGCCGGTCGCCCTGTCGCACCTCGTCCATCTGGAACAGGCCGTAGCGCGCCTTGGGGAAGTCCAGGAACTTCGCCGGCGTGCCGGGCTCGAGCTGCGAGCGCACCACCGCCGCCACGTCCTCGGCGTTCCACAGCAGCGTGACCTTGCGGCGGCGCTGGTCGGCCGCGTGGCGCTCGAGCGCCTCGCGCCCGTGGAAGTCGTGGTCGAAGCGCACGGACCTGCCGAGTCCGAGGTCGTAGGGCGTCATGTAGAAGTCGTGGATGTCGTCGGAGTACAGCGAGCCGCCGATGGAGCCGGCGCGAGCGGCCGGGAGCCACTCGCGGTACTCGGCGAAGTCCTCGTCGAAGATCGCGGGGAACGGCGTCGGCACCCACCCCGCCTCCAGCGGTGTGGCCGAGTACGCCTTCGCGCCGACACGTCGGATGTCGAACTCGGCGCCGGCCTCCAGGAGCGCCTGAAGCACGACGTCGCTGTCCTCCCACGGTCCGAAGAACTCGAAGCCGGGCTGCCCGGCCATGCCGTGGCGCAGGGCCTTGACATCCTTCCCGCCGATGCGGAAGTCGCCGATGTGGAAGAACTTCACCTCGGGCACCGGCCCGCCGAACAGCTTCTCCATGACCTCGTTGGCGTGCGGGCCCTGCAGCTCGTAGCGGTAGAACGTCGGAGGCCCCTGGCGCATGTGCGAGTTCGCCTCGAGGCGGTGGTGGACGTCGCGGCCGGCGGCCTCGGCCTTCTCCGCGTTGAATCGCACCCAGTCGATGAGAAGGTGGTGGCCGATGAGGACCAGTCCCTCCCGCCCCTCGCTGTTGTAGAACAGGATGCCGTCGCCGATGAGGTAGCCGTCCTTGTTGACCGAGATCAGCTGTTTCGCGACGCCCGGACGGAAGGTCGCGAACGTGTTCGGTGAGATCCCCTCGAGCATCGGGATGAGGTCGTCGCCCCCGAGGAAGAGCTGGGTCATGTGGTGCGACTGGTCCATCAGCGCGACGCTGGTGTTCCAGGCTCGCTGCTCGTCGCGCCAGTTCGTGAACTCGGGCGCGACCGGGAAGGTGAACGCGGGCCAGTCCTGATTGCGCAGCAGCTCCACCGGGCTTCCGGCGCGCTCGATCGCCTGCGCGAGAGATTCGGTTGTCATCATCGACCTTTCGAAAACGGGTTTCTCCCACGCTAGAACGTCCCGCTGCGCCTGGCGCCGCGATTTCCGTTGAACGGAATCCGGTCTCGAATCGCGGCCCAGTCTTGCTCGTCGTGACCACTGCAGATCGCCGAGTGGACGACTTGCCGCCGAGCGCACGACCTGTCCGCGTCGCTAAGTCGTGCACTCGGAGCGTAGGGCGCATCGATCGCGCCGAAGAGGAGTCCTTCGCCGCCGGCGAACGCGCCGCCCTTCCCGAGACCGGCGGGCAGGCCCTGCGCCGTCGAGATCGGAGTGCCCTTGACCCACTGGGAGGTCCAGTACAGGTACTCGGTGAAGGCGTCCCAGCCGGCGTCCGGAATGGTCACGTCGAAGGCGCCTGGCGTGCCTGAGACGCTGAACCATCCGAGGGGAAGTCCCGCGAACCCCGGCGCCCGGTTCCCGTCGCTCGCGCGGAGGAAGACATCCAGGGCGGCCTTCGCCTCCGCCGCGGTGGTGACCGTCGTCACGTCCGCCAGGGTGGGCCGGTAGGAGGCGTTCTCGTTCACCGTCAGCTCGAGTGACGTCTCGACCATATCCAGCAGAGTCCGCTTCACTCCATCCGGCGTCAGCCCGAGCTCGTACGTGTAGTCATCGCCGTTGTTAGCAAGGACCGCCGCGCTCAGGTACTGCCATTCCGCCAGCGAGGTCGGCAGGTGGGAAGGGGGGGGTGGAGGGGGGGCGTAGGACAGAGCACATGCGTCCAGCACTCGCCGAGGACGTTCGCGTTGTTGCTTCCGCCGCCCTGAACGGTGTTGAAGGCCAGGTTTCCGGTGGTGTAGACGCCGCCGTTGACGATGGTGGAGATGAAGTTGTTCGACGTCCAGCCTCCGTTGTTGGTGCGGAAGTAGGCGGGGCTGTCAGGCCGCACATTCTGCGGCACGTAGATGCTGATCTTCTGCTTCGCGCTGTTGGGTGTCGCGGCGTACCAGCCCCAGTAGTGGGTGAGGGTGAACGGCTGACCGTCGAGCGTGACCGTGATTGTCCGCTTGCCGGTGTCGGATGAGGCTTGGACCGCCCCGGTAGCGGTTTCCGTGATGGTCCCACCCTCGTACGACGTGACGTCCCACCATCCGGAGGGCACCGGCACGACCTCCGACGTGTCGGACGCACCTGCTTCGGCGAGGATGCTGTCCATCCATGCGTATGCCTCGTCGGTGCTGACGTTCTCCGAGTGGCCGAGATTCATGACGAGCGTGAAGTTGTAGTCGTCGATCTTGCCCGCCGTCTTCAGATTCTCCAGGTTCGCCTTGAGGATCGCCTCGGGTGCGAGTGTCACACCGTCGTCGGGCACGCCGTTTCGCACGTACCAGTAGTCCGCGGGGTCCGCCCCTGTCTCATCGGTGCCTCGTGCCACGTCCGCCAGATACACGTTCGGGGTCGCCATCTTGCCCTGCTGTTCGAGGAGGGCGTAGGTGTCGGACGCGGCATACTCCGCCCATGCGTCCAAGACGTGCGGCTTCAGGAAGACGAATTCCTCCTGCTCGGTTGCGGCGGTCGCCATCGTCGCCGACGACGCGACCAGCGCTGCGGTGGTGACAGCGGCGGCGGCGAATCTCATCCTGTGCATAGTTACTCCTCGTCGAGTGCTATCGGAGGCAACAGCCGAATCGTGGCCGCCGTCGGCGTCAATCTATGCCGATGCCTCGTCTCGCGTGCCGGGCATTCGCACCCAGTGAGAAAGCGGCGCCGGGAGGTGGTCACCGCTCGAATCGCTCGCTGAGGATCGCGTGAAGCTGCTGTGCGGCGGCCAGCACCATCGCGCTGAGTTCGCGCTCGCGGAACCTGCTCACCTCGGTGACGACGCCGATCGCGGCGGCCGGGAGGTGGCCGATTCGATCGAAGGCAGCGGCGACGGATGCTGTGCCGAGCGTCATCTCCTCTCGTGTCACCGCATAGCCGCGTGCGCGGACCCTCTCCAGATCTCGGACGAGTTCGCTCCCAGTCGTCAGTGAGAACTGCGTCTCCTTGACGAGGCCAGCTTCGATGTATGCGGAGAGCCATTCCTGTTCCTGGGTGGCAAGGAGCGCCTTGCCCACACCTGTCGTGTGCAGCGGGAAGGCTCCCCCGATCCGGGTGAGGGTCGGAGACGACGACGGGCCGACGGCCCGCGCGATGTACAGCGCTCGAGCGGTGCTCGGTGTGGAACCGTCGATCACCGCGAGCTGGATGTTCTCGCCCGTCGCCTCGTACAGGCGGAGCATCTGCGGTAGCGCGCTCTCCCGCAGGTCGAGCATGGCGGGGCTGAGTTCGCCGAGCTTCCACAGGCGGAGTCCCACGGCGTAGCTGTGCGGTTTCACCTTGTCCACGAAGCCTGCAGCGACCAGTTTGGCGAGGAGTCGATGCACGGAGGAGACGGCGAGTTCCGTTCGCTGAGCGATCTCCGCCGCCGAGAGGATCGGTTCGTCGGCGGAGAAGCACTCGAGCAGTTCGAGCGCCCGCTCGAGCACCCCGTCGCGGCCGACGCTGTGGCTTGTCGGACGGGCGGGCATCGACCACCTCTTCGTCGTCGCCTTCAGAGCCGGGGGGAGCTCCTAACACAGGACGCTACGGAGCGCCCTACGGATTGTCAACGATTTTGGTGCGCAAGCGCGACGACAGAGACCGCGATCGGTGCGGGTGTCGGCGGCGCCACATCCAGGCGGCTCAGGCGAGCTCGCGCAGGGCCCCGATCACTTTGCGCAGGTGATCGCGCACGGCGGCTTCGGCGGCTTCGGCGTCACGGGCGACGATCGCGTCGATGATCGCCGCGTGCTCGAGCACCGACACCTTGGCGCGCTGCGGACGCGATGAGAGCCTGAATTGGTGGCGGACGCTCTGCGCGTGCAGCCGTCCCAGCACCTCGGAGGCGGTCGCGTGGCGGCTCAGCACCCGCACGAGCTGATCGAGGTACTGATTGAGCCGTGAGTACTCCACCAGGTCGCCGTCGGCGACCGCGTCGATCATGTCCTGCCGAAGCTGGCGGAACTCTGCGATCTGATCGTCGGTGATGTATGCCGCCGTCTTCGCGGCGCAGAGACCTTCGACGCCGATTCGCACCTCGAGGATCTCGATCGCCTCGTCCATGGAGATCGCCCGCACGCGCGAGCCCTTGTTGGGCAGCCTCTCGACGAGCCCCTCATTCGCGAGCTCGAGCAGGGCCGTCCGGACCGTCGCACGGCTTGCGGCGAAGGTGTCGCTGAGGTCGGCTTCGATGAGGCGCTGGTTCGGGGCGTACTCACCTCGCACGATCGCCCTGCGGATGACGTCGGTCACCCGCTCCTCGGATGCATCCGCATTGCGCCGGCATCTTCGACGATCGTCGACATCGAGTCTCCTTCGGTTCCGCCCGGGCACCCGCCCGAAAGCTCCAACCACTATTGTCAACAATATAGAGGCGAATGCCTCGCTCTTGGGAGTGCGCTATGCGTGTGGCAGTTCTGGGCCTCGGCGAAGCCGGGAGCATCTACGCCGCCGACCTGGCGGCGCGAGGCGCCGTGGTCCGCGGCACCGACCCGCACGTCTCGGAGGCGCCCGCGGGCGTGATGCTCGCTCCCGACATCGCGGACGCCGTCGACGACGCGGACGTCGTCCTGAGCCTCGTGCGGGCTCGGGCCGCGGCATCCGTCATCGACGAGGCGCTCGAAGCCATGGGCCCGTCGAGCATCTTCGTCGACATGAACACGTGCGGCCCGGAGTACGAGCGCGCGCTCGCGGCGAAGGCGGCTGCGAAGGATGTCGCGTTCGTGGATGCCGCGATCATGGCGCCGGTGATGCGCAGCCGCCTCCAGACTCCGCTGCTGCTCAGCGGCACCGGCGCAGCACGGCTGCAGCCGCTGCTCCAGGAGTTCGGCGTGGCGTCCACCGACGTCGGCGACGAGGCCGGTGTCGCGGCGAGCCTCAAGCTGCTGCGCAGCGTCTTCATGAAGGGGCTGGCGGCGCTCATCTACGAGAGTGCGACCGCGGCGCGGGCACTGGACGCCGAAGAATGGATCCTCGACCAGATCTCGACCGAGCTGGGAGATTCCGGCCACGACCTCGTGCAGCGCCTGCTGGACGGAACGCCTCTGCACGCGGTGCGCCGCGAGGCGGAGATGCGCGATGTGCGGGCGTTCCTGGAGTCGCTCGACGCCCCTCACTCGATGACCGACGGAACGATCCAGTGGCTGCACGCGATCGCGCAGAAGAACTCCACCATCCTGCGTCCATAGCGGGCGGCGACGACGACGCCCCGACCTCTACGCGTCGGGCCACACCTCGGCGGCGACCGCGACGGTCTCCTCGATCTTCGCCCACTGCTCGTCCTCGGTGAGGATGTTGCCCTCCTCGGTGGAGGCGAAGCCGCACTGCGGACTGAGGGCGAGCTGCTCGAGCGGAACGATCGCCGCCGCTTCGTCGATGCGGCGCTTCAGGCCGTCCGGGTCTTCCAGCGTGCCCGACTTGGTGGTCACCAGACCGAGCTCGACGACCTTCGCGCCCTTCGGCAGGAACCGCAGCGGCTCGAATCCTCCGGCGCGCTCGCTGTCGTACTCGAGGAAGTAGCCGTCGAAGGAGGTCTCGCCCAGCAGCTGCTCGGCGACCGGCTCGTAGCCGCCCGATGAGATCCACGTCGAGCGGAAGTTGCCGCGGCAGACGTGGGTCGTGATGATCATGTCGGCCGGCTTGTCGCGCAGCGATGCGTTGATCAGGCGCGCATACCGCTCGGCCAGATGATCGGTGCGGATGCCGCGGTCCGCAGCCTTGGCCAGTTCGACGTCCGAGCACAGGTACGCCCACGCGGTGTCGTCGAACTGGAGGTAGCGGCATCCGGCGTCGTAGAACGCCTGCACCGCGGCGCGGTAGGTCGCAGCCAGGTCGTCGACGATGTCGTCGTGCCCGCTGTATGCCGAGCCCTCCAGCGCATCGCGCTCGAGGCGGAAGTCGAGCACCGTCGGCGCCGGGATGCTGAACTTCGGGACGACGCCGGCAGCCTCGGCGACGGGCTTGAGGAAACGGAAGTGCTCGAGCATCGGATGGTCGGCGGGGAAGCCGACCGGGCCGTCGATGTGCAGACCGAGCGGGCGCGTCTGCACACCCTGGAACTGGATGCCGTGATCGAGCTCGACGACGTTGACTCCGTCCAGCATCCCGAAGAAGTCGAAGTGCCACCACGACCTGCGGAACTCGCCGTCCGTCGCCAGTCTGAGCCCCGCGGCGGCTTCGCGCTGCACGAGCGCCGTGATGGCCTCGTCTTCGACGGCCCGCAGCCCCGCCGCGTCGAGCTCGCCGGCGGCATGGCGCGAACGGGCGGTCTTGATCGCCTCAGGACGCAGGAAACTGCCGACGATGTCGGCGCGGAACGGCGGGTTGACAGACATGCCGACTACCTTAGTCACCTCGGGCCGGAGCCTCGGTGGCGTGTCGCGAGGTTACGGTGCTGCGGCTCCGGACATCGACTCGAGGTACTCCATGGAGCGCACGGACGATGTCACGAGCGGGCGGAAGCGCCCTCCCGGTGTCGCGGCGGGATGACCGGTCGGCAGGTAGGCCGCACGCATCGCCGCACTGATCTCGCTTGCGGCGTGGGTCAGCAACTCGATGAAGCCCAGGGTGGGGGCGTCGTCGTTGGGCACGACCACGCCGATGGCGGCGATCACATCGCGGTGGGCGCCGTACACCGGAACGGCTATCCCGCGCGACTCCTCGTGGATGTGGCCGTCGCAGACCACCCATCCGTCGGCGCGCACCCGGCGCAGGACGGTCTGCAGCTCGGCCTCGGTCTGGATGGTGTGCGCCGTGTAGCGGCGCAGCGGTGCCGACAGGACGGCATCGACGACCGCCTGTCCCGAGTGGGCGAGCAGGACCAGTCCGCTGGAGGAGGCGTGCAGTGGGATGCGGCCCCCGATCAGGGTGGCGTTCACGACGGCATCGCGAGCCGACAGGCGATCGAGGAACAGCACCTCCGTGTCGCTCAGCACGGCCAGCTGGGCGTGCTGGCGAACCCTCGCATGGACGGCCTGCAGATACGGTCGCGCGAGCTCTCGAAGCCCCAGCGCTCCCGGCGTGCGGCAGGCGAGCTCCCACAGCCGCACGCCCAAGCGGTAGGTGCGGTCGGGAAGTCGCTCCAGAAGGCCCTCCCGCTCCAGTTCGGCCACGATCCGGTGCGCGGTGGAGGGCGCCAATCCCGCCCGCTCGGAGATCTCGGACAGCGTGAGGAAGGGATCGGCCGCTTCGAACACTCCGAGTACGCGCAGGTGCTTCGAAAGAACCGACTCCCCATCGGATGCGCGCGCCACGGATGCCCCTCATCGAGTGAGGTCGGCGCGGGACGCCGACGGTTTGCCTCTCATGGTAGGGGGAGTTCCGTTCAACGGAAAGGGACGAGCGGGAGGGGCCCTCCGGGTCGTAAAGTGGCGCCCACGCACCACGCGATTCGCCCGAACCGGAATTCGTTCCAAAATCGTTGACAATCTCGTCCTCGATCCATAGCGTCTTTCCTAGAGCGGGCGGTGAGCGCCGCTGCACTCCCGAGCAACGATGCGATCTGGGGAAGGTGACACATGGCCGCACGACTGGGTCTGAAGGACGTGTCGCTGCGCTTCGGCGGCATCAAAGTGCTCGAAGAGGTCAGCTTCGACGTCGAGCCCGGAGCGATATTCGGCCTCGTCGGACCCAACGGCGCAGGCAAGACATCCCTGTTCAACTGCATCAGCGGCCACTACAAGCCGTCGTCGGGCTCGATCCTGATCGACGAGACCGAGGTGCTCGGCAAGCAGCCCTCGGCCCTGTCCCGTCACGGTCTGGCCCGCACGTTCCAGCATCCCGCCCTCCAGCTGCACGCGACCGTGCTCGAGAACGTCCTGCTCGGCGCCCACACCCGGCTGC
The DNA here is from genome assembly GCA_963717585.1 of uncultured Actinomycetota bacterium. Lineage (GTDB taxonomy): Bacteria > Actinomycetota > Actinomycetes > Actinomycetales > Microbacteriaceae > Microbacterium. The sequence goes on along the minus strand of CAVQWI010000013.1, from coordinate 45,195 downwards.
CCGGCGGACCCGTCGAATGGTCGCTGCGACTGCCGAACACCTCCCGCTCGGAGCGGAGTCTGCGGGCGGAGGCTCGCGAGCTGCTCGAGCGCAACGGACTCGGATGGGCGGCGGACGCCCACGCCGACGAGCTCTCGCACGGGCTGCACAAGGGAGTCGAGCTGTGCCGCGCGCTGCTGTCGAAGCCGCGGCTGCTGCTGCTCGACGAGCCCGCCGCAGGCCTTCCGCACGCGGAGGTCGAGCAGTTCATCTCGACCATCAAGCGCCTGCGCGACGAGGAGGACATCACGGTCGTCATCGTGGAACACCACATGGGCCTGATCGCCGCCCTGACCGACCGTGTGGTCGTGCTCGATCACGGCCGGAAGCTGATGGAGGGAACCGCGGCCGAAGCCCAGTCCGACCCGCGCGTGATCGAGGCGTACATCGGGAAGGAGGCCGCCGCCGATGACGCTGCTTGAGCTGACCGACGTCACCGCCTTCTACGGCCCTGTCCAGGTGCTGGACGGGGTGACGCTCAGCGTGCCCGACGGAGGCGCGGTCGGCATCCTGGGCGCGAACGGCGCGGGCAAGACGACCACCCTCCGCGCGATCAGCGGCACGGTGCGCGCAGGCGGGCGGATCGTGTTCGACGGCAAGGACATCCGGGGGATGCGGCCAGACAAGGTCGCCGCGCTCGGCATCGCGCACGTGCCCGAAGGCCGCGGCACCCTCGGCGGGCTGACCGTGCGCGAGAACCTGCGGGTCGGAGCGTACCTGCGCAAGGACCGGAAGGGCATCGAGTCCGACATCGAGTACTGCCTCGATCTGTTCCCCAATCTCCAGGAGCGGGTCCGCTCGAACGGATCGGCTCTGTCGGGCGGTGAGCAGCAGATGCTCGCGGTGGCCCGCGCGGTGATGGCGAAGCCGCGGCTGATGCTGCTGGACGAGGCATCCCTCGGGCTCGCGCCCAGTACCGCGAAGAACGTCTATCAGGCGATCGGGCGGCTGCGCCGCGAGTCGGGCATCGCCATGCTCGTGGTCGAGCAGAACGCCAACCTCGCCTTCACCCTGGTCGACACAGCGACGGTCCTGGAGACGGGACGCAACGCCCTGACCGGCACCTCGGCCGAGCTCAAAGGCATGGACGAGATCCGTCGCGCCTACCTGGGGGGCTGATCCATGGGCACCTTCATCCAACTCGTCATCGACGGCCTGTCCGCCGGTTCGATCTATGCGGCGCTGGCACTGGCGATCGTGCTCGTGAACCAGGCGACCGGCCTGATCAACTTCGCACAGGGCGGCATGGCCGTGCTCGCGGCCTACTTCGCCTACTCGTTCATCCAGTGGGGTGTGCCGCTGATCCTCGCGATCCTGCTGTCGATGCTGGCCTCCTTCGTGCTCGGCGCGCTGATCGAGCGCTTCCTGATGCGCCGCTTCGAGCAGGGCGACCCCGACACCGCCGTCGTGGTGACGATCGGCCTCCTCACCCTCATCACCGGCCTCTGCGGCTGGATCTGGAGCTTCAACAACCTGCAGTTCCCGTCGCTGTTCCCTCTGCAGAACGTGAACATCCTCGGAGCGGTGGTCAGCGTCCGCTCGATCGGGACCACGCTGGTCATCGTCGGCATCATGATCCTGCTGCAGCTGCTGTTCATCGGCACCAAGCTGGGGCTGGCTCTGCGGGCGGTGGCCATCAACCCGCAGTCGGCCGCCTTCTCGGGCCTGCCCGTGGGGCGGCTGCTCATGGTCGGCTGGGGACTGGCCGCCGCGCTCGGAGCCATCGCCGGAGCTCTCATCGCCCCGTCGTTGACCCTCACGCCCGGAATGATGGATGCCGCGCTCGTGTACGCGCTCGCCGCGGTCATCCTGGGCGGTCTGTCGAGTCCGATCGGTGTGGTCGTGGCTGCCTGGATGATCGGTGTGCTCGAGAATCTCGCGGCCGTCTACGTCCCGTTCATCGGCTTCGACCTCAAGATCGCCGTGCCGTTCATCCTGATCTTCATCGTCCTCATCGTGAGGCCGCAGGGCCTGTTCGGCAAGAAGAGCGTGGTGCGGGTGTGATGGCCACGGTGACGGGGTTCCTGAGCAGGCCGTGGGTGCGGTGGGCGCTTATCGCGCTGGTCGTCATCCTGCTCGTCGTCGTGCCGCTGATGCTTCCTCAGTTCGCGAACGAGACACTCGCGCGGATCGGCGTGTTCGCGGTCGCCGTGCTCGGCCTGAACGTCGTGATGGGCTACACCGGGCAGGTGTCGCTCGGCCAGATCTTCTTCGTCGGTGTCGGCGCGTACGTCACCGCGTACGGCGTGAACGCCGACTGGAACATCGTGCTGGTTTTCATCCTCGCGGTGCTCATCCCCGGAGTGATCGGACTTCTGATCGCACTCGCGGCGGCCCGGCTCGGCGGACTCGCGATCGCGATGGTGACGATCGCGCTGCCCATCATCGGCGTCCCCTTGGCCAAGCGGCTGTCGGAGCTCACCGGGGGGTCGCAGGGATCCTCGGCACGATTCACCTCGGCCCCCGAATGGACGGGGCTCTACGACGACCAGTGGCGGCTGTACATCGTCATCGCGATCGCGGGTGTCGTCTTCCTGCTGACCCGCAACCTCGTCCGCGGCAAGTATGGACGCGCGTTCGCCATCGTCAAGGGAAACGAGGCCGTCGCCTCGTCGATGGGCATCTCGCCGTACCGCTACAAAGTGCTCGCGTTCACCATCGCCTCCCTCATCGGCGGTGTCAGCGGATTCCTGTACATGGTCGTCGTCCAGTACACCTCGCCCGAGACGATGAGCTTCGGCCACTCGATCACGCTGCTGGCCGCGATGGTGATCGGCGGTGCCGGCAGCATCCTCGGCTCCCTCCTGGGCGGCGCGTATTACGTGCTCGCACCGCAGCTGACGAACGCTGTCGACTCGAGCCTCACCGCCGTGTTGCAGGGCATCATCCTGCTCGTGATCCTCTTCGTGCTGCCCGGCGGTCTCGTCTCGCTGCCGCGCCTGTGGCGGCGTCGCAAGGGGAACGGCCGCGACACGTCCGGCGCCGGCGGTGCCGCGTCTCAGGTGGCCGCGACCGCAACCCTCGCACCCGCCACCGCCGGGGGCGCCGCCACGGCCACTGCGGGGACTGTCGGCCCGAGCACCGCCGAGGCCGCTCCGGATCCATCCATGAACCCCAACCCACCAACAGAGTCACCAGAGAAGAGGCAGGACACATGAGCACATTCCGCAAGAAGGCGCGGATCACCTCGGTCGTCGCGGGTATCGGCATAGTCGCCGTCCTCGTCGCCGGGTGTGCGCGCGGAGACGCCGGCGACAGCGGCGGAGACGCCACCGAAGGGCCTGCTGAGGCAAGCCCCGGCATCACCGACGACAGCATCACGTTCGGCATCACGAGCCCGCTGACGGGTCCCACCGCCGGCCCGGGCAATTGCACGGTCGACGGCGCACTCGCCTACTTCGGCGTCAAGAACGCCGAAGGCGGCATCGAGTTCGGCGACGGCAAGACCCGCACGGTCGAGATCAAGGCGTATGACGACGCCTACGACCCGCAGAAGGCGCTGGCGAACTTCCAGCAGATGGTCTCCGACGGCGTCTTCGCCGCCGGGATCGGACTGGGAACGCCGACCAACCGTGCCTGGCGCGAGGCCGCCATCGACGAGGGCGTTCCGCAGGTGCTCGTCATGACCGGCGACCCGCTCTTCAGCGATCGCGAGGAGAGCCCGATGCAGATCGGACTCGTTCCGATCTATCAGCAGGAGGGCGGCGCGTTCGGGGAGCTGCTCGCCAGCTCGACCGATGACCACAAGGTCGCGATCCTCTACCAGAACGACGACTACGGCAACGGCTACGTCGAGGGCTTCAAGGAGGCCATCGAGGGCGCGGGGAACATCGAGGTCGTCAAGGAGCTGACCTACGAGGCGACCGACACCTCGGTCGACGCCCAGCTGACCGAGCTCGCCGCCAGCGGCGCGGACGTGTTCTTCAACGCGATGTCGATCACGCCTCTCGTGATCTCGTCCCTGAAGAAGACCGAGGAGCTCGGCTGGAAGCCCAGCTGGTTCCTGCCGTCGAACACGTCGAGCCCCGGCGGCATCCTGCAGCAGCCCGATGTGCACGCCGATGTCTTCCCCGGCATCTACACGGTGGCGTTCTCCCAGTCCGCGGCAAGCCCGACCTTCGCGGAGAGCGAAGACGGCGCCGCGTTCCTCGAGGCCATCGGGGAGTACACCAACCAGGAGGGCGTCCCCGCCTTCCCGCACTGCGTGTGGAGCTGGATCGCTGCTGCGACACTCGAGCAGGCCTTCGCAGAGATGACCGAGCCGACCCGGGAGAGCTTCATGGAGGCTCTCATGAACATCCAGGGCTACGCGGCTCCGTTCATGCTCGAGGGTTCGGTGATCGACACGACCGTCGACGGCAAGCCCGCCGTGTCGGACGTGACGGTGCAGAAGTACAACGGCAAGGGCTACGCACCCGCTGAGACGTACGGCGGCTGAGCCGAGCCGAATGGAGGCCGGGGCGGTCCGCGCGAGCGGGTCGCCCCGGCCTCGTCCTGTCTGTTGCGTTCGCCGGTGCGGGTGCACGCAGGGGGCGGATGCCGGGCCTTGACAATCCGGGGACGGCGGGCTTCACTGCTGTTTAGTCAGCCTGAACAGCTCTGTTCAGTCCCGCGCTCACTGGAGGCCGAATGACCGCTCGCCACGTCGTGCGCAGGGCGGTCTCCGCGGACTATGTGTCCGCGCCCGACATCGCGCCCGGGGCGACCGGTCTCGTGCGCTGGCGGGCGGTCGGCTACGACGCCGGAGCGTCGCACACCGACTTCGGCGTGTCCCGGCTGGCACCGGGCGGCGAGATCCCTCCGCATGTCCACTCGTTCGAGGAGTCGTTCCATCTGCTCGAGGGAGAGGCGATCCTCGTGACGCCCGAGGCGACGGTTCGCCTCGTCGCCGGCGACTACGGCGTGCTGCCTCTCGGCGTGCCGCACTCGTGGCGCGCGACCGACCGGGAGGCGGTGTGGGCCGACGTCCTCTCGCCGCCCCCACGTCCGCAGCACGACGGAGACACCTATCGCGTGCCCGACATCCCCGTCTCGCAGCCCGCTCGGGTGGATCCTCGCGATCCGCGGACGCGGTCCTTCGGCAGCATCACCGGCGACCACATGAATCCCGGCCGTCAGTCGCAGGAGCTGCTCGCGGTCTCGGCGAGCATGCGCACCGCGCTCCTGGTCTACAGCGGGATCTCGCTGAAGATGATGGTCGACTCCGACCTCGGAGCCGTGCTGCACACGATGTTCATGGTGCAGTACGAGCCCGACGGGGTCGCCGGCCCGCACGATCACCCGCTCGAGGAGGCCTACCTGATCCTCGACGGCGAAGTGGATGCGACTTTCGACGGCGAGGAGTACCGGCTGCAGCCCGGAGACATCGCATGGGCGGGGGCGGGCTGCGTGCACTCCTTCCGCGCGACCGGCGCGCCGGTGCGCTGGGTCGAGACCCAGTCACCTCAGATGCCCGCCCGGCATGCCTATCGCTTCGCGCGGGACTGGGACTATCTCGCGACCGCACTGAAGGAGCACGACGATGAGTGACCGCACGATTCTGATCGTCGGGGGGACCTCGGGCATCGGTCACGAACTGGCGCGATCGCTCGCCGATCGAGGCGACCGGGTCATCCTGTCGGGGCGGGATGCCGCCCGCGCCGAGGCCGCCGCGGCGGAGTTGGGCGACCGTGTCACCGGCGTGGCGCTCGAGCTGTCCGAGCCCGAGGGCATCGCAGGACAGCTCCAGGCCGTTCCGGAGCTGCACGGCCTCGTGCTCGCGGCCGTCGACCGGGATGCGAATTCCGTGCGCGACTACGACATCGCCCGTGCGCGGCGACTCGTCATCCTGAAGCTGATCGGCTACACCGAGACGGTGCACACCCTGCTCGGAAGGCTCGTGGAGACGCGGGACACCGGCATCGTGCTCTTCGGCGGGCGCGCGAAAGACGCGCCGTACCCGGGGTCGACGACGGTCTCGACCATCAACGGCGGCATAGACGGCCTGACCCGGACGCTTGCCCGGGAGCTCGCCCCGATGCGCGTCAATGCCATCCACCCCGGCATCGTCGGCGACAGTCCGTTCTGGGCCGGCAAGACCGCCGCCCTCGAGGGCTATCAGGCCCGCACTCCGGGTGGGGAGCTCGCGACGATGGCCGACATCGTCTCGGCGGCGACGTTCCTGCTCGACGCCCACGGGATGTCGGGCACCAGCATCAACGTCGACCGCGGCTGGCGCCTGACCTGACGCCGCGATCGAAGGACCGAAAACCGAACATCACCCGAGAATCGCAGGCGCGATTCGACCAGTCGCTCAATGAGGAGGACGACATGACCAACCCCGAACCGGCCCGGGCGGAGCAGTTCGCCGAGGGGAGGCCCATCGTGTTCCGCGGCGGCACCGTCATCACGGTCGACGATGCCGGCGTCCTCGAAGACGCAGACGTGCTGATCGTCGGCGACACGATCCAAGCCGTCGGGCCGCGGCTCGAGGTGCCGGAAGGCACCCTCGAGATCGACGCCAGCGGCGGAATCGTGATGCCGGGCATGATCGACAGCCACCGCCACATGTGGCAGACCGCTCTGCGTGGATACGGCGGCGACTGGGCCCTCAGTCAGTACTTCGTCTTCTACTACCTCACGTGGGGCCACGTGTTCCGGCCCGACGACATCTATGCGGGCAACCTGCTCAGCGCGCTCGAGTCGGTCGACCAGGGCATCACCACCACCCTCGACTGGTCGCACGGTCTGCGCACGCCTGAGTACGGCGAGGCAGCACTCCAGGCGTTCCGCGAGATCCCCGGCAGATTCGTGCTCGCCTACGGCAACCGCCTCGGCGCGCCGTGGGAGTGGTCGGCCGAACCGGAGTTCCGCGACTTCGTGGTGCGCAACTTCAACACCCCCGACCCCATGCTGGGCCTGCAGCTCGCCTTCGACATTCCTGACGACCCCGATTTCCAGGCCGCGGGTGCCTTGCAGGCCGCACGCGACCTCGGCCTCCGCGTGACCACGCACGCGGGCGTATGGGGTGTGACGACGGACAAGAGCATCGCGCAGATGTACGACGGCGGCTTCATGACCGACCAGATCACGTACGTCCACGCCGCCTCGCTGAGCGACGAGAGCTATCAGAAGATCGCGGCGACCGGCGGGACCGTCTCGGTTGCGGCCGAGAGCGAGCAGAGTGCCGGTCAGGGCTATCCCTCGACGTGGGCGGTCCGCAAGCACGGCATCGTCACCTCGCTGTCGATGGACACGAGCGTGTGGTGGAGCGCCGACTTCTTCTCCGCGATGCGGGCCACGCTGAGCGCGTTCCGCTCGCGCGATCACCTCGAGGAGCAGCGGAAGGGCGAGACGGTGAACGTCAACCGGCTGCGGGCCGAGGACGTGGTGTGGCAGGCGACGATGGGCGGCGCGCACTCGCTGGGCATGACCGACCTGATCGGCTCGCTCACACCGGGCAAGAAGGCCGATGTCGTGCTGATCAAGAACGACGAGTCGCCTGCGATGACGCCGATCCTCAACCCCTACGCCCATGTCGTCTACCAGGCCGGAACGGCCGACGTCCACACGGTGGTCGTCAACGGCAAGGTCGTGAAGTACGACGGCAAGCGGATCGGGCTGCCGCTCGCGCCGGTGCGCGACAAGGTCGCGGCATCCGTCGAGTACGTCCGAGGCGAGCTCGGAGAGGACGCCTGGAAGGAGTGGATGCACCCGCAGATCCCCGAGGACGAGACGATCCCGAACCCGTACACGTACCAGGACGAGGAGTGAGCCGGCCTACGCCTCGGACCGGATGTCGTCCATAGCGCGCAGCACGTCGACGGCGCTGTTCAGCGGGGCAGCAGCCGCCGACGGGGTCGGCGCGGGCTGCTGACGACGCCCGACGACGAACCATACTCCGCGCGCGGGAACATCGCCCTCGTTGACGTAGAGGTGCGGTCGCACGGAGTCGAAGTGCAGCGAGTCGCCGGCCCGCAGCACGTGCGTGTCGAACTCGAGCTGCAGGGTGAGCGCGCCCTCCAGGATGTAGCCGTACTCGATACCGGCATGCCGCATGAGCTTGCCCTCGATCGAGCTCGACGCATGCGGCTGGTAGGTGACGAGGAACGCGTCCGCGGGCCCGTCGTCCCCGATCGCGAGCCGCTCCCACCGCACGCCGTTCTCCATCTCGAGGGTCGGGTTCTGGTCGGACCGCTGCACCGCAGGCGGGAACGGACGGCCGGTGCCGGCGACGTCGGGGGCGGATGCCGCGTTCGTCGGCTCATGACCCATGAGGTCGTCGAACGATACGCCGAGCTGCGTGACGAGCGCGTACAGCGTCGAGACCGACGGCTGGGTCTTGCCGGTCTCCACCTGGGAGATGAGGCTGGGCGAGACGCCGATGGCCTGCGCGACGCCGCGCAGGCTGATGCCCTGACGCAGGCGCGCCTCACGCAGCCGCTGCCCGATGTCGACGTTCTCAGCCATCGCCCGACTGTACTACGCAGATGTTCAGCGTCAGCCTTTCGCGGCGCAAATCTGTGTAGCTACACTGAACGGCAGTGGCCCGCGCGGACGCGGCGCCCCGACCGCAGGAGCATCCGATGAAGAGCACGGGCACCACGGGAACCAACGCCGTCGACTGGGAGGCGCGGGTCGACTTCGAACGCCTCCGCGATGACCGGCTCGCTCGCCTGAAGGCGCAGCTGGCCGCATCCGATCTGGGGGCGCTGCTCGCCTTCGACTTCTCGAACATCCGCTACATGACCTCGACCCACATCGGAACATGGGCGATGGACAAGCTGATCCGGTTCAGCCTTCTGACCCGGAACACCGACCCCATCTCCTGGGACTTCGGCTCGGCCGCCAAGCACCACGCGCTGTACAACCCCTGGCTCGATGTCACGACATCCGAGATGGATGCCGACCCCCACGCACCGCACGAGGGAGCCAAGCGCCCGCGGCTCGAGTCCGGGGCGCGCGCGGGCATCTCCACCCTGCGCGGGGCGTTCCCGCCGGACGCGGGAATCGCCGAGGAGCTCGCCCGCAAGATCAAGCGGGAGCTGGAGAAGTTCGGGGTCGCCGACGAGCCGCTGGGCGTCGACGTGATCGAGCTGCCGATCCTGTTCGCTCTGCAGCAGGAGGGCATCCGGGTCGTGGATGGCCAGCAGGTGTTCATGGAGGCGCGCCGGATCAAGACCGGCGACGAGATCCGGCTGCTCACGCAGGCGGCGTCGATGGTGGATGCCGCGTACGAGGAGCTCTACCGCTACCTGCGGCCGGGCGTCAGGGAGAACGAGGCGGTGGGGCTGGTCGCCAAGACCTTGTACGACCTCGGGTCGGAATACGTGGAGGGTGTCAACGCCATCTCGGGGGAGCGCTGCTCTCCGCACCCGCACGTCTTCAGTGATCGGCTGATCCGTCCAGGCGACCCGGCGTTCTTCGACATCCTGCACTCGTTCAACGGGTACCGCACCTGCTACTACCGCACGTTCGCCGTCGGGTCCGCCTCATCTGCGCAGAAGGATGCGTATACGCGGGCTCGCGAGTACATGGACCGCGCGATCGCGCTGGTGGGGCCCGGGGCGACGACCGCTGACATCTGCGAGCTGTGGCCGGCCGCCGAGGAGTTCGGGTTCCCCGACGAGGAGGCCGCATTCGCGCTGCAATACGGCCACGGGGTGGGACTGTCGATCTGGGAGAAGCCGATCTTCTCGCGGCTGACCTCCTTCGATCATCCCGAGGTCCTCGAGGAGGGCATGCTCTTCGCACTCGAGACCTACTGGCCCTCCGCCGACGGCTGGGGCGCTGCGCGCATCGAGGAGGAGGTCGTCGTGACCGCCACCGGCTGCGAGGTCATCACGAAATTCCCGGCTGAGGAGCTGCTCATCGCCGGTCCGAGATACATCGCCGTGGGCGGGCCGCTCGACAATCAGCGGGACTCGCAGTCGCATCTGAACACGACGTGGGGGCGCGGCGAAGGGTGAGCGGCGGGAACTCAGTCAGCGCGGGCCGCGCCGACTGATCTCCGCCACTGCCGCCCAGTCCAGCGCGGCGAGCTCGGGATCGGCGAGTGCCGCTTCGAACCGATCGCGCAGGACGGGCGCCATCGCGATGTCGACGTGCGACTCGGCGGCCAGCTGCTCAGCCAGCCCGAGGTCCTTCAGCCCGAGCGCGACGGTGAAACCCGGCGGCGTGTACCGACGCTCGGCCATGATCCGTCCGTATCCGCTGTGGACGACGCCGCCGAAGAGGCTCGCGCCGATGAGATCGACGAACTGCGAGGCATCCACGTCCTGCGCCTCCACGAGCGCGATCGACTCGCCGAGCGCCTCGAGTGACTGGAGGATCATGAGGTTGACCGACACCTTCACGGCGTTGGCCTGTCGCGGACGGTCGCCGAACCGCCATCGCCGGACGCTGCAGTGCGCGAGCAGCGGATCGACCTCGTCGAGCGCCTGAGCGGCCCCCGCCGTCAGGACGTTGAGCTTTCCCTGCGCGGCGATTTCGGGGCGGCCGAGCACGGGCGCCGAGACGTAGGTCATTCCGGCATCCGCGAACCGTTGCTCGAGCCGGTCGGCCATCGCCGCGCTGATCGAAGCCATGTTGACGTGGATGCGTGCTCCGTCGGACTGCCCGAGGTTGACCCGGCTGAGCACGCTCTCGGCAGCGGTGTCGTCGGCGAGCATCGAGAACGAGACCGGCAGCGCCAGCGCCTCGGAAGCGCTGTCGGCCGCGATCGCTCCGTCGGCGACGAGGGCATCGACGGATGCCGAGGGACTGCGGTTCCAGACCAGCAGCGGCACGCCCGCGCCGACGAATCGTCCTGCGATGGCGGTGCCCATGCGGCCGAGACCGAGGAAGCCGGTGCGAGTCATGCGATGTTCCTTGTCGTCGTTGCGGCGTCCGCGAACACCTCGGGATGGCCGGCCAGCTGGCGCCGCGTGCGGCGGATGTGTCCGGCGAGGAGGGTCTCGGCGCTGTCGAGGTCGCCGTCCCTGATCGCCGCGACGATCAGGCGGTGCTCGTCGTGCACGACGTGCCGCGCCCTCTCGTCCATGAGCGCCGTGTACACCCTCCGGTAGGACTGCGTGCGGTTCCACAGTCGGGTCACCAGATCTGTGAGCACGACGGTGTCGGCGCCGGCGTAGGTGCCGAGGTGGAAGGCGCGGTCGAGCGCGAGGAACTCCTCGGCGTCGGAGGTCCGCGTCATCTCCAGAGCGAGGCCGTCGAGGCGGTCGAGTTCGGCCTCGGCCAAACCGCGCGCGCTCATCCCGAGCAGGAGGGGCTCGAGGCGTTCGCGGACGCGGTAGATCTCCTCGCACTCGGTGAGGCTCAGCGACGAGACCCGGGCGCCCGAGTTCGCCACGAGATCCACGAGGCCCTCCGCCGCCAGCATCCGCAGGGCCTCACGCACGGGGGCGCGGCTGGCTCCGGTGAGCTCGGCGACCTGCTCCTGTCGGATGCGGGCGCCGGGCGCGAACTCGCCGCGGATGATCGCCTCGCGCAGCAGATCGGCGATGTGCGCAGTGGCAGCACCGTGCTTGGGCGACGGGGTGGCGCTCATGCGGACGGATTCGCGGGATGCCACAGCCGCGCGTCGGTGGTGCGCTCGTAGGCCTTGCCGTGCGGGTAGCTCACGAGCTCGAGCTGCATGCCCCACGGCGCGCGGAAGTACACCCAGCGCTGCCCCTCGCTCGCGCTGCGGCTGCTGGTCGGGTCGCCGAGAACCTCGACGCCCCGCTCGCGCAGGTAGGTCACAGCCGCGTCGAGGTCGTCGACATAGAAGGCGACGTGATGACCGCCGATGTCGCTGTTGCGCGGCTGGCTCCGCTGACCGTCCGCGGCCTCCCACTGGAAGATCTCGAAGTTGGGTCCGAATGCGCAGCGGTAGAAGCGCAGCTCGCGCATCACGCTCCGAGGATCGACGCCGAGGTGCTGCCGCATCCAGTCATCCTCGGCCTGGAACGGCCCGAGCGTGTAGACGTACTCGCAGCCGATCACGTCGACGAAGAACCGATGCGCCTCGTCGAGATCGGGAACCGTGAACCCGATGTGCTCCGCCCCGCGCAGCCCTGGCAGCCCCATGCGGACCCTCGTTCCGATCGCCGATGATCAATGGATCCAATATATCCAGGAGGAGTGCCGCGAATGAAGTGTCGAGTCGAATCATCTTGATATTGGATCCAATACTTCCTATTCTGAGAGCGGATGCCGCAACGCAGCGCGCCCGAGGAGGTCGTCATGCCCGAGCACCGTCGCCTGGACGACACGGCCGCGTGGATCGAGCTGTCGACCACCCCCGAGGACTGGGCGAAGGCAGACCCCGCTCTCCTGGCCGGCATGCTCGCTCAACTCCACCTCATCCGGGCCTTCGAGGAGACCGTGCTGGAACTGGCCGGCGAAGGTCTCGTGCACGGTCCAGCGCACTCCAGCATCGGGCAGGAGGGTGGCGCGGTCGGCTCGATCATCGGATTGCGCTCGACGGATGCGATCAATGGATCGCACCGCGGGCATCACCAGTTCCTCGCGAAGGCGCTGACGCACGTCGGCGGCATCCGATCCGACCTGGATGATCTCGTCCCTCCCGAGATCGATTCGCTCCTGCAGCGCACCCTCGCCGAGATCCTCGGACTCGCGCAGGGCTTCTGTCGGGGCCGCGGCGGCTCGATGCATCTGCAGTGGTTCGAGGCCGGCGCCCTCGGTACGAACGCCATCGTGGGCGGCGGCGCTCCGATGGCCGCCGGCAACGCATGGGCGCAGAAGCGATCCGGGACCACGGACCTCACGATCAACTACTTCGGCGACGGCGCCAGTCAGATCGGGTCGGTGCTCGAGACGATGAACCTGGCAGCCGCGTGGAAGCTGCCGGTCGGATTCTTCATCGAGAACAATCTGTACGGTGTGTCGACGCACGTCTCGGAGATCACCGCCGACACCCGCCTGTCCGTCCGGGGGCAGGGCTTCGCGATTCCCGCCTGGCGGGTCGACGGCATGGACCCGCTTGCGGTGCATCTGGCGACGGCCGAGGCGGCGGAGCGTCTGCGATCCGGCGAAGGCCCTGCCATCGTCGAGGCCGAGGTGTACCGCTTCTTCCATCAGAACGGCCCGTACCCCGGAAGCGCCTTCGGATACCGCACGAAGGACGAGGAGTCGCTCTGGCGCGAGCGGGATCCGCTCGTTCGCATCGCGAGGGAGATGCAGAAGCTCGACCTGGCGGGCGAGGACGAGGTCGCCTCAGTGCGGGAGCAGGCCGTCGCCGCGATGCGGGAGATCGTCGGGCGGCTGGTCGAGCCGGATCCCGATGTCGACGGCAAGCGTCGGATCCGGCCCGAACTGTGGCCCGATCCGGCCTTCGTCGATGTGGGGGTTCGCGGTGATGCGAGCGAACTCGCCGGGGCGCGCACGCTCGATCCGGTCACCGAGGATCCGAGGATGGAGCCCAGCAGATTCGTGGACGCCGTCGCCGCGGTGATGGGTCGGCGGATGGAGGACGACGAGCGCATCGTCGTGCTCGGGGAGGATGTGCACCGACTGGCCGGCGGTACGAACGGAGCAACGAAGGGCCTTGCCGCTCGGTTCCCCGATCGCGTGCTGGGCACGCCGATCAGCGAGAACGCATTCATCGGCCTCGGTGGCGGCCTGGCGCTCGACGGCCGGTATCGACCCGTTGTGGAGTTCATGTACCCGGACTTCATGTGGGTGGCTGCCGACCAGGTCTTCAACCAGATCGGCAAAGCCCGTCACATGTTCGGAGGCGTCAACCCCGTGCCGCTCGTGCTGCGCACCAAGGTCGCGATGGGATCGGGCTACGGCTCGCAGCACCTCATGGACCCGGCGGGCATCTTCGCCACGAGTGTCGGGTGGCGGATCGTCGCTCCGTCCACCGCCGCGGACTACATCGGCCTGATGAACGCAGCGCTCGCCCTGGACGATCCGGTGCTCGTCATCGAGCATGTCGACCTGTACGGCCGCGCGGACGAGATCCCCGAGGGCGACCTCGACTACCAGCTTCCGTTCGGCAAGGCCGCCCTGCGCCGCGAGGGGGGCGACGCGACGATCATCAGCTATCTGTCGATGGTCCACCATGTCCTCGAGGCCGTCGACCAGACCGGGATGGCCGCCGACGTGATCGACCTGCGCTGGCTCGACCGGGCATCCGTGGACTGGGAGACGATCGAGGCATCCGTCAAGAAGACGAACGCGGTGCTGATCGTCGAGCAGGGCGCGCAGGGCACGTCCTACGGGGGCTGGCTCGCCGATGAGATCCAGCGCCGCCTGTTCGACTGGCTCGATCAGCCGGTTCAGCGCGTCACCGGAGGCGAGGCGAGCCCGAGCATCTCCAAGGTGCTCGAGCGTGCCGCCATCGCGCAGACCGCCGAGGTCGTGGCCGGCATCGAGCGGCTTCGTGCGGGGATGGGCGGCACATGATGGCGACCGTCGTCCGAATGCCGTCGGTGCTCACCGGAGTCACCGAAGCGGCGATATCGACGTGGCTCGTCGCGGTGGGGCAGACGGTGGAGGTCGGCACACCGCTCGCGGAGATCGAGACCGAGAAGGCCGTCGTGGAGTATGCCTCGGAGGTCGCGGGCACCGTGCTCGAGCTGCTCGCCCCGGCAGGAGCGGCTGTCGCGATCGGCGATCCGATCGTGGCTGTCGGCGCACCCGGTGAGTCGGCCCGAGCTCCTGCGCCGGCGACTCGCCGCGGACATGGAGCGCGTCGTCGCGACCGGGAGTGCTCCGACAGCCGATGATCTCACGGTCCAGCTGAAACCCGGCCGCCCACGAGCGGCGCTTCGTCAGCCCGCTGGTTCGCCGCCTGGCACGGGAGCGCGGCATCGAGCTGGACGGCATCGAGGGCACCGGTCCGAACGGTCGGGTCGTGCGCCGTGATCTCGAGCGTGCGGCCGCGGCAGGCCCGAGCGCGGCATCCGCTGGTCACACGGGTGTGCACCCGCCGGCACCCGCCGGCTTCGATGAGGTGCCTGTCACCCCGATGCGCCGAGCGATCGCACGCCGTGTCACCGAGAGCGCGACGACCGTGCCGCAGTTCCAGCTCGTGGCGGACTGCCGGGTCGAGCGCTTGATGACCGCTCGCCGTGAGATCGCTGAAGCCACGTCGATGCGCATCTCGGTCACCGACTTCGTGCTGAAGGCGGTCGCAGGCGCTTTGCGCGCGGTCCCCGAGGCGAACGCCACCTGGGGCGACACCGTGATCCGCCGGCACCGTTCCGTCGACATCGCACTCGCCGTCGCCATCGACGGGGGGCTGGTCACGCCCGTCGTCCGGGAGGCCGACCGGCTGAGTGTGAGTGAGATCTCGCGCACGGTCGCCGACCTCGTCGAGCGCGCCCGGGCGCGATTGCTCACTCAGGACGAACTGGAGGGCGGCGCGTTCGCGGTCTCGAATCTGGGAATGTACGGCACACAGGAGTTCTCCGCGATCATCAACCCACCGCACGCGGGGATCCTGGCCGTGGGCGCCGCACGTCAGGCGCCCGTGGTGGAGGACGGTGCGCTCGCCGTGGGCACCGTCCTGACGGTCACGCTGTCTGCCGATCACCGTGTGATGGACGGTGCACTCGCCGCGCGCCTGCTCGCAGCGATCGTCGGGCGGATCGAGAATCCGGTGCTCGCCCTGGCGTGAGGCCTGGCGCTGAGGTGCCGGCCGAGTAGGCGACTACCCTCGGCACGGAGGGGGCCCGATGACACAGGAGCGCGACGCATCCGAGGGCGTCCTCGAGCGGGCGGCCCGGATGCTGCGCGCATTCTCTGCGGACGACGACAGCCTGACCGCGGCCGAACTGGGACAGCGCGCCGGCCTGCCCCGTTCCACAGCGCATCGGCTCGCGGTGGAGCTGGTGGCGCTGCATCTCCTCGACCGCTTGGACGACGGCAGCTTCACGATCGGCACCGGCCTGTGGGAGCTGGGCGAACTGGCACCCGTCGCGATGCGGCTGCGCGAGCGGGCGCTTCCGCACATCCTGCGCCTTTACGAGGCGAGCGCCGAGAATGTGCACGTGGCCGTACTCAGCGGCAGCGACCCTGCGACGGCCGAGGCGCTGTACGTCGCTCGCGTCACGGGTCCGCATTCGATCCCGACGCTCAGCCGCATGGGCGGGCGGCATCCGCTGCATACGACCGGAGTCGGCAAGGCGCTGCTCTCGCAGCAGGACCGCGAGTGGCTCGACCTGTTCTTCCAGCGCACGCTCGAGCGCGAGACCGTGCACTCGATCGTCGACGAGCGCCAGCTGCGTGACGAGCTCGCGCTCGCGCGCGAGCGCGGCTTCGCGACGACCCATCAGGAGATGACGCTCGGCAACGTCTCCATCGCCGCACCCCTGCCGTCGGTCGCCGGACTGCCGCCTGCCGCGGTCGGCGTGGTCACCCATCTCGTCCGCGCGGACGAGCGCCGCCTCGGCAACCTGGTGGTCGCGGCGGCGCGTGACATCGCCCGCGACCTCGCGCCGTGACCGCGGCATCCCACTCAGTGGGACACGGCCCTTCGCGAATCTCCCCGCACGTGTGACGCTTGCCCCAGCATCCGTCGAAGGAGACCCCAGATGACCCGTGTCGATCCGGACCCGACCGCCGAGGCGTTCTCGTCCTCCGTCGTCCTCGAGCAGACCGCCGCCGCACCCGAGACCCTGCTCGCATCGCCCGACCAGCTGACGCAGGGCGAGATCACGCAGGAGATCGTCGACGTCCACGCAGCCGCGGCGCGTCGAGAGCAATCCGGCGAGAAGCTGTCGATCAGCCTGCACGACTTCCGCCCGTACCGGTCGAGTGTGCTGCGTCACCCGACCAAGAACCCGAAGCTCGTCGATCCGGAGACGATCGAGCTGTGGTCGCCCGCGTTCGGACAGCGCGACGTCGCCGCCATCGAATCGGATCTGACGCTGCAGCACACCGGTGAGCCCCAGGGCGAGCGCATCACGGTGCAGGGAAGACTCCTCGACTCGTGGGGCCGGCCGCTGCCCAACCAGCTCGTGGAGATCTGGCAGGCCAATGCGGCAGGTCGCTACATCCATCAGCGCGACCAGCATCCCGCTCCGCTGGACCCTAACTTCACCGGCGCCGGCCGCACGGTCACGGATGACAACGGGCTGTACACGTTCACGACGATCAAGCCGGGCGCCTACCCCTGGAAGAACCACGTCAACGCGTGGCGCCCGGCGCACATCCACTTCTCGGTGTTCGGGACGGGCTTCACCCAGCGCCTGGTCACGCAGATGTACTTCCCGGGCGATCCGCTCTTCCCGCTCGACCCGATCTACAACACGATCTGGCGTCAGGAGGACCGTGACCGGCTGATCGGGCTGTACGACCACGACCTGTCCGTGCCGGAGTTCTCGATGGGCTACCGGTTCGACATCGTCGTCGACGGGCCGGACGCCACGTGGTTCGAGCCGGAGGGAGAGCACTGATGGCCGTGCAGCGCCCAGAGGGGCACAAGACCCATGAGCCCACCGGAGGGCAGACCGTCGGTCCGTTCTTCGCGTTCGGGCTCGACTACCCGAAGAAGCACGAGGTCGTGTTCCCGCACAGCGCGGGTGCGATCATCCTCGGCGGGACGGTGTACGACGGGGCGGGTGCGCCCATCCCCGATGCGGTGGTCGAGATCTGGAGTGCCGACGAGAACGGCGTGGTCTCGCGGGAGCCCGGTGCGTTGCGCCGTGATGACCACACGTTCACCGGCTTCGGCCGGGCGGCCACGACAGACGTCGGCCGCTACGAGTTCTGGACGCGCAATCCCGGGCCGGTCGACGGCAAGGCGCCGTTCTTCTCGGTGATCGTCTTCGCGCGCGGCCTGCCCGACAAGCTCATCACCCGCATCTACCTTCCCGAGCACGAAGACCTGCTGGACGCCGACCCGCTGCTGTCGTCGCTCGCCCCGGACGAGCGCGCTACGCTCATCGCAACGCGCACCCCCGACGGGTACCTGCAGCACGACATCCGGCTGCAGGGCGAGAAGGAGACCGTCTTCCTTGCCTTCTGACGCACCGCCCGATCAGCCGTCCATGGTGTCCGACCCCGGCGCCGCATCGGCCGAATCGGGCGACGTCGGACTGCTGTCACCGGTGTCGATCGGTGCGGCGGACGCGGCATCCGACCGCGCCGTGCTCGCGCACCTGATCGACGCGGAGCTGGCGCTGACCCGCGCGCTCGTCGCTGAGGGCCTGGCGCCGGCCGCGGCGGCGGACGCAGTCGCAGCTGTACGCGCCGCGCCCCCGACGATCGATCTCGCGCAGCTCGCGCATGACTCGGTCGCGGGCGGCAACCCCGTGATCCCGCTGATCCCGATCATCAAGGCGCGGGTCGCCGAGGAAGACCCGGATGCGGCGGCCTGGGTGCACAAGGGCGCGACGAGCCAGGACATCCTCGACTCCGCCCTGATGACGCTCGGCCGCGACGCGGCCACGGAGGTCGCGTCGAATCTCCGCCGCGCGGTCGATGCGCTCGCCCTGCTCGCGGCGGCGCACCGCGACGACCCGGCGCCCGCGCGCACGCTCACTCAGCACGGCGTGCCCACGACGCTGGGAGCGAAGGCGGCGACCTGGCTGCGCGCGATGGACCGCGCCGGCCGCCGCCTCTCCGAGGTCGCAGCGCTGCTGCCGGCCCAGCTCGGCGGGCGCCGGCGGAACGCTCGCATCGTTCGTCGAGCTCTTCGGAGACGCCGCCGCCACAGCTCTGCCGGCGCGGTATGCCGCAGAACTCGGCCTGCAGGCCCCCACCGCGCCGTGGCACACCGACCGCTGGCCGGTGACCGAGCTCGGCGATGCGCTCGCCGCGGTCGTCGCCGCCACCGGGATGTTCGGCTCGGACGTCGCGAGCATGGCCCGCACCGAGGTCGGCGAGGCATCGGTGGCGGTCGGCGGCGGATCCAGCGCGATGCCGCAGAAGCAGAATCCCGTGGATGCCGTCCTCCTCCGCTCCGCGGCGCTGCGCGCGCCCGGCCTCGCGGCTCAGCTGCACCTCGCCGCGGGGCTCGCCGTGGACGAGCGGCCCGACGGCGCGTGGCACGCCGAGTGGCCGGCGCTGCAGGATCTGCTGCGCCTCGCTCTCGGCGCGTCGGCCCGCGCCGCGGCGCTCGCCGCGGGGCTCTCGCTCGACGCGGAACGGGCTCGGGCGAACCTGGATCTCACCGGCGGGCTCATCGTGAGCGAGCGGCTCGGCATCGTCCTCGTGCCGCTGGTCGGCAGGTCGCGGTTCGACGCACTGATCGCCGCGGCCGCGCGCGGCGGCGATCTGGCGGCCCTTGTCCGAGCGCTTCCCGAGGCGGCGGACCTCGACGTCGACGCGCTGCTCGATCCCGCTCGTTACCTCGGCCTTGCGGCCTCGCTCGTCGACGACGCCGTCCGCGCCGCGGGGGAGGGCCGATGACCGTGCCCGCCATCTCCGTCACAGCACCCGTCGGTCCGGCCGGCGCGCCGCTCATCGTGCTCGGTCCCTCGCTCGGCACGTCCACGATCCTGTGGGAGGACGTCGTCCCGCTTCTGGCGACCGACCACCGCGTGGTCGCGTGGGACCTGCCCGGACACGGCCTCTCACCGGCGGCGACAGAGGCATTCTCGGTCGCATGACCTCGCCGACGCCGTCGCCGAGGCCGTCGCTCCGCTGAACTCCGGCGAGCCCTTCCTCTATGCCGGCGTCTCGCTCGGGGGTGCGGTCGGGCTGGCACTGGCCCTGCGGCATCCGTCGCTCGTCCGTCGCGCGGCGATCGTCGCGTCGGGGGCCCAGCTGGGCGAGCGCTCGGGGTGGGAGGAGCGCGCCGCTCAGGTACGCGCGCAGTCCACCTCCAGTCTGATCGTCGGCTCGGCGCAGCGGTGGTTCGCGCCCGACTCGATCGCCCGCCGCCCCGAGCTGTCGGGCCGCCTGCTGCACGCGCTGCAGGATGCCGACGACGAGAGCTACGCCCTGTGCTGCGACGCACTCGCCTCCTACGACGTGCGGGACGCGCTGGGGGCGATCAGCATGCCGGTGCTCGCGGTCTGGGGCGAGCACGACGCCGTCGCCCCCGAGGCCAAGTCCGCCGAGATCGCGTCGCGCGTCGCCGACGGCAGGGTCGTGCAGATCCCGGATGCCGCGCACCTGCCGCCCGCCGAGCAGCCCGAGGCAGTCGCCGCCGCGCTGCGAGATTTCTTCCAGGAGGCACGATGAGACCGACCGGTGAGGGACTCTCCGACGAGGAGCGCTACGACCAGGGCATGGTCGGTGCGCCGCGAGGTGCTCTCGGAGGCGCACGTGGATCGGTCGACGGCGGCTGCGACGGAGCTCACCGCCGAGTGGCAGGACTTCATCACGCGGGTCGCGTGGGGGGACGTGTGGTCGCGGCCGGGCCTGGACCGGCGTTCGCGGTCGATCGCGGTGCTGACCTCGCTGATCGCGCACGGCCACCATGAAGAGCTGGCGATGCACCTCCGCGCCGCTCGGCGCAACGGGCTGTCCCTCGACGAGATCAAAGAGGTGATCCTGCAGAGCGCCATCTACTCCGGCGTGCCCGCAGCCAACACGGCGTACCGGATCGCGGGCGAGGTCTTCGCCGACGAGCTGTGACGCCTGGCGCTGTCCGGCTGCGCGCTGACCGGGCTGCGCGCTGATCCGGAGATGTGCGCTGGATTCGGATGCTGTGGACGCCGGCATCCGAATCCGTTTCGATGATCCGAGTGCGGTGACCGCCGTACTGCCGTCAGCGCCCTTCGAGCGGCCAGCCGGTGTACGCCTCGGCGAGGTAGCGCCTGCCGGCCTCCGACTCGACGACCGAGCGCAGCTCGCCGAGCTGGCGGAGTCTGTCGAAGTCCGACGCGTCGGGCGCGACGTGGAGCATGTTCGTCATCCACCACGAGAAGTGCTGCGCCTTCCAGATGCGGTGCAGTGCGGTCTCGGGGAACGCCTCGAGCAGTCGTGAGTCGCCCTCGAGGAGGAGTGCCTGCAGCGCCTTGTCCAGCAGCACGACGTCCGCGACCGCGAGGTTCATCCCCTTCGCACCGGTGGGTGGAACGGTATGGGCGGCATCCCCGATGAGCGCCACGCGGCCGTGCAGCAGCTCGTGGGCGACGAAGCTGCGGAACCGCAGCACATCGCGCTGGAAGATCGGGCCCTCGATGAGGTCGTGGCCGTCGACGCTCGCCTGCAGGGCGTCCCAGATCTGGCGCTCGCTCATCGAGTTCGGGTCGAGCTCGGGATCGCACTGCAGGTACATGCGCTGCACGGTGGCGCTGCGCTGGCTGATCAGAGCGAAGCCGTGCGGAGAGTTGCTGTAGATCAGCTCGGGTGCGCTCGGCGGGGCCTCGGTGAGGATGCCGAACCACGCGAACGGGTACTCGCGGAAGTATCCGCCGGTCTGCGAGCCGGTGACGGCGGCGCGGGCGACGCTGCGGGAGCCGTCAGCGCCGACGACGAACTCCGCCTCGATCTCGATCGGCCTGCCCTCGGCGTCTGCTGCGATCACCCGGGGGCGGGCGGTGTCGGCGCCGTCGACGCGCTCGGCGCTCACGCCGAAGCGAAGGTCCTGGCCGGCGGCGAGCCGCACGGCGATGAGGTCCTTCAGCGCCTCGTGCTGGGGGTACAGCCACACGCCGCGGCCGACGAGCGCCTCGAAGTCGATGCGGTGACCCTCGCCGGCGAAGCGCAGCTCGATGCCGTCGTGGCGGTGGCCGACGGTTCGGACCCGGTCCGAGGCGCCGGACTCGTCGAGGATCTCGACCGTGCCCTGCTCGAGGATGCCGGCGCGGATGGTGGTCTCGATCTCGTCGCGGGTTCGCGAGTCGATGACGACCGACTCGATGCCGGCGTTCGCGAGCAGGTGCGACAGCAGCAGGCCGGCGGGACCGGCGCCGATGATCGCGACGCGGGTGCGGACGGTGTCGGTCATGTCGTCTCCTTCGACGGTGATCGGGATGCTTCGCCCAGTGTGGCGCGTCGATCCGGTCCGGCGGACCAGGTTCCCGATCAATGGGAAGCATCTTCGGTTTCATTCGCGTCACCTGCGTACCTCCTCGCGGCGCAGTCCGCGCACTGAACGACGACCGAACGACGAGCGCGGTGCGGCCCAGCCTCAGCGCCGGTCGGCCGCGAGCGCCGTACGGATGCCGGCGGCCGCCGCGCGCAGCTCCTCCAGCGCGCCCGCTGTCGGAGCGTCGCGGGGGAGCACCACCGACAGCGCGGCGATGACCTCTCCCGAGCCGTCGCGGACCGGCACGGCGACCCCGGTCGAGACCGCCTCGATCGAGCCGGGCGCCACGACGTAGCCCGCGCGGCGCACGTCGGCGAGGGTGCGGCGGAGGACGGCGGCATCCGTGATGGTGTCGGGCGCGACGCGCGCGAGCGGACCGGCGAGCACGCGCTCCTGCAGCTCGGAGGCGCCGTAGGCCAGCAGCACCAGGCCCGACGATGAGGCGTGCAGCGGCAGGCGCCCCGCGATGCGGGTGATGTTCGCGCCGGAGTACGGGGACGAGAGCCGCTCCAGGAAGAGCGCCTCGTCCTGCTCGAGCACCGCGAGCTGCGTGTGTTCGCGGATGGCCGCCTGAACTCGCTCCATGAACGGCATCGCCGCCTGGCGCAGCCGGAGCGCGTCCGAGCCGCGGAGGGCGAGCTCCCACAGCCGCATGCCGAGGCGGACGCGATGCTCGTCGTCCCTCTCCAGGAGCCCGGCCTCGACCAGCGCGTCGACCTGACGATGTGCGGTCGAGGACGGCAGTCCGGCGCGCCGGCCGATTTCCGCGGCCGTCTGCACGGTGCGGTCGGCCGAGAAGGTCTCGAGGATGCGGACGATGCGCTCGGTGACGGAGTCGCCCGACGGCGAGTTGGCCATGCGCCCAGCGTGCCACACGAGGCCGCGCTCACCCGGAGGTCGCGTCATCCGGGTGCCGCGGCATCCGCTGCCCCTCTAGGCTGGCGCCGTGAGCACGCCGACCTCCTCGCTGCCCGACGCCGCGACCGCCGCTCGAGACGACCGGATCACCATGCGGTTCATGAGCGTGCCGGGCGACACCGCCGCCGGCGGCAGATCGGTCGCGGCGGGCAGCGTGATGGAGTGGATCGACAAGGCGGGCTACGCGTGCGCGGTGGGGTGGGCCGGCACCTACTGCGTGACGGCGTATGTCGGCAACGTGCGCCACCGTCGCCCGATCGCGCCGGGCAGCATCATCGAGGTGGTCGCGCGGATCATCCACACCGGACGCACCAGCATGCACGTCGTCGTGACGGTCTCGTCGAGCGACGTCAACGCCCACGAATACACGCCCGCGACCACGTGCATCCTCATCTTCGTCGCGAAGGGTGCCGACGGGCGGCCGGCCATCGTTCCCGAGTGGACCCCGAAGACGCGCTCCGATCACAAACTAGCCGCGGCCGCGATAGAGCGGATCCCGGCGCGCACCGAGATCAAGCGCCTGATGCTCGACGAGGTTTACACCGACGCGGGTGAGGCGCCGCGCACCACTCTCCGCTTCCTGGTGCCGCCCGGCGTGGTGAACTTCGGCGGCAACGCGCACGGGGGCACGGTGATGCGCTGGATCGACGAGGCGTCGTATGCGTGCGCCGCATCCTGGGCCCGCGACGGCGACGGAGCGAGCGAGGCGATCGCGGTGTACTCGGGCGGCATCCACTTCTTCGCTCCGGTGCGCATCGGAGACCTCGTGGTGGTCGACGCCCGCCTGATGTACACCGGTGAGCACAGCATGCACATCAGCATCCGTGTCTCCAGCGCCGACCCGCGGACGCCCCATGAGCTGTCGCTGACGACGCAGTGCATGAGCGTGTTCGTCGTTCCCGGGCGGGCCGGCGTCGCCCTGCCCGTGCCGAAGTGGACGCCCACCACCGCAGAGGACACCCGGATCGCGCAGCATGCGCAGGAGATCATCCGTCTTCGAGGGGACATCGTTCCCATCGCGGCATCCCTGACGCTCGAGCCGTAGGTCGCCGGTTGTCCCGCTGACTTGCGGCAACCCGTCGTCTCGTTGCCGCATGAAGCGACCGATCGCCGCAACTCACTCGCAATCGCGTGTTCAGCGCGATACACTGGACGTAATGCGCACAACTGTGCGCACAGCGAACACAAGGAGCACGCGTGATCGACAAGACGGTTCCGGATGCCGCGACCGCCGTCGCGGGGATCCCCGACGGTGCGACCGTCATGATCGGCGGATTCGGACGCGCGGGTCAGCCGGTCGAGCTCATCGACGCGCTGATCGCCTCGGGCGCGAGCGACCTCACCATCGTCAACAACAACGCCGGCAACGGCGACACCGGGCTGGCGGCGCTGCTGGCCACCAAGCGGGTGCGCCGGATCATCTGCTCGTTTCCCCGTCAGCACGACTCGTGGGTGTTCGACGGGCTGTACCGTGCGGGTGAGATCGAGCTCGAGATCGTGCCGCAGGGCAACCTCGCCGAACGGATCCGGGCTGCGGGCGCGGGAATCGGCGCGTTCTTCTCCCCGACGGGAGTGGGCACCGAGCTGGCCGAGGGCAAAGAGGCCCGCACGATCGACGGCCGCGACTACGTGCTCGAATACCCGATCCGCGCCGACTTCGCCCTCGTCAGCGCGCTGAAAGCCGACCGCTGGGGCAACCTCGTCTACCGCAAGACCGCGCGCAACTTCGGGCCGATCATGGCCTCGGCCGCGACCACGACGATCGTCCAGGTCGATGAGGTCGTCCCGCTCGGATCGCTCGACCCGGAGGCCGTGGTGACACCCGGCATCTTCGTCGACCGCGTCGTCGCCGTCGGTGAGCGGATCTGGCTCGACGGCGGATCCTTCGTCGGCGGGGTCGACCTCGAGGGCCGGCCGCTCGCCGACCCTTCGACGAGCTCAGGGACCGCGGTCGGCTCAGGCACCGCGGTCGGCTCAGGGACCAAGGAGGCCGACCAGTGAGCACCAAGATCAGCCGCAACGAGCTCGCACAGCGCATCGCCGCCGACATCCACGAGGGTTCCTACGTCAACCTCGGGATCGGCGCTCCCACGCTCGTCGCGAACTTCCTTCCGGACGACCAGGAGATCATCCTGCACACCGAGAACGGCCTGCTGGGCATGGGCCAGGCTCCGGATGCCGCGCACGTCGACCCCGACCTCATCAACGCCGGCAAGCAGGCCGTGACCGCGCTGCCGGGCGCGGCGTACTTCCATCACGCCGACTCATTCGGCATGATGCGCGGCGGCCACCTCGACGTCTGCGTGCTGGGCGCGTTCCAGGTCTCGCAGTCGGGCGACCTCGCGAACTGGTCGACCGGCGCCCCCGGGGCGATCCCGGCCGTCGGCGGCGCGATGGACCTCGCGATCGGCGCCAAGGCCGTGTACGTGATGACCGACCTGCTCACCAAGACCGGGGAGTCCAAGCTCGTGGCGCAGTGCTCGTACCCGCTCACCGGCGTCGGCTGCGTCACGCGCGTCTACACCGACCACGCCGTCTTCGACGTGACGGATGACGGCTTCGCCGTGCGGGAGGCGTTCGGCGACAACACCGTGGAATCGCTGGCAGAGCTCACCGGACTCGCCCTCGCGGACGCGACGACCCAGGACCAGGAGATCTGACATGGCCACGAGCTACGTGTATGACGCTGTGCGCACCCCCTTCGGCCGCGCGGGCGGCGCGCTCTCGGGCGTCCGCCCCGATGACCTCGCGGCCGTCGTGATGCGCTCCATCGTCGAGCGCACCGGCATCGATCCCGCCCGCATCGAAGACGTCATCTTCGGCGACGCCAACCAGGCGGGCGAGGACAACCGCAATGTCGCGCGCTTCGGGGCGCTGCTCGCAGGTTTTCCCACGAGCGTGACAGGAGTCACGGTCAATCGGCTCTGCGCCTCGTCCGTCGAGGCAGTGATCCAGGGGTCGCGCGCGATCGAGGCGGGGGATGCCGATATCATCCTCGCCGGCGGCGTCGAGTCGATGAGCCGCGCGC
Organism: uncultured Actinomycetota bacterium; assembly: GCA_963717585.1. Lineage (GTDB taxonomy): Bacteria > Actinomycetota > Actinomycetes > Actinomycetales > Microbacteriaceae > Microbacterium. The sequence goes on along the minus strand of CAVQWI010000013.1, from coordinate 19,294 downwards.
CGTTCGTGGTGGAGAAGTCGTCCAAGCCGTGGCCGGCGGTCGGCAACCAGACGATGTGGAACACCTCCATCGGCTGGCGCATGACCAACAAGGCGCTGCCTGTGGAGTGGACGATCAGCAACGGCGAGTCAGCAGAGAAGGTCGCCCGCGCGGCCGGTCTGACGCGTGAAGCGCAGGACGCGTTCGCCGTGCGCTCGCACCGTCTTGCTGCCGAAGCGTGGGCTGCGGGAATCTACGACGGCGAGATCGTCCAGGTGCCCGGTGCCGAACTGAAGCGCGACGAGGGCATCCGCGATGACTCCACAGTCGAGAAGCTCGCGGGGCTGAAGCCGCTGTTCGCCAAAGACGGCAACGGCACCGTCACGGCGGGCAACTCCTCACCCATCAACGACGGCGCTTCGGCAGTGCTGCTCGCCGGCGAGGGCGTGCTCCCCGGGGAGCCGCTCGCGCGCATCGCCGCGCGCGCGGCCCACGGCGTCGATCCCGACCAGTTTCCGCTCGCGCCGATCGAGGCCGCCAACAAAGCGCTGGCTCGAGCGGGCAAGACGTGGGCGGAGGTCGATTTCGTCGAGCTGAACGAGGCCTTTGCGTCGCAATCGCTCGCCGACATCCAGGGTTGGCCGGACCTTGACCCCGAGAGGGTCAACATCCACGGTGGCGCCATCGCGATCGGCCACCCGCTGGGCGCCTCCGGGGGTCGCATCATCGGGCACGCCGCGCACGAGCTGCAGCGGCGCGGCGGCGGAGTCGCGGTCGCCGCGATCTGCATCGGCGTCGGGCAGGGGCTTGCCGTCGTCCTCGAACGGTGAGCCGCGCTGTGCACAACTCCTCTAATCCATGCCGCCGCCGCCAGCGGCAGCGGCGTGTCGCGGTGGATGCCGGCCAGATTTGAGGAGTTCTGCACGGAGCGCGGATCAGGCGGCCGGAGATGACGGTGCTCCAGCCGGCGGATGCGGCGGTGCCGTCCGGCGACTTCGTCCAGTCGCTGGCGCGCGGCCTGTCGGTCATCCGCGCATTCGACGCCGACCACGCCGAGCTCACGCTGAGCGACGTCGCGCGTCGCGCCGGGATCACGCGTGCGGCGGCCCGCCGGTTCCTGCTGACCCTCGAGGCTCTGGGATACGTCGCCCCTTCGACAGGCTCAGGGACCGGGAAGTCGTTTCGGCTCACGCCACGCGTGCTCGAACTGGGTTTCAGCTACCTCTCCTCGCTCTCCCTGCCCGAGATCGTGCAGCCGCACCTCGAGGCGCTGTCCCGCGACGTCGACGAGAGCGTCTCGGCCGCCGTGCTGGACGGTGCCGACATCGTCTACATCGCGCGCGTGCCGACCCGCAGGATCATGAGCGTGCGCATCACCATCGGCACCCGCTTCCCGGCGTACGCCACCAGCATGGGGCGCGTGCTGCTGGCGGGGCTCACGGATGCCGCTGCCGACGCCGCGCTCGCAGCATCCGCTCTGGCACCGCTCACCGAACGCACCGTCACCGACCCAGCGGCGCTGCGCGCCGAGCTCGAGCGGGTGCGTGCGCAGGGATGGTCGGTGGTGGACGGCGAGCTCGAACCGGGACTGCGGTCGGTCGCGGCTCCGCTGCGGGCTCGAGACGGCAGCGTGGTCGCGGCGCTCAACGTGTCGACGAGCGCGACCCGCGACTCCGTGGACCATCTGCTCGAGGTCTACCTGCCTCCGCTGCTGCGGACGGCCGCCTCGATCGAGGCGGAACTGCGACTGGTGTGAGCGCGGCATCCGATCTGCTTACGCGCGCATCACGCACACTTATGTGTGAAACCTACTATTTGAGGTAGCGTGGAGGAACGGCGTGAGGATGCGCCGTCTGGTCGCCTCAGCCCTCGTGGCTCTGGCGATCGCCCCACCGGCAGAGAGCGCGCGACCTCCATGCTCCTCGAGCGAGACCTCATTCAATCCGTCGGCTTCCGCAACGTCCGGGAAGGCGGCCGGGTCACCGGCTTCCAGCTCCGGGTGCGCATGCCGTCCTACCGCGGGATGACAGCATCCCTCATCGACGGCATCGCCGTGAAGGTCGGTGACCTCGTGGATGTCGCGGCCGACGTTCCGCGCTGGACCTTCGCCGGCACGACCTACACGCTCGCCGAGCTCTGGGAGAGCGACGGCGTGCGCTGGCCGCTCGAGGAAGCCGCGATCGTGACCGTCCCGTTCGAGGGCGGCCTGCCCGACGGCGTGCACGAAGTCTCCATCGAGCTCCGGCTTCGGATGTCCTACATCCCCGTCGAGCACCAGCCCTCGACCTACCGGGTCACCAAGCACGTGACCCTGGCGCCCGAAGCCCAGGGCGCACCGTTCAAGTACGGCGTCTCGCTCTACAGCTTCATGGGCGACTACGGCACCGTGCTCGACCTCGAGACCGCGCTCGCCGGCATCGCCGACATCGGCGCGACCGGCGTCGAGATCCTCGGCGAGGGCCACATCCCGAACTACCCCGATCCGTCGCAGGAGTGGGTGGACGACTGGTTCCGCCTGCTCGAGAAGTACGGGCTCGAGCCGACCAACTACGGCTCGTGGATCGACACCCGCCTGCACTCCAGCGGCCCGAACGGCCGCGACATGTCCGTCGAGGAGGGCGCCGCGGCGCTCCAGCGCGACCTCAGGCTGGCGAAGCGGCTCGGCTTCCGGTTCGTCCGGCCCGAAGATCGGCGTCGTCTCCAGCGACCTGGTGCCGCACCCGATCTGGACCGAGGTCGTCGAAGCATCGCTGCCGCTGGCCGAAGAGCTCGACGTGATCATCTGCCCCGAGATCCACGCGCCCACCCCGATCAAACACGAGGTCGTCGACGAGTATGTCGAGTTCATCAAGCGCACCGGAACCAAGCACTTCGGAATCTTGATCGACACCGGCATCTTCCAGGACCGCCCCATCGCGCTCAAGCCCGGTGAGCTGCCCGGCCAGCGCCCGGCGTTCATGGACGGGATCGCGGTCGACCCGGCCGACTTCGCCGACGTCGTCGAGCACGTCGTCTTCGTGCAGGCCAAGTTCCACGACATCGACGAGAACCTCGAGGATCAGCAGATCCCGTGGGAGCCGGTGCTGCGCGCCATGAAGGATGCCGGTTACACCGGCTATCTCTCCAGCGAGTACGAGGGCGAGCGCGAGCCGTGGCGCTCGATCGAACAGGTCCGCCGCCAGCACTCGCTCATGCGTCAGGTCGCCGACCGGCTCTGAGTCGCACCACGTGTGCTGAGCGAGCGCAGCGCGCCGCGGCATCCGATCGATAAAGAAGAAGGAACGACACCATGCCCAACGGACTCATCGCCGAAGACAGTCTGCGCGTCCACCCCGAAGGCTTCGCGCTCTCGCTGACCTTGCCGTGGTACCGCAGCCTGTGGCTGTCATCCGTCACCTCGTTCCAGCTCACCGTCGACGGCGTCGAGGTCCCCGCTGAAGACCTGACCTTCGAGCTCCAGGGAGTGCGCTACTCGCTCGACCAGCTGCCCGAGCAGAGCGACGTGCTCTGGTACCTGCAGGAGCACCCGCTGCTCATCGTCGCGCGCGAGACCCCGCTCGAGCTCGGGCGAGACGCACGAGGTGCGCCTCGTCGGCCAGCTGCGCCTGCCCTACATGCAGATCGCGCCGGGAGAGGACGGCGGGCCGGGCATGTACGTGCCCAACTTCGTCAACCAGACGCTCACCCTGACGGCCACCGACCGGGATGCCGCGCCTCCCGCACTCGTGTCCGACGTGCCGCCGCCGCCACCCGCGACGGACGCGGATCCCTTCAAGCTCGGGCTGACGCTGTACTCGGCCAGTGCGGAGTTCCGCGCGGGCTGGTACGACTTCGACGGTCTGCTCGCACGCGTGGCGGAGCTGGGAATCGGCCCCGGCATCGAGATCGTCGCCTCCCAGGCACTGCCGACGTACCCGGTCGTCTCCGACGAGTTCATCCGCAACTGGCGCGCCGCGTTCGACAAGTACGGCTTCGACGAGAGCTCCTTCGGCGCCAACCTCGACATGGGCCGTCGCCGTGACCGCGACATGACCCCAGACGAGGAGTTCGAGTTCAGCGAGCTCATGTTCCAGGGCGCCAAGAAGCTCGGCTTCCCGCTCGTGCGGATCCAGAGCGCGAAGCCCGAGCTGCTGCGACGCCTCCTTCCCGTCGCGGAGAAGCTGAATCTGAAGCTGGCCTACGAGATCCACGCGCCCATGGGCCCGAACGCCGAGGCAGTGCTGAAGGTGCGTGACACCTACGCCGAGCTCGACTCGCCGCTGCTCGGGTTCGTCGCCGACTTCTCCTCGACGATGCACAGCATGTCGCCGACGCTGCTGCGCGCGGTTCAGCGTGCAGGCCTCGACGACGAAGCACTCGCGAAGCTGCAGGAGATCTGGGCGACGGATGCCTCGATGCAGGAGCGCCAGCAGGAGTTCATCGGGTACCTCAAGGGCCGCGACTTCGACCCGGGGCGCCTCGGATCCTTCGCCCACCTCGCGTTCAACATGCACGGGCACGTCGCGCCGCAGGAGTGGGCCGACATCATGCCGCAGATCCTGCACGTGCACGCGAAGTTCTACGACATCGACGAGAACGGGCAGGAGCCGGCGATCGACTATCCCGAGCTCGTGCGCGTCTTCGTCGAGGGCGGCTACCGCGGGTACTGGTCCAGCGAGTGGGAGGGTCACGCCTTCGCCGAGCTGGGCGAGGTCGATCCGCTGGTGCTCGTGCGCAAGCAGCACGATCTCATCCGCAAGTCGATGCGGGAGCTGCAGCCGGCATGACCGACGCCGAGCTCGGTTTCGACATCCGCACGCTGCCCTTCCCCGAGGCGCTCGCCTGGCTGCGCGAGAACGGTGACGTCCCCGAGCTGCGCCCCGACGTCGACACGACGTCGCTGCGCCGGCGGTTCCCGCGGCTCGCGGGTGTGCGGGTGTCCGATCTGACGGTCGAATCGCCGCACGGTCCGCAGCCCGCGCGCGTGTACCGCGACGAGACGGCGACGCCGGCCGGACGCGCCCTCGTGTGGGTTCACGGCGGAGCCTTCATCGGCGGCTATCTCGACATGCCGGAGTCGAACTGGGTCGCTCTCGAGCTCGCCGCGCGCGGCATCCCGGTTTTCGCGGTCGACTACACGAAGTGTCTCGGCGATGTTCACTACCCGGTGCCGTCGGACGACGTGCTCGCTGCCTGGCGACACGCACGATCGCACGCGCAGGAACTGCTCGGCGTCGCACCGGACGCACTCCTGCTCGGCGGCGCGAGTGCGGGCGGGACGCTGACCGCGGGCGCGATCGGGAGACTGCGGGATGCCGGAGACGACGTGCCCGCCGGACTGGTGAGCGTCTACCCCGCGGCGCACCCCGACGGCGCGCACCCCGGTGAGATCCCCGATCCGGCGTCTCCGATGACGCAGATCGCGCTGAACTTCGCGGGTTCCCCGGAGATGCTCGCCGATGCGCACGTCTTCGCCGGACTCGGCACGGGCGAGGGCTTTCCGCCCACCCTGGTCGTCGTATGCGAACACGATGGGCTGCGGCCGTCGGGCGAGGCGTTCGCTTCCTCGCTAGCGGATGCCGGTGTCGAGGTGCAGCTGCATCTGGAGCCGGGTGCTGACCACGCACACATCAACGAGCCGTCCGATCCGACCGCTCTTCCGACGATCGAGACGATCGCGGAGTGGATCCGCGTCCGTTCGTGACGCCCTCTTGTCGCACAGAGTGCAAGGAGTGACATGAATGAGCAGATCGCCGAGCTGGTCCGCGCGAGCCTGCGCGGAGCGGTTGACGTCGAGATGAGCCCGACCGGACTGACGCCCCTCCGGCTGCCCCTCAGCGCCAGGGCGCAGTCCGACTCGGACTGGATGCGGATCGCCGCGGAGCAGGCCTCGGGTGTGCGCTGCGAGTTCTGGACGGCGGCCACGTGGATCGAGCTGACCGTGGAGACCACCGGCCTGTATCTGCCCTGGGTTCCCGAGCACGTGCGGTGGGCGGTGTTCTCTGCGACGGTCGACGGCCAGCCGGTCGACGATGCCCGCGTGACCGGTGGATCCGAACTGCATCTGGCGGAGCCCGGCGGACCGCGATTCGTGAAGGGCGAGCCCGCCGTCGTCCGGTTCGAGCTCGGCGGAGCGGGGGTTCAGGAGCGGCGTGTCGTGGTGTGGCTGCCGCAGACCGACACCGTCGAGATCCGCGATGTGCGCGCCGATGCGCCGCTTCAGCCCGCCGAGCCTCTCGACCGATTGCGGTGGTGGCACCACGGCAGCTCGATCAGTCATTGCATCGAGGCGACGACGCCGCGCGGTGTATGGCCGGTGGCGGCGGCCGACCAGCTGAGTCTGGATGTCACCAATCTCGGCTTCGCCGCGAACGCCCACCTCGATCCATTCACGGCGCGGGCGATGCGCGACTCAGGTGCCGACCTGTTCAGCCTGAAGATCGGCATCAACATCGTCGGTGGCGACACGATGAAGCGGCGGACGTTCATCCCCGCCGTGCACGGCTTCCTCGACACGATCCGCGAGGGTGCGCCGTCGGCCCCGATCCTCGTGATCTCCCCGATCTTCTGCCCGATGCACGAAGACACACCCGGGCCCGACCGTCACCGACCCGACACGGGCGAGCGGCACGGAACGCCGAGCACGACACCGGACTTCTTCGAACCGCCGCTCACCCTGCGCTCGGTCCGCGAGATCCTGCGGCAGATCGTCCAGACATGCGCGCATCGGAAGACCCCGCCCTCTTCTACCTCGACGGGCTGGACCTGCTCGGCGCGGACGATCTCGCGGAGCTGCCCGATGGGCTTCATCCCAGTCCTGCCGGGTACCTGCGGATCGCCGAGCGGTTCGCGGGTTCGTCGGTGGTCTCCGAGTGGATCTCCCGAGCGCGACGAGACGCGGAAGTCCGATGCCGCTCCGACCGGACGCAGATCGGTGCGACGACATGAACGCGTCACGGACGGACCTTCACCAATCCGATCCTTCGCGGCGACCGACCCGACCCGGCCGTCCTCAAGGTCGGCGACGAGTACTGGATGACCTACTCGTCCTTCGAGGCGGCGCCGGGACTGCTGCTGTACCGCTCGCGGGACCTCGTGAACTGGACCTACGAGACGGCCGCCCTGCCGAATCCCGTCGGCAACACCTTCGCCGTCGACATCGCCGAGCACGACGGTCGCTTCTTCATCTACATCCCCTTCATCCCGGCGCCGTGGTCAACACTGACGGACGCCTCGATCTTCGTGATCCACGCCGACGCGATGAGCGGCCCGTGGTCGGAGCCGATCGACCTCGGCATCCGCGGAGTGATCGACCCCGGCCACGTCGTGGGCGAGGACGGCATGCGATATCTGTTCATCGAGCGGCGTGCGGCGCATAGCCGCTCGCCGACGACGGCCTGTCGACGGTCGGCGAGCTGGAGCAGGTCTACGACGGATGGCGGTACCCGGACGACTGGGTAACCGAGGCGTACGCGCTCGAGGGACCCAAGCTTTTTTGGCGCGCGTCAGCAAGCCGGGGGTCTGGGGCGGAGCCCCAGAGGGGTACGGCGGGATGGTTCTACCTCGTCAGCGCCGTCGGGGGCACCGGAGGACCGCCCACCGGGCACATGGTGATCGTCGCGCGGTCGCGGTCGGTGCACGGACCGTGGGTGAACCATCCGCGCAACCCGATCGCCCGCACCGAGGATGCGTCCGAGGCGTGGTGGTCACGCGGCCACGCGACGCTCGTGCCCGGTCCCGCTGGCACTGCGGACGACGACTGGTGGATGGTCTCGCACGGCTACGAGAACGGCTACCGCACTCTGGGCCGTCAGATCCTGCTCGAGCCGGTCCGGTGGGCCGACGATGACTGGCCGGAGGCGGTCGTCCGCGACCTCGGGGCACCGATCGACGCGCCCGTCGGGGCCGTCGCCCAGACCCGCGCGCCGGACCTCGCCGACGACTTCTCGCAGCTCGAACTCGGCAAGCGCTGGACCTTCCACGCTCCCGGTCGCGGCGAAGCCGAACGTGTCCGGGTCGACGACGGCCTGGTGCTGCGGGGCAAGGGAACCTCGCCTGCCGACACGCTCACCGCTCGCCATGCTCACCGGGGATCACGCGTACGAGATCGAGGTCGATGTCTCCGTCCAGGCGGGTGTCGAGGCGGGACTGCTGCTGTTCTTCAACAACCGGCTGTTCTGCGGCATGGGGATCGACGGCGAGCGGATGCTGAGCTATTCGGGCGGCATCCGGACCCATTGGCGCGAACCCGCGCCGGCGACCGACCGGATCACGCTCCGCATCCGAAACGAGGAGCACATCGTCACCGGCTGGTATCGGGTGCCCGGCGGCGAGTGGACCCGTCACGCCATCCGCTACGAGACATCCGGGTATCACGCGAACACGACAGGCGACCTGCTCAGTCTGCGCCCCGCGCTCTACGCGACGGGGGAGGGCAGCGCGCGGTTCCGCGACTTCCGCTACCGCTCGCTCTGACCCGCTCTGGACCGCGAGGCGCACGAGCCCGTTGCAGTCTCAGCGTGCTGGAGGTCAGGTGACCCGCAGCTCGGCCGGCTGCGTCCGCTCCAGCGAGCCGCCGACGTGCAGCCGGAACACGCCCGGCTCGACGACGAACTCCGCACGCGCGGCTCCCGTCCTCCAGAACCCGAGCTGCGCCTGGCCGACAGCGAATTCGAAGGTCTCCGTCTCGACCGGCCGCGACGGTGCGTCGCTCGAACGCGATGAGGCGCCGCACCGGCGGCGCAACACTCGCGACGAGATCGTGCACATACACCTGCAGCACCTCGTCGCCGGCGCGATCCGACGTGTTCGTCACGTCGATCGAGACGGTGACCTCCGCCCCCGCCGCGAGGTCGCTCGCACTCACGGACGCGCGGGAGATCTGCGGGACACCGTGCGTGAAGGTCGCGTATCCAGAGCCGTGACCGAACGCGAACTGCGGGCCGAGATCGAGATCGAGGTACTTCGACGTGTACTTCTCCTGCACGTTGTCGGGTCCGTGCAGCCCGATGTCGGCTGACTCGAGCTCCAGACTGCCCCGCACCGTTGCGGGCCGGCCGGTGTTCTCGTGCGCGTAGTAGATCGGCACCTGGCCCACCGAGCGCGGGAACGACATCGGCAGGCGTCCAGCCGGCTCCTGGTCGCCCAGCAGCAGATCGACGATCGCTGCAGGAGCCTCGGTCCCTCCGTGCCAGACCTCGAGCACCGACGGGGCCTGGTCGATCCAGTCGGCGACGACGAGCGGCCGTCCATTCGACAGGACCACGACGAACGGGATGCCGCAGCCGGCGATAGCGCGGATCAGATCGGCCTGGCGACCCGGCAGCGTGAGATCGCTGCGCGACGCGGCCTCGCCGGACAGCGCGGAGGGCTCGCCGACGCACACGATGACGACGTCGCAGTCCAGCGCGGCCGTGGCCGCCGCGTCGACGTCGTCGGAGCGGCTGCCGAAGAAGGAGACGCCCGGCTCGACAGCGGATGCCGGCATCCGGCATCCGCCGCCGCAGCTCGTCGGCGAGGGAGGTGGACGGGGCCGCGAAGGACTGCGTCCACGCACCGAGGTGGTCGGTGGAGTCCGCATACGGCCCGGTCAGCAGTATCCGGCTCGGGAAACGGAGCGGGAGGGTGCCGTCGTTCTTCAGCAGGACCGCCGCCCGAGCCGCGGCGATCCGGACGATCTCGCGGGCGTCTTCGGTCGGCTCGAGGAGCTCGGAGTCCTTCGTCCACGTACGGATCGTCGAACAGCCCCAGCGCATCCTTCAGTTCGAGCACGCGCGTGACGGCATCGTCCACGCGCGCTGGATCGATCGACTCGGGCGTGGGCGCGACCTCCGATGGCGCGCCGCCCATCTCGATGTCGAGGCCGGCCGCGTAGGACGCGTGCACCGCGTCCGCGAGATCCTCCGCGACTCCGTGCGGCAGCAGGTTGCGCACACCGTCGGCATCCCCGACGACCACGCCCGCGAATCCCCACTCGCGCTTCAGCACCTCGGTCAGAAGGGCGCGGTTCGCGTGCATCGGCACGCCCGAGACGGTGTTGAACGACGCCATGACGGATGCCGCGCCCGCCGCGACGGCGGCCCGGAAGGGTTCGAGGTAGACGTTGCGGAGTCGGTGCTGCGAGATGTCGACGGCGTCGTAATCGCGTCCGCCCTCGGGCTGACCGTAGGCGACGAAGTGCTTGGCGGTGGCTGCGATCGCATCGCGCGCTGCGAGGTCGTCGCCCTGGTAGCCGCGGACCATCGCAGCTCCGAGAACGGACGTCAGGTGGACGTCCTCGCCGAAGCCCTCGACCGCGCGTCCCCAGCGTGGGTCGCGCGAGATGTCGATCATCGGCGAGAACGTCCAGGTGACGCCGGCCGAGCGAGCCTCGGTCGCCGCCAGGCGAGCGAGAGCCTCGACGATGGCCGGGTCGAACGTCGCGGCCATCGCCAGGGGCACCGGAGCGATCGTCCGATGACCGTGGATCACGTCGAGTCCGACCAGAACCGGGATGCCGAGCCGGGTCTGCTCGACGGCGACCCGCTGCAGCTCGTTCGCCGCCGCGGCGGACCGCGGCCAGAACATCGCCCCGATGCCGTCTCGCACGAGGGACGCGGCATCCTCCTGTCGTGGCCGGAAGATGATCTGCAGCTGCCCGAGCTTCTCAGCCCACGTCATCGCTCCCAGCAGCGTGCGTACTCGTGTACTCGTCATCACGTCCTCGTGGCTCGCCTTCCGGGTGCCGGCTGTGACGCACCACAGCCCAGAGACCGAGGTCCCTGGGCTGTGGCGCGGTCTAGCGAATGACTACTCGCCCCAGGCGGCGTCCATCTCCTCGAGGACCTGGTCGGTCGTCTTCTGACCGGTCAGCAGACCCTGCACGCCGACGCCGAGGGCGTCGTAGACGGCCGGGTTCGGCCACGTCGCGTTCGGGAGACCGACGAAGGCGCCCGTCTCCAGAAGCTCGCCGATGGGCTGGTACACGGCGTTGACGTTGTCCGGGGTCGCTCCAGAGATCGGCACGAAGCCGGAGAGGTCGGCGAACTGCTGAGCCTGCTCGGGCTCGGCGAGCCAGTCGAGGAACGTCTGCGCGGAGGCCTTCACGTCATCCTCGGCCGAGGCGTTGATGGCCCAGGCGTAGTTCGCCGACGCGAGCGTGAACTGATCCGTACCCTCTGCTGGCGGGAACGCCTGCACGGTGAGGTCCAGACCCGTACCCTGCCCGATCGAGATCGCCGCGGACCCCGGCACGGCCGCGGTCAGCGACGTGCCCGAACCGATATTCTGGGTGATCGTGTCGAACGTACCGCCCGCGACACCGTCCTGGAAGCATCCGCCCTCATTCAGCGCGATGATGTCGTTGAGCACGTCCTCCCAGCCGCTGCCGACGAAGGTCACATCGCCCGCGGCGCGCTGCTCGTTCCAGTCGGGATCCGCCTGGTAGACGCGGGTCGCCGAGACGAGCATGGAGAACAGGCCCGTGTTGAACGGGATGGCGCCGGCGAGAACGGTGAAGGTCTTGCCGCCGTCCCGCGCCGTGGTGCACGCTTCGAGCAGCTCGTCGAACGTCTCGGGGTAGGCCTCGATGCCCGCCTCTTCGCCGCCGGCGCCGTTGTAGATGAGACCGACGGGCGCGAGCGCGGTGGGCTGACCGTAGATCTCGCCGTCCACCTCGTACAGGCTCTCCGTGCCTTCCGGGATGACGCCCGCCGAGGCCTCATCGAGGGGCTCCAGGAAGCCCGCCTCGGCCAGGGTGACGACCGAGATCGCCTGGCCCGTACCCGGTGCGAGGACCATCATGTCGGCGGCGTTTCCTGCCTGCAGCTGCGTGGTGACCTGGGTGTTGTACGCGTCGGAGGGGTACGGGATCATCTCGATCTCGACGCCCGTCTCCTCGGTGTACGCCTGCTGCCATCTTCGCGTAGTAGTCGTCGGCATCATTCGCCTGCGCGACCATGATCGAGAATCCAGTGGTGCCGGGATCCTCCGTGCTGTCGCCGCCGCCGCTGTCGGGCGAACCGGAGCAGCCTGCGAGAACCAGAACACCGGCGACGGGTGCCGCAAGGAGCGACCACCGGAAGTGCCGGCTAGTGGAGAGCTGTGACATTTCGAACCTTTCGTGACGTCTTTGTCGCCAGCGGTGCAGCTGGCTCGGCTCGGGGGCCGCACTTCAACCTTCGCACCATTTGCATCATTTCGACATAACGGTCGCTTATGTGCGGCAATAGGGGTACTGATTCCCCGTCTGGCGCGCCAGGGCCGCCGATCAGGGGGCGAAGAGGAGGAACACGGTGCCGTTCAGCCCGGCCGGAAGCGGGGTGGCGGTCGGCTCGTACACCTCGGTCATCGGCGCGAAGATCTCGCCGGTCGAGGCGGCGGCCTCTGCGATGAGGCGGTTGCGCCACGGCGTCGCCACGTGGATTTCCAGGCTGTTGCCGCCCGGCCGCACCGCCGATGAGATGTCGACGCGGTAGGGCGGCAGTCCACGCGATCCCGCAATCCTGGCCGTTGAGGAGTACGCGTGCGATGTCGCCGACGGAGTCGAACTCGATCAAGCCGGCGCGGCGGGCGTCGGTCTCGGTGAGTGCGAAGTCGTGCCGATAGACACCCGTGCCGGAGAAGCCTCGCCCGGAGGCGCCGAGCTCGGTCCAGAACCGAGGAGAGGGCGCGGTGGCCACCGATTCTGCACCGCCGACCTGAATGTGCCAATCGCCGCGCAGCGCCGTGCGGGAGTACGTCGCCTCGGGGACCGGCTCCACTTCTTCGAGCACGAAGATCGAGCCGAACGCAGGGAGCGTCACGGTGAACCCGAAGCGACCCGATGAGGTGGATGCGACCTGGTCCAGAGGAATGCGCCGGACTTCGACCGGGTCCCAGCCGACCAGACTCCCGCTGCCGGTCCCGCTGAGGCGGAGTCGGACAGTCTCGGCGGTGGGGTTCGCGATGAAGGTGATCAGCCTGCCGTCCACTCGTCGCGCGATCCGGCGGACAGGTCCGCCCTCGATCTCCAGCGCGGGTCGTAGATCCAGCTTCTCCACCGCGGCTGCGAGATCCTCCGCGATGATGCGTCCCGACGCCCAGAGGCGATCGCACACCTCCGCGAACACGGCGGGATCATCCGCCAGCGATGGAGAAGACTCGGGGCGGATGCCGACGACGGTGGCCCCGGCATCCAGGAGTCGCTCGATCTGCGCGAGAGCGGCCAGGGTCATCCGGCGCGACGATCCGGCCAGGTAGAGGAGCCGGTAGCCGGCACCTCGCGAAATGAGGGAACCGTCCTCGACTCGGAGCACATCGGCCAGCGCGTCCGCGCCGACGTAATCGAAGTCGAAGCCGGCCGGCACGGACACGTCCATCGCGTCGCGGAAGAGCGCCGTGACCGGCGCCTCCTCGCCGACGAAGACGGCGAAGTCGACCGCCGGCGTGCCAGAGCTGAGGACCGCGCTGCAGCGCGCGAGGTAGTCGATCCACGGGCGTGCCATGCCGGACCATGTCTCGGCGATCGTGAACGACTGCCCGAGGAACGGCGCGAGGGCGATGCCCGGAGGGGGAGCGGCAAGCGGCTGGTGTGGGGACGTGTGAATGCAGAAGCGGGTCACGCCCAGCGAGAGCTGCAGGTCGGCGACGTGCTTGAGGGCTGCCGGAGACCACGACCACGGCTTTCCGAAGGAGGTGAACGCCTCGCTGCCGGTCCACGCCTTGCCGTAGACGTGTGCGACGGACGAAGCGCCCTTCAGATCGGCGACGTAGGTGGGGCGTGGCCCGTCCTCGGGGTCGAACGTCCACATCGCCCCCATCGGAATGTCGGCATGAGCGCGCATCGCGAGGTCATCGCCGAGCTGCGGCCGGCCGTCTTCGAGCGCTTCGGCGTAGTAGGCCATCCCTCGTCGGTGCGCTTCGGCCGACAGCGTGCCGTAGTACTCGTCCGCGTACAGCTCGGCGAGCGTGCGGCGGTAGTCGTACAGGAAGCGATCGGACTCGGAGGCGCTGCCGACGAGGTAGCCCGCGAGTGCCGGCAGCCAGGGGAGCGGGTCGTACCCGCGTCGCGAGGTGAAGTGATCGCGGATTCGTTCGGTCCAGTTCTGAGGCCCGGCCTCGATGCTGTCGCTCAGAAGCGCGGCGAACCGCGAGGGCTCGGCGGCACCCGACCTGTCGCCGAACCGTGTCAAGTACGTCTCGAGGTAGACCGCGACCCGCACTCGGTCGAGCTTGTCAACTTCGAGGCCGGTCGAATCCGCCGGGGCGGGCCCGTTGGTCTGCCCGGTGAGGGATGCGCCGATGCGCAGGATGCGCCAGCGGCCGGGTGGCGCATCCCACCGGAGCACGCCATCGGCGATGAGTGGCGTGAGGTCGATCACCGCCGACGGGTCGATCGTGCCCGCATCAGCGCTCGGGTCGGTGTCGGCGAGGTAGTAGTCCGAGACCGCGCCGAAGCCCGCCTTGGTCTCGGCGTGGTGGACGCGACCGCCGGTGCGGAGAGCGAACTCCGAGATCAGGAACGCATCCGCTCGGCGCAGGACCGGCGGCAGCCGGACGCCCTCGGCCATCGGAGGCAGCGCCTCGGCGGCACTGCCCCCGGAGAGCACCAGCCGGAACCGTCTTGCCGTGACCGGTGCAAAGCTCGCCGACCGCGCGGGAACAGTGGTGGGATCCAGCCGAGCGACCTCGCGATAGTGCGTTCCATCGTCGCTGACCTGCAGCACCGCGTCGGGTGAGGGGGCCGCCCCGAAGCCGCGTGGTCCCGGCAGTCCCGCGACCACGGACCGCACCGTGACGGGCTCGTCGAAGCGCTGCTCGATCCACGCGCTCGACCAGGCATCGGGGTTCCGAGGCAACGAGAGCGATTCCCCGAAGGAGCCATCGACGAGGCAGGTCCAGTCCTCGATGGGAACGGATGCCGTCACCGCGGCGGGCGACAGGGTGTCCGCGGATCCGTCGTGGGGGACCGCGAGGACGACCCAGTCGGCTGTGAAGCCTGCTGCATCCGATCCTCCCCAGCGGGGGGTGTCCTGATACAGCCCGGCCACCGACGGCAGAGGAGGGAGGGTCTGTCGGACGTGGCGTCCGCCGTCCGACCAGCACCTCGGCCCAGACGACCTTCTTCATCGCATCCGCCGGCTGCACCCAGGGCCCGCCGGCTGCGCTCCACCCCGATGATGTCGCGACCGCCAGTTCCAGCCCCAGATCATCCGCTGTGCGCACGGCCGTGTCGACGGCCTCGGTCCAGGAGTCGCTTCCTGGGCGGACCGGCTCCGGGACCACCAGCGGGACTCCCATGCCGCCGTCGAACAGCTGCACGCCGCGCACACCCGTGTGATGAAGCCACGTCAGATCCCGCACGATGCCGGCGGGATCGATGTTGCCGTCCATCCAATGCCACCATGCGCGGGGGCGGGCCTCATCCGGGGGCTCGACGAATGTGCTCCAGAGCGGGTCGCCCGCGCGCTCGCCTTCGCCGTTCTCAATCGTCACACCGGGCATCCTTCCACCCGCGGCGGCGTGGGCTTGCGGCCGCAGGCCGTGCCGAGACTTATACCGGATATCGCTACAACTAATGTGTCATTTCGACGCAAGCGTGTGATAGTGGATTTGCGGGTGCCCCACACATGCAGACGGGCGCCCTGACGACGAGGTCAGAGAGCAGATGACAGTGACGATCGACGAGAACAGTACTCGCACACTCACCGTGCCCCCTCGTGCCCGGCGGACGCCCGCTCCGTCCAGCCGGCGGAAGCAGCTGATCAGCTACGGGCACTGGTGGTGGGCGCTGCCGGCGGTCGTCCTGGTGATCGGCGTGCACTACGTCGCAACGCTGACCGGCGGGTTCTTCGCCTTCACGAACTGGACGGGCCTGGGCGACTGGGAGTTCATCGGGCTCGATAACTTCGTGCGGATCTTCAACGACCCGCTGCTGCTCGGTGCGGTCTGGAACACGCTGTTCCTCGCGTTCGGGTCGGTGATCCTCACGAATGTGTTCGGTCTGCTCTTCGCGCTGGCGATCAACCGGATGCTGAAGACGCGGTACATCCTGCGGACGCTGATCTTCATGCCCGTCGTGCTCAGCCCGCTGGCTGTCGCGTATGTGTGGAAGTTCATCTTCCAGTTCAACGGCCCGCTGAACGGGCTGCTCGGCGCCCTCGGCCTCGAGGAGTTGCAGAAGGTCTGGCTCGCCGATCCGACCTGGTCCATCTGGGCGATCCTGATCACGGTGGTCTGGCAGCAGACCGGGTTCGTGATGGTCATCTACCTGGCCGGCCTCGCCTCCGTCCCGGTCGAGGTCGAAGAGGCCGCGGCGCTGGACGGCGCCGGCATCTGGGGGAGGTTCTGGAACGTCACCGTCCCGGCGATCCGCCCCTCGATCGCGATCGCGACGACGCTGGGCATCATCCAGGGGCTGCGCATCTTCGACCAGATCCTCGCTCTGACCGGCGGCGGCCCGGCGGGCGCGACCGAAACGCTTGCGACCGAGGTCTACAAGCAGGCGTTCGCGCTCGGCCAGTTCGGCTTCGGCTCCGCCCTGGCGCTGGTGCTGACCGTGATCATCCTGGCCTTCGCCATCCTCCAGCAGTACGTCACCCGCGACCGCGATGCAGCCGGAAGGGTCTGAGTCATGTTCCGCTACACCAAAGCCACCGCCGCCCGCGAAGTGATCGTCTGGATCATCACCCTGGCGATGCTGCTGCCCTTCTACATCCTCATCGTCACCTCACTGAAGAGCGACCAGGAGGCGCTGACCACCAGCGCCGTCGCCCCGCCGACGAGCATCGATTTCAGCGCGTTCGTCGAGGTGCTCACCACGACCGGGCGCAACAGCATCCCGATGAGCATCCTCAACAGCGTGATCATCACGGCCGGCGCGATCTTCGGCCTGGTCCTGTTCGGCTCGGTCGCGGCGTACGTCATCGCCCGCCGGACCCGGCGGTGGACGACGTGGACCTACTACCTGGTGCTGATCGCGATCATCCTGCCCGCACAGCTCGGCACCGTGCCCCTCTACATCGGAGCCCGCAGCGTGGGCCTGACCGGCAACGCCATCGGCATGATCCTGCTCTGGATCGGCATCCTGCTGCCGCTGTCGGTGTTCCTCTACGCCAGCTTCTTCCGCGGGCTCTCCACCGAGTACGAGGAAGCCGCCGTGATCGACGGCGCCACCCCCACCCAGGCGTTCTTCCGGGTCGTGCTGCCGCTGATGGCACCCGCGACCGGCACCGTCGCGATCCTGGCCGGACTGATCGTCTGGAACGACTTCTTCAACTCGCTGATCTTCCTCGGCGGTTCGACGACCCAGACGCTGCCGGTCGCGATGTACACCTACGTCGGCGGCCTCGTCTCAGCGTGGAACAAGATCTTCGCGGTCGTGATCATCTCGATGATCCCGATCCTGGCGTTCTACATGTTCGCCCAGAAGCGCTTCATCCAAGGGTTCGCCGGTGGACTCAAAGGCTGACCGGGGCCGGCGCGGCCTCGATCGGCTCCACGAAGCGGTCACCCGCGGCCACCGCGGACTGCACCTCCCGCGCGGCCTCGACGAAGATCGAGCGCATCCACCCGTGCTCGGGGTCGCGATCGTGGACGGGGTGCCACCACAGCGCGTTGGCCGTCGGCGTCGCATCGAACGGCGGCTCGAGAATGCGGATTCCGCCCAGCCGAGCGATCTCAGGCGCGAGTGCGGCCTGCACCAGGCCCAGCCGATCGGTGCCGACGACGAAGTGCCCGAGCGCGAGGAAGCTCTCGACCACCACGTCGACCACCGGCTCGAGTCCGAGCATCTGCAGCTGGCGACCGGCCGACGTGAAGGCGGATCGCGAGCGGTAGGTGAACACCCAGGGGAACTGAGCCAGCAGCTCCATGCTCAGTCCGTCGGCGACGCGCGCGTTGCTCTCATCGGCCACCACGACCCATCGATCACGCCACAGGTCCTCGTAGGGCAGGTCGGTCAGATACCCGTGGGGAATCACCATCGCGTCGACGGAACGCAGGCTGTTGGCGGCATCGTCGACGATCGGGGTGTTGTGGAGCATGAAGCGGAAGCGAACACCGGGTGCCGTCCGGGCGGCCACGCGCGATACCGCCGCGCCGATCGTGGCGAACCCGTAGTCGGAGCCGTAGATGGAGAACTCGCGCGTCGACTCGTGCGGAGTCCACGTCGCCTGGCTTTCGAACACGCGGCGCGCGGCATCCAGCGCGATCGTGGTGTGCTCCGACAGCCGCAGCGCCAGCGGGGTGAGCTCGTAGGCATTGCCGCGGCGCGCCAGGATCGGGTCGTTGAAGTGGTTGCGGAGCCTCGCCAGCGAGGCGCTCAGAGCCGGCTGACTCAGGTGCAGCCGCTCGGCGGCGCGCGTCACGCTGCGCTCGGTGAGCAGTGCGTCCAGCGCGACCAGCAGGTTCAGGTCGAGACGGGACAGAAGCGGGTGATCGGCCACGGCGATGTGATCCTTCGTCCTACGTCGAGTACGCCCCTCATCCTATCGACAACATCTATCTCCCAACCAGACGGCATCGGCCCCACCGATGACTGACATCTACCGATTCGAGAGCGGCCGGATCGTCGAGCACGGGGATGCGCTTCAGCACGTCCCTGTGCATGCCGCCCACGACCATCCGATGTTCTGATCACCGAAGGACGACCCATGTACCAGCTCGCACCCAACATCGAACTCCTCTTCACCGAGGCCGGCGACTATCACGACCGCGTGCGCGCGGCCGCGGCATCCGGATTCACCGCCGTCGAGATGTGGGGCCCGACCGGAGCCGACGCCCCGTCGACACCCAAGGACCTGCCCGCACTCAAGGCGGCGCTCGATGAAACCGGCACGCAGCTGACCGCCCAGCTCGCGGAGCCCCGCACGCAGTTCATGATCCCGCCGTGGGATCACTCGGAGTTCTACCGCAAGCTCGATGAAGGCGTCGAGATCGCGCACTTCCTCGGTACCCCGCGGCTGGTGGTCGGAAGCGGCACCGGATTCGGCGGGTGGAAGCGTCAGGTTCAGCTCGACAAGCTCATCGAGATCTACCAGAAGGCCATCGCGCAGATCGACGGCTCCGGCATCACGCTCGTGCTCGAGCCGGTCAACGTGCGCGTGGACCACCCCGGCTCGCTCCTGGATCGCACCGCCGAGGGCGTCTACGTCGCCCGCGGAGTCGACTCGCCCAACTTCGGGGTGCTCTACGACATCTACCACTCGGCCGTCGAGGGAGAGGACATCGAGGCGGAGCTTTCGAACGCCGGCTCGATCATCAAGTACGTTCAGCTGGCGGACGCACCCGGACGTGGCGAACCCGGAACCGGCGATCTGGACTGGCCGGCCACGCTGGCGGTGCTGCGAGGCTCCGGCTACGACGGGCCGATCGGCCT
>CAVQWI010000012.1:0-77818 GCA_963717585.1 uncultured Actinomycetota bacterium | reverse complement strand
CGCGAGGATCCTGGCGAGTCCGCGCGCACTCGCTTTGCCGATCGCGCGGTGCCGGGTGAGCAGGCGGTACCAGGACGCCTCTTTCACCGGATTGAGCACCACTCGGAAGCTCGCCAGCAGGTCGCGCACATGCGACGTCTCCAGGTAGCCGATCCCGCCGAACTTGTGGAACGGGATTCCCCGGACCTTGAGCTCGACTTCGAGCTGCGCGCTGTGGGTTCCGGTGCGCATCAGCACCGCCTGCGAACGCAGTGGCGTGCCATCGACGTGCGCGGCGAGGATGCGGTCCGCGATCGTGCGGGCCTCGTCGTCGGCGTTGCGGCAGGTGACCAGCGTCGGTCGGGCGCCCGGCTGCGGACGGTCGGCGACGAGTCGCAGCCTCAGTTCGCCCGGGCGCACCTGGTTCGCGAGGTCGAGGATCGGCTGTGTGGACGGAAGTTGCGTTCGAGGCGCACGAGCGTGGCATCCGGGTACGCGTCGATGAGCTCGAGCAGGTGCCCGGCGCTCGCCCCCCGGAACGCGTAGATCGCCTGTGCGTCGTCGCCGACGACCGTGAGCCCGCGGCCATCGAGGGACTGAGCCCGCGCACGATGTCGACCTGAAGCTGGTTGACATCCTGGTACTCGTCGACGAGCACCCAGTCCCAGCGCGCCCGCAGCCGCGCTCCGACATCAGGATCAGCGACGAGCGCCCGCCAGGCGATGAGCAGATCATCCAGGTCAAGCAGGCCGCGCTCGCGCTTGCGGTCGCGGTGATGGCAGAACAGGCCGGCGATCGCGTCAGACTGCTCGAGCGCCCAGGGAAACTGCTCTTCGATGATGGCGCGGGCTGGGGTCGCGGTGTTGATCGCGCGGGAGGCGATGTCGGCGATGGTGCGCGTCGTGGGCAGCCGTACCTCGGTGCCGTCGAGCCCGTGCTCCCCGCGCAGCAGGTCGATCAGGTCGATGACGTCGTCGGGATCGATGACCGTCACGTCCTCCAGCCCCAGATGCTGCGCGTGCTCGGCGACGATGCGGTGCGCGACGGCATGGAACGTGCCGCCCACAATGCGCTGCGCAGCTTGCGCGTCGCCGCACATGACCGCAGCGCGAGAGAGCGTGCGCTCGCGGACGCCGCACGCCGGGTGAACGTGAACAGCAGGATCCGTTCCGGTACGACCCCCGCCTCGAGCAGGCACGCGACCCAGTTGCGGTGAGCACGCGCGTCTTCCCGGTGCCGGCCCCCGCCGCGACCACAAGCGGCCCATCGCCGTGCTCGACGGCTTCCAGCTGTGCCGGATCCAGCCCGGCAAGCGCATCGCTTTGTGCCACGGAGGTGACGGTAACGATAACCCCGGACACTCCGCCATCATGACGAGTTAGCGGACATGCGGAAGCGGGTCCGTGAGATCGGGCAGGAGCGCTATGCGAAGTGCGGCGGCTCCCGTCCCCTGAGGGTCCCTGCGCGCGCTCCTATCCCGCGCTAGTCATTGTGCAATTGGTCGGGAGGCCGCGATACCTGGGCAAGTCCTGCTCGGCGGCCGGCTCCCCGAGCACCCATCTCTTCCGGAGGCCGCGCACACCGCCGTCGGTCTGCGCGGCGGTGTCCACAACAGCAACGACGACCCCGGGTCGAATCGTCATCCCCGAACCGCCCAGATTCCTCTTCCGCATCCTCGACGATGCGGAAGAGGAACTCGGCATCGTCCATCGCCGACAGCGGCTCAAAGGGTGGCACGACGCCCACCGCGTCCACTGTCAAGCCCGCCGGACCGATCGTGGAAGCGGTGGTGAGATCGCCGTCGATCACAGCGGTGAGGTCGATTGCTATAGATGCTTCGGCGACCGCGAATCCTTGCGCTTAGCCGACATTCCCGCGGCGCTCACACGACGACCCGGAAACCTCGAAGGAGGGACAACGACCCCGAACGTCACGGCCCGGATGGCGGTCGAGAAGTATGCGAGATCCGCGGAAGTCTGGCAGTCTTCGCCCGGGATCCTTTCACGGAGAGTGCCAACGGGTTCGCCTCGGCGCCGGTGGTCGCCACGGCCATCGGCGGCAGCCTGATCCGGCCTTGAGGCCGGACGGGAAGAGCGCCGTGGCCGGTCCTGCAGTGTGCCCTGCCGAAGCCGCCCGCGATCACTCCGCGAGGTCGGCAGCTGGCGCTTCGAGAGGCCGGAGCAGCTGAAGCGCCATGCGCACAAGAGCCTGCATGACCGGGGAGAGCTGACTGCCTCGGCGAGTGATCAATGCGATGACGTCGAAGAGGGGCTCCTCGAACGGCGTCGTGTGCACACCGGCGGGAAACAGTGAGCTGGTCGTGACGGCTCGTGCGACCATCGTCTCGCCCACTCCGCGCCGGACGAGAGCGAGTGCGGTGTCGACGTTCTCGACCTCGATGATGGGCTGGATCTCGATGCCGGCGGCCTGGGCGCGGTCGGCAAGCTGACGCCGTGTCGGGTCCTCGTTTCCGAAATGCGCGTCATAGAGGATGACGGGAGCGTGCGGAATCCGCTCGATGGTCATCGGCAGCGCCGTCCGAGTAGGGTCGGAGCTGGCCCAGACGACCTCGTACCCGGTTGTCAGGGGCGCACCTCGAGCCCGTCGGCGGGCACGGGGAGGACCACCAGCCCGGCTTCGAGCTCGCCCCGCTGAACGGCCGCCGCGACGCTGACCGAGTTCTGCCCGACGAGGCGAACCCTGACATTCGGATGCGCGCGCTGTGGAACTCCTCCGCGAGGCTGGAGAGGAAGTAGAACTGGGCATTGCGCAGCACCCCGAAGGCGGCGACGCCTGCATCCAGCCCGTTCAGGGAGCGGGCGAGATGCTCCGCGCCGGCGACGCTCTCCACCGCTCGCCGAGCCCACGGCAAGAGCTCGGCGCCTGCCGACGTGAGGACGAGCGAGCGGCCGGCCCTGATGAACAGCGCCAGGCCGCACTCGTCCTCCAGGCTGCGAACCAGCTCGGACACCGAAGGCTGGGAGATCCCCAGTCGTCGCGCTGCAGCGGTGAAGGATCCGGAGTCCACCGTCGTGAGGAACGCCCGCAGCTGCGACACTCGCATACACGGGAGATCCTATGCATACCGCTGGTATTCGTGGCGTTGTCCTATTTCCGGGCCGTTTCTACGATGTGACCATGCGATTTAGCCCCCAGTTTCTCGGACGACACGGTTCCCGGCTCCAGTTCGTGAAGCGTCCTTTGGTGGATGCGGTTCCTGCCCAGCAGGATGGTGCCGTGGTGGACACGGTCACGGAGATGCTCGAGACCATCCAGCGAGGTGGCCTGGATGCCGTGCCGCGAGTATGCCGCACGCCTGGATCGCTGGACCGGGTCGGACTTCCTCATCGAAGGAGAACAGGTCGCCGAAAGCGGCCGACGGCTCCCGGCCGACCTGCGCGAGGCCATCGAGGTCGGCTCGCGCCGGACCCGCGCGTTCGCACAGGCGCACCGGTCGAAGCTGACCGACTTCGAAGTCGAGGTCGAGACCGGTGTTCGCACCGGCGTGCGCTACGTTCCCGTCGGGACGGTCGGCGCATATCTGCCGGCAGGACGCTTCCCCTTGACCGCCTCCGCCTTCATGACGGTCGGTGTGGCGAAGGAGGCGGGAGTTCCCGCGGGTGATCGCGTGCACTCCACCGCAGCCCAACGGCACGGCCAATGACGCCGTCCTCTTCGCCGCCGCACTCTCCGGCGCCCACGCGGTCTACCTCCTGGGCGGGGTGCAGGCCCTTGCGGCGATGGCATTCGGTTTGATCGACGAGCCCGTCGACATGCTCGTGGGCGCCGGCAACGCCTACGTCGCCGAGGCAAAGCGTCAGCTGTTTGGTCGTGTAGCGATCGATCTACTGGCGGGCCCTTCGGAGGTCGCCGTGATCGCGGACGCGGCCGACGACCCCGAACTCGTGGCGGCGGACCTGCTCGGGCAGGCCGAGCATGGCCCGAACTCCCCGGCCGCACTCGTGACCACCAGTTCGGAGCTCGCGATAGCGGTCGCGGCCGCCGCAGAGCAGCGAGTTCAAAAGTCTCGCCACCGCCGAGATCGCCGGCGCGGCGTGGCGCGACTTCGGCTCGATCATCGTCGTTCCCGATCGGGACCTCGCTGTGGTCGCCATGGACGACCTGGCTCCGGAGCACCTGGAGATCCTGACGGCAGACGACGACTTCTACGCGTCGGCGCTCACCAACTACGCGGTTCCTCTTCCTCGGCCCCTGGAGCACCGTCGCCTACTCCGACAAGGGGATGGCGGGCACCAACCACGTGCTGCCGACCGCGGGAGGCGCCGAGCACAGCGCAGGGCTTTCGGTGTCTCGCTTCCTCAAGCCGCTGACGTGGCAGCGGATCGAACGCTCGGCGACGCTGCTCGTGGCACACGATGTGCACGTCATCTCGACCTCCGAGGGAATGGCCGCGCACGATGCCACGGCCACGATGCGCCTCGACTCGTACCTACACCCAGCCGGTCGACGCATGAGCAGAAGCACCCGCGTCGCCGCGTGCTCCCCCGACATCCGTGCTCGGAGAGCTCGCCGGCAACCTGCGCCGGGTACGCGACGCGATCGTCGCGGCCGGCAGGGCGGAGGCTCACCTGATCGTGCTGCCGGAACTCGCCACGAGCGGATACGTGTTCCGCGATCGCCAGGAGGCCCGCTCCCTCGCGATCACGCGAGAGGATCCCCGCTGGGCGGCGATTCAGGAGGCCATCCCGGAGGGGGAGCGTGGCTGTCGTGGGCTACTGCGAGCTCGACGGAGCGAAGCTCTTCAACACAGCCGCGGTCCTCACGCGCTCGGCTTCGCATCGGCGACTATCGGAAGTCCCACCTGTGGGGTGAAGAGCGCACGGTCTTCACCGGCGGCGACACCGCGGGGGCGGTCTTCGACACTGCGGTAGGTCGCCTCGGTGTCGCAATATGCTACGACAACGAGTTCCCCGAGGTCCCTCGGAAGATCGCGCTTGCCGGGGCCGACATCCTCGCACTGCCGGTGAACTGGCCGGCGGTGCCCCGCCCGCAGGGCGAACGCCCGCCCGAGACGATCCAAGCCATGGCCGCGGCGCGTTCCTCCCGCCTCGCCACGATCATCGCCGACCGTTCGGGAAGCGAGCACGGCATGGAGTGGACCTCCGGCACGGCGATCATCGACGAGGACGGCTGGGTCGCGGCGGAGCCGCGCGACGGCATCGCCCTCACCGCCCTGACGCTCCGGGGCAGCGGCGACAAGTCGCTGCCGCCGCACAACGACCTTTTCGCCGACCGCCGCCCCGGCCTCTACTGACCACCACCCGAGAGGACCACCATCATGACCGTCGCAGCAACGCCGCCGCAGGTCCGCACCCCCCGAGGGGTCGAAGTCAGATCGATCGACTGGTTTCCCCTCGAAGCGAGAAGGGGCAAGCCGTCCTCGCTCTTCCCGCTGTGGTTCATGTCGAACGCGAACCTGACCACTCTGGCCACGGGGATGGTCGGTGCCGCGCTGGGCGCGAACTTCGCCAGTCTCCGTCCTCGCGATCCTCAGCGGCGTCGCGGTCGGAACGATCTTCACCGCATTCCACTCCGCGCAGGGCCCCCAGCTGGGTCTTGCCCGGATCGATCCAGTCGAGGGCGCAGTTCGGCTATGGCGGATCGTCGTCATCTGCGTCGTGGTCATCACCAGCATCGTCGGCTTCAACATCTTCAATCAGATCCTCGCCGCCGATGTCATCAGCATGACCACGGGAATCGATGCACCGAAGCTCTGGTACGTCCTCATCACGGTGCTGGCGCTGGCGCTGGCGATCGTCGGCTACCACTGGATCCACCGCACCCAGAAGTGGCTCACCTGGCTGTTCCTGGCCACATTCGGAATCTTCTCCGTCGCCGCCATCTTCATGCTGTGCCGCTGGCTGCAGACCAGTTCGCGCTCACGGGCATCAACTGGCCGGCGTTCCTCGTGCAATTCGGGACCGCAGCGGCGTATGCGCTCGGGTGGGCACCGTACGTCCTCAGACTACTCCCGCTACCTCCCGCCCCCAGACCAGCCCTCGCACGGCGACGCTCTACACCTACAGCGGGGTGTTCGTCGGCGCGGGATGGCTGATGGTGCTCGGCGCATTCGTGGCCGCCCTGCTCACAGATTGCCTCGACCCGCTCGCGGCGATCGAGGCCGCCGCGGATCAGATCCTGCCGGGGTCGGGGACGTGGCTTCTGCTGGCAGCGCTGCCCGCACTGATCACGGTGATCACGGTGAACATCTACGCCGCCGCGCTCGAGCTCATCACCATCGGCGACTCGTTCGTCAAGGTGCGCCCGACCCGCAAGCTGCGGATCGTCGCCTGCACCATCATCGCGCTCGCCGGCCTGCTCGGAGCCGAGCTTTCGACGGGCGATTTCCTCGCCTCATTCGGAAGCTTCCTCGTGATCCTGCTCTACGTCCTGGTCCCCTGGACGTCCGTCAACCTGGTTGACTACTACTTCGTCCGGCGCGGGCACTACGCGGTGGCGCAGATCTTCGTGCCCGCTGGCCTCTACGGCAACTGGGGATGGCGCGGCCTCACCGCGTACGCCGCCGGAATCGTCGCGATGATCCCGTTCGTCGTCACCACGTGGTGGGTCGGCCCGGGGGGGCGCCTGATCGGAGGGATCGACATCGCTCTCTTCGTCGGTCTGGCCGTGTCGGCCATCGTCTATGCGCTGCTGGCGCGGTCGCTGGACACCTCGCGGGAGATCGCGGTAGCCCGAGAAGAACTCAATACTGCCGGCATCCAGTCGTCCCCTTCACGCGATGACCGGACACTTCGCGGACGGCCGGATTCCCCAGATCCGGCGCTCCGCGGGAGAGAACCAGCCCACCGCCTCCCGGCGCTGACTGGATCCCTTGCGGTAACCGGATTCCCCAGATCCGGAATTCCCCTGGCGGGACGGCGGGATGTGGGAATCCCGCCCTGCCGCCCCTCCGCATTCTCCGTATCCCTGTCGATCGGAGAAGATGAAGCGGCGGCCGATGCCGTCGCGCGTCGACCACTCGCCGGCAGGGAACGAGAGAGCGCATAATGTCAGCCTTGACTACCTCGATCTATTGCGAGTCCTCGACACGCGAGCCGATGGTCAGCGTCGCGGCCGCTGTCCGAAAGCCGGTCCCTCAGCGCGCGACCGTCGGCGGAGCGGGCTGACCGTTCTCGATGCGCCTTCCACGACTCCAGGCGGGTGGATGCCGGAGCCGTTGTGCTGAGGCCGCGCGCAGTGCATAGGCGAGCGAGCGCCTACAGCAGCGCGTGGTCCGGCGAGACGACTCGCGTGAATTGAACGAAGATATCGCTCGCGGACTGCTTCGCCGGATCGGTGGCCTGGGAGGGCGTGGTGTAGATGACCATCGTCCATCCCTCGTCTGGGAGGGTGCCGCCGGCGCCGTTGTATCCAGGGATGCCCGGGTTCATGAACATCCAGCCGTTCAAGACCAGGAACCCCATTGCCCAGTACTTGTCCGCAGTGTTGGTGCCGGTGCCAACGATGGTGGGGGCCAACTGCACGTCGTGGAATTCGGGCGACAGCAAGTCGCCCGAGCCGAGCGGCTTTCGCCACACAGGGCCGAACCCGCCACGCCACCTAAAGAAGCGCGCGCAAGCCGGTCCTCCACCGCACGGTTCATCCTTCAAGTCCGGCGAGGGAGTCGGATTCGCCGATGCCCGTCAGCGCTCGGCGCGGGCGGCCGACACCACGTCCAGGATGGCGTCGATTACGAGTTGCGGATCGACCTCCTCGACGGCGTGGCCGGTCGTGACGACCAACTGCTCCGCGCGGGGGCTCAGCACGAACCACCCTTGCTGCTGCTCGACATTCGTCTCCATTCCGCGGCGCTCGGACGGGAACTCCGCCTCGGCGATCTCGTCCTCCGAGTACCGGTTGGAGATGACCGTCACCGGGATGTCCCCGACAAGCCGGCGGGCCGCCCAGGCGTCCTTCTCGACCTGCAGGTAGTCACGTCTCTCGGTGTTCTCCGGGTTGTCTGGTCGAGTCTCTTCGATGATCTCCGGCGGTGGGTCGACGAATGGCGCGCCTACCTCGACGAACACCATCCCCGCGATCTGGTCGGGGTGCTCCACGGCGTAGCCGGCGCTGATGTACCCGCCTCCAGAGGTGCCGACGAGGACGAACGGACCCGTTTCCCCCGAACGACGATCCAGCCCTCCAGGTCCGCGACGAGGTCGCTGAGCTGGCGCGGGCCGGGGGCGGGGTCGCTGCTGCCAAGGTTCGCCCTGTCATAGACGCAGGTCCGCGTCACGGCGGCGAGGTCCCGCTCAGCGAACGCGTACGACCCCGTGCTGTCGAGGTCACCCGCCTCCAGGATCACCGTCGGCGAGCCGGTACCGGAACAGCGGACGTATAACTCTCGACCGTCCGGCAGCGCACCGGGGCACCCGCCTCGAGATCCGGTTTGGCCGGCGAACTGGTCGCGGGCCCCGGGTTCGACTCCGCAGACGTCTGCTGGTCGCCACTTGTCGCGCTGCACCCGGTGACAGCAGATGCGGCAATGAGGACGACTCCCGCAGCCTTCACACTTCGCTGGCCACGGGCGATCGTGCGGCGGCCGGCGCGAGGATCGTCGTGCTTGGGCGGAAGCGGGGGGATGTCGCGATCGACAGCACCAGGAGGACGCCGAACGCGACTTTGGATGCGGCGGCGTTTGCGGGCCGCGCGCTGACCTCGAAGACCCCGCACCCCACGCCGGTCCACGCGGCCAGTATGAGACTCGCATCGCGAGCCCGCAAGGGCAGCAGCCGTCGACGTCGCCTCAGGCACCCCACCCCAAACTAGGGAGCAGGAGCCTTCCTGAGTCACGCACCATGCGCGCGCGAAGCGGGGGCGACGAGCGGGCTGCTACATGCGCTCAAGCATTGCCAGCTTGAATAACGCGCGTCAGCGCGCCCTATCAGCGGGCGGTTGCCGGCCGAGTCGTGATGAGTCTCAAAGAGTGCGCACTGATACGCCCGCGCCCCGATCCGTATCCTCGCCTGACGTCTCGGCGGGAGAGTGGCGACAACCGCGTTTGGTAGGGCTCCCCGCGAGCTGCGTCCCCGCGACTCCTGACCCGCTTCCGCCGTCTCTTACGAAAGGGTACGTTTCCGCCGCGTGGCGCTCGCGCGAGCGGACCACCGGGGTCGTTCACCGATCGGGGATCTCTTCGAGATGGTGGACGGCGAAGCTATTGAGGTCGACCGGGAAGCGCTCGTCGCCCCGCATCTTCTCGGTCACCACCGAGACCCACATCTTCACATGGGTCCCGGTTTCGAATGCGGACAGGTTCGGAGGATCGGGATCGCTGACATCTCCCGCCGCGGGGAGCAGGCACTTCCATTCGAAGTAATCGTCCGCGTCGATGTTCTGGACATTGTCGACGAAGGCGACCGACGGACAAGACCCACTCGCACCCTGGATCGTGCCGTATGCGATGAAGTGCTCTCCTTCGTACTCGTCGTCGTAGACCGTGAGGTCGACATATCGATCCCAGTCGACCTCCTCGAAAGCTGAAAGATCAACCGGCGCCTCCCGGTTGTATCGGGGATTCAACGGGCCTCCCGGAACCGCCATCGCGATCAGCACCGCGACCAGCAGCAGCCCACCGCCGATCGCCGCGGCGACCTTCGTCCGACGTCGCCGTCTGCCTGGCTCAGCGCCGGATGTTTCGGGCGCTGGTTCGCCTTCGACGTCGAGGTCGGCGGGGCGATAGCCGTCGGCGGACCAGGCCGCTCGTTGCGGCCGGCGACGTTGTCGTGCTTGGCGGAAGTACTCGTTCGCGGAGGGATTGCATGTCAGCACCGCCGCTGGAATGGCCAGCCCCAAGATGGAGAGACACACTGCAGGGGGAAGGGCGGAAATCATCATGCCGAAGACCAATGTCACCGCAGCTACCCACATGATCGTCAGCACGAGAAGCCATATTCGGGCGGCGCCTCTTCCGCGACGTAGGCGGATCACCTGTGGTATTTCAAACGCGATCGGGATGAACGGCCCCAGAAGGTACGGCGAGCCAACTAGGAGCATGAACGCGATCATCTGGGCAGATGCGTCCCAGGAAGCCAAAGGGATGAGTTGTTGGAGGGCGAGGACGACGGCCACGATGATCTGTGTGATGATGGTGGCCCACCACAAGTAGAACGCAGCGACGACGGGCCGGGGCGGCGAGCGTAGTGGTTCTTCTATGGCCTCGATCCCAGCGCTCGCTTCTTCTTGGGAGAGCTCGGTCGTAGGCGGAGGGTCCACACGAGCGCGGTTCGCGGCGTCGTCCTTCGATGCATCGCCGCTGAATGTCAGCACGGCGGCCGCGATGCTCAGCACCGAGAGCGCGACCAGCACAGCCGTTGGAAGCCAGGAACTCGTGCCCAGCACCCATGTAAGCGCGAGAAGCCATGCCACCGCGAGAACCAGGAGCCAGACGCGGGCCGACCGACTGCCGCCGCGATGCACGCGAATCACGAGGGAGATCTCGAGCACGATCATCACCAACGGAAAGAATAGGAACGGGACGCGGAATGGGTCGGTGATGACAGGCCCGTACAGGTCGAACGCGGCGGTCGTGACCGCGACGAGGAACTGAATGATGATTACGGCGAGCAGAGCGCTTTGCCCGAGGATCACGGCCGACCATAAGTATGTAGCGACGATCGGCTGAGGCGCCAAACTTCGGCGGCGCTGCTCAATGGGCGCAAGCTCGGCCCCGGACTCGGTCTTCACCGACTTTCCCACTCCGGAGGCGGTTTCGTCGGACGCCACAGGACCGAATGCGCGATCCGCGGACTCAGCCGCGGGATCAGGGTCCAGAGGGTCCGCGGTCGAACCACCGACGGCCGAGGCATCGTCATTAGAGGGCACACCAGGAGTCATGTCGACCTAACTGGAGGGTTCAGCCGCTGAGAAACGGCAGGCACGGCGAGGATACCTTCCTAGCCCGGAAGATACAGCGCTCCCTCTTGGTTGTGAAGTCAGTCACGCAGAGCAATGGCTGTCTGGCTGCCGTGTGTGTCATACTCGATTCTGTGGACTCCACGTCGGAGATGCGCGGAGACGGTATGGCTAGTGCGCCGCCGCGCGAGGGCGTGTAATGGGCGTCAACTCTGATTTAGAGGGGCGCAGCCAGCACTCGCTGCACTCGTCGCCGCTCCAGCGTCGCGCAGCACGGTCGCTCAGCGAGACGAATGGCACGATCTGTAACCGGGTCGGCTGACGGTTGCTTTCCGGCGCCGCGCGTGCTGTTGAGTCTTGCTGGGGGCGGCTACGGCATCCGGACTGATCGCACTTTGTGTCGGAAGGTTTGATCGGCAGGAAACCGCCGGTCGGCCGACCTACCAGACGGTTCCGCCCCTGACCGAGATGCCGCCCCACGTAAGCGCGATGAAGATCGCGGCGAACACGACGGGCGCGATGCCTTTTCCGTTGCGTGCGAGCCCCTTGAAGAGGGCGATCGCCAGATCGCGGCGACGAGCGAGAGGGCGCCGCCGAGGATCAGCCCGATGAACAGCGGGACGGGCATGAGCAAGAGGCCGGCGAGCGCGAACCAGAACGCGGCCTAGGCAGTCGGATTGGAGCGGCGTTCGACCGAGAAGGTCATGCTTCCATTATCCCGTGTCCGCAGTCCTCAGCACATGAGACCCGCTCTGCTCGTCCAGCAGCGGCTACCACCCGATGGCCCATAGCCGCGGATCACCGGCGATTCTCTCAAGACCCGCCCGGCCCGATGCCCGATGAGGGTCGCTCATCCGCACCACGTCCGCGGCATGTATCACGCCCAGAGCCGCTCCCCTCCTGACTACCGAGAGCTCTGCGTGCGAAGTCGGCGACGGGAGGGGAGCCCCACGCCGGCGGATGCTGCAGGGAGAGGGGACCGAGATGTCCGACATCGTCGATTTCGCCGAGCGTTCCGACTCGCCCCGCGCGCACATCACCCTTCGCCTGATCGCGCAGGATCCCTCGGTCACGGGCGACGACGGCCGCATCCTCACCGCGAACGTGCGGGTGCCGTGGTCGCGCATCGAGGACGGGCCGCGCGGCGCCCGCCTGCATGTCGTGGACTACGACGTCGCGGTGGACGAGTACCGCAAGCATCCGGCCCTGGTCAATGAAGACGCGTATGCCGAAGCATCCGACGAGGAGCTGCTGACCGACAAGACCTTCCATGCCCAGCAGGTGTACGGCACCGCCGCGAAGACGCTCGCCACGTTCGAGTCGGCGCTGGGCCGGCGGCTCTCGTGGAGCTTCGCCGGCCACCATCTGTACCTCGTGCCCCATGCCTTCGCCGAGGCCAACGCGTACTACTCGTGGGAAGACCGCGCGGTGCTGTTCGGATACGTGCCCGCCGAGGACGAAGACGAGCCGCCGGTCTACACGTGCCTGAGCTACGACGTGATCGTGCACGAGACGACGCACGCCATCCTCGACGGGCTGCGCCGGCGCTTCCTCGAGCCGGGGCTGCCCGACCAGGCCGCGTTCCACGAGGGCTTCGCCGACATCGTGGCGCTGCTCTCGGTCTTCTCGATGCGACCGGTCGTGGAGCAGGCGCTCGGCAAGCCCGGCAAGAACGGGCGCATCTCACGCCTGCAAGTGAACCCCGCCCGGCTCAAGGCCGGAGTGCTCTCGAGCGTCGCGGAGCAGGTCGGCCGCGTGCTCACCCAGGGACGCGGGCCGCTGCGCCGCTCCGCGATGGAGCAGCCGCCCGACGACTGGGCCACGCTGCCCCAGTTCGCCGAGCCGCACCGCCGCGGCGAGGTGCTCGTGGCCGTCGTGCTCGATGTGCTCGTCGACATCTGGTCGGCCCGGCTCGAGGCGCTCTTCTCGCGCCCCGGCAACGCCGCGAACGCCACGGTCGACCGCGCCCGCGCCGCCGAGGAAGGCGCGAAGGCTGCGAACCAGCTGCTGACCATGCTGATCCGGGGCCTGGACTACCTGCCGCCGGTCGAGTTCGAATTCGGCGATCTGCTCGACGCCGTGCTGCTGGCCGACATGGAGGTCGTCCCCGACGACGACCTCGGCTACCGGCGCCTGCTCATCGAACGCTTCGAGAAGGCCGGCATCACGCCGCCGCGCAACCGCGTGAGCAACGTGCTCGAGGCCGAGGTGGCCCCTCAGTACCTCGGCATCAACCAGGCCGCACTGCGCAGCGACCGCGACGAGGTTTTCCGGTTCCTCTGGCAGAACGCGCTCCGGCTCGACGTGCCGACCCGCTACTACACGACCGTCGAGTCGGTGCTGCCCAGCCAGCGGATCGGGCCCGATGGGCTGATCGTCGGCGAGTCGGTCGCGACGTACGTGCAGATGGCCGAGATGACGGCATCCGAGTTCGAGACGATCTCCGAGCTGCCGCTGCCGGACGGGCTCGACCCCGACACGCCCATCCAGCTCTTCGGCGGCGGAACGCTCGTCTTCGACCAGTTCGGCCGGCTCAAGCTGCACGTCTACAAGAAGGTCGACGACTGGCGTCGGCAGCTGCGGCGCATCGAGTACCTCGACCACAGCGGCCGGCGCGACCGGTCGAAGCGGCTGGGCTACTCCGACGGCTCGGCAAGGGGTCAGGCGTTCGCCGAGCTGCACGACACCAACCTGAGCTCCGGGGAGGCATGGTGAGCACGCCCGTTCGCGTCAGAGTGCGCATGTACCAGGTCGGCTTCGGCGACTGCTTCCTGGTGTCGGTCGAGTACGACGAGCCGCTGGCCGACGGCCGGGCGGAGCGGCATCTGCTCGTCGACTTCGGGTCCACCCGCAAGGCGCGCGAGGGCCGTGCGCCGGGGAAGATGTCGGATGTCGCGAAGCTGATCCAGAAGCACACCGGCGGCGTGCTCGACGTGCTGGTCGTCACCCACCGGCACAAGGACCACCTGTTCGGCTTCGCGGACGACGATGCCGCCAAGATCCTGCGGGTGCTCGCGCCGAAGCGGGTGCTGCGGCCGTGGACCGAAGACCCCGAGCTGCCTGCGCTGGCCGACGCGCCGGCGGGCGCCGGGCTCGCCGCGGACGACGACACCGGTCGCGCCTCAGCACGCTACGCGCAGCTGCTGGCGGACGCGCAGCGGGAAGCCGAGGTGCTCTCGTCGCTCGTCGGGCTCCACAAGGACGTGCGGGCCGAGGCGCTCGAGCAGGTCAAGAACGCCGACGCGATCGCACTCATCGACGAGCTCGCCGCGGATGGGAGAGGGCGCTACCTGCACGCCGGCGCAGACGCCGCCGTCGAAGAGGTGATTCCGGGGCTCGGGGTGACCGTCCTCGGTCCGCCGACCGTCGAGCAGGATCCGCGGGTCGCGAAGCAGCGCGAAGAAGATCCCGAGTACTGGATGGCGGCCCTCCACGCGTCGCTGCGTGAAGCCGCGCGCACGGTGCCCGGTGAGGACGGGCATGAAGCGCACGGGATGTCGCTCGGCCCCGGTCCGGTGCGATGGGTGGTCGAACGGCTCGCCGCGCAGAAGTCGCACTCCGTCGCGCGACTGGTGCGAGATCTCGACGACGCCCTCAACAACACCAGCCTCGTCCTGCTGCTCGAGATCGGCGGTGTGTCGATGCTGTTCCCCGGCGACGCGCAGATCGAGAACTGGCAGTACACGCTCGACCGCATCTGCACGGAGCCCGACCTGAAGGCGAAGCTGTCGGCGATCGACCTGTACAAGGTGGGGCACCACGGCAGCCGCAACGCCACCCCGCGGGCACTGCACGCCCTTTGGGCGGAACGGGACGACGAGCTGCCGCCCCTGACCGCGCTCATGTCGACCCGCGAGGGCGTGCACGGCAAGACCGAGGCGACAGCAGTCCCCCGCGCGACGCTCGTGACGGCTCTCGGGCAGGTCGCAACACTGCTCTCCACCGACGATCTGGATAACGGCGACGAGTTCCTCGAGGTGGTGTCGAACGTCGCCAGAGGGCCCTTCATCAGGGTCGGCGCATGAGTTCGAGAGAGGACACGACGATGTACGCGGAAGCCCGCAGAAAGCACAGCATCCGCACCGCCGTGCTGGTCGCGGCCGTCACGCTGCTGGCGGTGGCAGTGCCGGTCGGGGCGCCGCTCTACGCGGCGGTGTACGGCGGCCCGGAGCCGGGTCCGGGGCCACAACCTGGTCCGGGCCCGGAGCCGGGCCCGGACCCGAAGACGCTCGCCGAGGCGCTGTCGGAGGCCAGCCTGGACGCCGGCTTCGATTCGGCGACGGTCACCCAATTCGAGACGACGACCTTCAGAGCGACCGTCATCTACGACACCCTCCTCGACCCCGATCTGCCGACGGTGCAGGTCGCGTGGAGCAACCAGGCGGTGCTCACGCCGGCGGTCGAGGGGGCGTTCACCATCGTTGCGACGTCTGCTGATCGTCAGTTCCTCGACAACGGCACCAGCCGCCCTGAGGGCGGCTTCGCGCTCACGTGGACCTGGGATGTGACGCCGCTCGTCGCGGGCGAGCAGACCCTCACCGTCAGCATCCTTCCAACCGTCGTGATCGAGGGCGACGAGATCGACGAGGCCGGCGACATCAACCAGCCGATCCCGGTGACCGTCGACGTCCATCCGGTGGTTCCCGACTTCCAAGAGGTGCTGACCGCAGCAGCCTCGATGCAGACCGACATGCCCGACGAGATGTTCGTCGGCGAGCAGTACGAGATCAGCGCCTCCATGTCGCTGGCCGGGCACGCCGATACGGTGACCGCCGACATCCAGCTCACCGCAGCCGAGAACTCCGCCGCGGTACGGATCGCCGAGGCATCCGCCGCGGTCGAGCCGGCCCCTGCCTCTGCAGGGATACGCGCCGCCGCTCATGTGACGGCTGCCGTTCCGAATGACCGCTTCGTCAAGAAGTGGACCGTGACGGTCGATGAGCCGGGGCAGGTCGCCCTCGTCTTCACCGCCACCCTGCACGGACAAGCGGGGATCCAGGAGCTGCAGCAGGCCGTACCGGTGGCGGCATCGGCGCCGGCGACCCAGCGCCCGTCGTTCTGGGAGACAGTCCAGCGGCCGGTGCTCTACATCTCGCCGTTCATCGCCGCCGCGGCAGGAGTCCTCGGACTATGGGCCGCATGGAAGAAGCGGAACGCGGGAAGGGAGGCGGACGCCGAGCACGCCGCCGCGAAGGACTCCGACTCGTGACGGCCTACCTGCTGCTGGCCGCACTCGCGTGGACCGTCGCCTCACGCGGAGGCACCAGCCTGCGCGACCTCCTGGTCGTGTCCGTGCTGCTCGTCGTCGCGATGATCGCCGGCCGTGCCTGGCCCCGGCGCACCGTCGCCGTGTGGGCGGCGTTGGCGGCGCTGGTGGGCTGGCTGCTGATCGACGGACCGTTGCGCGTGGGCTTCGAGCTGGAGACGGTCCGGATGCCGCTCCTCGTCGCGATCGCCGCGATGACGGTTCTGGTGGTGCGCCGGCTGAACGTCGCAGGCCGGGAGACCCTGCTGAGCGGGCTCATCGCGGTCGGATGCCTCCAGTCGGTGATCGCGCTCGGTGAGCTGGCCGCGACCGCGCCGTTCGACCTCACGGCTGCACCGCGCGCGAGCGCGCTGCTCGGCTCGCCCAATGGTCTCGGCATTCTGCTCGTGGCGACTTCCGTGCTGACCGCCCGTGAGCTCCATCGCCGCGGTGGCGTGCTTCTCATCGCCGCCCTGGTGCTGCAGGGTTGTGCCCTGATCGCGACGGGGAGCCGCACGGCGATCCTGGTCGGTTCGATTCTGCTCATCGGCTACCTCGCGACTCGCACCGAGTGGATATACAGAGTGCTCGCTGCCGCGGGCCTCGCCGCCGGAGCTGCGATGGTGATCTGGCGGACTGCGACCGAACCACATCACGACCGACCCCACCTGTGGGGAGAGGCGCTGCGACGGATCGCCGATCAGCCGCTCGTCGGCGAGGGGCCGGCATCCGCCCCCTTCTCCCCGCCGCACCCGGCGCGGGGATCACCACACACGCCCACAACGAGCTGCTGCAGTGGGGAATGGAGTACGGGCTCGTCGGGCTCGGGCTGGCGCTGCTCGTCCTGGTTCTGGCCTTCCGCTCGGTGGGCCGGCCGCTCGGAGGCGACCGGTGGGTGAGGTTCGCGGCACTCGCCGTGCTCGCCGCCGGGCTGACCGACTTCACGCTGCGCATCACCGCGCTGACCCTCGCGGCGGCCGCTCTCGTCGCGCTCGCAGTGCCGGGCAGGAGCCCGCTGCGTCTCCAACCGCCCCGGTTGCTCGCCTCCGCGCTGCCGCCGGTCGCGCGCGGCTCTGAGAAGACGCGTACTGACAAGGCATTACACGATGAACGCTGTCCGCGTAGCGTCGGTCGCATGGCGCCGCCCCCGGGCGCGCCGACACGGAAAGGTCACTGTGAACATCGAACCCAAGCCCCCTACGACCAAGGGCCCCGCGGCCACCTTCACGGGTGACGTCTACATCGACGCGATCGCGTCGCCCCGCGACGCCGATCAGCGCATGGTCGTCGTGCGGGTGCGTTTCGCGCCGGGCGCGCGCACAGCATGGCATTCGCACGCTCGCGGCCAGACTCTCCATGTCACCGAGGGCGTCGCGCTGCTGGGCACCCGCGAGGGCGGGGTCATCCGCGCGCGGCCGGGCGACACGATCTACACTCCCCCGGGCCAGGAGCACTGGCACGGCGCCACCCCGCAGGACTTCATGGAGCACCTCGCGATGCTCGAGAACGGCGACGACCCCGCGAGCACGCACCACCTGGCTGGAGCATGTCAACGACAGCCAGTACGGCAACAGCGCAGAGGCGTAGGCGCGCTTACGAACTCAGCGGAAGCGGGCCGCCGTCGCCTAGGCGGCCCCCGGTTCCTGTCGCGGCAGGACGGTGAGCACGCGCTGCACATGGTCGCGGAACTCGCTCATGAAGTCGCGGAGGAACTCCTCCGTGCCGGGGTTTGACACGGTCCCGTCCTCACCGAAGACATCGGCCGAGAACTGGATGTACGCCTCAGGCGCAGTCATCTGCCGGGCATTGCAGAAGCTGAGCACCCCGCGAAGACTCTGCTGAGCCACGGCCGTGCCGATCTGACCGACGGATGCGCCGATCACCGCGGCGGGGATGTGGTCGAACGAATTCTCACCCCAGGGGCGCGACGCCCAGTCGATCGCATTCTTCAGCCCACCCGGGATCGACCGGTTGTACTCCGGCGTGACGAAGAGCACAGCATCCGTCGCCGCAATCGCGTCCTTCAGAGCCCTGGCCTCGGCGGGGTAGTCGGCGTCGTAGTCCTGGCTGTACAGCGGCAGGTCCCGGATCGGGATCTCAGTGAACTCCAGATCGTCGGGCGCCACACGGATCAGCGCCTTCGCGAGGATGCGGTTGATGGACGTCGACGAGAGACTCCCGACGAAGTACCCGACTCGGTATGGCATGACAGCTCCTCACTCGTGCTCCCCTGAGGTCATCGTTCACCGGGCGCAAGGCGCCGGCCAGCCCCTTGCGCGATGCCGCCGGTTCAGGTTCCCGGCTTGAGCACCACCTTGATGCAGCCGTCCTCCTTCTTCTGGAACGTCTCGTACAGGGTCGGCGCATCCTCGAGCGGAGCGTGGTGGGTCACCAGGTCCATCACGCCGAACGGGTCGGCGGGATCCTCCACGAGCGGGAGGAGATCGTCGATCCAGCGCTTCACGTTGCACTGGCCCATGCGCAGGCTCACCTGCTTGTCGAACAGGGTCTTCATAGGCAGGATGTCGGCATCACCCGCGTAGACACCGCTCAGAGACACCGTGCCGCCGCGACGCACCAGGTCGATCGAGGCGTAGACGGCGGCCAGCCGGTCCACCCCTGCCTTTTCCATGAGGCTGCGTGCGGCGGGATCCGGAAGCAGCCCGACGGCGTTCTGCGCGAGCTTCACGACGCTGTTGCCATGGGCTTCCAGCCCCACGGCATCCACCACCGAGTCGACGCCGCGCCCGTCGGTCAGATCCCGCAGCTCGTCGACGATCGTGTCGGAGAGGTCGTAGGTGTCGACCCCGTGGCGCGCGGCCATCTCGCGCCGCTCCGGCACCGGATCGATCGCCAGCACGCGATAACCGTGGTGCACGCCCACCCGGGAGACGAACTGGCCGACCGGCCCGAGCCCCATCACGGCGAGGGTGCCGCCGTCGGGGACGTCGGCGTATTCGACCCCCTGCCAGGCGGTGGGCAGGATGTCGCTCAGGAAGAGGTACCGGTCATCGGGCAGGTCGCCGCCGACCTTGATGTGGTTGTGATCAGCCAGCGGCACGCGGAGGTACTCGGCCTGGCCGCCAGGCACCTGACCGTAGAGCTTCGTGTAGCCGAACAGCGCGGCGCCACTGTCGTACTCGCGGACCTGCGTGGTCTCGCACTGCGACTGCAAACCACGCGTGCACATGAAGCAGTGCCCGCACGCGATGTTGAAGGGAATCACGACCCGGTCGCCGACTGCGAGGGACGTCACGCCGGAGCCGACTTCGACGACAACTCCCATCGGCTCGTGGCCGAGGATGTCGCCGGCGTCGATGAACGGACCGAACAGCTCGTACAGGTGCAGATCCGAGCCGCAGATCGCGCTCGACGTGATCTTCACGATCGCGTCGGTCGGGTCCTGGATGACCGGATCGGGCACCTCCTCCACGGTGACCTTGCGCTTGCCCTGCCAGGTCAGTGCCTTCATCGCGACTCCTTCGATCGTCGTGCGGAAGGGCCAGTCTCAAGTCGGGGTGTACTCGTCGAAAGGGCATTGACCTGGGCCCGCTCATCTGGCATAGCGCGAGCCGCGACCGGCTCGGAAGACGCCGTCGACGGACCCCGGAGGGCCGACACGCAGAAGTGGCGGAGGCCCGTCGGCCTCCGCCACTCGCTGCGCTCGCGCCGCTAAGCGTTCGAGACGTTCTCGCGGGCGTTCTGGGCCTGGCCCTTTACTTCGCCGGCCGCGTACTGCGCGTCGGACTTCACATTCTCGACCGCATCGGTCGCGGTCGCCTTGACGGATTCGGCAGCCTCGCGGGCGGGCTCCTTCAGGTTCTGGCCCACCTCCTTGGCAGCATCCGTGACCTTCTCGACCAGCGGCTGAGCCTGGTCCTTCACGTCCGCCGCGAGCTCCTTCTCCTTGGCGGAGGCTGGGATCAGCGAAGCGAACAGGAGGCCGGCACCGAAGGCGATCAGTCCGACGGCGAGCGGGTTGCCCTCCGCCTTTGCGACCACGCGGTCCTTCGCGTCGGAGATGTTGTCACCCACGTCTGACACACGGGAGCCGGCGTCATCCGCAACGCCCATGATCCGGTCGCGAACGGAGCCGAAGGCGCCCTTCACCTTGTCGGCCTGGCGGTCCACGATCTTCGACGGCGTCACCTTGTCGGCGAGCGCGTCCACGTCGCTGCCCAGCTCACGCCGGGTCTGCTCGATGTCGGCGCGGATAACGTCGGGTGAATTGCTCATCGGTTCTCCTCATTTCTCTGCAATGTCTCGGGGATTTCTTTCAGGGTGTCCACGGTCTGCGGCGCCCCTTCGACCTGCTTGAGCTGGTTGCGTCCGACGGAGTACAGGATCAGCGCGATCACGGCCCACAGGACCGCGACGACCACGCCGGACCATCCGCCGCCGATCACCGTTGCCAGCGACCACCACAGTGCGATCGACAGGAACAGCACTGCCATTCCAGCCCCGTACGCGGCGCCGCCGAGCATGCCGGCACCCTTGGCCGCCTTGCCCGCAGACTCCCGAAGCTCGGCCTTGGCCAGTGCCATCTCCTGACGGATCAGGGTCGACAGGTCTCGGGTCACCTCGCCGAGGAGGTCACCCAACGATGTGTTGGCCGCCTTGACCTCAGATGGAGTCGGATCGGACATCGCCATCCTCCCTCGGGACGTCGGTGCCCCGTGCTGACTGCGCGAAGACCGGGGTCTCCTCGACCGTCGGCGGCGTCGCGTAGAGCTCGGCGGATGTGGCCGGCACGCCCGCCCCGGCATACGTCGAAGGCGACCCCACGCCGCCGTAGGTGGACGGCGAACCATTCGCGGTCGCCTTGCTGTCGTCCGAGGCGTTCGAGGCGAGTGCGCGCGTGAGTCGTCCTGCGACGATGCCCAGCACAGCCGCGCCGATGATGAACGTTCCGGGGCGGCGCCGTGCGAAGGATTTCACCTCGTACAGCAGCGAACTCGGGTCGCGATCGCCGAGCCACGTGGAGGCGCTCGACAGGCGTCCTGACGCCTGGCGAAGCAGATCGGCCGCCAAGCCGGGGTTCTGGGCGTTGCTCGTCATCGAATCAAGCTCGTCGCTCACCGAGCGCAGGCCCGTCGCGGCACGCTGCTGCTGAACGTTCGCCTGATCCTTCAGCTCGCGCTGGGTCTGAGCGAAGAGGTCCTTCGCCTGGTACTTGACTTCCTGAGCGACGGCCTTGGCCTCGCCCTTCGCGGTGTCGGCGACGTGACCCGCTTCGCTGACCGCGGTGTTCTTCAGGTCGCCCGCTTCGTGCTTGGCCGTCTCGAGCGAGCTGTTTCCGTCGCTTGCGGCGGTGGCTGTCGGCACGGCCGCGCCATAACTCTCTGACATGCTGATCCTCTCGATGACCGGCGGTGTGGCCGGGTTCACGACAGTTGTACGCTGGCGAGTCTTGTTCGGCGTGACCCTTGCAAAAGGTCGCCGGCCGTGCATAATGGCCGCCTGGTGCGACTCAAGCGGTGGCTCCGCGCTTCCTGGTCGCGCGCGGCATCGTAGGGGGCGCACGCGTCCGGTGTCCACCCCGGAACATCTCCCGCCGAGCGCTCCGAAGGTGGGTCGTACAACGCGATCCGCCGAGGAGGCATCCATGTATTTCCACGTGCAGCGACTCATCAACGAGATCGAGCAGGACGAGCCGGACCCCGCCGCCGCGAACGCGCTGCAGGAGGGGCTGGGCGGCCAGTTCGGCGAGATGCGCACGATGATGCAGTACCTGTTCCAGAGCATCAACTTCCGCGGCCCCGCCGGCAAGCCGTACCGCGATCTGATCCAGGGCATCGGCACCGAGGAGATCAGCCACGTCGAGCTGATCGGCACGACGATCTCTCGCCTGCTCGACGGCTCGCCCGCCTACCAGGGCAAGAAGACCAGCCCGGTGGACGCGCCCGGCGCGGGCGGTGCGACCCCGCTGAACATCGCCGTCGATCACAGCAACATCCACCACTACCTGGTCGGCGCGCAGGGAGCCCTCCCCGTCGACGCGGCAGGCAATCCGTGGAGCGGAAGCTACGTGTACAACTCCGGCAATCTCGTGCTGGATCTGCTCTACAACCTGATGCTGGAATCCACCGGTCGGCTGCAGAAGTGCCGGCTCTACGAGATGACCGACAACAAGACGGCGCGGTCGACGATCGCGTATCTGATCGTCCGGGATCAGGCCCACGAGAACGCGTACGCGCAGGCCCTCGAGACCCTCGGAGTCAACTGGAACGTCGCGCTGCCGATCCCGAAGACCAACGCGGAGCGCTTCCCCGAGGTCAAGCGCCTGCTCGAGCTCGGGCTGCAGAGCAAGCAGTACTCGTTCGACCTGGACGCCCAGTCCGAAGCGGGCAAGATCTTCCAGGGGATGTCGCCCTCCAACGACGGCACCAAGCTCGAGGCAACCGAGCAGGCGCCCGAGGGCGTGCCCTCTGTGATCTCACCCGAGCGCTTCGAGGAGTTCTCGCCCGGCGCCGACAAGGACCTTCTCGCTCTCATCGAAGCCACTGCGGCCATGGAGATGGCGGACATCGACGCCACCTTCGGCCGGCTGAGCTGATCCGGCTGCAGCTCGACTCGCTTCGAACGCAGGTCAGCGTCGTTACCCCGAGAAGGACGGCGCTGGCCTGTTCGAGAGTCCCGAAAGCACGCGGGAGCGGCCCGTTCTTCGACGCGGTCAACGCGACGCGTGCGCGCAGTACCTTCACCCGAACGACTCGTCAAGCCCCTCGGCGAAGTGATCGGACTTCCTTATCGTCGTGCCACCGCTCACTTCTCGGGAGGACGCATCATGCACACTTCACGCCGCATGGCCGCCGCCGCACTTGCCGGCGCAGCCTGCCTCGCCTTGGTCACCGGCTGTGCCGTGGGAACGGGTGGAGCCGACGACACCGACGCCGAGTACGACCCGGACGCCGAGCTCTCGGGCACGATGTCGGTGATGGGGTTCTCCGGCGTCGACGAAGTAGCGACATCCCGGGTGGAACTGGCGGAGGACGCGCTCGGCGACGTCGAGGTCAAGCTCATCGAGGGCGACCTGGACCTCCAGCAGTTCCTCTCGGCGGTCGCCTCGGGCAAGCCGCCCGAGATCGTCTACGCCAACCGCGACCAGATCGGCTCGCTCGCGGCGCGCGGTGCGATCCTGCCGCTCGACAGCTGCATCGACGGCGAGGGCATCGACACCGGGATGTTCGTTCCCGCCGCCCTCGACCAGGTGACCCTCGCAGACCACGTGTACGGCATCCCGGAGTTCAACACCGTGCAGCTGACCATGGCCAACTCCGATCTGCTGACGGCGGCCGGCTTGAGCGTCGAGGACGTCAACGGCTCGGACTGGGATGCTGTCAGCCAGGCCAATCTCGCCCTCACGAAGGGTGCCGGAGGCGCGCTCAGCGTGATCGGGTACGACAGCAAACTGCCGGAGTTCATGCCGCTCTGGGCCAAGGCCAACGGAGTCGACCTCATCTCCGAGGACGGCAAGACGGCCCAGCTCGACGACCCAGCGGTGATCGAAGCCCTCGAGTGGGCAGTCTCGATCTACGACGACCAGGGCGGCTTCAGCTCGGTGAAGGCGTTCCGGGACTCCGCGGACTTCTTCGGTGAGGGCAACCAGTTCGCCACGAACGTGCTCGGCGCGATGCCGATGGAGCAGTGGTACGTGAACGTCCTCAACGACGTCTCGCCGGATGCGCCGCTCGTCTTCGACACCGTCCACGCCCGCGGCGGCGACACCTTGGCGTACGCATCCGGATCGGCGTGGGCCATCCCCTCCGGCAGCGCGAACCCCGAGGCGGCATGCCGCTGGGCGCGGGTCATGACCTCGACGGATGCCTGGGAGGCGGCCGCCAACGCCCGCATCGAGGCTCGGGAAGCCGAGGGCAAGCCGTTCACCGGCATCCTGACCGGCAACGCGGAGGCCGATGAGCTCGTCCAGGGCATGGTGACCTCCGGCGGAGAGCCGTGGGACACCGCCGTAGCCAAGATGTACGAGGCGAACGACAACACCTTCGCGCTTCCGGCGAACCCGGCCGATGCCGAGTTCAAGACAGCGCTTCAGGATGCCGTGAACTCCGTGCTGAACGGACAGGCCACGCCTGAGGAGGCCATGGGCGCGGCCCAGCAGACCGCGCAGACCGCCCTCGACGAAGCGTGGGCGAAGCTCGAATCCGAGAACTGACATGGCCGGCACCGCAGTCAAGGCCGGGGGCGGATCGGCGGGCGCCGGCATCTCGTCGACGGCCGATGAGTCAGCGAGGGCGCGGGCGCATCGCAGAGCTGCCCGGCGCAACACCGGCTCAGCGCTGCTGTTCCTGTCACCGTGGATCATCGGCTTCTGCGTGTTCACCGCGTGGCCGCTGATCTACAGCGCCTACCTGTCGCTGACCGACTACGACGTGATCAATGACCCGGAATTCGTCGGGTTCGAGAACTACGCCCAGCTCTTCCAGGATCCGAAGGTTCTGCTGGCGCTGCAGAACACAGCCTTCTTCACGTTCATCCAGGTGCCGCTGTACGTGATCGTCTCACTCGCTCTGGCCCTTCTCCTGCAGCGTGCGGGCCGCAGCGCCGGTTTCTTCCGGACGATCTTCTTCCTGCCGAAGATGACTCCGCCGGTCGCCATCGGCATCCTGTTCCTGCTTCTGTTCAACGGACAGAACGGTCTGATCAACACCGTCCTCGGGTGGTTCGGCATCAATGGCCCGGCCTGGACGACCGATCCCGCGTGGGTGAAGCCGGGCCTCATCATGATGAGTCTGTGGACCGTGGGTGCGTCGGTGATCATCCTGCTCGCGGCACTCCAGAACGTGCCCGAGGAGCTCTACGAGTCGGCTCGGATCGACGGGGCCGGATTCTGGCGCCAGTCGTTCAGCATCACCATCCCGATGATAAGCCCAGCGCTGTTCTTCATCATCGTGGTGAACACGATCGCGGGACTGCAGACATTCGACGAGGCGTATACGGCGTTCTTCGGGTCGGGGAACACGACGTACAGCAATGACGCCGCTCTGTTCTACGTCATCTATCTGTTCCAACAGGCGTTCGAGTTCCTGAACATGGGGTACGCGTCCGCGATGGCGTGGCTGTTGTTCCTGGTGATCATGATCGTCACCGCCGTGCAGCTGATCGTCTCGCGCCGGCTGGTGTACTACGAAGGCGAGACCCAGCGATGACTCAGCTCGTACCGCCGCGACCGGCCGAGCCGGACGACGCGAAGCGGCAGACCGCAGAGGCGCTGGTCGCCCCGCCCCGCGCTGCCACGCCGGGGGAAGGCCGAGTCGGCACCGGCGCGGGCGCCCGTCGCAAGCCCGGCCGCGGGCGGCGCATAGTCGTCGTCATCGCGCTCGCACTGCTGGCCGTGGTCTTCGCCTACCCGTTCATCTGGCTGGTCAGCGC
Source organism: uncultured Actinomycetota bacterium (assembly GCA_963717585.1). GTDB lineage: Bacteria > Actinomycetota > Actinomycetes > Actinomycetales > Microbacteriaceae > Microbacterium. The sequence goes on along the minus strand of CAVQWI010000012.1, from coordinate 52,329 downwards.
GTCGTTCAAGCCGCGCGGCGAGGTGTTCGACAATGCCCTCATCCCGAAGACCTTCACGCTCGACAACTACGTGCAGGTGTGGGCCGAGGCTCCGGTCGGTCTCTGGCTGATCAACACGCTCATCGTCACGGTACTGGCCGCGACGACGGTGACGATCTCGTCGGCGATGGTCGCGTGGGGCTTCTCGTACTTCCGCTTCCGCGGTCGGTCCGCCCTGTTCGTGCTCGTGCTGGCGTCGATGATGCTGCCGGGTGCGGTGACGATGATCCCGACATTCCTGATCTGGAATGCGATGGGTTTCGTCGGAACGCTCGTGCCGATGTGGGCGCAGAACCTGTTCGCCAGCGCGTTTTACGTCTTCCTACTGCGCCAGTTCATGTTGGGACTTCCCCGCGATCTGTTCGACGCCGCGCGCGTGGACGGGGCGACGCAGTGGGGCGTCTTCTGGCGGATCGCCCTGCCGTTGACCCGGCCGGCATTGGCCGTCGTCCTCGTCTTCGAGGTGCAAGCCGTGTGGACCGATCTGATGCGGGCGCTGATCTACCTGCGCGACTCGAGCACGTTCACGATCCCGCGAGGCCTCAAGTCGATGGTCGATGCCTTCGGCTTCGGCGGCGAGTGGCACTGGGAGATCATCGTGACCGCGAGCGTGATCGCCACCATCCCGATGATCATCGTCTTCTTCGTGGGCCAGAAGCAGATCATCCAGGGGGTCGCCACGAGCGGGATGAAGGGCTGACTCTGCTCACCTGACCAGCCGGATGTCGCGCTCTCAGTCGACGTGGCCTCCGTAGTGCAGGTCAATGCGCTTCATGCGCTTCGCTCTGGGTCACCAGGTCGGCCATGTTCGTCATGCCATCCTCCGCAGGTTCCGGCACGCTGTACAGGCCCGTCGGGGAGTTCGCCGTGTAGATCAGCGCCTCGATCCATGCCCGGTTGATGGTCGGGCGGCGACTGCCGTAGAACTTGTAGACGAGCGATACACGGGGGTGGACCCAGACGACGGTGCGACCGTCCCCGATGCTCGCATCGTCTTTCCACGTGAAGTGGAAGGACTCGCCGCGGCGGAGCTTCGCACCGATCACAAGCTGCAGATGGGCGAGCAGGCGATCCTCGAAATCGACCTTGACCATCGAGTCGTAGATGAACTTGCCCATCGCGATCCTCTCTCAGTGATGGATCAGTGGGCTCCGGGCGATGCGGGGGGCTTCGACCCGGGGAACGGGCCTTGACCTGAGTATGCGCTTGTTGAGGCGCACATACCAGGGAGCACCGTGGCATACGCAAGACAATGCCAAACGACAGCCCAGACAGCGCGGGGTTGACATTTCCCCCTTCTCTCCGGCCCACCCGGGACGTGCCTTGTCAAGCCCCTCGGTGAGTGACGGAGATGCCGCCTACTGTGACCGGATCGCGAGAGGAGCCACGATGACAACAGCACGCGACATCATGACACCCAACCCCCGCTGCGTCGGTGAGAATGACACGCTTGCCGACGCTGCTCGACTGATGGCCGAGTTGGATGTCGGGGCCCTGCCGATCTGCGGCGAGGACGACCGCCTCAAGGGCATGCTCACCGATCGGGACATCGTCGTGAAATGCCTCGCTCGAGGTGGTGACCCGACCTCGGCGACCGCAGGATCCCTCGCGGAGGGCAAGCCCGTCACGATCGGCGCTGACGACGACGTTCGCGATGCCCTCACCACCATGGAGAAGCATCAGGTTCGCCGTCTGCCGGTGATCGACGGACATGACCTCGTCGGAATCATCAGCCAAGCTGACATCGCTCTGTCGCTCAGCGCGACCGAGACCGGTGAGGCGGTTGAAGCGATCTCCGAATGATGCCAGCGCCTGCCTGGCGTTCGCATAGACAGACCTCACTGCCCCGGCCCCCGGCAGCGTCGAAAATCCTGGACGAATCGGGAGCGACATCATGAAGGCGCTGACCACTCGGGTCGGAACATACGTCACCGGTGACGCCGTTGCAGACGCGGTGCTCAGCTATGCCCTCGCGCTTGCGCGCACGCAGCGACTCGACCTGGTGGAGCTTCCCTTCCGTGCCGCCGGCGGCGAAGTGTCGCGCGTGCAGATCAGGGTGGGCTGGATGGTCGACATCGATTCCATCAGTCAGCAAGAACAGCGCGGACCCGAGCTGACGGATGCCACGATGACCGACGATCTGAAGGCACGCGAGCTGGCCCTCCGCTCGCATGGCGACACACCACTCCGCCCCGATGAGTTGCTCAGCGGCAGCTGAATTCGACGAGTACTGATTACGGCAGCTCAGCGGATCTCGTCGAAATCGTAGATCCGGGACGTCGCTCGGCCGCTGAGTCTGGGCCGGCGATGGGTTGCGAAGCTGATCCGTCTTGCGCCGCATGCCCGATTGTGCTCAAGCCTTTGACGTGCGACTTCGATGGCCTCGCACCTTCTCGCAGCAGAGCCGGAGCGCGGCAGGTTACGACGCGGACCGCGTTCCCGCAACCCCCGTGCACCGGCGCGGGCCCCGTGGCTGAATGTCGATCATGGACGCTCACACAGGAAACGACCGCCCAGCGGTCACTGACACATCCGGCCGCCCTGTCGCGGCCGACAGCACACTGCAGAACGACGTGCTGGCACGGGAACAGGAGCGGTTCGGCGGATTCAAGTTCGGCTCCGCATTCTTCGGCTGGCTCACCGCCATGGGGACAGCAGTGCTGCTGACCGCACTGGTCGCCGCCGTCGGCGCCGCCATCGGAATCAGCACCGGCGGCACCGTCGACGAAGCGGCGGACGCCGCCGCCCAGAACACCGGAGGCGTCACCATCATCGGTGCGATCGTCATCGGGCTCGTGCTGCTGATCGCCTACTTCGCCGGCGGCTACGTGGCCGGCCGGATGGCCCGTTTCAGCGGAGCCAAGCAAGGACTGGCGGTGTGGCTCTGGGCTGTGGTCATCGCGATCCTCGTCGCAATCGCAACCGCCGTGGCCGGCAGCCAGTGGGACATCCTGGCGAATCTCGACAGCTTCCCCCGGATCCCCGTGACCCCCGAGACGGCGACGCTGACCGGCATCCTCACTGCGATCGGCGCGGCGATCGTCGCACTCGCCGGCGCCATCCTCGGCGGCATCGCCGGCATGCGCTATCACCGCAGGGTGGACCGCGTCGGCCTCGGGTACTGACGAACGAAAGCGGCGATGGCCCCGGCCACTGCGCGCGGCGCCGTGTGCTGCGCGAGGTGCCGGCGGCCGGGGACCATCAGCCAGCGACGCGACCGGCGCTTTGTCGCGAAGCCGCCGAGCCCAGGCGTGGCCGGCGATCGGATCCCGGCCCCCGCGGACGATCAGAAGCGGCACCGCGAGAACGGCGACGCGGTCCTCGATGGGATAGGTCACCATCTCCCGGAGCTGGCGCAGGTACCACCGTGGACCGCACCGGAGGTAGTCCGTGAACACCATCGCGTTGCCGTCGATCGGCTCACCCACGGTGTCCATCGCCAAGGCGACCGACTGCCCGAGTACCGTGCGATGCTCATCGTCGGCAACCGGTCCGATGACCACGACGTGCGAGGCGAGCGAGGGTCGGAGCGCTGCGAGCTCGACCACCCACTGAGCACCCATCGAGTGTCCGATCAGCACCGCCTCGGTCACGCCGAGACGCTCCAGCACCACCGCCAGTCCGGCGGACATCTCCGCCACGGTCAGCCGCCGCTTGGGCTTGGGCAGCCCGCCGAACCCGGGGAGATCGATCGAGTGGACGGTGCCGGTCAGCGCGAGTTCGCGGTGAAGCCTGGCCAGATAGCGGTGCGACATCCCGATGCCGTGCACGAGGACGTAGGTGGCGGCATCCGCTCGCGCTGGAGGGGATGACAGCACGCGGAAGGTGAGGTCGTCGACGGTCAGCGTGCGGGATGCGAGGATCACTCGGGCCCGCTGACCGAGCGGAGATCGCGCACGCAGGAAGGCATCGATCGCCTCGGCGAAATCGTCGGGCGCCTCCTCGGCGACGTGATGACCGGAGTCGATGCCGTGTCCGCGCACATCCGTCGCCCAGTCGCGCCAGATGACGAGCGGGTCGCCGTAGAGCTCCTCCAGGTCGTCCCGGAGCGTCCACAGCACGAGCACCGGCATCTCGAGCATGCGCCCTGCCCGGCGGTCGGCCGCCTCGTCGGCGGCATCGACGGTCACCCCGGCGCGGTAGTCCTCCAGCATGGCGCGCACGACGGAGGGATCGCGCATGGCCGCGCGCCACTCGTCGTGGTTGTCCTGTCCCATCGCCTCCGGGTCGCCGCGGTACCAGCGGTCAGGGTCCGCCGTGATGACGCGCTCCGGGATGTCGGGCTGGGCGAAGAAGAACCAGTGCCACCACCTCAGTGCGAATTCGGCATCCGCTCGGCTCAGGTGTTCGGTCACCGGCAGGCAGTCGACGACGATCAGGTGGTCGACCCTGTCGGGATGGTCGAGGGCGAGTCGCAGAGCGACGAGGCTGCCGCGATCGTGCCCGACGACCGCGAATCGGTCGTGCCCGAGCTCGTGCATGACCGCCACCATGTCCGCGGCGACGGCCCGCTTGGAGTGTGCGGAATGATCTGCGGTGGGCTCTGGTCCTGTCGAGCGTCCGTACCCACGGAGGTCGGCGCACACCACCGTGTACCCCGAGGCGACCAGAAGCGGCGCGACGCGGTGCCAGGTCGCCGACGTGCGCGGGTGACCGTGCAGAAGCAGCAGGGCCGGTCCGCTGCCGCCGTGCCGCGCGAGGATGCGGGCGCCGTCGACGTCGATGAATGTCTCGGTGAATCCGTCGAACACCGTCTCAGTCTGCGTGTGCGAGCGCCCGGAGGAGCAGGCCTTGCGCTGGAGACATCCTGCGCCTATGAAGGCACAGCGACTCTCGCGAGCGATTACAGAATCGCCACCCGAGGTCGCCGTTCAGTCGTCGCCGCTCGGCGGATGGTCGGCGGTCGAGAACCGGATGAGCTTGTGGGTGCCGTCGCACCACGGCTTGATGCCCGACGCGCCGCATCGGCACAGTGCGACGGTTCGTCGCCGACTGTGCAGCGCCTCCCCGTCGTCGCCCACGATGTCGACCGCCCCGCGGACGAGCAGTGGACCGTCGGTGCAGGCGGTGATCTGCGGCGCGAGTCGCTCGGTCATCGGTGGTCCTTCCGGGGAGGGCGACGTCGGCGCAACGAGCGCAGAGGTGTCGCGGCGGAGGCTATCCGGGAGTCGGCATAGGTGATCCCCCCGCGGATGCGGATCGCGAGGGCGATCCATGCGGCTGCGCCGCGCTCCAGCATCCACAGCGGTGTCCACAGCGCGCTTGCCGCCGGAAACCGGCTTGTTCCGCCCGCCGTGCGGCGCCCGGCTTCCGCGGTGGCGATGACGGCGAGCGCGAGGACGCCGAGCGACTTCCAGGCGCGGAAGCCGGCACACAGCGCGAGGAGCGGCAGGATGGCGAGCTCGGCGAGGAGCCGCGCGGGCTGTGCGAAGCCGTCGTACGCCTGGCGCACCCGCTGCCCGAGGAAGTGTGCCACCGTCGGCGGGATGCGCGGCACGAACAGGTCGCGCGCCACGTCGACACGCCCGCCCGAACCCTGGATCGTCCGCTCGAGTTCCAGATTCTCGAAGAGGACATCGGTGCTGTACCCGCCGGCATCCTGCACCGCCGAGCGTCGGACACCGACCGTGCCCCCGAAGTCCCCGCCGAGTGCCCGGCCGATCAGCATCCGCGAAGTGTCCCAGCGGGCATGCCAGGGATAGGACGTGTAGATGTTCTGCGGGCGCACCAGATCCGCTCCCTCGAGCCGGGCCAGCAGCTCGGCGAGCGCTCCGTCGTCGTACCTCACGTCGTCGTCGGCGAGCACGATCCGCTCGCGCCGGGCCAGGTCGATCCCCGTCATCGCTCCGCGCGCCTTGCCGTTCAAGCCGGTTCGCCGAGGCTGGATGTGCCGCACCTCGGGCGGCAGGCGCTCGCGCAGATCGTCGAACAGCTCCGCGTCCGATCCGTCGACGACGGTGACCTCCATCCGCTCGCTCACCCACTGCAGGTAGGTCAGCAGCTCACGCTCGCCCGTTCGGTCGCGCCGGCGCAGCGGCAGGACGTACTCGGCGTCGTGATCAGTCACGGCTCAGTGGGGCGACGTCGATTCCCGTCCGCAGGGAGGTGCGCCCGTCTTCGAAGGCGGAGCGGATGCTGTCCGCCGCGCGGTCGTCGAGCGCCAGGCACGCAGCGGCGCCGAAGAAGATGTCGGGATGTACTCGGGACGATCCTCGCCCAGAGCGCCCGCGAGGTCGCGGGCTGCGATCTGCTCGTGGACCGCGTCGGCCTCGACGTGCTCGTCGAAGTAGTCGGTCACGTCTTCGCCGAATCCGAGGCGCCGGAACCCGTCGCCGTACATGCGGTTCGGCAGCGACGACGTCATCTCGAACGCGGCGAGGTGGCCGACGATCGCGCCGAGCAGCCGACGGTTGAGCCCGAACATGCTCATCGCGTTCAGCGATGCCAGCACGGGAGCGGGCACGAGGTCGACATACGCCCCGTAGGTCGAGTCCAGCCCGACGCCGCGCATCGTCCGCGGCGAAGATCTCGGCGTGCATGCGCTCCGGTCGGCCGGCACCGTACTCATCCGACTGGATCTCGACCAGCGCCACCTTGGCCCGCCCGGACAGGCGGGGGATGGCCCAGGAGTGCGGGTCCGCTTCGCGCAGCGTGTAGATGCTGCGCTGGATCAGGAACTCGCGCAGCCTGCTCCAGGGTGGCGTGCTTCGCGACGAAGCGAGCGAGCGAGGGTCCCGGCGTGGGGGCGGTGAGCCGGAACAGAGCAGCCGCGATGGCTTCGGCATCCGGCCCGGGAAGATCGGGGACCACGACACTGCGCCGGAGCGACTCTTCGAAGCCGTCCTCGATCGCCGCGCGCGCCTGCAGCAGTCCCGGGTGCCACTCCCACGCCGGATCGATCCACTCCAGGAGCCGTAGGCGCACGCGTACAGCAGGAAGAGTGAGAGCTGAAGGTCATCGTTGCCGCCGACATCGTCGGTGTCGTCGATGGCGTCGATCGCCGCGTGGAAGAGGGCGGGCCGCACCGCGTCCGCCGGGTCACCGTCCTCGAGCGTCTCCAGCAGCAGTGCGCTGACCGGTCCTCGCGCCGCGGGGCGGATTCCCATCGATACGGTGCTGTCGGCGATCGTCATCGATTTCTCCTTCAACGTTCTCGACGCGCGCCGTGACGGCTTCGTCGCGCCAGTTGAACGATCGCATCCGATCGCGCCGGGCACGCGGGGGTTGACGACGGCGGTCGCCCGGGGTAGTCCGGGCGACAGGCGGACCGGGTAGTCCGGGCGCGACAGGCGGAGACCTCGCGCGGTGCGGGGCGGGCGATGGTACGCGCGGCGCCCGTCGGTGTCCAGCCCGTCGGTCGGCCGGTCGGTTCCGGCCAGGGTTCAGGCATGACGTTCGAACCGAGACATGCAATCGTGACGGGATCGGATTCCGGCATCGGCCAGGCGACGGCGGTGGCGCTGGCGGATGCCGGGCTCGAAGTCGGGATCACGTGGCACACCGACGAGCAGGGCGCGCTCGAGACGGCAGACCTGGTCCGCGGCCGCGGCGGCCGCGCGGTGGTGGCCAGACTGGATGCCGCGGACGTCAACGCCGCCGCAGCCACCGTCGATTCGCTGATCGCCGAACTGGGCGGGTGCGACGTCTTCGTCAACAACGCCGGCACCGGTGACAACGCAGCGTTCGTCGACCTCACCCTCGAGCAGTGGCGCCACACGGTGACGGTCGATCTGGAGGGTCCGTTCGTGCTGCTGCAGCGCGCGGCGCGACACATGGTCGATGCCGGCCGGGGCGGGAGGCTCATCGCGATCACCAGCGTGCACGAGCACCAGCCGCGAGTCGGCTCGGCCGCCTACGACGCCGCCAAGCACGGGCTCGGCGGCCTCATGAAGACCATCGCGCTCGAACTGGGTTCGCACGGCATCACCGCCAACGCGGTCGCTCCCGGCGAGATCGCCACGCCCATGACCGACCAGGAGGACGTCGACCCGCACGAGGTGGATCGACCCGGTGTGCCGCTCGGCCGGCCCGGCGACCCGCAGGAGATCGCCGCCGTCGTGGCCTTCCTCGCCTCGCCCGCGGCGTCCTACGTGACCGGCGCCTCGTGGGTCGTGGACGGCGGCATGCTGCAGATGGGGCCCCAGGCGGGCTCGCACATCACCGGCGACGATTGGCGTGACGCCGCCAGCCAGTGATCGGTTCGCGACGAGGCTGCGTCAGCGGAATCCCTCGTTCTGCGTCTGCTCGTCCGCGACGCGCACGCCGTATCGATAGGCCAGCTTGCCGCCGAGCCAGCCGGAGAAGCCGACCACGGCGATGCCGACCACGCTGAGCACGAGACCCAGCACGCTCACTTCGTCATGCCCTTGGCCCGCTCGGACCGCCCAGCTGGCGGCGAAGAGAACCACGGCCACGAGATTGGCCGTCATGTGCGTGAGCGCGGTGCGCCGAGCGGGCGTGCCCGCGGCCAGCTGAGACATGTCGATCAGGCCGAACACCGCGGCCACGACGGCGCCGATGACGCCGATGGCGATGAGGATCTGCGCGGCGAGCGCGTACGGTTCCGGGTCGTCGGAGAGCAGACCGATGATGTCGAAGATGATGCTCGCCGTCCACGTGCCGATCGGGATGGTGACCAGGATCGGGTGGAACGGATGCCCATAGGGCCCGGCCAGCGCCGTGCGCGGCTGCTTGGCCCGGGCGCGGGCGGTGGTGTCTGCCACTGCTGTCTCCTTCCGTCGCGGCGCGTTGGAAACGCCCCGCTTCGTTGTCGGACCGCCACGGTAAGACCGCTCGGAGGGATGCACCGAGGGGCTTGACAGCGGCGGGAAAGCGCATCTGAACGGGTCCCTCCGGAAGCTGCGGTGCGGCCCGTAGCGCCATCGGCATCGCTTGGCAAGGCCCTGCGTTCCCGCACAGCGGTTCGCAGGATGTGCGTATGAGTGAAGAAGCGAACCTGCGTGGCAAGACCGTCGTGATCACGGGCGCGTCCAGTGGTCTGGGGCGGGGCGCCGCATGGAAGCTGTCCGAGGCCGGCGCGAACGTCGTCGTCGCGGCCCGCCGCCGACCCGTGCTCGATGAGCTGGTCGCGCAGATCACCTCGGCCGGCGGCGTCGCCGTGGCTGTCGAGGCCGACGTGAGCGACCCCGACGACATCGCGCGACTGGCAGCAGCCGCGCTCGACCGCTTCGGCCGGATCGACGTGTGGGTGAACAACGTCGGGATCGGAGCCCTCGGCAGCTTCTGGGACGTTCCGGTCGAGGATCACGCCCGGGTGATCGATGTCAACATCAAGGGCCTGATGTACGGCGCGCATGCCGCGCTGAGGCAGTTCCGATCTCAGGGCGGGGGCGTCCTGATCAACGTCGGCTCGGTCGAGAGCGATGTGCCCTTGGCCTACCAGTCGTCGTACGCGGCATCCAAAGCCGCAGTGCTGACCTTCGGCCGGTGCCTGAACGAGGAACTGCGCCTCGCCGGCGAGGACGACAGCATCCGAGTCGGCACGATCATGCCGTGGGCCGTCGACACGCCGTTCTGGACTCACGCGGCGAACTACACGGGCAACACGCTGCGCATGGCGACGATGGACGATCCCGGGCCCGTCGTCGACGCGATCGTCGCGGCCTGCGTCGACCCTCAGCAGGAGCAGCGCGTCGGCGTGAAGGCCCATGTCGGCGGGGTCGCGAATCGCATCGTGTCGGCCGTCGCCGACCGGGTCTCGGCGAAGGTCGCCGACGCCGAGTCGCAGAAAGGCGCGCCCGTCGAACCCACGACCGGTGCGATCTACGAGCCCATCGACGAGGGCGTCACCGTGGAGGGCGGCATCCGCGACCGGATGCAGCGAGAGGATGCCGCGCGGCGGGCTTCCTAGAGGCGTCGGCGGCGCGGAGCAGGTTTGTCAATCCCCAGACGGCCGGTGCGTCCGACCCCTCAGGATGGGGTGGATCGGCGACCGCAATCGATCGGCAGCAGAGGACGGAGGCACCGGTGTCCAGAAACGTGCGGGTGCTGCGGTGCACCCCCGACGACGTCTTCCGCGTATTGGCGGACGGCTGGCTGTATCCGTGCTGGGTGGTCGGTGCCTCGCGCATGCGCGAAGTGGAGGAGGCGTGGCCGCAGGCCGGTTCGCGCCTGCACCACTCGTTCGGCGCCTGGCCGGCGCTCATCGATGATGTGACGGTCGTCGAGGTGTACGAGCCGCCGCGTCGGATGGTGGTGCGCGCCAAGGGGTGGCCCATCGGTGAGGCACGCGTGACGATCGATGTGAAGCCGCGCGGACGCGCGAGCGTGGTGCGCATCCAGGAGCATGCGGTCGCGGGTCCGGGGCGCTTCATCCCGGCACCGCTGCTGGATCTGGGTCTGCACTGGCGCAATACCGAGACGCTGCACCGGCTCGCGTACCTGGCCGAGGGGATGGCCGAGTCGTCGCAGCCGACGACGGCCGATCAGGAGATCCGCGACGACGACGGGTCGTCATGAGGTGAGTGCGAGCCGAGGTCATACGAGGGGCGCTGTTCTGGATGCCGTCATCGTGGGTGCCGGGCCCAACGGCCTCGCCGCCGCGGTGACTCTGGCGCGGGCGGGCCTGCGGGTCCGGGTGTACGAACGCGCCGATCAGCCGGGAGGCGGATCTGCGACGCGCGAGCTGACCCTGCCCGGCTTCCGGCATGACGTCTGCTCGGCGGTTCACCCGATGGCGTTCGAGTCGCGCTTCTTCCGCGAGTTCGGGCTCCAGCACCGGGTGGAGTTCATCACCCCGGAGATCTCCTTCGGCCAACCGCTCGACGGAGGCCGGGCGGGCATCGCGTATCGGGACCTCGCCCGCACCGCCGACCAGCTGGGCGCCGACGGACCGGCCTACCGACGGCTCATGAAGCCGCTGGTTCGCAAGGCGGGCGGCGTCGCCGACTTCACCGGTTCGACCCTGCTGCGACTGCCGCCGGACCCGCTGCTGGCGATCGCATTCGGGGTGCGGTCGCTCGAGCAGGGAAGCCTCGCCTGGAACGCGCGGTTCCGCGAAGACGTGGCGCCCGCGATGCTCACCGGTGTAGCCGCGCACACGATCCTTCCGCAGCCCAGCATCGCCGCCGCGGGAGCCGGGCTGCTCCTCGGCGCATACGCTCACGCGCGCGGGTGGCCCATCCCGGTCGGAGGAAGCCAATCCATCATCGACGCGATGATCGACGACCTTCGCGCGCACGGCGGCGAAGTGATCACGGACCATGAGGTGACCTCTCTCGAGGAGCTGCCGAGAGCATCCGTGACGCTGCTCGACGTCACTCCTCGCGCGTTCGTCCGGATGGCGGGCTCCTCGATGCCGCGGCGATACCGCCGCGCGATGGAACGGTTCCGCTATGGAGGCGCAGTCGCGAAGGTGGACTTCGCACTGAGCGACCCGGTGCCGTGGACGAATGCAGAGCTTCGCCGGGCAGGCACAGTGCACGTCGGCGGCACTCGGCAGGAGGTCGCCGCCGCGGAGAACGAAGTCAACCGAGGGCGCCTCCCCGAGCGCCCCTATGTGCTCGTGGCACAGCAGTCGCTCTTCGACGCCGGCCGCGCACCCGAGGGCCGTCACACGCTCTGGGCGTACACGCACGTTCCCGCCGGGTTCGACTGCCGATCGCCGGGAGGCGGTGATCGGTCAGATCGAACGGTTCGCCCCCGGATTCCGGGACACGATCCTCGCGCACGAGCTCGCGCAACGCGCTGGACGTCGAGCACCACAACCCGAACTACGTCGAGGGGGACATCGCGGCGGGTGCGCCGTCGCTGATGCAGCTGCTCCGCAGGCCGGTTCTCAGCACAGACCCGTGGCGCACGCCGATTCCGGGCGTCTATCTGGCATCCGCTTCCGTGTCGCCCGGCCCGGGTGTGCATGGACTGGGCGGGTGGCTGGCCGCGCTGAGCGCGCTGCGACACGACTTCGGCGCCCGAGAACGGCCCGACCTCTCACCCCGAGATTGAGCCTCGAGCACGCCGCTTCGGCGCAGTCGCTAGTCGGCTGGCTCGTCGCCGGCGCGGTGGTGGTCGGCGGTGGTGTCGGGCTCCTCGGGCGCTCCGCCCGATGCGGTGTCGGCCTCCGGATTCTGATCCGGAACGCCGTGCGTGTTCTGCTGGTTCGACTGATCGCGACTCATTGGGACGCCTCCAGGTCGGGGTGGTCGTGGGCGACTACCCGGTCAGCAAGACGCTAGACAGCCGCGCTCTCGCGCGCGCGGGGGTTGACATCCGCTGCGAAGCTCGACCGCGCCGAACAAGTAGCCGAAACCGGGCGAGCAGTCAAGCCTGTCTTTCAATGTCGACTTTCGCACGAGGGTTGAGGTATCGGTCCGACGAGGAGGTGCACCGTGACTGTGGACATGCCGCGCGCGCGGCGCCGCAAGCGAACTCTTCCGCGATCCGCTGAGCCCGAGGCGCTCAAGCAGCTTCCTACCCGCCGACCGGCGAGCGCCGCGCCTGCCTCGTCCGAGATCCAGTGGTCCTTGATCGATCCCGCGCGCTACGAGGTCAAGCTGCGCAACGAGACCATCGGCTTCATAGACGTGGCCGGAGCCGTCTTCGTCGCCCTTGCCGGATCACGATACGACCGGGCCGTCGAATCCACGCAGACGCTGATCTTCGAGGATGCTCTGCAGGCTCTCGAGCAGCGGCGCTGAGCGTAGCGTGACCTCCACAGCCCTCACGCCAGCGACAGCACGAAGGACAGGACGAACCCCGCGGCGGTACTGAGCGCGACCGCGGGACCGCCGTGCTCGAACGCCTCGGGCATCAGCGTGTCGGCGAGGGACGCGATGACCGCACCCGCCGCGAACGCGAGGGGCAGCGAGACGACCGCCGGGTCGCTGCCGGCCAGGAAGGCGGCGCCCGCGACGACGGCGACCGTGAGCAGCACGGCGCACACGGTCCACAGGCCGAGGACCTGCCGCGCCGAGCGGCCCTGCTCCCTCATCGACGCGGCGCCGACCAGCGCCTCCGGCAGGTTCGATACGAAGATCGCGGCAAGAAGAGCGATTCCGCCTGTGCCCTCCGTCAACGAGATGCCGAGCGCAAGGTTCTCCGGAACGCCGTCGAGGGTGACCGCCGCCAGCAGCGCGAGCCCGGCGGTGCCGCGAGTGGTCGCGGCGGTCGCCGGGCGATCGGCGGCCGCGGCATCCGTGTCGAGCTTCGCACTGCCCCGGTATTCGTCAGCGGGTTTCACGTGGGAATCGGGCTGCGCCCACCGGTCCAGGAGCGCGCTCAGCACCGTGAAGACGACCGCACCCGCGAACAGGCCGATCGCCGCCAGCCAGATCCCACCCCGCTCGTAGGAGTCCTCGAACAGTTCGAAGCTCAACGCCGTGATCAGCGCTCCGGCCGCGAACGCGAGAAGCATCGCGAGCAGCCGCTTCGGAAGGTCGAACCGGACGCCGATGGCAGCCCCGATGATCAACGCGCTCGATGCCACCGCTCCGAACACCACGGTCGTCCACATGGGGTTGCCTCAGCCTTCGTGTCGGCCGGTTGCGGGCTACTCGTCCTCGACAGGTTCGTAGGGATTTCCCGGGCGCACGTCCGCGTCCGGCGCGATGTCTATCCGGGTGACGCCATCGTGCTCGCTGACCTCGATCCGAGGTGCGGCATCGCTCTCGACGGCTCCCGGTGCGGCCAGCAGCTGGTCGCGACGCTTCTCCTCGTCCGTCATCTCATCGCGTCCGGCGCGGGCATTGGTGGCATCATCCATGCCCCGGACGATACGCACTGCCGCAGGAAGCGCTAAGCCCATGGCACGGATCGCCCAGACGTGCTAAACCCCTCGGAACCAGCGTTGCGGCGGCCGATGGCAGTGCCGCCGCCCAGGGCTACACTGCGGGCATGGCCGACGCACCGGCGTATCGGATCTGGCCGCCCGTGGCGCTGGGTGTGCCGCTGCTGGTGGGGATGGGCATCACCGCCGGCGTGGGCGATCCCATCGCTCTGCCCGTCGATCTCTGCCGGATCGTCGCGACGGTGCTCATCGTGGCCTTCGCCTGCTGGAACACGTGGGCGCTGTGGCTGATGGCCCATCACGGAACAGCCCTCTTGCCGGGCGGCTCGACGAGCACGATCCTTGACCGGGGGCCGTTCCGGGTGAGCCGCAACCCGCTCTATCTGGGACTCATCGCGCTCGATGTGGCCTTGGCGCTGCTGTGGCCGTCCTTCTGGGCGCTCGCACTGACGCCCGTCGGAGTCCTGGCGCTCTGGTGGGGAGCCATCCTCCCCGAGGAGCGCTACCTCTCCGCGAAGTTCGGCGCCGAGTACGACGCCTATCGCGCCCGGGTGCGGCGGTGGCTGTAGGTGCGCGAGCCGCCGATCATCTCAGTCCGTCGTGAGCAGCACCTTGGTGGCGCGGCGCTCGTCCATGGCCCGGTACCCCTCGGCCGCCTCGTCGAGGGGCAGGGTGAGGTCGAACACCTTGCCGGGGTGGATCCTGCGATCCCAGATCAATCGGATCAGTTCGGGGAGGAACCGACGCACGGGCGCCGGCCCGCCGTGCAGGTGCACCCCCGAGAAGAACAGCTCGAAACCGTCGAGTGAGACGTCGTGCGAGACGCCGACGTATCCGACGTGCCCACCGGGCGCGAGTGGCCCGGATCGCCTGCATCATCGACTCCTGCGTGCCGACGGCCTCGATCACACTGTGCGCGCCGAGACCGCCGGTGAGCTCCTTGATCCTGTCGACACCCGCATCGCCGCGCTCCTCGACGATGTCCGTGGCGCCGAACTCGCGAGCGAGGGCCTGCCGGTCGGCGTGGCGGCTCATGGCGATTATCCGCTCCGCCCCGAGCTCCCGTGCCGCGAGGATGCCGAGGAGGCCCACGGCACCGTCACCGACGACGGCGACGGTCTTGCCGGGGCCCACTTCGGCGGCGACCGCGGCGAACCAGCCGGTGCCGAGCACGTCGGATGCGGCCAGCAGCGACGGGATGAGATCGGCGTCGGGCTGGCCGGGGGTGGCGACGAGGGTGCCGTCGGCGAGCGGGATGCGGGCGTACTGCGCCTGCGCGCCGGTCGGTGCTCCCGGCTGACGGTGGATGCAGTGGGTCTGGTAGCCGGCCCGGCAGATCTCGCACGTGTTGTCGGACGCGAAGAACGATCCGACGACGAAGTCGCCGACCTTGATCTCGTCGACCTGGCTGCCGATCTCGGTCACCACGCCGACGTACTCGTGCCCCATCGGGGTGCGGTCGACGGGTTCAGCGCCCCGGTAGGGCCACAGGTCCGATCCGCAGATGCACGAGGCGCTCACACGGATGATCGCGTCGGTCGGCTCGATGATGGTCGGGATCTCGCGTTCTTCGACCCGGACGTCGCCGGGCGCGTACATCGTGACTCCGCGCATGGGGGTTCTCCTTCGTGTGGTGGTGACAGGGATGGTCAGGTCAGCTGCGTTCGGCCAGCGCGGGCGACGTGGCCGACGACGGCGTCCGCCGACGTTGACGGGCGACCAGAGTCGCGTACGCGACCGTCGCCAGAACGATCGAAGCGGTCGTGACGAGGCCGAGCGGCAGGATGGTCGCCGCCCCCGCGACTCCGACGAGCGGTGCGGCGACGGCGCCGAAGGCGAAGCGGGCCATCCCGAGCAGCGACGACGCTGTGCCGGCGATCTGCGGGTACTCGGCGAGTGCGAGGGTCGTGGTCGGGGGTGTGGTCACGGCAACGCCGCTGACCATCACGAACAGCGAGAAGTTGACGGCCATCACCGGCACAGGGGTGAGTCCTGCCAACAACAGCCCGGCGGCACCCAGCGCGCACATCGCGATTCCCACCACGAGCGTTCCCCGCAGACTCCACCGCTCCGAGGTTCGGGCGGCGAGGAAGCCGAAGACCATGAATCCGGCCGAGTTGAGTCCGAACGCGAGTGCGTACTGCTGTGGCGAGAGACCGTAGATGCCCTGCAGGACGTACGTCGCGCCGGCGAGATAGGCGAAGACGGCGGCGTTCGCGAACCCCGTGACGAGCACGGCTCCGACGAAGCCCCGGTCCGCGAGCAGCAGCCGGAAGTCGCGAACGGTCTGGCCGAAGCCTCCCGACGTGCGGCGATTCGCCGGCAGCGTCTCGCGGAAGCCGAGCAGGGTCACCAGCAGGATGCCGGCCCCGAGCGCCGCGAGGAAGAGGAAGAGCCCGCGCCAGTCCGCGATGGCCGCCAACAGCCCGCCGACCAG
Source organism: uncultured Actinomycetota bacterium (assembly GCA_963717585.1). GTDB lineage: Bacteria > Actinomycetota > Actinomycetes > Actinomycetales > Microbacteriaceae > Microbacterium. The sequence goes on along the minus strand of CAVQWI010000012.1, from coordinate 36,109 downwards.
CGGACCGACGATCGCGGCCAGCCCGGCGAGGACGGTGAGGCGACCGTAGAACCGGATCAGCGCACCACCGGAGTACAGATCGCGCCCGGCAGCCTGAGCGATGACGATCCCGACTCCCCCGGCGAGCCCCTGGACGAAGCGCGCGAGGATCAGCATCTCGATGCTCGGACTCGCAGCGCAGAGGACCGAGGTCAAGACGTACGCCACCAGCCCGATCAGCAGCGGCATCCGACGGCCGAAGCGGTCGGAGAGCGGCCCGGCGATCAGCTGCCCCAGCGCGAGACCGATCAAGCAGGCGGTCACGGTCAGCTGCGCGACGGAAGTCGCGGCATCCAGTTCGAGAGTCAGTGCCGGCAGCACGGGCAGGTAGAGGTCCATCGAGATCGGGCCGAACACCGTGAGCAGCAGAAGCAGGGCGGGAACGAGTCTGCCGACCGCGGGCGGGGAGGGAAGGGATGGGGCGGGCATGACACTCAGCCAACCGGGTCACCTCGCAACGAGGGAGTTCCTGATGAGAGGTGTACCGGCAAGGAACCCCAGCGCCGCGGCCACCGACCTACGATGGCCGCATGGACAACCGAGCCGAGGTGCGCGAGTTCCTCATGTCGCGGCGCGCGAAGCTGACACCGGATGCCGCGGGCTTCCCCGGCGGGTCGAACCGGCGCGTCGCCGGACTGCGCCGCACCGAGGTAGCCACCCTGGCGGGTGTGAGCGTCGAGTACTACGCCAAGCTCGAGCGCGGAGCGATCGCCGGCGCATCCGCCTCCGTCCTCGAGGCGATCTCGCGGGCTCTGCAGCTGGATGACACCGAGCGGGCGCACCTGTTCGATCTCGCGCGCGCTGCCGACGGCATCCCCGTCTCCGGTCGACCCCGCAGGCGTGCGGCGAAATCCCCGACGCCGCGTCCGAGTCTGCAGTGGGCTCTGTCGGCGATCACCGACGGCATCGCGTTCGTGCGCGATCAGCACCAGGACCTGCTTGCCACCAACGCACTCGGCCGCGCGTTCTACTCACCCCTCATCGGCGACGGCGGCCGCACGCCGAACCTCGCGCGATTCCAGTTCCTCGATCCCGCCTCTCGCGACTTCTACCCGGACTGGGAGCTGTTCGCCGAGATGTGCGTCGCGATCATGCGCTCCGAAGCCGGCCGCGACCCGCACGACAAGGAGCTCCAAGACCTTGTCGGCGAACTCTCGACCCGCAGCGACACCTTCCGACGACTGTGGGGCGCGCACGACGTGCGGACCCACGGTGCCGGAACGAAGCGCTTCCGCCATCCGATCGTCGGCGAGGTCACCCTCGCCTACGAAGAGCTCGCCATCACCGCCGAACCCGGCCAGGTCCTTCTGATCTACACGGCAGAGCCCGGCTCGCCCTCGGCCGAGCGGCTCCGGCTGCTCGCCTCCTGGGTCGCCGACGACGCTCTCGAGGTGCCGCGCTAGCGTCGACGTCCGACGAGACGGAAACGCTGAGTCGGCTACTGCCTCGCCATCGCGATGCGCAGTCGCTCATCGGGATCGATGAGGTGGTCGTGATCGTCGTCGCCGGTGTCGATCTGCACCCACTGGATCTTGCCGGTGAACCGACTGCTCTGCGCGGTGTAGTCCGGACTGACCGGAGTGCCTGACTCGTACCCGACATCCGTCGTCTCATCGGCCGAGAAGACCATCGCCTGTGTCGCGCCGACCCGGCCGGTGCCGACGGCGTTGCCGTCGTAGTAAAGAGTCACGCCGCCGCCTTTGGCAAGCCCGCCGCCGTCGTAGGCGAACTCCATCCGCACCTGGTGCTTTCCCGCCCCCAGCACTGAATCCGCGACGGTCGAGAACAGATGGATGCCGAGCACGTTGTAGACGAACGTCGCCTTGCCGGCGACGAAGTAGAGGCTCCATCCTCCGAAGCGGCCGCCTTGGGCGATGACCACGCCCTCCGCGCCCTTCTCGGGCACCTCGACCTCGGCGGTGACCGAGAACGACTTGTTCTTGATGCTGACGACGCTGTTCTCGGACAGCCGGCCCATACCCGCGAACAGCAGCTGGCTGTTTCCGTGGATCAGGGTCGGGCGACCGGCGATCTCAGGATTGAGCCTGTCAGCCGTGCGGTCGTCGATGGGCAGCACGTTGTACTTGACCGCCTCGATCAGCCACAGCCTCTGCAGCTCATGGAGCTTCTCAGGATGCTCGGCGGCGAGGTTGCGGCTCTGGCTGAAGTCGGAGTTGCCGTCGTAGAGCTCCCACACGTCGTCGTCGAACGCGGGCACAGTTGCCTCCGACCATCTCCCACGGGGTGCGGTGCTTCGTGACCGCGCTCCAGCCCTTGTAGTAGATCCCCCGGTTGCCGAACATCTCGAAGTACTGCAGATCGTGGCGTTCCGCGGCATCCGGATCGTTGAGCGTGTAGAGCATGCTCGTGCCCTCCATGGGCGACTGCTGGACGCCGTTGACCATGGTCGGCTCCGGCAGTCCCGCGGCCTCGAGGATCGTGGGCGCGACGTCGATCACATGGGTGAATTGACTGCGCTGCCCGCCGCTGTCGTCGATGCCTCGAGGCCAATGCACGATCGTGCCGTTGCGCGTGCCGCCCCAGTGCGAGGCCACCTGCTTCGTCCACTGCAGCGGCGCGTTCATCGCCCAGGCCCAGCCGACCGCGTAGTGGTTGTAGGACGTGGGCGAACCCGAGCTCGTCGATCTTCGAGATCATGAACTCCGGGGTCTCCAGAGCGGCCATGCCGTTGAAGTTGGCCATCTCGTTGAAGGCGCCGTTGAGGGTGCCCTCGGCCGATGCTCCGTTGTCGCCGATGATGTAGTAGATGAGCGTGTTCTCGAGCACGCCGAGATCTTCGATCGCGTCGATCACCCGACCCACGTGGAAGTCCGTGTGCTCGAGGAACCCCGCATACACTTCCATCTCGCGCTCGAGGACGGGCTTCAGCTCGTCGGGCATCTCGTCCCACGCGGGGATCTCCGCGTGGCGCGGAGTCAGCTCGGCGTCGGCGGGGATCACCCCGAGTTCCTTCTGACGCGCGAAGGTGCGCTCCCGCTGCACATCCCAGCCCTCTGCGAACTGCCCCTTGTACTTGTCCGCCCACTCCTGAGGAACGTGGTGGGGCGCGTGCGTGGCGCCCGGAGCGAAGTACACGAAGAACGGCTTGTCGGGCATCAGCGCCTTCTGCGTGCGGATCCAGCTGACCGCGTGATCGGCGAGGTCTTCGGTCAGGTGGTATCCCTCCTCGGGAGTGGCGGGCGGCTCGACCGGCGTCGTCCCGTCGTACAGCGCGGGCTCCCACTGGTTGTTCTCACCGCCGATGAAGCCGTAGAACGTCTCGAAGCCGCCTCCACCGGACGGCCACGAGTCGAAAGGCCCCATCGGGGAGGACTGCCACACGGGCACCTCGTGGCACTTGCCGAACTGAGCCGTCGAGTAGCCGTTGAGCTTCAAGCGTCATCGCCAGCGGCGCCTTCGTGTTCGGGCGCAGCGAGCTGTTGCCCGGCGCCGAGGTCGCCGTCTCGGTGATGCTGCCCATTCCGACCGAGTGATGATTTCGGCCGCTCAGCATGGCCGCCCGCGTCGGCGCGCACAGCGCTGTGCGTGTGGAAGCGGTTGTACTTCAGACCGCCGGCCGCCAGGCGCTCGGCGTTGGGCGTGGCGCACGGGCCGCCGAACGCGCTCGCCGCACCGAACCCGGTGTCGTCGATGAGGACGATGAGCACGTTCGGTGCGCCTTCGGGCGGCAGCAGCGGCTCGATCGGCGGATACGCCGTGTCGGGGTCTTTCGCGTCGTAGGTGGTGAGGCCGGGCGAGGGACGGTCCGGGATCGGAAGCATCGTGCGAGCGTGTCGATCGGCAGTCATGACAAGGGCCTCCTGAGTCGGTGTCGGCCTGAGCACGCTATCGCCGCGCGGGATGCGAGCGCGTCACCCTATCTGTGTGATGCAAAGGGCAGCGCCGTGATGGACGCTCACACCTTGAGATCCTGCTTCGGAACGACGACCTCCCGGATGATCAGCAGCAGCGACGCCATGACCGGGAGGGCGAGCAGAACGCCGAGAACGCCCGCGAGGGCACCGCCCACCAGCGCGCCGATGAGCACCAGCGCAGCGGGGATCGAGATGGCCTTGGTCATCACCCGCGGGCTGACCACATACGACTCGAGCTGGATGTAGATGAGGTAGGCGATGCCGAAGATCAATGCCTGCGAGGGGCTGGAGAACAGCGCGATGCCCGTGGCGAGGATCCAGAAGATCACCGAGCCGAACAGAGGGATCAGGGTGATCACGAAGGCGATGAGTGCCATCAACGCCGGGAAGGGCAGGCCGATCAGAAGGTGGAGTACGAAGACGACGCTCGCATTGATGGATGACAGGATGACCGACCCGATCAGTGCGCCGCCCACCGACGCGGTGATCCGCTCCGTCATGTCGGCCAGCTGCGGACGATCGTGGGCGGGTGCCAGCGCGTAGAGCGCGTTCTTCATCCCGGTCAGGGAGGCCAGGAAATAGAGCGTCAGTGCGACCACGATGAAGCTGGCTGAGATGAAACTCACCACGCCGAGCCCCACCGCCAGCGCACCGCCGCCGATGGCCGCGACGGTCTGCGGATCCGACAGCGAGCTCGACATCTGATCGAGCCCCGACCCCACCGCCGCCTGAAGATCGTCCTTGAGGCTGATGAACCACTCGGATTGCTGTATCTCGATCATCGCCTCGGGGATGGAGACCACGAACTCGACGATCTGGGCGAGCACCGGAGGCAGCACGAAGATGAGGAACAGCGCGACCAGCACCGCAAAAGCGGCGAATACGGTCGCGATACCCGCACCGCGCTTCATTCCGGCACGCTCGAGTCGCCGCACGACCGGATCCAGTCCGAGGGCGATGAACAGGGCCAGGATGATGTAGATCAGGATCGTCGCGATCGAGCCGAGCGCCGAACCGAGGAGAAGAGCGCCCAGCACTCCGAGGGTCGCGACGAAAGCGACAATGAGCGGATGGTCGATGATCGCCAGGATGCCGCGGCGCGCCAGGCTCGGGCGCGTTTCCAGGTCGGTGGCCGGAGAGCGCGGGGTCTGCCACCGGACTGGGAGGTGCGGGGGTGCGCTGCCTGCGCGTGGGATCGACATCCGATGGTTCGCTCATGGGATAACCCTTCTCAGCTGATCGCCCAGCGTGACCTCGTGTGTCGCTCTCCTGCTCGTCGGATGTCGGCCATCCACCCGGCGCGGACACCGGGCGCGCGTCGGTGAGCGCGAGGGTGCGTTTGCACAGTATTGCGTCTGACGTCGCAGGGGCATCACCCTCCTCGCGTGATTGCAGACGCCGGATCGAGCACGGACCAATCACACAGAACGGATGATGCTAAACCTGGATGCAGGGAGGACGGTGGGATCACGCACGCTCGCGCCTACCGGGCTCCGCCCGTTGAGGAGGATGCCGCATGCCGGTCATCGGCCACATCCTTCCGATCGCGCTGGCAGTCGCCATCAGCTCGGTGCCGATCACCGCGACGATCATCCTCCTGCTCTCCCCCAGCCGCTCCCGGTCCGCCGCGCCGTTCCTGATCGGGTGGGTGCTGGGCATCTTCGCCACCGTGACGCTCGCGTCGCTTGCCGCGCAGGCGATCCCCGTCGGCCGCACGCGGCGACAGGCCGACACCGCCCTGGGAGTGCTCGCGATCATCGTCGGCGTAGCCCTGATCGTGCTCGCGATCGCCTCGTGGCGACGTGCGCGCCTGAACCCCCCACAGCTGCCGAAATGGCTGGGCTCCCTCGAGTCCATCGGACCGTGGCAGTCGCTCGGAGTCGCGCTGCTCCTCAATCTGCGGCCGAAGGGGCTCCTCCTGGCGATCGCGGCGGGGCTCACGATCCGCGGGGACGCGGAGTCGGTGAGCGACGCGGTGTTCGCGATCGTCGTCTACACCGTCATCGGCGCGTCGACTGTAGCCGTGCCGATCATCGCCACGCTTGCGGCGCCCGCCCGCATGGAACCCCGACTCGTGCGCGCACGCGAGTGGCTCGACGCGCACGGCGAGGCCGTGACGAACATCATCCTGATCTTCATCGGCGTCGTCATCGTGGGTGCGGGTATCGCACGGCTGTGACTCCGCAGCGCGCGTGGCCGGTGTTGGTTCACATTCTGGCGTAGCGGGCGCGGGCGAAGCAGAACAGTCCGTAGAGGATCAGGCCGAGTCCGACGATCCAGAGGATGATCGGTCCGAACGGGAGCCCGGCGAGGGTGCGCAGCGCGGCGTCCAGCCCGCCCGCGGTCTCCGGGTCGTGGGTGAGCGCGGCGACCACGAACAGCACACCGGTGACCCCGATCGCGATGCCCTTGGCGACGTACCCGACCACCCCGAACGCGACGATCCCGGACCCGGCCGGGTCCGGCGGCAGGTCCAGGTGCTTCTTGAACGCCCGGGTGATCCCGCGGATGATGAACGCGACCCCGATCCCGGCGATCAGCAGCCCGAACAGGACCAGCAGCACGATCCCGCCCGGGGTGGACATCAGCTGCGCGCTGAACGACTGCGACGACTGGGACGAATCGGACTGCCCGCCCAGGGCGTAGACCAGCGCGGTGAACGCGATCCCCAGGTACGCGACCGCGGTGCCGAGGTACTTCGCCCGGTACCCCCACTTCTTCTTCGGATCCGGGTTGCGTTCCAGGAACGCCTCCGCGACCTGCCAGACCGCCAGGGCGAGAAGGCCCAGCACGATCAGCCAGAGCAGCAGCACCCCCAACGGGGCGTCCGCGATCTGCTCCATCGCACCACCCTGATCCGCCTCACCGCCACCCCCACCGGTCACGAACGAGATCGCGATCACCCCGATCACGATATGCAGCACCCCCAACACCACATACCCGACCCGAGCCACCACCCGGAACACCGTCGAATCCTGAGCCGCCCGCGCAGCACCCTTCGCGCTGGTCATGAGGAACGCCCCGAAACAGAGGCAAGAATGCGGTGTCATGATGTTCTCCTTGGTCGCGAGCTGACCATCGTGACCGATCCTAGGAGCGGCGACGGGCGGGGGTGCTGCGACCCTTGACGAAGCCGTAGATGAGCAGCACGATGATCGCGCCGATGATGGACCCGATGATGCCGGCGGGCTGGAAGAAGCCGTCAGTCGCATCCTTCTGGAACAGCAGATAGCCGAGGAACCCTCCGACGAACGAGCCCACGATGCCGAGGACGATCGTCATGAGGATGCTCATGCTCTGCTTGCCGGGAATGACGGCGCGCGCGATGAGTCCGGCGATGAGGCCGATGACGATGATGCTGATGATGAGACCGAGCATGATGTGCTCCTTCTGTGAACGCCCTGCGGCGCCTGTTCTCGGCTGCACCTGTTTGGCGGGCCGAGCACCGCCATGAACTGGCGACACCTGAGGCAACCACCCCTCAGGGTGTGGCGGCACACCCCTGGGGGTGAAAAGCTCAGACATGGCCTCGTCCAATCGACCGATCACCGTGGCGCTCGTGGACGACTACGACGTCGTCCTGAAGGGACTGGCGCACCTGTTCGACGAGTACCGCGATCGGGTCGTGGTGGCGGAGATAGACGCGAACGCGCCGATGAGCGACACCGTCGACATCGTGCTCTACGACTCATTCGCGCAGCCGGAGTCCGACCACGAGCAGATCGCGGAACTGATCAGCAACCCGCGAGCGCGTCGTGTCGTCGTCTACACCTGGAACTTCCAGCCTGAGCTCATCGAGTCCGCGCGCCGGCTCGGAGTTCACGGCTATCTGTCCAAGACGCTCACCGCAGCGCAGCTGGTGGCGGCCATCGAGGCCGTCCATGCCGGCGAGACGGTGATCAGCGACCAGGGCGGCCGGGCGCCGAGCGCACCCGGGCTCGACTGGCCGGGCCGGCTCGAGGGGATCACCGATCGCGAGTCCGAGATCCTCGCCCTGATCACGCAGGGCATGAGCAACGCCGACGTCGCCCGCCTCACCTACCTCAGCCCCAACACGGTCAAGTCCTACATCAGGTCCGTCTACCGCAAGATCGGTGCGACCAGTCGCACGCAAGCGGTCCTCTACGGGGTCCATCACGGGTTCGCGCCCGACTCCCATCGGATCGATCACTGGCGCGGGGGCCCCTGACAGCTACTGAGACTCCTCAGGGCCGTCGCTTCGGGCCGCTGAAGCAGGGCTCCGTCACCAGTGGAAGCCACCGAAGTGGCGTCCGTGATTGCTGTGCTCATGACCCGGGCGCGTGTCCAGTATGCGCACGCGGGGACCGCGTCGAGCGTGGAAGAGCGCATAGCCCGACAGGATGAGCATCACCCACGCGGGCGCCACAGTGTCGAGGCGGGCGAGCAGACTCAGGCCCAGCCCGACCGCGGTAGCGGTGACCCCCAACACGATCTGACAGAAGATGATGATCTCGGTGTCGTTGTCATGTCCGAGGTTGTGGTACATCCAGGTCGACCGCGTGCTCGACGTCGCCGCGCCGCCGGCTGCCGCGAAGACGATCACCACGCCGCTCAGGATCGGCAGCGCTTCAGCACCGCTGTAGTCCGCGACCAGCGCCGCGACCGCGGCGAAGACGCCGAGAGCCGCTGCCGTCAGCAGAAGCCCGCGAATCGTGGCCTTGTGCCGACTCAGCGTCCACAGCGCAGTGAACAGGAGACTGCCCACCGCGGTGACGGCGACGATGTAATGGAGCGCCTCGGATTTCTGCCCATGCAGGGTGGCGCCGTGGACGCTGTAGAAGCTCGTTCCCAAAGCGATGGACAGGAACAGCACCTGGGTGATCAGAAACTCCCGAACCCAGGGGTTCTTCCGATCCGGTCGCGACCGCAATGCGTCGAGGATGCTGATCGAGTGCTGCTTGATCACCGCATCGGACCCGTTCGGGCGGATGCGGAGCAGGGAGAGCGCTGCGACGAGCATCGCGACGATCCCGATCCACAGAAGCGCTATGTGGGCGTCCTTCCCATTGGGATCCAGGAAGAACAGACCCAGGACGATCGTGATCACCAGAGTCAGCACCGCGCCACCTGTGCTCTGCACGACACTGAGAGCCGCCTTCTCCGACGTCGCCAGCGAAGAAGACATCACCTCCACCACAGCGATCGACGCGATCCCCGAGAGCAGGCCGACAACAGCCGCGACGATCCAGAGGGCGTTGAGCCACTCGGGGCTGACCACCAAGATGCCCACCCCGGTGATCGCGAACACCATCGCTATCAAAGTCAAGATGAGCGCCAGCGACCTCGCAACGGGGCGCAGCCCCAGCACGCGGGGTGCCACCACCGCCCCGAGGAGAGTGGCGGCCGTGAAGACAGGGAAGATCAGTGCAGCAGCGAATGCACTGCCGCCGAAGGCGACGCAGATGAACGGGAGCACCACAGCCGCAGCGGTCAGGTGGTTTGCGACCCCGAAGCTCACGCTCTCGGTGGCCGCGGCGATGAAGTTCCGCCGACCACCTGGTGCGCTCGTCACAGCACCAAAGTACAAGCGAAAGAACAGTCCCCCGCGCTGAATGCGGCAACCGCTGCAATCAGCGCCCCGTCTTGGTCACCGCGCGAGCACTGACGCGGCATCCGATGCTTCCCCCGCACGAGCCGGCGGAGGAGCATCAGATCCGTGTCGGTACTCGCGTCGGTTCCTCAGCCCTGGCCCATGCCTCCGCAGCCGCCCCACATGCCGTGGCGGTCGGGCGCAACGTCGGCCACGGTGAGCACCTCGCCCCCGAGCGTCACGATGTACGCGGTGTCACCGACGAACGAGAGCGATGTGGGCCGGTCGAGCTCATCGACGATGACCGTGAACGTGCCGTTGCCGTTCACGCGCAGAAGCTCCCCGCTGTCGGGAAGACCCGGTGAGCCGGCCTCGACCATTCCGGGTGAGTCGCCCTGCGACAGCGCGTAGAGACCGCATGACGCCGCCTCGACGTCCACGATCAGGCTGTAGCCCGATGCCACGGCGCGTTCGACGGGATGCTTCGCGCCGAGTGCGACGACCCTGCCGGTGGCCGGGTCGTGTGGGATCGGCCCCGCCTCAGCCATGTAGATCTTCGAGCGGTCGACCTGCAGTCCCGTCGGCACGATGTTGCCGAACTGCGCCACCTCGCTGATCTCGCCGTCGAGGTCGGCGAACAGCAGCCGGTTGTGGTGGCCGTCGGTGACGAGGAATCCGTCGTCGAACGGCACGAACGCGTACTGCACGCCGCTCGCCACGAAGTAATCGGCATCGGGTGGGTTGTCGATCGACCACGTCGCGGTGTCGGCGATGAGCGTGATGTCGTCGATGTCGTCCACCCGATAGATGCCACCGATGTCCGTCCCGCCGAACTCCGGTCCAACCCCGGTGAAGAGCAGATATGCCGTGTCGCCGATGAAGGCGACGTCGAACACACCACCCCCGCCGGTCACCGGCAGACCGGTCACGAACGGCGAGGTCGCCCCGGTGGTCGTGTCGACTCGCACCACCTGGCCGCCGGCCCTGTCGGCGACGTATAGTGCGCCGTCAGGCCCGATGGTGCTGCCGATCGGACCGGCCAGCCCGGTGGCGAGCACCTCGGCGACCGGCTCGGGCGTCGAGCCCGGCGGGGCTCCGCTCGCAGCCGCCGGCAGGAGCACCGCCGGCACCAGTGCAGCCGTCATGATCGCGGCGAGAAGTGCCGCTCGTCTCTTACCCATATCCGCATTCCCTCCTGTGTGACGAGCTCCCCCCGCGCCGCCTCTGGCGGTGCGACCCTCTGGCGCTGTCATGCCCAAGATCACGGATGTCGCTGCGACACGGCAGCACCCCGCTCAGCCTCCTCTTCCACAGCGAGCGTCGTCAACGACCTGCGTCTCCGCCGATCCCGGGGGACATCCATGGGCGAAGTGCCCTCGCGTCGTCGGCTAGCTGAAGGCTGCGCCGCCGACGAAAGAGCCAGATGACGTCGCGGCCGAAGGACTCGATCAGCAGCCCCAGCGCGAGAAGCGTCACGCCGAGGCCCGCCCACGACGGCAGCAGCCCGGACGCGGCGATCGTCAGACCGATCCCGGCTGCGGCGGTGACGACCTTGCGCCAGTACCGGGGCGGCAGGGTCGCCGTCATCCACGGCAGCACCCAGCCTGCGGCGACGAACGCGTAGCGCAGCAGTCCGACCGAGAGCACCCACCACCCCAGCTCCTGGGCGACGTAGAAGCTGAGGACGAGGAGCAGGAAGGCATCCACTTCCATGTCGAAGCGCGCACCGAGCTCGGTGATGGTCTGCGTCCGACGCGCGATCCAGCCGTCGACGGCATCCAGTGCGAGCGCTGCGGTGGTCAACCCGATCAGCAGCGGCACCGAGATCGGCATGGTGAAGGATGTCGCGACCAGCGCGGTGACGAGCCCGACAAGTGTCGAGCGCACCGCCGTCACCGCATTCGCGGGACCGAATCGCGTTGATTCCCGCCGGCGCAACCCACTGGTCAGCAGAGCGTTCGAGCAGACAAGGTAGAGGAGTCCGGCGCACCAGCCGGCGATCGAGAGCACGCTGAACAAGCCGATCGCGGCCAGTCCGACGGCCCCGACGACGACCGACCAGAGCGGAGCGAGTTGAACCTTTTGCACTGTGCGACTCGTTTTCTCTTCATGGGTACCACTCATGACACGTTCACCGCGCGCCCGAAGGTTCACCGTCGGAGCACACGATGGTGAGCCGGGCCACGGCGTTCTGGGTCGAACGGCCGCATTCGGGGGTGCTCCGGGCCGAGGACGTTCGGGATCCCGAACCCGGCGAGGTGCTGGTGCGCACGCGTTCACACGGGCATCAGCCGCGGCACCGAGACGACGGTCTTCCGCGGAGAGGTTCCCCCTGGTGAGCGCGATCGGATGCGCGCTCCGTTCCAGGACGGCGACTTTCCGGGGCCGGTCAAGTACGGGTATCTGAACGTCGGTGTGGTCGAGAGCGGCCCGTCCGCATCTGCAGGGCCGCACGGTGTTCACGCTGTTTCCGCATCAATCGGCGTTCGTGGTGCCCGAATCCGCTGTCGAGGTGGTGCCCGAGGGCGTTCCGACCCGCAGGGCCGTGCTCGCCGGCGCGGTCGAGACTGCCGTGAACGTGCTGTGGGATGCGGCGCCGCTTGTGGGCGATCGCATCACCGTCATCGGCGCGGGGATGATCGGCTGCGCGGTGGCGCGGCTCGCGCGCGGCATCCCCGGAGCCGACGTCATGGTGGTCGACGTGGATCGCTCGAAGGCCTCCGTGTGCGAACTGCTCGGCGTCGCTTACGCGCACCCGGAGGATGCGGCGCTGCAGCGGGACATCGTGGTGGATGCGAGCGGCTCCGAGGGCGGGCTTCAGTTCGCCCTCCAGGCGAGCGCCACCGAGGGCGAGATCATCGTGGCGAGCTGGTTCGGCGACCGCCCTGTACGCCTGGACCTCGGCGGTGACTTCCACTCGCGGCGCCTGACGATCCGCTCGAGCCAGGTCGGGCATGGTCTCCCCCCGGCGGCGGGGAAGCCGAAGCGCGGGGGACAGACTCGGTCTCGCGCTCAGATTGCTGCAGGACCCCGCGTTCGACGCACTGCTCACCGACGATTCTTCGTGGCGGGACCTGCCCGCTGTCATGGCGGCCGTTGCGGATGGATCCTCGCCGGGACTGTGCCACACGATCGACTGGAAGGATGCCGAATGACGTACTCCGTCACCGTGCGCGACCACATCATGATCGCGCACAGCCTGACCGGTGAGGTCTTCGGGCCCGCGCAGCGGCTCCACGGGGCGACCTTCCTGGTCGACGCGACCTTCCGATCGACGGCGCTCGACGATGACGGCGTGGTCGTCGACATCGGACGCGCGACGGACGCGCTGCGCGGCATCCTCTCGTCCTTCTCGTACCGCAATCTGGATGAGCTGCCGGAGTTCGCGGGGATCAATACGACCACCGAGCGGCTGTGCAGTGCGATCGCCGATCGGCTTGCGGCGGTCGCGCGCGACGGCGGACTCGGTCCAGGCGGCGCTCAGCTCACCGCGATCGCCGTCACACTGCACGAGTCGCACGTGGCGTGGGCGTCGTACGAGGTGACGCTGTGACGGGGCCCGAAGCGCACATCGTGCATTTCGTGGTGCCGGAGGGCATCGACGATCCCGGCCGCGCGACCGGGGGCAACGTCTTCGACCGCCACGTGAGGGACGGGTTGGCCGCGATCGGCTGGGACGTGCAGACGTGGCAGGTCGACCCGGATGCCGACTCCCCCGCCGACGGCGTTCTCTCGCGTCTGCCGGCGGGTGCGCTGGCGCTCGTCGACGGCCTGATCGCAGGCCGCTCGCCCGGAGCGGTCGAGGCCGCGGCGGACCGCCTGCGCATCGTCGTGCTCGCACACATGGTGTCGGCGGCCTTTCCCGGCGCGGATCCGCAGGTGGTCGAGGGCGAACATCGCGCCCTTCGAAGCGCGCGACTCGTGATCGCAACCAGCCAGTGGACTCGCGCCGAGCTGGCGCGACGCGATGTCGTTCCGCCCGACCGGGTCGTGGTGGCGAACCCGGGGTCGGCCGATGCGCCTGTTGCGACCGGAACACCCGCCGGCGGGGCACTCCTGTGCGTCGGGGTCGTCGCACCGCACAAGGGGCAGGACGTCCTGATCGAGGCGCTGGCTCTGCTCGACGGCGACGCGGACTGGACCTGCACGATCGCCGGATCGCTGGACGCCTGTCCCGACTACGCGGATCGCGTTGCGACACTCGCGGCCGAGGCCGACATCGGCGACCGCGTCACGCTGACGGGCGCGCTCACCGAGGACGAGCTCGACCGTGCCTATCAGCGGACGGACCTCCTGGTGGCGCCGTCGCGCGTGGAGAGCTACGGCATGGCCATCGCGGACGCGCTGCGGCGCGGCATCCCGGTCGTCGCCAGCGACGTGGGCGGGATCCCGCAGACCGTCCAGTCGCGCGCCGCTGTCCTCGTGCCACCGGATCAGCCACGAGCTCTGACCGACGCGCTGCGCCGATGGATGTCGGATCCCGCGCTTCGGGAGCGGTTGAAGGATGCCGCGCGGCGGGGGCGGGCGAGTCTCCCCCACTGGAGCGACACTGCCGAGCGGATCGCGTCGGCGCTGGCGGGTGTGCGATGAGCGACGTCATCCCGGTCTCGGTGGAGTGGCTGAGCCTGCGCGAGGAAGCCGACGCGAGGTCGCGGTCGCGGGCGCTCGCGCGCAGAGCGGCGCGGATGACCCCTGCCCCCGTCGTCGTCCACGATCTGGGCAGCGGCACCGGGTCGATGATGCGATGGCTCGCCCCGCTCCTGCCCGGACCTCAGACCTGGGTGCTCCACGACTGGAATCATGCGCTCCTCGACCACGCCGTGCAGCGCGCCTCGGACTCGACCGGCCACCCGACCGCGGTCCACACAAGCGTGAGAGACGTCGGGCAGCTGCGCGACGGCGATCTCGCCGGAGCATCTCTCATCACCATGTCGGCGCTGCTCGACGTGCTCACTCGTGCCGAGGCGGAGGCCGTCGTCCGAGCATGCGTGGCAGCGCGAGCTCCCGCGCTGTTCTCGCTGACCGTGACCGGGCGGGTGGAATTCGAGCCGGTCGATCCGGGCGACCGCGTCTTCGAGTCCGCGTTCAACGATCATCAGCGACGCACGACCGCGGGACGTGGTCTTCTCGGGCCGGATGCCGTCGCGACGGCGAGCGAACTCTTCAGGGCTGCCGGCTGGTCGGTGCGGGTCGACGAATCGCCCTGGCGGCTGGACGGCTCGGAGCGCCGGCTCGTCAGCGAATGGCTGGAAGGCTGGGTCTCAGCTGCAGTCGAGGAGCGACCGGCCCTCGAGGAGTGGGCCGACGAGTGGGTGCGACGGCGCGAGGCGCAGCTGACCGACGGCACGCTGCGTGTGGTCGTGCATCACCAGGACCTGCTCGCGTGGCCATCATGAGCACGATCGTGCGTGCGCGGCCACGTGGGGGTTCCGCACCTCGCCGCGCCTCCGAGGACTTGCACGGGCGGGAGCCGGCGCGGTCATTCTCCTGGCGGTCATCCTGAGCATGGGGACCGAGCCGTTCCTGCGAGGTCTGGCTGCCGTGTCGCCGGTCACGGCGGCGATCGCGTTCGCGCTCGGTGCGGTCAGCCACCGCGGCTGCCGCCTGGCGGTGGCGTGTCATCGCGCGGCGGCTCGGGCTCACGCTGGGGTGGGGTGAGTCGGTATCTGCGTATTACCGGTCGCAGTTCCTGAACACCGTCCTTCCCGGTGGCGTGATCGGCGACATCCACCGGGCGGTCGACCACGGCCGAACCGTGAGCCGCGTCTCTCAGGCATCGCGCGCGGTGGTCGCGGAGCGCGCGGCAGGGCAGACCGTGCAGCTCGCCCTCGCGACGATCGTGGTGGTGTCGGTCGGCATGTCGGGTTACGCTCCCGCTGTGAGCACCGTGCTTCTGGCGGTCGCCGTCGCCTGCATCGGAGTGATCGTCGCAGCGGCTGTCAGCGCGCGTGCCCGTTCGGCGATCACCCGCGAGCTGCGCACCCTCCGATCGGCGTTCGGGACGGTCGGAACCGTCGTCAGGGTTCTCGCGGCGTCTTCGATCGTGATCCTCGGGCACGTGGCCACCTTCGTCGTGGCATGCCTCGCGGTGGGCGTCCAAGCATCGCCTGAGCGGCTGGCCGCCCTGGCGCTCATCGTGATGATCGCCGGATCCATACCGCTCAACATCGGGGGGTGGGGACCCCGGGAGGGCACGGCCGCGTGGGCGTTCGCCGGTGCCGGACTCGGGGCGGCCGCGGGCATCGCCGCCACGACCGCGTTCGCAGTCCTGGCGATGATCGCCGTCGCGCCGGGTGCGGCAGTGGTCGCGGCATCCGCTCTGCGCCGACGTCACGAGGCACGCGAAGTTCAGCAGGCGGTGTCCGCCCCATGAACCGGCCATACGTCATCCTGAGCTGTGCGATGTCGCTCGACGGCTACCTCGACAGCGCGGCGCCTCGCAAGCTGGCGATGTCGAACGCGGCCGATTTCGACCGTGTCGATCAGCTGCGCGCCGAGAGCGACGCGATCATGGTCGGGGCGTCGACCGTCCGGCGGGATTGCCCGCGGTTGATGGTGCGGGCAGACGAGCGACGCGAGCTCCGCGTCGCTGCCGGCAAGCCGAGCTCGCCGATCAAGGTGACCGTCACGGCGACCGGGGAGCTGTCGCCGGACTCCTCATTCTTCACGGACGGCGATGTCGAGAAGATCGTCTACTGCCCGACGGCGAGCGTCGGCCGCATCCGGAGCAGGCTCGCCGGCAGCGCCACCGTGGCGGGGCTCGGTGCGAAGGTGGTGATGGCGGATGTCGTAGCCGATCTCGCCGCGCGCGGGGTGAAGCGCCTGATGGTCGAAGGCGGCGGCAAGCTCCACACGCAGTTCCTCGTGGACGACCTGGCCGACGAGCTGCAGCTCGCGATCGCCCCGTTCTTCGTCGGCGAGCCCCGAGCGCCGAGATTCGTCGAGGCCGGCCCCTTTCCATGGACCGCGTCCCGGCGCGCGACCCTGGCCGAGACGCGCCAGATCGGCGATGTGGTCCTGCTGCGGTACGCGCTGTCCGACCGGTTCCAGGCCGAGGCACGGGAGTCCGAGTCGGCCGGGGAACTCTCCGCACGATCCTGAGGGCTGGCGGTGAACGGCGGATTCGATGACGAACGGCGCCCGCGGCTCCGAGCGCGGGTTGCCACCGTCGTGGCGTTCGCGACCGTGCTGGCGGCGCCCCTCGTCGCGGGCGCGCTGACGACGGGCAGTCCCGCGGCCCTGCTGAGTCTGCCGGCGGAGTCGATCGCTGTCGTGCTGGTGCTCCTGGCCATCCCCCGAAGCCGGGTCCGCTGGGTCGTCGCGTCGGTCTTCGGAGTGCTCGTCGTCGTCGCGACGCTCGTCGCGGGACTCGACCTGGGCTTCGAGGCGACCATCGACCGGGCGTTCGATCTCGCCCAGGACTGGCCCGCCATCGTCAGCGCTTTCGGCGTGATGAGCGATGCGACCGGGTCGGCGGGCGCGGTCGCGATCGTGGCGCTGCTCATCGCGCTGCTCGTGGCCGCGGTGATCGCCGTTGCCAGAGCTGCGCTGCGCACGGAGCGGACCACCTCGCGTTGGGGGCGCACCGGCCGAGTCGCGGCGGCGGTCGGTCGCGACGACGTGGATCCTCTGTGCCCTCGTGGGCGCGCAGCTCTGGCCGGGCGTCCCCTTCGCGGCCGCCGATGCCGTGCATTCCCTCGCGGCGGCCTCGGCGCAGACCGCCGTGAGCCTACGGGAGCAGGAAGCCTTCGAACGAGCACTGCAGGCGGACCCGCCCCGTTCCGGCTCGAACGAGGACCTGCTTGCCGACCTGGAGGGAAAGGACGTGGTCATCGCGTTCCTGGAGAGCTACGGCAAGGTCGCCGTCCAGGACTCGACCGTCGCGGCCGGGGTCACGCAGGTGCTCGAGGAGGGCGGTGCACAGCTCGCGCGGGACGGATACTTCGCGCAGAGCGCCTTCCTCACGTCGCCCACGTTCGGCGGTGTCAGCTGGCTCGCTCACTCGACCCTGCAGAGCGGGGTCTGGGTCGACTCGCAGCAGAAGTACGACAGGCTGCTCGCCAGCGACCGATCGACGCTCACCCGCGAGTTCGGCGATGCCGGCTGGCGCACGGTCGCCGTGGTGCCCTCCAACACCGAGCCATGGGCGCCCGGCACGGCGTTCTACGGATACGACTCGACGCTCGATTCGCGCAGCATGGGCTATCGGGGTCCTGCGTTCAGCTACGCGCGCATCCCCGATCAGTACACGTGGAAGCACTTCTACGACGAGGAGCTGTCTGGAGACCACTCGCCGGTGATGGCCGAGCTGGACTTCGTGTCGTCGCACACGCCCTGGACTCCGGTTCCTCGCCTCGTGCCGTGGGCTGAGGTCGGGGACGGCTCGGTGTTCGACCCGCAGCCCGCCGAAGGACTGGCACCGGTGGACGTGTGGCCCGACGAGCAGCGCGTGCGGAAGGCGTACGGACAGTCGGTGGAGTACACCCTCGGCGCGATGTTCTCGTTCCTGCACACCTACGATCAGCCGGACCTGGTCCTCGTCGTGCTCGGCGACCACCAGCCGGCGAGGATCGTGAGTGGCCCGGAGGCGGATCGCGACGTGCCGATCACCATCATCTCGAAGGACCCGGCGGTGTTCGAGCAGATCGCGTCATGGCAGTGGGATGCCGGCGTCCACCCGTCGCCGGATGCGCCGACGTGGCGGATGGATCAGTTCCGCGATCGGTTCTTGGAGGCGTTCGGCCGCTGATGTCGGCGCCCGTCAGGCGACGCCGGGGCGGCATTCGCTCGTCGGAACGCTCCCGGAACACCAGAACCGTGGTGACGGCAAGCACCACGATGCCGATCGATTCGACGATCACGGTCTGCGGCACGAGCGTGAAGTCCCACGTCTGGGTTATGCCGAACAGCCCGATCGTGAGGGCGAGCACCAGCGCACCCAGGGTCGCGATCAGGAACAGCAGGCTCAGCACGGTGGCCCACTGGAGGAGCCGGCCGCGGAGTGTCAGCATCGCGATCGCCAGGACGACTCCGGCGACGAAGTTGAGGGTGAAGGCAATACCCAGGATGCCGCCGACCCCGTTGAAGACGAGGTACAGATGAATCCCGCCTGCGGCGAGAAGGAAGATGGCGCTGAGGATGCGCATGACCCCCAGAACGCGCCGGTTGCTTACGGCCATTCGCTCACCCGTTTCCCATCGGTGACCTCCCTGACTGAGGCCTCTTGAAAGAGAAACGAGCCAGCGGCCGGGCGGGTTCAATTCGATGATGCCCATTGTGCGCATCGGGTGGGGTTTCGCCACTCTGCCCCGCTTGGATTCTGCACATGCCCACGAGGGAATGACCGAAGCCCCGAGTCCCTCGTTTTCGGGGATCTCGGGGCTTCGAGGTCGTTCTCGATGCGGTCGCCGATCCGTTTCGCGTGTCGCTGGCTGTTCCCGGCACACGCGGCTCGAGCGACGTGATCGCCGCTACGGCGTACGAGTGCCGCGACGACGCGTGAACAGCACGTACAGGCCCAGCACGATGATCGCCCCGATGATCGAACCGATGATGCCGGCGGGCTGGAGGAAACCACCGTTCGGGTCGGCCCCGAACAGCAGGTAGCCGAGGAAGCCTCCGACGAAGGAACCGACGATTCCGAGGACGATGGTCAGCAGAATCCCCATGCTCTGCTTGCCGGGGATGATGGCGCGGGCGAGCAGGCCGGCGATGAGGCCGACGACGATGAGGCCGAGGATGGTCCAGAGCATGATGTCTCCTTTGTTCTGTGAACACGGTGTGCGCGGCGCTCGGGTTTGAAACGCGGATCGCGCTGATAGAACACTAGGGCCACTGCGCGATACCGTCCCTGCCACTTACCTGCGGCGGCTCCGACGCAGTAACATGCTCGGCCGTCGTGAGCGAGCCATGTCGCCGGTGCGTGGGACCATTCGCACGACAGCCGATCGGCGGGAGGGCGGGATGCGGGGCGAGGCGACCGTGCTGCACGCCGATCTCGACGCCTTCTACGCCTCGGTCGAGCAGCGCGACGCGCCCGCGCTGCGCGGCAAACCTGTCATCGTCGGCGGCGGCGTGGTGCTGGCGGCGAGCTACGAGGCGAAGGCCCGCGGGGTGCGCACCGCGATGGGCGGCCGGCAGGCGCGCGAGCTCTGCCCGGATGCTGTCGTCGTCCCACCGCGGATGGACGTCTACTCCGCGGCCAGTCAAGCACGTGTTCGGGATCTTCCGCGACACGACTCCGCTCGTCGAGGGGCTCTCCATCGACGAGGCGTTTCTCGAGGTCGGAGGTCTCAGACGCATCGCGGGCACACCCGAGCAGATCGCGGTGCGATTGCGGGAGCGGATTCGTGCTGAGGTCGGGCTGCCCATCTCGGTCGGGGTCGCGCGGACCAAGTTCCTCGCGAAGGTCGCCAGCGCCGTCAGCAAGCCCGACGGGCTGCTCGTGGTCGAACCCGAACGGGAGGAGGCGTTCCTGCTGCCGTTGCCGGTCGAACGGCTGTGGGGGGTCGGTGCCAAGACCGCCGAGAAGCTGCACCGGCTCGGCATCACCACCGTCGGGCAGTTGGCCGAACTCGAAGCCGCAACCGCCGAGAGACTGCTGGGCAAGGCGGCCGGCGCACACCTGCACGCGCTGGCCCGGCTGCGGGATCCGCGTCCAGTCGACACCACGCGACGCCGCGGTTCCATCGGCTCTCAGCGCGCGCTCGGCAGCCGCCCGCGCTCGGCCGAAGAACTCGACCTCATCCTCACCCAGATCATCGATCGGCTCGCCCGTCGCCTGCGCGACCGTGACCGGGTCTGCCGCACAGTCGTCCTGCGCCTCCGCTATGGCGACTTCGTGAAAGCCACCCGATCGCACACCGTCCGCTTCCCGACCGACCGCACCGCGGTGCTGCTCGCGGTCGCTCGAGCGCTGCTGGCGGCCGCACAGCCGACGATCGCGGAGCGCGGCATCACGCTCATCGGGGTCTCGCTGTCGCAACTGGGTCGCGCCGACAGCATCCAGCCGGAGCTGCCCATCGATTGGGACGACGGGGCGCACCTCGACACGGTGCTCGACGCGGTGCGCGATCGATTCGGCGCCGCGTCGGTCGCCCGGGCCACGCAACTCGGTCGCGATCCGGGCTGGTCGACGCCGGTGCTGCCGGAGCACGAGTGACCGCTCGCGGTTCGCTCGACTCGTTCGAGAGCTGTGGAACGACTGTCATCCTTCAGATGCGAACGCAATCGAGTCGAAGACGGCGCGTGCCTCGTCCGCCAGTGCCGGCTCAACTCGAGTTCCGATTTCGAGAAGACCGCCATGACAGGATTCGGTCTCCGTTCAGATCGAGCAGGCGATAGGTCTCGCGCTCGTTCTGCAACTCGGAATGGAACCGTGTGAGTAGGTCAGTCCCACTCCGAGTGGAGGCAGATCTTCCGGCGTCGAGTCGGCGATGTCGACGTCGGGCTCGACGGAGATGGTCGAACTCGAGACCAGGGAAATCCCGCTGATCTTCGATGTCGAAGGGCTGGGAGTGGTCGTCGTCGAGGTCTGCAGCTGCCATCGCCCTCGGCGAAGGCCTGGATCGACAGGATCCCACCTCCACGAAGTCGCGCGTGCCCACGCGCATGCGTGGGTCGGCACGTCGCGGGGGACCCGAAAATATCACGGCGACCCCCCGTTTATCAAGCCCGAACCCCTCCCCGTGACAGGAAACCACCCGTTGGACCTCCCATCCATCGGGGACGGTGATCTCGAACGGCACCGTGAAGCCCGTCACGATGTACGTTCCGGCGTCGAGTTCGCCGCTCTCCGGCAGCGGCGTGGCCGTCGGAGCCTCTCAGTGGTCGATGCAGGGGAAGGCCCTGCCTCGGCCGGGGTGCACGCCGAGAGGCTGACGCACGCCACCAATGCGAGGGCCGTTTAGAACAGCCGCTGAGCGACCGGCTGCGGTGATTGGCGCAGGAAGCGCCGGCTCGATGTCCACATGTCAGGTCCTTCCTTCAAGAGGAGCAGCGGCGTAGCTCCCTCGGTCAGTGAAGGACGCGTCGGTATCAGCAGGATATCGGCGACCTCGCCCGCCGGGTATCGGCCCGATATCAGCGGTCTTGACGGACCTGGGAGAACGCGGTGCACAGTTGCCCCATGGAGGTGCGCGTTCTTGGAGCGCTGACTCTCGACGACGGCCGGATTCGCGCTGAGCCGCCCGCGCGATCGCGCGGTGCTGGTTGCGCTCACCGTCCGCCTCGGTGCATCTCTGTCGGTCGAATCCCTCGCGGCGGCCCTCTGGGGCGAGGATCTGCCCGCCTCGTGGTCGAAGGTCATTCCGGGGTGCATCATGCGGCTGCGCCGGCTCATCGCGCCGGCGCGGATCGAGACCACCCCACCTCGGGTACCGACTGGCCGCGGAGAACGTCGAGGTCGACGCCGAGCGTTTCGAGCGACTCGTCGAGAAGGGCACGCAGCAGCTCGAGCTCGGTGAGCCCGAACGGGCCGCCCACACGTTCGCGGAGGCGCTCGACCTGTGGCGGGGCGAGGCGTTCGTGGAGCTCACCGACTGGGAGCCTGCGCAGATCGCCTCTGGTCGTCTGGAGGAGAGACGTCTCGGTGGGGAGGAGATGTTCCTGGACGCGCGGCTCCAGGCGGGTGAGGTCGGGGGAGGTCGCGGCTTTGGCCCGCGCCCGAGTCGCCGAGCCCCGCCGCGCGAGCGGCGCTGGGTCGTGCTGAGCGTCGCGCAGTACCGCCAGGGCCGGCAGGCGGATGCGCTCGCCACCGTGCGCAGTGCGCGGGGCTTGCTGGCTGCCGAACTGGGGCTGGATCCATGCACGGAGCTCGCCGAGCTGGAGCAGGCGATCCTCCGGCAGGATCGCGCCCCTCCTGTCCGACCGGGTGTTCCGAGCGGCGAGCCCCGAATGTCCGTACTTCGGTCTCCCTCCCGCGGGCGTCGTGGACGCCCAGCAGTACCCGGGCCGGGAGGAGGAGGTCGACCGCGGCGATGCATGCGCTCGAGGAGCACGGCGTGCTGCTCGTCGCCGGCTCATCCGGCGTGGGCAAGTCCTCATTCGTCCCGCGCCGGGTCGGTGCGCGGTTCATCGCCCGCGACTCGGAGGTCGTCATCGTGACGCCCGGCGAGCATCCGATCGACGCTCTTCGCGACGTCGACCTCACGGCCGGCCATTCGCTCCTCATCGTCGATCAGTGCGAGCAGGCATTCGCCGCCGACGACCCCATCGAGACCCGGGCGTTCTTCGATGCACTGCCAGCGCAGATGGTGTATCGCGGCACGCTCGTCGTCGCGATCCGCGCCGACCGACTCGCTGACCTCGCCGATCACGACGGCTTCGCCGACATCATCCAATCGCACCTGCTCATGCTCACCCCGCTGGCCCCGGCGGGCTCCGAGCCGTGATCGAGAAGCCCGCAGAGCAGGCCGGGCTCATCCTGGAGCCGGGCCTCGTGGAGATCCTCGTCCGCGACGCCGATGGGCGAACCCTTCCGCTGCTGTCTCACGCCCTGCGCCAGGTGTGGTCGCGTCGTGAGGGCCGCGTCATGACCGTCGACGCGTATCGGGCATCCGGTGAGATCGACGGTGCCGTCGCGAAGACCGCGGAGGAGGTGTTCGCCGACGCTCTCGGTGGAGGGCGCGGGGCTGCTGCGGGACATCCTCCTCCGTCTCGTCGAAGCCTCCGCGGACGGCGCCGTCATCTCTCGTCGAATCGAGCGCCCGCGGATCGTGATCGACGACGCCCGCGCAGGTCGTCGATCTGCTGGTCGACGCAAGACTGCTCACCACCGATGAGGAGTCGGTGCAGCTCTCTCACGAAGCGCTCACACGGGAGTGGCCGCGTTTGAAGGAATGGCTCGCCGACGATGTCGAGGGCCAGCGGATCATGCGCCACCTCGGCTCCGCGGCCGTCGCCTGGGATGCGATGGCACAACCCGAGAGCGAGCTTTATCGCGGCGGCCGACTGAAGCTGCCCAGCAGTGGAGGGAGTCGCCCGACCCGCGTTGACGACGGTCGAGCGGGAGTTCCTCGATGCCTCCACCGACGCCGAGACAGCGGGGCTCGTGGCGGCTCAGAAACAGCTGCGCAAGGAGCGGCGCCTGGTGCGCCGGTTGTCCTGGGTGTCGGTCGGCGCAGCAGCTCTCGCGATCGTTGCTGTCACGACGGGCATGATCGCGGGGTTCCAAGCCAACCTCGCTGCGGAGCGAGACACGGTCGCGGAGGCTCGGCGCGTCGCTGCGCTCGCCATCGAGGAGCCGGACTTCGATCGCGCGCTGCTGCTCGCGGTGGAGGCCATCCAGCTCTGGGACGATGCGGAGACACGCGTCAACCTGGTGCGCGTCATCTCGCGCGCACCCCGCGTGACGAGCATCTTCCACATCCAGGAAGAGGGCGTGGCTCCGGTGAGCATGTCGCTCGCGGAGGACGGGACGCGAGCGTCGGTGATCGACAGCGACGACGATGTTCGCCTGCTGGATCTCGATGCCCGGTCCAGATCGGCGAGTACTCGCCGTTCGGAGGCATGGTTGTGACATCCGCTGTCGACCCCGTTTCGGGCTCCGTCGCGTTCAGCCAGGCGCTGGACTCTGCCTGCTTCCAATGCGAACGGGGGCGAACGGGAACGCTCGATCTCGCGAACGGCGGTCGTTCGGGCGTGACGATCTTCGAAGGGATGGACGGCGTGGCGACAGACGTCGAGTACTCGTCCGACGGATCCCTGTTCGCAGCGCTCTCGCCGACGCCGGGGTTCGGGTCCGGTCACCCTCTGGCGAAGAGGCGCGGAGCGCTGGGCCGACCCGATACTCCTGGATCTGGACTTGAGGGGGTCCTCCTCGATGTGGGCGCCCCACCCGGGCCCGGCGAGCAGTTTCCCGCGGTGAAGTTCTCGCCGGACGGCTCTCGGCTGTATGCGAGCGGGTTCGGACCGACTGTCGTGTTCGATACGGCATCGGGCGAGGAACTCAATCGGATCCCCGGAGACGGGATTCTGCCGTCAGTGCGGACGGCCGCCGGGTCGCGGTGCGGGATGGCGCGAACGCGGTGCAGATCGTCGACTCCTTTGGGGTCGCAGCGCCCATCACCGTCCCGCTATCGGTCCTTTCCCTGGGTGGCCGACTTCAGTCCTGACAGCCGTCAGCTCGCCATCGCCGGCATCGGCGGTGTCGATGTGGCGGACCATCGAGACCGGCGAGACCATGGAATCTCCGCGAGTAACGACCACATGGTCACAGCCGTCGGGTTCCGGCCCACCGGCGACTGGTGACGGCCGGAACGGACGGCGCGATCATCACGTGGGACCTCGGCGATTGGTCGGCGGGCTTTCGCACCAACAATTCGTGGGCTACAGCGCATCCACAGAGCTCGATGAGCGCACCGTCGCACTCGGAGCAGCCGGGCGGGACGACGCGAGTGGTCAGCGCCGAGCCGGCGGTGTGGGAGGAACGCGCGTGTCAGGTTGCGGGACGAGTGCTGACCGAGCAGGAGTGGCGGGATCTTCTGGGAGCTCGGCCATACGCGCCGGCATGCCGCGAATGACCACAGATATAGTCGGGCCGCAGTGATCTTGAGCCGAGGATGCGGCAGCCCCATGGCCCTGGCGTGTCCGGGCCGTGTCGGCAGCTCCGCCGTATGGCGAGCCGCGTGACATGTCGCGTCGACGGGCGATCACCCGTCGGCATCATCCTCGACCGGGAGACTGTGCCAGATCTCGAACTCGACCGATGCGGCACGCTGCAGGTCTCCAACCTCGAGCAGTTCGATGAGCTGCTCATGCAACTCGACCGACCTGTGCGCATCGCCGCTGAAGCGCAGCCTCTCCGCGCGGCGCACGAGGGGATCGAACTGGTCGAGCACTGCCTCGACTGCACGGTTGCCCAGCGCAACGACCGGGATCCTGTGCAGTTCCTCGTCGGCATCAAGTGCCGCGCCGACATCGCCCGACCTGACCGCCTCGGCGAAGCGGCGATTAGCGTCACGCATCCGGTCATGTCCTCTTCACGAAGCCGCCCCGCCATCTCGCGCACGGCCAGTTCGTGCATGGCAGCGATGACGTCGCGAGCGTCTCGCACCGCCCGCGCGTCGACGGCGCTGACCGTGGTTGATCGGCCCGGCACCGCCACCACCAGTCCGCTCGTCCCGAGTCTCAACAGGGCCTCACGTACGGGAGTGCGGCTCACTCCCAGCCAGCTCGCGAGCTCGCCGTCCTTGAGCTGCTCCCCCGGCTCGAGGGTGCCATCGACGATCGCGTCGCGAAGGCGCCGATAGACATCATCGCGGAGGAGCGAGCGGTCCATGGGTGCGGCGCCCGACGGAATTGGCATGCAATACATTGCGCACACCGCTCGTCCGGGCGCAACTTCGACCTCATCTTGTTCTCGCTTATGCATGTAATATATTACACATTGGAGTCGGCGACCGCCTCCGAATCCGCGGCGGGTGGCCAGACGGAAAGGCAGAGCATCATGAGCAGCATCGATCAGGAAATCAAGAACGTCGTGCTGGTGCACGGCGCATTCGCCGATGGCTCGGGATGGCGCGGCGTCTACGACAAGCTGACAGCGCGCGGATACCGCGTGACGATCGTCCAGAACCCGCTCACCTCGCTGGAAGACGACGTTGCGGCCACCACGAGGGTGCTCGACCTGCAGGACGGACCGACGATTCTCGTCGGCCACTCCTGGGGCGGCACGGTCATCACCGAGGCGGGAGTCCACCCGAACGTCGCCGGACTGGTCTACGTGTCAGCGTTGGCGCCCGACGCGGGCGAGACCACCGCCCAGCAGTACGAGGGGTTCGCGCCCGACGCGCGACTTCGTCATCGACGTCGGCGAGGACGGATTCGGCTTCCTCAACCACGACAAGTTCAAGATCGGGTTCGCAGCTGACGCCGGCGACGCCGATGCCGCTTTCCTCCGCGACTCGCAGGTGCCCATCAATATGTCGGTCTTCGGGAACCCGGTGAAGAACGCCGCCTGGCGCGACAAGCCGAGCTGGGCGGTCATCGCGACGGAGGACAAGTCGTTCGATCAGGCGATGCTGCAGCACATGGCCACCCGCATCGGAGCGAGGATCACCAACGTCTCGGCGAGCCACGCCCTGTACATGACGCAGTCCGGCGTCGTCTCCGAAGTGATCGCCACCGCCGCACAGAACGCCGCCGGCAGTACACGCTGAGTGCGCGCCGTTGGAGTCGAGTGCGCGCCGCAAATTCCGGGCGATCCAGGGCGCTCGCGATCCGCACCGACGGCCGAGCAGAATCGGAGAAGCGCAACTGCCCCGCCGTTCCTAACATGGACCCATGGCAACCATCGACTTCGTCACTCTTTGGGTGTCCGACACCACGAACACCGAACGCTTCTACACTGCCCGGTTCGGTCTCGGAGACCGCGTGCGCGTGAAGACCACCGAGGAGCCGACGACCGGATTTCGGGGATTCACCCTCTCACTCGTCGTATCGCAGCCATCCTCTGTCGACGGTCTGATCGACAGCGCCCTCGCAGCGGGCGCGACATCCCTGAAGCCGGGCGCGAAGTCGCTCTGGGGTTACGGGGGCGTCGTGCGGGCGCCCGACGGCGCCATCTGGACGATCGCGTCATCCTCGAAGAAAGACACCGCGCCTGCATCCCGTCAGATCGACGAGTTCGTGCTGCAACTCGGTGTCGAGGATGTCGGCGCCAGCAAGCAGTACTACGTTGATCATGGCATCCCCGTGGCCAAGGCCTACGGGCGCAAGTACGTTCAGCTCGGGGATCCGGGCAGCCCGATCTCACTGGCGCTCTACCAGCGACGCGGCCTCGCGAAGGTGGCAGGCGTCCCGGCGGACGGAGCCGGATCGCACCGGCTCGTGATCACCGGGGATGCCGCCCCGTTCACCGACCCCGACGGGTTCGAATGGGCGGCTGCGTGAGCGCCGGCCTCTCGCTCTGAGTTGCGCCTAGTAGCGGTAGAACGCCTCCTGGATGGATCCCGCCCTCGAGGCCGTGCGCCAGACACAGTTGGAGAAGCACCCGGCTCTTCTGGGGGTTGAGCTGGTCCGACGCCACCAACCCCAATCGGTCATCGTCCAGTTCGATGTTGCGGGCGACATCGAAACTGCCGACCCGCGAGCTGCGCAGTCACCCCGGACCTCACGACGTCTGCCAGCGTCTGCGCCACCTCAGCGGGGATCAAGGACGACGACGAGCTGGAGCGGCTGGCAGCGGCCGGCGCGGCGGCCGACGCGGCGTACGGGGAGATCCTCGGAGTCCGCTTCGCCGGCAGGCGCGAGACCGACGTCGGCACCGACCTGGCGGCCCTCCTGCGGCGCTTCGGGCACTCGCAGGTCGACTTCACCGTGGTCGGCTCAGGTCCCAACGGAGCGAACCCGCACCACGAGATGGGCGACCGGGTGATCCAGCACGGCGACATGGTCGTACTCGACTTCGGGGGCCTCAAGCACGGCTACGGATCGGGCACGACGCGCACGGTTCACGTCGGCGAGCCCACCGAGGAGGAGCGCGAGGTGCACGACATCGTACGCCGTGCTCAGCAGGCGGGTTTCGAGGCGGTCCGCCCGGACGTCGAGTGCCAGGAGATCGACCGCGCCGCGCGCGCCGTGATCACCGGGGCAGGCTACGGGGAGTACTTCATCCACCGCGTCGGCCACGGCATCGGGCTCACCACGCACGAGCCGCCCTACATGGTCGAGGGCGAACGTCAGCCCATGCAGGCCGGCATGTGCTTCTCGATCGAACCGGGCATCTACCTTCCGGGGAGGTTCGGCGTACGCATCGAGGACATCGTCACGGTCACAGCCGAGGGCGGGCGCCGGCTCAACCGGACGCCCCACGAGATGGCGATCGTCGAATAACGACGCCTCGCCGAGCATGTGCGTTGCACATCCTCAATTGTCGGGGGTCGCCACAAGGATGCTGTTGCGAAGGTCAGACGGGCGCCACGGTCTTCTCGGCCGGCTCTGGGATAATGCTGAGCCCGTTGGGTCCGCTCGCGACCTGCATCAGCTCCTCGACCCACTCCCGGTTGATGTGGGGTGGGCGGCTGCCGAAGAAGTGGAACTGGATCGGCACAGAGGGGCTGAGCCAGAAGCTGCGACGCCCGCTGCCGTCTCCGACCTCCACGTCGAACATGAACGACTCCGATCGGCGGAGCTTGTTCATGATCACGATGCGCAGGTGCGCGAGCGTGCGATCCTCGATGTCGACGGGGTTGCCCGCCGAGTCGTAGATGAACCGTCCCATACATGTCTCCAGAGTCAGCTGGCGGGCTGGAGGTCGTGTGCACCGACGCCGGCCGGCGTCTGCGCACGGTCGATGTGCTCGGCGATGAGGGCGATGCCGCCGGACGAGTTCGCGGACTGCGCGAGTTCCTCGATCCAGGTGCGGCTCAACGCCGGAGGCTCCCGGTCATCGAAGACGAAGCGCAGCGGAATCGACGGATGGATCCACAGCGTGGACCGCCCCGCCGGCTCGTCGTCGGCGTGCGGCCAGGACAGCGTGAAGCTCTCGCTCCGCCGCAGCTTCGTGGCAACGACCACCTTCAGGTGGGCGAGCGCGCGATCCTCGATCCGGATGGGCATCGCCGAACCGCCGTAGTACATCGTTCCCATGACTCTCCTTTGAACCGGGCCGCCTGCCGACAGCTCTGTCGGACCGGGCGCGGGACGAGCACCGCTCGTGGCGGTGGCGCGTGGTTGCTCTCGTTGTAGTTGAGCGACCACGAACGCCTGGGGCTACCGGCCGGGTGTCCGTGTTCGATGCGAGGGCTACTTACGCCGCTACCACCCCTACACGAGGCGCAGCGAGATACCCATGCCTCCCCTGGCGCTGCAAATGTGTCCCTTGCTTGGGACTCTATCAATCTTCTATAGGATTGCTAAATTCTCACAGAAGATTGATAGAAGGCAGCGTTACGGCTGTTCCATGCGCACAATTGAGGTAGCCCTACGTGAGCACTCGATTGCTCGTAGACCGGGCTGGGAGGAACGCATGATCGCGCGGATCTGCCAGACCGACACAACGAGCAGGATCAGCGGCGCCAGATCGGCGTACGCAAAGAGGAGCATCGGTCGGAGTCGGCGGGGCCTCGCAGCAGAACGATTCAGGTTCTGCGCGGCCTGCACCGAAAGCACGGGAGGGACGCGAGTGGTCTTTCGCACGCGCTCGTGCGCCCGTCAGCGCTCCGGCCCGTTGGGATGACCTAGATCGTAAGCACGGGAGACCTTCATCGGGACAACCATGCGCCATGCGTCGACGACGAGCTCACGGGCCTCAGCCGGTTCGAGAGACGCAAGGTCCGCGTGCACCCAGTTGAAACGCTGGTCCGATGCGGACGGCATCTGGAACTTGAGCGGATCGCCGCCGACCAGTGCCGCGCGCTCCTCCTTCGGGAAGGCGAAGCCCATCACGGCCTCATCGAGCGAGAACGCCACGTAGACGAGCTGACCCACGCGGAACTTCAATCGCCCGTGGACGTACACCTCGTACGAACGCTCCAACCCGGCGCCCAGGTCGCGTACGTCGTCGACTACGGCCATCCTCGGCCTCCTCCCGGCAGCCGATCCGAGGAGAACCGCAAACGGGGCCCACCGATGGCGCGCATCGATGGGCCCGCGGGCTCAGGACTCGATCGCCTCGACGATCTTCTCGTCGCCCTCATTCACGGCCTTGACGACGGCGTCGTAGTCGCCCTTGTCGATGGCCTTGCTGATCTTCTTCGTCGCCTTCTCGATGGCGGCTTCGACGCGGTCGAGGTACAGATCGTCGACCACCGCCACGATCGCTGAAGAGTCGTTGGGCAGCCATTCCTCCGCATCGACGCCGATCTTCTTCTCCTCGTGACGTGTCGCGATAGCGCCGACACCGGCGCCGATACCCGCCCCGACCAGTCCCGACAGCAGCAGCGGCGGTGCGAACAGCCCGACCACGAGCCCGGTCACCGCACCGATCGCGGTCCCTCGCTTGACGAGCCGGCCGCCGTGCTCCTTGACCTGCACCTTGCCGTCGGCGCCGCGCGAGAGAACGGCTGCCGCGACGACGGCCGTGTCCTCCAGCGACTTGATGCCCGCGAAGTCGGCCGTGGCCGAGTCCTCGTCGTCATACGCGGCGACGAAGAGTACGTAATTTTTTTCAGCCAAGAGTTTCTCCTTTGAATTCGTCTGTCGACCGCTCCAGTGTGCGCCGTTCATCGACGCGGTACCAGCTTTGTTTAGCGGAATGACTGGACGCGCGACTCTTCAGCGCCATCGCGGCAACCAGGGCCCTCGCTGTCACCCCGGTCGGATGACGCGCGGCATCCACCGAATGGGGGACCCCGAACCGGATGAACGGTCCTGCCGTCGCGGTCCGCCGACGCGGAATCGTGGATGCCATGAACGAGAACGTGGTGCGGGTGCGGAACCTGCGGAAAGAGTATTCGGGCCGCGCGGTCGTCGACGACCTGTCGTTCGACATCGCGCCGGGTGAGACGTTCGCGCTGCTGGGCCCCAACGGCGCGGGGAAGTCGACGACGGTGGAGATCCTCGAGGGATATCGCCACCGCACGAGCGGCGATGTCGAGGTGCTCGGAGCGGATCCCGCGACGGCTGGGCTGACGTGGAAGGCGCGCATCGGGGTCGTGCTGCAAGGGAGCGGGGTGCTCGGCGCGCTCACCGTGCGCGAGTACCTCACGCAGTTCGCCGGCTTCTTCCCGAACCCGCGCCGCGTCGACGAGGTGCTCGCGGCCGTCGGGCTGGAGGAGCAGGCGGGGATGCGGGTGAGCAAGCTCTCGGGCGGTCAGCAGCGACGTGTGGATGTCGCGCTCGGCGTCGTCGGAAACCCCGAGCTGCTGTTCCTGGACGAGCCGACGACCGGGTTCGACCCGCAGGCGCGACGGGACTTCTGGACGATGATCCGGGGGCTCTCCGCCGATGGCACGACGATCCTGCTGACCACCCACTACCTCGACGAGGCGGAGCAGCTCGCCGATCGCGTCGGCATCCTCGTCGCCGGGCGGCTGCGGGCCATCGGGCCCGTCGACGCCGTCGGCGGCGAGGATGCCCGCACACCGATCGTGCGCTGGAGCGAGCCGGGCGAACCACGTCCGCGCGAGGTGCGCACGGCCGAACCCGGACGTTTCGTCGCCGACCTCGTCGCCCGCACGGGGGCGGAACCGTCGGCGGTGGACATCGTCCGCCCATCACTCGAAGACATCTACCTCGGCCTGGTGGCCGAGCACACCGGCGCCGCGGCATCCGCGGACGCCCTCGTCACGGAGGCATGAATCATGAGCGTCATCGCGCATCCCACCACCGCTGCCCGCAGTACCGCCGGGCGCAGCCGCGTCGGCATGGGACTCTGGCGGGCCCGCTTCGAGATCGCGCAGTACGTCCGCTCGGGCGATACCGTCGTGTTCACCTTCCTCTTCCCGATCCTCATGCTGGGACTGTTCGCCGTCGCCTTCGGCGCGGACGGCGACATGCAGCCTGCGCCGGGTCTGCCCCCCGTCCCGGTCGCGCAGATGTATCTGCCCGCCATGCTCGCCGCAGGTCTCCTCCTTTCGGGGTTCCAGAATCTTGCGATCGACATCGCGGTGGATCGGTCCGAGGGAGTGCTGAAGCGGCTGGGCGCGACGCCGCTCTCGCCGCTGAGCTACTTCCTCGGCAAGATCGTGCAGGTGGGCGTCACCGGCGTCGCGCAGGCGGCAGTCCTCCTGGGGTTCGCGGCGATCGTGCTGCAGGTGCCGCTGCCGACGGATCCCGAGAAGTGGTTCACGTTCGCGTGGGTCTTCGTCCTCGGCATCACCGGGTCGGCGCTGCTGGGCGTGGCGCTGTCGGCGGTCCCCCGCTCGTCGCGCAGCGCCGTGGCCGTGGTCATCCCGATCGGGCTGCTGGTGCAGTTCATCTCCGGCGTGTACTTCCAGTTCTACATGCTCCCCGACTGGCTGCAGACGGCGGCGAGTGCGCTGCCGGTGAAGTGGATGGCGCAGGGGATGCGGTACGTCTTCCTCCCCGACGACTACTCCGCGCTGGAGCAGAACGGCGAATGGAACATCGCGGGCGTCGCCATCGCGCTGACGGTCTGGCTCGTCATCGGGCTCGTGCTCGCGCGCGCGACCTTCCGCTGGAACAGGCGCGACGCGTAGCCTGAGCGCGGGACGAGGCCATGCAGAATCGACGATGGTGGGACGCGGCGCTGATCGCCGCGTCCCTCATGGTCATCGTGGCCCTGGCGGTCGGATCGAGCGGCGCATCGTCTGCCGCCATCGCCGTCGCCTGGGCGGCGCTCGTGCTGTTCGCGCTGAGCTATCTGCTCGTTGCACGACCCGCACTGACGTCGCCCCGGCCGTGGCACTTCCCCGTCTTCGTCGCCGGCGCCTCCGTAGCTCTCGCCGGGGGGTGCGCAGGCGAGCCGTTCTTCGCGATCATGCAGGCGATCGCCTACCCGCTGACCTGGGTGCTGGCGGAAGGGAGACGCCGGGCCATCACGGGATCGATCGTGATCGCTCTCGGCACGTTCACGGGCTTCGCCCTGTTCTCGGGAATTCTCGACGGCGGGGATGCGGTGGCCCCCGCTCTCGCCATCGCCGGCGCCGTCGCGGGCTTCGGTCTCGCCTTCGCCATCGCGTTCGGCCTGTGGATCGCGAGCGTCGTCGACTACGGCGAGGAGCGCGCACGCCTTGTCGGCGAACTCACCGCGGCGCAGGCCGAGGTCGAGGCGCTCAGTCGCGACCGCGGCGCCGCTGTGGAGCGCGAGCGGCTGGCGCGCGACGTGCACGACACACTCGCGCAGACCCTCGCGGGACTGGCCATTCTGTCGGAGCGCGCCGGCCGCCAGCTCGGCGAAGGCAGAGCGGATGCCGCGGCCGACAGCATCGCGACGGTCGAACGACTCTCGCGCGACGCCCTCGACGAGGCTCGCGCGATCGTGTCGCGCATGGCCGCCGTGCCTTCCGATGCCGCCCTGGGCGACGCCGTCGACCGCCTCGTCAGCCGCTTCCGCGCCGAGGCGGGGCTCACGATCGACCTCGACCTCCAGCTCGATTCCGCGGGGGTGCTTTCCCGAGAGTCGCAGCTGGTGCTGCTGCGGTGCCTGCAGGAGTCGCTCGCCAACGTGCGCAAGCACGCGGCGGCCACGCGGGTCGAGGTGCGCGTGTCGGCCGGACCCGACGGGGCAGCGCAGCTCACCGTCGCCGATGACGGCCGCGGGTTCGATGTCGCCGCCCGGCGTGACGGCTTCGGCCTCGAGGGAATGGCGGAGCGCGTTGCACTGGCCGGCGGCGATTTCGAGGTGTCGTCGAATCCGGGCGGCGGCACGACGCTCGTCGTGCGGTTGCCGGCGACTCCAGCGGATCGGGTGGTCGCTTGATGATCCGGCTGCTCATCGTCGACGACCATCCCGTGGTGCGGGCGGGCCTGGTGGGAATGCTCTCGGACGAGCCCGGCTTCGAGGTGGTCGGCGAGGCATCCGACGGAGACCAGGCGGCGCGCATCGCGGCTGCGACCCGCCCGGATGTCGTGCTCATGGATCTGCGGATGCCGGGGGTCGGCGGCGTCGAGGCCACCGCGCAGATCACCGCCGCGGGTGACGCGAAGGTGCTGATCCTCACGACCTACGAGTCCGATGACCAGATCCTCGCCGCGATCGAGGCGGGGGCCAGCGGCTACCTGCTGAAGGCCTCCCCGCAGGCGGAGATCGTCGCCGGCATCCGCTCGGTGGCTGCCGGGCAGACGGCTCTCTCACCGCACGTGGCCGCGCGCCTGGTCGAGCGCATGCGGGCGCCGGCACCCGAAGCGGTGCTGACGGCGCGCGAAACGGAGGTGCTGCAGCTGGTCGCCCGAGGCAACAGCAACAAGCAGATCGCCGTCGCGCTCGGCATCGGCGAGTCGACCGTGAAGACCCATCTGCTCAAGATCTTCGAGAAGCTCGGTGTCGCCGACCGCACCCGCGCCGTGACGCTGGCGATGGAGCGCGGCCTCCTGCGCACCTGACGCTGGCGGCGGGCGCTGACAGCGCGCGACACTGCGCCCCCAAAGTAGACACAGACTCATCATCAAGGAGGACCCCCGATGACCGAAGTGATCGTCACTACCGTGTACCAACCCGCACCTGGTGCGAAGGAGCTGCTGATCGCAGCGTTACGTGATGGCATACCCGCAATCCAGTCCGAGGACGGATGCATCCTGTACGCCATTCACGATGCCGAGGACCACACGATCGTCGCGCTGGAGAAGTGGGCATCCCACGAGGACCTCGATGCCCATGCGGCAGGTGAAGCGCTCCGCCGGCTCGACGCCCTCGTCGCTCCCCATCTTGAGCGCCCGGTCACGTGGACGACGATGACCCCTATTCCCGCGGGGACGGACCGCCAAGGCCTGCTCTGACCGAAGACGTCGGCGCGCGGGTCGGCCGTCCGGGCCGATGGAGTATTCGGCGGGAAGCGATATCCGCCCGCCCCTGGTCGCTGTCATCCATGGGTGCCTGGCTGGAAAGCCAGGCACCCATGCAGTTAAGGGTAGAACTCGCCGTAGTAGTTTCCGAGGCGGTCCCGGTAGGCGTCGTCGAATGCGGTGTCCTGATCGAACTCCGGAGAGTTCTTGATCTGGTCCTTCGTCAGGTCGACGTAGACCTTCCGGTCGGCGTCATCCACGCGCTGGACGGTTCCGGCCGGAAGGATAACCTTCCGCCCGAAGATCCACGGACCGGTATCGACCACAAGACGGCTCGTGCCGACCTCGTCGCTGGCCTCATCGATCTTGCCGATGTCACCGTCGACGGCGTGCACCTCATAGCCGACCAATCTCCCGGATCCCTGCGTCGGACGAGCGGTCTGCCGGTAGTTCCACGCGTCCCAGGATGGAGTCATGTCGTCAGGCAGTGCGCGGTTCTGCCGCGTGACAGCGGCTGTCAACTGTCGTCGGGGTTCTGCTTGCTGGCGGCGACACCGACCGCGGCAGCAGCTGCACCAGCGGCGGCCAGTCCGACCCCGGCGGCGACCTTGCCCGAAATGCCAGCCTTGCCGCTGTCACCACGCGACGCGGCGGCGGCCTCGACGCCGGGCGCATCGGCAGCGCTGCCGGGTGCTACCGATCCGCGCCACGCTCCCGTGGCATAGCCCTCGGATTCGATGAAAGCCTTGAACCGGTCGAGGTCGCCTTCGGCCTTGTTCTCGACGACGTTCAACTTGTCGCCGATCTTCTCAACCAGGCCCTCCGGCTCGTACTCCAGGACGAGATGCACCTGAGTCTGCCCGCCTCCGACGTCCTCGAATGTCACCGACCGGCGTTCGTTGCCCCCTCCGTCGCGGCCCAAGATATCTTCTTGTCCGGCACCTGCTCCAGGATTCTCGCGTTCCACTGCCGGCGGACGCCGGCAATTTCCGCGACCCAGTTCAAGCGCTCATCATCGAGCTGAGTGACGGACTTGACGCCGCTCATGAAGCGCGGGAACTCTTCAAACTGAGTCCACTGGTTGTACGCGACGCTCAGCGGGACGTTGACGAGGATGCTCTTTTCGACCTTCGTGGTCATGGCGTCTCCTTCTCATCGGGTGTTGGTCGTACGCGTGTGCGCACCCGTCAACAACCGAAACAGGCCGCACGAAGCCGGGTACCCCCTTGCGTTTGCCGAGGAGCCCCATGACAATCACCCGTCCTTTGCTGGGTCCAGGCGCCGCCTGCACTCGCTC
>CAVQWI010000011.1:0-51586 GCA_963717585.1 uncultured Actinomycetota bacterium | reverse complement strand
CGGTGCAGCAGGGTGGGCTGGTCGTCGCCACATCGAGACACATTTCGAGCATCAGGTGCCCGGGTTGTCGCGTTGATCGATCTGAGATCCTGCAGATTCACGATTTGGCCAACGAGGGTGGGGGCGGCCGTGCTCGACTCGGCCTCGCAACTGGGTCCGGAGGCCATTGACCCTGGTCGTTGTGTCGCTGCCGAGCAGTGCGCAGCCCGAGGCGTGCGCAGATCTCCTGCGTCGAGGCTTCCGCATCCTGGTGGAAAAACCGATCGGTTCCTCGCCCGCCAATGCTGCCGGCCTGGGGAGCTGGACAACATCGAAGACGCTGTGATGGTCGGATACACCTGCATCGCCACCGGCGGCGAAGAAGCTGGCCGAGTGGGTCGCCTCTTCCCCGTGATCAACATCAGTATCCGGTCGGCGGCGCGGAAGATGTGGATCGATTCGTGGAGAGCGGACCCCGGCGAAGGCGGCGTTGACGGTAGTCAATGGGATCCACGCGCTCGAGTACGCGGGCATCCCTGTTTTCCGGTGCGGCGACAGTCAACGACGCGTACCTAAGTAGCGGTCTGCACGGCACGCCGGCGTCGGACTATGCGGCGGCGACACTGTCCTTCCAGGGCGGTCCGCTATTTGTCTGGAAACCTATTGGAACCCGTGGGATCACACCAGCGGACTCAATCGAAACGACTGGTCCCTCGAGGTCGATGTCATCGCCGAGGAAGGGCGCCGGCTGTGGTCAAACTGGTCGCTCCACGAATGGGACAGGCTCGGCTCCGAGACCGTGCACCACTTTCCCGGGTGAACTCTGCTGCTCAGGCGGACGCTGCCATTGACTTCGCTGGCGGTCAGCCACCCACTGTCGGCTATGGCCAAGCATTCCGCGCCACCGAGCTTGCCGACGCGATCCTCCGGAAGGCAGGCGACCGGTCGTGAAGAGGGCAAAGACGCTGGTGATCGGCGCATCGCGTTGGCACGCGCCGCTCTACGCAGACAGAATCGCCGCGCAGCACGACGTGCTGGGATTCAGTGACCCGACCCCGGGTCGGTAGAGAATCTCGCCGTTCTGTGGAACGCCCCGCTGTATTCGTCCTGGGAGCAACTGCTCTCGCGCCATCAAGACGCAGAGCTGGCCTACGTCTTCGTCCCGCACGACACCATGCGCGACGTGTGCCTTGCCCTCATCGCCCAGCGAATACCGCTGGTCGTGGAAAAGCCGGTCGGCGTCTCACTGCAAGAGCTGACCGAGGTCAGAGAGGCCGCAGAAGCAGGGGGCGTGCCGGTCGCGGTTCCCCTGGTGCAAAGAGGCGGACCCGCCGATTCGTGGCTCTCCAAAGCGGGCAGCTCGGTCTACGAAAGCACTCAGTTCATCGCCGGTCCGCCTGATCGCTACCTCTGTAATGGCAGTCCGTGGATGGTCGAGCCGGAACGTGCTGGTGGCGGGTGCTTGATCAACCTCGCGCCACACTTCATCGACCTTTTCCTGCGCTCCTCCGGTGCCGAAAAGGTAGCAGTCACGGCGGCTCTGTCCTCCACTCTCCACGGCGGCGACGTCGAGGATTACGCGTCATTGACCCTGACGACCGACGACGGACGGATCGCCACCATTCAGGTCGGCTACGCCTTTCCGGAATCGCCGCTGAAACGGCATTGCGCATACACGCGAATCGGCACGGCCGGGACCTCGACAATATGGACCGACGGAAGCGCCTCGTTCACCTCGATCGACGGGGATACCGAAGTTTCACAGATCATTGTGGACAGCGACCCCTTATACGGCGCGTTCGTGGATGAGGTCGCGGGGCAGCTGGACCGCGGCTTCCCCGATCTGCCAGGAATCCGGGATCTTGAGGCAACCATGACTGTCATCTGGGACGCGTACGTATACGCGAAACAAGGGAGAACCGGTGTCCACACCCAGCATTGAGCAAGTAGCCGCCGCCGCGGGCGTACACAAATCGACCGTGTCGCGAGCGTTCTCCCGGCCGGAGGCAGTCAAAGAGCAGACCAGGACTCACGTCCTGAATGTGGCAGCCTCATGGGCTACACGATGAGCCCGCTCGCCCAAGCTCTGCGAACCAAGACCAGCACGCTTGTTCCCCTCATCGTCCCCGAATCACCAATCCGTACTTCGCGGAGCTCGCGAAGGCCATGACCGCCGCAGCAGGCGCACGCGGCTACCAACTGGTGCTGTGCGTCACGGAAAACGACGCGGCGGCGACGGCCGGGTACCTGGATGCAATGCAGTCGATGTATGCCCCGTTCGGTGTGATCGCCCCGTTCGCCCAGGTCGATCCCGCCGAGTTCGAACCATTCGGGTTCGGGAACCGCCTGGTCGTCATCGACCGCGTCGACTCCGACGTGGAGCTGCCCACAGTGACGGTGGACAGCGAAAAGGCATCGAGCTCGCTTTCGAGCACCTATTCGCCCTCGGGCACACCTCGATCGCTTATCTGTCCGGCATCTCGGCACGCACACTGCCGCCGACCGCCGACGGGCGTACCAGGCCATGGCCGAACGACACG
The DNA here is from genome assembly GCA_963717585.1 of uncultured Actinomycetota bacterium. Classification (GTDB taxonomy): domain Bacteria; phylum Actinomycetota; class Actinomycetes; order Actinomycetales; family Microbacteriaceae; genus Microbacterium. The sequence continues at coordinate 49,067 of CAVQWI010000011.1, read as the reverse complement.
GTCTGGCTTCGATCGAGTTGAGCAGCGGCGTCGGGCTGGATGCGGGCGAACGCGCCACGGAGGAGCTCATCCGGATGCCGCAGCGGCCATCCGCGATCATCGCGGCAAACGACATGGTCGCGTTCGGACTCATCAGCGCGCTCGGTGCGCGCGGGCTGTCCGTTCCGGACGATGTCTCCGTCGTGGGCTTCGACGGGCTCACGCTCGGAGCGCGCAGCAACCCGCCACTGACGTCTGTGCAGCCGCCCATTGCCGAGATGGGCCGGATCGCGATTGATCTCGCCGAGCTCGCCGCGCAGAGCGGCCGCGTAGAACATGTCATCCTCCAGCCCGAACTCATCGTTCGTTCGTCGACGGGGCCGGTCAGGTGAGTTCCCGACGCCTGCCCGGGCTCGGCATGTAGATCACGCCGCGTTCACGGTTCCCGACCTCGACGAGGCCGTGGACTCTTCGTCGAAGTCCTCGGCGCAGAGGAGTTGTACCGATCCCGTCGCGGCCCCGACCCGTCATTCATGCCGCTCCATTTCGATGTGCCGCCGGACGCGTCCCTGGAGCTGTCGATGTTGAGGTTCCCGCCGAACCTCAACATCGAACTCTTCCAGTGGCACAGCGCGGAAAACGACCTGACCACCCCCGGCATAGCGATCGCGGCGGGCACCACCTCTGCCTCATTGTCGACGACGTCGACCACGCTGTCGCGCATTTGCGCACGATCCCCGGCGTGGAGGTGCTCGGCGGCCGCAAGGAAGTGGGACCCGACAGTCCGACCGTTGCCGGCAACCGTTGGACGTACTTTCTGACGCCATGGGGCTTGCTCATGGAACTCGTCGACCGTTCCCGAGTCAAAGACCCCCCCAAACTCGTCGGACCTGACGACTGGAACCGCCCCCCAGAACGGAGTGAACCCCGCTCATGATCATCGCCGGACATACCCTCGGTACTCCAGGTCGCACCCTCGCAGAGGCATTGCATCTCTTCAAGGCGGCAGGACTCGACGCTGCCGAAGTCATCTACCAGGATGACTACCCCGCCGCTATTCAGCCGTCGGACCCGAAGTCCGCGCAGCGAGCGGCCGCGGCGGCTGACGCCGAGGGAATCCCCATCGTCGCCCTCACGCCGTACACGACATCGATCAACAGCCTTGATGCGTCCAGCTGGCAGGAGGGGATCGACGAGTTCCGGGCCTGCATCGAAGCCGCTCATCATGTGGGCGCCGGGCGGGTACGGGTCTACGCCGGGGCATGGCATCCCGGGAACACCGATCATGGCGCGCATTGGGCACAGCTGCAGAAGGCGCTGGTCACTCTTGCGCCCGAAGCCGAGGATGCCGGTGTCATGCTCTGTGTGGAGAACCACTTCGGCACGATGACTCAGACGGCAGCGGACACTGCGCGACTCGTCAGAGAGATCGACTCGGCCGCTGTGCGGGTTCTCTACGACCAGGCAAACCTGACCTTCACCCACGATGAGACCTGGCAGGATGCGTTCGCCGTCCAGGGGGACCTCATCGGTCACGTGCACGTTAAGGACCTCGTCTTCAAGGACCCCAACGCGGCGTTCCGCGCTTCAGACACGGCCCGCGTCAAGGCCGAGGAACGTGCCGTCAGCTCCCGGGTCGTCGGTGGCGGTGTCATCCCCTGGCCAGACATCATCGAACAGCTCGTCAAACGCGGCTATGACGATGTCCTCACGCTCGAATACGAGTACCGGTGGCATCCGCAGGATCTTCCGGACCCGGCGATCGGGTTCGCCGAGTCTGCCGGCTACATTCGCGGCCTCTTGTCCGAGATCTCGGCGAAACAATGAGCGGCCCGCGAACCCGGATCGGCGTCATCGGTGCGGGAAATATCGCCACGATTGCGCAACTGCCCACCCTGGTGGCCCGCGACGACGTCGAACTTCGCGCGCTGGTCACCCGGCAGGAGAATCCTGAACCGCTCTTGCGTCGCTGGGGTTTCGGCAAAGCGTTTCCGACGATCGAAGCGATGATCGCGGACGAAGATCTTGACGCGGTCTTCGTCCTCACCCCCGATCCGAGCACCTCCACGCCACACAGCTGGCCTTGCGTGCAGGCATCGACGTCTTCTGTGAAAAGCCACTTGCGCCCACCGCAGTAGAAGCACAGTCGCTGGCCGACCTCGCCGCCGAGACCAGCCGCGTCCTGATGGTCGGCTTCAACCGCCGCTTCGCCCCCGTGTACGAAGCGGGGCGGGCCGCTTTCGCCGAGACTGGGGCCACCTTCTGCGTCGCGCAGAAGAACAGGGCCGGCTCGGAGTATCGCGCCACGTTCGAGAATGCCATCCACATGGTGGACCTCTTGCGCTGGTACTGCGGAGGAGAGCCCGTCGAGGTCACCGCGCACGCTGCCGGTGACGGACCCGTGGCAGGAGGATGGCGTGAGCGCCATGATCCATTTCGACAACGGTCATACCGGCGTCTTGATGGCGGCCCGCAACGCCGGCGGGTGGAGCGAGAAGCTCGACGCGTATGGAGGAGCCACGTCGGTGAACGTGACGGCGCCTGACCGCATCTCGATCACTCGGCCCGATGGAACCACCGTCCGCGAGATGTCCCCGGAAGCGTTCGGATGGGCCACCGCGACACAGACCTTCGGTTTCGCGGGAGCCGTTCACCACTTCCTGGACCGCATCCAAGATCGTCGCGAACCCCTCACCTCAGGCGCAGATGCCGCCAAGACACAGCTGCTTCTTGAGCGCATCCTGACCGTCGCGGGTCTCCCCACGGAAGAGCAGACCGGCCGAGAGTGGACAAGCCATGCCAAGAAATGATGTCGCAGACGCCGCGGAGGCGTACCTGAACCAAATCGTGCTCGTCACCGGCTCCAACGGAGGAATCGGCGCATCGATGGTGGAGGCGTACGCACAAGCGGGAGCCACCGTTATCGGCGCGGACCGCGCGGGCGACGTCCCGGAGACTGTTGCAGCATACTTCGATCTCGACGTCACGGATGAAGTCGCGGTCACTGCGGTCATCGCGGACGTGATCGCCAGATTCGGCCGAATCGACGCGCTGGTGCACGCGGCGGGAGTACTCGGCGAAACCCCGAACCCGCTGGAGACCAGCACCGCAGAGTTTCAACGCATCATGACGATCAACGCCACCGGGACGTTCACCATCGTGCGCGAGACCGCCCAGGCGATGCTAGATGCAGACGTAGAGGGAACGATTCTGCTGTTCTCGTCCGTGGCCGCGAAAGAGGGAAGAACCACATACCTGCCCTACAACGCGAGCAAGATCGCGGTGCTGCACATCATGTGGTCCATGGCCCAAATCCTCGGGCCATCGGGGATCTCCGTCAATGCGATCACTCCGGGACCGGTGGAGACCAACATGTGGGCCCAACTGGCGGACGCTTCGGGCACCACCGTGGACGCAGCAGCCCGAGCGCGTGAAAAGCGAGCCGCGCAGCTCCCGATGCAACGATTCGCCCGCCCCGACGAGGTCGCCAACGCCGCCCTGTTCCTCACCGATCCTCGGAACCGCTACATCACCGGCGTCAGTCTCGACGTCGCCGGCGGAGCTCACCTCGGCATGGGCTCGTAGAAGCAGTGAGTTCATAGCAGTACCCACCCCACGAGCGGGGTGCACAGCACCTCAATGAACTGAACGGACAATTCGTATGATCATCAACACGTTCTCGTACCTCTGGAAGGCAACAGCAATCGATGCGATCGCTGAGTTGGTCGACAGCGGGTGGACGACCTTCGAGATTCCGATCAGCTCTCCGCATTGCTGGCCGGACGAAATCTCCACCGCCGAGCGCTCGGCAACTCGTACAAAGCTCAGCGAGTACGGTGCCGACATCAGGTCTCTCAACGCTGGGGGATTCGATCTCAACCTGGCCAGCCCCGCTGCAAGCATGCGACGCAGGAGCATCGATCACATCACCTCCGTGATCGACCTGGCAGCCGAGTGGGATGTCCCAGAGATCGTGATCTCCCCCGGCACGCGGCGCCCCATGATCTCGCCGACACTCGAGCAGGTACACGGCTGGCTGTACGACAGCCTGGACGTTCTGATCCCGCTGGCCAAGCAGGCCGGGACACGACTCCTCTTCGAACAGACTCCCTACTGCTTCACTCCCACGATCGAAACACTTGTGCAGGTCGTCGACACAGTGAACGATGACTCGCTCAAGATCGTGTACGACGTCGCGAACGCCGCTTACATCGGCGAAGATCCGGTAGCAAGCCTGCTTGGCCATCACCAGTCGATCGGTCTTGTGCATATTTCAGACACGGGCACGGACGTCTGGGGCCATGAGCCCATTGGAACGGGAGTCATCGACTGGCGCGCACTGGGTCCCGCCGTCGAGGCGACACTCGGAGTAGACAATGCCGTTCTCGAGGTCATCCGCGAAGAAGACACTCTTGAGGAATTCGCCCAGGCTTTGCGTGACCTCAGCAGAGAGGGCTGGAATCTCGGCTCGAAGGAGCTTGTGCAATGAGAGCTCTGGTCAGTGGTGGAAGCAATGGCATCGGCGCCGCTGCAAGTCTGAGGCTCGCGGAGGCAGCTCTTGCTCGAGGCGAGCAGCCGATGATCGCCGTGTGTGGACATACGTCAAACGCACGACAAGAGGAGGTTGTCCATTCGATCCAGTCAATCGGTGGCAAAGCCATCGCATTGGTGGGCGACCTAGGAGACCCCGAAGTGCCGGATCGGTTGGTGGCCGCTGCGGTCGACGAATTCGGTGGGTTGGACGCGTTGGTTTCTAATGCCGGAATCGCTAACCCCAGCGCACTCAAGGATCTTTCCCTTGCGGACTGGGACGGCATGTTCTCCGTCAACGTCCGCGCGGCGTGGCTTCTCGCTAAAGCAAGCTATCCGCATCTGAGGAATAGCACAGGCGCCGCTTGTTTCACCTCTTCGATGTCGGGTCAGCTTCCACATGCCGGATCAGGGGCATACAGCCCCAGCAAGGCTGCGTTAACACTGCTGGCTCAGCGCTCGCGCTGGAATGGGCGCCCGACGGAATCCGTGTAAACGTGGTGTCGCCGGGTATGACTCGTACAGGAATGACCGAGAAAATGTACATCGATCCTGAAATCAAGAAGGCAAGGGAAGGAATCATTCCGTTGTCGCGGATCGGGGACCCGATGGACATCGCCAACGTGATCGAATTCCTCGTCAGCCCGCTGTCGGGTTATGTCACTGGGCAAGACATCTGCGTTGACGGTGGCTTCTCCAAATCCATCCTCAGCCATATTCCTGGGCGGCCTGGCTCCAAATCCTGACACCCGATGTGTATCCCGATCAGCGGAGAAGGTCGATCGCGGTCGGACATCCCGTGAAAGGGTTTATGGGACTCTGACGCAGGCGTTCATCCGGGACCAAGCTCCTCCAGGTGTGAACGAACGCGTGAACAATGGGGAGATCGGGTCCAGCCGAGTGCAGTGATTGAGAACTCGACGCCCGTATCCCACCGTAGGCGGGCACGAGGATGTGTGACCAATGTGTGAACCCGGCCACAACTCCCGCGGAACCACGCAGATTTCACCCGAGAACCGGTCTGACTACGGATCAGAAGGTTGGGAGTTTGAGTCTCTTCGGGCGCACACTGTGTTGAGACAGTGAACGGAAAAAGGGCCGGCTATCGGCCCTTTTTCTGTTTCCGGAGTCTTCTGATTGGCCTCTGACTCGAATCAGAAGAGTTTGACGTAGACGGGCCGGGTACTTACGCCAGATTTCGCGGAAAAAAGGGGCTCGGGCCGTGAAGTCCTTCGCGGATCAGAAGCTTTGTGTGCACCACATGTGTGGACCAATGTGTGAACCTGGACGCCGCTCGATCTGTGCCTCGCGTCTCGATCGCGCTGGTGCTGATCACGCCCAGACGCCCTCTACCGAGGGTTCAAATTCCTCTGTCTCCGCCATCAAAATCTCTGATCAGTTAGGGGTTTTCCGCTTGCGGGACCCGGATGGCAATTGCGTACTGAGTGCAAGGTGTGGACTGAGTGTGGACCAGGTGGCTGGCCGGTACACGAAGGGTCGAGTCCATCCGAGGAACGGGCTGGCCAGAGTGCCGTTATTTGTACGCTGTGCCTTGATCAGAGGTAGTGCACCCCACTCTCGACAGCGGCGCCATAGTGCTAGAAGCGAGGATCAGGGAGGAGCAGGTCGGCACTGGTGCCCACAGGGGGGCCACGCTGGCAACACTTCAGATGGGCGGCGGTGGTGGGGAGGGTCAAGATGTGCTCGTGTGAACGGCTGCTTGAGCCGCCCCATGCCGTTGTGCACGGCGTTGCATCTGAGCCGCGGGATACCGCACTCCCGTCAGTTCTTCAGATGCCGCCCACAGCCGTGCTGCGACGACCGGGTCTGCCGCCTGGGTCGAACGGCCCACCAGAACCGGCGGTCCCGCCATCTCGCGGCGGCGGCTCGGTCCTGCGTAGCTTCCGCCGGGGAGATCCTCGGTGGCTGCGAAGAGTGTGGGCGTCGCGCCCATGACGGCGTCTTGGGCGAAGAGCCGCACGGCCACTTTGGCGAAGGCGGTCATGACGGGGCTCTCGGAGCTGGACATGAGATTCGTCGCAGCCATCCCGGGGTGAGCGGCGGTCGCGATGACCGGTGACCCTGACCCCTCGAGCCGACGCTGCAACTCGAGGGTGAACAGCAGGTTGGCGAGTTTGGACTGCTCATACCCGCCCGATCCCGTGCCGTAGCGTCGCGTGTGCCAGTTGAGGTCGTCGAAGTCGATCGTGGCGGAGCGGTGGGCGCTGCTGGCGACGGTGACCACCCGTCCTGAGATGTGGGGCAGCAGCAGATTGGTGAGGGCGAAGTGGCCGAGGTGGTTGATGCCGAACTGCAGTTCGAACCCGTCGGCGGTGCGACCCAGTGGGGGAACCATGACGCCCGCGTTGTTGAGAAGGATGTGGACGTCGTCCGTCCACATCTCCGCGAATGCCCGCACCGACTGCAGGTCGGCGAGGTCGAGGTGGCGGATCTCGGTCGAGCCGATGACGCTGGCCGCGGCATCCCGGCCTCGCTTCTCATCGCGGACGGCGAAGACGACGTGGGCCCCTTTGGCGGCGAACACGCGGGCGGCCTCCAAGCCGATGCCACTGTTCGCACCGGTGACGATGACGGTCTTGCCGGCCAGCGACGGTATGCGGTCGACTGTCCAGCCCGGTGCGGGAGTCTGCGCGGCGTTCCGGGTTCCTGCGTGCGTTGCACGGTTGCTGAGTTGACTGGGCGCGTCTGGGCGGTCATGGTCAGCTCTTCGATTCCGGTGACGCTTCGACGGTGAGAACGACCGTGCCTCGGGCATGGCCCGTCTTGACGTGCTCGAGCGCGTCGGCATGCCTGAGACAACGGGTATGTGCGTTCGATGAGGGGTGTCACTCTGCCGTCTTCGATGATGGCCTTCAAAGTGAGCAGGTCCTCCCGTGTTGTGAACTTGATCGAGGGCGGAGCCTGTCGTCGCGTGAACATCGAGATCACCGCGGTCTTGATCACGGTTCCGAGAGTGCCGAACCAGCGGCCACCGGATGTTCCGTTGTTGGACTGCAGGACGCCCCGCTCGGTGAGCGCACGTCGGGTTCGGGCCAGCGAGTGGTTCGCGACGTTGTCGAGGATGAAGTCATAGCGTTGCTCGCCAAGCGTGAAGTCCTCCTTGGTGTAGTCGATGACGTGTGCGGCGCCCAGTGCCCGGACGGTCTCGACGTTGCGGGGCCCGCACACCCCGGTCACCTCGGCGCCGAATGCTGCGGCGATCTGGACGGCGTACGACCCGAGGCCCCCGGAGGCCCCGTTGATCAGCACCTTCGCTCCGAAGACTGCCCGATCTCGAAGGAGCTGAAGAGCGGTCGTGGCGGAGACTCCCACCGCGGCAGCTTGCTCGAAGCTGAGGTTCGCGGGCTTGGGCAGGAAGTGGTCCTCCGCAGCGCAGACGTACTCCGCGAACGCACCTGTGCACCAACCGAACACCTGGTCCCCGATGCGCAGATTCACGGCAGCGTCGCCGACTGCGACGACGGTGCCCGCAACATCGGTCCCGGGCACCCGATTGGTCGGCTTGCGCAGCCCGGTGGCGATGCGGGCGATGATCGGCTCGCCTTCGATGGCGACCAGGTCGCCCACGTGGATGGATGCAGCGTGCACCCGCACCACGACCTGGTTGGCCTCGGGCGCTGGTACAGGAATGTCGTCCAGTCGCAGCACCTCTTCGGCGGGGCCGTACGCGTCCTGGGTGATTGCCCGCATCGTGGTGGGGACGCCGGGTTGGCGGCCGGTGATCACTGGGGTGGTCGGCACTGGGGTGGTTGTGGGGGTTGTCATTTCTTCAGCTCTTTTCATTGCGGGTATGCAGTCGGGGTTTGCGAGGCGACGCAGTCGCGGGGCTCAGGCGGTCACGGCCGCAGGAGAGGGGCCTGCATAGGCCTCCGGTCGGAATCCTTTGATCAGGAGCCAGAGGGGCAGTGCGAGCTCGAACAGGAAGCCGGGCATGGTGAGGTACAGGCCGATCTCGACCCCGAAGAGTTCGGCGATTGTGCCCAGAACGTGGCTCGGGTAGCCGATCAGGCCGGCTACGGCGATCCATCGGGGAACCAGGCGGGTCCGGAAGAGAATCACGCACAGGACGGTCGCCCCGACTCCGAGCGTCATCTGTCCGACCTGGTAGGCCGTGCCGTTCAGTTCGACCAGGATGGTTCCGAGGGTCGCCGCCCCGGGGTCCGCCGCCATCTGGCTCAGCGGCACGAGCATCAGAATCGCGAGCACGCCGATGCTGAGGAACACGACCTGGACGATCATGGTCGCGAAGTAGGTCAGGGCGGCGCGCTTGCTGTGCCGTTCCAGGATGGGGAAGAACAGCACCGCTTTCGCGATGTCCACCGCAGTGTTCAGCAGCATCAGGAACGCTCCGAGTGCGAGAAGCAGCCGGAGCGGGGCGAGGGTGTCCAGGAAGTCGGGTGCCGCCACGAGGGATGACACCAGTGACAGGCCGCCGCCGTAAACGAGGAAGCCGGCAAGGAACAACGTGCCCATGATTCGGGATTGCCGCATGCGAGAGTTCGCGAGCCCGTCCGGCGGCCAGGCGCACCGATCGTGAGTCGGATGTCACCGTGTCGGGAAGAGTTGTAGTAGCCATGAGTCGTCCTCGGTTCCTGTAAGTGAGGCTGTACTCGTAGCCTGCGCGACCGAGGTCATCCGTTCGATTCCGGGCCAGCACGTAGCGGGTACTGAGAAACTGGCGTCGCCAACTCGATGGCTACGTACCTGCTCGGTGTTCACCGCGATGCCGTGAGACCGTGGATCGACGAGTGTGGAAGGCATGACTTGGTTCCTGGTAGAGATTCCGCTGTCGGCGCGCGACGGCGCCCGAGTCGCCCTTGCGACGTCGACGCTTCGGGCGGCTCAAGTGCGGATGTCCCGGAGTGCGATTCCTGTGCGACTGAGATTCGCTGGGTTGACGGCGGTGGATGGTCGCCTGGTCTGCTTGATCGAAGCACCCGACCATGGGGGACGTGCGGGACCTTGTCGCGCTGGCTTTCCTACCTGCGCGAACGGCTGCGCGAGATTTCTGGCGTCGACCTACCCTGCGGGCAGGACCCAGTCGGCGATCTGGGTTCTGGAGTTCAGCCCTAGCTTGTTGAGGATGTTGTAGATATGGGTCTCGACGGTCCGCTCCGAGACGAAGAGCCGGCTCGCGATCTCCTTGTTGCTCAGTCCGGTCGCGGCCAGTTCGGCGACCTGCCTTTCTCGCTTGCTGAGTGGGTTGGCGCCAATCGGCTCCGGATCTGGGCTCCGCACAAGTTCGGTTCCGAGTGCAAGCGCCACGGCGGCATCATGGTCAAGGCTCGCGCCGAGATCGTGTTCTCTCGCGTACCACTCGCGGCCCAGTCGGGCGCCCGCGAGGGATGCGGCCTGGTCGACGAGGGGCTGGATGAAGGGGCTGATCTCGTATCCGCCTTCAGCGCGCAGCATGTCGGTGGCGCCGAGGAGCCTGGCTGCGCGTTCGGCCTGACCTGCCATGGCTGCGTTCGCGGCGAGAGCCTGCAGTCGCATCACGAGGCCGGGTCGGTCGTCGATGGCCAGGGTGGCTCTCAACGCCTCGACGAGGGACGATTCGGCCGCGGGGTGGTCGCCGAGCATCATCGCCCCCACTCCAGCGCTGGTCAGGTGCGTGCTGAGCATGTAGATCTCATGGACACGTCGGCAGCGCTCTGCCGCGGCCAGTCCGATGTCGCGCATGCGTACGAAGTCGCCGTCCAAGGAGGCGATCAACGCCTCGGACTGTGCGGCGGCCGCCAGTGCGATGTCGTCATCCAGAGTGACGGCGAGGGACGTGGCTTCCTCCGACGAGCGTCGAGCTGCCGGGATGTCCGCGTTCACCACGTGCAGCGCCGCCTCCGACGCAAGAATCCGGACCAGGAGCACGTCGTCGGCGCCGCGTGCGAGGCGGGTTGCTTCGGCAGCTGCCTCCAGTCCTGCGGCTCTGGTCGCCCTGCGCCACAGCGAGGTAGCTCCGCACGAACAGCGCCCGTGCACGAGAGCCCCCGATGCTGCTCTCTCGCTCGAGCAGCGCGTCAATCCAATGCACCCCTTCGCTGAGAGCTCGGTTCGTCCAGAATCTTCCGAGGCCGGCCGCCATCTCCAGCCCGATCTCGACACTGGCCGGGTCAGTCAGGCAGTAGCGGAGAGCCTCTCGGATGTTGTCGGCCTCCATGTCGAGCGCCTCGAGGTTGGCAAGCGTGGTTTCGTCATCGGCCACGTGCCCGTCGGAGTCGGCGCGGCGACACAACTCGGCGAAGTACGTCAGATGCAGGTGTCGTGCGAGTTGCTCCTCCTCCGCCGTGCGGAGCTGGATGATTGCGAACTCGCGGGTTGTCTCGTGGAGGCGGTAGCGAGACTCGCCGGTCGAGCGTTCGACATTGACGAATGATCGCTCCGCCAAGGCGGTGATCGCGATCAGAACGTCGGGGCCAGGAGGCGCGCCTTCGCATACGCGCTCGGCCGCCTCCAAGGTGAACGATGCGGGGAACACGGCCAGACGGCGCAGCACCGTCTTCTCCTCGGACCCGAGGAGATCGTGGCTCCAGGCGATGGTCGCCTCAAGCGTCTGCTGACGAGCAGGCGAAGCCGCACTACCACCGACGAGGAGGTGGAATCGGTCGTTCAGTCGCTGGACCAGCTGTCGCAATCCGAGTGTGCGGAGGCGCACGGCTGCGAGCTCGATGGCCAGCGGGATGCCGTCGAGGCGCCTGACGAGTTCGACGGCGTCGCCGAGGTTGGCTTCGGTCAGCGTGAGGTCCGCGCCCGCCTGGGTTGCACGCTCTACGAGGAGGGCGACAGCCTCGGTCGCGCTCGGCTCGCGCGAGCGCCAACGGCATACCCGACTCCGGGAGTGTTAGCGGATCGATGTGGACAACCCGTTCCCCCGCGATCCCGAGGGGCTGTCTGCTTGTCGCGAGCACTCTCAACTCGGGCGCCTCGCGCAGCAACGAGTCGGCCAGCACGGCGCACGCGTCCAGCAGATGTTCACAGTTGTCCAGGACGAGGAGAAGTCGCTTTTCCGAGAGGTAGTCGATAAGCCGAGATAGCGGCCACAGTCCCGACTCGTCGCGGAGACCCACGGACGTCATCACCGCTTTTGGGACCAGCCTCGCGTCGGTCAGTCCTCCGAGTTCGACGAACCAGGCCCCGTCGGCGACGCCACGCTCGAGGTCCGCAGCGGTCCGCAACGCAAGGCGCGTCTTACCGACTCCGCCCGGTCCCACGAGGGTCACCATGCGCGAGGCGGCGAGGGAGGTCTTGATCTCCTGGATCTGGAGGCGCCTCCCCACGAAACTGCTGAGCTCCGCAGGCAGGTGGCCCCGGGGCTTGGCCCTGGCACCCATGTGCGCAGTCTACGGCGGCGGCGGGGTGCGCCGCGGTCTGAGGCACATGGGGTCAGTCCGGGCGCCCGCATGGTGACCCGCTCAAGATCACCACATCTGATGATGCCGGCTCACCACTTCGATTCGTACGTTGCTCAACAAGAAGCACCGCCCGATCGAGAATGTGGGAGAACAAACATGAAAGCTGCTGTCTACCGCCGGTTCGGTGGCCCCGATGTTGTCCATGTGGAGCAGATCGCCGACCTGGAACCGAAAGCCGACGAGATCCTCATCCGGGTTCTTGCGACCACGGTGAGCGCAGCCGACCACCGATCGCGCTCCCGGGACATCCCGGCAGGTCTGATCCTCCCGAGCTCGCTCGTGCTGGGATTCTTCCGCCCCCGGCGGCCGGTGCTCGGGATGGACGTCTCCGGAGTCGTTGAGAAGATCGGCGACGACGTGCAGGGGTTCGTGCCGGGAGACGAGGTGGTGGCCATGCTTGGCAGCCGCTTCGGGGGCCATGCCGAATACGTCACCGTGAAGGTCACCGACGCCGTGGTTCACAAGCCGCGCAACCTGGCCTTCGACGAGGCCGCCAGCCTCATCTTCGGCGGTCTCACGGCGCAGGCGTACCTCAACCAGGCGACCGTTCGGCCGGCACCACCGTCCTTGTCAACGGCGCGTCCGGGGCGGTCGGTTCCGCGTTCGTGCAGATCGCCAGCGCGGTGGGTGCGCACGTGACGGCCGTCTGCAGCGCCGCGAACCACGAGCTCGTCACAGATCTCGGCGCGCAGCGAACGATCGACTACCAAACGCAGGACTTCACCGCGAACGACACCACCTACGACGTGATCGTCGACTGCGTGGGCAACGCTCCTGTCGACGAGAGTTCGCGACAACCTGAACCCGGGCGGCGCGGTGCTCCTGGTTGCCGCGGGTCTCCGCTCCCTCATCCGCGCCAGACGAGACGCCCAGCGATACGGGATCACCGTCATCACAGGCCCAGGACCCTATCGGGCCGCCGACCTGCAGCATGTCATGTACCTCGCCGAGCTCGGAGACATACGGCCCGTCATCGACCGCTCATACCCCTTCGACGACATCGCTCAAGCCCATCGGTACGTGGACACCGGCCGCAAGCGCGGAAGCGTCGTGATCAACGTCGCCGAAGCACACCAGACCGTCCCCGCCAGCACCGCTTCCGATCACCGCATCCTCTAACAGACCTCCGCATTCCCTCACCCTCCTTCGAAAGGCACCTCATGACCTTCCCGCAATCCATCCGTAGCGGGTTCCGCCGCTACGCCGACTTCTCGGGCACCGCGAGTCGATCTGAGTTCTGGTGGTGGATCCTCTTCACCGTGCTCGTCGGCGCCGCCCTCGCCGCCCTCCCCGGTCCGACACTCGCTTCCATTGACGGAACAGCGCTCGGCGCGCCGACACTCACCCCCGTCTGGCACCTCGCTGTCCTGCTGCCCACCCTCGCCGTCACCGTCCGTCGGCTCCGCGGTGCCGGCTCGAGCTGGGGACACATCTTCTGGATCTTCCTTCCCGTCGCCGGCGCGATCGTGCTCGCCGTGCTGTGCTCGCAGCCGTCCACCACCCGTATCACCGCCCCGGCGCCCGCCACTCCTGTGGAGGTGCTCCGATGAGCGCCGAAGGTCCCGCCGCGATCCTCGACGTTCATGACCTCCACCGTTCCTACGGCCGTGGTGCCAACCGGTTCGACGCGCTGAAGGGCGTGTCCCTCCGGGTTGATCACGGGGAGTCCGTGGCGATCGTCGGCAAGAGCGGCTCCGGCAAGTCCACGCTGATGCACCTCCTGGCGCTCCTCGATCAACCCGACGACGGCACGTTGCGGGTCGGGGGAGTGGATGCAGCAACCCTCAGCTCCCGCCAGCTCAGCCGACTCCGCAACGAGACCTTCGGGTTCGTCTTCCAGCAGTTCTTCCTCAATCCCAATGCCAGCGTCCTGGAGAACGTCATCCTGCCGTTGAAGATCGCCGGCGTGGGTCGCCGCGAACGGCGCGTGCGGGGGATGGCGGTGCTGGATCAGCTGGAAATGGCCGACAAGGCCAAGAGCAAGGCCGTGAGCCTCTCGGGGGGCCAGAAGCAGCGCGCGGTGATCGCCCGCGCGCTCGTCAACAACCCCAAGCTCATCTTCGCGGACGAGCCGACCGGCAACCTCGACACCGTGACCGGCCGCTTGGTCGAAGACATCCTGTTCCAGTTGAACAGGGAGAGCGGCATCACCCTCGTCGTCGTGACGCACGACACCGAACTCGCTGCGCGCTGCGACCGCCAGATCTACATCAGCGATGGCCGTGAAGTAATCCCCGAACTGATTGGAGCATTCGCATGAAGATCACCGACATGCTGACCACCGCGGTCGGCAACACCCTGCGCAGCAAGACCCGGACCACTCTGACGGTGCTCGCCGTCTTCATCGGCGCGTTCACGCTGACCATCACCAGCGCGATCGGCACGGGCGTCTCCGACTACATCGACAACCAGATCGGCGCTTTCGGCGCCAAGGACGTCCTCACGATCACGAAGGCGAGTGAGCAGACGGCGCAGCAGGAAGGGCCGGCAGAGTACGACCCGGATGCAGGGATCGTCGGCGCCGACCTCACCCAGTTCGAAACCGAACCCCTTACCGAGGTGGATTTGGACGCCATCCGGCGGGTCGATGGCATTCTCGATGTGAGCGCCGTGCGGCAGGTCAATCCCCGCTACATCGAGTACGACCACACGCGGGAAGTACGATGCTCGACGTGAATGCCACGGCGAATCTCACCACTCCCGACCTGGCGTCCGGCGCTCAGCTCGACAACGCGGGCGCCGATCCCCAGATCCTGCTCGTCACCTCCTACGTCGACGCGCTGGGATTTCGCGGATGCCGACGGCGCGGTAGGCGCGACAGTGCGGATCGGGATCGCCGATTACACCGGAGCCATGCACGAGGTCGTCGCCACGGTCGCAGGTGTGCAGAACGAGACGATCCTGGCCTCCGGGGCCGCACTGAACGAGGCCCTGATCGACCAGCTGCACGCCGCCCAGAGCATCGGGCAGCCGTCGGCCACAGCGGAGCAGTCCGTCGTCGCCATCGCACACTTCGACCCCCAGGCCACCGAAGCCCAGATCGACGCGATGCAGGCGGCTCTGTCGGACGCCGGGATTCCAGGCGGCCACGGTGTCGGACCAGATCGGTGTGATCCAGACGGTCGTGGACGGCATCATCGCGGTGCTGAACTCCTTCGCCGTCATCGCGCTGATCGCCGCTGGATTCGGCATCGTCAACACGCTGCTCATGAGCGTGCAGGAACGCACCCGCGAGATCGGGCTGATGAAGGCGATGGGGATGCGAGGCGGAAGCATCTACGCACTGTTCAGCACCGAGGCCGTCTTCATCGGATTCCTCGGCAGTGTCCTCGGCGCTGCGGCTGCTGTCGGGGTAGGCAGCGCCGCCAATGGCCTCATCGTCGACAGGTTCCTCACCGATCTCGAGGGACTCCAGGTGCTGCGCTTCGAGTTCGTGCCGGTCGCGTCCATCCTGCTCACTGTGATGCTCATCGCGTTCCTCGCCGGCACCCTGCCGGCTCGGCGGGCAGCCCGCCAGAACCCGATCGACGCCCTCCGGTACGAGTGAGCCGCCGGAGATCACCATGACGATCACCAGAAGTGCTGATGCCCTCTCACCACATCGCTGCGTAGCTTGCAGTCATCGCCCCGCAGATGTTGCGGGCCACACCGATCAGGAGCACCGATGAGCCTCAAGACCTCCCAGCCCACGCCGGGTGTCCGGCCGGCACGCCGGCGCCGCCCCGGCTGGCTGCTCCCGGCCGGGCTGATCACATTCGGGCTCGTCCCCATCCTCGCCAACGCGCTCCGACGAGTCGCGATGGCCGTCGCCCCGGCTGCCCCTTCCTCAGGCGAGGGCGGTGGGATGTCGCTCCCGGTCATTCTGCACGTCCTCGGGGCGACCGTCTTCGTCGTCCTCGGCGCTCTCCAGTTCTCCGCAGGCTTTCGGCGACGCCGGCCGTCCTGGCACCGGATCGCCGGACGAGTGGCGATTCTGGCAGCTCTGCTCGCCGCGGGCTCGGGGATATGGCTGGCATTCGCCACCCTGGAAAACTACTCTCCGCTGCTGTTCGTCTTCCGGCTTCTCGCCGCGGCCGGGCTGGCGCTGTGCATCATCCTCGGATTCCGTGCCATTCGACAGCGTCGGCTCCCGCAGCACCGAGCGTGGATGATCCGTGCCTTCGCCATCGGGCTTGGCGCCGCCACCCAGGTGTTCACCCTCGGCTTCGGCGAGGGGATCTTCGGCGAGACCCAGCTGAGCATCGCTCTGCTGAACGGTGCGGGCTGGGCGATCAATCTCGCTGTCGCCGAGTGGATCATCCGTCGGACGCCCAGGCGTGTCATCCGCCCCACCGCTGACCGGGCCGGGGTCAGAGCATGAGTTCCCGACCGACTCGCGACGAACCCGGCGACTACGAAGTGCGTGTCGGTCGGCACCTGGATGATCGATGGGCCGAGTGGTTCGGCGACCTGACGATGACTCGCGAGCGGGACGGGACGACCACGCTGCGGGGCCCCGTCGCCGACCAGGCCGCTCTACACGGCATCCTGACCAAGATCCGTGATCTCGGAATGGTCCTCCTCGCGGTGCGTGCGATCGACGATTCCCGTCTACGACCGCCATACGGGCCGCGCCGGGTGTCCATGTCGACGCTGACGGCGACCCTCAAGAGGGCGGTGTCCCCCCGCCCCGCCCGAGCTCACCCAGTTCCTGGGCGCGGATAACGGCCGCTCGTCGGCTGTTCACCCCGAGCTTGGTGTAGATCCGCTGCGTGTGAGTGCGCACCGTGTTCAGTGACACGACGAGCAGACGGGCGATCTCAGGCCCGTTCATCTCGGTGGCCAGCAGCCGGAGCACCTCCCGCTCGCGTTCGCTCAAGGGCTCCGCGAGACCGGCCACGCGATCGCCACTCGGCACGGCTGCGTCGCCAGCGCCGAACAGCGTCAGAAGCCGTCGGGCATAGGCCCGGACAGAATCCCGCGCCACGATCGTCTCCAGGAGTCCGGCCATCGGCGCCCCCTCGTCCACGAACAGCCGCGCGTAGCCCTCGGGCTCGGCGAGCAGCAGAGACCGCTCCAGCGAGGCGGCGGCATCCGGAACGTTGCCGTGCGCCCGGTATGCCAGAGCCTGCAGCACGAGGATCTCCATGACGCTTCCGGTTCTTCCCCCGGCATCCGCTGCCTGGAGAAGACGGGCCAGGAGTGCCGAGGCGTCGCGAAGCGGCTGCTCTTCGCGGTGTCGGCGATGCTGCGCGAGCAGTGTCCTGGCGAGTGTGATGTGCTCGTATTCCCGCAGATAGCTGAGGTCGTCTTCTGCGGACAGTCCCGCCCCGCGTGCCCACGCCAGGGCTTCGGCGACCCTTCCCTGCTGCAGCCAGACCCGGGCCCTCGTCGCGGGAATGGGGTGGACGACAGGCCCCATGTCAGCCACGAAGAAGTGCTCTGCCTCATCCAAGAGCTGGACCGCGCCGGCAAGGTCTCCCTGGGCTTGTCGCAGCTGGGCCATGGCCAGTCTTGAACGGTAGCGGTACTTCGGCAATCCGGCGGCATCGCCCAGTGCGGCGCCGAGTTCCAGGTGCTCGATCGCTCCCTCAAGATCTCCGCGCTCGTACAGGATGGTGCTGATGCCGATATGCATGTCCGGGATGCCGCGGCGGACCGGCGACGTCTGCTCGAGCGCCAGTTGCAGGGCGGTTTCGTAGCTCGTCATCGCGTCGCCCAGCCGGCCCTGCGTCAGGCGGATGTCTGCCAGGGTGACTGTGCAGCCGAGCACGTCAGCGATGTGCCCCGAGCGGCGGAAGCTCGCCACGGACTCCGCGTAGCCCTCGTACGCGCCGTCCAAGTCGCCGCTTCCCCACAGCGCCAGGCCCTCCAGCGCTGCGGCCGCCCCCCGGTAATACTGGTCGTCCTCGTCGAGCAGGTCGAGCGCCCGCCGGGCATACGCCACGGTGGCTGTCGCATCTCCGCCAGCCAGCGCTTGCCCTGAACGGTAGATCGCTATGGTGCCGGGCAGGCGCCGGAACGCGTCCGCATCGACCACCACGAGCTGATCCGGATCAGGTCCTCCGCCGTCCGATGCATCCATCCATCGCTCTGCGTCACGCAGTCGAGCTTCCACACCCGCCACTTCACCAGTGGACAGCAGTGCGCCGGCAAAGCCCAGACTGAGGACGGGGCGTGTGCGGAAGATCTCGTCGGGGAGCGCCTCCATCCAGCCGCGCAGCGTTGCCTCCCGGCGATCCCGGGCCATCGCGGGCATGGCACCCTCGATCAGCCGCGCAGTCAGCGCGAAGTCGGACGCAACCAGGGCGTGATGGATCGCCGAGTCCAGTTCGCCGTGCTGCTCATGCCACGCACTCGCCCGGCGGTGGAGTTCTGGCACCTCGTCCGGCTGCTCTTCGATCAGCCGCGCGCGCAGGACTTCGGCGAACAGGTGGTGGTAGCGATACCAATGACGGTGGTCGTCGAGGGGCACCAGGAACAGATTGGCCCGATCGAGCACCTCCAGCATGGCTTTGCTGTCCCGGCGTCCCGTGACTGCATCGCCCAGTGGGGCATTCATGCGGCTGAGAATCGAGGTGTGCAGCAGGAAGGCGCGCACTTCGGCCGGCTGGTTCTGCAGCACCTCCTCGACCAGGTAGTCGACGATGTATCGGTCGTCCCCGGCGAAACCGGCGACGAAGTCTCCGAGGTCGTCTCGACCGCGCATCGAGAGAGCCGCAAGCTGGAGCGCCGCGATCCACCCCTCCGTGCGATCGTCGAGGGTGCTGATCTGCTGCGGTGTCAGCGGCAGCCCCATGACGCGGGTGAGATAGTCAGACGCCTCCTCCGCGGTGAACCGCAGGTCGGCCGCGCGAACCTCGATCAGATCACCCCGAGCTCGCAGCCCGGCGAGGGGAAGCGGCGGATCAGCGCGGCTCGCCAGCACCAAGTGCACGTTCGGTGGCATGTTGGCGATCAGGAAACCCAGCCCCTCGTGCACCGCACGTGCCTCGATGACGTGATAGTCGTCCATCACAAGAACGAGTTCACGCGCAACGCCGGCGAGGTCGTTGAGGAGGCCGGTGAGCAGTGCCTGCGGGGAGACAGGGCCGGGGGTCTGCACCATCGCAAGCGCCTCTGCCCCCACGTCCGGCGCGATCGACCGCAGCGATGCGATGACGTACGTCCAGAACAGCGCCGGGTCATTGTCACCTGAATCCAGCGACAGCCACGACGCGGCGGGCTCGCCCCCTCCATCTGCGGAGGCCTTCGCAAGCCATACGGCTAGCAGGGTCGACTTGCCGAAACCCGCCGGAGCCGAGACGATCGTCAGGCTGGATGCGAGTCCCCGATCAAGCTGTTCCAGCAGTCGTGGGCGCGACACCGCCCCTGACCGCGGCTTCGGTCGGTAGAGCTTCGTGTTCAGCAACGGGCGCGATGACACCGTGAGGTCCGGGTGACCCGCCGAGAGCGCCGGATCTGCGCGCAGATCGCCTTCCGGTTCCCGGGCCAATGTGCCGCGGAGCTGCTCTGCCGATCGGGCGAGGTCGGCGGCCGAGCGCGGCCTCCCCGCAGGGTCTTTCGCCATGCACGAGAGAACCAGGTCGCGCACGGGGTCCGGCAGGTCGGGAGACATCGGCGGCGGCGCATCGTTCACCTGCGCCAGAGCGATGGCTACCTGCGATTCACCGGTGAACGGGCGCCGTCCCACCAGTGCTTCGTAGGCGACCACGCCCAGCGAGTAGATGTCGCTGGCCGCAGTGACCGGCCGGCCAGTCACCTGTTCCGGAGAGATGTACTGCACGGTTCCCATGACTTGGCCGGCGACGGTGAACGGGACCTGATCGGCGACGCGCGCAATCCCGAAATCAGTGACCTTCAGCCGACCCTCCGGAGTAAGCATGAGGTTCTCCGGCTTGATGTCCCGGTGCACGAGGCCCGCTGAGTGAGCGGCGTAGAGTGCGTGCGCCGTCTGCGCGACGATGTCCAACACGCGATCCGGCTGCAGTCGTCTCTCACGCCGCAGGACGGCGGAGAGCGGTTCGCCCTTGACCAGTTCCATCACCAGGAATGCGGTACCGTCCGCTTCGCCGTAGTCGTACACGCGTGCGATACCGTCATGGTCGACCCGCGCCGCGTGTCGGCCTTCGGCGCGGAAACGCTCGAGGAACCCTGGCGCGTCGACGAGCTCGGCCTTGAGGATCTTGACCGCAACGGTGCGGCCGATGACCCGGTCCGATGCCTTCCACACCTCACCCATGCCGCCGACCGCGATCCGACTTGATAGCTCGTAGCGGTCA
This sequence comes from uncultured Actinomycetota bacterium, assembly GCA_963717585.1. Taxonomy (GTDB): domain Bacteria; phylum Actinomycetota; class Actinomycetes; order Actinomycetales; family Microbacteriaceae; genus Microbacterium. The sequence goes on along the minus strand of CAVQWI010000011.1, from coordinate 28,870 downwards.
GCCAACGCCATCCCGGGCTCGACAGTCATCGATTGAGCCCCGCTGCGTCGATCGATGCAGTCATGACGACCGATCCCTCCCGAGACCCGCCCCCGTTGGGTAAACACTCGTGCGCATCTCAGAGTTGCGAACAGGTGATCCTCCCCGGGGAGGGGTTCCTTGCCCTCAAGCTTCCCATTTGTGCACTCAGTGAGGTAGCGAGCGCGGTCGCCGTACAGCGACGATGGGATCGAGCGGCTAACGGGGACTTCCGTCTCTGCTCGGCGAATGCGCTCTGCTCAAGCGCGCGGCGGGTTGCTCCGTAGGCCATGGTTCGAGCGATGAGCTCCTTGTGGCGGAAGTGCCGGGCGGTGATGGCGTATGTAGTGAGCCCGGCTATCAGGGCGACGGAAAGCACCAGGCGGGAGACCATCGGGCACCTACTCCACTTTGCCAAGGACGCGCAGCACGGCGTCCGCAGCCATCTGCGGTTGGTCAAGATGCACATAGTGGCCGGCATCCGCGACCTCGAACACCACTCCCGCGGGAGCCAGTCGGGCGAATTCGGCTTGGCCATCGATCCAGGCGTCCTCGACTTCGGCGTCCCACATCTGCTGGTCGTGATAGACGGCAGGGTCGTGCCGGAGGATCTCGAAGGGAATGTCGGGCCAGGCGGTGATCTTATCGACCTCGCGTGAGCTGACGGCGCCGTCCCAGCTGGGGTAGAACTGGCTGAAGTGGTATCGCCAGGCGAAGGATGAGACGGTCGGATCGAACAGGACCACTCCTGCGACGGCGTCCGGGTGCTGGCCGACGAAGAGGCGCACGGTGAGGCCGGCGATGCTGTGCCCGACGAGGACGACCGGCTCCTCGATTCCGGCGGCGGCGAGGGTGGCGTTCAGCGACGCTGCGGCTACGCCCGCTGTCATGGGGGCGGTCCCGGTGGATTCGCCGACGCCGGGGTAGTCCCAGGCGCAGGTTCTGACGTCGGGTCCGAGGGTATCTCTGAACGGCTGCCAGACGGCGGAGTCATCGCCCATGCCAGCCATGAGGACGACAGTGGTGCTCCCGTCGCCCTGGCAGTCCAGGTGTGCCTGGCCTCCCATGACCGCGTAGTTGTTGCCGGTCGCGCATCCGGAGAGTGCGAGCATCGCGGCGAGGGCCGGGATCACGATCAGCCGATTCATTTGCTTGCCCGTCTGGTGCTCGCGCGCAGGACGACGGCTGCAACGGCGAGGACGACTGCCACGAGGACGGTGGCTGCTTCTGCCGGCAGGAGCGCTACGTACACCTGTCGTTCCGGCCAGGCGAGGAAGGTGATCAGACCGCCGATGGCGAGGGCAGTGATTGTGCCGCGGATAATGAACTGGCGGGAAGTGGTCGGTCCTGTCTGCCAGAGCCAGCGGCGGTTGCCGCGGCGCGCCTGGACGGCGGTGACGATGATGACGACCAGGACGCCGATGAAGACGACGGCCGCGCCACCGAGCAGGATCGTGCGGGACTCGTCGAGGTCACCGTCGGCGATTTGCGTGGTGGACGTTTCCGATACACCCAGCCATTGCGTCCAGGCTCGGAGCGTCAGGCCGGTGCTTTCCGTGTCGCTGTTGGTGAGAATCACGATGCCTTCTCCCAGTTCGGGAATCATGACCATGTTGGCGATCCAGCCCTCGGTGTGACCGTTGTTCCCCGTCGCGGCGAGCCCGCCGTCGAGGTGGTCAGGCAGGTGGCCGAAGCTGACGACGCTCCCGTCGGGCATGTCTCGGCCGGCCATCATGGTCTGCACCGATTCGCTGGTCAGTACCCCTCGCCCGGCGACCCGACCATCGGAGCTGGACATGCTGGCGGCCAGGAGACGGGCGAGGTCGTTGGCTGTCGAGTAGAGGCCACCGGCTGCCTGCTCGGTCAATCGGTAGTGCGGCAGAGGTACGCCGTTGGGGTAGTACCCCGTTGCCTGGACGGACACCCGGTCGGGGTCGAACGTGCTGTCCGTCATCCCGAGTGGGTCGAGGATGACCTCCTGCATGTAGTCGGAGAACCGCTGCCCGGTCACCTCTTCGATCATCAGTTGAAGGAGGGTGTAGCCGGCGTTGGCGTAATTGAACTGCCGGCCGGGCTCCATTTCGATTCGAAGGCTCTGCCCGCCGCCGTTGTTTCCGTCGAGATGTTCCTCGAGAGAAGGCAGCGGCTGGTCACCGGGCAGGGGGTAACCGTCGACCCGGTTGAGTCCGGCGGTGTGGCTGAGCACTCGGGAGACCGTCACGCCGCTCGAATCGTATGCAGACGGCGGGAAGGCCCACCTCGTGAGATACGACTCGATCGGGGCATCCAGTGACACCTGCCCCGTCTCGACCAGGTGCATCACACCCCACGCCGTGAGGGTCTTGGAGATGGAACCCACCTGGAAGACGGTGTCCGCGCTCACTTCCGTCCCCTCTCGCACCGAGGCGAGCCCATAGCCGGTGGACCAGACGTTCTCTCCGTCGCGCACAACCGCAACCGCCGCTCCGGGCACGTTCAAGGCAGCCATGATCAGCGGTTCGTCCCGATCGAGCCGATCAGACAACGCGGCAAGCTCAGGGCGCGCGTCTGATTGTGCTTCGAGCGGCATGAATCCGGCGAGAGCAAGCGTCGACAGTGCGCCGAGAGCGACCACCGCCAGGAGCCGTGCGGCTGCGGAAATCTTGGTGGGCATGAGGTCTCGTCTCTCTGGAGGGCTTATCCTCACGGTAGGGTTCGACTTCCGCACCCCCTAGGACACGTCGTTGACGATCTCGGCCACCCGCGCCCCAGTAGCCCGCCAAGGGAGCGCCGTGACCGAGCCACACATCGTCATCGTCGCCTTCCCGCTCGGCCAGATTCTCGACGTCAGCGGCCCGATGGAGGTCTTCTCCACCGCGTCTCGATTTCTCCCGATCCCGCCGTACCGCACACAGGTCGTCAGCGCCCAGGGCGGAGCCGTGCTCTCCACCAGCGGCATGGAGTTCCTCACCACGGCCATTGCCGATGTGGTCGGCCCGATCGACACCCTCGTGGTCGCTGGGGGGCGCGACATCCACGAGGCCAGCGAAGACGAACACCTCGTGCACCACATAGCTCGGCTCGCCGCCGACTCCCGCAGGGTGACCTCGGTGTGCTCCGGAGCGTTCCTCCTCGCCGCTGCCGGGCTGCTGGACGGCAGGCGCGCGACAACGCACTGGGCTGACTGCGCGTTGCTTGCCGGCGACTATCCGCTCGTGACCGTCGAACCCGACGCCATCTACGTTCACGACGATGACGTGTGGACCTCGGCTGGTGTCACGGCCGGGATCGACCTCGCGCTCGCCCTGGTCGCAGACGACCACGGCCCACGAGCGGCCGGGGAGGTGGCGCGCCAACTGGTCGTCTACCTCCGGCGATCCGGTGGGCAGGCGCAATTCTCGGCGGTGCTCGCCGCCCAATCCAGCGACCATGAGCCGGTGCGCGACGTGCTCACCTGGCTCACCGACAATCTGACCGCGGACCTGTCGATCCCGGCACTCGCGTTGCACGCCCACCTGTCCGACCGCCAGTTCAGCCGAGTATTCAAAGCCGAGGTAGGCATCACGCCGGCGGAGCACGTCGAAGCGGTACGGATGGAGTCCGCCTGCCGGCTCCTGGAGACCACCTCCAAGTCGATGGAACAGATCGCCGCAGATTGCGGATTCGGTGTCCCGGAAACGATGAACCGGACATTCAGAAGACGACTGAACACCACCCCCGGCGAGCACCGCCACCACTTCGGCACTGCCTAGGGATAGCCGCCGGCCAGCCGCGTGCGGTGCGCTTGGTCAGATAAAGGGTAGGTGCGAAGGGACGTTGTCGACCGCGCCGAGCGGAATCCGACGACCACGTTGCCTGGGTCGCCGATTGGTTTCGTCGTGGCCGAGATCGTCAACGACCTGTCCTAGGTGGGTCGGCGAGCGAAACCTACCGTGAAGTCAACCCACAAACACGAATCCAGCCTGGGCTATCCCATCCATCACACCAACGGGAAAGAGCACATCATGACCACCACCGCCACCCCCATCGACACCCCCGCCACGGCTGCGACCGCCGCCCCCGCGCCCCGCCGGCGCCGGTGGCGGCGCATCGGTCGAGCAGCCGGAATCGGCCTGGGCGTCGTTGTGACCCTGACCCTCGTATCGACCATTGCGAACGCCGCCGCCACCGCATCCGAGAAAGCAGAGCTCACACCGTACGGCGACACAGTCACGCTCGAACGCGGGCGACATCAACGTCTCGCGCAATGGCGGGTCCGGCCCGACCATGGTGCTGCTCAGCGGGTACGGCACCCCCGCCCCCGGGGTCGACTTCGCGCCGCTCATCCGCGAACTCGACGCATTCGACGTGATCGTCGTCGAAGGCTTCGGATACGGGTACAGCGACCTGGACGTCCCCGATCGCACGATTGAGAACATCACCTCCGAGTTGCACGAAGTACTGGCCAAGCTGCATGTCGACGAGCCCGTCATCCTGGTCGGGCACTCGGCCGGCGGGCTTTACGCCCGGTACTACGCCAACACCTACCCTGACGAGGTATCCGCGGTCATCGGCATCGACCCTATGGCAGCTACGACCTCCTCACTCGAGGTAGGCACCCCGTCGGTCACCGATTCCGTGATCGCCGCACTCGGCCTGGTCCGCGTGGTCAGCACGATCGCCCCGGACCTCATTCAGCCTCCGGGTACCGCGTATACGGCTGAGGAACGTCGCCGTACTGCGGCGATGACGAACTGGAATTACGGCAACCCCTCCATCTCCGACGAGTGGAGCCAGATCGGCGCCAACTCGACAAAGGCCGCCGCCTTGCCGTTCGCCGCGGACCTCCCGGTGCTGGAGATGCTCTCCACCGAAAGCATCGACACCATGCCCGCATGGCTGCCAAACCACGAGGCCGAACTCGAGGGCGTCACGACACACCAGCTCGAGGTACTCGACGGCGCCCACTACCTTCACTGGACGCAATCGCCCGCTATGGCGCGCATCATCACCGAGTTCGTGACGGCACACGTCAACCCGTAGCCTCGCCCACGCGTCCGACCGACCAAGAAAGCACTTGGCCCTGAAGTCCTCACGACGGCACGCTGATGAAGCCAAAGTACGATCGCCCGGGTCACATCAGCAGCGCGACGCCGGTGACAACGAGCCAGAGTGACCAGACGATGTAGACGAATGGGGTGGCTGCGGCGGCGGGCTTCCATCCTTTGGTCTCGAAGGGGCCGACGAACTCGAGGGAACAGAGCGCGAGGGCGATGCCGATGATGATCCCGGCGACGCCGACCCACCCGTTCACGTTGGAGCTCTGCAGGATGGCGACACCGACCAGCGCCGTCCAGGTCCCGGTGAACAGGAAACCTAGGTGCTCGCCCACCGCCACGCCGAGGTAGCGGTTGAAGGACTGGAAGACGATGTCGATCGCTTCTCGACGCGCCGGGGTGGTGTCGGGCTTCGCGGACTCGCGTGCCAGGTAGGGCACCAGGAACGGCCACCGGATCAGACCGAGGAACTGCACCACGCTGGCGACCACTCCGACCGCGGCTGCGGCGAACAGAATCGCCGGTGCTGCGCCCTGCAGGGAGACGGAGACCAGAATCGCGAGCGGCGTCAGTAGCGCCGCCGTCATCGCGAATCCCCACCAGAGCAGCACCAGGGCCGAACCGCCGGCACTGAATTTCGCCAGCACCTCCGCGGTGGGCTTGCGCAGAATGTTCGGGTAATCGAACTTCGCCGCCAGCGCGGCGAAGGCGGCGTTGAAGGCGATCGGCACCGCGATCAGCAGGATGCCGGCGATCACGGTCGAGGTGGTGTCGGTCGAGGGATTCATCGGTTCCGGCTCTCTATCATGTACGTTGTACGCTATTTATAACGTACAACGTACACGAATGGAAGAGGATGACCGAACGGTGGCACGGTACTCCGGCCACAGGGAGCGGGTCGCCGTGGCGATGGCCAGCGTGGACCCCGCGACGGCAGTGTCGCTGAGCGTGCGGCTTGACGCGCTCGAGGCTGACCAACGCGCCCGCCAGGCAGCTGCGCACGAGTGAGTGAGGGGAGTTCTGAGAACCGCGGGCTCCCCGATCCGCTACTTCGCGGCGGTCACGCCGACGCCTGCGATCAGCTGGCCAAGGGCGAACCTGTAGTGCCCGTCGCTTCCGTAGTTGCTGAGCTCGTCCGCGACGGAGAGGGTGAGCGGGAACCGGTCGGCGGGCAGCATTGACAGGGAGGCGGCCAGTACAGCCTCCGGATCCACGGACGTCCTGGTCGCGTCTCGGGCGGTGCTGAAGGCGAACCAGCCGTAGTTGAGGGCGAGGATGCCGCAGAAGGTGGCCACCGCATCGGCGCCGCTGATACCCCCACGCGCCAGGATCTCCAGAGCGGTCTCACCGATCACGGTCGCGTTGATGCCGGGGTTGGAGTGCGTGAACAGCGGGACGATCGCCCAGGGGTGATCGGAGAGCACCGCACGATGAGCGGCGGCGAACGCGGTCAAGTCCGCCAGCCAGTCATCCGTCGGCGGCGTCGAGATCGATCCGACCCAGCACGCGATCCAGCATCGCGTCGATGAGCTCGTCCTTCGTGGCGAAGTACCGGTACAGCGCCATCGGCGACGCCCCCATCTGCGTCGCAACCGCGCGCATGGTCAGCGCGTCGAACCCGTCACGGGCGACATGCTCCGCGGCCAGCAGGATCTCATCGGAGGTGACAGAGCTGCGCACCCGGCGCGGCCGGTCCTGGCTGGGGGGTTTGTTTTCTGACATCGCTTGACTCTCAGTTCGTTTACGGCGTACGTTATGGATCACGTACACAGTACACTAACTGTTTGGAGCACCAGAAGATGTCTACGACACCCGCCGCCCTAAGACCACGTCACCGAACAACACCGGCCACCCGCACTCCGGTCCTCCGCAACCTCCTGATGTGGATGCTGAGCTTCCTGGCAATCCCGATCGCCGGTTTCCTCGGCACGGCGATCGTGGGCCGGGTCGATAACCTCGTCTCCGCCCTGCTCGGCGGAGCAGTCGTGGGTCTGATCGTCGGAGCGGTCCAAGCACTGGTCTCCCGCCGACGCCTCCCGCTGCTGCGCTGGATGACCGCCAGCACGATCGGAACCAGCGTCGGGCTCGCCGCCGGCACACTCGCCGTCGGCTACCAGACATCGTTGGGCTCGCTCGCCCTCGCTGGACTGATCACCGGCGTGATCGTCGGCCTGGCCCAGACCTTCGCGCTGCCTGCGACCACCCGGTTCCGTTGGCTCTGGCTACCGGCCACCGCCGCGCTGTGGCCGCTGGGATGGACGGTCACCACCCTGGCCGGCATCAAGGTAGAGGAGCAGATCATCGTCTTCGGCGCCAGTGGCGCGTTCGTCTACACCCTCCTCGCCGGCCTCATGCTGCAGGTGCTGCTCCCGCAGCCGGTCGCAAAGACCTCGACGCCGAGCCTTTCGGCGCGACGATGAGAGCGTCCGCTCATCCATAGCGCGAAGCGCCGGTGTTCTGACTTCAAAGAGTCCGCACGCGCGGGAGTTGGATGACGCCACGTACGGGACCGTCAAGGTGCTCGTGAGCCCCCGCAGGTGTGGCGATGCGCGTTCGGCCACGTCTTCGCGGCAAGCCGGATCTTCGTCCTGCACGGCGGACACTGGTGCCCGGACTGCGTGCGCGACTCCGCCGGCTACGGAATGCAAGCCGAGCGCAACCCATTCCTCGCGCAGATCGAGTTCGCCAGCGCTCAGGTTCTCAAGCCCGTCGGCGCATGACGCGCGCCTGGGGCTCGGCCTTGCCCACACAGTCCTAGTGACCCGGGCGCGTGTGCATTCAGGTCCCACGGTAAGTCGGTCAGTGTTGTCAGATGTAGCCCACCAGATGTGTGCACCAAAGCGTGCACCAGCGTTGATCTGGCGCGAGATCGCGCGGGTGTTGCCCGATTGGCCAACGACTACGGATCAGAGGGTTTGGGGGTTCGTGATCCGACTCTTGATTCGAGGGTGAAGCTGGTCAGAGACTCTCTGATCGCGCGGAGACTGAATTCCGCGGGATTTCGCGGGACAACGGTCCATCCGGTCCCCTATACCTCTCCTGGACCGAAGAAATGTGTGCACGGAAGCGGGGGTTGCGTCCGATCGCCCAGACGGATCGTAATCGGGCGGGCCTCGCAGGCGGGCGGAGTTAAAGGAGCTGGGCGAAGCTTTCGGCGGCGCGGGTCGGGCCGACGACCAGGATGGTGTCGTCGCGCTCGAGCACGGTGGCGTTGTCGGCGTTGTTGCCAGCGTGTCCGTTGTGCTGGTAGGCGGCGATCGTGACGCCGTAAGTTGTGCGGATGCCTGTCTCGCCGAGGGGCATCCCTGGATGGTGGACGGAGCGGGTGCCTTGACCATGGCGTATCCGGGCGCGATCTCGATGAAGTCGAGCGCGGCGCCGCGGACGAGGTGCGCGACTCGCCGGCCCATGTCCTTCTCGGGATAGACGACGTGGTGCACGCCGAGCTGCTCCAGGATCAGGCCGTGCTGGTCATCGACCGCCTTCGCCCAGATGACGGGGATCTCCATGCTGATGCAGCACCGAGCAGGTCAGGATGGAGGCCGCGATGTTGCCGCCGATGGCGACGACCACGCGGTCGAACTCGTCCACCGCGAGCTGTTCGGAGCGCTTCGCGCTTGGTGGAGTCGGCGCGGACGACCTGGGTGAGCACGCCGTTGAGCGCCTGCACGATCTCCTCGTCCAGGTCGATGCCCAGCACCTCGGTGCCCCCGGCCATGAGCTCGAGCGGCGAGGGAGCTGCCGAACCGGCCGAGGCCGATGACGGCGACGGAGTCGGCTTCGGCGATCCGGCGGGATGTCGCCGGCCGCCGAAGACGCGGGAACTTAGCCAATGGCGGGCCTTTCCTTGGGGAGTTCGTACAGGATGCGGCGCTCGCCGCAGCGCGATCGCCGATGCCGAGGGTCAGCGGCCCGATGCCGGCCGAGGAACATCAGGAGCGACGAGCACGAGCTGCGCGGCAGCCGGAAGACCCGCGGTGATCCCGGTGGAGAGCCCGACGGTGGCGAAGGCCGACACGCTCTCGAACAGCGCCCGATCCAGGTCCTCGCCGGTGAGGAGCATCAGCAGCCCGGCGCCGCGTGACCACGGCGGCGACGGCGATCAGCACGACGGTGATGGCCTGCCGGTGCACGGCGCGGGAGAGCCGCTTGCCGAAGATGTTGACGGCGCCCTCGCCTCGCAGCTCGGTGACCATGATGAAGAACAGCACCGCGAACGTGGTGACCTTGATTCCGCCGGCGGTGCCCGCTGGTCCGCCGCCGATGAACATCAGGATGTCCATGCCGAGCCAGGTCTCGTCGTGCATCAGGCCGATGTCGACGCGAGTTGAATCCGGCCGTGCGGGTCTGCACGGACTGGAAGAAGCCGGCGAGGAGCCGTGCCCGCAGGGTCGAGCCGCCCGAGCGTGCTCGGGATTGCTCCACTCGAGCACCGTGATGTACGCCGTCCCGGCGACGAGCAGCAGGACCGTGCCCCAGAGCACGAGCTTGGTGTTCATCGACCAGTGCAGCGGCCGGCGGAACTCGCTTGCGCAGCTGCAGGATCACCGGGAATCCGAGGCCGCCGAGGATGACCGCGGCCGCGATCGGGAGGCAGATGAACGGATCGTCGACGAACCCGATCAGGTTGTCGCTGTACAGCGCGAAGCCGGCGTTGTTGAACGAGCGACACCGCGTGGAAGAGCGCCGATACCACGCGGCCCGCCCGGCTTCGAGCCGTAGCCCGCACAGGAACGCGGGATCAGCAGCGCCGAACGTCGCCGGCCTCGATGATGAGCGAGGTCAAGACGATGCCGCGCACGAGCCCGCGGACTTCCGCGAGGCCGACGCGCCTTCGTCTCGGCGGCCGCGTTGAGCCGAGTGCGCACCGTCAGCTTGCGGGCGACGTCAGCCCGATCAGCGAGGCGAAGGTCATGATCCCAGCCCGCCGACCTGGATGCAGCAGCATGATGACGACCTGGCCGAACGGCGTCCAGTAAGTCGGCGTGTCGACGACGGTCAGCCCGGTCACGCAGACCGCGCTGGTCGCGGTGAACAGCGCCTCGACGAGGTCGCCCCGCCCGGACCGGCCTTGGCGATCGGCAGCATCAGCAGCCCCGTTCCGACCACGATGGCGACGGCGAATCCCACGACGACCGCCTGGGCAGGGTGAAGTCGGAACCGCATGAGCTGCCCTCCGTCGCCACCGGCCGGGGTCCGGAAAAGGCGTGACGTTACGCGGGAAACCCTACTCTGCGCGTCTCCGGCGCGGAGAGGGGGGGCCGCATCCTCACGGAACGCATGCGGACAGAGCGGTACGAATGCCATTTATCCCGCACGCCGCTCAGGCCAGGTGTCGCGGCACTGGCTAGGACGCTCTCATCAACCCCGCTGACTAGATTGTTTACGATCCTCTCGCTTAGGACCCCGAACGAGCATCCCTACCCGGACACGGGTCACTTCCTCCCCAGCAAGTCGCGCTGGCAGTCGTTCACGGGCGCGTGAACTTCCGCCACGGCAGGACAGAGAGAGATGCTGGGAACAGCCAGCAGCCCTGAGCCTCGAGCGCACCACCGACAGCTCTCCCACACGAATCCGGCCGGCGCATCCGACCCAGCCGGTGCGTCCGTATGCTGAGCCGATGAGGAAGTGGGTGGTGCTGGCATCGGCGGGGCTGGGGCTCGCCGGACTCACCGCTCTTCTGGCATTGCGAGCACCGCGTCTGCCGCCCGACACGGCGGAAACGATTGCCCGCATTCGATCCGGCCCGGTGACCGGGTCGTCATCGGCGAGTCGGGGTATGCGCAGTCCAGCGGCGTCCCGATCTGGTACGAGTCCATTCCCCAGTCGGTGCGGAGAGAGGTGTCGTTCTGCTCAATATCGCACTCGGTGCCAGCTCGCTGTACTGGCCACCCGCGTTCCTGCGTGCACTGTCGGATGCGGGGTACCGGGTGGTCAGGTACGACCAGCGCGGCACCGGGCGTCGAGTTGGATGCCGGACTGGAGTCGACAGCATCCGTACTCTCTCATCGACATGGCGCGCGATGGAGTCGCCGTCCTCGACGAGCTTCGCATCGACCGCGCTCACGTCGTCGGGCTCTCCCTCGGAGGATTCATCGCCCAAGAGATCGCGATCGCGTACCCCGAACGTGTCCAGTCGCTCACCCTGATGTCGACTTCCGCGGACCCGACCGACACCACCATGCCCGGACCGCGTGCGTGGTCGCTGATCAGGTCAGCGATTGGGGGTCTTCCCCTGCTGCGTTACCGCATGCTGGGCGGTGAGACGAACCTCGTGAAGGAGCTCCTCGCCGGCCTGATCGCGCAGGGTGGCGACGATCCTGTCGATGTGGAGGCGTGGACGAAAATCGTTCTCTACGACCTCCGCGAGCGTGGCGGGCTCAACCTCCGTGGGCTGCGGCAACACCAGGTTGCCGTCACCGTGACCCGCTCCCGCTACCCGCTGCTGGGCACGATCACGACACCCACCCTCGTGATCCACGGACAGCGCGACACGTTCCTGCCGATCGAGCACGGCCACCGGCTCGCCGCAGCCATCCCTTCAGCCCACGGCCTGTGGCTCGAAGACGCCGGGCACCCGTTCCCCTACCCGCACATGCGCGAGGTGACGAAGGCGATCACCGACCACCTCGACGCCACGGTTCTGTCCGCCCCGACACACGGACCCGCCGACTGACACGATTTCGCCCTGTCCGCCTCCGAAGGGCCGCCGAGCCTGAACTGTTCCGCGATTCGACGGAGCGGACCGGTGCGTATCGGACCGCCCACATTGATCACAGGTCGTCGTCGTCCCAAGTGAGGGTGTCGATTGGCGGTGGATCCGCCTCGATCCGCTCGATCTGCGCTTCCGTCCTTTCGATGGCTTCAAAAGCGGACCGGCAGGTTCGGCGTGCTCAGCAACGAGATGGTGTGCGCACTCTGAGGGGCCCGCCGTCCACCGAATGGTGGATGCCCCGCCCGACGAACGGTCCTGCCGATCGGGTCGGCCACACGGAATCGTTGATGGCATGAACCAAGATGGTGCGGGTCCGGAACCTGCGAAAGAGTATTCCGGCCGCGCGGCCGTCGACGACGTGTCGTTCGACGTCGCGCGTGGTGAGACATTTGCGCTGCTGGGCCCCAACGGCGCCGGGAAGTCGACGACGGTGGAGATCCTGAGGGCTATCGCCGGCGGACGAGGGGTGAGTTCCACGTCCTCGGGGAGGACCCGGCGACAGCGGGGCTGGCGTGGAAGGCGCGGGTCGGGTCGTGCTGCAGGGAACCGGCGTCTTGGGCGCTCTCACCGTGCGCGAGTACGTCACCCAGTTCGCCGGGTTCTTCCCCCCCGCGTCCCGTCGACGAGGTACTGGCGGCCGTTGGGCTGGAGCCGCAGGCCGGGATGCGGGTAGGCAAGCTCTCCGGTGGTCAGCAGCGACGTGTGGATGTCGCGCTGGGCATCGTGGGAAACCCCGAGCTGCTGTTCCTGGACGAGCCCACGACCGGTTTCGACCCGCAGGCTCGGCGCGACTTCTGGGCGATGATCCGGGCTCTCTGCTGGCGGGACGACGATTCTGCTCACGACCCACTACCTCGAGGAGGCGGAGCAGCTCGCCGATCGCGTCGGCATCCTCGTCGCCGGCAGGCTTCGGGCGATCGGGCCCGTCGGCGTGGTCGGCGGAGAGGACGCTCGTATGCCGATTGTGCGCTGGAGCGAACCCGGCGACCCGCTTCCGCGCGAGGTGCGTACCACCGAGCCGGGCCGGTTCGTCGCCGATCTGGTGGCCCGCACCGGGACGGAGCCGACGGCGGTGGACATCGTCCGCCCGTCGCTCGAAGACATCTACCTCGGTCTGGTGGCCGAGCACATCGACGTGGCGGCATCCGCCGGCGCGCCGCATCAGGGAGGCATGAATCATGAGCGTCATCACGCAGGACAACACCGCCGTCCGCGGTGCAGGGGGCCGGAGCACGGTGGGATGGGTGTGTGGCGAGCCCGATTCGAGATCGCGCAGTACGTGCGCTCGGGGGACACCGTGATGTTCACGTTCCTCTTCCCGATCCTGATGCTGGGGCTGTTCGCCGTCGCGTTCGGCGCGGATGGCGGCATCCAGCCCGCGCCGGGCCTGCCCCCTGTGCCGGTCGCGCAGATGTATCTGCCCGCCATGCTCGCCGCTGGCCTGCTGCTGTCCGGGTTCCAGAACCTCGCGATCGACATCGCGGTGGACCGCTCGGAGGGGGTGCTGAAGCGGCTCGGCGGAACACCGCTCTCGCCGGTCAGCTACTTCCTGGGGAAGATCGTGCAGGTCGGCGTCACAGGCATCGCGCAGGCCGCGCTCCTTGTGGGATTCGCGGCTGTCGCCCTGCAGGTGCCGCTGCCCACGGATGCGGCGAGATGGTTCACCTTCGCGTGGGTCTTCGTTCTCGGCATCATCGGGTCGGCGCTGCTGGGTGTGGCGCTGTCGTCGGTTCCCCGGTCCTCACGCAGCGCCTGGCGGTCGTCATCCCGATCGGCCTCGTCGTGCAGTTCATCTCCGGCGTGTACTTCCAGTTCTACATGCTCCCCGATTGGCTCCAGACGGCAGCGAGCGCTTGCCCGTGAAGTGGATGGCTCAGGGGATGAGGTACGTCTTCCTGCCCGAGTCGTACTCCGCGCTCGAGCAGAACGGGGAATGGAACATCACAGGCGTTGCGATCGCCTTGAGCATGTGGCTCGTCCTCGGGCTCGCTGCTCGCGCGACTGACCTTCCGCTGGAACAGGCGCGACGCGTAACCTGGCCCGGGGACGAGGCCGACGCCGAATTCGACGATGGTGGGACGCGGCGGTGATCGCCGCGTCCCTCATGGTCATCATCGCCCTCTCGTTCGGGTCCAGCGGCGCATCGCCCGCCGCCGCCGCTCTCGCGGGGCATCCCTCGTGCTGCTCGTGCTGAGCTATCTGCTCGTGGCCAGGCCCGGGCTGACCTCGCCTCGGCCGTGGCACCTTCCCGTCTTCGTCGCCGGTGCCGCACTGGCGCTCGCGGGCGGATGCGCCGGCGAGCCCTTCTTCGCCATCCTGCAGGCGATCGCCTACCCGCTGACCTGGGTGCTGGCGGCCGACAGGCGTCGCGCCATCGCCGGGTCGGTCGTCCTCGCTCTGGCATCTTCACAGGCTTCGCCTTGTTCTCGGGGATCCTCGACGGCGGCGATGCCGTGCTGCCGGCTCTGGCGATCGCGGCTGCGGTCGCCGGCTTCGGCCTCGCCTTCGCCATCGCGTTCGGGCTGTGGATGGCCGGCGTCGTCGAGTACGGCGAAGAGCGGGCACGACTGCTCGCCGAACTCACCGCCGCCCAGGCCGAGATCGAGGCGCTCAGCCGCGACCGGGGCGCCGCCATGGAATGCGAGCGGCTGGCACGCGACGTGCACGACACCCTCGCGCAGACCCTCGCGGGCCTGACCATCCTGTCCGAGGGCGCCAGCCGGCAAATCCGGAGAGGGCCGAGTCGATGCCGCGGCCGACAGCATCGCGACAATCGAGCGACTCTCCCGCGATGCCCTCAACGAGGCCCGCGCGATCGTGACCCGCATGGCGGCGGTACCCTCCGACGTTGCCCTCGGCGACGCCGTCGACCGTCTCGTGAGCCGCTTCCGGGCCGAAACGGGAATCACCATCGATCTCAACCTGAAGCTCGACTCCGAGGGAGTGCTTGCCCGCGAGTCGCAGCTGGTGCTGCTGCGGTGCCTGCAGGAGGCGCTGGCCAACGTGCGAAAACACGCGGCGGCCACCCGCGTCGACGTTCGGGTCTCGGCCGAGGTGGACGGAACGGCACGGCTCACGGTCGCTGACGACGGCCGCGGATTCGACGTTGGCGCACGTCGTGACGGGTTCGGCCTCGACGGGATGGCCGAACGTGTGGCATTGGCCGTGGGTCAATGGAGGTGTCGTCGAGCTCCGGCGGCGGGACCACGCTGATCGTGCGGCTCTCTGCAGCGCCCGCGGTCCAGGCGGCGACGATGATCCGCCTGCTCATCGTCGACGACCACCCCGTCGTCCGGGCCGGTCTCGTGGGAATGCTCTCGGACGAACCCGGCTTCGAAGTCGTCGGCGAAGCGTCGGACGGCGCCCAGGGGGCGCGCATCGCGGCGGCGGTGCTACCCGACGTCGTGCTGATGGATCTGCGGATGTCGGGTGTTGGCGGCGTCGAAGCCACGGCGCAGATCGCTGCCGCCGGAAGCGCGAAGGTGCTGATCCTCACGACGTATGAATCCGATGACCAGATCCTCGCGGCGATCGAGGCAGGCGCCAGCGGCTACCTGCTGAAGGCCGCCCCGCGTGCGGAGATCGTGGCTGGTATCCGCTCGGTGGCCGCCGGGCAGACCGCGCTTTCACCGCAGGTGGCCGCGCGCCTGGTGGAGCGCATGCGGGCACCGGTGCCCGACCTGGTGCTCACCGCACGTGAGACTGAGGTGCTCCGTCTGCTCGCTCGGGGCAACAGCAGCAAGCAGATCGCCGTCGCACTGGGGATCGGCGAGTCCACCGTGAAGACGCACCTGCTGAAGGTCTTCGAGAAGCTGGGCGTCGCCGACCGCACCCGCGCGGTCACGCTCGCGATGGAGCGCGGCATTCTGCGCATGTGAACCGTATGGAGGTCCAGGTGACAACGCCGTGGCGTAGCCGCCTGATCGCCGAAGCGACCAACCCCACCGCTGAACCCTTCCCAGGTGTGACCGACCTGTTCATGTTCACCGCCAACCCGCTTCCGGCTGGACTAGCGGGAACACACTTCTCCCTTACCCGTCCGCACAGCATCTGGAGGGTGCCGTTTCAGATGCTCGTGGTGGGTGACCTCCGAGCACGCGGTTCGCCTGGCGGCACTTCACCGCCCGCGAAACGGGCTTGCCAGAGCCATCGGTGTGTCAGCCTCGGGGATCTCGATGCCGAACGCGTCGAAGTCGAGCTCGTCGGGGATCATGGTCATGCCCTGCTCGAGCGCATCGATGCGGGTGATCTCCTCAGTGGTGAGTTCGAAGTCGAAGACGTCGAAGTTCTCCGCGATTCGCGACGGGTTGACCGACTTCGGGATGACCTGCCGGCCCTCCTGGATGGACCAGCGAAGCATGACTTGAGCGGCTGACTTTCCGTGCGTGTCGCCGATCGACACGATGGTCTCGTCGGCGAGCGGAGTGTGGCCGTTGCTGTAGGTGCGCAGGCCCCCGATCGGCGACCAGGCCTGCGTCAGGATTCCGTGCTCCCGGTTGGCGTCCTGCACCTCGCGCTGCTGGGTGAAGGGGTGCACCTCGATCTGATTGGCCGCGGGGACGATGTCGGTCTCATTGAGGAGCCGCTCAAGACGCACGGGAAGGAAGTTGCTCACGCCGATCGCGCGCACCTTGCCGTCGGCCAGCAGCGTCTCGAGCGCCCTGTAGGCCTGGATCGTCTTGTCGAACGCCTTGGGGTAGGCCTGGTGCAGGATCAGCAGATCGATCTGGTCGACGCCGAGTTTCTTCGATGCCTTCTCGAACGCGTGCAGGGTCTCGTTGTAGCCGTAGTCCACGACCCAGATCTTGGTCTCAAGGAACACGTCCTCCCGGGGGAGCGCTGCGCGACGCAGGCCCTCGCCGACGCCGCGTTCGTTGCCGTACGCGGCGGCAGTGTCGATGTGGCGGTATCCCACCTCGAGCGCCGTGTGAACGGCCTGCGCGGTTTGCTCCGGCGGGGTCTGGTAGACACCGAAACCGATGGAAGGCAGAGTCACGCCGTTGTTCAGAGTCACATTGGTGGTCATGGGATGTCCCTTTCAGGTCGAGGTTCGGGCTCCGAGAATCGAAGCCGCGTGGTGTTTGTGCTGGCCGCGCTCATCCGGTCCGCTCCTCGGCGGACGAGTCACCAAGCACATCCCTGAGTTCTCCGATCGCCGCCATCGCCTTGCGGGTGGCTCAATTCGCTGCCACGGCGCCGGTGAAGGTGGGTGCGTCGCGAACGGCGGCAACGTCGTCGAACGTGCCGAGCGGGATGATTCCGCTGTAGTAGCCCACGGTGTCGTAGTACAGGACGAGCGCTTGGTCGGGGGCGTAGTAGCCGATCGTGCCCGGCTCCGCGCTGCCACCGGAGGGCATCCCGTCCAGCGCAAGAGGCGCGGGGAGCGTGGCGATCTTCTCCTGGCCGCCGAAGTCTTCAAACGTGAGCTCGAGGGGCAGTTGCGCCAGCAGGGCCGATGTGGCCGCGCTGGCGTGCAGATTGGCGGTGATGGTCGTATCTTCCACGGTGACCGTGATGCTCGTTTCGGACACGGATGCCTCCGGAGTCTGGGTCGATGGGATCGGGGTGGGGGCTGGGCTGCCGGTGATGGATGCGCGAGGGGTCGCGGACGGGGCGGTTGATTCGGCGCCGGCCCACCCGGGCGCGCATCCGATGAGCGTGAGCGCGGCGGCGATGGCGGCCGCGCTCGCCGCGGCGAGACGTTGGATGCGTGCCATGGTCGGGTTCCTTCCTTGGTGGGATGTCGTCCTTCGACGCGCGCTCGGATGTGACGCGCCATCCCTCGGATCGATTCGAGTCAACGTCAGCGACCGCGGGAAGGGGAGTCCCTGACGAGGGGTGCACCAGCAGGCCACCCCTCGTGTTCACTTCCACGGAGTGATCTCGACGGCTGCCGCAGCCCCGCACGGACTGCCTCGCGGAGCGGCTCGATGAACGGCTGATGACTTCAGACGTGCAGAGCTCGGCGCCCGTGGTGCTGGTCCCTCTGTAGGTCGGTCAGTGTCGCTGTATGGGGGCCCGCGTGAAATGTGTGCACGGATGTGTGCACTGGCACCGATGTCGCGTGGAATCGTGCGGATCTGTGCCGAGCAGCCACCCACTACGGATCAGAAGGTTGGGTGTTCGAGTCCCTTCGAGCGCACACTGTGTTGAGACAGTAACGGAAGAAAGTGCCGATCATCGGCACTTTCTTTGTTAACGGACCTTCTGGTTCGACGGCGACGCCCGTCGAGAGTCTCTGGCGACGTAGCAGGCGTTTGCCGCGAAGTTTCGCGTAATTCCGCGGCACGGCGCCTCTCGCAGGCCTGAAAGGGCTCACGCCAACGAGAGCAATGTGTGCACCTATGTGTGCACCGGACGTGGCATGGCGATCTCGAGCAGCTGTGAATTTGTAGGAGCGACGAGACGGGAGCGAAGGGCCGTATCGACCGGGTGTTCGTGACGGTCGACCGGCTATCGGGATGCCGGCGGCCGCTGCGTTCGGATGCTGTTCGTCCCGACGAGTTCGACCCCGCCCTCGTTGCGGAGTCGGCGGCCGCACCCGACGAGATACCCCGCAGCGGCGCCTCAAGCGCCTCGGCAGCCTCGCCGCCGATGGCTTCGCGGCGTGCGACGAGGCCAGCGTCGTCGGAAAGCGGGATCTGCTTGAGGACGAGCGCGAGCACGAAGGCCAGTGCGATGAACGGAACGAGATACCAGAAGACATCAGGGCTCGCTTCCGTGGCGTCGAAGCTCGCGGCGCCGACGTCAGCGCGGATCGACGCGGAGCGTTGTGTTCTTCGCGGTGGCGCTGGTGATGTGCTGGCTGGGCGCCCCCTTGCCGTACTTGGCGAAGTAGGCGGCGTCGATTGCGGTGTCGTTCGTCGGGTCGGGCGTGTAGGTGACGTCCCGGGTCTGGCCACGCCAGGCGATGATGCCTTCGTGGTGGCGGATGACGCCGCGGTACCAGTTGCCCTCCGGTCCGTAGACGGAGCGCACGTAGAGGGTGCCGTCGACCACGACGTGCCAGACGGTCACGAGTGTGCGAGGTGTGCCGTCTTTGCGTCGGCCGGCGACTTGGATCTCGCCGGCGCGGGTGAGGCTGTCGAGTTCGGGCTGTGTCCATGTGGTCATGATGTTTCCGTTCGTCGAAGGGGGCCGGGTCAGTAGGTTGTCGACCGCGATGAGGTGGCCAACCAGACGCCGCGGTCTCGTGCGTAGTGCGTCGTCGATTCCAGGGGCCAGGTGCCGTCTGACCCGTCGATCGTCGCGGTGACGAGGTTCCTGGTGGTGAGTACTGCGGTGTCGCCGTGGATCGTTACGGTGGACGACACCTCCGCCACGTCGTGGTAGGTCATCTCGCCGGACGCGATCTGCTCGAGCCATTCGTCCTTCGGCTGCTGGTACCCGTTGATGTGGATCGCTGTGAAGCCGTCGGCGAGGAGCTGGTCCAGCCGCGCGATGTCCCGTTCGAGCATCGCCTGAGTCCGGTCGCGACCCGCGTGCAGGATGGCCGCCGTGTCGTCCTCGGCCCCGGGGATGACGGATGCCGCTGTCGGCCCCCCGGGCGCCGTCGAAGCAGCGGGCGACGCGCTGGCCGGGAGGGACGAGGCCGGGCCTGTGCTCGGTGCTGAGGAGCTGCACCCCGCGAGAAGCACTCCTGCAAGCGCGACTGCCGGCAAGAGCAGGGCTGCGGAGGGACGGAGGACATGTCGCTCATTCATGGAGTGACCTTCTGTCTGGTGAGGATGCGCGGGTGCGGACAGCGATGACGATTCCTTCCGTCTCAGCCGAGCTGTCCGGCGCGCATGGCGGCGATGACGCCGCCGTCGATGAGGAGGTCGGCGCCGGTGATGAAGCTCCCCTCGGGGCCGAGCAGGTAGGCGGCGATGTCGCCGATCTCGACGGGGGTGCCCATCCGGCCGGCGGCGGAGGTGTCGATCATGGCGGCGTAGCCGGCGGCGTTCGGGCCGGTCATCTCGTCCTGGGCGAGGGGGGTGGAGATGATGCCTGGGCTGAGGCAGTTCACCCGTGCGCCTCGGGCGCCCCAGGTGACGGCGGCAGCCTGCACGCGTAGTGCGTTGGCGCGCTTGGCGAGGGTGTAGGCGGCGCCGGAGTCGCCGACGGTGTCGGCGTTCAGGGCGTCCAGCGCGAGCAGTTCGGCGGCCGGAGTGTAGGCCAGGGCGTGTTCGACGTCTTTCGGGTACCCGTCGCCCATGTGCCCGGCCATGCTGGCGATCACCACGCCGGACCCGCCCGGGGCGATCACCCGGCCGAACTCTTGCAGCACGTAGGCGGTGCCGGCGAGGTCGACCTGCAGCACCCGCTCGGTGCTGGCCTGCACGGGGGAGACCCCGGCGGCGATGATCACGCGGGTGACGTCGCCCAGTCCGGCGGCGGTGTCGGCGAGGGCGGCGACGGAGTCGTGGTCGGCGATGTCGATCTGCTGGGTGGTGACGTCGTAGCCTTCGCCGTGCAGCTGGGCGGCGACGCCGGCCATGGTGTTCTCGTTGAAGTCGGCGAGCAGCAGCTTCCGGCCGATCGCGGCGCGGCGGCCGATGGCCACGCCGATGCTTCCGGTGCCGATCAGAACAGCAATCTCAGTCATGGTGGTTCTTCCTTCTTGGATGCCGGCAGTTTGCCGGCGGGTGGGTGAGTGGTAGGTGGGCTGGCGGGGGCGTCCTGCTCACCAGGCGGATTTCCTGCGGGTAGTGGAGATCAGTGACCGACGACGTGGGTTTCGGGGTCGGTGGTCTGCGGTGCCCGGGCGCGAACCAGGGCGAAGCTAACGGTGGCGGCGAGAATCAGCACACCGGTTGCCGAGATGAATGCGACGGAGTACCCGTGAACAGCGGCGTCAGTCGTTGCCGTGCCGACGCCCGAACTGGTGGTGAGGTATGCGGCGGTAGCGCCGGCGGCGATGGTGCTCATTAGGGCTGTGCCAATGGCGCCGCCGATCTGCTGGGACGTGTTCACGAGGGCGGATGCGACGCCGGTGTCTTGGGCCTTCACGCCCGTGGTGGCGATGACCATCGAGCACATGAACGCGGTGCCGATGCCGAGGCCCATCAGGATGCTGGCGGGGAGCACCACGGGCAGGTAGTCGTTTGCGACGCTGATGCGCGACAGCCACAGCATCCCGACGGCGCCCACCAGGTAGCCGCCGGTCATCAGCCAGCGGGCGGGGACGCGGGTGATCAGGCGGGTGCCGATCTGAGTTGTGCCCAGGATGAGGCAGATGACCAGTGGGAGGAACGCTACTCCGGTGACAGGGGGCTGAAGCCGAGCACGTTCTGCATGTAATACGTGAGGAAGAGGAATTGCGTGAAGTTCGCCGCCATCGCGAGGGCGCTGCTCAGGTAGGCGCCGCCGCGGTTGCGGTCGGTGACCACTCGCAGGGGAGCAGCGGGTTGCGGACCCGAGACTCGACGATCACGAAGACGATGAGCACCAGGATGCCCGCGGCGAACGAGCCGATGGTCAGCGGGGCGTTCCAGCCGTCTGTCTCGGCGCGACCGACCCCCACACGATGAGCGCAAGCCCGGTCGTGGCCAACACGGCACCCACGACATCGATGCGGTTGGAGTTGCGGCTCTCTGCGAATCGCGGATGTAGAGCATCCCGCCGACGATCGCCGACGGCGGCGAAGAGGACGTTCACGAGCAGCGTCCATCGCCAGGTCGCGTATTCGGTGAGCAGTCCGCCCAGGAGCAGTCCGATGGCGCCGCCGGCGCGCGGCGATGGCGCTGAAGACGCCGAACGCGGTGGCGCGTTCCTTCCCCGACGGGAACGTCAGGGACAGCAGGGAGAGGGCGGCGG
The DNA here is from genome assembly GCA_963717585.1 of uncultured Actinomycetota bacterium. GTDB lineage: Bacteria > Actinomycetota > Actinomycetes > Actinomycetales > Microbacteriaceae > Microbacterium. The sequence continues at coordinate 7,324 of CAVQWI010000011.1, read as the reverse complement.
GGGCCAGCAGGGCGGCGAAGGTTCCTTGCAGGGCGCGCGCTGCGATCAGCAGTTCGATGTTCGGGAGAGGCCGCCCAGTACCGAAGCGATGCCGAATCCGGCCAAGCCGATGATGAATGCGTTGCGGCGTCCGATGGTGTCGGAGATCCTGCCGCCGAGGAGAAGCAGTGCGCCGAAGGCGAGGCTGTAGGCGGTGATCAGCCACTGGGCGGCTCGCGTCATCGAACCCGAGATCGGTCCTGTGCCTGCGGTAGGGCGATGTTCATGATCGAGGCGTCGAAGACGACCATCAGCTGGGCGGTCGCGATGAAGATGAGCGCGAGCCATCGGGCGCGCGAGCTGCGCTCACCGGTCGCAGCGAGGGTCAGGGTGTCCGTCATTCGGGTCCTTGGGGTGGAAGCGGTGGGATGTCTTGGGGCAAGAACCAGCCAACCTGCTCGGCCCGATCCCAGGTAGTTGCTGGTGTTCCGTGTAACGCCAGTACCTCCCGCGGCGCCGATCCGCGCGCGTACCGTGGATTTGTGACCAACAGCAAAGACGTGCAGGAGTTCCTGAAATCGCGCCGTGGTCGGCTCACGCCCGAGATGGCCGGTGTGCAGACCTACGGCGGCATCCGCCGTGTTCCGGGGCTGCGACGCGAGGAGCTCGCGATGATCTCCGGGATGAGCGTCGACTACTACAACCGTCTCGAGCGCGGCGAACCTCTCCGGCGTGTCCGACAGCATCCTGGAGTCCCTCGCCCGTGCCCTGAAGCTCGACGACGCGGAGCGCACCTACCTGTTCGACCTGGCCCGCGCCGCAAACGCGTCACCGCCGCGGCAGCGTCGCCGAGTCACGCAGAAGGTCCGGCCCAGCATCCAGCACCTCCTCGACGGGATGACGGGCGTGCCCGGCGTTCGTGCAGAACGGGCGCCTCGACGTCCTCGCGATGAACGACCTCGCCCGGCGCTCTACCACTCGGAGGACGACGGTGCCGAGCCGTCAACTTCGCCCGCTTCGTGTTCCTCGACGAACGCTCCCTCACCCAGCTGACCGCCTGGGACGCCATGGCGGAGGACACCGTGGCGATCCTCCGACAGGAGGCGGCACGCGACCCGCACAACCGGGACCTGTCCGACCTGATCGGCGAGCTGTCCACGAAGAGCGAGAAGTTCCGCGAGATGTGGGCGCACGCAGAACGTGCGCTTCCACCGCACCGGAACGAAGTCCTTCAGCCACCCTGTCGTCGGCCAGTTCGAGCTGACCTTCCAGGCGATGCAGCTTCCGGGGGACGAGGGCCTCACCCTCTTCGCCTACACCGCCGAACCCGGCAGCCGCGGTGCCGACGCCCTCAGGCTCCTCGCGACCTGGAGCGCCACGGAGCGTGCAGACGCCAGCGCCGGTACCAGCGACCGCCCGTACCGGTCGAGTTGACGATGCGCCCACGACGAACAGCTCATCCCGGGCCGCGAGCGACGCCGAGCAGGAGATCCTCGACCTCTACCGGCGCAGAACAGCGCCATGGTCGACGCCGACACAGAGCGCCTTGACGGCATCCTCGACGACGACTACGTCGCCATCCACATCGGCGGATACCGGCAGCCCAAGAGCGAATGGCTGGAACAGATCCGGGCTGGGGAGATGAGCTACCACGCCATCGATGGCGAAAGCTGCCAGGGTGACCATCACAGCTGACGAAGCGGTTCTCGAGACACGGGCCGTCGTCGACGCGACCATCTACGGCGCCCACGCGGCGTGGCCGCTGCAATCCGAACCACACTCAGCCGCAGAGCCGGGCGCTGGAAGGCGACGAGTTCAGCAGCGACGGTGTACTGACCCGACGATCTACGTACGGGGACCTGATTCACCCGACCCTGGCGGCATCGCATCCGTCCCCCCGACGCATCCCGGAAGGATGACAGATCATGAATCCACCCGTGCAGCACAGCGAGATCGCCGCCATCGTCGAGCGACTCGAGAAGCAGTTCCCGGATGTCCCGCCCCCAGAGGTAGCGGCCGTGGCCATCGAGGCGCATGACGCCTTCAACGACCATCCGATCAAGACCTCTTCTTCCCGCGCTTGTGGAGCGCCAGGCGAAGGAGCGCCTGAGAGGGCGATCGGCCGACCGGTCATGATCGGAATCGAGAGATTCGCCTAGAGGAGCCTTCCGGTTCTTATCCTCATCGGCTGCTCCTCGATGTGCCGCCGGCGGCCGTGACCGCACCGGCGTACTCGGCATCGGTGATGTGTTCCTTCCACACCGTCGTCGCGGCCGGGTCATCGCCGGCCTCCAGCATCGCGATGTGCTCCATGAAGCTGTCCGCTGCCGCGGCGTGCCAATGGTCCTCGCCAGGAGGTGTGTAGAGCGTCTGTCCCGGGTGCACCTCGGTGATCGTCCCGTCGCGGTGACCGAATCGCGCGACACCTCTGCGTCACGCGCAGGTACTGATCGCGAGCGTGCGAATGCCAGGCCGTTCGAGCGCCGGGCGCGAATCGCACCGTTGCCACCGTCGTCCGCTGGCCGGGTTCGTGCGGGAAGGCGATGATGTCCACCCAGACGTCGCCCGCGAACTGCTCCGGCGGGTTCTTGACGGTCGGCTGCGTCGGCTCGATGATCATTCGTTCCCCTCCTCAATGACTGCGGTCTGCGGAGGCTGTTCGCTCCGTCGGCGATGCGAGGTCGGTGGTGGCAGCCCAGCTTGCGAGCATGCGCAACGCGTCTGCGGACGGGGAGCCAGGTTCGGCGGTGTACGTCGACAGGGTCAGGCCCGGGTCGGCGGGCAGTTCGAACGCCTCGTAGGTGAGTTCCAGATCGCCACGACCGGATGCCGGAGGCGTTTCACTCCGCTGCGGTGGTATCGGACATTGTGAGTGGCCCACAGGGTGCGAAACCTCTCCGACCGCGTGGACAGTTCGCCGACGAGATCAGTGAGGCGTCTGTCGTACGGGTTGCGACCGGCTTCGCCGCGCATGGTCGCAACGAGGTCCCGGGTGTTCTTGTCCCAGTCGACGTAGAAGTCGGGTGCTGCGGGGTTCAGGAACGCGAACCGGGCGCTGTTCGGCGAGGGCTCCGCGAAGAGGGGTGAGTACAGAGCCCGACCGAGCTGATTCGCGGCGACGTAGTCGAAGTAGTTGTTGCGGATCATCGCCGGCGCGTCGGTGATTGCGTCGAGCAGTCTCAGGATGCTGGGACGAAGGTCGTCCGCGCGCTTGCGCGGCTTCTTCGCACCCGGCGACGCGTTCGCGGTGCGCGCAAGATCGAACAGGTGCGCGGTCTCCGCATCGTCGAGCTGCAGGGCCCGGGCGAGCGACGTCCAAGACGCTGTCGGACGCGCCGGAGAGGTCGCCGCGCTCGAGGCGGGTGTAGTAGTCGACGCTGACGCCCGGCGAGCATGGCGACCTCTTCGCGGCGCAGACCAGGGACCCGTCTATTGCCGCCGTAGGCGGGCAACCCGGCTTGGCCGGGGGTGATGCGGTCCCTGCGCGTGGAGAGGAACTCGCGCACTTCGCTGCGGTGGTCCATGACCTCGACGGTACGCGCCGCCGGGGAAGTGCGGGAGGCTCTGTCAGTACCGGTAATAGCTGTCACTCCCGCACGCGTCGCATAGGCGGTTGTCTTGAAGCGACTCCGCCACCGACTCCACCCTCTGCTTCACCCGCGCCAACTGGAAGAAGGAACCCATGATCGACATCACCCTCAACAACGGCGTCACGCTCCCCACCATCGGCCTCGGCGTGTTCCAGAGCCCGCCCGAAGAGACGGCAGCCGCCGTGCGAGACCGCGCTGCGCATCGGCTACCGGCACATCGACACCGCCGCCGCCTACGGCAACGAACGCCAGGTCGGCGAAGGCCTCCGCGCGCTCCGGCGTCGACCGGAACGACGTGTTCATCGAGACGAAGGTGTGGGTCAGCGACTACGGCTACGACCAGACCCTGCATGCGTTCGAGAAGGCCACCGGCAAGCTCGGCGTCGACACGCTCGACCTGCTGATCCTGCACCAGCCGGTCCCGCACCGGTTCGACACGACCGTCGCCGCGTACAAGGCGCTCGAAACGCTGCTCGCCGACGGCAAGGTGCGCGCGATCGGCGTCAGCAACTTCATGCCACACCACCTCGACCGCCTCCTGCGCGCGAGACCGACGTCGTCCCCGCGGTCAACCAGGTCGAGCTGCACCCGTACTTCACGCAGCCCGACGTGCAGCGCGCCGACGCGGCGCACGGGATCCTCACTCAGGCGTGGTCGCCGATCGGCGGCATCACCTTCTACCCCGGCCCGTGGGGCGACGAACGGCGCAGCGTGATGCAGGATGCCGACCATCGCCGACATCGCCGCGGCGCACGGCAAGACCCCCGCGCAGGTCATGCTGCGCTGGGGCATCCAGCAGGGCCGTTCCGTCATCCCCAAGTCGACGAACCCGACGCGGATCGCGGAGAACTTCGACGTGTTCGACTTCGAGCTCACCGGAGAAGACCTCGCCCGAATCGACGCCCTCGACACCGGCGTCCGCGGCGGACCCGACCCGGACGAGCCCCGCGACAGGCTTCTTCACGCTCGAGATCCCCGAAGCGTGACTTAGGGAGAGCAGCCATGGCTCACACCTCCGAGGACCGGCGCCGCGCAGGGGTCGGGGTCGCGCTTCTGAGCGCGGCCCTGACCTCCTGTGCTTCCGCCGAAGCCGCTGCACCGGCGGAGGATGCTGATGCGGTGAACGACTACCGGGACGGCCAGTACACCGCGACGGGGTGGTACGGATCCCTGCCGTCACACCACGACGTGACGCTAACCATCCAGGAAGACACCGTCACCGCGGTCGACATCTCCACCCCCGCCGAGGACCCCACCTCGCTCGGGCACCAGCAGCGATTCGCCGCTGCCTTGCCCGATGCGGTCATCGGCCGAGACATCGACACACTCCAGATCGACCGTCTCGCCGGTGCATCAGGTTGCTCGGCTGGCTTCATGGATGCGCTCACCAAGATCAAGGACGCCGCTTCCACGGGCCCTTGAACGCGTTCCACCGCTGAAAGGCACGTGGAGCGTGTCGGCAGCTTGCTTCGCGCGTGCTGATCGGCGCGCCGGCGGTTGTCGCATGATGTGGGCCCGACCCGAATGTGTGCACCGATGTGTGCACCAGCACCGAACGGCCCGGAAGCACGCGGATTTCCCTTCCTGCAGCCACCCACGACGGATCAGAAGGTTGGGGGTTCGAGTCCCTTCGAGCGCACACCGTGTCGAGACAGCAATCTACGAAAGCCGGCGCACATGGGGAACGCCTCCCGCGTCATAGTCCGCTTCCTCTCGTCTCGTCGTCTGCGCTCTGGGACAGTTGCGCCTCCACGGCGCGGTGGACGTTGCCGTGGACGTGGTCGGTGCCGATCCGATCGAGGATGCCCTCGGCTTTCAGCACGGAGATGACTCGTGGTTTGATTCGCGCCAGTCGCAGCGTGACGCCCTCCGCTTCGGCCAGGTCGACGAGCTCGGTGAGTTTCGCTGCGCCCTGCGAGTCGACGAAGGCGACGCCTTCCAGATCGATCACCAGTGCCGTGAGGGGTGGGTCCGCGGAGATGATTTCGCGGACGCGCTCATCGAGTGCCTCGGCGGTGGCGAAGAACAGGCCGCCGTCCAGACGTATCACGGCGATGCCGGGGAAGGTCTCATCGGCAGGGTTGAGGTCGATGTCGCGGAAGACCTGGGTGCCGGGCTCGCGGCCGAGCAGAGGCATGGCGGGCCGTGTCGAGACGTAGATCAGCCACCCGAGCGACAGTGCGATGCCGATGATGATCCCGAAGAGCACGCCCGCCGAGAGCACACCCACGAGGGCCGCCACAGCAATCCAGAAATCGAATCTGGACACGCGCCGCAACCGGGAGAACTCCTTCACGTCGATCATGCCGAACACGACCGCGTCGATGATGATGGCTCCCAGCACCGCCTTCGGCAGCTCCGAGAAGAGAGGCGCGAGGAAAAGCAGTGTCAGGATCACCAGCCCTCCCGTGGTCAGCGACGCCACGGGCGTGCGCGCGCCGGCGGATTCATTGAGTGAACTGGCCGACAGGCTCGTCGAGACCGGCATCCCCTGGACGAGACCGGCGCCGACGTTGGCCATCCCCTGGGCGACCGCCTCCTGGTTCGCATCGATGCGGTAATGGTGCCGGGTCGCGAAGGACCGGGCGTCGCCTGCCGTCTGCGAGAACCCGATCAGCAGCAGCGCCAACGCCGCGACCACGATCTCAGGGACGTTCCGCAGCACGATGTCGAGGCTCGGCAATTGCGGGGCGGGCAGCCCGCTCGGCACGGCGCCGACCAGCGCCACGCCTTGCGCGCCGAGGTCGAGCAGGGAGGAGGCGAGGAGGCCGCCGACAACCAGCACCAGCGCGCCAGGGACCTTCGGCGCCCAGAATCGCAGAGCGAGGATCACCGCGAGGGCCACCGTGCCGACCACCAATGTCGGGAGGTGGATGGCGCCGAAGCCGACGATCCACGACGCGAACTCCCGCCAGACGTTGTCGCCCTCGCCCGAGGTGCCGGTCAACTTCGGCAGCTCGCCGACGACCACGTCGATCGCGGCCCCGGCCAGGAACCCGGTGACGACGGCCCTCGAGAGGAACTGCGCGATCCATCCCATTCGGAAAAGCGCCAGAAGCAGCAACAGGATGCCGGTCACCAGCGTGATCGCCGCCACGAGCTGTGCCGCATCGCCGCCGGTGACACCGGTCACGATCACCGCACCCCCAGCGACAGTCGCCAAGGCCGAGCTCGGACCGGTGGAGATCTGACGTGACGTGCAGAACAGCGCGTAGATGATCGCGCCGGCCGCCGCAGCGTACAGGCCGTTCTGAACCGGGATGCCCGCGATCTCGGCATAGCCGAGGTTCTTCGGCACGATCATCGCCACGACGGCCACTCCCGCGATGATGTCCGCGCGCAGCCACCGCCGCTCATAGCGGGGCAGCCAGTGCAGGATCGGAAGAAAGCCTCCGGAACCGCTCTTCGCGCTTGTCCGCACAGTTGCCTCCGACCATCGGCGCGTCGGGCGGGCCTCCGGTAAGGCGCGAAACGCGCTCCGCCGGAGACGCCCGTGTTCCCGATAGTAGGCGTGTGAGCGAGCACGGATCGTATTCGCGGTGGACCGATGCAGCGTTTGTCAGCACCGATCGCGGGCCGCGATTCCAGCGGGATTGCGCGTAGCCTGCCGAGATCGCCGAAGACTGCGGGAAGGGCGCAGTGTTCCTGGGGCGGCGGCGAATCAGAGGGTTTGTGTGCACTGGACCGTGGCTGACTGAAGAAATCCGTGCTTGACACGCTTTCCTAACGCGGGTTAGCCTAGCCGACGTACCACC
>CAVQWI010000010.1:0-546915 GCA_963717585.1 uncultured Actinomycetota bacterium | reverse complement strand
CGATACTGGTCGATCGAGACGATGAGCGGGCTGCGACGACCCGTCGCGGCGGCGGCGACGACCGGGATGCTGAGGTCGAGGCCTCGCACCACCTCGAGCACTCCGACATCGACGACGATGAGGACGATCGCGTCGACGCGCTGCCGCAGCAATCCCTCGATCACGCCGCGGACGCCGTCGGGATCGGGATCGAGCGCGCTCACCGTCTCGACGTTGTAGCGCTCGGCGCGCGCTGCGAAGTTGAAGTGCATCGCAATCGAGGTCGGCCCGTAGTCCGACACACCCAGTGAGACGAGGCCGATCGTGCGCGTCCGGCGGGTCACCAGCGCACGCGCCGCGGGGGAGGGGCTGCCCGCAGCTGGGCGATCGCATGCTCCACGCGCTCGCGGGTGGCGGGGCGGACGTTGGCAGGTCGTTCAGACCCGCGAGACGGTCTGGTGGGAGACTCCGCGAGCCGTGCCACGTCGAAGATGTTCGCCGCGCGCGCCGATTGTCGTCGGTCACTCCGGTCCCCCGCCGTCGGCGGGGCGGCGGACGCGCCTTCGGCGGAGGGTGCCGACTGGGCCGGAGCGGAGGATGCGGGACCGCAGCCGCGACGACCGCTCGCTGAACTGTCGGGCTGGGCGACGAGGGCCATCAGCGACTCGACGGTCAGGGATTCCGAGGGCAGGGTCTCCACGATGCGGCCGGCGCGGAGACGGCGACACGCTCGCGACGCGGAGCACCTCCTCGAGCTCGGCTGAGATGAAGACGACCGAGAGACCGTTGTCGGCGAGCTCGCCGACGAGGTTCTGGATCTCCACCTTCGCGCCCACGTCGATGCCTCGCGTGGGCTCGTCGAGCACGATGACCCGCGGTGAGTCCAGCAGTCGCGCGAGCAGCACCTTCTGCTGGTTGCCGCCCGAGAGCGTGCCGGCCGGTCGATCGGGGTCGGCGGGCCGGATGTCGAGCGCCTCGATCCAGCTCATCGCCAGTTCCCGGCGGCGCTGCGGTCGCATCCGGCGGAGGATGCCGCGCTCGGCCTGCAGGGCGAGCGTGATGTTCTCCTGCACGCTCAGCTCGCTGATGATGCCCTCGGTGCGCCGATTCTCCGACGAGTAGACGACACCGAGCGAGATCGCCTTGCGTGGGCTGGTCAGATCCACCGGCTGTCCGCTGATGGTGATGATTCCGGCATCCGGTCGGTCTATGCCCGTGAGCGCTCGTGCGAGTTCGGTGCGACCCGAGCCGAGCAGCCCGGCGAGCCCCAGCACCTCGCCCTCGGCCAGTTCCACGCCGGCACCGTGGATGCCGGGCGCGCGGGTCACTCCGTCGCCCTGGAGGAGCGGAACCGACTCAGGCGCTGCCGGCTCCACTCGCGCACGCGTGCCGAGCTCGGCCGCGCTTCGGCCGAGCATCTTCTGCACGAGGTCGATGCGAAGCAGCTCGGAGGGTGACGTACTCGCCGACGAGGCGGCCATTGCGCAGGACCGTGATCCGATCGCAGATCTCATATACCTGCTCGAGGAAGTGCGAGACGAACAGGATCGCGACGCCGCGCTGGGTGAGGTCGCGCATCACGCGGAACAGCTCGGCCACCTCGTCCACGTCGAGGCTCGAGGTGGGCTCGTCCAGGACCAGCACCCGCACGTCGGTCGAGATCGCCCGCGCGATGGCCACCAGCTGCTGAACCGCGAGGGAGTGCGTGCCCAGGAGCGATGCGGGGTCGATCTCGAGCCCCAGGCCGGCGAGAACCTCGCGTGTGCGCAGGCGCATCGCCTTCCAGTCGAGCATGCCCAAGCGGCGCGGCTCGCGTCCGAGGCAGATGTTCTCGGCCACGGTGAGGTTGGGCAGGAGGTCGATCTCCTGGTAGACGGTGCTGATCCCCGCACGCAGCGCATCGGCCGGGGTGGCGAAGTGCACGACCTCACCCGCCAGCCGCACCTCGCCGGCATCGAGGCGCTGCGCACCGGTGAGCGCCTTGATGAGCGTCGACTTGCCGGCGCCGTTCTCGCCCATCAGCGAGTGGACCTCACCGGGGAACATGCGGAAGTCGACCGCGTCCAGCGCGGTCTCCGCCCCGAACCGGACCGTCGTTCCCGTCAGCTCGAGGAGCGGCGGCGGCTCGTCCATCACGCCATTATGGCGTGTGGCGCGCGCGCCGCCGCTCATCGCCCCGCCCTCGGCTACCGCCGCCGGTCCGCGCGCGAGACGATCACGCGCTGCACGACGATGAACAGGAGCAGGAGGGCGCCGATGATGATGCGCGTCCAGGACTGCTCGGCACCCATGAACGAGATCACCGAGGTGATCGTCCCGTACACGAGGACGCCGATGAGAGACCCGAGCACGTACCCGCTGCCGCCCGTGAGGATCGTGCCTCCGATCACGACCGCGGCGATCGCGTCGAGCTCGGTGCCCACTCCGTTGAGTGGATATCCCGCCCCCGAGTAGGCGGTCAGAACGAGCCCCGCGAGACCGCCGCAGACGCCGCTGATGACATAGACGAGCACCTTCGTGCGTGCCACCGGAAGACCCATCAGGCGCGCGGACTGCTCGCTTCCGCCGATCGCGTAGATCGTGCGGCCGAAGCGCGTCCACTGCATCACGTACACGCCGATCGCGACGACGAGCAGGGCGATGATCCCGGTCGGCGTGATGTACCACCCCGCGAGCTGGAAGCGCGTGGACTGCAGCCACAGGATCGCCGGGTCCTCCACCTTGATGGACGACAGGCTCACGACGAACGACAGGCCGCGGGCGAGGAAGAGGCCGGCGAGCGAGGCGATGAACGGCTGCACGTCGAAGTACTGGACGAGCACGCCGATCAGCAGACCGATCGCCGCTCCGCCGAGGATCATCAGCGGCACCACCACGATCGCCGGCAGTCCGTCGGCCAGGAGCTTCGCGCACAGGATGCCGGTGAACGCCATGACCGACCCGACCGACAGGTCGATTCCTCCCGTGATGATCACGAAGGTCATGCCGACGGCCAGGATCACGAGGTAGGCGTTGTCCAGGAGCAGCGACGACAGATTGCGCGGGGTGATGAAGTTGCCGAACGCGATCTGGGCACCGACCAGGAGCACCACGAGGATCACGATCGCGGCGAACGTCGGCAGCAGCGAGGAATGCCGGTTCATGAACGTGCGGTAGCGCGAGGTGGCGGCATCCGCTCGTCTCGGGGTGGTCTCGATGCTCGTGGTCATGATGCGACCTCCGCGTTCCGGGGAGTGCTGCGCGAGCGCAGGGATCGGCCGATGTTGCGCGCGAGGCGGTGCACGCGCGGCGATTGGATGAGGACCACGACGATCACGACGCTCGCCATGAAGACCGGGCTCGCGGCGGGCGGCACGCCGAGGAAGGTGATCGTCGAGGTGAGCGTCTGGATCGTGAACACGCCGATGACGGTGCCGGCGATCGTGAACTTGCCGCCGGTGAGCGCGGTGCCGCCGAGCACGACGGCGAGGATCGCGTACAGCTCGATGTACAGGCCCGCCGCATTCGCGTCGGCCGCCATGATGTTCGAGCTGTAGAGGATGCCCGCGATGCCGGCCAGCACGCCGCTCGCGACGTAGGCGCCCCAGATGATGCCCCGCGACCGCACGCCGGCGAGCCGGCTGGCGACGGGGTTGATCCCGACGGACTCGGTGAGCACTCCGAGGGCTGTCCGCCGCTCGACGATCGCGATGATCACGATCGCGGCGATCGAGACGAAGAACGCGAACGGCAGTCCGACCACATAGCCCTGCGACATGAACTTGTAGGGGTCGCTGTTGACCGTGGTGATGAAGCCTTCGGTGATCAGGAGCGCGATCCCGCGCCCGGCGAGCATGAGAACCAGCGTGGCGATGATGGGCTGGATGCCGAGCACCGCGACCAGGAACCCGTTCCAGACCCCGAGCACGAGCGATACGAGCACGCCGACGCCGATCGCGACGGCCACCGTCCCGAGGCTGTTGGGGGAGTCGGAGGTGTCGATGATCGTCAGTGCCACCGCTCCCGAGACGGCCATGATCGCGCCGACCGACAGATCGATGCCCCGCGTGGCGATGACGACCGTCATGCCGAGCGCGACGAGCATGAGCGGAGCGCTGTTGCGGAGGATGTCGATCAGCGAGCCGTAGAGCTCGCCGTCTCGAACCGTGATGCTCAGGAACGACGGCCGTGAGGCGGTGTTCAGCGCGATGAGCGCGATCAGCGCCGCCGTCGGCCAGAACAGCCGGTGCCGCAGGATCTTCTTCACGCTGCACTCCCTTCGCCCGCGTTGGCGATGTAGTCGATCAGTCCGTCGAGATCGACGGTGTGGGATTCGAGTTCCCCGATCCGGCGCCGGTCGCGCATCACGACGACGCGCTGGGCCAATCGAAGCACTTCTTCGAGCTCGGAGGAGATGAAGATCACGGAGAGTCCCTGCTCGGACAGTTCGGCGACCTTCCGCTGGATGTCGGCCTTGGCGCCGACGTCGATGCCGCGGGTCGGCTCATCGAGCACCAGCAGCTCCGGCGCCGTGGCGAGCCAGCGGGCCAGCAGCACCTTCTGCTGGTTGCCGCCGGACAGGTTGCGCACCAGCTGATTCGGGTCGGCCGGACGGATGCCGAGTGCCCCCATGTACTCCGACACGAGCGAGTCCTGTTCGGCGCGGCCGACCTTGCGCAGCCAGCCGCGCTGGGCCTGGATGCCGATCACGATGTTCTCGGCGACGGTCAGGTCCGAGATGATGCCCTCGGCCCGCCGGTCCTCGGACGAGAACGCCATCCGGTGGGCGATCGCGTGACGGGGCGTGGACACTCGGACCGGCTTGCCGCCTACCTCCAGCGTTCCGGCATCCGCTCGCTCCGCCCCGTAGAGGAGGCGGACCAGCTCGGTACGCCCGGATCCGAGCAGGCCGGCGATGCCGACGACTTCTCCCTCGTAGATGTCGAGGTCGGTCGGCTCGAGCAGGCCGCGGCGCCCGAGGCCCTGCGCGCGCAGCACCGGCGTCGTGGAGCGATCGATCGTGCGGCCGGCCGTACGCGAGATCGCTTCCAGCTCGTCCAGCTCGCGGCCGATCATCTTGGTGACCAGCTCGCCGCGCGGCAGGTCCTCGACGAGATACTCGCCGATGAGCTGCCCGTTGCGAAGGACGGTGATGCGGTCCGAGATCTCGTAGACCTGGTCGAGGAAGTGGCTGACGAACAGCACGGCGACGCCGGCATCGCGGAGGTCTCGGATGACGGCGAACAGCTGCTCGACTTCGCCCCGGTCCAGACTCGAGGTCGGCTCGTCGAGGATCAGCACCTTGGCATCGAGCACCATCGCGCGGCTGATCGCGACCAGCTGCTGGATCGCGATGGAGTGACTGGACAGGATCGAGCGGGTGTCGATCTTCAGTCCGAGGCTCTGGAGGTGGTGCGCGGCATCCCGGTGGACGGCCTTCCAGTCGATGCCGCCGCGCGCGTGGGGCTCATGACCGAGCATCACGTTCTCGCCGACGGAGAGGTTCGCGCACAGATTCACCTCCTGGTACACCGTGGAGATGCCCGCCGCCTGCGCGTCTGCGGTGGTGCCGAAGACCCGCGGCTCGCCGGCGACGGTGATCGATCCGCCGTCGATCGGGTAGACGCCGGTGAGCGCCTTGATGAGGGTGGACTTGCCTGCGCCGTTCTCTCCCATGAGGGAGTGGATCTCGCCGCGCCGCAGCACGAAGTCGACTCCGTCGAGGGCGAGGACGCCGGGGAAGCGGATCGTGATCGCGCGCATCTCGACGATCGGGAGGACAGCGGTGTCCGAGGTCATGCGTGGTTACCTTCCGGCTCGACCGCGCCGGGAACCGATGGTGCGGTTCCCGGCGCGATCATGGACCTTGTGGCCTGATCCGTGCGGATCAGTAGAGGCGGGAGTCGATGACCTCGGCGGCCTGCTCCTTCGTGAAGGACTGGTCCTCGACGTAGTAGGCCTTCTCCACCTCGGTCCCTGCCAGGACATCGGTCACGAGCCCGGCTGCCAGCTCGCCCAGCAGCGGGTTGCACTCGACGATGAAGTTGATCTTCCCGTCGACCAGTGCCTGCATGCCGTCCTTGACGGCATCGATCGACACGATCTGGATGTCCACGCCCGGGACCAGTCCAGCGGCCTCGATGGCGTCGATGGCACCCAGCGCCATGTCGTCGTTGTGCGCGTACAGCAGGTCGATGTCCGAGCCGTACTTCTGCAGGAAGCCCTCCATCACGGTCTTGCCGTCGGCCCGCGTGAAGTTGCCCGTCTGCGAGTCGAGGGTCGTGATTCCGGTTCCCTCGATGGCTTCGGCGAATCCTTCTGCGCGGTCGTTGGCGGGTGCGGAGCCGGTCGTGCCCTCCAGCACGACCATGTTGGTCGGAGTGTCGCCGAACGTCTCAGCAGCCCACTCGCCGGCGGTCACGCCCTCCTTCTTGAAGTCCAGGCCCACCCAGCTGGCGTAGAGATCATCGGATGCCGTCACCGTGCGGTCTTCCAGAATCACCGGGATGTCGGCGTCGGCTGCCTCCTGCAGCACGTCGTCCCATCCGTCCTCGACGATCGGCGCGATCACGATCGCGTCCACGCCCTGGTTGATGAAGCTGCGCACGGCGGCGATCTGCGCGGCCGGGTCGTTGTCGGCGGCGTTGAACGTGAGCTCGAAGCCGTTCTCCTCCGAGAACGCGGTCTTCATCGATTCGGTGTTGGCACTGCGCCACCCCGACTCGGAGCCGGTCTGCGCGAAGCCGACGCTGATCGGTCCGTCGTCGCCCCCGTCGCTGCCGCCGTCGCCGCCACCGCTGGAGCCGGCGCACCCTGTCGCCACGAGCGCCAACGCTGCCAGCAGGGCACCGCCGGCGAGAATGTTCTTCTTCATACCCACAAACCTCCTCGTTCGGGTTCCGGCACCACTGCCGGTCGTTGTCGCCGCGGTTCGCTGCCCGTGGCGTGACTGAATGTTAGCCTTCACATTCCATGAGAGCGCAAGATGTGAGCGGTAACATTTTCGTAACGGGCCACCGCGGGCGGGTCGTCCGCAGTCGTGGTCGGAGGTGCGAAGGATCAGCATCCACGTGAGCGATCACATTTCGCCAGCCGCGATGGTTCGAGGTCGACCGTGAGGTCGCTCGGCACGAGCCCGACGCGCCTAGCCTGGGCGCATGAGCGCAACCGAGTCGTCGCAGCCCGCCGGTCGGGTGGGCGTGCGCGAGGTCGCGCAGGCGGCCGGAGTGTCGACCCAGACCGTGTCGCGCGTGATCAACGACCACCCCGGCATCCGCGACGAGACCCGGCAGCGGGTGCTCGATGCGATGGCCCGCCTCGACTACCGCGTCAACAACGCGGCGCGTGCCCTCGGCACGAGGCGCACCAGGACCATCGGCATCCTCGCGTCGGACACCAGCATGTACGGCCCGGCGGTCGGCATCCTGGCTCTCGAGGCGGCGGCACGTGCGGCGGGGCGCTGGGTGACGGCCGCCTATGCGGATGCGGGGGACGAAGCATCCGTCGTCGAGGCCGCCAGGCATCTGTCCGCCCAGGGCGTCGACGGCATCGTCGTCGTCGCGCCGCATGCGCGCACCCTCTCGGCGCTGGATGCCGCGCGTCTCGGCCTGCCGGTCGTGGCCCTCAACGGACCGGACGCGTCCGAGGTGCAGCAGCGAGCCGCCCGCATCGCGGTGGATCACCTCGTCGATGCGGGCCACCGCCGCATCGCCCACCTCGCCGGGCCTCCGGACTGGATCGAGGCCGTGGCGCGCGCCGAGGGCTTCGCGGCGGCGCTCGCGGCGCGGTCGCTCAACCCGGCCGGCCTCTGGCGGGGCGACTGGTCGGCGGCGTCCGGACTGGCGGCCGCCGATGAGATCGGCCGAGCGGTTCGGTCGGCGGACGGCCCGACGGCCCTGTTCGTCGCGAACGATCAGATGGCGCTCGGCCTCCTCGCCGGCCTCGACGATGCGGGCGTGGCCGTGCCGGCCGACGTGAGCATCGTCGGACTGGATGACAACCCGGATGCCGCGTACTACCGCCCCGCGCTCACGACGGTGCGGCTCGACATCGCCGGTGAGGCGGCGCGCTGCATCGCTGCGGTGCTGGGCGATGCGGCACCCGACGCGCCGCACATGCCCGAGCTCATCGAGCGCGCGTCGTCCGCGGCGGCGCCGCGATGACGGCCCGCGTGCCGGTCGGCGGCGATGCACGGCTTCGCGTCGAGTGCACGGCTTGGCGGCACTGCACGGCTTCGCGTCGAGTGCACGGCTTCGCGTCGAGTGCACGGCTGGCTGCGTGGCGAACCCGTGCGTTCGGCGGGATGCCGTGCACTGGGCTCACACCGCGGTTGCGAGGCTCGAATGTTACCGGTAACATTCTCGAGAGCCAAGCCGGATCCACGAAGGAGTGAGCACATGACCACGTTCGGCCTGTCGGGCGACGGCGGCTTCGGTCCGCGAGATCGAGGCGGCGATCGCGGACGTCCGCGCCGACGTCGCGCGACTGCACGGTGAGCTGGTCCGCTACGGACTCGTCATCTGGACGGGAGGCAACGTCTCGGGCCGCGTACCGGGAGCCGACCTGTTCGTGATCAAGCCGTCGGGTGTCTCGTACGACGATCTGACGCCCGAGAACATGATCCTCTGCGACCTCGACGGCAACGCCGTCCCCGGCACACCGGGGAGCGAGCGCAGCCCATCGAGCGACACGGCGGCGCACGCATACGTGTACCGGAACATGCCCGACATCGGCGGGGTGGTGCACACGCACTCCACGTACGCGGTGGCGTGGGCGGCGCGCGGCGAGGAGATCCCGTGCGTGATCACGGGCATGGCCGACGAATTCGGCGGACCGATCCCGATCGGCCCGTTCGCCGTCATCGGCGACGACTCGATCGGCCGGGGCATCGTCGAGACCCTGCGCGGGCACCGGTCGCGTGCGGTGCTCATGCAGAATCACGGCCCGTTCACGATCGGAGTCACCGCGAAGGACGCGGTCAAAGCCGCCGTCATGTGCGAGGACGCCGCTCGCACGGTGCACATCGCCCGGGAGGCAGGTCCGCTGATCCCGATCCCGCAGGAGCGCATCGACTCCCTCTTCAACCGCTACCAGAACGTCTACGGGCAGCCGACGGACGACCGCCGTGACGCGGGGGAGCGCTGATGAGTGCCGAGGCGATCGACGCGCGGCGCACGGCGCTGGGCATCGAGCTGGGCTCGACCCGGATCAAGGCGTGCCTGATCGACGACGAGACCGCCGCTGTCATCGCGGTCGGCAGCCACGACTGGGAGAACCGCTTCGAGGGGCGCACCTGGACCTACTCCCTCGAGGACGTGTGGTCCGGCGTGCAGTCCGCCTTCGCTGAGCTCGGAGCCGACGTCGAACGGCGCTACGGCGTGAGGCTCGAGACGGTCGGCGCGATCGGGGTGTCGGCCATGATGCACGGCTACCTCGCCTTCGACGCCGACGACGAGCTGCTCGTGCCGTTCCGCACCTGGCGGAACACCACGACCGGAGCTGCGGCGAGCGAGCTCAGCGAGCTGCTCGGCACCAACATCCCGCTGCGCTGGTCGGTCGCGCACCTTCATCAGGCCGTCATCGACGACGAGCCCCACATTCCCGAGGTGCGATTCGTCACGACCCTTGCCGGCTATGTCCACTGGCGCCTCACCGGCCGCAAGGTGCTCGGCGTCGGAGACGCCTCGGGCATGTTCCCGATCGACTCGGCGACGAAGGACTACGACGTGAGAGCTGCTGCGGCGCTTCGACGGCCTCGTCGCCGACAAGGCGCCTGCGCTCGACCTGGCAGCGCTGCTGCCGGAGGTGCTCGTCGCCGGTCAGCCCGCCGGCAAGCTGACCGCCGACGGAGCGGCGCTGCTCGATCCCTCCGGACGACTCCGGCCCGGCATCCCGCTGTGCCCGCCGGAAGGCGACGCGGGGACCGGCATGGTCGCCACCAACGCGGTCGCTCCGCGCACGGGCAACGTCAGCGCGGGGACGAGCATCTTCGCCATGACCGTGCTCGAACGGCCGTTGCAGAACGTGCACCACGAACTGGACCTCGTGACCACACCCGCGGGCGACCCCGTCGCGATGGTGCACTGCAACAACGGCGCGAGCGAACTGGCCGCATGGGCCGGCTTGTTCGGCCGCTTCGCCGGCGCCGCAGGGGCGACCGTCGACTCCGACGCCGTCTTCGACATCCTGTTCCGCGAGGCCCTCGACGGCGAGGCGGATGCCGGCGGACTTCTCGCCTACAACCACCTCGCCGGCGAGCCGATCGCCGGCCTCGACGAAGGCCGCCCGCTGTTCGTGCGCACCCCCGACAGCCGTCTGACGCTCGCCAACTTCATGCGCGCCCAGCTCTACGGCGTGTTCGGCACGCTGAGCCTCGGCATGAGGGTGCTCGACACGGAGGGAGTCGCGCTGGATCGGATGTTCGCGCACGGGGGCATGTTCCGGACCGCAGGCGTCGCCCAGCGATTCCTCGCCGGAGCCCTCGGCGCGCCCGTAGCCGTCGGCGAGACCGCGTCGGAGGGCGGCGCGTGGGGCATGGCCGTGCTCGCCGCATACCTGAAGCACGCGGATGGCGCCGATCTGACCGACTATCTCGACGAGCGCGTCTTCGCCGACGCCGTCATCGACGTCGTCGACCCCCACCCCGCAGACGTCGCCGGGTTCTCGGCCTACCTCGACCGCTATCGCGCCGGTCTCGCGATCGAAGCCGCGGCCGTCGAAGCCCTCTGACCGCCCCGAAGTCCGCCCTGACATCACCGACCCCGACCACCCATGTCCCACTTGTTGTTGCCCCCAGGCCCTCCAAGCAACAACAAGCGGGACACGGACGAGACCTGAACTGAACGACGCCCCTGAGCGGGCGCTCGACCGAGGAGAAATGCGATGACCCGCACGCCGCTTCCCACCACACTCGACGGCTATGAGGTGTGGTTCGTCACCGGCAGCCAGAACCTCTACGGCGAAGAGACGCTGCGTCAGGTCGCCGAGCAGTCGCAGGCCGTCGCCGACGGCCTCGGCGACCTGCCGGTCGAAGTCGTCTGGAAGCCGGTCCTCAAAGACTCCGACAGCATCCGCCGCCTCGCGCTCGAGGTGAACGCCCGCGACGACGTGATCGGCGTGATCGCGTGGATGCACACGTTCAGCCCCGCGAAGATGTGGATCGCGGGACTGGACGCGCTGCAGAAGCCCCTGCTGCACCTGCACACCCAGGCGAACGTCGAGCTGCCCTGGACCGACATCGACTTCGACTTCATGAACCTCAACCAGGCTGCCCACGGCGACCGCGAGTTCGGGTACATCCAGACGCGCCTCGGCGTCGCGCGCAAGACCGTCGTCGGCCACGTCTCGAATCCGGTCGTGCGGCAGCAGGTCGAGGACTGGCAGCGCGCCGCCGCCGGGTGGACGGCATCCCGCACCCTCAAGCTCGCCCGCTTCGGCGACAACATGCGCTATGTCGCGGTCACCGAGGGCGACAAGACCGAGGCCGAGCTGCGGTTCGGTGTGCAGGTGAACACGTGGGGCGTGAACGAACTCGTCGAGGCCGTGGATGCCGCGTCCGACGCCGATGTCGATGCGCTGGTCGCCGAGTACGAAGAGCTCTACGACGTCGCCGCGGAGCTGCGTGCCGGAGGTGAGCGCCACCAGTCCCTGCGCGACGGCGCGGCCATCGAGCTCGGCCTGCGCTCCTTCCTCGAGGAGGGCGGCTTCGGCGCATTCACGACGTCGTTCGAAGACCTGGGCGCACTCAAGCAGCTGCCGGGGCTCGCCGTCCAGCGCCTCATGGCCGAAGGCTACGGGTTCGGGGCCGAGGGCGACTGGAAGACGGCGATCCTGGTGCGCGTCGCGAATGTGATGGGCGCAGGTCTGCCTGGCGGCGCGAGCCTCATGGAGGACTACACGTACGACCTGGTGCCCGGGAGCGAGCGCATCCTCGGCGCCCACATGCTCGAAGTCTCACCCTCGCTCACGACCGCCAAGCCTCGCCTCGAAGTGCACCCACTCGGCATCGGCGGCAAGGAGGATCCGGTCCGCCTGGTCTTCACGGCCGACCCGGGGCCGGCGCTCGTTGTCGCGATGAGCGACATGCGTGACCGCTTCCGCCTGGTCGCCAACGTGGTCGAGAACGTCGAGGCGCCCGACCTGCCGAAGCTTCCCGTCGGTCGAGCCGTCTGGAAGCCCGAGCCTGACTTCGCCACCAGCGCCGCGTGCTGGCTGGCCGCGGGCGCCGCGCACCACACCGTCATGACGACCGCGGTCGGCATCGAGGTGTTCCGCGACTTCGCCGAGATCGCGGGCACCGAACTCGTCGTCATCGACGACGCGACCACCGTGCGCGACTTCCAGCGCGAGCTGCGCTGGAACCAGGCATACTATCGACTGGCCCAGGGCTTCTGACCCGTCCTCGGGCTCTCTCTCCTCATGCGCACACTCCTCTCCGGAATCCAGCACGCGCTCCGCGCGGGCGACTACGAAGCCGTCATCGCGAGCGTCGGGGCATCTCTCCGCTCGCTCACCTACGACGGACGCGACCTCGTCGTGCCGTTCGAGGCAGACGAAGTGCGGCCGAGCTATCGGGGTGCGACCCTCGCCCCGTGGCCCAACCGGGTCGTCGACGGCCGGTACACCTTCGCGGGGACGCAGCGGCAGGTCGCCTTGACCGAGCCGGCGCGTCACCACGCGCTGCACGGCCTCGCCGGATGGCTGGACTACCAGGCGATAGACAAAGGTCCGAGCCACGTGACCCTGTCCGCGACGATCGAACCTCAGACCGGGTATCCGTGGCGCGTCGTCGTGGAGACGACCTTCACCCTGGCCTCGAACGGGGTGACGCAGTCCGTGCGGGCGACCAACGAGAGTCCGGATGCCGCGCCCTGGGGCACCGGCCCGCACCCGTACCTGGTGGCCGGCGCCGGTCACGTGGACGACTGGGACCTCTCCGTGCCCGCCGACGAGGTGCTCGCCGTGACGCCCGACCGCCTGATCCCCACCGGGCTGCGATCGGTCGATGCCGACGCCCCCGAGCGGTTCGACTTCCGCGAGGTTCGTCGCATCGGCACGGTCGAGCTCGATCACGCGTACACAGCGCTGGCGCGCGATGAGTCCGGGCTCGCAACCGTGCGCGTGACAGATGCCGCCGGATCCGGCGTGCAGATGACCTGGGATGCCGCATGCCCGTGGGTGCAGGTCCACACGTCCGACAAGGGCGTGGGCAAGCCCGGTCACCGCACCGGGTTGGCGGTCGAGCCCATGACGTGTGCGCCCGACGCGTTCAACGACTCCTCGTACGACTACGACACCGGCCTCATCGTGCTCGAGCCCGGGGCGTCGGCTGAGGCATCCTGGCGGATCGCCGCGATCGTCTGAGGTCCGAGTCAGGGACCGACCCTTCGACGCGCTCAGGGACCGACCATCGAGGGCTCCGGGGACGGCCCTTCGACGGGCTCCAGGACCGACCCTTCGACGGGCTCAGCGAGGGTGGGACCGCATGGCAGAGGGCCCCAGAGTGTTCTCCGAGGCCCTCCGCTGTGTGTCGCGGCCGTGGCCGGACAGATCAGTGTGCGATCAGCTGTCGCGCATCTTCTCCTTGAGCTCGTTGCGCGTCTTGACGGAATCCCGTTCGGCTTCGGCCTTCTTCACGTCGGCGTCCGCCTTCGCCTCGTCGATCTTGTCGCCGACCGCGTCGGTGGTGTCTTCCCACTTGTCCTGAATCTTGCGTCCGGCGGTCTCGGCCGTTTCCTTGGCGTCATCCATGAATCCCATGTGGCGCTCCTTTCGTGAAGGCACGTCCCCCCTGTGAGGGCGACTGTCTTGACGGTACGTCCGCGAGCTCGCGCAGCGAGGGGGCTTGCGCGAGCAGGTCCCGGTTGCTACACCGTCCGGATGCCTCGGATGCCGCATCCGTCCCCGCCGGCGCTGGTCGGCCGCGGAGTCCCGTGCGACACTCGGAGCCATGCGATTCGAGACGACTCTTCTCCTCGACGGCAACAACACGGGCATCGAGGTCCCGCCGGAGATCCTGGAGGAACTCGGCGCCGGCAAGCGGCCGCCGGTCAATGTGACCGTGAACGGATTCGCCTATCGCAGCACCGTCGCGTCGATGGGCGGGCGGTATCTGATCCCGTTCAGTTCCGACAAGCGAGCCGCGACAGGGCTCGAGGGAGGGGACCCGATCACGGTCGAGCTGAGCCTGGACACGGCTCCGCGCACCGTCGACGTTCCCGACGATCTCGCGACAGCCCTGGCGGATGC
The DNA here is from genome assembly GCA_963717585.1 of uncultured Actinomycetota bacterium. Lineage (GTDB taxonomy): Bacteria > Actinomycetota > Actinomycetes > Actinomycetales > Microbacteriaceae > Microbacterium. The sequence continues at coordinate 532,710 of CAVQWI010000010.1, read as the reverse complement.
CGGGGTGCGGCCAGCCTTCGACGCGCTGGCGCCGAGCCATCAGAAGGCGCACGTCACCAGCGTCGAGGGCGCCAAGGCCGCGGAGACGCGCGCGCGACGGATCGCCGCCGTGGTGGCCAAGCTCTCCGAGCAGCCCTGACCCGCGCGTCTTCGCCGCCCTAGGATGAGCGCCATGATCCTCGCCGAAGACATCATCACCACAGCCGTCAACCAAGGGCTCTTCTCGATCTGGACCGGCGTCATCGGAGTGCTCTGGTACATCCTGGTGGCCCTCGCGCTGTGGCTGGTGTTCGCCAAAGCGGGCTACCCCGGCATCCTCGCCCTGATCCCGATCGTGAACATCGTGATCCTCGTGAGGATCGCGGGGATGTCGGGATGGCTGGCGCTGCTCTATCTCATCCCGATCGTCAACATCGTGTTCGCGATCGTCGTGGCGATCAGGGTCGGCGCAGCGTTCGGCAAGGGCGCCGTCTGGTCGTTCTTCCTGCTCTTCCTCATCGCGTTCGTCGGGTACCTCATCATCGGCCTCGGCGACGCGAAGTACACGAAGCCGGTCGTCGGCTGCCTAGACCTGCGGCACGAAGAAACGGCCGAGGCGGAATGATCCGCCCCGGCCGTTCTGCTGCGTGAGCTCGCGTGGGCGCGCGCCCCGGCTGGGCTCAGCCCCGCGGTGCGCCGGAACGCGTTCCGCTGTGCTGGGCGCGACGTGAGCCCGTCGAGCGGGCGGTCGGGTTGTGCGCGGCGTGGCCGGCCTGCCCGGTTCCGGTCGAGTAGACCGGGCGAGAGTGCTGCGTCGAGCCGGAGGCGTTTCCACTGCGACCCTGCTGCGTCGATCCCGCAGCCTTGCCGCCACGCCCGGCGCCGCCGCGACCCTGCTGAGTGGAACCCGCGGTGTCCCCGCCGCGACCGTTGCCGCCTCGGCCCTGACCGCCGCGACCCTGACCGGCGCGGCCCGGCTGGCCCTGGCCGGACTTCGGCTTGGACTGGCGCTGCTGCGGGGCCTGGACGGGAGCCGGGCGCACGTGCTCGGCACGCTCGCCGACCAGCTCCGAGATCGGTGCGGACTCAGCCGCTACCTGCTCGAGCGGAGCCTGGATGCCGGCCTTGCGGAGCAGATCCGCCACGTCCCGACGCTGCGAGGGGATGACGACGGTGACGACGGTTCCCGCGGCACCCGCTCGCGCGGTGCGGCCCGAACGGTGCAGGTATGCCTTGTGCTCCATCGGCGGGTCGACGTGGACGACCAGCTCGACATCGTCTACGTGGACGCCGCGGGCTGCGACATCCGTCGCGACCAGCACGCGGATGCCGCCCTTGGCGGCGTCGGCACCGAATGCGGCGAGGTTGCGCTCGCGTGCGGCCTGCGACAGGTTGCCGTGCAGGTCGACGGCCGGGATGCCGGCTGCCGTGAGAACCTTCGCCAGCTTCTTGGCCTGGTGCTTGGTGCGGGTGAAGAGGATGCGCCGACCGCGACCGGACGCGAGGTGGCGAACGAGCGCCGGCTTGTCGTCGTCGCTGACCATGAACACCCGGTGGGTCATCTCACCCTGCGGGACGCTCTGGTCGTCGATCTCGTGGCGGACCTCGTCGCGGAGGAACTTGCGGACCAGGCCGTCGACGCCGCGGTCGAGCGTCGCGCTGAAGAGCATCCGCTGGCCTCCCTGCGGAGTGGCCGCGAGGATGCGGGTCACACCGGGCAGGAAGCCGAGGTCGGCCATGTGGTCGGCCTCGTCGAGCACCGTGATCTCGACGCGGTCGAGGCGCACGACGCCCTGCTTCATGAGGTCTTCGAGGCGGCCCGGGCAGGCCACGACGATGTCGACTCCGGCCCGGAGCGCCTGCTCCTGCGGCTTCTGGCTGACTCCACCGAAGACGGTGGTGACGGTGAGGCCGCTCGCGGCGGCAAGGGGCTGGATGGTCGCGGCGATCTGCGTTGCAAGCTCACGCGTGGGCGCGAGAACCAGACCGCGGGGACGACCCGAGGTTCGGGCGGCAGCGGATGCTCCGGCGAGGCGGGCGACGAGCGGCAGCGCGAACGCGATCGTCTTGCCGCTGCCGGTCCGGCCGCGGCCGAGCACGTCGCGACCCGCGAGCGAGTCGGGCAGCGTGTCGCGCTGGATGGGGAAGGCGTCGGTCTTGCCGTCTGAGGCGAGGACGTCGGCAAGGCGTGCGGGCACGCCGAGGTCGAGAAAAGTAGGCATGAAGTCTTTCGGGTGACACGCCGCAGGAAGGGCGTGGAAGGGGCGACGGCGCGGGTCCGCGCATCGGTTCGCCGTATGAAAAGAGCCGCGGCAGGAAAGCCGCGAAGCGTGACAACGACGCTGGGCGGAGGGAACCGCCTCCACAACACTAGCAGTCGGGCTTGCGTGTCGGCTGTGTGCCCCACGCTGGACGTTTGCCGAGCAGGTGATGAGACCTGTTATCGACATTCCCGAGGGCGTATGAGCCAGCGCGTAGTGTGGGTATCAGCGATCGGCACCCGCCTTTGGCTTCCGTCCTTCTCGCGCTCCGCGGGATCCACGAGCAGGCAGGTGTCGTATCACTACCATCTCCGCACCCGCATCAACTCTCGGTGCCGTACGGCAGACGTACGCCCGTAAAGACAGCTTCCCGCCGATCACCCAGGCGTACACGAATCTGTCGCAGGTGATTCGCGAGACCGGCCTCCTCGAGCGCGCTCGCTGGTTCTACGCCCTCGTCGCCACGGCGATCCTCATCGGCTTCGGCGGTGCGATCACCGGCTTCATCCTTCTCGGCGACAGCTGGTTCCAGCTGCTGATCGCCGCGGCGCTCGGCATCCTGTTCACTCAGGTCGCGTTCCTCTCGCACGAAGCCGCGCACCGCACGATCTTCGCGAGCGGCAAGGCGAACGATCGCCTCGCTCTCATCATCGGCAACGGCATCGTGGGCATGAGCCGTGATTGGTGGGGCTCCAAGCACACCCGTCACCACGCCAACCCGAACCGCGTCGGCAAGGACCCCGACATCGAGGTCGACACCATCCGATTCCTCGAAGAGGATGCCGCGAAGGTCAGCGGTGGCATGGGCTTCATCACGCGTCGTCAGGGCTGGCTGTTCTTCCCGCTGCTGACCCTTGAAGGCCTGAACCTCCACTACATCGGCCTTCGCCACCTTCTGGACTTCCGTCAGCCGGTCAAGGGTCGCTGGGTCGAACTTGCCCTGATCACGATGCGCTTCGCGCTCGTGCTCACCCCGATCTTCCTGTTCCTGCCGCTGGGCATGGCCTTCGCATTCCTCGGCGTTCAGCTGGCCGTCTTCGGCGTCTACATGGGAGCCGCGTTCGCGCCCAACCACAAGGGCATGCCGATCATCGACCCCGATGCCAAGCTGGACTTCTTCACCAAGCAGGTCCGGACGTCGCGCAACGTCTCCGGCGGCTGGTGGGCGACCTGGCTCATGGGCGGGCTCAACTACCAGATCGAGCACCACCTCTTCCCGAGCATGCCGCGGATCCACCTCGCTCAGGCCCGCGAGATCGTGAAGGACTACTGCAAGACGCTCGACGTGCCGTATTCGGAAACCACCCTGCTCAAGTCCTACGGCATCGTCATCCGCTACCTCAACGAGGTCGGGCTCGCCGCCCGCGACCCGTTCGAGTGCGGCATCGTGCAGAAGTTCCGCGCCAAGGGCATCTGACCTATTCGCTGCAGCGCGAGACCGCGCTCACACCCCGACGCCGATCGCACTACGCGATCGGCGTCGTCGTGTCTGTCGCCTCGCGCAGCGGGCGTCGCATCGGCCCCCAATAGCGGGTCGGCGTGACGCGCGTGAGTACGTCGACCAGTCGCGCCTCCCGCCCGATCATCGTGCGGGGTCTGCGGCGCACGGTCGCCTCGACGATGCGGTGCGCGGCATCCACGGGTTCGGTGTGGTACATCCGCGCCTGCGCGGCCGCGGCGCGCTGCGCGACGGCCGGATCGATCGCCGCGGCGAAGCGGCCGTGCAGGATGATGCCGGTCTTGACGCCCGCGGGATACACGGCTCCGACCGTGACGTTCGTGCGCTCCAGTTCGTGCCGGAGCGACTCGGTGAAACCGCGCACCGCGAACTTGCTCATCGCGTACGGGATACGTCCGGCGGGTGCGGCCAGTCCGTAGATGCTCACGAGGTGCGTGATGTGAGCCGCCGGCTCGCGCCGCATCGCCGGCAGCAGAGCCTTCGTGATGTTGACCGTTCCCCAGAGGTTCACGTCCATGAGCCAGCGCATCTCCTCCATGCTGACCTGGGAGATGTCGCCGAGCATCGACGATCCGGCGCAGGTGACGAGCGTCTGCGCGTGCGGATGCGACGCCTCGATCTCCGCGGCCAGGGCGAAGACGGCGTCGTCGTCGGTGAGGTCGACCGCGTGCGTCGTGTGGCCGGTTCCGATGAGGTCTTCAGCGAGCGCTGACAGCCCTTCACCGTTGCGGTCGATCAAGGCGAGCCGGGCGCCACGGCGGTCGAGTTCGCGCGCCACCTCGGCGCCCATGCCGCTCGCGGCGCCGGTGATGACACTCGTCCTCCCGCGCACCTCGAGCCGCTGCATCCTGCCCACGTCATCCTCCGCACCCTCGCCGTCGTCCGATTCTCGCTGACTCTCGGCCGCGGCGCGTGAACGGTACCCTTCTGAGGAGGGGGTGCAGCGCATGGGGAAGACCTCGGATGCCGTCGCCGAGGGCGTCTCGATCGCATCGGCTGCCGCGCGCCTGGCCGTGCGAAACCACATCCTGGTGTCGACGATCGCGCAGGGCGAGAACTTCGACGTGGACGTCGTCGGACCCTATGCGCAGCAGACGCTGATCGCGCTGGCCGAGGAGCAGGAGCAGGCCGCCGACCTCGCGCGGCGTCAGCGCAAGACCGCCTGGGGCAAGTTCTCCGATCCCGACAGCACACATGACTACCGCGACCGCGACATGCGCAACCTCCGCAAGCGCGAGCGCCAGTACCGCGGAGTGGCCAAGGAGCTGCGCAGTCACGCCGCCGACCCGGAGGCGGTCGGCGAACTCGTCGAGCAGGCGCGCGACGCCGCGTGGGGCGACGTCGAGGCCAACCTCCAGCGTCGCCTGCAGGTCGAGGGCATGCGGGCCGACGTGGATCCTGAGTACGACACGATGCGGAGTGCCCGGATGCAGGCGCTCCGACTGGTCGACCTGCCTCGGCTGTCCGCGCACCGCCGGCGGCTCGCGGAGGGCGAGGCGCTGCAGGCCGCTGAGCTCGACGGGGAATGACCGACCATGGAGCCCGAGCCCCATCCGATGAGGTTCCCCCCGGACGACCCGCTGGTCCAGCGGATGCGCTCCCTGTGCATGCGCTATCCCGAGGCCGCGGAGGTGGTGGCACACGGTCGCTGCACCTTCCGCGCCGGCAAGAGGCAGTTCGCCATCGTGGGTGCCGCCCATGACGACCGCGGTGCGATCGAGTTCGTGCCCGACCCGCTCGAGCGCGAGGCGCTGCTGGAACGCGACGACGTGTTCGTGCCGCCGTACGAGGGCGCGTACGGATGGCTTGCGATTCGGGTGGAGGCGGCATCCGGGCCGTGGGACCTGGTCGAAGAGCTCGTCGACACGTCGTACCGGCAAGTCGCGCTGGTGCGTCAGCTTCGAGCTCTGGATGCCGATCCGGTCGTGGCCCGTCGCGGAGTGACCCGATTGGGCGGCACGACGAGCGTGGGGTATTCTGGACGCTGGTTTGCTCGCAAGGGTGACCATGCGCCCGTAGCTCAATGGATAGAGCATCTGACTACGGATCAGAAGGTTGGGAGTTCGAGTCTCTTCGGGCGCACACTGTGTTGAGACAGTGAAAGGGAAAAGGGCCGGTTATCGGCCCTTTTTTGTTTCCGGACTCTTCTGATTCGCCTCTGACTCGAATCAGAGGGCTTCGAGGTCTGCGTGGCCGGTACTTCCGCGTGATTCCGCGGATAGCGGACTGCCTCCGCGACGGCGAATCAGAAGCTTTGTGTGCACCGGATGTGTGCACCTATGTGTGAAGCCCCGATTGTCCTTCAACCTCAGCCGCGCCTCGATCTCTTCTGACAAAGACGTGTGCATCTGTCCGTGGCGGTCCAGGATCACTGCGCCCTTCGCTCGCGCCGCCGATGCTTTTGCGCAACGTCTCCCGGAGCCGAACGGCGTTGAGACAGTGGAGATGGACCGGATGAACACGCTGGCCGCCGAGGGAGTCACCATGCCGCGTTCGTCTTTCAATCATGGCTGGACTGTCAGGCCGAAGGTCAGCATCTTTGCTGAGCTCAATGATGATCCGGACGACCGCAGATCCGTGACCCTTCCGCACGACGCGATGCTGGCGCTGGAGCGGTCGCCTGAGTTCGGCCAAGGCCCCGGATATTTCCCCGGCGGCGCAGTCGAGTACCGCAAGGCATTCGATGTGCCTGAAGACTGGCGGGCGCGTCGCGTGACGCTGCAGCTGCAGGGCGTGTACCGCGACGCTGTTGTGCGCGTCAACGGAGCCTTCGCATCCCAGCGGCCCAACGGCTATTCCGTCTTCTCGGTGCCGCTCGATCCGTTCCTCCGTTACGGAGCAGAGAATTCCGTTGTGGTCGAGGCGCGAGCACACCAGGACTCGCGCTGGTACTCGGGTCTGGGCATCCACCGCGACACCGTCTTGTCCGTGACTGACCTCGCCCACCTCGCCACCGATGGCGTCCGGATCAGCACGCCTGAGATCGACGCAGGCAAGGCCGTCGTGGCGATCAGCGCCACGATCGCGAACGAGGACGTCGTAACTCGCACCCTCCGTCTCCGCTCCACGGTCCTGGACGCTCTGGGAGCTGAGGTGGCGACTACCTCGTCCCCGTTCACCGTGAGGGCCGGCGAATCCGCTGTTGTACGGCAGCGTGCGTACGTGCCCTCGCCGCTGCTCTGGAGCGTGGAGCACCCGAGCCTGTACCGCGCGGTGACCGAGGTGTGGGACGGGGGCGAGCGGATCGACGACCTCGAGATCTCTTTTGGCATTCGGAGTCTTTCGCTTGATCCGATCGACGGACTACGGATCAATGGCGAGGTCGTGAAGCTGCGCGGGGCCTGCATTCACCACGACAACGGTGTGCTGGGTGCCGCGGCCATCGGCCGCGCAGAGGAGCGCCGCATCGAGATCCTCAAGGAGGCGGGTTTCAATGCGGTCCGCGCCTCGCACAACCCTCTGAGTATCGCGATGATCGAGGCCTGCGACCGCCTGGGGATGCTCGTCATCGACGAGACCTTCGACATGTGGACGACGCCCAAGAACAACTTCGACTACTCCCTCTCCTTTCCGGAATGGTGGGAGCGGGACGTCGAGTCGCTCGTGGCGAAGGATTTCAACCACCCCAGCGTCATCGTGTACTCGATCGGCAACGAGGTCCTCGACGCGGGGAACCCGCACGGTGCCCGCTGGGGCCGCGCACTTGCGGAGAAGGTGCGCGCGCTGGATCCCACCCGCTACACGACCAACGCGGTAAGCGGGTTCGTGGCGACGATCACCGATCTGCTCCCAAATTTCAAGAGGGAGGCCGGCGAGCTGCGCGGAAAGGTCGGCGTCAATGACCTGCTCGGCGAGTATGCACCACCTCTTCGACGAGTTCAGCCTCTCCGACGAAGTGACCGACATGACGGAGGAGACCCACTCCGTGGTCGACATCGTCGGGCACAACTACGCCCAAAGTCGGTACACCAGCGACCTCGAGCGGTTCCCCCACCGGGTCATCGTCGGCTCTGAGACGCTCCCGAAGGACATTGACGAGTTGTGGGCGCTGGTGACAGAGCAGCCGCACGTGATCGGCGACTTCACCTGGACGGGTTGGGACTACCTCGGCGAGGCCGGTATCGGCAGCACGCAGTTCGACGACGAGGAGTTCGCTCCGCTACCCTTGGCTGACGGCATGGTGCGGCGACATCGACATCACTGGCTACCGCCGCCCGGCGTCGTACTACCGCGAAATCGTCTTCGGCCTCCGCGACGAGCCGTACATCGCGGTGGACCGCGCGCGCGGCACAGGTCGGACGGCGCACCGCCTCGGCTGGGCGTGGACCGACTCGCTCTCCAGCTGGGACCTGAGGCTGGATGCCGACGCTCCGGTGCATGTTGAGGTGTACAGCGCCGCGGACGAAGTCGAGCTGCTGCTGAACGGCCGTTCCGTGGGTACCGTGCCGGCCGGTCCCGCTCACCGCTTCCGCGCAGCCTTCGACGTTCCGTACGAAGCCGGGGAGCTCGTCGCCGTTGCCCGAGTCGGCGGCAGGCAGACGGCCCGTAGCGTCCTCCGCTCTCTCTCCGGCTCCGTGATTCTTCACGCGAGCGCCGATCGATCCGTCATTCGCGCGGAGGACGACGATCTCGCCTACATCTCGATCGAGCTCCGCGACGCGGACGGCACCTTGGCCACGTCGACCGACGCCACGGTGCAGGTGGCCGTCGAGGGGTACGCGGTGTTGCAGGGGCTGGGAAGCGCTCGTCCGAGCACCGAGGAGTCGTTCCTCACCCCTTCCGCGACGACGTTCGAGGGTCGTGCCCTCGCAATCGTCCGGCCGACCGAAGCGGGCGAAATCACCGTGACCGTGTCAGCCCCCGGCTTCGAGGATGTGGTGGTCACGGTCAGCGCACGCAAGAGCGAAGAGACCAACTGAAATCGCGGCCGGCGCTCGGTTCCACGTCCCGCGGCGCCAGCCCCTCTCGGCCAGGCGAACGGATGCGGAGGATGCAGTCAGTTTTGCGCAACTGACTTTACGGTTGCGCCGCGGTCCCTTTGGATGGAAGGACACAGTCCACCCACTTCACGCGTTGGGCGCCACGCGCGATCCCCTCGGTGATGCTTCGTCATCATGGAGATCCGAATGCACGAAATCGCTGTCGCGCCCCGCGAGCACACCTCGACCGCGTCGATCCTCACCGTCGTCGCCGGCCGACCACTGCACCCGATCGTGTTCATCCTGGTCCTCGGCGGTCTCACCGCGCTGGGCCCGTTCACGATGGACCTCTACCTCCCGGCGTTTCCGCTGATCGAGACGGACCTGCACACCACCTCGGCGATGGTTCAGCTCACGCTCAGCGCGACCGCCATCGGCCTGGGCATCGGCCAGCTCGTCGTCGGCCCGTTGAGCGACTCGATCGGCCGGAAGGTTCCTGTGGTCTCGGCGACGGGGCTGCATGTCGCGTCGAGCATCGTGATCGCAATCGCTCCGAGCATCGAGATCGTCGCGTTCGCGCGGTTCGGCCAAGGTTTCGGCGCCGCAGCCGGCTCGGTGGTGGCCGCGGCGATGATCCGGGATCTGTTCGGCGGCAAGCGGCTGGTGCGGATGGCCGCACGCATCGCCTTGATCAGCGGCCTCGCGCCGATCGTGGCACCGATCATCGGGTCTCAGCTCCTCCTCTTCACGGACTGGCGTGGCGTGTTCTGGCTGCTGGCGGGCTTCGGCGCGCTGATCCTCGCGGCCGTCGTGATTCTGCTGCCCGAGACCTTGCCGCGCACGGTGCGCGGCGGTGCGCAACGCCGATGGACCGACCGCGTCGCCGTACTCGTGCGCGACCGGGTCTACGTCGGCTCTGTGATCGTCGGCGCGATGATCTTCGCGGCGATCGTGAGCTACCTGTCCGCGTCGCCGTTCATCTTCCAGGACGGCTATGGCTTCTCCGAGCAGGCCTTCGGGCTCATCTTCGCCGTGAACGCCATCGGGCTCTTGGTGGCGACGCAGGTCTCGGCACGGCTCATGCGACGGTACCGGCCGGCCAGCCTGCTGTGCGTCGCGCTTCCCGCCATGGTGCTGAGTGGGATGGCTTTCGTCGCGGTCGGCCTTCTCGATGGCGAGTGGTGGTGGGCGGTCGCGGCGTCGTCGCTCCTGGTCGCGCTGCACGGCTTCTCCGGCCCGTGCCTGAACGTCCTCATCCTCGCGCGCCACCAGCAGCAGAGCGGCACTGCCGTTGCGCTCGGTGGTTTCGTGAACTCCGTGGTGGGCGGCATCCTTTCGCTCGTGCCTGCGCTCCTCGGCGGGGTGAGCGTCCTCTCCCTCGGCGTGGTCGTCGCAGGCAGCGCCGTTCTCGGGCTGGCCGCACTGCTGATCGTCGTGCGTCCCTCATCGGTGCCGGAGCTGACGGCCGACTGACGGCCTGCTCGCCGCGCCCGGCGTCTGGCCGGTTCAGGGCACCGTTCGGGTCGACGAGCGGACGATCAGATCAGTTCCCAGCTCAACACGCTCGTACGGCGGAGCGTCGTGGTACCGCAGCTCGCGCACGAGTTCCACGGCGCGCGCAGCCATCGCCGTCAGTGGCTGGTTGACGGATGTCAGCGGCGGAGAGGCCGCGGCCGCACGCGCCTCGTTGTTGAACCCCACGACGCCGATCTCGTCGGGGATCTTCCGCCCGAGCATGAACGCGACGCGATACACCGCGAGTGCCATCTCGTCGTTGCAGGCGAAGACCCCTATGGGTGACGCGTCCGTCGCGAAGGGCCGAACCAGCGCTTCGGTCAGCGGCGCTTCGACTCCATTCCGAGTTCACGCGCAGTCACCGTGGCGTCCGGCCGGTGCTCTGCGATAGCCGCACGGAAACCCTCCTCGCGCGCTCGACCGAAGCGATATTGCGGCATGCCCGTGCACCACCGCGAAGCGTTCGTAGGCCGCACTGCGACGAGATGAACGCCGGCGTCGTACCCGCCCTGCCAGTCCGTCGTGCCGACACTCGGGAGCGCGCCGCCCGGGTCCGAGCGTGGGTCCAGCAGCACCACGGGAATTCTCAACCCCTGGAGTTCGGCGAGCTGCCGCGCGGTGGGAGTGATGATTCCGATGATCACGCCCGACGGGCGGCGGGTCGCGACCCGAGTGGGCCAGTCATCGCTCGGATCGGGTCGCTCCAGGGTGAGCACCAGATCGAAGCCGGCCGCGAAGGCCGCTTCTCGCGCCCCTCGAGTCATCGCATCCGTCCACGCATCGTCGAAGCTCCCCAGCACGAACTCGATCAGCCGCGGGTCCAGCGTCGTGGGGCGGCCGCGACCGCCGGCCCGCGCGCTCATAACCCAGGCGTTCCGCGGCGGCCACGACGCGCGCTCGCGTCTCCCGCGACAGATCGCCTCGGCCCGCAAGCGCGCGAGAGGCGGACGCGATCGAAACGCCTGCGGCTTCCGCGACATCGCGGAGCGTGGCAGGCTCGTCAGCAGTCATTCTTCGACACGGTCCTCCTTTATTGCGCAACTCAGTCTATGGCCGAAAGTTGCGGATTCCAATGCGACTCACGCCTCCCCGGTGATGCCGGCGGTTGCGCAAAAAGCGATCCGATGTATTGCCGGTGTGCTGGGGCCGACATAGTCTCCTCCAACAGATGCCACCACCGCGTCGGTGACGGGTCGCGTCGGTTCCCTCCGACCAAGAGAATCCAACAAAGGAGTTGTTATGCAACGCATGCGAAAGCTCGCTGCGCTTCCGCTCGCCGTGGCTGCAGCAGCGCTTGCATTGACCGCCTGCGCACCGGCCGGCGGATCCGGACAGACAGCCGGGGAGACGGACACGCTCACCCTCGGCATGACTGCTGACGTGCCGGGTCTGAGCCCGTTCATCCAACCGTCCTACCAGGGCTGGTTCGCGGATGCGGCGTGGGACACCCTGCTGATCTGCGACGAATTCGGCAAGCCTTCCGCCGCAGCTGGCCACGGAGTGGGAGTACAACGAGGACCAGAGCCGCCGCGACCCTCACGCTTCGCGAGGGAGTCAAGTTCTCCGACGGCACCGACTTCGACGCCGAAGACGTCGAGGCCGACCTTGACCGCGGTCGGCGAGGTCGAACGCCCGTTTCGCGGACCTCGACCTTCGACGTCGCCGACCCGCAGAACGATCACGATCACGTTCCCGCAGCCGATCCCGACGCTGGACCTCATCATGTGCGAGGCGCAGATCACCTCGTCGGAGGCGATCGAGGCAGACAAGCTGGACAGCGAGGTCGTGGGTTCGGGGCCGTACATCTACGACGCAGCCGCCAGCACTCAGGGCTCCTCCTACACGCTGACGAAGAACCCCGACTACTGGGACTCCGACACCTACCCGTACGAAAAGCTCGTGCTCAAGGTCTTCACCGACGGCACCGCCGGCCTCAACGCGCTGAAGACCGGACAGATCGACGGCATCCTCGGCGACGCCTCCACCGTCGAAGAGGCGAAGAACTCCGGCATGGAGGCCGTCACCCTGCGCGGCGTCACCACGCGCCTGCTGATCACCGACCACAACGGCGAGAAGATCCCCGCGCTCGGGCGATGTCCGGGTGCGCCAGGCGATGAACATGGTCTTCGACCGCGACGCGATCGCGGAGGACCTGTACCGCGGATACGCCGACCCGGCGTACCAGATCTTCCGCGTCGGCAGCGATGCCTATCTCGAGGACCTCACCGAGGACCCGTACCCCTATGACGTCGAGGCCGCGAAGGCGCTGATGGCGGAGGCCGGATATCGCGGACGGCTTCACCCTGCAGATCCCGTTCTTCGAAGGGCAGGGCCACGACCTGCTGTTCCCGTACATCACGGAGCAGCTCGCGTCAGCTGAACATCACCGTCGAGCAGGTCAACCTGACCGGCCCCGACGCGATCACGCAGCTTCTCAGCGGCGAGTTCCCGGTGCCGCTGTGGCAGCTCGGCAACTACGGCGAGTCGCTCCAGGACATCAAGGACTACATCCTGGCCGACGGCATCTGGAACGTCTCGCACCAGCCCGACGAGACCATCGACGGCGCTGTGGCAGACGCATCCTCACCTCGACCGGTGACGAGCGCGTCGCGGCCCAGCAGGAGATCAACCAGTACGTGATCGACCAGGCATGGTTCGTGCCGATGGCGTACCCGGACGGCTTCTACCTGTACAGCCCGGACATCTCCATCCCGACCATGTCCGACTTCTCCGCGCTGCACCCGCTGCTGCGCGACTTCCAGAAGTAACTAGCCGATCGGGCCCCGGCAATGCTGCGCACAACTGTCCTCCTCCTCCTCCGAGCCGTCGCGGTGCTGCTCTTGGTGACCTTCTTCACCTTCTGCATCACCTACAGCGACGGCATCGGGATCGCGCGAACCGTTCTCGGTCTGAACGCGAGCGACGAGCAGGTGGCGGCGAAGGCGGTAGAGCTGGGGCTCGATCAGCCCCTCATCGTTCAATACCTCGACTGGCTCGTCCGGGCTCGTCCGGGGCGATCTCGGCGCGTCGTTCCTGACCGGCCAGCAGGTGACGGCCGCCCTCTCCACCCGCGTCCCCGTCACCCTGTCGCTGATCATCCTCACGATGATCCTCACGACGATCATCAGCGTCGTGCTCGGCGTCACCTCCGCCCTCTACGGGGGCTGGCTGGACCGCCTGCTGCAGTTCATCTCCGTCCTCGGCGCCGCGGTTCCGGGATACATCCTCGGCGATCGGCCTCATCTTCGCGTTCGCGATCGCGATACCGCTGTACCCCGCCACGGGCTACATCCCGATCACGGACGGAGTGCAAGGCTGGCTGTGGTCGCTCACCCTGCCCGGTGACAGCACTCCTGATCGGTGCGATCGCGAATGCCGCAGCGCAGTTCCGCGGATCCGTTCTCGACGCTCTGTCACAGGACTACGTGCGAACGCTCCGCTCCCGCGGCATCCCCGAGTCGAAGCTGCTCTTCCGTCACGTGCTCCGCAACGCGGGCGGGCCCGGCCTCGTCGTCCTCAGCCTCACCACCCTCGGCCTCTTCGGCGGCGCGCTCTTCATCGAGGCGATCTTCGCGCTCCCCGGAGTCGGCCAGCTGTCGGTGTCCGCCGCGCTCGCCGGCGACGTGCCCATGGTGATGGGCACCGTCATCGTCGTCACCATCCTCGTCCTCGTGGTCAACCTCCTCGCCGACATCCTCGGCAGCCTGCTCAACCCGAAGGCGAGGATCCGATGACCATCGACCAGCACCAGATCGATCCCGAGCTCGAAGGCACCGCCGCGCTTTCGAAGAAGCGCGTGCGGAGCTCGACGTTCCGGACGCTGCTGAAGAACCCGTTCGCCGTGTTCGGCGTCGTCTTCCTCACCATCGTCTTCGCCGCGGGCATCCTCGCGCCCTGGATCGCCCCGTACTCCCCGAACGCCACCGACCTCGCAGCGACCAACGCCCCGCCGTTCAGCGACGGTCACCTGCTCGGCGCGGACGCGTCGGGGCGCGACATCCTCTCCCGGCTGATCTGGGGAACCCAGCAGACGATCATCGCGTGCGTGCTCGTGCTCGGCGTATCGCTCGCTCTTCGGCCTGACCATCGGTCTGCTCGCCGGTTTCTACCGCGGCCGGCTGGAAGCCGTGGCGAATTTCGTGTCGGACGTGATCATGTCACTCCCCGGAATCCTCACGATCGTCGTCGTCTTCACCATCACCGGACCGAACATCCCGCTGTCGATGACCGTCTTCGGCTTCATGGTCGCGCCATCCATGTACCGGCTCGTCCGATCCGTCGTCGTCTCCGTGCGCTCGGAACTGTACGTCGACGCCGCGAAGGTCGTCGGGCTGTCCGACACGCGAATCGTCGGGACGCCACGTGCTCTCGGCCGTGCGCGCGCCGGTCATCGTGCAGAGCGCGTTCGTCCTGGCCACCGCCGTCGCCATCGTCGGCGGCGTCGACCTCATCGGGCTCGGCGACCCTTCCCAGCCCTCGTGGGGTCGGGTGCTTGCGGACGCGTTCAACAACATCTACACGAACCCGGCGAGCCTCATCTGGCCGGCATCGCTGATCAGCCTCACCATCCTCTCGTTCGTCCTGCTCGGCAATGCGCTGCGCGACACGCTCCAGGCGTCCAACCGCAGCGCCGCGCTCAAGCCGGCGCGTCGGAAGGCGCTGACTCGCGCCGCTCAAGACGAGCGCGTCGCCGGCGTGCAACGACCTCACGCCCGCCGCAGGACATCATCCTCTCCGTCCGCGGCCTCCGCATCGGCTACCCGACCTCCGCCGACGAGGTCCGGGAGGTCGTGCACGGCGTCGACCTCGACGTGCGCCGTGGGGAGATCCACGGGCTCGTCGGGGAGTCCGGATCGGGCAAGTCGCAGATCGCGTTCTCCACGCTCGGACTGCTTCCCCGGGAGGCGGTCATCATCGGCGGCAGTGTGTTCTTCGAGGGGCGCGACCTCCTCGCCGACCCCGCGCGGATGCGCAAAGTGCGCGGGCGCCAGATCGCGTACATCCCGCAAGAGCCGATGTCGAACCTCGACCCGTCTTTCACCGTCGGTGCTCAGCTGATCTACGGACTGCGCGAAGCAACCGGGGTCTCGAAGAAGGAAGCACGCGCCCAGCTCATGGCACTCCTCAAGCGCGTCGGCATCGACGACCCGGAACGCGTGATGCGGCTCTATCCGCATGAAATCTCGGGCGGCATGGCGCAGCGCGTGCTGATCTGCGGCGCTGTCGCCTCCGGACCGCAGCTCATCGTCGCCGATGAGCCGACGACGGCGCTGGATGTCACCGTCCAGGCAGAGGTTCTCGAGCTCATGCGCGAACTGAGCAGCGAACGTGGCCTTGCGATGATCATCGTCACCCACAACCTGGGTGTCGTCGCCGATCTCTGCGACACCGTCAGCGTCATGAAGGACGGCCGGATCGTCGAACGCAACGACGTCGACACCCTCTTCGCCGTCCCCTGAGAACGCGTACACCCGCGACCTTCTGACCAGCTCCCGCTCAGTCGAACTTCTGGAGGCGATCGGCGATGAGTGAACAGCTGCTCGAGATCAAGAACCTCGTCGTCCGCTACGGCGGACGCCGAGGCGGCAAGACCGTCATCCAGGACGTATCGCTCGACATCCGGGCCGGCGAGACCGTGAGCCTCGTGGGCGAGTCCGGATCGGGCAAGACGACGATCGGCCGCGCGATTCTCGGCCTCGCGCCCGTCACCGGCGGCACGATCACCTTCCGCGGTCAGGAGATCAGCAACATCTCCCGGGCACAGCGCCGGCGAGTCGCGCGCGACATCCAGGTCATCTTCCAGGACCCGTACTCGTCGCTCAACCCGTCGATGACGGTGGAGAGCATCCTCGTCGAACCGCTCCGCGCGGCCGGGGTGACCGAGGGCCGCGCGCGCGTGCGGGAACTGCTGGATGCCGTCGGCCTGCCCGCCGACGCGGGATCGCGCTACCCGCGGGAATTCTCCGGCGGTCAGCGGCAGCGCATCGCCATCGCGCGCGCTCTCGCGCTGGACCCGCCGTCATCGTCTGCGACGAGCCCACCAGCGCCCTCGACGTCACGACCCAGGCGCGCGTTCTCGCGCTTCTGGCGGACCTGCAGAAGGACACCGGCGTCGCCTACCTCTTCATCAGCCATGACCTCGGCGTCGTGCACGCGATCAGCGACCGCATCGCCGTCCTGAAGGGCGGCAGCATCGTGGAGATCGGCGACGCACACCAAGTCGCGACGGCACCCACCCACCCCTACACCCGCAGACTGCAGATGTCCGCGCCCATCGCCGACCCGCCACGCCAGCGCGCCCGCAGGACAGCGCGTCTGCAGGCGCTCGCCGCCGAGGCTGCAACAGCCAGCCCCAGCGCGTGACACTTCCTCGTCCGACTCTCTCGCCGGTATCTCCCATGCCTTCACTGTTCCTGCCCACAGCCGTGCGCTTCGAATACTTCAACGGCGACGCCGACGTACTCGGCATCGGCACTGCGTCGCCACGTCTGTCCTGGCAGATGCCGATGGCGGCGGCGGGCTTCGTGCAGGTCTCGTACGAGATCGAGATCGAGCGATCCGGCGCCGATCGAGACGTTCGCGGTCGATTCCGCGGACCAGGTTCTCGTGCCGTGGCCGGCCGCTCCGCTGAAATCGCGGGAGCGCGTCAGTGTGCGTGTGCGTGTGCGCGACCGGTCCGGCGGATGGAGTGGCTGGAGCGAACCGGTGCGCGCCGAGGCCGGACTCCTCGACCCCACGGACTGGACGGCCCGCTTCGTCTCCCCGCGCGGCATCGGCGGCTTGGATCAGCCCGCTCCCGTCCTCTCCGCGGAGTTCTCTGTGCCCGAAGGCGCGGTGTCAGCCCGGCTCTATTCGACGGCGCACGGAATCTATGTCGCCGACCTCAATGGTCGGCGCGTGTCCGAGGATCAGTTCGCACCCGGCTGGACCGCCTACGACGCGCGGCTTCGCTACCAGGTGTACGACGTCACCTCTCTCGTCGCACCCGGCCGCAATGTGCTGACCGCCCTGCTCGGAAACGGCTGGTATCGCGGCCGACTCGGATACCTCGGCGACCAAGCGGTCTACGGGGATCGGCTCGCCTTTCTCGCGCAGCTCGAGATCACGATGGCATCCGGCGACGTGATCACCATCGCCACTGACGCGCACTGGCGAAGCGCCGAGAGCGGCATCCTCGCGGACGACTTCTACAACGGCCAGACGACCGACCTGCGGCATCCGTCCACGCCACACTGCCACGCACGATGTCGACGTCATCGAGACCGATCACTCTCTGCTGGTTGCCGCCGAAGGGCCACCGGTCCGGGAGACCCAGGTTCTTCCCGCGCAACGCGTCTGGCGATCACCGTCTGGTCGCACGCTGGTGGACTTCGGCCAGAACGCCGTCGGCCGCGTGCGGTTGCGCGTCCGCGAATCGACCGCAGGACAGCAGATCCTCATCCGCCACGCGGAGGTGCTCGAGAACGACGAGCTCGGGACGCGGCCCCTGCGCGCGGCTGAGGCGACCGACAGGTTCATCCTGAGCGGACGCGACGAGCGAGGTTCTGGAGCCGCTGTTCACGTTCCACGGCTTCCGCTACGCCGAGGTCACCGGAGTCGACGACCTCCGGGCAGACGACATCGACCTCGTCGTCCTGGGCAGCGCACTGCGGCGCACGGGATGGTTCACCTCGTCGGACGCCGACCTCAACCAGCTGCACGAGAACATGGTGTGGGGAATGCGGGGCAACTTCCTCGACGTGCCGACAGACTGTCCTCAGCGCGACGAGCGGCTCGGGTGGACCGGCGACATCCAGATCTTCGCCCCCACCGCCTCATTCCTGTACGACGTCGGCGGCTTCCTCAGCTCGTGGCTCGCGGACCTTTCCGCGGAGCAGCTGCCGGACGGCACGGTCCCGCACATCGTCCCGGACATCTTCAAGAGCGACGTGTCTTCCTGGCCCGCCGCGGCATGGGGAGATGCGGCGACGATTGTGCCGTGGGTGCTCTACGAGCGCACCGGCGATCGCGGCATCCTCGAGCGCCAGTTCGACAGCGCCCGACGGTGGGTGGATGCGGTCCGGGAACGCGCCGGATCCGACCTGCATGTGGCGCGGTGACCGTCAGTTCGGGGACTGGCTCGACCCGACGGCGCCGCCGGACGATCCGTTCCGCGCGAAAGCGGACCCCGACGTGGTGGCGAGCGCACATTTCGTACGATCCGCCGACATCGTCGCGAGAATGGCCGCGGTGCTCGGCCGAGCCCAAGAAGAGGCACTCTACGCCGACCTCGCCGCAGCGGCCCGTGGCGCATTCATCCGTGCGTTCGTCGCACCCGATGGCTCCGTCCACTCCGACTCGCAGACCGCGTACGCCATGGCGATCCTTTGGGACCTGCTCCCCGACGACAAGACGAGGGATGCCGCGGGGGAGCGCCTTGCTCAACTCGTCCGCGACAGCGACTGGCGTATCAGCACCGGATTCGTCGGCACGCCGCTGATCTGCGACGCGCTCGAGATCACGGGTCACATCGACGACGCGCATCGACTGCTGTTCCAGTCCGAGCTGCCGTCCTGGCTCTACCCCGTCCGGATGGGCGCCACGACCATCTGGGAGCGGTGGGACAGCATGCTGCCCGACGGCACGATCAACCCGGGCGAGATGACCTCGTTCAACCACTACGCGCTGGGCGCGATCGCGGACTGGATGCACCGGAGCGTGGCCGGACTCGCTCCCGCCGCACCGGGATACCGCGAGATCTCCGTCAGGCCGCGCCCGCCCGCGCAACTCGACTTCGCCGAAGCGCGACACGACACTCCCTACGGCGAAGCGGTCGTGCGCTGGGATCGCACTCCCGCCGGCATCGAACTCTCGGTCACCGTTCCCGTCGGCGCCACCGCCGTCATCGAACCACCCGGCACCGACGAGATCCATCGCGTCCAGGCCGGCATCCATCGCTTCATCTCCCCGAACCAGAAAGACCAACGATGACCGCCAGCGAACCTCAGGTCACGGCGCCTGCACCGCACGTCGTGACGCGCGGCAGCGGCGCGGTCCGCCCCATCATCTCGGGCTTTCATCCCGATCCGACGATCTGCCGGGTGGGTGAGGATTACTACCTGGCGACGTCGAGCTTCGAGTATTTCCCCGGAGCGCCGATCTTCCACAGCCGGGATCTGGTCACCTGGCAGCAGATCGGCAACATCCTCGACCGCCGATCCCAGTTTCGCCTCGGCAACGGCGGACCCTCGACCGGCATCTACGCCGGCACGCTCCGGCACCACGACGGCCGCTTCTGGTTCATCACCACCAACGTGAGCGAATTCGGCGAGGGACACCTGCTCGTCCACGCCGAAGACCCGGCCGGCCCGTGGAGTGAACCGATCCTCATCCCCGAAGCGACGGGCATCGACCCCGATCTCGCGTGGGACGAAGACGGTACGTGCTACCTCACCTGGCACGTGCTCGACTTCACCCGCGGAGGCTACGGCATCCGCCAAGCACCCCTCGACCTCGTCACCGGTCGCTTCCTGGAACCCGCCTACCCGGTGTGGCAGGGGAGCGGCATGGCCGCCGCCGAAGGTCCGCACCTCTATCGGATCGGCGAGTACTGGTACCTCGTCCTCGCTGAGGGCGGCACCGAACGAGGGCATGCCGTCACGGTCGCGCGGGCGTCGAGTCCGCGGGGTCCGTTCGAAGCGTGCCCGTGGAATCCCGTCTTCACCCACCGCAGCAGCACTCACCCCGTCCAGAACGTCGGCCATGCCGACCTCGTGCAGACCCCTGAGGGCGACTGGGCCGCCGTCTACCTCGGCGCGCGCACCCGCGGATCGACCCCGGGCTTCCATGTTCTCGGGCGGGAGACCTTCCTCGCCGGTGTCGACTGGTCCGACGGCTGGCCCGTGTTCGACGAAGCGAGATACGACGTCCCGGAGGTGGATTCGGGATTCACCGACCACTTCACCGATCCGCGCCTGGATCCGCGATGGGTCGTACCGGGTGGTGAGCCGAGCGCTGTGGCAACCGTCGACACCGGCGGCGGCATCCGACTGACCGTGCCGGAGACGAGGGACCGCGCTGCTGTGTGCGCGCGTGCGCGACCTCGCCTGGTCGGCCGACGTCGTACTCGACGGCTCGGGACGATTCTCCCTGCGTGTCGACGAACGACACTGGACCGGACTCACCTACGACGGCGACCGGGTGGTGGCCGAGGTGCGGATCGGGGAGATGCGCCAGGTGCTCGCGACAGCCGACGTGCCGGCCGGAGAGGTGACGCTCCGCATCCAGTCGACCACGCCCCTGTCTGCGCCGGTCCCGATCGGCAACGCCGGGCCGGACGACATCGTCCTGTCGCTGGTCCGCCCCGACGGCGACGAGGAACTCGCTCGGCTGGACGGACGCTACTTCTCGACAGAAGTCGCATCCGGATTCACGGGACGGATGCTGGCATTGAGTGCGGTGCGAGACGACAGCCGGGTGCGGTGCATCAGCTATCACCCGCTCTCTGCGACGACGTGAGTTGCGCAATAAAGCCCGGCCTCGTTGATGGTGATCAGCGGCGCGCTTAGTGTCTGCCGTGGTGATTACCCCGGGCCTCCGTCTGGACACCGCTCCCCCGCCACGACTGCCGTGGCACCCACCGATGACGTTGGAGAAGATCCATGACACGACTGCCCCGGCCCCGCCGCGCACCGATTGCGCTCGGAGCGGTGATCGCGCTGACCGCGATACTGCTGCCCGCCATCCCCGCAGCGGCCGAACCCTCGGCGTGCGCGCAGAGCGGCCCAGCCGCACCGATGCAGGTGACTGCCGACTGCCTCGACGCCCAGTACGCCCAGCCCGTCATCGACGCCGAGACCGACGAAACCTCGCCCGTTCCGCATCACCGCGTCTCGGGGCATTTCGAGGGCACGAACATTCAGTTCAACATCTACCTGCACGCCGCAGCAGGACAAGGCGGCGTGGGACGGACGGTTCTTCCAGTTCACCTACCCGGCCGCGTTCACCGCAGAGCAGAACACCGCCCGCGCTGACGACCGCGCCATCGGGTTCGCGCTGGCCAGCGGCGGTTACGCCGTGCAGGCGGGCAACGGCTCCGTCTCGATCGGATACCGGCACACGGCTGCGGCGGCGAAGTTCGCCGAGGGGGTGGCCGCTGACTACTACGGCAGTGACCGCCAGATCTACGGCTACCTCTACGGGCCCAGCGGCGGCTCCCTCCAGGTGGTCGGGGCCGCGGAGAACACCGACGGTGTTTGGCAGGGATTCGTGCCGATGGTGCAGGCCGTCCCGCAGCCCACGCAGCTACAACTTCCTCGGTCGGTCCGCTGCGGAGCTCATCCTCGCCGACAAGGCGACCGCCATCCGGGACGCCCTCATGCCCGGCGGGAGTGGGGACCCGTACGCCACCCTCGACGAGGCCGAGAGCGCACTCCTGACCGAAGTCCACGCGCTCGGCATCCCATGGAAGGGGTGGGAGTACCCCGACTACCTTCTCGGCTACGCGGCCGAGTACTACGGAGCCGGGCTGGACTCCGACGCCCCTCTCGCGTACGACCCCACCTACGTCGAGGACTTCTGGAACGCGGACGGCTATCTCGGTACCGAGCAGTCCCCACTCGGCGATCGCGTCCGCGCAGAGCTGGTCGAGATGGGCGACACCATCGCACATCGCTGGAACATCGCGAACCGCTTCTACTACCGCTACCAGGTGCCCGCGCAATCGAAAGGGTGGGTCGGACTCGACCAGTTCCGCAACCCTGACGGAACCCCGCTGTACCCGCAGCGCCCGGTGACCGCACCCGGCTTCGCCGGCTTCGCCTCCGGAAACGCCGCGTTCGACGGCTCGGTCAACGGCAAGGTCATCGCGATCGCCAACCTGTACGACACCGACGCGCTGCCGTGGCACACCGACTGGTATGGGCAGCGCATCCAGGCGGCACTCGGCGAAGCGGCCGCCGACACCTACCGCGTCTACTACAACGACCACGCCGATCACCAGGACGCGCCTGTCTCGGGAGAGCGGGCGAAGCATCTCATCAATTGGTATGGCATCGTCGAGCAGGCCCTCCGAGACGTCGCCGCCTGGGCGGAAGACGGTGTCGCCGCGCCAGACTCCACCCGCTACTCGGTCGAGGACGCTCAGATCGTCGTGCCCGAGCTCGCGCCGCAGCGCGACGGCCTCCAGCCGACCGTGGAACTCGAGTCCCGGTCAGACCGTGTCGTGAAGGCGAAGGTCGGCAAGCCTGTGGAGCTCGCCGCGGTGGCACGCACTCCGCAAGGCGGAGGCGAAGTGATCCGGGTCGAGTGGGACTTCGAGGGCGATGGCGAGTACGTCGCCGGGTCGATCAACAAGCCGAAGCAGGTCCTCAACGCGAAGGCAACCCACACCTTCACCGAACCGGGAACCTACTTTGTGAGCGTCCGCGTCTCCGCCGAGCGCGACGGGAACACGGCCGCTCAGTACGCGCTCCTGCAAAACATCGACCGCGTGCGGGTCGTCGTCACCGAGTGAGCTGAAACTGGGGCGGGGGCCGCTGCGCGCCGCCCCCGCCCGCAGGACGGCACGGACATCTACCATCTCAGAGGATCAGTCATGACCAATTTCCATTCACGCTCCGCGCTCAAGGACGTGCTCGCTCAATCGGACGCACGCACCGTGGTGAGCGAGATCGCACCGGAAGTGCTCGACTCTGCGCTGGCCACCAGCGGTGACCCCTTTCCGCTGGGGTTGATCCTCGGCGTCATCCTGGAGCCCTCCGATCCGCGTGTGGCGGAACTCCTTGGCCGCCTGACGCAGATCGAGGATCTCACGCCGCGCCCCCGCGACGTCCCGCCGATCGTGCCGGCCGCCGACTACGAGAGCGCGGACACCGAGCGTGCGAGCGCATCGGTGCTTCTCCCGTCCGGTGCCTTCGCGAACCGCATGCTGGAGATCGCCATCACCGGACCGTCACACGGCAACCCCTTCACCGACGTCGAGCTGACAGCCCAATTCTCGCGAGGCGACCAGCATGTCCAGGTCGGTGGCTTCTACGACGGCGACGGACGCTACGCCGTCCGCTTCCTTCCCAGTGAGGCGGGCACGTGGGAGTACGTCACGAAGTCCAACGCACGATCGCTCGACGGATTGTCCGGCTCCATCGAGGTCGACCCCGTCCGTTGCTCGAGGTCCTGTCCGCGCCGACGGGTTCCACTTCTCCTACCCTGATGGCACTCCATTCACCCCGCTCGGCACCACCGCGTACGCCTGGACTCACCAGGATGACGGGCTCCAGCAGCAAACCCTCGAGTCGCTCGCGAAGACCTCTTTCTCGAAGCTGAGAATGGGCCTGTTTCCCAAGCACTTCCTCTACAACGCGAACGAACCGGACCGATTCGTCTTTCCACGAACAGACGACGGCTGGGATCTGGAGAAATTCGACCTGGAGTATTTCCGCGCCCTCGAGAAGCGCCTCGAGCAACTCGCCGACCTCGGAATCGACGCCGATCTGATCCTCTTCCACCCGTACGACCGCTGGGGCTTCTCGCATCTCGGTAAGTCCGCCGACGACCGCTACGTCAGCTACGTCGTGCGCAGACTCTCGGCATTTCCGAACGTGTGGTGGTCCCTCGCCAACGAGTACGACCTGCTGCTCGACAAGAACCCAGAGGACTGGGACCGCATCGGTCGGCTGGTGCGCGCCAACGACCCGTACGGCCACCCGCTTTCCATCCACAACTGGGTGGAGATCTGGGACTACGCCTCCGACTGGGCGACCCACTGCAGCATCCAAAGGGGGGATGGCCTGGATGCTCAGGTCCGTGAGTGGCGCCGGCGGTTCGGCAAGCCGGTCATCGTGGATGAGTGCGGGTACGAGGGCAACCTCGACCAAGGGTGGGGCTTCCTGACGGCCGAAGAACTCGTCAGCCGTTCGTGGGCCGTGACGATGGGCGGCGGATACGTGACTCACGGTGAGACCTATTACTCCGACGACGAGACGGTGTTCTGGGCGAAGGGCGGCGAGCTTCGCGGCGAGAGTCCCGCACGATTGGCGTTCCTCCGGCAGATCATCGAAGCATCGCCCACCGGCAGGATCGACCCGCTGCCGTCAGACTTCGACGCCCCGCGCGCCGGGGTACGCGGCGAGTATGAGCTCATCTACTTCGGCGCCGGGCAGCCGGCGTTCCGCACCGTAACGATCCCGCAGGGCATGACGGCCCATGTCGATGTGGTCGACACCTGGAACATGACGGTTGAGCGCCTGCCCGGAGTGCACGAAGGGTCGGTCCGGCTGGATCTCCCGGGTCGCCCCTACTGCGCCTTGAGACTGGTGTCCGCAGACAGCTGACAATGGCGGGTGGAGATAGTAGACGGGATTGGCAGCGTGGGTCGTGGGGCCACTGACACCCGTACCCGTTCGGTGCCCCAGGAATGGACATGAACCGGTTGATCGAGACGAGTGGAGCGGGCCCAGCAGTCGCCGGTTCGCGCGATCACGCAAACCGCGGGGGCAGAAAGAGCGGGCGCGATCGAGAAGGATTCCGCTAGGGGCTTCAAATCCCACCACAGATGGAGGTTTGCCGCTCGATGAGGCCGAAAGCGGGATGTGTGCACCGATGTGTGAACTCGGCTCATACTTCCGCGGAATCACGCGGATCTCGGCTGAAAAATTACCGGCTACGGATCAGAAGGTTGGGAGTTCGAGTCTCTTCGGGCGCACACTCTGTTGAGACAGTGAAACGGGAAAAGGGCCGGTCATCGGCCCTTTTTCATTGGTGGACTCTCTTGTGATCGGCCCTGGAGAAAGGCCGCACGGGCATCCGCTCATCCCGCGGGTGAAGAGATGCCTCGTGCTGGTGTTTCCCGCGGATCTGTGCCCAGGGCGAGCCGGGTTGGGGCATAAGGTGCAACTGCGGGGTCGTCGTTCACCTTGGGGGTCGAGATGGTTGATCCGGGCGCGGGTTTCAGGTTCAAGCGTTTGCTGCGCGCCTTGGCAAGCGCCGCTGCCGCCGTCGGCCTGACAGTTGTCGCCCAGTCGGCTGGGCCGCAAGCGGTCGGCGAGCCGCCCACGGTAACCAGTGCGGACATCAGGTTCGCGGATTCGGACCTCACGCTCGGTTACCCTACGGCCCGGCAGGTCGCGTCCGTTCCGCGGTACATCGACCAGATCGAAGAAGACATCACTCGATTCTTGCGGCCGTCGCCGTCGGATCCGGTGTATCCCGGCGCGGTGGCGCTGGCCGCGCACGACGGCGTGATCGTTGCGCGTGATGCGGTCGGCTATGCGCTGCGGTACCTCAATGACACGCCGACCGACATTCCGCCAGACCAGTGGATTCCGATGCGACAGAACACGATCTTCGATCTGGCCTCGATGACCAAATTGTTCACCTCGATCGCCGCGGTGCAACTCATCGAAGACGGTCGGATCGCACTCGATGCCCCCGTTGCACGCTACATCCCGGCCTTCGCGGCGAAGGGCAAGTCCGACATCACCATGCTCAACCTGCTCACCCACACCTCTGGGCTTCCTCCCGACCCAGTCCCGAGGCTGTGCGCCTACCCAACACGTGAGCAGCAGTGGGCGGCCGTCTATGCGGTGGCGCCGGTGACTCCGCCG
Organism: uncultured Actinomycetota bacterium; assembly: GCA_963717585.1. Taxonomy (GTDB): domain Bacteria; phylum Actinomycetota; class Actinomycetes; order Actinomycetales; family Microbacteriaceae; genus Microbacterium. The sequence continues at coordinate 506,996 of CAVQWI010000010.1, read as the reverse complement.
AACGAGGCGTTCCTCTATTCCGACATGAACATGATGACGCTGGGCAAAGTCATCGAGACCGTCACCGGGCAGACGCTCGATCGTGTTATCGCACGGAGCATCACCGAGCCGCTTCACATGTCCGAGACGATGTTCAACCCGCCCGCGTCGCTCAAGCCCCGCATCGCGGCCGAGGAATACCAGCCGTGGACTGGACGTGGCATCGTGTGGGGCAGCGTGCACGACGAGAACGCCTACTGCGTCGGCGGGGTTTCCGGACACGCCGGGGTCTTCTCCACCGCGGCGGATCTAGCCGTGCTGGCGCAGACTCTGCTCAACGGCGGGCAGTACAAAGGCGCTCGGATCCTTGAGGAGCAATCGGTGCGTACGCTGTTCACCGATTACAACCAGGCTTTTCCCACCCATGGGCACGGGCTGGGCTTCGAGCTCGATCAGCGCCGGTACATGGGCGCGCTCAGCTCGCCGGTGACCGCTGGGCACACGGGATTCGCCGGAACGTCGATAGTCATCGATCCGCTCGCACACTCGTTCGTGATCCTGCTCACCAACCGCGTCCACCCGAGCCGTAGCTGGGGCGCCGACAATCCGCCGCGCGCGGCGGTCGCCACCGACTTGGCCATGGCCCCCCCGGTACGCCCCACACGAGGTCGCACCGCTTGGTTCGCCGGGGCAGTGGACGACACGACCGCAACGCTCACCGTTCCGGTCGCAGTTCCCGCCGGCACCGCGGAGCTGTCCTTCGACTTGTGGTACGACACCGCCGAAACCGACGGCGGGGCTCTCCAAGCGTCCTCCGACGGCGGTGCGACCTGGCAACTGGTTCCGCTGTCGCTGCGGGTGGGCAGCGATCGCTGGCAGACCGATGGCACGTTCACCGGATTCGAAGGCAGGCAGTGGTTGCGGGCATCCGCGCGCCTCGACCCGTTGACCACTCACATTCGCTGGATTTACACCACCGGCTCGGCTGCGCACGGCCGAGGTGTCTACGTTGACGCGGTGGTGGTGGACGGTGCCCAGGGCCCGATCTTCGACGACAGTCGCCCTGCCGATGCAGCTCAGTTTCAGCCTGAGGGTTGGATGGAAAGCCGGACCTGAGCCGCAATGCACACAGCATCGAGGCGCCACGGAAGTCGCTGCCACCGCCAGCAAATAGCTTCTGCTTCCGGGAGCAGGTTAGCCTGAGCGCGTGACGACACCTGTGCTGATCGTGGGCGGCGGACCGGCCGGCATGGCGAGCGCGATCGCGCTGAGCCGCGCCGGCCCGGCATGCGAGATCGTGGAGATATCGCCGGACTGGCGGCCGGGCGGAATCGGCATCGGACTGCAGAGCGCGCCGCTTCGGGCTGCGAAGCAGCTCGGGCTCTTCGACGAGCTGCTGCGCGTCGGCCGGCCACACCACTTCATCGACATGTGCGCCCCCGACGGAACGCGGTTCGCAGAGATTCCCCAGGTCAATGTCAACGATCCCGACGACCCTCCGTTCCTCGGCATGGCCCGCGAATCGCTGCATGAGGTGATGGCCGCCGAGGTCGCCCGGCTCGGGGTGCCGGTGCACCTCGGCGTGACGGCGGCACGCATCGGGGGGCCCGACGGCGAGGGAGTCGACGTCGAGCTGACCGACGGTCGTGTCCGACGCTTCCGGTACGTCGTCGGCGCGGATGGAGCGCACTCGGCGACCCGGGGAGCGATCCTGCCGGGCGCTCCCGAACCGCAGTTCGCCGGACAGATGATCTGGCGCGCCGCCGCGATCAGTCCGGCTGGGCTGGAGCGTTACACGATGCTGATCGGCGGGCCGGTGCGGCTCGGGCTCGTGCCCCTGCCGGACGGCCGCCTCTATCTGTGGATGCTGGACAGCACTCTCGGACCCGATCGGCCTCCTCGCGATCAGTGGCTGTCACTGTTCCACGAGCGGATCAGGCGCTTCGGCGGGCCCGCCCCCGACATCGCCGCCCAGCTGACCGAGGGAGCTCAGCTGGACCTTCGGGCGCTGCAGTGGCTGCTCGTGCCGCCGCCCTGGGGCGCCGGGCGAACGCTTCTGGTCGGCGACGCCGTGCACACCACGACACCGCACCTGGCATACGGGGCGGGGCTCGCGCTCGAGGATGCCGTCGTCCTCGGGGAGCTCGCGAGCACCGGCATCCCCTTCGAGGAAATCGCCGCACGACTGTCGGCCCGCCGGTTCGATCGCGCGCGGCTCGTGGTGGAGAGCTCGCTGCAGCTGTCGCGGTGGGAGCAAGAGCCCGGCCCGCCCAATCCCGCCGCGGGTGCGCTGATCGGGCAGACGATGGCAGCCCTCGCCGCGCCGATCTGACGGCAGGGATTCCAGCGGTTTCTCAGGCGCGATCTCGTCCGTACGCCGCCAGCACGGCCAGGATGATCACGCCGTAGATGAGGTTCTGCATCGTCGCGCCCAGGTTGAACACGGCGACGAGCGTGGCGACCTGCCCGAGCACGAGCGCGCCCACGAAGGTGCCCACCATCGAACCGCGACCACCGAACATCGACGCTCCGCCCACGATGACGGCCGCGACGGACCCCAGCAGGTAGCTGGTGCCCATCGTCGTCTCGGCCTGACCGTAGTAGCCGACGATCACGACGCCGGCGAAAGCCGCGAGCAGGCCCGAGACCGCGTAGCCAGAGATGCGGATGCGGGCGACCGGCTGACCGGCGAGCCTCGCTGCGTTCTCGCGGGATCCGACGAGGAACAGCGATCGTCCCCATCCGGTATAGCTCAGGATCGCCTGCAGCACGAGCATCAGCACCAGCGCGAGGGGCAGCACGGCCGCGACCGAGAGGCCGAGGAACTGGATCTGGTTCGAGGTGAAGGCCTTCACCAGGTCGGGCACGACCGTGAGCTCGGACAGCGGGAAGTTCAACAGAACCAGCCCGAACAGCAGGCCGTTCATCGCGATCGTCGTGACGATGGGGGTGAGCCCGATCTTGGCGATGATCAGGCCGTTGACGACCCCGATGACGATGCCGCTCCCGAGTGCGAGGACGAGCGCGACCACCGGCCCGAACGCGGCGTTCCAGGTGAGGAAGCCGAGCGCGGCGAAGGTGATCGTGTTGGGCACGGACAGGTCGATTCCGCCCTGGATCACCGCGACCGTCTGACCGTACGACGCGACCGCGAGGATGGCCGCGAAGGTGGCGGTGCTGATGAGCCCGGGCAGGGTGAACAGGGATGGGCGGAGGATGCCGCCGATCACGAAGAGCGTCGCGAAGATGAGGATGCCCCACCCTGCGCGCGGCATCCGCGACAGCAGGCGTGCGAGCCGGCTCTCGGTCGGTCCGGACGGTTGGACCGCGTCATCCTGCTCGTTCACGACGCTCGGTGCCTGAGTCATGATGCGCCCTTCCGCAGTGCCGACTGCTGGATCACGTACTGGACGATCCGCGGGATCACCACGACGGCGAGGATGATCAGCGCGCTGATCACGTACTGCCAGTAGGAGTTGATTCCGGCGAAGAAGAGGAAGTTGCCCACCATGCCGAGGACCGCTGCGGCGAGGACCGTGCCGAGGATGCTTCCGCGGCCGCCGGCGAACGCTGCGCCTGAGAGGGCGACCACCGCGATGGAGTTGAGCAGATAGGGGTCACCGCTGCGTGGATCGCCCGTCAGTGTGGATCCCGCCAGGAGCACGGCGCCCAGCGAGACTACGGCGCCCGAGACCATGAAGGTGACCAGGATCGTCAGCCGCGGCTTGAGCCCCGCCGACTGCACGGCGGCGCGCCCGGATCCGACGCCGTAGACCTGCCGGCCGAAGGAGGTCCGCTGCAGGAAGAACCACAGCCCGACCGCGACCAGCGTCACCCAGACCAGCGAGATCGGCACGAACGGGACCAGTTCACCGCTCGTCGCGAGATAGATCTCCTGGTTGAGCGCGCCGCCGGGCCGGTCGAGGATCTGCCGAGCGAGCGCGGCGTAGATGAACGCGGTCGCGAGGGTGACCGCGATTGCGGGGAGTCTCACATAGGCCACGAGCACGCCGTTGATCGCGCCGCAGACCACCCCGGTCGCGATGCAGAGCAGAAGCGCGCCGGGAGCCGTGAGCCCGGCGATCTGCGTGGCGAACACGACGTTGCACAGGCTCGTGATCGCACCGATCGAGATGTCGATGCCGCCGATCAGCACGATCAGCAGCTGGCCGAGCGCGATGAGCGCCAGAGGCGCGATGAGGTTCGCAGCCGACTGCAGCTGGAACCGGGTCAGCAGTCCCGGGTTGATGGCGAGATACACCCCGAAGAAGATGACGAACGACAGCACCGGCGCGAGTGCACCCTCGTAGCGCAGCCGCCGGATCCCGGTGCTCAGGCGACTGGGCGCCGGGGTGGTGGCGGCGATCGTCGTTGTGGTGGGACTCATGCGGTGCCCACCGCCGCTCCGACGATCGCATCCGGGGTGATCTCGTCGCCGTCCAGCACCCGGGCGACGCGCCCGCGATACAGTACGGCGACTCGGTGGCACAGGTGCACGAGCTCCTCCACTTCGGTCGAGAACCAGACGATGGCGACTCCGGATGCCGCGAGCTCAAGCATCGCCGCGTACAGCTCCTGCTTCGCTCGCACATCGATGCCGCGAGTCGGGTCGTGAAGAAGCAGGACCGTCCGGCTGCGATCGATCCAGCGCCCGAAGACGACCTTCTGCTGATTGCCGCCGGACAGCGCTCCGACCGATTCGTTCGGGCCGCGGGTGCGGACGCTGAGGGCGCCCAGCACGCGGTCGACCCAGGGGCGCTCGGTGCGCAGCTGGACGCGTCCGCCCGGTGCGATAGGGCGTAGCCACGGCGCGAGCAGGTTCTCGCCCACACTCAGCGTGAGCGCCAAGCCCTCCGTCTTGCGGTCCTCGGGAACGAAGCCCATGCCGCGACGGACCGCGCGGGGCGGCGTCAGGTGACGGGACGGTCGTCCTCCGATGCTCCAGACATCGGCGACCGCCGGCGCGGCCCCGAACAGGCAGCGCAGCAGCTCGGTCTGCCCCTGGCCCTGAAGCCCGCCGATGCCGACGATCTCGCCGCGGCGGGCCGTCAGGTCGACTCCCGACAGCGCCTCGGAGCGGAGCCCGCGAACCTCGAGCGCAAGAGGGGTGTCCTCGGCCGGCGCCGGGGGAGGATCGGGAAAGTGGCGACGTGCGGTGCGGCCCGCCATCTGCGAGACGAGGTCGTCGTCCGACCACGAGCCCCGGGTGAACTCGCCCACGGAGGCCCCGTCGCGCAGCACCGTGCCTCGGTCGGCGATCTCCGAGATCTCACCGAGGCGATGCGACACGTAGATGATGCCGACGCCGTTCGCGGTGAGCTCGCGGATGCGGGCGAACAGCCACTCCACTCCCACCGGGCTCAGTGCGGAGGATGCCTCGTCGAGGATCAGCAGCGTCGGGTCGGCCGCGATCGCGCGCACGATCTCGATGACCTGGCGGTCGGCGAGACGCAGATCGCCGACGACGGACGAGGGATTCAAGTGTGTGACGTCCAGGCGGTGCAGGAGCTCCTCGGACTCCAGGCGGGCTTTCCGCTGCGAGAACATCCCGCGTCCGCCCTTCTCGGGGAGCATCAGGTTCTCGGCGACTGTCCAGTCCGGCACGAGCGCCAGCTCCTGGAAAGCGCAGGCGACGCCGCGCTCACGCGCCTCGGCGATCGACGCGACGGCGAACGGCTCTCCGCTCAAGGTCACATCGCCCGAGGTGGCGGCGGTGGCGCCGGCGAGGATGCGCGAGACGGTGCTCTTGCCGGCGCCGTTCTCGCCCACGAGGGCGAGCACCTCGCCGGGCATGCAGGTGAAGCTGGCACCGTCGAGTGCCCGCACCGGGCCGTATCTCTTGGTCAGATCGGATGCCACCAGCAGTGGCTCCGTCCGGAGCACCGCACCCTGCGCGGTGCCCCGGATGGGTTGGTTGTCCACAGCGTCTCCTCGGCCGTCGGCTCGCGATTACTTCTGGTAGTGGGCGAGCACTTCGTCGACCGTCAGGTCCAGACCCGGGAAGTCGTATCCGAGCTGGAAGTTGTCCGCTTGGTCCGGCAGGCAGAAGTCCTCCGCGTTGTCGACCGTAATCTCCAGCGGCGGGAAGAACTGCTCCTTCGGCACGTCCTCGCCATCCAGCAGGGCAACCGCCTGCTCGAGACCCTTCGCGTAGATGGCCGGCTGACCGAAGACCATGTTCCCGAGCAGTCCCTGGTCGGCGTACTCGACGAGCGTGCACGCCTCGCCGTTGTATCCCGACCCGCCCACGACCGGCACGAACGGGATGCCCGCATCCTCGAACGCGGTGGGGATGCCCTGGCCGCCCGTGAGGAACGAGTACACGCCCGCGACATCCGGGTTGGACTGGAGGATCTGCGCCATCGCCTTCTGCGCGTCGGCCTCGTTCCAGCCGTTGGTCCCGCGGGCGACGATCGTCGCACCGCCGCCGGTGAGCAGCTCCTCGACGCCGGGCATCGACCCGTCGTTCAGCGGGACGCCGGCGAGCCCCTCGAGCACGGCGACGTTCTTGTCGTCACCGAGCTGCTCGACGAGCCACTCCGCGCCGACCGTCCCCGCATTCGCCCAGTCGGTCGACACCGTGTACACGTAGTCGTTGTCGTACGGCCCGCCGTTGGCGAAGACCGGGATGCCGGCGGCCTCTGCCTGCGCGATCGCGGCATCCGCCCCAGTGGCCGAGGCGGGGTCGAACAGGATCGCGTCCACGCCCTCCGCGATGAGGTTCTGGATCGCCGAGTTCTGCTGTGCCGCGTCGTTGTCGTTGGTGCGGACGATCTTGATCTCGACCTTGTCCTTGTACTCCGGACGAGCGGCGAGCGCCTGCAGCGAGGCGAGTCCCATCTCGCGCCATGCCTGGCCGCCGAGCGGCTGCTGGAAGCCGATGACGAACTTCTCCGAGCCGGACGCCTCGTCTCCGCCGGCGCTGCCGGTGTCCGCCGGCGCCGACGTGCAGCCGCCGAGGAGGCCGGCGGTGACGACGAGGGCGGCAGCAGCCGCTGCCCCCGCAAGACCACGCTTCGTGATGCGTGTTGATTGCATTGCTTCTCCTTTGAATATGCAGGTGCGGCCGTTCCCTTGGCCGCGCCGCCACCGGCTCCGGCAGCTGGCGACATCCGCCGCGCGCTGTGTTGACGAATGCTTCGAGGGACATTACCGTAACTTTGACAGCGCTGCCAGTAGCGCTAGCAAGATTGCTGATGATCAGCATCCCAGAGCAGTTCCGCATCGCAGCGACGCGAGGATTGGAGACCGGACCACCATGGGTTCACAGCACGTGCAGGAGTTCGCCCCGGACGCCGAGGTGCGCGAGACGGGCCTGCGCATCGGCGCGATCGGCGCCGGCATGATCATGGCCGAGGTGCACCTGGAGGCCTACCGCCAGGCCGGGTTCAATGTCGTGGCGATCGCCTCCCGCACCGAGTCACGGGCACGATCGCTTGCCGATCGCTACGGCATCCCCGCCGTCCACTCGACCCCGCTCGAGCTGATCGCCGACGAGAACGTCGACGTCGTCGACATCGCGTACCCGCCGGACCTGCAGCCCGACCTCATCCGCGCCGCCCTCGCAGAGGATCACATCAAGGGTGTGCTCGCGCAGAAGCCGCTTGCGTTGACGCTGGAGGAGGCCATCTCGCTGCGCGAGGAGGCGGCCGCCGCGGGCAAGGTGCTGTCGGTGAACCAGAACATGCGCTTCGACCAGTCCGTACGCGTCCTGCGTCAGATCCTCGATCGCGGCGAGATCGGCGAACCTGTGTTCGCGACCATCAACATGCACGCGATCCCGCACTGGCAGACGTTCCTCGAGGAGTACGACCGCCTGACGCTGGCCAACATGAGCGTGCATCACCTCGACGCGCTGCGCTTCCTGTTCGGCGAGCCGGACGAGATCTACACCGTCACCCGCACCGACCCGCGGACCGCCTTCGACCACGAGGACGGCATCGTGGTCTCCACCCTGCGCTTTCCGTCGGGGCTCCTCGCGATGTCGGTCGAGGACGTGTGGTCCGGCCCCCGCGAGGAGGGCTACGACTCCGACGCCTCGATCACCTGGCGCGTCGAGGGCACGCACGGAGTCGCCAAGGGCACGATCGGGTGGCCGACCGGCGAACCGTCGACCCTCACCTATGCCTCCACCCTCACGACCGACGGTGCGTGGGTGACACCCGAGTGGGACACCCACTGGTTCCCGCACGCCTTCATCGGCGTGATGGAGCAGCTGCAGTACGCGATCGCGACCGGCACCGACCCCGAGCTCACCGTCGCAGACAACGTCCGGACGATCGCCCTCATCGAGGCCGGCTACCTCTCGATCCGGGAGAACCGACCTGTCCGTATCGCCGAGATCCCCGTCTGAGACGCACGCACTTCCTCATCCCGACAACCACTGCAAAGGAGCAAGACCAATGATCCAAGTCGGCATCTTCACGGGGTACTTCCCGTACGACCTCGAGACCACGGCGCGCAAGATCCGCGACCTCGGGTTCAACACCGTTCAGCTCGACCTGCACTTCACCGACATCGACCTCGGCGCGGGGCAGATCACCGACGAGAAGGCCAAGCGCGTGCGCGACACCTTCCGCGCGCACGACCTGCCGATCTGCGCGATCTCGGCATACACGAACATCGTGCATCCAGACCTGGACGAGCGGAAGCGCCGCGTCGACTACCTCAAGGAGATCATCCGCAACGCGCGCAGTTTCGGCACCCCCTACGTCATCTCGGAGTCCGGTACCTTCAACAGCGAGAGCGATTGGGTCCACGACGACAAGAACAAGACCGCCGAGGGGTACGATGCCGCACTCACGGTCATGGCGGACCTCGCCCAGACCGCGTACGACCACGGGTCGACGTTCCTGCTCGAGACCTATGTCAACAACGTCATCGGCTCACTTGAGGAGACGCAGCGCGTGTTCAACGACATCCAGGGACCCGGCATCGAGCTGCTGATGGACCCGACGAACTACTTCGAGACGCACAACATCGACAACCAGCGCGAAGTGCTCGGGGCCGTGTTCGACAACCTGGGCGATCGCGTGCGCATCGCCCATGCCAAGGACGTCAAGCGCTCCGGCGACGACAAGAGCGAGAAGCACGCCGACATCGGCGACGAGAACGCGCTCGAGTCGCACACCTTCCGGGGCGTCGGCGAGATCGAGCTGCCGGCCGCGGGCCTGGGTGAGCTCGACTACGAGTTCTACGTGCAGCGCCTCTCCGAGAAGAGCCCGAACGTCCCGCTGATCATCGAGCACCTCGACGAGAGCGACGTTCCCCGCGCCAAGAAGTTCGTGGACGACATCCTGACGAAGGTGGGTGTCTGACGATGACGACGAACCCGTCGGCGCCCCGCGGCTCCGCCCTCATCACGGGGGCCGGGGGCGCGCTCGGTCGCGCCATCGCATTGCGTCTGGGCGCCGACGGGTTCTCCATCGGCGTGCTCGGCCGCGAAGGTGAACTCCTCCGCGAGACCGCGCAGCTGCTCGCCGAACAGTCGATCGAGCATCGCGTGCTCGCAGTGGACCTGCGGGATGCCGCGGCGATCGACGCCGCGCTGACCGAGGCCGAGCGCGAGCTGGGACCACTGGCCGCGCTCGTGAACAATGCGGCGATCTATCCGGCCACGGCGTTCTTCGACATCACTCAGGACGAGTACGAGGACGTCGTGCGGGTCAATCAGACCGCCTACTTCCTCGCGGCGCAGGGCGCAGCCCGGCGCATGTCCGAACGCGGCTCGGGCGCGATCGTCAACATCGGCTCGATCACGTTCCACGGCGGCTGGGCCAACCTCGCCAGCTACGTCTCGACAAAGGGTGCCTCCGTGGGTCTCACCCGTGCGCTCGCCAGGGAGCTCGGGCCGCTCGGCGTGCGGGTCAACGGCGTCTCACCCGGCGCGTTCCCGACCAAGGCCGAGGAGATCCACGAGAACCCCGCCGAGTACAACCAGTTCGTGATCGACCGTCAGTCGATCAAGCGTCGCGGCACCGACGCGGAGCTCGCTGCCGTCGTCTCGTTCCTCGTCGGTCCCGACGCGTCCTTCGTGACCGGGCAGACGATCAACGTCGACGGCGGCTGGATCATGGAGTGAATCGGATGACATCCCAGGACCCGACCCTGTCCCCACGACCGCGGACCTGCGCCGACGCACCGGCGACCTCGCCGCGTTCGCCGGCGTCCAGGAGGTCGTGCTCAAGAACGGTCGCGAAGAGGGAGTGCGGGCGCTCATCGTCCGCAACGCGGTCGGCCTCGAGGTCGAGGTGCTCATCGACCGCGCCTTCGATCTCGGCTCGGCCCGCTTCCGCGGCGTGCCGTTCGGCTGGCGCAGCGGCAACGGGTTCCGGCATCCGGGCCTGCACGAGGCGGATGCCGAAGACGGGCTGTCGTGGCTGCGGGCCTGGACGGTCTCCTGGTCACGGGCGGGCTCGACCACGCCCTCTTCGGCGGCGAGTACGACGCGACGCACTACGCGTACCCGCCCAAGCAGACGGTGCGGCACGGCCTGCACGGTCGGCTGACGGCGATCCCGGCTCGGCTGCTGCGCGTCGAAGAGGACTGGGACGAGACGGGCGGCACGTTGCGGGTCGTGGGCGAGATCGTCCAGGCGACCTCGTTCGGTGAGCACCTGCGCCTCACCCGCACGATCGAGCTCGAGATGTTCGGGACGACGATCCGCGTACACGATATCGTCGACAACCTCGGGTTCGAGCCCACACCGCACATGTTCCTGTACCACCTGAACATCGGCTACCCGTACGTCGACGAGGGCGTGCGACTCGTCGCCGCCATCACCGGGCACGAGTGGGCCTCCGACTCCACGTCGGAGCAGGGCGTCGCCTACGACACGCTGTCGGCGCCCATCGACGGCTTCGTCGAGCAGGTCTGGGAGCACGCCCTCATCGCAGGCGCCGACGGCCGGCACCGCGTCGCTCTGCATGCGCCTGACGACGCCCGCGGCGTCGAGGTGTCGTGGGATGCCGCAGCCCAGCCGTATTTCTTCGAATGGCAGAACCTCCGCGCCGGGCAGTACGCGGTGGGCCTCGAGCCCTCGAGCAACCACGTCACCGGCGAAGCGGCCGCGCGCGAGGACGGCACGCTCACGCGACTCTCCCACGGCGAGCGCCGCGAGTACGACATGACCATCCGGATCCTGGACGGTGCCGACGACGTGCGCGACTCGCTCGCCCGCATCCGCGCCATCGGCGATCAGCCCTCCCCGTGACCGCGGCACGCCCCGACTTCCCTCGATCAGAAAGCCTGACATGACCGACTCTCCCCCCACCCGGGGCATCCTCAGCGGCTACCGCGTCCTGGACTGCTCCATCGCCATGGCCGGTCCGTTCGCGGGCCAGCGGCTGGGCGACCTCGGCGCCGATGTCATCAAGGTCGAGCCGACCGCGGGGGAGTGGCAGCGCCACGCGCCCGCCGGCGGAGCCAAGGGCAACAGGATCAACGTCTCGTTCCTCTCCCTCAACCGCAACAAGCGCTCGCTGGCCGTCGACCTGAAGGCGCCGAAGGGGCGCGAACTGCTCTACCGCCTCGTCGCGGAGTCCGATGTCTTCCTCCAGAACTACCGCCCGGGCGTCGCCGCGCGCCTGGGAGTCGACTACGCGTCGCTGCATGAGATCAACCCCTCGCTCGTCTACGTGTCGATCTCGGGATACGGCGAGGACGGACCGTATCGAGACCGTCCCGGCCAGGATCTCCTGCTGCAGGCGCTCAGCGGCGCGATGCTGTCGGCGGGTGCCGCCGGCTCACCGCCGCAGCCGGCGGGTCAGTACCTGGTCGACGCCGTGACCGCATCGACGGCCTTCGAGGCGGTGCTCGCCGCGCTGCTGCACCGGGAGCGCACGGGCGAGGGCCAGCAGGTCACCGTCAACATGCTCGATGTGATCACGACCCTGCAAATGCAGGAGATCTCCGTCTTCACGATGGGCGGCATCCCGCAGGAGCGCAGCGCGCAGCCGCATGCGCACGTCTACATCCGCTCGCCCTACGGTGCATTCGCGACGTCGGACGGCTATCTGGCGCTTGCGATGCCGCACCTGCCCACCCTCGGCGAGCTGATCGGCGAGCCTGCATTCGCCGAGATGGACGGCGAGGTCGACGGCTGGGCACGTCGCGACGACGTGTACGAGATGGTCGCGGAGAGGCTGCGCACCCGGACGACCAAGGAGTGGTTCGACCTGCTCTCGCCCGCCGGCGTCTGGGTCGCCCCGGTCTACTCGTACGCCGATCTGGTGGACGACGAGCAGATCGCCCACAACGGCACGTTCGTCGAGTACGACCACCCGACCGAGGGCCGGGTCAAGACTCCCGGCTTCCCCTATCGCTTTTCGAGCACGCCCGCACGGGTCGACCGCGGGGCGCCCCTGACCGGCGAGCACACGCGCGAGATCCTCGCCGACCTCGGACTTCCGGACGATGAGATAGAGGATCTCCTCGCGGCCGGAGTGGTCGCCAAGACCGAGTCGTGAGCGTCGTGGCACATTTCGCCGGTCTGACGTGGGACCATCCCCGGGGTCGCGCCCCCCTCGAGGCGGCGGCGGTCCTCGCGGCAGAGGACGGCCTCGACATCCGCTGGGACGTGCACTCGCTCGAAGGCTTCGAGTCCGCGCCGCTGGCAGAGCTCGCCGATCGCTACGACCTGATCGTGCTGGACCACCCGCACCTCGGGGACGCGCTCGCGAGTGCCTGCCTGCGCCCGATGGAGGAGGTCGTGGGTGCCGCGGTCCTCGACGACATCGCGCACTGCGCGGTCGGTCCGTCGCTGGAGACCTACCGGCTGGGCGGGCTCACGTGGGCCCTTCCGCTGGATGCCGCGACGCAGGTGAGTGCCCGGCGCGAGGACCTCGCTCCGACCCAGCCACGCACCTGGGAGGACGTGACCGCGCTGGCCCGCGAGGCGCCCGTCGCCCTCTCGCTGTCCGGCCCGCACGCCTACCTGACCTTCGCGTCGGTGTGCCAGAGCCTCGGCGCTCCGCTTGCCGACGGTGAGGCGACGCAGATCGTTGACGTGCCGATCGCCGAGCGCGCGCTCGATCTCCTGGCAGACCTCACGGCGCGCGCCCCGCGCGGGACGGAGGCGCAGAATCCGATCGCATTGCTGGAGCGGATGACGTCCGGCGACGATCTCGCCTACATCCCGCTCGTCTACGGATACGTCGGCTACGCCGACCGCCGGCTCGAGCGCTCCGTCACATTCGGCGCCGCGCCGCTCGGGCCCGGCGGGTGGGTCGGATCGACGATCGGCGGGACGGGCCTGGCCGTCACGCGCCGCGCGGAGGTCACGGATGCGCTGCGGGACCACATCGTCTGGCTACTCTCCGATACGGCCCAGTCCGGATTCATCCCCGAGCACCAGGGCCAGCCGGCGATGACAGCCGCGTGGGACAGCGATGCGGTCAACGCACCTGTCGGCGACTTCTACCGCCGCACCCGCTCCACGATCGACGGCGCCTGGACGCGGCCGCGCTTCGCGGGATTCACGCCGCTCCAGTCGGAGATGTCACGCATCGTCCGAGATGCGCTGAAAGACAGGACCCCGGCCGCGGACGTCGTGGCGATGCTGACGCGTGCACAGAACGCGGCATCCACCGCACGAGAGGAGATCACGTCATGATCACCAGCCAGATCGACGAGGTGACGGTCGAGGTCGACGACGCGGTTGTCGTCGTCACGCTCAACCGGCCCGCCAAGCTCAACGCGGTGACGCCGGAGATGTCGAAGGAGCTCACCCGGCTGGCTCACGCGCTCAACGACGACGACTCCGTGCGCGCCATCGTGATCACCGGGGCGGGCGAGCGCGCGTTCTGCGCCGGCTCTGACATCCGCACCCTCGACGACTACGCGACGCCGTGGGAGTTCCGCAATCGCGTCGACTACTGCGATGCGCTCCGCGAGGTGCGCAAACCTGTGATCGCCGCCATCAACGGCTACGCGTTCGGCGGCGGGGTCGAGACGGCGATGATCTGCGACATCCGTCTCGCGTCCGAGAACGCGAAGCTGGCCGCATCCGAGATCAAGCTCGGCTGGATCGGCGGCGGCGGGATGAGCGCGTTCCTGGCTCACTCCGCCGGGGCGAGCAATGCCGCGATGATGCTGCTCACCGGTGACCCGATCGACGCGACGACGGCCCAGGCGTGGGGGCTGGTCTCGGAGGTGCACCCGCAGTCCGCCCTTCTGGAGCGGGCTCGCGAGCTCGCGACGGTCATCGCCTCGCGTCCGCCGATCGCCGCGCAGACCGCGAAGGCCAACCTGCGAGCGGCGTACACGATGCCGTTCGACGATGCCATGCGCTACGAGCGCGACCTGCAGACGATCTGCTTCGCCACCGAGGATGCCGCCGAGGGGCGGGCCGCGTTCGCCGAGAAGCGCGCCGGCTCGTTCCACGGCCGCTGAGAGACGAGATCCGATGACCGACCCGACCCGCTGGTTCCCGCCCCTCGGCGAGAGCCTCCCCGAGGATGCCGCCGACGCGCTGCTCGTCGGCCGCATCTGGCAGCCGAGCGTCTCGGGGCCCACCCCGGTCGTCGTCGACGGGGATGTGGTGCGTGCGCTCACACCGGCGTATGCCACGGTCAGCGAGCTGCTCGAGGACGCCGAACCGGCAGCGGCGGCGATGGCGGCGGCCGGCGAGGTGGTCGGGACGCTCGAGGTATCTACGCGAACACCGCCTTCGACCGGCGCGATGCCGCGCTCCCGTGGCTGCTCGCCCCGCACGATCTGCAGGCGGTCAAGGCAGCCGGGGTCACCTTCGCGGTGTCGATGATCGAGCGGGTGATCGAAGAGCGCGCACGCGGCGACCTCAATGCCGCGGCATCGCTGCGCGAGGTGATCTCCTCGCGGATCGGAGGCGACCTGCGCGGGATCGTGCCCGGGTCCGAGCGGGCCGCGGATCTGAAGGCCTTCCTCATCGGCGAGGGCCTGTGGTCGCAGTATCTGGAGGTCGGCATCGGCCCGGACGCCGAGATCTTCACGAAGGCGATGCCGCTGTCCTCACGGGGGACGGGGGAGCAGATCGGCGTGCTCTCGAGCTCGACCTGGAACAATCCCGAGCCGGAGGTGGCTCTCCTCCTCTCCTCGAACGGAGCGGCAGTCGGGGCGATGCTCGCCAACGACGTCAACCTGCGCGACATCGAAGGCCGCAGCGCGCTTCTGCTGCCCAAGGCGAAGGACAACAACGCGTCGTGCGCGACCGGGCCGTTCATCCGCCTCTTCGACGGCGGCTTCGGGATCGACGACGTGCGCGGCATGGCCGTCAGTGTGACCGTTCGCGGTGTCGACGGATTCGCGATGCACGCCGAGTCGGACATGCGGCAGATCAGCCGGGATCCCCTCGACCTCGCACGCCAGCTCATCGGACCACACCACCAGTATCCGGATGGCGCGGTCCTGATGCTCGGAACGCTCTTCGCACCGATCGAGGACCGCGACGCACCCGGCATGGGCTTCACCCATAGGCTGGATGATGTCGTCGAGATCCGTCCGGCGCGGCTCGGCGCCCTGGTAAACGTCGTCCGCCACAGCGAGGAGTGCGACCCGTGGACGTTCGGAGTCACCGCGCTCATGAAGAACCTGGCCGCACGGGATCTCGTGTGACGGACACCGTCGCGCCGGCGCAGCCGCGGGTGACCCGTCGCAACACGGGCACCGTGACTCTCGATGAGGTGGCCGCGCTCGCCGGGGTCTCGCCGTCGACCGTCTCGCGCGCGATCCGCAGTCCCGATCAGGTCTCGGTCGCCGCCTACGAGGCGGTCATGCGTGCGGTCGATGAGACCAACTACGTGCCGAACCGCGCCGCGAGCAACCTCGCCTCCAATCGCAGCGGCACTGTCGCGGCCGTCATGCCGGCCATGACCTACTCGGTCTTCGCCGACACCGTCCATGGCCTCGAGGCGGTGCTGTCCGAGGCGGGCATCCAGCTGTTCCTGGGCACGACGGGATACGACGAACTGCGCGAGGAGCAGGTTCTGCGTGCCTTCCTGGGCCGCCGACCCGACGGGATCGTGCTCGTCGGCGCCACCCACACCCGCGACACGCGGGAGCTGCTCCAGCGGTCGCGCATCCCCATCGTCGAGACGTGGGACTGGTCGGACGACCCGATCGACTCCCTGGTCGGCTTCTCGAACGGTGCAGCCTTCGCCGCGATCGCGGAGTACGTCGTCGAAGCCGGCTACCGGCATCCCACGTTCGCCGGCTGGCTGACCGGAGCGGACTCGCGCGCCCACGCGCGGCGTGACGGGTTCCGCGACACGATCGCCCGCCTGTTGCCGGACGAGCCGATCCGGATCCTCGACACGGGCGCACGCGGGATCAGCGTCGAAGCCGGTGGATGGCTGCTCGAGCAGGCTCTGGAGCAGCATCCCGAGACGGATGTGCTCGTGTGCGCGAGCGACATCTTCGCCACCGGCGCCATCCTCGCAGCCCACAGCCGCGGAATGCGCGTTCCGGCCGACATCGCCGTCACCGGCTTCGGCGACTTCGAGATGAGCCGCTACCTGCCGCCGCCCCTCACCACGATCCAGACGCCCAACGACAGCATCGGGCGGCGAGCGGGAGAGCTCATCCTCGAGCGCATCGCCGACCCCTCCACCGCACCTGTCTCGCTCGACCTCGGGTTCACGCTCGTGGTCCGCGAGAGCGCCTGACCCGACGCCACCCCCTGAGGAGACTCATGACGACCACGCTTCCCACCACCGACCCGCGCACCGGAGCCCGTGCGGACACCGGCATCGAGACCACCATCGACGACGCGGTCGACGCGATCGTCGAGGTGGCCGTCGGCGCCGCCGAGCAGCTGGAGCAGCACGACCGCGGGTGGCGCGCCGACCTGCTGGACACCTTGGCCGACGTGCTCGAGGAGCACCGCGAGCACCTGGTCTCCACCGCCGAAGCCGAGACCGGACTGACACCGGCGCGGCTGAACGGCGAGCTGACCCGCACGACGTTCCAGTTCCGCCTCTTCGCCGAGGCGGTGCGCGAGGGCGGATATCTCGAGGTGGCCATCGATCACGCGGGCGACACCCCCATGGGGCCTCAGCCCGATGTGCGCAGGATGCTGGTGCCGACCGGTCCGGTTGCGGTGTTCGGTTCGAGCAACTTCCCCTTTGCATTCTCGGTGCCCGGCGGCGACACGGCGTCCGCGCTCGCGGCGGGCAACCCGGTCATCGCGAAGGCCCACAGCGCCCATCCCCTGACCTCGAAGGCGAGCTACGAAGCGCTGCTGGAGGGCGTCGCGCGGGCCGAAGCACCCACCGGGACGATCGGCATCGTCTACGGTCAGGCCGCCGGTTCCCGCCTGGTCGCGCATCCCGGCCTCGCTGCGGTCGGCTTCACCGGCTCGCTCGGCGCGGCCGAGAAGCTCCGCGAGATCGTCGACAGCCGTCCGCGCCCGATCCCGTTCTACGGAGAGCTGCAGAGCGTGAACCCGCTGATCATCAGCGAGGACGCACTGCGCGCGCGGGGCGAGGCCATCGCGTCCGGGCTCGCGGCATCCGTCACCGGCTCAGCCGGGCAGCTGTGCACCAAGCCGGGTATCGCGTTCGTGCCGACCGGGCAGCGCGCCGACGAGTTCGCAGCGCAGCTCGTGGCGGCCATGCACGACGCCGCGCCGGGCGTCCTGCTCAACGACCGGGTGATGGCGTCGTTCCAGGCAGCCGAGCGGGAGCTCGAAGCTGCGGACTCGGTCGAATCGCTCCTGGGGCAAACGCCCGCCGATTCCGCGGGCACCGAGGGATTCGCGGTCGAAGCGCGCGTCCTGCGCGTGCACGCGAGCCGGGTGACCGCCGAGCACACGGTCGAGGCGTTCGGACCGCTGGTCTTGGTCGTCGACTACGACGACACCGACCAGCTGCTCGGCGCGCTGGAGGCGGTCCCCGATTCACTGACCACCACGCTGCACGTCGAGGACAGCGATCTGCCGACGGTCTCGCGCATCCTGCCGCACATCGCCCCCACCGCCGGGCGGTTGGTGTTCAACGGCTACCCGACGGGCGTTCGAGTGTCGTGGGCTCAGCACCACGGCGGACCCTGGCCGGCGACGAACTCGCTGCACACATCGGTCGGAATCACCGCGATGCGGCGGTTCCTGCGTCCGCTGGCCTGGCAGAACGCGCCGGAGGCGCTGCTTCCCGCTGAGCTGCGAGACGACTATCGCAGCATCCCGCGTCGGGTCGACGGCGTTCTCGAGCCTGCCGACCTCGCTGACTGAGGCGCGGGACGAGCAGTAGCGCGGCCGGACTCGGCGCGCCACAATGCCTTCATGTGGCTGTACACGCTTCCGGTGGCGGTCGCCCTGCCGTTGTTCGTCGGGGTGTTCGTCGGCGTCTCGCTGCTGATCGTCCTGGTGCTGAGGCGCCTGGTGCCGCACGACCCCAACCGCTCCAGCGAGTGGGACCGCGTGCTGGGCTACGTTGTCGCCGTGTACGGCGTGCTGTACGGCGTCACGCTCGCCCTCATCGCTGCGGCTTCGTACGAGAACTATCGCGGAGTCGAGGAGCTCGTCCTCGCTGAGACATCCTCCATCGCCGTGCTGTACCGCGACGCGTCAGGGTTTCCCGAGCCGACTCGGAGCGAGTTGCAGACGCTGCTCGTCGAGTACGCCGAGCACGTGATCGAGGTCGACTGGGTCACCCAAGGGGCCGGCGAGATCCCCTCCAGCACGGTTCAGCAGGTCACCGACCTGCAGAGGGTGCTGTTCGCTTTCGAGCCGGAAGACGACTCCGAGTCGAATCTGCACCTGGCCACGATCGGAGCCTTGAACGACTTCATCAGCGCCCGCGGTTCCCGGATCGGTGTCACAGGACTGGAGCTGCCCGGCATCCTGTGGCTCGTGCTGTACGTCGGCGCGATCATCAACGCGATACTCATCGGCCTCATCGAGGTCCGAAGGCTGCGCACCCACCTGCTCATGGCGGGACTGGTCGCGGGCTACGTCGCGATCGTGATCTTCTCCATCGCGAGTTTCGACCACGTCTACGAGGGCGAGGTCTCGGTCGACACTACCTACTTCGACGAACTGCGCGAGTGGCTGTTCACCGATCCGGGCTGATGATCGGGGGAGAACTCCGCCGCTGAGGAGTCACGCCGAGTCAGCGCGGCGAGACCCGCAGCCACACGAAGCCGTGCGGCCGGAGGGCAACGCCCCTGTCGAGGGCTACCGGGTCGCCCGTGACGATGTCGACGGCATCGGGGGAGTAGCCGCTCAGGGTGGTGGCCTCGACGAACGCATCGGCATCCCCGACGTTGGCCAGCACGAGGATCGACTCCTGCGCGCCAGGACGCTGATAAGCGAGCACCGACGGATGCCGCGCATCGAAGCCGATCAGCGCCCCGCCGGCGAACTCCGGCGTCGCCTGCCGTGCGCGGATCATCGCGGTGAGACCTGCGTAGACGCGCCCGGCGTCGGTGCCGGCATCCGCCCGCTGGGCATAGCGCGCCGCCGACCGACGAGGGCGATGCACCCAGCGGCTGTCGCCCGCGGTTGCCGGCTGCTCGGTGTACGAGTAGTCGTTCAGCTGAGCGACCTCGTCGCCGAGGTACAGGAGGGGAACACCGCCCGTCGACATCGCGATCGCGTGCGCGAGGAGCACGCGGTCCACGCCGGCCGGGTCACCGGCCTCGACGCCCGCGAGGGATGCGGTGGTGCCCGTGACCCGGGCGTCGCCGGTCTTCGGGTTCTCCTGGAACGGCACGCCGCGCGAGAAGCTGCCGGGGAAGCGCCCGACGTAGAAGTCGTTGAGGAAGCGCCGGTGATCGTACGCCGCGATGCCGAGCTCCGCGGCATCCTCATCGGCGAACGTCCAGCCGATGTCGTCGTGGCTGCGCACGTAGTTGACCCATGCGGTGCCGGGCGGCAGAGCGTGCCGGCGTTCCAGCGCCTGCTGGAGCAGCCGAGGGTCGCGGGTGGCCAGCGCCTCCCACGTCAGCGCCATCTGCAGCGGGTTGTACGAGAGCTGGCACTCTTCGAGCGAGACGTACGCGATCACCTCGTCGGGGTGCACGATCGCCTCGGATTTGAAGAGCAGGCTGGGCGCGGCCATCCGCAGCAGCGCGTTGAACGCACGCAGCAGCAGGTGCGCCTCGGGAAGCGACTCCGACGGCGTGCCGAGGCGCTTCCAGATGAAGGCCACCGCATCCATGCGCAGCACCTCCACGCCCTGATTCGCGAGGAAGAGCATCTCGCCGGCCATCGCGCGGAAGACGGCCGGGTTCGCATAGTTGAGGTCCCACTGGAAGGAGTAGAACGTCGCCCAGACCCATCGCCCGTCCGGCAGCTGCACGAACGAGCCCGGGTGGTCATCGGGGAAGATCTCCCGGACGGTCTGCTCGTAGGCATCGGGCATCGTGCGATCGGGGAAGATCAGGTAGAAGTCCTCGAAGCCCGGCTCGCCCGCGACCGCCTTGCGAGCCCACTCGTGCTCGTTGCTGGTGTGGTTGAAGATGAAGTCCACGACGAGGGAGATGCCCGCCGCGCGCAAGTCGGCCGCCAGTGCCGGCAGCTCGTCCATCGTGCCGAGCGCAGGGTCCACCCGCCGATAGCTCGACACCGCATAGCCGCCGTCGGAGTTGCCCTCCGGACTCTGGAAGAGCGGCATGAGATGCAGGTACGTCAGGCCCAGTTCCCGGAAGTACGGGATGCTGTCGCGGATGCCGGAGAGCGAGCCGGCGAAGCGGTCCACGTAGCAGACGCCGCCCAGCATGCGGTTGGAGAGGTACCAGTCCGGCTCGGCTTCGCGCTGATCGTCGCGCGCCTTCAACTCCGGCGGACGGGCAGCCCAGGATGCGGCGGCATCGGAGATGACGGCCGCCAGCTGCTCCAGGCCGTCGTCGCGGTCGCCGTAGAGCTCGACGAACAGCCGATGCAGCGTCGGGAAGTGCACGGTGAAACGCCCTGCGAAGCTCGAGTCGAAGGAACCGGTGCGCGCGGAGGAGACGACCCGCCGGACCTCTTCGATGTCACCCGTCCACTCGGCCGTGAGTCTGGGCATGACACTCCTTTGTGCGTCGCGGTGCCTGGTCTCACAATAGGGCTGACAGACTGTCACCGACTGGACACGGGAGGTCGCGATGAGACTCGTTCAGGTGGCGCTTCACGCCGACGACCTCGGGAGGGCGGCGGACTTCTATACGGTGCTGCTCGAGTCCGGTCCGACCGCCCGTTTCGACGAGCCCGGGCTCCTGTTCTTCGACCTCGACGGCGTCCGCCTGCTGCTGGATCGTAACGCGCCCGCTTCCCTGCTGTACCTGCATGTCGAGAATGTGCACGACACGCTCGAGCGCCTCGACGGACTGGTGGATGTCGTCGAGCACCCGCACGTCATCTTCTCCCATCCGGACGACACGCTCGGGCCCGCGCACCACGACGAGTGGCAGGCGTTCATCAAGGACTCCGAAGGCAATACCGTCGGCCTCGTCGCCTTTCAGCGTCACTGAGCCGAGGCGGATCGACGCGCCGGCAGGAGTCTCAGCGCCGGCCGACGGGTCGCCGACGACATCGATTCGCCGTCGGCCGACGGGTCGCCGAAGACGTCGATTCGCCGTCGGCGAACTATTGGCACTCGCATGGGTAGAGTGCTAATCTGATCGTAGTTGAGCCGACACGGCTCAACTCTTCGAAACCACTCCGGACACGCTCCGGTACCACCGACAAGGAGAACGAAATCATGGCAACCTACGACCCGTTCCGTGACCTCGACCGCTTCGCGTCGACCCTCTTCGACGCCCGCCGTGGACCCCGCCGGATGCCGATGGATCTGTACCGCGACGGCGATCACTACGTGCTGACCGCCGACCTGCCCGGCATCGACCCGGGCTCGGTCGACATCGACGTCGACGGCCAGCTGCTGACCATCCGCGCTGAGCGCACGCTCTCCGCCGGCGAGGGCGTCAAGTGGATCACGCGTGAGCGCGAGGGCGCGAGCTTCCTCCGGCAGCTCAACCTCGGTCAGGGCATCGACACCGAGCGCATCGGCGCGAACTACAGCAATGGCGTGCTGAGCGTCACGATCCCCGTCAGCGAGAAGGCGAAGCCGCGCAAGATCGAGGTCGCCACCGACAGTTCGTCGCCGGTCATCCAGGCGCACGAGAGCAGCGAAGGCCCGCAGCCGGTCGAGCAGTGACGATCTGATCCGCCCGACCGCGAACGCCCCGGCCCATCGGCTCGGGGCGTTCGTGCTGCGTGGCCACCTCTGTCCGCGCCGAGGCGGCCGTATCAGCGCCGGAGGCTTTTCTCTCCTATCCGATGACCCGCAATCCGCGGGCTTCCGACCCGCGCGTGCGGGTCATCAGACCCGTGTACCGGGTCGGAAGGAGAAGACGCAATGGCTCTCAACCGCAGTCTCATCGCGATCATCGCGAGGAGGAATCCCAGCATCTGGGAGGAGATCATCGGACCGCTCGGGCCGCTCGGACGGTTCGACGCAGTCGCCCTCAATCCCCAGCCGCTGCCGCCCGTTCAGCGCGTCGCGCTGAACCCGCAGCCCCTTCCACCCGGCGTCGAGTACGGCGCGACCGTCGGCGTCGAACTGGTCCGGGCTGCGGGGCTCGCCCAGCTGCTCCGGCTTCCGTTCGAGCTCGTCACCGAGGACATCTGCCCGCCTCCGCGCACGCCGGCCACCCATCCCGTGGCCTCCGGCACCGTGGCCGCCTCGTCCGGATCCCTGGCGTCACGGCGGCGACGACTTCGAGAACGACTTCGACTTCGGATTCGCGGTCGGCCTCGCCTTTGTACTCGAATCCAGCGCCCACGGATGGGAGCAGCTGGACGGGGCGGGCGCGCTCGAGAGGGTGCACGACGCGGCCTTCACGACGGCCGAGCGTCTCGGGGGCTGAAGATCGCCCAGGCGCCGGGCGCAGGGTGCCGGTCGGCTCGTCGGCCGCCCGGCACCCGCGCCCGTGGGGCGTAGCCTGGGGCGTGTGAGCGCATACGTTTCCGCGTTCGAGTTGTTCTCCATCGGTGTAGGACCCTCGAGCTCCCACACGGTCGGGCCCATGCGCGCCGCCCGGGACTTCGGCGTCCGCCTGCGCGAAGCCGGTGTGCTCGACGACGTGGCGCGGGTGACGTGCACGCTCTACGGGTCGCTGGGCGCAACCGGCATCGGTCACGGAACCCCCGACGCGGTCGTCGCAGGGCTGCAGGGGCTCGCGCCCGAGACCGCCGACCCCGCTGCGGTGCGGTCGGCGTGGACAGATTGGCGCGCGGGACGGGATCTCGAACTCGACGGCGCTCACGCCGTGCCATTCCGCAAGACCGACATCACCTTCGCCGCGCGGACGCGGCTGCCCGGGCATCCGAACGCCATGACGCTCGAGGCCTGGGCGACGCCCCACCGGACCGGCGTCGACGACGGATCCACACTGGCCGCCGCGGGCATCCGCACGACCGGTGCTGCGGTCGAGAACGCGCCGGCGACGCGCAGCGACGAGGGTCTCGTGATGCGCGAGACGTACTACTCGATCGGCGGCGGCTTCATCCGCCGCGAAGGCGACGCTTCGACCGGCCCACAGGCCGCACACGCGTATCCGCTCGCGTTCGACAGCGCCGAGGAGCTGCTGGAGCTCTGCGACGAGCGGGGCATCACGATCGCCGAAGCGGCGCGGATCAACGAGGGGTCGCTGCGCAGCGACGAGGAGATCGCCGCCGGGCTCGACGCGATCTGGGCCGCGATGTCGGCCTGCGTGGAGGCCGGACTGCACCACGACGGAGTCCTCCCAGGGATGCTGCAGGTCAAACGGCGCGCGTCGGCGATCCGGGAGCAGCTCGAGGCGGCGGAGCACTCCGGTCATCGCGAGCTGCCGGGCGAGTGGCTCGGCGCCTTCGCACTGGCGGTGAACGAGGAGAACGCCGCCGGCGGGCGGGTCGTCACCGCTCCGACCAACGGCGCGGCCGGCATCCTCCCCGCCGTCGCGATGTACTGGTGGCGCTTCCTCGCCGACTCGGGGCTCGGCGCCGGCAACGCCGTGACACCCTACGGCGAGCTCGTCGGCAGCGCACTGCTGGGTTTCGCCGGCCGCCAGCAGCTCGGACCCATCGTGCCCGACGTCATCGACGAGGAGATCATCGCTGACGCCAACCGCCGCCGCGGCATCCGTCGCTTCCTGCTCACCGCGACCGCGCTGGGATCGCTGTTCAAGGCGAACGCGTCGATCTCGGGTGCCGAGGGCGGCTGTCAGGCCGAGGTCGGATCGGCGTGCGCCATGGCTGCCGGCGGGCTCACCGCAGTGATGGGCGGCACCAACCGCCAGATCGAGAACGCCGCCGAGATCGCGATGGAGCACCACCTCGGACTCACGTGCGACCCGGTCGGCGGGCTCGTGCAGATCCCGTGCATCGAGCGCAACGCGATCGCCGCCTCGACCGCGGTGACCGCCGCCCGACTCGCCCTGCGCGGCGACGGATCGCACTACGTCTCGCTCGACGCCGTCGTCGAGACGATGCGCCAGACCGGCATCGACATGTCGCACAAGTACAAGGAGACGAGCGAGGGCGGTCTCGCGGTCAACGTCATCGAGTGCTGACGGATGAAGCCCGGGCGCCGGGCTCTCAGCCGCCGCTGCGCCTGCCCCGGCGCACCCGGCTGATCGTCTCGCCCACGGCGACCGCAGCGAGCAGCAGCGCGACCGCGACGGACTCGCCAAGCGCATCGAGCATCGGCGAGGCCGCGCCGAGCAGCAGGATGGCGACCACGCCGATGGCCTGAGCGCGTGCCCACCGGTGCTCGAGGACGCGGCGGAACAGCACCGTGCCGACGAGGAACAGCAGCGGACCGCCGAGCGTGACGATCGTCGCGGCGAGACTGTGCGCGTGCGGGTGCCCCAGCGCTTCCTTGTCACCGACGCTCATCAGCACGATCCCGGCGATGATCGCGAGGTGGACCCATGTGTAGGCCGTTCGCACGAGCCGCCCCGGTTCGTCGGCGGCCTCGATCGCCTCGGCGCCGATGCGCTCGCCGTGGTCGAAGTAGATCCACCACGCGGCCGCCGCGGCGACGAACGCGGCGATCAGGGCGATGATCCCGTCCGGCGAGGACTCCATCGCCACGAAAGCGAAACCCGTGACGAGAAGACCCTCGCCTAGCGCGATCAGCACGAACAGCGCGGTGCGCTCGGCGATGTGCGGACCTGACACGTCCCACGATGCGATCTGCACCCGCCCGAGTCCGGGGACGGGGTAGCCGAATACCGTGCCGACGAGCTCGAGGGCGAGTGCGGCGGCCCAGAACGGCAGCTGGACAGCGAGCGGCAGCACGGCGCCGACGATCCACAGGGTGGCACCGGCGCCGGTCCAGACGAGGATGCAGGTGAAGTCCCGGGAGACCGGGCGGTCGTGCCGGATCGTCGCCCAGACGATGAATCCCGATCTGCCGACCTGGAGCACCACGTAGGCGATGGCGAACGTCCACGCCCGTTCGCCGAACGCCTCGGCGATGGCGATGCTCATCACGAACGACACGAATGCCAGCGCGACGACGGCGCCGCGCACCGGCAGCTTCACCGGGTCGAGCCAGTTCGTGACCCACGTGGTCGACACCCATGCCCACCAGAGTGCGCAGATCATGATCGCGCCCTCGAGCGCTCCGAGCGGCGTCTGATTGTCGTAGAGGTAGGCCGACAGCTGCGTCAGCGCGAACACGAAGACGAGGTCGAAGAACAGCTCAACGTACGTGACCCGGTCGGCGCGAGGCGAGTCGCTCGGGCGCAGCACGTTGCGCCGCATCCCGATTGCCATGCCTCATCTTGGCACCCGGATCGGCCGTGGCTGCGGCGCGGGCCAGGTCTAGGCTGACCGCATGCCCGAGTACGCGGTTCCGACGCCGAAGCGGCGTCGCGGGCGACCCAAAGGCGGGGAGTCCGACGCGCAGGAGCGGATCGTCGCCGCGGCCGTCGACGAGTTCGGCGAGCTCGGCTACGACGGAGCGACGATGCGCGGGATCGCCGGGCGCGCGAACGTCGATTCCGCCCTTGTGCACCACTACTTCGGCACGAAGGCAGACCTGTTCGCGCAGACGATCGGGGCGCCGATGCGGCCGGATGTCGACATCCCGGCGCTCCTGGAAGGACCCCAGGACGCGCTGGGTGAGCGCATCGTGCGCTACGTCCTCGAGGCGTGGGAGCGCCCCGAGACCCGCAAGCGCGGCGTCGTGCTGCTGCGCTCCGGCATCGGGAACCGCCTGTCCACGCCCCTGGTCGCCGCTTTCCTGCAGCGCGAGCTGATCGGCCGCATCGCTGCGCGCGTGAACACTCCGGATGCCGCGTTCCGCGCGTCGCTGGTGGCGAGCCAGGTCGCCGGGCTGCTCATCGCCCGATACATCCTGCAGCTGCCCGCGCTCGCCGGAGCGACGGTGGACGAGCTCGTCGAGCGGGTCGGCCCCACCGTGCAGCGCTATCTGACCGAATGAGCCGCACACGTCCGAGAGCCGGAGAACCAACAGCCGAGTGAGCCGCTGTCGCGGCGGAAGGAGACGGGAGATGTCGTTTCAGGCATATCTCGACAACATCGAGGCGAAGACCGGGCTGACGCCGCGGCAGTTCATCGAACTGGCCGAGGCGAAGGGCTTCGGTCCCGGCACGAAGTCGGGTGAGATCGTGGCCTGGCTCGGTGAGGACTACGGTCTCGGCCGCGGCCATGCGATGGCCCTCGTGCACGTCATCACCAAGGGCGACAAGATCGGCACGAAGCACGTGGACTCGGGCGGCGCGCACAGCGATCCGTCCGACACCCTCTGGCTGGACGGCAAGGCCACGAATCCGGCGGGGTGAGTCCGGGGTGGGGGGCCGGTCGCGGCATCCTGCGGTCGGAGAATTCCACTCCGGTCGGATGCTGCGCGACAGATTCTCCGACATTCGTGCATTTCTCCGACCGGAGCACAGCGCCGCGGCGCACGTGGATTCGGAGACGCCAAGCGGATTCGGATGACCGGCTCCGCCAGCATCCGAATCCGGCGCGCATCTCCGAATCCGCACGCCAGCCCGACCGTCGCCCCGGACGTGCCGCGAGCGAACGGCAGGCTGACGCACGGGCCGGGCCTTGACGTGAGACTCGAGCCGGCGGATTATTCATCGTGTGATGAATAATCCCGACTCGCCTCCACTCGCGGGTGGGATCGCGGGGTCGGCGACCAACGCGGTCGAGGTCCGTGGCCTGCGCGTGAAGCGAGGCAAGAACCTGGTGTTCGACGGACTCGAGCTCGACATCCCGCGCGGGCAGGTCACGGGACTGCTGGGTCCGTCCGGATGCGGCAAGACCACGCTCATGCGCTCGATCGTCGGAGTCCAGAAGGTGGATGCAGGAACCGTCACGGTGCTGGGTGCGCCCGCCGGAACGGCGCCGCAGCGCCATCGGGTCGCGTACGACACGCAGGCGGCATCCGTCTACGCGGATCTGACCATCCGCCAGAACCTCTCGTACTTCGCGCGGCTGATCGGCGCACCGCGCAGCGACATCGACCGTGTGATCGAAGAGGTGGGGCTCGTCGACAACGCCAAGCAGACCGTCGAGTCGCTCAGCGGCGGACAGGAGACCCGCGTCTCACTCGCCGTCGCCATGCTCGGCTCGCCCGAGCTCATGGTGCTCGACGAGCCGACGGTGGGCCTGGATCCCCTGCTGCGCGCCGAGCTCTGGGGCGTCTTCCGGGCCGTCGCCGACCGCGGCACCACGATCATCGTCAGCAGCCACGTCATGGACGAGGCGCTGCGCTGCGACCGGCTCATCCTCCTGCGGGCGGGCCGCATCATCGCCGACACGACGCCCGACCGTCTGCTGGCCGACACGGGTGCGGTCGATCCGGATGCCGCGTTCCTGGCGCTCATCGAGCGCGACGTCGACGCACACGCCGCTGCAGAGCACGATGCCGAGCACCCGCTCACGCGGCGTGAGCTGCGCGAGACCGAGGACGACCGATGAACGGCGTGCGCACGTTCGCCACGGCGGGACGCGTGCTTCGGCAGCTCAGCCACGATCACCGCTCGATCGCGCTGATGCTGATCGCGCCGAGCCTGCTCGTCGGCCTGTTCGCGTGGCTGTTCAGCGATCAGGAGGGCGTCTTCGACATCTACGGGCCGCCGATCCTGGCGCTCTTCCCGTTCATCATCATGTTCCTGATCACCTCGATCACAACGCTGCGCGAGCGCCGCTCCGGCACGCTCGAGCGACTGATGACGACTCCGCTCGCGAAGGCCGACTTCATCGTCGGCTACGCGCTGGCGTTCGGCCTGATGGCCATGATCCAGGCGATCGTGACCGTGTCGTTCGCCGTATGGGTATGCGGGCTCGAAACGGATGGACCGGTGTGGCAGCTGGGACTGGTCGCCGTCACCGATGCGGTGCTGGGCATGGCACTCGGACTGCTCGCGAGCGCGTTCGCGCGCACCGAGTTCCAGGCCGTGCAGTTCATGCCGCTGATCGTCTTCCCGCAGATCCTGCTGGGCGGCCTGTTCATGCCGCGCGACGAGATGCCCGAGGCGCTGTACGTGATCAGCAACTTCCTGCCGTTGAGCTACGCGATCGATGCGATCAACGCGGTGACGGCCGGCGACGAGGGGTGGGACGTCTACGGACCGCTTCTGGTGGTCGGCGCGTTCCTGCTCGGTGCGCTCGTGCTCGCGTCCCTGACGCTCCGGCGACGCACGCCCTAGCGGGGCGGACGCCCTGGAGGAGGACTACCTGATCTCCCGCTTGTTGCGCAGCTTGGCGGTCAGGTCGCGAAGCTGCTGCAGCTCGTCGTCGTCGAGCAGCGACATCCGCTCGGCGATCGACCGGCCGTGCTGGGATGCGACCTTGCGGAACTCGGACGCACCCTCGACGGTCGCTCGCACCAGCGCACCCCGCCCGTCGTCGGGGTCGGCGCACTTGGTGATCAGACCTCGAGCGGCCATCCGATCGACGAGCCGCGACACGCTCGGCTGACTGATCAGCATGTTCGCCGTCACGTCGCGCAGTCGTGCGGTCATCCCCTCGCCGCGCGTGACGGTCAGCAGCACGTCGTACTCGGCCTGCGAGAGGCCGGTGTCGTCGAAATCGCAGCTGATCACGTCGAACACCTCGTGCTGTGCGCGAAACAGGCTCTCCCAGGCGTCGATCGCGAGCCGGCGGTCGGTCATAGGCACCACTGTAGGCGAACAGCACCCCTTGGGGCTCCGCCCCAAACCCCTGGGCGTGCTGCGCACCCCCCTAGGCTGGAGCGATGGGGGCGAAACTGCTGCGCGTGCTGATCGCCGCCCTGATGCTCCTCGGCTTGCCGCTCGCGCTGTCAGCGTGCACGTTCAGCGTCGACACCGGAGACGCCGCGGCATCCGTCTCCGGCGACGTCGACGACTTCTCCTTCGAGAGCCTGGACGTCCGCTACACACTCGGCACGGCGGATGACGGCACCAGTACGCTGCTGGTCGAAGAGCGGTTCGTCGCGCTGTTCCCCGAGATCGATCAGAACCGGGGGATGCGCCGCATCATCCCCGACTCCTACCAGAACGCGCCGCTGAATCCCGAGCTGGTCTCGATCACCGACGGCGACGGCAACCCGCGACCGGCCGAGACGGAGTCGGAGGACGGCGAATTCAGCATGACCTCCCGCGCCGACGACTACGTCCACGGTGCCCAGACCTACGTGTTCACCTACACGCTGGAGAACGTGACGCGGTACTTCGACGACACCGGAGTGGACGAGTTCTACTGGGACGTGAACGGCACGGAATGGGCGCAGAACTTCGGCCGGGTGAGCGTGCAGATCGTCGTGCCTCCCGACCTGGCCGACTCGCTCACCGGGTCGCAGGCCTGCTACGTCGGCTACCAGGGTTCGGGGCAGACGTGCGAGATCACGGCGGATGCTGCCGAGGACGGCTCCGCGACGCTCGCGGCATCCGCGGCACCCGTCCTCCCGTACCAGACGGTCACGGTGGCGGTCGGCTTCGAGAAGGGCACCTTCGTGCCCTTCGATTCGTCCTACCTCGCCTCACCGTGGGGATGGGTGCAGGGGATCGCCGGTCTCGGCGTGCTCGCCGCGATCCTCTTCGCCGCGATCACTCGAGCGCGGCACCTGCGCGACGAGCCGGGCAGACCCACGATCATCGCGGAGTACACGCCGCCGCGCGCGATCGACGCGCTCGAGAGCGCCGTACTCCTGGGGCGCACCACGAAGGCGATCCCGGCTGAGGTGCTCGAGCAGGCGGTGGTGGGCAGCATCCGCATCGTCGAAGGCGACCGCAAGTTCTGGGGTGGCGTCAAGCTGAAGGCCCAGCTCATCGACCCGTCCCGAGCGGACGGTGACGGCCGACTGCTGCTGGCCGGGCTGTTCCCGTTCCTGCATCCCGGCGAGGAGTACGAGTTCGGCAGCACCGACACGCGGTTCTCGGCGGCCGCGCAGAACATCCTCAAGCTCGCCACCGAGGAGCTCACGCGGCGGGGATTGCGCCGGAAGGTGCCGGCCAGCGTTCGCGCATGGCCGGTGCTCGCCGTGCTCGCGGCATCCGGGCTTGTGCTCTTCGCCGGTCTGTTCGCAATCTTCGCCTCCGTCGACCCGGTCATCCCGATCATTCTGATCGTCGTCTCCGGCCTTGCCGACTTCGTCGTGATCGCGATGGTCTCGCGCAGACCGCTGACGGCTGCCGGTGCGGAGACCCGCGACCACCTGAAGGGGCTCAAGGAGTTCATCGAGTGGGCCGAGGCGGACCGCATCCGCATGCTTCAGTCGCCGGCCGGCGCAGAGCGCGTGCGGATCAACCCGAACGATCCCGCGCAGATGCTGAAGCTGTACGAGGTCCTG
The DNA here is from genome assembly GCA_963717585.1 of uncultured Actinomycetota bacterium. Taxonomy (GTDB): domain Bacteria; phylum Actinomycetota; class Actinomycetes; order Actinomycetales; family Microbacteriaceae; genus Microbacterium. The sequence goes on along the minus strand of CAVQWI010000010.1, from coordinate 476,268 downwards.
CTTCCGTATGCGGTGGTGTTCGGGCAGGAGAAGGAGTGGGCCGAGCAGCTCGCCGTGCTCTACGGCCCCGAGAACTCACCGGGCTGGTACTCCGGCTCGCACGGCTTCAGCGCCGGATCGTTCTCGGCCGGCATCGGCTCGCTGTCGGCGAGTTCGGCCTCCTCGTCGTCGACTTCAGGTGGATCCGGAGGCGGCGGCTCAGCCGGTGGTGGCGGCGGAGGCGGCGGAGGCGGCGGGGTCTAGTCGCCGGATGCCGGGCCTGTAGAACTCGAGTTGCCGGTCGTCGCTGCTCGTGGGGTCCGGGTGGCCGCAAATGGCGGCGATTCGGGACGCACGACGCCCGGCGACAACCCCCGGGGCACAAGTCAGGGCCGGTCGGAGAGGCTCCCGACCGGCCCTTGTCCCTTGCACCAAGAGTGTCCTGCAATCACATGCGGTCGTTGCCACAGCAAAACAACTTCCGTGCTTGAACTCTATAACGACGAGGTAACGGAAGGGAAGAGGTTCCCGTTATCTTTTTGTGATTCTTTGCGAACGCATAGCAGAACCGAGGATGAGCGTGCATCTGACGCTATCGACGCAGCGTGCAGGAGAGGAGTATCGTCCGCGCCAAGGGGGTGAGGCGTGAGTCGCCGGGGGCGGCGCATCGGGTTCAAGCGCTGTATCCACGCATCGCCATAGCGCGACGGCACGCACCCATGAGCACAATCCACACGACGCATACGGACTCGGATCGCCCTATCCGCCGCCCCATCCGCGGGCTCGCGGCATCCGTTTCGCTTCTCGTTCTGCTGCTCGCCGCGTGCACCGCGTCGAACGACGATTCGAACGACGACACCCCGCCGACCCCTGAGCAGACAACGGCGTCGAACTTCGAGTACGTCGACTGTCCGTCGCCCAACATAGAGGGTGTCGACGCTCTCGAGTTCCCGCCCGAGGTGCGGTGCGGCTATCTCACGGTGCCCGAGAACAGGGACGACCCCGAGGGAAAGCAGATCCGAATCTTCGTGGCGCGTGCGCCCGCCGCCTCAGACGACCCCAAGCCCGACCCGCTCGTGATGCTCGCCGGAGGGCCTGGCGGTGCGGGTTCGTTCGAGATCACAGGCAAGATGGCCGCGGGACTCAACGCCGAGCGCGAGGTGATCTTCGTCGACCAGCGCGGCACCCACCTCGCCGATCCGCTGCTCGAGTGCCCCGAAGCTGAACAGGCCGACAACGATTCGATCAGCATCCCATTCCTGTCGGCAGAGGCGACCGCGGCCCAGGTCGCGGCCAACGAGGTGTGCATAAGTCGGGTACGGGATGAGGGCTTCGACCCGGCGGCATACAACACCGCCGAGAATGCGGCCGACTTCGCCGACCTGCGGGTCGCGCTCGGCATCGACGAATGGAACGTCTACGGCGTCTCCTACGGATCGCGGCTCGCGTTGGCGTACTTGCGCGATCACCCCGAAGGCATCCGCAGCGTCGTGCTCGATTCGGTGTCGCCCCCGAACGTGAACATCGCCGAAGACTGGTGGTCCGCCCCCGCGAGCTCGTTCCGCGGGATATTCGCGGCATGCGCCGCTCAGCCGTCGTGTGCTGCGGCGTATCCCGACCTCGAGGCCGACTTCTTCGCAACGGTGAACCGGCTCGCCGCGACGCCCGAGGTCGTGGAGACGACGGATTCCGCCGGCCAGCCGCTCATCGTCAACATCGACGCCTTCCCGTTCCTGTACGCCATCATCATGGCAAGCGAGCGAGGCGATGCGTCGGGCGTGCCCAAGATGATCGATGACATGGCGAATGGCGATACGGCTTCCACGGTCGAACGGATGCTGGCGCTTCAGACACCCGACTTCTTCCTCGGCCTGGGTGGCTGGGGTCTCGCGATGACCATCTTCTGCGGCGAGAGTGCGAACCTCACGACCGAAGCGGCATACCGTGCGCGGTCGAAGGAGGTGCTGCCCGAGTTCCCCGATGCGGTATTCGCGGTACAGCCCAAGCAAGGACGCCTGTTCCAGCAATGCCCCGTCTGGGATGTGCCCGACCGGCCAGACCTCGGCGATCCCGCCGTCAGCGATCTCGACGTGCTGCTCATGGAGGGCATGTTCGACGCGGCGACCGCACCCGCGTGGGTCGAAGCGGTGACCCCGCACCTCTCGAACGTGCAGGTCGTGGAGTTCCCGTTCACCGGGCACGATGTGCTGGACAAATCGCAGTGCGCGAAAGACGTCATGTTCGCGTTCCTCGACGATCCGTCGGCTCCCGTCGACGGGTCGTGCGCGGCGGAGATCGAGCTGGTCTTCACTACGGAGTGAGGGGCGAGGAATCGCCCTGACGAACGCGCGAAGTCGACGTACCGACCCTGGGATGTGTCGACGCCTGCCGAGTGATCGATGCACGGCGCACGCGGGAGCCTGTCCGCCGAACTACATCCATCGGACAGCGCCTCCCCATCTCGGGCCCGTGTCGTCGCATCGACATCCGCGCCTCGGCCTACGCTGACGAACATGGCCGTCAGTCAGTCTCGCCGCGCACGGGCCTCACGCCGTCGCAAGCGCCGGATGGATGCCGCGGACAACGACCTCACCGCCCTGCAGTGGTCCGAGATCCGCGCCGCGTGGGGCGGCTGCGCCTACTGCGGATCGGCGAGTGGGCCGCTTCAGAAGGACTGCGTCCTGCCGCTCTCGCGAGGCGGGCGGTACACGGTCGAGAACATCGTGCCCGCGTGCCGATCGTGCAACGCGAGCAAGAGCAACGACGAGGTCACGGGCTGGCTCCGCCGAAAACGGCTCGACGAGCGCGCGTTCCTGCTTCGACACCGCGCGTTCCTCGACAGCGTCGTGGCGGTGCAGCTCGACGCGGTGCAGCAGCCGGAACCGCCTGCCGCGCCCGCCGCCGCGACCCGCGCGTAGCCTGGCCGGATGGCAGCCGACTCCGCCCGCACCGCGCTCGAGATCGCCGACTGGCGACGCCGCGTGTTCGCCCTGTACGCCGCGGTGCGCCTGGAGGACGACCCGGAAGACGCGCACGAGCTCTGGCGGATCGAGCGCGACGACCTGATGGCCCGCCACCCCGCGACGCCGATGCTGCCGGACGATCGAGCGCTGTTCGAGGGGCTGTCGATCGCGCCGTACGACCCGGGATGGCGGTTCGAGCTGCCGATCCTGCCCGCCGAGCCGGGCGGATTCGAGTTCGCCACCGGGACGGACGGCATCGTCCCGTTCGAACGAGTCGGCAGAGTCGAGATCCCGGATGCCGGCACCCTCGACGTCTGGCGCCTGAAGTCGTACGGCGGAGGGTTGTTCGTCCCGGTGCGCGATGCGCTCGCCGGTCACCCGGGCGGCACCTACGGCGGGGGCAGGTACCTGATCGACACGATCAAGGGAGCCGACCTGGGCCTGGATCCCGGACGCGGCACGATCGTGCTCGATTTCAACTTCGCCTACAACCCGTCCTGCGCGTACGACCCCGCATGGGCATGCCCGCTCGCGCAGCCGGGGAACGTGCTGCAGGCGCCCGTGCCGGTCGGCGAGCTCTACGGCTGAGACCCGCCGGCGCCACAGCAGCCGGCGCCGCAGCACCTGCAGCTCCGACCCCGAGCCTCAGCCCTGGCGGTGCGCCGAGTAGTACTCCAGCAGAGCGCGGGTCGAAGCATCCTGAGCCGCCAGCGCATCCGCGTCACCCTCGATGGCCGGCGCGATCTGCAGCGCGAGCTGCTTGCCGAGCTCCACTCCCCACTGGTCGAAGGAGTTGATGCCCCAGATCGTGCCCTGCGTGAACGTGATGTGCTCGTAGAGCGCGATGAGCTGGCCGAGCACGCGAGGGGTGAGCGCGGGCGCGAAGATCGAGGTGGTCGGGCGGTTGCCCGCGAACGTCCGAGCCGCCACGAGCGGGCCGGTGGTGCCCTCCGACTCCACTTCTTCCGCCGTCTTGCCGAAGGCGAGTGCCTTGGTCTGCGCGAGGAAGTTCGCCAGGAACAGCCCGTGCACGTCGCGCCCGTCGTCGTCGAGCGGATAGGCCGGATTGACGAATGCGATGAAGTCGGCGGGGATGAGGCGGGTGCCCTGGTGGATCAGCTGGTAGAAGGCGTGCTGGCCGTTCGTCCCTGGCTCGCCCCAGAACACCTCGCCGGTGTCGGTCGTGACCGGGGCTGCCATCCCACCGCACCGACTTGCCGTTGGATTCCATCGTCAGCTGCTGCAGGTAGGCGGCGAAGCGGTGCAGCTGCTGGGCGTACGGAAGCACGGCGTGCGACTGCGCGCCGAGGAAGTTCGAGTACCAGATGTTGAGCAGGCCCATCAGAACCGGCACGTTGGACTCGAGCGGCGCTGTGCGCACGTGCTCGTCCACGTCGTGGAAGCCGCCGAGCAGTTCGTGGAAGACGCCCGGGGCCGAGCGCGATCACGAGCGACAGGCCGATGGCGGAGTCCACGGAGTAGCGCCCGCCGACCCAGTCCCAGAATCCGAACGCGTTCGCCGGATCGATTCCGAAGGCGGCGACCTTGTCGAGCGCTGTGGAGACGGCGACGAAGTGGTGCGCGACCGCATCGGTTCGGGACCCTTTGGATCCGTCGATCGCATCCGAGGCTTCGAGTTCGGTCCACAGCCATTCGCGGGCGAGCCGTGCATTGGTCAGCGTCTCGAGAGTCGTGAATGTCTTGGAGGCGACGATGAACAGGGTCGTCTCGGGATTCAGATCCTGAGTGGTCTGGGCGATGTCGGTGGGGTCGATGTTCGACACGAACAGCGCCTCGATGCCGGCATCCGCGTAGGGCTTGAGAGCCTCGTAGACCATCACCGGGCCCAGATCCGAGCCGCCGATGCCGATGTTCACGACGTGCGTGACCTTCTTGCCCGTCACTCCCCTCCACTCGCCGGAGCGCACCCGCTCGGCGAAGGCCGACATCGAGTCGAGGACCTCCTGGACGTCGTGATCGACATCCTGGCCGTCTACGACGAGCCTGGGCGAGGTGCCCGCGGGCCTGCGCAGCGCGGTGTGCAGAACGGCACGGTCCTCGGTGGTGTTGATGTGCGCACCGGAGAGCATCTCGGCGAAGCGCTCGGCTGACGCGGGTCTGGGCGGCCAGCTCCAGGAGCGACGCGAGGATCTCGTCGGTGACGAGGTTCTTCGATAGGTCGACGTGCAGATCGCCGAGGGTGAAGCCGAGCCTCTTCACCCGCTCGGGGTCCTCGGCGAACCAGCCGCGCAGGTCCGGTGCGAACGACTCCCGATGAGCGTTCAGCTCGGCCCAGGCGGCGGTGGACGTGGGGTCGATCGGGCTGCTCATGCGTCCACGGTAGCCTCCCTGCCGGGGCGTGTGTCAGGCTCGCCTGATGGACTCGCGCAACCCGTACGCATCCCGCCCGTGGCTCGAGGCGTACGCGCCGGAAGTGCCCGATGAGATCGAAGAGGTGACCCAGACGCTCCCCGACATGATCGAGGCGAGCATCGCACGCTACGGCCGGAGCACGGCACTCGAGTTCTTCGGTGCGACGACGACGTATCGCGATCTCGGCGAGCAGATCGAACGCGCGGCGGAGGGTCTCCGGCGGCTCGGAGTCGCGCAGGGCGACCGGGTCGCGATCGTGCTGCCGAACTGCCCGCAGCACGTGGTGGCGTTCTACGCGGTGCTGCGGCTCGGAGCCATCGTCGTCGAGCACAACCCGCTCTACACCGCGCGGGAGCTCCGCCACCAGTTCGAAGACCACCAGGCGCGCTTCGCGATCGCGTGGGACAAGGTCTACGACACGCTGGACGGGTTCCCGTCCGACCTGAAGCTCGAGCGCATCGTGAGCGTCGACATCATCGACGCGATGCCGTGGCGCACCCGCGTCGCCCTGCGCCTGCCCATACCCAGGGCTCGGGCAGCGCGTGCGCAGCTGACCTCGACCCCGAAGGCGCGCAAGGTGCTCACCTGGCAGAAGCTCCTGGATGCGCGGCGCCTCGGCAGGAAGCATCCACGCCCCGCCCTGGACGACACCGCCCTCCTGCAGTACACCAGCGGGACCACCGGAACGCCCAAGGGTGCCATCCTCACCCACCGCAACCTGCGGGCCAACGCCATGCAGGGCCGCGCGTGGGTGCCGGGCCTGCACGAGGGCGACGAGATCTTCTACGGCGTCCTTCCGCTCTTCCATGCGTACGGCATGACCCTGTGCCTCACGTTCGCGATGAGCATCGGCGCTCGGCTCGTGCTGTTTCCGAAGTATGACGCGAAGCTCGTGGCGGATGCCGCGAAGAAGAGTCCGCCGACATTCCTGCCCGCCGTGCCGCCCATCTACGATCAGCTCGCCCGCTCCGCCGCGAACGGAGACATCGACCTGAAGAGCGTCCGCTTCGCGATCTCGGGAGCGATGAGCCTTCCGGTCGAGACAGTGGAGCGCTGGGAGGAGGCGACCGGCGGCCTGCTGGTGGAGGGCTACGGGATGACCGAGACATCGCCCGTCGCGCTCGGCAACCCGATCGGCCCGTCACGGCGACCGGGCACCGTCGGCGTGCCCTTCCCGAGCACCGACATCCGAGTGGTCGACCCGGATGACACGAACGTCGAGCGTCCGTTCGGAGAAGCGGGGGAACTGCTCATCCGCGGACCGCAGGTGTTCCAGGGGTACTGGAAGCGGCCCGACGAGACGGCAGAAGCGCTGCTGCCGGGCGGATGGGTGCGCACCGGCGACATCGTCACCGTGACGCCGGACGGCTTCGTCACGGTGGTCGATCGCCTGAAGGAGATCATCATCACCGGCGGCTTCAACGTCGCTCCCACGGAGGTGGAAGAGGCTCTGCACGGGCACCCCGATGTGGTGGAGTCCGCCGTCGTGGCGCTGCCTCGGAAGGGCGGCGAGGAGGTGGTCGCGGCGGTCGTGCTCCGCGACGGGGCAGAGCTGGATCCGGACGCATTGCGTGACTACTGCCGGGAGCACCTGGCGGCGTACAAGGTGCCGCGCAAGTTCTTCGCGGTGGAGGAGCTGCCGCGCTCCCTCATCGGCAAGGTGCTGCGTCGCCAGGTTCGTGAGCAGCTGCTGCGCGACCTCTGACGGCGGATGCTGCGGCAGCGCCTCGGTCAGGCACTGCCGTCGATCTGGGCCGTGCGGCGCCTGTAATCCGGGTCGGCTCAGAGCTCGGGCGTGCGCGGCGGTGTCGTCCGCCGCGGCCGCAGGGCCTCGAAGCCCGCGGCCCATCGCAGAGGGCGGTGTCGGAGTACGCCGGCCCGGCGAAAGTGAGTCCGACCGGCATCCCGATGTCGGCCATCGTGCCCATCGCCACCGTGACGGTCGGGATGCCGAGGTGGCGGATCGCGAGGTTTCCGTTGGCGACCCAGACGCCGTTGCGCCACGCGGCGACCGCGGACTCCTCGTTCACGTCGGCGTCGGCCGGGCCGACGTCGGCCACCGCGGGGAAGACCACCGCGTCGAGACCGAGCCCGGTCATCCACTCCTCCAGGTCGATGCGGCGGGTGCGCTCCAGTCCCTCGAGCCCTGCGCGGATGACCTCCGACAGCGGGCCGGCGAGCGGATCGGTCATGCCGTTCGCGCGGGCGCGCGTGACGTACTCGGAGATGTCGAGGTCGAACGACCCGTAGCGGTCGGGCAGCGCACCGTCCGGATGCGGGAAGATCTTCGGCCCGTCGACCTCCGCGAGGGAGGAGAGACCCGGCTGACCGTTGGCGGCGAGGAAGTCGTGCCACGACCACATCGACAGGTCCCAGATCTCGGCGTCGAAGTACTCGGCCGGCAGGATGCCGCGGTCGAAGATCGACGGTGCGTCCCGCGCGGTCGGCCTCGTAGTTGCTCACGACGGGGAAGTCGACGACCACCACCTCTGCGCCCGCCGCCTCGAGGTCGGCCTTCGCCTCGCCCACAGGTCGAGCACCGACGGCCGCGGCTCGATGCGCTGACCGGTGGAGGCGCCGATGCCCGGCCCGGTTCCGGCATCCCGGTCTTCACCGAGGTACATCGCGGGGATGCCGAACCGCTTGCCGGCGAGGGATGTCGAGGCCTCCACGGCCAGCGCCGGGTACGTCTCCGGTCGCACCTCGGCGGCACGGGGGATCGAGACCCACGGCTGCGTGCGCCAGAAGTCGCCACGGCTCTCGGCGTCGTCGGCGACCATCACCTCCAGCACCTCGAGCAGGTCGGCCATCGTGCGGGTATGCGGCACGACGACGTCCATCGTCGGCACCAGCGGCCAGTTGCCGCGCACCGAGATGACTCCGCGCGAGGGTGTGTAGGCGCAGAGGGCGTTGTTGGAGGCGGGTGCACGCCCCGACGACCAGGTCTCCTCGCCCAGTCCGAAGGCCGCGAAGCTCGCGGCCGTGGCCGTGCCCGATCCGTTCGAGGAGCCGGAGCCGAACGCCGACGTGAGGTAGTCGGCGTTGTACGGACTCTCGGCGCGCCCGTAAAGCCCGCGCTGCATGCCGCCATTGGCCATGGGCGGCATGTTGGTGAGCCCGATCAGCACGCAGCCGGCGTCCCGGAGCCGCTCGATCGAGAAGGCATCGCGGCGTGCGACCAGGTCGGCGAACGCGGGTGAACCGGATGCGACCGTCATGCCGCGCACCATGTAGCTGTCCTTCGCGGTGTAGGGAATGCCGTCCAGCGGCCCGCGCGTCGTGCCTTCGCGGCGGCGGCGATCGGATGCCTGCGCTTCGGCGAGGGCATCGGGGTTGAGTTCGACCACTGCATTGAGGCGTATGCCCTTGCGGTCATACGCGTCGATGCGCGCGAGGCAGGCCCCGACGAGGGCGACGGACGTGGTCGACCCGGACTCCAAAGCGTCACGCAGATCTGCGATGGACGTTTCGACCACGGGGACAGCTCGATGCGCGGCGCCTTCGGCGGCTCCGCTCGACGGCGGAGTCATGACGTCGCCTTCGGCTGCTGCTGGGTGATGCAGTGGATGCCGCCGCCCCGCTCCAGGATCGGCCGGGCGTCGATCGTCACCACCTCGCGACCGTACGCGTCGCCGAGGATCGCGGCGGCACGGGCGTCGGCGGCCGGCTCGCCGTAGCCGCACGCGATCACTCCGCCGTTGACGACCAGGTGATTCGCGTAGTTCCAGTCGACGAAGCCGTCTTCGTCGCGCAGCGTGTCCGGCGCAGGCAGCTCGACGATCTCGAGGCGGCGGCCTGCGGCATCCGTCGCCTGCTCCAGCACCGCGCGCACCTGACGCACGACCGCGTAGTCGGGGTGGGATGCGTCGTCCTGCCAGTGCAGCAGCACGCGACCGGGCTCGGCGAAGCTCGCGACCATGTCGACGTGGCCGCGCGTGCCGGACGACTCGTAGTCGCGAGTGAGGCCGCGGGGGAGCCAGATGACCTTCGTGGCGCCGATGGTGCGCTGAAGCTCCCACTCGACGCGCTGCTTGTTCGCGTACGGATTGCGGCGCGGGTCGAGCTGCACGGTCTCGGTGACCAGGACCGTGCCCTCGCCGTCGACGTGGATGCCGCCGCCCTCGTTGACCAGGGTGGAGGGAAGGTGCGTGGCTCCGGAGAGCCCTGCGACGGTGCTCGCGATGCGGTCGTCGCGCTCCCAGGTCGCCCAGGCGTTGGCGCCCCAGCCGTTGAAGGTCCAGTCCACTGCGCCGAGCGCGCCGTCCTGGTCGAGGACGAAGGTCGGGCCGATGTCGCGCATCCAGTAGTCGTCGAGCGGAGCCTCGACGAGTTCGATCTCGGAGGCCAGGCGCTTGCGCGCCTCGCCCACCGCGGACGGATCGACGACCATCGTCACAGGCTCGAAGCCCGCTGCCGCATTGGCGACGGCCGCCCAGGTGTCGCGTGCCGAGATCGGCGGATGCCGGATCGTCGCCGAGGGTGTTGCCCACGCGGGGGAACGCCATCCAGACGCGATCCTGCGGGGCGAACTCGGCGGGCATCTTCCAGGTCATCGTCCACTCCTCACGGCGTCGCCGGCTGCGGGCGAAGCGGCGACGCTCTCATCCTGGCGCAGGATCGGTCGGGCGCAGGAGAGGGGATGCGCAACCGGGAGGCAGGAAAAAGCGCATTCGATCCTCCGCCGTGCCCGACTCCTCCGGATCCGGCGCGGCATCCGAGTCTGAGCGCGTCAGCGGGTCAGGGAGTAGAACCGGAAGAAGCTGAAGTCCTCGATCGGCAGGATCTCCAGTCCGGCGAAGCCGGCGGCCTGCGCATAGCCCCGCAGCGTGTCCGGACGCATGACCGTCCCGGTGCCCACGCTCGGCCGGTGGGAGAGGCTGTCGGGCAGGCACACGAACAGGCTGAACCCGTACATGATCCGCTCGAGGTCGTCGCCCGGCGCTGCGAAGCTCTCGGCGACCGCCTCGTCCATGACGATGACGGGCCCGTCCTCGCGCACGGCCAGGCGCATGGCGGCGAGGACGTCCACCGGCGTGGGCATGTCGTGGATGCACTCGAAGGCGAAGGCGGCATCGAACCGGCCGTAGTTCGAGAGGCCATCGCCGTCGGCATTGTGGAACCGCACCCGATCGGCGACGCCGGCCTCGGCGGCGTTCGCGCGCGCCAGCTCGATCGACGGTCCATCCACGTCGAAGCCGTCGACATGGAGGCCGGGATAGGCGAGCGCGAGCGCGATCGATGACCAGCCCGCGCCCGTTCCCACGTCCGCGACGCGCGCGCCGGTTCGGGTCAGCACCGATTGGATGCTGTCGACCCGGGCGAAGGCGTTCGGGAGCTCGCTGAACCAGGGTCGGTTCATGTCGGCCTGAGCCTCCCGCGCGTCGGTGCCGAGCTGCTCCCAGCTCACTCCTCCACCGGTGCGGTACGCCTCGATCAGCTGGGGGATCGCCGGTCCGACGGAGGCGAACATGCGGGCGAGCGGTGCCAGGTAGTTGAGGCTCTTCTCCTCGGTCAACACCTCGGCCGGGCCGGCCGGGCAGCCGGAATCGACGCCCGGCAGGGTCGCCGTCTTCGGATTCCTCGACGCGCAGTACGCCGGTCACCGCCTGCTGCTCGAGCCACTCTTGTGCGTAGCGCGGCGAGGTGTCCGTCCGCTCGGCGAGCTCCGCGGCGGTGGCGGGGCCCTCGGCGGCGAGGCTCCGATACCAGCCGAGCCGATCCCCGAGGTGCGCGGCGAGGAGATCCGCGAAGCCGCGCGATGACGCCAGCATCCGCTCGGCGAACTCGTCGGCGGTCGGACCGTCGTGTGCGACCGGGGGTGCGGGATCGTCTGCGGGCATCGAAGCCTCCTCGGTTCGGTGTCGGAGAGGGGAGACGCTCAGCCGATCAGTTGCTGCCAGCCGTCGCCGTCTGCGTGCTCGAAGATCAGGTTCGTCTCGGTGTGCGCGACCGCGGGATGGCCTGTGAGGTGCGCCAGGACGAACTCGCGCAGCTCCGCGGCATCCCGGGCGATCACGTGCAGCAGGAAGTCGTCGGCGCCCGCCATGTGGAAGATGCTGAGCACTCCGGGAAGACTCGGCGCGGCGCGCCGGAACGCCTCGATCTCCTCGCGGGCGTGCTTGACCAGGCGGATGGCGATCAGCGCCTGCACGGTCGCACCCAGCGCGATCGGGTTCAGGTCCACGCGGTAGCGGCGGATCACTCCGCTCGTCTGCAGCCTGCGCAGCCGCAGCGAGACGGTCGACTCGGCGATCCCGAGCGTGGAGGCGAGCGATGCCCCCGATGCCCGTGCGTTCGCGGTGAGCGCGCGCAGCAGCGCGCGGTCGGTTCGGTCGAGAACAAGGACCTGCGTCATGGGACTCCTCCGTCGGTCTTGAATCGAAGCATCTGCGATGAAAGGGTCCACTGAGGAGGCACAGTCCAGAGTCGATTGCCCTGAAAGCAAGTTTCTGCTGTTCTCATCGTATGGACAAGAGGCATCCCCGATTCGAGACCCGCGCTGTGCACGCCGGAATGGCGGGCCTCCGCGAGAGCGGGGTGCACGTTCCTCCGATCGACTTCTCCACGACCTACCCGCTCCCGGATGTCGACACCGGGGGGCTCGCGTACGAGGAGCTCTCCACCGGACACGACCTCGGACCCGGCCGCAGCGCCGTCTACCAGCGCCTGTGGCAGCCCGGAGTCGCGCGGTTCGAAGACGCCCTCGCCGACCTCGAGGGCACCGAGGGAGCGGTCGCGTTCGCGAGCGGCATGGCGGCGCTCGCCGCCTGCCTGATCGCGACGGTCACGGACGGCAAGCCCCACGTCGTCGCCGTTCGGCCGCTGTACGGCGGATCGGATCACGTCCTCGAGAGCGGCCTGCTCGGCACGACGGTCACCTGGGCGACCGTGGATGGGATCGCCGCCGCGATCCGGGCCGACACCGGACTCGTGATCGTCGAGACGCCCGCGAACCCCACGCTCGAACTGCTCGACCTCGAGGAGGTCGTCGCCGCGGCCGGCGACGTCCCGGTGCTCGTGGACAACACGTTCGCGACTCCCGTGCTGCAGCAGCCGGCGCGGCACGGCGCCACGCTCGTCCTGCACAGCGCCACGAAGTACCTGGGCGGGCACGGCGACGTCATGGGCGGCGTGATCGCCACCGACCAGGACTGGGTGGAGAGGCTCCGCCGCGTCCGCGCCCTCACGGGTGGGCTGCTTCATCCGATGGCGGCGTACCTGCTGCAGCGGGGCCTGCGGACCCTGCCGCTGCGCGTCCGTGCTCAGCAGGAGACCGCGCGCGTGCTCGCCGAGCGGATCAGCGCCCACCATGCCGTCGCGCGCGTCTTCTACCCCGCTCTGCCGGGTCAGGATCCGAAGGGACTGCTCGGCCGTCAGCTGGACGGACCGGGGTCGATCATCGCCGTGGAGCTCGCCGGCGGGTACGACGCGGCCGCCCGCTTCACCGAGTCGTGCGAGCTCATCGAGCACGCGGTGTCGCTCGGCGGCATCGACTCGCTCGTGCAGCATCCCGCCTCGCTCACGCACCGCCCCGTTGCGGGTGATGCAAAGCCCGGCGCGGGCATCGTGCGCCTGTCGATCGGGCTCGAGCACGTCGACGACCTCACCGACGACGTCATGGTCGCGCTGGCAGCGGCGGATGCCGTCACGGATGCCGCGGGGGATGCCGCACCCGCAGAGGCGTTCGCGGAGGCCCGCTGATCTGAACCGCAGGACGACGCGGCCGGCCACGATGACATCGTGACCGGCCGCGTCGCCTTCGCCGCTCTGCGGCGCCGTTGACTACTCCGCGAACTTGTTCTTCATCGCGTCGGTGTTCTTGGCGGCACCGTGCGACTTGCCGGGCGCGCTCACGCCGTTCACCGTCGACGTGTCGAACGCGAACGTGATGATCGCTGCGGCGACGGCGTCGGAGTTGACGTCGAGCGCGTACGTGTTCACGTTGCCGACGAGGTCGTACTCCTCGTTCAGCGCTGCGTACAGGCCGGCGGGCTGACCCGCGCCCGTGAGGTTGTCACACGGCTGGTGGTAGCACGGGTCGTACGCCTCACCCGGCAGTCCGCCGTAGAGCGCTGCTTCATCCGCCGTCTTCACGTCCTCCGCGCCGGTGAACAGGCCGCCGGCCGGGATGTCGATCGCAATGAACGGTCCGTAGTCCGAGCGACCGGAGAAGTCGGTGTCCTGGTGCGGGATGCCTCGACTGTCGAAGTAGCCCTCGAAGACATCCTCGATCTCAGCCGACCCCGGCGGGATCGGGACCGGAGCGGTGTCGCTCGAGTCGTCGCCGTCGTAGATGCCGAAGAAGTAGTTCGGCGAGCCGATCATGTCGAAGTTGAGGTACAGCGCGATGTCGTTCGCCGCTTCCTCGCCCAGCTGGCTGACGTAGTACTCCGAGCCGAGCAGACCCGACTCCTCGGCTCCCCACCACGCGAAGCGCACCGTGTTGTTCGGCTTGACCTTCGACATCTGGATCGCTGTCTCCAGCAGCGCGGCGCTGCCGGTGCCGTTGTCGTTGATGCCGGCGCCCCCCTGGACGCTGTCGAGGTGTGCACCGGCCATGACGGTGTTGGCGTCGTTGCCGCTCGCGGTCTCGGCGAGCACGTTGTACGCCGTGCGCTCTTCCGCGACGTAGTCGACCTTCACGGTGACTGTCGAGTTGGGGGTGGTCGCCAGGTCAGCGCCAGCCGCATAGGTCGTGAAGACTGCGGGGATCATGAGGCCCGTGGCGTCGCCGATCATGTTGATGCAGGCCGGTGCGACCCGGCTGTCCCTCGTTCATCACGATGACGCCGGCCGCGCCCGCTGCCTGCGCGTTGAGCACCTTGACAGCGAAACCGCAGGTGCCGCGCTGGACGAGCGCTATCGAGCCGGCGGGCATTCCGGCGAAGTCGCCCGCCTCGCAGCCACTGTTGCTGGTGTTGGCGGGATTGGCCGGATTGAGGAGCACATCCGTGACGAAGAGCGGCCCGGTTGCCATTCCCTCCGGGCTGCCGCTGTCGAAGGTATTGCGGAGGAAGTCGACCTCGTTGACGAAGGTTCGCGGATTGGGGCTCACGCGAATCAGCTCGGAGTTCTCCTCGAAGTAGTCGAATTGGAACGCCTGTACTTCGGGGGTGTACCCGGCCGCCTCCAGTTGGTCGACGACGTAGTCGACGGACGCTCGGTATCCATCTCTGCCCGCGGCCCGGTCGCCGCCGTTCGCGTCGGCGATCGCCTGGAACGCCTCCAGATGCTCCATCACCCCCTCGAGGGTGACTGCTTTGGTCAGCTTCTTGACCGAATTGTTGTTCGGCGCGGCGAACGCGGGGGACGCCAATCCCACTGTTGCGGCCAGGGCACCGGCGGCGATGACCGCACACGCCCTACGAGTCTTGAACGACATGACGCTCCTCTCGAGACTCGGCGACCGCGTTGTCGCCGAGGTATCTTCGACCCTAACCTCGGCACGGACGGGTTGCCAGGGGCGACTTCGACCGACCGATCGTGACCGCTGCTGCGCACTCAACGTGCAACCCAAGGGTTGCGCTCAGCGGCCGGGCATGCCACCTGCAACCAGGAGGTTGCACAATGACAACGACAGAGGACAGCATCCGGAAGCACACCGTGCTGCGCGCACCACTCGAGCGGGTGTGGTCGGCGATCACCGACTCGTCGCAGTTCGGACGATGGTTCGGCAGCGAGTTCGACGGCCCGTTCGTCGAGGGCGAGGCCGTTGCCGGCCGGATGGTGCCGAGCGAGGTGGACGCGGAGGGCACCGACGAGCAGCAGCAGTACGCGGGCATGCGGTGGACGGCTCATGTCGTCGCGATCGAGCCGATGAGCCGGTTCGCCTTCCGGTGGAACGCGGATTCGGAGTCGGATGCGCTCACCACGGTGAGCTTCGAGCTGGAGGAGACCGCCGACGGAGTGGCCCTCACGATCACCGAGAGCGGCTTCGACGCGCTGCCCGCCGATCGCCGGGCCCGCACCATCGAGTCGAACACGCACGGATGGGACATCCAGGCGGGCTTGCTCGCGGCCTTCCTCGAGCAGAACCCGTGACCAGCCCCGCGGCGCTGGAGGACATCGCCCCGGTGTTCGCGGCGCTCGGCGATCCGACCAGGCTCGGCATCGTCGTGTCGCTGGGCGAGCGCGGTCCGCAGTCGTCCGTGCGGCTTGCCGCGTCGACCACCGTGACTCGGCAAGCCGTTTCGAAGCATCTGGCGGCGCTCGAGCACGCGGGGCTGGTGCACAGCGAGCGCAGCGGTCGCGAACGGCTGTGGCGTCTGGAGCCGACGCGCCTCGCTGCTGCCGGCAGTGCCCTGGAGCGCGCCTCGGTGCGATGGGATGCCGCCATCGAGCGCCTTCGCGGGTTCGTCGAAGACCCCGAGGAGGCCGTCATCGAGCACGGGTGACCGAAGCGCGACCGAGTACGAAACCCGTCCGCAACAGATTTCGGCGACACTGTGAGGATGTCCACCAAGGTCTCGCTCACGCACTACACCGGGTACGAGTTCGCCCGACCGGTGTCGGTCACGCCGCATGTCGTGCGATTGAGGCCCGCTCCGCACTCCCGGACGCCGATCGAGGCGTACTCCCTGGAGGTGAGCCCGAAAGAGCACTTCATCAACTGGCAGCAGGATCCGTTCGGCAACTGGATCGCCCGATTGGTGTTCCCCGGAAAGATCGATCACCTCAAGATCACGGTGAGCCTGGTCGCCGACCTGATGGTGATCAACCCGTTCGACTTCTTCATCGAGGAGTACGCCGAGTTCTTCCCGTTCGAGTACGAGCCGACCCTCAGAGCGGATCTGGCGCCGTACCTCCGCCCCGTCGACGACAGCGCGCAGGCGGAGGTCTGGAAGGACGCCCTGCCCGCCCTGCCGGACGGCGGCATGCCGACCGTGCAGTTCCTCGCCGGGCTCAACTCCGCCGTCCACCGCGATGTCGCCTACGACGTGCGGATGGAGGAGGGCGTCCAGACGCCGGACGAGACGCTGTTCCGGGCGATCGGCTCCTGCCGGGACAGTGCGTGGCTGCTGGTCAGCCTGCTGCGCAAGTACGGTCTCGCGGCGCGATTCGTGTCGGGCTATCTCGTGCAGCTCGCCGCCGACCAGAAGTCGCTCGACGGGCCGAGCGGCACCGAGGTCGACTTCACCGACCTGCACGCGTGGACGGAGGTGTACATCCCCGGCGCCGGATGGGTGGGCATGGACCCGACGAGCGCGCTGTTCGCCGGCGAGGGTCACATCCCGCTCAGCGCAACGCCGCATCCCTCCAGCGCCGCCCCCATCCAGGGCACGACCGAGCCGGTCGAGGTCACCTTCGAGTTCCGCAACGAAGTCGTCCGCATCCACGAGGATCCGCGCACCACCAAGCCCTACACCGACCAGCAGTGGTCCCGCATCGACGCACTCGGCTCTGCGGTCGACGACCGGCTGCAGGCCGGCGACGTGCGCCTCACGATGGGTGGCGAGCCCACCTTCGTCGCCCTGGACGATGCGACGAGCGCCGAGTGGAACACGGATGCCGATGGGGAGCACAAGCGGGAGCTCGCCGACATCCTCGCCAAGCGCCTGCGCCGTACCTACGCGGCCGGCGGTGTCGTGCACCGCGGCCAGGGCAAGTGGTACCCCGGAGAGCCGCTCCCGCGCTGGAACATCGCGCTCCAGTGGCGGACCGACGGGGTGCCGCTGTGGAGGGATCCGGCGATCTTCGCCGAGCCCTGGGGACCAGAAACGCGACCCGGACGGCCGGTCGAACGCCGAAGCGCTCGCGCGCGCGGTGACAGCGGTCCTCGGAATCCCCGACCGACGGCTGCTGCCGGCCTACGAGGACCCGTTCGCAGCGCTCGCCGCCGAGATCCGTGAGCCGGAAGGTCCGCGACCGGATGTCGGCGATCTCGCCGACGTCGATGTCGCCGAGCTCGACCGCGTCGTCAAGACCGAGGCCGGATGGGTGCTGCCTCTCACGACGGAGGGGGAGTGGACGAGCCCGGCGTGGAGCTTCCGCCGAGGCAGGCTCGTGCTCACGCCCGGCTCGAGCGCGGTGGGGCTGCGGCTTCCGCTGGACTCGATCTCGTGGGAGGACCCCGAGCACCCGGGGGAGCCGTCGTACCTCGAGGCCGGTCCGCCGCTCGATCCCCGCTTCCCCCAGGTCACGGTCGTCGATCCGAAGGATGCCCGCACCACCGCCCTCGCATTCGAAGCGCGCGACGGCCACGTGCACGTCTTCCTGCCGCCGACCCTGACGCTGGAGGCGTACTGCGACCTGCTCGCCGTGATCGAGGAGGGCGCGCGGCTGACCCGGTGCCGGATCGTGCTGGAGGGGTACGGGCCACCCCCGGATGCGCGCCTCACTCAGCTGATCGTCACGCCCGACCCCGGTGTGATCGAGGTCAACGTCCAGCCCACCTCGAGCTGGGCCGACCTTCGCGAGCTGACCACGACCCTGTACGAGCAGGCGCGCCAGAGCCGTCTGTCGACGGAGAAGTTCGACCTCGACGGACTGCACACCGGCACCGGCGGCGGCAATCACATCACCCTCGGCGGATGGCAGCCGGTCGACTCCCCGCTGCTGCGGCGGCCGGATCTGCTGGCGAGCCTCATCACCTACTGGCAGCGGCATCCGAGCCTGTCGTATCTGTTCTCGGGGCGATTCATCGGCCCCACGAGCCAGGCGCCCCGCTTCGACGAGGGTCGACCCGAGGCGGTCTACGAGATGGAGATCGCCCTGCAGGAGGTGCGGCGGCTGAGCGGCACGGCCCAGGTGATCGGGGAGGACTCCTCGCCCTGGGTCATCGACCGGGCGCTGCGGCACCTGCTCACCGACCTGACCGGCAACACCCACCGCGCCGAGTTCTGCATCGACAAGCTGTACAGCCCCGACAGCAGCCGCGGACGGCTCGGGCTGCTCGAGCTGCGCGGCTTCGAGATGCCGCCGCATCCGCAGCTCGCACTGGTCCAGGCGCTGCTCGTGCGGAGCCTCGTGGCGATGCTCTGGGAGAAGCCCTGCACCGATCCGCTCGTGCGGTGGGGCACGCGCCTGCATGAGGACTTCCTGCTGCCGGAGGGCGCCAGCGCCGACATCGGCGAGGTGGTCGCCGACCTGCGCGCGCACGGGATCGCGTTCGAGGAATCGTGGCTGGAGGCGTTCACCGAGTTCCGCTTCCCCCGCATCGGCATGACCCGGATCGGCGCGAGCGACCCGTCCGCGAGCTCGGCGGAGACAGCGGGCGCCGCGCGGCGGACGATGCAGCTCGAGCTGCGGCAGGCGATCGAGCCCTGGAACGTCCTCGGCGAGGAGGTGACCGAAGGCGGGACCGCGCGCTACGTGGACTCCTCGGTCGAACGGGTCCAGGTGAAGGTGACCGGGGTGGACCCGCGCATGCACCTCGTCACGTGCGAGAGTGTTCCCGTGCCCCTCACGCCCACCGGCCGCCCCGGCGAGTACTACGCCGGCGTGCGCTACCGCGCGTGGCAGCCGTGGTCGGCGCTGCATCCCTCGATCCCGGTGCACGCGCCGCTCGTCTTCGACGTGGTCGACATCGAGTCCGGCGTGAGCCTGGGCGGCGCGACGTATCACGTCGTGCATCCCGGCGGCCGCTCCTACGATCACCCGCCCATCAACGCGAACGAGGCGGAGGCCCGCCGGGCGAGCCGCTTCGACCCGCACGGGCACACGGGCGGCCACCTCGACGTGGAGTCGCTGCGCGAGGCGGGACGACGGGCCTGGAGCCCGGACTACCCGCACACGCTCGACCTGCGGAGGGTTCCGACCGCGTGAGCCTTCTTCGCGACTACGCGGCCGCGCTCGCGCAGCCGACCCTGCAGCTGGCGCCGGGCCCCGGTGCGAGGTTCGACGAGGTGGTCGGGCCGGATGGCGCACTGCGGGCGGCGTGGAAGGGCATGGCGACGATCGCCGTCGACCTGACACCCGCGGAGCTCGAGCGGATCGACGGCGAGATCACCACGCTGCTGGCCGACGACGGCGCGACCTACGGCAACCCCGAGGCCGGCTCCCAGCCCTGGCAGCTGGACCCGATGCCCCTGGTTCTGGATGCCGCGACCTGGGCTCGCCTGGAAGTGGGGCTCGCCCAGCGGGCCGAGCTGCTCAATGCGCTGCTGGCCGACATCTACGGCGAGCAGAGGCTGCTGGCCGAAGGAGTCATCCCGTCGGCCGTGGTGTTCGGCCATTCCGGATTCGTCCGCCCCATCGCCCGCGCGAGGGGGTTCGACCCGCACCCGCTGATCCTGTCGAGCACCGATCTCGGCCGCGACTCGGCGGGGGAGTGGCGGGTCCTCACCGACCGCGTGCAGGCGCCGTCGGGCCTGGGGTACGCGATGGAGAACCGGCGCGTGCTGTCGCGCGTGCTGCCCGAGCTGTACGAAGAGGCGGGGCTGCACCGCATGGAGCCCTACTTCTCGGCTCTGCGCGCGGCCCTGCTGCAGGCCGCACCGGCCGACATCCCCGATCCGCGCGTCGTGGTCCTCTCACCCGGCACCCACTCCGAAACCGCCTACGATCAGGCGTTCATCGCGAACACGCTCGGCTTCCCTCTGGTGCAGGGAGCGGATCTCGTCGTGCGCGACGGATGGGTGTGGATGAAGCCGGCCGGATTCCCGCAGCACGAGCCGCACGAGCGCGTCGACGTGATACTCCGGCGAGTCGACGCGGAGTGGTGCGATCCGCTGGAGCTGCGCGCCGGGTCGCAGCTGGGCGTCGCAGGGCTCACCGAAGTGGTCCGGCGCGGCCGGGTGCGCCTGGTCAACGGCCTGGGCGCGGGCGTGCTGGAGAACCCCGGGCTGATGCCCTTCATGCCGGCCGTCTGCGAGCATCTGCTCGGGGAGCCGTTGCGCCTTCCGTCGGTCCCCACGCAGTGGTGCGGTGACCCCGAGGGTCTGAAATCCGTGCTGGATGCCGTCGCGCACGAGCCCCGCGGACGTCATCGTGCGCGAGATCGACGGGCGCGCAGCCGATCTCTTCGCCCTCGACCCGGCCGCGCTGAAGAACCGGATCCTGTCGGCCCCGCACCGGTTCGTCGGCCAGCAGCGCCTTCCCCTCTCGCAGGCGCCCGCCTGGGGCGATCTGGGGCGCGCGTCGGGTCGAGCCAACCCCAACCCCCTGGTGCTGCGGGCCTTCACGGTGCGCGACGGCGCGATCTACCGCCCTCTCGTCGGCGGGTTTGGCCACCCTCGTCGACGACCGGAAGGCCGCGCCGAGCACCAAGGACGTGTGGGTTCTCAAGCTCGCTCCCGGCGACCCCGACCAGGGCATCGTCGAAGTCGCACCCCTGCCCCTCGCCCGCGCGGTGCCGGTGCTCTCACCGCGCGCCGTCGAGGACCTGTTCTGGTCGGGCCGGTACACCGAGCGCGCCGAAGACCTCGTCCGCCTGGTCATCACGGCCAGCGCCTACGCGGAGCAGCTCGACTACTCCTCGACGACGCAAGGAGGTGCGGCACTGCGGGCACTCATCGGCGTGCTGCAGCGCCTGGGCGGAACGCGCTGGCTCGACACCGACCTCGAGCAGCGCTCCCTGCTCGTGGATGCCGACCGGCCGGGCTCCGCGGCCCACTCGCTGGAGCGGCTGCGCGATGCCCTCGAGGGGGTGCGCGACCAGCTCTCGGTGGACACCTGGCGCGCATTCGGCAGCACCGATCGGGCGATGAAATCCCTTCGCGCGTCGCGCCGGCCGCAGATCGCCGAGTCGGCCAGCCGGATGCTGGGCGGCATCCTGTCGCTGCAGGGCGTCACCGCCAACATGATGCGCGACGACGGCTGGCACGCCATCGAGGCGGGCCGCTACCTCGAGCGCGCTATGCAGGTGAGCACGCTGCTCGCTTCGACGACCACGGTGTCGCTCGGCCCGGGCGTCGAGCGTGCGGTGCTCGGAGGAGTGCTGATGGCGGCCGAGAGCTCGGTCACCCACCGCCGCCGCTTCCGCGGCAGCATCCGCACCGCCGACGTGCTCGAGCTGCTGCTGATCGACCCCGACAACCCGCGATCGGTCGCGTTCTCCGTCGAGCGGCTGCGGTTCCACCTGTCGCAGCTGGCCGGCTCCACCGGCTCGACCCGACCCGAGCGTCTGCTCGAGCACCTCGAGGACCTGCTGGAGGATGCCGACATCCCCGCGCTCACGGCCCCCGAGGACGGGCACCGGCCGCGGCTGGAGGAGTTCCTCGCCGAGACCCACTCCCGGCTCTACCGCCTCGGAGATGCGATCGTCCACCTTCACTTCGCGGCCGGGCCGCTGCCGCAGCCGATCTCGTCGCTGTCGCTGACCGAGGTGATGGGTTTGACGTCGTGAAATATCGTGTGTCGCATCGCACGACCTATTCGTACGACGACGACGTGAGCAGCAGCTTCGGACTCGTGCACTGCCGGCCCCGCGAGCTGCCGTGGCAGCAGGTGACCTCCCGCGAGGTCACCATAGATCCCGTGCCCGGGGACATCTCCGAGGACATCGACTACTACGGCAACGTCGTGTCGTATTTCCATGTCGACGAGCCTCACCTCCGCCTGATCATCGACGCCTCCAGCGAGGTGGCCGTGGTCGCCACCGAGTACGAGGATGAAGCTCTGGTGCAGCCGTGGGAGCTGGCCAGACCGATCCTGAACCCCACGATCTCGCGGGGTGCCTGGGCCGCGGCCGAGTTCGCGATCGCATCGCCCAAGGTGCAGCAGATCGCCGCGGCGCGCGAGTACGCGGCGGCATCCCTCACGCCCGGGCGGCCGATCGGCGACGCCATCACCGATCTCATGCACCGCATCAAGACCGACTTCCACTACGACAAGACCGCGACGACCGTGACCAGCACGGTGTCCGACGTCTTCGAGAAGCGCGCCGGCGTGTGCCAGGACTTCGCGCACCTCGCCATCGCCTGCCTGCGCAGTCACGGGATGGCCGCCCGGTATGTGAGCGGCTACCTCGCGACGCGCACGCCGGCGGGCAAGACGCGGATGGTCGGCGCCGACGCGTCGCACGCGTGGGTCGCGGCATGGCTGCCGGGTTCGGATCAGTGGCTCGCGTTCGACCCGACGAACGACCAGCTGGTCGCGGAGCGGCATGTCACCGTCGCCTGGGGCCGCGACTACGGCGACGTCCCGCCGGTCAAGGGCGTGATCTTCACCGAGGCCAAGAAGTCGACGCTGCGGGTGGCCGTCGACGTTGCACCACTGGAGGAGTCTCCGCAAGGGTGAGCCTCGGGCGCGGTGCCTGTGCGAGCCTGATCGGGTGAAGTCCTACCGATGCCGCGTGTGCAGCAGTCCGCTCTACTTCGAGAACTCGATCTGCGTGGCGTGCGGCGTGGGCCTCGGCTATTCGCGGGATGAAGGCGAGATCGTCCCGGTCGGACTGGACGGCCGCTACATCGATGCGTCCGGGCTGATCTGGCATGTGTGCCGCAACCTCAACCTGTCGGGATGCACCTGGCTGGCACCGCTGGAGGGCGGGCAGTGCTTCAGCTGCTCGCTCACCCGCACGCGGCCCAACGACGCCGACGCGCGCGGGCTGAGCAACTTCCCGGTGGCCGAGCGAGCGAAGCGCCATCTGATCGTCGAACTCGACCGGCTCGGCTTCCCGGTGATCGGGAAGGATGCCGCCCTCGGCGGCGACCCGATCAACGGACTGTGCTTCGACCTGCTCTCGAGCACCGACCGGAGCGTCGTCATCGGGCACGACGGCGGCGTGATCACGATCGACCTGGCCGAGAGCGACCCGGCGTACCGGGAGCGCCTGCGCGGCGAACTGGACGAGCCCTATCGCACGATGCTCGGCCACTTCCGGCACGAGGTCGGCCACTACTACGAATGGCAGCTCGTCGATGTCGTCGGAGACCCCGACCGGGTCGAGCGCTGCCGGGCGCTGTTCGGCGACGAGACAGCCGACTACCGGGCGGCGATCGACCGGCACTACGCCCAAGGCGCGCCGGCCGGATGGGAGCTGTCGTACCTCACCAGCTACGCGACGATGCATCCGTACGAGGACTTCGCCGAGACCTGGGCGCACTTCCTGCACATCTGCGACACGATCGAGACGGCATCCGAATACGGACTGACCGCGGTGGCCGGAGTGGATGCGTTCTCGCACTTCCGCGACCTGGTCACCGGGGTGTGGGTTCCGCTGTCGACCGCGCTGAACATGATCAACCGGTCGATGGGCAAGGACGACCTCTACCCGTTCGTCATCCCGGCGCCGGTGCTGGACAAGCTCGACTTCGTGGCGTCGCTGCGCTCGCAGCCGACCAACTGACCTCAGCGCGGCTCTTCCGCGGTCGCTTCGGGGTCTTCGCCGTCGACGTCCCTGGCCGCCACGAGGACCAGAGCGTCCTCGTCGGACGCCTCCGGGCTCTCGTCGAAATCCATCTGCACGAACGACCGGAAGAAGTTCTTGAGCTCTTCGGCCATGTCGACGACCTCGCGATCGAGGAGCCACTGCACCTGCAGGCCGTCCATCATGGCGATCGTGGCGACGGCGGCGCGCTGGGGGCTCACCCCGTCCATCAGCCGGCCCTCCGCCTCGAGCGATTCGAAGGCGGCCCGGATGTTGGTTCGGGTGTACTCGTAGCGGCCGACGAAGTAGTCGTGCGCCGGGTGGTCGGGGGCGGTCGCCTCGGCGGAGAGGATGCAGTAGAGCTCGACGACTCCGGGCACCGAGGCGTTGTACGCCGCGAGGGCGATGAGGCCCCGCAGCGACACCGATCCATCGGGTCCGCCGAACGTGACCCGTTCCAGCGAGTGCTGGTCGCGCCGATCGAGCACCGCGGCCAGCAGCGCGCTCTTGTTGGGGAAGTGGTGCAGGAGCCCTGCCTCGCTCATGCCGACCTTGATGCGCGACGTCGCGTAAGGATCCAGAGCGATAGCCGGACTCGGCGAAGACCTCGAGGGCGGCGTCGAGGATCGCCGTGCGCTTGGCGCCGGTCTTCGCGTACTCGCCCCGGGGCTTGCGCTTGCGCGGGGCTGTCGTGGTGTCCGTCATCGTCTCCACCGTATCGTCGGGCCGTCATCGGCCCTCGTTGCAGCCATTCTGGGCCCGTTTCGAACAAAAACCTAGCGATCACTAGAAATTTATCTTAAAAACCTAGTGCTCGCTCGGATTTGATGTTACGGTCGTGCATTACCGGCGATCCGCAGTGGTATCGCCCCTACCAAGAGGACTTCGAAGATGATCCGATGGAAGAAGGCCGCGGCAGCAGCGGCCATTGCCGTCACCACCGCTCTCGCGGTGACGAGCTGCGCAGGCGGCGCACCGACGGCGGCGGCGGAGAAGGTGGAAGCGGAGGCACACTCACGCTCGGCGCCCTCTTCGCGCCGACCACCTATGATCCCTCAGGCGCCGAGTGGGGCAACCGCTCGCCGTACTACCAGGCGGTCTTCGACACGCTTCTGCTGGCGACGCCCGAAGGCACGATCGAGCCCTGGCTGGCGACGGAGTGGTCGTACAACGAGGACAACACGGTGCTGACTCTCACCCTGCGTGACGACGTCACCTTCACGGATGGATCCAAGCTCACCGGCGATGTCGTCGTCGGCAACCTGCAGCGCTTCAAGGATGGCACCTCGCCGGATGCCGGCTACTTCGCCGGCGTCGCCAGCTTCGAGGCGCCGGATGAGACGACGGTGGTCATCACCCTCAACGCTCCCGACCCTGCCATGCTCAACTACCTGACCCGTGACCCTGGCCTGGTCGGCGCTGAGGCCAACTTCGACAACCCGGATGCGGCGACCACTCCGATCGGATCCGGTCCGTACGTGCTCGACACCGGTGCGACCGTCACGGGTACCACGTACTCGTACACGAAGAACCCCGACTACTGGAACCCCGACGTCCAGCACTACGACAACCTCGTGATCAATGTCCTCGGCGACCCGACGGCTGCGCTCAACGCGATCAAGGCCGGCGAGGCGAACGGCGTGAAGCTCGTCGACAACGCCGCCCTGGAGGAGGTCGAGGGCGCCGGCTGGACCGTCAACGCCAACGAGCTCGACTTCCAGGGGCTGCTGCTGCTGGACCGCGCCGGCTCGATGGACCCCGCGCTCGGCGACGTCAAGGTCCGTCAGGCGCTGAACTACGCGTTCGATCGTGAGGGACTGCTCACCGCGCTCCAGTTCGACCACGGCACGGTGACCACGCAGGTGTTCCCCGCCTCCTCGGATGCGTACGACCCCGAGCTGGACAGCTACTACGACTACGACCCCGAGAAGGCGAAGGAGCTTCTGGCCGAGGCGGGCTACCCCGACGGCTTGACGATCAGCATGCCGGCCGTGACAGCCCTCGGCGCGACGACCTACACGCTGATCGCTCAGCAGCTCTCCGAGGTCGGAGTCACCGTCGAGCAGACGGACGTGGCGATGGGAAGCTTCATCGGCGATCTGCTGGCGCCGAAGTATCCGGCTTCGTTCATGGCTCTCGAGCAGAACCCCGACTGGCAGCTCATCCAGTTCATGATCGCTCCGACCGCGGTGTTCAACCCCTTCAAGTACCAGGACCCGCAGGTTGACGAGTACATGACGGAGATCCAGTACGGTGACGAGGCCACGCAGGCCTCGGTCGCGAAGGAACTCAACAAGTACATCGTGGAGCAGGCGTGGTTTGCGCCCTTCTACCGCGTGCAGGGCAGCGTCGCGACGGACGCCAACACGACCGTCGAAATGCTCCCCACCAACGCCTATCCCGCGATCTACGACTTCGAGCCGAAGCAGTAGTGACCCCCGGCCCGCCCGAGCGATCGGGCGGGCCGGCCCCACCCCCGCCTTTCCGGGATTCCTCTACACAGGAGTGGAGCCATGCTCACTTTCATCCTGCGCCGCGTGTTGTCGGGTCTGGTCCTGATCGTCGTGATCACGGTCCTCGCCTTCACCCTGCTGTACATCGGCAGCGGCAACATCGCCCGCACCATCGTCGGTCAGAACGCCACTCAGGAAGTCGTGGCGCAGAAGGCCGCCGAGCTGGGCCTCGACCGCCCGCTGTTCGCGCAGTTCCTGGACTGGGCCAGTTCCGCGGTCACCGGTGACCTCGGACGGTCCTGGTTCAACGGACAACTGGTGGCGGTGCAGCTCAGCAGCCGGCTCGCCGTCACGCTGTCGCTGGTGATCGGCGCGATCATCCTCACCGCCATCTTCTCCGTGATCCTGGGTATCCTTGCCGCCCGACGCGGTGGAGCGGTCGATGGTACCGTCCAGTTCCTGTCCATCCTCGGCTTCGCCATCCCGGGCTTCTTGATAGCCCTGTTCCTGGTCCTGGTCTTCGCGATCAACCTCGGCTGGTTCAAGGCGACCGGCTATATACCCTTCACAACCTCGATCGCGGGGTGGCTGAGCAGCGTGACGCTGCCGATCATCGCCCTGGCGATCGGCGGCATCGCGACCATCTCACAGCAGGTGCGCGGATCGGTGCTCGACGGCCTCTCGCGCGACTACGTCCGCACGCTGCGCAGTCGTGGACTGAGTTCCAACCGCGTCGTCTACAAGCACGTCCTACGCAACGCCGGCGGCCCCGCGCTCGCTCTGCTCGCCTTGAACTTCATCGGGATGATCGGCGGCGCAGTGATCGTCGAGCAGATCTTCGCCCTCCCCGGCATCGGATCTCTCACGGTGACGGCGACGTCGCAGGGTGACATCCCCGTCGTAATGGGGATCGTGATCGTCACCGCGATCATCGCCGTCGTCGTCAACCTCCTCATCGACCTCGCGCAGGCTGCGCTCAACCCGAAGGTGCGACTGTCATGACCGCTGTCGAAGTCCCCACCGCCATCCCCACGCCGGCGGCACGCGCCGACCACCTGTTCGCGCCGCCTGCTGCGCAGCCCGCTTGCGCTGATCTCGATGATCTTCCTCGCGTTCGTGGTGCTCATCGCGATCTTCGGGCCGCTCATCGCCCCGTACGATCCGAATCAGGCGTCGCTTCAGCTGATCCTGGCGCCGCCGAGCGCCGAGCATCCGCTCGGCGCTGACAGCGCAGGTCGCGACGTCCTGTCACGGCTGCTCGCCGCGACGCGGATCAGCATCCTGGCCGCGATCCTGGCGGTGGTCACCGCCCTCGTGATGGGAGTCATCTCGGGCCTGATCGCCGGCTACTACCAAGGCTGGTTCGACAACGTCTCGTCATGGTTCACGTCGCTGGTGATGGCGCTGCCGCCGATGGTCGTCCTGCTGGCGGCCCGAGCGGTCGTCGGTCCGTCGGTCTGGATCGCAATGCTCATCTTCGGAGTGCTGCTCGCCCCGGCGTATTTCCGCCTCGTGTACACGATGGTGACCTCGGTGCGATCTGAGCTGTATGTCGACGCCGCACGGGTTTCCGGTCTCAGCGATCTGCGCATCATCGGACGCCACGTCCTCTCCGTCGTGCGCGCGCCGATCATCATCCAGACCGCGATCATCGCGATCATCGCGATCGCCATCCAGTCCGGTCTGGAGTTCCTCGGACTCGGCGACACGTCCGTCCCGACCTGGGGCTCGATGCTGAACGACGCGTTCGCGAACATCTACAAGGCCCCGATCCTCATGCTGTGGCCCTCGCTCGCGATCGCCCTGACGAGCATCGCCCTCATGCTGCTGGCCAACGCGATGCGGGATGTGCTCGAGCGCACGGTCGTCGTGCGGCGCAAGCGCCGGCGTGCGGTGACCACGCGCACCGGCTCGGTCGCCGCGGTGACGACGGCCACCAGCGTCACCGATCTGGGCGACGAACTCGACCTCGTCACGCCCGAGGGCGGCACGATCCGGCACGAGGACGACGAGCAGGCGGCATCTCGCCCTCGCGAGGTCGTCCTGAGCATCAAAGACCTGCGCGTGGGCTACCACCAGAACGACGGCTCGACCCTCGAAGTGGTGCACGGCGTATCGATGGACATCCGCAAGGGCGAGGTCCACGGCCTCATCGGCGAGTCGGGCTCGGGGAAGACTCAGACGGCCTTCGCCGTCCTGGGCCTGCTGCCGAAGGGCGGCAGCGTCACCGGCGGCTCGATCGATTACGAGGGCACTCGCCTGGACAACGCCTCGGAGAAGGTCTACGGCTCCATCCGCGGTCAGCGCATCGGCTACATCCCGCAGGAGCCGATGTCGAACCTCGACCAGACCTTCACGATCGGCAGCCAGCTGGTCGAGCCGCTGCGGGTCGACCTCGGGCTGAGCAAGAAGGAGGCCCGAGACAAGGCACTCTCGCTGCTCGAGCGGGTCGGCATCCCCAACCCGGTGCGCACCTTCAAGGCGTACCCGTTCGAGGTGTCGGGCGGCATGGCCCAGCGCGTGCTGATCGCGGGGGCGGTCTCGATGGACCCCGACCTGATCATCGCCGACGAGCCGACCACCGCGCTCGATGTCACGGTGCAGGCCGAGGTGCTGGATCTCCTGCGCGATCTGCAGGCGGAGCGCCACATGGCGATGCTGCTCGTCACGCACAACTTCGGCGTCGTCGCCGATCTCTGCGACCGGGTCACGGTCATGCAGAGCGGTCTGTTCGTCGAGACCGGTCCGGTGCGCGCGATCCTGCAGCGCCCCGAGCACCCGTACACGAAGTCGCTGCTCTCGGCGATCCTCGAAGAAGGCCCCGCCCGTCCGCCGCTCGCGCTCGCGGGCACCGCATCCACCGGAGGCAACTCATGACCGAGTCGCTGCTGACCGTCGACGACCTGGTCGTCGAATACCCCGGCAAGGGGTTCCGCGCCAAGCCGTTCCAGGCGCTCAAGGGCGTCTCGATCGACATCAAGCCGCACGAGACCCTCGGTCTGGTCGGCGAGTCGGGGTCGGGCAAGACCACCCTCGGCCGCGCGGTGCTCGGCCTTGCGCCGGTCACGGGCGGGAAGATCACCTACGACGGTCAGGACATCAGCCACCTGCACCGCAAGGAGCGTCGTGCGCTGAGCTCGGAGATCCAGGTCGTGTTCCAGGACCCGTACTCGTCACTGAACCCGTCGCTGACCATCGAGCAGATCCTCGCCGAGCCGCTGCAGGCGCGCGGGCGTGGCCAGCAGCACGGCGAAGACGCGAGTGCGTGAGCTGCTCGATCAGGTCGGACTCCCGTCCGATGCGCGCAGCCGTCTCCCGCGCGAGTTCTCCGGCGGGCAGCGACAGCGGATCGCCATCGCCCGATCTCTCGCCCTGGACCCGAAGCTGATCGTGTGCGACGAGCCCGTCTCGGCGCTGGACCTGTCGACGCAGGCGCGCGTGCTGGACCTCTTCATCGAGATCCAGGAGCGCACCGGTGTCGCCTACCTCTTCATCACCCACGACCTCGCCGTCGTCCGGCACATCAGCCACCGCGTCGCGGTGATGTTCCGTGGTGAGATCGTCGAGACCGGTGACGGCGACCAGGTCACCTCGCACCCCGCGCACCCCTACACGCAGCGGCTCTTCATGGCCGCGCCGGTGCCCGACCCCGACAAGCAGGAGGTGCGACGCGTCGAGCGTCGCGAGCTCCTCGACGCAGAGAAGGCCGCCTCATGACGACCCCCGCCACATCCCCAACGGGCACCTCCGCTCAGCCCGAGACCGTGGAGCACCTGGTCCCGCTGCTGGAGCAGCTGAGCCTCGAGGAGAAGGTGTCGCTCATCCAGGGCGCCGACTTCTGGACGACCGTCCCGCTCCCCTCGATCGGCCTTCGCGCGATGACCCTGTCGGACGGACCGGCGGGCGTGCGCGGCCCCCGCTGGGACGAGCGCGAACCCTCCCTCAACCTGCCGTCCGGCTCGGCCCTCGGCGCCTCGTGGGATGTCGACCTGGCCTACCGGTACGGTGCGGCCGCGGCATCCGAAGCACGACGCAAGGACGTCGACGTCGTCCTCGGCCCGACCATCAACCTGCACCGCTCGCCGCTCGGCGGCCGGCATTTCGAGTGCTTCAGCGAAGATCCGGAGCTGACCGCCGCACTCGCTGCCGCCTACGTCGCGGGTCTGCAGGACAACGGGGTCGCCGCGACCCCGAAGCACTACGTCGCGAACGACTCCGAGACCGACCGGTTCACGGTGGATGTGCGGCCGGGCGAGCGCGCACTGCGCGAGCTGTACCTCACACCGTTCGAACGTGCGGTGGATGCCGGAGCCTGGGCTCTGATGAGCGCCTACAACGCCGTCGACGGCGTGACGATGACCGAGAACGACCTGCTCGAGGACCCGCTCAACTCCGAGTGGGGCTTCGACGGCGTCGTGATCTCGGACTGGACCGCGGTGCGCAGCCTCGGCTCCATCCCCGCCGCGCAGGATCTCGCCATGCCCGGACCCGCGCCGGCATGGGCCGACGCCGTCGAGGCGGTCCGCGACGGACGTCTCAACGAGGCCGACATCGACCGCAAGGTGCTCCGGCTGCTGCTGCTCGCCGAGCGCGTCGGCGCCCTCGGCGACTCGATCGCCGCGGCCCCCAGCCCGATCGACGGGGTCGCGCTCGCGCACGAAGCCGCCGTCGAAGGCGCCGTGCTGCTGAGCAACGACGGCATCCTTCCCCTCGCACCCACCGCTGTCAGCAGCGTCGCCGTCATCGGGCACAACGCCCGCGAAGCCCGTACCCAGGGCGGCGGCAGCGCGACCGTCATCCCGGAGCGCGTCATCTCGCCGCTCGACGCCATCCGCGCCGCGCTGCCCGGCGCGTCCGTGTCGTATGCGCTCGGCTCGGTGGTCCAGGACGGCGTCGCCGCACTGCCGCTGGAGCACATGACCAACCCGCGCACCGGTGAGCCCGGACTCACCTCCACGTTCGTGGATGCCGACGACGTCGAGCTGTTCAGCGAGGATCGCCGTTCGAGCGCGCTGGTGTGGTTCGGCGGCGACGCGCCCGTCTCGACCGCCGACCGCCTCGTGCTGCACACGACCTACACGCCCGAGGAGACCGGCAGGATCCTGCTCGGCTTCGCCGGTGCGAACCACGGACGGCTGTTCGTGGACGGCGTGCTCGTCGTCGACGACAAGCCCGTGATCGAGGGCACCGACCTCGGCGCCGCGTTCCTGAACCCGCCGTCGCTGACCGCGGCGATCGAGGCCACCGCGGGGCGGCCGATCGACATCCGCGCCGAGTTCATGCTCGCCGGCGTCGACTCGCCGCTGGTCGGCGTGCTCAGCGCGACCCTCGGCATCGCCCCCGACGATTCCGACCCCGACGGCCTGATCGCAGCCGCCGCCGCCGCTGCCGCGGACGCGGAGATCGCGGTCGTGGTCGTCGGCACGAACTCCAAGGTCGAATCCGAGGGCTACGACCGCGTCGACCTCGACCTGCCCGGTCGCCAGGACGACCTCGTGCGGGCGGTCGCCGCCGCCAACCCGCGCACGATCGTGATCGTCAACGCCGGGTCGCCGGTCGTGCTGCCCTGGGCGGACGAGGTCGCCGCGATCGTGCTCGGCTACTTCGGGGGGCAGGAGTTCGGCACCGCGATCGCCGACATCCTCACCGGCGCCAGCGAGCCCGGCGGGCGACTGCCCACGACCTGGCCCGAGACGCTCGCCGACGTGCCGGTCGTGGATGTGACGCCCACCGACGGCGCCCTGACCTACGACGAGGGCATCCACGTCGGCTACCGCGCCTGGCTGAGCGCCGGCGATCGATCCCGCGTTCTCCTTCGGACACGGGCTCGGCTACACGCAGTGGTCGTGGGATGGAGCGCAGGCGGACGATGACGGCTACGCCGTCACGGTGACCGTGACCAACACCGGCGACCGCGCCGGCAAGCAGGTCGTGCAGGTATACGCCGAGCGCCCGGACTCCGTCGTCGAGCGGCCGGTGCGCTGGCTGGTCGGCTTCGCGGTCGTCCGGGCGGATGCCGGCGAAACCGTCGCCGTCTCGATCCCCGTGCCGGCGCGGCGCCTCGCGCACTGGGAAGGGGAGTGGGTCGTCGAGCCCGGCGTGTACACGCTGCGCGCCGGAGCGTCCGTCGCCGACCTGCCGCTCGGCGTGGACTGGACGGTCGACGCTTGAGCGTCAGCGCCCTCTCCGGCCCGGCTGAGGGAGTCGCCGACGATCGCCTCGCGGAGATCGTCGACCATCTCGACGGCATGCTGGCCGGCGACCCGGACCTGTCGTTCCAGGTCGCGGCCTACCACGACGGCGCACTCGTGCTGGATGCCGTGGGCGGGCCGCACCTGAGAGCCGACTCGGTCATGGTGCCGTTCTCGGTGACCAAGAACACGATCGGGCTCACCGTGGGCCTCCTCATCGAACGAGGACTCCTCGATCTCGATGCGCCCGTTGCGGGGTACTGGCCGGAATTCGCGGCGAAGGGCAAGCATGCCGTCACCGTGCGCCAGCTGCTGTCGCATCAAGCGGGCCTTCCCCAGGCGACGCCGCCCCTGACCTGGGCGGAGGCGCTGCGACGACCACGCGGCCGCCGAGCGCCTCGCGCAGAGCCGCCCGTTCTGGCAGCCCGGCAGCGCGTTCGGCTACCACGCGATCACGATCGGCAACCTGGCGTCCGAGCTCGTCTTCCGCGTGACCGGCCGCACGCTGCACGAATACTACGAGCAGGAGCTCCGTCGGCCCCTCGACGTCGACTTCTACCTGGGCCTTCCGCGCGAGCACGAGGAGCGCCTCGTTCCGGTCCTCCCGATGATCCGCCCCGTGTCCGACGGCGCCACCGATCTACGGCTCCGCGCTCACGCAGGTCGTCATGACGGCGGCCGGTCCGCCCGTCGACTTCGCCAACGACCCGGTCAGCTGGCGGTACGGCCACCCAGCCGGATCGGGCACCGGGACGGCGCGCGGGCTCGCGCGCCTCCTCGCCGCGACGGTCACCGGCCTCGACGGCCGGCCCGCCGTGCTCAGCTCCGACACGGTCGAGATCATCGGCCAGCAGCAGGTGCGCGGCTACGACGAAGTGCTCGGCCAGCCGGGACGATCCCACTCGATCGTCTTCCAGAAGCCGACCGCCGCGATGCCCTTCGGCGGCCCGCGGGCTTTCGGGCACGACGGCGCGGCCGGAGCCTTCGCCTCGGTCGATCCCGACACCGGCCTCGCCTTCGCCTACACGATCGCCCGCGGCCCGTGGCCGGGAGGCGGCGATCCGCGGGCTTTCCGTCTCGCCGCCGACCTCGGCACCCTGCTGTCGTCCTGACCTCCCACTCGATCCAAGGAACGCGCCGTGACCACCCTTCACAACCCTGTCCTGAACGGCTTCCACCCCGACCCGAGTGTCGTCCGAGTGGGCGACGAGTGGTTCCTGGCGACATCGAGCTTCGAGTACCTTCCCGGCATCCCGATCCATCGCTCCCGCGACTTCGAGAACTGGGAGCTCATCGGCCACGTCTCGGCGCTGCCCGAGACCTTCGGAATCGGCGACGTCCCGACCGCCGGCGGCGTCTGGGCGCCGACGATCCGACACCGCGACGGCGTCTTCCACCTCGTGATCACGGTGGCGATGGCCCGCGGGATGCTGCACTTCACCGCGACGGATCCGGCAGGCCCGTGGAGCGCGGGCGATGTCATCCTCAGCGCGGACGGCTCGGGCAGCGTCGGCGGCATCGATCCCGACATCGCCTGGGGCGACGACGGCACCGCGTACATCACCTACTCGGGACTCATCCTGAGCGGAGCCGGCATCGGGACGCACCTCGGCATCCTGCAGGTGCGGGTCGACCTCGACAATCACATCGCGCTCGAAGAGCCGCGGTCGCTGTGGTCGGGCACGGGCGGGCAGTTTCCCGAGGCACCCCACCTGTACAAGGTGGACGGCACCTGGTACCTGATGATCGCCGAGGGTGGCACCGAGCGCGGACACGGCATCAGCATCGCCCGCAGCGACAGTCCCGAGGGGCCGTTCGAGACCGCGCCGCAGAATCCGCTCGTCTCGGCCCGGTCCACGATCCGCCCGGTGCAGAACACCGGCCACGGCGACCTCGTCACCGGCCCCGGTGACGAGTGGTTCTGCGTCCTGCTGGGCGTGCGTCCGCGGAGCATGACGCGCGCATTCTCGGCTCTCGGCCGAGAGACCTTCGTGACCCCGGTCCAGTGGCAGGACGACGGCTGGCCGACGATCGACCCCGTCCAGCTGAACCCGCGGGCGGGCACCCGGGTCGAGGTCGGATTCGCGCCTGACGAGCCGCTCGACGGCGAGTGGGTCGCGGTCCGCCGCAGCACCGCAGATGTCGTGGACCTCGCAGCACGGCCGGGCTGGCTCACGCTGCACGGCGATGGCGCGAGCCTCGACGATCCGCACCCGGTCTTCATCGGGCGCCGGCAGGAGCATCTCACCAACCGGGTCACGGTGCGGGCGGATGCCGCGGCCGGCGTCGGCGGGCTCGCGGTCCGCTACGACGAGCGATTCCACGTCGAGATCGAGGCCGGCGACGGCACCATCACAGCACGAGCCGTCATCGGCGGCCTGGTGCAGGAATGGACGCATCCCCACGCAGGCGGCGTCGTCGATCTCCACCTGGACTCGCTGCCGCCGTCACACTCGCCCGGGCAGACGGAGCAGCTGCTGGGCGACGAGACCGGATCGGCGTTCCCGTTCACGAGCGACATCATCCACCTCGGTGCCACGATCGACGGCGAACGGGTGCAGCTGGCCGAGGTCGACGGAAGGTTCCTCTCATCGGAGACGACGGAGTCCTTCACCGGACGGGTGATCGGACTGTATGCGCGGAGCGGCGACGTATCGTTTCATTTCTGGCTCGCCGAAGGGAACGACGAATGACCGCTGCCCGGATCGCGACCCTCCGCGCGGAGCTGCGGGACGACACCACCCTCGTCGCCACGCCGCGTCCGCGCCTGAGCTGGACCGTCGAAACCGACGAAGCGGGGTGGGAGCAGGTGTCCGCCGACATCCGCGCCGGTGACGAGACGGTGACCCTGGAGGGCCGCGAGAGCGTCCTGGTGGACTGGCCCTTCCGTGACCTGGATCCGGGCGAGCGCCGCGCGGTCACCGTGCGGGTGCGGGCAACCAGCGGCACGCAGACCGACTGGAGCGAGCCGCTCGGCGTGGAGGCCGCCTTCCTCGCCGATGGTGACTGGACCGCGCTGCCGATCGGGCTCGCGGAACCTGCGCACGAGGCGCAGCCGTTCCGGACACGCGCCACGTTCACCGTCGACGCACCCGTTGCGCGGGCAACCCTGTTCTGGACCGCGCTGGGTGTCGCCGAGCCCGAGCTGAACGGCGCCGCGGTTTCGGACGACGTGCTCTCGCCGGGCTGGACGAGCTATCGCGATCGCCTCGTGCACGAGACGGTCGACGTCACCGCGCTCGTGCGAGCCGGCGAGAACGCGATCGGCGCAACAGTGGCCGGCGCGTGGTACACCGAGAAGTACGGCTTCTACAGTTTCGCCCAGCGCGTCTACGGCGAGCAGCCCTCGTTCCTCGCGCAGCTGCGCCTGGAATTCGAGGACGGGTCGGTTCGCACGATCGCGACGGGCGACGGGTGGCGTGCCGACGGCGACGGACCGGTCGTGGCATCCGGCATCTACGCCGGCGAGCACCAGGATTTGCGCCGTACCGACGCAGGCTGGTCGACCCCGGAGTACGACGACGCGCGCTGGACGCCGGTGCGGGTCGGTGCTGCGGCCAGGCCCGGCTACGAGAACGTCCCGGTGCCCGAGGCGCGGATCGCCCCGCCCGTGCGCGCCGTCCAGACGCTGCCCGTCGTCGACGTGCTCACCTCGCCGAGCGGCGGCCTCATCCTCGATTTCGGCCAGAACCTCGTGGGACGCCTGCGCCTGAGGGTCGCAGCGCCTGCGGGCACACGGATCACCGTGCGCCATGCCGAAGTGCTCGACGAAGGCGAGCTGGCTCTGCGCCCGCTGCGGAATGCGGCATCCACCGCCGTGTTCGAGCTGGCCGGCGACGGTGAGGAGCTTCTGGAGTCGCGCTTCACGTTCCACGGGTTCCGGTACGCCCAGATCGACGGATGGCCGGGCGAGTTCGATGCCGGAGCCGTCGAGGCGGTGGTGCTGCACACCGACATGACGCGGACAGGCTGGTTCGCCTCATCCGACGCGATGCTCGACCGCCTCCACGAGAACGTCGTGTGGGGCATGCGCGGCAACTTCGTCTCCATCCCGACCGACTGCCCGCAGCGTGACGAGCGGCTCGGCTGGACGGGCGACCTGCAGGTGTTCAGCCCCACGGCGAGCTTCCTGTACGACTGCGACGGCTTCCTCACCTCCTGGCTGCGGGACCTCGCGCTCGAGCAGATCCGCGACCACGGCAACGTGCCGCTCGTGGTGCCTGCCGCGCTCCCGAACTTCGGCGGGCCGGCAGCGGTCGCCGCCTGGGGCGACGCTGCGACCGTCACCCCGTGGGTGATGCACGAGCGCTTCGGCGACCGCGGCATCCTGAGCGCCCAGTACGCGAGCATGCGCGACTGGGTCGAGGCGGTGCTGCGGGTCTCGACAGACGGGCTCTGGGCGCACACCTTCCAGCTCGGCGACTGGCTCGACCCCGCCGCCCCGCCCGACAAGCCCGGTGCCGCGAAGGTCGATTCCGACATCGTCGCGAGCGCCTACCTCGCCCGATCGCTGCGCATCGTCGCCGACACCGCGACCCTGCTCGGCGAGGCGGCGGATGCCGAGCGCTATGCGGCGCTCGCCGAGAAGAGCCGCGGCGCCTTCGTCGCGGAGTACGTCACACCCGCGGGGCGCATGATGTCGGATGCGCCGACGGCGTACGCGCTCGCCCTCGGCTTCCAGCTGGTCACCGACCCGAAGGTCCGCTCCCGGCTCGCCGAGCGGCTGGCCGACCTCGTCCGGGCCGGCGGCTACCGCATCGGCACGGGATTCGTCGGCACGCCCCTGGTCACGGACGCCCTGACCGAGGGCGGCTACCTCGATGAGGCCGCCCGCCTGCTGCTGCAGACGGAGAACCCTTCGTGGCTGTACCCCGTGACGATGGGCGCGACCACGGTCTGGGAGCGCTGGGACAGCCTGCTCGAGGACGGCTCGGTCAATCCCGGCGAGATGACGTCGTTCAACCACTACGCCCTCGGCGCGGTGGCGGACTGGCTGCACCGGACCGTGGCCGGACTCGCGCCGGATGAGCCCGGCTACCGCCGCATCCGCATCGCACCCCGCCCGCTCTCGCAGCTCGAGCACGCCTCGGCACGGCATGTCACACCCTACGGTCCGGCATCCGTCTCCTGGCGACGCGAGGGATCGAGCATCGTCGTGACCGCCGAGCTGCCGCCGAACACGACCGCGGTGGTCGACCTGCCCGGCCGCGAGCGCATCGAGGTCTCGTCGGGCAGCCACGAATGGACGGTGGCCGACCGGGAGCCCCGGGCGTTCGGCGGGCCGTTCCACCTCGACTCGTCCACGGCGGCGATCATCGACGACCCGCGCGCATATCACGTTCTGATCGACGCGATCGCGGAGCACGATCCCGTGAAAGCCGACGAGGTCCGCCGCGAGACCGTCTGGGCTCACGGGCGGACCGTGCGCCAGTCACTGATGTTCACCCCGCACTCGCTGCTCGAGTACGTCGAAGAGGCGCTCGCCGCCATTCCCGAAGGGTAATCATGTTCGACCGCAGTTCCACGTTCGGCGAGGCCCTCGACAGTCCTGCCGCTCGCTCCGTCCTCGAGGTGTTCCTGCCGGGCGTCGCCGCCTCGCCGATGGCCACGCAGTTCCGCGAGGTGCGACTGGGCCAGCTGATCAACCTCGTGCCGGGCCTCGCTGAAGACGTCGATCGCGACCGATTCTGGGCGGCCCTCGCCGAGGTCGAGGACGGCGGGCCGGGCCGTGCGCCCTACGCCCCCGCGATCGACCCGCACCCCGAATACGAGGGAGATGAGGTGCCCCGCGCCTCCGCGCGCGTGACGATCCCCGGGCCCACCCCGAAGTGGGGCGTCGTCGAAGTGCGCTTCACCGGCCCGAGCCACGGCAACCCGTTCGTCGACGTCGAGTTCGCGGCATCCTTCACGAACGGTGACCGGACCCTGCGGGTAGGCGGGTTCTACGACGGGGACGGCGAGTACGTCGTGCGCCTTCTCGCTGAGAGCGAGGGCACATGGCGGTTCGAGACGTCCTCGACCGCCCGGTCGCTGGACGGGATCGTCGGAGAGGTGGTCGTCGTCGAGCCGGA
Source organism: uncultured Actinomycetota bacterium (assembly GCA_963717585.1). Classification (GTDB taxonomy): domain Bacteria; phylum Actinomycetota; class Actinomycetes; order Actinomycetales; family Microbacteriaceae; genus Microbacterium. Next base: position 437,988 of record CAVQWI010000010.1, on the reverse strand, counting down.
GGCTGGGTCGCACGGGCCGGTGCGCGCGGACGGCTTCCACTTCGTGCACGCCGACGGCACCCGATACCGGCCGGTGGGCACCACCGCCTACGCATGGACGCACCAGCCGGAGGCGCTCCAGGAGCGGACGCTGCGCACTCTCGAAGGTTCGGGCTTCACCAAGATGCGCATGTGCATCTTCCCGAAGTCGTACCTCTACAACGAGAACGAGCCCGAGGACTTCCCGTTCCCCGGCTCCCTCGAAGAGGGATTCGACCTGGAGCGCTTCGACACCGTTCACTTCCGCCGCGTCGAGGAGCGGATCGCACAGCTCGGCGACCTCGGGATCGAGGCGGACCTGATCCTCTTCCACGCGTACGACCGGTGGGGCTTCGCCGACCTCGGCCGCGCGGTGGACGAACGCGCCCTCCGGTACGTCGTGCGGCGCCTCGCCGCCTACGCGAACGTGTGGTGGGCGCTCGCCAACGAGTACGACCTGCTGTGGGCAAAGACCGAGGAGGACTGGGAGCGGATCGCGGAGATCATCCAGGAGGAGGACCCGCACGGGCACCTCACCTCGATCCACAACTGCCGCCCGTTCTACGACCAGACCCGGCCCTGGATCACCCACGCGAGCGTGCAGCGCGTGGATGTCTACCGCACGGCCGAGAACACCGACCACTGGCGCGTGCAGTGGAACAAGCCGATCGTCATCGACGAGTGCGGCTACGAAGGCGACATCGACCAGGGCTGGGGCAATCTCACCGGCGAGGAGCTGGTGCGTCGCTGCTGGGAGGGCGCCGTCCGCGGCGGGTACGTCGCTCACGGCGAGACCTACCTCAACGATGCGCACGAACTGTGGTGGTCCAAGGGCGGCGAGCTCGTGGGCGACAGTCCCGAACGCATGGTCTTCCTCGACCGCATCATCGGCGAGTCGCCGACCGGTGTGCTCGACCCGCTGCCCTCCGACTGGGATGTGCCGTTCGGCGGCGTCGCGGATGAGTACCTCGTGCTCTACTTCGGCTTCAACCGCCCGCGGTTCCGCAACGTGGTGCTGCCCGACGGCGAGTTCGAGCTCGACGTCATCGACACCTGGGGGATGACGGTCGACGCGCTGCCCGGGCGCACTCGGGCGTCACTCGCGTCGACCTGCCCGGTCGGCAGTTCATGGCGATACGCGCCCGCAAGGTCGCCTGACGCACTGCCGCGGCGGAGGTCCGCCGGGTCAGCGCTCGGCGCAGGATCACGCGGAGTCGGCGAGGATTCGCTCGATCACGGCTCGGGACGTGCGCGCCTCGGCTTCGGGGTCATGCGATCCCGCGGCGCCCGACAGCAGCAGCATCGCCTTCCACAGCGCCCAGGCCCGTCCGCGCGTCCACACGCCCTCATTCCACGCCAGTCCCTCGCGGAACGCGGCGCGGGCGGAGTCGTCGAAGACGGCCCAGGCGATGGCGAGATCGCACGCGGGATCGCCGACGCCCGATGTGCCGAAGTCGATGACGGCGGCCAGCCGTCCATCCCGCAGCAGCAGGTTGCCGGGGGAGATGTCGCCGTGGAACCACACGCCCGGCGCGGCTGATCTCGGTCTCGAGCGCGGCATCCCACACCGCTCGAGCGGCACGCGTGTCGATCACGCCCGACAGCTCCTCGAGCGAGCGCTGCACGTCGTCGTCGTACATGCGGGGATGCGCTCCGCGCCAGAAGCTGTGCGTGCCGGCGACAGGACCATCGGTCGCATCGACGGCGGCGAGCGCCGTCAGGAAGCGGGCGACGTCCCGCGCGAACTCGTCGAGGTCGCCGATCAGGCTCTCGCCCGCCGGGTCGCCCTCGATCCATCGGTACACCGACCACGGCCGCGGAAAGTCCGGCGTCGGGTCGCCGCAGGCGACGGGCTGCGGCACCTCGAACGGGAGGCGGGGCGCGATCACGGGAAGCCAGCGCTGCTCCTTCGCGACGGCCTCGACATAGCCGTCCGCGCTCGGCAGTCGCACCAGGAGATCATCGCCGAGCCGGAACGTCCGGTTGTCCCAGCCGCCCGGGACCACGCGTCGGATGGGAAGGTCGGCGTACTCGGGAAACTGCGCCCGCAGCAGGCGGCCCACGAGTCCTTCGTCCAGCGTCATGCGACCCAGTCTCGCCTAGAGGCGGGCACGCTTCCGATTCGGGATAACCCGAACCGAGGTGTCGGGGCGACCGGGGCGCGCCGCGGGAGCGGCGACCGTACCGTGGAGGCATGACCACCCAGACTCTGACGCATCCGGCCGTCGCCGCCGCGGCGCCCTCGCGTCCTTCGACCCTCAGGGCGCCCCTGCGCGTGGCGGGTGCCGTAGCGCAGCTCGCCGCACTCGGCGTCGTCGGCCCCATCGTCTTCACCGTGCTCGCCACGCTCCTCGGAGTCGGACTCGGCTTGGTGCCGGTGCTCGGCATCGGACTCGTGCTGCTCCTCGGCTTCGTCTACGCCCTCTACGGCGTGGCCTGGCTCGAGACGGCCCGTGTCGACGGACTGTATTCGCTCGGGCTTCCGGGACTCCGGCCCCGAGCGCGCACCACGCCCGGCTTCGGCGGCTTCCTGCGGATGGTGTGGCATCAGTTCATCGACCCGTCGATGTGGCGGGCCGTCGCCAGCGCGGCCATCTCCACGATCCTGGGCCTGGTCGTGCTGCCGCTCGTGTCGATCTTCGCCTCCGGCGTCGTGCTCGCCTTCGCTCCGCTCTTCGCGCGCAGCGGCAGCGTGCGGCTCGCAGGCACCGGCATCGACGTGCCCGTCGCCTGGGCCTCGGTCGTGGGCGTTCTCGCGGCACTGATCGCGCTCGCCGCGATCGTCGGGCTCGCGCTGCTGCACGGCGTCCTGGCCCGCGTCATCGTGGTGCCGACCCGCGAGGCGCAGCTCACCGAACAGGCCCGCACGTCCGACGCCCAGCGCGCCGGCGCGATCCGCGCCTCCGAGGTGGAGCGCACCCGCATCGAACGCGACCTGCACGACGGAGTCCAGCCTCGTCTGGTCTCGGTCGGCATGACGCTCGGCCTCGCCCAGCAGAAGATCGACGACGACCCCGCCGCCGCCAAGGAGCTCCTCGCCGAGGCGCACACCTCCACGAAGGCTGCCATCACCGAGCTGAGGCAGCTGGCGCGCGGCATCCACGCATCGGTTCTGGATGACCGCGGGCTGGATGCCGCCCTCTCGGCGCTCGCCGGACGCTCGCACATCCCCGTGCACCTGGACGTGCGGCTCGATGCGCGCTGCAGCCGCGACGCCGAGGCGGCCGTGTACTTCGCCATCGCCGAGACGCTGACCAACGCCGCGAAGCACTCCCGCGCCAGCGAATGCCGCGTCGTCGTGCGACAGCGCGATGGCGGGACGCTCTGGGCGCGCGTGGAGGACAACGGCATCGGCGGCGCGCAGGTGATCGCCGGCGGCGGACTCGACGGGATCACGAACCGCATCCTCGCGGCGGGTGGAACCGTGCGGCTGGACAGCCCCCAGGGCGGACCGACCTCGCTGGAGGTGAGCCTCCCGTGCGCATCCTGATCTGCGAGGACTCCGTGCTCCTGCGTGAAGGACTCGTCCGACTGCTCGAAGACGCGGACCATGAGGTCGTGGCGGCCCTGGCCGATGCGGACGCGCTCGACGAGACGGTCCTGCAGACCGCGCCCGATCTGTGCATCCTCGACGTCCGGCTGCCGCCCACCTTCACCGACGAGGGCATCCGAGCCGCGCTCAGGCTTCGGGCGCAGCATCCCCAGCTTCCGGTCGTCGTCCTCTCGCAGTACGTCGAGGAGCGCTATGCGACCGACCTGATCACGGCGAAGGGCGGCGCGCTCGGGTATCTGCTCAAGGACCGCGTCGCCGACGTCACCGACTTCCTCGATGCGATCACGCGGATCAGCGAGGGCGCGACCGTGCTCGACCCCGAGGTCGTCGCGCAGCTGCTCAGCCGCCGACCGCGCGACGAGCGGATGCAGCGCCTCACCGATCGCGAAGCGTCCACGCTCGCGCTGATCGCAGAGGGCAAGTCCAACCAGGCGATCGCGGCCACCCTCTTCGTCTCCGAGGCCAGCGTGGAGAAGTACATCACCGCGATCTTCCAGAAGCTCGATCTCGAACCGGACGAATCCGGCAACCGGCGGGTGCTGGCAGCACTCGTACATCTCGAACACGGCGGCGGACAGCCGCAGACAGGCGGCCAGCGATGAGCACCCCGATCACACCCCCGACCCCGCCGGCACCCCCGGCTCCGCCAGCACCCCCGCAGCAGGCGGCGCCCGCGCAGCCCAACGGGCCGCAGCCGTCCGAGACGCGGGGCGCACCGCGCGTCGTGGCCATCCTGACGGTCGCGCTCGGCTGCGCGATCGTGCTCGGCGCCCTAGGATCGGCCGCCTTCTCCACGGTCGCCGCAGCGAGCGTGCGGACCGAGTCGCAGACGATCGACGTCGCCGGTGTGGACGGCATCGACGTCGACGTGGATGCCGCCTCACTGGGCATCGAGTTCGCCGATGTGTCGGAGGCGTCGCTCGAAGTCACCAGCGGCGCCGGCGTCGGCGCCTGGACCCTCAAGCGCGACGAAGGCACGCTCGTCGTCGCGACCCCGCACCGCTTCGGCCCCTGGTGGCTCTTCGGCGGCGAGGTGAGCGCGACGCTCACCCTTCCGCGAGAGCTCGAAGGATCGGAGCTGGATGCCTCGCTCGATCTGTCCGCCGGCGACCTGACGGTCGACGGAACCTTCGGCGACCTCGAGATCGAGGTCGGCGCCGGCTCGCTCACGGTCGACGGCGCGGCACGGACCCTGAGCGCGGACCTGAGTGCGGGCGGTGCCGACATCGAGCTCGCGGACGTCGAGGACGCAGACTTCTCGATCAGCGCCGGGGCGGTGGATGCGCGACTGACCGGATCGGCGCCGCGCCTGGTGTCGGTCGACGTCAGTGCGGGCTCGCTCGATCTGAGGCTCCCGGACGGGGCATACGACGTGCGCTCGGACGTGTCGGCCGGGGACCTCGAGAACGGCCTGCGCACGGACGCAGACTCCGGCAACGTCGTCGATGTCACCGTTTCGGCGGGGACGGTGACGATCGTCAGCGCTCGGTAGGCTCCATCGGATCGAACGCGAGGGCGTCGACGGGTGCTTCAGTGCACGCGTCGACGCCCTGGTTCGATGTTCGGTGGAGGATCAGGGCTGCCGCGCCGATGAGGGGGCCGTCGCCGTGCAGGCCGGATGGCTCGATGCGCACGCGGCGCGCATAGCCCAGGATCGCGGCATCCTGCAGCGGCGGATCGCACCAGGTCGAGATAGTCGTCCGAGACTCGCGCGAAGCCACCCGCGATCACCGCGACCTCGAGGTCGAGCAGGGTCGCGACGTCCGCGATGGCCTGACCGACGGCTGCGGCTGAGCGCTGCACCGCGGCGACCGCGATCGGGTCGCCGGCGGCGTAGGCGCTGGCGATCTCCTCGCCCGTGCTGCCCGACCACCCCTGAGCCCGCGCCCAGGCGACCGCGCCCGGACCCGACGCGACCGCCTCGACGGTGCCGTCTGTCGCCGGGGCGCCGGCAGCGCGGTCGCGCAGCCGAAGCTGGCCGATGTGCCCGGCATTGCCCGAGGCTCCGCTGACCGGCGATCCGTCGATCACCAGTCCTCCGCCCACTCCGGTGGACACGACCATCGCCAGGGCGTTGCGCGTGCCGACGGCGGCCCCACGCCAGTGCTCCGCGAGCGCGATGCACGTGCCGTCGAGGGCGAGTCGCACCGGAACGTCCGGACGCAGCTGCTGAACCAGCGCCACGATGGGAAGGTCGGCGATCGCCGGCAGATTCAGCGGCGCGATGGTGCCGCGCGCGAGGTCGACCGGCCCCGCCGAGCCGATCCCGATGCCGATGACCTCGTCATCCGGATCAGCCCCTGCCAGGGCCGCCGTCGCCACGCCACGGATGGCCTGCGCGACCTCGTCCCGGGAGGCATCCCGTCCGGTCGGCGCACGGTGCAGGCTTCCGGCCAGGACGGCGCCGTCGGCGTCCACGAGCGCCGCATCGACCTTTGTGCCGCCGAGATCGATCGCCAGTGCCAGCGTGCGTGCGCGCATGGCACGATCCTGTCAGACGGGGCCGATACGCGGTCCGTCGCTGCCGTCGGTCACGGTTGGGAGGTCGACCATGAACCCATCTGGCATTGACGCCGTCGCCGATCCGAACCTGTACCAAAATGGATGCATGGTCAGCATCCCCACCGTGACATTGAACGACGGCACCGCCTTCCCCGAGCTCGGGCTCGGCACCTACGGTCTGCGCGGCGCCGACGGCGTCGCGTCGGTGATCGCCGGCATCGAGTCCGGCTACCGCCTGCTCGACACCGCCGTGAACTACGAGAACGAGCGCGAGGTCGGCGAGGCCGTGCGCACCAGCGGGGTGGACCGCGACGAGCTGCTGGTGACGACGAAGATCCCCGGGCGCAGCCACGGGTACGACGAGGCGATCGACAGCACGAACGTCTCGCTGGCCGTCCTGGGCCTCGACCGGATCGACCTGTCGCTCATCCACTGGCCCAACCCGAGCGTGGACAAGTACGTCGACACGTGGCGGGCGATGATCGACCTGCGCGAGAAGGGATCGCTCCGCTCCATCGGGGTGTCGAACTTCACCGAGCCCATGCTCACGCGGCTCATCGACGAGACCGGCGTCACCCCCGCGGTCAACCAGGTCGAACTGCACCCCTACTTCCCGCAGGGCGACCTTCGTGCGTTCCACGCCGAGCACGGCATCCGCACGGAGAGCTGGAGTCCGCTCGCCCGCCGCTCCGAGCTCCTGCAGGAGCAGGTGCTGCAGGAGCTCGCCGAGATCCACGGCGCCACCCCGACCCAGATCGTGCTGCGCTGGCACATCCAGGTGGGGAGCACGCCCATTCCGAAGTCCGCCGACCCCGACCGTCAGCGCGAGAACGCCGACGTGTTCGAGTTCGAGCTGACCGGCGACGAGGTCGCGGCGATCTCCGCGCTCGAGCGCGGGCGGCTGTGGGGTGCGCACCCCGACACGCACGAGGAGATGTGACCCGCGTCATGACGACGGCCTACGTCAGCGCGGCGACGATCGAGTCGACGTACTCCTGAGGGTCGCGCGGGCCGAAGACCGCGCTGTGCGCCACGTAGCCCTGCGCCAGCGCCACGACCGCACGGGTGCGCTCCAAGGCCAGGGCCTCAGCTGCGGCATCCGATGATGACCTGTCCGGGTGCGGGCCCAGGGGAGCAGAGCCCGCGCGATCGTCGCGCGCAGGCGCGCTGCCGTGCGCATCATCTCGTCCCGCAGCTCGCCGCCCGTCGCCGCCTCGCCCCAGAACTGCACGACGATCCGGGTGGGCAGCCCGTCGTCGGTGAAGACCTTGAGCATCGTCTCGAGCACATCGCGCGGCGTGCGCACGTCGGCCGCGTGCTCGAGTTCGTGCAGCCGCGGGAACAGGTACTCGGCGACGATGTAGCGGGCGAGTTCGCTCTTGCTCGTGAAGTGCGAGTAGATCGCCCCCGTCGACAGTCCCGACTCCTCGACGATGTCGGCGATGGAGGTGTCGTGCACCCCCTTGCGCTCCAGGCAGCGGATCGCAGCCTGCGCGATCTCATCGCGGCGTGCTCTGCGGTAGTCGTCCGATACACGAGGCATGGAAAGAGAATACCCATTCTGCTATTCTTCAAACAGAACAACCATTCTCTTTAGGAGTCGTCATGGCACACGCAGCACCCCTCGACTCGTCCCAGCGCACCAAGTGGTCGGTGGCGGCCGTCTTCGGTCTGGTCGGCGCGGCCGTGGTGGCCGTGCTGATCATGGCGTTCGTGTGGCCCGCGGCTACCTCCCACGCGCAGAACCTGCCGGTCGGCATCAGCGGTCCGGCCGACCGTGTCGCCGCCCTGGAGGAAGCCCTCGACGCGCAGGACCCCGCGCCCTTCGCGCTCGTCGACGTCGACTCGCGCGACGATGCGGTCGCACAGATCGAGTCGCGCGAGCTGTACGGCGCAATCCTGCTCGACGAACCGGAGGTGCTGGTCGCGACCGCGGCGAGCCCGGTGGCTGCGCAGGCTCTGCGCGCCGTGGCCGCCCAGCTGCAGTCTCAGATCACCGAAGCCAGCCAGGCCGCGCTCATCGCCCAGCTGCAGCAGCTCGGCGCCGCACTCGCCACCGGCCAGGCACCCGCGACGCCTCCTGCCGCCGGCGGTGCGCCGCCCGAGATCCCGCAGGTCACGGTGACGGATGTGGTTCCGCTGGCCGGCTCCGACCCGACCGGCGCCGGACTCGCCTCGGCCGCCTTCCCCCTGACGATCGGCGGAATGCTGGGCGGAATCCTGCTGTCGCTGCTGGTCGCCGGTGCGGTGCGGCGGCTGGTCGGACTTCTGGTCTTCGGGGTCGCGGCAGGCGCTCTCGCCGCCCTCGTCATGCAGACCTGGTTCGGACTGCTGCAGGGCGACTGGCTTCTCAACGCGGCCGCGCTCGGGCTCGGCATGACGGCGACCGCGGCCTTCATCACCGGCATGAACGCGGTGTTCGGCCGGCCGGGACTCGGCATCGGTGCGATCGTGACCGTCCTGGTCGCCAACCCCATCGCGGGGGCGACCGCGCCGTGGCAGTTCCTGCCCGAGCCGTGGGGTCTGATCGGCCAGTACTTCGTGCCCGGAGCCGCGTCGAACCTGCTCAGGTCGCTCAGCTACTTCCCCGAGGCACCGACAGCGATGCAGTGGACGATCCTCGCGTGCTGGACGGTCGGCGGCATCCTGCTGACGCTCGTCGGCCACTTCCGCGATCAGGCCGACCTGCGGGTCCCGGCGGATCAGCTGGAGGCGGCGCCCGAATCACCGGAAGCACGCGTCCCCGCCGGCAGCGCCGCCAGCCAGTCGGCGTAGGTCTGCGTTCCGAGCTCGGCACCCGGACCGGGCAGCAGCGAGCCGTCGCGCTGCGCCCGCCCGCCGGCGCCCGGCAGGGGGATCGCGGGGATCCATGCCCGTGATCCCCGCGCGCGGGCGAAGCCCCGCACCATCTCGACCAGGCTCTCCTCGCGGGGCCCGGCGATGTCCCGTGTGCGGCCCGACGGCGGCGCTTCGGCGAGGGCGACGAGGCGATCGGCGACCTCCCGTGCGGCGATCGGCTGGGTCCGCATGCGCGGAGCGACGTGGAACGGGCCGATCTTCGCGCGGGCGTACACCTGCTCGGCGAACTCGTGGAACTGCGTCGCCCGCAGGATCGTCCAGGGCACGGTGCCCTGCTCGATCAGTCGCTCCTGGGCGAGCTTTCCGGCGTAGTAGCCCTCAGGAGCACGATCGATTCCGACGATCGAGAGGGCCACGTGATGATCGACCCCGGCCTCGTGCTCGGCCCTCAGCAGCGCGCGGGTGGTCGCCTCGAAGAAGGCGATCGACCCGGCTGCATCGAGCGTCGTGATGCTCGCGACGTCGAGAACTGCATCCACCCCGGCGAGAGCACCGTCCAGACCTGCTCCCGAGACGAGGTCGACTCCGGTGCGGCGGGTGAGCACGACGAGGCCGTGACCTCGCCTCCGTGCGATGTCGACGACGTGGCGGCCCACGGTGCCGGTTCCTCCGGCGACGGCGATCTTCATCTGCTGCGCTCCTGTTCTGTGCGGGGCTCCCGCTCTGGCACGGCGGGTCGCGGCCCGGGCAGCATCAGCACCACGCCGAGCACGAGGCTCAGGCCGAGACCGGCGACGTTGCCAACCACGTCGATCGGCGCCATATCGGCGAAGTGCGACGCGTGGTAGAGCAGGTGCGGGATGCCGAACACCGCCCACGCGACCCCGACGACGCGCCCCGCGTCGGGTGTGCGCGAGAAGGTCGCCGCGACGCTGGCCGCCGCGAGTGCGAGGTAGAGCGAGCCCACGTCGCGGATCAGGTGCTCGTTGTAGGGTCCGTCGACCGAGATCCACACCCGGCCGAGGCCGGGGAAGGACTCGTAGAACGATTGCGGGAATCCCGCCGCCCACACGCCCACGAAGGCGCCGATCGCGGCGGTCACCCAGAGGATCAGGCGTCGAAGTGTCATGCTCACACTCCTCCGACGACGAACCACCGCCGAATGTGAGGCCGGTGACTCACAGACCGCCGCTCTGCATCGTCGTACAGTGCACAGGACGAGAGGATGCCGCATGGACGAGCCGATGCCCGATCGCGTCGACCAGCTCGATGCCGAGCGGCGCCAGCTGATGGGGCTCGCCTACCGCATGCTCGGCACGGTCGCCGACGCCGAGGACGCGGTCCAGGAGACGTACGTGCGGTGGTATCGCCTCTCGGAGGATCAGCGCGCTGCCATCGAGAATCCCGCCGCGTGGCTCACCCGGGTCGCCGGCAGGGTGTGCCTCGACATGCTGGGCTCCGCCCGGGCCAGACGCGAGCGGTACGTGGGGGAGTGGCTGCCCGAGCCGCTCCCGGCGACATCGGCGTTCGCGGCATCCGCGGCCGATGACCCTCTCGAGCGGGTGACCCTGGACGATTCGGTGAGCACAGCGCTGATGGTCGTGCTCGAGTCGCTCACACCGGCCGAACGCGTGGCGTTCGTGCTCCACGATGTCTTCGCGATGCCGTTCGCCGAGGTAGCCGAGACAGTCGGCCGATCGCCGGATGCCTGCCGTCAGCTCGCTTCGCAGGCGCGACGGCACATCCGTGAGCGGCGCGCGGGCGCGGCATCCCGCGAGGCGCACGACGCGCTCGCCCAGGCGTTCGCCGTCGCGTGCGCGAGAGGCGATCTTGTCTCGCTGATCGGAGTGCTCGATCCCGAGGCGGTTCTGCACAGCGACGGCGGCGGATTCGTCTCGGCCGCACGGCGACCGGTCGTCGGCGCCGACCGGGTCGCGCGGTTCCTGCTCGGCGTCCCGCGTCTCGCCCCGGACGCCCACGTCTCGCCGACGGTGACCGCCGACGGGCTGGGCTTCCTGGTGACACTCGACGGTGCCCCGCACAGCGTGATCACGCTGGGTGTCCGCGGCGATCGGATCTCCGATGTGTGGATCATGCGCAACCCCGAGAAGCTCACCCTCTGGGGCTGATGCGACAACCCACCGGAGGCGGGTGCAGGTCAGCGCCGGTCCGGATGCCGCTGCACCGAGTGCGGACCGGTGGCGAGCTCGGCGGGCTCGGGCAGCCCCGACCCGGGCGGGCTCGGCTCGACGTCGGGTGTGGCGAGGGTGGCGATCAGCACCCCCGCGAGAGCGATCGCCCCTCCGACCCCCTTGATCGGATCGAGCGGCTCGCCCATCAGGAGCGCGAAGCCGTAGCCGAGCGCGGGGATCGCGGCGGTCGCCACACCCGAGACGGCGGCGGGAAGGCGCTCCGCGCCGTAGTTGAAGAGCACCAGGGTGGGAGCTGTGACGACCAGCGCCAGGATCAGGATGCTGAGCAGCCCGCGCGGATCGCTCGGCACTGCAAGTGTTCCGGTCATCGCCTCCCAGCCGAGCCACGGAAGCATCAGCGCGGTTCCCCAGACGCCGGTCGCCGTGGCGAGCACGAGCGCGTCGGGGGCGTCATGGCGGCCGGCGTCGCGGCGCAGCAGCACCGTGTAGATCGCGTAGGACGCCAGCGCGATGATGTTCAGCACCACGCCCAGATCGACGCGGAATCCGGATGCCGCCACCACGGCCACGCCCGTGGTCGCCAGCGCGAGACCCACCCACGTGCGACCCGACAGGCGCTCGCGGATCATGCTGACGGCCGCGACGGCCGTCAGCACCGGCAGGAATGCCGCCGTCAGGGCCGCCGTGCCGGGCGTGGTGAAGAGCAGTCCGATGTTCGAGAGCGAGTAGTACAGCGTGACGCCGGTCAGTCCGAGCAGGATCGTGCGCGGCTGGCGGAGCGTCCGCAGGAAACCCGGGCGACGCGCGGCCAGCGGGACGAGCACGAGCAGGGCGATCGCGAAGCGGCCGACGGAGAGGACGGCCGGGGAGCCGGTTTCCAGCGCCCATCCCGATACGACGTAGGCGGCCGACCAGAGGACCACCGAGAGGCCGATCGCTCCGAGGGGCATCCATCGGTGCGACACGGCGACCAGTCTAGGTGCGCGGGAGCCTCATCCCGGCTCCCGGTCGGACGGTCGCCGGCGATGCGCGTCGTGCGACCCGTTCCGGATCCGGACTCGAGCCGTCGTCGGCAGCGGGACTAGAGCTGCGCGCCGTTGTCGTCGGGGTCGTCGAGACCGACGTGGCGGCCGCGCCACGACTCGTAGGCGATCAGCCATCCGATCGACACCGCACCGGCCAGCACCAGGCCGATCCACAGCTGGCCCCAGATGAGACCGAACACGACGCCCAGGACGAAGATGAGGATCGTCCCGAAGAGCCACTGGAAGCGGCCTTTCGGCCAGCCGGTGCGAAGTTCTGACATGTGCTCAGCCTACGGCCGACCGTCGCCGCGCATGCGGATGACGTCGAACAGGTCCACGCCCCCGACCTGACCGCCCTTGAGGAGGAGCTCGAGTCCGTCGATCGCGGGGTCGTCCGCGCGAGCGGTGAGCAGCACGATGTTGCCCCAGGGATTGGCGGCGATCGAAAGCGACTCGACGCCGAGCAGTCTCGTGACACGGCTCGACGTGTCACCGCCGCAGACGATGACTCGCCGCGTCGCACCCGCCCGGGCAGCCCCGCCGGCGATCGCGGCCGCCGCCTCGGCGACGACCTCGAGAACGGGCCGGCCGACGACTGAGGCCGTGTTCGCGTCGTCCGAGCTCAATGCGACGCTGCGACCGGCGCGCAGGGCCGACAGCACCCAGTCCAGCTGAGCCGCTGACCGGGACGCGTCGAGTTCGAGCGGCTCGACGAACCAGCCTGCACCGGCCGCGGCATCCATCTGCCGACGTGTCTGCGCGGAGCGGCTCCCCGAGAGTGCGAGCACCGGGCCGGCGGAGCCGCCGTGGTCCGGCAGAGCGACCGAGGCGCCTTCCTGCGATGCGATGGCCAGGCTCAGCCCGCCGGAGCCGATCGCGAACACGGGAGCATTCAGACGTTCCAGCGCACGACCGATGAGTTCGAGGTGCTCGTCGAGCGCGGCATCCAGAACGAGGGCAGCGGCATCGGATCGGGCGAGCCGGCTGGAGAGCTCGAGGCCGTCCTGGTTGCCGTATGCCGGAAGGGGAATGCCATCGATCGGGAGGTCGGTCTGGTGCGAGAAGTGCACCGCGAGGTCGGGCTCGGTCATCGGCGTGACCGGGTGTTTCGACATGGTGGGCTGGCGGTCGAGGCGGTACACGATGCCGTCCTCGGCCGCGAAGTGCTGGCCGAGCAGCGTATAGCGGCCGAAGTCCGGCTGGGCGAACACGAGCGGGACGGCCTGCTCGCCGAACACGTCGCGGCCGATCTCGACGACCCGTCCGATGCTGCCGATGCTCGGCGAGGAGTCGGCGGTCGAGCAGGCCTTGTACTGCACGATGTCCGGCTCGAGCGACTTCAGCGCCTCGAGCACCGGCCGGACTTCGGCCTCGAGATCGGCTGTCGGCAGCGAACGGGCGATCCCGGCGATGCCGACGACGTCGCTCTCATCGGCGGCGCGTGCGAGTGCGTCGGCGCCCGGCAGCCCGACGAAGAGCCGCCCGGTCCAGCCTCGGCGGGCGAACTGCAGGAGGGCATCGACGCTCCCGGTGAAGTCGTCGCCGTAGAAGGCCGCGCGGTGTCTCGGCACGGTCCGAGCCTAGGCGCCGGCCCGAACGCTGCCGCGCACCGGGCCGAAGACCTCGCTGGCGCGGCGGAGGGCCTCGGACGCCTCGAGCGCCGACTCCGGCGACTCGCCGCGCGCGGCGGACTCCCACGCTTCGCGCATGCTGCGGACGCCGGCCGCCGATCCGTCCGGATGGCCATGGATGCCGCCGCCGGCGAGTACGAGGAGGTCGGTCGTGCCGACAGCGGCGTAGGTCGCGTGTGCCAGGCCGCCCCACTGGCCCGACGAGAGCACCGGCACGGTCGGGGTCAGTCCGAGCAGGGGGTCGCGGACGGCGGCGATGGAGTCGAGCACCTCGGCGTCGGACTCGTAGAACTTGTTGCTGATCCCGTTCGTGTGCAGGTGATCTGCGCCGGAGAGGCGCACCAGCTTCTGCCAGGCCGCGGAACGACAGACCGATCTGCTCCGATCTGCTCACTGCGCCGAACATCGTGCGGTGGCCGTGGATCTGCACGCGCGCCCGCCGCCGGATGTACTCGAGTCCGGCGAGCCCGACGAGATTCACGCACACCATCACGCACGTCCCGCCCGCTCCACCACCAGCTCGTGATTGGCCTCGAGCCGGTCCATGTCGTCGGTGATGTTGAACGCGTACATCGGCTTGACCCCCGTGCGGTCCGCGTGGCGCTCCAGCACCGGCATCACAGCCCGCACCCGTTCCGCGAGCGGAGCCGTCGGACCGTTGCCCTGCAGTTCGTCGTCCTTGATGAAGTCGACACCGGCGTCGGCCAGCTCGGCCACGAGGCCTGCGAGCTCGTCGGGCGACAAGCCGATGCTCGGCTTCACGATGGTTCCGACCATTGTCCCGTCGGGGCGGCTCATCAACCGGCGTGTGCCTGCCACGCCGAACGCCGGGCCGGGGTACCGCTCGGCGAACGCCTCCGGCAGGTCCAGATCGACGAGCTTGATCGCCGCGAGCTCCTTGATCTCGAAGAGATTTCCGGCCACCGCCGCGAGCAGGTTGGGCAGCGACGGCCCGAAGTTGTCGAGCGGGAACCGCAGCGCAGGACCGCCTCGCCTCCGATCCGCCGGATCGCCGACCGCGCCCGGCAGCGGCGAAGACACGGTGAGAGGGATCTCCTCGAGGCTCTCGACCTGGGCCGCGAACCGTCTCGCGGACCTCGTCCGACTCCCCAGCCACCCGCACCAACGTGCCGGTGGACTGCTCGCCGGCGAGCACCTCGGCACCCGGGGGAGTGGCAGAGACGTCTCGATCACGTAGGTCGCGACGACGGAGGCCGCCCCGTCTCACGCTCGTCACCACAGAACCGGCAGCCACACCGACATCTCCGACGGGCCGCGGTTGCCCCAGGCGAAGTACGGGATCAGTCGCGCGGGTGCGAGACCGATGGCGGCGTCGGCCAGATCCGAGTAGAGCGCGTCGGACGAGACATCCGGCAGGACGGCGCCTCGCCCTCGAGCGCGATGATCCGTCTGGCCGCCGAGCTCGGTCTCACCGGCTGAAGTCTCGTCCCGCGCCGCAGGGCCACCTGCTCGACGTGCACGCCCGTCGGGGAGGTCTGTGCTCTCGACGGCATAGACGACGGTCCGCGCTGCACGGCGACCTGATTGGTGGCCTCTTCGGCCAGGCGGTGGGCGCGCAGCATCCGCACGGGCATCGGCAAGATCGAGCACCACCACGTCGCCGACTCCCCACGCGCGATCGATCGTCGTGTAGGTGCCCGGGGCAGAAACGTCGAGCGGACTCGCCGTTCACAGTGAGCGTGGCGCCTGTCGCACCACCCCGGTATCGCGAAGGTGCAGCGGGCAGGCCGCCGTCGATCGCTTCGGTGACCGTGAACGAGATGAGCCCGCGCCATGGGTAGTCGCTCGACTCGCGCAGCCCCAGTGTGCGGCCGTCAAGGCAGCGAGAAGCGGATGTCGCTGCCGCCGTACTGGTGGATGTACAGGCCGTCGGGGCTGATCGAGGCCGGCTCGCTCGTGGAAGCGCGCGAGGGTGCGAGCGATGTTGGGCGGGCAGCAGAAGCAGCTGAGGTACGGCTGCACGCAGTCGTTCGTCCGATGCGAGCGGCTCGGGAACCGGGTGCAGACCGGTGTCGCCCGGCATGCGCAGCGGGTAGGGCAGGTCGCGCACCTGACGGAGCGCGTTGGTGTAGAAGTACGAGGTGCCGTCGAGGCTGACGCCGGCGAGCAGGGCGTTGTACGCGATCTGCTCGATGACATCCGCATAGCGCGCGTGCCCGGTGAGCGCCAGCATCCGCTCGCTCCACAGGATCATGCCGATGTTCGCGCACGACTCGCTGTGGGCCGTCGTGTGAGGCAGCTGGTACGCGCGGCCGTACGCCTGGTGGATGCGGCTGATCTGGTCCTGCTCACGGATATCCATCCGAGATGCTCCGTCGTAGAGCGCACCACAGCCGCCGGTGATGTACAGCTTCGTGTCCACCACATCAGTCCACAGGTTCTCGAGCACACTCCGGAGCTCTTCATCGCCGGTCTCGGCGACGATGTCGGCCAGCCCGGCGTACAGGTAGTTGGCGCGCACCGCGTGGCCGGCGACGACCTCCTGTTCTCGCACCGGGCAGGCGGTCCTGGTTGTCGTCGCCGCCCTCGAAGTCGTCGCGGACCCGCACGAAAGCCTCCGCGAGGCGGAGGTACTGCTCGTCGCCGGTCGCGCGGTACAGGTCCACCACCGCCATGTAGTGCGACGGGCAGATCGCGCTTCGCGCGAGCTCGACCGGCTCTGTTCGTCGCAAGGTCTTCGAGGAAGGCGGCCGCTCCCCGGGCGACATCCAGCAGTGTGGTGCTTCTCGGTGACCTCGTAGTGGCGCACGCCGGCGGTGATCAGGTGGCCGAGGTTGTACGTCTCGAAGTTGAAGCGATCGGCCAGGGCCCGAGCCTGCTCCTGGTTGCGAGCCGCGATGAGCGTAGGGTGTGGATGTAGCCATCGTCGCGCTGCACCGAGGCGATGAGCGAGGCGACCGACTCGACGATGCTCGGTCGAGCACCGGGTCGGGATCGAGTCTCAAGCTCGGCGATGGCGGCCTCGAGCCACTTGTAGAGGTCTCCGTCCATGAACGGCGGACCGTTGTGCGATCCTTCCTCGAGTCCCGCCGTCGATCCGGAAGTTGCGCCAGGCCCGGGCTCACGGCCGGGTCCCGCAGCGAGTCCCACATCGCGCGGGACTGAAACCTCGCGCGTGCGTGTCCTGATGTTGCCCCAGAATCCGTCGGCCCATCGGGCGTTCGCTGCGCCGAGTGGCTCGAGGGCGCGTAGGGGCGCAGCGCCGTCGTTGCAGACATGAGTGGTGGTCCTTCGGGTGCGTCGGTCGGTCCGCGATGCAGGGGCACGGGATGCCGTTACAGGCTAGGCTGAACGTGCAAGTTGTGGCAACCATGCATAAATATGCAACGACGAGGAGTGTTCATGACCCGACCCCCCGCATCGCGTTCCTGCACACCGGGGCGGTCGTGATCGCTCCGGTCGCCGACCTCGCGCGCGAGCACCTCGGCAGCGCGACCACCGTCAACTACCTCGACGACAAGATCGTCGCCGACCTCGGCGACCCCGAGCTGGCGGCATCCGTTCCCGAGCGCATCGCGGATCTCGTTCTGGCCGCCCAGAGCGCCGGAGCGGACATCGTGATGCTCACCTGCTCGTCGATCTCGCATCTCGCCGCCCCGACCGCCGCGCGGGTCGGGATTCCGGTGCTGCGCATAGACGAGGCGATGGCAGATGAGGCCGTCTCGATCGGATCCAGGATCGCGGTGCTCGCAACGCTCGCGACGACCCTGACGCCGACGACCGCCCTGATCCGCGAGCGCGCGCTCTCGCCTGAGCATCGCCCGAGATCGCCGCCGAGGTGATCGACGCGCGTTCGCGGCCGTCTCCGCGGGCTACCGCAGACCCACGACCGGCTCGTCGCCGCGGCGATCGAGCGCACTGCCGCGACAGCGGATGTCGTGGTGCTCGCGCAGGCGTCCATGGCCAGTGCTGCCGACGCCGCGCACGTGGATGTGCCTGTGCTGACCAGTCTGGAGCCCCGCATCAAGCGGCTGAGCGATGCGGTCGCGACGCTGACGTAGCCGAGAATCAGTCGGCGAGGAGCCGCTCAGCGGTCGACAGGTCGGTGACCAGCGCGGTCACCCAGCCACCGGCCATCGCGCCTGTGATCGGTGACGGCGAGGGCCGCATCCGATCGACCATCGCGAGGAGCGTCTGGCTCCACGAGGAGACGCCGATGCGGTCGCTCCCGCTCAGCGTCGCGTCGAGGTAGGCCGCCGCACCTGCGCCGAGCGCCGCGAGGGTCTCGGCCTCGTCCGCGTCGGGATCGACGTCGACGACGACGGCCTCGGCGAGCCCGAACCGCGCCTCGAGGCGCTCTTCGACGTCCGCGTACACGCCCGGAGCCACGGTGACGGTCGTCCGCACGATGCCGAGCGATGCGGCGCGCTTGAGCAGCCGAGACACCTTCGCCTGCGAGATGTTGAGGGTGAGGGCGATGTCGGCCTGGCGCGCGCCGCGCTCGTGGTACATGCGGGCGACCTTCGTCATCAGCCGCAGCTGGCCGTCCAGAGGAGCGGCGTAGCGAGCATTCGGCACGGCGCCTCCGATCGTCGGGCGGTCAGCGTGACCGCGGGCGCCAGTATGTTCCTGCGCCCACGCACGGATATTCAGCCCGCCGAACGCACCCTCGCGGCGGGGAACGTCCCGCCGACGCGCCTGCGGCGTCTAGGTCGCCGGGCTGTACGCGATCATCCAGTCGATGCCGAACTTGTCGCGCAGCATCCCGAATCGGCCGCCCCACGGCGGCACCTCGAACGGCATCGTGACACTGCCGCCCTCGGCGAGGCTGTTCCAGAATCCCTCGAGCTGCGCCTCGTCGTCGCCGCTGACCGAGACGGAGATGCCGGCGGGAGTGACGTACTCCATGCGCGACGGGGTGTCGGCACCCATCAGCACGAAGCCGTCGGGCGTCGTGAGCTGCGCGTGCATCACGAGGTCCTGCTCACTGGGGTCTTCCGCCATGCCTTCGTACGATCCGAACGTCGAGACGTCGAGATCGCCGCCGAAGACGCTCTGGTAGAACTCCATCGCCGAGCGTGCCTCGTTCTTGAACGAGAGGTAGGGGTTGAGGCTGGGCATGATCTGCTCCTGCGGTCTGTGACAGCCGCGCGTGCCGCGGCAGGTCACAGTGTCGTCGCGGCCTCCGACATCCGCAACGGGTTCGGCGGCGGGCTGCGCCTCAGGCGTCCACCGGACCCTCCGACGCCCAGCGGACCGCGTCGTCCTGTGCGGCAACGGCGAAGATCTTGACGTCGCACGGAAGGAGGAAGGCGATGCCGTGGACGATCTCACCGATGATCGCGTGGTCGGTGACCAGGGCGATCCGGCCCCAGCTGCGCGCGGGCTTGCCCTCCAGCAGGGCGTCCTGCCACATCGCGCCCATCGAATACCGTTCGAAGTCCTCGCCCAGCACGAAGACCAGGTTCACCTTGTGCGCCGGCCGCGATCGTCGCATCGATGGCGGGGTCGACGACGGACTCGTAGTCGGATGCCTCGACGGTGCCGACCGCGCGGAATCCGAGGACGGAGTCGGGAAGGTCGTGCAGCTGCTCGATCATGCGCACCATCCTCGCCGGGTTCGACGCACGGCGCCAGGACTAGCGGTCCCGGTGATCCTCCGGGTGCAGCCTCGGCCCTCGGCGCGGCTCGCGGATGCCGCTGACCTCGATGAGCCGGATGACGCGCTGGCGCTGGCCGCCCCACGGAGCGAGCAGCTCCAGCATCCCGTCGTCGTCGACGCGTTGCCCGGTGAGCGCGTAGCCGACCTCGTGCGCGAGGTGGTAGTCGCCGACGCTCACCGCATCCGCGTCGCCGAGGGCCCGGATGCGGGTCTCGGCGGAGGTCCACGCTCCGATGCCCCGCTGGCTGAGCAGCACCCGGTCCCGCGCCTCGCCGTCGGTCGCCGTCATGAAGACGCGGCCGATGGCGTCTCCGCGGCGCGCCGCTTCGACGACGGTGCGCGCCTGCGGCGGCTCGAGCCCGGCGCGATGCCACGACCACGACGGCACACGGCGCCAGCCGTCGACGCTCGGCGGAGCGAACATCGGGCGAGGGGTGGGGCCGGGAGCACGCTCGCCGTGCCACGTCACGATCCGTCGCCACGCGCCGAATGCCTGCATACCGGTGACCTTCTGCTCGATGATCGAGCTGGCCAGCGCGTCGAAGAACAGGTCTGTGCGGCCGATGCGGACCCCGGGATTGCGGCGGTGCGCGTCGGCGACGAGGGGGTGGTGGCGCGGGTCGAAGTCGCCCGGATCGTCGTGCGCGCCGCACAGCGAGGGCAGCTGTCCGAGCGCCCATTCGGCGCCGGAACCCCACGCCGCTCCCCGGATCACCCCTCGTGAGACCTCGCGCAGAGCCAGCGTGGCGATGCCATCGGGCGTGCGGCTGGCCCGCCAGATCACCTGCCCCGAGACGAGCATCGTCGGGTCGCCTCCGCCGTGTCGCTGGTACAGCACCGTGCGTCTGAGATCGACCGGATGTCGAGGGCGGTACTCCGTCTCGAGAGGACGTCCGGGGTCGGGGCGCGGATCACGGGTGGCGCCGGTCTGCCGTCGCGCGACGGCGACTGCCGCGGCGCGAGGAGAGGTCATGCCGACACCCTATGCCCGGGGCTCGGACATCCCCGCCTCGGCAGGCGCCTGCCGCCGGCACTGCGCTGGATGTCGACGGCGGCATGACGCATCTGCGGCCGCGGCCGGTGCAGTCGATAACGTAGCGCCGACCGAACCGCCCCCGTCAGAAGCGGTCGGGCGAGGGCGTGCCGTGTCCGTACCGGATCGACACGTCGGCGTGGCGGTCGAAGCGGTAGCCGACGCCGCGCACCGTGCGCACGATGTCCTCGTAGCGGCCGAGCTTTGCGCGCAGTCGCCGCACGTGCACGTCGATCGTGCGCTCGCCGGGCGACTCCTCCTCGGTGGCGCCGTGCCAGAGCGAGCCGACGAGCTCGGCGCGCTCGATCGTGCGACCCTCGCGCAGCACCAGGTACTGCAGCAGCTCGAACTCCTTGAAGGTGAACGCGGCGGATTCGCCGTCGATCAGCACGCGCTTGCGAGAGATATCGACCACGACGCCGCCGGGCGCGCGATCCTCGTCCTCGGGCTCGTCCTGCTTGGTGCGTGCGACCGCGGAGGGCTCGTGCAGGGCCAGACGGACGACGTCGACGTCGCGGCCGCCGGAGCCGACCGGAGCCAGGGCGACGGTCGCATAGGTCTCGGCGTCCGGAGCCAGGTCGGCCAGGGTGCGGCGGAGGGCGTCGACGAGGACGCCGAGCGAGACTCCGGATGCCGCGGCCTTCACTTCGTCGATGCCGACGTAGAGGGCGAATCCGCGAGGGGCCGTTCCGGGCGGAAGGTTGCGCGCGGCGGGCGCAGCGGCCACCGGAGCGGGGACAGGTGCGTCGTCGGCGGCCGGCGCGAGTGCGGGGACTGCGCGGAGGTGACGAGCGGTCGTGGGGCGTTCGAGGAGAGCGGTGGTCGACATGATGATGGTCCTTGCGGAAGGAACCCTGGCCGGGATCGGCGTGGAACGGGTTCGGCTGTGGTGCTGTCTCGGCCCGAGAGCGGACCTGGGGTGCGAGGCATCCGGGTGCACGTGATCGACGTGCGAGCCGGAGCTCGGGGGGATTCTGCGCGGCGATTCAGAAGCTTCGCGCGAATCCGGCGGGGGTCACCGTGTCAGCGACACATTCGACAACACATGACGACGCGACCGGCCATCATCATGCCGGCAGTCCCGTTCGCCTCCCAGGCGGACAGAGAGCGTGCGTTGTCAGTCATGTAGCCGATTATGACCGACTGCGTCGTAATGCGTCAAATCGCACGGATGCCGCCCTCGTTTCGTGACGGAATGTTACACATTGCTCAATTCGCGGGCTGGCCACATCCGGGAGCCCCGGACCGCGACGTGCGGGAGCGCGCGGTGAAATTTGTTGCCTAATCCATCAAAACACTTGCGCATCCGCCTGGGATGCGCTTACCATCGCTGTCGAAGCGTTTCCGCGAAGCGTTTCGACGAGGCACACGCAGACGACGGAGTTGGCAATGGTGAAGATCAACGAGGTGGCAGAAGCCGCCGGCGTCTCGATCAGCACCGTCTCGTACGCGCTGAGCGGCAAGCGGCCGATATCAGCCGAAACGCGCCGCCGCATCGAAGAGGCCGTGCGCGAGCTCGGCTACAGTCCGAACGCCGGCGCCCGCATGCTCGCCGGGAGTCGGAGTCAGATCTTCGCGCTGACCGAACCGCTTCGCAAGGATTCCCACGCTCCGACCCACATGGCCTTCGTGCTCGCGACCGCTGTCGCCGCCCGCCGCAACGACTACGACATCCTCCTTCTCACCGAGGAGGACGCGAAAGCGGGCATGAGCCGCGTTGCGTCGAACGGCCTGGTCGACGCGATCCTGGTGCTGGATGTCGCTCCCGACGACGAACGGGTTGCGCTGGCACGAGCCATCGCCACCCCGACCATCTTCATCGGGGTGCCCACCGACCACGAGGGTCTGGTCTGTGTGGACCTGGACTTCGAGGCCGCGACGGCGCTCGCGGTCGATCGGCTGGTGGATGCCGGTCACCGCTCGATCGGGCTGATCGGTCACCCCGATGTCAGCTACGACATGTCCAACTTCCCGCCGCGCGTGCGGTCCGCCTTCGAAGCGCGGGCGCAGCAGCGCGAGGTCGAGATGTATTTCGGCACCACCGGCACGAAGCGCACGAGCCGGTCGGCCACGCGCCGCACCATGACGCACCTGCTCGAGGCGGGTGCGACCGCCTTCGTGCTGCACTGCACCGAGGAGGCGCATCGGATGGTGCTCGCCGACCTGGCCGACCGAGGACTTCGCGTGCCCGAGGACATCTCGATCGTCTCAGTCGGAGGCTCCTTCGACGGGGGCATCCTCGCGACAGCGCTCGACACCGTGCCCCTCGTGCCCGAAGCCTCATGCGACCTGGCCGTCGAGCTGGCTCTCCGCAGCCTCGACGCGAACCCGCCGGAGCCGGGGCTGCGTCTGATCGCTCCCACCTACATCGAACGCGGATCGGTCGCCGTCTCGTCACCGTCCGAACCAACCCTCAGCGAGGGCGCGGCCCACTGAGCCGGCCGACCCAGGTCTTTCTGTTCGCGTCGAATCGAAGCGCTTCGACGCCTCCTCACAACTTCATACCATCACCACCGTCCCGACCAACGCGGGTCACTCAGAAAGGAATGCCTCCGATGGCACGCACCACTCGCACCACCACCAAGCGGGGAACAGCCCTCGTCAGCACGCTGACGATCGCCGGCCTCGCGCTCGCCGGTTGCGCCGGCGGATCAGGCGACAGCGGCGAAGCAGGCGACACGCTGAAGCTCTGGCACTACGAAGGCGCCGACAGCGCGATGGGCAAGGCCTGGGCCGAAGCCATCACGATCTTCGAAGAGGAGACCGGCGCCACCGTCGAGTTCGAGGAGAAGTCCTTCGAGCAGATCCAGAAGACCGCGAGCCAGGTGCTCGACACCGACGCGGCGCCCGATCTCATGGAGTTCAACAAGGGCAATGCTACGGCCGGCTTCCTTGCCAGCACAGGCCTGATCACCGACATCTCGGATGCCGTCGAGGAGTATGGCTGGGCCGACAAGCTCGCTCCATCGCTGCAGACCACGGCCAAGTACAGCGAAGACGGCGTCATGGGCGGCGACACCTGGTTCGGCATCCCGAACTATGGCGAGTTCGTCGGCGTGTACTACAACGAAGACGCCTTCGCTGCGGCCGGCCTCGAGATCCCGACCACGTACGACGAGTTCGTCGACGTGCTCGACGCCTTCGTTGCGAAAGGCATCACGCCGCTCGCAGAGGCCGGCGCCGAGTACCCCCTGGGCCAGCTCTGGTACCAGCTCGCACTGAGCCAGGCGGACCGCCAGTTCGTCGACGACTACCAGCTGTACGAGAATCCGGTCGACTGGCAGGGCGACGAGGTCACCTACGCGACCTCGACCCTGCAGGAGTACGTCGACAAGGGCTACATCGCGTCCGACGTCTCGTCGGTCAAAGCAGAGGACGCGGGTGTTTCATTCATCAACGGCACGTCGCCGATCTTCGTGTCGGGCTCGTGGTGGTTCGGCCGATTCGTGACCGAGGCGACCGGCTTCGACTGGTCGCTGCAGGCGTTCCCCGAATCTCAACTCTCGCTGGGCTCGTCGGGCAACCTCTGGGTCGTCCCCGAGAACGCCGCCAACAAGGAGCTCGCCTACGAGTTCATCGACATCACGATGCGTCCCGAGATCCAGGCGATCATCGGCAACAACGGCGGCGTCCCCGTCGCCGCGGACTCGGCCGACATCACCGACGAGAAGAGCGCCGAGCTGATCTCCACGTTCAACGGGATCCTCGAGGACGACGGCCTGTCGTTCTACCCCGACTGGCCGGCGCCCGGCTTCTACGACGTGCTCGTGCAGGAACTGCAGGGTCTTGTCACCGGTGTGCAGGACGTCGAGACGACCAACGCGAACCTCGGTGAGCAGTACGACGAAGGAACCGCAGAGTTCCGTTGATCCGCGGGTGGGGGCGGTGCCTCGTGCGGATGCCGTCCCCACCCCCTTCCTGGAGTTGAGCCATGTCCACTGCCACTCGACCGGCCCGCGTGAAGCTGCCACCGGAACAGCCGTCCATCCCGCAGCGCAAGGGGGGCACCGGGGCGTACTGGGTCTACCTGCTGCCCGGATTCGTGCTCCTGCTCGTGATCGTGATCGTGCCGCTCATCTGGAACGTGTTCCTCACGTTCACCAAGTGGCGCGGTGTCGGAGAACCCGAGTTCATCGGTCTCGAGAACTGGCAGAAGCTCCTCACGGATGAGGACTTCTGGACGTCGTTCACGAACTCGATCTGGATGGTGCTCGCGATGGTCGTCGTCCCGACGATCATCGGCTTGCTGGTCGCCGCGCTCCTGTTCGACGTCGTCGGCCGCAAGTTCGGCGGCAAGGTCGGCAGCTTCCTGCGGGCGACCTACTACCTGCCGCAGATCCTCCCCATCGTGGTCGCCGGTATCGTGATCGGCTGGATCGTGCGCCCCGGCGAGGACGGCGCGCTCAACCAGATGCTCGGAATCTTCGGCATCCCGCCCTACGACTGGCTGGGGCAGATGCCCTCGGCCCTCATCGTGCTGATGGTGGTGCTCATCTGGGTGCAGATCGGCTACCCGGTCGTCATCTTCATGGCGGCACTGCAGCGGGTCGATCCGGAACTGTACGAAGCAGCCGAACTCGACGGGGCGAACTGGTTCCAGCGGTTCTCGGCCATCACGATGAGCATCATCCGCCCCGAGATCTTCGTCGTGACCCTCACCTCCACAATCGCGGCGCTGAAGGTCTTCGGCCCCGTGTACGTCATCACCGGCGGAGGCCCGGCCGGCGCCACGCTGGTTCCGGCGTACTACGCCATCCAGGAGTTCTTCACCAAGCGGAACGTCGGCTACGGCGCGACCATCGCCACGGTGCTGACGATCCTCGTCGTCGTCGTCTCCATCATCTTCATCCGGGTGCAGAACTCGATGGAGCGCAAAGAAAGGGCGGGCCTGTGATGGCTGTCGGAACCGTTCTCGTCACCACGCCCGCCACGAGCCCGAAAGCACCCAAGCGTGCCCCGCGCGCGCGTGGCGGCATGACCAAGAAGCGCGGCGTCGATTGGCTGCTGCTCGCTCTGGTCATCGTCGGCGCCCTCGCCGTGCTCGCGCCGTTCTACCTGATCCTCGTCAACTCGTTCAAGTCGCCGATCGACTACGCCAACGGCGGCCCGCTCGCCTTGCCCGTGTCGCTCGACTTCACCGGAATCGTCACCTTCTGGGAGCGCGTGAACTTCCCCGAGAAGGTCTGGAACTCGATCTTCATCTCCGGGGTCGTGGCGGTCCTCGCCGTGCTCATCTCGATGCTGAACGCCTTCGCGATCGGCATCGGGCGCGTGCGGGGTCGCACGTGGATCGTGCTGCTGTTCCTGATGGCCAACCTGCTGCCGCAGGAGGCGCTCCTCTACCCGCTCTACTACATGTTCAAGGAGGTGGGTCTCTACGACAACGTGTGGTCGGTGATCATCATCTTCACGGTGGTTCAGGCGGCGTTCGGCACCTACCTCCTCTCGGCGGTCTACGGCACCTTTCCGAAGGAGATCCTCGAAGCCGCATCCATCGACGGCGCCGGGCGCTGGAAGATCCTGTGGCGGGTCGTGTTCCCGATCAGCCGCCCGACCCTGTCGGTGCTGCTCATCTTCTTCTTCATCTGGACGTGGAACGAGTTCCTCATCCCGCTGACGTTCCTCGCGTCCAACGCCAACCAGACCGTGCCCGTCGCGATCAGCGTCCTGCAGGGGGACCGGCTCATGGACGTCACGACCACGAGCGCCTCGGCGCTGCTGGGCATCATCCCGACGCTCATCTTCTTCCTCATCTTCCAGCGCACCCTCACCCGGGGCATCACGGCAGGAGCAGTCAAGTAATGAAGTTCACTGACGGGTTCTGGCAGCTCCGCCCGGGGGCCACCGCGCTGTACGCCCAGGAGGCGTACGACATCGAGAGGACGGATGCCACGCCGGACGGCGACGGGCTGGTCATCACCGCCCCCACCGCCGTCATCCGCCAGCGCGGCGACGTACTGAACCGGGCGACGCTGACAGTGACGCTCTCGTCGCCCCTGGAGGGGGTGATCCGCGTCCGCGTCGCCCACCACACCGGCCGAGCGTGGCACGGCGGATTCGACCTGCCGGGCGCTGTCGAAGGCGGGGTGGGCGCGGCATCCGTCGACGAGGAGGCGGGAGTCCTCGTCACCGGCGCGCTCACCGCGCGGATCACGCCGGGTGCACCGTGGAACCTGGCATTCGAGGTCGACGGCGTGCGTGTCACGGGCAGCGGGCTGAAGGCGCAGGCATACCTGCATGTCGCCGACGACGCCCAGGTGACGCATGGAGTGGTCGGCAACGCCCGCAGCGGCGCCGCCGCTCCGCACGCGGACACGTACGTCCACGAGCAGCTCGACCTCGGCGTGGGCGAGCTCATCTACGGCCTCGGTGAGCGCTTCGGTCCCCTGGTCAAGAACGGTCAGTCGATCGACATCTGGAACGCCGACGGCGGCACCTCGAGCGAGCAGGCCTACAAGAACGTGCCGTTCCACCTCTCCAACCGCGGGTACGGCGTCCTCGTGAACGACCCGGGCCACGTGTCGTACGAGATCGGCTCGGAGGCCGTGGAGCGGGTGCAGTTCTCCGTCGCGGGCGAAGTGCTCGAGTACTTCGTCATCGCCGGACCCACGCCCAAGCAGGTGCTGGATCGCTACACCGCACTCACCGGCCGACCACCGATCGTGCCAGCCTGGTCGTACGGGCTGTGGCTGTCGACGTCGTTCACCACCGACTACGACGAAGCCACCGTCACATCCTTCGTCGACGAGATGGCGCGGCGCGAGCTGCCGGTCTCGGTGTTCCACTTCGACTGCTTCTGGATGCGCGAATTCAACTGGTGCGACTTCGAGTGGGACCCTCGGGTCTTCCCCGACCCCGACGGCATGCTGGCCCGCCTGCGGGATAAGGACCTCCGGGTGTGCGTCTGGATCAACCCCTATATCGCCCAGCGGTCGCCGCTGTTCGCCGAGGCCGCGGCATCCGGTTTCCTCGTGAAGCGTCCCGATGGCTCGGTCTGGCAGTGGGACCTCTGGCAGGCGGGCATGGGGCTGGTCGACTTCACGAACCCGGACGCGACCGCCTGGTACCAGGGCAAGCTGCGTGCGCTGGTGGATCAGGGGGTGGACTGCTTCAAGACCGACTTCGGCGAGCGGATCCCGCTCGAGGTGGACTACTTCGACGGGTCCGACCCGTCGCGCATGCACAACCTGTACACGCAGCTGTACAACAGGGCGGTGCACGACGTGCTCGTCGAGGCGAAGGGGGAGGGGGAGGCGGTGGTGTTCGCGCGCTCCGCGACCGCCGGCGGGCAGTCGATGCCCGTCCACTGGGGCGGCGACTCGACCTCCACGTTCGAGTCGATGGCAGAGACGCTGCGCGGCGGACTGTCGCTGGCCCTCAGCGGATTCGCGCACTGGAGCCACGACATCGGCGGCTTCGAAGGAACACCGGATGCCGCGGTCTTCAAGCGCTGGACCGCGTTCGGCCTGCTCGGCTCGCACAGCCGGTTCCACGGCTCGGGGTCGTACCGCGTGCCGTGGGCATTCGACGAGGAGGCGGTCGAGATCACCCGCATCTTCACCCATCTCAAGATGCAGCTGATGCCGTACATCTATGCGGCGAGCGTCGAGGCTGCCGCCGCGGGCACGCCGATCATGCGGCCGATGCAGCTGGAGTTCCCGGACGATCCCGCCGTCGCCTATCTCGATCGGCAGTACATGCTCGGAGCCGACATCCTCGTCGCGCCGGTGTTCACCCCGAGCGGCGACGTGGAGTTCTACCTGCCTGCCGGCTCGTGGACCAACCTGCTGACCGGGGAGGAGCTCGCAGGGGGCGGGTGGCGGCGGGAGCGCCACGGCTTCGACTCGGTTCCCCTCTATGTGCGACCCGGTGCCGTGATCCCCTGGGGGGCGCGCACCGACCGGCCCGACTACGACTACCTCGAGGGGCTTCGGCTGCGGGTCTTCCCCGGCGGATCGGGCAGCTCCACCGTCACCGTGACGACGCCCGGTGGGCGCGCCGAGACCTTCACCGTCGACCTGACGGAGGTGACGAAGTGAGGTTCGGTCGACCGGCAGCCGGACCGGGGAAACCCTGGCGGCGTTCGCGCCCACTGTCCGGAAACGGACGTACCCTATGCAGGTGACATCGCTGACCTTCACTCACGAACCGGATGCTTCTCGCTACACGCTTCACCGCGGAGACGACCTCGTGAGCGTGCTGGACTATCGCGACGACGGACGCACGGTCGTCATGACCCGCGCCTACACCGTGCCGACCTTCCGCGGACACGGGTACGCCGGAGAGCTCGTGGATCGCGCAGTCGAAGGTGCTGGAGAATCACGGCGACCGCCAGGTGATCCCGGTGTGCTGGTACGTCGCGGACTGGTTCTCGGAGCACCCGGAGCGCGAAGCGATCCTGCAGCGGCGCGCGGCGGTCTAGTCGGAGGTGCGCACAGGCGCACCCCTACACTGAGGCTCGTGGACTTCGAGTCTGTCTTCACCATCGTCGCACTGGGGTTCGAGGCCATCGGTGCGCTCGCGATGATCGTCGGCTTCATCATCGCGATGATGCTCGGCTGGCGCTCCCTGCGGCGCGGCGACGGCGGTCAGGCTGCCTTCTCGGTGCTTCGCACCACTCTGGGCGCAGCGATCCTGCTCGGCTTGGAGGTGCTCGTCGCCGCCGATCTGATCCGCACGATCACCTCGAAACCGTCGATGGAAGACGCTCTCATCCTCGGGATCATCGTCCTCATTCGGACGATCCTCTCCATGTCGATCCAGATCGAGATCGAGGGGATGCTGCCGTGGAGACGCGCCTTGACGACCAGCGGCGGCCAGCTGATCGGGCAGGCGATCTCAAAGGACCGCAGCGCTTCCGCCCGAGCCGCCGGCACCAATCCCGCTCCGTAGCACGGGCGTAGCCGGGGGGCTCGCATGCGTCAACCCCTGGTGCGGATGCGCCCGGACAGGGAGTGTGGAGACGTCGATTGGAGACGTCATGAGCACGGATGGATATCTTCCGGAGGCCGCGGTTAACGCGGATCCTGCCGGCGGGTGGGAGAGCGGTGAGGTCGCCGACCGCGAGACGGCCGAGCGGAACGCGGACTCGATCAGCTCGCCTGGCCTGTCGGATTCCGGGCTTCCCCCGAACGCGCCCGATGGAACCGATGCAACGGCCGATGGCGGAGTCGAGGGTGACGCGGCCGGTCAGGGTTCTGATCCCGACCTGATCGCGGACGACGACCTCAGCGATGGAGACTCCTGATGTCGGGCACGTCGAACGAGTTCGATGACCCGGGCGGCAACTACCCTGACAACAGCGAGGCGGATGGGGTGCAACCCGGCCCTGCCGAGCAGCGGAGCGACGCAGGTGTCGGTGGTGAGGTGCACCACGAGTCCGGCGATGCGTCGAACGTTCAGGACGAACCGCTCCTCGACCAGAATTCGACGACCACGCAGGAGCAGATCCAGGGGATCGTCGCGCAGACGCGCGCAGATCTCGGCGGTGAATCCGATGATCGCTATGCGGAAGTACTGAGACAGCGCCTCGATGATGCCGGCATCCAGATGACCGATGAAGATCGTCAGCGCCTGGCAGGAAAGGCCAACCCGACCTCCGGCGGCGGTGGCGTCTGACGCGCGAGCTGTTGAACGAACTCGGACGTGGGTGAGATACCCACGTCCGACGTCGTCCAGGCGAGTTGATCCGTTATGCGACTGCGCAGGCAGCGGTGCTGCAGGTGTCGATCCCGATCGGCCGGGGCCAGGACGCCCGCGCGGCACGCGGCGCGACGCGACGGGCCTCGTCCAGCGTCGCGAGGCGCGCAGGCGCCGCCACCACATCGGCGACGCGGGCGGTCTCTGCGGCGCGACGTTCCCGGATCGATGCCAGCAGCGCGTGCTCCCGACCGCGTGACTCGGTCTCGTAACGGAACTGCATTTCGGCTGCGTTGACGATAGAAAGCATGTTTCCTCCGTAGGTTCCGATGGTTCCAACGTAGGCGGGGGTTCCGACATTGCCGGATCCACGCCGGATGGCAGGAAAGCGCGCATCGAGGGCCGGAATCGGTGCACTTCGCGGTCAGCTTCCGCACCGATCCCTGCGCTCGGTCATGCTCGGAAGCCCTTGTAGCTCAGCCCTCCGCAACGAAGGCGCGGATGAGCCCCGCTGCCGGCGCGGCATCCCGGATCATCGTCTCGTGACCGTGCCCCGGGACCTCGGCGAGACGTCCATCGGGCAGCGAAGCGGCGACGAATCGGCACCACTCGCGCGAGCAGACGAAGTCGTTCTCACCGCGGAGCACGAGTGCGGGTACGCCGACGCGCGGGTAGCTCTCCTCCGGCCGGTGCGCGAGCATCGCGCGGAACTTGCGCCGAAGGTGCGGCCCCGCGCGAAGGTATTCCCTGGCGCCCACGTAGATGACGCGCGGGCTTTCGACGAAGAGGTCCTGCGCGAGCCGCAGCATCTGCCGCGCAGCGCTGCGCTCGCGAGGATTGACGGTGGGTGCGATGAGGACGAGTCGCTCGACCAGTGCCGGATGCCGGGCCGCGATCTCCACGGCGACCTGGGTTCCCATCGAGTGCCCCACGATCACGGTGGGGCCGGTATCTCGGCTGCGGAGACAAGCGGCGACGAGGTCGGCCGTGCGCTCCACCGTGAGGGTGCGCGTGGGCTCGGGGGCTTCTCCGTAACCCGGCAGGTCGAATGCGATGGTCTTCACCGATGAGCTCGACCGCGTGACGTCGTCGGAGCGGGTGCGCTCGTCGGAGCCGGTTCCCTTGCCGGTGCCGTCTGGATCGCCGGAGCTGGTTCGCTCGTCGGTGCTGCCGGGATCGTTCAGGCGCTCGATCAGGCCGGCGAAGATGGTCCGGCCCATGCCGATGCCATGAATCAGAATGTAGATCGGGGACGTCGCTGCGCCGCCGTCCGTGCCCTCGGTTGGCGCGTCGCGGCCTCCGATGTTCACCGTCGGTGTGTGGCGCATTCCTGCGCGCACGCCTCGCGAGTTCGGCAGTTCCGTCGGCCGCTGTTCGGTGCCGAGGGCCCCTGTCGCGGGCATCCCGGTGGTTTCGACGATCAGCGTCGCACCCGCGTAGGTGAAGGGCGTGATGTCGTTCATCATCTCCGAGGCTAGGCGGACTCGCGCGTCGGCGCGGTCAGCCGCTTCGCGACCGGCTCGAATCGGAGCAGATGTCACCGACGTGCCCTTTCTCTCGGGGAGGAGTGGGCACGTCTCCCGAACTGCTTCCAGAGTAGGAGGGGCTCCGACATCATGAGCAGAGCGGATTGACCGCGCGTGCAGAGGGATCGGAGGGACGCTGATGGGTCGCTTCAAGGCGGGATTCCTGAAGGTGCTCAATCGCACGCTCAATCCCCTTGCCGTGCGCCTCGCCAAGAGCGGCCGCGGCCCGTTCTCGCTCGTCCGCAACGTCGGACGCAAGAGCGGTCGAATCTTCGAGACCCCCGTGATCCTTGCCGAGACGGCCGGCGGCCTCGTCGCAGAGCTGACCTACGGCGATCAGGTCAACTGGTACCGCAACATCGTCGCCGGCGGCGGCGAGATCGTCCATCGCGGACGCACGTACCGCATCCTCGGCGTTGAACCGCTGTCCGCCGAGGACGGACTGCGCGCGTACGGCAGTGCGCGTTCGACGATCCTGCGGATGCTGCGCCGGCACGAGTTCCGCCTGATCCGGATCGAGCCCGCCGACGCCGCCTGATCCGCGGATCGAAGGCTGAAACCGCAGATCCACGGCATCCTCTCGCGCCAAGCGACCGGCACCGATCGACTTCGCCCCGGCCCCCGCCGAGCACCGCGCCGATACCCTGGGAAACGATGTCGGATACCGCCCCCGCGAACGCGTCCCCGGGCGCCCCTGCATCCACGCGCCCGGCGGGCTCGGCCACACCGCCCGGCCCGAACGGCTCACACCCCGCCGGGCAGGGCAAGACGGCCCACCCGCCCACCACCGAGATCGTGCTGACCTCGCCGCAGCGGTGGCGGGCGTTCTGGGTCTGCGTCGCGGTTGCGGGGATCACCATCCTCGACCTGTCGAAGGTCAACGTCGCCCTGCCGTCGATCGAATCGGCTCTCGGGGCCGGCTCCACCGAACTCCAGCTCATCGTGTCCGGCTATGTGCTGACCTTCGGACTCGTGCTGGTTCCGATGGGGCGACTCGGCGACCAGCGCTCGAGGCGTGCGCTGTTCATCGTCGGCCTCTCGCTGTTCACCGTGACGAGCCTGCTCTGCGCCCTCGCGATCAGCCCGCTGATGCTGATGGTCGCGCGTCTCCTGCAAGGAGTCGCGGCCGGCATCCAGATGCCGCAGGTGCTCGGCCTCATCCAGCAGCTCTTCCAGGGCAAGGAGCGCGGACGCGCATTCGGCCTCTTCGGCGCGACGATCGGCATCGCGACCGCCTTCGGCCCGACGATCGGCGGCCTGCTGATTCTCGTCGGCGGCCCGACCGACGGGTGGCGGCTGATCTTCTGGATGAACGTGCCGCTCGGCATCATCGCGATCGCGCTCGCGGTGTGGGTGCTGCCGAAGACCCGCACGCGCTCGCGCAAGGCGCTGTCGTTCGACCTGTTCGGTGTGCTCCTGTTCGGCCTTGCGGTGCTCTCGCTCATGTGGCCGTTCCTGTTCACGACCGGTTCGCCCGACGATGACCCGCGCCGATGGTGGCTGCTGGTCGCGTTCGTCCTGTTCGCCGGCGCGTTCGTCGCGTGGGAGCGGCACTACGAGGGCAGGGGCAAGCAGCCGCTCATCCGCTTCGCCCTGTTCCGGATCTCGTCCTTCCGCAACGGCACCCTGCTGATAGCGGCGTACTTCACCGCGCTGCCCGCACTGTTCCTGCTGACCACCCTGTTCCTTCAGACCGGTGTGGGTCTGGCACCGGTTTACGCGGGCATGGTCACGATCGGCTTCGCCCTGGCGAGCGCGGTGTTCTCGTGGATCGGCGGCAACCTGGTCGGCACGTACGGTCGTCCGGTCGTCGTGTGGGGTCTGATCGGCGTGCTGGCCTGCGTCGTGGGCCTTGCGGCCGCCGCCCTGTTCGTTCCCGCCGAGTGGGTCGCCTGGGTGATGGCCGGTGTCATGGTGATCGGAGGGATCGGAGGCGGACTCGTGATGTCTCCGAACCAGACTCTGACGCTCGGCGACATCCCGGTCAAGCAGGGCGGGATCGCGGGCTCGATCGGCCAGCTCGGTCAGCGGATCGGCACCTCCGTGGGCACGGCCGTCGCACTGTCGCTCTTCTATGCGACGATCTACCGGGAGGGCGGCGGGAGCGCACCGGACATCGTCGTGTACCACGACGCCTACGCCTACGGCATGACCGCGGTCGCTATCTTCGTCGCTCTCGCGTTCCTCATCTCGATCGTCGACCTCAGCTCCCGGCGCCGAAAGAAGGTCCGCCCGACCTGACCGCGCGAGTGGCCGCCGCATCCGGACATCGTCACCAGAATCGGATGCCGCGGTCGCGGCGCATCCGAATCCGGTGCGGGTATCCGAATCCGCTGCGCACCGGACGAGGCGGTTCGCGCTTCGCGCTGAGCGAACCGCCCGCCCGCCTCGGCGGCGATGTCGCACGGCGCCCGTACCGTGACATCATGCGCATCCTGCACACCTCGGACTGGCACATCGGGCGGTCGTTCCACGGCCACGCCACGCTCGATGCGCTGCGCGGTGTGCTCGACGCGCTCGCCGTCCAGGTGCGCGATCACGACGTCGACGTCGTGATCGTCGCAGGAGACATCTTCGACTCGGCTGCCCCGGCAGCCGGGTGCTACACGCTCCTGACCGACACGCTCCGCGCCCTCTCCGCGAGCGGTGCCCGGATCATCGTGACGAGCGGGAACCACGACTCGGCGGCGCGGCTCGGCTTCCAGTCCGCGCTGCTGCGGGACGGCATCCACGTCGTCACCGATCCGCTGTCCGCCGGCACGCCGATCACGGTCGAGGATGCTCACGGTCCGGTGCACTTCTACGGCATCCCGTTCCTCGAGCCGGCGCTCGTGCGACACCTGTGGCCCGACGTCGAGCTGCGGTCGCAGCGTGCGACCATCGAGCACGTCCTGGGTCTCGTCCGCAGCGACCTGGCCGAGCGGGGCGGACGCTCGGTCGCGATCGCGCACTGCTTCGCCGCCGGCGTCGAAGCCACCCCCGGAGTCGAGCGCGAGATCCGGCAGGGCAGCCTCGACGTCGTCCCGCTTTCCGCGTTCGAGGGACCCGACTACATCGCCCTCGGTCACATCCACGGGCGACAGCAGCTCTCCGAGCGGGTGCGCTACGCGGGTGCTCCGCTGCACTACAGCTTCGGAGAGGCGGGCAAGCCACGCGGTTCGTGGCTGATCGACCTGGATGCAGTCGGCCTCGCCTCCGTCACCTGGCTCGATCTGCCGGTGCCGCGCCGGCTGAAGACCATCCGCGCCTCGCTCGACGAGCTGCTCACCGATGAGCGCTTCGCCGAGTTCGAAGACGCCTGGGTGTGCGCGCAGTACACCGACGCGACACCCCAGCTCGATCCGATGCGTCGTCTGCAGAGCCGGTTCACGTTCTGCGCGACAGTCATGCACACGCCCGAAGGCATTCGCGGGACGGACGGCCTGACGTATTCGCGGCGGGTTCGGGCCGCACGCAGCGACGCCGAACTGGTCGACGCCTTCCTCACCCATGTGCGCGACGGCGAAGGGGCGTCCGAGCGCGAAGCCGAAGTCATCCGCGACGTCATCGACGAGCGGTCGCTCGTGGAGGCGACCGCGTGAGACTGCACCGACTCGAACTCCAAGGCTTCGGGCCGTTCCGTGAGCGCCAGATCGTCGACTTCGATGCGTTCGCGGCCGACGGGATCTTCCTGATCGCAGGGCGGACGGGCGCGGGCAAGTCGAGCGTCCTCGACGGCGTCTGCTTCGCGCTTGTACGGGGGCGCGCCCCGCTACGACGGCGCCGAGAAGCGACTGCGCAGCGACCACTGCGCGCCCGACGACCCGACGAGCGTGATGGTCGAGTTCAGCGCCGCCGGCAGACGCTGGCGCGTCACCCGCGCGCCGGAGTACGAGCGCCCGAAGCAGCGTGGCACGGGTCTCACCACCGAGCCGCACCGCGCGCAGCTCGACGAGCTCGTCGACGGCAGCTGGGTCGGGCGTGCGGCGCGGCCGGTCGACGTCGCTCGCGAGCTCGACGAGATCCTCGGGCTCAGCCAGCAGCAGTTCCTTCAGGTCATCCTGCTCGCGCAGGGACGCTTCGCCGAGTTCCTGCTCGCCAAGAACGACGATCGGCAGCGCCTGCTGCGCAAGCTCTTCGGCACGCGCACGTACGAGGACTACCAGAGCGCGCTCGAGCAGCGACGCAAGGATGCCGAACGGGCTCTGGCCGCCGCGGCGGATGGCGTCCTCCTTCTTCTCGGAGAGGCTGATCGTCTCATCGGGGCCGACGGACTCGCCGGCGAGGCCGCTGACACCGAAGGCACGGAACAGCCGTCGAGCAGCCCTGCGACGGTCGCCGACCGGTTCGAGGCGGGTGAGCGGGCGGTCCAGCGCGCGGCGTATCGCGCCGAGACGCTGACGCGTGAGCGGGATGCCGCCGATGCGGCCCATCGGGCGGCCGAGATCGCCCACACCGCGGCCAAGGCTCTGCGCGACAAGCAGGAGGCGCGAGAGGTGTCGCGTTCGGCGATGGCGGCCCTCGAGGCTCGCGCGAACTCCATCGCCGTCGACCGGCAGACTCTGGAACGCGCGAATGCGGCCGAAGCTCTGCGGGCTCCGATCGAGTCCACCGCGCGTCTCGACCGCGCTCGCATCCGCCGCCGCCGACGTCGAGTCGGCCGCGCGCGCCGCGTGGGTCGCGACCGGTGAAGGCGCCGAGACTGCGGCGCTCGCCGCGCGGATCGAGGCCCTGACCGGCGAGCTCGCCGTGGCCGCCGCTGCGCTCGAACATGAGCACCGGCTTGCGGAGAGCGACACCGCGCTCACCGAGACCCGCGGGCGCATCGAGGAGTTCGAACTGCTGCTCGTGCGCATCGACGCCGCCCGACAGGGGCTGCCCGAGCGCCTGACGCAGCTGGATGCCGAACTGACAGGACATACCGCCGCCGCGGGTGCACTCGAGTCGGCCGAGGCCCGGCTCAGCTGAGACGACCGCTCGCCTCACGGCTGCCCGCGAGGCCGAGCGGCTCGCCGCAGCGCAGCGCGACGCGGAGTCCGCGCACGCAGCCGCCCTCCAGGAGCTCGAGCGTGCCGCCGGCGTCCGTCACCGCCCTGCTGAGACGGCGACTGGCCGGCCATGCCGCCGAGCTCGCGGCCGCGCTGGTCGAGGGCGAGGCGTGCACGGTGTGCGGTTCGACCGAGCATCCGCGCCCGGCCGACGCCACCGATGAGCCGGTCACCGACGACCATCTCTCCGCCGCCGAGGCGATCAAGGATGCCGCGGCCACCGCAGAGCGCGCGGCCTCCGACGCCGCCCGCGTCGTCCGGTCGGCATTCGCGGACGCCTCGGCGCGCGCCGGAGGAGCCGATGTGGCTGTCCTCTCCGCAGCCCGGGCCGACGCGAAGGATGCCGTCGCCACCGCGCGCGATGCCGCCACCGCCCGCGATCGGCTAGCCGCGCAGCGTCTGCAGCTGACCGACGCGGACGCCGCTGCCGCCGCCGAGCGCGAGGGGCTCGCCGCCGACCTCGCCATTGCGCGCGAGAGCATGGCACGGCTTGACCGAGCAGTCCGGGGCGGCCCGGCGCGCTGTCGACGCCGCGCGTGGCGACTTCGCGACGGTGGCCGAGCGCATCGCGGATGCGACGCGCCGGCGCGACCTTGCGCAGGCTCTCGCGGAGGCGCACGCCGACGCTGTCGTCCGCGATGCGGCGGCGCGGGATGCCGCAGCCGACCGCGACGCGCGGGTCGCGGCATCCGCGTTCGACGGTGTCACCGAGGCGGTCGACGCGCTGCGCGATGCAGAGGCGCGCGCCGCGCTCGACCAGCGCATCCGCGAGTTCGATGCGGCACTGCGCGCGGAGAAGGACCGGCTGCGCGACCTCGAGCTCGAGCTCGCCGGCGCTCCCGAAGCGCCCGTCGACCTCACCGCCACCGCAACTGCTCTGGCGGACGCGCGTGAGCGGTGGAGTACGACCGTGGATGCCGCGGCCCACGCCTCCCAGACCCTGGTGCGCCTTCGGGACCTGCTGGAGCGGGCAGTCGCCGCCCAGGCGGAGATCGCGGATCTGGCCGGCGATCACGCGGTCATCGAGCGCCTCGCGAACACCGTGGCGGGAAAGGCCCCGAACACGCATCGCATGACACTCGAGTCGTTCGTGCTGGCGGCCGAGCTGGAGGAGATCGTCGAGTCGGCGAATCTGCGGCTCGACGATATGTCTTCGGGGCGCTACCGGCTGCATCACACCGACGCCCGCGCCGCCCGGGGCGCGGCATCCGGCCTGGGTCTGGAGATCATGGACGCGCACACCGGTCAGGCTCGCCCCGCCCAGTCGCTCTCCGGCGGCGAGACGTTCCTCGCGTCGCTCGCGCTCGCGCTCGGGCTCGCCGAGGTCGTCACCGCGCGAGCCGGCGGGGTGAAGCTGGACACCCTGTTCATCGACGAGGGATTCGGGTCGCTCGACGACGACACGCTCGAGCTCGCCATGCGGACACTCGACGAGCTCCGGCAGGGCGGACGCACCGTGGGACTGATCAGCCATGTCGCGGCGATGAAGGAGCAGCTTCCCGCGCAGCTTCTCGTCGAGGCGACTCCGCAGGGTCCGAGCGTCATCCGCCAGGAAGTCGCCGTCGCCGTCTGACGGCTCGATTCCAGCCTCGGTGGGAGATGTCGGCCCGTGTCACCCCGCCCGAGCGGCGTCCTAGGCTGGACGGATGAACAGAGGCACAATCTGGACGATCGTCGGCGTCATCGTGGCGGTCGTGATCGCCTGGTTCCTCGTGGACATCGTGTTCTCGCTGCTGTGGTTCATCGGCAAAGTCGTCGTCGTCGCGATTGTGGCCGTCATCGTCTTCTTCGTGCTGCGGATGCTGTTCGCACGCGCCGACGACTCCGACTCCTGACCGACCCGACGGCTAGACCCCGTACTCGACGCGCATGTAGTCCCGCAGCTGCACGCTGCACGCGGTCACCGCGGTGCGCCAGTCGGTGATCGCATCGTCCTGCGCGCGATCGGAGATCGCCTTGATCACGCGGATCGGCACGCCGAACTGGGCGGCGACCCACGCGTACGCGTACGTCTCCATGTCCACGAGCCCGGCGCCGAGGGGGCGGATCACCATGACGGCCTCGGCGTCGTCGACGAAATGATCTCCGGTCGCGATCGTGACGCCCTCGCGACCGAGCTCCACCCGACTCGGCAGCGACACGTGCTGGCCGACGATGCCGTCGATGTCGGTCACATCGTGCTGTATCGCCGCGTCGATCTCATACACGGTGCCGTCCAGGCCGGCATCGATTGCGCCGGCGGTTCCGACGACGACGATCTCGTCGTAATCTGCGGCATCGAGCGCACGGGTCAGGGCATACGTCGCCTGCATCTTGCCGGGGCCGGTGATCAGTCGATCGAAGCCGGGGAGCTCGGACGGGAACGCGACGAGTTCGGCATCCAGGGCCGCAACGAGGAGTTTCACCGGCCCATTCTTCCAGTACGTTCAGTGTCGCAGTGCGACAGGACCCATCACGAGGCGTCGGCGATCGCGGTACCAGCGATCGCGGGACTCGCGGAACTCCGCGCGCGTCGTGAATCGGTAGCGGTACGACACGGCCCGCACCCACCGCGGCTTCCGCCCGGCGAACGGGTCGTCGGCCAGGAGGCGCAGAGTCGGCGGATCCGCCTCGAGCAGGCGCACCAGGAACGCACGTGAACCAGTCCTCGAGCGAGTGTCCGAGCGGAAGGAACCACATCAGCCAGTCGAGGCGCAGGTGGTACGGCGCGAACTGACGCGGGATGCGGCCCAGGGCGCCGGGTTTGCCCTTGAATGCGTATTCGATCCACGTGCCGGCATCCGGATCGTCGTCCATGGTGCCCTCGACGACGATCTCGATCCGCTGCTTCGTGACCGTGCCGAAGGCGCCGTAGGCATTGGCCAGCTGCCAGCGGTTGAAGCTCGCGTTCATCAGCTGTCGCCGCGCGAACAGGTTGCGCAGCGCCGGCCAGCTCAGCACGACGTACAGCGCGCCGACCGCGGCGGTCACGATGAGCCACGGCAGCGGCAGGCCGTCGATCCGCCATGGCGGGTCATCGCCGGGGGCGGCGTCGCCGCCGGCGCCGCCGCCGATCCCCGGAAGGCCGATGGCGGAGAACGCGATCACGATGGTCGCCCAGTTGAGCCACGCGAAGTTGCCGGTGACGACGAGCCACAGCTGAGTCGCCAGAACGATGGCGGCGGCGACGGCGCCCACGATCGCCGGAACGGGGCCGGGGATCCACAGCCCGAGGATGGGAGCGAACAGGAACCACGGCACGACGAGCTGGGCGAAGTGGTTGCCGAGCACCTCGCCCTGATGGAACCACCGCGGCAGCAGGTGCGCCTGGCGGCTGAGCGGGCCCGGCATGGGCTGCGTCTCGTGGTGATAGGTCAGGGCGGTGAGGTCACGCCACTCCCGCCCGCCGCGGATCTTGATCATGCCCGCCCCGAATTCGAGCCGGAACACGAGCCACCAGAACAGGACGATCACGACCGTCGGCGGCGGCTCACCGTTCGAACCGAGGAACGCGGCGAGGAAGCCCGCCTCCAGCAGCAGCATCTCCCATCCGAAGGAGTAGAAGGTCTGCCCGATACTCGTGATCGACATGTAGCCGAGCCACAGCAGCAGGAAGGCGATCATCGGGACCCAGGGCGGCGCGAGCTGCGGGATTCCGCACACCAGCATCGCGGCGACCACGATGCCCGCGGTGCACAGCGCGACCAGGCGCCGATCGGTGTACCGCACCCGGCTGAACAGTGTCGGGCCCAGGAGCCGGCGCGCACGTGCGGATGATGACGCCCATTCGAGCAGTTCGGGCGCCGGGAGGAGCCCGCGTTCGCCCAGGAGTGGCCGGAACTGGTTCAGCGTCGAGATGAACGCGACGAGGTAGAGCGCGGCGATGCCGCGTTGCAGCACCTGCCGAGCGAACTCGAAATCCACCGCCGCGAAGCCGTCCACGACGTCACGTCCGGAACAGGTCCGCAGGGTCGAGGCGGACGCCGAAGGTGTCGCGCAGCGCCTGACGGGCGGCGTACCAGCCCGGCATGCCCGTCACTCCGGGCCCGGGCGGCGTCGCGGCCGACGCGAGGTAGACGCCGCGGATCGGCGTACGCCACGGCGCCGTCGAGAGGATCGGGCGCCGGATCGCCTGCGCGAGGGTGAATGCACCGCCGAGGATGTCGCCGCCGATGTCGGCCGGATTGAGTGCCGCGCGCTCGGCCGCCGTGACCGCGTGCGACGCGAGCACACGGGCGCGGAACCCCGGCGCGAAGCGCTCGACCTGCGCGGCCACGAGGCCGGTCGGGTCGAGGCTCGACCCGGAAGGCACGTGGATGTACGCCCACAGCACCTGCTTGCCCTCCGGAGCGCGCGTGGGATCGAGTACCGACGGCTGCACCGCCAGCACGTACGGCCGCGAGGTCACGTGGCCGTGCGCCACCGCGTTCTCGCTCGCCTCCACCTCCGCGCGCGTTCCGCCGAGATGCACCGTGGGGGAGCGCGCGACATCGGGATGCTGCCACGGCACCGGACCGTCCAGGGCGAAGTCCACTTTGGCCGCGCCGGGACCGTAGCGGTACCGCCTGATCGCTCGCGCGTACCGCGCCGGAACATCGGGATGCGTCAGCACCAGCCGAGGAGACGTGTCGAGCAGCAGCAGATCTCCTGCCGCCGGATCGCCCCAATCGAGCCCGTCGAGGGTCGTCACCTCATGATCGGTGACCAGCTCTCCGCCGTGGGCCTCCAGGTCGGCCACCAGCGCGTCCGTGATCGCCTGCGCGCCGCCGCGAGGATAGGCCCAGCCGTCGTCCGCGTGCGCGTGCGCCGCGAGGAGCAGACCCGACGCCGCGGAGCCCAGGGACGGCATCGGGGTGTTCGCGTGCGCCAGCACCCCCGACAGCAGCGCGTTCGCCTCCTCCGTGGCGAACGTCCTCCGCCCGAGGCGGGAGCCGAGCTGGAGGACGCGCAGGCCGTAGTGCACGCGTCGTCACCGGATGCCGCGGCATCCGCAGCAGCTGAGAACCGGTGAAGTCCACGACGGCGCCCAGGTGCGAGCTGAGCGGCCGCAGAACTGCCAGCCAAGCGCGCTCGTCGCGGCCGAGGCCGCGGGCGGTGCGCTCGATATCGCGCCATGCGATCGCGGCCCGCCCGCCGTCGAGGGGCTGCGCGTAGGAGATCTCGGGAACCACCCACGGGATGCGCTCTCGCAGTCCGAACGCCCGGAAGAAGGCCGAGCTCAGAGCGGCAGGATGCGCCGCCGAGCCGACATCGTGATGGAACCCGGGCAGGGTCAGCTCCGCGGTGCGCGCGCCGCCGCCGATCGTGGCCGATGCTTCGAGAACTCGCACCTCGTATCCGGTGCGGGCGAGTGCGACCGCGGCCGCGAGCCCGTTGGGCCCGCTGCCGACGACGGTCGCTTGCCTGGCCATGGCCTCATCCTTCCACCGCGCCTCTCCGGCGGTGCAGGGGCTGTACAGCGTCTGCGGGCGACGCTAGCCGGTGATTCGGCGGGTGCTCAGCCCAGGTCGACCGCGTTCTCCGGCGCGAGGATCGCGCTCAGCGGCTCGAAGATGAGCGTCGACCTGTTCGAGGTGTCGTATTCGGGCGTGGTCGTGTAGTAGATGACGACCGTGAGCTCCTGATCGCGCAGGTACCCGACGGAGGCGTGATAGCCCTGGAGTCCAGGCGCCGTGAGCAGCCAGTCGTCCACGATCGAGATGCCCATCCCGTAGTAGCGGTCATCGGTGTTCGAACCGAGTCCGACGTTGGTCGGCGCCAGCTGAGCCTCGTGGCTCTCCTCCGAGACGAGCGCGCCGGTGCCGACGGCCTCGATGAGCTTGCGCAGGTCGTCCTGGGTCGAACCCCAGCCGCCCGCGAACGACGTCCACGAGGGATGCCAGAACGTCGCCTCCTCCCACACGCCGCGCTCCCCGGTGTACGCGTGCAGCACGGGTTCGCGCAGGTGCGCGGTGGCCGGAGAGCTGGACTGATCCATGCCGAGTGGATCGAAGATCCCCTCCTGCACCAGGTCGGCCATCGGCGTCCCCGTCGCCTCCTCCAGCACCCGGGCGAGGATGAGGATGTTCGTGTCGGAGAAGTTCCAGTCGGTGCCCGGCGTGTACTGCGGTCCGTCGCCGACGCCGTAGGCGATCACGTCGTCGATCTCCCAGCGGGCGAACGGGTTCTCGTAGAGCTCGGCCTGGAATTCGGGCACGACGGTGTACTGCTGGTAGCCGGAGGTGCTGTGCGCGAGCATCTCGATCGTCACCTGATCCGCCGACGGCAGGTCGGGGAGGTAGTCCGACAGCGGGTCGTCCAAAGCCAGGGTGCCCTTCTCGACCTGCTGGAGCAGCACGGTCTCGACGAGCGAGTGCCCGACGTTGCCGGTGCGATGGTGCATGTCGACCGTGGCCGGTACTCCGGTGAGCGTCTCGCCGAGAGCGCCGATCAGCACAGGCTCACCCGCCCGCCACACGCCGATGATCACCGAGCCGAGCGACTCGGACTCGAACAGCGATCGAACCACATCGGCCGCCTCCTGCGCCTCGGCGCCTTCAGCCACGCAGAGCCCGTCAGCCTCCGCCGTTCCGGTCGGGCACCCCGCCGCCGACGCGCTCGGCTCGGCGCTCGGCGACGCGTCCGGCGGAGTCGCGGTGCATGCGGATATCGACGTCGCCGCCGCGACGAGCGCGACGAGCCCCCACAGCTCCGTGGTCCTCATGGCTGAATGCTATCCGCGGCCGGCGAGGCCGAACGGGCCGTGCTGCGAGCGTTACCCTTTCGGTGCCAGGTCGGGCAGTGCGGCATCCAGTTCGGCGAGCCACGCGATGGCGTTCCCGTCCGACGGCGCGCGCCAGTCGCCCCTCGGCGACAGCGAGCCGGCGGGGGAGACCTTCGGCCCGTTCGGGATCGCCGATCGCTTGAACTGCGCGAAGGCGAAGTACCGCTGCAGGAAGACGCGCAGCCACTTCGTCACCGTCTCGAGGTCGTACGCGTAGCGGTCCTCGGGCGGGAACCCCGGCGGCCACGCTCCCGCATCCGCGTCCGCCCAGGCGCGCTCGGCGACGAAGGCGATCTTCGAGGGACGCATCCCGAAGCGGAGGATGTGGAACAGGGCGAAGTCGTGCAGAGCGTACGGTCCGATGCGGTCCTCGGTGGACTGCATGCTGCCGTCCTGCCCGGCGGGCACC
Source organism: uncultured Actinomycetota bacterium (assembly GCA_963717585.1). GTDB lineage: Bacteria > Actinomycetota > Actinomycetes > Actinomycetales > Microbacteriaceae > Microbacterium. The sequence goes on along the minus strand of CAVQWI010000010.1, from coordinate 394,308 downwards.
AGCTCGGGGCTGATCTCCGTATCGAGCACGGACTGCAGCACCGCGGCCTCGGCGTCATCGACGCCCTCGCGGTGGGAGATCACCCAGCGGATGACGTGCTGGATCAGGGTCTTCGGCACGCCGGTGTTGACGGCGTAGTGGCTCATCTGGTCGCCGACGCCGTAGGTCGCCCAGCCGAGAGCGAGCTCGGACAGATCGGATGTGCCGATCACCATCCCGCCGTTCTGGTTCGCCAGGCGGAAGAGGAAGTCCGTGCGGAGTCCCGCCTGCACGTTCTCGAAGGTGATGTCGTGCACCGGCTCACCGCCCGCGAAGGGGTGCCCGATCTTGGTGAGCAGCTCGGTCGCGGCATCCCTGATGTCGATCGTCTCGATCGACGCCCCGACGGACTCGGCCAGGGCGATGGCGTTCGACTTCGTGTGGTCGGAGGTCGCGAAGCCCGGCATCGTGTACGCGAGGATGTCGCTGCGAGGACGGCCCATCCGGTCCATCGCCCGGGCGATCACCAGCAGCGCGTGCGTCGAATCCAGGCCGCCGCTCACGCCGATCACGGGCTTGGGACCGCCGATCGCCTCCATGCGCTGCACGAGGCCCGACACCTGGATGTTGAACGCCTCGTAGCAGTCCTGCGCGAGGCGGGCCGGGTCGTCGGGAACGAACGGGAAGCGGTCGAGCGCTCGGCGCAGCCCGACGTCACGGGCAGGCGGGTCGAGCTGGAAGTGCACCGTGCGGAACATCGCGTCGGCGTGCTCGGAGCGGCGGTTGTCGTCGAACGTGCCCTGGCGCAGGCGGTCCTGGCGAAGCCGGTCGAGATCGACGTCGGCGATCGAGCTGCGCGGGCCCTCCGGAAAGCGCTCGGTCTCGACCAGGAGCGAGCCGGCCTCGTAGATCATCGTCTGCCCGTCCCACGACAGGTCGTTGGTGGACTCACCGGCGCCCGCCGCCGCGTACGCGTATGCCGCCAGGCACCGCAGCGACTGCGACTGGCACAGGATCTTGCGGTCCTCGGCGCGGGCGATCGTGATGGGGCTTCCCGACAGGTTGAGCAGAACGGTCGCGCCGGCCAGCGCCGCCGAAGACGACGGCGGTATCGGCACCCACACGTCCTCGCACACCTCGGCGTGGACGACGAGGCCCGGCACATCGAGGGCCTCGAACAGCAGGTCGGGTCCGAACGGCGCCTCGAGGTGCGCGACCCGGATGTCCTGGCCCACCTGGTCGTCGCCGGGGGCGTACCAGCGCCGCTCGTAGAACTCGCGATAGGTGGGCAGGTACGACTTGGGTGCGACGCCGAGCAGCTCGCCGCGGTGGATGACGACGGCGCAGTTGTAGAGGCGGTTGCGATGGCGCAGCGGCGCACCGACCACCAGCATCGTCATGAGCTCCTCGGATGCCGCCACCAGGCGCGCGATCGCGGCTTCGACGGCGTCGAGCACGGGGTCCTGCATCACGAGGTCGTCGATCGCGTATCCCGTGAGACAGAGCTCGGGGAACACCGCCACGGCGACGGCGTCGGCATCGCAGGCGCGGGCGGCGTCGAGGACGGATTCGGCGTTCGCGGCCGGATCGGCGATCGCGACCGTGACGGTGCAGGCCGCGATCCGGGCGAAGCCGTGTCGGTACGCGCTCTCGAACGGGAGGCTCATGCCACCAGTCTGTCAGCAAGCACGCAGCGCGGGCGGGTGACGCGGCACGCTGTCCGGGCCCGCCCGTACGATCGAGGGGACGGAGGGGAACCAGTGCGATACATCCCGGCAGAGGCGCGCGTCGTCTGGAGTGCGAGCGACCTCAAGGCCGCGGCGGAGTGCGAGTTCGCCTGGCTGCGCGGCATCGACGCACGGATCGGGCGCGTCGCCGCGGTCGAGGAGCCGGAAGACGCGACCCTCGAGCGCGCGGGCCGGCTGGGCGGCGAGCATGAGCTGCGCGTGCTCGCGGGTTACCGGGCGGCGTTCGGCACGGGAGTCGTGGAGATCCCGGAGACCCACTCCGCCGACTCCGCCGGCCTGGCCGAGGCGGTCGCGCTCACGCAGGCGGCGCTCGCCTCTGACGCCGACGTGATCTATCAGGCGGCGTTCGCGACTGACGAGTTCGTCGGCTTCGCCGACTTCCTGGTGCGTGACGAGGATGGCCGCTGGGTCGTGCAGGACAGCAAGCTCGCTCGCCGCGCCCGCGTGACAGCCCTGATGCAGCTTTCGGCATACGTCGATCAGCTCGACCGGCTCGGTGTTCCGCGTTCGGATCGGGTCGAGCTGCTGCTCGGCGACGGAACGGTCAGCGTGCACATCGCCGAGGAACTGCTGCCCGTCTTCGCGCTCCGCCGATCCCGCCTCCAGGCGCTGATCGCCGATCGTCGGCTCGACCTGGGCCTCGGGTGGCCGGCGATCCCCTGGGGCGATCCGCGAGGCGACCTCGGAGTGGTGGCGTGCGGGCGCTGTGCGACGTGCGACGCCGAGGTCGTGGCCGCTCGCGACCTGCTCCTGGTGGCGGGCATGCGCCCCGTGCAGCGAGATCGGCTCCACACAGCCGGGATCGTGACGATCGACGAGCTCGTCGACACGCCTGGCACTCCCGCCCGGATGAACCCCGACACGTTCGCGATGCTGCAGACGCAGGCCCGGCTTCAGCTGAGCGCGCCGGCGGGGACGGGCGACGCCGTGCCCACGCACTCCGGCGAGCCTCCCGCCGTCCCGCCGTACGAGGTCGTGGCGCCGAAGGCGCTGGGGGCTCTGCCGCGCCCTGATTCGGGCGACATGTTCTTCGACTTCGAGGGCGACCCGCTCTACACGGAGGGGGATGCCACCGTCTGGGGCATCGACTACCTGTTCGGCTGGGTCGACGTCCGCGAGCAGTACAGCGCCCTGTGGGCCCATTCGTTCGAGGAGGAGCGGGTGGCCCTCGAGCGCTTCCTCGACATCGTGAATCTGCAGCGGATGCAGCATCCCGACATGCACATCTACCACTACGCGCCGTACGAGCCGACCCATCTGCTGACGATGGCGGCGCGACACGGGACGCGCGAGGCCGATGTCGACCGTCTGCTGCGCGACGGCGTGTTCGTCGATCTCTACCCCATCGTCCGCCGCGCTCTGCGTGTCGGCTCGCGGTCCTACTCCATCAAGAAGCTCGAGCCGCTGTACATGGGCGACGAGGTGCGCACCAGCGACGTGCAGAAGGGCGACGACTCGATCGTCCGGTACGTCGAGGCGCGCGCACTGCGCGATGACGGTGGCGACAGTTCGACGGGGTTGGGCGCGAGCGCCGCGGCACAGGAGATCTTCGACGACCTGGCCGACTACAACCGCTATGACTGCGTGTCGACGCTGCGGCTGCGCGACTGGCTCGTCAGCCATGCGCGCGAGGCGGGGCTGCGCCCGTCGCCGAACCCGGAGCCTGGTGAGAACGTCTACGAGCCATCGGCGCGTGCTGTCGAGCTGTCGGCGCTCGCCCTGCAGCACCCCGTGGATTCCGCCGAGGCGATGGCGCTCCGCCTGGGCGCGGCCGGGATCGACTACTACGCGCGCGAGGCGAAGACGTTCTGGGCGACGCACTTCCTCCGACTTCGCGAACCCGTCTCGCTGTGGGAGGAGACGCGCGACGTGGTGACCCTCGACCACACCCGCTGTCGCCTTGTGGAGGACTGGCACCGCCCGGAGGGCGCACGCTCCGATCGGCGCGTCGTCGAGCTGCGCGGGGAGTTCGCCCCCGGGACGCGGCTCAGCGAAGGGTCCAACCCGTTCGCACTGTACGAACTGCCGGCGCCGTTCCCGTTCGAGCCGTCGGTGCGGTGGATCCATGCCGACCACCGGGTGACGGTGATCGAGGTGCTCGACGACGGAGCACTCGTCGAGGAGACCGCCGTCGACGGCTTCACGTGGACCGAGCTGCCGATCGCCCTGACACCTCCGCCGCCGCCCCGTGCTCTGAACCAGCAGGTCGCGATCGACGCATGGGCGGATGCCGTCATCGCAGCCTCGCCCGAGCTCCCCGCCGACCCGGCGACCGACATCCTGCGGCGCCTGCCCCCGCGCACGCGGAGCGGCGGGCTGGCGGCATCCACAGGCGACGACGTCGACGCGATCGTGCGCGCCGTCCTCGACCTCGACCACAGCTACCTTGCCGTGCAGGGGCCCCCGGGCACCGGCAAGACCTACGTCGGCTCTCACGTGATCGCACGGCTCGTGCGCGAGCGCGGATTCAAGGTCGGTGTCGTCGCACAGTCGCACGCGGTGATCGAGAACATGCTCGACCGCATCGTGACCGCCGGCGTGCCGAGCGGGCTCGTCGCGAAGGCCCCGAAGGACCCGGACGCGAGCGACCTCACCTTCACGCCGATCGCCAAGAACGGCGTCGCCGACTTCACGGCCGAGCACGCCGAAAGCGGCTATGTGATCGGCGGCACGGCGTGGGACTTCGCCCACGAGGGCCGCATTCCGCGGGGAAGCCTCGATCTCCTGGTCATCGACGAAGCCGGCCAGTTCTCGCTCGCCTCGACGATCGCCGTGTCGCTGGCCGCATCGCGGCTGCTGCTGCTCGGCGATCCGCAGCAGCTGCCGCAGGTCAGCCAGGGCACCCACCCCGAGCCGGTGGACACGTCCGCTCTCGGCTGGGTCATCGACGGCGCCGACGTCATACCCGCCGAGTACGGCTACTTCCTCGCCCGCACCTGGCGCATGCATCCCGCGGTCGCCGCGCCGGTCTCCCGCCTGTCCTACAGCGGCGAGCTCGCCGCGCACCCGTCCACCGCCCTGCGAGAGCTCGCCGGCATCGAGCCGGGCCTGATCCCGGTGCCGATCCGTCACCGCGGCAACGCCACGCAGTCGCTGGAGGAAGCGGCCGTCGTGGTCGACATCGTCCGCGATCTCGTCGGCCGTTCCTGGACGGGGATCCTGATCGGCGACGACGGGGAGACGACCAGGCTGGCTCCGCGGCCGCTCGAGGAGAGCGACATCATCGTCGTCACGCCGTACAACGCGCAGCAGGTCGCCGTCGAGCAGGCCCTCGCGGAGGCAGGGTTCCGCGGCATCCCCGTCGGCACCGTGGACCGCTTCCAAGGTCAGGAGGCCGCTGTCGCCATCGTGTCCCTCGCCGCCTCCTCCGGGCGCGATGCGCCGCGTGGCCTGGAGTTCCTGCTGCTGCGGAATCGGCTGAATGTGGCGATCTCGCGGGCGATGCACACCGCATACCTGATCTCCTCGCCCGGCCTGCTCGATGACCTGCCGCACACCCCGGAAGGCGTGGTCAGGCTGAGTGGATTCGCGCGCCTCGTGGGCGAGATCGGAGGGCTCCAGCACGCGCCGGTCGTCCGTGATGCGGAGGGGGCGCGCGCGTAGACTCGCGGCAACGATGGAGGAGGCATCCATGTCCGACGAGCGTCAGTTCGAGATCGATCTGCCTCCCGAGCTGATCGCCGGGTCCTACGCCGACTTCGCCAACGTCTGGCACACCCCGACGGTGTTCATCATGGACTTCCTCACCCTGGCCAAACCGCCCAGCGAGTCCGTCGACGCCGAGACGGGGGAGCGCCGCACCATCGTCCCGGCCCGGGTGGTGAGCCGCGTGCGCATTCCCCCGGAACAGGTCTTCGAACTGGCCAAGGCGCTGACCCAGCAGCTCGAGTTCTGGGAGCAGGAGACGGGGCGTCGTCCGCCGGCTGCGCCCGTTCTCGACGAGTGACGTCACGTGGCAGGCCCGCAGGCGGGCGCGCGGTAGACCGCCGGTCGCCCCCTGTCAACCCCGTTGGGTTGGATACCTTCGCGACGTAACCTGACTGAGCGTCCCAACACAGACGCGGGCCGCGGCATCCGTTCGGCGAGGGGTGGATGCCGCGGCCGTTCTTGTCACCGGGCAGGCCCGGCCGCAGTGACACGACGCGTATCAGCACGCGCGCGGCGGTCTCTCCTGTGACATGAGCATCATCGCGGCAGACCAGGCCATCGGCGACAGCGCTGGCTCCGGCGAGATCGCCGCGTCGGCGCGCCGCCGCGGGATGGTGTTCTGGGTCGTCCGTTACCTGCCGGCCGAGATCGTCGGCACCGCCGCGATGATCATGGCGGGCCTCGCCGTGACGATCTGGACGGATGCCCCAGCGCTGATCGCGCTCGCCGCTCTCCTCGGCGAGACCGTCGGCTTCTACGCCGTGCTCGCCATCACCATCTTCGTGGAACAGGCGGCCGTATCGCCCAGCCGGCGCCGGGCGGTCGCACGCACGTTCCTTCTGCTGGTCGCCGAGTTCGGAGCGGCGGAGCTTCTGGACACGCTGCTGATCCGCCCTGCGGCGCTGCTCTTCGGCGTCTGGCTGCTTCCCGACCCGCTGTGGGGCCTGCTCGCCGGCAAGGTCTTCGCCGACATCATCTTCTACGCGATCGCAGCCGGCGCTTTCACCCTCACGGCCAAGGCCGGACTTCGCGACGGCCGTCGCCTCCGGGAGCGGACGCCGTGAGCGCCGCCGCCACGCGGCGTGAGGCGCGAGCCGCACGGACCATCCGCCAGATCCGGCACGACGAGACCGCCGCGCTGCTCTCCTCCGACATCGCGCAGGCCGCGATCGCGCTGCACGGAACGCCTGTGCTGCTGCTGGATCCGGAGCGGGTGCGCCGCCAGTACCGCCGTCTCGTGCAGTCGCTTCCGTTCGTGCGATTCCACTATGCGGTCAAGGCGCTCTCGCATCGGGCGGTGATCAGCGCCCTCGCCGATGAGGGATGCGGCTTCGACGTCGCCACTGGCGAAGAGCTGGCGCTCCTCGACGAGATCGACCGCGAGCGGATCATCCATACGCACCCCATCAAGAAGCCCGCCGAGATCGCACGGGCGATCGCTCAGGGTGTGCGAACCTTCGTCGTCGACAACGGGGTGGAGTTGGACAAGTTCGCGGGCGCACCGGCCGACGTCCGCATCCTGGTGCGGCTCGCGTATCGCAGCCCGCATGCGAAAAGCGACCTGTCTACGAAGTTCGGTGTCAGCCTCTTCGAAGCGGCTCATCTGGTCGAACTGGCGCGCGAGCGCGGCATCCGTGTCGCGGGCTTCAGCTTCCACGTCGGAAGCCAGCTCGATGACTCAGCCCGTTTCGCCGCCGCGATCACTGAGACTCTGGCGTTCATGGACCGGCTCGAGACCACCCTCGGGGTGCGGTTCGACACGCTCGACATCGGCGGAGGATTCCCGGTCGGCTACGACACCGCGGTGACTCCGCTCGAAGACCTGGCCGCCGTCATCCGCCCGCTGCTGGAGCCCCACGCCGGACGCCTCGTGATCATCGCCGAGCCGGGGCGCATCCTGGCCGCAGAGGCGATGACTCTTGTCACGAGCGTCGTCGGGGTCTCCGAGCGCGGCGACGGTCGCTGGTACTACCTCGACGACGGGGTGTACGGCTCGTACTCGAACGTCCTCGCCGAGGACGTCCATCCGCTGATCTTCACCCAGGGCGACCTGAACGGCGACGACACCGATGAGGCGACGCACCGCTGGGCGACGCTGGCCGGCCCGACGTGCGATTCGACCGATGTGATCGCCAGGGAGGTGCTGCTGCCCGACCTCGCCGTCGGCGACCTGCTGGTCAGCCCGGCGATGGGTGCCTACACGTCGGTGACCGCGACCCGCTTCAACGGACGCGATGTGACGCCCATCGCAGTGGTCGGGCAAGGTGCGCGCACCGGTGAGCTCGTCGCCGTCGCTCCGCGGCGTCTCACCCCGGTCGCAGCGCTGGCCTGAGGCTCAAACGGTGCCGTAGAGGCGATCGCCCGCGTCGCCGAGCCCGGGGACGATATAGCCCTTCTCGTTCAGCCGCTCGTCGAGCGCTCCGAGCACGAGTGTCACTTGGCGACCCTCGACCTGCTTCTCGATCGCGGCGACGCCCTCCGGCGCGCCGAGCAGGCAGATCGCCGTGACGTCATAGGCGCCACGGCGGAAGAGGAACTCCATCGCGGCGCCGAGCGAGCCTCCCGTCGCGAGCATCGGGTCCAGGACGAAGCACTGACGATCGCTGAGGTCGAGGGGCAGGCGCTCGGCGTACGTCGTCGGTTCGAGCGTCTCCTCGTTGCGGGCCATGCCGAGGAATCCGACCTCGGCACTCGGCAGCAGCTTGACCATGCCGTCGAGCATCCCGAGGCCCGCGCGCAGGATCGGCACCACGAGGGGTCGCGGCTCGCTGATCTTCACCCCGGTGGTCACGGTGACCGGCGTGCGGATCTCATGCGGGCTCACCCGCACTCCGCGCGTCGCCTCGTAGGCCAACAGGGTGACCAGCTCTTCGGTGAGCTGGCGGAACACCGGCGACGGTGTGTTCTCGTCGCGCAGAACGGTGAGCTTGTGGGTGATGAGCGGATGATCCGCGACGTGCAGGCGCATACGCACAGGCTAGGGCACGCGCAAGGTGGCCGACGGGCGCCGACCGTGCCTGGGCCTACGCTGGGGCCGTGGGATTCACGGCATCCGAACGCGACGATGCGCTCATGCTGCGGGCGCTTGCGCTCGCTCGAGAGGCGGCCGACGCAGGCGACGTTCCAGTGGGTGCACTGGTCGCGGATGCCGCGGATGAGGTGATCGGCGAGGGCCGCAACCTGCGGGAGCTGACGCACGATCCCACCGCGCACGCGGAGGTCGTGGCCCTGCGTCAGGCGGCTGCTGCGGCCGGCTCGTGGAACCTGGAGGGCTGCACGCTCGTGGTGACGCTCGAGCCCTGCCTGATGTGCGCGGGCGCGCTGCTGCAGGCGCGGGTGTCGCGGCTCGTCTTCGGCGCGTGGGACGAGAAGGCGGGCGCCGCCGGGTCGCTCTACGACGTCGTGCGTGATCGGCGTCTGCCGTACCGCGCGGAGGTCGTCGCCGGAGTGCGTGAAGACGACGCGGCCGCTCTGCTGCGGACCTTCTTCGAGGCGCGTCGCTGACGCGCCCGGTCCGATCAGCCGTCGCTTATGTACGGCTGGGGCCGCGGCGCGCGTGCGTCGGTGACGGATGAACGACGGGATGCTGCTCCGGCGGAACGCAAGGCCGCTCAGTGCGGCAGGCGGGGCAGCACCTCGGCGCCGAGGTAGGCGGTCTGCTCCAGGTCGCGCATGTCGACGGTCTGCAGGTAGATGCGCTGCGCGCCGAGCGCGATGAGGCGCTCGATCTTCGCGATCACCTGTCCGGCGTCGCCGCAGATGTTCGTGCCGTTGCGGAACTGCTCGAGCGTCCTTCCGGTCGCTGCGGCGCGACGAGCGAGAGTCTCCTCGTCGGGAGCTGCGATCGTCGGCAGCGCGACCGACAGCTTCAGCGTCGCAGGGTCGCGGTCGATGCGCCGGCACGCTTCTCGCACGCGGGCGAAGGCGTCCTCGATCTCGGGTTCGGGCCGGAATCCGATGTTGAACTCCGTGGCGAACCGGGCGGCGAGTTCCGGTGTCCTGCGCGGTCCGCCTCCGCCGACGATGATGGGCACCCGCGCCTGCGCGGGCTTGGGGAGGGCCGGAGCGCCGGCGAGCGCATAGTGCCGGCCGGCGAAGTCGAACGTCTCTCCCGCCGGCGTCGACCACAGCCCGGTCACGATCTCGAGCTGCTCCTCGAGGATGCCGAACCGCTTCGCGGGGAACGGGATGCCGTACGCGCGATGCTCGTCCTCGAACCAGCCCGTGCCCAGCCCCAGCTCGACGCGTCCGCCCGACATCGCGTCGACCTGCGCGACCTGGATGGCGAGCACGGCGGGCACCCGGTGGGTGGCCGAGGAGACCAGCGTGCCGAGTCGGATGCCGCTCGTCTCCCGCGCGAGCCCGGCCAGAGTTGTCCAGGCATCCGTCGGTCCGGGAAGCGGATCGCCCGCGCCCATCCGCATGTAGTGGTCGGAGCGGAAGAAGCCGTCGAATCCCGCACGCTCGGTCGCGCGTGCGAAGGCGAGCTGTTCGTCGTATGTGAATCCCTGCTGAGGCTCGGTGAACGTGCAGTACTCCATCACGCCAGTCTCCGAGAGCCGGTCAGTCCACCGACCGGATCACGACCTCTTCGGTGGGCGGTGACGGCGAGTCCGGCCCCTTGTGGATGTCGGGCTCGAAGTAGATCGCCCGCGCCGCCGGAACCGCTTTGCGCACTCGCGCCTCGACGATGTCGATGTCGGCGGCGACTTCCGCGAGAGGCTTCTCGCCGGCGAACGTCAGCTTTGCGGCGACCAGCAGCTCGTCCGGGCCGAGATAGAGGGTCTTGAGGTGGATGAGGTGCTCCACCTCGGGGCCCTGCGTGATCGCTGCCACGATCCTGGCGTGGTCGGCGTCTGTCGCACCCTCGCCCACGAGCAGGCTCTTGGTCTCGATGCCGAGTGTGATCGCGACGACGATCAGCAGGGCCCCGATCATGAGCGTGCCGATCGCGTCGAACAGGGGATTGCCGGTGAGGGCCGTCATGCCGACACCGAACAGCGCGAACACGAGGCCCGTCAGCGCGGCGATGTCCTCGAGCAGCACGACGGGCAGCTCGGGCGCTTTGGCGTGCCGCACGAAGGCGACCCACGACTGCCCCTTCGTGCGCACGAGGTTGCTCTCCTTCACAGCGGTGCGAAGCGAGAACGACTCCAGGACGATCGCGATCACCAGGACCGCGATGGGGATCCAGACGTTGGTGATCTCGTGCGGGTGGATGAGCTTGTCGACGCCCTCGTAGATCGAGAAGAGACCGCCGACCGAGAACAGGATGATCGACACCACGAACGCGTAGACGTAGCGTTCGCGCCCGTAGCCGAACGGATGCTCCTTGTCGGCCTCGCGACGTGCACGGCGACCGCCGAGCAGCAGCAGCAGCTGGTTGCCCGAGTCGGCGACGGAGTGGATCGCCTCGGCGAGCATCGAGGCGGATCCGGAGATCAGCCACGCGGCGAACTTCGCCACCGCGATCCCCATGTTCGCCAGGAACGCCGCGATGATCGCCTTGCCGCCGCCGGATGCACTCATACCGACGATTCTAGGTCGGACGGACGAGTGCCTTCAGTCCTCGGATTTCAGGATTATCGTCTCCGTCGGCGGTGACGGATCCACCGGGGTTCCCACATAGCCGATCACCATGAGCAGCGCGTGGCGGAACTCGGCCGGCGCTTCGAGGTGCGGCGAGTGGCCGACGCCTTCAAGAGCGAGTTCGGTGACCTCACCGCCCGCAGCCCGGTACGCATCGAACACATCCCGCGTCTGGGAGATCATCTCCTGCGGGGGTGCGACGTCCGCCCCGGGCCAGTCGGGGATGATGCCGAGCTGGCCCAGGTAGTTGAAGTCGTACAGGGACGTGTCCGAGACGATCGGATCCTCGGTGCCGTGTATCCATGCGATCGGCGGCTTCGGGTCGAGGTCGACGATGCCCGACACGTCGAAGTACTGCGGCGACATGGCGTTGCACACTCCGATCGTTCCTGCCCCGAACCCCGGCCAGTTGTCGCTGGCGACCTTGTCGCCCGGGTAGTTGCCGGTGGCCGTCGACGTGGACAGCATCGATTCGACCCAGATGTCCTCGTGCTCGGTGGTGTACCCGCTGGTGACGTACCCGGAGCGGAAGACGTTTCGAGGCGAGGTCGGCGCGTCGGCGGTGAGGTCGTGGTCGTTGAGCCGCTGGACGAAGTCCGGGTTGGGCGCGCCGCCCCCCGTGCCCGCGTCGTCTGCGGTCAGGCGGGAACCGTCGCGCCGGGTTCCGCCGAACCCGTAGGGGGAGATGGGGGACAGCAGCGTGAGGCTCAAGGTCGGATGATCGAGGGCGTACTGCATGACGACGCCCCCGCCCATGGACCAGCCGACGAAGTGCGCCGTGGGGATGCCGAGCTGCTCGAGGGTGACAGCGATGTCGTCGCTGAAGTCGCGCACGCCGCGGGTTGCGTCGATCGGGGCGTGCTCGGTGCCGCCGTAGCCGCGCAGATCGATCGCGAGAACCCGGAGGTCGTGGGGGAGGTCGAGCATGTTCTCCTGCCAGAACAGCGAGGACGACGCATTGCCGTGTATGAACACCACCGTCCGCTCCGGCGGGGTGGCGGGGTCGTCGCCCTCTCGCTCGAGGATGTTGACGCTCAGTCGGGGCGTCTCGATGATGCGGGACGTGATGCCGTCGAAGAGGGTCATTGGGGGGTCCTTCGCTGTCGACACGGGAGGCGCCTGCGTCCCCGATTCCTCGACTATAGCCCCGGCCCGACCGATATGAACTGACCTCTCAGGTTCGTGCCGACGTCGGGACCTCCCGCCTCCTCCGACCTCAGCCCTCGGCGGTCTCGGCCGGCGTCTGACCCGTGTAGAACATGTATGTCGCCTCGGCCGCGCGATGCGCGGCGTCGGCCTCATCACCGGAGGCGATCTGCGCGGCAGCCCAGCCGTCGGCAGCTCCACGGGCGAACCTCATGCCCTCTTCGCTGACCATCCACGCCTCCGCGGCGTCGGGCGGGATCCGGTCATCACGAAGGAGGTGGAGCGCGAGGCCGAGCAGGGCCTGGTCCCAGCCGACACCGGTCGCTCCCGGCCCGTACAGCTCCCAGAACCCCTCGGGCAGGTCGGCGGCCCGTGCAATATGGGTGAGCTCGAACCGCGTCGAGGCGTCGTCGAGGGACTGCAGCGCGACCTCCACCCAGGAGGTCCCGCCGCCGTATTCCCAGGTCACCCGGTAGCCGGCCGTCCCGGCCGACGGAGGCGAGCACTTCAGCACCTCACCGCCGGCGTTGCCGACGAGCTGATACCTGCCCCCGACGCGCAAGTCGCCCTCGACGGGCAGGAACCACCGTGCGATGCGCTCACCCGTTGTCACCGCCTCCCACACGTCGTCGATCGGCGACGGATAAGCCTGAGCGAGAGTCTGCACGCGAGAGAGTTCGCCGTCCCTCTCGATCGTCGTCACCTCGCGCGTCACTGCATCGAGCTGGGCGTTCACATCGACCATGTCAGTTCTCCTCTGGGTCGTCGGTGGATGTAGGGGCGGGGGTGCTCTTCGGTCGGAGGCACGTCGCCGGATGCCGCCTCCGCGAGGCGCCGCTGCCGACGACCGCGGGCGAGTTCGGTTCCGAGGGCGTCGAGGTGCGGTTGCCAGAATCTCCGGAACGGATCGAACCACGCGTCGGCAGCCTCCAGCGGTGCGGGGTCGACGGCGTACAGCCGTCTCGCTCCCATCGCGCGAACGGTCGCGAACCCGGCCTCGCGCAGCACGCGCAGGTGCTGCGACACGGCCGGCTGCGAGATGCCGAACTCGCGCTGGATGACGTCGCCGACCTCGCCGGCGCTCAGCTCGCCGTCGGCGAGCAGTTCGAGGATGCGCCGGCGTACCGGATCCCCGAGGACATCGAGCGCGTGCATGGCTCCATGATTGCGCCGATACTTATATAAGTCAAGACCGATGTCTAGTCGCGCGGTTCTAAGCTGTTCGCCATGCCCGCTGAAACCGTTTCTCTGCCCTCCATCGCCATCCTCGGTGCCGGATCGATGGGCGGTGCGATCCTGCACGGCCTGGTGCGCTCGGGCCTTGCGACCGCGGGAGTCACGGTGACGAACCGCTCGCGCGCGAAGGCCGAGCCGCTCGCCGACCTCGAGGGTGTCACGAGCGTCGCGCTCGAGGACGAGCCCGAAGGCAACGCGGCGGCCGCGGCATCCGCCCGGGTCGTCCTCGTCGGCGTCAAGCCCGCGATGGTGCCAGACCTGCTGCGGGAGATCGCCCCGCACCTGGAGGCGGGGACGATCGTGATCAGTCTCGCCGCAGGCGTCACGATCGCAACGTTCGAGTCGATCCTCGGGCCGGATGTCGCTGTCCTGAGGTCGATGCCCAACACCCCGGCGGTCGTCGGAGAGGCGGTCACCGGGCTGGCTGCCGGCACTGCGGCGTCCGCGGGCGACGTCGGCGTCGCGCGCGCGCTGTTCGAGACGGTCGGAACCGTGATCGAGGTCCCCGAGTCGGAGATCGACGCACTGTCCACCATCTCCGGGTCGGGGCCCGCGTATTTCTTCCTGCTCGTCGAGGAGTTCACCAAGGCCGCGGTCGGCAAGGGCTTCGCGCTCGCCGACGCCCGCGTTCTGGCCGAGCAGACCTTCATCGGCGCCGCCGCTCTGCTGCAGGCATCCGATGTCGAGCCCGCCGAGCTGCGCCGGCGCGTCACGAGTCCGAAGGGGACCACCGAGCGCGCGATCGCGGTGCTGCAGGACGCGCGTCTGGACGAGCGTGTTCGCTGCGGCGACGGATGCTGCGCTGGCGCGTGCGAGGGAGCTGGCGGCCGGCGCGTGAGCGCCGGGCGCCAGCGCGGGGTTGTCGAGTAGCGGCGAAGCCGCGTATCGAGACAGGCGGCCGGCGCCTAGCCGTTGATTCATAAGCGGAGCGGGATGATCCCTGACGAGGCCGGCATCGGGTTTGGCGGGAGCCGGCGCGGGCGGGGAATGTCCTCGTCAGGGATCATCCCGCGGAGCGGCGGCCCTACCGGTCGAGGGCGGCGAAACGCTCGATGTCGCTGTTGGTGCCCGACACGATGATGAGGTCGTGGTTGGTCACCACCGTGTTCGCCTCCGCGTAGCGGAACGGCTTTCCGGGGCTCTTGACGCCGACGACAGTGACGTTGTACTTCGTGCGCACGCCCGATTCGTTCAGCCCCACGCCGCGGATGAACTTCGGCGGATACATCTTGGCGATGGCGAAGTCGTCGTCGAAGCGGATGAAGTCCAGCATCCGCCCGCTGACGAGGTGGGCGACCCGCTCGCCGGCTTCGCGCTCGGGGTAGATGACGTGGTTGGCGCCTACCCGCGCGAGGATCTTGCCGTGCGACTGCGAGACCGCTTTCGCCCAGATCTGCGGAACCTTGAGGTCGACGAGGTTCGCGGTGATGAGCACGGATGCCTCGATCGACGAGCCGACCGCGACGACGGCGACGGCGAAGTCCTGCGCACCGATCTGCTTGAGGGCGTCGATGTTTCGCGCGTCCGCCTGGACGGTGTGGGTGACCCGCTCGGACCACTTCTGCACGAGCTCGAGGCTCTCGTCGATGGCGAGCACCTCGCGCTCGAGCCGGTCGAGCTCGCCGGCACACGCCGCGCCGAACCGCCCGAGCCCGATCACCAGGACGGGCGCGTCGTTCCGGATCCGCTCAACCAACGATGGGCCTTTCCACGGGCAGCGAATAGAGCTGCGATCGGCTTGACGCGGCCACGGCCGCGGCGAGAGTCACTGTACCAACGCGGCCCATGATGATCGTCACCGCCATGACGTAGATCGCGGGGTCGGGCAGTTCGGCCGTGAGACCGGTCGACAGTCCGACGGTGGCGAATCCCGAGATGACGTCGAAGAGGACCCTGTCCAGCTCGGCCTTGGTGATCTGCGTGATGACGATGGTCGACAGCGCCACGATCGTGGCGCCCCACGCCACCACGGAGAGTGCGACGCGCAGCACGTCGCTCGGGATGCGGCGGCCGAAGACCTGGTTCGACTGGCGGCCCTTCGCCTCGGACCAGACCGCCAGAGCGATCACGGCGAGCGTGGTCACCTTGATGCCGCCGGCGGTGGATGCCGAGCCGCCGCCGACGAACATGAGCATGCAGCCGACCAGCAGGCTCGAGCCGTTGAGTTCGCCGATGTCGAGGATCGCGAACCCTCCCGATCTCGTCATCGCCGACAGGAAGAACGCCTGGAACGTCGTGTCCCACGCGTCCTGCGTGCCCAGGGTGAGCAGATTGTCGTATTCGAGGATGAGGAAGGCGACACCGCCGGCGAAGAACAGGGCGACGGTGGTGATGAGGGTGAGCTTGACGTGCAGCGACCACTTGCGCACGTGCCAGAGGTGCTGGCGCAGGGCGTAGATCACCGGGAAGCCGATCGAGCCGAGGAAGACGCCGGCCATCAGCACCGTGAGGAAGTAGTAGTCGTGGGCGAACGGCATGAGACCTTCGGGGTTGGGTGTGAAGCCGGTGTTCGTGAACGCCATCGCGGCGTAGTACGGCGCCTCCCACAGCGCGACGCTCCACTCCACTCCGGCGACGAGCAGCCCGGGGTACAGCAGCACCGCGAGGACGCCCTCGATCACCAGCGTGGACAGGGCCACAGTGGCAAGCAGGCCGCCGATCTGGCCGAGCTGGACCGTCTGGCCCTCGTTCGACCGGCCCGCCGTGAGTGCGCAGCGGGTTGGTGTCGCTCGCGGCGATCAGCTTCGCCCGCAGCCCCAGCCGTCGGGAGATCACGAGCCCCAGGATCGAGGCGAGGGTCAGGACGCCCAGCGCTCCGATCTGGACTCCGAGGAAGACGAGCACCTGGCCGAACGGTGACCAGTGCGTCGCCATGTCGACCGTCGCCAGCCCCGTCACGCAGATGGTCGACACCGCCGTGAAGAACGCGTCCGCGAACGGGGTGACCCTGCCATCGGCGGCCGCGATCGGCAGCGAGAAGAGTCCGGTGAACGTCAGGATCAGCAGCAAGTAGATGAGTATCGCGAATCGCGCGGGCGAGCGCTGCGTCAGATCGCGGAAGAACTCGACGACGTCGTGCCACGATCCGCTGCATGCGCGACCCTCGGGCTCGTACGGACGGCACCCGACATGCACGTCCTCCCTGCTGCTGCCCTCTGGCGGAACGTCCATCATGGTACTCCGGCGGGTGCGCGGCTAACCTAAGCACATGGCGGACATCTTCGACGTGATCGCGGACGGCACCCGTCGCGACATCCTGCAGCTCTTGCTCGATCGCTCGTCCGCCGGCGAGCGCGGAACGAGTGTTTCGCACATCGTCCAGCAGCTCGGGGTGAGCCAGCCGACCGTCTCGAAGCACCTCAAGGTGCTGCGCGAGGCGCACCTCGTGTCGGTGCGCGAGGAGGGCCAGCACCGCTATTACAGCCTGTCATCAGCCCCGCTCGACGAGATCGACGACTGGCTGATCCCCTTCCTCGACACCAGCGAGGATGCCGAGTCCGAGCTGGCCGGCGCGTCGACTCTCACCGATTCCGCTGCGCACGCCGCCGATGTCGTCGGGCGCGCCGCGGCATCCGCCAAGCACGCGGTCGCGAGCGCACTGAAGAAGCTCCCCGGTCGCTGACGACCCTTCGGCAGGCTCAGCGGCGCGAGGCCCATGCTCATCGACCCGCTGCGGGTGATCAGCGACCCGCCTTGCGGCGGAACAGCCACGCACCCCAGATGACGGCGAAGAGCAGGATGCCGAAGCACCACCCCAGCGCCCACCACGGCTGAGTGCCGAGCGGAAGTCCGAACAGCAGACCGCGGATGGTCTCGATGATCGGCGTGATCGGCTGGTTCTCGGCGATCCACTGCAGCCACGTCGGCATCGTGTCGACGGGAACGAAGGCGCTCGAGAGGTAGGGCAGGAACAGGATGATGAACCCGTATCCGCTCGCCGCCTCGGGGCTGCCCGCGGCGAGTCCGATCGCGGCGAAGAGGTAGGTGATCGTGAGGATGTAGAGCGCGATGAGCGCGATCGCACCGACCCATCCCCACACGTCCGCGGTCGGCCGGAAGCCGACGAGCAGCGCGACCCCGATCACGACGCCGGTCGCGAGCAGGTTGCGCAGCAGGCTCGCCACGACGTGACCGGTGAGCACGGCGCTCGCCCGCAACGGCATCGTCCGGAACCGGTCGATGATGCCCGCTTTCATGTCTCCGGCGACGTAGACCGCAGTCGACGCCGCGCCGAAGCCCGCGCACAGCAGGATGATCCCCGGAACCACATAGTCCACGTACGAGCCCGAGGGATCGATCGCTCCGCCGAAGACGAACGTGAACAGGAGCATGAGCATCACCGGCAGCAGGATCGCCATCAGCAGCGACTCGCCGTCGCGAAGCGAGTGGCGAAGGCTTCGCGTGACGAAGACGCCCTCCGCGGTCAATCCCGTGATGCGCGGGCGGATGCCGGGCGCGGCCGGCGCGAGCGTGGTCATGCGATCTCCTTGAGAGTGGGCGCCGCGGCGACGCGGCCGCCGGCGGAGGTGAGGGAGAGGAACACGTCGTCCAGGCTCGGACGACGCAGAGTGACGGTGCCTTCGGCGCCGGATTCGTCCAGGACGTCCAGCGCGCGGCGCAGGCCGGTCACCGTGCCGTCCGTCGGCACTTCGGACAGCAGGGCGCCGTGCGGATCATGCAGCTCGACGGTGTCGCCGCCGATGCGGGCCTTCAGCTGCGCGGCCGTTCCGACGGCCACGATCCGGCCTCCATCGAGGACGCGC
This sequence comes from uncultured Actinomycetota bacterium, assembly GCA_963717585.1. Taxonomy (GTDB): domain Bacteria; phylum Actinomycetota; class Actinomycetes; order Actinomycetales; family Microbacteriaceae; genus Microbacterium. Next base: position 376,199 of record CAVQWI010000010.1, on the reverse strand, counting down.
GATGCGGTCGGCCAGCTGGTCCGCCTCCTCCAGATACTGGGTCGTCAGGAAGACGGTCGTTCCCGCACGGGCGAGCGAGCGGATGGTCTCCCACAGTTCTCGGCGACTTCGGGTGTCGAGGCCGGTCGTGGGCTCGTCGAGGAAGAGGATCTCGGGCGCGACGACGAAGCTCAGGGCGAGGTCGAGCCTGCGGCGCATGCCGCCCGAGTAGGCGCCGACGCGCTTGTCGGCGGCATCCGCGAGGTCGAAGCGGTCCAGCACCGTTGCGGCCCGCGAGCGCGCTGCGGCACGCGACAGACCCGAGAGCCGCCCGAGCATGACCAGATTCTCCCGGCCGGTCAGCACGTCGTCGACTGCGGCCGACTGCCCGGTGAGGCTGATCCGCTGCTTCACCCCTTCGGGCTCGGTGCGGACATCGATCCCCGCGACCCTCGCGGTCCCCTGGTCGGGCAACGTCAGGGTGGTGAGGATGTTGATGGTCGTGGTCTTGCCCGCCCCGTTGGGTCCGAGCAGAGCGAACACCTCCCCGGTGCTCACCGTGAAGTCCAGTCCGGCCAGAACCGCCTGGCGACCGAAGGATTTGCCGAGGCCGACGACCTCGATGGCTGGCTGCATGACTTCTCCTGACTGTGTACGTACCAAACTGTTTATGACCCTAACAGACTGTTTACGCAATAAACAGTCCTAAGATGGATGCTGACGAAGGGCAGGGTCATGGCGGAGGACGCGGATGTCGAACTGCCACGGGGCGTAGCGCTGGCGTGGGGGGTCGCCGCCGACCCGCAACGCGGTCCGAAGCGCGAGATGAGCGTGGAGAAGATCGTCGAGGCCGCCGTCGACCTCGCCGACGCGGAGGGACTTGGAGCCGTGTCGATGGCCGCGGTCGCCGCACGGCTCGGCTACACGCCGATGTCGCTCTACCGCTACGTGAGTGCGAAAGACGACCTGCTGCTGCTGATGCAGGAGGAGGCGACGGGCCTGCCCCCCGAGACGGTTCGCGAGGACGGCTGGCGAGCGGGGCTCGGGCTGCTCTTCTCCAGCATGCTGGCCTCGTATCTCCGTCATCCGTGGATGCTCGACATCCCCATCACCGGCTCGCCCATCACACCGAACAGCTCGGCGTGGATCGAGGCGGGTCTCGTGGCGCTGGCCGATACCGCCCTGACGCAGGAGGAGCGCGTGGCGGTGACCCTTCTGGTCACCGGCCACGCGCGCTGGTACGGCACGATCCTGGCCGGGTATGCGACGCAGGCGCGCACCAGCGGCATGACACCCGAGCAGATCACGGCACGAGAGGCCGCACTCTTCGACGCGCTGATCTCGGCCGACGGGTATCCGGCGCTGCGCGCAGCCGTCGAGGACGGCGTCTTCGCGTCCGACGCCGACCCGTTCGTGTTCGGCATCGAGCGGATCCTCGACGGAGTGGCGGCCTATCTGGACGCGCTGGCGGCCGGAGGGAAGCGGACCAAGCCGGCTGCGTGGGCAGTGCTCGAAGACGCGGATGTCGCATCGGACAAGAGGGTCCGCGAGGCGAAGAAGGCCGTCCGGGACGCGGATCGGGCACTCCGCGACGCGCGCAAACTCGAGCGGACCGCGATCCGAGATGCGCGCGAGCGCAATGCGCGGCATCCGACGCCCTGATCCCGGCCTTCCCCAGCAGTCACATGGGTTTACACGTGTCGCACCAACCCCATAGGCTGGACTGAGCACGATCCAGGGAAGGGGAGATCATGGCTGAGCTGCCTGATGTGCGCTTCCTGACGGTTGCGGAGGTCGCCGACATCATGCGGGTGTCGAAGATGACCGTCTACCGCCTCGTCCACGCCGGCGAGCTGCCGGCGGTGCGGTTCGGTCGCAGCTACCGCGTGCCCGAGTCCGCTGTCACCGAGGCTCTGCAGCGCCCCATCGCCGACGTCGGCTGACCCCAGCGACCTCTAGCGCTGTCGAAGCGCCCCGACCTCGCCTGATAGACTGACCCGAGGCTTTCACATTCTTGCCCGTTCCCGGGCGGTTGTCGCATGCCTGCGTCGGTCGTCCAGACCCCGATCTAGTGAGGTTCTCCGTGGGTTCAGTCATCAAGAAGCGCCGCAAGCGCATGGCGAAGAAGAAGCACCGCAAGCTGCTTCGCAAGACTCGCCACCAGCGCCGCAACAAGAAGTAGCGGCATCACACCAAGCGCCTGTCCAGCGGACGGGCGCTTCGTGCATTCCCCAGCAGACTCGCGCCGCCTGCCCGCAGATAGGTCCGCCATGAATTCGATCACCGTCCAGCAGCTCCGACAGCGCTCCGGGACGCCGCTCATCGATGTGCGCGAGGTCGATGAGTTCGCCCGCGGCCATGTGCCGGGAGCCGTGAATCTGCCGATGTCTTCGCTCGGAGCTCGCCTGGACGAACTGCCCGAGGGGCCATTCGACGTGATCTGCCAGGTCGGCGGGCGTTCGGCACGGGTGGTCGAGGCCCTTGCGGCCCGCGGCTACGAGGCGACGAACGTCGAGGGCGGCACGGGCGAGTGGGTCGCACTCGGCTTCCCGATAGAGCACTGAGACCGGATGCCGCGTCCCGCGGTGTCCCGGCGCATGCCTATATTGGGACCGTGACCACGCTGACCCTCATCGGCAAGCCCGACTGCCACCTCTGCGAGGTCGCGCGCGAGATCGTCGACGTGGTCGTGGCGGAGACGCCCGAAGACGAGGTCGTCGTCGAGGAGCTTTCGATCCTGGACGATCCCGCCCTCTACGACCTCTGGTGGGAGAAGATCCCCGTGGTGCTCATCGATGGCCGGCTGCACGCGCACTGGCGCGTCTCCGCCGACCGGCTGCGGGCCGCCCTCGACCTCGCCGGCGAGGCCGCGGTCCGCCCCTAGCCCGATCGGTGGGCGGCGACGCGATGCATAAGGGCGTCAGCCGCCGAGCCGCGACCGCAGCGCGGCGAGTTCAAGATCCGAGAGCCCACCCGAGCCGAGGTAGGCCGCGGAGCCGCCGTGCTCGCGATCGACCCAGGCGAGCGCCTCCGCGATCGCCGCAGCGGGCGTCGCCGCGATCAGCTCATCCAGCGCAGCCGTTCTCGGGACGCCCATGGCTGCGATCATCGTGAACATGCGCTCCGCCCAGGCGCCGGAGAGGTTCGCCTCGGACGACGTGTAGTCGTCGATCACGGCCGTGCGCTCCGCTCCGACGGCATCCAGCAGCAGAGCGATCGCCACGCCGGTGCGGTCCTTGCCGGCCGTGCAGTGCACGAGCACGGCGGCTGCGTCTGAGTCGTCTGCACGGGCTACGAGCCGCGCCACCTCGGCGAAGGCCTCGGCGCCATGCGTGAGCATCGAGACGTAGAGCGAACCGAGGCTCGGCAGCCGGACGAGCGCCTCCTGCACCGCTGCGGCCGCAGCATCCGGGTCGCCTTCCTGCGCACCCGCCTGCATCGCCTGCTGTGCGAGCCCGGTCAAGGCGCCCTCGAGCAGGGCGAGCTCCACGACACGGAAGGCTCGGGTCGCAGGCAGCCGGTCGGGTGCCATCATCCGCTCGATCGGCGTGCGGAAGTCGACGATGACCCCGATGCCGGTGGCCGCGAGCTGCTCCAGCCCCGCGGGCGTCAGCCCGCTGAGAGCGTCGGACCGGTAGAGCACTCCCGACGGGGTCGTCCCACCCGAAGCGAGCGGCGTGCCACCGGTGTCGCGGAAGTTGAAGGCGCCCTCGAGGGATGTCGCTGCCACGGTCGCTGCGCGCTACGGCGCGAGGCGCGTCGGGCCGCGGAACAGGTACGTGACTTCGCGGATCGACGATTCGCCGAGCATGAGCATCAGCACGCGCGCGAGGCCCATGCCGAAGCCTCCGTGCGGGGGGACCCCGTAGCGGAAGAAGTCGAAGTAGAACTCGAGGTGCTCGGGCTCGAGGCCCTTCTGCTTGGCCTGTTCGATGAGGATGTCGACCCGGTGCTCGCGCTGGGCGCCCGTCGTGATCTCGACGCCGTTGTAGAGGAGGTCGTAGCTCTTCGTCAGGCCGGTCTCGGCATCCCTCATGTGGTAGAAGGCGCGGATCTCGTGCGGGTAGTCGGTGATGAACACGAAGTCGTGGCCGTGCGCCTCTTTGACGTGCGCGGAGATCTGACGCTCACCCTCCGGGTCGAGGTCGCCGTCGGTGCGGGGGATCTCGTAACCCCGGGCCGCGATGATGTCGCGCGCTTCAGCGAGCGGGATGCGCGGGAAGGGGACGGTCGGCGCGGTCACGGTGACCCCGAACAGCTCCTCGATCTCGGCGGCGTGCTTGTCCACCACGGCGCCGATCGCGAAGGCGAGCAGCTCCTCTTGCATGCGCGCGACGTCCTCGTGCGAGTCGATCCACGAGATCTCGGCGTCGATGCTCGTGAACTCCGTGGCGTGCCGGCTCGTGAACGAGGGGTCTGCGCGATAGACGTCGCCGATCTCGAAGATCTTGCCGAAGCCGGCCGACTGCGCCATCTGCTTGAAGAACTGCGGGCTCTGCGCGAGGTAGGCCGTCTGCTCGCCGAAGTACTCGAGCGCGAACAGCTCGGCATTGGACTCGGAGGCCGACGACATGAGCTTCGGGGAGTGGATCTCGATGAAGTCGCGCTCGATCCACCACGTGCGCATGGCGTGCTCGAGGGTGGTCTGCACGCGGAAGATGAGATTGTTGCGCCGCTGGCGCAGGTCGAGGAAGCGCCAGTCCATGCGCTTGTCCTGGGCGCTGTCGGCCGCGATGGGAGTCTCGGGCAGAGCGGGGGCGGCGATCTCGAGGTCGCCGATCTTGATCTCGACGCCGCCGAGCTTGACGCGCTCGTCGTGCTTGAGCTCGCCGGTCACCGTGAGGAAGGTGCCTGTGGTCAGTGCGGAGATCGTCTCGGTGAGCGCAAGCGCGTCCGCGTTCTGAGGCTCCGCGGCTTCGGGGTCCAGTCGCGTTGCAGGGTTCACGAGCTGCACCGCGCCGGTCTCGTCACGGAGGATGACGAACTGCACCTTCTTCTGGTCGCGGACGGTCTCCACCCACCCGGAAACCGAGACCGGACCGTCGGGAAGGGACTGCAGCTGCTTGACGAGAACGCGTTCACTCACGAGGGGACAGTCTACGTTGAGGCGAAGTCGCCCTATGCTGAGCGCGTGACGACCCCGCCGCCCCCGCCCGCCGGCCCGCCGCCCGCCCCGGGGCAGCCGCCCGCGTACGGCCAGCCGTCGCCGTATGGTCCGCCGCCCGCGGAGGCATATCGTTCGCCGTACAGCTATGCGGGTGCGCCGTCGGCGAAGCCGCCGATCCGGACGTGGGATCTGATCGTGACCATCATCCTGCTCGTGCTCGACGGAGTCCTCGCGGCGATCATGTCGTTCTTCGGCTTCTTCCTTGCGATGGCGGGCGACTCGTGCGGCGCACGTGACTGCAACGCCGACTTCATCGCGATCGGCCTGATGGTCGCGGTGGGTCTGCCGTGGCTGGTGCTCATCGTGGTCGCCGTCGTCTCGATCGTGCTGCTGGTCAAACGCCGGCTCGCGTTCTGGGTGCCGCTCGTGGGTGCGGTCTTCATCATCGGCTCGTGGTTCATCGGTGCGGCCATCGCCTCCGCGGGAGTGCCCGGCGCGCTCTAGCGCCGCTGCGGCGGCGCCCGGTGTCAAGAACGTACAATCCACTGGTCGCGCCCACCGATAGCCTCCGACGCATGGACGTGGATGCCGCGACGCAGACGATGATCGACAACATGCCGGCCAAGACCGGGCGGAGTCTGGACGAGTGGTTCGCCGTGGTCGATGCCGCCGGCTTCGAGAAGCACGGTCAGATCCTGTCGCACTTGAAGGCCGAGTACGGGGTCTCGCACGGATTCGCGAACCTCATCGCCGCGCGAGCCCTCTCCCGCGGTCGGGATCTCACGGCGGATGATCTGGTCGCCGCCCAGTACGAGGGTCGGAAGGCGGCGCTCCGCCCGCTGTACGACCGTCTCGTCGCCGAGATCAGCTCATTCGGGAGCGACGTGGAGGTCGCTCCCAAGAAGACGAGCGTGTCGCTGCGGCGGCGGAAGCAGTTCGCTCTCATCGAGGCGCCCAGCGCCGCACGCCTCCAGCTCGGACTCAACCTTCGCGGAGCCGCCGCGACGGAGCGGCTGCGCGTGGCGGGTGGAATGTGCACGCACCGCGTCGACGTCGGATCGGCGGACGAGATCGACGCCGAGCTCATCGGGTGGCTCCACGAGGCGTACGAAGAGGCGTGAGGCTCAGTCGTCCGCGACCGGCACCTCCTCCAGCGGAACGAAGCTGGCGGCTTCCGGTCCGAACTCGACGACTCGGCGGTAGTAGTCGGCGGGCGTCCAGCCGGTGAAGCGGCGAAACGCCCGGATGACGTGCGGCTGATCGTAGAAGCCGGATGCGGCCGCCAGTCCGGCCCAGTCGGGCGCGCGAGTTCCGTCCTGGACAGCGGTCACGAAGGTGTGGAACCGCCACAGCTGCGCGTAGGCCTTGGGGGCGATGCCGGTCGCCGCGCGGAACCGCGAGATCAGTGTGCGATGCGAGACGCCGGAGACGCCGGCAAGATCGCCGATCGCGCAGGCCGGGGTCGTCGTGGATCGCGTCGATCGCGGCGGCAACGACGGGATCACGCGCGCGGGCGGTGCGGTGCGCTCCGAGGAACTGTGCGAAGAGGTCCAGCGCGGCATCCGGCGTGTGAGCTGCGCGAATCCCGGCGACCAGATCATCCACGCCGCCCCACAGCGTCCGGGCGTCCTGCACGTGGCCGGCGATCTCGGCGGGAGCGGCGTCCGTGATCATCGGCAGGGATGCGGGCAGCAGTTCGGCGCCCACGTGGTGGATCGCGGAGGGCGACTCGATGACGAGGTACTCCGACTGGATGCCCGAAACGAAGGCGTCCGAGACGAGCGTCGCCTCCCCGCGACGGTCGAACAGGCGGTACGGCTCGGAGAGATTGATGATGACGTGCACGGCGGGGATCGGCAGGATCTTCTCGAACCTGCGCAGCGGAGCAGTCTCCAGCAGCCAGAGCCGCGATACGACCCCCTCCAGGTCGGGCTGGGCGTGCGTCAGCGAGCCGGGGGTCTGGGGCGGAGCCCGCCGGAGGGATCACACGCTCCTGGTACATCACGCTCGCCACGCTAGCGCTCCGGATGGCTGCCCAGACTGACCCCAGGAGAGCCCACGTAGACTGGTGCGGTGCCTGCCGACCGCCTTCATCTCGTGCGCCACGGAGAGGTCTACAACCCCCGCCGGGTGCTGTACGGACGGCTGCCCGGGTTCGGTCTGAGTGCAGACGGGCGACGGATGGCGCGCCAGTCGGCTCAGTACGTCCACGGCCTCGGCAGGGCGGTCGGCTCGCTGATCGCCTCACCGCTGCAGCGCACACGCGAGTCGGCTGAGCCGTTCACCGAGCTCCTCGGCATGGACCCGGTGATCGACGAGCGTGTGATCGAGCCGACGAACGTGTTCGAGGGCAAGCGCATGAGCCGTGCGCTGGCCAATCCCGCCAGCTGGCGGTACCTGCGCCGCCCCGAGATCCCGAGCTGGGGTGAGCCCTACGCGCAGATCGTCACCCGCATGGAGGAGGCGATGAGGGATGCCTGGACCCGCACGGACGCGGGCGACGTCGTCGTCGTCAGCCATCAGCTGCCGATCTGGGTGACGCACCTTTTCGTCGCCGGCCTCCCCGCCCGTCATGACCCGCGCCGGCGTCGCTGCGCGCTGTCGAGCGTGACCAGTTTCGAGCTCGTCGGGGACGTGTGGCGCGAGGTGGACTACGCGGAGCCGGCCTCGACCGCCGGTGCCGTCGACGTGGGAGCGGTGTGATGCGCGGCATCCGCTCGCTCGCCGTGAGACGCGCGGCGGCCGCGCTTCTGGCCGGCTCGGTGCTCTTCTCGCTCGCCGCCTGCACGAACGACCCGCTGGCCGAGCAGTACCGCGCGGGCGACAACAAGGGGTACATCGCCGGCGACTTCCGCGTCGTGGAGATCCCGGCCGACCAGCGCGGCGAGCCGGTGGAGTTCGAAGCCACGACCGAGACCGGCGCCGACGTCGCGAGCGAGGACTACGTCGGCGACGTGCTGGTCGTCAACTTCTGGTACGCCGCGTGCGGTCCGTGCCGTGCCGAAGCACCCGACCTCGAGGCGGCGCACGCGCAGTTCGAGGGGGAGGACGTCGCGTTCCTCGGCATCAACACGATCGACTCCGCCGCGGCAGCCGCCGCGTTCGCCGAGACCTACGGCGTGACCTACCCCAGCGCGATCGCCTCGGAGACTCCCTCCATCAAGCTCGCCTTCGCCGAGAAGACGCCGATCCAGGCGACTCCGACCACGCTCGTGCTGGATGCCGAGGGCCGGGTCGCCGCGCGCATCATCGGCCAGCTTCCGGATGCCTCGATCCTGACCTCTCTCGTGCGGGACGCGCTCGCGGAGTCCTCGTGAACCCCGGCGCGATCGTCGCCGACGGCGCGCTCTGGCTCGCCCTGCCGATCGCGGTGCTCGCCGGCCTCGTGTCGTTCCTCTCTCCCTGCGTCCTGCCGCTCGTGCCCGGCTATCTCGGGTTCATCGGGGGAGCGGTCGCTCCGCGGCAGGCCGAAGGTCGGAGCAGCGCCCGGATGTCGGAGGGATCCGCCGGATCCCTCCGACCGGCGGCGGATTCTCCGACGCTGGTGGCGGAGACCACCGAGCCGACCCGTGGCCGGCTCCTCGTCGGGGTGCTGCTGTTCATCGCCGGATTCACCGTCGTGTTCATGGCGGTCAACATCCTGGGCGGCACCGTCGGTCGCTTCTTCATCGAGTACGCCGACCCGATCACGCGGGTCATGGGCGTCGTCGTCATCCTCCTCGGCCTGGTCTTCATCGGCCTTTTCGGGTTCGCGCAGCGCACCTTCAAGCCGCAGGTTCGCGGCAACATCGGCCTGATCGGCGCGCCGCTCCTCGGCCTCGCGCTCGGCATCGGCTGGGCGCCGTGCATCGGCCCCACCCTCGGTGCGATCCTCGCGATGTCATGGAACTTCGGCGATCCCGTCCGGGCAGGACTCCTGGGTCTCGCCTACTCGCTCGGGCTCGGCATCCCGTTCGTCCTGCTCACCCTCGGGTTCGGCTGGGCGACGCGGTCGGTCGGGTTCCTGCGCCGCCACATCCGGGCCGTCAACATCGTCGGCGGCGTGCTGCTCGTGGTCCTCGGCATCCTGATGGTGTCGGGTGCGTGGACGGCGATCATGGCCGAGCTGCAGGGGGTGTTCCTCAATGTCCCCCTCCCGCTCTGACCCGGACGAGCCCACGCCCGCGGAGGGCACGCTGCGCCCCGCGGACCACGCCGACTCCGTCGCGACCATCGTCTCGGACGACGTCACGCAGCCGGCGCTCGGCCCGGTCGGCTGGCTGCGCTGGGGATGGCGGCAGCTCACGAGCATGCGCACCGCCCTCGTGCTGCTGCTCCTGCTGGCGATCGCGGCGGTGCCCGGCTCGATCGTCCCGCAGCGCAGCGCCGACCCCAACGGCGTCACGCAGTACTTCGCGGACAACCCCGACCTCGCGCCGGTCCTGGACAACCTCCAGCTGTTCGACGTCTACACGTCCATCTGGTTCTCGGCGATCTACATCCTGCTGTTCATCTCGCTCATCGGCTGCGTCATCCCGCGCACCCGGCATCACTGGAAGGCGCTCCGTGCGCGCCCGCCGCGCACGCCCGCCCGCCTCGAGCGGCTCGCCGACTTCCGCGTCTCCACCGTCGAGCTCGCTCCGGATGCCGGCGCCGCGTCCCGTGACGGCGCGGCGCCGCGGCCGCAGATACCGCCATCCAGGTCGCCTCGGATCAACTCAGGCGCGGGGGCTACCGGGTCGAGCGCTACGACGCCCACGGGGTCGTCTCGGTCTCGGCCGAGCGCGGCTACGTGCGCGAGACCGGCAACCTCGTCTTCCACACCGCGCTCATCGGCGTCCTCGTGGCCGTCGGCGTGGGCGGCGGCTTCACGTACACGGGCCAGGGCGTCATCATCGAAGGCGGCACCTTCGTCAACACGATGCTCGACTACACGTCCTTCAACCCCGGACGCTTCGTCGACGAGGAGCGCCTCGCGCCCTACTCGCTGACCCTCGACGAGTTCAGCGTCACGTATCAGCCCTCCGGATCACAGGGATCGGGCCAGGCCGGCGACTTCGTCGCGCATCTGACCACCCAGTCCGCCGGGCAGGAGCCCGCGCCGGGCGAGGTGCGGGTGAACCATCCGCTCGATATGGAGGGCGACCGCATCTACCTGATGGGCAACGGCTACGCGCCGACGATCACCATCAAGGATGCCGCCGGCACGGTGGTCTTCTCCGAGTCGGTGCCGTTCCTCCCGCAGGACACCAACATGACCTCGCTCGGGGTCATCAAGGTGCCCGACGGCCTGCCCGAGCAGCTCGGTCTGGTCGGCTTCTTCTATCCGACTCAGGCTCCGCTGACCAGCGGCGCCTTCGCATCGGCCTACCCGGCGCTGGTCAACCCCGTCGTCTCCCTCGATGTCTACGCGGGCGATCTGGGCATCGACGACGGCACCCCGCGGTCGGTGTACACCCTCGACCCGACCGGGATGACCCAGCTCACCGGCCGCGCGATCGACGTCGAGTCGATCGAGCTCGCCCCGGGAGAGACCGCCGCCCTGCCGGACGGATACGGCACGATCACGTTCGAGAATGAGGCGCCGGCAGGTGCCGAGGGGTACGACCAGTCCGTGAAGCGCTTCGTTTCCCTCTCGATCCACCGGGATGCTGCAGCGACATGGGTTCTCGTGTTCGCCGTGCTCGCGGTCCTGGGCCTGCTCGCCGCGCTGTTCATCCCTCGCCGCCGACTGTGGGTCAAGGCGGTGCCGCAGAGCGGCGGCCTGCGGATCGAGTACGCCGGTCTCGCGCGCGGCGAGGATCCCGCGATCGGTGCGGCGCTCGACCAGTTCGTGCAGCGCCACAGCGCGTCGCTCGAGCCACTGCTGCGTGAGCAGCTCTCGGCATCCGGATCTGCGCCGCGGGAAGAACGCCCCCCGGCTCGCCGCCGCGCCCCCGCGTAGACTGAACCCATGCCCGGTGCCGCCACGCTCTCACTCGATTCCGTCTCGGTGCTGCTCGTGTGGACCGCCATCGCGATCTACGCGCTCGCGTTCGTCGCCTATGCGGTCGATCTGGCACGACGCGGTGCCCGCGCCGTCGAAGCGCAGGATGCGGCGACCGGCGAGCGCGAATTGGTGTCGGTGGCCGCGGCCGGAGCGGCAGCATCCGTCGTCTCCTCGTCGCCGGCAGCGCCGGCGCACGCCTCCGGGATGAGGAGCGGGCAGCCGAGGCGGACTTCGACGCTCCGCCGAGCCGGCGACCGCGCCTGGTCTGGGCGCGCATCGGCACATCGCTGACCGTTCTCGCGCTCTCTTCCACATCGCGCGGGATGTCACCCGCGGCATCGCCGCCGGTCGCGTTCCCTGGTCGAACATGTACGAGTTCGCCCTCACCGGGACGATGCTCATCGTGGCCGTCTATCTCGTGTCGCTCTTCCGGTACGACCTCCGATTCCTCGGGGCGTTCATCACCGGGCTCGTCGTCCTCCTGCTCGGCGGGGCCGCGCTGGCGTTCTACGTCGAGATCGCGCCGCTGATGGATCCGCTCAAGAGCATCTGGCTCGTCATCCACGTTTTCGTCGCATCTCTGGCCACCGCCCTGTTCGCCCTCGCGTTCGGCCTCTCGGTGCTGCAGCTCATGCAGGCCCGCCGCGAGCGCAAGACCGTGATGGCGGACGCGGCGGGCGTCGCGGCAGGCGTGCCCAAGACCGGCCCGAGGTTCCTGCGCACGCTGCCCGGCAGCGACGCGCTCGAGTCGATCGCGTACCGGTTCGCGATCCTCGGCTTCATCTTCTGGACCTTCACGCTCATCGCCGGGTCCATCTGGGCCAACGACGCATGGGGTCGCTACTGGGGCTTCGACACGAAGGAAGTCTGGACCTTCGTCATCTGGGTGCTGTATGCGGGTTACATCCACGCGCGCGCGACGCGCGGCTGGCGCGGGTCGCGATCGGCGTGGCTGTCGATCATCGGCTTCAGCGCGGTGATGTTCAACTTCACGATCGTGAACATGTTCTTCAAGGGCCTGCACGCCTACTCCGGCCTGAGCTGACCCGCCGCCCGCCCGCCGCCCTCGTCCACGGATGCGAAGGCGGATTCTCGCGATCCCCTCCTGGCGCCGCGCACTTCTCCTCCCGAACCGCTCCCGGCGGAACGCATGGTTCCCTAGGCGGGCACGGGGGATGCCGCGAGCAGGTCGCGGGATTTCGCCACCCTTCGCGCGCCACGGCCAGCGTCGTCGCGATGAACGCGAGGCCGGTCCAGATCAGCAGCCCTGCGATCCCGGCGCCCAAGCCGGCGGCATCCGTCAACGCGGCGAGCATGCCGTTGTAGGCGGGTGCGGTCGGCAGGAGCGACGCGGCGTCCGACAGGACGCCGGGCACGGTCGAGACGACCCCGGTCGCGACCGTAGGACGCCGACCAGCGCGGCGAGCCACCGCCCTGCGCCGCCGAAGACGGCGACGAGCGCTTGGTTGACCGCCGCGAACGCGACCCCGGCGATCACGCAGAGCGCCGCGAACATCGACCAGTCGGACCATTCGTACGAGGCGGCCAGCTGCACGACGCCGGCCACGAGCAGTCCCTGCACGGCGCCGAGTGCGGCGGCGGGCGCGAGACCCCGCAGGGCGAGCAGGCCGGAGGGGGAGCGTGAGGTCAGCGCGCGCCGCGACGCCGCCTGCAGTGCGACGAAGGTGCCGAGGCCGCCGAACCACAGCGCCAGCGTCGCCAGCAGCGGCACGGCGGATGCGCCGAAGAGCGACGAGCCGACGCCGTCGGTGGTGACCGGGTCGGAGACGACCGTGGCGAGGCTGGTCGCGTCGTCGTCGGAGTAGGACGGGACGGCAGTGGATGCCTGATCCAGCCCGTCGGCCAGCGTCGCAGTCCCCGAGGCGAGCTGGGCGACGCCGTCGGCGAGCGAGGTCGCCCCGTCGGCGGCCTGCGTCGCTCCATCGGCCAGCTGCGATGCACCCGACTGCAGGCCGCGAGCTCCCGTGGCCGACTGCCCGGTGCCGTCGGCGAGCTGGGCGAGCCCGGACGCGAGCGCGCGCGTCTGGTTCGCGGCTTCGGTCAGACCCGCGCTCGTCTGCGACGTCAGCTGCTGGATGCCCGAGGCCGTAGGGGCGGCGTACCCGTCCGCGTAGCCGGCGCTCGTCGCTGCCGCCGCCGCATCGCCGGTCAGCGCGCCCGACGTGCCGGCAGCGGCGCCGAGGCTGTCGCAGAACGTGGTCGAGCCGCCGGCGGCGAGGCACTCGGCCGACAGTGCGCCGAGCGTCTGCGTGAGGCCGTAGGCGTCTGCGGCGACGCCCGCCGTCTGCGACGCAGTGGTCGCGGCGTAGGACGCCGTGGCCTGCGCCGCGGCGACGAGCTCCTGGTTGTTCACCTGCGCGGCCGCCGCGTCCAGCCCGGCGGCCAGTTGGGTCGCGCCGTCCGCTGAGGCGGAGATCCCGGACGCGATGCGTGTCGAGTCCGCCGGCGAGCGCGCCGGCTCCGTCCGCGAGCTGCGACGCGCCGTCGCTCAGCTGCGCCGATGCCGCCGGGCAGCTGAGCGGCTCCGTCAGCCGCTTGAGTGGCTCCGTCGGCGAGCTGCTGGGCACCGTCGGCGGCCTCGCCGAGCTGGTCGCCGAGCGTCGTGAAGCCGAGGAACACGTTCTCCAGGTACACCTGCGAGAGCTGCTGGCCCATGATGGATGCCGCGGCCGAGGTGACCTGCGCGGTGATGGCGTCATCGACGACCTTGGAGTCGGGTGGTGTCGACACCTCGATGGTCGCCTGCTCCGGCGTGCCGCCGGGGGCGGTGGAGGTGGCCGCAGCCGAGAAGTTCGCGGGTATCGTGACGACCGCCTGGTACGTGCCGTCGGCGAGTCCGGCGGCCGCGTCGTCGGCGTTGGAGATGGTCCAGTCGAGGTTGCTCGCGATGTCGTCGGATCCTTCGACGAGTCCCGCGGTGAGCTGTCGACCGAGCGGAACGTACTGGTCGTCGATGGTCACCGGCTCGTCTTCGTTCACGATGGCCGCGCTCATGTTGTCGAGCCGCTCGGCGGGGTTGTAGAGCGCCGCGACGAGGATGCCGCCGATGAGCACGGGCAGCAGCAGCACGCCGACGAGCGTGAGCCAGGTGACGGGGCGCCGTGATCGCGCCCGTTCGATGGGAAGGGTCATGCCTGGGCTCCTTCGGGGTCGCTCAGCACGAGTGCGTGCGCCTCGGTCGTGGGGGCGGATGTCGATCCAGCCGTGCTCGGTCGGTCTGGGAATGGGGTGGGCTCGGCCGCCGCGATGTCGAGGACGGGTGCGTCGCGCCATCCCGCTTCGGCCAAGAGGGCGCGCGCCGCGTCGGGGCGGGTGGAGGCGACGATGAGCGTCAGCCCCGGCGTTCCGGATGCGGCATCCCGGAGGACAGCGGCGGCCTGGTCGTGACCAGCGCCCGGGATCAGCGCGTCGAGTCCGTCGATCACGAGGATGCCGGGGCCGCCCGCGAGCGCACGGCGAAGATCGCGGACCGGCGGCGCCGACCCGTCCAGCAGTGCGACGCCGACGTGCGCCCGTACCCAGGCCTCACGACCCGGGAGGAGATGCCCTCCGACGCGCGCGCGACCCTCGAGGGCAGCGCGGCCGGCGAGGGCGAGCAGCAGCGCACGAGGACCCCGCGCGTCCTTCGCTGTGACGATGAGCGCTCCGCCGCGCTCGACGCGCAGGGCCACGTCGTCCACGAGGCGCAGGTCGCCGGCGCTGACGCCGACTCCCTCCGCGACGATGGCGGCGGTCGAGCCGGGCTCCGGCCAGTCGGTGAGCGCCAGCTCGCGTTCGACCGCCTCGCCCTCGATGTCGAAGTGGGGGAGCACCCGCTGCAGCCACCTCGGCAGCCACCAGGCGCGATCGCCGAGCAGGGCCATGACAGCGGGCGTCAGCGTCATCCGCACCAGGAACGCGTCGATCACGATGCCGACGGCGAGCCCGAGCGCGATCGGCTTGAGCGAGGCATCCCCTTCCGGCACGAAGGCGGCGAACACCGCGAACATGATGAGTGCGGCAGCGGTGACGACACGTGCGGACGAGGTGAATCCGGACTTGATCGCGCCCAGCGCGACCGCCCGGGCTTCGGCGCGGCTCGAGCCGCTCCTGCGCGCATGGACGTAGTCCTCCCTCATGCGCGACACGAGGAACACCTCGTAGTCCATGGCGAGGCCGAAAAGCACGCCCATGAGAACGATCGGCATGAAGCTGATGATCGGACCGGTGCGGGTGACGTGCAGGACGTCGGCGAGCCAACCCCACTCGAACACCGCCGCGATGACGCCGAACGCCGCCGCTACCGAGAGCAGGTACCCCAGCGCCGCCTTGATCGGCACCGCGATCGAGCGGAAGACGATCGTCAGGAGCACGAAGGAAAGACCGACGACGAAGATGCCGAACGGGATGAGTGCGCGGCCGAGCTGATCGGAGATGTCGATCGCGACCGCGGTGAAGCCGGTCACCTTGACGTCGATGCCGTACTCGTCGAGCCAGCGGTCATGCTGGGCGCGGAGTTCCCGCACCAGGTCGGCGGTGGCGGGGTCGTCGGGCGCGGTCGTGGGGATCAGCTGGACGATCCCGGTGTCGGCGGTCTCGTTCGGTGTGGCCAGGGCGACCGTCTCGACTCCCGGCAGGCTCTCGACATCGTCGGCGAGGTCGCTCATGAGGCCCACCGGGTCGTTCGAGGTGACGATGGTGCCGGTGAGGATGATCGGGCCGTTGAAGCCGGGACCGAACTCCTCGGCCACGAGGTCGTAGCTCTTACGCGCTTCGTTCTCCTCCGGCAGCATGCCCGCATTGGGCAGGGCGAGCGACAGGCTGGCGGCAGGGATCGCCATGATCCCGAGCGTCAGCACGACGGCGACGGTCGTGACGATCGGATGCTTCGTCACGAGACCCACCCAGCGAGTGGCGAAGCCGCGCTTCGGGGCTGGGCTTGCAGTGCGACCTGATCGAGCAGTAGGCCCCGAGCGCTCACCGGTCCCGAAGGGCTCACCGGTCCCTGAGCGCTCACCGGTCCCTGAGCTTGTCGAAGGGTCGGACTGCGCGACCGTCTCAGCCCCGGCAGCGGATCGACGAGTGCGCTGCCGCGGCATCCGCCCTCTGACCCGACCCTTGACGAAACCGAGCATGGCGGGCGTCAGCGTCAGGGCGACCAGAACCGCGATCGCGACGGCGACGGCTGCGGCGATGCCCATCGTGGTCAGGAACGGGATGCCGGCGAACGAGAGTCCGACGAGGGCGATGAGCACCGTCACGCCGGCGAAGACGACGGCCGAGCCGGCGGTGCCGGTGGCCCGCGCCGTCGATTCCTCGGGGTCGACCCCCGCCCGCACCTGGTCCTGATGTCGGGCGACGATGAACAGCGCGTAGTCGATGCCGACCGCCAGGCCCAGCATGAGCGCCAGCAGAGGGGTGGTCGAGGAGATGCTCGCGAACGCGGTGGACAGGAAGATCATGGCCATCGACAGTGCGACGCCGATGATCGCGGTCAGCAGCGGCAGCCCCGCGACGACGAACGACCGGAAGGTCACGATCAGCACGAGGAGGGCGATCAGCAGGCCCACGGCCTCGGTGATGGTGACGCCCGGCACGGACACGGCGAACAGGTCACCGCCGAGTTCGACCACGGACCCCGCCGGCAGCTCTTCGCGCAGGTCGGCCGCGACATCCTGCAGCGCCGTCTTCGTGCCGGGTGGGACGTCGGTCGCCTGCCCGTCGAACTGCATGCGCACGATGGCCGCGTCGCCGTCGTCCGACACCTGACCGTTGACGATCTCGGCGAAGGGATCGGTGACGGCCAGGATGCCATCGAGGTCTTCGAGTTCGGCGATGGTGTCCGTGATCGCCGAGGAGTACGGCTCATCCTCGATCGGTGCTCCGTCGGCCGCGACGACGATCATCTGCGCACTCGTCCCGCTCGCCTGCGGGAACGTGCGTGCGAGCTGCTCGATGCCGGCCTGGGATTCGGTCCCGGGGATCGAGAAGGAGTTGTCCGTTCCCTGCCCGAGCGTGACCGCTCCGACACCGGCGATGCCCAGCAGCAGCAGCCAGGCGATGAGCACACGCCACGAGTGGCGATACGACCATCGGCCGAGCGCGTACAGGAGAGTGGACACAGCGCCTCCGTGCTAACAGGATTCAGACAGGATGGATACAGCGCTGTATCGGATACATGAGTGTATCGTAGGGCGCGGCTCGGGTCTCAACCTGAGTACTGCGTGTGTGTTTCGACAAGCTCGGGGGACCGGGCACCAGAGGAGGACGGATGACCGACACCGTCGACGTACCCTCGAGCGGGGTGACATCGCGCCGCCGCGAGGCAACCCGTCAGAAGCTGCTGGATGCCGCCGCCCAGGTCTTCGCCGAAGAGGGACTGGATGCGGCATCCGTCGAGGCGATCTGCGAGCGGGCGGGTTTCACCCGAGGCGCGTTCTACTCGAACTTCGAGACCAAGGACGAGCTCTTCCTGGAGCTGGCCGGCCGGGTCGCGCGCGCCCGTGTGCAGGCGGTGCGGGAGCGGGTCGCGAACCTCGAGCGGGATGGCGCGCTGCACGGCGTAGCCACCGACCCGCTCTCGATCGTGCAGCAGATCCTGGACGTGTCCGGCGACGACCGGCTCGGCATCCTCCTGATGAGCGAGATCCGGATCCACGCCCTGCGTGATCCGCAGCTCGGCGCGGCCTACCTCGCTCAGGACGACGAGATGCGCGACAGCGTGGCGCAGATCATCGAGGACATCGGTCGCGCGAAGACCCTGCGATTCCGTGTTCCGGCCGATGAGGCCGCGCGGCTGATGCTCACGGTCTGGGAGAGCGAATCCGTGCGTGCCACGATGGCGGGCTTGGACTACGAGTCTCTGTGCCGCCGCACCAGCGAGGAGCTGGCCCGGGTCGCGCAGCTGATCATCGAGCTGCCCGAGGGCTAGGAGCCCCGAGCCGCCGCTAGTCCCTCGCGCGCTCGAGCTCCGAATGGCATCGGGCGATGCGCGCGCGCCACCACTCGTGGCGATCCTCCGACGCCGCGTACCGCTGCATCAGCGCCGCATCCGGGGAGACCCGACCGACCGGAAGCATCCCGGACCGGGGCGCGAGCGATGGCGAGACGACGTCACCGGCCAGCAGCGCCGCCGTGCCCAGGCCGCAGTCGTAGTCGAGGTCGGGCAGCGCCGCCGCCAAGGACGCCCCCATCGCCAGCCCGATCGAGGTCTCGAGAGCGCTGGAGACCACCGCAGGCAGTCCGGCCTCTGCGACGATCTCGAGGGCGCGCCGCACGCCGCCGAGCGGCTGGGCCTTGACCACGATGATGTCCGCGGCTCCGGCGCGAGCCACGGCGATCGGGTCCGCGGCCTTGCGCACGCTCTCGTCTGCCGCGATCGGGATGCCCAGGTACTTCACGCGTCGCCGCAGCTCTGCGAGCTCCTCGATCCAGGCGCACGGCTGCTCGACGTACTCGATGTCGAACTCGGCGAGGGCGTGGATCGCGTGCTCGGCCTCGTCGAGGTTCCAGGCGCCGTTCGCGTCGAGCCGGATGCGGCCCTCCGCGCCCATCACCGCGCGCACCTCCCGCACCCGCGCGATGTCGTCGGCGAGTCGCTGACCGCTCTCGGCGACCTTCACCTTCGCCGTCCGGCATCCGTCGAACCGCGCCAGCACGTCCGCGACCGACGCCGCGTCGACAGCGGGGACAGTCGCGTTCACCGGGATCGCGTCTCGACGGGCAGGCGGAGAGCTGGTCCAGCCGTAGTCGATGGCGGCGGCGAGCCATGCCGCCGACTCGGCGTCGTCGTATTCGAGGAACGGCGAGAACTCGGTCCATCCCTGAGGGCCCTCGAGAAGCGCCGCCTCCCGCACCTCGATGCCGCGGAATCGGGTCACCAGGGGCAGGGACACCACGCGGGCCGTGTCGAGCAGTTCGGCGAGGGACGGGGAGGATGCTGCGGCGTCGATGCTCACGGCTCCATCATGGCCCCTCGCGCCCTTTCCGTTCGCTGCGCCAGCCGCAGGCGCGGCGAGATGGTGAGAGTCCGCGGAGGTCGTGGTGCACAACGTCGCTGATCCGGCGTCGCCGGCGGGGGCGAGGGCTGATTCTGTCGCGGCGGCGCGGACGTCGCGGCGTTGATTGGCGACGTTGTGCACAGGCTGGTGCGCCCTGTCGACCCTGAAATTGCAGCGCACTGCGATGTGTGGTTGACGATAGTGTGTATCGCACAGTACAGTGTTATCCATGAGCGAGACCGAGGCACTCGAAACCCACCTGCAGGAGCTGCGGCGCGGCACCGCCGTACTGGCCTGCTTGCGCCTCCTCGAAACTCCGGGCTACGGCTACGGGCTGCTCGAAGAACTCAGCGCGCGCGGGTTCGAGACCGACGCCAACACGCTCTACCCGCTGCTTCGCCGCCTGGAGAAGCAGGGACACCTCACCAGCGAGTGGAACACCGACGAGGCGCGGCCTCGCAAGTTCTATCGCACCAGTGCGGCGGGCTCCCGGCTCGCCGCTGCCCTCACCGCCGACTTCCACTCGATCGCTGCGGCGATCGATTCGCTTCCCCAGGAGGACTGACATGACCGCCACGACACTCACCGACCGCTATGTCGCAGCCGCGATGCGCACGGTGCCCGAGAAGCAGCGGGACGACCTCGGCGCCGAGCTTCGCGTGTCGATCGACGATCAGGTCGACGCGCGCGTGGAGAACGGCGAACCGCATGGCGACGCCGAGCGTGCGGTCCTCACCGAGCTCGGCGACCCCGACAAGCTCGCTGCCGGATACACCGACCGGCCGCTCTACGTCATCGGACCCAAGTACTACCTCGACTGGTGGCGTCTGCTGAAGCTGCTGTTGGCGATCGTGCTGCCCGCAGCCGCGTTCGGTGTGGCACTCGCCCAGACCCTCGCCGGAGAGGGCATCGGCACGATCATCGGGACTGTGGTCACCACCCTGATCTCCGTGGCGGTGAACCTCTGCTTCTGGACGACTCTGGTGTTCGTGATCGTCGAGCGCAGCGGCGCCGGCGCCGGCAAGGACCTGACTACGGCGTGGACGGTGGACCAGCTTCCGGAGCCGACCTCGCGGGGCGTGGGCTTCGGCGACATGGTCGCTTCACTCGTCTTCCTGGCGCTGGCCGCCGGCGCGATCATCTGGGACCTGACGATCGGATTCATTCCCGCCTACGTCGTGCCGGGGGAGGAGCCGCTGTCGTTCCTCGACCCAGGACTGTGGCCGTGGTGGATCGCGGGCCTGTTCGTGATCATGGCGCTCGAGGCGACGCTGGCCGTCGTGGTCTACCTCGTCGGCCGCTGGACGCCGTGGCTCGCCGTCGCCAATGCGGTGCTCGCGCTCGCCGTCGCCGTCCCGGCGCTGATCCTGCTCAGCCAAGGACAGCTGCTCAACCCCGAGTACTTCCCGACGATCATTCCCGAGGACGCGGAGAAGGTCGCCGCGATCGTGAGCGTGGTCACCGGGTTCGGCATCGCCGCGATCGCGCTGTGGGACATCATCGACGTGTCGATCAAGACGGTGCGCGCACGCCGCTGACGACGGCAGACGTATGCCGGGTGCCGGAGTTTCCGGCATCCGGCCTCGGCGTGCGGGCTGACCGGGCACGGCGCGTCCCCGGCCCGTGGAACCTGCCGGCGGCGCACCGCCGCGGGAATAGGCTGACAGCATGCTCACCGATACCCCCGTGCGGCTGGGCGTCCAGCTCGAGCCGCAGCACGTCGAGTACGGCGACCTGCGCGATGCCGTGCGCCGGCTCGAAGACATGGGCGTCGACATCCTGTTCAACTGGGACCACTTCTTCCCGCTCGCCGGCGACCCCGACGGGCTGCACTTCGAGTCATGGACGATGCTCGCCGCATGGGCTGAGCAGACCGAACGCGTGCAGTTCGGCGCGCTGGTCAACTGCAACAGCTACCGCAACGCCGACCTGCAGGCCGACATGGCCCGCACCATCGACCACATCAGCGCAAAGGGCGGCGAGGGTCGCTTCATCTTCGGCACCGGCGCCGGCTGGTTCCACCGGGACTACGAGGAGTACGGGTACGAATTCGGCACGCCCGGCACGCGCTTGGCCGACCTTGCCCAGGGGCTCGCGCGCATCACGGCGCGCTGGGACGTGCTGAACCCGCCGCCGACGCGCAGGATCCCGATCATGATCGGGGGCAAGGGCGAGAAGAAGACCCTGCGACTGGTCGCGCGGTACGCGGACTACTGGCACAGCTTCGTCCGCCCGGAAGAGCTGCCGCACAAGCTTTCGGTGATCCAGAAGTGGGCGGAGCGCGAGGGCCGCGACACCTCGGACCTGATCCTGTCGAATGAGCTGAAGCGTCGCAGCGAGACGTTCGCGGACGCGCTGTTCGACGGCGGCGTGCGGCTGTTCACCCTCGGTTTCGCCGGCCCGGATTTCGACTACGACCTGGTCCGGTCGTGGCTCGCGTGGCGCGATGCCAAGAACGGGGGTCGTCCGTGACCGTCTCCGAGCTCTTCGATCCGTCGGAGTGGGTCGGCGCTCCCGGCGCCGATAACTACACCGACATCACCGCCCACGTCTCCACCGACGGTCGCATCGCGCGAATCGCGTTCCACCGACCCGAGGTGCGCAACGCGTTCCGCCCGCACACCGTCGACGAGCTCTACCGCGCACTCGACCTTGCGCGCCAGGACCCCCGCATCGGCGTCGTCCTGCTCACCGGCAACGGACCCAGTGCGAAGGACGGCGGGTGGGCCTTCTGCTCCGGCGGAGACCAACGCATCCGCGGGAGGGCGGGTTACGAGTACTCCGGTCCGGGCGCCGAGACCGTCGGCGGGTCGGGGGATACCGCGCACTCGGTCGCTGAGCTCGCGGAAGCCCCGGAGGGCGACCCTTCGACGAGCTCAGGGACCGGGAGCGATGGCTCAGGGACCGCAGACGGTGGCTCAGGGACCGCGGACACGAAGACCGGCGGATTCGGCCCGCGCCACGCCGAGATGGTCGGCTCGGCGATGGGGCGCCTGCACATCCTCGAGGTACAGCGACTCATCCGCTTCATGCCCAAGGTCGTCATCGCGGTCGTCCCCGGCTGGGCGGCCGGTGGCGGGCACTCCCTGCACGTCGTCTGCGATCTGACGATCGCGAGCGCGGAGCACGGACGATTCAAGCAGACCGACGCGGATGTCGGATCCTTCGACGCCGGATACGGCTCGGCGTACTTCGCCCGCCAGATCGGACAGAAGTTCGCGCGGGAGATCTTCTTCCTCGCCGAGGAGTACTCAGCGCAGCGCGCCTACGAGATGGGCGCCGTGAACCGCGTGGTGCCGCACGCTGATCTCGAGCGCGAGGCGCTCGCCATGGCGCGCACGATCCTCACGAAGTCGCCCACAGCAATCCGCATGCTCAAGTTCGCCTTCAACGCGGTCGATGACGGCATGGTCGGCCAGCAGGTCTTCGCGGGCGAGGCGACGCGCCTTGCGTACGGCACGGATGAGGCCGTCGAGGGCCGCGACTCATTCCTCGAGAAGCGCGACCCCGACTGGTCGCCCTACCCCTGGCACTATTGATGCGTGCCGGAGCATTGCTGCGAAGCAGCGTTGATGCGGTGCGGATCAACAGTGAGCGAGTCGCGCGCAGCGCCACGAGTCGAAATGCATAGAAGATGAAGCTCGAACCCGTCATCGGCGACGATCCGCGCGACATCCTGCGCGGTCTGCGCGGCGCGCTCCACGGTGCCGGCCCGGCGCTCGGACTTGGAATGGTGAGCGACTTCCCGGCAGACGTGCGCGCCGGCACCGCGGTGGTCGTCACCACGTCGGGGTCCACGGGCGTGCCCAAGAGCGTCATCCTGAGCCGGGATGCGCTGACGGCGAGCGCGCTGGCCACGTCCAACCGTATCGGGGACGGCGCCTGGCTGCTCGCCCTCCCGGCGAGCTACGTGGCGGGCCTGCAGGTGCTCGTCCGCTCGATCGTCGCCGACCGCGAGCCCGCGTGGCTCACCGGCGCTTTCACGCCCCAGGCGTTCTCGGCCGCCGCGCTGATGATGGTCTCGACCCGCAACGGCGAGCGGATTCCCACCTACACCTCTCTCGTGCCTGCGCAACTCGCCAAGCTCCTGGACGCGGCGGCCCAGGACGCCAGCGTGCTCGCGGCACTGCGCTCGTTCCAGACGATCCTCGTGGGAGGTCAGGCGATCGCACCCGCGACCCTCGAGCGGGCTGAGGATGCCGGCATCCGAGTCGTCCGGACCTATGGCGCCACGGAGACCAGCGGCGGATGCGTGTACGACGGCCGGCCCCTGCGCGGCGTGTCGGTTCGTGTGACCGAGGGTGAGGTGCAGGTCGCCGGTCCGACCCTCGCCGACGGATATCTCGGCGATCCCGAGACGACGGATGCCGCGTTCCCCCGGGACGCGGACGGCACCCGCTGGTACCGCACCCACGACGCCGGCATGATCGAGGGCGATCTCCTGCGGGTGCGCGGCAGGATCGACAACGTCATCGTCTCAGGCGGGATCAACGTCTCGCTGGATCGAGTGGAACGCGTTGTCCGGGCGATTCCCGGCCTGGAGTCCGCCGTCGTCGTCGGCGTCTCCGACGACCGGTGGGGCGAGGCATCCGTCGTCGTCGTCCCGCGCGGGGAAGCGCTCCGGCGAAGCGAGTCGATGCAGCTCGAGGAGGCGCGCGCGGCCGTCGCCGACAAGGTCGGTCCCCATGCTCGGCCGACGCGTCTCGTGCTGGTCGACGACTTCGCGACGCTGCCGAGCGGCAAGCCCGATCGCGAGGCGATTCGCGCAGCCGTCGCCGCGCTCCGCTGAGCCCGGCAGCCGCGCGCTCGGATCGACCGTGTCACGCCGCCGGGAACGGGCCGGTGTCGACGACGCAGAAGCGGTTGCCTTCGGTGTCTTCGAGGACCACGTAGTCAGCGTCATCGGGGTAGCCGTCCCAGTCCACCTCCCGAGCGCCGAGCGACAGGAGCCGTTGGATCTCGGCGGCCTGATCGTCGGCGTAGAGATCCAGATGGATGCGCGGGGGATAGTGCTGCGGATAGCCGGTGACCGACAGCGCGAGGCTCGCGCCGGGCGCGTTCCATGTGGCCTTGTCGGGCGGATCGAGGATGACCCAGTCTTCCGACGGTGGGCGCCGGTCGACGTAGCCCAGGGCCGCCCGCCAGAAGTCGCCCGCCCGCGTGATGTCCTCGACGGTCAGCACGGTGGAGCCGATATTCAACATCCGGCCATTGTCGATCGTCGAGCGATCGTCGGCCAGGGGCTTGCGCGATGATGGATGCTCCGCTCGACCCGTAGGATGTCACCTCGTGGCAGGCACCCCCAGCAAGAAGCGCAAGCGTCCCGGTCCTCGCAAGCAGCCTCATCGCGGCAATCCGCAGAAGGTGCACGAGCCCCGCGACCCGAGGCATGTCGAAAAGGCGACTCCGACCGACTGGATCGCTGCGGCACGGCTGCGTACCCTGCCGCTCGCGTATCACTCCGATCCTGATCGGCACGGGCGCCGCGATCCTCGTCGAGGACGTGTTCCATTGGGTCATCGCCCTGTTCTGCCTCATCGTGTCGGTGAGCCTGCAGATCGCCGTCAACTTCGCGAACGACTACAGCGACGGCATCCGCGGCACCGACGACCATCGGGTCGGACCCACACGGCTGACCGCCTCGCGGAAGGTCACTCCGAGGGCCGTGCTGATCGCCGCGCTCATCTTCTTCGCGATCGCCGCGGTCGCCGGCCTCGCGCTGGTGATCCGCACCCAGCAGTGGTGGCTGCTCCTGGTCGGCGCGGCGTGCATCGTCGCCGCCTGGTTCTACACCGGCGGGAAGCGCCCCTACGGCTACTACGGCCTCGGTGAGCTGTTCGTCTTCATCTTCTTCGGACTCGTGGCGACCGTCGGAACCACGTTCGTCCAGGCGCTGGCCGTGCCGCAGGAGGCGTGGTTCGGCGCCGTCGGGGCGGGCCTGCTCGCCTGCGCGGTGCTGCTGGCCAACAATCTCCGCGACATCGATCAAGACCGCACCGCGCACAAGCGCACGCTGACGGTGCTGGTCGGCCGCCGGTGGACCCGGGTGCTGTTCACCGTGTTCGTCCTGGCACCGTTCCTGATCGCCGGCTACCTGGCGCTCTTCTACCCGATCGCGTGGCTGACCCTGCTCGTGCTGCTGGCCGCGCTGCCGGCGATCCTCATCGTGTGGACCTACCGCGTTCCGCGAGAGCTCATCGTCGCGCTGAGCCTCACCTCACTCACGTCGGTCGCCTACGGCGCCTTCCTCCTGTGGGCGTTCATCGGCTGACGCCTGCTCGATCGCGGCGTCCTCCGCCGCTTCGTCGGTGACCGCCGCCTTCGTCTCGGCGCGCCGCTGGGCAAGCCCGGTGGTGACCTCCGTGAGCGGGCGGCGCAGGAACAGCAGCGACAGACTCAGCCCGATGAGCGCGGCGAAGATCGCGGCGAGCCAGTACAGCTCTCGGAAGATCGGGAAGATCATCAGGATGCCGAACGGCACGAGGAACGCGAGCAGTCTCAGCACCGTGTAGACGAGGGCGGAGCGCGCTTTCATCCGTCCATCCTAAATTGACGCGACTCGGGTCAATGCCGCGCAGCGGCGTTGAGGCGAGCCGGGTCAAGATCGAGTAGGCGGCGGAGCCGCCGTATCGAGATCTCACCACCTGGCGCAGCCGCCGTATCGGGATCTCACCGCGCAGCCGTGCCTGCACCCATACGGTGCATTCCCAGTCTCGGTCCGGTCACGGGCGGGACCGCGGGGCCCGCACGCGCCTAGGATGGAACCGTGCCGAGAGTACTGCTGATTCTGGCGCTGGTGGCAGCCTCGTTCTGGGTCTACACCATCGTCGACTGCAGTGTGCAGCCGGCCAATCGGCATCGCGGTGTGAGCAAGCCGATCTGGATCCTCATCGTGGTGCTGCTGCCCGTCCTCGGCGGCCTCCTCTGGCTGACGGTCGGTCGCGTTCGCCGCTCCACCATCGCCGCCCGGCGCGCGCCCGACGACGATCCGGAATTCCTCGAGCAGATCGGCACGCTCAGCGATCAGGACGAGCGCATCCGCCGCCTCGAAGAAGAGCTCGCGCTGCTGGATGCCGAAGACGACGACCCGCGGTGGGCGGCCCCGGACGGCGCAGCCACGGCCGGCACGCCCGCGACGGGTGCGCCGGCATCCGGAGCCCCCGCCCCCGATGCGCCGACTCGCGGCACCGAACGCCCCACCGACGGTGACGACGACACGCGCGGTCAGCGCGGCGCCGTCGGCTGATCGTGGACGACCCGGAAGCGGGGTTCGGCGCGCTCGGAGACGACAGCGCACCCCGTGAGCCGGCCTCCGCCGATTCGCGTCCCGTCGATCACCGTGCCGTCGCGTCTCCGGCGACGGATGCCGCTGCCGCCCTCCTCGGCGCGCTCGTGGAGCTCGGCATCCGGCACATCGTCCTTAGTCCCGGGTCGCGCTCACAGGCTCTCGCCCTCGTGGCAGCCGAGCTGGAGAACCGCAGCATGGTGAGCCTGCACGTGCGCATCGACGAGCGAGTGGCCGGGTTCACGGCGGTCGGAATCGGGCGGGAGACCCGGATGCCGGCGGTGGTCGTCTGCACATCCGGCACTGCCGCGGCGAATCTGCTGCCCGCGGCGCTGGAGGCGCACCACGCGGGCGTGCCGCTGCTGCTGCTGACCGCCGACCGACCGCCCGAGCTGCGAGGTGTCGGCGCGAACCAGACCACTCACCAGCTCGGGCTCTTCTCGCCGAGCGCGCGCCTGGAAGCCGACCTGCCGGTGCCCGACACGACCGACCCCGACGGGGACGGCGAGCAGAGCCTGATGCTGCGTCAGGTCGCCTCCGACGCTCTTGCCGCCGCGCTGGGGGCCGGAACCCGCGCCCCGGGACCGGTCCACCTGAATCTGCCCTACCGCGAGCCGCTCGGCGGTGACCTGCCGAACTGGCTGGGCGTTCCGACCGCCGAACTCACGGCAGTCGGCGACGTCGATCTCGACGCCGCCCCCGTCGAGGAGTCGGCCGAGGAAGAGGCATCCGGGGCCCTGTACCAGGGTGGCGGAGGGATCGGAGAGGCGGACCAGCCCGCCGAGCCCGACGACCTGCCGACCATGCTCGAACGCGGGCCGCGCACGGTCGTCGTCGCGGGCGCCGATGCCGGGCCGGATGCCGAGATCCTCGCTCATGCCGGTGGGTGGCCGCTCATCGCCGAGATCGTCAGCGGGGCGCGGTTCGGCCGTCATCTCGTCCACGGGTACCGCCGCCTGCTCGCGGATCCGCAGCTCGGCGGTCGCATCGAGCGAGTGGTGGTGCTCGGGCACCCGACGCTGAGCCGCGAGGCCACCGCGCTGCTGTCCGACCCGGACGTCGAGGTGCTCGCCGTCCGCGGGGCGGGCGAACCGCTCAACCTCAACGGCGCGACGGTCGCCGTCGACGCGGTCGCCGTTGCGCGGGGCGAGCCCGACCGCGACTGGCTCGGAGCCTGGCTGCAGGCATCGCATGCAGCATCCATCGATCTGAGTCCGCCCGCACCGGATGCCGACGGACTGTCGTCCACCGTCCCCGAAGAGCGGCTCAGGGCGATCCGTGCCGAACTCGCCGCCGTCCGCACGCCCCTGGACCGGGCGTCGCTGGTCGACGCCGTCTGGCGGGCGACGTGGCCCCACGATCGGCTCATGTTCGGCTCGTCGCGCCTCGTCCGCGTCGCCGACGACGTGCTCGGCGGCAAGAAGGTTCCCGTGCATTCCAATCGCGGCCTCGCAGGGATCGACGGCACGGTCGCCACGGCCACTGGAATCGCGCTCGCATCGCAGGAAGGCGGTCGGCCCGGGGTCACCCGCGTCGTGCTCGGCGACCTCGCCCTCCTGCACGACGTCGGCGCGCTCCTGCTGCCTCCGACCGAAGACGAGCCGCGGATCCAGGTCATCGTGGGCAACGACGGCGGCGGCACCATCTTCGACGCCCTCGAAGTGGCGGGGGTCGCCCCTGCAGCGGCGATGGACCGGGTGCTCTTCACCCCTCATGCCACCCGGTTGGAGCAGCTGGCTCTCGCGTACGGCTGGGCGTACCAGCAGGTCACGACCCGAGCAGGGCTCGACCAGGCGCTGACTGCCGCGGCCGGAGGACGGCAGCTCATCGAGGTTCCCCTGTCGCGCTGAGCGCTCGGTCGGCCATGATGGGCTCCGTGACCCACAACATCGACAAGCACTGGTCCGACGACAGCTCCGATCTGCTGCGAGTCGGTCCCGGATTCGCGCTCTCCGCCGTGGATCCCGAGTCCACGCCGGGCTATGACGGCGACAAGGCGACATCGAAGGCGGACCTCAGCGCGGGAGCCGACGAGCTGGACGAGCTGCAGGAGCGCCTGTACGCGCAGAGCCGGGGAGGCACCTCGACGGACTCGGTGCTGCTCGTTCTGCAGGCGATGGATTCGGCCGGCAAAGGCGGCATCATCCGTCATGTCGTCGGGTCGGTCGACCCCCAGGGCATCACGTTGACCGCTTTCAAGAAGCCCACCGACGAAGAGCTCGAGAACGACTTCCTCTGGCGCGTCGAGAAGCGCCTGCCGCCTCCCGGCTTCATCGGCGTGTTCGACCGGTCGCAGTACGAGGACGTCCTCATCGGCCGAGTGCGCTCGCTGGCACCCGCGGCAGAGATCGAGCGCCGCTACGGCGCGATCAACGCCTTCGAGCAGCGGCTGACGGATGCCGGCATGCGCATCGTCAAGGTCATGCTCCACATCTCGCACGAGGAGCAGCGCGAGCGGCTCATGGAGCGGCTCGAACGGCCCGACAAGCATTGGAAGTACAACCCGGGCGATGTCGACGAACGCGCGCGATGGCCGCTGTACATGGAGGCGTATCAGACCGTCTTCGAGCGCACCTCGACCAAGCACGCACCCTGGTTCGTCGTTCCCGCGAACCGCAAGTGGTACGCCCGCATGGCCGTCCAGCGCCTCCTCCTCGGGGCGCTGCGCGACATCGACCCGCAGTGGCCGGCCGCCACGTTCGACATCGAGGTAGAGAAGCAGCGGCTCGCCGCGTCCTGACGGGGCCTCGCGGCTACGCATCAACCCTTGCGTGAGCAAGTACTTGATGTGATACAGTACCTGTCATGACACAGGACGATGCGTTCGCCGCGGATCTGCTGCGCGGGCACACCGACACGATCGTGCTCGGCGTGCTGCGTCGCGGCGACCGCTACGGCTTCGAGATCTACAAGTCGATCCGCGATGCCACCGGCGGCGACCACGAGATCAAGGAGGCGACGCTGTACGCCACCTATCGGCGCCTCGAAAAGGACGGTCTCGTCGAGTCCTATTGGGGCGACGAGACCCAGGGCGGGCGACGCAAGTACTACCGCATCACCGACGCCGGTCGAGCGGTCTACGGCCGCAACGTGTCGGCATGGATCGCGACCAAGCGCATCATCGACTCTCTTCTCGACGTGAAGGACCAGGCACATGAGCACTGACATCCACCGCCTCCTCGACGAGGCGTTCGCCGGCGTGGAGATGACGCCTGACGCGCAGGATCTGAAGGAGGAGATCCGTGCCAACCTCGTCGCGCGGGTCGCCGAGCTCGAGGCATCAGGTCGATCGTCGACGGATGCCGCACAGCTGGCGATCGCGGAGCTGGGCGACGTGCGCGACCTGCTCGACGGTGCAGGAACCACCACGTCCGACAGCACCCGCGCGGACGAGTCGTACGCTGCGCTGCAGGCGCGCCACCGGGTGCGTCCCAAGGTCGGATTCGTCGTGCGTGTGGTTGTGTGGTCGCTGGCCTTCATCGTGGGGATGACGCTCGCCATTCTCGGAGCGACCGGGGTGCTGCCACTGCCCATCGGGCCGATCATCGGGTTGATGGGCTTCGCGTCAACGGGGCTGGGCCTCGTGGTCGGAGACTCCCTCTCGCAGGAGACGACGACCAATCATCCTGTGCCGCCCAACCGCGCGGGCGGATATTTCCTGGCCACTCTGCTCGCGTCCTACGGACTCGGCTTCGCCGGGCTGGTGGCCCTTGGTGCCCTTCCGATGTGGTGCGTCGTCTTCGCAGCGTTGGGCGTGATCGCCTCAATCATCTTGTTCGCGTTCCTCGGCGCCTCCCAGACCAATCGCCACAAGGCGTGGGTGCGGCGGGCGCAGCACGACGCGGCCAACGTCTCCAACCGCTTCGAGGACGAGCCCGAGACCGCAGCCCGCTTCGGGATCTACACCGCGGTGATCTGGACCGTCACCTTCGCCGTCATCGTCGTGCTCGTCTTCACCGTCGGCTGGTGGTGGGCGCCGCTGGCCCTCGTCGCCGGCTTCGCGCTCATGATGCTCGTCCTCGCGCGCATGATGTTCGGCTCGCGCAAGACCTGACCCGTTCCCAGCAGCCCGACCGCTGCTCCGCCCCTGCAGAATACGAATCCACAGAAAGGACGTTCGCCATGTCCGCGAACAGCTCGAAAGGCGACGCCATCGTCGCCACCGACCTCGTCAAGATCTACGCCGGACGCGGACGCAAGCCCGACGTCCGTGCACTCGACGGGCTCAGTCTCACCGTCCCTGCAGGCCGCGTCTTCGGCCTCCTCGGACCGAACGGCGCCGGCAAGTCGACCACCACGAAGATCCTCACCACCCTGTCGACGCCGACGGCGGGCACCGCGCGAGTGGCGGGGCACGATGTGCTGCGCGCCCCCGATGCGGTCCGCGCGGCGATCGGATACGTGTCCCAGGGCTCGAGCACCGATCCGGTCCTCACTGCACGCGAGAATCTCCAGATCGCGGGGCGCATCCGCGGCATGAACCAGGCGGACGCACGCGAGCGGGCGAATCGGCTGCTGCACGAGTTCGGCCTCTCCGAGGCTTCCAGCCGCCGCGTCAGCACGTACTCGGGCGGCATGCGACGCCGACTGGATGTCGCAGCCGCGCTGGTCCACCGGCCGCGAGTCCTGTTCCTCGACGAGCCGACCACCGGCCTCGACCCCGAGGCGCGCGCCGCGATGTGGTCGGAGATCCGCCGCCTCTCCGCGGAGGAGGCGCTCACCGTGGTGCTCACCACGCACTACATGGAGGAGGCCGACCGCCTCGCCGATGAGATCCTGCTCGTCAACAGTGGCCGAGCCGTCGCCCAGGGCACGCCTGAGCAGCTCAAGGCCGCATTGCACGGCGACTCCGTGCGGGTGAGCCTGATCGAGCCGGATCCCGAGGCCGTCCGGGCCGCCGTCGCCGGCATCCCGGGCCTCAGCGACGTGGTCATCGAAGCGTCCGGCGTCGACGGAATCCTGGCCGCACGCACGGAGGACGCCACCGCCGCAGTCGGCGCCGTGATCGGGGCACTGGATGCCGCCGGCATCCGCTTCGGCCAGGTCTCCGCCTCGCACCCCACGCTCGACGACGTGTACCTGCACTTCGTCGGCCACACCTTCGGCGACCCCTCGACAGGCTCGGGGACCGGGAACGCCGCATCGACGACGGGAGTCGCAGCATGACCACCATCACAGTCCACGGCGAGCCGGCCGCGCCCTCACGCGCCGGCTGGTTCACCCAGGCGGGCCAGGTGCTGCGGCGCTGGCTGATCTCGAGCCTGCGGCAGGTCTGGGGGCCGGTGATGTCGCTGATTCAGCCGATCATCTGGATCCTCCTCTTCGGCCAGGTCTTCGCGTCCCTCGGCGCGCTCCCGCAGATCGGAGGCGCCGGCTACATCGACTACCTCGTGCCCGGCATCCTCATGATGACCGTCCTGTACTCGGGCGCGTGGGCCGGCACCGGCTTCATCGACGACATCAACTCGGGCGTGATGGACCAGTACCTCACCTCGCCGATCGCGAGGTCGGCGGTCATCTCCGGTCAGCTCGCGCAGCAGCTCATCGTCAGCCTGGCCCAGTCGCTCGTCGTGCTGGGCATCGGATGGCTGGGAGGTGCGCGCTACCCGGGCGGTGTCGGCGGGATGCTGGTGGCGCTGGGTGTCGCGACGCTGCTCGCGTCCGTCTTCTGCTGCGCGTCCAGTGCGGTGGCGCTGATCACGCGAAGCCAGATCGCACTGATCAGCCTGTCGCAGCTGATCGTCCTGCCGGCGACCTTCCTCTCGACGGCGATGATGCCCGCCGATCTGATGCCGGACTGGGTTCAGAGCGTGGCGCGATGGAATCCGATGACGTGGGCTGTGGAACTCGGCCGCGGAGGACTGACGGGCACGTACCCGGAGTTCGCCGGGTGGCAGGCAGCCGGCCTGGCGGCGCTGGCCGTTCGTCGCGTTCGTGTGGGCGGTGCGGTCGATCCGCGCGTACCAGCGATCCGTCTGAGCCTTCGGGCGTCCCTGCGTACTCTGGACCGGTGACCCGACCCCCCGATCCCGTTCGCCGCATCGCCGACGCGTATGTCGCCGAGCTCGCCGTCCACGAGCCGGATGCGGCTCAGGCCGCCGGGCTCCCGACGCAGGGGCCGCTCGCCGACATCGGCCCGGAGTGGCTGCAGCGCAAATACGCGCTGCAGGGCGAGACCCTCGCCGCGCTCGATGCCCTGCCGGCGGATGCCGGCGATCCGACGCTGCGGGCCGCGCTGCGGGAGCGGCTGGAGCGCGAGCGACTGCTGTTCGATACCGGCTTCACTCCGCGCCTGGTCGCCGGACTCGCGAGCCCGGTGCACCTCATCCGGTACGCGATCGAGGGGCTGACGGTGACCCCCGATGCCTCCGGCGATGAGCTCCTCGCGCGGCTGGAGGCGGTGCCCTCCGGCGTCGCACAGTACATCGACTCGCTCCGCTGGTCTCGCGATCACGGCGACCGCTTCTCGGGAACGGGGGTCGCACCCGTCCGGCAGCTCGACGCACTCGCCGATCAGGTCGAGCTGTGGGTGACCGCGGACTGGTTCGGCTCGGTCCCGATCGCCGAGGGGGTGGACGCTGCGACCCGAGCCAGGGTGCGGGCTGCCGCCGACCGTGCGGGCGTCGCCTTGACCGCGCTGGTCCACGTGCTGCGTGACGAGCTGCGGCCGGGCGCACCCATCACCGACGGCGTCGGCGTCGACGTTTACGCCGACCTCGCGGCAGCGATGCTCGGTGCGCGCATCGACCTCGCCGAGACCTACGCCTTCGGCTGGTGGGAGTTGGAGCGACTGGTCACCGAGGCGCGCTCGCTCGCCACCGAGCTCGGCGGTGACGGCGACGATCCGATGCGCTCGGCTGCGGCGGCACTCGACGCCGATCCCCGCTACCGCCTCGCCGGCGTCGGAGCGATCCGGGACTGGCTGGTGCATCGAGTCGAGGAGACGACCGAGGCGCTGGCGTCCGCGTTCGACCTGCCACCCGGCATCCGCAACGTGGATTGCATCGTCGCGGAGGCATCGTCCGGCGTCGTGTACTACACGCCGGCGCCACCCGACGGCTCAGTGCCCAGTCGCATCGTGTGGACCATTCCGAGCGGAGTGCCCGAAGCGGCGACCTGGCAGGAGGTCACCAGCGTGCACCACGAGGGACTGCCCGGGCACCACCTCCAGTTCGCCGTCACGGCGTCCTCCCCGGACCTGCACCCGTGGCAACGACACCTGTGTCACATCCACGGCTATGCCGAGGGCTGGGCGCATTACGCCGAGCAGCTCGCCGATGAGCTCGGCCTGATCCGCGATCCGGCGGAGCGCCTCGGACTGCTGCTCGGCCAGATCTGGCGATCCGTGCGGATCGTCGCCGACATCGGCCTGCACACCGGATGGCCGCTGCCCGAGAACAGGCTCGTCCGCGAGGTCGAATGGTCTCCCGAGCTGGCACAGCGGATGCTGGTCGACCTGGCGCTGGTGGAGCCCCACCTCGCCGGATTCGAGGTGGACCGATATCTGGGCTGGCCGGGTCAGGCCCTCGCATTCAAGGTCGGCGCGCGGCTGTGGACCGAGGCGCGCGAGGCCCGAGCCGCCGCGGATGGGGATGCCTTCTCCCTCCGGACGTTCCATCGGGACGCGTTGGCCCTCGGGCCCATGGGCCTCGAGCCGCTGCGCGCACAGCTGCTCGGGTCGTGAGGATCCTGCGGCCCGGGTCCCTGAGCTTGTCCAAGGGTCCGACGAGCTCAGCGACCGGCGGAGCGCGGGCCGGCGAGATCCAGCTGCGGCAGGACCTCGCGACCGAGCAGCGCGATGCCCTCCGCGGAATGCAGGCCGTGCGGCGTGCCGAACTCGATCCTGTCGACGCCCGCATCGATGAGTCTCTGGGCGTGCGCGGCGACGTCGTCGGGCGTTCCCGCGAACGCGAACAGCTCCAGCACGTCGGTCGGCACGAGCCGGCCCGCTCCCTCGTCGTCCCCGTCCGCGAGCCGCGCGCGGATGGCAGGCAGCAGGTCCTCGGGAAGCGACACGGTAGCGTCGAGCGCCGCCACCACATCGAGGTACATCGCGACCTGGCGGCGCGCGTGGCGCCGCGCGGCATCGCCGTCGCGGTCGACCACGGTCACCGCTCCGAGCACGACGCCGACAGCATCCGGCAGTCGACCCGCCCGCTCCAGGCCGCGCTGCAGCCGTCCGCGAACGACGGCGATCATCGCGGGATTCGCGCTGCCGCCGACCTTCACCTCGTCGGCGAGCTCGCCGGCCAGGCTCATTCCGAGCGGCCCCCACGACCCCAGAAGGATCGGAGCGCTCCGGCGCAGCACGGGGTAGCGAAGCCGGACGCCCGGTTCGACGCGGAAGACGGTGCCGTCGTATCCGCGACCTTCGCCGCCTAAGAGCGCCTGAACGACACCCACGGCGTCACGCAGGTGCACGATCGGCCGAGGTGCTTCCATGCCGATCGCTTCGAGCCAGGACCCCTTCGCCAGCCCGAGGTAGGCGCGGCCGCCGGACGCGGCATCCAGCGCGGCGAACTGGCCGGCGATCTCGTACGGATGCAGCGTGTAGGGGTTCCAGCACGCGCATCCCAGGCGCACGCGCGAGGTCGCCGCAGCCATCTCCAGCAGCGCGGCGATCGGAGGCTGATACAGCAGGTCGGAGAAGACGCTCACCCCGTCGAACCCGAGTCCTTCGGCGAGCGTGGCGAGCTCCGCGTACGCTCCCGGCGCTTTGTCGGTCTGGAGCCCGAGCGAGACCTGAACCCGCGTCGACGCAGCGCCCGTCACGTGAGCTCGTCGGTGGCGATCGAGCGGATGCCGGTGCGCACGATCCGCATGATGAGCCGTTCGTCGGGGTCGGGGCATGCGACCAGGTCGTCGCGTTCGAGCCAGTCGCCGGGCGGCAGCCTGCGCTGCTTCGCCGGCAGGAGCGGCAGCACCGCCTGCAGTGCGTAGAGGCAGAAGTGTCCGCCGTCGGGCAGGCACAGGCGGCTGCTCTGCACGAGGTCGATGTGGTCGCCGACCTTCATGCCGCACACCGAGCGGCCCTCGATCCGTTCGACGACGACGCGCAGGTCGTACAGCTCCGTGCGTGCTCCGGCGTCCTCGCCGCCGCCGCGGTCGGATGGACGTCCTGGCTCGGTCATCGCGCCCACCCCCCGTCGTCCCGCACGACGATCCCGCCCTTCATCACGAACTCGATGCCGCGGAGTGCGGAGATGCCTGCGGTCGGGTCACCCGGCATCGCGATGAGATCGGCGATTCGTCCCGGTACGAGCGTTCCGATCCGGTCCTCGTGGTCGAGCCATGCGGCCGGCGCAGCCGTGGCCGCTCGGATGGCGCCGGGTGCGGACAAGCCGCCGGCCTCCATGTGCTCGAGTTCGCGGATCGACCGCACTGGTTCCCTCGAAGTCCCAGAACGGCGGCATATCGCTGCCGAGAAGCACCTCGACGCCCGCCTCCAGGGCGTACCGGTACGCCTCGAGGTGCCGCGGGCCGGCGGTGAGCGACCGTTCCTGCATCCAGGGAGGCACGCCCAGGTCGTCGAAGAACGCTCCCGCTCTCGTGACGACGAGCGTCGGCACGAGCGCCACGCCTCGTTCCGCCATGAGCCGAGCGACTTCGGGCGTGAGCTCGTAACCGTGCTCCACGCAGTCCAGTCCCAGCTCGACGGCCTCGGCGATGATCGCGGCGGGTCCGGCGTGAGCGGTGACCTTCCGGCCCCAGGCGTGCGCGGTCGAGATCGCGGCGGCCATCTCGTCGCGCGTGAGCTGGGCGGTCGTGATCTGCTCGTGCTCGCCGGCGATCCCGCCGGAGATCATGATCTTGATGAGATCCGCGCCGGAGCGCACCTGATCGCGCACTGCGCGGGTGAAGGCATCCGGCCCGTCGCATTCGAGCGTGTCATCGGTGTCGTGCCCGTGCCCGCCCGTGCAGCAGAGCGCCCGGCCGGCGGTGAAGATCCGCGGCCCGGCGATCCTTCCCGCGTCGATGGCGCGGCGCAGTGCGAAGTCCGCCCCGCCCTTCTCCGCCACGCAGCGCACGGTGGTGACCCCGGACAGCAGAGTGCGCCTCGCGCCGTCGGCCATGTACAGGGCGAGTTCGTGCGGATCGATGCGCGCTGACCGCGTCGCCGCGCCGCGCCCGGCAGGGAGAGCGAGAAGTGCGTGTGCATGTTGATCAGCCCGGGCATCACGAACGCACCGCCGAGCTCGACCGCTCCGCTCGGTGCCTCGCCCTCGGGCACGACCGCCTCGATCACACCCTCGCGGACGAGGATCGCCAGCCCCTCCTGCGGCGTCGGCGCGACGCCGTCGATGAGCCTCAGATTGGTGAGCACCGCGTCGGCCCGTGTGGGCAACGACGACACGGGGCCGCTCATGGCCGCACTCCCGGCGTCATGCGAGCGCATCCACGATCGGCCGGAACTTGACGCGCGTCTCGAGCAGTTCCGCCTCGGGGTTGCTGCCGTCCACGATGCCCGCTCCGGCATGGGCGAGCAGCGGGATGCGTTCGCCGGCGTCGCGCGAGACGGCGCCGAGGTCGAATTGAGCGCAGCGCAGCGCGATGGCCCATTCGCCGTCGCCGTTCGCATCGACCCAGCCGACAGGACCGGCGTACCGGCCCCGGTCGAAGGGCTCGAGCCGGCGGATCACCTCGAGCGCGGCATCCGTCGGGGTGCCTGCCACCGCGGCCGTGGGGTGCAGGGCCGCGACCAGCTCGAGCGCCGACGCGTCGCCGCCCAGCTCGCCCTCGACGTCGGTCGCCAGGTGGAAGACGTTCGGCAGCTTGAGGGTGAATGGCTGCTCGCTTGCGGCGAGGACGTTTGTGTGCGGGCGAAGAGCCGCGAGCACGCTCTGCACCGCGTACAGGTGCTCGTCCTGGTCTTTCGCGCTCGTCGCGAGGGCGAGGGATGCTGCGGTGTCCGCGTCAGCGTCGGCCCCCCGTGGCGCGGTCCCGGCGAGGACGCGCGCGGTGACCGTTCCGCCGGAGACGGTGACGAGGGTCTCCGGGCTCGCGCCGATGATGCCGTCGACGGCATACGCCCAGCAGTCCGGGTAGCCCGTGGCCAGCGAGCGAACAAGCCGGCGCAGATCCGATCCCGGGGGCACCGATCCAGCGAGTTCGCGCGCGAGAACGACCTTGCTGACTTCGCCGCTCGCGATCGCGTCGAGACCCCCGCGCACTGCCGCCTGGTAGCCGCTCGGATCGAGCGCACCCGGACCGAGGATGGCCGACCAGTACGGTCCGTAGTCGGTCTTGTCGGGCAGCGCCGGGAGCGGTTCGCGGTCCGCGGGGGAGTCCACCGGGGTGATGCGTGTGATCCACGATCGACCTCCGCGGCGCCCCACGACCACCTCGGGAACGGTGAGTGTGCTCGCGGACCCGGATCGGGGGTCGAACGCGAAGGCCCCGAACGCGACCAGACCCGTCCCCGGCAGGCGGATCGGGTCGTCGATCTCGGCCGCGGCCGCCAGAGCCCGCCATCGGGCGCCGAAATCCAGGTCGTCAGAGGAGCCGATCCGGGTGAAGACCGTCGACTGGCCCGAGGCTGCGATAGCGTCGCCGCGCCGGCTCCAGAAGGTCGGGTTCGACAGGGCGGCGTAGGCCAGCACGTCGCCGACGGGCTCCACCTCGCGCGTGATCACCCGCAGCCGCGGCAACGGCGGCTGGTCGGGGACGGTCACGGATCCAGCTTATGGCGGTGCGACGGCAGGGGGGTTGCGGTGCCTCGCCGCGATCCGGCGCCCGAATTCATCCATAGACTCGCAGGCGTGATCGATGAATCGACCCTGTCGGCGGCATCCCGGCCCGAACCGGGAACACGCATGCTGTTCCGCTGGCGCAAGTGGGACGGCTCGCCGCACTGGGTCCACGAATGCGTCTACCTCGGCCACGACGAGTGGGGCGACTGGTTCGGCCAGCAGACCGGATGGCGCAGTCACCGTCCGGAGCGCGACTACCTCGTGAACGCGCCGAGCGTGACACTCGTGCCGCCCAGCGGTCTGTACTCCCTGACGGTCAACGTGGCACCGCCGGCGACCTATCGCATCTACATCGACCTCGGCTGGGACATCGGGTGGCACGAGGAAGGCGGGCGGATGGAACCGGCCGGCATCGACATGGATCTGGATGTCGTGAAATCAGTCGACGGTCGCGGCATCTGGATCGACGACCGCGACGAGTGGGACGAGCACCGAGTCGCCTACGGCTACCCGCTCGACATCGTCGATCAGCTCGAGTCGCTCGCGGTCGACCTGGAGCAGCGTGTCCGCAACGGGATCGCACCGTTCGACGACGCGACCCCCGACGGCTGGCTCGCCCGCCTCGCCGGCCTCGAGGTGCCTGAGCGGGTGAGGAATAGACTCGTCCGGTGACCCCGAGCCCGCACGACCACGAGCACAACCGGGCGGATCTGCACAAGGATCCAGCCCGGGTGAGCGGCATGTTCGATCAGGTCGCCAAGAACTACGACCGCACCAACACGGTGCTGAGCATGGGCAACGATCGCATGTGGCGAGCAGCCACGACCCGGGCGGTGGCACCTCGACGCGGCCAGCGGATCCTCGACCTGGCCGCCGGCACCGGCGCGAGTTCTGTCGCGCTCGCGCGAAGCGGCGCGCGCGTGGTCGCGGCGGACTTCTCACCCGGGATGATCGCCGAGGGCGAGAGACGCCACGGCGGCATCCCCAACCTGACGTTCGTGCAGGCGGACGCCACCGCACTGCCGTTCGACGAGGGGGAGTTCGATACGGTCACCATGTCGTTCGGGCTGCGCAACGTTCACGATCCGAAGAAGGCCCTTCGCGAGCTGCTGCGCGTCACCAAGCCCGGCGGGCGCCTGGTCGTGTGCGAGTTCTCGCATCCGCCGTCGCGCTCGTTCAACGGCCTGTACCGCTTCTACAACGACCGGGTCCTGCCCGTCGTCGCCAAGACCGTGAGTTCGAACGCGGACGCCTACGACTACCTCAACGAGTCGATCCGCGACTGGCCCGACCAGCGGACGCTCTCGGCATGGATCCGCGATGTGGGATGGGCGGATGTCGCGTACCGCAACCTCTCACTCGGCATCGTCGCTCTGCACCGCGCGCGGAAGCCGAACCCGAAATAGCGCCGCCGCAACCACAGGGGTGACGCGCTCAGAGCCCGGTAGGCTGGTCGGGTGACTCCCTCAGCGTCGGGCTCGCGGGTTGCGGGCAAGCTGGGCCTCACTGACCGCACACTCGCCGGACCGCGATCCCGCAAGCTCGCGTCGGCCGTGAAGGCCGGCCTCGTCCGGGTCGACCGCGCGCTGGCGCGAGAGCTGCGGGTCGCAGACAGCATCGCCGACGCGGCGAGCCGCTACCTCTACGAAGCCGGCGGCAAGCGCGTGCGTCCGATGCTCGCGCTGATCACCGCCCAGCTCGGCGACGGCACGAATGATGACGTCATCGAAGGTGCGACAGCGCTCGAGATGACGCACCTCGGCTCTCTCTACCACGACGACGTGATGGATGGCGCGGACAAGCGCCGTGGAGTGCCCAGCGCCCACGCGGTCTGGGGCAACAATGTCGCCATCCTCACCGGCGACCTGCTCTTCTCACGCGCGAGCCAGATCATGGCGCGGCAGGGCGATCGCGCCATCCGCCTGCAGGCCGACACCTTCGAGCGACTGGTCCTGGGGCAGATGCACGAGACCGTCGGGCCGCAGGACGGTGAGGACCGGGTCGCGTTCTACCTCAAGGTGCTCGCAGACAAGACCGGCTCGCTCATCGCCGCCGCCGCGCAGTCCGGACTGATCTTCGCCAACGGCCCCACCGAGTTCGAGCAGCCGATGATCACGTTCGGCGAGAAGGTCGGCGTCGCCTTCCAGCTCCTCGACGACGTGATCGACTTGTCCGACGACCCTGACGAGACCGGCAAGGTGCCGGGAACCGACCTGCGCGCGGGCGTCCCCACGATGCCGTATCTCGTGCTCGGACAGCGCACGGATGCCGCCTCCGTCGCGCTGCACGCGCGCATCGACGAGGGCGTCGCCCGCATCGCGGCCGGTGAGAATCCTTCGATCCTCGATCGCGAGCTCTCCGAGCTGCGCGATCATGAGGCGACGACCGCCACCCTCGATCTGGCGCATGCGTGGTCGAACGACGCGGTCGCAGCACTCGAACCCCTTCCCGATGGCGCGGTGCGCGAGGCGCTGACGCGGTTCGCTCAAGCCGTCGCCGACCGTTCCAGCTGACACATCCGGTCGCCGAGCCAGCGTGTCGCCTTCCGACAAGCTCCGCGACCGCAGAAAGGACCACATGACCAAGCTCAGGCTGGCCATCGTCGGCGCGGGCCCCGCGGGCATCTACGCGGCCGACATCCTGCTCAAGGCGGAGCGCAAGTTCGACGTGTCGATCGACCTGTTCGAGCAGCTTCCCGCCCCGTACGGGCTCGTGCGATACGGCGTGGCGCCCGATCACCCGCGCATCAAGGGCATCGTCACGGCGCTGCGCGAGGTGCTCGACCGCGGTGACATCCGCCTGTTCGGCAACGTCCGTTTCGGCGAGGACATCACGCCTGGAAGACCTGAAGCACCACTACAACGCGGTCATCTTCGCCACCGGTGCGATCCGTGACTCGCACCTCG
The DNA here is from genome assembly GCA_963717585.1 of uncultured Actinomycetota bacterium. Classification (GTDB taxonomy): domain Bacteria; phylum Actinomycetota; class Actinomycetes; order Actinomycetales; family Microbacteriaceae; genus Microbacterium. Next base: position 335,264 of record CAVQWI010000010.1, on the reverse strand, counting down.
ACATCCCGGGCATCCACGCGATCGGATCGTACGGCGCGGCCGACTTCGTGAGCTGGTACGACGGACACCCGGACGTGCCGCGCGAATGGCCGTTGGATGCGGCATCCGTCGCCGTGATCGGCAACGGCAACGTGGCGCTGGACGTGTCGCGGATGCTCGCCAAGCACGCCGACGACCTGCTGCCGACCGAGGTGCCCGGCAATGTCTATGAGGGCCTCCGCGACAGCGCGGTCACCGACGTGCACGTCTTCGGCCGGCGAGGCCCCGCACAGGTGAAGTTCACGCCGCTGGAGCTTCGCGAGCTCGGCGAGCTGCGTGACGTCGACATGGTCGTCTACGACGAGGACTTCGAGTACGACGATGCGTCCAAGGCCGCGATCGCGAGCAACAAGCAGGTCATGGTGATCGACCGCGTGCTGCAGTCTTGGCGCAAGCGACCCTCGGCGAACAATGCCGGGGGAGAAGCATCCCGCCGCCTTCACCTTCATTTCTATGCGAAGCCCCTCGCGGTTCTCACGGACGACGACGGCCGCGTCTCGGGCTTCCGCTGGGAGCGCACTCGTCCGGACGGGGAGGGCGGTGTGGTGGGCACCGGCGAGATCCGCGAGGTGCCCATCCAGGCGATCTACCGTGCGGTCGGATACTTCGGCTCGCCGCTGCCGGGCGTGCCTTTCGACAAGCGCCACGGCGTCATCCCCAATCACGAGGGCCAGGCACTGCGCAAGGACTCGAACGACCGAGTGCCGGGCGTCTATGCGACGGGCTGGATCAAGCGGGGGCCGGTGGGCCTCATCGGCCACACGAAATCCGACGCGATGGAGACCGTCCGTCACATCATCAACGATCAAGGATCGTGGTGGCAGCCGTCGGATCCGTCCGAAGAGGCGATCCCGGCACTGCTGGCTGCGCGCGGCGTGCGCTGGACCGACCTCGACGGCTGGCATCGGCTCGACGGGCATGAGGTCGGGCTCGGCGCGCCGCACGGTCGCGCGCGCATCAAGGTCGTGCCGCGACCCGAGATGGTCGAGATCTCGCGCGGCGAGTAGTCGCCGGGCCTACCTCAGCTCAGCGTGACGGGCAGGAGGACCTGGTCGCATCGGGCGCTCCTCCGCTGGCCGGAAATCCTCCTTCGGATGCGGATCCTGCCGCTTCGATAGCCTGACGGTGTGAGCGCGCCAGGTTGGGAGCCCGACGTGCTCGGTGCGCCCTTCTCGAGGCTCACGCTGCCGCTCGGTGAGGATGACGAGGGGCCGGTTGTCGCCACGCTGGTGCGTGCGCTGGCGGCGCACTCCACGCTGGACCGACTGTTCGGCGACCGGCGGCCGCTCCACGACGTGGATGTCCTCTACGTGCACGGCTGGTCGGACTACTTCTTCCAGCGGAGTCTCGCGCAGTACTGGATCGATCGCGGCGCGGACTTCTACGCCCTCGACCTGCGCAAGTACGGCCGCAGCATCCGCCCAGGTCAGACGCCGGGGTACATCACCCATCTCTCGACGTACGACGAGGAGATCGCCGCGGCGCTCGCCGCTATCGACCGGCCGCTCGACGGGCCACCGATCGAGCGGCGCCTGGTCCTTATCGGTCATTCCACCGGGGGACTCATCCTCAGCCTCTGGGCATCGAATCATCCCGCCGCCGCCGCTGCCGTCATCCTCAACAGCCCTTGGCTCGAGTTCCAGCTGCGCGCCGTGACTCGGGCCGCTGTCGCGCCACTCGTGGATCTGAGGGCGCGCCTCCGCCCTCTCGACATTCTCCCTCAGGTGGATCTCGGCTACTACGCCCGGGCCCAGCGGGAGGTGCGGGCCGACCCGGTCGACATCAACCTGCAGTGGCGCCCCGATCAGACGATGCCCGTCCACGCCGGATGGCTGGATGCGATCCTGGACGGCCAAGACCGCGTCGCGAGCGGACTGCACATCGATGCTCCGATCTGCGTGCTCCTCTCCGCGAAGTCGATCCCACCGACCCGCTGGTCGGAGGAGCTGACCAGCGCCGACACGGTGGTGGTCGTGGACGACATCGCCCGCGCCGCTCTCAAGCTGGGCGAGTCGGTGACCGTCGAGCGCATCCCCGGAGCCCTGCACGACATCTTTCTCTCACGCGCGGACGCGCGTGACCTCGCGTACGAGAGGCTCGACCGCTGGGTGATGGGAAGCCTCGGCACCGAACGCCTGCCGCTCGCGCCCGGAAGCTATCCCTGAGGCTCAGGAAGGAGGCTTCGAACGGGTTCGGTCCACGGACGCGCGGGCGCCGACGACGACCCGCGAGACCTCCTCGATGCGCGGATGCCGTTGGTCGCCGTTGTCGACGACGCCCTTGTGCCAGGTCAGCTCGAGGCCGTCGGGCGTGTCCTGGAGCACCGAGAGGTTGTTGTCGAACCACGGTCCCTTGGTGGTCGTCCACTCGAACGGCGGATCGGGCACCTTCGCCGACCGCGCGACGACGGCTCCGACCGGCCGCGCCAGGCCGTACGACATCACGACCGAGAACCACCGCATCAGCCTCGGCAGCGGATTGCGCACCGGCGAGCAGACGGCCTGCACGATCCTGCCACCGCCGGATCGCTCGACCTCCGCGATGTACGAGAAGTGCACGTCGCCGGAGAGGATCAGAAGCGAGTCCGGGGCGGCACCGCGCTCGCCGTCGGCGGTCTCGGTCAGGATGCGGGCGAGGGATTGGAAGCTGTTCTGCCAGGCCGCCCAGTGCTCGAGGTCGACCATCTGGCGCAGGCGTTCCCCGATGCGCGCGGCGAAGCGTCCCCAGGCGCCCTGCGAGATCGCCTCGTCCCAGGACTCCACGTGGTGCAGCCCGATGGGCAGCAGGAAGGGGAGCGAGGTCGCCAGAAGCAGATGCCGGAAGCCGCCCTGCAGCTGCTCGTCCAGCCACTGCCATTCGGTCGAGTCGACGAGCGCCCGGGCGGTCGGCGTGAGATCGCGGGCGCACCGTGAGTCGACGACGATCAGACGGATATCGCCGAAGTCGCGGTGGTAGCTGAAACGGTAGGTGCGGGGGTCCCGGTCCACCCGGTCGGCGAGGGCATCGAGCGCGGCGCTCACATCCGGCTCCCCGGGACCGGTGTGCGCGAGGATCGCCTTCCAGATCTCGTCCTCCGCGCGCTGTGTGGGGGACAGGTTGCCGAGGTGCTGGTACACCCAGTACGAGGCGAGCCCGGCCACGATGCGGCCATGCCACCAGGAGGTGGCCTCCATCTCCTTCTTCCAGTCCAGTGAGGCGTTCCAGTCGTCGCGCACGTCGTGGTCGTCGAAGATCATGGCGCTCGACACGGTGGACAGCAGCCACCGGTTGGCGTCGTCCGACCAGGCGAGCCGGTAGAGGTGCGCGTACTCCTCGTAGTCCTTGAGCTCCTTGCCGGGAGGCTTGCTTATGTCCCGTCGGCCGCGGATGAACTCCTGCATGGCCTCGGTCGTCATGTCGGCGTAGACCTGGTCGCCGAGCAGGAGGATGAGGTCCGGCCGCAGAGACGCGTCCTCGCAGAGCGCCAGCGCGAACGTCCGCATCGCGTCGACGCCGTGGGTGCGGTTTCCGGTCGCGTCGTGATCCACGCTCGTGCGACACGATCCCCACGCCATGCGGAGGCGCCGCTGCGGTGAGCGCGTGGCGATGACGGATGCCGGCAGCGATGAGTCCGGTTCGGGCCATACGGTCTCGGCGTTCACCCGGACCTCGTACGGCAGCACCGACCCCGGTGAGCGAGGTCCTCGATCTCGACGAGCGCGTAGTGATGGCCGTGCACCGCGAAGGTGCGCGACCGCCACTCGCTGTCGCCGACGTGCACGCTCACTTCGGCATCCGCGTCGGTCTCGACCCAGACAGCCGCGCACGTCTCGTCGGTGTAGCGCAGCATCGGTCCGAGGACGAGCCGAGAGGATGCCATGCGTCCATGTTCTATCGCTCCTGGAGGACGCGTGCCACGGGAGAGGCGAATCGTCAGCTCGTCCCGGACGACCCGGCATCGTCTGTCGCCTCGGCGGCCCCGTCGCTGACCTCGCGTGCCGTGTCGGCGGGGGCCTTCTGCGCGCGACTGAGCAGCACGAACGGCACGGCGACGGCCGAGATGACGCCGCTCCACAGCAGTGAGGCGCCATAGCCTCCGATGTCGGCCACCCGTCCGAGGACCGGCTGGAAGATCACCCCGCCGCCGGAGCCCATCAGCGAATCGAAGGAGAGCACGGTGGCGCGCTGCTTGGACGGGATCATGTCGTTGAGGTATGCCCGGTGCACCGGATCGTCGATGGCCGACGCGATCCCCCACAGAGCCACGAGGACGATGGCGACCCAGAAGTCCCGGACGAACGCCAAGGCGACGAGGACGAGCGCGCTCGTCATGTGGCGAGCAGTATCGACGACGTGCGCCGGCGGAACAGCTTGCGCACCCAGGGCGCGAGCGCCCCGCCGACGATGGATGCGCCCGACACCAGGGCCGCCGCGAGTCCGGCTACCGTGTACGCCTCCTCGTCACCCCAGAGCTCGAGGAGATAGGGCTGCAGTGCGTAGAAGACGTAGATGCCGACGCCCGCCGTGAATGGGCTGGCCAGCATCAGCCAGCGCACCGGGGGGTTGCCGAGCCCGTACTTGACGGACGCGCGGAACACCGTGCGCGTGGCCTGGATCGGATTCTCTCCTCGCTCGGGCGTGAAGCCGATGTCGCGCATCAGGAGCGCGGCGACGACGAACATCACCACGAGCACCAGGGCGCGGATCACGAACGGCACTCCGAGGTTGGTCGCCTGCGCGATCACGCCGCCGAGCACCGAGCCCGACAGCATCGCGATCCCGCCGACGATCTGCGCTCGGCCGAAGACCGTCTCCAGGCTTCCGGGGTAGCCCGTCGCCCGCAGCGCGTCGACCAGCCAGGCGTCGACCGCGCCCGAGAAGAACGTGAATCCCAGTCCGAGCAGCACCGACACGATCGCCCAGGCCCAGAACGGCGACTCCCACACCCACAGCAGCCAGTACATGACCGTCGTCACGGCGAGCGTGACCGTTCCGATGAGGTACGAGGCGCGCCGGCCCACGGTGTCGGCCACGACTCCCGTCGGGATCTCGAAGATGAGCATCCCCGCCGTGAAGAACGCATTCGCCGCGAACGCCTCGAGGTTCGACAGGCCCGCATCGAGCAGGAACAGCGTGTTGATGCCCCAGATGAAGGATGCTGCCAGTGTGTTGCCCAGCATCAGCGTGTAATAGGTGCCCTGCACCCTTCGCGGAGTGGGCAACGACGTCACGGCGCTCATCGATGCGACAGTATCCGCACCCTACGACCTCGTCTACGGGTGTCGTGCTGCCGCGGGGCGCCGCCCTCCCTCACTGCCGCCAGAACGGCGGCGGCCCGGGCGTCGGGCGTCGCGGCACGTAGCGTCGCCATGCGCTGTAGAACGTCCAATTCCCATACGAGACCGTGACGACGCAGTACACCACGCCCACGGCGATGCCGACGCCGATCGCCCATCCGAGCGCCCCACCGCTGAAGGCGACGATGGCGCCGGTCAGCAGGCCGAACACGCAAGCCGTGACCACGATGATCAGGATGAAGGAACTGCCGGCGAGCACGCTGACGCTTCGCGGGCGCAGGTACGAGTAGGTGAGCTCCATGCCCTTCCGATCGTCATGTATCGACGAGAGGAAGTACTCCGCCACCTGCGGATCGAGATCGACGTACGCGCTGCGCAGCCGGTTCATGGCCACGACGTACATCATGTCCTCCTCGGCCACGTTGAGCACCCGGGTCTGTGTCATCAGTCCGATGGCCGCGAGGAAGGCGAGGATCGCCAGGGAGGCTCCGCCGAACCAGTCCGAGAAGCCGGATGCCTGTCCCAGCAGGCCGATCGTCACGAGGCCCGCTGAGACCAGGGTGAGGAAGATCGTGATGCGCGTCAGCACCTCGCTCTGCGCCGTGCCCCGCGCCGCGAGAAGACCCCAGTGCTCGGTGGCGAGGATCTGGGCGCGGCGTCCGAGTACGGCATCCGACTCGGCGGTCTGAGCTGCAGAAGGCGATGCCGCCGGGGGCGCGGAGGGCGCAACCGGCTCCGGCGGCTCCTGCGGCGCGGCCTCGCTCATGCCTCACATTCTGCACCCGGGCGCGACCGTGCCGACAGCGCCGCGCGCGCGCGTCAGCGGTAGTTGATGAACTGCAGATCCACGTCCAGATCCGCGGACCTCAGAAGCCGCTGCACCTCCTGCAGATCGTCGCGACTCTTGGACTGCACCCGCAGCTCGTCGCCCTGGATCTGCGACTTGACGCCCTTAGGGCCTTCGTCGCGGATGATCTTGCCGATCTTCTTGGCGTTCTCCTGCGAGATGCCGTCCTTGATCGTCGACGTGATCCGGTACTCCTTGCTTCCCGCGACCGGATCGCCCGTCTCGAGGCTCTTCAGCGAGATGCCGCGCTTGACGAGCTTGGACTGGAAGACGTCGAGCACGGCCTTGGCGCGCTCCTCGGTGTTCGCCTTGATCAGAACCGCCTCGCCGCTCCACTCGATCGAGGCGCCGGTCCCCTTGAAGTCGTAGCGCTGCTCGACCTCCTTGCGGGCCTGCTGCAGTGCGTTGTCGGCCTCCTGGTGGTCGACCTTGCTGACGATGTCGAAGGATGAATCAGCCATGCGCGGAAGTCTAGCCGGGCGCCGCGATCCTGCACGCCGGCCGCGTGCCGCCGGTTGTGCAGCGGAGGTGGCACCGGGTCGCGGCATCCCCCACACTGAGTTCCATGGGATCAGCGTTGACCACCATCGGATTACCCGTCGCCCTCGGCATCATCATGTTCGGGCTCGGCCTCAGCCTCACTCTCCGGGATTTCGCCCGGGTCGCCAAGCAGCCGAAAGCGGTGCTCATCGCGCTTCTCTGCCAGCTCATCGTGCTGCCGGCGATCTGCTTCGGGCTCGTTCTCGCGTTCCAGCTGCCTCCGGTCCTCGCCGTCGGAATGATGATGCTGGCCGCATCGCCCGGGGGCACGACCGCCAACCTCTACAGCCACCTGTTCCGCGGCGACATCGCGCTGAACATCTCGCTGACGGCGGTCAACTCGGTGATTGCGGTGGTGACCCTGCCGCTCATCACGAACTTCGCGATCTGGTACTTCGACCCCTTCGACGATCAGCTCGGGATGCAGTGGGCCAAGGCCGCTGAGGTCTTCGCGATCGTGCTCGTGCCGGTCGCGCTGGGCATGATCGTCCGGCACTTCTGGCCACGCTTCGCAGACAGGATGGACAGGCCGGTCCGCATCGCATCGGTCATCATCCTGGTCATCGTGATCGCGGGCGCCGTCGCATCCAACTGGGCGCTCCTGCTCGACAACTTCGCACGCCTCGCCCTGATCACGATCGTGTTCTGCCTGATCAGCCTCGGGATCGGGTACCTCGTGCCGCGATGGCTGAAGGTCGGCAAGCGCCAGGCGATCGCGACATCGTTCGAGATCGGCATCCACAATGCGACCCTGGCGATCGTGATCGCGCAGACCGTGCTGGGGTCGGTCGAGCTGAGCCTGCCCGCGGCCGTTTACGGCGTGCTCATGTTCTTCATCGCGTTCGGCTTCGGCTTCCTCATCCGCGATCGAACGAGGGCGGATGCCGCGCCCGAAGCGAACGTCGACGCACCGGAGTCCGCGGCGCCGACGGCGTGACCCCGCAGCGCACGGATCGCTGCCCGGTCGGCGCCGCTGGCGCGCTCGGGGAGGGTTATTCGTAGACTGTGCGAAGACGGCGAGGAGGTCCGATGCGCCAGTTGACCGAAGACGACATCCGTGGGGCGTTCGCGAACGCGGGCGACGAGGAGCTCAGACTTCTCACGCTTCCGCCCGATTTCATGCTCACAGACTGGGATCATCTCGACTTTCTGGCGTGGCGCGACCCGCGCGCGAGGGGCCGCGGCTACCTCATCACACAGAACGGCGACGAACCGGTCGGCGTCGTCCTGAGGGCGGCCGAAGGCACGTCGCGTGCGAGCTCGGCGCTGTGCAACCTGTGCCACACGATGCAGCCTGCGGATCAGGTCTCCCTGTTCTCCGCGCGCAAGGCCGGCCAGGCCGGTCTGCAGGGCGACACCGTCGGGACGTACATCTGCACCGACCTGTCGTGCCACGAGAACGTCCGACTCGCCGCGCCCCTGGCTCCCAATGAAGTCCGTGCCAGCGTCGATGCGCGCATCGACGGCACACGCCGACGCGCTGAGGCGTTCGTCGACCGCATCCTCGAGTCGGCGAGGGCTGACGCGTGAGCGATCGGGTCGTGGTGATCGGCGACGCACTCATCGACGAATTGCGCGACGAGCACGGCGTGCGCGAGTTCGTCGGTGGCGCGGCCCTGAATGTGGCGGTCGGGCTCACCCGCCTCGGTGTCGCGGCGACTCTCATCGCGATGGTCGGAGACGACGAGGCGGGTGCGCACATTCGCGCCTACCTCGCGGACTACGGTGTGGAGCTGGTCGCCTCGCCGTCGGCGCACGGCTCATCGCGTGCCGTCAGCACGCGCAGTCCGTCCGGGGAGCCGGTCTACGAGTTCAACGAGGCCGCACAGGCACGCTCGATCACCTTCGGTGAGGCGGAGCGGGCCGCGATTGCGAACGCATCCATCGTCGCCGTGAGCTGCTTCCCGTTCGACGACGCCGCACAGACCGCGCACTTCGCCGACGCGATCGAGGGCGCCTCGGCGATGCTTGCGATCGACCCGAACCCACGTTCGGGGATGATGTCGGACCGTGCGGAGTTCGTGCGCGGATTCGAGAAGCTCGCGGCAGGAGCGGCGCTGGTCAAGGTCGGCGAAGACGACGCGGAACTCCTGTACGGGCAGCCGCTCGATGCCCTGCGCGCGCGGCTCGTGGATCTCGGCGCCGATGCGGTGCTGGCGACCCAGGGCGCCTCCGGCGCGACGATCGAGGCGGGCGACGTCGTCGTGACGCACCCGGTCTCCGATCTGCCCGGCCGCATCGTCGACACGATGGGCGCGGGCGACGCGGCGTTCGCCGCGGCCGTCGCGGCCCTGCTCGACGGCGAGCCGGCGACCGAGGACGAGTGGGGTCACGTGCTGGCGAATGCCATGGATGTCGCGGCGGCGACGTGTCGATTCGAGGGTGCGCTGCTTCGGCTCCCCGAGTCGCTGTCGGATGTCGATCTCGACCGGATCGGGACGTGACTCGCTGGAGATCGATGCTCGTCGTGCCAGTGACGGATGCCGCGGCGTCGGCGCCCGCGACGACGACCTCGAGCGGCACGTCGTCAGCGGATTCGCCGGCGGATGAGCGGATTTTCGCGGTGCGCGCCAGACGCGTAAGATGGGTGATCGCGCCTCCGGTCGACTGCGAAAGCCGGACGGGTGCGCGCCTGGCGAGTTACCCAAGCGGCCAAAGGGATCTGACTGTAAATCAGCCGGCGTAGCCTTCGGGGGTTCGAATCCCTCACTCGCCACAAAGCCACTGAAGCGCCCCCTCGCGGGGCGCTTCGGTGTTTGCCGGTGCGGCCGGGATTCGAACGTGCAGCTCGCGTTCGGCGCACCCCGCGATCGCTCATCGGGCATCCCGTAGCACCCTCGCCGGATGCTGGCAACCCCACGGCGCCTCCCATGGCATCCCGAGGCGAGCGACGTACCATGGCGATCAGCGATGAAGGGAGCACGACGATGACCGACACCAACGGGAACATCGACGCCGCAACGAAAGCTGCACGGGACGCCGCCGAAAAGGTGCGCGAGACCGGACAAGACACCGGAGCGTCGTTCGGAGCTGCCGCGGACGAGATCGCGGACGATCTCGCCACCCCCACCCCCGCGGCTGAGAGCGATCTGACGCAAACGGCCGGCGATGTCGCCGACGGCGCGAAGAGCGCGGCATCCGACCTGGCCGGCGGCGCCAAGAGCGCGGCATCCGACGTAGCCGACGGCGCCAAGAGCGCGGCATCCGACGCCAAAGCCGCAGCAGGCAAGGCCGCGGATGCGGCGACCGACGCCGTCAAAGCTGCCGGTGCCAAGCTCAAGGGCGTTGCGGGTGACGTCGATTTCGACGAACTGGTCGCACAGACGCGCACGCTCACGGGCGGCTGGACCGAGAAGCTCAAGCTGGCCTACCGGCAGCGCCCCGCCGTCGTGATCGGCGCGGCAGTGGGTGCCGTCCTGCTCACCAGCGCGATCATCCGCTCGATCGCCCGGCGCTGACGACGCAGCTGCTCGCGCCGCGCGGGAGCGGCGAGCTGCGAATAAGCTCCGTCGCATGCAATGGCACGCGACCGGAACGCTGACCGCCGAGCCCGCGTTGCAGCATCCGCAGCTGCTCGCTGCGCCCGTGAGAGACGCTCTGCGACGGCTCGACCCGCAGCTGGCGGAGCGGATAGGCGTGGCCGCGATCGATCCGGCCCTTGCCGACACCGCTGAATTCTGTTCCCGGTACCGAGTCGCGCCGGACGCCTCCGCGAACTGCGTCGTGATCAAGGGCAAGCGCGGCGGGGAGGTGCGGTTCGCCGCGTGCATGGTGCTGGCCACGACGCGCGCCGACGTGAACGGCGTCGTGCGGCGCCGGCTCGACGCGCGGACCGCGTCCTTCGCACCGATGGACGAAGCAGTGGCGATCTCGGGCATGGAGTACGGCGGGATCACGCCGATCGGCCTGCCGCCGGACTGGCCGATCCTGATCGACGCCGCCGTCGCCGATGCGGGCGAGGTCGTCATCGGCAGCGGCATCCGGGGGAGCAAGCTCTTCCTGCCCGCCTCGTCCCTGTCGACGCTTCCGAACGCCGAGGTGATCGAGGGTCTCGCGCGACTCGTAGGGTGACGCCCGCAGCTCCTGCCCATCGGCCTCGAGTCGCCGCTGTTCCACAGGAGCAGGTCGATCTCCCGGTGGGCCGGATCCGCGTGTCAGGATAAGCGTGCGAGCGAGACTCGCCGATGAGAGGACTGCCATGACCGCGCCCGACCCGCACGCCGAACCAGTAAGGGCCGACTCGGCCGGCTCCTCGCTCGTCCGGGCAGCGATCTGGGTCGCGATCGGCGCGCTCATCGCCGCAGCGATCGTGTGCGTGGTGTGGGTTCTGGTCGGCACGCAGAACGGCATCATCGGCCGGGCCTTCCTCACGATCCTGCTGCTCGCGGCGTTCGCGGGGGTGGCCATCATCGATGCCCACCTCGCCCCGCGCCGGCCCGCATGGTTCGCACTCGCGAGCATGGTGACGTGGGTGGTCATCCTCCTCATCGGCGCGGTCATGATCTGGCTGCCCGAGCGCGACTCGTGGGGCGGGTTCAACAGGTTCGTGCAGTTCCTGCTGATCGTGCTGATCCTGCAGCTCGCCCTGCTGCACGTGCGTCTCTACACGAAGGCCTATCTGCGCCACGTCACGACCTTCACCAAGACCGTTGCGTATGTCACGATCGCCCTCGTCGTCATCCTGGCGATCCTGCTCGTCATCCCGCTGATCATCAACGAGTGGGTCGATTTCCCCGACCTGTACTGGCGCATCGTGGTCGCGATCACGATCCTGGCCGCGGTGGGCACCGCCCTGATCCCGCTGGTCAACGCCCTCTTCGCACCGAAGAAGCCGCGACCCGCGTACCTGACCGCTCCGCCGGTCGCACCCGTGCCGCAGCCGTGGCCGACCTACGCCGACGGCGTGACGCCGCTTCCGGTCCTGCCCGACGGCTCGCCCGACTGGAACGCGTACTACACCGGGCTACCCCTCGAATGTGTCGCAGGCGATCGCCCCGACAGCGCCTCTGGCAGCGCCCGCTCCCGACTGGCAGCAGCCGCCGGCCGCACAGGCGCCGACCTCTCCGCAGCCGCCGCAGCCCACCGGATACGAGGGCTATCCGCCGCCGCCGCCGCTGCCACCGCGTCCGTAGCCATTGGAAGCCGGGGAGGATTCCGGCGTCGGCCTCAGTCGCGCAGCAGTTCCAGCGCGGCCATCGCGGCGTTGTGGCCGCCGAGGCCGCTGACCGCGCCGCCGCGGCGTGCACCCGAGCCGCACAGCAGAACCCGAGGGTGAGAGGTCGCGACACCCCAGCGTGCGGCGGGTGACTCGAGGGACTCGTCGTCCTCGGCCCAGGGCCAGGACAGCGATCCGTGGAAGATGTCACCGCCCATCATGCCGAGCGACTCCTCCAGGTCGGCCGTCGTCCGCACTTCGACGCACGGCGAGCCGTCCGGTGCCTCGTACAGGCAGTCCGCGATCGGCTCGGCGAGCACCGAGTCGAGCGAGCGCTCGGCCGCCTCCAGCAGCGCGGTGCGCACAGCATCCCGGTCCCGGTCCTCGACGAGCCGGTGCGGCACCTGCAGACCGAACAGCGTCAGGGTCTGCGCGCCCTCGGCACGCAGCTCCGGTCCGAGGATCGACGGATCGGTGAGGGAGTGGCAGTAGATCTCGGCCGGCAGGGGGTCCGGGATGCTGCCGCCCGCCGCGAGCGCGTAGGCGCTGTCCAGCTGCGACATCGTCTCGTTGATGTGGAATGTGCCCGCGAACGCCGCCTCGAGGTCCACGCCCTCGTCGCGAAGACGCGGGAGTCGCTTGAGGAGCATGTTCACCTTGACCTGCGCGCCCTCGGGCTGCTCTGCGCGTTCGGCATCGCCGCTCCCGCCCGCGACGAGGAGTCGATCGAGGACGGCTGGGCCGACGCCGCTGAGCACGAGGCGGCCGCGAAGCGTCTCAGGCCGCAACCCGCCGATCTCCACGTCACCGTCAGGCGTGAGCGCGACGACTTCCGTGTCGGTTCTCAGCTCCGCACCGTGATCGCGGGCCGCCCGCTCGAGCTCACCAGTCACTCGGCCCATGCCGCCGACCGGCACGTCCCAGTCCCCGGTCCCACCGCCGATCACGTGATACAGGAAGCAGCGATTCTGACGGAGGGTCGGGTCGTCCGACGATGAGAACGTGCCGATGAGCCCGTCCGTCAGGGCGATGCCGCGTGCGATGTCGCTCGCGAACGACTCGCGGAGGAGACCGCCGATCGGACGTTCGATGAGCGCGTCCCAGAGGACGTCGTCGCCGAAAGCCGCTCGAACCGCCGATCGGGTCGGCAGCGGGTCGGTGACGGTGGGGAACAGCTGACGCGCGATCGGCGCGATGCGAGCGTAGAACTGCGCGAAACGCTCCGCTTCTGCCGGGGTCGCCGGTGCTGCGCAGGAAGGAGGCCGCCGTGGCGGCGGCATCCCCGGTGTCCACGAGGATCCCGCGCGACGGATCGGACGGATCGGGCGTGTACGACGAATAGCGGCGGCGACGCAGATCGATCCGGAGGCCCAGATCATCGATGATCCGGCGGGGCAGGAGGCTCACGAGGTACGAGTAGCGCGACACGCGCGCGTCGACTCCGGCCCACGGTCGCTCCGACACGGCCGCACCGCCGAGATGCGCGAGCCGCTCGAGGACGACCACCTTCTGCCCGGCGCGGGCGAGGTACGCCGCGGCGACGAGTGCGTTGTGCCCTCCTCCGACGATCACGACGTCATGGGTGGCAGGGCGTTGCATTCCTCCACGCTAACCTGCGCCCCGACGCGCGGAGTCTCGGCTGACGATGCGGCGGCGATAGCGTGGGGTCATGGCATCCGCCCAGCACCTCGAGTCCCTTGCGATGGACATTGCGCGCGAGGCGGGAGAGCTGGCCCGCCGTCGCCGAACCGAGGGCGTCGCCATCGCGGCGACCAAATCCGCGATCGCCGACATCGTGACGCATGCGGACCGCGAGGTGGAGGCGCACATCCGCGGGCGCCTGGCCGCCGAGCGACCGGGAGACGGATTCCTCGGCGAGGAGTCGGGAGCCGAGCTCGGCGAGACCGACATCACGTGGGTCGTCGATCCCATCGACGGCACCGTGAACTATGCGTACGGCATCCCGGCTTACGCAGTGAGCATCGCAGCGGTCCGCGGTGTGCCCGAGCCGGATCGCTGGGAGGCCGTGGCGGGGGCCGTCTTCAGCCCAGCGACGGACGAGCTCTTCCACGCCGCGCAGGGAGCGGGCGCGTGGCTGCGGGGTCACCGGCTCGCGGTGAACGCCGAGCCGTCGCCCGCGGGCGCGCTCCTGGCCACGGGCTTCGGGTACGACCCCGAGACCCACGCCGGCGACCTCGCCCGGGTCGCGCGGGTCATGCCGATCGCACGCGATCTGCGCCGCATTGGCGCGGCATCCCTTGATTTCGCGTATGTCGCAGCCGGTCGGCTCGACGGCTATTTCGAACGGGGTCTGCAGCCGTGGGACCACGCCGCCGGCGCGCTTCTGGTCAGCGAAGCGGGCGGCAGGACGCGTACGGGTCGAGCTCGACGACATGACCGGCCGAGCGCTGTTCGTGACCGCCGGACCGGGCCTTTTCGACAGGCTGTTCGAAGCAGCCCTCGGTTCGTGAAAGTATTGGTCTGAACTGATCGGCGCGTCGCGAACTGCCGTACATGGCATTCTCAGGTGCATCCCGATAGTGTTTATTGAATCGTTACCATCGCCGCCCGAACGGCGAAGGTGATCGAAGCCCGAGTCCGACCGTTGCCCCCCGAGCGACACGATCCGAAAGCCCCCTGCGCTTTGCCTTTCGACGCCCCTGAGGCTACGTCTGCGCCCACGCGACGTTCTAGCCGAGCATCCGCCACGCCGCCCTCAGCGACCGCGGAGACACCTGGGGCCTCGCGCGCAGACACTCGCCGCCGGACCGCCGAGAGCGCTCCGGCGCGCCCGGACGTCGTGTGGGGTCGACCCGCACCGCTCAAGGCTCCGACCGCGGATGCTGCACCGACCGTCGCATCGCCGGATGCTGCACCGCGTCGCATCGCCGCAGGATGCCCCCATCACGCCGCTGGCCGACATCGCGCCGCTTGCTGCCGTCGTGACCGCTCTGGCGGCCGCCGCCGCGGAAGCACCGCTCGCGACCCGTCGCAGCCGGCGCAGCGCGCAGACCGCCGGCCAGACGACCGTGACGCAGACGCCCGCGGAGACGCCGGTCACCCCTGCCGCGCCGACGCCCGCGCCTCGCCGCTGCTCGACACCGTGCAGGTGCCCGTCCGAGCCTTTCGAGCTGCTCGAGCCGGTCGCGGAGTTCGAGCCGGTTGTCGCCGAGTCCGCCGAGCCGATCGCCGAAGAGGCTGATCGCGCTGCGTCGTCGGATGCGGCATCCGGACCGACCGCCGCGGAAATCGACGCATTCGAGGCCGCCGCTCGGCTGTTCTCCTTCACGGGCGAGACGCCCATCCAGTCGTCGACTGCGGAAGACGAGCCCCAGAGCACCGACAAGACCAAGCCGTCCGCGCATGTCGCTTCGCGCCGCAACCGCGGTGCGTCGTTCCGGCGCGTCACGGCGACATCGTTCTCCGTCGGCGTCATGGGCATCGTCGGTCTTCTCACCGTCGGCATGACCATGCCCGCAGACGCGGTGGCCGCACCCGGAGGCAACGACCTGACGACTTCTCTGGTCGCCACCGCCACGGCGAGCGGAGATGTCGAAGGCGGCGACGACGAGATCCAGGCGTATGTCGCGCCGTCCGAGGTGCAGAACGTCGCGATCGATCGCACCGAGAACTACTCGACCGTGACCATGGCCCAGATCGCCTCCGACTCGGGCATCAGCAACTTCTCGAACTTCTTCGTCAACAACCCGAACTCGCCGATCCAGTGGCCCTTCGCCGTCGGCGTGCCGATCAGCTACGGCTTCGGAATGCGCGACGGCACGATGCACGAGGGTGTCGACTTCACCCCCGGCGAGGGCTCGCCGATCCAGGCGATCGCCGATGGGGTCGTGCGCGAGTCGACGGATTCGGGCGGCGCCTTCGGCGTGCACATCGTCATCGACCACGTCATCGACGGTGAACTCATCTCGAGCAGCTACTCGCACATGCAGTACGGCTCGCGCCAGGTTCAGGTCGGCGATCACGTCACGGTCGGCACGATCGTCGGGCGCACCGGCAACACAGGGCGCTCGTTCGGAGCCCACACGCACTTCGAGATGCTGGCGAACGGCACCACGCCGATCGACCCGATCCCGTGGCTGCGCCAGCACGCCGGCGGGTGACCGACGATTCAAGAGGATGCCGGTGCTCTGGTATTCTCTTCTAGTTGCCCAGGCATGCCTGGGCGCGCCCCGATAGCTCAGTGGTAGAGCACTTCCATGGTAAGGAAGGGGTCGTCAGTTCAATCCTGACTCGGGGCTCGGACATCCGAACGTGAGATGCTGGATGCCACGCGGCAGGGTAGCTCAGTTGGTGAGAGCGCACGACTCATAATCGTGAGGTCGCGGGTTCAAGCCCCGCTCCTGCTACGAACGAAGAGGCCCCCTTGTGGGGCCTCTTCGTTCGTTGGGGTGGTTGGTTTGACCCGTCACGCGCGGGGGGTCCCGCTCCGCCGGAGGCTCCGCGCGCCGCGCAGCGGCGTGTGGAGGGGCGGAGTGGCCAAGCCCCGCTCCTGCTACGAACGAAGAGGCCCCCTTGGGGGCCTCTTCGTTCGCGATTCCGAATCTCACGATCCACGATTGTCGTAGACCGTCGTTAGGTAGGTGGACACTCCACGAATCCCAGCGCTGTCGAAAGGTGTCGGCCGTCAATCGCTTCCGCTCGTCGGGGCGGACACTCGGCGGGGCTGTCGGCGGGGGCCTCAGCGGTCCGGGTCCTCATACAGGGAGCGCTCGGCCATCCGCTTGAGGCCGGTGCGGTCCACCTTCCCGGTGGCGGTGGTGGGCATCTCGTCGAGAACGACTATCTCGTCGGGTGCCTTGTAGCCGACCTTCGCCCGCGCGAAGCGGATCAACTCGACGTCGGGCGGTCGTTCGCTGCCCTCACGCAACGTGATGTAGGCGCGGACGTCCTCTCCATGGATCTCATCGTGGATTCCGATGACCCCCGCACTGTCGACGCTCGGATGCTCCAGCAAGACATCTTCGATCTCCTGCGGGCTGATATTCGAGCCGTCGTGCACGATGATCTGCTTCCGGCGGCCCTGGAAGTAGAAGTAGCCGTCCGGGTCCGCGCGCAGGACGTCGCCCGTGTCGAGCCAGCCGTCGGCGAACACGGCATCCGTCGCCTCGGGGTCTCTCCAGTAACCGACACACGCTGCCTCGGTCCTGATCCACGCGCGACCCTCGGCGCCGACCTCGACGACATCGCCAGCGTCATTCCGAATCGAGAGTGAGAGGCCGGGCGCGGCGCGGCCGACTGATCCGATCCTGATATCGGCGGGAGGGCTCACGCTCACGAGTCCGGTCTCCGTCAGCCCGTATGCCTCGTCGATCGCGAACCCGCTGAGCGCGGTGAACTCGCGTTCGAGCTCGGCAGACACCTTGTCACCCGCCGCCCGGCAAAGGCGGAGCGACGAGAAGTCGTCCTGAGGTGGCCCCGTGATCACGGGTCAGCGCGAAGAGCGCCGAGGGCAGCATCGAGAGCACAGTCGGGCGATCGTCGCGCAGCAGCGGCAGCAACTCGTCTCCGTCGAACGTCCGGGCGAGCGCGATGCCCGCGCCCGCACTCAGCGCCCCGAACGACACATAGAATGCTCCGACGTGGGATAACGACGACCCGGCCAGCACGAGGTCACCGGGGCCGAACTCGAGCCCAGCCGCCGCGGTCGCGAACATCCAGCCGAGTGTCCAGTGCGTGTGCGTCACGCCCTTCGGCGGGCCCGTGCTGCCTGACGTGAAGAAGATCACCGCCGGAGCGGCGGCCGCAGGATGTTCTGGCGCCGCGTCCGGTCGATCGCGCTTCCAGCAATTCCTGGAACGCTGCGCCGCCATGCTCCGCTTCCCGATAGCCGATCGTGCCCAGCGGCAGCCGCGCCACTCGCTCGCTCGCCGCCAGGTCGTTGCTCGCGCTCGACGTGAGCAAGGAGCAGCCGTGCTTCGCTGATGCCGAGGGCGTGGTCGATCTCAGCCGCCGTGTACCGGTAGTTGAGGGGAGTCGCGACCAAGCCTGCCTTGAAGCAGGCGAGGTAGTGGACGATGAGTTCGTACCGATTGGGCATGAGGGATGCAATCCGGTCACCGGGTTCCAGTCCCGAATCGAGGTAGCCGGCCGCGAGCACGCTGCTCAGCTCGTCGAGCTCCACCCACGTCAGGCGCGCCCTGGCCGAGACGAGTGCCAGTCCCTTCGGATCCGTCTCCAGACCGACACGCAGCAGATCGCTCAGCGTTGCCGGCTGCTGCACGGCTGCTCCGGAATAGGTCGCCACCAGCATCTCCCCACCGCTAGACGGCAGGAGCCTACACCCGCTCACAGCTCGCCGACAGAACGCTGAATTCTCGGCGCCACGGCGGATTTCTCTCGCGCCGGACCTTCTGATCGGCCGTCCGAACTCGCCCTCAGCCAACTGGATGGTTAGCCGTGCTGAAACGGTCGGTGAACGGTCACCTCTGCCGCCCTCCTTTCCGGCTCCGGAGCCGGGCGCACTTCCGCGTTATCGCGATTCGCAGAAGCGCGCCAGTTGGATCAGCCCGGTGCCGCGATGCGGTATTCGTGCACTTTCGGTGAGGCACATCGGGGGAGAGCCGCTCCTGCTTCTCTACCCACCGACGACGGCGGCAACCGCGTCGAGATGGCGGCGGGCTGCGCCGATCGCGAGGCGTGCGTGCTCCTTGGCGCCGACTTGGGCGACGAGCTTTGCCCGCGGGATCTCCAATGCGTACGGGATGCCGCTCGGCAGTGCCGCGAGGATGCCGAGCATGTCGATTTCGCCCTCTCCGGGAAACAGCCGCTCGAAGCGTGCGGTGTGGATCAGCTCGGCGGTGGTGGTGGGAATCTCTCCGGGAGCATCACACACGTGGACGTAGTGGAACCACTCCGGCGGAAGCTGCCGCAGATCCTCCACGCTGGATCCTGACCGGGCGAAATGGAGGAGGTCGATGAGAAGGCCGGCGTTCGGCTGGGCTGCCGCTCGCAGCACCCGAGTGGCCTCGGTCAGGTTCGGGGTCTCCGTCCACGACGGAAACTCGAGATCGACGGTCAACCCGAGTGGCAGCGCCAGTTCGCACAGCTCGGCGAAGCGATCCGTCTTGCGCGAGAAGTCCGAATCAGGCAGCTGGGTGATGACGTGGCGAGCCCCGAGCTCGGCGCCCGCCTCGAGGAACCGCAGGTAGTCGCGCGGGCTGTCGCCCGACGTGAATCGCGCGAGCTCGATGTCGAGAACCTCGATGCCTGTCGCCGCAAGGTGCGTCTTCGTGGCCCGCATGAGTGCCGGGTCGTATGTCAGGGGGTAGTGCGGCTCCTCCGCGGTGACCTTGGTCATCCGCAGGCCCACGAAGCGATAACCGGCGGCGGCCGCGGCATCCACGAGCTCCGGAGGTGACAGACTCAGCGCGGTCAGGTGCGCGAGAGAGTACTGATGTCGATGCTCGACGGGGGAGTCCGTTGACGCACTGGCCAGCATCCGGAGCCGTTGCCGGCGGTGCGCGGCCATGCGCAAGGGGATGCTGTGGGCGTCGCCGTAGGCGGCGTAGCCGTCGATTCGTTGAACCACCTCGAAGAACACGCGTGCGCCGAGCATCTCGGTGAAGAAGTGCAGGAACTCACCCTGCTCATCCCGGTCGTACAGGATCGAGTGCTCGCGCAGCGTGTCGACGAAATGCGCGGGCAGCGACAGGCGGGCGTCCAAGTCGTCGTAGTAGTTGCGGGGCATCTCGAGGATCTGCGCCCCGCGCTCCCGCATGATCTTCGCCGAGGCGATCGCGTCGGCCGTGGCGAAGGCGACGAGTTGAGGGCTCGACACCCCAGGCGCCCAGTCACCCCGCCGCAGCGGGGTGGTGCTCAGGGTGATGCGCACGCGGCCGCCTGGATCGCTCGCCGACCAGCTGCGGATGAGGCCGAAGGGAGCGGTGATCTCGGTGGACTCTCCCGGAACGAGGCCGAGGACCGATCGGAAGAACAGGGCGGATTGGTCGAAGTCGTCGATCGACTCGGTGATCGACACATGATCGATCTCGGTGAGCAGCGGGGAGGAGCCGGCCGATGCGCCCGTCGGACCGAAGTCGTCGAGCCAGTCATGCTGGCGCTCGGAGTCGCAGAAGAACAGCGCGGTGCCATCCGGCGTCGCGACAGAGCCGAGGTCCGTCTCATCCGGTCGGCGCGGCCGGGGAAGCTTCGGCGCCAGCAGCCGATCCGCCCGTTGCATCGACCCGAACGGGTCCGAACTCTCGACCGCAAGCGCACAGATCGAAGCGGTCGCCGGAGTGATCGATCGCTGCGGCGCGAGATTGAGCAGGATGCGGGCGCGGCCCTGTTCCCACAGCTGCACCGGCATGGATCGATGCTGCCCGACGTGGACGAACCCCAGGGCGGCAAGGGTACGTGAGACCAGAGGAGCCGATACCCCGTCCACCGCCAGTTCAGCGAACGCGAAGCCGCCGAGTTCGGGAGCGGCCGGCAAGTCGCCGGCAGGGAGCTGCTCGGGCGCTTCCGGCAGGCTGAGCGTGCTGACCGCCTCCCCGAGCGCAAGCATGGATCGCATCGCGTCGGTGGCGGCGTGCCTGGGGTCCTCCTGCTGGTAGACGTCGTTGAACACCTCCAGGGCCAGGGGGCCGGCGTATCCCGAGGCGAGGATCTGGCGGAGGAAGCCCGCGACGTCGAGTGAGCCCTGACCCGGGAACATCCGGTAGTGGAGGCTCCACTCGCGGACATCCATATTGAGCCGCGGTGCATCTGCGAGCTGGACGTGGAACACCTTGTCGCCGGGTATCTGCGCAATGGCGCGGGGATCGTTGCCCAGGGACAGCACATGGAAGCTGTCCAGACACAGGCCGAGTGCCGGGTGGTCGACTCGCTGGACGATGCGCCAGGCATCCTCGTGCGTACGCAACCGCCCCCAGGGCACGGCTTCGTAGGCGAGCCGCAGGCCGCGCTGCTCGGCGCGCGCGGCCAGCGCGTGCAGCTGCTCTGCGGCCAGGTCATCGTCGTCGAGCCCCGCGGCTGATCGCGACGAGCAGCACACCAGGACGCTCGCTCCCAGCTCGGACAGCAGGTCGAACTTCCGCTCGGCGTGCCGCAATACGGCCCCGAAGTGGTCGGGTGCAACGGTCTCGACGTGGAAGGGCTGATAGACCTCGACCGACAGGCCGAGGCCGGCGGTCTCGTCCGCCAGCCGGCGGGGAGACCACGGAGACATCACGAGGTCGTACTCGAGCAGCTCCACACCGGCGAAGCCGGCCGCTGCGGCAGCGCTCAGCTTGTCCTCGAGGGTGCCGGACAGGCACACGGTCGAGATGGCCAGCCTCGGCGCACCAAGCATGTCGCCCAAAAGTCGACCGCCAATCGGATCGGTCAGTCCCGTCACCGAGGTCGGTGCGTCGCGATGTGATGCGAGGCCACCGACCCTGGTCTGAGTGAATCTAGGTGTCTGCGGGGCCGCCGAGCAAAGGGCGTTCCACTCAGCAGGCCGATGCGATCGGACAGCGCGATGAGCCGCACGCGATGGTGGACCGCGCCTCTGATCCGCTGTCGGCACCATCTACGTTGGTATCGAGGAAGGGACCCCTATGGTCGACGGCCGGGTGCTTGTGGTCTGCAAAGGCGATCGATCGCTCGAGATCGTCGACCTCGAACAGGGGCGATCCATCGGAACTGTGATCTCATCCGGTGATCGTCCCCATGAGGTGGCCGCCTCCGACGCTGGCACTATCGGCTATTTGCCCGTCTACAGCGATGTCGGCGTCGGCGCGCCCGGTGCGGACGGCCGAGCTGTCGACGTCATCGACCTTGTTCGGGCAAGGACTCTGACAACGATCGAGATTTCTTTCCCGTCGCGTCCGCACCTCCCACTCCTGGGGCCGGACGGAATGCTCTACGTGAGCACTGAGCTCGACAACTCGATAAGCGTCTTCGATCCGAGGACCATGCGACTGGTCAGAAGGCTTGCAACCGGAGCAGCGCAGTCGCACATGTTCGCGTTCGCTCCCGACGGTCGCACGATCGCGGTCGCGAATGTCACGCCGGGGACGGTGAGCGTCGTGGACAGCAGAAGTGGAGCCCTTCGCGGAGTCCTGGACGTCGCCGCGACCGTGAACCGCATTTCATTCGACTCCGGCGGTCGGCTGGCCTTCACGGCTGACCAGGAGAGTCCGCGCCTCGCAGTCGTCGACACCGGCCGGCTTCGTGTCGACCGGTGGATCGAACTGCCCGGGACGGCGTTCGGGAGCGCCCGCACGATCGACGGTCGCCACCTCGTCATCGCGCTTCGCTGGGCGTGCCAGATCGCGATCATCGACCTCGCCACCGACGAGATCGTCGCCGCGATCGACGTGCCGGCCCATCCGCAGGCCATCGTGGTGCACCCCGACGGACGGCACGCCTACTCGGCATGCGACGACAGCGCTGTGGTCGTCGAGATCGACCTCGTGGAGCGCCGCGTCGAACGGCTGATCCCGACAGGGCGGAATCCGGACGGCATCGTGTGGTCCCCGACCCCGGACTCGAGCGGGTGAGGCTGCATTCC
This sequence comes from uncultured Actinomycetota bacterium, assembly GCA_963717585.1. GTDB lineage: Bacteria > Actinomycetota > Actinomycetes > Actinomycetales > Microbacteriaceae > Microbacterium. The sequence goes on along the minus strand of CAVQWI010000010.1, from coordinate 312,891 downwards.
TGAAGGACCCGAAGGGCGGGCATCCCCGTGGTACAGCCGGAGGTTCGGTCAGTGCGTGGCGACGTGGTGCACGGTCTCGCCGGGGAGTAGATGTCCATGATGTTCCAATGGCCGGTGGTGGGCGTGGGCACATTGACCATGGACACATCGATCACGACGGGTTTGCCGAGCGTGATGGCGCGCTCGAGGGCGGGCTTGAATTCGGCAGCGGAATCGACCTTGATGCCGGTGACTCCGTACGCCTCGGCTATCGCCGCGTAGTCGGTGTACATCGGGTCGTCCGCGTTGCCGAAGACCGTCCCGTATGTGGTGTCGAAGGCGGCCTTCTCGAGCCCCGCGATCGTGCCGAAGGCGTTGTTGTTCATGACGACCCAGACGACGGGGACGTTCTCTTCCCTTGCCGTCGCCAGCACAGCCGGGTTCTGACCGAAGCCACCGTCGCCAACCAGTGAGACGACGACTCGGTCGGGGTGGGCGATTTTCGCCCCGATGGCAGCCGGAGCGCCGAAACCCATGGTCGCGAAGCCGCCCGGCGTGAGGAATGTGCCCGGTGTGAGGATGTCGAACTGCTGACCCACGCCGTTCTTGTTCCAACCGACGTCCGTTGTGATGATCGCATCGGCGGGCAGAACCTCCCGTGTCTCGGCGAGGATGCGCTCCGGACGCATCGGCCATGCATCTGACACCTGGGCCTCGGAATTCCGACTCTTCAGGCCGGCGCGGCTCGCAGCGATCTGCGCGAGGAGGTCGTCCCGCCGAACCCCCGAAGGAGCCAGCCGACGGGCGACCCTGACGAGGACGCTCAGCGCGGACTTGAGATCGGCGAGCGCGCCGATCTCAAGGGGGTAGTTCCGGCCCAGTTCGGAGGGATCGATGTCGATCTGCATGAGCTTCGTGGGCGGGATGTCGAATGTGTACTCGGAGTACCAGGAGCTCGAGTCCGCCTCCGCGAAACGGGTGCCGAGCGCCAGTATCCAGTCCGCGTTCCTGGTGGTGTCGTTGACGAGTGCCGTACCCCAGAATCCCGTCATCCCGAGCACGAGAGGACTGTCGTCGGGGAGTGCGCCCTTGCCCATCAGGCTGTGCGCGACGGGCAGAGACAGGAGCTCGGCGAATTCCTGGAGCTCGGATGCCGCATCCGCCGCGACGATGCCCCCACCCACGTAGAGCACCGGCCGCTCCGCGTCGAGGAGACTACTGCACGATTCGTTCGGCGACCGCCTCGTCGATGCTGGGCTTGGCGAGGGACCGGGTGTTGTTCAGCACCTTGTCGAACAGGGCTACGTCGATCTCGGCCGAGAACACGTCCATCGGCACGTCCACGAGCACGGGCCCGGGGCGACCGCTCTCGGCGAGGATGAACGCCTTGTCCAGGATCTCGGCGATCAGGTGCGGCTGGTCGACACGCCACGCGCGCTTGACGAAGGGTCGGTAGATCTCGTACTGGGCGGCGTCGGCATGGAGGTTGATCTCCTGGTGCGGGTGCTTGCCGAAGTAGTGGGTCGGAACGTCGCCGGCGATCACCACCATGGGAATCGAGTCGAGCGCGGCATTGGCCACAGCCGTCGTCGCGTTCGTCAGCCCGGTCCCAGATGGGTCAGGACGACCCCCGCTCGCTTCGTCACCCGCGCGTAGCCGTCGGCGGCGTGCGCAGCGATCTGTTCGTGGCGCACGTTGATGAAGGAGATGCTTCGGCTCTTCTCGAGCGCTGCAAGCAGAGCGATGTTCGTGTGACCGCACAGCCCGAAGATGTGCGCGACATCGCGGGCCTCCAGATAGCGGACGATCTGGTTGGACACCAGGTCCTTCATAGCCGTTCTCCTTCATCTGTCGCGGGCGTTCGGGACGGATCGGCGTGCCGGCCCGGTGTAGGTGTAGCCGATCGACTTCGGCATCGGGCCCTTGATGCGGCCACCCTGCTGCATCTGCTCGTGGGCATGGGCGAGGATGCCGACCGAGCGCGACAGGATGAAGACGCCGCGCCCGAGTTCGGGCGACAGGCCGAGCTCGCAGTAGATGACCGCCGTGACGCCGTCGATGTTCATCGGGATGCGGTTCGGCTTCCCTTCGCTGACGGCATCCTCGACCGCGCGGCCTATCGCCGCGAACCGTCCACTCACCGCGCCCTCCGCACTCGCAGAGTCGACGATGCCCAGAAGCCGCGGCGTCCGAGGGTCGAGCGGATGCCATCGGTGTCCGAACCCGGGCACATACCTCTCGCCGCCCTCATCGACGGCGATCGATCACGGACGAGTCGACTGCACGCCGAGGTCACCCGTCTCGCCGAGCTCGGCATCGATCTCCAGGTACAGCTCCATGCACTGCTGACCTGGCCCGCCGTGGACATCGTCGAGGACGTTGATCGCCGACGCCATCGCGCCGTTGATCCGAGCGCCGCACGTTACGGCCATCCGTGCGATCGCGATGGACGGCGCCTGCGGGCCCGTGGTCGACCGACGCCACGAGCGCCGCTTCGAGCAGGGCGGCCTGTGCGCGGGACGGCAGCTCACCGCGGAGCATCAGCCAGATGGTGTCGACGAAGCCGACGTTCCCGATCAGCTCCTGAACGGGATAGCCGCGCAGGTCGATCTCGCCCGGACGCACATCGATGATGTCGGTACTGCCACCAACGGCGCGCCTCGTCGAGCTGGTCCTGCGGGATCCGTCGGTCATCGGCTCAGTTCCATCTCCTCGAGCGCGGCGTCGTAGAAGTCGCCGAACAGCTCTTCGTCCGACGGCCGATCCTCCGGGATCGCGCGCGAGACCCACGTCGTGTTCAGGTAGTGGCGGAGCGAGACGTTCTCGGAGGTGATGTTGCCGCCCCAGGTGCCGCATCCCATCGACGAGGTCATCGGCATCCCATTCGTGAAGGAGCCGGCGTTCGCCTTGGAATTCGGCTGCCGGACCATGATCCGCGATACCGGCATGTGTCGAGCGAAGTAGTCGATGTGCGCATCATCCGTCGATGCGATGCCGCAGGAGTGGCCCTTGCCGCCGATGTCGTAGAGGTGCTTCGCGAGCTCGACGCCATCCTCGAAGCTGCCTTCGTACGTGTGAACCGCCATCAGCGTCGTGAGCTTCTCCTTGCAGAACTGCTTGTCCTCGGCGATGCCGTCACCTTCGACGAGAATGAAGCGTCGATCCGACGGGATGCCGAAGCCGGCCGCTTCGGCGAGGACCTGAGGTGAGACGGCGACGGTGTCGGGGAGGCGGTGACCTTCGTCGTCCCACATCACGGCCTGAAGCGCCGCCCGCTCATCCGACGTACGCGAGGTAGCCGCCCTCGGCCTGCAGCGCGTCGAGCATCTCGCGATAGCGGCTCGCAGGAACGAGGACGTTCCCGTCCGCGGAGCACCCCGAGCCGAAGTCGGAGGTCTTCGACAGCATGCAGTTGCGCGCGGTCTCCTGCAGGTCGGCGGTCTCATCGACGAACTCCGTCGCGTTGCCGGCGCCCACGCCGTACGCGGGCGTCCCGGAACTGTACGCCGCGCGGACCAGACCCTGCCCTCCGGTGGCGATGACGAGGTCGGCGCGGCGCATGATCTCCTGCGAGACCGCAAGACTCGGCATCGTGATGCACTGGAGGATGTCGGCGGGGGCGCCTTCCGACTCCAGCGCCTCGCGCATCAGGCGGACCGTCTCGAAGGTCGTGTGCTTGGAACGCGGGTGAGGTGAGAACACCACGACGTCTCGCGCCTTGATCGCATAGATCGCGTTGCCCGCCGGCGTGAGGTCGGGGTTCGTCGTCGGAACCACGCAGCCGATCACGCCGACCGGCTTTCCGTACTTCACGAGCCCCTTCTCCGGGTCCTCTTCGATGACGCCCACCGAGGGACTGCGGAGTGCATCGCGCAGGACGCCGCGGATCTTCATGCGCTTGTTCATCCGACTGTCGAAGTCGCCGAGGCCGGACTCCTCGATCCCCATCGTCACCAGGCGGTGGAACGAGGACCGATTCGCGACCGCCCACGCGACGGCGCGGATGAGGCGGTCGACGCGGTCCTGATCGTAGGTCTCGATGATCGCGAATGCTGCGCGCGCTCGCGCGAACACATCGTCGAGTTCCTGTTCCTGCTCGAGCGAGAGGGATTTGGGTGCTGAAGCGGCCATGACGACTCCGTCCATGCGCATTTGTGCCGACTGCCGCATGGTACGCACGTGCCACTGCCGACGACAAAGCGTGTCTCACTGGGCAGGAACGCACCGACGATCGGCTCTCAGCCAGGGGAGGTGTCGCTGACCCTCAGGGCCAACGTCTTCAACGACGCGGGCGTTGAAGAGCTGTGGGTCGATGACGACACTCGCCGCGTCGCCGGCTGCGGGCGTAGTGTCCCATTCGGCGAGACTCGACTAGGCAGACGTCGGTGCGAAGACGCAGAGTCGCAGAGGCAGCCGTGTTCATGCGGACGCGCGTCCCTGCATCAACAGAGAGGTCGGCAATGCACCCTTACTCGATGGCGACGACGCCATGACCGAGAAGGAGCCCGGAGCGGAGCCCGAAGAGGGGCCGGGCACCGAGCCTGAGAAGGCGCCCGACAAGGCAGCTGAGGCGGCTGAGGCGGGCCTCGCAGACTCCATCTACGGCCACACCAACACCTTCTACACGGCGCCCAAGCTCAATCAGGGCGTTCCGCCGGACCCGCGATTCATCCGCGTCCTCTCGACGATCGAGATCGTGATCGGCGTCGTCCTCTTCGCCCTCATCGTCATCGGCGTCATGTACCAGGTCCTGGGACGATACTTTCCCTCGGTCGGCTGGGTCGGCGCCGGCGAACTCGCCCTCATGTCGATGGTCGCCATGACCTTCATCACAACCGGCTATCTCGTCGGGCCGCAACGGCCACATCGTGCTGGAGGTCTTCGACGAGCTGCTCGCGGGGACCGCGGCTGTTCGTCGCGCTGCGGGTCACCTCTGCCGTCATCATGGCTCTGACGAGCGTCGCCCTCGCGTACGAGGCGTTCGTGAAGATCGAGACCGAATGGGGTCGCTCAGCGCCGCGATGCATGTGCCGCTGGGCGTGCTCTATCTCTTCGCGCTGGTCGGCTTCCTGTCCGCCGCGATCCACTCCGTGTTCAAGATCCCCTACGCGCATCGTCCGGAGCACAAGCTCGACATCGGCGAGATGGAGGGCTAGGGTCTTGGATCTCTGGCTGTACATCCTGCTGCTCGTCGTCCTGCTGCTGCTGAGGGTGCCCGTCGCGTTCGCGATGATCGCCTCCAGCATGCTGTACTTCTACAGCCACGGACTGTCGGCGGGCTACGCGATCTCGTCCATCGTGAACGGCATCAACAGCTTTCCGCTGCTCGCGGTCCCGCTGTTCATCTTCGTCGGCACGATCGCCAACCAACTCGGCATCGCCACGCGGCTCTACGACTTCGCGCGGGCACTGCTGCCGCGCCTGCCCGGGAATCTCGCGTACGTCAACCTCGGCACCGCGATCGGCTTCTCCTGGATCAGCGGATCGGCGCTCGCGGATGCGGCTTCGACGAGCAAGATGCAGATTCCGCAGATGCTCAAGCCGGGCTACCCGTACGGATTCTCGGCAGGCCTGACCGCATCGGGCTCGCTGATGAGCACGGTGATGCCGCCCGAGTATTCCGGCGGTCCTGTTCGCCGCCACCGCCTCGATCTCCACCGGTGCGCTGTTCGCGGGCTCGATCCTGCCGGCGATGCTGATGGCAGTCGGGCTGGCCGTGTACATCTTCGTCTGGGTGCGGCTTCATCCGAAGGTCGCCGTGACGCGGCCCTTCGACGGTGTCGATGCTCGGCAAGGCGGTCGTGCGGGTGCTGGGTCCGGCCCTGCTGCCGGTGATCATCCTGGGCGGCATCTTCAGCGGGTGGTTCACCCCGACCGAGAGCGCCGGCATCGCGGCGGTCTACATGCTCATCCTCGGCGCGATCTATCGCACGCTGACCTGGAAGGTGTTCTGGAGAGCCTCGAAGGAGACGGTCGTCATCTCGGGCGGGATCCTGCTGATCCTCGGCGCGTCGAACCTCATGGGTCAGGTGCTGGCGCGCGAGCAGGTCTCACGCAACCTGGGGGAGTGGCTGGCCGGTCTGACCGACAATCCGGTCGTCTTCCTGCTGCTGCTGAACGTGCTGCTGATCCTCCTGGGCATCTTCCTCGAGGCGCCTCCGGTGATCCTGGTGCTCGTGCCGATCCTGATGCCGATCGCCGCCCAGTTCCAGATCGACCCGGTGCAGCTGGGCGTCATCATGATCCTCAACCTGATGATCGGCTCGCTCACACCACCTGTCGGTGCGGTGCTGTTCGTCGTCGGGTCGATCACCCGCCGACCGATGGGCGAGTTGTTCCGCGGAATACTCCCCTTCCTCATCCCGCTGGGTGTCGTCCTGCTGCTGTTGACTTTGTTCCCCGTGATCGTCACGATCGTGCCGACGATGCTCGGCTTGATGTAGCGCCGACCGTCGACTCAGAGCATGTGCCCCGCGGCGCGCGAAGCCGGCGCCGCGGGGCCGTCGGGTAGTGGATCCACCGACCAGGAGGAGTCGTCCGTGACCAGGAAGCTGTTCGTTCTCAACGGGTCGAATCTGAACATGCTCGGGCTCCGAGAGCCCGACCTGTACGGCACCGCGACTCTGGAAGATGTCCGTGAGGATTGCGTCCGGGTCTGCGGCGAGCTGGGCTTCGAGCTGTTCTTCGCACAGTCCAACGCGGAGCACGAGATCGTCGAGTGGGTGCAGGATGCCTTTCGGCAGGAGGCGACGGTCGTCATCAACCCCGCGGGGTTCAGCTTCCGCTCCGTGCCGCTGCTTGACGCGCTCAAGATGCTGGTCACACCCGTCGTCGAGGTGCACATCACGAACATCCATGCCCGCGACCCCATGTACCACCGCTCGATCATCTCGTCCGTGGCCCACACCGTCATCGCCGGGGCGGGCGTCTACGGGTACGAGTTGGCCATTCGCGCCGCCGACAGACTGGCTCCGAGAGTCGATTCGGAGTCCTCGGCGGAGCGACGACGGAAACGCGGCACCCGCACGTAAGAGCTCTCACACGGGGCAACGCGCTCAGGTGCGGGCGATCGTCTCGGCGGCCTCGACCCCGAAGACGAGAGCCTTGGTCAGCGCGGTCCCCGTCATGTACGACGCCCCGTGGAAGCCACCCACGACCTCGCCGGCCGCGTGGAGTCCGTCGATGCGCGTCCCATCGATGCGTCTCACCGACGCATCCGGCGCCACGCTCAGACCCCCGTAGGTCGAAGTCATCGCGGTGACGGCAGGGTAGGCGAAGAAGGGAGCCGTATCGACGGGCACGAGCGTGCCCACGCCGTTCACGAGGCCGGTTCGGCCGAAGACATCGTCGCGGCGTCCCGACACGCTCTCGTTGTACTGCCCGACAGTGCGCTCCAGCCGTCCCACAGGAATCCCGAGCGCGTGCTCGAGCGCGGCGATCGAGGGCGCGCTCACCAGATGTCCGAGCTCCTCGATGCGCTCCATATCGGACAGGGGCACGCCCGGCTTCGAACGCGCCCTGACGACGGAGTCGAAGACCTGGTATGCCATTCGCCCCGGCTGACCCAGCACGGCCGACCCGAGCACCTTGTACGACTGCGACTCGTCTGCGAAGCGCTCACCATGGGCGTTCACCAGGATCGCGCCCAGATAGTTCGCGGTCAGCAGCTCGTGCTCGTCGTCGGTGGTATCGGCATGCTGGCCGTACGTGCCGGCGACATGCCCGATGTCGGCCAGCCCGGCCCCCAGCATCCATGCCATCCGAAGCCCGTCGCCGGTGTTGCCGACCCCGCCGTACGGCATGGCGGCGGCCTGATCGGGGACGAACAGCTCGAGCAGCTCGCGGGAACGCGAGAACCCGCCGCTCGCGAGGACGACGCCTGCGCGCGCATGGAGGTCCCCGCGCGCAGTCCGGATGCCGGCAACCCGCGCGCCGTCCCACACGAGTGCATCGGCGGCGTCCGATGTGCGGATCACCGCGCCGGCGGCGCGCGCCTCGTGCTCGAGGAACGCCAGGAGAGCGCGGATGCGGATCAGGTGCGCCCGCGCCGCCGTCATCCCGGCGCTGACCTTCAGTTCGTCCGTCCACGCCCCGGCGCGGTCGATCACCGCGATCGCGTGAGCCTGGCGTTCGACGAGTGCCTGCAGCAGCCGCTCGTCCGCGAAGCCGCCGCCGGTCTCGACCATGTCCGCGAGGAAGAGCGCATCCGAGTCCTCGACTCCCGCCCGACGCTGGATCGCGGTACGCGACAGCGCGAACCAGCCGCCGCTCATCGCCGAGCTGCCTCCGAGCCGCTCGCGCTTCTCGACGAGGGTGACACTCAGTCCGTTCGCGGCGAGGCGGTGCGTCGCCGCGAGCCCCGCGAGCCCCCCGCCGACGACGATCGCGTCGACGTCGCGGCCGAGTGGCGTCGTCATGCCCCGAGCCTCGCACTGCACGTGGCGGTCACGAGTCCGCCGCGGCTTCGGCTTGGAAGCGTGCGACATCGACCGTGCCGCCGGTGCGGGCGGCGAGCGCCGCCGACTCGGCGAGCGCGAGCGTCCGCGATGCGTCCTCGGCCGAAACGAGGGGATCGGCTGCCCCGCGCGCAACCTCCACGAAGTGATCGAGCTGCGCCTGGAACGACCCGCGCGGCGCGACAGGCAGGTAGGTGCGTGACAGCGGGGAGTGCCAGTCAGCGGGCACCGACGGATCGTACGTGTACGTGGCGAGGCTGGGCACCGCAAGCGCGCCGCGGGAGCCGACGAATCGATAGGCCACGCCGCCCGGGATGAACGGGAAGGCGAGCGTCTCCTCGGTGGACTGGTCCCAGCCCCACGGTGAGGCCCCCGCATCCGAGGCGAGGAAGCTGCCGATCACGCCGCTTTCGAATCTGAGGTTCAGCGTCACCGTGTCTTCGACGTCGAGGCCGCGCGCGTGAGAGCTCTTCATCGCCTGGATCTCCGCCACTTCGCCGCACAGGTGACGCAGCAGATCGAGGTCGTGCACGACATTGATGAGCATGACGCCGGCACCTGGCTCGCGGTGCCACGGCGTGTCGGTGAAGTAGGCGTCCTCCTTGCGCGCAGACCAGACTCCGCTGACGGCGACGACGTCTCCCAACTCGCCGTCGTGGATGGCAGCGCGGGCGCGAGCGATCGCGGGATGGTGACGTCGGTGATGTCCGACGAGCAGCCGGCCGCGCAGACGTGCGACCGCGTCGACGAGGCGCAGCGACTGCGCGTAGTCGACCGCGATCGGCTTCTCGAGGAGTACGGCGACGCGGGCCTCGAGGCACTCGATCGCTGTGTCGACGTGCAGGGGATTGGGATTGGCGATGATCACCGCGTCGAGTTGCTCGGCGTCCAGCATCGCTCGCGGCGCTCGGATAGATCGGGCACTCGAACTCGCCCTCGATCGCCGCGGGATCGGCGACCGCTGTCAGCAAGGCATCCGGCGCGGCTCGAACGAAGTCGAGGTGCTGACGCCCCATGAAGCCGGCGCCGATGACACCGATCCGGACGGACGAGGCCTCGGATGCGGTCACTGAGCCTCCCTGCATCGTTGCGGTCGGCGTTGGTCCGAACCGAGCGTATGGCACCATGACGCGGAGCGCCGGGCGCGTTCCATTCAGCGGCGAAACCCCCCTTCCGCCGCCGCTGGAAGCATGTTCCACTCGACGGGACATCGCTATGCGAACCGAACGAAGTCGGTAAGAGTCAGCACTGCCACCAAGCCGCAACTTGACAGCGTGGTCGATGACGATCTCGCCCCGCGCGAAGACGTGTCGGCCGCATGTGGGGTTGCGGTCATCGAATGTCACCCCACAAGCACGAAGACGTGCGCACACATAGAGGAGAGTCACATGGGCACAGCCCGATCGACGCGCCGAGGCAAAATCGCCGCGTCGTTGCTCGCAGCAACCGCGCTTGTCGTCACCGGCTGCGCCGGCGGTAGCGGCACCCCGGAGAGCACTGCCACCGAATCCGCCGCGCCGAGCGAACCCGTCACGCTCACCGTCGCGACCAGCCAGAACGAGGAGACGCCGAACTACTACTGCGGCGTCGAACTGCTCAAGGAGAGGCTCGAAGCAGCCGACATCGGCTTCACCGTCGAGCTGTACCCGGCGAGCCAGCTCGGTCCCGACGCGGACCGATTCCCGCTCGTCCAGGCCGGCGACATCGACATCGACCTGCAGGGTGCCTCTGCGCTCAGCTCGACGTTCGAGCCCATCGGCGTCGTGGATGCGACCTACGCGTTCGACGATGTCGAGCATGCCTTCAAGTGGATCGACGAGGGGTCGGAAGACCTGTTCAGCGCCTTCCATGAGTCGACCGGCGTCAACATCGTCGACGGTTGGTTCTTCGGGTCCCGCACCTTCACCACGAAGGACGTCGAGGTCCACAGCCCCGACGACCTCGCCGGCGTCCCGATCCGGTTCCCGAACTCGCCGCAGTTCCTCGCCAACGCCGAGGCGCTCGGCGTGACCAACCCGGTCTCGGTCGCAGTCGAGGAGGTCTACTCCGCGCTGCAGCAGGGCATCGCCGTCGGCCAGGAGAACCCGATCGTCGCGACCCACTCGTCAGAGCTTCGACGAGGTGCTCAACACGGCGATCCTCAACGACCACCAGGTCGGCATCCACTGGATCATCGTCAGCGACAAGACGTACGAGAAGATGAGCGAGGAGCAGACGGCGCTGCTCGAGCAGACCATCCACGAGATCCGGCCCGAGAATCGCGACGTGCGTCGAGGAGGCGACCGAGGAGATCCTCGACGAGTACCGCGCCAACGACGCGTTCACGGTGATCGAGACAGGAGGACATCGACATGGATGCCTTCATCAGCCAGTCGGAGGAGTTCTTCGGGACCTACTTCACGGGTGAGAGGCTCGAGGCATACCAGGCCATCCGCGACATGGCGGGCTGACCGCACCGAGACAGAACGGGGTGGGTGCGCAATGCGCACCCACCCCGTTTCCGTTCCTTCGGCTCAGTGGTTCCGGCCCTCGCTGATCCGATGACTCAGTGTGATGGCGGAGGCGCGCACCATCGCAGCGCTGCGATCGGGTGCGGCCGCCTCGACCGAACCGGTCACCGAGATCGCCGCGACAGGCATGCCGCCGTGTCCGAGGATGGGGCTCGCTGTGCAGGTGCGGCCGGTCGCGCACTCCTCGTGCTCGGTCGCGATCCCGGTCCGGCGGACATCGGCCAACTCGTGCAGGAGCGACGACGGCTCAGTGATCGTATGCGGTGTGCGCCGCTCGAGTCCGCCGTAGGCGATGCGCTCCACCTCATTCGGCGTGGAGAACGCCAGCATGGCCTTCCCGAGCGCCGTCGCGTGCGCAGGAAGCCGCCCGCCGACCCTTGCCAGGGGCTTCGCCGGCGACTCACCGCGGACGATCCCGATGAAGACGACGTCAGTCCCCTCGAGAACGGCGAGGTGCACCGTCAGGCCGGTCACGTTGCGCAGATCCGTCATGACGGGAAGCGCGAGCTGGCGGAGCATGCGCGGCTGCTCGACGGTCTGACCCAACTCGAAGAGACGCACGCCCAGATAGAGCTTGTCGCCGTCGCGGTCGAGGAGGCGTTGAACGACGAGGTCGGCCGCGATCCTCGAGACGGTCGACTTCGGCAGGTTCGCGCGCCTGGCCAACTCCGACACACCGAGTCCGTCGTCGTGCTCCCTGAACGCCTCGAAGACGGCCGTCACGCGGTCGAGCACGCTGACCGATTCGGTCCAGTCGGCGGTGCGCATGATCGCTATGCGGCCGTCAGCCGACGAGTGACGGTCTTGCCGGCGGCACGCACCAGTGGTGCGACTCGCTCAGGGTCCATGGCTCCACTCGGACCCGCGACCGAGATCGCGCCCAGCACGACGCGGTCGGCCGTGAGTACCGGACTCGCGACGGCGAGGATGCCCGGGTAGGACACCTCCATGTCCGTCGCCACGACGGCGGCGCGCACATGGCTCAGCTCGTCTCGGAAATGGTCGGCCGCCTCGGGGAAGAGCGGAGCGCTGACGCGGTTCACGACGCCTTGATCGGCGCAGAAGGCGAGGTAGGCCTTGCCGCTGGCTGTCGTCAGTGCAGGCGACCGCATCCCGGCGCGCGTCGGAAGCATGGGCAGGCGGCCGGCGACCGCGGCGATCGAGACCATGTCGGTGCCCTGCTGAACCCAGAGGCCCACGCGCTCTCCGGTTATCTCGCGCAGGTTCCTGATGACCGGCGCGGCAGCGGAGATGAGCCGGCGCGGCAGGCTCGCCCGTGCCCCGAGTTCGAACAGGCGCAGCCCGAGCGTCACCCCGTCGTCCGTGCGCTCCAGGTAGCGCTGCCCGATGAGTTCCGCGACCAGGCGGGAGACCGTGGACTTCGGCATGTCGGTCCGTGCGGCCAGCTCGGTGATCGTCACGGAGCCGCCGGACTCCTTGACCGCGTCGAGGATCGCGATGATCCGGCCCAGCACGGAGACCGGTTCGCTCGACCGAGCGGGAGACGTGTTCCATTCGGCGAGACTCGTCATCGAGTATCCCCTTCCAACAGGTTGAATCGTCGTCGATCGCCCTTGTGGTTCGAACGTACTAGTTAGTACGCATTCGTGCAATGCTGTTCCGAGGATCTCGCGGGTACCAGTGCCGGTGCCGCAGGAAGGTGTCATGCGAACGTCGATCGCGACGGTCTGCCTCAGTGGCACGCTGGATCAGAAGCTCGTCGCCGCGCGCGAGGCGGGGTTCGATGGAGTGGAGATCTTCGAGCCCGACCTGGTCGCCTCACCGGTCTCGCCCGAGGCGATCCGGGCGCGTGCCGGGCAACTCGGGCTGTCCCTCGATCTGTACCAGCCCTTCCGCGACTTCGAAGGCGTGGGCCCCGACCTGCTCGAGCAGAACCTGCGCAGAGCGGCAGCCAAGTTCACGCTCATGAATCGTCTGGGCATCGAGACCATGCTCCTGTGCAGCAACGTCGCGACGGCGCGCAGCGGGGACGAGCAGCTCGCGGCCGCCCAGCTGCGTGAGCTGGGCGATCTCGCCGAGCGGTTCGATGTCCGGGTCGCCTATGAGGCGCTCGCGTGGGGTCGATTCGTCGACGGCTACGAAGCGGCCGCCCGTATCGTGCGTCTCAGCGACCACGATCGCATAGGCGTGTGCCTGGACAGCTTCCACATCCTGTCGAAGGGTCACAATCCCGAAGCAATCGAGACGATCCCTGCCGACAGGATCTTCTTCGTCCAGCTCGCGGATGCTCCGCTCCTCTCCATGGACGTGCTCTCGTGGAGCCGACATCATCGACTTTTCCCGGGAGAGGGCGGATTCGACCTCGGCGCGTTCATGGGTCACCTGATACGGACGGGGTACGACGGCCCGATCTCGCTCGAGATCTTCAACGACACCTTCCGGCAGTCGGACCCGGTGGCGACGGCGATCGATGCACGCCGCTCACTGCGATGGCTGGAGAACGAAGCCGCCTCCTGGCTGGGTGCTGCGGCGGGCGGTCGCGCGGCACGGATGTCGGCATCCGCTCTGCCGGTCGTCGAGCCGCCCACCGACGTCAACTACGTGGAGCTGCGCACGGAGGCGATGGACGACATGCGGACGCTGCTCGAACAGCTCGGCTTCGTCGCGCACGGATCGCACCGGTCCAAGAGCGTCGAACTGTGGTCTCAGGGCGCGGCCCGCATCGTCCTGGGTCGCCCGGGGTCCGATCGGCCCCAGCCGACCGTGGCGGGGATCGGCCTCTCGGTCCGCGACCAGGACGTGGCCCTGCGACGCGCGATGAAGCTCTTCGCACCGCGGGTCCATCGCGACGAAAGCGTGGGCGACGAGCAGCTCGTCGGCGTGCGCGCTCCCGACGGATCCGAAGTCTTCTTCGGCGCCTCGGCCAACTCCGAACCGGCGTGGGTGAGCGAATTCGGCGAGCCGACAGGCGACGGTGATGCCCACATCGAACGCGTCGACCACATCAATCTCGCGCAGCCATGGCAGCACTTCGACGCCGGAGTGCTCTTCTTCCACTCGGTGCTCAACCTGCACACCCAGCCGTCGACGGAGGTCGCCGCGCCCGTGGGTCTCATTCGCAGCCAGGTGCTCAAGAGTGCCGACGGCATAGTCCGCATCGCTCTCAACCTCGTGCCGCCCGCCGCCGACAAGGACGCGATCCTGCCGCAGCACATCGCATTCGCGGCATCCGATGTCTTGGCGCTGGCGCGATCGGCACGTGATCGCGGCTTCCGTCCCCTCGACATCCCGGCCAACTACTACGACGACATCGAGGCGCGATACGACATCGACCCGGCGCTGCTCGACGAGCTGAAGGACCTCAACGTCATGTACGACCGCGACGAGTCGGGTGAGTTCCTGCACTTCTACACACCTCCTATCGGGACCGTCTTCCTCGAAGTCGTCGAGCGTCGCGATGGCTACGACGGATACGGCGCGCTCAACGCGCCCGTGCGTCTCGCCGCCCAGTATCAGCAGCGCAGCCAGGCGAAGACGGGAGCGTCGGCGTGATCCGCCATGTCGCCGTCTTCAGGTTCGTGCCCACCTTCGGCGCGGCCGAGCGCGCGCACTGGATGGACCTGCTGCGCGCGCTGCCGGCGCGGATCCCTGAGCTTCGGAGCATCAGCGTGGGCACGGATGTCCTCGCCGGTCCCTTCTCGCACGAGCTGGCGATCGTCGCAGACTTCGACGACCTCGACGGACTCGAGGCCTACAACCGTCATCCGGCACACGCCGAGGTGCTCAGGATCTCGGCTCCCGTCAAGGTGTCGCTCGCCACCGTCGACTTCGAAGTCGCGGACGCCTCGTGACGCAGCACGAGCCGAGCCTCCCGTCCCCGGCGCACAGCAACCGCTACCTGGTCGGTCTGATCGGCGAGGGCATCACAGCATCCCTCACCCCGCCCATGCACGAGGCAGAAGCGGCCGCGCTCGGGCTGCGATACGAGTACCGCATCCTGGATCTGATCGAGCTCGGCAGGCCCGCGACGGATGTCGGTCCACTTCTGTCCGAGGCGAAGCGACTGGGCTTCGCGGCGATGAACATCACACATCCCTGCAAGCAGCTCGTTCTCGACATCGTCGACGAGCTCGACACGGACGCAGCGAGGCTGCAGGCGGTGAACCTGGTGGTCTTCGACGGCGAGCGTCTGAGAGGGTACAACACCGATTGGATGGGATACCGCGACGGACTCATCGCCGGTCTCCCGGGGGCATCCTTCGAGCGCGTCGTCCAGATCGGATGCGGCGGCGCGGGCGCGGCGACAGCCTACGCGCTCCTCTCATGCGGGACAGCCCGGCTCGACCTGTCCGATGTGGACGGCGCCCGCGCAGAGGATCTCGCTGTGCGGATGCGCCCTCATTTCCCGTCGCAGACGGTCGCTACGCTCGCACCCGATGACCTTGCCGAAGCGATCGAGCGCGCTGACGGGGTCGTCCACGCGACGCCCATGGGAATGCTCCACCACCCGGGAGTCGCCTTCGACCTCGATCTGCTCCAGGACGGGACGTGGGTGTCGGATGTCGTGTATCGCCCGCTCGAGACCGAGCTCATCCGGCAGGCGGCCGAGCGCGGCCATCCCGTGCTCGACGGCGGCCGGATGGCTGTGGGCCAGGCATACGCTAGTCTCCAGATCATCACGGGCCTGCGGCCCGATCGTGACCGAATGGAGCGGAACTTCCGTGCGCTCATCGGTGCCGAGGAGCGATCCGGCGCTGGAGGAGGATCTGGATGAGCGATCGGCTCAGCGATGTCCGCGACAGCGGGATGACCGAACGTGCGGTGCGGACCCAGGGGGACATCCTGGATGTCGCGACCGCCGAATTCGCGGCCAACGGCTATGCGGGGGCACGAGTCGACGAGATCGCCGCACGCACGCGCACAACCAAGCGGATGATCTACTACTACTTCGGCTCGAAGGAGGGCCTCTACCTGGCGGTCCTCGAACGCGTCTACGCTCAGATCCGGAGAGTGGAGCGCGGCATCCAGGTCGAGGAACTGTCGCCGGATGAGGCGCTGCGCAAGCTGGCCGAGGCGACGTACGACCATCACACGACCCATCCTGAGTTCATCCAGCTCGTCAGCATCGAGAACATCCACCGGGCCGAGCATCTCCGTCAGTCCCAGACGATCCTGCGTGAGAACGTCACGGCCATCACGCTGCTCGAGGAGGTCATCGAACGAGGTGTGCGCGAAGGCACCTTCCGCGACGACATCGACGCGATCGACGTGCACATGGTCATCAGTGCGTACGCGTGCTTCCATGTCGCCAACCGGCACACCTTCGCCGCCATCTTCAATCGGGACATGCTCGCCCCCGCGCTTCAGGACTCCCACCGACGACTGATCGGCGACATGATCGTGGCGATGATGACGGATCGCCGCACGGCGCTCGACCCGCGCTGAGATCGCGCGTCAGCTCGGCGCCGTTCCTGACGGGAAGAACAGGGCTGGCACGCTGGACACGTGTCCGACGACTGTTCCACATCGCCCGCGCTCGCCAGCGCCCGGGCGGTATCAGCGGACGCGGATCGCGCTGGGCTGGAGGGTGACGGTGAACGCGCGGGTCTTGCCGATGTCCTCGCCGTCGATCTCGAACGCCCGGGCCTCAGGAAGGGTGACGTCGATCCTCTTCGCGCGGTCGTGGTTGACCTCGTCCGTACTGGTGACTTCCTCGTCCTTGGTGATGAGACGTCTGAGGCCGTTGTCCCACATCATCGTCTTCAGCGTGCCGATCCACTGACCGAGGCCCTCGGCGCTGAGCACGAGGTAGTCGAGCTCGCCGTCGGACGGATCCGCGTCGGGCAGGAGCGTGACGCCGCCTTGCAGCGTGCCGCAGTTCGCAATGAGCAGCGTGTGGCCCTCCTCGGTGCGCGCGGGCTGTTCGTCCGCGGTGAGCGTGAACGGGACGATCTCGCTCGCAGAGAGCGCCCGCCCGAGCGACTCCACGTACGCGAGCCACCCGGCCTTGTCTTTGAGATCGTCATCGGTCTCTTCGATCATGTGGGCGTCGATGCCGAACCCGACCATCACGACGAACGCATGGCGCTCGGTGCCGCCGTCCAGGTCGACCTCGACCCAGCCGACATCCATGGGGCGAGCGGGCCCGGCCATGGCACGCACGAATGCCGCAGGCGTGTCGTTGATCGGCACGTCGATGTTGCGGGCGAAGAGATTGCCGGTGCCCAGCGGGACGATCGCCATGTCCACGTCTGATCGGGCGTCCGCCAGGTGCTCCGCGACAGCACGCACGGTCCCGTCGCCGCCTGCTACCACCAGCAGATCGGTACCGGCCGCGATCGCCGCTTCAGCCATGCCCTGACCAGGGTCCTCCACGGTCGTCTCCCACCAGCGGACCTCCGGCCGGGCGCCGTCACCGAGCGCATCCGTGAGCGCGGACTCGAGCGGTTCCTTCTCGGTCTTGGACGGATTCCAGATGATCGCGACCCGTGTGGTCATCGCAGCTCATTTCGTTGGTCGCCGGGATCCGAGCGAGCTCGATGTCGCGTCTCGGCGGAGCAGTGCCCCGAGAACGCCGCCCCTGCGGACGTTCTCGGGGGACCGCCTTGCGCCAAGCGCCTCCCCGTTACGACAGCGGACCCGAACCGCGGTCGGTGGTTCGTCAGAATCCTGTCACGTTCGCCGAACCGGGATGCCCCCATTGACAATCAGGCCGGCGTTGCGTACGGGATGGAGGATCGTCGAGACGGGAGGGTCGTCACGCGATCACAGCTTCCTCAGCAGCACGCGATCGACGGCATGGTCGCCGGCCTTCTGCAGGATGAGGTTCGCGCGGTGCTTGGTGGGCAGTACGTTCTCGAGAAGGTTCGGGAGGTTTATGCCGTTCCAGAAGCTCATGGCGATCTCCGTCGCCTCTTCGTCGCTGAGCTGCGCGTACACAGTTGAAGTACGACGAGGGATTGCGGAAGGCGCCCTGCCGCAGCGCCATGAACCGGTGCACGTACCAGGACGCGAGATCCTCGGGGGCGGCGTCGACGTAGATCGAGAAGTCGAAGAGCTCGCTGATCGAGACGTCGTTCGCGACCGGTGGCGGCTGCAGGACGTTCAAGCCCTCGACGATGACGACGTCCGGTCGGCGGACGACGACCTGTTCATCGTCGACGATGTCGTAGCGCAGGTGCGAGTAGACCGGTGCGCGGACTTCCGCCGCCCCGCTCTTGACCTGCGGTCAGGAACTCGATGAGTGCGCGACGGTCGTAGGACTCCGGAAAGCCCTTCCGGCGCATGAGTCCCCGGCGTTGCAGCTCGGCGTTCGGGTACAGGAACCCGTCGGTGGTCACCAGCTCCACACGCGGCGTATCGTTCCAGCGGCCGAGCAATTCCTGCAGGAGGCGCGCGACCGTGGACTTTCCGACCGCCACGGAGCCGGCGATGCCGACGACGAACGGTGTCGTGTCGTCGGGTTCGCGCAGGAAGCTGCTCGTGGACGCCCCGAGCGTCTTGGTCGAGCGGGCGTACAGGCTCAGCAGCCTGCTCAGCGGGAGGTAGACCTCACGCACCTCGTGCATGTCGAGGCGGTCGCCCAGTCCGCGGATCTGGACGATCTCGGCGTCGGTGAGGGGCTGCGTCATTCCCGGCGCAAGTCGAGCCCAGTCCGGCCGATCGATCTCGCGGTACAGCGACAGCGGCAGCGCGGTCGGCTCGTCTCGCTGACTCATCGCGCCATGGTAGCGATAGCGGATGCCGCGCCGCGGGTGTCAGGTGCGTGCACCGGGCACTTGCTGCTGCCGCGCGTCGAGGAGTTCGACGACCTGGTCGAGCACGCCATCCGCAACGACGCGTTTGCTGCCGGATACCTCGGCGACGATGTCGCCGGAGGCTGCGAGGACGACCACCTCATTGCCGTCCGCCCCGAAGCCTCTGCCGTCACCCACCGAATTCGCGACCAGCAGGTCCGCGGCCTTGCGGGCGACCTTCTCCCGCGCGAGCGCGAGGAGTTCATCCCGGTTCGCAGCGGTTTCGGCTGCGAAACCCACGATGATTCTGCCGGCGACCGGATGCGCCACCAGTTCGCCCAGAACGTCGGTCGTGCGCTTCAGCACCAGCTCGAGGCGCTCTCCCTGAGCGGTCTTCTTGATCTTGCGGTCGGAGAACTCAGCGGGCGTGTAGTCGGCGACAGCGGCTGCCATGACCACGACCGAGGCTGTCGTGGATTCGCGCGCGACCGCCTCGGCCAGTTCGGCGGCCGTTTGCACGTTGATCGTGTCGAGCCCGGAGCGCGAGAGGTCGGCGGCGGGATCGGCATCGAGATGGGCAGCGATCACGGTCACGTCCGCGCCACGGGCCGCAGCCGCAAGCGCGAAGGCGACTCCCTGCTTTCCGCTCGAGTGGTTCGCGAGATAGCGGACGGGGTCGATCGGCTCGCGCGTGCCGCCCGCGGTGATGAGCACGCGACGACCGGCGAGATCGCCCGGTGCTTCCACGCGGTCGGATTCGCGCGGCCGCGAGCACCGCGGCCACGATGGCGTCCGGCTCGCTCATCCGGCCGGGTCCGACGTCCGGCCCGGTCAGCCGACCCGACTCGGGCCCGACGATCACGACCCCGCGCGCACGGAGCGTCTCGACGTTCGCGACCGTCGCCGGATGCTGCCACATCTCGGTATGCATCGCGGGTGCCACGACAAGGGGCGCGCGGCTGGCCAGCACCGTCGTGCCGAGAAGGTCGTCGGCCATTCCGGCGGCGAGCTTGGCGATCGCGTCAGCCGTTGCCGGTGCGATGACGATCACATCCGCCTGCTGCCCCAGTGCCACGTGGCGCACCGCCGCGACGCCGTCGAAGATCGAGGTGTTCAGCGGCTGGCGGCTTATCGCCTCCCACGTCGGTGCGCCCACGAACCGCAGGGCGGCATCCGTCGCGATCACCCGCGCAGTGTGGCCGGCGAGAACGAGGTCGCGCACGACCTGCACCGTCTTGTAGGCGGCGATGCCGCCGGTGACACCCACGACGATGTTGAGCGGTCGATCCATGTTGTCCTCGAATCACGGGTGTCCTGCGAGTGAGCGATGCCGATGATCGACGGCACGCCTTCTGCCTACATCCTGCCGACCGCCGGCGCAAAGTGGTGCTTCGGCGGGCGATGACTAGAAGCCGTCCCAGTGGCCGGGCTCCCGGAGGGCTCGATAGTGAACGTCGATCGAGTCCACAGACACCGACGCGACGCAGACCAGCAGCGACTGAGTGGGGTAGCCGTGCGGGCGATTGTCACGGATGAGTGCCCGATCGTCCACGTTCTCGAGCGCCGCCGAACGCTCGAGCACATCGATCCATGGCGCCCACCAGCGCTCCGCGGCGGTCAGGTCCGCCGCCGCGAACTCCTCCCGCCAGCGGGCGATGCGGGGAGTCGAAGAGTCGTCCACATCGTCGTGGGCCACCATGTGGGTTCCGGGGGCCAGCTCGATCGGAGCGGAGCCGCTCCCCGTTCCACGATGTGACGCGCGTTCGTGGGCCCTCGACCTCGACGAGGTTGAAGCCGTGCGTTCGCGGGTTCTTCACCGTCTTGCCCGCGACGGAGTCCAACGCCAAGCCGCCTCGGGACACCGTCTCGGACTCAGCGAGGGTGGAGATGTCCGCGCGATTCAGGAGGACCGCGAGTCGCCCGGCATCCGAGTCGGCTGCCAGCCATGCGCCACCGGCCCGCAGATCGCGAACCCCGACCACCCCGCCGTGGGATTCCGGCCACCATCGCCCGAGCGGGCTCCACGGGCGTTCGGGATCCTCATCGCGGATCGCGAGAATACGTGTGGGCTCGCTCGACGACGAAGGCACACGAACGACGACGGTGCAGATGGAGACACTCCCGATCGTGGGGATGGGCTTGCCACGATCGTACGGTGTTCGTCGTCGTCCGGGTCAGGTCTGGTCTTCTCGCACGGGCCCGGGCTCCATGAACCACTCGACGAAGGAGCGGGCGCGTCCGTCGTCGGCGAAGGTGACGACCCAGAGGCTGGCGTACACCCGACCGCTGTCGTACTCGATGCGGCATTGGATGACTCCGATGCCGTCCGAGTAGACGAGCGGGGCGCCCTCGAAGGACCAGGTGCCGGGCTCGTCCTTGTGCGCGAGCCAACCCTCGACGATCCCTTCTCGGCCGATCCAGGGCTCGGGGTCGAAGGGGCCGCCGGCGTAGGTTGCGTCCTCCGTGAACAGGGCGCGGATGTCTGCGGGGTCGTTGGTCTCCCACGCGACGCGGTAGCCGTCCAGCCAGTTCTGCACGATGTCGTTCATGTTCCAGGTCTACCGCCGGGGTGCGACATCCCGCGTTCTGCAGGTGGGCACATGATTGAGTAGCCGCGTGCCCATGCATGACGATCAGGTCCACATCGACGCCGACATCGCGCGAGCGCTCATCGACGAGAGCTTCCCGCAGTACCGCTCGGAGCCCATCCGACATGTCGATTCGCAGGGGACCGTCAACGCGATCTACCGGATCGGCTCATCCGCCGCCGCCCGGTTTCCGCTTCGGGCGGCAGAACCGCCGGCGCTCGAAACGGAACTGCACAGGCAAGCCGACGCGATGGCCGAGTTCGCGACGCGCTGCCCCTTCCCGAGTCCTCGCCAGCTCGGAGTCGGCCGGCCGGCGAACAGCTACCCGCTGCCGTGGACGGTGCAGACCTGGCTGCACGGCGACGTCGCCACACCGGACGGCCTGTCGACATCGAAGACCTTCGCCTCCGACATCGCGCGCCTGATCCGGTCGTTGCGAGCCGCGGACACCGGTGGCCGGGCGTTCGACGGACAGGGTCGCGGCGGGCGGATCGCCGATCAGGATGATTGGGTGCAGAGGTGCTTGCAGGAGAGCACGGGTCTGCTGGACGTCCCCAGGCTGCAGGCGATGTGGGACCGCCTTCGACCGCTGCCGCCGGCGATGGCGGACGTGATGAGCCACAAGGACTTGATTCCGGCGAACCTCCTCGTCCGAGGGCAGCACATCGTCGGCATCCTTGACTGCGGGGACTTCGGGCCGGCCGATCCCGCACTCGACCTGGTCGCCGCATGGCACATGCTCGACGGACCGTTGCGGGATGATGTGCGATCCGCTCTCGACTCACCCGCGGATGAGTGGCTCCGAGGTGCCGCGTGGGCCTTCGTGCAGGCGATCGGCATCGTCTGGTACTACCGCAACACCAATCCGGGCATGAGCGCACTCGGTCGCAGCACCCTCGAGCGATTGATGGCCGACGACGACGTCGGGCGCAGTCGCGCTTGAGTGCCGAGCGTCATTCGAGATCGGAGACTGCGCGGCTTCACGCACCCCCGATGAGCCGCGCGACCTGACCGGCTCCGGCCATGAAGGTGGCGAGATCGGTCTCCTCCTCCCGCGGCTGAAGGATGACCGACGTCGCGCCGGCGGCGAAGAACGGGTCGATGGCCGCCGCCACGCCGTCCGCGTCTCCGACGACCATCAGCGCCGGATCGACGGATCCGTTCCAGCGGACGAGGTCGTCGGCGAGCTGTGCACGCGCAGCCTCGCCGCCGAACGCGGCGGAGACGAACACGATGAGCTGATGTGCGTCGTTCTCGTCCCGCAGCCGCACGCCCCTCCTGCGCGATCGCGAGAGTTCGCGCGACACGATCGGGGTTGCTTCCGCCCGGCAGCACTGTGCCGTCACCCACCTCACCCGTGAGGCGAACCGTCTTGGGCCCCTCGCCGGCGACGACGACGAGCGGCGCCTCATCGGGCGGCCAGTCCAGCTGCACGTGGTCGAGGGTGACGTAGCGACCTGCCGCGCTGATCTCGTTCCCCGCGAGGAGGGATCGGAGCGCCGGCACGTACTCGCGCATCAGTGTGAGAGGCGATGCCACTCGAGCACCGACCTGCTCCATCCATGGCAGCACGCCGTGACCGACCCCGGGGATGAGCCGCCCCGGAAACAGGCGCTCGACCGTTGCGATTTCCATCGCCGTCAGTGCGACGTTCCGAAGCGGCATGGGCGCGACCCCGATGCCGACGCGGAGTCGTGTGGTCCATGCGAGGACCGCGGATGCTGCGGCGAACGCCGACTCGCGGAAGCAGTCCTCCCACAGCCAGAGTTCCGGAACACCCGACTCGTCTGCGGCCTGCGCCGCATCGCGGAGGGCCTCCGGAGGCGAGTATGGCGTGAAGATCGCACCGATGTGTCGCATCCGACCACTCTGGCATGTGTCACCCAGACGGGCCGGGAGATCCGAGCCCGCGGCGCGCTCGCTGTGACGGTGCCGGGATGCCGCACCCGCCGAACGGTCAGCCTCGGACTGTTCCCATCTGGACGACGACCGCCACGTGCTCCTCGAATCGGGTGTCCGGCGCCAACGCCGCGCGCACCCGGTCCGCGAAGCGGGCGCGACGGGCCGGATCGGCCACGTCGTCGGCCGACATGGCCGACAGAAGACTGCCGATGATCTCCTCGATGTCCAGTTCCGCGTCATACTCCACGCGCGCTTCGCTCGTGGCGTAGCCGGCGGCGGACATCGCGTCGCGATAGGTGGCGCGCGCGACCTCATCTGTGCCGCACGCCCACCCGACATCGCCGCCCGTCCACTCCCGAAGCACGCGGCGGAGCCTGCGCGACCAGTCGTCGTCCTGCAGCCACAGCGGCGTGCCGTTGGTGATGACGGCGACGCCGCCGCCTCTTCGCAGAAGTCGTCGGGCGGCGGCGAACAGCGCGACGTGATCCATCCAGTGGATCGCGGTCGCGGCGGTGACGGCGGCGACCGAGCCCGGTCCGAGGAGGTCGGCCAGCACCGGGAGGTCGCTGTCGAAGCCGAGCATCCAGGCCACCGACCGCACGTCTTCCTTCCGCGCTGCCGCAGCGGCCAGACGCAGCATGTCGGGTTCAGGATCGACCCCGATCACCGATCCGACGCGGCCGGCGAGCGGCAGCGTCAGCTGTCCCGTTCCGCACCCGAGATCGATCGCCAGATCGGTGCGATCCAGGCTGAACGCCTCTGTCAGCGCGTCGACGACAAGGGGTGGGTACCCGCGCCGGAATCGCGCGTAGTAGTCGGCGACCTCGCCGCTGAAGCCTCGCAGGACGTCCGGCGCCATCAGTCCCTCGCGGCGGTCGCGCCGCCCTCCACGGCGACGATCCGGTGGTCCTCGCTATGCGTGAGCTCCGTCGCCAGGAAATGCTCGTCTGTGGGCAGGCGCAGGTTGAAGCGGGAGTAGGGGATCAGCGTCATCGTCGCCTCGCCGATGATCACGTCGAGGACGTGCCCGCCGATGCTGCGGTCGTCGGCGATGAAATGCACGTGCAGGCCGGCCACGGTGATGCCCTGGTAGATCGCAGGAGCCCAGAACCCGACCAGAGTGCCGCGCGCGTCGGCGACGACGGTCTCGATCTGGCCGCTCGTGACCTCGGCGAGCGGTCGGAAGGGGTGCTCCTGGCGCGGTGTCACGCGGATGCGCGCCGCCGTGAAGACTCCGTCGACGCGAACTGCATGGAACAGGTTCCTGCTCGCGAGGCCGTTCTCCACGCGCTCGGTGAAGCCGGTCAGGTCCGACCCCGCGATGGCCTCAGTCGGCACCGGGTGCAGCGTGCAGACGTCGACGAACGGCAGGATCTGGTCGTCCGTCATGCGATCGGGACTCTCACCGACTGTGCATTCGAACACTTGGCCGTCCAGGATGATGACCTCACCGCCCAGGTGATCGCAGCATCCGATGCCGAAGTCGCCGAGCCGTCGCACCTCGCCCACCGCGATGCCCGTCTCGTATGCGCCTGCGAGCAGCGCATCCAGTACGGCGAACTGGGTCACCGCGGCATCCGTCACCAGCCGTTCGGTCATCACGGTGCGAGGCTATCGTGCGGGGCTCGGCCAGGGGCGATCAGGCCTACCCATGCCGAACGGTTCACTCGGCAGAACGGCGCACTCTCACGCTCGCCGCGTTCAGGAGGGGTCGGTCGCCAGCTGCTTCAGCCGCTTCTTCGCGTCCTTCTCCACGAGCACCTCGATGAAGTCGCGGACGTGCGCGCCGTCGAGATCGTCGTAGGCCTGCGTCACCGCATCGCGGATGACGGACGTGGGCTGAGAGGGAAAGCGTTCGGAGAGTCGCTCGACGATCTCGTTGATCGTCGTCTCGGCATCGGCTGGTTCGTGTGTCACATGGATCTCCCGTGCGAGCGGCTTGCGCTCACGCTACCGTCGGCGCTCCCGTTTGCACAAAGAAACGCGCCGCTTCCGGCGGGGCTTCCGCGCCCGGCCGATTCACGTCCTCGCACCGGTCCGCTCCGAATGAGGTGCGGGTCACAGGGCAAGTCGGGTGACAGCCGCCTGGATCGCGACGGCCGCGGCGCCGCGCGCCCACGCGCGGAACCCGGCATCGTCGACGAGGATCTCGACAGGTTCGGCGAGGGGGTCGCGGTCGCCGGCTGCGGCGTCGCGCACCTGTGCGGCCGTGAGCTCCCAGAGGCCGATGCCGTCGCCGGCGAGCACGACGGTGGGCTGCATGGTGAGGTTGGCAGCGAGCGCGATCATGCGCCCGAGACCTCGCGCCGCAGCATCCACGACCGCTCTCGCCACGGGGTGGCCGGCCCCGGCGAGGGAGAGCACCTCGTCGTACTCGACGGGCCGGCCGAGGGCCGACTGCACCTGAGCGCACATCCCGATCGACGTGAGCAGTGCCGTCGAGCAGCCGCGGTGCCCCTCGGGACAGAGCGGGCCGGTGGGGTCGAGGGGGATGTGTCCGCCGAGGCCCACGCCCGCCTCCCGGGTGTGCACCGACTCGCCTCCGACGACCAGCCCGTAGCCGACGCCCGCCCCGATGGTGATGACCGAGAACCCGGTGCGACCTCGGCCCGCGCCGAACCACCGCTCCGCCTCGACGAGGGCGACGACGTCGTTCTCGACCGTCACAGTGAGCCCGGTCGCTGAGGCGAGGGCCTGTCCGAATTCGACATCCACCCACTCGAGGAACGGTGCACGAACGACCCGCCCCGAGTCGTCGACGGCACCTCCGAGGCTGACGCCGATTCCCACGAGCGGCGCCGGTGCGGCTTCCGAGAAATCAGACACGACGGACGCGACCACGGCGACGACCGCATCGGGTGTGGTGGTGATGAGCGGGAGCGTCCGCTCGGCGAGGATCTGCGCGCGTGCATCGGTCAGGACCGCGTATACCGCATCGCCGGTGATCTTCACGCCGGTGAAGCAGCCGAGGTCGGGCGCGATCTCCAGGGGGCGCACGGGTCGGCCGACCGCGCCGGTGGATTCTTCGCCGAGCTCGATGAAGAGGCCGCGCTCGAGGAACGGCTTCGCGAGGCGGGTGAGGCTGGCGGGGGACAGACCCAGCCGCCGACCGAGGGCGCTGCGGCCGATCGGACCGTGGATGAGCACCTCGCGTGCGAGAGCCTCATGGCTTTCCGTGAGCACGGCACCCCCCAGTTGTTTCCATTGTGGCACCAACCGGCTCAAGCTGCACGGCCAGCAGAGTGAGGGATAAGCCCCTTGACGAATGATTATTTCCGTTGTAAAAATAATGCGTGGCCAATCTCAACGGAGCGATCGGAGACGAGCGCACCCACAGGACGGTGGTGGCAGAGCAGCCGATGAGCACGTTGCATCTTCATCGGGGCGGCACGAGCGTCGTCCTTGACATGGCAGCGGCGCCCCACCCCGCGATCGTCCACTGGGGTGAGGAGCTCCTCGCCTCGACACCTGACTCACTCGCCTCCCTCGCTGTCGCCGCTCGCCCGCAACGCGTCTCCGGGGGACTCGACGAGACGCCCCGCGTGGGCCTCATCCCCGCCCAGGCAGGCGGTTGGCTCGGCACGCCCGGCATCGAGGGTCATCGAGACGGGGCCGGTGCCAGCATCCGATTCGAACTCGCCGGCGCTCAAGCCAACGACCACCGCGCGACGATCTCGCTCGTCGACGCGGAGGCGCAACTCGCCGCCCAGGTCGAGCTGCGTGTGGGCTCCAGCGGTCTCCTTCACCAGCGCATCCTCATTCGCAACACCGGCGCGTCGCGGTATACCGTGCAGTCGCTGCAGGCGCTCTTCCCTGTGCCCTGGGACGCCACGGAGCTCCTCGACACCACCGGTCGCCACCTGCGCGAGCGCACGCCGCAGCGGCGCGCCTTCACGTTCGGAACCCATGTCCGCGAGAGCCGCCGCGGCAGACCGGGCGCCGACGCGACGCTCCTTCTCGCGGCCGGCCGACCGGGATTCGGCTTCGAGCGCGGGCGGGTGCACGGCATCCATGTCGCGTGGAGTGGAAATCACCGCGTCACGGCCGAGCGGACCACGACCGGCGAGGCGTTCCTCTCGGGCGGTGAGCTGCTGCTTGCCGGGGAGGTCATCCTCGCACCGGGGGAGTCGGTGCAGACCCCCTGGGTCATCGGCTCGTGGGGTCACGGGCTCACCGAGCTCTCTGCGCGCTTCCACGAGGAGTGGCGCGTCCGGCCCCGGCATCCGCGTCGCCCCCGGCCGGTCACCCTCAACACGTGGGAGGCCGTGTACTTCGACCATTCCCTCGAGAAGCTGACGGCTCTGGCGGATGCCGCCGCCGATGTCGGCATCGAACGATTCGTGCTCGACGACGGCTGGTTCTCGGGTCGGCGCGACGACACGGCCGGTCTCGGCGATTGGTTCGTCGACGAAGACGTATGGCCGGAGGGCCTGCATCCGCTGATCGACCATGTCCGTCACCTCGGCATGGAGTTCGGGCTGTGGGTAGAGCCCGAGATGATCAATCCCGACAGCGACCTGGCACGCCGGCATCCGGACTGGATACTGCGGGGCCGCATGGCACTGCCCCCGTCGGCCCGGCAGCAGCAGGTCCTCGACCTCGCCCATCCTGACGCGTACGACTACATCTCGGGACGACTGCACGCCCTGCTCGAGGAATACCCGATCGCCTATCTGAAGTGGGATCACAACCGTGACCTCGTGGATGCCGGCAGCGGGCCCGGCGGCGTCAGCCGGGTGCACGAGCACACGCTCGCGCTCTACCGCCTTCTCGACGAGCTCAAGTCCCGTCACCCGGGACTGGAGATCGAGAGCTGCGCATCCGGCGGCGCGCGTGTCGACCTCGGCATCCTCGACCGCACCGACCGCATCTGGACCAGCGACAGCCTCGACCCGCTCGAGCGGCTCACGAACCAGCGATACACCGGACTGGTCGTCTCGCCGGAACTGATGGGCATGCACCTGACCAGCCCGGTCGTCCACTCTTCCGGGCGCACGGTCTCGGTCGGATTGAGCGGTGCGGTGGCGCTCTTCGGGCACTTCGGCATCGAGTGGGATCTCACCTCGATCGACGACGCGACGCGCCGGCAGATCGCCGACTGGGTCGCGCTCGCCAAGCGGCTCCGACCGCTCATCGCGACGGGCCGCGTCGTTCACGTCGACGGCACCGACCCGGGTATCGATGTCCGCGGCATGGTCGCCGCGGATGCGGCATCCGCCGTCTTCACCATCACCCAGACGGAGACGTCCGTCGCGTACCCCGCCGGGCGGGTGCGGATGCCGGGGCTGGACCCCGACCGCCGGTACCGCGTGCGGGTCATCGCGAGTGGCGAAGGCGGCGACTATCCGGGGCAGTCTCCGCTCGGCTGGGCGCAGCACGACACGGTCCTGACCGGCCGTGAGCTGGAGTCCGTCGGCCTGCGCCCCCCGGTGCAGTTCCCCCAGCAGGCCCGGGTGATCGAACTGATCTCCGATAACTGAACAGACGGCATCACCGACAGCACGACCGCGCAAGGAGGCGCACGATGACCAAGAGAATGCGAACGACCGCCCGAGCGATCGCGGTGCTCGCCACGGCGGGGCTCGCGATCGGCCTCGGCGGCTGCGCAAGCGACGCGGGCGACGGGGTGACGACGCTGAACTTCTTCCAGTTCAAGGGAGAGGCGCTCGAGGACTTCAACAAGATGATCGCTGATTTCGAGGCCGAGAACCCCGACATCCGCATCGTCCAGAACCAGGTAGCGGATGCCGACACGCTCATCCGCACCCTGCTGGTCAAGGACCGGATTCCGGACATCGTCACCCTGAACGCGAACGGCAATTTCGGGCGGCTCGCGGAGGCGGGTGTGTTCCACGACTTCTCCGATGAGCCGGTGCTGGAGACCATCAACCCGGCGGTGCAGGAGATCCTCGCCGACCTCGGCACCTTCGGCGACGAGGTCAACGGGCTCGGCTACGTCAACAATGCCAACGGCGTCATCTACAACGCGACGATCTTCGAAGAGCAGGGCCTTGAGGTTCCCGAGACGTGGGACGAGTTCATCGAGGTGTGCGACGCGCTGAAGGCAGCGGGCATCACACCGTTCTACGGCACTCTGGCCGATTCGTGGACCGGGATGCCTTCGTGGAACGCGTTGGGAGCGTATCCCGCACAGGATGATTTCTTCGACAAGCTGCGGGCCCAGGGAACCGACGTGGGCCCGGACTCCGAGGTGTCGTTCCAGAAGAACTTCGCCGAGATGATGGACCAGCAGTACACCCTCTTCTCCAATTACATGCAGGAGGGATACCGCGGCGAGACGTACGACGAGGGCAACGCGGCGTTCGCGAACGGCGAGGTCGCGATGCTGCTGCAGGGCATCTGGGCGACGAACCCGATCAAGCAGGTCAACCCAGACATCGAGATGGGCATCTTCCCGTATCCCGGGACGGATGACCCCGACGACCGCCTGCTCGTCTCGGGAGTCGACGTCGTGTTCACGATGGGCAAGAACAGCCCGAAGCAGGAAGCCGCGATGCGCTTCATCGACTACGCCTTCCAGACGGACGTGATCGAGGAGTTCGCCGCCTCGCAGAACATGGTCCCGTCCGTGGAGGGCGCGGAGATCAGCGACGATCCGGCCCTGCAGTCGGTCAAGCCGTATTTCGACGACGGCAAGATCACCGGCTTCATCGATCACCAGTTTCCGCCCGCGGTCCCCCTCATCCCGACGGACCAGGAGTTCCTGTTCAACGGCGACGCGGAGGCCGCACTCAAGACACTCGACAATGAGTGGCGCAAGGTCGCCGCTCGCACGATTCCGGTCACGACGGGAGACGACCAATGACGATCACCCAGGCAGTGCGCAGCACGGCCGCAGATGAGAAGGCGCCCAAGCGCGCCGAGCGAGTCAGAGCGGGGACCAAGCGGGCCCCGGCGACGTACTACTGGATGGTGTGGCCGGCCGTGATCGCATTCGCCGCGTTCCACACGCTGCCGGTGGTGGTCGGCATCTTCTTCAGCTTCACGAACTACGCCGGGTACGGTGCGTGGAACTTCGTCGGGCTGTCGAACTACGTCAACCTCTTCCAGGACGACCGAGTGCTGCAGGCGTATGGGTTCTCGTTCCTGTTCGCCATCGTCGCGACCGTCCTGACGAACGCCTTCTCGCTCGCGATCGCGCTCGGCTTGAACGCGAAGATCAAGGCGCGCAACTTCTGGCGCGGCGTGTACTTCGTGCCCTACATCCTCGCGATCCTCGTCATCGGCTATGTGTTCCAGTTCCTCTTCTCGAACTCCCTGCCGAAGATCCTCTCCGGCATCCCGCTGTTCGCCGACAACATCCTCGCCAACGAGCAGTGGGCGTGGACCGCGATCGTGGCGCTCGCCGTATGGCAGGCCTGCGCGTTCGCGATCATCATCTACCTGTCGGGTCTGCAGACGATCCCGGCGGAGATGTACGAGGCGGCATCGTTGGACGGCGCCTCCGCATGGCAGCAGTTCAGGTCGATCACGTTCCCACTGATCGGCGCCTTCTTCACGATCAACGTCGTCATCAGCCTCAAGGGGTTCCTGCAGGTCTTCGACCCGATCGTCGCCCTCACCAACGGGGGCCCCGGCACCGCCACCGAATCGGTGACGCTGCTGATCTTCAAGGGCGGGTTCACCGGAGGCGAGTTCGCCTACCAGGCGGCGAACGCGGTGGTGTTCTTCATCGTGATCACGATCGTCGCGCTCTTCCAATTCCGCGTCCTTCAGCGCAGAGAGGCCGATTTCTGATGACTACTGCAACAAACGTCGCTCCCCAGCTCGAGCAGGAGATCGAGGCCATCACCGCGAACGGACGCCGCAAGCGTCAGGGCGATCGTGACGACGACACCCGCCGCACGAACTGGTGGGCGACCGCGCTCATCGCGGTGTGTTCGCTCACCGTGCTCATTCCGCTGTACCTCGCCGTCGTCGTCGCGCTCAAGACCCCCGAGCAGCTCACCGCCGGCACCGGTTTCGAGCTGCCGAACCCGATCCGATGGGAGAACTTCGCGGACGCGTGGGTCAGGACGAGCTTCCCGCAGGCGCTGTTGAACACCGCGATCATCACGGTCGGCTCGGTCGTCTTCACCCTGCTGACGAGCTCGGTCGTCGCCTATGCGCTGGCGAGGAACATCCACCGGCCCTTCTTCAAGGGCGTGTTCTTCTACCTGCTCGCCGCGCTGTTCATCCCGTTCCCGATCATCATGCTGCCGCTGGTCAAGCAGACGGCGATCCTCGGGCTGGACAACCAGGCAGGACTGATCATCCTCTACACGATCTACGGGCTGTCGCTGAACATCTTCATCTACACCGCGTACATCCGCTCGATCCCCATCGAGCTGGAAGAGGCCGCCCGGATCGACGGGGCATCGACGTGGCGGGTCTTCCGGCAGATCATCTTCCCGCTGCTCATGCCGATGAACGCCACTGTCGGCATCCTCACCTGCGTGTGGGCATGGAACGACTTCATCATGCCGCTCGTGGTGCTCACCGAACCGAGCGCCCGCACGCTGCCGCTCGCCCAGTACGTATTCCAGGGGCAGTTCAACACCGACTACACGGTCGCATTCGCGTCCTACCTGATGGCGATGGCGCCACTGCTGATCGTGTACATCTTCTCGCAGCGGTGGGTGATCTCTGGAGTGACCCGAGGCTCGATCAAGTAGAGACCGCCGGCCCGGGATGCTGCGCGGAAGGTCTGCGAGAACACCGCCCGCATCCCGGGCTCGGCTCCTCCTATCGCCCGAAACGCCGCCGGTCAATGCCGTTGTCCGACTCGGGTGAGCGGGCGAGGCTGACACTCAGCGGCCGTCGTCCGGCGGTCAGCGCACGAGTACGAAGAGGAGCGCTGATGAGCGACAGCTTTCCCGGCCCGATGGATCCGGGCCTTCCGTCCGAGACACCGCCCGGACCCGAGCCTGTGGCGCCGTCCGAGGTGCCCCCGGGTCCGCCCGTTCCGCCCGTCGGTCCCGACCCGACCGCTCCGGTCCATCCGCCGGCGCCCGACGAACCGATCGAGCCCTCCCCGGCCCCGGAGCCGACGGTTCCGGCACCGGACGAGCCGCTGACCCCGAGTCCGGACGAGCCCACCATGCCGGATCCGTCCGACCCGCGACCGCTCTGATCGAGGCGATCCGGATCTCGGCGGCTAGGGCGCGCCGAGGAACGCCACCGCGGCCTCGCGGAAGGCGCGTGATCCCGGCGCGTTGAAGTGGTGGCGGCCCGGGATCTCGACGAATTCGCCGCGCGGAGTCGCGGCCGCCAGGTGGCGTGAGCGCTCGAGGATCGCGTCGTCGCTGCCGGTGGCGAAGAGGACCGGCTGCTGCGGCGGTCGGTCGGGGTCGGGATCCGCATCGCCGAATCGCATGCCCTGCGCCAGGGCGACGAGTACGCCGAGGTCGTTGCCGGGCACCCGCTCCGCGAGTGTCACGTAGTTCTGCGTCACCCGGTCCTCGATCGGCGTGCCCCGCTCCGCGTACGCGCGCGCCTGATCGATGTCCAGTCGCGCGAGCGGCCGGCCGTCCGGGATGCCGCCGAGCACCGCCCGGGTCACCCGATCGGGCGCGTCCACCAGGAGCTGCCAGCCGACCCGGCCGCCGAGCGAGTAGCCGGCGTAGAGAACCGTGTCGAGCAGGTACGTCTCCAGAACGGTCAGCAGATCGCCGACGAGCGCCTCCATGGTGTAGTCGCGCGGATCGTGCGGCTTGTCGCTGAGCCCGTGACCGCGCTGGTCGACGCCGAGCACGCGGAAGCCGGCCCGGGTGAGGTCGCGCACCCAGCCCGTGTTCACCCAGTTGTCGCGGCAGCTCGACGCGAACCCGTGGACGCACAGGACGGTGGGCGCAGCATCCGCCCCCCACACGTAGGTCGCGATGCGATGACCTTCGCCCGACATCACGAACTGCGCATCCGGCATCTGAGTGACGGGGAGTGCGGAGTTGCCCATGGCGTCCATCATCCCGCCCGGAGCCGACTCACCACCCACTGCGGGTCGGCGAATGCCCCTCGCGCGCGTCGTCGGGCATCGCCATCTCCGCACGGACGCCGAGGAGGCGGATCGGCCGATCGGGCTCGATCTTGTCGACCAGCTCCATCGTCTTCGCGAGCACGGTCTCGCGGTCGAAGGTGGAGGCGATCTTCTTCGTGAAGGTCTTCGTGAAGAACGGTGCGTAGCGCACCTTGAGCCCCAGGCCCACGACGGGGCGCCCGTCGGCCGAGACGTCGTCGAGCACCTGGCCGAGCAGGTCGCGAGCAGCCTGCTCGATCTGCGCGCGCTCGACGATGTTCTGCTGGAAGGTC
The DNA here is from genome assembly GCA_963717585.1 of uncultured Actinomycetota bacterium. Classification (GTDB taxonomy): domain Bacteria; phylum Actinomycetota; class Actinomycetes; order Actinomycetales; family Microbacteriaceae; genus Microbacterium. The sequence continues at coordinate 279,451 of CAVQWI010000010.1, read as the reverse complement.
GTCTCCCTCCCGTGCCCTCGCGGGACCCACGGCGTGTCGTCCACGACCGATGCGCCGTCTCCGCGCCCCAGCTGCGCGTACCACAGCCCCATCCGCGGCCCGAACTCGCCGGTCAGGGCGCTCTCGTCGGCCGAAGCCAGCTCAGCGACGGTGAGGATGCCGAGACCCGCCAGGCGCTTGGAGATCTTCGAGCCGACCCCCCACAGCTCGATCGTGGGCCGCGCGCCCATCACCTCGAGCCAGTTGCCGGCCGTCAGCCGGAATACGCCGCGGGGCTTGCCGAATCCGGTCGCGACCTTGGCGCGCACGAGCGTGTCGCCGATCCCGACGCTGCAGTGCAGTGAGGTCCGCTCCAGCACCGCCTGCTGGACACGCGCGGGCATACGCCTCCGGGTCGTCCGAGACGATGCCGATGAACGCCTCGTCCCACCCGAGCACCTGCACGACGGCGCCCGGCTGAGCGCGCAGCGCGCTCATGACCTCGAGGGATGCGGCGTTGTACGCCTCGGCGTCGACGGGCAGGATCACCGCGTCGGGCGCCTTGCGTGCGGCGAGCCGCAGCGGCATCCCGGAGCCGACCCCGAACTCCCGCGCCTCGTACGATGCCGTCGAGACGACAGCTCGCTCGGTCGGATCTCCGCGGCCCCCGACGATGAGAGGTCTGCCGGCGAGTTCCGGATGCCGCAGCACCTCGACCGCGGCGATGAACTGATCGAGATCGACGTGCAGCACCCACCGTCGACCGTCCCCGCTCATGTCGATAGTCTGCGGCCTCGGTGCGACCTTCGTCACGCACGGACGCACCGGAGTGTCATCGTCCGGCCGAGATCCCGAGCGGGGAGCATCCGATACCGCGATGGTCTCTTCCGCGAACGCGATGTTCGAACGGCCGGATTGCGGCGACGATCGGCAGTACGAGGGGTGCCGCGGCGCGGGCGATCCGGCGAGAATGACTTCATGACCTCGGAAGGCGCGGTCGTGCGGATGTGGCGAGGCGTGATCCGCACCGAAGACCGAGACGTGTACGTCGATTACATCGAGCGCACGGGCATGCGCGAGTACCGGGAGACGCCGGGCAACCTCGATGCGTGGATGCTGACGCGGGACCTCGGCGACGGTCTCACCGAGATCATGACCGTGTCGCGCTGGGAGTCGTGGGAGGCGATCAAGGGATTCGCGGGCGAGGACATCCACCGCGCCGTGTACTACCCGGAGGACGACGAGTACCTCGTCGAGCGCGACGCGACGGTACGCCACTACACCCAGACGTGATCGCGTGCCCGGCCGCCGCCGCGCGGCTACGCGGTCAGGCCGTGACGGCGTCGCGATACGGACGGAAGAACTCCCGCAGCTCGGCGGCGTAGGCCTCGGGCTGTTCGAACGGCGCGAAATGGCCGCCTTTCGGGGGTTCGGTCGCGCGCACGACGTTCGCGGTGCGCTCGAGCCACGAGCGCGGAGCTCGCAGGATGTCGCCGGCGAAGATGGCGAAGCCGGACGGGACTTCCACGCGTCTGCTGAGCTGCTCGCGGGGGATTGACCCGTTCGCGTGATACATCCGCATGGCCGCGCCGATGTTGCCGCTCATCCACTGCTGCGTGACCAGTGTCAGGATCTCGTCCTTGGTGAAGCACCGCTCGAGGTCTCCGTCGCAGTCACTCCACGACCGCAGCTTCTCCACGATCCAAGCCGCCAGACCGACCGGTGAATCAGTGAGTCCGAATGCCGCGGTCTGCGGCTTTGTCCGGTGCATCGCCGCATACGCGCCCTCCGTCGCCGCCCACGCCGCTCCACCGTCCATCCATGCGCGCTCCTCGGCGGTGAGATCGGACGCATCGCCGACGAAGACCGGGAGCCCTCCATCCATGCGGTGCACCGCGACCACCCGATCGGCATGATCCAGCGCGAGGTACCGGCTGACGTGACTGCCGATGTCGCCGCCCGCCGTGCCGAAGCGGCCGTATCCCAGGGTCGTCATCAGCTCCGCCCAGAGCCGCGCCACGGCGATCGAGTCCAGCGGCGGACCCGAAGGCGCATCCGAATACCCGTAGCCGGGCATGTCGGGAACGATGACGTCGAACGCGTCGGCGGGATCAGCGCCGTGAGCACCGGGGTCGGTGAGGAGCGGGATGACTTTCAGGTAGCGCCAGAACGAGTCGGGCCAGCCGTGGTTGAGCAGCAGCGGCATCGCCGGTCGCGTGGCGTTGTCCGCCTTCGCGTGCACGACGTGGATGCCGAGGCCGCCGAGACCGACCCGGAAGTGGGGGAGTCGGCCGAGAGCGGCCTCCTGCGCCGCCCAGTCGAAGTCAGTGGCCCAGTAGTCCACGAGCTCGCGCAGGTAGTCGACATCCGCTCCCAGCGACCAGCCCGCCCCTTCAGGCGCATCCGGCCATCGCGTCGCTCTCAGCCGCGAGCGCAGGTCTTCGACGAGGCGCGGGTCCGTGCGCGGCGTGAATGGCACAGCACCGCGCTCACCGTCTGTCATGGCAGAAGGCTACTTCAGCGCACCGACAGCCGATTTGAGCTTGTTTCGCGCGTCATCCAGAGTCGCGAGCCTCCGCACCGCGGTGGTCCTCGACGCCCGGGACATGGCGTCGTACACAGCCACGTCCTCGCCTCGATGCAGCGCGAGCGCACGCGCTCGCTCGATCTGCTCGGCAAGCAGGAGCGCGTCGCGATGATCGCCCAGGATCGACTGGATGCGATGTGCGCGTTTGGCCACCCGGCGCGTGCGCCGGCCGAAGAGACCCGGAGGCTCGTCGGTGACAGCCTCGATGGCATGGCGGAGGCGCCGGGCGGCCTTGCGGAGGGCGTGATAGGACTCGAGCGACCCGTCGATCCTTCGCGAGCGGCGAAGCGTGCGCCGGGCTTCGTGCCGAACGATCGCTCGGATCTCGTCGACCGGCGCGTCGGCGCGCGTCGACCTCGTGGGCGCCTCGATGAGGTCGTGGAGTCGGCGCCGGGTAGCCCTCAGGCGCTCCAGATCGCGGATCTCCAGCAGTCGGCTCAACGCCTCCTGTGCCGCCGCGCGCTCGGGCTCGATGAGGCGGCGCCTCACCTCGGCGCGCGCATCGGCGCCATCGGCCTCGTCCAGGAGTGCTTCGAGATGCCCCGCACGCACCTCGTAATCCCGCGCCACGCCGAGGGCCGCCCCCCATTCCTTCAATTCCGTACGCAGCGCGCTGGCGATGGAGGGGTCGTACTGGGCGCCGAAAACGGCGAGGAAGCCCCGGATGCGGCGGACCACGGTGCGGTGCTGGTGGACGGCATCGGGCCCGCCGTCGAGCATCGCGGACTCAGTGCTGTCGAACCGGCGTACCAGCTCCCGCAGCGCGGCCGTGAGCGGATCGCCTGCCGACGCTGCCGACCTGAGCTCGCTCACATCACTCCAATGACCGATTCGGACGTGACCCGGTTGCGATCAACCGCTGGTGGGGCGGATGGATCTCGAGGAAGGATATCCCGCTCGGCGCCATCCGTCGCGCCACTGGCGCTCGCGCCGCGAGCGGCTGGAACCATCTCACAGGTCACGCCGTCCCCAGACCCGCCTGACGCAGTGCGACGCGGGCGGTCTTCCACCCGATCCGACCACTCGATAGCGTGTGCGTGAGGCCCCTCGACTGCGTGAAAGCGGGTGCTCATGGTCCTTCCAGCAGCGGCGGAGCGCATCCGCGTCGCCATCTACCGAGAGCTCGCCGAAACCGGACGGCTGACCCGGACCGAGGACATGGCCGCCGCCTACGGCGTCGCGGAGGCCGAACTCGACGCGGCGTTGATCGAACTGGCCCTCACGCGGCACATCGTCCTGCGGGACGGCGAGGTGGAGATGGCGCACCCGTTCGCGACGCGGTCGTTCGGATTCTCGGTCATGGGCCCCCGCACGCTCTGGTGGGGCGGCTGCGCCTGGGACGCGTTCGCGATCCCGCATCTCGTGCCCGATGCTCCCGAGGTCCTCGTCGCGACGACATGTCCGGCGTGCGGCACGCCGCACGCGTGGACGGTGGGCAACGAGTCCCCGCCGGAGGGCGATCAGGTCGCGCACTTCCTCGTACCGGTTCATGACATCTGGCCGGATGCCGCCCACGCCTGCGAGAACCAGCTGATCTTCTGCTCGGAGCGGTGCGTCGACACGTGGCTTCAACAGACCGGGAACGAGCGCGGCTACGTGATGTCGCTGACCACTCTGTGGCGGCTGGCGCGCGGGTGGTACGCCGGTCGGCTGGATTCGCCGTACGAGCGACGTGACCCCGGCTCGGCCGCCGCGTATTTCCGCCAGGCCGGATTGAGCGGGCCGTTCTGGGGCATCGACGACTGACGGCCGTGCCGCTATGCGAGTGCGCATACCTTGTGGTTCTATGTACCTAACACTTCTAGGTATCGATGGGGGCGCGCATGCACATCGGCAAGGACCTCGTCGCCGCTGCGGCGACTCCGCTGGTCCTCGGCATCCTGGCTGAGGGCGAGTCCTACGGGTACGCGATCCTGCAGCGGGTGGAACAGCTCTCCGATGGCGAGCTCTCCTGGAGCGACGGCATGCTGTATCCGCTGCTTCACCGACTCGAGCGGCTCGGGTATGTCGAGTCGGCGTGGCATGCCGCGCCGTCCGGCCGCCGTCGCAAGCACTACCTGCTGAGCGGCGACGGCCGCGCTGTGCTCGCCGAGCAGCACCGGCAGTGGGCGGCGGTCAGCAAGGCGCTGGAGAAGGTGTGGAAGCCGGCATCCGACAGCACGCGAAGGATCGTCGCCGGCCCGGCGGGAGCATGACCATGCCGGAGCGCGCATCGGAGCTGGAGGGGCAGATCGCCTCGTGGTCGGCGTACCTCCGGCGACGGCGAGCCGTCGCCGGGCCGGATGTCGACGAGCTCGAGGGTCACCTGCGCGATCAGATCGACGACCTCGTCCGCGCCGGCCTGAGCGATGACGAGGCGTTCTTCGTCGCGATCAAGCGGATCGGCAGCCTCGACGAGGTGTCGCGTGAGTACGCGCGCGAGCACTCCGACCGGCTCTGGAAGCAGCTCGTGATGGACGATCGCGCCCGGGCCCTCGCGGCGGCCGCGCCAGATTCTGCTGGTCGCGGGCCTCGCGGTCGGCGCAGCGCTGCGCGTTCAAGGCGCCCGCACTCTTCGGTGTCACGTTCTCGGGTGACCCGGAGTTCTACCTGATCAACGCGGGCGTGCTGATCCTGCCGTTCCTCGCGGCCTACTTCACGTGTGACACGGCGGGTGTCGACGACCGTGATCATCGTCGGTCGCCGCCGCATTCGCGATGACCGCCGTCATCCTCAACGTCTATCCGTTCGATCCTGGCGGCATGACCGTCTCTCTCGCCACCGCTCACTCGCTCGTCGTCCTGTGGCTGTTCGTCGGCGTGGCCTACGCCGGCGGGCTGTGGCGTTCGGACACGGTCCGCATGGACTTCATCAGGTTCACGGGGGAGTGGGTCGTCTACTACACGCTGATCGCCCTGGGCGGAGCGGTCCTGGTGGCGTTGACGATGGGCGTGTTCGGGGCAATCGGACTGGATGCCGGCGAGGTCGTCGCGGAGTGGATCGTCCCGTGCGGTGCCGCCGGAGCGGTCGTCGTCGCGGCGTGGCTCGTCGAAGCGAAGCAGAGCGTGATCGAGAACATCGCGCCGGTGCTGACGAAGCTGTTCACACCCTTGTTCACCGCGATGCTTCTCGCGCTGGTGGTCGCTGCGCTGATCCAGCGCGACCTGCTCGAGACCAGTCGCGATCTGCTGATCATCTTCGACGTGGTGCTGGTGGTCGTTCTGGGCCTGCTGCTGTATTCGCTGTCGGCGCGTAACCCGGACAGCAGGCCGGGGTGGTTCGAGCGGCTCCAGCTGCTGATGGTTTCGAGCGCGATCGTCGTGGACCTTCTCGTCCTCATTGCGATGGTCGCGAGGATCGGCGCGTTCGGATTCAGCGCCAACAAGGTCGCGTCGCTCGGGCTGAATGTGATCCTGCTGGTCAACCTGGCGTGGTCCGCGTACCTGCTGCTCGGCATCCTTCGCGGCACTGCTCGCTTCTCACGACTCGAGAAGTGGCAGACCGGCTACCTGCCGGTGTATCTGGCGTGGGCGCTGGTGGTCATGATCGTGTTCCCGCCGGTCTTCGCCTTCCAGTGACCGGTGGTCGGCATGTGCCTCGCCGGGATGGGGCGGGCGCCCATGGCGGCGCCCGGTCGTCGTCCCCCACAGCCGGCGTCGAGCGGCAGCGGGGGACGGACCGACTCCGTTAAGACGCGAGCGCCTTCGCCTTCAGGGCGTCGTACTCCGCCTGGGTGATCGCACCCGAGTCGAGGAGCTTCTTGGCCGACTCGATCTCGGAGCTGGGCGATGCGCCCGCCACTTCGCGGATGTAGCTGTTCTGGGCCGCCTGTGCCTCTTTCGCCTCGGCGACGCGCCGCTCGGTCATGCTGCGGCCGCGCGCGATCAGGTAGATGAAGGCCGCGAGGAACGGCAGGAACACCAGGAAGACCACCCAGAGCGCCTTCGCCCAGCCGTTCAGGCTCGGGTCGCGGAAGATGTCGATGATGATCGTGATGAAGATCCAGATGCACGCGATGAGGATGTACACCCAGAAGATCCATACGAGGAATTCCCAAAGATCCATTTGAACTGCCTTTTCTGTCTGGGGCGGCGAAATCGCAGCCGAGGTTGGCCCCAAACGTATCGACGGTGGCTCCTGGCGGGCATCACGCGGATGGGGTGACTTCGCGTTTCGGGGGCGAGGCGGTGGAGCGTCAGTGGCGTTTGTCGGGTTCACCGCGCCGCCCTAGGATGCAGATGTGGCGGAATCCTCGCAGGTCGCCGCGTCGAACCTCGCCCAGCTCGACCACGTGCTGCTCGACGCGAAGCTCTCGATTCCCGCCCAACGGGACGGGATGGTCAGCCGCGCCCCGATCATCGCCTCCGCGCGCGACAGCGGCCGGCGCATCGTCGCGGTCTCGGCCCCGGCCGGCTACGGAAAGACGAGTCTGCTCGCCCAGTGGGCGGGCGCGGAGGACCGAGCGGTCGCCTGGGTGTCGTTCGACCGGTTCGACGACGACCCGGTCTCGGTACTGGGATTGCTGGCCTCGGCGATCGTGCACGCGACGGGCGCGGATCCCTCCCTCGTCGCCGACATGCGCGTGCACTCGACCGCGGCGCTCGGCCGCGCGGCGCCTCGTCTCGCATCGATCCTCCGGTCGGCGCGCCGACCGTTCGTGCTGATGGTCGACGACCTCCATGTGCTGCGCGCGCCCGCGTGCCACGACGTGCTGACGGTCGTGACCTCCGGCATCCCGTCCGGGTCGCAGTTCGTCGCGGCGAGCCGCAACTCGCAGCCGCACCTGCCGAGCTTCCGGCACTCGGGCGACGTGCTGGATATCGGCGTCGACGATCTCGCACTGGACGCCGAGGGGGCTCGGCAGATCTTCCGGCAGGAGCGGATCGAGCTGACCCGCGACCTCGCCGAAGAGGTCGTGAGCCGCACCGAGGGCTGGGTCGTCGGGATGCAGCTGGCCGCACTCATCGCCCGCGACACGGACGATCCGGCCTCGATCGTGCGCGGCGATGACCGGTACGTCGCCGACTATCTGTACCGCGAATCCATCGCCGCCCTGCCCGAGCAGACACAGAGCATCCTCCGTCGCACCGCCGTGCTCGACCACATGTGCGAGGACCTCTGCCGCGCCCTTTTGGACGAACCCGTGCACCCGGGGCTCATGCGCGAACTGGAGGGCTCGAGCATCTTCCTCGTCCCGCAGGATCGCAGGCGGCAGTGGTATCGGTATCACGCGCTGTTCCGGGAGTTCCTGCTGGCGGAGCTGCGCCGAGTCGAGCCCGAGATGATCCCCGAGCTGCACGAGCGGGCGGCGGAGTGGTACCGCTTGCACGACTCGCCTGAGATGGCCGTGGAGCATCTGCTGCAGACGCCGCAACGACGCCGGTGCGCGATGCTCATCGCATCGGTGGGGCTCTCGGTGTACCGGTCGGGCGAGATGGCGACCCTCCAGCGCTGGTTCGCACGGCTCGGCGATGATGAGATCCGCGCCTATCCGCCCTTGGCAGTTCTGTGCGGATGGACAGCAGTGCTCTCGGGCAACGGCCCTGAGGCCGAGCGCTGGGCGCGCATGCTCGAGACCTCTCCCTTCGACGACACCCCGGTGGACGGGAGTGCCTCGTTCGCATCGGCGCGTGCGATGCTGCGGGCGGCGATGTGCGCCGCTGGCCCTGAGCAGATGATGGCGGACGCCGAGTACGCCGTCGCAGCGGAGCCCTCGTGGAGCCCGTGGCGGGATCAGGCGGTCAATCTCCTGGGGGAGGCCCTGCTGCTGCGCGGTGATGTCGATCAGGCGGATGCCCGATTCGAGGCGGCGTCAGCGCGCGCCCAGGATGCCGGCAACCCCGACGTGCAGATCCTCAGCGACTCCGAACGCGCGATGATCGCCATGGATCGCGGCCGCTGGGGCGATGCGGAGCGGCTGATCGACCGGGCGCTCAGCTCGATCGACGAGCACCGCATGCAGGACTACGCCTCCAGCGTCCTGGCCTTCGCCGGCGGCGCGCGGCTCGCCCTGCACGGGGGCGACACGAAGGAGGCGCGCCGTCAGCTCACGCGCGCGATGCGCGCCAGGCCTGTCAGCACGTACGCTCTTCCGAGTGTCTCGGTTCGCTTCCGGATCCACCTCGCGTCGATGTTCTGGGTGACCGGAGACCATGCGACCGCGCGGCACCTCGTGCGCGAGATCGACGACATCCTGCTGCTCCGGCCCGATCTCGGAAGACTTCTCGACCAGGTCGCAGCCCTGCAGGAGCTCGTCCGATCGACGACCCCGGGAGCGACCGGCATGACTCCGCTCACCCCTGCGGAACTGCGACTGCTGCCTTACCTTCAGACCCATCTGACGATCCCGGAGATCGGCGCTCGGCTCTTCGTCTCGAAGAACACCGTCGGCACCGAGGTCGGGTCGATCTACCGCAAGCTGGGCGTGTCCACTCGCAGTGAGGCGGTCGAGCGGGGGATCGCGATGGGGCTGCTGGGCGGGTGAGGCTCAGTCGAGGTAGGCCTCGACGTCGATACCGAGCGCGCGAGCAAGGGCCGGCGCCGCGGACACCACGCGTGGCAGCCCCACCACCGGGGTGATGCCGATCAGCACGTCGACGATCTCGTCGGTCGTTGCGCCGGCATCCAGCGCGGCATCCGCGTGCTCGCCGAACGACGGCTCGGACCCTCCGACGGCCACCAGCGACGCGAGGCGGATGAGCGCCAGCGTGCGCGAGTCGATGCTCACCGGCTCGGGAGCCACACCCAGTTCGTCGAGCATGACGCGGGGGTCGTTGGCGGCGAGACGTCGCAGCCGCTCCGCGTAGTTCGACATCAGGCATCCTCCTGCTGGCGGCGGTCGAGCGTTCGTCCGGGTACGCGCGACTCCTGCCGTGGGACGACCTTAGATCCGGCAGGCTCAGGAGGGCATCACGCTGATCGGGTGACCCGCTCGCGGAGTCGTCCAGCGCCGCTCAGTTCAGCGCCGAGGTGAGGCGGGCGAGGCCGTCCAGGAAGGTCGCCTTGGCCGGCTCGTTGCGCCACTGCTCCAGGGTGAGCTCGCGGCCGGCATCCCGGTAGCCCTGCTCCACCTCGCGCATCTGGGCGACGAAGGACTCGCCGCGGACGAGGAGCATGACCTCCATGTTGAGGCTGAACGAGCGGATGTCCATGTTGCTCGAGCCGATCACGGCGATGTCGTCGTCGATGGAGAAGTGCTTGGAGTGCAGGATGTACGGCGCCGGGTACAGGAAGATGCGCACGCCCGCCTCGAGCAGATCCTCGTAGTACGACCGCTGCGCGTGGTAGACGAGACCCTGGTCGCCGATCTCGGAGACGAACAGCTGCACCTCCAGCCCGCGCTGACAGGCGGAGGTGATCGCGTAGACCATCGCCTCATCGGGCACGAAGTACGGGCTCGTGAGGATCACCTTCTCCGTCGCGCCGTAGATGAGCGAGAGGAACAGGCGCAGGTTGTTCTCGGTCGGATAGCCAGGTCCGCTCGGCACCACCTGGCACACGAGCTCATCGGGCGGGGTGTTGCGCGGCAGATCGGCCGCGGGCACGTGCTCGGTCTGGAGCAGGCTTTCGCCGGTTTCGATGAGCCAGTCGGAGAGGAACACCGCGTTGATGGATGCCACCACCGGGCCCGTGACGCGAGCCACGAGCTCCTGCCACTTGAGGCCGCGCTTGATGTGACTGGGCGAGTCGTAGGTGCGGTCGATGAGGTTCTGCGAGCCCATGAAAGCTACTCGGCCGTCGACGACGACGATCTTGCGATGGTTGCGCAGATCCGGGCGCTGGTACTTGCCCTTGAAGGGCATGACGGGGAGCATCCACTCCCACTTCACGCCGATCCGGTCCAGCTCGGCGAACGTCTCCTTGGACCGGGCGATCCGCTTGGAGGACACGTGGTCGGCGAGCAGGCGCACCGAGACCCCTCGCGCCACGGCCCGCTCCATGGCGGCGAAGAACTCCCGCGTCGTGTCGTCCCACGCCACGATGAAGAACTCGACGTGCACGAACGTCGTCGCGGTGTCGATCTCGGCCGCCATCGCGTTGATCGACCCGTTGTAGTCGCCGAGCAGGGTGGCGCTGTTTCCGCCGACGGCGGGGAGCGCGGTGAGGTTGAGGTTCTCGTCGACGACCCGCTGGAACCACCGCGGCCACTCCGCTGCCTCCGCCGGCTCGTTGCGGCCGGCCACGCGCTCGGTGATCAGGGCGTTGATCCGCGCCTGTTCGTCGCGGCGCTTCTTCGGCAGCCGGAAGTTGCCGATGAGCAGATACAGGATGACCCCGACATACGGCAGGACGACGATCGCGAGCAGCCATGCCATGGCCGCAGTCGGCTTGCGGCGCTTGGGGACCACGATGAGAGCCACGATGACGATCACGATGTGGCCCGCGGTGAGCAGGATCCCGGCGAGGGTGAGAGAGCTGTCCATGTGCGCGTCAGGCTATCGCTTCCCCGGCTCGTGCGTGGGTCGGCTTCCCGCTCCAGACCCTGCCGTGGCGTCGCGCGCCTCGGATAGGCTCGCTTTGCGTCCGCAAACCAGACGGTTCGGCGCGAGAGGGACGAGCGCATGGCCACGACAGCACCCGGCTGGTACGACGACGGACGCGGCGCGCTGCGCTGGTGGGACGGCACGCAGTGGACGGAGCACGTTCAGACGCCCGATCCCGAACCGGCGCTCGACGAGCAGTCCGCGTCGGCATCCGATGCGGGGCAGCCCGAGACGCCGGTCGAATACGACGCCTCCGCACCCGCGGAGCGCGAGGAGGCGATGGACGCACTCCTCGCCCCCGCCGTCGGAGCTTCGTCCGACGCAGCGCCGCCCGCCTCGCCCGCGGCCGGTTACGGCGCGCCGACGACCGACCCCGCATCCGGAGCACCCTCCGACGCAGCACCCGAGGGCGGCTACCCGCCCTCGGCGCCTCCCGGATATCCCGGCGGCTTCCCGGGCGGCCCGGCTCCGTCGGGGGCGTTCATCTCGGCGACCGAGCCGAAGAAGTCCAAGCTCTGGATCCTGTGGGTGGTGCTGGGTGTGGTGCTTCTGGGCATCGTCGTCCTCGCGACCGTCTTCATCCCGATCCTCATCGGGATGTTCGGCAACGCCGCGGGCGGCGGTGCCCAGACTGCGGACGAGACGGCGGCTGTCGCGGCCGTGGAACTCTACGACGAGGCGTGGCAGACCAGCGACTGCGACAAGTGGGAGCAGGCCACGACCGAGAGCCTCCGCGACACGCTGGGCCTTCCCGACTGCGAGACGTTCACGGAGGCATCCGCCGGTTTCATCGACTCGGTGGAGGACTACCAGCTGACGGTCGAGTCGGTCGAGACCGAGGACGAGTCGATCACCGTCGAGACGACCGAGTCGTACAACAGCTTCTTCGACCAGGACGGCAATCCGACGGAGGAGGCGGTCCCGTACGAGGACCACTACGCCTACGTCGTCGTGCCGTCCGGAGACGGCTGGGCGGTCAACGAAGCGGTGAACGCCGGCGGCTGAACCGTCAGACCGTACCGGTCTCGGCGGCGTCCGGCTCGTCGGAGGCCCGGCGGAGGGGCGTGATCGAGCCTCCCTGATGGGCCGGCTCGATCCCGAAGACGGCGGCGAGCCCCGCCTCGAAGTTGCCGACGCGACCACCGGCGGCCAGTTCGCGCGCCCGCTGGGTCGGGTCGTGCAGGAGCGCGCCGGCGAAGTGGCGCAGCGCTTCGGTGACGGCCGCAGCCTGCTCGGGGGAGACGGACTTCGACGCCAGGCGCGCCAGCTCGCTGTCGAGGGCGTCGAACACGTGGGTCCGCAGCGCGACGATGGCAGGCGCCGCCGCCTGCTCCGCCGCGAACGCTCCTGCGGCGGAGGAGACGAGCTCGCGTGCGGTCGCATCGTGCGCGAGCTTCGGAAGGCGCGCGTGCGTGGCGATGAGCTCGAGATCCATCAGCTCGACGCCCGGCAGCTTTCCGACGGCGGGCTCGACGTTCCTCGGCAGTCCGAGGTCGATGATCGTTCGGCGGGACTGGTCGGGGATGTCCTCGACGGTCACCGTGTACGTGTTCGTGCAGGTGATGACGACGTCGGCCGCCGCGATGGCATGGCGGAGGTCGTGCTCGGCGCGGATGCCGTACCGCTCGGCGAACTTCTCCGCGCGGCCGGTCAGTGAGTAGACGGCGAGCTCTGCGACGCCCAGGTTGCGCAGCGCCGCCACCGTCGTGGCCGCATAGTTGCCGGTTCCGACGATGAGCGTCCGAGTCCGCCGCCAGTCGGTCAGGCGGCTGCCCGCCAGCTGCAGCGCGAACTGCACGAGCGAACGGCCGGTCTTGCCGAGCGAGGTCGCGGCGCGGACGTCGCGCGATACGCGCGCGGCGCGCTGGAAGGCGGTGTCCAGTTCCGGCGTCGTCGATCCGGTCCCTCGAGCGGCCTCGTAGGCACGTCGGACCTGGCCGGCGATCTCCTCCTCGCCGACGGCCACCGACTCGAGGCCCGAGGTCACCGCGAACAGGTGATGAAGGGCCGGCGCTCCGGCCAGCACTTCGGCGCGCCCGCGGAGTGCGTCGTGCGGAAGATCAGCGGATCCGGCGAGGGTGCGCAGCGTCGCTTCCGCGACGCTCGTGTCGGCTCCCGGAGCGATGTCCAGGTACGCCTCGACGCGGTTGCAGGTCGAGACGAGCACGGCTCCACGCGCACGTCCGTCCCCCAGCAGGGTCGACGCCGAGTCCGCGGTCGCACTCTCGGAGAGGCGACCCAGCAGATCGAAATCCGCCGTTCGGTGAGACACGGAGACGCAGAGCAGCACCCTTCCATGGTACGGAATGAAGCCGGGTGCATGCCGATCCACGGTGATCGGGCGTCATCAGGCGCGGGCATCGGACCGTGCGCGGCGCCAGCGGTGGGAGGATGGAGGATATGTCTTCCCCCGTCTCGCATCCCCTCAGTGACGGCCGCACCGGCGCTTCGGCGCTGGTCACCGCTCTGCGCGGTCAGCGACCCGAGCACGCGCCCGTCTGGTTCATGCGTCAGGCCGGGCGCAGCCTTCCCGAGTACCGTGCGCTTCGCGTCGGCACCGCCATGCTCGATGCGTGCCTCGACCCGGCGCTGGCCAGCGAGATCACCCTGCAGCCGGTCCGCCGGCACGGCGTGGATGCGGCGGTCTACTTCAGCGACATCGTGATCCCGCTCCGGCTCGCCGGCGTGCCGGTCGAGATCGTGGCCGGGCGCGGCCCCGTCCTGGACTCGCCGATCCGCTCGGCTTCGGACATCATGCGCCTGCGTCCGATCGATCCCGACACGCTGGCGCCGATCCGCGAGGGCGTCGCGCGCACGGTCGCCGAACTGGGCACGACCCCGCTCATCGGGTTCGCCGGGGCCCCGTTCACGCTGGCCTCGTATCTCGTGGAAGGCGGACCGTCCAAGGACCAGCTGCGCGCGCGCAGCCTCATGGTGTCCGATCCGCAGGCGTGGGCACAGCTCCTGAACTGGTGCGCGGACGTGTCGGGCGCGTTCCTGCGGGCACAGGTGGAAGCCGGTGCAAGCGCGGTGCAGCTGTTCGACTCGTGGGTCGGCTCGCTGTCGCGGAGCGACTACCAGCGTCGGGTCGCGCCGCACTCGCGGCGGACCCTTTCGGCGCTGCGCGGGCTGGATGTGCCGATCATCCACTTCGGAGTCGGCAGCGGCGAGATGCTCGATCTGATGGCGGGCATCGGTGCGGATGCCGTGGGCGTCGACTGGCGCCTGCCGCTCGATGAGGCCTCGCGACGGCTGGGCGGCGGCGTTGTCGTGCAGGGGAACATCGACCCGGCACTGCTCACCGCGCCGTGGGAGGTGCTGCGCGCACACGTGCTGGACGTGCTGGAACGCGGCCGCTCGGCACCGGCGCATGTCGTCAACCTCGGGCACGGCGTGCCGCCGGAGACCGACCCCGAGGTGCTCACCCGCATCGTGAGCCTCGTCCACGAAGCCTCGGTCGGCGCCGTCGCGGTCTGACATGAACCACTCTCCGGCGCAGCCGGCATCCCCTCCCGGTTCGCCGGCATCCTCGCCGCCGAGTCGGATCGTCGTGATCGGAGCGGGGGTGGCGGGCCTGGTCGTCGCGCGAGACCTCGCGCGCTCCGGCATCCCGGTCACGGTCGTGGAGGCCTCGGACCGGACCGGCGGCCAGCTCGCGGCGATGCGCGTCGCCGGCATCGACGTCGACGCGGCGGCCGAGTCCTTCGCGACCCGCGGCGGTGCGGTCGCCGCGCTCGCCTCCGAGCTCGGCCTCGGCGACGACATCGTCCTGCCGGCGCAATCGCCGGCGTGGCTCGTGGGCCGCCGCGGCGCCCACCCGCTGCCCGCGGCCAGCGTGCTCGGCATTCCGGCAGAGCTCCGCGGAAAGGATCTCGCGGCCGCGATCGGGCGTCTGCGGAGCGTGGCGGGCGCGATGGGACTCGGCGGTGCCGCTGCGGCCTCCGGAGGCTTATCGCTCCCTCGGCGATCTGGTGCGACGGCGCATGGGCGCTCGCGTGCTCGGCGGCCTGGTCGCGCCGGTGGTGCGTGGCGTCTTCTCCACCACTCCGGACGCTCTCGAACTCGCGGCGGCATCGCCCGCGCTGCCGGAGGCGCTCCGGGCGAGCCGGTCGCTGGGCGCGGCTGTCGAGCGGATCAGATCGGCGAGCCCGGCCGGCTCGCAGGTGGCGGGGCTCCGCGGCGGCGTGCACCGGCTCGCGTCGGCCCTCGAGCGCGACGCGCGTGCCGCCGGCGCGCAGTTCGTCCTCGGCGCTCGGGTCGTGCGATCGGATGCCGCCGGGGTCTGGCTCGCAAGCGGCGAGCACATCGGCGGGCACGTCGTGAGTGCGAGCGCCGAGGCGGCCGGCGGGGCCGCGCGCACCCGCACGATCACGGTGGCGACCGCAGTCGTGGATGCGGCAGACCTCGATGGTGCTCCCCGCGGAACCGGAGCGCTCGTCGAGGACGGCGTCGTGGGGGTCACCGCACGGGCGCTGACGCATTCGTCGGCGAAGTGGGGATGGCTCGCGGACCGGCTGCCGGCCCACCGGCACGTCGTGCGGCTCTCGTACGATGAGCTGCCCGATGACCCGGAGGGCACGGTCTCCGCGGACCTGCGAGCGATCACCGGCGCGCGGATCGACGAGCTGGTCGAGCTGCATGTGCGCACCTGGACGCGCACCCTCGAAGCGCACCCCGGCTCGAGCGGGCAGGATGCCGTCGGCGAAGCGGCATCCGTCACCGGTCTCGCCTCGATCGTGCCCGCGGCGCGCGCGACTGCCGAACGAATCAGCACCGACGTGAGGGCCGCCCGTCACGGGGGCTCGGAAGGAAGACGATGACCAACGAGACGGAGCCTGTGATCGGCTACACGCTGTGGGCGGTCTTCGGCCGCGCGGCCGGATCTCAGCCCGCCGATGCCGCGCAATCCACCGATGGCACCGGCTCGCTTTCCGCTGCGATCGACGCTCTGCCCGGAGCCGGCGTCACGCTCCGCGGCATCTACGACGTGTCGGGACTGCGCGCCGACGCCGACGTGATGCTGTGGCTGACGGGGAACGACGCCCAGCGGCTCCAGGCCGCCCTGCGCTCGCTTCGCCGCGTCGCGCCGTTCGCGGCGCTGACGCCGCGCTGGAACGCGCTCGGCGTGCACCGCGACGCTGAATTCACGCGCGATCACGCGCCGTCGTTCATGCGCGGGCTTCCGCCGAAGTCGTGGGTCACGGTCTACCCGTTCGTCCGCAGCCTCGACTGGTACATCCTCCCCGAGGAGGAGCGTCGCGGCATGCTCGGCGAGCATGGCCGGATGGGGCGCGATTTCCCCCAGGTGCAGCCGAACACCGTCGCCGCATTCGCACTCGGCGACTACGAGTGGATCCTGGCGCTGGAGGCCGACGACCCCATCGACCTCGTGGATCTCATGCGCCACCTGCGTGCGACGGAGGCGCGGCGGCACGTGCGCGAGGAGATCCCGTTCTTCACCGGTCGGCTGATCGACCTCAACGAACTCGCGGAGGTGCTCGCATGAGCGAGGGCGCTGTTCTGGCCGCGAGCCCGGCCGCAGCATCCGGCCCGCCGCACGTGGAGACTCCGGTCGCGTACGACGGCATCCTCCTCGCCGGATTCGGGGGCCCCGAGGGCCAGGACGACGTCATCCCGTTCCTGCGCAATGTCACCCGCGGGCGCGGCATCCCCGACGAGAGACTCGAAGAGGTCGCCCACCACTACCGGCACTTCGGCGGCATCAGCCCGATCAACGCGCAGAACCGCGCGCTGAAGGCCGCGATCGAGGCGGAGCTGGCCGTGCGCGGCATCAACCTGCCGGTGTACTGGGGCAACCGCAACTGGGCGCCCTATCTCGAAGAGGCGGTTCAGGATGCCGCCGCCGACGGCCGTACGACGCTTCTCGCGATCGCGACCAGCGCCTACAGCTCCTATTCGAGCTGCCGTCAGTACCGGGAGGATCTCGCGCGCGTTCTGGCCGGAACCGGCCTCGGCGGGACGGTCACGATCGACAAGGTGCGTCAGTTCTTCGACCACCCCGGCTTCGTCCACGCCTTCAGCGAGGGTGTGACGACGGCGGTCCGGGAGCTCCTCGGCGACGGCGTGCCCGCCGGCGGCATCCGGGTGCTCTTCTCGACCCACAGCATCCCGACCTCCGACGCCGAGCGCTCGGGGCCGCGTGACCGGGACTTCGGCCCGGGCGGCGCCTACGCCGCGCAGCACGAGGCGGTGGCGGGCGTGGTTATGGCGACGGTCGTCGAGGCGCTGCCCGAGGCCGCCGACAGCGGGTGGGAGCTGGTCTTCCAATCCCGCTCCGGGCCCGCGACTCAGCCGTGGCTCGAACCCGACGTCTGCGACGTGATCGCGGAACTGCCTGGCCGCGGCGCGGAGGCGGTCGTCATCGTGCCGCTCGGATTCGTCAGCGACCACATGGAGGTCCTCTGGGACCTGGACACCGAGGCGATGGATGCTGCACGAGCAGCCGGCATCCGGGCGGTCCGGACGCCGACGCCCGGCATCGACCCGGCGTTCGTCAGCGGCCTCGTCGATCTCGTGCTCGAGCGCCGCGACGGAACCCCCGCGAGCGATCGCCCTCACGCGACCTCACTGGGCCCCTGGTTCGATGTCTGCCGTCCGGCCTGCTGCGAGAACGTGCGGGCCGGTTTCCGGCCCGCCGTCTCGGGGGTGGCCCCATGACCGCGCTGTTCAAGCCGAGTGCGGCGCCGATCAGGATCGGAACGCGTGCGAGCGCGCTCGCGGTGGCTCAGACCTCGGCGACTGCCGCTCAGCTCGGTGCCTACGAGCTGGTCACCATCACCTCGGAAGGCGATCGCACGCCGGCGCCGCTCGCGTCGATCGGCGGAACGGGCGTCTTCGTCTCCGCGCTGCGCGATGCGCTGCTGGCGGGCGAGGTCGACCTCATCGTGCACTCCTACAAGGACCTGCCGACGATTCCGGCAGACGGCATCCGGCTGGCAGCGGTGCCGATCCGCGCCGACGCCCGCGACGCCCTGGCCACCCGCGACGGCGTGACACTCGCGAAGCTCCCGCACGGCTCGCGCGTCGGAACCGGCTCACCACGTCGGCGCGCGCAGCTGCTCGCGGCCCGCCCGGATCTCGACGTCGTCGGCATCCGCGGCAACGTCGACACCCGCCTCGGACGGCTCTACGATCCCGACGACGACCGCCGCGTCGACGGGCTCGTCCTCGCTGCGGCAGGGCTGGAGCGACTCGGCCGGCTCGGTGACGCGTCCGAGCTGATGCCGCTGGAAGCGTGGCCGACCGCGCCCGCCCAGGGCGCCCTCGCGCTCGAGATCCGGGCGGATGCCTCTCCCCAGCTCGTGGAGCGGGTCGCGACGATCGACGACGCGGACACGCGGTTGGCGGCGACGGCCGAAAGAGGAGTGCTCGCGCGGCTGGAGGCGGGGTGCTCCGCGCCCATCGCCGCGCACGCCCGGATCCGGGACGGAGCGCTGATGCTCTCGGCGACCGTCTACGCACCCGACGGAACCGGCGAGCTCACGGTCGTCGACACCGAGGCTGCCGACTCCGATCGGTCGGCGCTCGATCTCGCCGACCGGGTCGCCACTGCGCTGCTCGAACGCGGCGCTGCCGGCCTCGCACCGCTCGGCGGTGCGCGATGAACCCAGGGAAAGGGAACCACCGATGAGCGCAGCGAACGGGCCGGTGCCCGACATCCGCCCCCGCCGCACCCGCAGCAGCGCGCCCTGGCGGCGGCTGGTCGCGCAGACGCGGCTTCATCCTGCCGACCTCGTGCTGCCCATGTTCGTCCGCGAGGGCGTCAGCGAGCCGGTGCCGATCTCGTCGATGCCGGGCGTCGTGCAGCACACCGTGGACTCCCTGAAGGCAGCCCTGAATCAGGCGGCCGAAGCGGGCGTGGGCGGGGTCATGCTCTTCGGCGTCCCGGAGCACAAGGACGCCATGGGCTCGGGGGCGGACGACCCGGACGGGATCCTCAACGTCGCAACGCGAGTCGCCGCTGCCGAGGTCGGCGACGCACTGGTCGTGCAGACCGATCTGTGCCTGGACGAGTTCACCGACCACGGGCACTGCGGAGTGCTCGATTCAGCGGGACGCGTCGACAACGATGCGAGTCTCGAGCGGTACCGCGCGATGGCGCTCGCGCAGGCATCGGCGGGCTCGGCGCTGCTCGGCCTCTCGGGCATGATGGACGGCCAGGTGCGCGCGGTGCGCGACGTGCTGGACGCCCACGGGCATCAGGATGCCGCGATCCTCGGCTACGCGGCCAAGTACGCGTCCGCGCTCTACGGCCCGTTCCGCGAGGCCGTGCAGTCCTCGCTCGAGGGCGACCGCCGCACCTATCAGCTCGATCCGGCCAACGGCCGCGAAGGCGCGCGCGAGGCGGCGCTGGACATCGAGGAGGGCGCCGACGTCGTCATGGTCAAGCCGGCGTCCCTGTACCTGGATGTGCTGTCGAGAGTGGCTGCGGCATCCTCGGTGCCGGTCTGGGCGTATCAGGTCAGCGGCGAGTACTCGATGGTCGAGGCGGCCGCAGCGAACGGCTGGATAGACCGGGACCGAGCGGTGATCGAGTCACTGGTGTCGATCCGGCGCGCAGGTGCCGACGCCATCCTCACGTACTGGGCCGTCGAAGCGGCGCGGCTCATCCGCGAAGGAGACCGAGCGTGAGCAACGAGACCGAGTTCGCCCGAGCCCGCGCGGTCATCCCGGGCGGAGTCAACTCACCGGTCCGGGCGTACCGATCGGTCGGCGGCACGCCGCGCTTCCTCGTCTCGGCCAGCGGCGCGTACGTCACCGATGTCGAAGGACGCGAGTACATCGACCTCGTCGGCTCGTGGGGTCCGGCTCTCCTCGGCCACGCCCACCCCGACGTCGTGTCGGCGGTTCAGGATGCCGCAGCTCGCGGTCTCTCCTTCGGAGCGACGACTCCGGGCGAAGCGGAGCTCGCCGAACTGCTGCGCGCGCGAACGACCGTCGGCGGATCACGCCTGTTCGACAGCATCCGCCTGGTCTCGACCGGCACCGAGGCCACCATGACCGCGGTGCGGCTCGCGCGGGGCGCCACCGGCCGTGATCTCGTGATCAAGTTCGCAGGCCACTACCACGGGCATTCGG
This sequence comes from uncultured Actinomycetota bacterium, assembly GCA_963717585.1. GTDB lineage: Bacteria > Actinomycetota > Actinomycetes > Actinomycetales > Microbacteriaceae > Microbacterium. The sequence goes on along the minus strand of CAVQWI010000010.1, from coordinate 259,324 downwards.
ACGGGCTGCTCGCTGAGTCCGGCTCCGGCGTGGCGACACTCGGCCTTCCCGGCTCCGCGGGCGTTCCCGCCGGTGTGGCGGCGCTGACCATCGTCCTGCCGTACAACGACCTCGGCGCCGTCGAGGCGACTTTCGCGGCGCATCCCGGACGGATCGCCGCGATCATCACCGAGGCGGCAGGGGCCAACGCGGGAGTGCTGGTTCCCGGCGAGGGGTTCAATCGCGCTCTGTCCGAGCTCGCGCACCGCGAGGGCGCCCTGCTGATCGTCGACGAGGTGCTCACCGGCTTCCGCGTGGGTCCCGCCGGTTGGTGGGGCCTGGAGGCGGCCCGCACGGACGCAGAGCCGTGGCGGCCCGACCTGGTGACCTTCGGAAAGGTCGTCGGCGGCGGGCTTCCGCTCGCCGCGGTCGCCGGGCGCGCCGAGGTCATGGAGCTGCTCGCTCCGCTCGGGCCGGTCTATCAGGCGGGGACGCTCAGCGGCAATCCGCTCGCCGTGGCCGCGGGGCTGGCGACGCTGCGCGGCGCCGACGCGGCGGTCTACGAGCGGATCGACCGCTCGGCGGCGCTTCTGTCCGCTGCCGTCGAGGACGCGTTCGCTGCCGAGGGCGTGGACGTGACGGTCTCCCGCGCCGGAAGCCTGTTCTCGCTCGCGTTCCGTGCTCGGCCCGTGCGGGATTACGACGACGCGAAGGATCAGGATGCCTGGAGGTACGGTCCGTTCTTCACAGCGATGCTCGATTCGGGTGTGAGCCTGCCGCCGAGCGTGTTCGAGGCATGGTTCCTCTCCGCCGCTCACACCGACGTCGAGCTCGACCGGATCGTCGCGGCACTGCCGACCGCCGTGCGGGCCGCGGCCGACGCGCCGCGCCCGCAACCGGCAGGATAGGCGCATGCCCGAAACAGCCGCGCCCGGCACCGAACGACCGCGGGGCGCGAAGTACATCCTCGCCTGCCTCGGCATCGGGCTTCTCGCTGGCCTCCTGTCCGGTCTGTTCGGCGTGGGCGGCGGCACCGTCATCGTCCCGCTGCTCGTCCTGATCCTGAGCTTCGATCAGCGACTGGCAGCCGGCACCTCCCTCGCCGCGATCGTCCCCACGGCCACCGTCGGCGTCATCTCGTACGCGCTCAACGACTCGGTGGCCTGGATTCCCGGACTCATCCTGGCCGCAGGGGCGGTCGTCGGCGCGCAGATCGGAACGTGGCTGCTGCCGCGTGTGCCGCTGACCGTGCTGCGCTGGAGCTTCATCGGCTTCCTCGTGGCCGTGATCGTGAGCCTGTTCCTGGTGATCCCCTCCCGCGACGCCGGCCTGCCGCTGACGTTCCTGACGATCGCCGGGCTGGTCGTCCTCGGCGTCTTCACGGGCACGGTGGCCGGTCTCATCGGCGTGGGGGGCGGCATCGTCGTGGTCCCTGCGCTCATGCTCCTCTTCGGCGCGAGCGACCTCATCGCCAAAGGGACCTCGCTCCTCATGATGATCCCGACCGCGGTCTCGGGGACCATCGGCAACATCCGGCGCGGCAACGTCGATCTTCTCGGCGCGGCGCTCATCGGCGTCGCAGCGTGCACGACGACGGCCCTCGGTGCGTGGATCGCGACGCTCGTCGATCCGTTCTGGGGCAACGTGCTGTTCGCCGTCTTCCTCACCTTCATCGCCGTCCAGCTGGCGGTGCGGACACTCCGTGCACGTCGCAGCTGACCCCGGGCCTCTCACTCGTGCTCGGTAGGATGGCACGGTGCCAGTGAACCCCGAGCTCGTCGGGCGCGTCTTCCCCCCCACCGCGCCTTACCTTGTCGGCCGTGAGAAGGTGCGCGAGTTCGCCCGCGCCGTCTTCGCCGACGACCCCCAGCACAACGACCCCGAAGCCGCACGGGCACTCGGCTACGCCGACGTCGTGGCGCCGCCGACCTTCGCGATGGTCGTGCAGGACCAGACGCTGCAGCAGCTGCTGGCCGAGCCGGACTCGGGCATCGTGCTGTCCCGCGTGCTGCATGCCGAGCAGCGCTTCCGGTATTCGCGACCGATCGTGGCCGGCGACGAGCTGACCGGCACCCTCTCGGTCACCGGCATCCGGGTGATCGGGGGCAACGCGATGGTCACCAGCGAGGCCGACATCCGGGATGCCGCAGGCGACCACGTCGTGACCACGACGAGCGTGCTCGTGGTCGGGGAGGGGGAGCAGTGACCGCCGTCGGCGACATCGTCGCGGAGCGCTGGGTGCACCTGTCCCGCGAGGCGCTGGTGCGCTATGCCGGCGCGTCCGGCGATTTCAACCCGATCCACTACCGCGACGACGTCGCGAGCGCGGTGGGGCTGCCCGGCGTGCTCGCCCACGGGATGCTCACGATGGGCGTGGCCGTTGAGACGATCGTTCCGTGGCTGGGAGATGCGGGGCGGATCCTGGAGTACGGCGTGCGCTTCACCCGCCCGGTCGTCGTCGCCCCCGAGGCGGGCGCGCAGCTGCAGATCGTCGCGAAGGTCGGCGCGATCGACGAGGACACCGCGCGCATCGACCTCACCGTCACCCACGGCGAGTCGACGGTGCTCGGCAAGGCGCAGGTCCGCGTCCGGCTCGCCTAGCAGATGACAGACGTCGAACCGATTCCGCTCGCTCAGCTGACCACGCTGCGCACCGGCGGCATTCCCGAGCGCATGATCGATGCGCACACCACGGAAGAGCTCGTTACGGCGCTGCGCGAGGTGTGGGCGGAGGGGTCGCCCGTACTCGTGCTCGGCGGCGGGTCGAATCTCTTCGTCGGCGACGAGCCGTACGACGGAACGGTCGTCCGCGTGCTGACCACCGGCATCGAGCGCGTCCCGTCCGCGCGCGACGGGTTCGTGCGCCTGCGGGTGCAGGCGGGCCACGACTGGGACGCACTCGTCGCCTACGCCGTCGACGAGGGACTGGCGGGGATCGAGGCGATGTCGGGCATCCCGGGAACCGTCGGCGCGGCGCCGGTGCAGAACATCGGCGCCTACGGTCAGGAGATCGTCCAGACGCTCGCCGAGGTCGAGCTGATCGACGAGTTCACCGGCGAGATCTCGACCGTGCCGGCAGCGGAACTCGGTCTGGGCTTCCGCACCTCCGTCCTCAAGCACCACTACGGCTCCGTGCCGGAGCGGTCCGCGGTGATCCTCACCGTGACGCTCGAACTGGAATCGGTCGGCCAGGAGGAACGCCCCGTGGTCGGCGAGCAGCTGCGCACGGCCCTCGGACTGGAGCCCGCGGCATCCGTCTCGCTCGCCTGGGTACGCGACCATGTGCTGGCCACGCGGCGTCGCAAGGGCATGGTGCTCGACGCGGACGACCCCGACACGTACAGCGCCGGCTCCTTCTTCCAGAACGCCATCGTCTCCGCCTCGTTCGCGCGCACGCTTCCGCCCGAATGCCCGCGCTGGCCGATGACGCCGGATCTCGACCCGGTGCTGGTCATCCCGCTGTCCGCCTACGAGGGCTACGTGCCCCCGCCGGCGAGCCGGGAGTCCGACGTCAAGGTCAGCGCTGCATGGCTCATCGAGCATTCCGGGCTGCGGAAGGGATTCAAGCTGCCGCGATCCCGGGCTGCGCTTTCGACGAAGCACGCTCTCGCCCTCACGAACCGCGCGCAGGCGTCGGCGAGCGAACTCGCGCAGCTCGCCCGTTTCATCCAGGGTCGGGTGCAATCGGAGTTCGGGCTCATTCTGCAGCCCGAGCCCGTGCTGGTCGGCATCGAACTGTAGGGCTATCCTCACGACCGAGGGGGTGCGGCGTGAGAAGACATGCCGGACTGATCGGGGTGGGTCTGCTCGCGCTCGCCGCCTGCACCACCAGCGCCTGCGTCGCCGGAGAGGCCGACCCGGCGAACACCTCGGCGGATCCCTCGAGCGGCCCTGTGGCCCTCATGCCCGGCGAACCCCTGACCGACGACGAGGCGGCGGCGTTCGGAGCGGTAGCGGCGCTGGATTCCGCTGCCGCGTGCGTCGGGACCCTCATCGACACGGGTGTTCCGACGGGCCCGGCGTACCTGCTGACGGCGGGCCGATGCGTCGGCGGGCTCGGACAGCCCCCGCAGTCCACGGCTCTGATGCTGGAGTGGAGCGGCACAGCCGACTTCCTCCGGACAGCGGCGGTTCAGGGCCGCGGCATCCCCGTGGAGGTCGTCGAGCTCACCTACGCGACCATGCGCAATGCCGACATGGGGATCGTCCGGCTGGGCAGCACGCTCGCGGACGTCGAGGCCCTCGGGATCGCCTCGCTGCCGATCGCGGTCGAGCAGCCGACGTCCGGGGAGGCGGTCGCGAGCATCGGCATCCCCGTCCTCGGCCTGCAACCGGACGCACAGGTCCTGCGCCGCGCCGAGTGCACCCTCGGAGACCAGCGCTCGCTGATCGAGTCGTTCTGGCTGTGGCTGGGCGTCTTCGCAGCCGATTGCGGCGGAGTCGCTGCGGGCGGAAGCGGCTCGCCGCTGCTCGGAGTGGACGAGAACGGCATCCCGGTGGAGGTCGTCGCGATGGTCACCGCACCGCCCTCGGACGCGAGCCCCGCCTCGGACTCCTGCGGGCTCAGACACCCCTGCGAGGTCACCCGAGCGGGCGCGGTTCCGGTCGGAGAAACCGTCTCCGCCCAGAGCGTCGCCGGCATCGGCCGGTGCTTCGACGAAACGACGGGGTCGTTCTCACTCGGCGGCGAATGCCCGTTGCGCGTGTCGGACGTCTGGGCCGAGCGGGGAGGGGGCGTGTTCCAGTCGGCCACGCAGCCCGACGCCGACGGACGCCTCGCCGAAGCCAGCTTCGTCGGTGAGAGTGTCGGGGTGCTCAGTGCCGCGACCATCCCCTTCGGGAACGGCGAGGGCTGCCTGGATGGGGACACCTATGCCGACGCCGAGACGCACGTGCTTCCCCGACAAGGCCAGCCCTGGGAGGCCGTCGGCGTGGTGGTGACGCCTCGAGCTGCCCGATGAGGAGGGTCACTACCTGCTGTGCGCGGTGAGCGGCGAGGGCTACGACCTGGCCGCCTCCGTCATCTTCGAAGTGGACCGCACGCCGCCGACTCTCGCCGCGGACGCCGAGGTCGAACGGCTCGAGGGCGGCGGGGTCGCCGTGCGGCCGCTCCTGCGCCCGCCGGAGCTGGCGGCCGTGCGATTCACCTGGGGTGCGCCGGGTGCCGTCGACTGCGAGGACCCGGACGCGCTGCAGGACTTCTCCATCGCTCCGCTCACCATCGCGGCGGTCGACCTGCCGGCGGTCTACTGCATCTCCGGGCTGGATGCCGCGGGCAACCGCACGCCGGTCACGCGCATCGACATCCCGCGCGCCCGATGAGCCGCCGGCTGACCGGGGATCGCTAGGACCCGAAGAGGTCCTGCATCCGGTGCACGCCCTCCAGCAGCGCTTCGTCGCCGAGGGCGTACGACAGCCGCAGGTAGCCGCTCGGACCGAACGCCTCGCCGGGGACGACCGCAACCTCGACCTCGTCGAGGATCAGGTCGGCGAGCTCGAGCGACGACGTCGGGGTCTTGCCCCGCCACTCCCGGCCGAGGAGCCCCTGCACATCGGGATACACGTAGAACGCCCCGAGCGGGTTCGGCACGGTGACGCCGTCGATCTTGGAGAGCTCCTCGACGATCAGACGACGGCGGCGGTCGAAGGCGACCCGGAAGTCCTCGGCTTCGTCCTGCGGACCCGTCAGTGCTGCCAGAGCTGCGCGCTGCGCGATGTTGTTGACGTTGCTCGAGAGGTGCGACTGCAGGTTGGCGGCGAGCTTGATGGCATCCTTCGGGCCGACCATCCAGCCGACCCGCCAGCCGGTCATGGCGTAGGTCTTCGCGACGCCGTTCACGAGGATCGTCTGGGCAGCGGCATCCGGAACCGCCTCGACGATCGACATGGCGCGCGCGCCCTGGTAGACGAGGTTCTGATAGATCTCGTCGGAGATGATCCAGATGCCGTGCTCGACGGCCCACTCGCCGATCGCCCTCGTCTCGTCGGGGGTGTAGACCGAGCCGGTCGGGTTGGACGGCGAGACGAAGACCAGCACCGTGGTGCGGTCGGTGCGCGCGGCTTCGAGCTGCTCGACGGTGACCTTGTAGTCCTGCTCGGCGCCTGCGAACACCTCGACGGGGATGCCGTCGGCCAGCGCGATCGCCTCCGGGTACGTCGTCCAGTACGGCGCCGGCAGCAGCACCTCGTCGCCGGGGTTCACCACCGCCTGGAAGGCCTGATAGACACCCTGCTTCCCGCCGTTGGTGACGACGATCTGCGACGGCTCCACCTCCAGGCCCGAGTCGCGCAGCGTCTTCGCGGCGATCGCCTCGCGCAGCACCGGCAGGCCGACCGCCGGGGTGTAGCGGTAGTTCGCGGGGTCGTGCAGCGCCTCGGCCGCGGCATCCACGATGAACTGGGGCGTCGCGAAGTCGGGTTCGCCCGCGGCATAGCTGATGACCGGTCGTCCGGCGGCCTGCAGGGCCTTCGCCTTCGCGTCGACCTTCAGAGTCGCCGACTCGGCGATGGCACTGAGCTTTCGGGATACAGGAGCGCGTTCTGTCACGGTTTCGAGCGTAGTCGCCCGTCGCATCGCGGAAAGGGTCGTCTCCAGGATGCCGGGGCGCGACCCTGACAGCGCGCCCCGGCAAGCCCCGCGCTCAGGCGAGTTCGAGCGGCCAGACCGGGCGCAGCTCGATCGTGCCGTGCGTGGCCATCGGATGCCGCGACGCGATCTGGATCGCCTCGTCGATGCTCTCGCACTGCAGCAGGTCGAAGCCGGCGATCCATTCGTGCGTCTCGGCGAACGGCCCGTCGGTCACGCTGACCTTGCCGTTGCGCCGGCGGACGGTCTTGGCCTGCTCCGGCGGGCGCAGCCGGTCTCCCTCGGTCGCCTTGCCCTGGCCGTACGTCTCATCGACCCATTCCTCGATGGTGAGAACGGGGTCCTCAGCCGTGGTGAGGTCGGGATCGGCTACCACGAGCATCAAGTACTTCATCGCGTGTCCTATCTGTCGGAGCGACGTCAGTGCGACGTTACGTGATGGGCGTCGAACCCGGTGCAGCCGGATCGACAAACGCTCGGGAATCCCTCCAACCGTCGATCGCGAGTGCACGACACGGCGTCGAGTGCACGGGTTGCCCATACGGCGAACCCGTGCACTCGACGGCAGCCCGTGCACTCGTGGCGACTCGTATCGCGGAGGACTACTCCGTCTCGACCAGGTAGCGGGAGTAGGCGGTGAGGGTCAGGAACGTCGGGAACTCCTCGCGCAGCGCCACATCGCGGAACACCTCGGCCGCGTCGTCGAAGCGGTCGCCGTCACGCCGCTCGACCTCGCTGAGCACCTCGGCGATGAGCCCCTCGATGTAGTCGCGGGTGATCGCGCGTGCCGTCCTCGGTGGTCCGGTCCTGGTGGATCCACTGCCACACCTGCGAACGCGAGATCTCGGCCGTCGCCGCATCCTCCATCAGGTTGTCGATGGCCACCGCGCCGAGACCGCGCAGCCACGCCTCGATGTAGCGGATCGCCACCGACACGTTCGCGTGCACGCCCGCTGCCGTGACGGGCCGTCCGATGTGGACGTCGAGCAACTGGGATGCGGCCACGTCGACGTCATCGCGCTGCCGGTCGACCTGGTTGGGGCGATCGCCGAGCACCGCGTCGAACTCCGCCATCGCCGTCGGGATCAGGTCGGGGTGCGCGACCCACGTTCCGTCGAACCCGTCGCCGGCTTCGCGCTTCTTGTCCGCGGCGACCTTCTCGAACGCGCGCTGCGTGACCTCCGGGTCACGGCGGTTCGGAATGAATGCGCTCATGCCGCCGATCGCGAAAGCGCCGCGCTTGTGGCACGTCTTCACGAGCAGCTCGGTGTACGCCCGCATGAACGGGACGGTCATCGTCACCTCGCTCCGGTCGGGGAGCACGAAGCGCGCCCCGCGGCCGCGGTAGTTCTTGATGATCGAGAAGATGTAGTCCCAGCGCCCGGCGTTCAGGCCCGCGCAGTGATCGCGCAGCTCGAAGAGGATCTCCTCCATCTCGAACGCGGCCGGCAGCGTCTCGATGAGAACGGTCGCGCGGATCGTTCCGTGCGGGATGCCGATGTACTCCTCGCTGAAGCGGAAGACGTCGTCCCACAGCTTCGCCTCCTCGCTGGATTCCAGCTTGGCGAGATAGAAGTACGGCCCACGCCCGTTCGCGATCAACTGCTGGGCGTTGTGGAAGAAGTACAGCCCGTAATCCACCAGCGAGCCGGATGCCGCCATCCGGCGCCCCGCTCGGTCGGTGAAGCACAGGTGGCTCTCGCTCAGGTGCCATCCGCGTGGGCGCATCACGATCGTGGGCGTGCGCTCGGCGGTGACCTCGTAGGTCTTGCCCTCGGCGCTGGTGAACGACAGCTGTCCGCGGATCGCGTCGCGCAGCGACAGCTGGCCCTCGATGACGTTCGCCCAGGTCGGGCTCGTCGCGTCCTCCTGATCGGCGAGCCAGACCCGAGCGCCGGAGTTCAGCGCGTTGATCGTCATCTTCGGATCGGTCGGGCCGGTGATCTCGACACGGCGGTCCTCGAGTCCCGGTCCGGCGCCGGCGACCCGCCATTCCGCGTCCTCGCGGATGTGCGCGGTGTCGTCGCGGAAGCGCGGGTCGTGGCCGTTGCCGATCTCGAACCGGCGCCGCATGCGGTCGGCCAGCCGGTCGTGGCGCCGGCCGCCGAAGCGCTGGTGCAGCTCGGTCAGGAAGGCGACGGCATCCGGGGTGAGGATCTCGTCGTAGCGGTCGCGCAGTGGGCCGACGATGTCGATCGAGGGCGTGTGCGTGGCCCGGATGGGTGTGGTGGTGGTGGGCGGCGAGCCCGTATCGGTGATGGTCATGATGTGTTCTCCGGTCTGTTCGATGCCCGGTCCCTGAGCCTGTCGAAGGGTCTGCGACGCTTCGACAAGCTCAGGGAGCGAAGGGTGGTCAGTGGAACTGCTGCGCCTCGGTGGATCCCACCAGGGCGAGGGTTGCGCTGTCGGGGTTGAGCGCGGTGGACACCCGGTCGAAGTAGCCGGTTCCGGCTTCTCGCTGGTGCTTGGTGGCGGTATAGCCCTGGGCCTCGGCGGCGAACTCGGCCTCCTGCAGCTCGACGTACGCGCTCATGGCGCGGTCCGCGTAGCCGGTGGCGAGCTCGAACATCGAGTAGTTGAGGGCGTGGAAGCCGGCGAGGGTGATGAACTGGAACTTGTAGCCCAGGTCGGCCAGCTCCTGCTGGAAGGTCGCGATCTGCTGGTCGTCGAGGTGGCGCTTCCAGTTGAACGACGGCGAGCAGTTGTACGCCAGCAGCTTGCCGGGGTACTGCGCGTGGATCGCCTCGGCGAACGCGCGCGCCAGCTCGATGTCGGGCTCGCCCGTCTCGACCCAGATGAGGTCGGCGTACGGGGCGAAGGCGAGGCCGCGGCTGATGACCGCGTCCAGGCCGGGGGTGATCCGGTAGAAGCCCTCGCTCGTGCGCTCGCCGGTGGTGAACTCCCGGTCGCGCTCGTCGACGTCGCTCGTGAGCAGGTCGGCTGCGAGCGCGTCGGTGCGCGCGATGATCACGGTGGCGACGCCGGCGACGTCGGCGGCGAGTCTGGCGGCGTTGAGCGTGCGAATGTGCTGCTGCGTCGGAACCAGCACCTTTCCACCGAGGTGGCCGCACTTCTTCTCGGATGCCAGCTGGTCCTCCCAGTGGATGCCGGCGGCACCGGACTGGATCAGCGACTGGGCGAGCTCGTATGCGTTCAGCGGTCCGCCGAAGCCGGCCTCGGCATCCGCCACGATCGGCGCGAGCCAGTCCTGCGTCAGCTCGCCCTCGGCGTGCTCGATCTGGTCCTGCCTGATCAGCGCGTTGTTGATGCGGCGGACCACGGACGGCACCGAGTTCGCCGGATACAGGCTCTGGTCGGGGTAGGTCTGGCCGGCGAGGTTGCCGTCGGCTGCGACCTGCCAGCCCGAGAGGTAGATCGCCTTCAGGCCGGCACGCACCTGCTGCACGGCCTGTCCGCCCGTGTAGGCACCGAGAGCCCGGATGTAGTCCTCGGTGTGCAGGAGGTTCCACAGGTTCTCGGCGCCGCGGTGGGCGAGCGTCGACTCTTCGCGGACCGAGCCGCGAAGGGCGACGACGTCGTCGGCGGTGTAGGTGCGCTCGATGCCGTCCCAGCGCGGATCGGTGTCCCAGATCTCCTGGAGTTCGGCCGCGGTCTGGGTCTGGTCTCCTGCGCGGAGCGGTGGGTGGCCGGGGGTGGCGTGGAACGTCATGTCGGTCTCCTTGTCGGATGCCGCGGGCTTCGGTTGCTGAGCTCCTTTTCGGTTTGCTGAGCCGGTCGAAGCACGCGACGGCTGGTCGTGGGTCCACTCTCAGTGAATTTCGCGCGGCGCCCTGACCGAATCGGGTGTGAAGTTTCGGCAAAGTTCTGCAATCGTGAGAGAATCGCGGTATGACGAGGACCACTTCGGGGGAATCGGCCGCAGAGCTGCACGACGATGAAGAGGTGGATTCCCTGACCATCGGCCGACGCATCCGGCAGCTGCGCGCCGAGCGCGGCATGACGCTCGACGAGCTCGCGAGCGCGGTCGACCGTGCTCCCAGCCAGCTGTCGATGATCGAGAACGGCCGGCGAGAGCCGAAGCTCACGCTGCTGCGCTCGATCGCGCGGGCGCTGGGCACCACCCTGGATGCGCTCCTCGAGTCGGAGCCGCTCGACGAGCGCTCGACGATGGAGATCGCACTCGAACGCGCGATGCGCGGGCAGACCTTCCAAGCCCTCGGCATCCCGCCGTTCCGCATCGGCAAGACCGTGCCGAACGAGGCTCTCGCCGCGATGCTCGCGCTGCAGGGCGAGATCGAGCGCCTGCGCGATGAGCGCGCGGCCACGCCGAGGAGGCGCGCCGCGCGAACGTGGCGCTGCGCCGTCTGATGCGCACCCAGAGCAATCACTTCCCCGAGCTCGAGGTGCAGGCCCGCCGGCTGCTCGATGCGGTCGACCACCCGGGCGGTCCTCTGACCCAGCGGACGGCATCCGACATCGCCGCCCATCTCGGGTTCACGCTGCACTACGTGTCCGATCTGCCGCAGACGACGCGCAGCGTCGCAGACATCAAGAACGGCCGCCTGTACCTGTCCAGCCGGCTCGCCGCGAAGGGCGATCCGCGCACCGCCGTGCTGCAGGCGCTCTCCAGCCGCATCCTCGGGCACCGCGAGCCGACGAGCTATGCGGAGTTCCTGCGTCAGCGAGTGGAGACGAACTACCTCACCGGCGCCCTTCTCATTCCCGAGGAGCACGCCGTGCCCTTCCTGCAGGAGGCGAAAGGGCGCCGTGCCATCTCGATCGAGGATCTGCGCGATGCGTACTCGGTGTCGTACGAGACTGCGGCGCACCGCTTCACGAACCTGGCGAGCGTGCACCTCGGCATCCCGGTGCACTTCCTGAAGGTGCACGAGTCGGGCACGATCACGAAGGCGTACGAGAACGACGACGTGAACTTCCCGACCGACCGCCTGGGAGCGATCGAGGGCCAGATGTGCTGCCGGCGGTGGACGTCGCGCGTCGTGTTCGACGAGGACGATCACTTCAACCCGTACTACCAGTACACCGACACGGGGAACGGCACGTACTGGTGCACGGCGCGGGTCGAGCTGTCCAGCGAGGGCGCGCACTCGGTGAGCGTCGGTGTGCGGTTCGACGACACGAAATGGTTCATCGGAAGGGACACCCCCAACCGGGGCGTCTCGAAGCACTCGGTCGAGGTGTGCTGCCGCCGCGCTCCCGCCGATCTCGAGGCGACCTGGCGCGATCAGTCCTGGCCGAACGTGCGGACCCCACGCACGCTGCTGGCGACTCTGCCGACCGGATCGTTCCCCGGCGTCGACACGACGGACGTCTACGAGTTCCTCGAGGCGCACGCGCCACGCTGATCCTCAGTCGAGGTGTCCACATCGGCGGGATCGGGTGGGCGACGCGCGGATCTCGCACACGTGTGCACGTGGGCGGCTCGATCATGCGGCGCGCGGCGCTCTGATCGCGCCCACGTGTGCACAATGGCGGGTCGATCTGGCGACAAACGGGGCTGCGGATGCTGACACCCGGCGTGCCTGAGATCCCCCCGCAGTAGTGCGCACTCGACATCCTCAGACGTTGGTGCGCCGACGGCTCAACGTGCCAGGTGCAGGCCGCGATCGACATGGGCCAAGATCGCCATCTCGACGGTTTCCCAATCATGCAGAATCATCGCGTAGTCGAAGCGGAGAGTGACATAGCCCCATATCGCGGCGTTTGCGTCTCGCACTCTGTCCTTGTGCCTGGACGGCAGGTCATCATGGTTCGACTTTCCATCCGCCTCGACGATGAGTCGGTCACCGATGAGCAGGTCGACGACTCCGACCGCGATGATTCTCACCTGCGAGCGGATCCGCAGACCGTGATGGCGAAGGCGCCAGCGCACAAGAGACTCGAGCCCGCTGTCCGCGTCACTGCGGGCGAACGCGATCGCGTCCCGAGCGGACTGATTCGTGGTTCCCCGAAGCCAACTGAGCCCGGCGTCGCTGATTCTGCCTTGCCGCATGGCGGACTCGAGCCCGACGAAGAAGGCCTCGATGCCGTGGCAGGAGAGGATCTGCCGCAGGATGCGCGGAATCGATGGCAGCCCGAACGTGTCTGCTGCCGGCGCGTCGTCCCAATGCTCCACGCACCGGCACTCCTCGTGCTCATACGCATGACCGTGGCCTCCCAGCCACACGTGCACGCCATCCTCTGGCGGCCACTACCCACAGCCCGACGTGGCGCGCTGCGCTGACGCAGCAGAGCGCTCCACCGTGCTTCGCGGCCACGCGGACGGGCTCGCATGCTGCGGCTCGGGCATAGACCCCGCGGCGCAGCGGGATGAGTGAGCCCCTGACGACCTCAGACGCGATGCGCCGTCGGCTCGTTCCCTCGCCGCGCAGCCGGCCGTGGGTGGTGACAGCATCCGGGCTCTCGCACACCTACCCACCGTGCATTCAGTACGCCGACCCGCCGGACTCCACTGCGTGCTCGGGATGATGACGCGACCCTGGGCAGTTGTGGAGGAACACCCGATCGGACCTGTGCAGAGCGGCTGGGCGAAGGGATGACGCGCCGAGACGCAGGTGCTCTCGGCCGCGTGTCGCGGACGACACCCGCGGTTGTGCACGTCCCCGTCGGAGCTGCACGCATCCCGACGGCACGGCCACCGGCCCGCTGCGGGGGCGCCCGGTCTGTCAAGGGGTTGTGTCAATACTTGACATGCGCAAGGTTTTAGGGAACGACGGTTCCCCCGGAGCCGCTTTCGATGAGGAGAGCAGCATATGAAGCACGTATTGGCGACGGTCGTCGCCGCCGGACTCGCGCTCGGAGGGTCGGTCGCCACCGCCGGCGGACCCGCCGACGATCCGCTGGAGCGGTACGCCGCAGACACGTGGGCATCGCTGGATGCGATGACCGATGAGATGACGGGCCTTCCATCCGACAACATCGGCGGCGATCTGACCGCCCCCGCCGCCTACACGTCGCCGACGAACATCGGCGGCTACCTCTGGTCGACTGTGACGGCGCGCGACCTCGGGATCATCTCCGAAGACGACGCACGCGAGCGGATGACGAAGACGCTCACGACTCTGGAGACCCTCGAGCGCAACACCGCCAGCGGGATGTTCTACAACTGGTACGACCCCGCCACCGGCGCCAAGCTCACGACCTGGCCGGATTCAGGGGATGTGGTCCATCCCTTCCTCAGCACGGTCGACAACGGGTGGCTCGCGGCCGGCCTGAGGATCGTCCGCGAGGCAGAGCCGAGCCTGGCCTCCCAGGCCGACAGCCTTTACCGTTCGATGGACTTCGCCGCGTTCTTCAACCCCGAGGGTGCGCCCGGCTTGCCTGCGGGCACGAACCGCGGCGGCTTCTGGGAGGTTGCGCCTCCGGACTGCAGCGTCGCCGCGCCGATGTACAACGGATCGGGCGTCGAGGCCTTCTACACCTGCCACCACTACGACACGACCGTGAGCGAGAGCCGCATCGCGACGTATCTCGGCATCGCCAACGGCAGCATCCCGCCGACGGCGCTGTACGGAACGCACCGCACGATGCCGCCGGGCTGCGACTGGGCCTGGCAGGAGCAGCTGCCCACGGGCACGGTACGCACCTACCAGGGCTACGACGTGTGGGAGGGCGTGTACTCCTATCGCGGGATGAGCTTCGTGCCGAGCTGGGGAGGCAGCATGTTCGAAGCGCTCATGCCCGACCTGCTGGTGCCCGAGACGAAGTGGGGCCCGCGCTCCTGGCGGCTGAATCACCCCATCACCGTCGAGGTGCAGAAGCAGCACGGCCTGGATGACGCGGGCTACGGCTACTGGGGCTTCTCGCCCGCGAGCAACCCGGCCGGGGGGTACGCCGAGTACGGCGTTGACCTCGCCGGCATGCGCTCGGACGGCTACACGTCCGATCAGGAGAAGACGGATGTCGACATCGATCGACCCGGCTGCACCGTCGGGACGAACCCCGATCCGGATTTCGGGGATGGCGTGGTCACGCCGCACGCGAGCTTCCTCGCGCTGCCCTACGACCGCGAGGGTGTGCTCGCCAACCTGCAGGCGATCGAGACCGATCTCGGTGCGTACGGTCCGGGAGGCTTCTACGACGCCGTCGCCGTGGGCAGCGGCACGGTCGCAGAACGCTACCTGTCGCTGGATCAGTCGATGATCATGGCCGCGATCGGGAACGAACTGACCGGCGATAGCCTGAAGGAATACTTCGTGGATCGGGAGATGGAGAAGCGGCTGCGCCCCGCGATGGCGGCGCAGGTCTTCAGTTCGCAGTGGAAAGCGCGCGGGTGAGCGATGAGATCGCGGAGGTCGGGGCTCCCGAAACGGAGGCCCCGACCTCGCGTGCGCGCGCACCGCGCGGGAGCTACCCCAAGGGCCAGGCTCGCCGTCAGCAGATCGTCGATGAGGCGCTCGTCGTCTTCGCGCGCAGCGGGTTCCACAGCGGGTCGCTGCGCGAGATCGCGAAGCGTGTCGGCCTGACGCCCACCGGCGTCATGCACCACTTCGCGAACAAGGAGGAGCTGTTCACGGAGGTTCTCCGCCAGCGCGATGCGTCGATCCGTGAGGCCGCGGGCGATCCGCACGAGCACACCCTGATCGAACAGGCCACGAAGGTGGTCGCCTACAACGAGCAGTCCCGCGGGCTCACGTCGCTGTTCGCCACCGTCTCGGCCGAGGCGACCGATACCGAGCATCCCGCACATGAGGAGTTCGCGCGCCGGTACCGTGACGGCGCGGCCGCGGCGATCCCGCTGCTGGTCGCGGCTCAGGGCGATGGCGAGGTGCGAGCCGACATCGATCCGGCGCTGGCGGCGCGACTGATCAGTGCGGTGATGGACGGCATCCAGCAGCAGTGGCTCCTGGATGACTCCGTCGACATGAACGCGCTGTTCGCGGAGTTCGTGCGCGGCTACCTGCTGCCGCTTCCCGCTCGGCCGGCCGACTGAGCAAGCCGGCACGACGGCCGATCAGGCGCGCACGAGTGCGTTCGCGCGCGCGACCTCGCCGAGCCACGCCAGGCTGGGCTTCGGATGCCGCTCGAACGTCTCCCGGTCCCAGGCGATGAGACCGAACGTCGGCCGGTAGCTTCCCCACTCGTAATTGTCGAGCGCGCTCCAGTGCAGATACCCGCGCACGTCGACACCGTCGTCGATGCACGCGCGTACGGCTTCCAGAGCGCCGCGCGTGTAGTCGATGCGGCGGCTGTCGTCGGCGGTGGCGATGCCGTTCTCGGTCACGTAGACCGGAACGCCCGCGCGCGCCCAGGCGTTGCGAATGCCCTCGCCCACGGCGGACGGGTAGTACTCCCAGCCGGTGAGCGTGCGTTCAGCGCCATCCTCGATCGGCAGCGGTCCGTGCGGACCGATTCGCGTGCGCGTATATGCCTGCACGCCCACCCAGTCGTCGCCCGCGGCGGCGTCGAGGAAGGCGTCCTCCCGCGACGATCCGTACTCGGCGGCGACCGCCTCCGCACCGGGGAGAGGCTGGTAGGCCTGAGTGGCGACCGACCAGCCGGCCTGCTTCGACGCGCCGCGGAGGATCTCGACGGCACGCCGATGAGCGTCGATGAGCGTCGCGGTCACCTCCGGCACACCGGGCGGAAGCCCGGCCGAGGGGAAGCCCACCTCGGGATCGGCGAGCACCGAGACCATGTTGGGCTCGTTGATCGTGCAGACCAGCTCGACGTCCTCGAGCACCGGCAGGGCGGATTCCGCATACCGGGCGAAGTGATCGGCCGCGGCATCCGATGCCACCCCCCGTCGCGGGCAAACCACACCGGGTTCGTGAAGTGGTGGAGGGTGACCATCGGCTGCAGGCCCAGATCTCGCGCCGTGGCGACCATCCGCCGGTAGTGGTCGATCGCGGCGCGGGAGATCCAATCCTTCTCCGGCTCGATCCGCGCCCACTCGATGCTGAACCGGTAGGTGTCCAGCCCGGCGTCGGCGAGCAGCGCCATGTCTTCGGCGTAGCGGTGGTAGCTGTCCGCCGCGTCGCCGGACGGCGACTCGACGGCCGGGCCGGGGAGGTGCCCCCACTCGCGCTGCCACCAGTCGGAGTTGACGTTGCCGCCTTCGATCTGGTGGGCGGCCGTCGAGGCACCCCAGAGGAATCCGGGAGGGAAGGTCATGCGTGCACGGTCCTTTCGGTGGACGGACTGGTCACTTGATCCCGGTGAGCGCGATCCCCTGGACGAAGTAGCGCTGCAGGAAGAGGAACAGGATCAGGATGGGCACCACGACCACGACTGCACCGGCCATCATCAGCCCGTACTGGGCCGCGTTCTGGCTGACCGAGTACAGGGCCAGGGCGACCGGCAGCGTGTACATGTCCTCGGTGGTGGCGACCACCAGCGGCCAGAGGAAGTTGTTCCAGCTGCCGAGGAAGGTGAGGATCGTGAGGGTGGCGACAGCCGGGCCGCACAGGGGCATGATGACGCGCAGGAAGATGCGCCACTCGCTCGCGCCGTCGATGCGCGCCGCCTCGATGATGTCGTCGGGAAGGCTCAGCATGAACTGGCGCATCAGGAACACCCCGAGCGGCGTGATCAGGAACGGCAGGATGAGTCCCGGATAGGAGTTGACCAGGCCGAGGTTCGCGGTCAGCACGAACAGCGGCACGAAGGTCACGACCACCGGAATCATGAGGGTGCCCAGCACCAGGGCGAACAGGAGCTTCTTGCCGCGGAACTCGAGCTTCGCCAGTGCGTAGCCGATCATCGAGGAGAACACGATGTTCCCGAGCGTGACGAACGACGGCGACGATGAAGCTGTTCAGGAAGAACGTCGTGAAGTCGAGCCGGCCGAACAGCTCCGTATAGTTGTCCAGCGTCGGGTCGCGCGGAATGAACTCCGTCGGATACTGGCGGATCTCGGTCGTCGTCTTGAAGGACCCGAGGATCATCCACACGAACGGGATGATCATCGCGATGACGCCGACGGTCAGGACGACGTAGAGCCACCAGCGCGGCCGCGGACCTCGGCGCCTGGGGCGAGGGGAGCCTGCTCCTCATCGATCGGCGCGGTCATCTCGGTTGAGAGGGCCATGTCAGTCCTTCCTTCCGAGCAGGCGGAATTGGATCAGCGAGAGCACCACGATCGCCAGGAACAGCACGTAGCTCGATGCGGAGGCGACCGCGTAATTGCCGAAGCCGAACTGGTCGTACGTGTACATCGCGGACGAAAGCGTTGCATCCAGCGGACCGCCCTGCGTCATCACGTACGGCTCCTCGAAGAACTGCAGGTAGCCGATGCCCGTGATGACGGCGGCGAACAGGAGCGTGGGCTGCAGCGCGGGGATCGTGATGTTGGTGAAGCGCTGGAAGACGTTGGCGCCGTCGACCATCGCCGCCTCGTGATGCTCCTGCGGTACGCCCTGCAGGCCGGCGAGGAAGATCACCATCAGCGTCCCGAGGTTCCGCCAGACGGCCATGAAGATGAGCGACGGCAGCGCCCACGCGGGGTCCTGCAGCCAGCTGGGACCCTGGATGCCGAAGAGGCTGAGGAAGCCGTTGAGCAGCCCGTCCGGCTGCAGGATGAACCGCCACACGACCGCGATGGCGACGATGCTCGTGACGACCGGCGCGTAGAAGCCGACGCGGTAGACCGTGCGGAATCGCTGGATGCCGGTGTTCAGCGCCAGTGCGACGAGCAGCGCGATGCCCATGGTGAGGGGCACCCCGACGACGACGAAGATGAAGGTGTTGAGAAGACTCCGGAGGAACCGCGGATCCTCGAAGAGGCGCACGTAGTTGTCGAAGCCGACGAGGTTGACGTTGAAGGGCGTCTGCAGATCGCGCGTGGTGAAGTCGGTGAAGCTCATCGCGAGGCTCGCGACGATGGGCCCGGCGAGGAAGACGAGGAACAGCACGACGAACGGCGTGGCGAACCCCCACGCGATGAAGGTCATGTGGTTCGACGCCGGCGGGAGCCGCGCACCTCCTTGCGAGGAGGGCGCGACTTCCGCTCGACGGGAGCGCTGGTCACGGTGACCATGGCGGCTGACTACTGTCCTGTGCCGATGGACTCAGCCTGCGACTGCAGACTGGCGAGGGCCTCCTCGACGGTGGTCTCGCCGCGGGTCACCGCTTCGAGCTGCTGGTCGATCACGGCCGACACCTGTGCCCACGTGGGGATCGCCGGGGGCGCCTTCGAGTCGCCGAGCTGCTCGGCGAAGACGCTCAGGTACGGGTCATCGGCGAAGATCGGGTCTTCGAACGCCGCCTGGACGCTGGGCAGGTCGGTCGAGATGCCGTACCACTCGATCTGCGTCTCGGGCTGGCTCAGCCACCGCACGAACTTCCACGCGGCATCCCGGTTGTCGGTGTCGTTGAACACGGCCAGGTTTCCACCGCCGGTGAAGCTGGTGCGCGAGTCCTCGCCCGGCACCATCGCCACGGCGAACTTGTCCTCGAACTCGGCGCCGCCCTGATCGCGCAGCAGGCTCACATGGAACGGGCCGGAGTAGAACGATCCGACCTCGCCCGAGATGAACTTCTGCTCGATCTCGCCGCCTTCCAGACGAACGGGCTCGGACAGCCCCTCCTGGAAGAAGCTCGCGTAGAAGGCGAAGGCCTCCTGCCACTCGGGCGAATCGAACGCGAACGCCGAGCCGTCCTCGGTCATGACGTCGCCGCCCTGCTGCCAGACCAGCGGCAGAACGTACTGCCACGAGTCGAAGCCACCGGGCGGGAGTGAGACACCGGAGGTGGCGCCCTGGTCCTTCATCGCCTGCGCGAAGGCCTTGTACTCGTCCCAGGTGGTGGGCGGCTCGACACCAGCCGCCTCGGCCATGTCGGTGCGGTAGTACAGCACGCGCGTGTCGACGTACCACGGCACGCCGTAGGCCACGTCATCGACGACTGCGGTGCCCCATGAGCCCTCGAAGAAGCTGGATTCGTCGACGAGCCCCTCGGGCGTCGGCTCGAATGCGCCGGTTGCGGCGAACTCGCCGACCCATGTCGTGCCGAGCATGGTCACATCGGGCACCTCACCGCCGGCGATGGCGGTGGCGATGCGGTCGTGCGCGCCATCCCAGGGAACCGCGGTGACGTCGATCGTGGCGTCGGGGTTCTCTTCTTCGAATTGGGCCGCCAGCTCCTTGAGCACTTCGCCCTCGTTGCCCATCGCCCAGATCTGGACTTCGCCGGTGGCGGGGGAGTCGTCGATGCCTTCGCCGGCCTCCGGGCCGGCGCCGCCGCCGTCGTCGGTGCGTCCGCAGCCGGCGAGGGCGAGCGTGCCGATCGCGGCGGCTGCGGTCGCGGCGATCCATCTCCTGGTGTGGGGGGACGTGAGTGTCTTCATGATGGGGAGCCTCCGTGTGTGCGCCGCACCAGCGCGGCGTCTTTGCCTTCGGTCGGCCCGCGCAGTCGTCGCGCGGTGATGCCGCCACCGTAGTCCCTAAAACCTGACACCTGAAAGGTATTGACGCGACGCCCGCGATGCGCTACCTGACAGGGTGCGAACGGTGTGCCGGCTCAACGTCCGGAGATGAGATCGGCGACGGCGGCCGGCCGCGCCGTGCGAGCCGACCGGCCGGCGGCCTCGGCGGCGGTCGGCCGCGCGGTACGCCATATGAATGCCGTTACGGCGAGGCCTAGGCGGCGATGCGCAGCGCTGCCCAGAGCTCGGCGCGCACGGCGAACGACCCGAGATCGACGTCCAACGCGCGCTCCGCCGCCGCGATCCGGGCGCGCACCGTGTGGCGGTGCACACCGAGGGCGCGCGCGGTCGCCTCGTGCGAGCAGTCGTGGGCGAGCCACGCGCGCACCGTGTCGAGCAGCGCGGTGCCGTGTTCGCGATCGTGGCGCACGAGCGGCGCGAGCGCCGCCTCCGCCACCGTGCGGGCCTCGGCCGTCGGCGCAACGGACAGCACGCCGGTGCGCGCCGCGTCGGCGAAGTGAGAGACGAGTCCAGTGCCCCGATCGCGGGCGAGGCGGGCCTGATCGATCCCCACCGAGAACGCGTCGTAGGTCGTCGCATCAGAGATTCCCATCCGCACCTCGAAGCGCTCCGCGCACTCCTCGAGCAGAGCGGCATCCGGCGCGCCGACCACGAGCACGAGGCCGCCGTCGTCGCCGCGGCCGAAGAACAGCCCGCCGCGCCGCTCGTCGGCGTGCAGCTCGAGCCACTCGCGCAGGGCGTCCCTGCGGGCCGCCCCCGCATCGGTCGCGGCAACCAGGATCGGCGCGGTCGGCAGTCCGCCCCACAGGTCGCGGGCTATGCGGCGGGCGAGCGCGGGGTCGTCGCTGCGCAGCGAGTGCACCAGTCCCGCGCGCAGCAGGGTTCGCGCGCGGTCCAGCCCCTGCTGCTGCTCGAGCGCGAGCCCCGCCATCGCCACGACCGCGGTGACGACTCCGCGACCCTCCTGATCGAGATCGCCTGCCGCCATCGCGATCACCCCGCGCAGGTGCCCCCCGCGACCGAGCGTCTGCAGCGTGAAGGGCAGGCCGCCGATGCGAAGCGACGATGCGGCGCGCGCTCCCCGCCGCAGCACCACACCCACCTCGGCGAGCAGCTCGTCCGCCACGTCCGGCTCGAGCGCCGATGGATGCTCCCGTGTGAGCGTTCCCGCCCCGTCGAACATCCCAACCCAGGCATCGAGCTGGCGGGCCAGCTCCGCGAGCGTCGCGCCCAGTCCGTCGGGCCGCAGCGCGGCGAGGGAGATCGCCCGCTGAGCGGCGAGGGCCCAGCTGCGCCGCGCGTACGACTGCGCGGCGATCGCCTCCGCGCCGGCGCGCGCGACCGCGATGAACGGCGTGCGGTAGGGCACCTCGAACAGCGGCATCCGAGCGGCGCGGCACGCGTCAGCCAGCAGCGGCGGGATGCCGGCGCGCACCACCTCGGTGCCGAAGCCGAGTCCGACCACCCCGCGGGCCGAGAGTCGGCGCACGTAGTCGGCGTAGACGGATGGGTCGTCGCCGGCATCCTGGAACTGCGTGCCGGTGGTCAGCAGCGCCAGTCCCTCCGACAGGAACGGCGTCGGATCGGCGAGGTCGGAGCTGTGCACCCACCGGAGCGGACGGTCCAGAGCGCCGTCCTCGAGCGTCGCCGCGTCACCCTCCAACCGCAGGTGCAGATCCCGACGGCCCAGCAGTGCGCGCAGGGTCGGGGCGTCGGCGACGGTCTCCACAGGCTCTCCGATCGATATACCGGACGTACGGTCTCTACCCCCAGAATGTACATCGCGGCGCATGCGGACGCGGCATCCCTCCGCCTACGCTCGCGACCATGAGCACGTCTGCAACCGGCACGATCCCCGCACCCGCGACCGACATCCCCCTCGGCGGGCCCACCCTTCCGCAGGAGCGGAGGATGGTCACGAGCATCCCCGGGCCGCGCTCGCAGGAGCTGCTGGACCGAAAGGCCGCCGCCGTCGCCTCCGGAGTCGGGCACACCGTTCCGATCCAGGCCGTCGCGGCGGGCGGCGGCGTCGTCGTCGACGCCGATGGAAACTCGCTGATCGACCTGGGCTCGGGCATCGCCGTGACGACGGTGGGCAACGCGCACCCGAAGGTCGTCGCCGCCGTCCAGGCGCAGGTCGCCCAGTTCACCCACACGTGCTTCATGATCGCGCCCTACGAGCCGTACGTGGCGGTGGCCGAGGCGCTCAACCGCATCACGCCGGGCGATCACGAGAAGAAGAGCGCCCTGTTCAACTCCGGCGCCGAGGCCGTGGAGAACGCCGTCAAGATCGCCCGCAAGTACACCAAGAAGCAGGGCGTCGTCGCCTTCGAGCACGGCTATCACGGCCGAACCAACCTCACCATGGCCCTCACGGCCAAGAACATGCCGTACAAGAGCGGGTTCGGGCCGTTCGCGCCGGAGGTCCACCGCGCGCCCATGTCCTACCCCTTCCGCGACGGCCTCAGCGGGCCGGAGGCGGCGAAGCGCGCCATCTCGGTCATCGAGAAGCAGGTCGGAGCAGACAACCTGGCCGCGATCGTCATCGAGCCGATCCAGGGCGAGGGCGGCTTCATCGTCCCCGCCGACGGCTTCCTCCCCGCGCTGGTGGACTGGTGCCGTGCCAACGATGTCGTCTTCATCGCCGACGAGGTGCAGACCGGGTTCGCCCGCACCGGCGCGATGTTCGCCAGCGAGCTCTTCGGCATCGTCCCCGATCTGATCACGACCGCCAAGGGGATCGCCGGGGGCCTGCCGCTCGCCGCGGTGACCGGGCGGGCGGAGATCATGGACTCCTCGCACACCGGGGGACTCGGCGGCACCTATGGCGGAAACCCGATCGCGTGCGCCGCGGCCCTGGCCGCCATCGACGTCTTCGAGCACGACGGGCTCATCGACCGCGCGAACGAGCTGGGCGCGATCATGGTGGAACGGCTGACGGCCATTCAGGCGTCCGACCCGCGGCTGGGCGACATCCGGGGCCGAGGAGCGATGATCGCCGCCGAATTCGTCGACCCTGTCACCGGTGAGCCGGATGCGGCCCTCACGGGCGCCGTCGCGAAGGCGTGCATCGCGCAGGGCGTCATCGTGCTCACCTGCGGAACGCACGGCAACGTCATCCGCTTCCTTCCGCCTCTGTCGATCTCCGATGAGCTGCTGCGCGAAGGGCTGGACGTCGTGGCGGCTTCGCTCGACGCCGCGTGAATCGTCCGCGCTGGGTCCGGTGGGGGAGCCGGGTCCAGCGCGGCAGCACACCTCCCCGTCGCATCGAGCAAAGGAGCCGACATGGTCGAGCTGAACCGTGACGTCGTGATCGTGGGAGCGGGCGCGGCCGGGCTGACGGCCGCGAACGAGCTGCGGAAAGCAGGTCTCTCGGTCGCCGTGCTCGAGGCCCGGGACCGTGTCGGCGGTCGCCTGTGGACCGACGTCATCGATGGCGCGATGCTCGAGATCGGCGGGCAGTGGGTCTCGCCCGACCAGGATGCGCTGATCGACACGCTGGCCGAGCTGGGGCTGGAGACCTATGAGCGCTATCGCGAGGGCGACTCCGTCTACATCGACGAATCAGGTGGGCTCACCCGGTTCACCGGCGAGATCTTCCCTGTGCCGCCGGCCACCGAGAAGGCGATGGTCGAGCTCATCGACAAGCTCGACGCGCTCGTGGCCCAGATGGATCCCGACCGGCCCTGGGAGCACCCCGATGCCGAGGCCCTGGATCGGGTCTCCTTCGAGGCGTGGCTGGCCGAGCAGACCGATGATCAGGAGGCTCGCGACAACATCGCGCTGTTCATCGCGGGCGCGATGCTCACCAAGCCTCCGCACGCCTTCTCCACACTGCAGGCGCTGCTCATGGCCGCCAGCGCCGGAAGCTTCTCGCACCTCGTCGACGCCGACTTCATCCTCGACAAGCGCGTCGTGGGCGGGCTTCAGCAGGTTCCGCTCCTCCTCGCTGAGCGGCTCGGCGACGACGTCTTCCTGGGGCAGGCGGTGCGCACGCTCGAATGGGCCGACCCGTCGGCGGGTTCAGGCGGCGGAGTGACTGCGATCGCCGACGGCGTGACCGTCCGCGCGCGGTTCGCGGTCGTCGCGCTCGCACCGAACCTCTACTCCCGGATCGCGTTCGTGCCCGCGCTGCCCCGGCTGCAGCATCAGATGCACCAGCACATCTCGATGGGCTTCGTGATCAAGGTGCACGCCGTGTACGACCGGCCGTTCTGGCGTGAGCAGGGGCTGTCCGGCACCGCCTTCAGCCCGTACGAGCTGTCGCACGAGGCCTACGACAACACCAACCACGGCGACGAGCGCGGAACGCTGGTCGGCTTCGTGTCCGACCGCAATGCCGATGACGTGTTCCGCCTCCCGGCCGACGAGCGCAGGGAGCGGATCCTCGAGTCGCTCTCGCACTACTACGGCCCGGAGGCGAAGAACCCTCTCGTCTACTACGAGAGCGACTGGGGCTCCGAGGAGTGGACGCGCGGCGCGTACGCCGCGAGCTTCGACCTCGGCGGTCTGCACCGGTACGGCGCGGACCTGCGCGACCCGGTCGGGCCGATCCACTTCGCCTGCAGCGACCTTGCCGGTGCCGGCTACCAGCACGTCGACGGGGCGATCCGCATGGGACGACTCACCGCGGCGCACATCATCGAGGAGGCTCGCGCATGAGCGGTGACATCGTGGTCGGCTACACCGCCACCGACGCGGGGAAGGATGCGGTGTCGCTCGGTGCGCGCCTGGCCGCGGCATCCGGGTCGTCGCTTCACCTCGTCGTGGTCCTTCCCGCCGACGACCGGAGCGTGATCACCCCTCCGGACGCGGGCTACGACCGCTATCTGAAGGAGCAGGCCACGACATGGCTGGATGCCGCGACCGATGGCATCCCGGCATCCGTGAAGGTCGGCACGGACGTGCGCTACGCGGACTCGTTCGCCGAGGGTCTCGTCGCCGCCGCAGCGGAGCTCAGGGCGTCGCACATCGTGGTGGGCGCCGCGAACGGCGGACTCCGCGGGCGTCATCGCCTCGGATCGGTCGCCACCGAGCTGCTCCACTCGTCGAATGTGCCCGTGGTGCTCGCGCCGGAGGGGTCTCGCAAGACCGACCCGGCGACCGGCGTGACGCGGGTCACGGCGGCGATCGGCACCCGCCCGGGCGCCGATGCGCTGCTCGAAGAGGCCACGTCGCTCGCCGACGCGACCGGCGCCGAGCTGCGCCTGCTCTCACTGGTCACGGTTGACCTTCCTTCCAGCGTCGACACAGGCGTCATCCGGATCGCCGGTGCGGCCCATGCCGACGAGGTGCTCGCGGGGGCCCGAGCCGCCCTGACCGGCGTCAGCGACGCCGAGGTGATCGTCGGCCAGGGCGACAGCATCGAAGACGCCGTGCAGCACCTCAGCTGGGAGCCCGGGGAGCTCGCGATCGTCGGCTCCAGCCGCCTCGCCCAGCCGCGGCGGCTCTTCCTCGGCTCGACCGCTGCCAAGATGCTTCATGAACTGCCCGTTCCCATGATCGTGGTGCCGCGCACGCGCGCCACGGAAGGAGAGTCGCGATGAGCGATCACATGGGCGCTTCGGCGCCTCTCGCCCCCGTAGGCGAGAAAGGGGCGCCCACCGGACTCTCGGCAAAGGGCCTCAGTGCCGGAACCGTCGGGCTCATCGGGGCCGTCGTCATCGGCATCTCGTGCATCGCGCCCGCGTATACGCTCACGGCCGCGCTCGGGCCGACCGTGTCGGAGGTCGGCTTCCAAGTGCCCGCGATCATCATCGTCGGGTTCATCCCGATGCTGCTGGTCGCGTTCGGCTACCGCGAGCTGAACCGTGCGATGCCCGACTCGGGAACCTCGTTCACGTGGGCTGCGCGCGCGTTCGGACCGTGGGTGGGCTGGCTGGCGGGCTGGGGCCTGATCGCGGCGACCATCCTGGTCCTGTCCAATCTCGCCGGCATCGCGGTGGAGTTCCTCTTCCTCCTGATCGATCAGATCGCCGGCAGCCCCGGCACGATCGCCGAGCTCGCCTTCAACCCCTTCATCAACGTGTTCGTGTGCCTGCTGTTCATGCTGGGGGCGACCCTGGTCTCGTACCGCGACATGCAGACCACGCAGAAGCTGCAGTACGTCCTGGTCACCTTCCAGGTGCTCGTTCTCGTGATCTTCTCCGTCGCCGCCTTCGTGCACGTCTCTCAGGGCACCGCGTTCGACGCGAGCCCGGTCGAGCTCTCGTGGTTCAACCCCTTCGCGGTCGGCGACTTCGCAGCCGTCGTGGCGGGTCTGTCGCTGTCGATCTTCATCTTCTGGGGGTGGGACGTCACACTCACCATGAACGAGGAGACGAAGAACCCCGAGAAGACTCCGGGCCGTGCCGCGACGCTCACGGTCCTGATCATCTTCGCCCTCTATCTGCTGATCTCGGTGTCGCTGCTCGCCTTCGCAGGCACCGGTGCGGAAGGTCTTGGACTTGGCAACGAAGACATCCAGTCGAACGTGTTCTTCTACCTGTCCGGCCCGATCCTCGGACCCTTCGCCTTCCTGGTGTCGCTCGCCGTGCTGACCAGTTCGGCATCCTCGCTGCAGTCGACTTTCGTCTCACCGGCGCGGACCCTGCTCGCGATGGGACACTACGGCGCCCTCCCGCCGCGGTTCGCCGAGGTCAGCCCGCGATTCTTCACGCCGGGCTTCGCCACCATCGTGTCGGCGATCGTCGCGTCGGTCTTCTATGCCGTCATGCGCTTCATCAGCGAAGACGTCCTGTGGGACACGATCACCACCCTCGGCATGATGATCTGCTTCTATTACGGCATCACGGCGTTCGCCTGCGTCTGGTACTTCCGCAAGCAGTGGTTCGACGCGACGCGGAACGTGTTCTTCATGTTCCTGTTCCCGCTGGTCGGCGGACTGATCCTGCTGTTCCTGTTCGGCAAGACGCTGATCGACAGCATGTCTCCGGACTACGGGAGTGGATCGAACATCGGCGGGCTCGGGCTCGTCTTCATCCTCGGAATCGTGGTGATCGGCGTCGGCGTGGTCATCATGATCTGGCAGGCGATCAAGCGTCCTGCCTTCTTCCGGGGCGAGACGATCTCCCTGGATGCCCCCGCCAGCCTGCGCCGCTCCCGCCCGTGACCGGCAGACTTGAACACATCAGCGAATGGAGAAACCATGAGTGACTACGCAGTCGTCAATCCCGCCACGGGCGAGACCCTGGCCACCTACGCCATCGCGACCGACGCGGAGCTCGAGCAGGCGCTCTCGGCAGCGGATGCCGCAGCCAAAGGCTGGGCGCGGACCTCCAGCGTCGCCGATCGCGCGGCCCTGATCCGCCGCGTCGCCGAACTGCACCGAGAGCGCCGCGACGAGCTGGGCGCGATCATCGTGCGCGAGATGGGCAAGCCGCTGGCCGCGGCGATCGCCGAGGTGGACTTCGCTGCCGACATCACCGAGTTCTACGCCGACAACGCCGAGCAGATCATGAAGGATCAGCCGATCGACATCCTCGGCGAGGGCACCGCCGTCATCCGCCGGTCGCCGCTCGGCGTGCTGCTGGGCATCATGCCCTGGAACTTCCCGTACTACCAGGTGGCCCGGTTCGCCGC
This sequence comes from uncultured Actinomycetota bacterium, assembly GCA_963717585.1. Lineage (GTDB taxonomy): Bacteria > Actinomycetota > Actinomycetes > Actinomycetales > Microbacteriaceae > Microbacterium. The sequence goes on along the minus strand of CAVQWI010000010.1, from coordinate 231,812 downwards.
GCCCAACCTGCTGATCGGAAACCCGATCCTGCTCAAGCACGCCTCGCAGTGCCCGGAGTCCTCCGCAGCGATCGCGGCGATGTACACGGATGCCGGCTTCCCCGAGGGCGCGTACACCAACCTGTATCTGACCAACGAGCAGGCCGCCGAGGTGATCGCCGATCCGCGCGTGCACGGGGTGTCGGTGACCGGCTCGGAGCGCGCGGGTGCGGCCGTGGCCGAAGTCGCGGGGCGCAACCTCAAGAAGGTCGTCCTCGAGCTCGGCGGATCGGATCCCTTCATCCTGCTGTCGACGGACGACCTGGACGCGGCCGTGCAGGCGGCGGCCGACGCTCGCCTGGACAACACCGGGCAGTCCTGCAACGCCGCGAAGCGCTTCATCGTGGCCGACGAGCTCTACGAGCCGTTCCTCGAGAAGTTCACCGCGGTCATGTCCGGCTCGAAGCTGGGCGACCCCTTCGCCGACGACACGGTGCTGGGTCCGCTGTCGTCGCAGGTCGCGGCCGAGCGCCTCGCCGAACAGGTGGACAAGGCCGTCGAGCAGGGCGCGACGCTCGTCGCCGGCGGCACGCGCGACGGCGCGTTCTATCCCGCCACGGTGCTGACGGACGTGACTCCCGAGATGGATGCGTACCGCGAGGAGTTCTTCGGGCCGGTGGGAGTCGTCTACCGGGTGGCCGACGAGGACGAGGCGATCAAGGTCGCCAACGACACCCCGTTCGGGCTCGGGTCGTACGTCTTCACGACGGACGAGGAGCAGGCTCAGCGCGTCGCCGACAAGATCGAGGCGGGCATGGTCTACGTCAACCTCGTGCTCGCGGACTCCCCGGAACTGCCCTTCGGCGGCGTCAAGCGAAGCGGCACCGGCCGCGAGATGGGTCTGCTGGCCGCCGACGAGTTCGTGAACAAGAAGCTGGTCCGCATCGGCGCCTGATCCGCGCTGCGATCTGCGCGAGTGCACGGGTTGTCGCCGAGTGCACGAGCTCGCCACGCCGGCATCCCGTGCGCTCGGCGCGTTGCCGTGCACTCGCCGTCAGGGGCCGGCGTCGCGAGGTCGGACCCATCGAGGAGCGGGTCCGGGAGGCCGCCCTCGGTTCGCTCCCCCGGAGGGCATGCCGTACACTGGAGAGTGCAGTTGAAGTCTGCATTCTTTTGCCGTGCCCGCCGTTCGGGCAGGACCCTCACATACAGGTTTCGGTGGAAGACTGTGGGCATCCCGAGGCCGCGGGCCTCTAGGGCGGTAGCTCAATTGGCAGAGCAGCGGTCTCCAAAACCGCAGGTTGCAGGTTCGATTCCTGTCCGCCCTGCGCGTCAGCCGAAGCTGACACATGGAAGGTAATCAGGTGGGTTCGATGGTCCAGGGTGAACCGAAGGGCGAGGTGGTCGCGGCAAGCGGCGCACCCCGCGAGAAGAAGCCGAACGTCTTCGCTCGCATCGCGCTGTTCATCCGTCAGGTGTTCGCGGAACTTCGCAAGGTCGTCACGCCGACGCGTCAGGAACTGATCAAGTACACGGGCGTCGTGCTCGCGTTCGTCATCATCATGATGGCGCTGGTCTACGGCCTCGATCTGCTGTTCGTCTGGATGACGACCGTCGTCTTCGGCGTTCCCGCCTGACCCACTTGAGTTGCACCGCGGGGCGGATCGCTGCATCCGGCGCCCACGAAACGGAAGAGAACGCAATTGTCTGAAAGATATGTAGACGACGCCGACTGGGCGACCGCTGCGGAACAGTCCTCCGAGGATGACGAAGCCCAGGAGGGCAACATCCTCGCCGAGGAGGATCGCGCGAACACCCCGGCCGAGCACCTCGCCGTTCACATCGTGGACGACGACGAGGAAGACCTCTCCGATCTGGACGACATCGACATCGACGACCCGGAGGCGGACGCGATCGTGAACGACGCTCTGAACATCGACAAGGCCGACGAGGCCACGGCTGCCGCCGAAGTGCTCACCGACTCGCTCGCCGAGGAGGAGGCGGAGTACGCCGCCGAGCACGCCGATGACGTGACCCCCTACGACGGGCCCGACATCAACGGCGACGAGGACGAGCCCGTGCTCGATCGGGACTTCGTCGAAGAGGTGGATGCCGCGGCCGCCGTCGTCGACGACGTCGAGGCATCCGTCGACGCCGCCGATGCGGCCACCGTCGAGGGCGACGTCGACTCCGCCGACGCGGAGGATGCGGTCGTCGCCGATGTCGAGGCCGACGCGGCCGAAGACGCCGCCCCGGCCGGCGCCGAGGACGACGAGGCCGAGGACGAGGACCCGTACGAGGCGTTCCGCGCCGAGCTGCGCACGCTTCCCGGCAAGTGGTACGTCATCCACTCCTACGCGGGCTTCGAGCGCAAGGTGAAGGCCAACATCGAGCAGCGCAAGTCCACGCTCGAGGTCGAAGAGGACATCTACCAGATCGAGGTCCCGATGGAGGACGTCGTCGAGATCAAGAACGGGCAGCGCAAGATGGTCACGCGCGTCCGGATCCCCGGCTACGTGCTCGTGCGCATGGAGCTCAACGAAGACACCTGGTCGGTCGTGCGGCACACGCCCGGCGTCACCGGCTTCGTCGGCAACGCTCACAACCCGACCCCGCTGCGCTTCGAAGAGTCCTTCAACATGCTGAAGTCCCTCGTCGAGGTCAAGGAGGTCGCGCCGGTCAAGGGCGCCGCCGCCAAGGGCGGTCACGCAGTCGCGCGCAGCATCCCTGCCGAGGTCGACTTCGAGGTCGGCGAGACCATCACGATCAAGGAAGGCTCGTTCGCGGGCCTGCCCGGCACGATCAGCGAGATCAAGCCCGAGAGCGGCAAGCTCACGGTCCTCGTCTCCCTGTTCGAGCGCGAGACACCGGTCGAGCTGTCGTTCGATCAGGTCACGAAACTCTAAAGAAGACTTCCCGGGTTCCACCCGGGGGAACCGCTGCCCGGAAATGCCGGGTGTGCGGGAGAACGACCGGTCCCTGAGCTCGTCGAAGGGTCGGGTCGCTCGATGAAAGGAAAAGGAAATGGCACCCAAGAAGAAGGTGACCGGCCTGATCAAACTCCAGATCAAGGCCGGCGCCGCCAACCCGGCGCCGCCGATCGGGCCCGCGCTCGGTCAGCACGGCGTCAACATCATGGAGTTCTGCAAGGCGTACAACGCTGCCACCGAGGCGCAGCGCGGCAACGTCATCCCCGTCGAGATCACCGTCTACGAGGACCGCAGCTTCACGTTCATCCTCAAGACGCCCCCGGCGGCTGAGCTGATCAAGAAGGCCGCAGGCGTCTCGAAGGGCTCGCCGACCCCGCACACGACCAAGGTGGCCAAGCTCACCAAGGCTCAGGTGCGCGAGATCGCCGAGATCAAGCAGCCCGACCTGAACGCGAATGACGTCGATGCCGCATCGAAGATCATCGCCGGCACCGCCCGTTCCATGGGCATCACGGTCGAGGACTGAGGGGGATAACGACCATGGCTACCAAGTCCAAGGCCTACCAGGCCGCCGCCGCCAAGATCGCGGCTGACAGGTTCTACACGCCCACCGAGGCCGTCGCTCTGGCGAAGGAGACCGGTTCGGCGAAGTTCGACTCGACCGTCGAGGTCGCGCTGAAGCTCGCCGTCGACCCGCGCAAGGCGGACCAGATGGTGCGCGGCACCGTCATCCTCCCGCACGGCACCGGCAAGACCGCCCGCGTCATCGTCTTCGCGACCGGCCCGGCCGCCGAGGCCGCGATCGCAGCTGGCGCCGACGAGGTCGGTGGCGCGGAGCTGATCCAGCGCGTCGCCGACGGCTGGACCAACTTCGACGCGGCCGTCTCGACCCCTGAGCTCATGGGCCAGGTCGGTCGTCTCGGCAAGGTGCTGGGCCCGCGCGGCCTGATGCCGAACCCGAAGACCGGCACCGTGACGCCCAACCCGGCCAAGGCCGTCGAGGAGATCAAGGGCGGCAAGATCGAGTTCCGCGTCGACAAGCACGCCAACGTGCACTTCGTCGTGGGCAAGGCGTCGTTCTCCGCCGATCAGCTCGACGACAACCTGAAGGCTGCGCTCGAGGAGATCATCCGCCTCAAGCCCTCCAGCTCGAAGGGCCGCTACATCCAGAAGGGCGCCGTGTCGACCACGTTCGGCCCCGGCATCCCGCTGGACGTCAACGCGCTCTGATCCTCGGATCGCGAAGGGGCTCCGCCGATTCGGCGGGGCCCCTTCTTCATGCACGGAATGTGCACAATCGCGGGGATCGTCCTGGACACGCCGACGGCGGATGCCGCGATGCGGCGTGTCCGGACGGGCGCCCGCGGATCTGCACGCAGAGGGCGAGGAGTAGCGTCGAGGGCATGCCGCGCGGCCTGGAGCAGTTGCTGGGAATCGACGAGCCGATCGTGCTCGGACCGTTCGGCGGTGCATCCTCGGTCGAGCTGACCGCGCTGGTGAGCGAAGAGGGCGGGCTCGGCTCGTACGGACTCTACGGATACCCCGCGGAGCGCATCCACGACACGATCGCCCAGCTCCGGGCCGCCACCGCCCGCCCGTTCGCGGTCAATCTGTGGCTGCCGACCGGCGACGAGGTGACCCCTGCCGACGTCGATCTGAGCCCGTACCTCGATGCCCTCGCCCCCCTGTACGCCGAGGTCGGCGCGGAGATTCCGGCCCCACCACAAGTATTCCTGCCTGACATCTCGAGCCAGCTCGAGGCGGTGATGGATGCCGCACCCGCCGTCGTCAGCTTCGTGTACGGCGTCCCGGCGGCCGACCTGATCGACCGCGCGCACCGACGTGGCGTGCACGTGATCGCCACCGCGACGACGGTGGCCGAAGCTGCGGCGCTCGACGACGCGGGCGTGGACGCGATCGTCGCCAGCGGCGCAGAGGCCGCCGGCCATCGCGTCTCGTTCCTGCGCCCGGCGGACGAGTCGCTGGTCGGGGTGTTCTCGCTCGTGCCGCAGGTGGTCGACGCCGTTCGGGCGCCGGTGATCGCCGCGGGGGGCGTCGCAGACCGGCGCGGGGTCGCGGCCGCCTTCGCCCTCGGCGCCTCCGGCGTGCAGGTGGGCACCGCGTTCCTGCGCACGCGGCAGTCCGCGGTGGCGCCGTCACACCGCCGGGCCATCGCGGCGGCGACCGACACTGACACCGTGCTCACCCGGGCGATGAGCGGCCGGCTGGCCCGCGGCATCCGGAATCGTGCGATGCGGGACATCGAGACGGCCGGCCTGATCGCACCCTTCCCCGCGCAGAACTGGCTCACCGGCGCATTCCGCAGTCTGGCGGCCCAGCAGGATCGCGGCGATCTCCTCTCGCTGTGGGCCGGACAGTCCGCCGCTCTGGCGACCCGCGAGGACGCGCGTGAGGTCTTCGCCGAGCTCCGCGCCGGCGTCGTGCGCTGACTCCGGCAGACGGCGGAAACGCAGCGTAATCGGATGCGGCGCGTGGAGTGCCGCGTGTTGTACTGGTTCGTCATGCCCGCCGACACTCGGGCCGAATCACAGGAGCACCACAGCCGCATGTCACGTCGTACCGTCTTCACCGCCATCGTCCTCACCGCATCCGCCGCTCTCACGCTGTCTGCGTGCAGCAGCGGGAGTTCGGCTCCCGAGTCGTCCGCCGCCGGCGACGATCTCGGGCTGGTCGAGTCCGGAACCCTCACCGTCGCCACCGAGGGCACCTACCGGCCGTTCAGCTACCACGACGAGAGCGGCGACCTCGTCGGCTTCGACGTGGAGATCGCCGAGGCCGTGGCCGACAAGCTCGGCCTGGAGATCTCGTTCCAGGAGACGCAGTGGGACGCGATCTTCGCCGGGCTCGAAGCGGGTCGCTTCGACGTCATCGGCAATCAGGTCTCGATCAACGCCGAGCGCGAGGAGAAGTATCTCTTCAGCGAGCCGTACAGCGTCTCGCCGGGCGTCATCGTCGTCCCCGAGGACGACGACACGATCTCGAGCTTCGACGACCTCGCGGGAAAGACCACCGCGCAGTCGCTCACGAGCAACTGGTACGAGCTTGCTCAGGAGAGCGGCGCCACCGTCGAAGCGGTCGAGGGCTGGGCCCAGGCCGTCGCCCTGCTCAAGCAGGGCCGGGTCGATGCCACCATCAACGACAAGCTCACCTTCCTCGATTACGAGACGACCGATGGACCGACCGGTCTGAAGATCGCGGCCGAGACCGACGACCCGGCAAGCAGCGCCTTCGCTTTCACGAAGGACAAGAGGCGCTCGTCGACGCCGTCGATGAGGCGCTCGCGGAGCTGCGCGAAGACGGCACACTCGCCGAGATCAGCGAGAAGTACTTCGGCGCCGACGTCACGTCCTAGGTCGAACGATCCGGCGGCCGCGAAGCGCGGTCGCCGGCATCGGTGAGGAGTGTTGATGAACGAGACGTGGTCTCTGATCGCAGACTCGTTCTGGCCCCTGCTGTGGGCGGGACTGCGCGGAACGATACCGCTCGCGGTGGCGTCATTCGCGATCGGGCTGGTGCTCGCACTCGGCGTCGCCCTGATGCGCATCTCGGCCAACCCGGTTCTGTCGCGGATCGCCCGGTTCTACATCTCCGTCATCCGCGGCACACCCCTGCTCGTGCAGCTGTTCGTCATCTTCTACGGGCTTCCCTCGATCGGCATCGTGGTCGACCCGTGGCCGGCGGCGATCATCGCCTTCTCGCTCAACGTCGGCGGGTATGCCGCCGAGATCATCCGCGCGGCCATCCTCTCCGTGCCGAAAGGACAGTGGGAGGCGGGGTATACCGTCGGCCTGTCGCACACCAAGCAGCTGACCCGCATCATCCTCCCGCAGGCCGCGCGCGTGTCGGTTCCGCCGTTGTCCAACACGTTCATCTCGCTCGTGAAGGACACGTCGCTCGCCTCGCTGATCCTGGTGACCGAGCTGTTCCGGCAGGCGCAGATCATCGCGGCCTTCACCTACGAGTTCATGATCATCTATCTCGAGGCGGCGCTCATCTACTGGCTCTTCTGCCTCGTGCTCTCGGCAGGTCAGGGCGTTCTCGAGAAGAGACTGGACCGCTATGTCGCCCACTGACCTGCCCGACGACGATCCGCTCGCTCCTCCTGCCGCGGCGGACGGCCCCCTGCTGCGGGTCCGCGGGCCTGACGAAGAGCTTCGGCGCCAACCGCGTGCTGAAGGGCGTCGACTTCGAGGTGCGCCGCGGCGAGGTCGTCTGCCTCATCGGCCCGAGCGGGTCCGGCAAGACGACGGTGCTGCGCACGCTGAACGGCCTCGAGGCTCCCGACGGGGGCGTGATCGATTTCGCGGATGCTGCCCCGATGGACTTCTCGAAGCCGCCGCCGAAGGCGCAGCGGACCGCCCTGCGCGACCGCTCGGCGATGGTGTTCCAGCACCACAACCTGTTCCCGCATCTGACCGTGCTCGAGAACGTCATCGAGGGCCCCGTGCACGCGCATCGGGTGCCGAAGGCGATCGCGCGATCGAGCGCGCCGAGGGGCTCCTCGATCGCGTCGGGCTCTCGGAGAAGCGCGACGCGTACCCGTTCGAGCTGTCGGGCGGGCAGCAGCAGCGCGTCGGGATCGTCCGCGCGCTGGCGCTGCAGCCCGACCTGCTGCTCTTCGACGAGCCGACGAGCGCGCTCGACCCCGAGCTCGTCGGCGAGGTGCTCGTCGTGCTGAAGGAGCTCGCCGACGAGGGCTGGACGATGGTCATCGTCACGCACGAGCTCGCATTCGCCCGCGAGGTCGCCGACGAGGTGCTCTTCTTCGACGACGGCGTCATCCTCGAGCGAGGGGCGCCGAAGACCCTGCTGACCAATCCCAGCCACGAGCGGACCCGGCGCTTCCTCGACCGCATCCTGCGGCCCTTCGAGGGCTGAGCGTCAGCGCTGTCTAGCGCGGCCGGTGCGCGCGCGCGTGCGTGACATCGACCCACGGGCTCCACACGAACCACGACGGCAGCGCCGCCGCGAGGCGCGGCGAGCCCTCCACCGTGATCGCCTTCGCGTCGACGGCATCCCGCCATCGCCGATAGCCCTGGAAGACGTCTGCCAGGTCGGCCGTCGCCATGGTCGACGACGAGATCGACGTCGAAACCCGGATGCTGCATGCACACCGAGACGGCGCCGGTGCTCGAGCACGAACCAGATCGTCTCCGGCCGCGGCGCGTGTGACGCCACTCGATGACCATCGCGGCGCGGCGGGAACGCGTCGGGCTCGACCCTGCCGATGCATCCACCACATCAGCGTCGTCGGCTCGACCGTGTGCGGCTCCATGTCGTCGAACAGCCACTCGATCGCCCACCGCCCGAGGCTGTCGATCACCCGCTGAGGTCGCGTCCCGGCCGGCGTCAGGTGGTACTCGCTCCCATGCCCTGTGGGGGAGGGCCAGGTCTCGCAGCACGCCGTTGCGCTCCAGATGACGCAGGCGCTGCACGAGCAGCGATCGCGAAATCCCGGGCAGCGCCCGCGCGATGTCGTTGAATCGTGTGTTGCCCAGCACGAGCTCCCGCACGATGAGGGGAGTCCATCGGTCGGCCATGACCTCGCTGGCCATCGCGACGGGACAGTACCGTCCGTAATCTGCCATGGCTCCATGGTCCCGCTCGCGGTGCCGGGAGCGGTAGTCCCGAATCTGAACCGGCCGTGGTCGCGATTCTGCACTGGAGGCGGCAGGTGAGCGAGGCGGATGCTGGCTGTCATGACCACTATCGAACCCACTCCACCCAGACCACCTCCGCCACCCCGGCTCGACCGGGCGGGCCGACGAGATCGGACCGATCCTCACCGCGAATGCCGAGCGACACGACCGCGAGGGCACCTTCGTCATCGGAGGCCTACGACGCGCTGCGCGACGTCGGCGCTGCTCAGCGCCGGCAGTGCCCGTCGAGCTCGGCGGCGACGGCGCCACGTCCGCGAGCTGACGGCGCTGCAGCGCGAGCTCGGCCACTACTGCGGCGCGACCGCACTCGCCAGCTCCATGCACCAGCACGTCACGGCTTCACCGCCTGGCGCTACCGGCGCGGTCTGCCCGGCGCCGAGGCGACCCTCCGCCGCATCGCGCAGGAGCAGATCGTGCTCGTCTCCACCGGAGGAGGCGACTTCACCCACCCGACCGGCGAGGCGGTCGCCGTCGACGGCGGCTACCGCGTGACCGGCAGGAAGCGCTTCGTCAGCCAGTCCTCCAGCGGGCACGGTGATGTCGACCATGTTCCCGTTCCACGACCCCGAGCGCGGGATGCGCGTGCTCAACATGGCGGTGCCGCTCGCGTCCGAGGGTGTCGCCGTCGCCGACAACTGGGATGTCCTCGGGCATGCGCGGCACGGCGAGCGACGACGTCGTGCTGACCGACGTCTTCGTGCCGCAGGAGCGCGTGCTCGCCGACCGTCCGTACGGCGTGATGGATCCGCCTCTCCAGGTGATCGCGAGCATCGCGTTCTCGATCATCTCCGGCGCGTACCTCGGCGTGGCCGAGGCCGCGTACGCGGAAGCCCTGAAGGTCGGCGGCCCGGCACGCCGACGACCCGCCCGTTCAGCGCACCGATCGGCCTCGATGCGCCAGCGGCTGCACGTCGCTCGCTGGGCGCTCGACGGCGCCCTGACGACCTCGGCGACGACCCGCACCGTCCTACGACGGCTTCCTGTCGGTCATGGCGGCGAAGGCCGAGGTGGCGCGTGCGGGGGTGGAGGTGTGCGATCTGGCGATGCAGGTCGCCGGCGGCGGCGCATTCTTCAAGGGCTCGATCATCGAGCGGTGCTACCGCGACATCCGAGCAGCCGCCTTCCACCCGCTGACGCCCGAGGCGACCCTCCTCGCCGCGGGGCAGGCACGCGCTCGGAGTGCGCGGGGCGTGAGACGTACTTCCGAGGGGGCTGAACGGTTCTCCGGCTCAGTCGCGGACGTCGAACTCCCGACGCGCCGGTCGGCGCGGCATCCGTCACCTGGGCGCCGTCGACGCGCGCGCCGGGCGGACCCCGGGCCATCCAGGCGAGCACTTCATCCACCTGGGCGGGATCACCCTCCACCTCCGCCTCGACGGTGCCGTCGCGGCGGTTGCGCACCCAGCCGGAGACGCCTGCTTCGCGGCGACCATGCGCATCGTGTAGCGGTAGCCCACCCCCTGCACGTCTCCCGAGACGATCACACGAACACGCTTCATGCGTCCATCGTGCCCTCGCAGTCGGTGCGCGGCGCGAGCCGCCGGTGCCAGGATGCCGTCATGGGAACTGTCGACGACTACCTGGACGGCCTGGAGCCCGCCGAGCGGGATGCCATCGCGCGGTCTACGGGATCGCGCAAGAGGTCGTGCCCGACGCCGAGCAGGGCAAGGGGTATGGGATGCCCGCGCTGGTGTACCGCGGCAAGTCGCTCCTCTCGGTGATGCGGGCGAAGAAGCACATCGGCGTGTACCCGTTCAGCCCGGATGCCGTCTCGGCGGTGCGCCGCGACGTGCCAGGCGGTCGAGCTCGCGTGGACAAGGGCACGATCCGGTTCCAGCCCGAGCATCCGCTGCCGGAGGACGTGGTCCGCGGCTCGGTCGAGCTGCGCCGCAAGGCTCAGATCGACGGAGACCGCTGCCGTCGGCCGGATGACCGCTATGCGGGAGGACCAGGCTTACCCCGATGCCGATCATCACGACGGCGATCACCGCGTCGAGGATGCGCCAAGCCCGTGGCGTTCCAGCCACCGGCCGAGGTAGCGGGCGCCGATGGCGAGGGCGAAGAACCAGTCACGCTGGCCGCCATCGCTCCGGCGGCGAAGAGCCAGCGCGCGTCGCCGTGCGTGTTGGCGACCGTTCCCAGGAGGAAGACGGTGTCGAGGTAGACGTGGGGGTTCAGCCAGGTCAGGGCGAGGCCGGTGAGCGCGACGGGAAGGGCGCGAGTGGCTGCTCCGACCGCGGTCGCCCGGCCGCGAAGTGGTGTGGCGGGATCGGCCGTGGCGCGTCCCGGCGCCCGGATCGCCCGCTGTGGCAGCCTGCGCATCTGCCGCACCGAGTGCCTGACCCGACGGACGCCACGCCCGGCGCGCGGCGAGCAGCCCGTAGCACGACCAGGAAGGCCGCACCGCGCCCACCGCACGACATCGATGAGCCACGGGACCGCCGTGAGCACGAAGCCGACTCCCGAGACGCCGAGCGGCGATGAGGACGGCATCGGACACCGCACAGACGGCGGCGACCAGGAGACGTGCTCCCGGCGGATGCCCTGGCGGAGCACGAAGAGGTTCTGCGCGCCGATCGCGATGATGAGGGAGAACCCGAGTCCGAGGCCGGCCAGGAGAGGGGAGGTCATACTCCGACGGTACGGCAGCGTGAAGTTGAGTCCAGCTCATGATTCTTCAGATGCATTAGCATGGCTGATGATGCGAATACCGATCCGAGTTGGCCGAGACCGTCGCCGTCGTGGTTGACGAGGGCACCCTGGATGCCGCAGCCCGCCGGCTGCAACATCACGCCTTCGGCGGTCAGTCAGCGGATCAAGACGCTCGAGCAGCAGCTGGGCCGCGTCGCTGCTCGTGCGGTCGAAGCCCGCTCGCCTGACGGAGGCGGGGATCGCGGTGGTCCGGATGGCGCGCCAGGTCGCCCTGCTCGAGCACGACGCCCTGACCCAGCTGGGCGATGACGACGGCGAGGGGTCGAGGACGACCGTGCCGCTCGCGGTGAACGCGGACTCGCTCGCCACCTGGTTCCTGGAACCCCTCGCGCGGCTGTCGGAGCAGCATCCGGTCGTGTTCGAACTGCACCGCGACGACCAGGACTTCACCGCGGGACTGCTGGAGTCCGGAACGGTGATGGGGGCGGTGACCTCGCGCTCGATCCCGGTCGCCGGATGCCGGGTCAGCACGCTGGGTGCGATGCGATACGAGGCCGTGGCCACGCCCGCGTTCGCGCAGCGGTGGATGCCGGACCGGGCCTCACCGTCGTCGCTCGCACAGGCGCCGCTCGTCGATTTCGACCGCCGGGACGACGTGCAGACGCTCTGGCTGCGAGCGCGCGGTATCGACGAGGCTGTGCCCGCCCGGCATTACGTTCCCGCCTCCAGCGATTTCGCGGTATCTGTGCGACTCGGGCTGGGCTGGGCGCTCCTGCCCGGCTTCCAGTCGAAGCAGGCTCTGGATGCCGGAGATCTGGTTCACCTCGGCGGACCGCCGATCGACGTGCCGCTCTACTGGCAGCAGTGGAACCTGCGATCGCCGCTGCTGGACGCGATCGCCGATGAGATCGTCGCCGAAGGGCGTCGCGTGCTGGCTCCGATCGCAGGATGAGGGGAGGTTCGACCCATCGACGCGTGCGCCGGCTAATCGTCGCTGACCCGCAGAACGATCTTTCCGCGGGTGTGACCCTGCTCGAGTTCGGCGTGCGCCGCTCCGGCGTCCTTCAGGTCGAAGACCTGATCGATGTAGACCTGCACGGCGCCGGAATCCAGAAGACGGCCGATCGTCGCGAGCGCGCTGCCGTCGGGGATGACCTTGAACCCCGTCGCACGCACGCCGGCGTCCGCCGCGGCATCCTGGTAGCCCGGCCATGACCCGGTCGGGACGAGGATGTACAGGCCTCCGGGGCGAACCACCTTCAGCGAACGCTCACCCGTGTTCGCGGACAGGTTGCCGACGAGATCGATGACGACGTCGACATCGGCGATCACCTCCTCGAATCGCGTGCGTCGTGTAGTCGATGACGACCGACGCTCCGAGCTCGCGCAGCCAGGACGCGTTGCGTGCGGAGCCGGTCGCGGTGACATGCGCACCGAAGTATGCGGCGAACTGCACGGCGAAGTGGCCCACGCCGCCGCTGCCGGCGTGGATCAGGATCCGCTGCCCCTCGTGCGCGTGCGCGGTCTCGACGACGAGCCCCCACGCCGTGAGCGCCGCCAGCGGCACACCGGCGGCCTCGACGTGCGAGAGCGAGGTGGGCTTGCGTGCGATCGACTGCGACGGCACCACCGCGTACTCGGCGTAGCTGCCACCGGAACGCGGAAAGGGCAGCATGCCGTAGACCGGCGTACCGGGAGGCAGAGGGTGCGATTCGTAGGGAGACCGCACCACGATGCCGCTGAAGTCGAAGCCGAGCGTCGCGGGGTAGGCGATGATGGCATTCGAGACGCCGCGCCGGCGCGGGTCTTGGCGTCGATCGGGTTGACGCCCGCGGCCACGACGCGCACGAGCAGCTCGCTGAGCACGGGCGCGGGCACATCGATGGACTTCTCCCTCAGCACCTCGGGTCCGCCGGTGGCCTCTATGACCGCAGCGCGCATCCTCTCGGGGGGGTCGACGACCGACGTCACGGCGGGGTCGGGGGCGGATGCGGATTGCAACGGCCGGAATCTCATCGGGCGCTCCTTGCGTGCGTGTCGGCGTCGGCAGCACTCGTTGCCTGGTGCACACAGTCAACCCTGACTATGTCTCGCCCGTGTTACGCCGGTGCTACCAGCCGACTAAGCCCGCGTGAGTGTCCGATGCGATCGTCAGGGCGTCTCACCCGCAGTGAGTGCGTGCAAGAGCCGTGTGAGGTCGCGGATCTCATCGACCGACCACGCTTCGAGCCGGTCGAGCAGGATCGTCTCCTGCGGCCCTCGCGCGGCGGCGAGGCGCTCGAGGCCCTCCGGGGTGGCCGAGAGCAGGCTCGATCGCCCGTCGGCCGGGTCGGGCGTTCGAGCGATGAGTCCCAGGTCCTCGAGCTCGCGCACCGTACGGCTGATCTGCCCTTTGTCGGCCATCAGCGACTCGGCGAGCGCGGAGAGGGTGAGGCTCTCCCGGCGCACGATCGTGGTGAACACCTTGTATGCGCCGGGCAGCATCCCCGGGCTCACGCGCTGGGCGTTGTCGGCCAGCACGCGGCGCATGCGGCTGATCAGCTCTCCGAACTCGGCCTCGAGGGCGCGCACCGCCTCGGTGCGCGCCTCTCGGCCCTCGGCCTCGGACATCGCGGTGGACATCAGCTGCGTCCGGCCGGACCGCTGTCCGCCGAACGGGCGGGCGCCGCATCCGTCGTGGTGCGAACCGAGCCGGTCGCGGAGAGCGCGGACATGCCCTCGGCGGTCGAGACCGTCGCGAGGTCGGCCTCGCCGGCGGCGAGACGCTCCGAGGTCGTCATGCGGGTGAGGGGCTTGTTCGGCAGGAAGATGATCGCGATGAGGCTGATGACGGCGATCGGTACGGCGATCAGGAACGAGTGCGCGATGCCCTGCGCATAGATGTCCTCGACGATCACGCGCACTGCCGTCGGCAGGGCGCTCACCTGGGGCAGCGTGCCCGACTGCAGCTGCTCGGCCACCGCCGCGCCATCAGCGCCGAGACTCACGATCGCCGCGGTGAGCGCATCCTTGCTCGTGGCGAACAGGTCGGTGACGGATGTCGCGAGAGCGGCTCCCATCACCGAGACGCCGATCGTTCCGCCGAGGCTGCGGAAGAACGCGACGCCCGAGCTGGCGACGCCCATCTCCGACGGGTTGGCGGTGTTCTGGACGATCAGCACGAGGTTCTGCATCGTCATGCCGACGCCTGCGCCCAGCAGGAACATGTAGAGGGAGACGAGCACGAAGTTGGTGTCGTAGTGCAGCGTCGACAGCAGGAACGACCCGGCGATCAGCAGCACGCCGCCGACGACGAGGTATGGCTTCCAGTGGCCGAAGCGGCTGATCAGCTGCCCGACGACGATCGAGGCGATGAGCAGACCCGCGATCATCGGGAGGGTGAGAAGTCCGGCCTCGGTCGGCGTCGCGCCGCGCGCCATCTGCATGTACTGGCTGAGGAACACCGAGGTGCCGAACATCGAGATGCCCGTGGCGATCGAGGCGATCACCGCGAGGGTGTAGGTGCGGTTGCGGAACATCGACAGGGGGATGAGGGGCTCGCGCGAGCGGAGCTCGACGACGACGAACACGATCGCGGCCAGCAGGGCGCCGCCCGCCATGAGCACGGTCTCCAGGCTCCACCACTCGTAGGACTTGCCGGCGTTGGTGATCCAGATCAGCAGGAGCGAAACGGATGTCGCGAGCAGCACGATGCCGAAGTAGTCGATGCGCGCCTTCTTCTTGGGCCGCTTCTCGATGTTCAGCGTGATCTGGAGGATGATCAGTGCCGCGATCGCGAACGGGATCGCAACATAGAAGTTCCAGCGCCAGCCGATGCCGTCGGTGATGAACCCGCCCAGGAGCGGCCCGCCGATCGTGCCGAGCGCCATCACCGCGCCGAACAGGCCCATGTAGCGACCGCGCTCACGCGGGCTGATGATGTCGGCCATGATGACCTGGCTGAGCGCTGCGAGACCGCCCGCGCCGATGCCCTGCACGGCGCGGAAGGCGATCAGCGTGCCGGGGTCCTGCGAGAAGCCGGCTGCCGCGGTGGCCAGCACGAAGATGATCAAGGCGAGCTGGATCAGCACCTTGCGGTTGAACAGGTCGGCGAGCTTGCCCCAGATCGGCGTCGAGATGGCCGTGGTCAGAAGGGTGGCGGTGACCACCCAGGTGAACGCGGACTGGTCGCCGCCGATGTCGTGGATGATCACCGGCAGCGACGTCGAGACGACGGTCGCCGCGAGGATCGAGACGAACATGCCGAGCAGTAGCCCCGACAGCGCCTCGAGCACCTTGCGGTGCGACATGCGCGGGGAGCGGCGATTTCTGTTTCGCCGGAGGTGGTGTCGGAGGCCATGGGGGCCCTTTCGGAACGAGAGCGTGCGCGACGGCGATGGCGCGGTTGGTTGACTGGGATCAACTATATCCGTTTCGTTGACCTGCGTCAACTAAATGGGCGACGTCCACCCGCGTGGCGTCGTCCAGGCTCGGGGAGCGGCGCTCGGCAGGTCGCCGACCCAGGCGTGGAGTCACTCGGCGAGCCGGTCGTCGGGTTATTCGGCGAGCGCCAGAGCGCGGAAGATCTCGCGGGTGGCCACGGGGCGCGGCATCCGCTCGTCCGCGTCCGGCGAGGCCGGCGACCGTCCGAGGGTCGTGCGCCGGTGAAGCTCGTCGATCAGCGACGTCGCCAGGGCCACGAGCTTCGTGATCTCGGCCTCATCGCGATCGACCCAGAGGCACCGGGGCTCGTCGTCGACGGGCACGAACGCGGCGTGCTCCTCCCAGGCGACGAGCGTGCGCTCCGCCCCGAGCACGTGCTGCTGCCACCACACCTGCCGCAGGTACGACCGCGGGATGCTGCTCCACGACTTGTTCGTCGTCTTGATCTCGCAGAGCGTGACCCTGCCGACGCCGTCGACGGCGACGCCGTCGGGGGTGGCCAGGTGACGCTTCTCGACGACAGCGTGGAAGAGGGAGCTCGAGGGCATGATGCCATGCGTCGCGGCGACCCAGCGGGCGATCTCGGGCTCGCGGACGCGGCCGTGCGCCGTATAGGCGTTCCCCGAGAATCCGGAGCCCATGAGCTTGGCGTCGGCTGCCTTCGCGATGGCGTTCGCGGAGGTGAGGGTCGCGACATCCGTCGCCGTGATGCCCCGCGACCGCGCGCGCGTCCACGCCACCCGATCGCGGGAGTCCGCGACGATGCGGGCGGCGAGTTCGGGGGTCACGCTTCGAGGGTAACCCTGTCGGCCGACGCTGCCACGGCCGACATGCCAGGCCGTGGCGGTAAGGGCGCGCCAGCCCCTTGCGGACGGCGCGGACAGTGGCATGGTCGGAGCATGGACACCATCACCGCAGACCAGTTCCGCGCGGAGCCGGGCGTCGAAGACTGGCGGCCCGATGCGAGCGGCGCGGTCGCCGAGTTCCGGACCCGCACCTTCGCCACGGGCGCGAAGCTGTTCGACGCCATCGCCGAGCTCGCAGAGGCCGCGAACCATCATCCCGACGTCACGGTCACCTATCCGTCGGTGCGGGTGACGCTCATCACCCATTCCGCAGGCGGGCTCACGGCGAAGGACGTCGCGCTGGCGCGACGGATCTCCGCCGCGGCGCGTGAACTCGGCATCCCTGCGGCGCCCAGCTGACCGGCGTCTTCTTCGCGCCGGGCGCATTCGGTCAGATGATCCCGAGTGCACGGCTTAGCACCGACTGCACGGCCTTTCGTCGTCGGTAAGCCGTGCGCTCGGCGCGCAGGTCGTGCAGCTCGGTGTCAAGTAGCCGCGCACTCGGCGCCACCGGGCTGCCGCGCAGCTTCTCCCCAGCGAGTTCGGTGCACAGCTTCTCCACGAGGTGCGCGGACCGGACGCGCGAAGAGCGGGGCTTGCGGATGCTGAAGCATGCGCCTCGCCACGATTGCGGAGTTGAGTCCGCTCATCCGCTCACGGAGAACCCTTCTGGCGGAGGGGTGGACGGAGCGATCGATCGAGTCGGCGATCCGAGGCGGAACGCTCCACGTCGTTCGGCGAGGCGCTTTCATGGATGAGCGACGACGCCGCAGAGCTGTGGCCAGAGGCGCTTCACCTCGCTCACGTCATCGCCGTCGCCCGCGACGCGACTGGCGGCAGTGTCGTCTCGCACGAGTCTGCGGGGGTCGTCTGGGGCTGCCGCTCTATCGCCACCGACCGCTGCGAGTCCACCTGACGACTTCCGCTCCCACTCGCATCTCGAGTGGCCGAGACGTCATGAGACACGTGGCGCCCGTGCCGGAGTCCGACATCGTGGTCCGCCACGGCATCCGATGCACCTCCCTCGAGCGAACCGTGTTCGACATGTGCCGCACGCTCGGCGCCGAGTCGGCGGTGGCGGCCGCGGATGCCGGCGAGCGGCAGTTCGCGCTGCGGGGACGCGTGTGGGACGAGGATGCGGTCGGCTTCTGGCGCCGATCGATGAGCGATCGCGTCGACGCGGCATCCGGCGCTCGCGGAGTCCGCCAGGCGAGGTGGGTGGCCGCCTTCGCCGATGGCCGAGCGCAGTTGCCGGGAGAGAGTGTCAGCAGGCTTCAGCTCGTCCGACTCGGCTTCGTGACCCCGCAGCTGCAGGTTCCGGTCGCCGGACCCACGGGACAGACGTACTTCGTCGACTTCGGACTCGCCGAGGTCCGAGCCTTCGGGGAGTTCGACGGGAGGGACAAGTACCTCGATGTGGCGCTGCGCCGCGGCGCGCCCCTTGAACAGGTGCTGCTGGACGAGAAGCGACGCGAAGACTGGATCCGCGGCACAACCCAGTGGCGGTTCGCGCGGTGGGGCGACGAGCACAGCGTGACTCCGGCGGCGCTGGCCGCTCGTCTCGCTTCCTTCGGCATCCGGCCACCAGGCTGAGCGCCCTGCCGCCGAGCGCACGGCAACGCCGAGTGCACGGCTTCGCGCCGAGTGGACGACTTATCCTCGTCGGCAAGCCGTGCACTCGCGGCTTAGCCGTGCACCGCAGCTAGTGACCGTGCGCCCACGGCTTAGCCGTGCGGCCGCGGCTACACGGCCCTGCACTCGCTGATAAGCCGTGCACTCGCGAGAACGCGGGCCGTCAGAACGCCGCGACGCCGGCCTCGGCGACCGAGTGATCCTGCTCGCCCGAGCCGCCGCTGACGCCGACCGCGCCCACGACGACTCCGTCGCGCGAGAGGGGGATGCCGCCGGCGAAGATCGCGACCTTGCCCCCGTTCGTGTTCTGGATGCCGAAGAACTGCTGGCCCGGCTGCGAATTGTCGCCGAGATCCTTCGTCGAGATGTCGAAGGCCTTCGAGGTCCAGGCCTTGTTGACGGAGATGTTGACGCTTCCGATCCAGGCGCCGTCCTGACGGATGTGGGCGACGAGGTTGCCGCCCGAGTCGACGACGGCGATGTTCATCGGCTGACCGATATCGGTCGCCTTCTTCTCGGCGGCGGCGATGACGCGGCGGGCATCTTCGAGGGTGACGGTGGACATGGTTGTGCTCCTTCGGTTGGTCGGTGAACTCGGGTTCGAGATCGGGGGTCAGGCGGCCTTGATGTACCCGTTCGGGTTCAGGACGTACTTGGTGGCGGCGCCCGCGTCGAACTCGGCGTAGCCCTGAGGGGCGTCGTCGAGGGCGATCGCCTTCGCATTGACGGCATCCGCGATGTGCACCTTGTCGTGCAGGATCGCCATCATGAGCTTCCGGTTGTAGCGCATGACCGGGCACTGCCCGGTGGTGAACGACAGCGACTTGGCCCACCCGGTGCCGAGGCTGATCGAGAGGGAGCCGACCTTGGCGGCGTCGTCGACAGCACCCGGATCCCCGGTGACGTACAGACCTGGGATGCCGATCGCACCACCCGCCGCCGTCACCCCCATCAGGGAGTTGAGCACCGTCGCCGGGGCCTCCTTCGCATGTGCGCCGTGCCCCTCGCTGCGTGCTTCGAAGCCGACCGCGTCGACGGCGGCATCCACCTCGGGCACGCCGAGCAGATTCTCGAGCTGATCGGGCACGGATCCCTCGCCGACGTTGACCGTCTCGCAGCCGAAGCTGCGCGCCTGCGCGAGGCGCTCCTCATTGAGGTCGCCGACGATCACGACCGCGGCGCCGAGCAGCTGCGCGCCGGCGGCCGCCGCGAGACCGACCGGCCCTGCTCCGGCGATGTAGACGGTCGAGCCGACGCCGACGCCGGCGGTGACCGCGCCGTGGAATCCGGTCGGGAAGATGTCGGACAGCATCGCCAGGTCGAGGATCTTCTCCAGAGCCTGGTCTCGGTCGGGGAACTTCAGGAGGTTCCAGTCCGCGTAGGGCACGAGGACGTATTCGGCCTGTCCGCCGACCCAGCCCCCCATGTCGACGTAGCCGTAGGCGCTGCCGGGGCGGTCGGGATTGACGTTCAGGCAGATGCCGGTCTTGCCCTCCTTGCAGTTGCGGCAGCGACCGCACGAGATGTTGAAGGGCACCGAGACGAGGTCGCCGACCTGAATGAACTCGACGTCCGGGCCCGCCTCCACGACCTCGCCGGTGATCTCGTGGCCGAGCACGAGTCCCTCGGGGGCGGTGGTGCGTCCGCGCACCATGTGCTGGTCGGATCCGCAGATGTTCGTGGCGACGGTTCGCAGGATCACGCCGTGCGGGATCTTCCTGCCGATGTTGGCGGGGTTG
The DNA here is from genome assembly GCA_963717585.1 of uncultured Actinomycetota bacterium. Classification (GTDB taxonomy): domain Bacteria; phylum Actinomycetota; class Actinomycetes; order Actinomycetales; family Microbacteriaceae; genus Microbacterium. The sequence goes on along the minus strand of CAVQWI010000010.1, from coordinate 211,932 downwards.
ACTCCCGGTCCGTCATGGAGCTCGAAATCGGGGTAGTCGGTGTCGATCACCTTCACCACGCCGGGCCCCTCGTAGGCGACCGCTCTGTTTCCAGACATCCTCGTCCTTCCTCTCGGAGCGAGTCGCCCCCGCCCCCCATTGATCCTGATCTCTCGAATCGAGGTGTGCAACACCCCCGGCGATTTGGCGTGGCACGGACCGCCCCGTAGACTGGAGCCCAGCCGAAGACCGCTGGTCATCGACGTGCGCGCAAGTGCATGACGATCGAAGCTCTGCAATGCAGGGGCCCGCGCAGGTGTGCGAAACGAATCTCCTCCGAGTTCAGCTCCGTGCGCTTGCGCCGGAGCCTTTTTCATTCGTCGAGTGAGATCCGATGAGCGGATGCCGTCGGCCGGCGCCCCGCCATCGTGGAGCGTCTCGTACACACAAGGAGTGGCCATGGCGCAGAAGGATGCATCGGTCGCCGAGCTCACGAAGCATTTCGAGGACTCGACCGCCGTTCTGCTGACCGAGTACCGCGGTCTGACGGTTGCCCAGCTCAAGGAGCTGCGCAACAGCATTCGTCAGGACGCGGAATACGCCGTGGTGAAGAACACGCTGACCAAGATCGCCGCCAACAAGGCGGGGATCTCCACGCTGGACGAGGACCTCAAGGGTCCTTCGGCCATCGCTTTCGTGCACGGTGACCCGGTCTCCGTCGCGAAGGGTCTGCGCGCCTTCGCCAAGGCACACCCTCATCTGGTGATCAAGGGCGGGTACTTCGACGGTGCCGCCTTGACCGCAGATGAGGTCAACAAGCTCGCTGACCTCGAGAGCCGTGAAGTCCTGCTGGCGAAGCTCGCCGGTGCGATGAAGGCCTCGCTGTTCGGCGCCGCATATCTGTTCAACGCACCGCTGTCGAAGGCCGTTCGCACGGTCGACGCGCTGCGCGAGAAGCAGGAGTCCGCGGCCTGATTCAGGCCCGGCTGACCAACAAGTCCGATCAGGCCGCGCAGCGGCCGTATCGAGATACAAGGAGAAACATCATGGCAAAGCTCACCACTGACGAGCTCCTCGACGCGTTCAAGGAGCTCACGCTCATCGAGCTCAGCGAGTTCGTGAAGAAGTTCGAGGAGACCTTCGAGGTCACCGCCGCGGCGCCCGTCGCCGTTGCCGGCCCGGCTGCCGCCGGTGCCGCCCCCGCCGAAGAGGTCGAGGAGCAGACGGCGTTCGACGTCATCCTCGAGGCTGCCGGCGACAAGAAGATCCAGGTCATCAAGGTCGTCCGCGAGCTCACCGCTCTCGGCCTCGGCGAGGCCAAGGCCGTCGTCGACGGCGCCCCCGGTCCCGTGCTCGAGGGCGCGACCAAGGAGGCCGCTGACAAGGCGAAGGCTTCGCTCGAAGAGGCCGGCGCGACCGTCACCCTGAAGTGAGTCGAGCCGGGTCGATGTGCGCGTAGCGCGCGTTGATGCGGCTGCGACTCAGATCGAGTAGGCGGCGAAGCCGCCGTATCGAGATCTCTCGATGCTCGACTGGGTCGGTTGAACGAAGAAGGCCCCGGATGCTGCATCCGGGGCCTTCTGCATGCCCCTCGGCTGTCAGAGGTGCCCGTGCTGGCGGCCGTCGACGGCCACGGCGGACCGCCGCGGGTCGAGTGCCGATGTCGAATTGCGCACCACGAGCTGCGCCTGCATGCTGACCGTCGTCATGGCGCGATCGGGATCGTCCAGGTGCGCGACGAGCATCTCGACCGCCGCACGGCCCTGCTCCTGCGGGAACTGGCGAAACGTGGTCAGTGAGAACATGTCGGCGAACTCGTGGTCGTCGATCCCGATGACGCTGAGATCGCTCGGCACCTGCACGCCCAGCCGGCGAGCGGCGATGATCGCGCCGATCGCCACCTCGTCGCAGGTCGCCACGATCGCCGTCGGGCGCGCCCTCGCGTCGCCGAGCGCATCCACCGCTGCCGCGTAGCCGCCCGGGAGCGACACGGCGGAGCGGATGTGCGCGATGTGGTCGGACAGGCCGGCGTCCCTCATCGCCGACATGTAGCCATCGAGCCGGCGGCGATCCACCTGCGCCCAGTGCGTGCCTATCCCGCCGCCGAGGAACCCGATGTCGCGGTGGCCGAGGGCCATGAGGTGCTCCGTGGCTCGGCGCGCCGCATAGTCGTCGTCGATCTCGATGACGGTCGTCGAGCTCCCGGACCCGACGACGCTGACGACCGGCCTGCCGATCGCCAGCAGGCGTTCCAGCTCGTCGTGATCCGGCTCGAGCCCGACGGCGATGAGCCCGTCGAACCGCTTCCGGGCGAGGAAGTCCTCGAAGATCTTCGTGCGTGCGTCGGTGCCGGGCTTGGCGTCGTAGAGCGTCAGGTCGAATCCGGCTTCGAGGAGGGCCTGCTGGATGCCCTCGAGGACCTCCGCGAAGAACCATCGGTTGACGTAGGGGATCACGACGCCGACGTTGCGGGTGCGACCCGTCACCAGGCTTGCGGCGTTCATGGACGGGACGTAGCCCAGGGATGCCGCGACCGCCTCGACCTTGACCCTCGTCTCGTCCGAGACGTACCCCGTGCCGCTGAGGGCTCGGCTGGCCGTCGACTTGGACACGCCGGCGAGTCGCGCGACGTCCGAGATCCCGCTCATCGATGCTCCTTCGCGTCTGCGAGCTGCGCCGTCCCCGATCCCCAGGACACGGCCGCGACCGCGAATGTGGAAACGATCCCACACAACCAGAAGCCTCTACCCGAGCGCAGGGAACAGCCTAGTGGCCAGCATCCGAGCCGCCACCAGCCCTGATGCGACAGGGTTACAGAGTTGTGACATCGAGTGATTGTGCGCCGCTCGCGTTGTCCCCTACGTTGGCTATGGAATCGGTTCCCGACTATTTCACAGGGGTGGGACCCCGGTGCGCGCGCGCCGCGCGAGGCACTCAACGAGGAGGCAGAAATGACTGGAATGCGCTCACCTGCGCGTCGTCGCACAACGATCGCAATCGGCGCGGTGGCGATCGCCACCTTGACCCTGGCCGGTTGCGCCGAGGGCGGCGGCGACGACTCGGGCGACTCTGGATCGGTCGAGGGAGAAACGGTCAGTATCTCCGGAGGCATCACCGGCATCGAAGCCGAGAACATGCAGAAGTCCTTCGACAAGTTCACCGAAGACACCGGCATCATCGTCGAGTACACCGGCGACAAGGCGTTCGAGGGGAACATCGTCACGAAGGTCCAGGGTGGCGACGCTCCTGACATCGCGATCGTTCCGCAGCCCGGTCTCCTCCGGACCCTCGTCGGCACCGACGCGGTCATCGAGGCGCCCGAGGGCGTCGTGGCGAACGTCGACGAGAACTGGTCGCCCGACTGGAAGGCCTACGGCACCGTCGACGACGTGTTCTACGCCGCCCCCATGCTCGCGAACATCAAGGGCTACGTCTGGTACTCGCCGGCGTCGTTCGAGGAGTGGGGCGTCGAGGTTCCGACGACGTGGGACGAGCTGCTCGAGCTGACCGCGACGATCCAGGAGAAGACCGGCGCAGCGCCGTGGTGTGCGGGCTTCTCGTCCGAGGCGGCGTCCGGCTGGCCCGGCACGGACTGGATCGAGGACCTCGTCCTTCGCCAGTCCGGCCCGGAGGTCTACGACCAGTGGGTGGCCAACGAGGTGAAGTTCACCGACCCCGAGATCGCGGACGCGTTCGACGCCGTCGGTGAGATCCTGCTGAACCCGGAGTACGTCAACGCCAGCTTCGGCGACGTGGCCAGCATCAACTCCACCGCGTTCGCGGCTGTCGCGGCACCCGTCGCGACCGGAGCCTGCCCGCTGACGCACCAGGCGTCGTTCCTGTCGGCGAACTTCCTCGACACGGAGAACGCCGAAGGACAGGTTCCGACGGTCGCACCTGACGGCGACGTCTACGCGTTCGTGCTTCCCGGCTTCGAGGAGGGCGCGGCGACGATCGAGGTCGGCGGCGAGTTCGTCACCGGGTTCTCCGACGACGCGGCCACGGTCGCAGTGCTCGAGTACATGTCGACCCCGGAGTGGGCCGACGAGCGCGTGAGCCTCGGCGGCAACATCTCCGCCAACCTCAACGCCGACCCGAGCCTCGCATCCAGCGAGTTCCTCACCGAGGCGATGGAGCTCCTGCAGGATCCCAACACCACCGTGCGCTTCGACGCATCCGACCTGATGCCGTCCACGGTCGGCGCCGGATCGTTCTGGAAGGGCATGGTCGACTGGATCGACGGGAAGGACACGGCAACCGTCCTGAGCGACATCCAGGCCGGCTACGAGAACTAGGCGCGAAGTCCACGGCGGGGTCATCGACATGGTGACCCCGCCGCGGACCGCCGAGAGGCCTCCAGCCGTGCAGCGGGCTGGGGACCTGGAGCATCCAAGAGTCCGACGACGTACTCGGAAAGGGATCCATGTCTGAAGTAAAGGTGGAGAAGGCGACCAAGCCGGCTCCCGACAACTCGGAGCTGGACGCCGCCGCGCGCCACGCCCGAGACGCCAAACGGCACCGGGCGACGATGATCGTCGTCTCCATCGGCTTCATCGTCGTGGCGGCGCTGTTCATCTTCATGGTCACCCGGCCGCCGACCGAGGATCCTCGTCCGGTCTCGCTGGGCTTCTCGTTCAACAGCTTCTTCCGCTGGCTGGGCGACATGGGGCCGATCGTGCAGATCCCCATCGTGCTGGTCGTGTTCGCAGCAGTCGTCGCGCGTCATCCTGCTGCTCATCGAGTACGCGCCGCGGCTCGGGAACCGGGTACTTCTGGCTCCGCGTGGCAGCGTGCTTCCTGCTCCCGGTGATCGCGTTCATGCTCCTGCGGCCGTACCAGGGTGCCGTCATCTACGTGATCCTGATCGCCGTCATCCTCGGAGCGCTGCTGTTCTACGCGGACCTGCGTGCGCGTCAGGGCGCGGGGTACCTGTTCCAGCTCATCATCTTCAGTGCGCCGGCGATGATCCTGCTCCTCATCGGGCTCATCTATCCGGCCATCGCGACGATCATCCAGTCGTTCTTCGACAAGACCGGCGAGAACTTCGTCGGACTCGAGAACTACATCTGGACCTTCACCAACCCCGAGGGCTTCTGGTCGGTCATCAACACGATCATCTGGGTGCTCATCGCGCCCACGTTCGCGACGGTCATCGGCCTCGCCTACGCGGTGTTCATCGACCGGGCTCGCGGCGAGAAGGTGCTGAAGATCCTCATCTTCATGCCGTTCGCCATCTCGTTCGTGGGTGCCGGAATCATCTGGAAGATGATGTACGACTACCGGCAGGGCGAGCAGATCGGAGTCTTCAACGCCATCGTGGTCGCCTTCGGCGGTGAACCGATCTCATGGCTCTCGGTGGAGCCGCTCTTCAACACGCTGTGCCTGCTGGTCGTGTTCATCTGGAGTCAGACCGGACTCGCGATGGTCATCCTCTCCGCCGCCGTCAAGGCGGTGCCCATCGAGCAGATGGAGGCGGCAGAGCTGGACGGGACCAACGCGTGGCAGCGGTTCCGCAACGTCACGCTTCCCGGCATCCGATCCTCCATCGTCGTCGTCGTCACCACGGTGGCCATCGGCGCACTCAAGATCTACGACGTCGTCGCAGTCATGACCGGTGGCCGATCCAACTCGACGGTGCTCGCATTCGAGATGGTCAATCAGCAGCAGCGATTCCAGAGCTACGGCCACTCGGCCGCACTGGCGGTCGTGCTCTTCCTGTTCGTGGTGCCGCTCATCGTGTTCAACGTGATTCAGATTCGTAAGCAGAGGGAGATCCGATGACCATCGGAAGCGTCGCCATCGAGCCGGTGGCCGACCCGCGCACCGCTCGTCAGCTCGCACGAGACACCCGCAAGCACGAGAAGATGGCGCAGAAGCGCCTCACCTCCAAGGGCGCGACGATCGCGGCGATCATCATCGCGTTCTTCTGGACGATCCCCACCTTCGGCCTGCTCGTCACCTCGTTCCGGCCGCCCGCCGACACGCAGACGTCGGGCTGGTGGACCGTCTTCACCAATCCCGACTTCTCGCTCGGCAACTACTCGGCCGCGCTGACGTCGGGTGGCACGACGCTGACGCTGGCGGAGTCGTTCCTGAACTCGCTCGCGATCACGATCCCGGTGGTGGCGTTCTCGCTCACCGTCGCGTCGCTGCTCGCCTACGCGTTCGCCTGGATCGACTTCCGGTTCAAGAACCTGCTGTTCATCGGGGTGTTCGCCCTGCAGATCGTTCCTCTGCAGATGGCGCTGGTTCCGTTGCTGAGCCTGTTCTCGCGAGGTCTCACGATCAACGACGTGATGATCTTCCCCGGGCTCGACCTGCGTGAGATCGACCACAGCTTCGCAACCGTGTGGATCGCCCACACGATCTTCTCGCTGCCGCTTGCGGTGTTCCTGCTGCACAACTTCATTGCGGAGATCCCGAGCGAGGTCATCGAGGCGGCGCGCGTGGACGGCGCCGGGCACGGACAGATCTTCTTCCGGATGATCCTCCCGCTCGCGGCGCCCGCGCTGGCGTCGTTCGCGGTCCTGGAGTTCATCTGGGTGTGGAACGACCTTCTCGTGGCGACGATATTCGCGCCATCATCGTCGTTGCCGATGACCCAATCCCTGGCCTCGCTATCGGGCACATGGGGCAACCAGTGGTTCCTGCAGGCGGCGGGCACCTTCCTGTCGATCCTGGTGCCGCTCATCGTGTTCTTCGCGCTCCAGCGCTTCTTCGTGCGGGGCCTCCTCGCCGGCGCGACGAAGGGCTGAGTGACCCGGGGGAGTGCGTGCGGGGCCGCGCGCTCCCCGGGTCACCCCACATAGGGTGTGACCCATGGATGCTGTGACCGACGTCGACGCGCCGCGCGAGCGGGTGGATCCGGCGGTCGGCCTCACCCAGGTCGCGGTCGCCGAGCGCATCGCGACCGGCACCACCAACGCCTTCACGCCGGACTCCAGCCGCAGCGTCTGGAACATCGTCAGCGCGAACGTCTTCACCCTGTTCAATGCGATCGTCGGCGCCTGCTTCCTGATCCTCCTGCTTCTGGGCAGGTGGCAGGACGCACTGTTCGGCCTGGCCGCGTTCGCGAACGCCGTCATCGGCTGCGTCCAGGAGTTCCGCGCCAAGCGCGCACTCGACCGGCTCGCCCTGCTCAACGCTCCGCTGGCTCGCGTGCGTCGCGGGGGTGAGGAGCTCGAGATCGCGCCCACTGAGGTCGTGCTCGACGACATCCTGGTGCTTCGTGCCGGCGACCAGGTGCCCGCCGACGCGGTCGTCGTCGACGAGCGCGCCCTGCAGATCGACGAGTCGATGCTGACCGGCGAGTCCGACCCCGTCGACAAGGGCGACGGCGACGAGGCCCTGTCGGGCTCGGTGGTCGTGGGGGGCGAGGGCGATGCCCAGGTGACCAGGGTCGGTGCGGACTCGTATGCGAACAAGTTCGCCGGGGAGGCCAAGCGGTTCTCGCTCGTGTCGTCGGAGCTGCGGACATCGATCGACCGCGTCCTGAAGTGGGTGGGCTGGGGCATCGGCCCGATCGGCCTCCTCGTCCTCAACGCCCAGATGATGGTGGCAGGGGGCTGGGTGCAGGCCTGGGAGAGCGGCACCTGGGTGCAGGCGGTGGTCAACACGATCGCCTCCCTGACCGCCATGATCCCTCTCGGCCTCGTGCTGGTGACCTCGATCGCGTTCGCCGTCGGCGCCGCCAAGCTGGCGAGCCGTCAGGTTCTGGTCAACGAGCTTCCCGCAGTCGAGGGCCTGGCCCGCGTGGATGTCATCTGCCTGGACAAGACGGGCACCCTCACCGGCGGCGACATCGTCTTCGACGGTTCCCATCCCCTTGCCGATGCCTCGACCGGCTGGGAGGCGACGCTCGCGTGGTACGGGTCGGCGCCCGATGCCAACGCCACCGCCCGGTGCCTGCGCCAGCCGTTTCCGGTCGAAGATCCGGCGGTCGTCGCGCAGTACATCCCGTTCTCGTCCGCCCGGAAGTGGAGCGCGGTGTCGTTCGCGTCCGCGGGCGGCACCTGGGTGCTCGGAGCACCTGAGATGGTGTTCGGGGATGCCGCGTCCGACCCGGACGGCGACTTCGGTCGCACCGTGATCGAACTCGCGTCGACGGGGCGGCGCACGCTCGTCCTGGCGCACTCCGCCGTCGACCTCACCGGTGCCGATGTCGACGGCGAGCAGCTTCCGCCCGGGGTCGTGCCGGCCATCGTGCTGACGTTCCGGGAACAGGTCAGACCGGATGCCGCGCACACGCTGGCCTACTTCAAGACGCAGGGGGTCGGCATCCGGATCATCTCCGGCGACAACCCGCGGACGGTCGCCGCGATCGCGCGCGAGGTCGGGCTCGACGTGGCGGAGGGCTACGACGCGCGCAAGCTCCCGGACGACGATGCGGAGCTGGCGGAGATCCTGGAGACGAACACCGTCTTCGGGCGGGTGACGCCGGAGCAGAAGAAGCGCATGGTCGTCGGCCTGCAGGGGCGCGGGCACACGGTCGCGATGACCGGCGACGGCGTCAACGACGCTCTCGCCATCAAGACCGCCGACATCGGCATCGCCATGAACTCCGGCGCGGCGGCGACGAAGGCCGTCGCCCGCCTGGTGCTGCTGGACGGCCAGTTCTCGCACCTGCCCGACGTCGTCGCCGAAGGGCGCCAGGTGATCGCGAACGTGGAACGCGTCTCGATGCTGTTCCTGACGAAGACCGCCTACGCGACGGGGCTGGCGATCCTGTTCGGCGTCCTGGTGCTGGAGTTCCCCTTCCTGCCGCGACAGCTCTCGATCACCGATGGGCTGACCATCGGCATCCCGGCGTTCTTCCTGGCTCTGATGCCCAACTCGCAGCGGTATGTGCCCGGGTTCCTCAAGCGATCGCTGAGCTTCGCGATCCCGTCCGGGGTCATCATCGCCATCGCGCTGACCCTCTACACGCTCGGCGCGATGGCGATCGGGGTCGACCAGGCGCAGCTGCGCACCGGGTCGACCATCATCCTCGCGATCGTCGGCATCTGGGTGCTCACGGTGCTCTCGCGCCCGCTGAACCGCTACAAGGTGCTGGTGATCGGCGCGATGTTCATCGCCCTGCTGATCATCTTCACCGTTCCGCTGTCGACCGAGTTCTTCCAGCTCGTCGACCCGGGTGAGGAGTGCGCCTACCTCGTGGCCGTGGTCACGGTCTGCACGATCGGCGCGATCGAGGTGGTGCGGTTCTTCCACCGCCGGTATGTCGCGCGGGCGCTCGCCGCGGCGTCATCCATCCCGGTGGCGCATGCCGCGCCCGGGGATCAGGCCGTCGCGACGTCCTCGATCTGATCGACCCGGTCGGCGTGGAAGTAGCGCGAGCCGGGAGGCGCCCACAGCGCGATCATGATGAAGGCGTCGACCACCATCTCGGTCGCCGCGCTCCAGTCCCACGACTCGGTGGAGACGATCGTGACGATGTGCAGGGACACCTGCACGCCGACGTAGATCGTGAGGAGGAGTCGCGCGAGGCGCCGGCCGCGGGAGACGCCGGACGCGACCGCGATCGTGAGCAGGCCGAACAGGATGACCGCCGCGCCGAGGAGCGAGACCGGGAGCACCTGCGCGGGTTCGACGCGGTATCGGCTCAGGAGGATCAGCGTCCCCATCACCACGCTCGCCACGCCGCCGATGTAGACCAGCACCACGGCGATGGTCACCAGAACGGGTCTGCGGCGAGAGGGTGCGGGAGGGTCGCTCACCCGTTCACTGTAGCGAGCAGTGCGTGGCGCGACGAGGTCGGTCGCGGTGCGCGGTCAGCCGACGCAGCCCAGCCGGGCCTGCATGCTCTTCATCGCGTCGATCTCGGCCGTCTGCCCGTTCCTGATGCTGGTGGCGACGGTCAGGACGCGCGGCTCGGTGGCCTGCTCGATCACGGCTTCCGCCATCGGGATCGCGCCCTCGATGATGCCTGATCATCAGCTCGAGGAACAGGCAGTCTGCCTCACCGCCCGTGGTGTCTCGCAGTTCGCCGAGCTCGGCATCCGTCGCCATGCCCATCAGGGCGCGGAGCTCCGCCTCATCGAGCGGTTCGCCCGACGCCGCGGCATGCTCTCCGTGAGCGCCGTCGGCATCGGCCATCCAGCTCATCAGCGGGGCGCCGGCCTGCGGGAGCCCCCACTGCACGAGCCAGTCGAACATCTCGCCGCGCTGCGCGGACTGTCCCGTTGCGATGTCGTATGCGAGCGTGCGCAGCTCGGTGTCATCCGTGGTGCGGTAGATCTGCATGGCCATCTCGACGGCCTGCCCGTGGTGCACCTGCATGTCGCGGGCGAATCCCGCCTCGGCGGAGTCGGTGGACGGTGCGGCGGCGACCGATGACGCACCGAAAGTCGAGAACCGCCCGATCGCGAACGCCAGTCCGCCGATCGCGAGGCACGCCAGAACGATGATCACCCAGCGCCGCGGCGCCGAAGCGGCGGGCGCGTCGTCGCTCATCCCGGCTACTGCCTGCCCGGAGCGTCGAGGGCGCCGGAGCACGACGCGTTCGGCTCGGGCGCGTTCTGGTTGCGCCAGTATGCGGTGAGGAATTCCGAGACGCGCGGGTCATCGGCCGAGTCGAGCTTCAGCTGAGCGTCCCATGCGCTGAGCGTGATCGGCGAGTCCATGCCTTCGTACGGGGACAGGATGACGTAGCTCGAGGGCAGCTGCGCGCGCAGGGTGGAGATGTCCTCATCGCTCACCGCCGCGGCGTCGTAGGTGACCCAGACGGCGCCGTGCTCCAGCGAGTGGACGGCGTTGATGTTCGGCACCGGCTGGTCGTAGATGCCGCAGTTGAGCCACACGGCGTTGTGATCCCCGCCCGCCGGCGGGGTCTGGTCGTACTGGACGGCGCCCTCGACGTGGTTGCCCGTGTGCTCGAAGGTCTCGACGCCCTCGATCGCGCTGCCGTCCCCGTTGCCGGGGCTGAGCGTCGGCGGCGGCGCCGGCGCGAACACCACGGACGCGACGATGGCGGCGATCACGCCGACCGCGACGAGCGATCCGACCGTCCACCACACCGCCTTGCTGCGGCGGCGCTTGGCGAGCTGCTTCTGGTACTCGGCGAGCTTCTCCTGGCGCTTCTGCTCGCGCTGCTGCTTCACGGTCTGGGCGATCTTCGCCTGCGTGGCGGGATTGCCGCTCGACTTCTTCTCGATCGGGCGCGGGGATGTCGGGGTCATGTGTGTGATCTCGGCTCGGGCGCCCTGGGGAACGAGTGGGCTGCGGTGCGGAATGTGCACCCATCCTATTCGAGCGCATGCGACGAGGTCTGGGAAGGCGCCGACAGTGAGCCGACCGACAGCAGCGCTCGAAGCAGCTGCTCGCGTCGGGGCATGGGGCGGCGATCCGGTACGATAGGAATCGTCGAATCGATTCGGGACCTTTCGACCATCCCCCTCTGCGCCGGTGCCGCACCACACGGACCACCCCGCCCACGCGCCTCCCGCCTCGCCGCCGAAACGAAATCACAGTGCTCGAAACCGCGTCTATTCCCACTCAGAAGCCTCTACGCAACTCCGAAACCGCGACGCCGCCCGCACCGACTACCGACTCGATCGCGTCCGCGCCCACGGCGTCCCCCGCCCCGCCGGTGGCATCCGCCCCGCGCCCGCCCGCCCTGACCACCGGGGCGATCCGCACACTGGGCAGCAACCCGGCGACGGCGCCCATCATGCTGCACCCGGGCGATTCGATTCCGCATCGCCGGCGGGTGCTCTACATCGTGCTGCTCGGCGCGCTGACCGCGCTCGGGCCGTTCACGATCGACCTGTACCTGCCTGCCTTCCCGGTGCTGGAGACCGACTTCCAGACGACGGCGGCGGCGATCCAGCTGACTCTCACCGGCACGATGGTCGGCTTCGCACTGGGTCAGCTCATCGTCGGTCCGCTCAGCGACAAGGTCGGCCGGCGCGTTCCGCTGCTGGCTGTGACGGCGCTGCACGTCGTCGCCAGTGTCGCCGCCGCCCTCGCCCCGACGCTCGAACTGCTCATGGTGGCTCGTGTCGGCATGGGCATGGGCGCCGCGGCCGGAGGCGTCGTCGCGATGGCGATCGTCCGCGATCTGTTCGGCGGCCGGCGTCTCGTGGTCATGCTCTCGCGCCTGGCGCTCGTGTCGGGCGTCGCCCCGGTGATCGCCCCGTTGATCGGCTCAGCCCTGCTGGTCGTGATGTCGTGGCGCGGCATCTTCGTCGTGCTCGCGATCTACGGCGCCGTGATGCTCGCCTGCGCGCTGTTCCTGATCCCCGAGACGCTGCCGAAGGCTCGCCGCAGCGACAAGGGCAGCACGACCGTCCTGCAGCGCTATCGAAGCGTGTTCAGCGACCGCGTGTTCATCGGTGTGCTCATCATCGGCGGGATGACGTTCAGCGGACTGTTCTCCTACCTGTCCGCCTCGTCGTTCCTCTTCCAGGAGAGCTTCGGCTTCGACGCGCAGCAGTACGGTCTGCTGTTCGCGGCCAATTCGCTCGGCGTGGTCCTGGGCGTGCAGGCCGCCTCGAGGCTCGCCGCGCGCTACGGCCCGCAGTGGGTCATGGCCATCTCGACCGCCGTGCTCGTGCTCGCATCGAGCGCGATCATCGTGTTCGACACGCTCGGCTTCGGGCTGTGGGGCACGGTCATCCCGCTCTTCGTGTTCATGACGGCCTGCGGATTCACGTTCCCGTGCGTGCAGGTGCTCGCGCTGGACCGGCACGGCAAGGCCGCGGGGACGGCGGCCTCGGTGCTCGGTGCGGTGAACTTCGGCGTCGCCGGCTTCATCTCGCCGGTGGTCGGGCTGATCTCCCACGATCTCGGAATCACCCCCACAACGATGGCGGTCGTCATGGTCGGGTGCTCGTCGATCGGGGTGCTGTCGCTGTGGCTCGTGGTGCGGCCCCGCACGGTCGCTCGTCTCACGCCCTGATTCAGCGCAGCTCGCGGACGGGCTGCAGACGGAAGAGTCGCACGGTCCGCCCGGAGTCGCGCTCGTAATGCCGATAGCCCGGCCACTGGGACTCGATCCGCGCCCACGTGGCGTCGCGCTCCTCATCCGGGATCGGCGTGGCGTGCACCGCCATGCGCCTGCCCCGCACCGAGATCTCGGCATCCGGATTCGCCAGAAGATTGGCTGTCCAGGCCGGATGCCGGTTTCCCGCGAAGTTGGTGCCTGCGACGATCGCGCGACCCGCGCCGTCGGGCGTGTACATCAGTGGTGCGTCGCGGGCCTCACCGGATCTGGCGCCGCGGGTGTGCAGAGTCAGCGACGGGACGAGCAGGCCGCTGAGCTGGATACGACCGCCGGACAGGCCCTCGACCAGTCGCTCCACGGCGGGCAGAACACGCGGCGCGTATCGCCGGAACAGGGTCGTGCGCGTCAGCGGCGCGATGAGCGCCCGAACGACATCGACGACGCGGGTCATGCGACCATCTTCTCCCGACGCGGAATTGGTGCGAGCGCGCCACGGCCGGTGACGGCAGAATGGGGCGATGGAGCAGACCAGCAAATCCAGGGTGGCGGGCATGTCCAGGGCGGTGCTTTTCGTCGTGGGTGCGGCGATCCTCGTCGTCGCATGCGGCCTCGGAATCCTCATCCTCTTCCAGCCCACGCCTTTTCCGTTCGACACGTGGTGGAACTCGGTGCTGGTGCAGAACCCCATCGTCTTCCTCACCGGGTTCGCGAGGGTGATGGACTGGATCGGCGGCGGGTGGTTCGGCGTCCTCGTGGTCCCGCTCATAGGGGCGCTCGCGCTGATCCTGCTGCGACGGCCCGTGGTCTGCCGCGTTCTTTCTGACGGCGGAGGCCGCCTCGGCCGGAGCAGTGCAGATCGCCAAGCACGTCTTCGGCCGCGCGCGCCCGGAAGACATCATCGTGATCGTGGACTACGGCTCGTTCCCGTCCGGGCATGTCGCCAACGCCGCCACGCTCGCCACAGCCGCCGTCATCCTCTTCCCCCGCCTGTGGGTGCTGCTGGTCGGCATCGCGTACGTTCTGCTGATGGCTCTCAGCCGCACCGCCGTGCATGCCCACTGGCTCAGCGACACCATCGGCGGCGCGCTGATCGGGGTGGGAGTGGTGCTGCTGGTCGCCGGAGTCTTCGCTCCCGTGCTGGTGCGCGAGCGCAGGGTTCGCGCGGAGTACCCGGCTCTGACCCCTCAGTAGGCTGTGCGCATGAGCGCGCCCGACACCACCGATCCCGCCGTCGCCGCAGCACAGGCGGAGCTCGCCCGGCTTCGCGCCGAGGCCGAAGCTGCCGAGGCTCAGCTGAAGGCGGCGCAGGCCAGGGCGGCGCTCGCCGCAGCCGAGGCGGATGCCGCCAGGGCGCGTGTCACCACCCCTGCGGCTTCCGCACCCGCGGTCGCCGAGCCCGTCAAAGCGCCGCAGCCGGCGACCGACTCCTCGACCAGCTCGGGGACCGGGACCGCGCCGGCGACCGACCCCCCGACGAGCTCGGGGACCGGGACGGCGCCGGCGACCGACCCGTCGACCAGCTCGGAGACCGGGACCGCGCCGGCGACCGCAGCTGCCGCGCCGACACAACCCTCGGACGGCCCGCTCGACGAGGACCAGGTCAAGGCCGTGATCGCCGGCTACACCTTCACCGCGACCACCCTCGACCTCGGTGCACTCATGAACGGCGCCGCGGTGCCGGAGGCGCAGATCCGCATTCCCCTCGGCATGATGAACCGACACGGACTCGTCGCCGGCGCGACCGGAACGGGCAAGACCCGCACGCTGCAGGGGCTCGCCGAGCAGCTGGCCGCGAAGGGCGTTCCGGTGTTCGCGGCTGACATCAAGGGCGACCTGTCGGGCGTCGCGACGCCGGGGGAGTCCAACGAGAAGCTCCTCGCGCGAACGCAGGCGATCGGCCAGGACTGGCAGCCCGAGGCGTCGGTCACGGAGTACTACGCCCTCGGCGGCATCGGCAAGGGCGTGCCGGTCCGGGCGACCGTGTCGGGGTTCGGGCCGCTCCTGCTGAGCAAGGTGCTGGGCCTGAACGAGACCCAGGAGTCGAGTCTCGGACTGGTGTTCCACTACGCCGACGCGAAGGGACTCGCGCTCGTGGACCTCTCCGACCTGCGGGCCGTGCTGAGCTACCTGACCAGCGACGAGGGCAAGGTCGAGCTGAAGGACCTGGGCGGTCTCTCGGCCGCGACGGCCGGCGTCATCCTGCGCGAGCTCATCACGTTCGCCGACGGGGGTGCGGACGTCTTCTTCGGCGAACCGGAGTTCGACGTGAAGGAGTTCCTCCGCTCGGCGCCCGACGGACGGGGCATCATCAGCCTGCTGGAGGTTCCGGGCGTCGCCGACAAGCCGGCGCTGTTCTCGACCTTCTTGATGTACCTGCTCGCCGAGCTGTTCGAGATCCTCCCCGAGGTCGGCGACCTCGACAAGCCGAAGCTCGTGTTCTTCTTCGACGAGGCTCACCTGCTCTTCAAGGACGCGTCGAAGGACTTCACCTCCGCGATCGTGCAGACCGTGCGACTCATCCGTTCGAAGGGCGTCGGCGTCTTCTTCGTGACGCAGACGCCGAAGGACGTGCCCTCCGACGTTCTCGCTCAGCTGGGATCACGGGTGCAGCATGCTCTGCGTGCGTTCACGCCCGATGACGCCAAGGCGCTGCGCGCGACCGTCGGCACCTACCCGCGCTCGGGGTACGACCTGGAGCGCGTCCTACAGGAGCTCGGCACGGGCGAGGCGATCGTCACCGTCATGAGCGAGAAGGGTGCTCCGACCCCGGTCGCGTGGACGCGCCTGCGCGCTCCGCAGGGCCTCATGTCGCCCACACCGGATGCCGCGATCGACGCGGCGGTGGCGGCATCCCCCCTGATGCCGAAGTACGGAACGGCGATCGACCGCGAGTCGGCGCGCGAGATCCTGACCGCCCGGATGAACGCCGCCAGCGAAGCCGCGGCCGCCGAGGAGGCGGCGCTGGCGAAGGCGAAGGCGGACGCCGAGTTCGCCAAGCAGCAGGCCGCGATCGACAAGGCGAAAGCGGCCGCCGACAAGAAGGCGCAGGCGGAGTACGAGCGGCTGCTGAAGAAGACGTCGAGCACCACGCGCACGACACGCTCGAGCCAGAAGTCCCCGCTCGAGCAGATCCTGGGTTCCAAGTCGACGCAGACGATCCTCAACGGAGTCATCCGCGGAATGTTCGGCACGGGGCGGCGCTGAGCGCTCCGATTGCATCCGGAGGTCACGCCCGGCACGCTGTGAATACCTATTGAGATAGGTACCCATGCGATCTCGGGCGTAGCATGAGATGCATGGCGACGAAGCCCCCGAAAGCAGACATCGACGAGTCCGACGTCCACGTCACCGGCCGCAAGAAGGTCGCGGTGGGCGTGCCCGCCGTGCTGCACGCGCTGCAGGTCTCGAACGCTCAGATGGGCGTCAAGCGCTCTGTCCAGACGCTCTTGCGGGTCAATCAGAAAGACGGGTTCGACTGTCCCGGATGCGCGTGGCCGGAGGAGGACAAGCGCCACATCGCGGAGTTCTGCGAGAACGGCGCGAAGGCCGTGGCCGAGGAGGCGACTATCCGCCGGGTGACGCCGGAGTTCTTCGCTGAGCACTCGATCGATGAGTTGCGCGGGCACGACGACTGGTGGCTGGGTCAGCAGGGTCGACTGACACAGCCGATGATCCTGGAAGTGGGTGCGACGCACTACCGCCCGATCTCGTGGGACGACGCGCTCCGCGAGGTCGCCGACGCGCTGCGTGGCCTGGACGATCCGAACGAGGCGATCTTCTACACATCCGGCCGCACCTCGAACGAGGCTGCGTTCCTCTATCAGCTGCTCGTGCGGGGCCTCGGCACGAACAACCTGCCGGACTGCTCGAACATGTGCCACGAATCCTCCGGCTCGGCGCTGACCGAGACTCTCGGGATCGGCAAGGGCACGGTCTCGATCGAGGACATCCACAAAGCTGATCTGCTGATCGTCGCCGGCCAGAACCCCGGGACGAACCACCCGCGCATGCTGAGCGCACTGGAGAAGGCGAAGGACAACGGGGCGACGATCGTCGCGGTGAACCCGCTTCCCGAGGCCGCGCTGATCCGGTACAAGAACCCGCAGACTCCCCGCGGTGTGATCCTCGGGGGTAAGAAGCTCGCCGACGAGTTCGTGCAGATCCGGCTCGGCGGTGACCAGGCGCTGTTCCAGGCGATCGGAAAGCACCTGCTGGAGGCCGAGGAGCGCGAAGGCGGCGTGATCGATCATGCGTTCGTCGACGAGCACACCACGGGCTTCGCGGAGTATGCAGCCGCGGTCGCGGCGGTGCCGTGGCGCGAGCTGGTGGCGGCCACCGGAGTGCCCGAGAAGGCGCTGCGTCGCGTGGCGGAGCGGGTGCGGCAGTCGAAGGCCACGATCGTCTGCTGGGCGATGGGGCTGACGCAGCACAAGCACGCGGTGGCGACTCTGCGAGACGTCGTGAACGTGCTGCTTCTCCAGGGAAACATCGGCCGTGCGGGCGCCGGCGTCTGCCCCGTGCGCGGTCACTCGAACGTTCAGGGCGACCGCACCATGGGCATCTACGAGAAGCCGTCGGAGCACTTCCTCGCCGCGCTCGACCGCGAATTCGCGTTCACCGCCCCGCGAGCGCACGGACACGACACCGTCGAGGCGATCCGCGCGATGCGGGACGGCTCGGCGCGCGTCTTCATGGCGATGGGCGGGAACTTCGTCTCGGCCACCCCCGACACCAGAGTCGTGGAGGCCGCCCTGCAGAACGTCGACCTCACCGTGCAGGTGTCGACGAAGCTGAACCGCTCGCACGTCGTGACCGGAAAGCGCGCGATCATCCTGCCGACGCTCGGCCGCACGGATCGCGACCGCCGCGGAGGCGGCGAGCAGCGCGTGACCGTGGAGGACTCGATGAGCGCCGTCCACTCATCACGCGGGCAGCTGGTTCCGCCGGCGGACGACATGCTGAGCGAGGTCGCGATCATCGCGCGCCTCTGTGCGCAGCTGTTCGGGTCGGACACGGGCAGCCGGTTCGAGCCGCAGATCGACGGCGAGAGTGCGGTCGATGTCGACTTCGGCCAGCCCGAGCACGTCGGGATCCAATCCGACGCTCCGGCCGTGGATCACGCGCATCTCGGTGCACCGCTTCCCGAGCACGGCGGGCCGCGGCATCCGCAATCGGTCCCACGGGCAGACTGGGCGGCGCTCGAGGGAGACTACGCCCTCATCCGCCGTCACATCGCAGCCGTCATCCCGGGGTTCGAGGACTTCGAGCAGAGGATCGAGAAGGGCCGCACGCTGTTCCTGCCGAACGGTCCGCGCGACGGCCGCAGCTTCGCCACGGCGACGGGCAAGGCGATGTTCACGGCGAATCCGCTCGAGTACCCGTTCATCCCGCGCGGGCGGCTGCTGCTGCAGACCCTGCGCTCTCACGATCAGTACAACACCACGATCTACGGCAAGGACGACCGTTACCGCGGCATCCACGGTGGCCGGCGCGTGATCATGGTCAACCCGAAGGACATTCAGCAGCTCGGCTTCCAAGAGAACGACATCGTCGATCTCGTCTCGGAGTGGCGCGATGGGGTGGAGCGCCGTGCCGAGGAGTTCCGCATCGTCGCGTACTCCACACCGCGCGGAAACGCCGCGGCGTACTATCCCGAGACGAACGTTCTCGTGCCCCTGGACTCGGTCGCCGACGTCAGCGGGACGCCGACGTCCAAATCGGTGATCGTGCGTCTCGAGCGCCGCGGAGCAGCAGCCTGATCAGTCGTCCGTGCGCCACCCGGCCGCGAGCGAACTGACCTCGCCGACGACGCGGCGCACATCCTCGGGGGTTCCTCCGGCTCTGCCGGCGGCGAGTCCGGCCGCGAACGCGCTGAGCGGTGCCGCCGGGCGGGCGACTCCCACGGCGGCATCGCGGGCGAGATCGAGGATGAGTGTGATGGGTATGTCGGCCTCGTCGAGTCCCAGGAGCTCGCTGAGCGCCGCGGCCCACTCGTCCAGTGCCTCCGGCGGCAGATGCTCGGTCATGGGTTCCTCCTTCGCGCCTCGGTGAGATCGTCCCACGTGTCGATGTCGAAGGCGAGATCCTCGCCGCCGCCCGGCGGGGAGAGCGTGGCGACCGAGAGCCCACCGAGCAGCGTGGCCGCGGATGCGCCGGCACCGGCGTCCTCGAGACCCGCAGCGGCCGAGCGCAGCGCCTCCGTGCGGTAGATCGCGGTCAGCCACTGTCGTCGCCCCGAGCGATCTTCGAGGCACACCCCATCCGGGCCGGAATTCGCCTGACGGAGCGCCGCGACGGCATCCTCGGGGTGCACGAGGTCGCATGCGAGCACGACTGTGCGCGGTGCCGGAATGAGCGGGAGCGCTGCCAGAATCGCGGCGGCGGGTCCGCCGAACGGCGGGTCCTCTCGGACCCAGGCGATCGCTGTCGCGGCCGCGCTGATCGCGAGAGAGGGGTCGCCGACGCCGACGATCGGGTCGCAGCCCGCACGCCGCGCGGCGGTGATCGCGGCATCCAGCAGCGTGCGGCCGCCCACCTCGAGCAGTGGCTTGCGGATGCCGCCCATGCGGGAGCCGCGGCCGCCCGCGAGGAGGATCGCGCCGAGCTCGCTCTCGCTCACGATAGGAGCAGAACGTCGACGACGTCGCCGGGAAGGACCTCATCGACCTCGGGCGGGATCACCGCGTATCCCTCTGCCCGTGCGAGAGCGACCGCCAGATGCGACCCGCCGGCGCCGACCGGCGCCACACCGCCGTCGACGAACGCGATCGGAAGATACTGACGGCGCTGCTGCGGGGCCCGCCAGCCTGCCGCGGCCGGAAGGCGCAGCATCCGCCGGTGGACACGCGCGCGACCCTGCATCGCGAGCAGCGCCGGACGCACGAAGACCTCGAACGAGACCGCAGCGCTCACCGGATTGCCGGGCAGGCCGAACACCAGAGGGGGTCCTTCGGAGAAACCCTGCGGCCGTCCGGGCTGCATCGCGACCTGGACGAAGCGCATCCCGGCGACGCCGGTCTTGACGACCTCGTATGCGCCTGCGCTGATGCCGCCCGAGGTGATCACGGCATCCGCGCCGAGTGCCACGGCCTCGGAGAGGGCCCTGCGGAGGTCGTCGTCGACGTCGGCGACGGTCGTCTGCAGGACGATCTCGCCGCCGGCCTCTCGCGCGAGGGATGCCAGGAGGAGAGAGTTCGACTCGGGGATCTGTCCGCGGGCCAGGGGGGAGCCTGGCGGGCGCAGCTCGGTTCCCGTAGAGATCACCGCCACCTGAGGGCGGCGGCTGACCGTCACCGACGCGACGTTGGCCGCTGAGATCGCAGCCAGTTGGGGCGGGCCCAGTTCGATGCCTGCGGGCACGAGTTCGGAGCCTGCGATCGCGTCCTCGCCCTGGCGGCGGATGTGCGCCCCGATCTGCCGCGGGGCCTGTACGACCCGCACCTCGCCGAGCGAGTCGGCCAGTCCTCCCGCGGTCGCTTCGAAGGGCACGATGGTGTCGGCACTCGTGGGCAGCGGCGCGCCCGTCATGATCCGCACGGCTTCGCCGCGCGCGAGAGGCGGGTCAAGGGCAGACCCGGCGGGCAGATCGGCGACGACGCGGAGGGTGACGGGCGCGGCGGCGCTCGCCGCCGCGACCTCCGCGAAGCGCACGGCGAACCCGTCCATCGCGGAGTTGTCGAACAGAGGCAGATCCACAGCCGCGCGAACCGCCGTTCGCAGTGTGCTGCCCCGGGCTTCCGTGATCGACACGGTGACCTCATCCACGGGCGGCACCGCGGTCAGGATCGACGCGAGGTGCGCCTCCACTGTGATCACGGCGTCGCCGATGCCGCGACGATGACGTCGATGCGTTGACGGGATGCCATGGTTTCAGGGTATCCGGCGACCCGCCCGCCGACCTTCCCTCGGCTGATCCGCCCAGCGACCTTCCACCGCCTCGAACCCGAAGGTAGGGTCGTGCAAGTCGGGCTCTCGACGATGAGGGCTCGGACTGTTCACCTCTTACAAGGAGAAATACATGTTCGAAGGACGAAGGCTAGGAATAGGCATAGGAGCCTCGATCGCAGCCGGAGCGATGATCGTCGCGGGAGTGGCACTGCCCGCGCAAGCCGCCAAGGGCACGGATACGCAGGCGCTGCGTGATGCGGTATCGGCCGAGGGCATCATCGACCACCTCGAGGAGTTTCAGGCGATCGCCACCGCGAACGACGGCAACCGCGCCGCCGGAACGTCGGGCCATGTGGCATCCGCCGAGTATGTGGAGGAACAGCTGCGTGCCGCGGGATACGAACCGTGGCGTCAGCCCTTCAGCTACGACAAGACCATCGTGGACACCGCTGTCCTCGCCCAGACGGGGCCGACCCCGGCGACCTACGTCTACAACACCGACTACACCGAAATGGCCTTCGCGTCCGAGGGAGATGTGACGGCCGCCGTGACCGTCGTCGACGTCAATCTGACAGGCGACCGCGCATCGACCAGCGGATGTGAAGACAGCGACTTCGCCGGATTCCCCGACGGGAACATCGCCCTGATCCAACGAGGCACCTGCACCTTCCGCGAGAAGGCGCAGAACGCGCTCGAAGCGGGAGCGGACGGCGTCATCATCTTCAACCAGGGCAATGTCGACCCTGCGGAGGACCGCTCTGGGCTTCTCCAGGGGACGCTCGACCCGCCGATCTTCCCCCTGCCGGTCGTGGGCACCACCTTCGCACTCGGTGAAGCCCTCGCGACCACCGCAGGACTCACGATGCGACTGGCATTCGATGCGCACGTCGAGACAGTTGAAACCTTCAACGTCCTCGCTGACACGGGCGGACGCACCGACCGCACCGTCGTCGTCGGCGGACACCTCGACAGCGTGCCGGAGGGCCCGGGCATCAACGACAACGGATCCGGCACCGCCGCGATCCTCGAGACTGCGGTGCAGATGGCCGAGCTGGGAATCCAGCCGGTCAACCGGGTCCGCTTCGCGTTCTGGAGCGGCGAAGAGGACGGTCTCATCGGATCCGATTACTACGTCGCGCAGCTGACCAAGAAGGAGATCAAGGATCACGCCGTGAACCTGAACTTCGACATGGTCGGATCACCGAACTTCGTGCGATTCGTCTACGACGGTGACGGTGACGCCTTCGGAACCAAGGGACCGACCGGCTCCAACGTGGTGGAAGACGTGTTCGTGGACTACTTCGAGTCGCAGGGTCTCCCGACCGAGCCCACCGCGTTCGACGGACGCTCGGATTACTTCGGTTTCATCGAGAACGGCATCCCGGCCGGCGGCCTGTTCACCGGAGCCGAGGACATCAAGAGCGCCGAGCAGCAGGCGATCTACGGCGGAACCGCCGGTGACGCGTACGACCCGTGCTACCACGCGGCCTGCGACGACATCGAAAACATCAACCCGCTGGTGCTCGAGCAGATGGCGGATGCCATCGCCCACGCGACCCTGACGTTCGCGATGACGTCCTCCGCTGTTCCTGGAACCGCCAAGGGCAAGGGCGGCGGCGCCGACGCCATGCAGTACAAGGGCCACAAGGCGCTGAAGTAGCAGCCTCCACCCCGAGAGAGCGGCTCCTCGCCTTCGGGCGGGGAGCCGCTTTCTCGGAGTGGGAGTTTCGAACGGAACCACAGCGACTCCTGCGAAGCCCGGCACTGACAGCGAGCGTAGGCTGACGCCATGGGTCGGATCACCGTGCGACGCCCCGTGACCAAGCTCACGGTGGGCGCTGAAGCAGTGCGCCGCTCGGACACGCTCGCGGTCGAGGAGCCGCTCGAAATCCGTGTCGGCGGTCTCTCGCTCGCCGTGACGATGCGCACTCCGGGCAGCGACGTCGAGCTGGCCGCAGGATTCCTCGTCTCGGAGGGTGTGATCTCCCGCGGCGACCAGTTCCGCTCGGCGATCCACTGCGGCGGACCGGGCACCGGTGGTGCGCTTGCGACCATCTCGGTGGGCGCGCCGAGCGACGGCAACACCTACAACATCCTCGACGTGACCCTCGCACCCGGCGTCAGCCCGCCCGACCCGGAACTCGCCCGTGCGTTCTACACCACGAGCTCCTGCGGACTGTGCGGCAAGGCGTCGATCGACGCGGTTGAGACCGTGTCGATGTACGACGTGGCGGCCGATGCCGTCACCGTCGACGCGGCCACCCTCACGGGCTTCCCCGACGCGCTCCGTGCCCAGCAGGCCGTCTTCGACAAGACCGGTGGCCTCCACGCGGCCGCTCTGTTCGACGCGTCGACGGGGGAGCTGCTGGTGCTGCGCGAGGACGTCGGCCGGCACAACGCGGTCGACAAGGTGATCGGCTGGGCGGTTCTGAACGATCGCCTGCCGCTGCGCGGAACGGTCCTGCAGGTGTCAGGGAGGGCCAGCTTCGAACTCGTTCAGAAGGCCGTGATGGCCGGCATCCCGATGCTTGCCGCGGTGTCGGCGCCGTCGTCGCTCGCGGTCGAGCTGGCAGCGTCCGCGGGACTCACGCTCGTCGGCTTCCTGCGTGGTTCGTCGATGAACATCTACACGCGAGACGACCGCATCATCGACGCGGCCGTCGAACCGGCATCCGCCAGTGACCGAGCCGCCGTCGTCGGATCGCCCCGGTCCTAGACTCGACGGATGCCGCACATCCGCTCCTTCCGCCGCGGCGACGAGGCCGCCGTAGCGGAGATCTGCCTGCGGACAGCGGATGCCGGCGGCGATGCGACCGGTGTCTTCGACGACGACTCGATCTGGGCCGAGATCTTCGTCCTGCCGTACGTGCACCGGCATCCCGACCTCGCGTTCGTCGTGGAGACCGACGACGGCCGCGTCGCGGGCTACATCGTCTGCGCGCCCGACACGCCTCAGTTCGAGGACTGGTTCGCGCAGGAGTGGTGGCCGGAGCACGGTGCGCGGTGGCCGAAGCCCGAGGTGGCGCGGACGCG
Source organism: uncultured Actinomycetota bacterium (assembly GCA_963717585.1). GTDB lineage: Bacteria > Actinomycetota > Actinomycetes > Actinomycetales > Microbacteriaceae > Microbacterium. The sequence goes on along the minus strand of CAVQWI010000010.1, from coordinate 188,090 downwards.
CCAGGACCGCACGCTGATCTACGCGTACGGTCGCCACGGCGGGTCCGAGCCGTACGGAGCCGCGTACCCCGCCCATCTGCACATCGATCTGCTGCCCGAGCTCCAGGGCCAGGGGTGGGGCCGGCGACTGATCGACGCGCTCGTCACGGCACTTCGCGAGCGGGGCGTGGCGGGACTGCATCTGGTCGCATCGTCCGACAACGAGGGCGCCGTCGCCTTCTACCCGCGCGTCGGATTCGTCCCGCTGCCCTCGCACCGGGGCGTCCAGGCCTTCGGCATGCATCTGTCGTCGGACGGCCCTGCCCCGCTCGGCCGGGCGTAGCGTCGGAGGATGACCGATCTCACCGCCCCGACCGGACGGGAGGACGCCCTTCGCGCCCTGCCGCGCGACGACGGCCTCGCCCGGCTGGTCCTCGTGCTCGGCGCGACCGGATACCTCGGCGGGCGGCTGGTGCCCAGGCTGCTCAACGCGGGCTACCGGGTGAGGGTTCTCGCCCGTGATGCCACCCGCGTCTCGGCCTTCGACTGGGGGAGCAGGGTCGAGGTCGTGGAGGGCGATGCGACCGACGCGGATGCGGTGGGCGACGCCGTCCGCGATGTCGACGTGCTCTACTACCTGGTGCACTCGATGGGCGCCGGCCGGGGGTTCGAGGCAGCGGACCGTGCTGCCGCGACGACGGTCGCGCAGGCGGCGGCTGCGGCATCCGTCGGGCGCATCGTGTACCTCGGCGGTCTGCATCCCGAGAACGTCCCGCTGTCCCCGCACCTGCGCTCTCGCGTGGAGGTGGGTCGGATCCTCCTGGACAGCGGCGTGCCGACCCTCGTCCTTCAGGCGGGGGTCGTGATCGGGTCGGGGTCGGCGTCGTTCGAGATGGTGCGCCATCTCACCGAGGTGCTGCCCTACATGCCCGCGCCGAAGTGGGTGCGCAACCGCATCCAGCCGATCGCGGTCCGCGACGTGCTGCACTACCTGCTCGGGGCCGCCCGCGTGAGCGCCGATGTGAACGAGGCCGTCGACATCGGCGGCCCCGACGTCCTGCGATACGGGCAGATGATGAACGGCTACGCCGTCGAGGCGGGCCTGCCGCAGCGCGCGATCGCCGCTTTGCCGGTGCTGACGCCGCGGCTCGCGTCGCACTGGGTGAATCTCGTTACCCCGATCCCGCGGGTCGTCGCGATGCCGCTCGTGGAATCCCTCCAGAACGAGTGCATCGTCAAGGACCACGGCGTGGACGCATTCATCCCGCGTCCCGAGGGCGGCCTGACGCCCTACCGCACGGCCGTCGGCCTCGCGCTGCGTCGGGTCGAGGTAGACGAGATCGAGACGAGCTGGCAGGACGCCGACGTGCTGGGCGTGCCGAGCGATCCGCTTCCGAACGACCCCGACTGGGCGGGGCAGGTGGTCTTCACCGACATACGCACGGCCGAGACCTCTGCCTCACCGGAGTCGCTGTGGCGGGTCATCCAGGGGATCGGCGGCGAGCGCGGGTGGTACTCCAACCCGCTGCTGTGGGCGATCCGGGGCTGGATGGACAAGCTCGTGGGCGGCGTGGGGCTGCGGCGCGGAAGACGCCACCGCGACCGGCTGCTCGTCGGCGATGCGGTGGACTTCTGGCGGGTCGAAGCGATCGAGGCGGGCTCGCTGCTGAGGCTCCGAGCGGAGATGCTCGTGCCGGGCAAGGCGTGGCTCGAGCTGCGCGCCACCCCCGACGGCGACGGCTCGCGCTACGACCAGCGGGCGGTCTTCTTCCCGCTGGGGCTTGCCGGCCGCCTGTACTGGCTCGCGGTGCTGCCGTTCCACGGCTTCATCTTCGCCGGGATGGCCAACAGCATCACCGCGGCGGCGGAAGCAGCCGACCTCGAGGCGGCCGAAAGCGGCGCTGTCGCCGGAGGCTGAGGAGGTTCGCGGGGGCCGACCCCGCCGTCAGACGGGCTGCTCCGAGAGGTCGCGGACGCGCCGGATGTCGCGCAGCGCCCTCGGCGGGTCGCCGCCGACGAGTTCGGGGTCATCCCGGAAGATGCCGTCCTCGCGCCATCCGTGGCGTTCGTAGAAGGATGCTGCGCGGTCGTTGCCTTCGAGCACCCAGAGATGAGCGCGGGTGAACCCGGCGGCGCGCAGGCGGGCTTCGGCATCGATCATCAGGGCATGCCCGACCCCCGCCGACCAGAAAGCCGGGAGAGCGTAGATCGCGTACACCTGTCCGTCATCGGGAAGATCCGCGTCGATCGACGGGCCGAACAGCGCCCAGCCCGCGAGTTCGCCGTCGACCTCGGCGAGCACCTCGGCGCCGCGCGGGTCGCCGTGGTAGTCGTCCCACAGCTCCGCACGTCGCAGCGCCTCGCGATCGACGTCCATGCGATCGAGCACATCCTGGGCGACCAGACCCGCGTAGGCCTTGCGCCAGGTCTCGATCCGCACGGTCGCGATCGCCCGAGTGTCGTCTCGCGTTGTGACCCGGATCCTGACGGCCATGTCTCGACGCTAGCGCGTGACCGCGCCGGACCGCGGCGACTCTAGCGCGTGACCGCACCGGGCCGCGTCCCGCGAACCATCCGAAAACCGCCGCGCGACGAACAAGAGGTGATGTGGGGGCCACCCTGCGGATGCGGAGGCCGGCCATGGCGAAGAGGATGCGTCGCAGGACGCTCGGATTCTGGGCGCTGGCCGCGGTCGCGGGAGTCGTGAGCGCGGCGGTCTTCCTCGCGGCCGCCGAACTCGTCGCGCTGCTGGTCGCGCGCGAGAGCAGCCCGATCCTCGCGGTCGGGTCGTTCGTCATCGACATCGTGCCCCAGCCGTTCAAGGAGTTCGCGATCGCGACCTTCGGGGAGTACGACAAGATCGCGCTGCTGATCGGGCTCGCCCTCGCCGTGCTGGTCGCATCGGCCGCTGCGGGCGTGGCGCAGTACCTCAGGCCGCCGCTGGGAGTCGCGGCTCTGGTGATCGCCGGCGGCCTCTCGCTGGCGGCGATCGTGACTCGCGCCGGCGCCACGCCGCTCGCCTTCCTCCCGCCGATCGCCGGCACGATCGCCGGATGCCTCGTCCTCTGGTTCCTCGTCGGGCGGCTCCGCCGGTGGGCGGCGGCGGATGCTGCGCCCGCGGTTGCCGGCGAAGCCCCCGATACGCTGCCCGCAGAGCGGCCGACGGTCCACGAGAAGGGCGCTGCGGCCTCCGTCGACCGGCGCATGTTCTTCCGCGTCACCGCCATCGCCGCCGCATCCGCGGCCGTCGTCGGAATCGGCGCTCGCGCGCTCATCAATGCGACGGCGTCGTCGATCTCCGCCGTGCGCAGCGCGCTCGCGCTTCCGGCGGCGCGGTCGACCGTCACCGTGCCCGACGGAGCAGAACTCGACATCCCCGGCCTGTCACCGCTGTTCACACCCAACGCGGACTTCTATCGCGTCGACACCGCGCTCACGGTTCCCTCCGTCGACCCCGGTACCTGGCGACTCGTCATCGACGGCATGGTCGACGAGCGGATCGAGCTGAGTTTCGACGACCTGGTCGGCATGGGAGTGGACGAATACGCGATCACCCTCACCTGCGTCTCGAACGAGGTCGGCGGCCAGCTGCTGGGCAACGCGACCTGGCTCGGTGTGCCCGTCCGCGATGTGCTCCGGCTGGCAGGACCGCGCTCGGGTGCCGACATGGTGCTCTCCCGCAGTGTCGACGGGTTCACGGCGGGGACCCCGCTCGAATCACTCACCGACGACGGACTGGACGCGATTCTCGCGGTCGGCATGAACGGCGAGCCCCTGCCGCTCGAGCACGGGTTCCCGGTTCGCATGGTCGTGCCCGGCCTGTACGGCTACGTGTCGGCGACCAAGTGGCTGACCGAGCTCAAGGTGACGACGTTCGCCGACGACGAGGCGTACTGGACGCCGCGCGGCTACAGTGCGCAGGCGCCGATCAAGTTCTCGTCGCGCATCGATACACCGAGGACCGGCACGCCCGTCGCGGCCGGACGCACGCCCATCGCCGGCGTCGCCTGGGCGCAGACGGTCGGAATCGAGCGTGTCGAGGTCAACATCGACGAGGGCGGATGGCAGTCCGCCACGCTGTCGGCGCCGATCAACGACGACACCTGGGTGCAGTGGTTCGTCGACTGGGACGCCACCCCCGGCTCCCACTACGTCGCGGTCCGCGCCGTGAACAGGAACGGGGAGCTGCAGATCGAGGAGCGGGCGCCGATCGCCCCCGACGGCTCCACCGGGTGGCAGCGCACACTGATCCAGGTGACCTGAGCCCGACCGCCGCGATCCTGCCGCGTGCGTCGCACGCACAGCGGGACGCTGTCAACAGCCCGGCACCGTCGGACCCCGCGTGGGATCATGGACTGGATGACTGATCTCAGGCCGACCGGCCCCGCCCGGTCCGGTGAACTGCTCGATGGACGCTATCGGCTCGAAGAGCTGATCGGCGAGGGCGGCATGGGCTCGGTCTGGCGGGCCTTCGACGAGGCACTCGAGCGCACCGTCGCGGTCAAGGTGTTCTGGATGGACACCGCCGAAGACGCCGACGCCGCCCGCCGCGAGTCCGAGAAGCGGCTCCTGGCCTCGCTGAGCCATCCCGCGCTGGTCACGCTGTTCGACGCGCAGCTCTCCGAGAGCGAGCGCTCGTATCTCGTGATGGAGTACATCGACGGAGGGACGCTGGCCGAGCGGATCAGGAAAGGCCCGATCAGCTCTCCGGATGCCGCCGCGCTGGCAGCAGATCTCGGCGAAGCGCTGCACGTCGTGCACGCGTCGGGCATCGTGCACCGCGACGTGAAGCCGGCCAACGTGCTGCTGCGCCCGCCGCTGACGCCGCAGCACACCTTCCGCGCGGTGCTCGCCGATTTCGGGATCGCATACCTGGCCGACACGGCGCGCGTCACGACTCCGGGAACCGCCATGGGCACCGCTGCCTACATCGCGCCCGAGCAGGTGCGCGGACACGATCCGACGCCGGCATCCGACATCTACAGCCTGGGCCTGGTGCTGCTGGAATCGCTCTCGGGGCAGCGTGCCTTCCCCCAGCGGACGCCCGCCGAATCCATCGCCGCACGGCTGTCGACGCCCCCGCCGATTCCGGGGGACTGGGGTTACGGATGGCGTTCGCTGCTGAGCGCGATGACGTCGATCGATCCGAAGGATCGTCCGAGTGCGCTGGATGTCGCGACGCGGGGCCGCGCGCTGGATGCCGCCGACGCCGAGCCCGATGCGACGGCCATTGTGACGGCACAGGCCGCAGTGGCGGCGGACTCCGGCCCGGCCGAAGCGTCACCGGACGCGGTCGATGCGACCCTCGTGCTTCCGTCCGCACCTCCGGTGCCGTCGCCTCGGACAGCTCCGACCACGGTCATCAGCGACTCGGTCGCCGAGACGCCGTCGGCGGTCCGGTCAGCACGCACGGTTCGTCCGGATGAACGCACCGCCAAGCCCTCGTCCCGTCGTCGGCTCACCGTGATCATCGTCGCGGCCGCCCTCGCGGTGATGGCGGCGGTGGCGATCGTCGTGGGGATCAACGCCTCCTCGGCGCCGCCCGCACAGCCCACGCTGCCGCAGCTGGAGGAGCCGCTGGACACCCACCTGAACGACCTGATGGACGAGGTGTCGCCGTGAAGACCCGGGTGACGGCCTTCCTTGCCGCTCTCGCGGTCTCCGCGGGGATTCTCGCCGGCTGCGCCGTGACATCGAGCGAGATCTCGAGCGCGGTCTCGACCGAGCTGCAGACCACCGTGATCGCCATCGCGGATGCGGCGGCGGCCGGGGATGCCGCGACCGCGCTGGCGGAACTCGATCAGCTGCAGCAGCAGCTGGATGCTGCGCTCGCCGACGGGTCCGTCAGTGCTGAGCGGGCGGCGGGGATCCAGACCAGGATCGATCTGGTCCGTGCAGACCTTCAGCCCGAGCCCGTCGTGGAGCCCGCCCCCGAGACGACCACCGCTCCGACGACCGGCACGGTCGACGGCGGTGAGGAGAACCCGGATGAGGGGAACTCCGGACCGGGCAACAACAACGGAAACGACAAGGGAAACGACAAAGGGAACGACAAAGGAAACGGCAACGGCAAGGGCGGCGACTGAGTCCCGGTCGCGCACCCGGCTCTAGCGTGCGCTGCCGATCACAGACTCCGGGCGCAGATCGAGTCGGCGGAGCAGCTGTGCGTTGAGTGCGACGACGATCGTGGAGACCGACATGAGGATCGCCCCGACCGACATCGGCAGCACGAACCCGATCGGTGCGAGAACTCCCGCGGCGAGCGGCACCGACACGAGGTTGTATCCCGCCGCCCACCAGAGGTTCTGCTCCATCTTGCGGTAGCTCGCCCGGGACAACTCGATCACCGAGACGACCGAACGCGGGTCGTCGCTGGCGAGGATCACCCCGGCCGAGGCGATCGCCACGTCCGTGCCCGCGCCGATCGCGATGCCGACGTCCGCGCGGGCGAGCGCCGGTGCGTCGTTGACGCCGTCGCCCACCATGGCGACCTTCCGTCCCTCGGACTGCAGCTGCGCCACGGTGGACGCCTTGTCTTCGGGCCGGACCCCGGCGAAGTATCGATCGATCCCCAGCTCGGAGGCGACCGATGCGGCCACGGCCGCGGCATCCCCCGTGATCATCACGACCTCGACCCTCCTCGCCTGCAGCGCCTCGACGGCCTGTCGGGACTCTGCTCGAGTCTCATCGGCGAGCCGCAGCGCCCCCACGACCTCGCCGTCGACCAGGACGTGGAGGATGATCGCCCCATCCCGGCGCCAGCTCGCCGGAGATGGACAGTTCCGCGACACCTTCCTGCTCGAGCAGATGGGGTCCTCCCACCTGCACGGTGCGCCCCTGCACCGTGGCGCGGACTCCGACCGCGGGCGCCGAGGCGAAGTCGCCTGCAGCCGGCAGCATCGTCAGGCGGTCGTTCGCGGCTCTCACGATCGCCCGGGCCAGCGGATGCTCCGAATCGGATTCGGCGGCGGCCGCGAAGGCCAGGACATCGGATGCCGACATCCCTCCGATCGACTCCACCGCTGTAACGGCCGGGGCGCCCTTGGTGAGGGTCCCCGTCTTGTCGAACAGCACGGTGTCGACGGTGCGCATGCTTTCGAGCGCCAGCCGGTCCTTCACCAGCACCCCGGCACGCGCGGCGCGCTCGGTCGCGATCGATACGACGAGCGGAATGGCGAGCCCCAGAGCGTGCGGGCACGCGATCACCAGAACGGTGATCGTGCGGACGACCGCCTCATCCGGCATCCCGAGCATGCTCCAGACGACCGCGGTGATCGCCGCGGCGATCAGAGCGAACCAGAACAGCCAGCCCGCTGCCCGATCGGCCAAGCGCTGCGCGCGTGAGGTGGAGCTCTGGGCCTCGGCAACGAGACGCTGGATTCCGGCCAACGCCGTGTCGGCACCGACGGCTGTGACCCGCACACGAAGACCCGAGTCCGTGGCGACGGTTCCGGCCACCACGGCATCACCGTCCCCACGGCGGACGGGCCGGGACTCCCCGGTGATCATCGCCTCGTCCATGCTCGCCGACCCGTCCACGATGCGGCCGTCCGCGGGCACGCGGCCGCCCGGCCGCACCAGTACGACGTCTCCGACGCGAAGCTCGGATGGTGCGACGGTCACGGTGGATCCGCCTTCGAGGCGCTCCGCTTCATCCGGGAGCAGTGCCGCTAGCGAGTCCAGGGCTGAGGTGGTCTGGGCGAGAGACCGCATCTCGATCCAATGCCCGAGGAGCATGATCACGATCAGCAGCGCGAGCTCCCACCAGAAATCGAGTTCGTGATCCAGGACGCCGATGCTCGCGCCCCACGACGCGACGAAGGCCACCGTGATCGCAAGCCCGATGAGCAGCATCATCCCGGGCTGCCGCGCTCGCAGTTCGCTGACGGCTCCGGTGAGGAACGGCGATCCGCCCCACACGTACATGACCGACCCGAGCACGGGGGAGACCCAGGCGACCCATGCGGCATCGGGAAGGGAGTAGCCGAGGATCATCGAGAACGTCATCGAGAATCCGACGACCGGCACCGCGAGAACCAGCATGATCCAGAACAGCCGGCGGAAGCGCGTCACATGGTCGGCGTGACCTCCGTGGTCTCCGTGATCATGCGAGGGCGCCATCGCGCCGTGTCCGGTCGCGGCGGAGTGTGCGCGGTGCTCGGACCCGCCCAGCTGAGTTGACGTCCCGTGGTCGGCAGTGGCCCTCGAGGGCTCGTGATGGTCATGACCGGTCATCTCGACACTCCCCGCTCGGCTCATGTCTCCCAGAACAGGATACCCCCCGAGGGTATTCCCGCTGTTCGCCCTCCGATGGCAAGGACGGCGACCGGTGGTGGGTTCCTACTCGGGCGCAGTGTCCTTCGACGGCGACGCGTCGGCGTCGCAGATGGTGCCGGCGCGGGCTCCGGGGTCGGGATGATCCGGAACTCCGGCGCATGCGAGACCATGAGCCAGGCCGGCAGGACCACGATGCACAGGACCGGCAGCAGAGCGATGTCGCCCGGGATCGCCACCGCGATGAAGAGTGCGAGCCAGCCGTCGCGCGCGACCACCAGCACGATGCCCATCGCCGCGCAGGCGACGACCAGGCTGACCGGCAGGGCGGGGAAGAGGGCGCTCACCATGAGTCCGAGCGCCACTCCGATGAAGGTGGCGGGGAAGATCCGCCCTCCGCGGAACAGCGCCGACGCCGCCACGAGCAGGGCGACGATCTTGATGCCGGCGATCACCGCGAGCTGGCCCGCGTCGTACTGCGTCGGATCCTTCAGAAGCTCGCCCATCTGCGTGAGGCCCTTGAACATCGTGATCGGTCCGCCGATGAACCCGAGGATTCCGAGGACGAGCCCTCCGACCGTCGCGATGATGATCGGATGACGCAGCGCGTGGAGCGCTCGGTAGACGAACGGGAAGACGGCCAAGGCTGCGAGACCGACGACGACGACACCGCACGCGACGAGCGTGCCGGTCAGCAGATCGATCGCCTGAGGCGGCCCGTAGGCGGGCATGTCGAAGGCGAACGGCGGGGCACCGAGAAGGTGCATGGTGATCGACGCGGCACCCGCAGCTGCGAGGGGGAGGAACAGCTTGTCCCAGAGCGAGCCCCCCGTCCGCACCGCCGCGACGAGGCCGGTGAGGATGAGCGCCGCGGCGACCGGCGTGCCGAACAGCGCGCCGATGGTCGCGGACGACGCGAGCAGCATCGACACCTGCGCCGACACCTTCGGTATGAACCGGGCGAACACGGCGACGATGATCGCCACATTGATGGCGATGATGGGGTTCTCCGGGCCGAGGCTCACCCCGCCGGCGAGCGCGAGAAGCGTCACGACCGCCAGTCCCGGCAGCGTGCGCAGCGGCAGCGGCGGCGCGACCAGCTCCGTCGTGGCCGAGTCGGGTCCGCCGTGACCGGGCAGCACCTGCAGGGCGATGCCCACGGCCAGTCCGGTCAGGGTCAGGATGAGGATGATCCACCATCCGTTCGGGTCGACGCCGAGGGCGTCCGGCAGGCTGTCCCAGAGCACGTTCGACAGCGCGTCGGCGGCACGATCGAGCGTCCAGAGGAGAAGCGCGCAGAACACCCCGACGAGGATGGCCGGAATGGCGAGCAGCAGCAGGCGTCCGGGTGTGACGTTGGGGTCGGTCTCGGGCCGGGCGAGGCTCATTCGGGCGCACCCTTCTGCTCGACCACGGCTGGTCCATGGTGGTGGTCGGAACGTACCACGCAGCCCCTCCGGCGTGCGATGCCCGTCCGCAGGACCGTTGACGGCGAGCCCGTGGCCGGTTCGCCCATAGAATCGCCGTCGTGAGCATCTGGGCATTCGAGGCGACCACCGAAGAACTGAACTCGATGGCGAGCGGATCGATGATCGCGACGCTGGGGATCGAGGTCACCGAGATCGGCGACGCGAGCCTGAAGGGGCGGATGCCGGTGGATGCTCGGACGACGCAGCCGGCCGGGGTCCTGCACGGCGGAGCGTCGGTGGCGCTCGCCGAGACCCTCGCCTCCTGGGCCGGCTATCTCGCGGTCGATCGCACGCGCTTCCACGTCGTCGGCCAGGAGATCAACGCCAATCACATCCGTCCCGTCCGAACGGGCGCCTGGGTCCTCGCCGAGGTCACGCCGGCCGCGATCGGGCGGCGCTCGCACGTGTGGGAGGTGCGCATCACCACCGAGGAGGGCAAACTCGTCTGCATCTCGCGGTGCACCCTCGCCGTGATCGCGATGGAGAGCTCGTACGCGCCGGAGGACCGCCGCGGCAGCTGAGCGCCGCACCCGCGCACCACGCATCGTCGCGACGTAACCTGGAGGAGTGGCCGGCAGGTCGTTGAGCAATCCCGGCGTCCGGGCGGCGCTGGCAGCTGCGGTGCTCTTCGGCGCCGGAACCCCGATCGCGAAGCTCCTCCTCGAGAACGCGAGTCCCTGGATGCTCGCCGGCCTGCTCTACCTGGGTTCGGGCATCGGCCTCGGCCTCTACCGGCTGATCCGCAGGCCCGCACGTGTTCGACTCGAGCGGCACGACCTGCTGCCGCTCGGCGGAGCGATACTCGCGGGCGGCGTCATCGGCCCGGTGCTGCTGATGTTCGGACTGGTGGGGATGCCGGCATCCGGTGCTTCGCTGCTCCTGAACGCCGAGGGCGTGGCGACCGCCCTGCTGGCGTGGTTCGTGTTCAAGGAGAACTTCGACCGGCGCGTCGCGATCGGCATGGTCGCGATCGTCGCCGGCGCGCTCGTGCTGTCATGGCCGGGGCAGGCCGACTTCTCGGGTGCGCTGCCCGTCCTGGCGATCCTCGGCGCATGCCTGGCGTGGGGGATCGACAACAACCTCACGCGGAAGGTGGCGCTGCACGATGCCACCTGGCTTACGGCGGTGAAGGGGCTGGTCGCCGGACCGGTGAATCTCTGTCTCGCGTTCCTGCTGGGCGCCTCGCTTCCACCGCTGCTCAGCACCGCCGCCGCGATGGCCACCGGGCTGCTCGCCTACGGGGTGAGTCTCGTGCTGTTCATCGTCGCGCTGCGACACATCGGAACGGCGCGCGCAGGTGCCTACTTCTCGGTCGCCCCGTTCTTCGGCGCAGTCCTGGCGATCGTCCTGGGAGAGCCGCTCACCCTTCCTCTCGTCATCGCCGGCGTCCTGATGGGGATCGGCGTGTGGCTGCATCTGAGCGAAAGCCATGCGCACCCGCATACCCATGAGCCGTTCGAGCACGAGCATTGGCACACTCACACCGACGACCACCACGATCACCAGCACGACGAGGACGTTCCGCCGGGAACGCGCCATCGCCACCGCCATGCGCATGTCGAGCTCACCCACACGCACGAGCACTATCCCGACAGCCACCACCGGCACTCGCATCCGTCCGGCTGACCCGGCCGGGGCGCGCCCGCGCTAGACGCTCTTCACGCGGACGGCGTTCATGCCCTCCCCTGCAGGATCATGTGCCAGTACACCCACGGCAGGATGTGGCGGTCGAAGATCCACGTGAGGCGACGCTCCCGGGGCAGGCTCTTCCAGAACGGGATCGTCGGCTTCAGTCGATATCGATCGTCGAACTCGGCGAACACCACGGTCGATCGCGAGACCGTGAACGGGCACACCGAGTACCCGTCGTACGTGGCGGTCGCCTCGGCGCCCCTGAGCACCGCCGCGAGGTTCTTCGCGACGACATATGTCTGCTTGCGCAGGGCGCCTCCCGACTTCGAATTCGACGTGTCGGCTGCATCGCCGAGCGCCCAGACGTTGGAGTAGCGCGGATGCCGCAGAGTCTTCGGATCGACCTCGACGAAGCCGTGGGAGCCGTCAGCGGCGGCGAGGCTGCTGGCCTTCAGCCAGTCGGGTGCCGACTGGGGCGGCTCCACGTGGAGGAGGTCGTACGAGAGGCGTTCGCTGTCCGCTCCGCTCGCACCGCCGACGAGAATCGTCCGGCCTGCGGCGTCGACCTCGAGGATCTCACTGCTCGTGCGCAGCTCGATTCCGTACTCCCGGATCTTGCGGTCGAGTTCCCGATCGATCTCGGGGATGCCGAACACGGTTGCACCCGGGACCAGAAGAATGACGCGGATGCTGCCGAGCACGCCTGTCGCCCGCCAGTAGTCGCAGGCGAGGTACATCGGCTTCTGCACGGCTCCCGAGCAGGAGGCGGGGCCGGACGGCTGGCTGAACACCACGGTGCCTCGGGTGAAGGCACGCAGACGCGAGGATGCCTTGCTGGCCAGATCGAACTCGTAGTTCGAGATTCCGTTGGGCGAGTTCATCGCGTCGAGGAGTCCGGGAACGGCATCCCAGTCCTTCTGGATGCCGGGACAGACGATCAGCTGGTCGTAGGTGATGCGCGCACCGCCCGCCAATTGGACTGCCGACGCGTCGGGGTCGATGGAGGTGACAGCATCCTGGATCCATCCCACCCGCTTCGGTGTGACGTCCGCCTGCTTGCGCACGGCCATGCTGGCGGGCGCGGTTCCGCCGGCGATGTGGGAGAAGAGAGGCTTGTAGAGGTGGTGCTCCCGCGGCTCGACGACCGTGACGTCGTCGACCCCCATCCGCCGGAGCCGGCCGGCGACGGACAGCCCGGCGTTGCCGCCCCCGATGACGACCACGCGGTGGTGGCGGCGTCCGCCGCCGTCCGGTGCGGGATGCTCAGCCTTGGTCACCATCATCACGCTCCATGCGGTCCTTCGCGCCGCGGGTGCCCACGCCCGGGATGTCGTTCATCGATGACACGTTCTGGATGGGTGCTGCGTCGCTCTCATCGATCTGCACCGCATCCACTGCTCCGGAGTCCGCACCCGCGCCGCCCGCGGGAACCGCTTCGCCTTCCGTCTCGGGGTCGATGTCGCGCCTCGCCGGCTTGTCCATGGCTCGCTCCTTCACGTGGGTGTGCAGTGTAGGCACCACTTTCCGGTCTGCGCGCTCCAAGGTGCAGCGGGTTGACCAACTGCGCCGAACGTGATTAGTGCGGCGCGTTCGGCGGTCCTTCGCGTCGCGTCGATCGCCGGAGATGGGCCATATGCGCCTGGTGCGCGGCGAGCTTGAGCGAGTTCGCCCAGCCGATCAGCTCGCCTTCGACCTCTGCGCGGTAGCGGATCTCGCCGCCGAGCCGTCGGATCTGAATGGTCCCGTAGACCCGGCCCTGGGGGTCGATCATGCGCCATGTGCCCGTCGGCCCCTCGTGGGCCGCGAGGATCGGGTGCCACTCGGGAGCCATGACACGATTATCGAACAAATATTCGATCATCGCCAGTCCCGGTCGAGCACGAGGGACTGGGTCTCAGCGAGCATGTTGCCGGCGACGCCCTCCCACACCGCCGCGGTGTGCTCCTATGATGTCGGCGTGGAGACGCTCAAAGCGGATGTCGTGCAGGACATCCGCTTCGCGCGCTCGGCCGACGGCGTCGGGATCGCCTACGCCGTGCACGGATCCGGGCCGCCGCTGCTGATCGACGCCTGCTGGCTCAGCCACCTGCAGTTCGACTGGGAGAGTCCGGTCTGGCGCCACTACCTCGTCGAACTCGGCAAGATCGCGACCGTCATCCGCTACGACGAGCGCGGTCACGGGCTCTCGGACCGGGGCGTCACCGACCACAGCCTGGAAGCCCGGGTCGCCGACCTCGAGGCGGTCGTGGCGGATGCCGGACTCGACCGGTTCGCGCTCATGGCCATGGCGCAGGGCGGCCCGGTCGCGATCGAGTATGCCGCCCGGCATCCCGAGCGACTCACCCGCCTGGTGTTCTACGGCAGCTACTCGGGCGCGCACGCCGGGCTCGACCCCGGAGGAGCTGGAGCTGCTCGCCGCATTCGAGGCGCTGATCAGGGTCGGGTGGGCTCGGCCGACATCGGAGTTCCGCCGCGTGTTCAGCAGCATGATGATCCCGGGCGGCACCGAGGAGCAGATGCGCTGGCTCGACGACCTGCAGAAGAGGGCGTGCGACACGGAGACCGCGGTGATCTCCCGGTCCCAGCGCCAGATCTCCGACTCCACCTGGCGGCTGCCCGAGCTCGACTTGCCGACCCTCGTCATCCACAGCCGGGGCGATCAGATGAACGAGTTCCACCATGCCCGGGACCTGGCGGCCGGCATCCGCGGCGCACGCCTCGTCGGACTCGACAGCAACAACCACATCGTGCTCGCCGACGAGCCGGCCTGGCCGGTGTTCCTGCGCGAGATCACGGACTTCATCGAGCCGGACCGGCAACGCCGCCCCGAGGCGCGTCGCCGACGACGTCGCCGCTCTCGATCTCGCCGCGAGAACTCGACATCCTGCGGCTCGCGGCCGCCGGGTACGACAACGACGCCATCGCGGCGGAGCTGTTCCTCTCCGTGCGCACCGTCGAGCGACACCTGCAGAATGCGTACGCGAAGCTCGGGCTGAGCGGGCGGACCGCCCGCACCGCCGCCGTCGCGCGGCTGCTGTCCCGCGCGTAGCGCCTACGCGTCAGCCGCCACGAGCGCTTCGGTCCGGACGCCGTTCGTTGCGCGTCGGCGCCGATGTGAGGAGGGGTGCGCGATTCCTACCGTGGTGACATCAACCACAACAGGAGGAATCAGATGTCATCCTTTACCAGCACCACCCGCACCGTCACGGCGACGGAGGAGGACCGCGCGCTCAAGGCGAAGCACGCGGCGATGTGGGCCAGCGGAAGCTACCCCACCGTCGTCGACGAGGTCGTCCACACGCTCGGCGGCATCCTCGTCGAGGCGGTCGACGTGCAGCCCGGACAGCGCGTCCTCGACGTCGCCGCCGGCACCGGCACGTCGGCGATCCCGTCGGCCCGTCGCGGCGCCGAGGTCATCGCCACGGATCTCACCCCCGAACTCCTCGACGTCGGCCGCGCCGTCGCCGAGGCGGAGGGGATCGAGCTGACGTGGCAGACCGCGGATGCCGAAGCCCTGCCGTTCAGCGACGCGGACTTCGACGTCGTCCTGTCGAGCATCGGCGTGATGTTCGCCCCGCACCACCAGCTGGCGGCGGACGAACTCGTGCGTGTCGTGCCGTCCCGGCGGAACGATCGGCGTCCTCAGCTGGACCCCGAACGGCTTCATCGGGCAGCTCTTCGCGACCATGAAGCCGTACGCGCCGCCGCCCCCTCCGGGTGCTTCGCCGGCACCGCTCTGGGGCAGCGTCGAGCACGTCCGGGACCTGTTCGGCGACCGCGTCGAGGAGTTCGTCGCCCACCAGCAGGCGCTGCGGGTCGACCGATTCGCCGACGGGGCGCGAGTTCCGCGACTTCATGAAGGCCAACTACGGCCCGACGATCGCGGTCTACCGCTTCATCGCCGACGACGCGGAGAAGGTCGCCGCCCTCGACGCCGACATGGCGGCGCTGGGCGACCGGTTCCTCGACGACGGCGTCATGCCGTGGGAGTACCTCATCGTCACCGCGAAGCGTCGCTAGGAGCGCAGTCATGAATCCGCTGATGTTCGTCGGCCTTCTGCCCGACAGCCGTCAGGTGAGTCGTGACGCCGCCGCACGTCACGCGATCCTCACCGCCCGCAAGAAGCGCGAAACGGCGCCTCGTCCCCGGTTCCGGGCCTGGCGCCTGGTCCCGCAGAACTGACCCCAGACGCCCCGCGACTCCCCGTCCACGGAGTCGCGGGGTTCTGGCGATGCTCACCACTCGATCAAGAAAGGAGTAGCGACATGATCCTCGTGCTTGCACTCGGCATCCTGTGCCTCGTCGGCGTGACCGGCGCGGTCGTCGCATCCGTACGCGATTCGCGCAGTCCGGCACCGACGGTCTGGGGTTACGACACCCGCCGCCCGCTGCCGTGAGGCTCGCGCAGTCAAGCCCCGCGTTCCCCGATCTCGGGAGGCGCGGGGCTTTCTGTATTCTCGCGTCCATAGTCACCGGTCGGGCGATGCCGGCCGCGAGGAGAGCGGAGGATGCATGTCCAGGACTCTCGACGTGGATGTGGTCGTCGTCGGGGCCGGCCCGACCGGGCTGATGCTCGCCAGCTGCCTCACGAAGCTCGGCGTGAGCTCAGTGCTGCTCGACGGCAAGAGCGAGCCGACGCGAGAGTCGCGTGCTCTCGTGCATCAGGCTCGCACGATGGAGATCTACGACCAGCTGGGCGTGGTCGACCGCGTGCTCGACCAGGCTGAGGTTGCGAGCGAGATCGTTCCGGGCTTCGAGGCTCGACGCTTCCCGATCCATCAATCTGCGACGGCTCGCGACGGGCGTGACGCCGTATCCGCATCTGTACGTCCTCGAACAGAGCAAGACCGAGCGCGTTCTCGTCGATCAACTCGAGAACCTCGGCGGGAAGGTGTACTGGTCTCACCCGGTGCGCCGGCTGAGCGTACCGCGGACGGCGGGGTCGAATGCACGACGGGCGGTGGGGACATCCACATGGTCCACGCGCGATACTGCGTGGGAGCCGACGGCAGTTCCTCCCTCGTGCGCGAGCTGATCGGCATCCCGTTCGAAGGCAAGACGAATGAACACACGTTCTACGTCACCGACGCCACGCGCGTGAAGGGCCTCGCCGAGAAATCGATCAACCTCCGATTCGGGGTGAGGGACTTCCTCCTCGCCTTCCCGATGGGCGACGAGGCCGATCAGCGCCTCCTGGGGGTGGTGCGTGGCAGCGCGGATGCGGTCACCGAAGCCACGACGAGGCGGACACTCCAACGCGTCTTCGCCGTGACATACGCGGCATCGCGGTGGTTCTCCACCTATCGCGTGCACCACCGGGTCGCCGCCCGGTTCCGCAAGGGTCCCGTCTTCCTTGCCGGCGATGCCGCTCATGTGCACTCGCCGGTGGGCGCACAGGGCATGAACACGGGACTGCAGGACGCGCACAACCTCGCATGCAAGATCAGCGACGTCCTCGCCGGCAGGGCGAGCTGACCGCTACCTCGATCGATACGGTGGCGAACGCAGACCCGTTGCCCAGAGGCTCGTATCGACCACCGATGCGATGTTCGGGGTGATCACGTCCGACCGTCGTATACCGCGCGCCATCAGGAGCTCTGTCGTGCGCTATCTCGCCCCGATCGCCGCATCACTCGTCCCACGGCTCGTACGATCGTCGCGGATCTTCGAATACCTGTCGCAGACCCGGATCCACTACTGGATGAGCGACGAAGCGCGCCGCGCATCCCACGGTCGGAGGGGGAAGGTGGTGGGTCGCCGCCTCCCCTGGAACGGCGACAACTACGAGTCGCTGCGCGGCATGGCTTGGCAGGTGCACGCGTACGGGAGCGTCGACCGACGAGGTCTCAAGCGCCTCGCGCGCCGGTTGGCGCTTCCCGCCGAGACGTTCCCGCAGGTGCGCAATCGCAAGATCCGGCAGCGGCACCTGCTACCTCATCAGACCGGATGGCTTCGTCGCCGCAGAGTCTGCGCTCGACACTGCGGCAGAGAAGTTCGGCGCGCACCTCAGGATGATCGCCCGCGGCTGACGGTCATCAGCCGCCGGATGCTGCCGGTTCGGCAGTCGTGACGGGGAAGAAGCCGCGAACCAGCAGCCAGCCGAGTGCGGCGCCGATGAGCTGAGCGCCGATGAAAGGCAGCAACGGATGCGGGCGCGATTCCGGCGAAGGTATCTGTGAACGCGCGGCCGATCGTGATCGCGGGGTTGGCGAAGCTCGTGGACGACGTGAAGAAATACGCTGCGCCGATGTACGCGCCGACCGCGGGGGCGGCAAGGTGCGAGCGTCCGGTACGCACGAGCGCGAAGATCACCAGCACGAGCCCCGCCGTGGCCACGACCTCCGCGAGAAGGTGGGGCCAGTCGCCGCGGTCCTTCGTGCTCCACGCGACGGCCGGCGCAGCGAACATCAGGTTCGCCAGGATCGCACCGGCGATGCACCCGACGATCTGCACGGGGATGTACGCCGCGGTGATCGCCGCGCCCTTGCGATGAAGGAGGGCATCGACGATCGAGACCACAGGGTTGAAGTGAGCGCCGGACACGGTCTGGAAGATCAGGATGAGCACGGCCAGGCCGAGGGCGGTGGCGAACGCGTTCTCGAAGAGCTGCAGCCCGGTATCCGACGGGGAGAGGGTCTGCGCGGCGATGCCCGAGCCGACGACGACGGCGGTCAGCAGGGCGCTGCCGAGCAGCTCGCCGGCAAGAGCGCGAGTAGTACCCGGAGCTCACGACGCGACGAGGAGCTGCGAGACGCGATCCAGGGCGCCGGGTACGAGCTTGAAGTACGCCCACGTGCCGCGCTTGCTGCGGGTGAGGAAGCCCGCGGTGGTGAGCACCTTCAGGTGATGGGAAACGGTCGGCTGGCTGAGTCCGACCGGCTCGATCAGATCGCACACGCAAGCCTCCGAATCCGCGGAAGCGGCCACGATGGAGAGCAAGCGGAGACGGGTGGGGTCGGCGAGGGCCTTCATCGTCGTGGCCAGCTGCTCGGCCTCGTCGGCGGTGAGCGGCTCTCGCTGCAGGGGAGTGCAGCAAGCGTCGGCAGTGATGTCGGTCACCTCGATCATCATGGTCATGAATCGATGATAGTCGATATTGACAGATGTCGATGCATGCGGGCAGAATCGGATATCGACGTTCATCGATATCCATTGGAGGATGCTGTGACCCTGCTCGACCTGACCCCCCGCGTCGTGGAGAACGACCGACTCGCGACACTTCCCGTCGCCATCATCGGCGCCGGCCCGATCGGGCTCGCTGCGGCCGCGCACCTGGTCGAACGGGGAATGGACTTCGTGATCTTCGAAGCCGGAGATCGGACAGCGGCGAGCGTACGCCAGTGGGGACACACTCGCCTGTTCTCGCCGTGGAAGCACCTCGTCGACCCTGCCTCGCGTCGTCTGCTCGAGGCCCAGGGCTGGCAGCTGCCCGACCCCGATCGCGCGCCGACCGGCGCGGAACTCGTCGAGAAGTACGTCGCTCCGCTCGCTGCGCTCGAGCCGATCGCCTCCCGCACGCGCACCGGCGTCGAGGTTCTCGCCGTGACCCGTGAGGGGATGGACCGGACGCGCACCCGCGGCCGGTTCGCCACGCCGTTCGCGCTTCGGATCCGCACCGCCGAGGGAACCGTCGAGGAGGTCGCCGCCCGCGCCGTGATCGACGCTTCCGGCACGTACCGGTCCCCGAACTCGCTGTCCTCGAGTGGGCTGGAACTTCTCGGCATGACCGAGATCGCCGACCGGGTCGCACCCGCGCTGCCCGATGTGCTCGGCAGGGACCGCGCCCGGTTCGCCGGCCGCCACACGACGGTCGTCGGCGCCGGACACTCAGCGGCGAACACCCTCCTCGCTCTCGCCAGCCTCGCTCGCGACGAGCCGGAGACGACGGTCACCTGGCTGATCCGCAACGCTCAGGCTGTCCGCGTATCCTCCTCACCGGACGACGAACTCGAGGGTCGCGCGGTGCTCGGCAGCCGGGTCGATCGCGCAGTCGCGGATGGACGGATCAGCGTTCTGGACGGGTTCGAGATCATCCGCGGGCGAGCAGCCGGCGAGGGCGTCGAACTTCATCGGCCACCGCCACGGCGAGGTCGTCACGCACACGACCGATGTCGTCGTGAACGCGACCGGCTTCCGCCCCGACCTGGAGATGCTCCGCGAGATCCGTCTCGAGCTGGATGAGATCGTCGAAGCGCCCGAAGCGACTCGCGCCCCTGATCGACCCGAACGTGCACTCGTGCGGCACGGTCCAGCCGCACGGGTTCCGTGAACTCACCCACCCCGAGAAGGGATTCTTCGTCGTCGGCATGAAGTCCTATGGGCGCGCACCGACGTTCCTCCTGGCGACGGGGTACGAGCAGGTCCGGTCGGTGACCGCGTGGCTGTCGGGAGACACCGCCTCGGCGTCGCACGTGGAACTGGTCCTGCCTGCGACCGGAGTCTGCTCGACCGACCTCGGCGACGGAGGCGGATGCTGCTCGTGAGAACGATCCGCAGCATGACCTCCGCTGACTGGCCGGCTGTGGAGGAGATCTACCGACACGGGATCGAGGACGGCGAAGCGACCTTCGAGACCCGAACCCCGACGTGGGAGGCGTTCGACGCCGTCAAGCTCAGCCGGCCACGTCTGGTCGCAGTCGACGAGAGCGGGCTCCTGCTCGGCTGGGCGGCGGCATCAGCAGTGTCGACGCGAACCGCCTACCGAGGGGTGATCGAACACTCCGTCTACGTCCACCGCGACGCGCGCGGGCAAGGGCTCGGTCGAGAGTTGCTGGACGCATTCGTGGCCGCATCCGATGCGGCGGGATTCTGGACGATCCAATCCAGCATCTTCCCCGAGAACACCGCCAGTCTCCGAGTTCACGAGTCTGCCGGATTCCGCGTGATCGGCACCCGTGAGCGCATCGCGCGCTCGGCGCTCGGCCCGCGCGCGGGGCAGTGGCGAGACACGGTTCTGATCGAACGCCGAAGCATCGTGAACGGGGTTGACGGACGCCGTGGTTCCATTCCGCGCACATAGACTGCCGTCTATGAGTAGCGATGCGGGTACGCGCGAGTTGACGATTCTCGGCGACCCGACCCGCGCGCGAATTGTCAGGCTGATTCGTGATTCGCCCGACGGGCGCGCACTCGTCGGTCGACTTGCCGACACGCTCGGCCTCCGGCAGCCCACGGTCAGCCACCACATGAAGGCCCTCACGGCCGGGGAAGTCGTGCGGCGTCATCCGGAGGGGCGTCGCGTCTGGTATTCGCTGGACCCTCGGAACGCTGAGCGCGTCGAGGCGCTCCTCGGCGGCGACGCGGCTGCGACCGGACACCGAACTGGACCTACCGCGAATCGTCGAGGACCTCGCGGAGCGATACCGCGGCACTTTCAGCGCGCGAGACCGTCGAACGATACGTGATGGAGAGCCACGACCTGCTGTCCTCGGACAATCGCACTCGCCTGCATCGGCTCCCGCAGTCGCGGCCTTTGCCGACGCCTGCGGCTCGACGCACTGGCACGGGTACGACGGCGCACCCGCGAAGTTCCCGAGGTGCTCTTCGTGTGCGTACAGAACGCTGGGCGATCGCAGCTCGCCGCCGGCATCCTCCGGCAGCTCGCGGGCGATCGCGTGCTCGTCCGCACCGCCGGCTCCGCGCCCGCAGACTCCGTGCGCGCGACGATCGTCACCGCACTCGACGAGATCGGCGTCCCGCTGGGGGGCGAGTTTCCCAAACCGCTGACCGACGAAGCAGTGCATGCCGCCGATGTCGTCGTGACGATGGGCTGCGGCGACGCCTGCCCCATCTATCCCGGTCGCCGCTATCTCGATTGGGATCTCGAGGATCCGGTCGGAAAGCCGCTCGAAACCGTTCGGGCGATCCGCGACGACATCGAGAGTCGCGTCCGCGCTCTCCTGGCCCAATTGGTTTGATTCGGATCGTTCATCTGCTGGTCACCTAATCGATAGATGTAGGTCTATGCTTTGAGCAAGGGAAGCGAGAGACCATGACTGATAAGCCCACCGTCCTCTTCGTCTGCGTCCATAACGCAGGACGCTCCCAGATGGCCGCAGGGTTCCTCCGCGAACTCGGTGGTGCCGAGATCGATGTGCTCTCGGCAGGATCTGAGCCGAAGGACCAGGTCAACCCGGTCGCGATCCAAGCGATGGCCGAGGAGGGCATCGACATCGCCGACAACACACCCAAGGTGCTGACGGTCGACGCGGTGAAAGAGTCCGACGTGGTCATCACGATGGGATGCGGCGACGTGTGCCCGATCTTCCCCGGCAAGCGTTACGAGGACTGGGTGCTGGACGACCCGGCGGGCCAGGGCATCGAGGTCGTCCGGCCGATCCGCGACGAGATCCGCCGCCGCGTGCAGGCGCTGGTCGACGATCTCCTGCCGGAGCGGGTCGGCGCGTGAATGTCGACAGTTGGCGGAGGATAGGGGATTCGAACCCCTGAGGGCTTTCACCCAACACGCTTTCCAAGCGTGCGCCATAGGCCACTAGGCGAATCCTCCGTGGCCCTTTCGGGCCGCAGACCATCCTACCTGGTGCGCGACGGCAGCCCCCGAACCGGCGTAGACGCTGCCGGGACGCACGACCAGCGAGCGGGGGACCAGGAGTGCGAGCAGGCGCCGAGGCGTGTCGACCGACGACATCATCGCCGCGCGCACGGTCACGGCGGCATCGGCGATCGCATCGCCCTGCCAGAACGCGTGCTTGCCGCCGGGCGCATAGCTCGCGCGCTCGATCGCGCTGATGAGAAGACTCATCTCCGTCGCCGGCGCGCCATGCTGCTCGACCAGACGCGTGCCGAGCGTGCGCGGGGTCTCGCTTGCGGGCACGTCGATGCCGAGGTCGATGGCGGCATCCTGAACCGCCATCCATGCGGCGGCCGCATCGCCGCTGCGCGCGGCGGAGAGCATCTGCCGGCGCCGCAGTTCGCGAAGCAGAAGCGGGATGGCGAGGGCGAACAGGATGCCGAGCAGCACCGTCAGCGCGGGCAGCGGGTTCACCGTGCTGCCGGCCGCGTCTGTCGCGCCGCCGCCCTGGTCCTCACCCAGGTCGCGCGTGAGGCCGGGGTCCGCGGAGGAGGATGTGCTCGGTGCCGGAGAAGCTGCGGTGGGGTCGTCGCTGCCGTCGGCGGCGGATCCCGCGGGCGAGAAGGTCGTCGGCACGCCCAGTCCGTTCGTCGGCTCGAACGGCACCCATCCGATCCCTTCGAAGAACACCTCGGGCCACGCGTGCAGCTGCCCGCTGGTGACCGAGTAGACCGTCTCGCGCTCGACGGCGTCGCTGGTGGCGGTGCCGGGAAGGTAGCCGACGACGATGCGGCTGGGCATGCCGAGGGTGCGGGCCATCAGCGCGAAGGCGGACGCGAAGTGGACGCAGTAGCCCTCGCGCTGCTCGAGGAACCGTGCGACCGCCTCGGTGCCCGATCCGTCGAACCCGTCCTCAACCGGCGCATCCAGCGAGTAGCGGAACTCGGGGCTGCGGAACCATGCCTGGAGCGCGACGAGTGCGTCGTAGTCGTTCGTGGTTCCGGCGGTGACCTCTGCGGCCAGATCGCCCACGAGCGGTGAGATGTCCGCGGGCACCGATGTCGTGCCGTCGCGCTGATCGGCGCCACCCGCGGAATGTTCGCGGATCTGCTCCAGAGTGGGTCGCGGCACATTCGAGACGACCTCGTACTGCTGGCCCTGGGTGGTCGCGGCCTGACTGAGCACGGTGCGGTTGTACGGCGCTGCGACCCATCGCCCCTGCAGCCCGGTGACCTGGACGGCCGGATAGGAGACCGGCAGCCAGGGCGATGCCAGGTTGACCACGTCGACGGTGGTGATGTATTCCGCCAGGCGGATGTCCTCGTCGACCGGCACCAGACCGAGCGGCTCGTTGCCTTCGAGGGGAATCGTGCGCACCTGGTCGGGCTCCCACAGGTTTCCCTCGAGCTGCGAGAGCGTCGTTGCGCGCAGGTATGGCGCCGTCGGGGCATTGCTGCGCACCAGAAGCACCTCGACCTCGCGCGGACGCCTGAGGTCATCGCCGAGCTGCAGGGTCGCGTCGATCCCCGGGCCGCCGCCCACTGTGCCCGACCCGGCGCGGATGACCGGCTGAGGAAGCATCGGCGCCGCCACCAGCGTCACGACCACCGCGATCGCGCCGATACCCAGAGCCGTCGCCGGAACACCCGCCGTTCGACTGGCCTCCCGTGCGCGCGGCTCTTCGCGGGAGCGCGTGTCGGTGCGCATCAGGAACAGGATCGCCGCGGCCAGCAGGATGAACGCCATGATGTCGACTTCGCCGGGCACGGCGATCGAGGGGATCAGCGATACCGCGATGAGTCCGATCGCGGCCAGGAGCGGCATCCGCGCGGTCAGCACCACGTGGTCGACGATGATCGTGAGCAGTCCGGTGCCGCCGACGATCAGCATCGACAGCGCGAGGCTGGGCTCGAGCGGAGCCGCGCCGACCGCGATCTCCTCGCCCGCGGCCGACAGCAGTCCGGGCAGCGCGCGGAATGTGTCGGGGGTCGGGATGACCCACAGCAGGGCGGTGTCGCGCAGGAACACCAGCATCATGAACACGACCCAGACGGATGCCTCGATCAGGCTCACGGCGACGGCGGGGAGCCGATACCGACGGGCGATGAAGCCGGAGGCGAGCACGGCGACGGAGAGCACGATCGCCCCGAGGAGCCAGCCGCTCGGGCGGACGACGCGCATGAGCGGCAGCAGTGCCGCGAACACCGCGGCGAGCACCCCGATCGTCAGGGTCAGGTCTGCGCCGCGCCGCGCTGGACGCTCATCGGAGGGCATGACTCACCCCCCGCTCCGCCGCGCCCGACCAGGCAGCGGCGAGGTCTCCGTCGGGATCGATGGCCGCCGCATGCCAGCCGAGGTCGGCGGCGCGCTCCAGGGAGTCGCCGACGGGTCCGACGGCCAGGAGCATCGCGAGCGTGCTGTGGTGGGCGACGGGCGCGATGATGTCGGCATCCGCCGGGTCGAATCGACCGACGATGAGCACGACCGGTCCCGTCATGACGCCCGCGAAGACGCGGACCAGCTTGCCGAGGTGGTCGTCGCGACGCGCGGTCAGCGTTGCGAACTGGTTGACGAGCCCTTCGACCTCGGTCATGTCGCCGCCGTCGATGCGCTCGGCCAGCAGTGAGCCGTCGCTGTCGATCACCTCGACCGCGTACCCGTCGTGCACGAGCCGGGTGACGACCGAGACGCACGCCGCGACTGCGGCCTCGAATCCGGGATCCGCTCCGGGAGCCTGCATCGCCTCCGGGGAGAATCGCAGCACTCCGCGGTCCATGACGACGGTCGCCTCCGGAGTGGATTCCTGCTCCTCCTGCCGCACCATCAGCTCGTCGCGGTGCGCGGTCGCCCGCCAGTGGATCCTCCGCATCGAGTCGCCCGGGACGTACGGACGCGCGATCAGGTTGTCGGCGCCCTGGCCCAGCGTGTTGTTCGTCGTGTGCAGGGTGCCGCCGGCTTCGCCCGCGAAGTTGTTGAGCGCCGGCAGGTCTATCACGGCCGGTGCGACGGTCACCTTGGTGCGCTCGCCGAAGACCGTCGTGCGGCGCGCCAGCCCGAACGGGTCGGTCGAGGTCACCTGGAGCGGGCCCAGCGGATGGATTCCGCGGCGGGCTCCGCGGACCATGTAGGAGAGTTCGACGATGCGATCCGCTCCTCGCAGCCCCGAACCGAGGGCGGGGAAGACGCCGTTCGCCTTCGCCGTGAGACCCTTCGGCACCGTGTCGCGCCACGTGCCCGATGCCGTCGGCAGGGCCGTGCGCACGCCGACCCGGACGGTGACCATGGCGTCGCGGCCCACGGTCGCGACATCCGGCGAGAGCGACCGCGATACGGTGTCGGAGCGCCGCGTCAGGTACAGCGAGATGACGCTCACGGCGAGGGCGACGATCAGCAGGATGCCGAAGTACATCAGCTCGACGATGCCGACCTCGTTGGCGATGATGAAGCACGCAACGGCAAGGATGAGAGCGCCCGTACCACGAGCGGTCAGGGGCCAGAGGCGTCTCATCGGGATCTCACTGTCGGGCGGCGATGGGAACGCGCACGCTTCCGGCGATGCGTTCCAGGATCGACGCGATGGCGTCGGCGGTTGTGCGGGCACGCGCTCCGCCGGCGGAGCGCGTGGGGATCAGGCGGTGCGTGAAGACGGGGATCAGCAGGGCGGTGATGTCGTCGGGGATGACGAACCCCCGTCCGTCCAGCGCAGCCCAGACTTTCGCGGCGCGCACGAGCTGGAGTGTGGCCCGGGGGCTCGCCCCGAGTCGGAGATCGGAGTGCGTTCGTGTGGCGGCGGCGAGGGCGACCGCGTAGTCCTCGATCGTGGGCGCGACGTGCACCGCGCGAGCCCAGGCGATCAGCTCGGCGATCCTGGCCGAGGTGGCGACCGGGGCGATGGCATCCAGTGGGTTGACCGTGTCGCGCTGGCGCAGCATCAGCGCCTCGCTGCGCGCGTCGGGGTAGCCCATCGAGATGCGCATCATGAACCTGTCGCGCTGCGCCTCGGGCAGGGCGTAGGTGCCCTCCATCTCGAGCGGGTTCTGCGTGGCCACGACCAGAAAGGGCTCAGGCAGAGGGTGGGTGCGGCCGTCGACGGTCACCTGGCCCTCCTCCATCGCCTCCAGCAGCGCGGACTGGGTCTTGGGGGAGGAGCGGTTGATCTCGTCGGCGATCACGATGTGCGCGAAGATCGCGCCGGGCTTGAACTCGAACTCGCGGTCGACGGGGTTGAACACGCTGACCCCGGTCACGTCGCCGGGCAGCAGGTCGGGGGTGAACTGGATGCGCCGCACGGTGGCGTCGACGGATGCCGCGAGCGCCCGGGCGAGCATGGTCTTGCCGACGCCGGGAACGTCTTCGATGAGCAGGTGTCCCTCAGCGAGAAGGCACACGAGGGCGCTGCGCACCGCCTCCGGCTTGCCGTCGATGACCTTTCCCACCGAGGCCAGGATGCTGTCGGTGACCCGCGCGAACCCCTCGGCTGTCATCCCGCCGGCTGTGCCGGTCGAGGTGTCCGTCATCGCGATATCGGCCAAAGCGACCCCCTGGATTGGCGTCATCGGGCATCATCGCCCATCCCTCGATCGTATCCTGCGGTCGCGTGCCGTGGGTCTGGGAGATCGCTGTCCATACGCGCGACGCGCTGCGAGCCGCGGGACCAAGGACCTGCGATTCGGTCGGGTCTCCCGGCATGATGACAGCATGAGCGACATCGACAGGCGATCACGCTTCACGCTGGTCGCTCTGGTCGGGGGTGTCGTCCTGGTCGTGCTCATCGCCCTGATCGCGGTCTTCGCCCGCGGCGGTGCCGCGCCGCTCGACCCCGCGACGCCCGAGGGGGTCGTGCAGCGCTACTCGCAAGCCGTCGTCGACGGCGACGCGCAGACCGCCCTGACCTATGTCGTCCCCGAAGTGGCCGACGCGTGCGTAAGCAGATGGGTCAGTGAGGAAGACACGCGGATCACTGTGCTGGAGACCACGGAGCGCGCCGACACCGCGCACGTGCGGGTGCTCATCGTCACGGTGTACGGGACGGGTCCGTTGGGCGCGGACGAGTACGAGGCCGAATCATCCTTCGACCTCGTCAAGGTCGGCGGGGATTGGCTGGTCGAGGTGGCGCCGTGGCGACTGGCCGTCTGCGACGACATGGGGACCGTATGAGCGGTCGTGCGCAGTCGAGCGGTCGTGCGCAGTCGGTCGTGCGCCGCGTCATCCTCTTCGTCATCCTGTTCGCTCTTGTCGCCATCGCGGCGACGGGCATCAGCGGCCTGATCGAGCGCGTGATCGGTGCGGGCAGCGTGATCGTCTCGGACGACGCCGGACTCGCCCTGTCGCTGGCCTTCGCGCTCATCGCCGGCCCACTGGCCGCCGTGCTGTGGTGGTGGGAGCGCCGCAGATTGATCGCCGACTCCGCCGAGCGGGCGTCGCTGGCGTGGGCGCTGTACGTGACCGCGATGTCGTTCACGTCGCTCATCGTGGCCACCACGTCGCTGGTCGGCGCGGCGGCCGCGGGCATCGATGGGGAGTGGCGGCCGGCCGAGCTGTCGACCGGGATCGTCTGGCTCGGGGTCTGGCTGTGGCACCGGCACATGCGCCGCAGCGCGGCGACGGCGCCCACGCGGCTCGTCGATGTGCCCATCGGACTGGGCGCGGTGTACGGACTGGCGGCCGCAGCATCCGGTGCGATCACCGCGATAGCGGTGCTGATCTCGCAGGCTCTGCTGGGCGGCTCGGCCATCATCGTCGGATCCCAGTACTGGATCGTCATCGCGCTGCAGGCGCTGCTGTGGTGCGCGATGGGCACGCTGGTGTGGTGGTGGCACTGGTTCAGGGAACGGGCGAAGGACGCGCCCGGCCGGTTCGCCGCGGTGCTCCTGGTCATCGTGGTCGGCGCCGCCGCCGCGACCACCCTGTTCGCGATCGGCACTGCCCTGTTCATCGGGCTGCGACTGCTGTTCGACACGGATCCGGCTGCGGAGGTCGTGTCGGACCTCGACGTCGCCATCGCGGCCGCCTTGATCGGCGGGCTCGTCTGGGTCTACCACGCGCACGTGCTCACGAGCCGTTCGCCGCGGACCCGTCGCGCCGGGCGACTCGTCGTCTCTGCGATCGCCCTCATCGGCGCTGCGAGCGGCTTCGGCGTCGTCGTCAACGCGTTGCTGGCGACCTTCGCCGGCACCGTCGTCGGCGACGACCCTCGCACCCTGCTGCTCGGCGGTGTGAGCGCGCTCGTGGTCGGGGCGACGGCGTGGGCGATCGCCTGGCGGCCGGCCCGCGCGGTGGATGCCGAGGAGGCCGCCGATCCCGCGCGACGCGTCTACCTGGTCGCGGTGTTCGGAGCGAGCGCGGTCGTCGCGATCATCACGCTCCTGATCGTCGGCTATCGGCTTTTCGAGTTCGCTCTCGACGCAGGAGGATCCGACGCTCTCGTGGAGCGCATCCGCGCGCCTCTCGGGCTGCTCAGTGCGACCGCGATCGTGTTCGCCTACCATTTCGCGATCTGGCGTCGTGATCGCGCCCTCGCACCGGCCGCCGCGCGTCGACAGCTCATCGGCAAAGTCATCCTGGTCAGCGCGGGCGATGTGGCCGCCCTGGCCGAGGCCATCAACGCCGAGACCGGTGCCGGGGTGTCGTCGTGGCCGGTCGCGGCGGGCACGCCCGGCGTCGTCGACGCGGACGCCCCGGAGGTGCTCGCGCTGCTCGCCGCGACCCCGGCGCCGCGCGTCCTGGTGATCGCGCGGGACGACGGCGGTGTGCGCGCCATCCCGCTCGCGGACTGACGAGGTCGCTCTGCGAACCGGTTAGACTTGTCTCAGCTCTCCGCGAGGCGGCATCCAGGCCAACTCCCCCAGGACGGAAACGTAGCAAGGGTAACCAGGCTCTGCCGGGTTCGCGGAGAGTCTTAATTCTCCCCGGTCGACGTCGTTGTCGTCACCGCGCGAACGGGCCGTCGATCGCCGCCCACTGCAGAAGCATGATCGTCTTCGCGTCCTGAATCCGCCCGTCTCGGATCATCGCGAGCGACTCGTCGAAGTCGATCTCGAGAACGTCGATCTGCTCGCCCTCGTGCTCGAGGCCGCCGCCGGCTCCGGTCCGCGACGAGGCATCGTACGCCGCGGCGTAGAAGTGGATGCGCTCGGTCACCGAACCGGGACTCATGAAGACGTCGTAGACGTGCTGCAGCTCGCCGATCTCGACGCCCGTCTCCTCCGCCGCCTCGCGCCGGATGGCGGTCATCGGGTCATCATCGTCGAGCAGTCCAGCGGCGGTCTCGATGAGCATTCCGTCGGGATGGTCGTTGACGTAGACCGGATACCGGAACTGCCGCGTGAGGAGCACCGTGTGCAGGTCGCGGTTGTAGAGCAGAACGGTGGCGCCGTTGCCCCGGTCGTAGGTCTCGCGCTGCTGCCTCGACCAGGAGCCGTCCTCTGCCTGATAGTCGAGCGTCGTCCGGCGCAGCACGTGCCAGCCAGCGGCGAGCAGGTCGACGTCGACGACACGCACCCGCGGGTTGCCGCTGAGGTCGCGGCCGACTCGGTCGAGCCCGGTGCGGCCGCGCTGATCGGGGACGTCGATGCCGGGAACGCCGGTCGGTTGGTCTGGCATGTGCCGGAGCATAGCGGGGTGGCGCGTCGCCGGGCGCCGCCCCGGACCCCCGCGTGCTGGCGCCCCGCTCTAGGCTGAGGTCGTGGCGCAGAGCATCTTCATCACATCGTCCGAAGGCCACTCCGGCAAATCGACCATCGCGCTCGGTGTGCTCGACACGCTCAGCCGGGCCACCCCCAGGGTCGGAGTCTTCCGCGCCGTCGCCCGCTCGACCGTCGAGCGCGACTACGTGCTGGAGATGCTGCTCGCCCACGACGGCGTCGACCTCGACTACGACCAGTGCATCGGGGTCACCTACGACGATGTGCGCCACGACGCCGAGGCCGCGCTCGGACGCATCGTCGAGCGCTACAAGGCCGTCGAGGCGCAGTGCGACGCCGTGGTGATCGTCGGCAGCGACTACACGGATGTCGGCAGCCCCGCCGAGCTCGGCTACAACGCGCGCATCGCGGCCAACCTCGGCGCACCCGTCCTGCTCGTGCTGAGCGGTCGTGCGGCGCAGGGCGAGCAGCTGGGCGCATCGACGCCCCGCACGCCGGAGCAGATGGGCCAGATCGCCTCTCTCGCCCTCGCCGAGCTCTCGCACTCCCGTGCCAGCCTCTTCGCGGTGATCGCCAACCGCGCCGACCCGTCCGAGCTGGACCAGGTGGTCGGCTCGATCGAAGCGGTCCTCGCCGCGGGCCGCCCGGGTGCCGCAGTCGACGGGGAGGTGCCGGTCTGGGCGCTGCCCGAGGACCGCTTCCTCGTGGCGCCGTCCGTTCGCGGCATCCTGCGATCGGTGGCCGGACATCTCGTCAAGGGCGACCCCGAACTGCTTACCCGCGAGGTGCTCGACGTGGTGGTGGCGGGCATGTCGATGGTCAACGTGCTTCCTCGCCTGACCGAGAGCTCGATCGTGGTGATCCCCGCCGACCGCACCGAGGTGCTCCTCGCGACGGTGCTCGCCAACGCGTCGGGGACGTTCCCGTCGGTCGCCGGCGTGGTGCTGAACGGACCGTTCCCCCTGCCCGAGTCGATCGACCGCCTGATGGACGGGCTCGGGTCATCGCTGCCGATCATCGCGACCGACCTCGGCACGTACGAGACGGCGGTGCGCATCATGAACACGCGTGGGCGCCTGGCTGCGGACTCGACGCGCCGGTATGACACGGCGCTGGGGATGTTCGAGCGGCACGTGGACACGGCAGAGCTGACCCGCTCGCTGGGTCTCGCGCACTCCGCCGTCGTCACGCCCCTGATGTTCGAGTACCAGCTCATCGAGCGCGCTCGAGACCAGCGCCGGCGCATCGTGCTGCCCGAGGGCACCGATGACCGGGTGCTCCGCGCCGCCGCGACGGTCCTCGCCCGCGGGATCGCCGATCTGACGATCCTGGGCGAGGAGATCGAGGTGCGCAGCCGCGCGATCGAGCTCGGTGTCGACATCCGCGCCGCCCAGGTGCTGAGCCCGTTCGATGCCGTTCATGTGGATCGATTCGCCCGCGAGTACCAGCAGCTGCGCGCCCACAAGGGCGTCACCTTCGCCAAAGCCGCCGACACGGTCACCGACGTGTCGTACTTCGGCACGCTCATGGTGCACATGGGCCTCGCCGACGGCATGGTGTCGGGAGCGGCTCACACCACCGCGCACACGATCCGCCCGGCCTTCGAGATCATCAAGACGAAGCCCGGCGTTTCGGTGGTCTCGTCCGTGTTCCTCATGGCGCTCGCCGATCGCGTGCTCGTCTACGGGGACTGCGCCGTCATCCCGGACCCCACCTCCGAGCAGCTCGCCGACATCGCCATCTCCTCGGCGGCGACCGCCACGCAGTTCGGCATCGAGCCCAGAATCGCAATGCTGTCGTATTCGACGGGGGAGTCCGGTGCTGGCGCCGAGGTCGAGAAGGTGCGGGCCGCGACCGCCCTGGTGCGCGAGCGCGCTCCTGAACTGCTCGTCGAAGGTCCGATCCAGTACGACGCGGCCGCCGATGTGGCCGTCGCCGCGGCGAA
The DNA here is from genome assembly GCA_963717585.1 of uncultured Actinomycetota bacterium. Classification (GTDB taxonomy): domain Bacteria; phylum Actinomycetota; class Actinomycetes; order Actinomycetales; family Microbacteriaceae; genus Microbacterium. The sequence goes on along the minus strand of CAVQWI010000010.1, from coordinate 156,616 downwards.
GATGCCCGGGTCGCAGGTGGCCGGCCGGGCGACCGTGTTCATCTTCCCCGACCTGAACACGGGCAACAACACCTACAAGGCAGTGCAGCGCTCGGCGGGCGCCGTGGCGATCGGGCCGGTGCTGCAGGGGCTGAACAAGCCGATCAACGACCTCTCCCGCGGCGCGCTCGTCGACGACATCGTCAACACCATCGCGATCACAGCCATCCAGGCGCAGGCTGAGGTTCCCGCGTGAGTGCGTCCGTCGCCACCGCGCACGTTCCGTCCGCCCACGTCCCACTTCCTGCTGCCTGGAGCGCTTCCAGGCGACAACAACTGGGACGCGGTGAGGGAGAGGAGGACAGGTGAGCGTCGTCCTGGTCGTCAACAGCGGCTCTTCCTCGTTCAAGTACCAGCTGATCGACATGGATGCCGAGACGGTGCTCGCCTCGGGCCTGGTGGAGCGCATCGGCGAAAGCATCGGCCGCTCTTCGCACACGATCTATCCGTCACCTGACGACGGTCCCGCGCCCACCGTGCTGGACGCGACGTACACCCGTGAGCTGCCGATACCGGATCACACCGCGGGGTTCGCCGTCATGCTCGACGCGTTCGCAGAGAACGGCCCCTCGCTGACCGACCGGCCGCCGATAGCCGTCGGCCACCGGGTCGTCCACGGCGGGGCGCGCTTCTTCGAGCCGACGCTCATCACACCGCTGGTGGAGATCAACATCGATGAGCTGTCGGTGCTGGCGCCGCTGCACAATCCTGCGAACCTGGCGGGGATCATCGCCGCCCGCGAGGCGTTCCCCGACGTGCCGCACGTCGCGGTGTTCGATACCGCCTTCCACCAGACCCTGCCGCCCGAGGCGTACACGTACGCGATCGACGCCGAGCTGGCGGCATCCCATCGCATCCGCCGCTACGGGTTCCACGGCACGTCGCACAAGTTCGTCAGCGAGGCCGCGGCCGCCTTCCTCGGGCGCCCGCTCGGCGAGCTGAAGCAGATCGTGTTCCACCTGGGCAACGGGGCGTCGGTCACAGCCATCGACGGCGGGCGCTCTGTTGAGACGTCGATGGGACTCACCCCGCTCGAGGGCCTGGTCATGGGCACGCGCTCGGGGGATGTCGACCCGGGCGTCATCTTCCACCTCGCCCGCCGCGCCGGGCTCTCGATCGACGAGCTCGACGACCTGCTCAACAAGCGCAGCGGCGTGCAGGGGCTGGCCGGTGTCTCCGACATGCGCGACATCAAGGCGGGTGTCGACCGCGGCGACCCGGCGATCACCCTTGCCTTCGACGTTTACATCCACCGGCTGCGCTCCTACGCGGGCGCCTACCTGGCGCAGCTCGGCGGCGTGGATGTCATCTCCTTCACCGCCGGCGTCGGCGAGAACGCGCCGCGCGTGCGTGCCGGCGCACTCCAGACGCTGGGGTTCGCCGGGGTGGAGATCGACCATCAGCGCAACGACGCGGGCGGCCGCGGCATCCGGTTGATCTCGACGGATGCCTCACGCGTGGCCGTTCTGATCGTCCCGACCGACGAGGAGCTCGAGATCGCCCGGCAGACGCTGGAGGTCGCGCGTTCCTGAACCGAGGATGCGCACTCGGGTTATGGGCCCCGACCGCGTCGCACTACGCTGGCAGCACGGCGCGATGAGGAGCCGCTACCCGTCATCCGCACCTCGTCCTGGAGGTTTCGTGACCGTCGACGCCTTGCCCGATCTCACCTCCTACGACGCCGTCCTGTTCGACCTGGACGGTGTGCTCACGCCTACCGCCGAGGTGCACATGCACGCGTGGCAGACGATGTTCGAGGAGCTCTTCGCCGCCTGGGACATCCAGCCGCCGTATACCGAGCGCGACTACTTCGACTACCTCGACGGCAAGAAGCGCTACGACGGCGTGGCGAGCCTGCTGCGCAACCGCGACGTCGAGGTGCCCTGGGGCGACCCTTCCGACCCGCCGGCCCGCGACACGATCTGCGGCATCGGCAACCGGAAGAACGAGGTGTTCTCCAAGGTGCTGCGCGCCGAGGGCATCGCGCCGTACCCGGGTTCGGTCGCGCTGCTGGACCAATTGGATGCCGCCGGCACGCCCACCGCGGTCGTCTCGAGCTCGAAGAACGCCGAAGAGGTCCTGCAGACGGCGGGCATGCGTGACCGCTTCGCCGTCGTGATGGACGGCGTGATCGCCGAACGGGACCACCTCGCGTCAAAGCCCGCGCCCGACGTGTTCGTCGAGGCCGCCCGGATGCTGGGCGTCGAGCCCGCGCGCAGCGTCGCCGTCGAGGACGCCATCAGCGGCGTCCAATCGGCCGCGGCGGGCGGCTTCGCACTCGTGATCGGCGTCGACCGCGGCACCGGACCGGAGCAGCTGCGCGACGCCGGCGCCCACCTGGTCGTCGAGGATCTGGCCGAGCTGGTGCGCCACCCCGATCCCACCGTGTCTGCAGTCGCCGAGGAGAACCCCGCATGATGATGGACCGCGATCGATTCCCGGTCGACCCATGGCGCCTCGTCGAGAACGGCTTTGTGCTGGATGACGTGGGAGTGACCGAGACGCTCTTCTCGGTCGGCAACGGCTACCTGGGCCTGCGCGGCAATCAGCTCGAGGGTCGCTTCGCCCACGAGCACGGCACGTTCATCAACGGCTTCCACGAGACGTTCCCGATCCGTCACGCCGAGCAGGCGTACGGGTTCGCGGAGGTCGGCCAGACGATCATCAACGCTCCCGACGCCAAGGTGATGCGCGTCTACGTCGACGACGAGCCGCTGTCTCTGGACGTGGCTGACGTGCGCGAGTACGAGCGGGTGCTCGACATGCGCGCGGGCGTACTGCACCGCCGGGTGCGCTGGACCACCCCCTCGGGCAAGGACGTGCTCATCGAGGACACGCGGCTGGTCTCCTTCGAGGAGAAGCACCTCGCGATCCTGCGCCTGAACGTGACCGTGCTCAACGCCGACGCGCCGGTCACGATCAACTGCCAGGTGATCAACCGCCAGGACGGCGAGAACGTCTACGGCGGCAGCCCCACGGAGCCGCGGAAGGGCGGCTTCGACCCGCGCAAGGTCGAGCGCATCCACGAGCGGGTCCTGCAGCCGCAGGAGTACTGGCAGTCGGGCGGGCGCTCCGCGCTCTCCTACGAGGTGAGCGAGTCCCTGATGACGCTCGCCGTCGTAGCGGACCACATCATCGAGACAGAGAACGAGTTCACCGCACGCACCCTCGTCGAGCCCGACATCGCCAAGAACGTCTTCCGCGTCCAGGCCAAGGCGGGCGTGCCCATCCGCCTGACGAAGCTCGTGAGCTATCACACCTCGCGCGGCGTACCGGCGCGCGAGCTGGTCGATCGATGCCGACGCACGCTCGATCGCGTCGAGGTCGAAGGGATCGAGCGCCAGTACGAGCGGCAGCGTCGTTGGCTCGACGCCTTCTGGGAGCGCTCCGATGTCCGCATCGGCGGACACGACGACCTCCAGCAGGCGACCCGCTGGTGTCTCTTCCAGCTGGCGCAGGCGGCGGCGCGCGCCGACGGACAGGGCGTGCCCGCCAAGGGCGTCACCGGTTCGGGATACAGCGGGCACTACTTCTGGGACACCGAGATCTACGTGCTGCCGTTCCTGGCGTACACGACGCCCCTCTGGGCGCGCAACGCGATCCGGATGCGGTACCTCATGCTGCCCGCCGCCCGGCGTCGCGCCCACCAGCTCAACGAGCACGGCGTGCTGTTCCCCTGGCGCACGATCAACGGCGAAGAGGCATCGGCCTACTATGCGGCCGGCACGGCGCAGTATCACATCAACGCCGACGTCTGCTTCGCGCTCGCGAAGTACATCCGGGCGACCGGCGACACCGAGTTCCTGTACCGCGAGGGCGTCGACATCGCGGTCGAGACGGCGCGGCTGTGGGCGACGCTCGGCTTCTGGCGTACGAACGACAGCGACGGCGAGGAGTCGTTCCACATCCACGGTGTGACCGGACCCGACGAGTACACGACGGTGGTCAACGACAACCTGTTCACCAACGTCATGGCCCGCTTCAACCTGCGCTTCGCGGCGCGCACGGTGCGCGAGATGGCGCAGGACGACCCCGAGGCCTACGAGCAGATGTCGGACCGCCTGCACCTGGATCCCTCAGAACCGGAGGGGTGGGAGCGGGCCGCCGAGGCCATGCACATCCCGTTCAGCCCGGCGCTCGGCATCCACCCGCAGGATGCCGTGTTCCTCGAACGCGAGGTCTGGGATCTCGAGCACACGCCCGCCGATCAGCGGCCGCTGCTGCTGCACTTCCATCCGCTGGTGATCTACCGCTACCAGGTGCTCAAGCAGGCGGATGTCGTGCTGGCGCTCTTCCTGCAGGGCAACCACTTCTCCGATGAGGACAAGCTGGCCGACTTCGAGTACTACGACCCGCTGACGACGGGCGATTCGACCCTCTCCTCGGTCGTGCAGGCGATCCTGGCCGCGGAGGTCGGCTATCAGGACCTGGCTCTGGACTACTTCCGCCAGTCCGCGTTCGTCGACCTCGGCGACCTGCACCACAACGCATCGGACGGCGTGCACGTCGCATCGGCCGGCGGGGTCTGGACGGCGCTCGTGTGCGGCTTCGGCGGCATGCGCGACCACTTCGGCGAGCTCACCTTCGACCCCCGCCTGCCGGTGGACTGGCCGGAGCTGTCGTACACCCTGCACTGGCACGGCACGCCCCTGCACGTGACGCTCACGCGCGATGCGCTGCGGATCAGGGCCGGCGAGGGCGACCCGCTCGTGTTCAGCGTTCGCGGCTCGGCTCACGCGATCGGCGCGGGCGAGGAGGTCGTGGTGCCGCTGGCCGACCAGGGTCCGGTGATCCCCGGCCGGCCGTCGCTCAAGCAGTTCGCCGACGTCCGCCGCGAGGACGGCACGCTGCTGTCGGCATCCGTCCCGACGGTGACCACGACGATCCCCGTCATCGGCGCGTCGGCGGATGTCGAGCACGGCGCCGACGCCTGACCGGCGGCCCAGCGCGATGTCGTGGCCACGCCGTAGGCTGGGTGCGTGACGACCGCCCTCTACCGCCGATACCGTCCTGAGACGTTCGGCGAGATGATCGGCCAGTCCCAGGTCACCGAGCCGCTGATGACGGCGCTGCGCGGCGACCGCGTCGGCCACGCCTACCTGTTCTCGGGTCCGCGCGGCTGCGGCAAGACGACGTCCGCGCGCATCCTCGCCCGCTGCCTGAACTGCGCCGAGGGGCCGACCGACGTGCCGTGCGGCGTGTGCGACAGCTGCATCGAGCTCGGTCGCAACGGCGGCGGATCCCTCGACGTCGTCGAGATCGACGCCGCCAGCCACAACGGCGTCGACGATGCGCGCGATCTGCGTGAGCGAGCCGTGTTCGCTCCGGCGCGCGATCGGTTCAAGATCTTCATCCTCGACGAGGCGCACATGGTCACGCCGCAGGGCTTCAACGCGCTGCTCAAGCTGGTGGAAGAGCCGCCCGACCACGTCAAGTTCATCTTCGCCACGACTGAGCCCGAGAAGGTCATCGGCACGATCCGCTCGCGCACCCACCACTATCCGTTCCGGCTGGTGCCCCCTGCGGCCATGCTCGAGTACGTCCAGACGCTCTGCCAGACCGAGGGCGTCACCGTGGAGCCGGGCGTGCTGTCGCTGGTCGTTCGCGCCGGCGGCGGATCGCCGAGAGACACGCTGTCGCTGCTCGATCAGCTGATCGCCGGTTCCGAGGGCGATCTGGTCAGCTACGCCCGTGCGGTGGCGCTCCTGGGCTATACGCACGCGGAACTCCTCGACGAGGTGGTCGACGCGCTCGGTGCAGCGGATGCCGCGGCCGCCTTCGCCGCGGTCGACCGCGTCGTGCAGACCGGACAGGATCCTCGCCGATTCGTCGACGATCTCCTCGAACGGCTGCGCGACCTGATCGTCATCGCGGCCACCGGCCAGGGCGCCGCCGCGGTGCTTCGCGGAGTCTCGGCCGACGACCTGGCGCGCATGATGCGCCAGGCCGACCTCTTCGGCGCCCTTCGCCTGTCGCGCACCGCAGACCTCGTCGTCGCGACCCTCGATGAGATGACCGGTGCGACCTCGCCGCGGCTGCAGCTGGAGCTCATGGTGGCGCGCGTCCTAGCGCAGACCGCAAGCGTGGCCGATGTGCCGGCAGCCACGGCCGTCAGCGCCGCCTTGGCCGGTGCTCTCGCGTCCGCTCCGTCGTCGCCGGCGGACGAGCCGTCGCGCGTCGGCGCACCCGCAGCGCCGTCGGCCGCCGCCGCGCCCGTCGTGCCGCCCGCGGCGGACGCCGATCCTGCCGAAGCGCCCGCCGCGGCGCCCCGCTCCGCGCCGCCGGACGCGCCCGCTCCGGCTCCGGCCGGTCCCGTGACCCTCCAGCACATGAAGGATGCCTGGCCGGAGGTGCTCGGACGACTCGAGTCGGCCAGCCGGTCGTCATGGCTGATCGCATCGGGCGCACGAGTCGCCGATCTCGACGACGACGTGCTCACCCTCTCGTTCCAGAGCCAGTCCGACGTCGCGAAGTTCAAGAAGCTCTCGGCCGGCGCGGGGCCGAGCGAAGATCTCCGCCAGGCGATCCTGGCCGTGATCGGCATCCGGGTGAAATACCTCGCCAAGCACGACAGCGAGCCCGGCCCCGCCCCGTCGACATCGGCTTCGGCCCCGCCGTCTCCCGACCCCGCATCCGAGCCGTCGCGCCCCGCGCCCGCCGGTGCGGCGCGGGCGGCCGCAGCGGCGCCCGTCACCGAGTGGGTCGTCGCCGCGATCCCCAGTGACGCCGACGCACCCCCGGCGGACGAGCCCGAGGCGCCGGGCGCGGTCGCCCAGTTCGCGGTCGACGACGAACCGGAAGACGCCGCTGCTCGCGCTCAGGTCGCGACCCTCGCCCCGCCGCGCGAAGGCGAGGTGCTGCCGCCCGAGGACGTCGAGCCGTCGGTCGAGCCGGAGGACGACGACGAGCTGGATGCCGAGACCGACGCGTCCGCGCCGCCGGTCGTCGCTCCGCCGATGCCGAGCGCCGCGACACGGCCTGCGGCGGGCGGCCCGCAGCGCTACGGCGAGGCCGTGGTCCGCCAGGTGCTCGGCGCTCGGTTCGTGCGCGAAGAGCCGTACGAGCCGCCCACGAGGTTCAGCTAGCCCATGTACGACGGCATCGTCCAGGATCTGATCGACGAGTTCGGGCGTCTTCCCGGCATCGGCCCGAAGTCGGCGCAGCGCATCACGTTCCACATCCTCCAGTCGCCCTCGTTCGACGTCTCGCGATTGGCGCAGCTGCTCGCCGAAGTGCGCGAGAAGGTGCGCTTCTGCGAGATCTGCGGCAACGTCTCCGAACAGGACCGCTGCGGGATCTGCCGCGACCCGCGGCGCAATCCCGCGGTGATCTGCGTCGTCGAGGATGCGAAGGATGTCGCCGCGATCGAGCGCACCCGGGAGTTCCGCGGCCTGTACCACGTGCTCGGCGGTGCGATCAGCCCGATCGCGGGGATCGGCCCCGAAGACCTGCGGATCACGCAGCTCATGCAGCGGCTCGCCGACGGCACCGTCCAGGAGGTCATCCTGGCCACCAACCCGAACCTCGAGGGCGAAGCCACCGCCACGTACCTCAGCAGGCTCCTGCACACGCTCGAGATCGCCGTGACGCGGCTCGCATCCGGGCTTCCCGTGGGCGGCGACCTGGAGTACGCCGACGAAGTCACGCTGGGCCGTGCCTTCGAGGGCCGTCGCGCCGTCTGATGATCGCGGCGACACAGCGCTTCGGCACGCGCGGATGGCTGCTCTTCGCAGCGATGGCCGTGCTCTGGGGCATGCCCTACCTGTTCATCAAGCAGGCCGTCGACTCCTATTCGCCGGCATCCGTCGTCGCCGGACGAACGCTGCTGGGCGCGCTCGTGCTCCTTCCGTTCGCGCTGCGCCAGCGGGCGCTGCGACCCGCTTTCGCCAAGATCGGGTGGGTGCTCGCCTTCGGAGCCATCGAGATGGCCGGCCCGTTCCTGCTGCTCGGGCACGCCGAGCAGACCCTTCCGTCCGGCCTCACCGGCCTCCTGGTGGCAACCGTCCCGCTGTTCGCCGCCCTCATCGCGTTCACCGGCGGCGATCGCGCCGTCCTCAAGCCGGTGCGCATGACCGGCCTGATCGTCGGATTCGTCGGCGTGGGCATCATCGTCGCGGGTCCTGGCCTGGGCGCCGGCGGCACCGCCAGCCTGGTCGCGGTCGGAGAGGTGCTGCTGGTGGCGGTCTGCTACGCCATCGCACCGTTCATCGTCGCTCGGCAGCTCAAGGGAGTGCCCGCGCTCGGCACCGTGACGCTCTCGCTCGCGGCGGTCGGGATCTTCTATCTCCCGATCGCATTCCTCACCCAGCACGAAGTGCCCACCACGCAGAGCACCGTGTCACTCGTCGCCCTGGCGGTTCTGTGCACGGCCGTTGCGTTCATCGTCTTCTTCGCCCTCATCGACCACGTTGGCCCGGCCCGGGCCCCGCTGTTCACCTACGTGAACCCGGTCGTCGCGATCCTGCTGGGCGTTCTCATCCTGGGCGAGCAGATCACGCTCGCTCTGATCATCGGGTTCCCGCTGGTGATCCTCGGCTGCTGGCTCGCGGCGACCGGCGGCACCGTGCGCACGCGCGAGACGGTCGACGAGCTCCCGCCGGTCGCCCCCGGCTGAGCCCGTCAGCGGAGCACTTCGACCAGGACGATCCACGACACGACGATCCCCGCGATGATCGCGAGGATGCAGCCCGCCGCCGCGAACGCCAGGCCGGCGGGATGCCCGACCATGACGGCGACCGCGCTCACCAGGTACGCGAGGATGGGTGCGAAACCGAGGGCCGACTTGGCGAACCTCGCTCGCGCGGCGGGGTTGCGGTCGGCGTAGATCGTCCGAGTGGCCTCCACCTGGAACGAGCCGGCGATGATGGTGGCCGCCAGAAGCAGCAGGCCGAACCAGAACGCCGTCATCGTCGGGATGAGGCCGAGCGCCGATGCGACGATCGCGAGCACCAGCGCGGCGATGCCGGCGCCGAGGCGTGCGGTCAGTGGCTTCGTCTTGATGATCTCGCCGATGTTCACGCTCGAGGCGACGATCACCAGGCCCGCCAGCGCCGCGGTCGCGCCGACCATCGCCACGTTGAACTCAGACCACAGCTCGAACTCCTCCGCCATGCTCGGGATGCTATCGCGACACGTCGCCTTATCGCGGGCATCCCCTGGCGAGGAGGACCGGTTCCGGGGCACGATGGTCAGGAGCTCACAGCGGCGTGGGAGGCCTAATGGATGCGACACCGAGTCCGACGCACCGGACGGTGGCGATCGTGGGCGGGGCAGGTTCCGGCAAGACGACCCTTGCGGAGGCCCTGCTGTTCCGCGCCGGCGCCATCCAGCGCAAGGGCGCAGTCGACCAGGGCACGACAGTCTGCGACCACGATCCCGAAGCGATCGCGCGCCAGACCACCCTCGGCATCTCCCTCGCCTACCTGACGTGGAACTCGCCGGGTGGCGCCGAATGCGCGATCACCCTCATCGACACCCCGGGGCACCCCGACTTCGTGGGCGGCGTCGACACGGCGCTGTCCGTGGCGGATGTCGCAGCCGTCGTGGTCAGCGCCGTGGACGGCATCACGCCCGGAACGCGTGCCGTGTGGGCGGCGGCCGTCGAGGCGGGGGTACCCCGAGTCGTCATCGTCACGCAGGAGGATCGAGCCCGCGCCGACTTCCGCCGTATCGTTGCTGAGCTGCGCGCGACGTTCGGCGACCACCTGTGGCCGCTCGAGCTCCCGCTCGGCGAAGAGCAGGACTTCCACGCCGTCGCCGACGTCCTGGCTGAGCACGCACTGGTCTACGACGAATCCGGGCACCACCGCGAGGGCCCGATCCCGGCCGCGGCGGAGGCAGAAGAGCACGACCTCCACGTGAGCGTGACCGAAGAGATCGTCTCGCACGACGACACCCAGCTCGAGGCGTACCTCGAGGGCAACGAGCCCTCCGCCGACGAGCTCGAGCGCACCTTCGCGCACGAGGTCGCGTCCGGGGAGGCAGTTCCCGTTCTTCTCTGCTCCGGTCTGACCGGCACCGGCGTCGACCGCATCGCCGACCTGCTCTGCTCGCTGTCGCCCGCCGCGCGCGATCACGACAGCAGGATCATGGTCGGCGGCACCGAGGACGGGGCCGCCGGCACCGAGGTGAGCGTCGCACCCAACCCCGACGGTGAGACCGTCGTGCACGTCTTCCGCACCGTCGCCGACCCGTTCGTCGGCCAGATCGCGATGCTCAAGGTGCTCTCGGGGACGCTTCGCCCGAGCGATCGGCTGCGCAACGCCACGACCGGGGTGGAAGAGAGGATGCCGGCGCTCTTCCGCCTGCGCGGCGCTCAGCATCTTCCCGCCGACGCGCTGCGCACCGGCGAGGTGGGCGCGGTCGCGAAGCTGGTGGGCTCGCCGTCGGGATCTGTGCTGTGGTCGCGGCCGCGCGGCGGCGCCCGGCCCGCTCCGCTTCCGCGTCGGCATCCGGTCTACGCCGTCAGCCTGGCCCCCGCGACGCAGTCCGACGACGCCAAGCTGTCGACCGCGCTGTCGCGGCTGCTGGCCGAGGACTCGACGCTCATGATCGACCGAGCTGGGGGCGAGACCCTCCTGCGCGGTCTGGGCGAGACGCACGTCGCGGTCGCAGTGGAGCGGCTCGCGCGCGTGCTCGGAGTCACCGTCACCACCGGGCCCGCACCGGTCGCCTACCGCGAGACGATCGCACGGCCCGCTCAGGCGGAGGGCAAGCTGAAGAAGCAATCGGGCGGCCACGGCCAGTTCGCGGTCGTGCAGCTGCGGGTGAGCCCGCTCCCACCCGGCGGCGGCTTCGAGTTCGTCGACTCGGTCGTCGGAGGCGCGGTGCCGCGGTCGTACATCCCGGCCGTCGAGAAGGGCGCCCGGGACGCGCTGGCGAACGGGGGACCGCAGGGGCACCCGGTGGTCGACGTGCGGGTCGAGCTGTATGACGGCAAGGCGCACTCGGTCGACTCCTCCGAGATGGCTTTCCGCACGGCGGCGTCGCTGGGCGTCAAAGCGGCTCTGGCCGATGCGGGATCCATCGTGCTCGAGCCCGTCTCGATCGTGACCATCACCGTGCCCGCCGATCTGCAGGGACCGGTCCTGACCGACTTGTCGTCACGGCGGGCCCACGTCAATGCGACGGAGTCCACCGACGACGGCGGCACGCGAATCCTGGCGAGCGTGCCCGAGGCCGAGCTCGGGCGATACGTGCTCGAACTGCGCTCCCTCACGGGCGGGCAGGCGCAGCTGACGATCACTCCCGACCGCTACGAACGGGCGCCGAGCACGACGAAGATCTGACTCTGCGCGCCGGACTCATGGCGGGTGCGGCATAGCGGCATCCGTAGAATGGGGCGTTGGGGCGCGGCATCCGTTCGCCCGTCCGTCACCTCACCCGCGTCACCCGGCGTGGCGCCCTCGGGAGTTTTCATCGTGGCGTTGTTCGTGCAGAAGTACGGTGGGTCTTCGGTCGCCGACGCGGAGAGCATCAAGCGCGTCGCCAAGCGCATCGTCGACACGCGCCGCGGAGGCCACGACGTCGTCGTCGCGGTGAGCGCGATGGGAGACAGCACCGACGAGCTGCTCGACCTGGCCGCCCAGGTCGCCCCGATCCCGGCGCCCCGCGAACTGGACATGCTGCTCTCCAGCGGCGAGCGCATCGCGATGGCGCTGCTGGCCATGGCCATCCACTCGATGGGCTTCGAGGCGCGCTCGTTCACCGGGTCGCAGGCGGGCATGATCACCGATGCCACGCACGGCGCCGCGCGGATCGTCGACGTCACGCCCATCCGCCTCCGCGAGGCGCTCGACGAGGGCGCGATCGTCATCGTCGCGGGCTTCCAGGGCTTCAACCGGGACACCCGCGACATCACCACCCTCGGCCGAGGGGGCTCCGACACGACCGCGGTCGCCCTGGCGGCCGCCCTCGATGCAGACGTGTGCGAGATCTACAGCGACGTGGACGGCATCTTCACCGCCGATCCGCGCGTCGTGCCGAAGGCTCAGAAGCTCACGCACGTCTCGAGCGAGGAGATGCTCGAGCTCGCGGCCAATGGCGCGAAGGTCCTGTACATCCGCGCGGTCGAGTACGCCCGCCGCCACGGGGTGCTGATCCACGCACGGTCGACGTTCACTTCGGGCGAGGGCACGTGGGTGCTCGGCCCGGGCATGACGCTGCCGACCGCCCGAGAAGGAGAAGAGATGGAAGAGCCGATCGTCGCGGGAGTCGCGACGGATCTCAGCCAGGCGAAGATCACGATCATCGGCGTGCCGGACGTGCCGGGCAAGGCCGCCGAGATCTTCAAGATCGTCGCCAAGTCGGGTGCGAACGTGGACATGATCGTGCAGAACGTGTCGGCGGCCTCCACCGGCCGCACCGACATCTCGTTCACCCTCCCGAAGGAGGATGCCGGGCTCGCGCTGCGCGCGCTGGCCGCCGAGCAGACGGAGGTGGGATTCGAGAACCTCGTCCACGACGATCAGATCGGAAAGCTCTCGGTCGTCGGTGCCGGCATGCGTACGCACTCCGGGGTCTCCGCGACCCTGTTCGAGGCGCTGAGCGTCTCCGGCATCAACATCGAGATGATCTCCACCAGTGAGATCCGCATCTCCGTCGTCGTGCGCGGCGACGACCTCGCCGAGGCGGCGCGCGTCGTCCACACCGCGTACGGCCTGGACGGCGACGCCGAAGCGGTCGTGCACGCCGGCACCGGGCGCTGACGCCGGCATCCGTCGAGCCCGGCGCTCTCAGCCCGACTCCAGGCTGGGCCCCTAGCCTCAGCGACGTCGAGGGAGATGCGCATGGCGCGCAAGCGGATGTCGGTGCGAGCCCGCTGGCTCTGGGGGATCGGGGCGGCAGTCGGGCTCACGGCCGTCGTCGTGGCCGGTCTGGTGTTCCAGCCGTGGCTGCTGTTCATCGACGTGCGCGTCGACGACGAGATCCCTGCCGCCGTCGCGACCAATCCGGCGACCGTCGCCCCCTCGGTCGAGCCCGCCGATGACGTGTCGCCGGCGCCTGAGCCCCCGGCGGCGCCGGTCAACATCCTCACCGGCACCTTCGTCAGCCATGAGCACCCCACCACCGGCACCGCGCGGGTGATCGAGCACCCCGACGGCACGCGGCAGCTCGCGATCGAGAGCCTCGAGACGACGAACGGCCCCGACGTGCACGTGTGGTTGAGCGCGGGGCCGGTGATCGAGGGCTTCGACGGATGGTTCACGGCCGCCGGCTACGAGTACGTGGATCTCGGGCCGATCAAGGGCAACCTGGGCGACCAGCTCTACGACATCCCGGCCGACGCGGATCTGGCCGCTTTCCGCACGGTCGACCTGTGGTGCGTCCAGTTCGCGGTCTCCTTCGGCGCGGCCGCGCTGGTGTGACACCGCCGGGCAGCGCGCGCGAAACGGCAGGAATCATGCGGTTCCGGGCCGTGCGGGAACGGTGACAGCCGCGGCCACCGCAGGCGGGCCCGGTAGAATCGTCCGAATCCCGCGCACCGATGGTGTCTGCGCGCCCCTTCGCACCGAGGAACCATCATGACCCGCATCTCCGATTCCGGACTCTCCGTCGCCGTCGTCGGCGCCACCGGCCAGGTCGGCACCGTCATGCGGGAGATCCTCGCCGACCGCGCCTTCCCGATCCGCGAGCTTCGGCTGTTCGCGACGGCCCGCTCGGCCGGCACCGCCGTCCAGTTCGGCGGCCAGACCGTGGTCATCGAGGATGTCGAGACCGCAGACCCGTCTGGCGTCGACATCGCGCTGTTCTCTGCGGGCGCGACCGGCAGCCGCGCGCACGCACCGCGCTTCGCCGAGGCGGGCGCCACCGTGATCGACAACTCCAGCGCCTGGCGCATGGACCCCGACGTGCCGCTCGTGGTCAGCGAGGTCAACCCGCACGCCATCCGCGACGCCCGCAAGGGCATCATCGCCAACCCGAACTGCACCACGATGGCGGCCATGCCCGCCCTGAAGGTGCTGGATGCCGAGGCCGGGCTGGAGCGGCTCATCGTGAGCACCTACCAGGCCGTCAGCGGTTCGGGCATCTCAGGCGCCGAAGAGCTGCTCGGACAGGTCGAGGGCGTGCTCGCCCAGGGCGACACCCTCCGGCTCGTGCACGACGGCTCGGCGATCGACTTCCCTCAGCCGGAGAAGTACATCGCGCCGATCGCTTTCGATGTCATCCCGTTCGCCGGCAACCTCGTCGACGACGGCCAGAACGAGACGGACGAGGAGAAGAAGCTCCGCAACGAGAGCCGCAAGATCCTCGAGCTGCCCGACCTCCGCGTCGCCGGAACGTGCGTGCGGGTTCCCGTCTTCACGGGGCACTCGCTGAGCATCAACGCCGAGTTCACGCGGCCGATCACTCCCGAGCGCGCCCGCGAGGTGCTCTCGGACGCTCCCGGCGTCGCGCTCGAGGAAGTGCCCACGCCACTGCAGGCGGCCGGCAAGGACCCGAGCTTCGTGGGCCGCATCCGCGCCGACCAGTCAGCGCCGGAGGGCAAGGGTCTCGTCCTGTTCATCAGCAACGACAACCTCCGCAAGGGTGCCGCGCTGAACGCCGTGCAGATCGCCGAGCTCGTGGCCGCCGGCCTGGCGACCCACGCCTGACGGACTTTCCCCGGCGGCAAGAAGCCCGGAGTTTTCGGGCAGGGCGCTCCCACCGGTGCGGGTGCTCAGTGCACGCGAACTAGACTTCTGGGGTGACAGAAACCGTCGACGTCGTGCTGATCGGTGGCGGCATCATGAGCGCCACCCTGGGCACGCTCCTCTCCGAGCTGCAGCCCGACTGGAAGATCGTCGTCTACGAGCGGCTTCACGATGTCGGACTCGAGAGCTCCAACGCGTGGAACAACGCCGGCACCGGCCACGCGGCGCTGTGCGAGCTGAACTACACGCCGGAGGGCTCCGACGGCACGATCGACCCGTCCAAGGCCATCTTGATCAACGAGCAGTTCCAGCAGAGCCGGCAGTTCTGGTCGTCGCTCGTCGAAGAGGGCGCGCTGGATGCCCCGTCGACGTTCATCAACTCGACTCCGCACATGACGTTCGTGCGCGGTGAGAAGGATGTCGAGTTCCTCAAGAAGCGCTACGAGGCGCTGAAGGATCAGCCGCTTTTCGCGGGCATCCAGTACAGCGAAGACTCGCGCGTGATCAACCAGTGGGCGCCGCTGCTGATGCAGAAGCGGCGCGCCGGTGAGCCGTTCGCGGCCACCCGCGTGCCGGCGGGCACCGACGTGGACTTCGGCGCCCTCACCCATCAGCTCTTCGACAACCTGCGCGAGCGGGGTGCGGAGGTGGTCACCAACCGCGAGGTGCGCAAGCTCAAGCGCCAGTCCGATGGGACCTGGCTCATCAAGTGGCGCAACTCCATCGGCCGCACACCCGGGCCAGACGAAGGCGCGCTTCGTCTTCGTCGGCGCCGGCGGCTGGGCGATCAAGCTGCTGCAGCGGTCCGGCATCCCCGAGATCGACGGCTACGGCGTGTTCCCGATCGGCGGGCAGTGGCTCAAGACCAGCAACCCCGCCCTCGTGGCCAAGCACAAGGCGAAGGTGTACTCGCAGGCCTCGGTCGGAGCCCCGCCGATGTCGGTGCCCCACCTCGACACCCGCGTCGTCGACGGTGAGACCTCGCTCCTGTTCGGGCCGTTCGCCACCTTCAGTCCCAAGTTCCTCAAGAACGGCTCCATGCTCGACCTCGTCGCCCAGGTGCGCCCCGGCAACCTCTGGCCGATGATGAAGGTCGCGATCGACAACCCGTCGCTGATCACCTATCTCGTGGGTGAGCTGCTGAAGAACCACAAGAAGAAGGTCGACAGCCTCCGCACCTTCATGCCGACCGCCAAGGACGAGGACTGGGAGCTCCTGAACGCCGGCCAGCGAGCCCAGGTCATGAAGAAGGACCCCAAGAAGGGCGGCGTCCTCCAGTTCGGCACCGAGGTGGTCACCGGCGCCGATGGAACGATCGCGGGACTCCTCGGAGCTTCGCCGGGTGCGTCGACGGCCGTGTCGATCATGCTCGGCCTGCTCCAGACCTGCTTCCCCGACCGGATCGAGGGCTGGCAGCCGCGGCTGCGCGAGCTCATCCCCAGCTACGGCGAACAGCTCAATCCGCGTCCGGCTGTGGCCGAGGAAGTCCTCTCCGAAACCGCCGAGTCGCTCGCTCTCACCGCGTAGGCCCTCCGGCCCCTATGGTGAGGGGATGCGGGGAGGCTGGGGACGGCGATCGCGGCGCGCGCTCGCCCTTGCGATCGTGTTCGCAGTGTCCGTCGTGCTCGCGGCTGCACCTGCCTCGGCGGCGGTCGCGCCGGTGCCTCGTGGCGCATCCGACGCGCTGCCTGCTGCGGCCGGCGCGGTGCCGGCATCCGTTCAGAACTTCGTCTACGAGTCGTTCGAAGCGGACTACTACCTGGTGCGCGGAGTAGGCGGAAAGAGCCATCTGTTCACCACCGAGAAGATCGTTGCGCGGTTCCCCGACTTCGATCAGAACAAGGGCATCGTCCGCTGGCTGCCCAAGGCGGACTCGGGGATCGCGCACGACACCCGGGTCGTGAGCGTCACCGGCGCCGGCGGCGCCCCGGTCCCCTGGTGGACCGAGGAGGATGAGGACTGGGTCTACGTCCTCACCGGCGACGACTCGTATGTGCAGGGCGCTCAGACGTATGTCATCTCGTACACGATGAGCGACGTCGTCCTTCGCTACGAGGACACCGACGCCGATGAGTTCTACTGGGACACGGTGGGCACCGAACACCCGCAGCCGTTCGGCTCGGTCACGGCGAGAGTGCACATCGCGGGGGATGCCGCGACAGGACTGCTTCCCGACCGGCTGTTCTGCTACACCGGGCCCGAGGGCTCGACCGACACCTGCGAGCATCGGGCCGTCGGAGTCCACCGCGTGGCCGGACGACGTCGCCGCCTGGGCGACCGGGCTCGGAGCGACCGAGCTGGACAGGTCGGTCGAGTTCACCGCCGGGGATGCCGACATCGGGCCCGACGAGAATGTCACGGTCGCCATCGGGTTCGAGGTGGGCACCTTCTCCGCACTGACCCCTCCGCCGCCACCCCCGTATCCGTGGTGGGAGTGGATCCTTCCCGCCCTGGGGCTGCTGACGGGCGTCGGCGGACTGCTCTTCCTGCTCGTCATGCGGGTGGTCCTGCGCCGCAACCCGGACGACTCGCCGGTCATCGTGCAGTACACGCCTCCGAAGGACGAGTCGCTCACTCTGTCGGCCGGTGTCCTGGACGTGCCCGAACGCGCGATGGCGGCTCATGTCGTCGACCTGGCCGTGCGCGATGCCGTCGAGCTGCGCGCGTCCGGCGACCGGAAGGACCCCGACGACTTCGAGGTCGTGCTTCGCAGCACGGAGGGCCTCGACAGTGACGACCTCCGCGTGGTCTACACGCTGTACGCCAAGGACGCGAAGCCGGGCGCGGATGTCGACCTCGGCACGTTCGCGAGGAAGCCGCCCGCCCGCGCGGTCACCTATGTGCGTCGCATCGATGCATTCACCGTGCAGCGCGGATACCGCAGCAGCCTGCCGCACTGGATCGGGCTGGTCCGGGCGGCGACATCCATCGGCGGCTTCTTCCTGGCGATGGGGCTGATCTTCTTCGGTGATACCGCGTTCGGGGTGCTCAACGAGCTGGCCCCGATGGGCGGCCTGGTCTACATCGCAGCGATCGCAAGCGGCTTCTTCGCGTTCATCTTCCTGCCGTTCGTGACCCTGCCGAAGTCGACGCTCACGCTGGCGGGCGGTATGCACAAGACCTACCTCGAGGGGATCCGCGAGTACCTCCAGCTCGCGGAGGAGGAGCGCCTGCGCGCCGCCCAGTCGCCGAGCACCGCAGATCTCGTCTCCGCCGGGCGCCGAGCCTACGCCGACGCGCCGAACTCACCCGGCGACAGCATCGTCAACGTCTACGAGCGACTGCTGCCCTACGCCGTGCTGTTCGGGATGGAGCGGGACTGGGTGGAGGTGATCCGCAGCGCGTCTCCGGTCGCAGACGTCGCCACCCGCGTGTCGCTGTTCGATGCGGTCTCGTCGCGCTCGCTGTCCGACGCTTCGTCATCGATCGGCCGCCTCGCGGTCACACCCGTCAGCAGCCCGGGGTCCTCGAGCAGCTCCTCCTCGAGCTCGAGTTGGTCGTCCTCCGGCGGATCCTCGGGCGGCGGGTCATCCGGAGGCGGCGGAGGCGGGGGAGGCTTCGGCGGCAGGTGAGCCCGCCGTCCCGACGGCGACTACGCTCGGCTCGTGGCCAAACTGTACTTCCGCTACGGAGCGATGAACTCGGGCAAGTCTTCGTCCCTGCTCCAGGCCGCCTACAACTACGAGGAGCGCGGTCAGCACGTTCTGCTGGCCAAGCCCGCGATCGACACCAAGGAGTCCGACCGGATCTCCAGCCGGCTCGGGATGTCGCGTCCCGTCGACTTCCTCATCCATCCCGACGCCGACCTGCGCGCCCTCTTCGCCGAACACCGCGCCAGGGTCCAGCAGTCCGGGGGCGACGCTCTCATCCCGGAGCAGACACCGTACGGGCGGCCGGTGGATGTCGCGTGCCTGCTCATCGACGAGGCGCAGTTCCTCACCCCGGCGCAGGTCGACGATCTGCTCCGGATCGTCGTGATGGACGGCGTCCCGGTGCTGGCCTACGGGATCCGCACCGATTTCCGCACCGAGGCGTTTCCGGGATCGCGACGCCTCCTGGAGCTGGCACACAGCCTGGAGGAGCTCAAGACGATCTGCCGCTGCGGCCGCAAGGCGATCTTCAACGCCCGGCTGGTCGGAGGGCGTTTCGTCTTCGACGGCGATCAGGTCGCCATCGACGAGCTGTCCACCGACCGCGTCACCTACGAGTCCATGTGCGCGGAGTGCTACCTGCGCGAATCGGGCGGACGCCTCGACGGCCGGTGACGTACATGGTCGCGTGACAATGCCTCGGTAGGGTCGAAGCATGCGAGTTCTCCTTGCCGGCGGGGCCGGTTATATCGGGGCCCACACCGCCGTCTCCCTGCTCGAGGCGGGCCACGACGTCGTCCTCCTCGATGATCTGTCGGGCACGAGTGCGGTCGCGGCAGACCGGGTGGAATCCATCACCGGCAAGGACGCACCGCTGGTCGTCGGGGACGCCGCCGATGACCGGGTGGTCGAAGAGGTCTTCGCCGAGCACGGCCCGATCGACGCCATCATCCATCTCGCAGCGTTCAAGGCGGTGGGGGAGTCCACGCAGAAGCCGCTGGAGTACTACTCGAACAACGTCGACACGACCTTCGCGCTCCTCCGCGTCGGCCTGAAGCACGGCATCCGCTCCTTCGTCTTCTCCAGCACCGGCACGGTGTACTCCGACCCGGCGGACCTGCCGTTCACGGAGGAGTCGACGACGAGCATCGACCTGTCGAACGCATACTCCAAGTCCAAGCGCATCAACGAGGTGGTGCTCGCCGACGTCGCGCGGGTCAACCCCGAGCTCAATGTGACGGTGCTCCGCTACTTCAACCCGGTCGGCGCGCATCCGAGCGGCCTCATCGGAGAGGATCCGGCCGGCATCCCCAACAATCTGATGCCGTTCGTCGCGCGCGTGGCCGTGGGCAAGCTCGAGCGGATCGGCGTCTTCGGAGACGACTACGACACCCCCGACGGCACCGGCCTGCGCGACTACATCCACGTCGTCGACCTCGCCGAGGGTCATGTCACCGCTCTCGAGCAGGCGCAGCCGGGCTTCGCGGTCTACAACCTCGGCACGGGGCAGCCGGTGAGCGTCCTCGAGCTGATCGCATCCTTCGAGAAGGCGGTGGGCCACGACCTGCCGAAGCAGATCCTCGATCGGCGCCCCGGCGACGTCGCGGCCACGTACTGCGACCCCTCGAAGGCGGAGCGCGACCTGGGGTGGACGGCCCGGCTCACCATCGACGACTCCTGCCGCGACTACTGGAACTGGCAGTCGAAGAACCCCGACGGGTACGCGACGGAGTAGCCGTCGTCGGCGGACGGATCGTGCCGGCGAGCATGCCGAGACGAGCTCGACGTCGAGCCGTCAGGCCGGCTTGGGCGAGCGAGCTGCGCGCCGCCGGGGCAGCGGCAGGAGCATGGACGTGGTGCGCCGGTAATCGGCGTAGGCCGGGTACTTGGACGCCGTGATCGACTCGGTGAAGATGGTCGAGCCCACGAACAGAACGCTCAGCAGCACCGCGCCGAGGATCGTCCAGTTCACGGCCCCGCCCCACAGGCCCAGACCCGACGCCACCGCCGCAGTTGCGCCGATCGCATAGAAGGCCCACCACTGCGACTGCTCGAAGAAGAAGTTCGGGTGGCGGCTGACGCGGAACAGGCCCGTCGTCACGAAGCCAGGCTCGAGGTGTCCTCCGGCGGCGGCCTTGCGGCGGTGGAAGTCCCACTGCTGCTGGTCGGCCACGGTCTCGCCGACGAGGAACGCGGCGAACAGCACGGCGAATGCGGCATCCCACCCGTTCAGGGGAGCGGGGTTCTGCCACGCGATGAACGCCGGGAGGGTGATCAGCACGAGCAGGGCGTTCTGGTACAGAACGATGAAGAACAGGTTGAAGAACTGGAACTGCCACGGTTTCATCCGGCCGCGCAGGATGGCCCACCGGTAGTCCTCCATGCCGGTGTAGCCGCCCTTGCGGGCGAAGTTGAACGTCAGTCGCGCGGCCCAGGCGGTCACGAGCACGGCCATGAGGATGAGGCGCGCGGCGTCGTCACCGGAGGCGACGCCGGCGATCGCGAAGATCCACACGTACACGGCGGGCACGATCGACCAGATGCGGTCGACCCATGAGGTGTCCTTCGTGATGATCGAGGCGATCCAGCAGCCGGCGCACGTGAGCGCGGCGACGAGGAGGACGAGGGCGAGCGGATCCATGCGATCAGAATACGCGCGGGTCGGATCGAACCGCGGTACGTGTGGTCAGACCACATGGTACTGTGGTCGGACCACAGGACGGGAGGACGCATGGACGCGACCGCGGTGCCGGCTGTCCGCGCGTGGCAGCTCGTCCTCGAGCGCATCGAAGGCGACCTTCTCGAAGGGCGCCTGACTCCCGGTGATCGACTTCCGCCCGAGCGCGAGCTCGCCGTGCGACTCGGCGTCGGCCGCTCGAGCGTTCGCGAGGCGCTTCGCGTCCTGGAGGTGCTGGGGCTCGTGCGCACGGGCACCGGTTCGGGGCCGAGCTCCGGCGCGATCATCATCGCCACCCCGCGCGGTGGCATGTCGGCGCTCCTGCGACTGCAGGTGGCCGCACACGGCTTTCCGCTCGAAGATGTCGTGCAGACGCGCCTGGTGCTGGAGTCCGCCGTCGTCGAGGCGCTCGCGTCCGACGCCGCGCGGTCCACGAGCGACGCGCACGCGGTGCTCGCCGCGATGGATGCCGCCGACCTCACGCCTCGCGAGTTCCTCGCGCTGGATGCGCAGCTGCACCTGGCGCTGGCCGAGGCCTCCGGCAACATGGTCATCGCGGCCATGATGGCGGGTCTGCGCACGGCGATCGAGTCGTACGTGCAAGCGGGGGCCGAGGGCATCGTGGACTGGGATGCCACCGCGACCCGGCTCCGCGACGAGCACCGCGCGATCCTGCTCGCCGTCGACGGCGGCGACCCGGCAGCTGCGCGAACCCTGATCCACGACCACATCACCGGCTACTACGCCGAAGCGGGCATGGCCCGCGACCACGCCTGACAGAAGGAACATCCATGGTCCAGCGACAGCTTCCCAACCCCGCCGAGCTCCTCGAGCTCATGAAATTCAAGAAGCCCGAATTCGATGGCAGGAAGCGCCGCCTGGACGCGGCGCTGACGATCGGCGACCTGCGCGCCATCGCAAAGCGCCGCACCCCGAAAGCGGCCTTCGACTACACCGACGGCGCCGCAGAGGGGGAGCTGTCGCTCACCCGCGCGCGGCAGGCGTTCGAGGACATCGAGTTCCATCCCGGCATCCTCCGCCCCGCCGAGAACGTCGACATGTCCACGGACGATCCTGGGCGGCCCGAGCGCCCTGCCGTTCGGCATCGCACCGACCGGTTTCACCCGTCTCATGCAGACCGAGGGCGAGATCGCCGGAGCGTCTGCGGCCGGCGCCGCCGGCATCCCCTTCACCCTCTCCACGCTGGGCACGACCTCGATCGAAGACGTGAAGAAGGCGAACCCCCACGGTCGCAACTGGTTCCAGCTCTACGTCATGCGCGACCGGGAGATCTCCTACGGGCTGGCCCGTCGAGCCGCCGCGGCAGGTTTCGACACGCTCCAGTTCACGGTCGACACCCCCGTCGCCGGCGCGCGACTGCGCGACAAGCGCAACGGCTTCGCGATCCCTCCGCAGCTGACCCTGGGCACGATCGTCAACGCCATCCCGCGGCCGTGGTGGTGGTACGACTTCCTGACGACTCCCAAGCTCGAGTTCGCGTCGCTGTCGACCACCGGTGGCACCGTCGGAGAGCTGCTCAACTCGGCGATGGACCCGACCATCAGCTTCGACGACCTCGCGATCATCCGCGACATCTGGCCCGGCAACATCGTGGTCAAGGGCGTCCAGAACGTCGAGGACTCGGTGCGGCTGATCGACGCCGGCGTGGACGGGATCATCCTGTCCAACCATGGCGGCCGCCAGCTCGACCGCGCGCCCATCCCGTTCCACCTGCTCCCATCCGTGGTGCGCGAAGTGGGCAGGGACGCGACCGTCATGATCGACACCGGCATCATGAACGGCGCCGACATCGTCGCCTCCGTCGCGCTGGGGGCGAAGTTCACGCTGATCGGCCGCGCCTACCTGTACGGCCTCATGGCCGGGGGCCGCGAGGGTGTCGACCGGACGATCGCGATCCTCCGCAGCGAGATCGAACGGACGATGAAGCTGCTCGGGGTCTCGTCGCTGACAGAACTCGAGCCGAAGCACGTCACCCAGCTCGCGCGCCTGGTGCCGGTGGCGCAGCCCGCGCGCGCGGCTGCGGAGGCGTCGCAGGTCTGAGTCGCCGCCGCGCATCGAGCGCACGGATTCTCATCGAGTGCACGGGGTTGGCGCGCCGGCATGCCGCGCACTCGGCGGCAAGCCGTGCACTCGAGGACGGATGTCTCGGATGCCGGCGCGCGGCTCAGCGCCGGTCGGGGAGGGTCGGCAGGAGCGCGTCGAGGTAGTCGGCGGTGTCCTCCCAGCCGTCGACCGCGTGGCAGGGCACGCCGATCGCCAGAACCGGGTAGTCGTTGCCGTCGGGGTCGAGTCGATCGCCGATGAACAGCATGTCCTCGAGCGGGATGCCGGTCTGCTCGGCGAGCTGGCGCATCCCGTACGCCTTGTCGATGCCGCGATGGGTGATGTCGACAGACGTCGAACCGCCCGAGCGCACCTCGAGGTCGGGCAGCTGTGCGGCGACGGCGTCGCGGAGCCTGCTCTTCTTCTCACCGGTGGGATCCCACGCCTTCTTGGCGACCAGGGGCGCGCGCTGGCCGAGTGCCGAGAAGGTGATCTGCGATCCCCGATCCTCGAGGATGTCGCCCCAGGTCTCTGCCTCCCACAGTCCGAGGCGCCTGGCTTCGCCCTCCACCGCCTGCAGCGCGCGGGTCTTCTGGTCGTCGGTCAGCGAGTGCGCGTAGACGGTGACGATGCCATCGTGCTCGAGCCGGTAGTACTGCGTGCCGCAGGTGGGGAGCAGGTGGATGTGCGAGAGCGTCTTGGTGGGGGCATCCGGCAGTCGCTCGACGACCTGGACCCGGAACTGCTCGAGCTGACCCCCGGAGATGATCGCCACCTCGACACGTTCGGCCAGGGCGACCAGCAGCGCACCGATGCGGGGATCGATGGCGGCTTTCGACGGGGCCAGCGTGTCGTCGAGGTCGAACGCGACGAGGCGGGGAGTTCTGTCGGTCACGGTTCTCCAGTCTCAGTCGGGTGGTACGCGAAAGGCTCCACCAAGGTCGGTGGAGCCTCTCTGCTGTCGGGGTGACAGGATTTGAACCTGCGGCCTCGTCGTCCCGAACGACGCGCGCTACCAAGCTGCGCCACACCCCGTGGCAACCCTCCGAGTCTACCCGATGCCCGAGCCTGGTCCGAACTCGGCTAGCCCCAGGGAAGCAGGGTGATGAGGGATGCCTCGGGGCGGCACGCGAAGCGCACCGGGGCGTAGATCGAGTGGCCGATGCCCGCACTGACGTTCAACGGCACCCTTCCGCCTGCGTGGGACCAGCCGCTCAGGCCACGCGCCTGGTCCAGCGGGATGTCGCAGTTCGCGACCAGGGCGCCGAAGCCCGGCAGACGCACCTGCCCGCCGTGCGTGTGGCCGGCGAAGATCATGTCGGCGCCGAGATCGACGAAGGTGTCGAGCACGCGACGGTACGGAGCGTGGGTCACGCCGATCGTGAGCGTCGGAGGTGCGACGTCGGCGCGCAGCTCTTCCAGAAGATCGGGAAGCACCTGCAGCCTGTCCCATCCCCGGTGCGCGTCGCTCACCCCGAATGCGTCGACGCGGAGACCGGCGACATCGACGGAGCCGACGGCGTTGTTCAGATCCAGCCACCCCAGTTCGTCCTGCAGGTACCCGTCGAGGGACTGCGTGTCCAGCGGTTCGCTCGTGCCCTTCACGTTCTTCGACGGACCGGTGAAGTACTTGAGCGGGTTCCGCGGCGACGGGGCGGCGTGGTCGTTGGAGCCGTGCACGAAGAAACCGGGGATGCCGCGGAGGGGGTCAAGCGCTGAGCGGAGCCCGCGCAGCCCGTGCTCGTGTCCCAGATTGTCGCCCGTGTTGACGACGAGATCGGGGCGCCACTGCTCGGCCAGAGCGGCCATCCACTGCTGCTTCCGCCGCTGCCACGGCGCCATGTGCGCGTCGGAGAGGTGCAGCACCCGCAGGGGGGCGGTGCCGTGCGGCAGGATGCGCACGGCGTGCTCGCGGACGGTGAACAGGTAGCGCTCGATGCCGACGCCCCAGACCGCCGCGCTCGCGCCGACCGCCCCCACCGCTGCGAGAGCGGTGAGGGCGGTCTTCGCCTGAGCCGGCGGCACTAGTCGCACTTGGTGCGACTGTAGTCAACCGTGATCGCCGCGTTGCGGTTCACGACACTGCCTGCGGCCGGATTCGTCGAGGTGGCCTTGCCCTGGTTGCCGGCAGCCGGATCCACCGTGCACGTGCCGGGTTGGACGTTGCCGAATCCGGCGGCGCGCAGGTCACTCACCGCTTGATTGAGCTGCTTGCCTGCGACATCCGGCACTGCCACGCCCTGGCCGTTGCTGGGGTAGATGGTCACCACCGTGCCGCCGCTGACCATGCCCGCGCCGGGATCCTGATTGGCGACGATGCCGGCGGCCTCCGCGGAGTCCACTCCGTCACCGACGTTGACATCGAAGCCCGCCGCGTTCAGCGTGGACGTCGCCTGATCGACGCTCATGCCGATGACGCTCGGCAGGTCGCGCAGGACCTGACGCGTGAGGTTCGAGTCCGCACCCGGGAACTGGTCGCCTCCATAGACGGCATTCGCCGCACTCTGGATCCGCGGCGCGATCTGGTGGCGAAGCTGCGACATCTGGACGTCGTTGAAGTACCTGTCGAAGATGTCGCCCTCGCCGATCGAGTTGCCGACCCAGACAGCGGTCGCGACCCTCGTGCTCGACTCGATCATCCAGGTCTGGAACGACTCGTGCGTACCCGTCTTGCCGATCAGCGGTGTGCCGTCGTCGGGGTTCGACGCCGCACCGGTTCCGCCACTGCGCATGACGCCCTGCAGAGCGAAGGCCGCGGTCGCAGCGACGGTGGGATCGATCACCTGCGTGCAGGCTGTCTGCGGCGGGGTGATCTCGTTCCCGTCGGAGTCGGTCACACGGTCGATCGCCTTCGGCTGGCAGTAGATGCCGTTGTTCGCGACTGTCGCGTAGGCGCCCGCCATCGCCATCGGCGACACGTTGTTCGAGCCGATCACGGAGAACTGGGTGTCCATGGTCACGGGCACGCCGTCACCGCGCATCACACCCATCTTCGTGGCGACCTTCTGGATGTCGCAGAGGTCGAGCTTTTCTGCCATCGCGAAGTAGCCCGAGTTCAGCGACTGCGCCGTGAATGTCATCGGCGTCCCGGTGAAGCCCCCGCCGCCTCCGAAGTTGCCGATGCGGTCGTTCGCGACGTTGACCCAGTCGCCGTTGCAGCTGTTGGTCATCCGCTTGATGACGCGCACCCGGCCGTCCAGGACCTCGTTCACCGAGTGCCCCTTCTCCAGCCAGTCGATCAGGGTGAAGAGCTTGAAGGTCGACCCCGCCGGGAAGCCGTCGGAGTTGCCGTACTTGTAATCAGCGGCGTAGACGAGCGACGAGTAGTTCGGATCGTTCGCGAGAGTGGCGTCTTCACTGAACAGGGTGTTCTGGGCGACCGCGAGAATCCGACCGGTGTTCGCTTCGATGCTGACGGCTGCGGAGCCGAACTTGCCGGTGTTGCCATCGACCATTCCCTCGACCGAGGTCGGCGCCCACTCCTTCATCGCCTGGTCGGCGGGGTTCTGGATGCGGTAGTCGAGGGTCGTGTAGACATTGAGGCCGCCGCGCTGGAGTGTGCGGATGCGGTCCTCGTCGGTGGCGCCGAATGCCGGGTCGGTCTTGATGATGTTCTTGACGTACTGGCAGAAGTAGGCAGCTCCACCGGCAGCGGCGCAGCCGGTCGTCGCCGGCGTGATCAGCGGGGTGAGGGGCTCGATCGCCGCGGCGACGTACTGATCCTTCGTGATCTTCCCGTCATCCAGCAGGCGGCTGAGGACGTAGAGCTGGCGACCCTTGGTCGCGCTGTACCCGTCGGCAGCCACGAGATACTGCTCCGGCGTGATCGTTCCGTCCGCCTGCAGAGAATCGAGTGCGGCGAGCTGCCCGAAGGGATGTCGTCGATCAGGCCGTCCGGCGCCTTGTTGTAGCCGATGCCTTCGTCGTCGAAGATCGAGCCGCCCGGCTTGTCGACGCGGTAGGTGTTGGGGTTCTGCACGATGCCGGCGAGTGTCGCTGCCTGGGAGAGCGTGAGGTCCTTGGACGAGACGCCGAAGTAGTATTTCGCCGCCGCGTCGATGCCGTACGTCTGACCGCCGAAGTTCGCGATGTTGAGGTAGCCGAGAAGGATGTCGTTCTTGGAATACTTCTGCTCCAGCGCGATCGCGTAGCGCATCTCCTGGAGCTTGCGCTGGATGCCTTCCGTGCCGGCTGCGGTGGTCGCGTCGGTCCAGCAGTCCAGCAGCTCCTCGCTCGTGGCGGCGTCGCGTTCGCACCGCTGGATGAGGATGTTCTTGACGTACTGCTGGCTGATCGACGAGCCACCCTGGGTCTCGCCGCCGCCCTGCACGTTCTGCAGGAGCGCACGAGAGGTTCCGATCAGGTCGACCCCGCCGTGCTGATAGAAACGGGGGTCCTCGCTGGAGAGGATCGCGTCGTACATCACCGGAGTGACTTCGTCGAACTCGACGGGCGAACGGTTCTGATCGTAGAACTGCGCCAGCTCGACATCCTCGCCCGTGTCGGGGTTCTTCGCGTACAGAGTCGTGGGCAGCATGAGCTTGTCGATGTCGAGCACGCTCGGAAGATTGTCGAACATCGTGATCGCGCTCGTCGCGGCGGCGCCGGACAGCGCGAT
Organism: uncultured Actinomycetota bacterium; assembly: GCA_963717585.1. GTDB lineage: Bacteria > Actinomycetota > Actinomycetes > Actinomycetales > Microbacteriaceae > Microbacterium. The sequence goes on along the minus strand of CAVQWI010000010.1, from coordinate 128,995 downwards.
TGCGGGAGTGACGGTGGCGGTGATGAGGACACCCGCCGCAGCGCTGAGACCGACCAGTCCCAAGACGCCGCCGAGCACACCGCTGGCCGTCCGTTTCGTTTCAGGCATAGGCTTGATCGTAGGGGAGCTACCTGGGCGAACCCTTGACGGACCCGCCCTGTCACGGCGCTTTCCCTGCATCCGCCTGCGACTTTTCGGAGACTCCATGACCACGTGGGAGTACCTCACCACCCCACTTCTGATCCACAACACAGCGGCCATCCTCAACAACTGGGGCAAGCAGGGCTGGGAGCTCGTGCAGGTCGTGCCCGGCCCGGAAGGCGGCCTCGTGGCCTACCTGAAGCGTCCCGCCGGCGGCGGCTCGGCCAACGCAGGGCTGGATGCCGCGGCCCAGGCTGCGCAGCAGTTCGAAGGCCCCGCCTCGTGAGCGTCTCCGCACGCCTGGCCGAGCTCGGGATCGATCTTCCCGCCGTCGTTCCGCCGGTGGCCGCCTACGTCCCGGCCAAAGCCCACGGCGACCTGGTGTTCACCGCAGGCCAGCTGCCGATGGTGTCCGGCGCCCTGCCCGCGACCGGCAAGGTGGGCGACGGGCACGGACTCGTTCCGGCCGTCGACGCCAAGGCTTATGCGCGTCAATGCGCCCTCAACGCGGTCGCGGCCGCAGCCGCGGCCGTCGGCGGCGTGGATCGCCTCACCGGAGTCGTCAAGGTCGTCGGCTTCGTGGCATCCGTCCCCGATTTCACGGGTCAGCCCGGTGTGATCAACGGCGCGAGCGAGGTCCTCGGCGAGATCTTCGGCGATTCCGGCCGGCATGCGCGCTCCGCGGTCGGCGTGGGCGTGCTCCCGCTCGACAGTCCGGTCGAGGTCGAGGTCGTCTTCTCCTACGTCTGAGGCGGTCGGCTCAGGTCCGAGAACAGGCGAACGCCCCGAGACAGGCTGTCTCCCGCGGATCGCCTGGATGAGCGGAAGCCCCTGCATCCGGCGGAGCAGGTCACCTCACCTGAGCCGAGATCACGCTCATGACGGCGGTGTCGGCGAGCGTCGTGGTGTCTCCGACCTCGCGGCCCTCCGCGACATCCCGCAGCAGCCGCCGCATGATCTTGCCCGAGCGCGTCTTGGGCAGTTCCTCGACGATGTAGACGTCTCGAGGGCGTGCGATCGGACCGATCTGCTCGCCGACCCAGGCGCGCAGCGATTGCGCCAGGCCGTCCGGCGAGTGCTCGGACAGGTAGCTCTGCTTGATGATGACGAACGCCGCAACCGCCTGACCCGTGGTCTCGTCGGATGCCCCGACCACGGCCGCCTCGGCGACAGCCTCGTTCGCGACCAGCGCCGACTCGATCTCGGTCGTCGACAGCCGGTGGCCCGAGACGTTCATCACATCGTCGACGCGGCCGAGCAGCCACACTTCGCCGTCGTCGTCCAGCCGGGCGCCGTCGCCGGCGAAGTAGTACCCCTGTGCGGCGAACTTGTCCCAGTAGGTCTCCTTGTAGCGCTCCGGGTCGCCCCAGATTCCGCGGAGCATGCTCGGCCAGGGCTCGGTGACCACGAGCAGCCCGCCGTTTCCGCTGCCGACGTGGGCTCCGTCGTCGTCGACCACGTCGATCGCGATGCCGGGAAGGGGCACCTGCGCGCTGCCGGGTTTGGTCTCGGTGACCCCGGGGAGGGCCGAGATCATGATCGCGCCGGTCTCCGTCTGCCACCAGGTGTCCACGATCGGAGCCGTCTTGCCGCCGATGATCTTGCGGTACCACATCCATGCCTCGGGGTTGATCGGCTCGCCCACCGAGCCGAGCAGTCGCAGCGACGACAGGTCGAACTTCTTGGGGATGGCGCGGCCGATCTTCATGAACGACCGGATGGCTGTGGGGGCCGTGTACAGGATCGTCACGCCGTACTTCTCGATGACCTCCCACCAGCGCCCCGGATGCGGCGTGTCGGGTGTTCCCTCGTAGAGCACCTGCGTCGCGCCGTTGGCGAGCGGGCCGTAGGTCACGTACGTGTGGCCGGTGATCCACCCGATGTCGGCCGTGCACCAGAACACGTCGGACTCGGGGTGGATGTCGTGCACGACCTTGTTCGTGAAGGCGGCTTGCGTGAGGTAGCCGCCCGACGAATGCATGATGCCCTTCGGCTTACCGGTCGTTCCCGAGGTGTAGAGGATGAACAGCGGCGTCTCGGAGGGGAACGCCCGCGCCTCGTGCTCTGCGTCCGCCGCCGGCACGACATCGTGCCACCAGATGTCACGTCCCTCGGTCCACTCCACGGCGTTCTCACCGCGGCGCACGACCAGCACGTGCTCGACCGTCTCCTGGAGGCCGGAACCGTTGCGGTCGCCGAGCGCCATGTCGACCGCCGACTTCAAGGGCGAGACCTTTCCCTTCCGGTAGCCGCCGTCGGCGGTGATCACCAGCCTCGCGCCGGCATCGTCGATCCGGGAGCGCAGGCTGTCCGCCGAGAACCCGCCGAAGACGACCGAGTGGATGGCGCCCAGGCGGGCGACGGCGAGCATCGCCGCGATGGCCTCCGGGATCATCGGCATGTAGATCGCGACGCGGTCGCCCTCGCCGATGCCGAGGCCCTCCAGCACATTCGCGAGGCGTTTGACCTCGGTGGTCAGCTCGGCGTATGTCACGCGGCGGGAGTCGCCCGGCTCGCCCTCCCAGAGAAGAGCGACTCGGTCGCCGTGGCCCGCCTCCACGTGCCGGTCGAGGCAGTTGTACGAGACGTTCAGCTCGCCGTCGCCGAACCAGGTCGCGAACGGCGGATTCGACCAGTCGAGGACCTCCGTGAACGGAGTGTGCCAGTGGAGCTGCCGAGCCTGCTCCGCCCAGAAGCCCAGGCGATCGGCGGCAGCGCTCTCGTAGAGCTCCGCGGTTCCGACCGCGCTCGCGGCGAACTCATCGGGGGGCGTGAACCGCCGACTCTCGGTGAGGAGGTGGTCGATCTGGCTGCTCATGAGCTCGCTCCTTCGCGGGCCGTCACCGGGGCATCGGGGTCGGAGGACCCCGCATTGACGACAGGGTAAATCTACCCAGCCGTCAGCCGAGTTCCTACCTCCGATGGAAGCGGTGCAGCCGGCTGCGGACATCAATATCCGGACTCGATCGATATATCGGTAACAGCCTGATGAGTTTGTTTGGACGGTCGCGTGAAGTTGCGTATGCTCTTCACCGGCCGAACATTCGATTCTGGCATTGCGGCACCCGATCCACCCCCGAAATGTGGTGTCGCGCGTGGCGGCATCCCATTCCCCCCATGGGATGCCGCCTTCTTCCTGTCCCGGCTCCTCCCCAGGAGCCCGTATCGACGTCAGTCCCGCCGATCGGTCGCTCGGCACGCGGGCGCCCGGAGGCGCGGATCTAGCTTCGATCCATGCCCGAACGCTTCGTCGTCCAGCCGCGAACCGCCGGCACCGGTTCCGCATCCGCCCCACCGGGCACGGGCGCGCGCCGCACAGCCGTGACCCCGCCCGACGGATCCGACACAGCGCCGACACCCGTTGTGGCGTGCGACCGCAGCACCCGGCCGGTGCGCGCGCGGCATCCGGTGCTCGAACCGCTGGCCGGCTACCTCGACGATCCCGATGTCACGGACCTCTTCGTCAACGGCGCGACCGGCCTGTTCGTCGACCGGGGTCATGGAGCCACCCCCGCGCCGGAGTGGCGCGCCCGCGAGGAGGACGTGCGCGATCTCGCGGTCGCGCTCATCGGCCTCGGCGGGCGGCACATCGACGATGCCACGCCCTGCGTGGACGTGAGGCTGGACGACGGGATCCGAGTGCACGCGGTGCTTCCGCCGGTCGCGCCGGAGGGCACCGCGATCTCGATCCGGGTGCCGCGGCTCGACAGCCCCGACCTGGACGCCCTGCAGGCCCGCGGCATGTTCGACGCACCGGCACGCGCGCACCTCGAGGACGCGGTCGCCCGGCGCGAGAACCTGCTCATCACGGGTGCCGCGGGCGCCGGCAAGACGACGCTGCTCGCTGCGCTGCTCGGCTGTGCGCCGGACTCGGACCGGATCGTGACGATCGAGGATGTCGCCGAGCTGCGTGTGGCTCATCCGCATCACGTGCGGCTGGAAGCGCGTCAGGCGAATCTCGAGGGGGCGGGCGCGATCGGGCTGGCACGCCTGGTCCGCGAGGCGCTGCGGATGCGGCCCGACCGCCTCGTCGTGGGGGAGTGCCGCGGCGAGGAGGTGCGCGAACTGCTCGGGGCTTTGAACACCGGCCACGACGGCGGCGCCGGCACCCTGCACGCGAACAGCCTCCATGACGTGCCCGCCCGGCTGGAGGCGCTCGGGGCTCTCGCCGGACTGGACGACCGGGCGCTGGCGCGTCAGGTCGCCAGCGCCATCGGCTGGGTGCTGCACGTCGCACGCGGCGACGACGGCGTTCGCAGACTGGCCTCGGCCGGCAGACCGGTCATCGGCAGCTCCGGCCGCCTCGAGATCGAGGAGTTCTCGTGGGACGCGCCGTGAGCTCGTCGACCATCGCCGAGACGGTGCTCCGCCTGGCGGTGCTGCTGCAGGCCGGTGTCACACCTGTCCGCGCCTGGTCGTATCTCGCCGACGCCGGCGACGTCGAGGCGGCCCGCGTGTCGGTCGCCGTCTCCGGCGGGATGCCGCTCACCACCGCCATCGCCACGGCGGCGCCGTCACCGCCTCGCGCGCGCCGGAGCCGGAACTCCGCAGGTCGCGACGGCACCGGACCTGACCCGTGGCGGGATGTCGCGGCCGCCTGGCAGGTCGCGACAGCGGTGGGTGCGCCGCTCGCCGAGAGTCTTCGCGCGCTGTCGTCGGCCCTGCGGGACGCACAGGAGGCGGCGGACGACGTCCGTGTCGCGCTCGCCGAGCCGGCCGCGACGGCGAAGCTCATGGGCTGGCTGCCACTGGTCGCGGTGCTCCTGGGAGTCGCCCTCGGATTCGACACATTCGGCACGCTGGTGGGAAGCCCGCTCGGGATCGCGTGCCTCGGCCTGGGCGCAGCGCTCATCATCGTCGCTCACCGCTGGAACGCCACGCTGGTCAAGCGTGCGCGCGCCGGGAGCGGTATCCCGGGGCTCCGCGCGGAGCTCCTGGCCATCGCGCTGAGCGGGGGCGTGTCGATCGATCGGGCGCGTCGCCTCGTGCGGGATGCGACAGGCGCGGACTCCGACACCGACAACGACGCCGTGCTGCAGCTCTCCCGTACGGCCGGGGTGCCCGCTGTGGAGCTCCTCCGCGCGTCCTCGGCGCTGGCGCGCCATCGAGCCAGGGTGGACGGGCGTGTACGGGCGGCACGTCTGTCCACACGACTGCTGCTTCCGCTCGGAGTGTGCACTCTCCCCGCATTCCTTCTGCTCGGCGTTGCCCCGATGCTCCTCAGCGTCATGTCGACGGTGCCCCTGCCCTCTGACCGCGCCGTCGCTCTCCAGCTCTCTCCACCCGTGCCCGCCGACACCGCACCGACACACTGAAAGGAAGACCCATGTCCCTTCCCCGCCTCACCCGCTCCCGCGCGGCTCGCCTGTTCGGCGACGAGACCGGCGCGGCAACCGCGGAGTACGCGATCGCGACGATGGCCGCCGTCGCGTTCGCCGGCCTGCTCGTGGTCATCATGCGCAGCGACGAAGTCCGCGGCATCCTCACCGACCTCGTGCGACGCGCGCTCACCGTCGCATGAAGCTGCGCGGACTCGGCGAGGACCGCGGGTCGGTGGTCGCCGAGTTCGCCGTCGCGCTGCCCGCGGTCGCCCTGGTGGTGCTGCTGGCGGCCGGAGCGCTCGGCGCGTGCGCGCGTCAGGTTCGGATCCAGGATGCCGCGGCCGACGCCGCGCGGCTGGCCGCTCGCGGCGAGCCGGGTGCGGCGCCCGCGGTGATCGCCACAGCGGTGCCCGGGGCGAGCGGGACGTTCGAGCAGCGCGGCGATCTCGTCTGCGTCACCGTCTCGTCGTACGCAGTCGCCTCACTGCCGATCGCCCTGACGGCGACCAGCTGCGCCCTGGACGGCGGGCGCTGATGGCCGGGACTGTGATGACGGTCGGCGTGGTCGTGTGCACGGCGACGCTGTCGATGAGCCTTGTCACCGCGGGTGCCGCGGCTGCCTTCTCGCAGCGCCTCGCCGGTGTCGCCGACGCGGCAGCCCTCGCCGCGGCGGACGCGGCATCCGGTGCCATCACGGGTGAGCCGTGCGCGCGAGCGGCCGAGGTGGCGTCGGCATCGGCCGCTCAGGTGACCGCCTGCGACGTCGACGACCTGGTCGCGACCGTCAGCGTGACGGGGGCGTTCGGTCGGCTTCCGGCGTCCGCTTCCGCCCGGGCGGGTCCGCCGCCGTGATCTCCACGGCGGCGTCGGGCGGCTCCGTCTCGAGCACCTCCCGGTTGAAGATGAGCATCTTCGCGAAATAGACGCCGCCGGCGAGGATCAGTCCGACGACGATCAGGTCGGGCACGAACGACTCCGGCGGCGTCACCAGCACGAACAGCGAGACGGCCACCCAGACCAACGCTGCCACGGCGATCGGCAGCTCGAAGCGCCCCAGGCTGAATCCGCCCTGCTTCCGCTCGAGTCGCTTTCGCACGGCGAGGTAGAGGACCACGATCGCGCCGTAGATGAGAGCAGGAAGGATCGTCGAACCGATGATCAGCTGCAGCAGGGCCTCCCCGGGAAGCGCCACCATCAGCACCACGCCCACGATGAAGATCAGGATCGTCGCGGGGACCGGGGTCTGCGTTCGCGGATTGACCCGCCGCATCAGCGCGTGCGCGGGGAAGCGACGATCGCGGGCCATGGCGAACACCTGCCGGGACCCGGCCGCCATGACCACCATGCCCGCCCCGAACATCGCCAGGGCGATGCCGGCCAGCAGAACCCGCTCCACGACCGGACCGAGCTGGTCGCCGATGATCGTGGCGACCGGCGACCCGCTCTTGGTGACCGCGTCGACGTCCTCGATAGCGACGGTGAGTGCGATCAGGAACAGCAGCCCGAGCACGCCGGCTGCCACCACCGACCCGACGATCGCACGGGGGACGCTGCGGAACGGATCCTTGGCCTCCTCGGCGAGATTCGCCGCGGAGTCGAATCCGACGAGCGTGGTCAGACCCATGATCATGCCGGCCATCAGGCCGCCGCCGACAGCGAAGTAGCTCGCGGAGCCGGCCGTGACGCCGCGCGAGGCGAGGTTGCCGAGGTCGCCGCTGCCGGTGATCGCCATGACGACGACCAGCGCGATCACCAGGACGACGACGATGATCAGCTCGATCGCCACTGCGCCGGCCGTGATCATCCCGAGCAGGCGGGTCGAGGCGATCACCAGCGCGGCCTGCACGACCAGGATCGCCACCGTGATCGAGACGAGCGGTCGTCTCGTCGTCCTGCATCCCGAGGAGCGGCATCAGCGCCTGGCTTGCGAGTGCGTTGTCCATCGCCACGACGCCGATGGCCAGGTACCAGAAGCTCAGCCAGCCGAACAGCCAGCCGATCCGCGGACTGGCGAGCCGCGAAGCCCATTGATAGGAGGAGCCGCTGAGCGCGATCCGCGCCGCGAACTGCGCCACGACCAGCGCGACCAGTGTCTGCCCGATCGCCACGATGACCCAGAGCCAGATGCCCACCGGGCCCCGCGAACAGCAGAACGTCGTCGTACGTCGCGAAGATGCCGACCGCCACGGAGATGAAGGCGAACGAGATCGCGAACACCTGGAAGCCGCCGAGCGTCCTCTTGAGCTGCGGCTTGTAGCCGTCCGCCGGCAGTGGATCCGCCACGCTCTCTGCGGTCATGGGCACGTCCGATCTTCTGTGGCGGAGAGGCCGGGATCGCGAGATGAAGGGGACGAACAGGTCCACCGCGAGATCAGAGCACTGCGTGAGTGCGATGCTATCGGGCGCTCCGCGCTGGCTGGGGACCTTGCAGGTCCCCATGCCGAGTGGGCGCGCGGCGGCAAGCGACGGCTCTGGGCCAGCGCCCCAGTAGGTGTGTGTATGGTGTGCTTCGAAGAAAGGACGCCCCCGTTGGCAACAGGCAAGAAGCTCGTCATCGTCGAGTCACCGACGAAGATGAAGTCGATCCAGGGGTATCTCGGCGACGACTACGAGGTGCTCAGCTCGGTCGGCCACATCCGCGATCTCGCGAGTAAGAAGGACATCCCGGCCGACAAGAAGACGGCCTACGGCAAGTACTCGATCGACATCGACAACGACTTCGACCCCTATTACGTCGTCAACGACCGCAAGACCAAGACCGTCGCCGAACTCAAGCGCGCACTCAAGGGCGCCGACGAAGTCCTGCTCGCCACAGATGAGGATCGCGAAGGCGAGGCCATCGCCTGGCACCTGCTCGAGGTGCTCAAGCCCAAGGTTCCGGTCCACCGCATGGTCTTCCACGAGATCACCAAGGACGCGATCAGGGCCGCCGTCGACAACACGCGCGAGCTGGACCTCGCGCTCGTCGACGCTCAGGAGACCCGTCGCGTCCTCGACCGCCTCTACGGCTGGGATGTCTCACCCGTGCTGTGGAGGAAGGTCGGCAGCGGCCGCGAGGGCGCGGCGCTGAGCGCCGGCCGCGTGCAGTCCGCCGCGACGCGGATGGTCGTCGACCGCGAGCGCGAGCGCATGGCGTTCGTGTCGGCGGGCTACTGGGATGTCGAAGCACTCGCCGCCACGCTTCGACAGGCGCAGGGACCGGAGGACAGCTTCACGACCCGCCTCGCGCGGGTGGACGGAGCTCCCCTCGCCCGCGGCACCGACTTCGACGACCGCGGTCAGCTCAAGAAGGTCGTCGTCGTCCTGGACGAGGCGAAGGCCCGAGCGCTCGCCGCCGCGATCGAGCGCGTGGGTCAGGCATCCGTCACCGCACTCGAGTCCAAGCCCGGGACGCGCAGTCCCAAGCCGCCCTTCACCACGTCGACCCTGCAGCAGGAGGCCGGCCGCAAGCTCTCGATGAGCGCCAAGCACGCCATGAGCGTCGCCCAGCGCCTGTATGAGAAGGGCTTCATCACCTATATGCGCACCGACTCGGTCGCGCTGAGCACGCAGGCGATCGGCGCGGCGCGCGAGCAGGCCGTCACTCTTTACGGTGAGAAAGCCGTGCCGCTGAATCCCCGCGTCTACCGCAGCAACAGCAAGAACGCCCAGGAGGCCCACGAGGCGATCCGGCCGTCGGGTGAGCAGTTCCGCACGCCGTCCTCGGTGGCTGGCGAGCTGGACCGCGACGAGCAGCGGATGTACGACCTGATCTGGAAGCGCACGATCGCCAGTCAGATGTCGGATGCGAAGTACGAGACGACCACCGTGACGCTCGCGGTGCAGGCACCCGTCGACGGGGTCGTTCAGCGCGCGGAATTCACCGCATCCGGCACGGTGTACACCTTCAAGGGCTTCCTCGAGGCGTACGAAGAGGGTCGCGACGAGAAGCGCAGCGACGCCGACAAGGCCGACGACCAGTCGCTGCCCGTGCTCGCCGTCGGAGACACGCTTCGCATGAAGGATGTCGAGCCCAAGGGCCACGCGACCACCCCGAAGCCCCGCTTCACCGAGGCGAGCCTCGTCAAGGCGCTCGAGGAGAAGGGCATCGGCCGCCCGTCGACGTTCGCGAGCATCATCGACGTCATCCTCGATCGCGGCTACGTCACCAAGCGCGGCCAGGCGCTGGTGCCGAGCTGGCTCGCGTTCAGCGTCATCCGGCTGCTCGAGGAGCACTTCGCCGACCTCGTCGACTACGACTTCACCGCAGCGCTCGAGGACGACCTCGACGCGATCGCCCGCGGCGAGCAGCAGCGCACCGCCTGGCTCCACGACTTCTACTTCGGGTCCGACGCCCAGCCGGGTCTGCGCAACATCGTGGAGAACCTCGGCGAGATCGACGCGCGGGAGCTGAACGCCACGCGCATCAGCGACACCACCACGCTGCGGTTCGGTAAGTACGGCCCCTACCTCGACGTCATCGACCCTGCGAATCCGGATGCCCCGCCGCGGCGGGTCAACATCCCCGAAGACCTCGCACCCGACGAGCTGACCGTCGAGAAGGCGCAGGAGCTCATCGACGCCCCCGTCGCCGGCAACCGCGTGCTTGGCGAGAATCCCGAGAACGGCAAGCTCATCGTCGTCAAGGACGGCCGCTTCGGTCCGTACATCGAGGAGACGGATCCCGAGGACCCCACGGCCGTCGACGAGGCAACGGGGGAGATCGTCCCGGAGACCCCGAAGAAGAAGTCGACCGCGAAGAAGGATGCCGCACCGAAGCCCCGGACGGCCTCGCTGTTCAAGTCGATGTCGGTCGACACCGTCGACCTGGACACCGCGCTGCGCCTCCTCGAGCTTCCGCGCACGGTGGGAACCGACCCGGAGTCTGGCGAGCCGATCACCGCGCAGAACGGCCGGTACGGCCCGTACCTGAAGAAGGGCACCGACTCGCGCACCCTCGATTCGGAGCAGCTGATCTTCGACATCGACCTGGACCAGGCGCTCGCGATCTACGCGCTGCCGAAATACGGCGCCCGACGGCCTTCGACGGCCCTCGCCGAGTTCGACAACGACCCGGTCAGCGGCAAGCCGATCCGCGTCCGCGACGGTCGATTCGGTGCGTATGTGACCGACGGCGAGACCAACGTGACGATCCCGCGCGGCCAGACCGTGGCCGACATCACCTATGAGATCGCCGTGCAGATGATCGCCGACAAGCGCGCGAAGGGTCCCGCGCCCAAGCGCACTCCCGCTCGGAAGGCGACGACCGCGCGCAAGGCGCCGGCGAAGAAGTGACCCCGGACGCCTCCGAGCCGGCTTCGGTCGCCCCTGGACGCGCCGAGGGTCTTCCCGGCTCCGCCACGGTCCCGGGCGCACCCGGCTCGACCGGCGGACTGTTCATCACCTTCGAAGGCGGCGACGGCGTCGGGAAGACGACGCAGGCGGCGCTCCTGGAGGAATGGCTCGCCGCGCGCGGCCGTACGGTGGTGCGCACGCGCGAGCCCGGCGGCAGCGAGGTCGGCGTCCTGATCCGCGACATCGTCCTGCACCATCGCGGCGAAGTCTCGCCGCGGGCGGAGGCCCTCCTCTACGCAGCCGACCGCGCCCACCACGTCGCGACCGTCGTGCGTCCCGCGCTCAGCCGCGGCGAGGTCGTCATCCAGGACCGCTACCTCGACTCGTCGGTGGCGTATCAAGGCACGGGGCGGGTTCTCGGACGTGACGAGGTCCGGGACCTCTCGCTCTGGGCGACCGAGCACCTGCTGCCCGACCTGACCGTGCTGCTGGATCTGGATCCGTCCTCCGCCCGGCGGCGCCTCGACGCCGATGACAAGCCGTTCGACCGGCTCGAGGCGGAGCAGTCCGCCTTCCACGACAGCGTCCGTGCGGAGTTCCTCGCCCTCGCCGACGCCGAGCCCGAGCGATTCCTGGTGCTTGACGCGTCCCGTGCTCCCTCCGATCTCGCCACCGACATCCAGGGCCGGGTGCAGGCGCTGCTCGACGCCGCAGGCACCGTCGGCAGCGCCGATTAGGCTGGACCGATGGAGAGCGCGGCGGTCGCAGCTGCTCCCGCAATGACGCCGGCCGACGTGCCATGGGGTGCCGTGTGGGGGCAGGACGACGCGGTCGCGACGCTTCGGGCCGCGGCATCCGATCCCGGCTCCATGACCCACGCATGGCTGATCACCGGCCCTCCCGGATCAGGCCGGTCGACGCTCGCCTACGCCTTCGCCGCGGCCCTCATCGCCGAGCCGGGCGATGAGACAGCCATGCGCCAAGTGCTGGCCGGCACCCACCCCGACATGACCGCGCTTCGCACCGAGGGCGTCATCATCTCGATCAAGGATGCCCGGGCGCTCGTGGAGCGCTCCTACTTCGGCCCTTCGCTCGGGCGGTACCGGGTCATCGTCATGGAGGATGCCGACCGCATGGTCGAGCGCACTTCCAACGTGCTGCTCAAGGCGCTCGAGGAGCCGCCCGAGCGCACGGTGTGGGTGCTGTGCGCCCCGAGCGACGCCGACCTGCTTCCCACCATCCGCTCGCGCGTCCGCACGCTTCGGCTCCGCGAGCCCGACATCGCGGATGTCGCGCGCCTGATCGCCCAGCGCACGGGTACGGATTACCAGGTCGCCGAACAGTCGGCCAGGCACGCACAGCGGCACATCGGCATGGCGCAGCGCCTCGCCACGGATGCCGCCGCCCGCTCCCGGCGCGACGAGACGCTGCGCGCGGTGCTCGCCGTGCGGGGCGTCGGCGATGCCGTCGACGTGGCCGGCACGGTCGTGCAGGCTGCGACCGAGGACGCGAAGGCGCTGACGGCCGAACGCGACGGGGCGGAGCGCGCCGATCTGCTGCGCACACTCGGAATAGCCGAAGGCGCGGCGGTTCCGCCTGCGGTGCGTTCGCAGCTCAGTGCACTCGAAGACGACCAGAAGCGTCGCGCCACGCGAAGCCTTCGCGACGGCATCGACCGCGTCCTCACCGACCTCCAGTCGATGTTCCGCGATGTCGTGATGCTCCAGTTCGGGCGAGGCGGCTCCGGCGACGCTGACCTCATCAACCGCGAACTCGGACCGGAGCTGCGAGCACTCGCGGCGGCGTGGACGCCGCAGCGCACCCTCGTCGTCCTGGACCAGATCGCCGAGACGCGACGTAATCTCGAACAGAACGTCGCTCCCACTCTCGCCCTCGAAAGCATGCTCGTGACCGTCGCGAGCGGGAAGATCCCGTGATACCCGAAGATCCACGCTCGACGAGCACACCGCCCTCCGCTGCGAACGGCGGCCCCCGTCGCGCGCGCCGCCTCGTCGCCCTCGTCGCCGGGCTGGCGGCGGCATCCCTTGCGCTGTCCGGGTGTCTCTACTCGCTGATCCCCGAATCGAGGCCCACCTCGACGTCGAGCCTCGCGCCAGACACCGACGGCGTGGCGACCGACCTGCTTCCCTTCTACGAGCAGACCCTCGAGTGGTCGAGCTGCGACGACTTCGAATGCGCGACAGTCACGGCCCCGCTGGATTGGACGGACCCGGCAGCGGGCGAGATCGAGCTCTCCGTGATCCGCCAGCGCGCCGTGTCGGGAACGCCGATCGGGTCGCTGCTGACGAACCCCGGAGGCCCCGGCGCGAGCGGGATCGACCTGATCCGCGACAGCGTCGACTTCGCCGTCGGCGAGTCGCTCCAGGAGCAGTTCGACGTGATCGGCTTCGACCCGCGCGGTGTGGGGAAGTCCACCGCCGTGAGCTGCTTGGATGCGCCGGCGATGGACGCGTATCTCTTCGACATCCCCGCGGACACCCGTGGGTCCGCGGGATGGACCCAGGAGCGCACGGAGTGGCACCAGGACTTCGCTGACGCGTGCGATGCGAACAGCGGCGGCATCCTGCCGTTCATCACGACCGAGAACTCCGCGCGTGACATGGACCTGCTGCGCGCCGTCCTCGGCGACACGGAGCTGAACTACCTCGGCTACTCGTACGGCACCTTCCTCGGCGCCACGTACGCGAAGCTCTACCCGGAGCGGGTCGGGCGACTCGTGCTGGACGGCGCGGTCGACCCCGCCGTGCCGATGCTTGAGATCAACACGACCCAGGCCATCGGCTTCGAATCGGCTCTGCGCGCCTACTTGGCCGACTGCCTCGGCGGATCGGAGTGTCCGTTCAGCGGCTCCGTCGACGAGGGGATGGCCGACCTCGCCACCATCCTCGCGAGCGTCGACCGGTCGCCGCTGCCCGCCTCGGACGGGCGGCTGCTCGGAGCCGACTCGCTCATGACGGGAATCGTCGCCGCCCTCTATGCGAGAGAGAGCTGGCAGTACCTGTCGATCGCACTGGAGGACGTGCTCCAGGGAAACCCCGACGTCGCGTTCCAGCTCGCGGACTTCTACTACAACCGCGAGAACGGCACGTACCTCGACAACTCGACGGAGGCGTTCCGGGCGTACAACTGCATGGACTATCCCGTCGAGGTCACCGACGAGGAGCAGGCGGCCGCCGAGGCCCTGCTCGCCGCCGAAGCCCCGACCGTGGCGCCGTACTGGTTCGGGCCGGACCCGTGCCTGGTGTGGCCGTACGAGCCCACCGGCGTGCGCGGTGAGATCACCGCCGAGGGGGCCGCGCCGATCGTCGTCGTCGGAACCACGAACGATCCGGCGACGCCGTACGAATGGGCGGTGTCGCTCGCCGACCAGCTCGCGTCCGGTGTGCTCATCACCCGCGTCGGCGAGGGCCACACCGGCTACAACAAGGGCAACGCGTGCGTCGATGCCGCCGTCGAGGCGTACCTGCTGCAGGGCACGGTGCCGCAGGACGGCTTCGGTGCGAGTAGGGCGGATGCCGCATCCCGGCGCGTTCGCGGCCGCTGCGACGACCCTGTAAGATCGATGATCGTGCATCGCGCAAGCGAGGCGCGCCACCTTAGCTCAGTCGGCAGAGCGATTCACTCGTAATGAATAGGTCAAGGGTTCGATTCCCTTAGGTGGCTCTGACGGGTCGAGGGTCGCATTTGCGGCCCTCGATCATCAGGGCCACGATGGAACCGACACCCTTGGGTGGGCCCCGCCGCGGAGGCTCGGCGTGCCGCGACGCGGCGCGCTGAGTGGCGGTGGGACGATTCCCTTAGGTGGCTCGGATGGGTTCCGGCCCGCTCGAACGGCACGAGGCCTGGATGCACGGGCCCGCGTCGTAGCCCTGATCTAGATCAGCGACAGGGGTGGGTCAGCGACGTGGACGCAGCGATAGACGCCGTCGTCGAGATCTTCACCTGGGTGGGCTTCGGCGCCGGAGCGCTGCTGGCTGGCATCGCGCTGGTGGCCTATCTCCTCGACGGCACGTGGGTGCCGGTGCGCGCGGTGGTCGAGCCTACAGAGCACGGCCGGGTGGTCCGCTGGTTCGACGAGGACGGCGGAGTGAACGAAGCCCCGCTCACCCATGAGCAGGACAGCGCCATCGGCACGGCAGGGATGTACGACATCTTCGCCCGCCGAGGCTGGAGCAACCGCATGCGGCTCACCCAGCATTCGCCCGTCGTGCGCGCGATCGCACTGCTGGCCGCCGGTCTCATCGGGCTCGGCGTGGTCGCGCTCATCGTGTCGTGGGTGCTGCTGTTCTCACGGGGCTGAACGGGGCGATGGCGCATGCCGGCCGCGCAGAGCTGCGACGGTCAGGCGAGGGCCAGCATGCCGCCGGCGACGACCGCGAGTGCGAGTCCCACCCACTGCACCGCGGCGACGCGCTCCCGCAGCACCAGGGCCGCCAGGAGGATCGTTCCCGCAGGATAGAGCGCGGTCAGGGCCGACACGATCGAGAGGTCGCCCAGACGCAGAGCGAGCAGCAGCACCGTGTTCGCCGCCGCATCCACCAGTCCGCAGAGGATGGCCAGCCACCACGCGCGGGTCCGCGATCCGGCGGGTCCAGGCTCTTCGTGCGGGTGGGCGACGGCGTGCTCGAGATCGGCGTGACCGGTGGGGGTCGCACCGACCCGGGTGCCGGCCGCATCGAGGACGGATGCCGCACGCCGGCCCTGCGCGACGGCACGCACCGCCAGCGCGCCGACGATGACGAGGGTGATGACGGTGGCCGTGGCGCGGTTGACGATGAGCGGGATCAGCCCGCTCTGGTCGCTGGTCTGATCGATGACGATGAGGAAAGCCCCGATCGCGAGTCCCGCCCCGACGGCCATCAGCAGACCACGGGTGCTCGGCCGCACCACCTTCTGGCCGGGGATGAAGCCGACCAGCACGACGGCGACGAGCGCGACGCCGAGGCCTGCGTAGGCGACCGGCGACAGTGACTCGCCGTTGACGAGCAGTCCCCACAGCATCGGCGCGATGGCCGAGACGACGGCGGTGAGGGGCGAGAGGATGCTCATCGGACCGATCGCCAGGCACGCATAAAGCAGCGCGATCGCGACGACGCCGAAGACTCCGGACAGCAGACCCCATCCCACATCCGGGGCCGACCACCGACCTCCGATGAACGGCAGCACGAGTGCCAGGATGACCAAGCCGGATGCCGCAGCCACGGCCGTGACGACGATCGATCTCAGCCGCTTCGCCGCGAGCCCGCCGAAGAAGTCGGCCGCGCCGTAGATGATGGCACCGACGAGCGCGAGGACGGCCGAGAGCATGGTGGATCCAGCCTAGGGAATTGCGCGATTCGTCATATCGCTAGATAAGCTAGCGATGTGAATGGAGATCAGTCGGCGAAACGTCCGCCCACGCGGTGGCTGAGGATCGGCATCCCCGTTCTCCTGATTCTGGTGTGGCTGGTCGGCGGCTCGATCGGGGGACCCTACTTCGGCAAGGTCGACGAGGTCGCGACGAACGACCAGTCGTCCTTCCTCCCCGAGAGTGCCGAAGCCACGCAGGTGAGTGAGCGGCTTCCCGACTTCCTGGGGGATGACAGCATCCCCGCAGTCGTGGTCGTGGCGGGGGAGACCGCCCTCAGCGACGCTGACCTCACCGACATCCAGACCCTCGCCGACGACATCGCCGACGTCGACGGCGTACTGGATGGCGTATCGCCGCCGATCGTCTCCGATGACGGCGAGGCGGCGCAGATCTTCGTGCCGATCGATTCCACGGGCGAGGTGCGCGTCGTCGTGGAAGAGATCCGATCGATGGTCTCGCAGGACCTGCCGAGCTCGCTCGAGGGGTGGGTGACCGGGCCGGCCGGGTTCACCGCGGATCTGGTCAAGGGATTCCTGGGGATCGACGGCCTGTTGCTGATCGTGGCGCTCATCGCGGTCTTCATCATCCTGGTCATCGTCTACAGATCGCCGTTGCTGCCGATCCTGGTGCTGCTGACCTCGGTCTTCGCGCTCTGCGTGGCGCTGCTGACGGTCTGGTGGCTCGCCTATGCCGAGATCGTGGTGCTGAACGGTCAGGTGCAGGGCATTCTCTTCATCCTCGTGATCGGCGCCGCCACCGACTATGCGCTGCTGTACGTGGCGCGCTTCCGTGAGGCCATCGGCACCGGCGCGCGGCGATGGGATGCGACGACCCGGGCATGGCGCGGATCCTTCGAGCCGATCATCGCGTCGGGCGGCACGGTGATCGCCGGCTTGCTCTGCCTGCTGATCTCCGACCTCGCCACCAACCGCGCCCTCGGACCGATCGCCTCGATCGGCATCGTGTTCTCGGTGCTGTCCGCGCTCACCTTCCTGCCTGCACTGCTCGCGATCTTCGGAAAGGCGGCGTTCTGGCCGTTCATCCCGAAGCACGGCACGGTCTCGCTTCCGGACGACCTGACGCAACCCGTCAAGGGATTCTGGCCGCGACAGGCCCGCTTCGTCGCTCGCCATGCCCGGCCGGTGTGGATCATCAGCACCGTGGTGCTGCTGATCGCCGTCGTAGGCGCGCTGCAGCTGAAGGCCGACGGCGTGCCGTCGAGCGACCTGGTCCTGGGCCCGTCGGAGGCGCGCGACGGCCAGGAGGTGTTGGCGGAGCACTTTCCCGCGGGCTCGGGAAGTCCTGTCTACGTCATCGTCCCGGAGGAGGACGTCGCCGATGCGGTCGAGGTCGTCGCCGAGAGCGACGGGATCGAGTCGGTGGCTGCCGCATCCGACGATTCGCCGACCGGGCAGGCTACCGTCACCGTCGAAGGTGGGGAAGCCGTCTACGCCGCACCCGGACCGCCGGGAACCCCCGCGCCGGCGCCGACGGTCTCGGACGGAGACGTCCTGCTGATCGCGACCCTGACGGATGCTGCTGACTCGACGACCGCAGAGGACACCGTCCGGGAACTGCGCGCGAGCCTGGATGACGCTCTCGGCACGGGCACCGCGCTCGTCGGCGGGGTGACCGCCACCGACATCGACTCCAACGACACCTCGATCCGCGACCGGTCGATCATCATCCCCGTCGTCCTGCTGGTCATCCTGCTGATCCTGATGCTCCTGCTGCGCGCCGTCCTGGCGCCGGTCCTGCTGGTGCTCAGCGTCATCCTGTCGTTCGGGGCGGCCCTGGGCGTGAGCGCACTCGTCTTCGACTACGCGTTCGGCTTCCCGGGGGCCGACCCCGCCGTGCCGCTGTATGGATTCGTGTTCCTCGTGGCGCTCGGGGTGGACTACAACATCTTCCTGATGACCCGCGTGCGCGAGGAGTCTCTCGTGCACGGCACGCGCCCCGGAATCCTCCGCGGCCTCGTCGCGACGGGTGGCGTGATCACCTCGGCAGGTCTGGTCCTGGCGGCGACCTTCGCCGCCCTCGGCGTCATACCGATCCTGTTCCTGGCGCAGATCGCGTTCATCGTCGCGTTCGGTGTGCTGCTGGACACCTTCGTCGTGCGTTCGCTGCTGGTGCCCGCGCTGTCCTACGACATCGGCAAGGCGATCTGGTGGCCGTCGAAGCTGTGGCGCAGCGAGCCTGTCGCCGGCTCCGCATCCGTTGCTCCGGTCGAGACGTCGGCGCCGGCACCGGACCCCGATCATTCGATGACTCGCGCGGAGTACCGTCGTACGCTCGATTCATGACCCGAGCGCTGTTCATCGTCGATGTTCAGAACGACTTCACCGAGGAGGGTGCGCTCGGCGTGGACGGCGGCGACGAGGTGGCGGCGCGGATCAACCGCTTCGTGGAGGCGCACGCGGAGGACTATGAGATCGTCGTCGCCTCTCGCGATTGGCACGACGCCGACAACGACAACGGAGGGCACTTCTCCGACGAACCGGACTTCATCGACACCTGGCCCCCGCACTGCGTCGCCGGCACATTCGGCGCAGAGTACGAGGAGGTGTTCGACACGTCCGTCGTGACCCACCACCTCAAGAAGGGTCAGGGCAAGCCCGCGTACTCCCTGTTCGAGGGCGTGGCCGACGATGGAACAACCGCCGCGCAGCTGCTCGAGCGTCACGGGATCCTCGACATCGACGTGGTGGGCCTGGCCACCGACTACTGCGTGCGCGCCTCGGCCTTGGATGCCATCGCAATCGGACGCCACGTGCGCGTGTTCACGGATCTCGTCGCCGGCGTGCATCCGGTTTCGAGCGAGAAGGCGCTGGCCGAGATCGCGCACGCGGGCGCGGAGCTGGTGGAGTCCGGTGCCTGACGGGATCTCCGTCCGCAGGGTTCTGCTCAGCGAGGCTCAGCGCGTGCGCAGCATCCGGCTGGAGGCTCTGCGCGACCCCGTCGCGGGCATTGCGTTCATCGAGACGCTCGCCGACGCGGAGAGCCGCCCGACGGCGTTCTGGCAGGAGCGGGCTGCCGGCGCCGCACTCAGTGAGTCCGCCGCGCAGTTCGTGGCCGAGGCCGGACGCGACTGGGTCGGCACAGTGACCGTGCTCATCCCGGAGCCCGGAGCGCTCGACTACTTCGGTCGCCCTGCAGTCTCCGGTCGCGCTGACGTGGTCAGTGTGTACATCCGTCCCTCCCACCGTGGCCGCGGCATCCTCGATGCACTGATGACGGCCGCCGCTGACTGGTCCCGGTCGAAGGGTCAAGCGGAGCTCGCGCTCGACGTGCACGCCGACAACCCGCGCGCGCAGGCCGCATACGTACGCGTCGGTTTCGTCGCGACCGGCGCGACCACCGATGGCCCGAACGGAGTCGAGAACGAGATGGTGCGCCCACTGTGACTGAGCAGGTGGGCTTCGAGGCTGTGCGCGCGGCTCTGCAGGCTGCGGCATCCGATGCCGAGCGCGCCAAGATCCTGAAGCGAATGACCGACGATGCGACCACCGTCATCGGAGTGCGGATGGGCACCGTGTTCGACATCGCGAAGGCGAACACCGGGATGCCGCTCGCCGACGTCGACCGTCTGCTCGACTCCGACACGTACGAGGAGCGCATGGTCGCGGTCAGCATCCTCGACTTCAAAGCCCGCGCGAAAGACGCGGACCGCGCCGCACTCTACGAGCTGTGGATGCGCCGGCTCGACCGGATCAACACGTGGGACTACATCGACCGGTCCGCGCCCCGGGTCGTCGGGTGGTACCTCCTGGACCAGCCCCGCGACGTGCTCTTCGAGCTCGCGCGGTCGGACGATCGCTGGCACCGCCGAGCGGCGATCACGGCCGCGTTCTGGATCATCCGTGCGGGCGACCTCGACGACCCGCTGGCGTTGTGCGAGATCCTCGCGGCCGATCCGGAGCACCTGGTGCAGACGAACGTCGGCGTCGCGCTGCGCGAGATCGGCCGAGTCGACCGCGGGCGGCTCGAGGAGTTCCTGGAGCGCCGCGGCACGGATCTGTCGGCGGAGGCGCGGCGCACGGCGCGGACGGCGCTGTAGGGGCGTGTCGGCCGGGTGGGTCCGTGGCACGGACCCACGCTTCAGGGGGTGCGAGACCGCTTGGGTGGAGCCGTCCGGCCGTTCGGCGAGGGCGGCGCTCCGAACGTGCGCAGGACGTGTTCGAGGGTCGAGGTGAGCAGTTCCTGTGTCGTCTCGCGGGTGGCCTCGCCGCGCAGCCAGCGGCGTGTCGCGGAACGGTTCAGGCCGGTCCAGCACTCCAGCGCGTAGCGCAGGCGGGGCGAGTCTTCGGCGATGTCGGCGTGGAAGACCGCAACCAGCGCGACGGCGCGGCGCACCGAGATCGGCGACCGCGCGTCGCACGTCGGGGTCGGCGATGTCCTCGCCGGGGGCCATGGTGCCGAGATAGATCGTCGGTTCGCCTGTGTCCAATCCAGCCAGCGTGATACGGAGTCTTCTATTCGCGCACGAGCGGTACGACCGACGGGCGGCCGCAGTTCCTCCTCGCGCGCGGCACTCGACCCGCTCCAGCAACGCGATGTAGACCTCCTTGCGACCGCCGAGATAATGGTGCACCAGCCCACGGGTGACGCCGGCGGCAGTCGCGATGTCCTCGATCGTGACCTCCTCGTAACCGCGTTCGGCGAACAGGGCGTTGGCGGCGTCAAGGATCTGGTCGCGCCGCTCAGCGGGGTCGAGGCGGGTGTAGGGGGGCGGAGGGCTCATGGAGCAATGATAGGGCCAATTAGCGTTTCGTCAATAAACTTGTTAGCATGTCGTCAATAACACATCTGCGCGACGCTGCATCGCCACCCGCGATTTCGGGTTCCGCGCCCCACTCGAAAGGCACTATCCAGCATGCGCAAGAGAATCCTCGGCCTCGTGGCCCTCGCCGCGATCGCCGCCCCCATCGCCTTCGCCTCCTCGGCCAACGCTGCCACCACCGACGCCAACGGCGTCGTCACCGTCAGCAAGGCCGAGATCATGGCCCAGTTCCCGAGCATGAACGAGAAGGCGTTCCAGACGATCGCCATGGCCCACGGCGACTCGCTCACCGGCTCCAACGTGTTCACCGCCACGACCACCACCGGGTCGGCTGCTCGGACGGCACCGTCCAGCACCACCTCCGCAACACCATCCTGACCAGCCCGATCACGCTCACCGAGGTCTACAACGGCTCGGCTGACAAGGTCACCGGCTGGACCCTCGGCAGCAAGGGCGCGAGCGTCATCACCGAGAACAACACCGGGCGGCACGCCGCTTCCCGGATTACACCACCATCTGCGCCGGACACGGCTCCGTGACGAACTACGTACGCGACCTTCGGGCAGAGCCACAGCGACGTGACGTCGTTCAAGTTCAACGGCACCGACGTCAGCATCGTGGTCAACCAGTACGTCGCCCCGACCGTCTGATCGACACGCACCATCCAGCAGCCCGTCCCGCTTCGGCGGGGCGGGCTGTACCGATGTACACCCTGGGCTCGTTAGCGGCTTTCTGCGTGAGGGCCGCGGGGCTCGGAGCAGCGCTCATTGCGTGTAGTTCTCGGCAACACACTGAGGCCACCTCGACGTGGGCCCCTTGGTGCTCGAAGCTGTGCTCAGAGCGTGTAGTCCTCGCAACACACACGGCCCGCACGAATGAAGGGGGCGCCCCAGTGGGGCGCCCCTCTTCACTCGAGTGGGCCCCGTGGGGCTCGAACCCACGACCCGCGGATTAAAAGTCCGATGCTCTACCGACTGAGCTAGAGGCCCTCGGCATCAAGCCTACTTCGCAGCCGCGGCCCGGGCTCGCGGCATCCGCTCGCCCGCAAAGCCAAGCGACCGCCGACGCCACCTCGCAGGCGTCGGCGGTCGCTCCGCCCCCCAGAGACCCGGCCGAAGCCGGGAGTCGGTTATGCAGCCGGCGGCATCAGCACCGTGTCGATGAGGTACACGGTTGCGTTGGCCGTCTGCACGCCACCGCAGATGACTGCGGCCTGTCCGTTGACCATGAGGTCGTCACCGCTGCCGGTGACCTCGAGGTCGGCGCCGTTGACGGTCGTGTGCATTCCCGGGATGTCGGACGGCAGAACCTGGCCCGGCACGACGTGGTACGTGAGGATCGACGTCAGCAGCGCGTCATCGGTCTTGAGCACCTCGATGGTGGCGGGGTCGATCTTCGCGAACGCGTCATCCACCGGGGCGAAGACCGTGAACTCATCACCGTTGAGGGTGTCCACAAGGTTCACGTCGGGGTTGAGCTGTCCCGAGACCGCTGCGGTCAGCGTGGTGAGGATCGGGTTGTTGGATGCCGCGGTGGCCACCGGGTCTTCAGCCATGCCGGCGACCGATCCAGCGCCATCCGGCACCGCTTCGGCGTATCCGGCGCAGCCCGCACCGACCAGGTTGGCAGCGGGATCCATCTCCTCTTCGGGTGCCATGGTCTCTTGCGCCGCGGGCGGAGCGGTGGTCGCCTCCGTCGTGGTGGTGCCGGCGCCGGACGAACATGCGCTCAGAGCGATGGCGGCGGCGAATGCCACCGGAAGGCCGAGCAGATACAGCTTCTTGCGGGACATCTTGTCCTCCTAGGTTTCGCGACCCCGGTTCGGCGTCGCAGTGCCAGTGGTGCTGTGGCCACTCGAGGCGGCCTACACGGGGTCTTCGGCGCCCTCGGCGGATCGGATGGGACATTTCCCGCATCCGCCCGAAATCGCCTCACGCAAACCGAATCGGCGTTCGCGCCGAAGAGACAGCGCGAGCACGTCGAACGGAATCAGCGGTGCATCACGATGCGCCTGTCAACCCCGAGTCGCGTGCGGGCGCGCGGGAGGTACTAGGGCATGCTGGTTGATGTGGTGATCGATGGCGTGAACGTGCCCGACGACGGCGCGGAGGCGGTCGACCATGCCGGCCAGCTGCTGCTGCGAGTCGCGGGCGGCGACCAGGATGCCTTCGCGCGCCTCTACGACATGCTGTCGCCGCGTGCCTTCGGCCTCATCCTTCGTGTGCTCGTCGACCGGTCGCAGAGCGAAGAGGTGCTCCAGGAGGTGTTCCTGGAGATCTGGCAATCCGCATCCCGCTTCGCTCCGAACAGAGGGCAGGGGAGATCGTGGGTGCTCACGATCGCACATCGCCGGGCGGTGGACCGCGTGCGGTCTGCTCAGGCGAGTACGGATCGGGATGTACGCGCGGGCTTCCGTGATATCGGCGTCGCGCACGACGGCGTCGCCGAAGAGGTGGAGCTTCGGATCGAGGGTGAACGCGTCACAGAGGCGCTCGCCACCTTGCCCGATCCGCAGCGGGAGGCGATCACCCTCGCGTACTACGGGGGTTACAGTCAGAGCGAGATCGCCGCGCTCGTGGGGGCACCGCTGGGGACGATCAAGACGAGAATGCGGGACGGCCTGTCCCGGCTTCGGGTGGAGATGGGGGTGACGACGTGAACGAGAAGGACTTCGCCGAACTGGCTGCAGGCTACGCCTTGGGCGCGCTGTCGCCCGACGACACGAGAGCGTTCGAGTCGGCGCGTGGACAGCATCCGGAGTGGGAGCATCACGTGGCAGCGGATGCCGCGACCGTGGCTCTGCTCGCCGATGACGTCGCCGCCGTCGATCCTCCTCCCGCGATCCGCGCGGCGCTGCTGACCCAGATCGCGGCGACCGCCTCTTCGACCGCCCCGGCAGCCGCCGAGCCGCGCCGCCGAGCCCGCACTGCCCCTGCGCTGCGCTCCGACCGCCGGGCGGAGCCGCCGGATGCCGAGCTCGAAGCAGAGCGCCCGCGGCGGTGGCGCGCCCGCTCATGGTTCGCTCTCGCGGCATCGCTCGCACTCCTGGTCGGTGTCGGCTGGGGAGCCGTCTTCGTCGGCGAGCAGCTGACGACCCCGGCCTCCGTGGTCGCGCTCGATCAGATCGAGGCCGCACCGGATGCGCGGGCCGAGTCGGTGACGCTCTCCGACGGTGGCGAGGCCACTGCGCACTGGTCGGAGTCGGTCGGCAAAGCCGTGCTCGTGACGGACGGGCTTCCGACGATCGCGGATGACAAGAGCTACGAGCTCTGGTTCGTCCGCGACGGCGACCCCATCTCGGCGGGAACCTTCACCGCCGAGGATGGCGACGCGACCGCAGTGCTGGCCGGTGCCATGGAGCCCGGCGACGTGATCGCTGTCACGGTCGAGGCGGCCGGGGGCTCGCCCACCGGTCAGCCGACAACCGAGCCGATCGTCGCGATCCCGACCGCCTGACCGCCTGCTCCACCGCTCGCTGAACGCCCAGCGGACCGAGCCCGACAGGTCCGCTAACGGGGTGTCCGCCGGGCTCAGCGTGAAGTTCCGCGGGTAGCCTGGAATGGTGAGCGACGATTTCAGGGAGTTCCACAAACCCGTGAGGCGGCCGGCCGAGCTCTTCGATCGGCGCTTCGCGGCCGAGGATCCCGCGGAAGTATCGCGTGTCGCCCATTCGACGGCTCATGCGCTGCTGTCGCGTGCCCGGGCCGACCCGCACGGAGAGGTCGTCGACCGACTGGTCTCGTTCACCGACGAGCACGGCATCGACGACATCGCCGAGCTGTGGTCGCGCTCCCCGTCGCGATCGCTGCCGGGTGCCCTGTGGCGGCTGTATCTGATCCAGCTCATGATCCACGACGACCCGCACACGGCAGCACTGCTGTACGAGCGGGGTCGGGTCGAGATCGTCTCGGTCGATCCGGTGGTCGCCGGCGCACCAACGCCGGCCGGGCCGGACGAACTCGTCGATCTCGTGGACACGATCCTGCGCGGACTGTTCCAGGGTGACTTCGCGGTCGCACTCGACCGGGCGGCCGCGTTCTGCCGGGTGCAGGCATCCGGAGCCAGTCACCTCGCCGACGACTACGAGGTCACCGAGCCCGAGCGGGCCTCGGCCTTGACCACCCGAGCGCTGCGTCTGTCCGACTACGCGAGCGACCTCACCGCGTGTGCCGCGCTGTGGCGCCGCGAGTCGCTGAGCTGAGGCGGCGTACGGGGGTCTCGATACGCTCGCTGGCGCTCGCTACTCGACCTCGACCCCGCTCGCATCAACGCGGGCGTTGCTCGCATTGATCCGAGCGGCGTCGAAAGTGCCGGGCCGCAGAACGCCTCTCGGCGCGAGGCCGCTCAAAGCGGCAGAAGATGGAGCCCGGGGTTACTGCGGCCCGGCCGTTCCAGTGTAACCGAGGGCTCGGCTCGGGCATTCCCGCGCACGCGCGTCGATAGGCTCGAATCATGGCCTGGCGATACGCCCTCATGATCGATCCTGCGGAACCCGACGACCCGCGCACCGACTTCAGCGACACCTTCTCGACCGTCGACGCGGCAGCACCCGCTCTCAGCGTCGGCGAGCTGAGCACCCAGCGGGGCGACGGCATCTTCGAGTCCGTCGGCGTGATCGACGGACACGCGCAGGAGGTGCAGGCGCACCTCGACCGGCTCGCGCACTCGGCGAGACTGTGCGACCTGCCCATCCCGAATCTCGAGCAGTGGCGCGAAGCCGTTGCGCTCGCGGCGGCGCACTGCGGACCGGGCGAGAGCGTCATCAAGCTCATCCTGAGCCGCGGGGTCGATCACGGCCCTGCGCCCACCGCCTGGATCACCGCCGCCCCGGCTGCGGACTTCTCGATTCCCCGGTCGGCCGGCGTCCGCGTGGTGACGCTCGATCGCGGCTATGACAGCGGTGTGCCCGCTCGCGCGCCCTGGCTGCTGCTGGGTGCCAAGACCCTGTCGTACGCGGTGAACATGGCCGCGATCCGAGAAGCCAAGCGCCGCGGCGCCGATGACGCGATCTTCGTCTCGTCGGACGGCATCGTCCTCGAAGCCCCGACGGCCTCGCTCATCGTGAGAATCGACGGCGTCTACGTCACCCCGGCACCGACGGGAGGCATCCTGCAGGGAACGACGCAGCTGAGCGTGTTCAGCTGGCTCGAGTCGCAGGGCCTTCCGACCGCTTACCGCGACATCGCGACCGAGCGAGCTGCACCGGGCGGATGCCGGATGGCTGGTGTCCTCGGTGCGCCTTGCGGCGCCGATCACCGAGATCGACGGCACGGCGCTCGCCATCGACAGGGACTTCACGGAGAGCCTGAACGGCTACCTCCTCAGCCCTCGCGACTGACGGGCGCCTCGGGCCTGAGTCACGCGGGAGCGTCGTCTCCGCCGGCGCCCCGCAGGGCGCTGAAAGCGCGCCTAGCCGAAGCGCCCGGAGACGTAGTCCTCAGTCGCCTGGACGGTCGGCGTGGTGAAGATGGAACGGGTGTCGTCGTACTCGATGAGCTTGCCGGGCTTGCCGGTGCCGGCGATGTTGAAGAAGGCCGTGCGGTCCGAGACGCGCGAGGCCTGCTGCATGTTGTGCGTCACGATCACGATGGTGTACTCGTTCTTCAGCTCGCCGATCAGCTCCTCGATCGCGTAGGTCGAGATCGGGTCCAGGGCCGAGCACGGCTCGTCCATCAGCAGGACCTGCGGCGACACGGCGATCGCGCGCGCGATGCAGAGGCGCTGCTGCTGGCCGCCCGACAGTCCCGAGCCGGGCTTGTCGAGGCGGTCCTTGACCTCGTTCCACAGGTTCGCACCCGTGAGCGACCGCTCGACGAGGGCATCCGCATCGGACCGGGAGATCCGCTTGTTGTTGAGCTTGACGCCGGCCAGCACGTTCTCCTTGATCGACATCGTCGGGAACGGGTTGGGCCGCTGGAAGACCATGCCCACCTGGCGGCGGACCAGCACGGGGTCGACGGTCGAGCCGTACAGGTCGTCGCCGTCCAGCAGCACGCTGCCCTCGACGCGCGCGCCGGGGATGACCTCGTGCATGCGGTTGAGGGTGCGCAGGAACGTGGACTTGCCGCAGCCCGACGGGCCGATGAAGGCGGTGACGCTGCGCGGCTCGATGTGGAGGGAGACGCCTTCGACGGCGAGGAAGTCGCTGTAGTAGACGTTGAGGTCGTTGACTTCGATGCTCTTGGACACGGGTTTCCTTCTGCCGGCTCAGCGGCCGGTCTTGGGGGCGAACACCTTCGCGACGAGACGCGCGACGAGGTTGAGGACCATGACGATGACGATCAGGATGAACGCCGCAGCCCAGGCGCGGTCGATGTACGCCTGCGCGGGGATTCCCTGGTTCATGTACTGGGAGTAGGCGAAGACGGGGAGCGTCATCATGCGCCCCTCGAACAGGTTGTAGTTCATGGATGCCGTCACGCCGGCGGTGATCAGCAGCGGCGCGGTCTCGCCGATGACGCGGGAGATCGACAGCATGATTCCGGTGGTGATGCCGGCGATCGAGGTGGGCAGCACGACCTTCACGATCGTGAGCCACTTGGGCACGCCGAGCGCGTAGGAGGCCTCGCGCAGCTCGTTGGGCACCAGGCGCAGCATCTCCTCGCTGGAGCGCACCACCACGGGGATCATCAGCACGGCCAGGGCGACCGAGCCCATGATGCCGAGCCGGATGCCGGGACCGAAGAAGATGGCGAACAGCGCGTAGGCGAACAGGCCGGCGACGATCGACGGGATGCCGGTCATGACGTCCACGAGGAAGGTGATGCCCCGCGCGAGCTTGCGGTCCTGGCCGTACTCGACCAGGTAGATCGCGGTGAACAGCCCGATCGGGATCGAGATGATCGCGGCCGCCAGGGTGATCAGGAGCGTGCCGACGATGGCGTGCAGCGCGCCTCCGCCCTCGCCCACGACGTTGCGCATGGAGCTGGTGAGGAACTCGGCGGAGAGCCCGGCGATGCCGTTGGCGACGACGGTCCAGGCGACCGACACCAGCGGCACCATGGCCAGCAGGAAGGCCGCCGCGACGACGCCCGTCACCAGGCGATCGACGCCCTTGCGGCGTCCTTCGACGAGGCTGGAGATCACGAGGATCAGCACGAGGTACACCAGCGCCGCCACGACGGCGAGCCCGGCGATGTTGATTCCTTCGCCGCTGGCCATCGCCGCGACGGCGAACACGGTGAGACTGAGCAGGATGCTGCCGCCGAGGATCGCCCAGGGCGCCCACTTCGGAAGATGGCCGTTGGTCAGCCGCAGGGGCTGCGCCTCGGGCGCGGGCTGCCGCGTGGGAGGGGGAGCGGTCGTCACAGTCATGTCAGTTGGCTCCCGAGAATTCCTTGCGGCGGCTGACGATCCAGCGCGCGAGGGCGTTGACTGCGAAGGTGACGATGAACAGGATCAGGCCGGTGGCGATCAGGACGTTGATGTTCGTCCCGTAGGCCTCGGGGAAGGTCAGGGCGATGTTCGCGGGGATCGTGCCCGGGTTCTCGGCCGTGAAGAGCTGGAACGTGACCACGTTGGCGACCGACAGGACCATCGCGACGGCCATCGTCTCGCCGAGCGCGCGGCCGAGTCCGAGCATTGACGCCGACACGATGCCGCTGCGGGCGAAGGGGAAGACGGCCATCTTGACCATCTCCCAGCGCGTCGCGCCGAGGGCGAGCGCCGCCTCCTCGTGCAGGACCGGGCGTCTGCAGGAAGATCTCCCGGCAGATGGCGGTGATGATGGGCACGACCATCACCGCCAGCACGATGGCGGCGGTGAAGATCGTGCGTCCGGTGCTGGAGACCGTGCCGCTGAACAGCGGGAACCAGCCCATGTTCGCGTTCAGCCACGCGTAGACAGGCTGGACGGCGGGAGCCAGCACCATGATGCCCCACAGGCCGAACACGACCGAGGGGACCGCTGCGAGGAGGTCGACGATGTAACCCGAGGGTCTGCGCGAGGCGGCGCGGCGCGTAATGCGAGATGAAGAGCGCGACCGCCATCGGACAGCGGCACCGCCATCAGCAGCGCGAGGAGCGAAGCCCACACGGTTCCGAACGCCAGCGGGGCGACGTACTGCCAGAAGCTGCTGGTCAGCAGGGAAGCCGTGTCGCTGGTCGCGGTCAGCCCGGGGATCGACTGGACGATGAGGAAGATCGCGACGGCGGCGAGGGTCACGAGGATCATCGATCCCGCGAACAGCGCGGTTCCGGAGAACCAGCGATCTCCTGGCCGCTGTCTGACCTTGACGGCCGGAGCGGTAGTGGTGGTCATGGCTTCCTGTTCTCGCTGTCGGTTCAGTGTGGTTCCCGGCCCGGTGCCTCGCGACACGCGGGCCGGGAAGCCGTCGGATTACTCGGTGACGATCAGATCGATCGCCGCGTTGACCTGCTCGGTGAGCGACTCGGAGATCGGCGCGCTGCCTGCGGCGTCCGCGGCAGCCTGCTGGCCCTCGGGGCTGGCGACGTACTGCAGGAAGCCCTTGACGACGGCTGCCGACGCGGGGTCGGTGTACTCCTCGCACGCGATCATGTAGCTCACGAGGACGATCGGGTAGACGCCCGCCTCTTCGGAGGTGCGGTCCAGCGCGATGGCCAGGTCACCCTCGGCGCGCCCTTCTTCGAACGGCGACGCGTCGACGATCGCGGCAGCGGCCTCCGGCGAGTAGGTGACGAACTCGCTGCCCACCTGCACGGCGGCCGTCGCGAGACCCTCCTCGGCTGCGCGCGAGGCGTCGGCATACCCGATGGTGCCGTTGCCACCCGCGACGGCCGAGACGACACCCGAGGTGCCCTGTGCTGCCTCACCGCTCTGCAGCGGCCACACACCGTCCGGCTCCGACGTCCAGACGTCGCCGGCGGTCGCGAACAGGTAGTCGGTGAAGTTCTCGGTCGTGCCCGAGTCGTCGGCGCGGTGCACCGGTGTCACGGCGAGGTCCGGGAGCGTGACGCCCTGTTCAGCGCCGCGATCGCAGGGTCGTTCCAGTTGGTGATCGTGCCGGCGAACAGGCCCGCGAGGGTTGCGGCGTCGAGGTTCAGCTCGTCCACGCCCTCGATGTTGAAGATCACCGCGATGGGGGAGATGTAGGTCGGCAGCTCGATGATGTCGGTGCCCTCGACGCAGCCGTCGAACGGGCCGGCCTCGACCTCCTCCGACCGTGAAGGCGCGGTCGGAGCCGGCGAATGCGACGGCGCCCGCCTGGAACGACTCGCGGCCCGCGCCGGAGCCGGAGGGATCGTACGTGATGGTGACGTCCGGGTTGGCAGTCTGGAACCCGGCGGTCCACGCCTGAACTGCGACTTCCTGAGCAGACGAGCCCGCGCCGGCGATTTCGCCGGACAGCCCGGCCGGAGCGGACGGGTCGGTGGCCGCGCCACCGCCGGCCTCGTTCGCGGCGCAGGCGGTGAGTGCGAGGGCCGCGACCGCGCCGATGGCGCCGATCTTGGCGATTCGGGTGAGCTTCACTGTGAATCCTTCACGGTTGTCGGGATGCGTGCCCGGTGCGGGGCACGCACTGACCGTAAACAGCGACTCTTAAGAGAGTGGGCGACGACGGTGAACGGAAGGTGAACGCGGCGAGGTCACGCGGTGATTCATCCGTCGCCTGCGCAGCGATCCGCGCGCGTCAGATCTTCGGCGCGTGCGTCTCGATCGCGACGATGCCCGAACCGGGGTTGTCGATCGACAGGTGGACGACCGAGAAGGCGCCCGCCTCGAGGGCCGACGCGCTCCCGAGGTACGACCCGCGGAGGGTGCCCGTGGCCAGGGCGATCTCGGTGAGGATCTCGGGCAGCACCGGACCATGGCTGCACAGCACGGCCGGCTTCCGGGTGCGCACGCGCTCGCCGACGATGGTGCGGGCATCCGATCTGCCCTCTTCCCATGCGTCCTGGCTGATCAGGGCGGTCTTGTCGATCTTGCGCCCCAGGGCCGCGGACAGGGGCGCCACGGTCTTCACGCAGCGCGTCGCCGGGCTGGAGATGATCCTGCGGACGCCGAAGGCGAGCAGTGGCCCGACGATCGAGTTCGCCTGCTTGCGACCGCGCGGCGAGAGCGGGCGGGCGGCATCCTTGCCGTCCCACTCCTCCCGATCGAGAGCCTTGGCATGCCGCAGCACGATGATCGGGAACGTGCGCAGCACGCCCTCGTCGATCAGCCGGCCGAAGGTCTCGAGGATCTCGACGTCGACCGGGTAGCTGAGGCGCCCGATCGCCTTCTTCAGGGGCACCCACTCGAGGGCCGCGATCTCCTTGTTGGGAACGAAAGCCGACGAGCGGATCGCCGCCTCCGTCGCCTCGGCGGCCCAGTAGTGCACGATCTTCTGCCGCTTGTTCGGCATGCGATAGCGCGAGACGCCCACCGGCACCCCGAGGCTCACCCGGATGCCGGTCTCTTCGTAGATCTCGCGGCTGGCGGTCTCGGCGAGCATCTCGCCGGGGTCGACCTTGCCCTTGGGCAGCGTCACGTCGCGGTACTTCGTGCGATGGATCAGCAGGACGTGGACCTTCTCGTCGACGATGCGCCAGAGCACGCCTCCCGCCGCGTAGACGGCGGTCTCGGTCATCGCGCCGCCCGCGCCCGGCGGCGACGCTGCACGTTCGTCATGGTGCGATCCTGGATGTCGACGAGGGGCTTGCCGTCGGCGTCGAGGCTGTGGCGAGTCCAGTCGCCCTCGGGGCCCAGCCACCATGAACTGGTGCCCTCGCTCATCGCGAACTCGAACAGTGCGGCCAGTTCCTTCAGGTGCGCCGGCGCCACGACGCGGACGAGGGCTTCGACTCGCCGATCGAGGTTGCGGTGCATCATGTCGGCGCTGCCGATGTACACCTGCGGGTCGCCGTCGTTCTCGAACATGAACAGCCGGGAGTGCTCCAGATAGCGGCCCAGGATGCTGCGCACCCGGATGTTCTCGCTGACGCCCTCGACACCGGGCTTGAGCGAGCAGATGCCGCGCACCCACACGTCGATCGGCACGCCCGCTTGGCTGGCCCGGTAGAGCGCGTCGATGATCTGCTCGTCGACCATGGAGTTGACCTTGATGCGGATGCTGGACGGCTTGCCCGCCAGAGCGTTGCGGCGCTCCTTCTCGATGAGCCGCAGAAGGCCCTTCCGCAGGTGGAGGGGAGCGACCAGCAGGCGCTTGAACTTCTTCTCGATCGCATAGCCGGAGAGCTCGTTGAAGAGCCGGGTGAGATCGCGGCCGACCTGCTCATCCTTCGTGAAGAGGCCGAAATCCTCGTAGATGCGGCTCGTCTTGGGGTTGTAGTTGCCGGTGCCGATATGGCTGTAGCTGCGCAGCATCCCGTCTTCTTCGCGGATGACGAGCGCGAGCTTGCAGTGGGTCTTCAGCCCGACCAGGCCGTAGACGACGTGGACGCCCGCCTTCTCCAGCTTGCGCGCCCACACGATGTTCGCCGCTTCGTCGAAGCGTGCCTTCACCTCGACGAGGGCCAGCACCTGCTTGCCCGATTCGGCCGCGTCGATGAGCGCCTGAACGATGGGACTGTCGCCCGACGTGCGATACAGCGTCTGCTTGATGGCCAGCACGTGCGGGTCCTTGGCGGCCTGCTCGAGGAACGCCTGCACGCTGGTGGCGAAGGACTCGTACGGGTGGTGGACCAGGACGTCCGCGCGACGGATGGCCGCGAAGATGTCGGGGCGGCCGTTCTGCTCTCCGGGCTGGAAGGCCAGCGCCGTCGTCGGCACATGCGGCGGATAGTGCAGCTCGGGCCGGTCGATCTTGGCGAGGTCGAACAGCCCGCGCAGATCCAGCGACCCCGGCAGGCGATAGACCTCCTGCGCCGTGATGTCGAGCTCGCTGATCAGCAGGTCGAGGGTGAGGTCGTCCATGTCGTCGCCGACCTCGAGACGGATCGGAGGACCGAAGCGGCGGCGGAGGAGTTCGGCCTCGAGCGCCTGGATGAGGTTCTCGGTCTCGTCCTCCTCGATGACGACATCCTCGTTGCGGGTAAGGCGGAACGCGTGGTGATCGAGGATCTCCATCCCGGGAAAGAGGTCCTCGAGGTGATTGGCGATGAGCTCCTCGAGCGGCAGATAGCGGACCGTGTCGCCGTGCCGCGAGACATCCACGAAGCGCGGGAGCATCGGCGGCACCTTGAGCCTGGCGAACTCCTGCCGGCCGGTCCTGGCGTTGCGGATGCGGATGGCGAGGTTCAGCGACAGGCCGGAGATGTACGGGAAGGGGTGCGCCGGGTCGACCGCGAGCGGCATCAGCACCGGGAAGACCTGACGCTGGAAGTACTCGGTGAGCCTGATGCGCTCGTCGTCCTCGAGCGCGTCCCAGGAGACGACCTCGATGCCCGCCTTCGCGAGGTCCGGCCTCACGTGCGAGGTCCACGCGTCGGCGTGCCGCAGCTGCAGGGCGTGCGCATCCGCGGAGATGTCGGTCAGGACCTCGTGCGGCGAGCGGCCGACGTTCGTCGGAACGGCAAGGCCGGTGAGGATGCGCCGCTTCAGCCCGGCCACGCGCACCATGAAGAACTCGTCGAGGTTGCTCGCGAAGATGGCGAGGAAATTCGCCCGCTCGAGCACGGGAAGCGCGGGATCTTCGGCGAGCTCGAGCACGCGCTGATTGAATGCGAGCCAGCTCAGTTCGCGGTCGAGGTAGCGGTTGTCGGGCAGCTGCGAGTCGAAGACCTCGGACAGGTCGAAGTCGTCGTCGTCCGCGTCGCCGAGTCCTGCGTCGAGCACGTCGTGTTCGATCATCCCCTCATCATTGCAGGGAGAGGTGACGAGCGTGTGAACGCTTCGACTCGCTGCGCTCGCTCAGCGGGCGACCGCCCGGATCCGGTCCGCTCGCTCAGCGGGGCAGCATCGACCCGCTACGCGCCGGTGCGCTCCCGGGGTGCGGGGATCTGGTCGTCCTCGTAGACGTTGAAGCGGTAGCCGACGTTGCGGACGGTTCCGATGAGCTGCTCGAGGTCGCCGAGCTTGGCGCGCAGACGCCGCACGTGCACGTCGACCGTGCGGGTGCCGCCGAAGTAGTCGTAGCCCCACACCTCGCTCAGCAGCTGCTCCCGCGTGAACACACGGGAGGGATGCGTGGCGAAGAAGTGCAGGAGCTGGAATTCCTTGTACGTCAGGTCGAGTGGCTTGCCGTGCACCTTCGCCGAGTACGACGACTCGTCGATCGAGATGCCCGACGTCTGGATGCGGGTCGACACCTGATCCTTGGTCATCCGGCCGATCGCCAGCCGCACGCGCGCGTCGACCTCGGCCGGTCCGGCGGTCACGAGGATGACGTCGTCGACGCCCCAGTCGGTCGAGACGGCGGTGAGTCCGCCCTCGGTGACGACGAGCAGGAGCGGTGCATCCAGACCTGTGGTGTTGAGGATCTTGCAGAGCGACTTCGCACCCACCAGGTCGATGCGAGCATCGACGAAGATGATGTCGGCGCTCGGGGCATTGACCAGCTGTGCGGGTTCGGCGGGGATCTGCCGGACCCGATGACTCAGCAGCTCGAGCGAGGGCAGAACGGGGCCGCCGCCATGCGCGGAGCTCAGAACGAGAAGCTGTGCCAAAACGCCGTCCTTCCGGCGCGGGGGAGTGCGCCGTCCACCCAGTTTAGGGCGTGGGGAGCGATCGCCCGCCTTCCGTCGACATCGACGCCTTCCGTCCGGATGCGGAAAGCCATCGTGCGCTCGGTCGCGGGTTGCGGGACAATGAAGGCGTGACCACCCCCGAACTGGCTCCCCGTCGCACCTTCGGCGGCGTCATCGCTGTGTGGGTGCTGGCTGCGCTGATCGGCATCTCGATCGGTCTGTTCGTCCCGGCGGACTGGCGGGCGGCGTGGCTCACCGTGGGGCTGGGCGCATGTCTGGTCGTCTCGTTCGCGATCCAGCTGTGGTTCGGCCGATCCCAGGGCTTCACCGAGCGGGTCGCCGCGAGCGTGCTGGGCGCGCTCCTGGTGATGGGCGTCATCAGCCTGGGCTTCGGGCTGTCTTCGATCCTTCCCGGTTAGACTGAGCGCATGGATCTCGTCGCGCTCGAACTCTTCTACGTCGGGCTTCTGGGCCTCGCGTCGCTCGCGATCGTCTTCGTCTCCGGCGTCGTGATCAAGAACCTCTATCGCGGCCAGCGCTGACGGCGGTCCCGTCGTGCTCGACCTGCCTACGGATCTGCCTGCCGACCTCGCGCCCCTCTCGTGGCTGATCGGAGTCTGGGAGGGCACCGGCGTCATCGACTACGAGGTCGGCGAACACCGGTTCTCGGGCGAGTTCGCCCATCGCGTGAGTTTCAGCCATGACGGCGGCCCATATCTGAACTACTCGGCCAGCGCGTGGCTCCTCGATGATGCGCCGTCCTCCGACGACGCCGAGCGGGAGCGCTCGCCGCTCGTCTCGGAGATGGGGTACTGGCGGCTATCGCGTCCGGCCACCGAGGCGGATGCCGGCCCCGGTCTGCTCCCGGCAGCGGCGGAGCCGGTCGAGCGCACCGCCGACGACGTGGAGGAGCTGCGGAACGCGGAAGGCGGCTTCGACATCGAGGTCTCGATCGTGCACTCCGACGGTGTCAGCGAGCTGTATCTCGGCCAGATCCGCGGGCCCCGGATCGACATCGTGACGGATGCGGTCGTGCGGACCGCAGCCGCCAAGCCCTATGCCGCAGCGGCCCGGATGTACGGCCTGGTCGATGCCCATCTGCTCTGGGCCTGGGATATCGCGGCTCTCGGCCGTGAGCTGTCCTCGCACGCGTCGGCGCGTCTCGCGAGGGTCGACTGATGCCCGGGCCGTTCGCGCGCGTCCCGGGGGCGGTCACCGACGAGTCGGGGCTGCTCCATCTCGGCAATCCCCTCGGCGAGCAGCGCGCTCTCGCGGCCGGCGCCGCGGTCGCACCGCTCGGCGATCGTGCGGTGCTCGCCGTCCCGGGCGAGGATCGGCTGTCGTGGCTCGACTCGCTCACCTCGCAGGCGATCGGCAGGCTCACGCCCGGCGAGAGCACGGAGCTGCTCGTGCTCGATCCGCACGGTCACATCGAGCACGCGGCATCCGTCGTCGATGACGGCGCGACGACGTGGCTCATCACCGACCGGGCGGATGCCGCCGGGCTGCTGTCGTGGCTTCGCAAGATGCGGTTCCGCCTGCGCGTGGACCCGCGCGACGCGAGCGACGAGTTCGCCGTCATCGGCGGCACCCGCGCGGCGCTCGAGACGATCGCGCCCGCAGCGCCCGGGGGACTGCCTCTCGTCTGGGTGGACCCGTGGCCGGATGTCGCGGTCGGCGGACACGCATACGCCAACGTCGAGCCGCACCCCGGCACGGGCCGGGACTGGTCGGAGGCGATCGTCACCCGCGCGGAGGAAGAGCGCATCGCGGATGCCGCGACCGCCGGCGAGCTCGTCCTGGCGGGGCTGACCGCCGCTGATGCCCTCCGCATCGCCGCGTGGCGGCCGCGCTGGGCGAACGAGGTCGACGATCGCGCGCTGCCGCACGAGCTGGACTGGCTGCGGACCGCCGTGCACCTCGAGAAGGGCTGCTACCGCGGCCAGGAGACCGTCGCGAAGGTGCACAATCTCGGACATCCGCCGCGACGGATCGTGGCTCTGCAGCTGGACGGAAGCGACTCGCTCCTGCCCAGTCGCGGCGACGAGGTCTTCGCAGGCGAGAATCTCGCGGGCATCGTGACCTCGGCGGCGCTGCACTTCCAGGAGGGACCGATCGCTCTCGCGATCGTCCGACGCAGCACGCCCGTGGACGCCGACCTCGTCGTGCGAACGTCGGACGGCCCGATCGTCGCGGCGCAGGAGGTCATCGTTCCTCCCGAGGCGGGGGCCACCGCCAACATCCCCCGCCTGCCGCGACTCGGTCGTCGAGCGGGCTGAGGGCGAGGTCTTGAGCGACTCGCCGCAGCCGACGACGACGGCTGTCGTGACCGGCTGGCGGAGTCGCTTCGATCCGCGGCGTCGCTTCTCGCGCGTGCAGCACTCGTCGATCGCGATCCTGCAGATCGTCGTCGCCACGACCGGCGCATACGCGTTCTCGCACTACGTGCTGGGACATCCATCGCCGCTGCTGGCTGGGACGGTCTGCATCTCGAGCCTCGGGCTGGTGCGCGACGCCCGACCCCGTCGCGTGCTGGAGACGGTCGTCGGGATGCTGGTGGGCATCCTCGTCGCCGAGCTGCTGCTCATCGTGGCCGGCTCCGGCTGGTGGCAGATCGCGCTCGCGCTGGCGCTCACGCTGGTCGTCGCGCGGCTCCTCTCCTCGCAGGCGAGCTTCGCCATCGCCGCGGCGATCCAGGCGCTGATCGTCATGGTGATCCCCTCCAACGCCCCCTTCCTGCGCCTCGTCGACGGCATCGTGGGCGGGATCGCGGCGCTGCTGGCCACCGCTCTGATTCCGCGGACCCTCCAGCGGGAGGAGGGCCGGCACGGCGCGGCCGTCTACCGCGCGTTCGATTCGGCCATGGGCGTCCTCGCGCAGGCGCTCCGCCGCGGCGATCGGATGCGCGCCGAGCGCGGACTCGAGAAGGCGCGCGCACTGCAGCCGCTGGTCGACGCGTGGTCGACGGCGCTGGACTCGAGCCTCGCCATCGCCCGCATCTCGCCGTTCCTGCACCGCCAGCGCTCCGAACTGCAGCGGCACGAGCGCGTCCGCCAGTCCACCGACCTCGCAACCCGCAACCTGCGAGTCATCGCGCGGCGGGTCGTATACCTCTGCGACGACGGTGTCGCGCGGCCGGTCGCAGCAGACCTGCTCGCGGACTTCGCGCGATCGGCTGCGCTGGTCGCGCAGTCGCTCACCGACATCTCGCTCGAGCCCGTCGCGCGCGAGGCGATCCGCGCCGTCGCCGGGCGACTCGATCCGACTCTGCTGCTGCCGGATGCATCCGTCACCGACCAGAGCCTGATCGCCGCGATGCGGCCGCTGGCCGTCGACCTTCTCACCGCCACCGGAATGTCCAGCGCGGATGCGCGGGCGTGCGTGCCACGGATCTGATCCGCCGGGCGGCGATGGACGGACCCTCGAGCTCAGCGAGGCGCAGCGAGACGGCCGGATGCTGCGCGATCCACCTGTCGACGCGGCGGAGTCGGTTGGTTCCCGTCGTGCCCCGAGTGACCTGTCCCACGGGCGCGCGGCGGGCGGCCATGAGCCCTTGATGCCAGGCGCTGTGGACGCAGCCCCGCGACAAATGGCGCATGGGCGCGTGGATATCATGGGGCCATGACCGCGCCCTACACGCTGATCCTCCTCCGCCACGGCCAGAGCGTCTGGAACGAGCTCAACCTCTTCACCGGGTGGGTCGACGTCCGGCTCTCCGAGCAGGGCAAGGCCGAAGCCACGCGCGGCGGCGAACTCCTGGCCGAGGCCGGGCTCCTGCCCGATGTGCTGCACACATCGGTGCTGAGCCGCGCGATCCAGACCGCGGATCTCGCGCTCGACGCGGCCGACCGGCTCTGGATCCCCGTCAAGCGCTCCTGGCGTCTCAATGAGCGCCACTACGGCGCGCTGCAGGGCAAGGACAAGGCGCAGACGCTCGAGGAGTTCGGACCGGAGCAGTTCATGCTGTGGCGCCGGTCGTTCGACGTGCCGCCGCCGCTGCTCGCGGACGACTCCGAGTTCAGCCAGGTCGGAGACCCGCGCTACGCCGACATCGACGGCGAGGTGCCCCGCACCGAGTCGCTCAAGCTGGTCATCGACCGCTTCCTGCCGTACTGGGAGAACGACATCGTCCCCGACCTCCGCGCCGGCAAGACCGTTCTCGTCACGGCGCACGGCAATTCGCTGCGCGGGCTGGTCAAGCATCTCGACGGCATCAGCGACGCCGACATCGCCGAGCTGAACATCCCGACCGGCATCCCGCTGGTGTACCGGCTCGATGAGAACCTCGAGCCCACCGGCGCGGGCGAGTACCTCGATCCGGAGGCGGCAGCGGCAGGCGCCGCCGCTGTGGCCAGCCAGGGCAAGCGGTAGCTACGGCGTGCGGGTGATGATGTCGATCGCGTCGGTCTCGACGGTCCAGTCTCCGGTCGACAGGTAGACGACCTTCTTCGCGACCGAAACGGCGTGGTCGGCGAATCGCTCGTGATAGCGGCTCGCAAGGGTTGCATCGACGGTCGCGGACGCCTCGCCCTTCCAGCTGTCACTGAGCACCTTCTCGAACACGCTGATATGCAGGTCGTCGAGCTGGTCGTCGTCGTTGCGGATCTCCTCGGCGAGCGCCTGGTCCTCGGTGCGCAGCAGCTCGGTGAGCTTGCGTGCGACGTTGACGTCGAGCTCGCCCATCTTGGTGAAGGTCGACTTGAGCCCCTTCGGGATCGCCCGTTCGGGGAAGCGCATGCGGGTGAGCTGGGCGATGTGCTCGGCGATGTCGCCCATGCGCTCCAGTGACGCGCTGATCCGCAGCGCGCTCACCACGATGCGGAGGTCGCGCGCGACCGGCTGCTGACGAGCGAGGATCTCGATCGCCAACTCATCGAGGGCGACGGATTTCTCGTCGATGACGACATCCGCCTCGATGACCTCTTCGGCCAGAGCGACGTCGCTGGAGCTGAACGCGCGCGTCGCCTTGTCGATGGCGATCGTGACGAGCTCGGCGATCTCGACGAGGCGTCCTTGGACGTCCTCGAGCGACTGATGGAAGACTTCGCGCATTGCAGCACCTTTCGTGTTCCGCAGCAGGCACACGCCTCGCGACCCTGGCGATTGTCGCCATCGAAGGTTAACGAACGGTGCCGCGAGAGTGAATAGTAACGGGCGCCGATCGCAGGAGCCCCGAAACGGGCGGGAACCGCACGGGCCGCCCCCGTACGCTGGAACCATGGACCCCACGCAGCTTGCGCTGCTCGCCCTGCTTCTCGGGGCGATCATCGGGGGCTCCGTGTCGGCGGTCATCGTCCTGTCGATGCGTGCGCGCGACCGCGCCGCCGCTCAGACTTCTGCTGCCATCCCCGACGGCGTTCGCGAGGTCCTGCACGGGATGGATGACGCCGCTGTGGTCGTCGACACGTCCTCGACCATCCTGGCCGCATCGGCCGCGGCAGTCCCGTTCCATCTGCAGGAGGGGAGCGTTCTGCCCTCCGACGAGCTGAAAGCAGTGGCTCGGAAGGTCCGCCAGGACGAGTCCGCCACCACGGTCACCCTTCGCCTCCGCCGCGGCGCCCCACCGGCGGAGCCTCGGCTGGTCGTCGTGCGCGCGACCCGCATCTCGCCGCGGCTGGTCCTGCTCGTGCTCCGTGACATCACCGAGCGCGAACGCGTCGAGCAGATGCGGCGCGACTTCGTGGCCAATACGAGTCACGAGCTGAAGACGCCGGTCGGAGCGGTCAGCCTGCTCGCCGAGGCCATCGAGTCGGCGGCCGACGATCCGGATCAGGTGCGCAACTTCGCCTCGCGACTCACCGCTGAGGCATCCCGACTCGGGCTGCTCACGTCTCGCATCATGAA
This sequence comes from uncultured Actinomycetota bacterium, assembly GCA_963717585.1. Taxonomy (GTDB): domain Bacteria; phylum Actinomycetota; class Actinomycetes; order Actinomycetales; family Microbacteriaceae; genus Microbacterium. The sequence continues at coordinate 88,716 of CAVQWI010000010.1, read as the reverse complement.
CCTCTCGCGCCTGCAGGCCGCGGACGATCTCACGGACGAGCGCGATGTGGCCGTCGATGAGATCGTCGCGTCCGCCGTCGAGGCGCACGCCATTCAGGCCGGTTCTGCCGGCGTCGAGATCGTGCGAGGCGGAGAGCGCGGCATCTACGTGCGCGGAGACGCGCAGGTGCTGAGCGAAGCCGTCGGCAACCTCATCGCGAATGCGATCGCCTACTCGCCCAAGGGCTCGAACGTGGGGGTCGGCGTCAAGGTCGTCGACCGCATCGTCGAGATCGCCGTGACCGATCGAGGGATCGGGATAGCCGAGGGCGACCAGGAGCGGGTGTTCGAACGCTTCTACCGCGCCGACCAGGCGCGCTCGCGCCGCACCGGCGGCACCGGGCTCGGTCTCGCGATCGTCAAGCACGCGGTGCAGCGGCACGGTGGCGAGGTGCGGCTGTGGTCGCGACCCGGTCGCGGCTCCACCTTCACCATCCGTCTCCCGCAGATCGACGCGCCCGCCGATCAGGTGCAGCCGCCCAAGCGGCGCCGCAAGAAGAAGCTGCCCACGCCGAAGCCGGCACCACACCCCACGAACGGAGCAACCGCATGACTCGCGTCCTGATCGTCGAGGACGAGCCGGATCTCGCCGATCCCCTCGCCTACCTCCTGCGCCGTGAGGGCTACGAGGTGGAGATCGCCGAGGACGGACCGTCTGCCCTCACCGCCTACCAGGACCGCGGTGCCGACATCGTGCTTCTGGACCTCATGCTGCCGGGGATGTCGGGCACCGAGGTGTGCCGTCAGATCCGGGCCACGTCGAGGGTGCCGATCATCATGCTCACGGCCAAGGACTCCGAGGTCGACATCGTCGTGGGGCTCGAGCTCGGAGCCGACGACTACGTGACCAAGCCGTACTCCGCGCGCGAGCTGCTCGCCCGGATGCGTGCGGTTCTCCGCCGGCTGGCCCAGCTCGACGCGGACCTCGACGACCATGTCCTGGACGGCGGCCGGGTCGTGCTCGACATCGATCGACACACTGTGGCGGTCGACGGCCGGGAGATCAACATGCCGCTGAAGGAATTCGAGCTGCTCGAAGTGCTCATGCGCAACGCCGGTCGGGTCCTCACCCGCGGCCAGCTCATCGACCGGGTGTGGGGCACCGACTACTTCGGCGACACGAAGACCCTCGATGTGCACATCAAGCGCATCCGTTCACGGATCGAGCAGCATCCGAGTGAGCCCTCGATGCTCATGACCGTGCGCGGCCTGGGCTACCGCTTCGAGGGCTGACCGCCGGTCGAGCCCGCCGCGTGATCGCGCAGCAGGTCAGGGCGCGAGGTCGGCGAGGTAGTCCAGTGAGCCGTCGAGCACGGGCACCGCGAAGAGGATGCCCTCGCCGTCGCCGGACTGGAAGTACATCGGCAGGTTCTGACCCGGCTTCGTGTCGATGCCCTCGAGGAGGAGAGGCTCGGTGTCTTCGTTTCCGAGGCTCAGCGTGCTGTTGGCAGGAACCCGGATCGACTCGGTGGTCGCGTCCGAGCCCTCGCCGTACTCGATCTCGAGCGTCTGGGGCTCGCTGGTCTGGTTGACGATCGCAGCGACGAGGTTGCCGTCGTTGCCGTCCTCGTCGGCCACGATCAGGACGTTGCGCACCTGAAGGGGACCGGAGTCGGGGATGTTCACGCCGTCAGCCGGCGAGTAGGGGATCGTCGTTGCCTGCGTCGAGAGCATGGCGCAGCCACTCGTTCCGAGGACCACGAGGGCGCCAAGGGCAAGCGACGCGATGAGGCGCGATTTCACGGATCCTCCCGGGACGGATGACGACATCTCTAGCAGTCTAGGGGTTCGCCGTGAGCGGTGTGGAGGCACGCGCGAAGGCCGGGACGGTGCGGTCTCAGGGGTGGGCGGCGAACCTTACCGTATGTTCGCCTGTGGTATCCTGGAGGTTGCCGAAAGGACATAACTCCATGCTTTTTGAGGTTGGCGAAACGGTCGTCTATCCCCACCACGGGGCCGCGACGATCATCGAAGTCAAAGACCGGGTCATCAAGGGCGAGACCAAGAGATACCTGAAGCTCAACGTCACACAGGGTGACCTGATCATCGAAGTCCCCGCGGAGAATGTCGACCTCGTCGGCGTTCGCGACGTCATCGGCAAAGAAGGTCTCGATCGGGTTTTCGAGGTGCTGCGCGCGCCTTTCACCGAAGAGCCCACGAACTGGTCGCGCCGCTACAAGGCGAACCTCGAGAAGCTCGCATCCGGCGACGTCATCAAGGTGAGCGAAGTGGTTCGCGACCTGTGGCGCCGTGACCAGGACCGCGGCCTCTCGGCCGGTGAGAAGCGCATGCTCGCGAAGGCGAAGCAGATCCTCATCTCCGAGCTCGCTCTCGCTGAGAAGACCGACGAGGAGCAGGCCGGCGCCATCCTCGACGAGGTTCTGGCGTCCTGATCCCACGCTGCAGGTAGCGTGAGGGCGTGAGCATCACGCCTGTGCCCCGCGTCGCGGTCATCGTCGTCGCGGGAGGCTCGGGCACCCGGTTGGGTGCGGGGCTCCCGAAGGCGTTCGTCGGCATCGACGACCACACGATGCTGCGCCACGCCCTGACGCGCGTCTTCGACGGCCCTAACGCGCAGGTCGTCGTCGTCGCGCCCGCAGGCCGCGAAGGCGACGCGCTCACCGACGCGATCGCCGCAGCCGGCGACCGGCGTGACCTCGTCTCGGTCGTCACCGGAGGCCGGAGCCGGCAGGCGTCCGTCGCGGCGGGTCTGGATGCGCTCTGGGGCGACGTCGAGATCGTGCTCGTTCACGACGCGGCACGCGCTCTCACTCCGCCCGCGGTGTTCGAGCGCGTCGTCGACGCTGTCGACGTCGGCCACGCCGGGGCTATTCCCGTGCTGCCGGTCATCGACACGATCAAGCGCGTCGATGGTGCGCGGGTCATCGCGGGCGTCGACCGAGCGGAGCTCTCGGCCGCCCAGACGCCGCAGGGCTTCCGACGGGACCTGCTGGATGCCGCGTACGCGTGCGGCCGTCGAGGAATACACCGACGATGCGGCTCTCATGGCAGCGGCAGGGCACGATGTGGCTGCCGTCGAGGGCGATGCCCTGGCGTTCAAGATCACGACGCCGGCAGATCTCGAGCGGGCGCGCTCCCTGGTGGCGCGGCATCCGCTCGCCCATGCGGACGCGCGCCTGGAGAACCCGGTGCCGATTCCCCGGATCGGCGTCGGAACCGACGTGCACGCGTTCGGTGGCGATGGCCCGCTGTGGCTGGCCGGGCTCGAATGGCCGGACGAGCCGGCCCTGTCGGGCCACTCGGACGGCGACGCCGTCGCCCATGCGATCGTCGACGCGCTGCTCTCGGCCGCGGGGCTCGGCGACATCGGGACCCATTTCGGAACGGACCACCCCGAGTACGCCGGTGCCCATGCCGACGCGTTCCTCTCCCGCACGCTCGGACTGCTGGGCGAAGCGGGATGGCTCGTCGGAAACGTCGCCGTTCAGGTTCAGGCGAACCGCCCTCGATTCGCGGCTCGCCGCGCCGAGGCGGAGGCGATCATTTCGGCGGCGCTCGGCGGCGCGCCGGTCTCGGTCTCGGCCACCACCACGGACGGACTGGGCTTCACGGGTCGCGGCGAGGGCGTCGCAGCATTCGCGACGGCGATCCTGGTCCCCGCCTGAGCCAGCCGCGCCGAGATCAGAGTGTGCGCGTCATGAAGACCGAGAACGGGTCGTCGGTATACCCCTCGAACGGGCCACACCGGACGAAGCCCTCACTCTCGTAGAGGCGCTGCGCCGGCACGAACTCGTCGGGGCTGCCGGTCTCCAGCCACAGGCTCTTCATGCCGCGCTCACGGGCCACGGCGACGATGTGATGCAGGATCGCCCGACCCACCCCGCTGCCCCGGAAGCGATCGTCCACGCGCATCGACTTCAGTTCGCCGCGCTCGGCGTCGATGGTCTTGAGCGCGCCGATCCCTGCGAGGTCGCCGTCGATCCACGCCGACCAGAACGTGATGGAGGGATCCCGCAGGCCTTCGATGTCGAGCGCGTGCACGCTTTCGGGAGGCGACGTGTCGTGCATGCCCGACAGATGGAAGGCGATGAGCGCGCGCGTGTTCTCGCCGGACAGATCGTCGACACGGATGTGAAGGCGCGGCATCCTCAGCCCTCCACCGCGAACGGGACCGGGTCACGCGGCGCTCGAGACCCCCATGCCAGCAGGGCGAGCCCGACGGCCAGCACCATCAGCCCGACGATCGCAAGGAGGGAGAGACGTTCGCCGAGGACGACGATGCCGAGAACACTCGCCGTGAGCGGCTCGCCGAGGGTGAGCGTGGCGGCCGTCGCAGCCGTGAGCCCGCCCAGCCCCCACGTGAACATCACGTAGGCGATCGAGATCGTCGCGATCCCCAGCCACAGCGCCATGACGAGCCCCGACGGGGTGGCGAGCCAGGCGAGGTCGACGAACGGAAGCACCAGAGCCGACAGGACGGCCGAGCTCGCGCCCATCGATCCGACGACCGTGAAGGGGTCCCAGCCCTCGTCGAGAAGCCTGCGCTGCACATTCGCGATCACCGCGAACGTCGCCCCCGCGCCTACGCTCCCGAGAAGCCCGATCGGGTCGGTTCCGCTCGTGGCGCCGGCCTCGCCCCCGAACCCCAGCAGCACGACGCCGACGGTCGCCAGGGCCGTGGCCATCATCCAGGTGCCGCTCGGCACTCGCCGGGTGAGACCCCACTCGAGGAGGCCGGCGAGAATCGGCGCCGAGCCGAGGGCGACGACCGTGCCCACGGCGACGCCGTTGCGCTCGGTGCCGAGGAAGAACAGCGGCTGGTACAGCGCGAGGCAGAACCCCGTCAGCGCCATGAGCGCGAGCGGGCGGATGCCGCCCTTCGACAGGCTCAGGGATTGAGGGGCCGAAGAGCCGGCCCGCTGGGCGTGCCGCCGTGCGAGGACGAAGGCGATCAGCGCGAGGCCCGTGCCGCCGATCACGAGCCGGACCGCCCCGACCGACAGCGGCGTGCTCTCGGGTCCGAGCGCCTGAGCTGTGCCGGTCGTGCCGAAGAGCAGGGCCGCGGCGAGGACGGCGACGACGTGAAGCACTCTCCAGTTCTACAGGCACACCCGCCGATCGATCGATTCGGCCAAGCATCCATCGGACCGAGGCGCACCGGCACCCGATCCTCCACCTCGCGCCGGATGCTGCTCGTCGGGTGACCGTCATCGGCCAGGTTCGGCGGAATCGCCGCCGGTAGGCTGGTGCAGTGACACCCGGTACCTCGCCCGTGCGGCTCTACGACACCAAAGCGCAGACGCTGCGCGAGTTCGTGCCGCTCGACCCCTCCAACGTGACGGTCTACGTGTGCGGCCCGACCGTGCAGTCCGGCCCGCACATCGGGCACCTCCGCGGTGCGCTGAGCTTCGACATCCTGCGTCGCTGGCTCACCCACCGGTTCGGGCGAGTCACGTTCGTCCGCAACGTCACCGACATCGACGACAAAGTCCTCGTCAACGGCACGACGGCGGAGCCCTGGTGGGCGCTGGCCTACCGCATGGAGCAGGCGTTCACGCGCGCGTACGACGCCATCGGGATCCTGCCGCCGACCTACGAACCGCGCGCGACGGCGTCCATTCCCCAGATGCAGGAGCTCATCGAGCGCCTGATCGCCGCGGGCCACGCGTACGCCTCGACGGGCGCTGCGCCCGGCGACGTGTACTTCGACGTGCGGTCGTGGAGCGACTACGGCAGTCTCACGCGTCAATCGCTGGATGCCATGGAACCCGCCGCGGATGCCGATCCCCGCGGCAAACGCGATCCGCGCGACTTCGCGCTGTGGAAGGGCACCAAGCCCGACGAGCCCGAGAGCGCCACGTGGGAATCGCCGTGGGGCCCGGGTCGGCCGGGCTGGCACATCGAGTGCTCTGCGATGTCGCGGCGGTATCTGGGTGCCGAGTTCGACATCCACGGCGGCGGCCTCGACCTGCGCTTCCCGCACCACGAGAACGAACTGGCCCAGTCCACCGCCGCCGGCGACCCCTTCGCCCGATACTGGGTGCACAACGGCCTGGTCACGGTCGGCGACCAGAAGATGTCGAAGTCGCTCGACAACTTCGTGCTGGCCGAGGACGTCCTGCGCGACCGGGACCCGCTCGTGGTCCGCTATGCCCTCGCCGCCGCTCACTACCGGTCGAACCTCGACATCACCGCATCGTCCTTCGACGAGGCCGAGGCCGCGCTCGATCGGATCCGCACCTTCCTGGAACGGGCGGTGCGCACGTTGCGGGATGCTTCGCACGACGTCCGTCTCGACGTCGACGTGCCCGAGCGGTTCGCGTCCGCCATGGACGACGACCTGGGCGTGCCGCAGGCGCTCGCGGTCATCCACGAGACCGTCCGCGTCGGGAACTCGGCGCTCGACGATGGCGACCGCGACGCAACTCTGCGTGCGTTCGCCGAAGTCGCCGTCATGACCGGGGTGCTGGGGATCGACCCGTTCGACCCGGCGTGGCACTCCGCCGCGGGCGGCGCCGAAGCGCTGGCGCTCGACGCTCTCCTGCAAAGCCTGATCACCCAGCGCGCAGACGCGCGCGCGGCCAAGGACTGGGCGGCAGCCGATCGCATCCGCGATGCCGTGGCGGCCGCGGGCATCACGCTCGAAGACACGAACGACGGAACACACTGGAGCGTCACAGACGCTCCGACCCGCCTCGGCGGGATCGACGGGGCGAAGCCTCGCGAGAAGGGGAACTGATGGCCGGCAAGCCGGGGCGCCCAGGCGCCAGCAGGGGAAAGAAAGGCCCGACCAAGGGCACGGGCGGCAAGAACAAGCGCTCGCTGGAGGGTCGTGGCCCGACGCCCAAGGCCGAGGATCGGGCCTGGCATCCGGCGGGCAAGCGCAAGGCCGCTGCGGAGCGCTACTCCGCCGCCGGCGGAAGCGGAAAGCCCGGTCAGAAGGCGAGCGCACCGCGCCAGTCGCGGGCCAAGAAGGACGACGACACCGAGGTGGTGACAGGACGCAACTCCGTGCTCGAGGCGCTCCGCGCCAGGATCCCGGCGACCGCGTTCTACATCGCGCAGCGCGTGGAGATGGATGACCGCGTCAAGGAGATGCTGTCCATCGCGACGCACCGCGAGATCCCGGTGATGGAGGTCACCCGCCCGGAGCTCGATCGCATGGCCGGCTTCGACGGCGTGCACCAGGGCGTCGCGCTGAAGGTGCCGCCGTACGAGTACGCCCACCCGCAGGATCTGCTCGAGCAGGTCATCGAACGCGGTCGGACACCGCTGTTCGTCGCGCTCGACGGCGTGACCGACCCGCGCAACCTGGGCGCGATCATCCGCTCGACGGGGGCCTTCGGCGGCCACGGCGTGATCCTTCCGCAGCGGCGCTCGGCGAGCGTCAACAGCGCAGCCTGGAAGACCAGCGCCGGTGCTGCCGCGCGCATCCCGGTGGCGATCGCGCCGAACCTCACCTCCACGCTCAAGGAGTTCAAGAAGCAGGGCGTGTTCGTCCTGGGGCTCGACGGCGGAGGCGACGTCTCCCTTCCGTCTCTCGAACTGGCCGACCGTCCCGTGGTCATCGTCGTCGGCTCTGAGGGCAAGGGCCTGTCACGCCTGGTCAGCGAGACCTGCGATCAGATCGTCTCGATCCCGATCGACGGGGCGACGGAGTCCCTGAACGCGGGTATCGCGGCATCCGTGGCGCTGTACCAGGTCTCGACACTGCGCGCTCAGCGCGAAGGATGACGTCATCCGGCGTATTCGCGGGAATGAAACGGCGGAGGCTGCGCTTGCCACTGCGGTAACCGTCGAAAGGGAGAACATGGCACGCATCGCCGTCATCGGAGGAACCGGCTACGCCGGCAGCCACATCGTCGCGGAGGCGGTGAGCCGCGGCCACACGGTCGTGTCGGTCGCCCGCACCGTGCCGGCGGAGCGCATCGAGGGTGCGACCTACGTCGAGGGCAGTCTGCTCGACGTCCCGGGTCTGGTCAGCGAACTCCAGGGCGTCGACGTCGTCGTGGCCGCGGTGCCGGCGCGCGGCGACATGGTCGGCAATGTCCGAAACAACGTCGCAGAGCTCGTCGCAGAGCTCGCCGAGAACGTGCGGGTCGGCGTGATCGGGGGCGCGGGGGGCAGTCTCATCGACGAAGGCGGCGAGCGCCTGGTCGACCAGCCGAGCTTCACCGAGGAGTACAAGCCGGAGGCGCTCGAGGCGATCGGCATCCTCGAGGACCTGCAATCGGGTCCTGCATCGCGCGACTGGTTCTACATCCACCCGGCAGGCGGGTTCGGCGCGTTGAACCCCGGCGAGCGCACCGGTGAGTATCGCGTCGGCGGCGACGTGCTCGTGACCGATCCCGACGGCGAGTCCTATATCTCGGGCCCCGACCTGGCAGTCGCGGTCGTCGACGAGATCGAGTCGCCCAAGCACTCGCGGGAGCGCTTCACCGTCGGGTACTGACGCGCGCCGGCTCAGACCAGGTCGCGCCAGTCCACGCCGTCGTCTTCCTGCACGGGGATGTCGGCGGTGATGACGGGCAGCGCCATCGTCTCGGTGACCGGCCCCATCAGGGTCGCCTCGTCGCGCCGGTGGCTCAGCACGTCCTCGATGTAGCTCGTGATCACCTCGGCGAGCGGAACCGACCGACCACGGGCCTGCGACATGTACCACCGGTGCTCGAGCACCTGATGGAACACCTCCGCGGGTTCGAGCTTGGCCCTCAGATCGAACGGGATGGACTTGATCACGGGTTCGAACACGCGCGTGAGCCACTCGTGGGCGACCATCTCCTCATCGTCGCCGAGACGTGAGACGCGGGCACGGAACTCGTCGAGGTCGTTCAGCAGGCGCCTGGCCTGATTCTCCTCGACATCGAGGCCGGTGAGCCGGAGCAGCCGCCGTGTGTGGTGGCCGGCATCCACGACCTTCGGCTGGATCGAGACCTTCGTGCCGTCGGTCATCGCCTGGATCGACATCTCGCCGATGTCGAAGCCGAGGTCGTTGAGCCGTTGCACGCGTTCGGTGAGGCGCCACGATTCGTTGGCTGCGAAGGTCTCCTGATCGGTCAGCGCAGCCCACAGCAGGCGGTACGACGACATGATGCCGTCTGCGATCGCGAGCGCGTCGACGCCCCCCTCGAGCCGTCCACCGGCCTCGAGGTCCATGATCTCGCCGGCGATGTTGGTGCGGGCGACGTCGAGGTCGTGAGCGCGCTGCCCGGCGGTCAGGCCGCTCTCATGCAGCTCGCCGGTCTCGGCGTCGACGAGATAGGCCGCGAAGGCTCCGGCATCCCGCCGGAAGAGCGTGTTGGACAGCGACACGTCGCCCCAGAAGAACCCGACGTTGTGAAGGCGCACGAGCAGGACGGCGAGCGCGTCGACGAGGCGGTTGGCGGTGTCGGGCCGCAGCACCTGCGTGAACAGGGCGCGGTAAGGGAGTGAGAACTTCAGATGCGCGGTGACGAGGGCGGCCGGCAGCGGCTTTCCCGAGGCGTCGGTCCTGCCGGCGATGACGGCGACACGGTCGACGCAGGGGGCGTCGAGCCGGCTGAGGTTGCCGAGCATGTCGTACTCGCGGCGTGCCATCTCCTCCGTCGTCTCCTTGATGGCGACGACGCGTCCGGAGAGATTCGCGAAACGCACGAGGTGGCGCGAGAGCCCCTTGGGGAGGAAGACGATGTTGCTGCTCGGCCACTCCGCGAGCGTCGTCGACCAGGGAAGCGTCAGCAGCCCGGGATCGACCGAACTCGCGGTGATGCTGAGTGCGTCTGGCATCTCGCCCTCGGGACGAGGCTGGAAAGAGAGAACCGCGGCGCGGGGGTCGATGACCCTCCGCGCCGCGGCCTTGATGCTAGGTGCCCGAGATGACCGGAGCGTCGTTCAGGCGCTCGCCCGTCTCGAGGTCGAAGGCGTGCACGTGGCCGGCGGTCGCCGCGAGCGTGACCGTGTCACCCGCGTTCGGGTGGCGCCGTCCGTCGACGCGCGCGACGATGTCGGTGCGCTTGCCGTCGATGTCGGTGTGCCCGTACAGGTAGCCATCCGCGCCGAGCTCCTCGACGAGGTCGACGGCGACCGAGAGGCCCTTGCCGTCGGCCGGGCCGACGACGATGTCCTCGGGGCGGACGCCGACCGTAACGCCGCTGCCGTGAGCGCGCCCGACCGTGTCGCGATCGAGCGGGACGACCTCCGTGCCGAACCGCACGCCACCCTCAGCGAGGTCCGACGGGAAGAGGTTCATGGCGGGGGAGCCGATGAAGCCGGCGACGAACACGTTGTTCGGGCGCTCGTAGAGGTCGCGCGGGGTGCCGACCTGCTGCAGGATGCCGTCCTTGAGCACCGCGATGCGGTCGCCCATAGTCAAGGCCTCGGTCTGGTCGTGCGTGACGTAGACCGTGGTGACGCCGAGGCGGCGTTGCAGCGAGGCGATCTGCGTGCGCGTCTGCACGCGCAGCTTGGCGTCGAGGTTCGACAGCGGCTCGTCCATGAGGAACACCTGCGGCTGGCGGACGATGGCGCGACCCATCGCGACGCGCTGACGCTGACCACCCGAAAGGGCCTTCGGCTTGCGGGTGAGGTAGTCCTCGAGGTCGAGGAGCTTCGCAGCCTCGAGCACGCGAGCGGCGCGCTCCTCCTTGCCGACGCCGGCGATCTTCAGGGCGAAGCCCATGTTCTCGGCCACGGTCATGTGCGGGTACAGCGCGTAGTTCTGGAACACCATCGCGATGTCGCGGTCCTTCGGCGGAACGTCCGTGACGTCGCGGTCGCCGATGAGGATGCGGCCGGAGTTGACCTCTTCGAGGCCGGCCAGCATGCGGAGGGACGTGGACTTGCCACATCCGGAAGGTCCGACCAGGACGAGGAACTCCCCGTCGCCGACCTCCAGGTTGAGCTTGTCGACCGCGGCGCGTGTGCCTCCGGGGTACAAGCGCGTTGCGTTGTCGAACGTGACTGACGCCATTGTTTCTTCTCCTTCACCGGCAGGTACGTGCCGGACGATCCGTAGTGATGGAATTTGCGGGGCGAACCGCACGCCCTTCGTCGGGCGCCAGTCCAGTATGGCACGGGCGCCGCGCAGGCTCCGTCTGGGTATTTCCCAGCCTGCCTGGTTAGCATCGTCCTCGGTCGCCTCACCGTGCGGCCACTGCAGGGCCGACCCGGCCCGCACCCCGCCCCGAGAGGTTTCATGTCCAGCGACGAGTCCCCGAACGTGCCCGCCGAGCGGCACCGCCGTCACGCGGTCCGCGAGAAGGCGCAGCAGGTTCAGGCGCAGCAGTCGAGGGCGCGCGCGATCCGCACGACCTCGATCGTGATCGCCATCGTCGCCGTCATCGCCATCGCTGCGGTCGCCGTGACCTGGGCCGTCACTTCGGTGGCATCGCAGCCCCTGGTGAAGCCCGAGAACGTGACGGACGACGGATTCGTGGTCACCACGGTCTCCGGCGTCGGCTCCGCCGATGACTCCGGCACCGTGGACGACGAGTCCGCCGCAGCGCTCGAGGCGGTGCCGACCGAGACGCCGACGCCCACTCCGACCCCGACGCCCGCCGCGACCGACCAGCCGGTCGTCGACATCCGCGTGTACGTCGACTACCTGTCCACCGGGTCGCACGACTTCCAGGTCGCCAACGTGCAGCAGCTGTCCAAGTGGGTCACCGAGGATGCCGCGACACTCACGTACTACCCGGTCGCAATGCTCACCGCCAAGTCGAACGGCACGAAGTACTCGCTGCGTGCGGCCAGCGCCGCCGCCTGCGTCGCCACGCACTCGCCCGACACGTTCTTCGCCTTCAACAACGCCCTTCTCGCACAGCAGCCCGCGGTCGACTCGGACGGCTACACCGATGTGGAGCTGGCCGACATGGCCATCGCCACCGGCTCGGACTCGCCGAAGGTCGTTCGCACCTGCATCGAGAAGGAGGAGTTCGCCTCGTGGGCGAAGTCCGCGACCGAGCGTGCGCTGCAGGGTCTTCCCGACACCAAGGATGTCGCGCTCACCGGCACTCCGATGGTGCTCGTCAACGGGATGCCGTACGTCGGGGCGCTCGATGACCCCAAGGAGTTCGCGCAGTTCGTCCTGACGAGCGCGAGCGACGCGTACTACAGCACGGAGACGCCGACTCCGACCGAGACGCCGACGCCCACGACGACGCCGACGGCGACGCCGACTCCGTAGGGCTCCGCCCGGCTCCTTGCGGTGGATGCCGCGGCTAGCGGTTGCGCGGTGTTCGGTAGACTCGGACACCTGCCGACTTGGCGCAATTGGTAGCGCACCTAACTTGTAATTAGGGGGTTACGGGTTCAAGTCCCGTAGTCGGCTCCACAGAGAAATGCCCTGGTTTGCCAGCTGAGCGCTCCAGATCCGGGCGTTCCGAGCACGTACCCCACAGTGGTGGGTCCTACAGCTTGATGTATGCGTCGTAGATCAGAAGCATCAGGCCGGTGGCATCGGCGGGCACCTGGTAGATCGCGTGCGCCTCCCAGCTCGCGCCCGGTTCCACCGGCAGGACGTTCTGGTCGGCGATGCGTCGGGCGTAGACCGGGTACTCGTTGCCGTCCTCGTCGACGACCTGCCAGTAGCCCGACTCGTCGACCGCGTCGTACGGCTGATCGGGGCTGAGGTTGGTCATGGTGTACTCGAGGAATACGTTGACCATTCCCTCCGGCGCGGGGGGCGTTTCCACCCCGGTGCCGGTCGTGATCTCGTATTCCGCCTGGCCCATCTGGCGAAGCTGTGCCGAGAGCAGCTCCTGCCCGGTTTCGGAACTCCAGACCACCGGGGTCCCGAGCGGGTAAGGGTTCTCGAAGGTTCCCGGCGCGGCCTCCGGTGTCGGCGTCGGCTCTGGCGTCTCCTCCTCCGCGGCCGGCTCGGCCTCATTGGTCTCCTCGGCGGCGACGGCGGTGGGGGAGGGCGCGCTGGCGGCGGTGCCATTGCTGACCAGGACCGCGATCACCACGACGACGATGATGGCCACGGCCGCGCCGATCGTGATCCACAGCCAGGTGCGCTTGGTCTGAGGAGGCAGTGGGGCAGCGGGCTCTGGAGGTGGGTCTTCAGCGTGGGCGAGGGTGGGTTCGGACACGAAGCACCTTTCGGTTGGCCCGCGCCTCATTGCGCGCGGCGTCTGAGGTGGCGGACCGACCGGCACAGAGGCCTGGCGACCCGCTGACCCTTTGACCGTATAGGTCGGCTGGGATCAGAAGGGGGACCTTGGTCCTACGGCGACTCCGCTCGCGCGCGGCCTGAAGTCACGACCGCGGGCGAGCCGCGGCCGGCTCCACCATCGCGTCGAACGCCTTCCGTCGGCGCCTCACCCGGTCAGCGCGGCGTTGTGCGGCGGCGTCGGACGCCGATGAGGAATCGGAATGGGCTTCGTCGACGCCGAGACGGTGCACGAGACATCCACCAGAACAGACCTGACGGACGGGTAGCGGCTGGGCAGCGAGAGCTGGCGCAGCCACACCACTTCGACCTCCTGCCCGTCGACCTCGTCCACGCATGCGACCATTCGTCGTGGGTCGTTGAGCGAGAACCAGTTGTCGTTGATCACCCACTCCGTCGACGTCACACGCTTCATCTCGAATCTTGGGTCCACCGATCCGGACATGTCCGCTCCCGAAGTCAGGCTGATCACCGCGCGCGGACTACGCCACCTGACGATCTGCGGAAGCCCGCCTGACATCCGACGATTTTCGACCCGTCCAGCTGAGTCGCCCCACCCCGCGACCCGGTCTCGACGGATGTGCCGACCCGTCATGACGTCACCCTGAGGATAACCCCGGGACTGCGGCGAGGCAACGGGTCGCCGCACCGTGAACCCTCGTGTTCAGTCGCCCGGCTCGAAGGTGAGCGTCACGGCCGTGGTGCCGCTGCCACGGTCGAACGAGAGCGTGCCGGTGACGCTGACGGCGCCTTCCGACGGCCCGATCTCCGCGGTGAACGAGTCGCCGGTGCCGTCTTGGTTGAACGCGGTGAGCTCTGCATCCAGAGCGTCGATCTGAGCCTCGTCCCATCCGAAAGTCGGTGCGATCGAGCGCATCCGGTCGATGGCCTCCGCCCACGTCCCGGGGTTGTCGAAGGCCAGAGTCACCGATGCGAGCTCTCCGGTTCGCGTGACCGCGGTCAGCGCACCGATGTCGTCGGTGACGTAGACGTCGTCGCCGCCGGCCACGATGACCCGAACCGGACGACGGAACTCGGCCGACTTCTCCGCATCGGAGCCCATCCCGAGCTGCTCCGCCGGCAGTGCACCCTCGCCGATCCGCACCCGCGCGATGCCCTCGACGTTCACGTAATCGAACCCCGCGTCGGTGAGCATCGTCGAGCCGTCCGAGGCCTTCTGATCGGCGGACGCGGCCGGATTCTCCTCCGCCCACCACGAGCCCTGCACCGCGAACGTCGCCCAGCACGACCAGGCCGACCACGACGAGGAGCGCCGTCGCCGGAAGCCAGGTCAGCAGCGAGCGGGTGCGAGCGGAGAGGGCCACACTCCAGCGTAACCGCGCCCGCCGACGCCGAAGAAGGCACGATGCTCCCGCATGATGGGGGAGTGACCCGCCGCCACATGCCCGCCTGGATCGCGCTCGGCGGTGCAGTCCTGGTGGGTGTCCTCACCGCCGTCCAGGCGCGCATCAACGGCCAGCTCGGCCTTCGCCTCGACGACGGGCTGGTCGCCGCGGCGGTCTCCTTCACCTCGGGGCTGCTCATCCTCATCGCGCTCTCCGCTGGTGCTTCCCGCCGGGCGTCGGGGGTTCGCGACGCTGATGGCCGGCATCCGGTCGGGCGGCATTCCCTGGTGGATGCTGGCAGGCGGCGCGGCCGGCGCCCTGACCGTGGCGACGCAGGGGCTCGCGGTCGGGATCATCGGCGTCTCGCTGTTCACCGTCGGCGTCGTGGCGGGGCAGGCCGTCTGCGGACTCGTGCTCGACCGCATCGGCTTCGGTCCGGCGGGAGTAGTCGCCGTCACGATGCCCCGCATCGCGGGCGGCGCCCTCGCGCTGCTGGCCGTCGGCATCGCCCTCGCCGGCGACGGCCTCGCCGGCATCCCGCTGTGGCTGCTCGTCCTGCCGCTGGCGACCGGCGTCGGCATCGCCTGGCAGCAGGCGACCAACGGGCGGCTCAATCAGCGCGTCGGGACGCCCCTGACCGCCACCCTCGTCAACTTCGTGGGCGGCACGCTGATCCTGCTCGTGGCCGCGGGCATCCGCGTGGCGATCGCAGGGCTGCCTGCCGAGCGTGCCGACCGATCCGTGGCTGTACCTCGGCGGGCTCACCGGCGTCGTCTACATCATCCTGTCCGCGGCGATCGTCGCGCACACCGGCGTGCTGCTGCTCGGCCTCGGCGTCGTCGTCGGACAGCTGCTGATGTCGTTCGCCATCGACGCGGTGTGGCCCGCTCCATCCGGCCCCGGCCCGGTGCAGGCGGGCATCATGGTTGTCGTCGCGCTGCTGTCGGTCGTGGTCGCGATGGCGCCGTGGCGGCGGTTCAGGCGCTGAGGGCCGGTCGCTTGCCGGACGGCAGGCGCGAGACGTGGTGCCGCGCGTCGACCGCTCTTGCGCCTGCCGAGGCGGGCTCTGGGCGGCTTGCCTCCGACGTACAGCCAGCCGAGGAGCTCTTCGTGCTTGCCGAGGCCGTGGAGCTTGGCCACCGGCTTGCTGCGGGTGTAGTGGCCGGTCCGCCAGATCACGCCCCATCCGGCCTCATCCAGCAGCAGGCTCAGCACGTGCGCGACGCCGGATGCGACGGCCTCCTGCTCCCAGCGGGGAACCTTGTCGCTCTTGCGGTAGCTCGCGACGACGGCGATCAGCAGGGGCGCGCGGAGGGGCTTGGACGACGAGCCCTTGTCTCCGTTCGCCTTGTTGATGGCGCGGCCCAGCCGCTCGCGATCCGCGCCGCGCAGTTCGATCAGTCGCCATGGGCGCAGCGACGAGTGGTCGGCCACGCGGCCGGCGGCGGAGACGAGGGCGAGCAGCTCCGCATGGCCGGGCGCGGCATCCGTCACCTTCGACCAGGACCGGCGAGCCCGAACCGCCTCCAGCGCAGTCGTCATGTCTCGGGGGTGAACTCGAGCGAGAGCGAGTTCATGCAGTACCGGTCTCCGGTCGGCGTGCCGACCCCGTCGGGGAAGACGTGGCCGAGGTGCGAGCCGCATGTGGCGCAGCGCACTTCGGTGCGCAGCATCCCGAGCGAGCGGTCTTCGATCAGCTCGACCGCTTCGGGGCGCACCGACTCGTAGAAGCTCGGCCAGCCGCAGTGCGAGTCGAACTTCGTCCCGCTCTTGAAGAGCTCCGCGCCGCACGCCGCGCAGGTGTACAGCCCCGCCCGACTCTCGTCCAGGAGCTCGCCCGTCCACGGCCGCTCGGTCGCCGCCTCGCGGAGCACCTGGTACTGCTCGGGTCCGAGTTCGGCGCGCCACTGCTCGTCGGTCTTGTTCACGCTGTAGGTCATGGGAGTCCTCCTTAGCCAGAGTCCATTCTCGCCCACGAGTTCGAGCGTGCGCCCTGCGGCCGCGAGAGCACCGGGGAGAATGGCACGGTGGATGCCGCCGCCGCAGTAGCCGAACGCTTCGGTCGCTTCGCCCGCGACGAGGCGCCCGGCAGGTCCGACCTCTACGCGGAATGGGCCGCCGGCGTCGAAGGGGACGCATCGATGTGCGACATCCTGGCGCGCATCCCCGCGACGCACCGCCAGCCGCCGCTCGTCTTCGCCGTCACGCGGCTGCTCGGCGCCCCCGAGGGGTCGTACGGCGACTGGTCGGACTGGGTCGGCCAGCACGCCGATGCGGTCGTGGCCGAATGCTCGCGTCGGAGCCTGCAGACCAACGAGCCGCTCCGGTGCGCGGCGCTTCTGCCCGCGCTCAGCAGCATCGAGGGACCGCTGGCACTGCTCGAGGTCGGCGCCAGCGCGGGACTGTGCCTCTATCCCGACCGCTACTCGTACCGCTACCGCGGCGGGCCGGCTCTCGACCCGGTCGACGGCGTCTCGCCCGTGATCCTCGAGTCCACGGTCAGCGGCGGACCGCCGCTGCGGATGCCGGAGGTGGTGTGGCGGGCGGGTGTCGATCTCGCGCCGCTCGATGCGGCCGACCCCGACGACCGGCGATTCCTGCTCAGTCTGGTCTGGCCAGGTGAGCAGGGCCGCGCGGCTCGGATCGAGAGCGCGCTCGACATCGTCGCGGCCGATCCGCCGGCGCTGATTGCCGGAGACGCCACCGTTCCGGGAGTGCTCGAGTCGCTGGCAGCCGGCGCGCCGTCCGGCGCGACCCTCGTCGTGACCACGCCGGGAGTGCTCCCGCACATCGCCCGCGCGGGCCGGGAACGGCTGCTGACCGCTATTGCGGCCCTGCCCGCGGTGTGGATCACCATCGACCCGCCGGGTCTGCACGAGCGGTGGCGGCAGCCCTTCGACGCGGGGCAGTGGGGGAGCTTCGTCCTCGGACGCGACGGCGTACCGCTCGCGGTCGTGGACCCACTTGGCGCATCCGTGGAGTGGCGCACCGGCGGGTAGCACCGCCGGCGCTAGCGTCGAGCCGTGCCCCTCAGCGACCGCGACCGCGCCATCCTCGAGTTCGAGTCGGAGTGGCGCCGGCATGCGGGTGCGAAGGAGGAGGCGATCCGCGCCGATCTGGGCCTGTCTCCCGCCCGGTACTACCAGCTGCTCGGACGGCTCATCGACACGACCGACGCCCAGGAGCACGATCCGATGCTGGTCAAGCGCCTGCGCCGCATCCGCGACGCGCGGGAGCAGGCGCGCCTGGCCAGAGCGTCGGGGGCTCCCCGCTAGAGCGCGTAGGCGTCGGCCGAAGCCTCGTCGGCGCGAGCGGGTGGGACATGGTCGGCCTCCGCATGCAGGTACCATCGTGAGGTGCCGAGAACGACCTTCCCGCGGGATCGCTTCGACGACCTTCCCGCGGATGTGGGCCGGGTCGGCGCTCATCGCGCGGAGAACCCGCGCATGCGAGGGTGGGTCGTCCTCCTCTGGGCCGTCGTCGCGACGATCGTGCTCGTCGCTCTCGGAATCTTCGGAACGCTGCTGGTGACCGGGCGGGTCGTGCTGTTCCCGACTCCCGAGCCGACGGTCACGCCCCTGCCGATCGTGACGCCGGTGATCGACCCGACCTACGAGGTGCTCGTGCTCAACGCGACTCCGGAGGCGGGCCTGGCCACGCAGATGAAGGACGTCGTGATCGCCGCCGGCTGGGCGGAGGACTCCGTGCTGGCCAGCGAGGCCGGCTCGACCGACTTCCCCGAGACGACGATCTACTACTACCTGCCCACGGATCAAGCGGCCGCGGCCGGCCTCGCCGAGGTGATCGGCGGGGCGAAGCTCGAGCAGAGCGACGTCTACCAGCCGGCCGACAACCCCGAGGCCAAGCAGCTCGCGGTCGTGATCGGGCTGGACCGGACCGCGAATCCGCCGAGCGCCACGCCCACTCCCTGACCCGTCGCGGGCCCTGTGTTTCCAGCCGGTAAACACTTCGATGCACGCGTGTCAACAGTTGCTTCCTGGGCGATGACGGCCCGATTCCCGTGCATACGATTGCCCTGTTCCCAGCACTACAGGAGATTCACATGACCCAGGGCACCGTGAAGTGGTTCAACGCCGAGAAGGGCTTCGGCTTCATCACCGTGGCGGAGGGGCAGGACGTCTTCGTCCACTACTCCAACATCGACATGAGCGGATTCCGCGTGCTCGAGGAGGGCCAGACCGTGGAGTTCACGGTCGGCGCCGGACAGAAGGGTCCGCAGGCCGAGTCGGTGCGCGTCGTCGCCTGACCGCAGCCCCACCCGCGTAACGTCCGAACCCCGTCTCGTCCCGAGGCGGGGTTCGGCGTTGCATGACGCTTGGCGTCATCGCGTCCTCGCCGCGGCTTGCACTCGATAGGGTCGAGTGCCAGAATGGATTAGCACTCACCATATGTGAGTGCCAGAACCCATCGCTTACGTTCCGGAGGGACGATACACACATGGCTAAGATCATCGCTTTCGACGAGGAGGCCCGTCGTGGTCTCGAGCGCGGCCTCAACATCCTGGCCGACGCCGTCAAGGTGACACTGGGCCCCCGCGGTCGCAACGTCGTGCTCGAGAAGAAGTGGGGCGCCCCCACGATCACGAACGACGGTGTCTCCATCGCCAAGGAGATCGAGCTCGACGACCCGTTCGAGAAGATCGGCGCGGAGCTCGTCAAGGAGGTCGCCAAGAAGACCGACGACGTCGCGGGTGACGGCACCACCACGGCAACCGTGCTGGCCCAGGCACTCGTCCGCGAAGGCCTGCGCAACGTCGCAGCCGGCGCAGACCCCATCTCGCTGAAGCGCGGCATCGAGAAGGCCGTCCAGGCCATCTCCGATGAGCTGCTCGCTTCGGCCAAGCCCGTCGAGTCCAAGGAGCAGATCGCCGCCACCGCGTCGATCTCCGCCGCCGACACCACGATCGGCGACCTGATCGCCGAGGCCATCGACAAGGTCGGCAAGGAAGGCGTCGTCACCGTCGAGGAGTCGCAGACCTTCGGCACCGAGCTCGAGCTCACCGAGGGCATGCGCTTCGACAAGGGCTTCATCAACCCGTACTTCGTCACCGACCCGGAGCGTCAGGAGGCCGTCTTCGAAGACGCCTACATCCTGATCGCGAACCAGAAGATCTCGAACATCAAGGATCTTCTGCCGATCGTCGACAAGGTGATCCAGGACGGCAAGGAGCTCGTCATCATCGCCGAGGACGTCGAGGGCGAGGCGCTTGCGACTCTCGTGCTCAACAAGATCCGCGGCATCTTCAAGTCGGCTGCCGTCAAGGCGCCCGGCTTCGGCGACCGTCGCAAGGCGCAGCTGCAGGACATCGCGATCCTCACCGGTGGCCAGGTCGTCACCGAGGAGGTCGGTCTCAAGCTCGAGAACGCGACGCTCGACCTGCTCGGCCGCGCTCGCAAGGTCATCATCACCAAGGATGAGACCACGATCATCGAGGGTGCCGGCGAGGCTGCGCAGATCGAGGGTCGCGTGACCCAGATCCGCCGCGAGATCGACAACACCGACAGCGACTACGACCGCGAGAAGCTCCAGGAGCGCCTCGCCAAGCTCGCCGGTGGCGTCGCCGTCATCAAGGCGGGTGCTGCGACCGAGGTCGAGCTCAAGGAGCGCAAGCACCGCATCGAAGACGCCGTCCGCAACGCGAAGGCAGCCGTCGAGGAGGGCATCGTCCCCGGTGGTGGCGTCGCGCTCATCCAGGCCGGCAAGGTCGCGTTCGCGGGACTCGAGCTCACGGGTGACGAGGCGACCGGTGCGAACATCGTCAAGGTCGCCATCGAGGCTCCGCTCAAGCAGATCGCGCTGAACGCCGGTCTGGAGCCGGGCGTCGTCGCGAACCGCGTCGCCGACCTGCCCGCAGGTCACGGCCTGAACGCCGCGACCGGCGAGTACGGCGACCTCTTCGCTCAGGGCATCATCGACCCGGCGAAGGTCACCCGCTCTGCGCTGCAGAACGCCGCGTCGATCGCCGCGCTGTTCCTCACCACCGAGGCAGTCGTCGCCGACAAGCCGGAGAAGGCGTCGGCTCCGGCCGGCGACCCGACCGGCGGCATGGACTTCTGATCCGCTGAGTCGCGTTCGCACGCAACGCTGATACACGAAGGCCCCTCCTCCGGGAGGGGCCTTCGTCGTGCCGGGTCAGCGGAACAGGCTCATCGTCGCCTGCTCGGCGTCGGCATACTGTCGCCCCGCTGCGGCCAGCGCCGTGTTGATGCCCGCCAGGCTGTCCTCCACCTGACGCTGCGTCGCCCGCCACTGATCCACGACGGTCGAGAAGGCGACGGATGCGCTTCCCGTCCATGTCGCCTGCAGCTGGGTCAGCTGCGTCAGCATCGCCTGGGTCTCGGCCTGGATCCGGTCGATGGTGCCGCGGACGGCCGAGGTGGTTGCGAGGACGGCGTCGCTGTCGACGGAGAAGACGGCCATGGAAGCTCCTTGATCGGCGGATGGGAGTCCCACGCTAGAGGCGCACGGGGAGCGCACCGGACGAGGACCCGGATGCTGTCCGCGACGAGTATCGCGCGTCAGCTGGGGAGGAGCCGGCGGTCAGTCGACGTCATCCTCGATCCGCGAGAGCGGCTGGGTCTCGGTCAGCAGCTGCTCTGCGGCATCCCGCTCCTGCACCAGCGGGAAGGCCACGCGGAAGGTGGCACCGCCGCCGGGGGTGTCGCCGACCGACACGGCGCCATGCAGCGCCTCGACGATCGATGCGACGATCGAGAGCCCGAGTCCGGTGCCGCCGGTCTCGCGGGCTCGTGACGTGTCGGCCCGCCAGAAGCGCTGGAAGATCTTCTCCCGGATCTGCTCGGGGATGCCCTCTCCGTGATCCGCGACCTCGATCCAGCCCATCCCTGCCGCGGCATCGACGCCGACGCGCAGGTCGATCGGCGAATCGTCCGCGGTGAAGCGGCGAGCGTTGCCCAGGAGGTTCGCGACCACCTGACGGATGCGGTTCTCGTCGCCTACGACGATCGGGGCAGCGCCGCCGCCGACGACGGTCGGAGCGACAGGGGCCACCGCGGGCAGTTCGCCGGCGCCGCCTGCCTGAACCGCGGAGACGGGACGCGGCCTGCGTCGCAGGAGCGACAGCGCCCCGCCGCCCGCACGTGCGATGGCCGATGTCGGCGGACCGCCGCGACGGCGCGCGCTCGGCTGGGAGTCGGGCTCCTCCTCTTCCTCCTCCGGCGGCTCGGCGACCGTCGGCAGCTCGACGATCGTGGTGTCGAACACCGAGACGGGGCGAAGCGGCGAGGTTGCGCGCACGTCGAGGGCGGCATCCCGGGCTATCGGCCTGCAGGTCGACGGGGCCGATCACGACATCGCGCCGCTCGTCCAGCCGCGCGAGCGCGAGCAGGTCCTCGACGAGGACGCCCATCCTCATCGCCTCCTTCTCGATGCGGTCCATCGCCTGGCTGACATCCTCGTCGCCGGAGATGGCCCCCATCCGGTACAGCTCCGCGTAGCCGCGGACCGTCACCAGGGGAGTGCGCAGCTCATGGCTGGCGTCGCCGATGAACCGGCGCATCTGCCGCACCGACGCATCGCGCTGCGAGAGCGCGAAGTCGAGGCGCCCGAGCATCGTGTTGATCGCCGTCTTGAGTCGGCCGACCTCGGTCGTCGGCGGTTCGATGTCGGTCATGCGCTGACTGAAGTCGCCCGCGGCGATCGCCATCGCCGTCGTCTCCACCTGCCCCAGACTTCGGAAGGTGAGGGTCACGAGCCATCGGGTGACCAGGGCGCCGCTGATGATGGCGATCACCGACAGGATGCTGTAGATCCCGAGGAATGTGCCGATCGTCTGGTTCACGGGAGCGGTGGGCAGGGCGACCATCTGCGAGAGCAGCACTCCGCTGACTTCGAGCGGTGCGACGCTGGCGCGGAACTGGGCCCCGGTCTCGGCGTCCTCGAGCGTGAAGGGCTCGAGACCGACGGTGTAGGTCTTCTCGAGCGCGAACTCGGCGGGGAAGTCCGGCTGAGGATCGGTGCCGCCACCGCTGATCAGCAGCGGCCCCGGCTTCTCCGCCGCGTAGACGGCGATGTGGTAGTCCGTGCGCGGAGTGTCGGCCTTCTCATAGGCGGTCGGAATCTGGTTCACGACCTCGATGTCGAACAGGCCCGTGGCGATCTCCGTCGTGACCGCCTGCTGGAGCGTGCTGTCGAGGTTGGCGATCAGCGCATTGCGGAAGAAGACCGTCGCGCCGGCACCCGTCGCGAACAGGCCGATGGCGAGCACCGCGACGGTGACGCCGGTCACCTTCGCACGCAGGCTGAGGCCGCGCCACCCTCGGGTGACCGCATCCGTCTTGTTCGCCAGGGCGGCCCCCTCGGATCAGGGACCGCGTCAGGCGGTCTTGCCGGCCTTGAGCATGTAGCCGAAGCCGCGCTTGGTCTGGATGAGGGGTTCCGTGGAGTGCGGGTCGATCTTCCGGCGCAGATACGAGATGTAGCTCTCCACGATCCCCGCGTCGCCGTTGAAGTCGTACTCCCAGACGTGGTCGAGGATCTGGGCCTTCGACAGCACGCGATTGGGGTTGAGCATCAGATATCGGAGCAGCTTGAACTCGGTCGGGCTCAGATCGATCGACGCTTCGCCCACGAGCACGTCGTGCGTGTCCTGGTCCATGGTGAGCTCACCGGCGCGGATGACGGACTCCTCGTCGGCCTGCATGGTGCGGCGCAGGATCGCCTGGATGCGGGCGACGATCTCGTCGAGGCTGAAGGGCTTGGTGACGTAGTCGTCGCCCCCGGCGTTGAGCCCGGTGATCTTGTCCTCGGTCTCGTCCTTCGCGGTGAGGAACAGGATGGGCGCGGTGTACCCGGCCCCGCGGAGGCGTTTCGTGACGCTGAAGCCGTTCATGTCGGGAAGCATGACGTCGAGGATGATGAGGTCGGGTTCTTCCTCGAGGACCGCCGAGATCGTCTGGGCTCCATTCGAGACGGCCCTGACCTGGAATCCGGCGAATCTGAGGCTCGTGATGAGCAGATCCCGGATATTCGGCTCGTCATCGACGACGAGGATGCGAGGTGCTGTCATGTGCTCATTATGGTCACCGTACCCATGCGCTGTCTGGATATCGGTCGGAGAGGCTCCGATCAGTCCAGGCACGCGCGTACGGCGCGTTCGACGACGGGACGCACCTCGGCGTCGGGGTCGACGGTGAGCCGGTGGAACACCAGGCCGTCGCCGGCGGCCATGAGCGTCCGGGCGGCCTCGGCCGGATGGGCCGCGCCGATGTGCCCGAGCAGCGCTGTCGTCCACTCGACGTACACCGCGCGCTGCTCGAGGAGCGGCGCCAGCAGGGTCGGGTCGCGCCTGCCCTCGAGGAACATGGCGTAGCGAGCTCGGGTGCGACCTGCGAACAGTTCCGTCTGAGCGATGATGAACCCGGAGAGAGCATCGATCAGCTCATCCGGCGTGGTGATCTCGAGCGCCCCGCCTGCCGCGAACTCGGCGCGCTCCGTCTCGGCGATCCACGTCGCGACACCGGCCACCAGCGCGTCCCGCGTCCGGAACCAGTTCGACGTCGACCCTTTAGGCAGTCCCGCCCGCTCGTCCACGCGCGCGTGGGTGAGGGCGCGGATGCCCTGCTCGCCGACCAGTTCGACGGCGGCATCCAAGGCTCTGTCGCGGGTGGTGGTCACACGTCGACGATAGGCGCAGCCTTCCTACTACGAAAGTAGTGACATGGCACTACGAAAGTAGTATCCTCACGCCATGGACGAGAAGATGGATGCCGCGGCCATCGTCGAGCGGACGGTGTCGGTGGCCGGGCTGAACATGCACGTGGTCGAGGCCGGTTCCGGGATGCCGGTGCTGCTGCTCCACGGTTTTCCGCAGAGTTCACGCGAGTACGCCGCGGTGATGGCCGACCTCAGCCGCAGCGCGCGCGTGATCGCTCCCGACCTGCGTGGCGCCGGGCAGACGGATGCCCCGGACGGAGGCTATGACGCCGACACTCTCGTCGCGGACGTGATCGGACTGCTCGATGCCCTCGGCATCGACCGCGTCGCGCTCGTGGCGCACGACTGGAGCGCACTCATCGGCTTCGACCTGTGCCTGCGTCATCCCGACCGCGTGAGCAGCTACGTCGCGATCGCCGTGCCCGCCCCCTACATCCGCATGACACCGAAGCTGGCGGGTGCCATGATGCGCGCCATGCCGCACCTGTGGTTCCAATGGGTCATCGCCACGCCGGGGCTCGGCCCGCGGCTGCTGTCGCGGGGTCGACAGCGACTCGCGTACTGGCTGCTGCGCTCGTTCGAGGTGCAGGCGATCGCCGACGACGACGTCGAGGCCTACGTGGCCGCATTGCGGGAGCCCGCGAGGGCGCGCGCGGCTCGAAGCTCTACCGGCGCGTGATCCTCCCCGGCTTCATGAACGTTCTGCGCGGGACCTACCGCGGCCGCGTCCTGAGCACCCGGACCGCTTGTGCTGTTCGGCGCGGACGACGGACTGATTCCGCATGACGCATTCGAGGTGTCACCTGCGGATGCGCCCGACCTGACCGTCGAATTCGTCCCCGGGGGCGCCCACTTCCTCGTGGACGACAATCCCGCCGAGGTCGCCCGTCGACTGCGCGGACCTTCCTCGAGTTGCCCGCGGGTCTGATCGGAAACTGTTCGGGCTTCGCCGATCAGGCCGGATCACGCTCCGGACGCGCATGGACGACGCCACACAGCAGTGGCCCGTCCCGCGGCTCCAAGGCGACCTCGCGGTCGTCGCCTGCGGCGTCGGCGATGCCGCGCACGAGCTCGACATTCGCCGAGCAGATGAGCTGAGTGTGCCGAGCCGCGAGCGCATGGAAGGGACAGTTGTCCAGCACGATGCCGCCCGCGCCGTCGTCGCGCGGCCCGTACCCGCACGCGATCAGCGCGTTCTCGAGCGGGGCGTGCGGCCGCGCCGATCGCGGTGCCCGTGCGGCGCGCCTCGACAGCGAGCGCGGCGCGCATCGTCATCCTCGTCCCGGTCGGCGCGCTCGGCCGCTGAGGCGAGCAGGTCGCCGGCCAGCTCGTAGTGGCGCTCGGGCACGCTCGCCAGCAGATCGCCGGATGCCGCACTGTAGAGCTTGGTCGGGCGGCCCGCGCCGGGACCGGTGCGGCCGGACAGGCGGCGATACTCGGCGGTGAGCGCGCCCGCCTCCACCAGTCGGCCGAGATGGACGGCTGCGGTGCTGCGGGGGATGCCGACGGCCGCTGCCGCGTCGTCCCGGCTGATCGGCGAGCCGGCTTCGACGACAGCGCGGTAGAGCTTGCGACGCACCGGCTCCCCGAGCGCCGCGACGGCGGCGAGGTCGTTGCGCCCGAGCGTGGTCACAGCGCGAGTGTATCTAAAACCATGAATCTTGACAAAAGAATGGCGCCGGTCCTAAGGTCGGGCCAGCAGTGAACGGAGCATCGATCAGACGCGCGCAGGTCCCCGGTTTCGGCGCGGACCGGCTTCCGGCGCTCGGACGCGATGCATCCGGGATCTGATCGAATCGCGAGGGAGCGAGCATGACCCACATCGTGATCATCGGCGGGGGAGTCGCCGCCGGTACGGCCGCCAAGACGCTCCGCAAGGAGAGCTTCGACGGCGACGTGACGGTCGTCACCGAGGAACCGCAGCCGCCCTACCAGCGGCCCCCGCTGTCGAAGGGCTATCTCGCGGGCGAGGAAGGGACGGATGCCGTCATCCTCCAGCCCGCCGAATGGTATGCCGATCAGGGCATAGAGCTGCGCACATCGACGCGGGCCCTCAACCTCGACCCCGCCGCACACGAGGTGGTTCTCGACGACGACTCGGTTCTCGGCTACGACTCCGTCCTGCTCGCGACGGGAGCCTCTCCGCGCACGCTCCCGCTCGAGGGTGCAGACCTGCCGGGAGTGCGCACCCTGCGCCGCCTCGACGACGCGGACGACCTCGCGAAGCAGCTGCGCGGCGGCGGCAAGCGGCTGGTGATCATCGGATCGGGCTGGATCGGCATGGAGGTGGGTGCCACGGCGCGAGTGCTCGGCAATGAGGTCACGGTTCTCGAGCGCGACGCGGTGCCGCTCGCGCTCGCACTCGGGACGGAGATGGGCGAAGTCTTCCGCGCCCTGCACCTGGAGCATGGCGTCGACCTGCGCACGTCGGTGAACGTCGAGCGGATCACCGGCACGGAGGCGGTCGAAGCCGTCGTCGTCGACGGCGAGCCCGTGCCGGCCGACATCGTGCTCATCGGTGTCGGCGCCGCGCCGAACACGGGACTCGCCGAAGACGCCGGTCTGCAGATCTCCAACGGGGTGCTCACCGATTCGGCCCTGCGCACGAGCGCGCCCGACGTCTACGCCGCGGGGGATGTCGCGAACGCCTACCACCCGGTGATCCAGCGGCATCTGCGCAGCGAGCACTGGCAGAACGCGATGCATGCGGGTCCCGTCGCCGCGCGCGCGATGCTCGGCATGCCGGCATCCTTCGCCGAGATCCCCTACTTCTACACCGACCAGTTCGATCTGAGCATGGAGCTCTCGGGCTACGCGCCGTTGATGGCCGACGCAGAGGTGGTCGTGCGCGGCGACCTCGACACGCGTGAGTTCATCGCGTTCTGGGTGGACGGCGGGCGCATCGTCGCCGGGATGAACGTCAACGTGTCGAAGGTCAACAAGGCGGTTCAAGCCCTGATCCGGTCAGGACAGATCGTCGACCGCGACCGCCTGCGCGATCCCTCTGTTCCGCTCGAGAGTCTGCTCGACGCGTGACGACCTTCGTCCCCATCGACGTGGCAGTCCGCCTCGTCGGAGTGAGCCGCTGCGTGCTGGGCTCCGGTCAGGCCGCGATGGCGTCCGCGTCCAGAATCGTGTAGCTGTACCCCTGTTCGGCGAGGAAGCGCTGGCGGTTCTGCGCGAAGTCCTGATCGACGGTGTCGCGGGCGATGAGCGTGTAGAAGCTCGCGGTGCGGCCCGATTCCTTCGGGCGCAGGAGGCGCCCGAGGCGCTGTGCCTCCTCCTGCCGCGAGCCGAACGAACCCGATACCTGGATGGCGACGGACGCCTCGGGCAGGTCGATCGAGAAGTTCGCCACCTTCGACACGACGAGCAGTGTGATCTCGCCCTCACGGAACGCGGCGTACAGCTTCTCGCGCTCGTCGACGGGGGTGGCGCCGGTGATCTGCGGGGCGTCGAGGGCTTCGGCCAGGATGTCGATCTGGTCGAGGTATTGGCCGATCACCAGGATCCGCTCGCCGTCGTGCCGCTCGACGAGCTGACGGACGACGCCGATCTTCGCGTGCGCTGTCGCCGCGAGCCGGTAGCGCTCGTCATCGGCGGCCGCCGCGTACTCCAGGCGATCGCCGGCGGGCAGGTCGACGCGCACCTCGTAGCAGGCGGCGGGGGAGATGAAGCCCTGGGCCTCGATCTCCTTCCACGGAGCATCGAACCGCTTCGGGCCGATGAGGCTGAAGACATCGCCCTCGCGGCCGTCTTCGCGCACGAGGGTCGCGGTCAGTCCGAGGCGGCGACGCGCCTGCAGGTCGGCGGTGAGCTTGAACACCGGCGCCGGAAGGAGGTGGACCTCGTCGTACACGATGAGTCCCCAGTCCAGGGCGTCCAGGAGCGCGAGGTGCGCGTACTGTCCGCTCCGCTTGGCGGTGAGGATCTGGTACGTCGCGATCGTGACGGGCTTGATCTCCTTCATCTGCCCCGAGTACTCGCCGATCTCCTCGGCGGTCAGCGAGGTGCGCTTGAGCAGCTCATCGCGCCATTGGCGGGCGCTCACGGTGTTCGTCACGAGGATGAGGGTGGTGGTCTTCGTGTCGGCCATCGCGGCGGCGCCGACCAGCGTCTTGCCGGCGCCGCAGGGGAGCACGACGACGCCCGAGCCGCCCTCGGTGAAGATGTCGACGGCCTTGCGCTGGTACGGACGCAGCGACCAGTTGCTCTCGTCGAGCTCGATCGGATGCGGCGTTCCCGGGGTGTAGCCGGCGAGGTCCTCAGCCGGCCAGCCGATCTTGAGGAGCTCCTGCTTGATGTGGCCGCGCGCCCACGCGTCGATCACGAACGACTCCGGTGACGGGTGGCCGATCAGCAGAGGCTGGATCCTCTTGTTCCGCGAGACCTCCGTCAGCACGGCGGTGTCGGTCGCGGTGAGCAGGAGCTCGCCGTCCTCGTTGCGCTCGATCGTGAGGCGCCCGTACCGGCCGACGGTCTCGCGGATGTCGATCGACACGGACGGCGGCACCGGGAAGCGCGACCAGCGCTCGAGCGTGGTCAGCATGTCGTCGGCGTCGTGTCCGGCCGCGCGCGCGTTCCACAGCCCGAGCCTCGTGATGCGGTAGGTGTGGATGTGTTCCGGAGCGCGCTCGAGTTCGGCGAAGATGGCCAGCTCGTGGCGCGCCGACTCGGCGTCCGGGTGTGCGACCTCGAGCAGCACAGTCCGGTCGCTCTGCACGATGAGAGGGCCGTCAGCCATAAGGGTCAATTCTAGTCGGGCGCGCGCCGGCCCGGCTTCCGGGGCTGGCGCCGATGGGGCGGGCGGCGTTCAGGAGGCGGGTCGGACGCTGACGATGCTCGAGACGGGAAGCGTCCGCTCGACGTCCGCGCCGCGGTCGCGTCCGCGCAATCGCCCGCCGCCGAGGCCCGACGCTTCGAGGGTGAGCGACCGCTCGCTTCCGTCCGGCATCCGCACGACGACGACGATGATCGACTTGGCGCGCACCGCCTGCTCGAGCTCGCGGCCGAGCCATGCCGCATCGGCATCCGTCTCGTGCCCCGCGCGCAGCGCGCCGATGAGACGCGCGTACACATCGCGCGGCTGCGCGTGCGCCTCCGAGTTCACGGCGCGTGCGCGACGATGAAGCGACTCGGGAGCGCCCCCGGCATCCAGCGCGACGACGGGGTATCGGGCGTCGGCGAGCGACCAGTACACCGCGTCGCGGGTGACCCGTGAGGTGAGCTCGTGTCCGTCGCGGACGAAGCCCAGCGGGCGGAGCGCCTGATCCACGAGGATCGTGTCGCGCAGGGCGAGGTCGGTGGCCTCCAGACGGGTGCGACCGGATGCGTCGTCCGACCGCACGCGGATCAGACCGTGCCGCGCCGCAGTGCTGTCGACGAGGTAGTCCAGGGGCTGCGGGATGCCGGTCAGCGAGATCCCGCCGAGGAACTGCCGGATCGAGTCCGCCGTCTCGCCCTCGGTCATGCCTGCACCCAGCGACTCCGTGCTGAACCGATACGTGGATGCCTGCGCGCGCGACTCGCGGACCGCGATGGTGCGCAGCCGCAGATCGAGCGCGGGCGCGAGCGGACCGGGCGCGATGGCGGTGAGGTCGGCCTGCAGGTAGACGCGGTCGATCTCGGCGGGAAGATGCACCGACAGGGCGTCGGTGTCGGGCTGCCGCCCGGCACGAAGAGAGGCCGTCCATGCCGGCTCGGCGCCGGCCGGCGTGAGCAGCCCCCACATCTGCGCGATGCGGTGCAGGCGTGCGGCCCGGTCGGTCCAGTCCGGATGCAGGGGGTAGGCGCCTGCCCAGCTGGCCGGCGGGCGGAATCCGCCGCCTGTCGTCCGCAGGCCTGGCGGGAGTCCTTCCCGCAGGCCGACCGCGACGGCCGACCAGCGTCGGGTGGTCGTCGCCTCGAGCCACTGCAGGCCGGCGTCGGTGACGATCCACTCGCGACCGACCGGCGTGACGAGGTCGGCGGCCTCCGCGGCGGCGACCAGGTCGTCGATGTCCTCGGCCGAGGCGACCACACCGGCGTCGGTCAGCCGACGACGATCGACCGCGCTCACCGCGCCGGTGCCGGTGCGCGAGAGGGGGGTGTGCAGCCCGGCCAGCAGCACGTCCGCGAGTGCGCCGACGGTCGTGAACGCGCGCTCGGCCGCTGCGGCGGCATCCGCGTCGTCGGCGGGCGTCACGGGCAGCGCTTCCGGCGCCGGCTCGAAGGCGTCCGGCCGGGTCAGGGCCAGAGCGCGCACCCGAGCGGCGACCGCGCCGTAGGGGACACCATCCTCGCCCACCAGGGCCAGCGGCAGCAGCATCCCGCGATCTGGGTCGTCGACGGGCGAGCCGTTCTGGGCGGCGGCGAGGGAGACCAGAGCCGTGCGGGGGAGCCGTGAGATCGCCCGCTCCACCGACGCAGGGTCGAGCAGGCCCGCGGCGGCGTCGAAGAAGTCGTGCCACCCGGCGACGACGGAGACGCCGCGCTGGGCGAAAGTGCGTGCCAGAGCGTCGTCGTCCGTAAATGCCAGCAGGATGGCGAGTGCCCGCTCGTCGGAGACCATTCAGACCCCTCGGTTGGCTCGCGCCCTTCGCACGAAAGTCATGATGAGCAGCGCCACGATCATGAGGAACGCGACGGGAAGGGCGATGAGTGGAAGCACGGCGATCACGGGCCAGATGCCCTGCGAGAAGTCGGTGACACCGGCGGGCCGGGCGAGGATGACGGCGAAGAAGCAGACGATCGAGACGACGGCCAGACCGAGCGACATGTACGCCAGGATGCGGTCGAGGCGGCGGATCGGAACGTCTCCGCCGGGGGTGCGCGTGCTCATTCCGCTCAGCCTATCGGGTGTCGCGCGTGGCGTAGGCTTGATGGTCGGGGCCGATCGGTTCCTGTTTCACCATGCCCACACCGGCACGACTCAGCGAGGTTTTCCATGCCCACCGGCAAGGTCAGGTTCTACGACGAGGAGAAGGGGTTCGGCTTCATCGCGACCGATGACGGCCAGGACGTCTTCCTGCACGCCACTGCCCTGCCCGCCGGCGCACCGGCGCCGAAGGCGGGAACGCGCCTCGAGTTCGGCGTCGCCGACGGCAAGCGCGGACTGCAGGCGCTGTCCGTGCGCGTGCTCGAAGCACCGCCGAGTCTGGCCAAGCGCGCGCGCAAGCCTGCCGACGACATGGCGATCATCGTCGAAGACCTCGTGAAGCTGCTCGACGGCATCGGAGGCGACCTGCGCCGCGGGCGCTACCCCAGCGGGTCCCACTCCAAGAAGGTCGCGGCCGTGCTCCGCAAGGTCGCCGATGAGCTCGACGCCTGAGCCGATCGACGAGGCGTCCGCACGAGAGCTCGCTCTCGCCGCGCTGCGTGAGATCACGCCGGCCGCGACGATCGGCGAGCCCGCCGAGTCGACGGTGCACGACGACGGCGTGCTCACCCTGCGATTCGAGAATCGACTGTCGGGCTATCCCGGCTGGTTCTGGACGGTGAGTCTCGCCCAGGTGGAGGATGCCGATCCGACCGTGCTCGAGGTCGAGCTCATTCCGGGCGAAGGTGCGCTGGTCGCCCCGGACTGGCTGCCCTGGGCGGAGCGCCTGGCGGAATACCAGGCGACGCAGGCTGCGCTCGTCGCCGAGGGACTCGCCACCGATGAGCTGGCCGCGGTCGACGACGACGACTCTCGATGACGTCGACGACCTCGACGCGTCGGACTTCGACGACGACGGCTCGCCGATCCTGCACTCGGGCGATGTGGACGGCGTCGACATCGACGAGCTCTCCGACGACGCAGACCTCGACGACGACGAGTCGGATGTCGATGACGACGAGTCGGACGACGACGACTGACGACGGACGACGATCGACGATGACGATCGATGACGACGACGAGTCCGATGACGACGACGACTCCGACGACGATGATGACGACGACGAGTCGGATGACGACGATGACGACGACGATGATGAGTCGGACGACGATGACGACGACTCCGATGAGGACGACCCCGCAGACGACGATGACGACGACTCCGACGACGACGACGACTCGACGAGTCGGACGACGACGAGACGGACAACGAGTCGGACGACGCCTCCGGCGAGGACGACTCCGCGTCCTGACCGCGACGAGGTCAGCGGTGCCGCAGGTTCAGTCGCGCGGGCGCGGAAACGGCGGGGCGTGTTCGCGCGTCGTCAGCCGATCGACCAGCTCGTCCATCACCTTCTCCACGATGCGCGGCATGTCGACGGCATCCGGATCCAGCAGCCACTGCACCTGAAGACCGTCCATGAGCGCGATCAGTGCCGACGCGTCGTCGCGCACTTCGACGTCGTCGGGGTCGCGTCCCGTGACCTCGGCCAGGACGCCGGCGATCTTGTCGCGCAGGCTCGTCATCCGGTCGCGGAAGTAGTCCTGAGCGGGATGCCCGTCGGTGACCGATTCGGCGGAGAGCACCGTGTAGGTCTGCACCACGCCGGGCCGGCCCGTGTTGGCGGTCACGGTGTCCAGAACATGCTCGAGGAACGCCGGCCCCTCCGTCTGGGCGCGGCCGGGAACACCGGCGGCCTCCTCACCGTCGCGGTACTGCAGCATGGCGACCAGGAGCGCCTCTTTGCTGCCGAAATGGTGGAGCACACCGGCATGCGTCATGCCGGCCTGCTCGGCGACTTCGACCAGCGCACCCTTGTTGTAGCCGCGCTGCCCGAAGACGTTCATCGCGGCCCGCAGCACGGCTTCCCGGCGCTCCAGGGTTCGCGCCTGCGGCTTCGGAGCGCGCGGCGCAACGACCTCCGACGATGTGGACGCCCCCGTGTCAGCCTTCATGGCAGCTCCCGTCACACGATGCGGGACTCAATTTACTTACACGCGAGTAAGCGCGCAATGCGCCCACGGCGAGCGGGCGGATGGCGCGCTCGCGAGCGCTCAGATGTTCTCGAGCGTGTAGTCGATGCTGCGGATGAGCTGGCGCACGTCGTCGGGCTCGATCGAGACGAACGTGGCGACGCGCAGCTGGTTGCGCCCGAGCTTGCGGTACGGCTCGGTGTCGACGATGCCGTTGGCGCGCAGCGTCGCGGCGATGGCCGCAGCATCCACCGTCTCGTCGAAGTCGATCGTGACCACGACGGGGGAGCGGTCGGCAGGGTCAGTGACGAACGGCGTCGCGACGGGGGATGACTCGGCCCAGTCGTACAGCGCCCCCGACGACTCGCGCGTGCGCGCGTCGGCCCATGCCAGACCGCCGTTGCCGAGGATCCACTGCAGCTGATCGTCGAGCAGGAACAGCGTCGTGAGCGCGGGCGTGTTGAGCGTCTGGTTCAGGCGCGAATTGTCGACCGCGTTCTTCAGGCTCAGGAACTCGGGGATGTACCGACCGGATGCCGCGATCCGCTCGATCCGCTCGATGGCGGCGGGCGAGACGACCGCGAACCACAGCCCGCCGTCCGAGCCGAGGTTCTTCTGCGGTGCGAAGTAGTAGACGTCGGTCTGATCGACCTCGAAGTCGATGCCGCCGGCTGCGCTCGTCGCGTCGATCACCGTCAGCGCGCCCTCGTCGCCCTCAACCCGCGCGATCGGGGCCGAGACACCCGTGGACGTCTCGTTGTGCGGCCATGCGTACACATCGACGCCGTCCACCCGCTCGGCGGTCGTGCGCGTGCCCGCGGGAACGTCGCGGACGTCCGGCGCGTCGAGCCACGGCGCCTTTGCCGCCGCGGCGAACTTGCCGCCGAACTCGCCGAAGACCAGGTTCTGGCTGCGGCGCTCGATCAGGCCGAAGGCCGCGGCATCCCAGAACGCGGTCGAACCGCCGTTGCCGACGATCACCTCGTACCCGTCGGGAATGCGGAACAGCTCGGCGAGGTGCGCACGCACATCGCCGACGAGGTTCTTCACGGGCGCCTGGCGGTGCGAGGTGCCGAGCAGACCCGCACCGCGGGTGATCAGCGCGTCCAGCTGAGCGCCGCGGACCTTCGACGGGCCGCATCCGAACCGTCCGTCAGCGGGCAGGAGATCACTCGGAATCACGAGGTGGGGCATCCATCGATTCTACGGTCGCGGTCACCGCCCGCCCGGGCGGTGTGACCGTTCGTGAAGCTCGGGGATCGCAGCCTCCGCTTCGGACCTGACCGCTCCTTCGGCCGACGGGGTTAGGGTTGCCGCACGGGGCCCGGTCGGGCTCCCGAACAGAGGGCGTCATCGTGTCAGACAAGTCCCCGAAGAAATCGTCGAGCAAGACCGCCGCGTCGCGCACCCTCAAGGAGAAGCGTGCCGACAAGAAGGCGAAGGTCGAACACCGTGCGGGCAACGACGTGAGCGAGGCCACGCACCGCAAGTAGCCGCCATCGGCTGGCGATCCGGTGAGCTGCGTCGGCTTCACCGAGCGACGATCGTGGTGCCCGGGACGCGCCCGCGATCTTGCGCAGGGCGGGTCCTGTACGGGGCGGCGGAGCCCCCTGGCGGGCGCCGTCGGTACAGCGGGGTTGGATAGGCTGGCCTTGCACCGACAATGCGTCTGCGAGGCATGATGACCGACCTGATCGACACGACAGAGATGTATCTGCGCACGATCCTCGAACTCGAGGAGGAGAACATCGTTCCGCTCCGCGCGCGCATCTCCGAGCGGCTCGGTCACTCGGGTCCGACGGTGTCGCAGACCGTCGGGCGCATGGAGCGAGACGGTCTCGTCGTGGTCTCCGACGACCGCACGCTCGAGCTCACCGACAGCGGCCGGCAGAAGGCCGTCGACGTGATGCGCAAGCACCGCCTCGCCGAGCGGCTGCTGTCCGATGTCATCGGGCTCGACTGGGCCTATGTGCACGAGGAGGCCTGCCGCTGGGAGCACGTGATGAGCGAGCAGGTCGAACGGCGGCTCGTCGAGCTGCTCGGGCATCCGACCGAATCCCCGTATGGCAATCCGATCCCCGGCCTCGATCAGCTGGGTGACGTGCCGGCCAAGGACTTCGAGCAGGGCGTCGTCGGTCTCGTGCGGCGGCTCAACGAGGCGGGCGGACCCATCACCGGCACCGTCCGTCGGCTGGCCGAACCCGTCCAGGTCGACCCCGAGCTGCTGCAGCAGCTGAAGGGCGCCGGAGTGATGCCGGGAGCGTCGGGCGACTACCGCTACAGCGAGGGCTACGTCCTCGTGCAGATGGACGGCAACGGCGAAGGGCTCGAGCTGCCCGTCGAAGTCGCATCGCACATCTTCCTGGTCGACGATCCGCGCTGACCGGCGTCGGTTCGACGGGCCTGATTCCGGTTCCGGATGCCGCCTCCCGCGCGTCCGCGGAACATGCCCAGGTGATCTGCCAGGCCCTCAATGTGACTTAACCGTTACCTTCGGGTAGCGTGGAGGAGTCCACAGGCGACTAGCCCGCCGTCGGACTCCACACGGATTGCCTCCCCGGCTCGTCGTCCGCGTGGTAAGCCCGCATACCGTGCCCCGACACCGAATGCCGACGAGCCAGCGCCCCGGCGCAGAGGCGCCGGAGGAACTATTGGCTGAAGAAATCAATTCGCCCGCGACCGAGCCCCAGGGCGCCGAGACGAGTCTCACGCGCCGTGCCCGCGGACGAAGCACCGCCGTGCCTCCGCGCACGAAAAGCTCCGTATCGCGCCCGAAGAAGGAGCGCGCTGCTCGCACCGCGCCGGCTGGTCGTAAGCCGAAGCGCGCGTCGAAGCCGCTGCGCAGCCTGGTGATCCTCAGCATGGTCGGCGGTCTCGTCGCCACCGTCGCCCTTCCCGCCTACGGCGCATGGCGCCCGGACGCCGATGCCGTCACCCTCCAGCAGGTCGCCGCGGACGACGCACAATCGCTCGTCGTCGCGTCCGACTCCGGCAACACCGAGCTCGCCCGCGAGGGCTACGCCGCCACGACGCAAGCGGAGATCGATCAGAAGAAGGCCGAGGCAGCCGCTGCGGAGGCGGCTGCGGCTCGTGCGCGTATTACGTCGACGGTTTCGGCCGGTCTGCCGGTGAACATGGCTCTGGTCTCGCCGGGTGCCGGTGAGGTGCGCTGGCCACTGTTGAACTTCACTCTCGGCCGGGGACTGTGGGACTCCGGATACCACCAGGGTGTGGACCTGCTCGCCTCCGGCGGCGAGCCGATCTACGCCGCCGCTGCCGGTGTCGTGAGCGTCTCCCAGGAGAGCTACGGCGGGTACGGTGTTGGGGTCTCGATCGACCACGTCCTCGGCGGGCAGCAGGTCAACACGCTCTACGGTCACATGACCTACGGCAGCCGCCAGGTGGAGGTCGGCCAGTACGTCCAGGCAGGTCAGCTCATCGGGCTGGTCGGCAGCACCGGCAGCTCGACCGCCAACCACCTCCACTTCGAGGTGCACATCAACGGTGGCGTCGTCGACCCGTGGGCGTGGCTGCAAGCCAACGCCGGCTGACCGAGCCCAAGCCTGATTCTCATCTTCACGACGCGGGGCTGAGGCGAGCGTTCGCCGACACGCCCCGCGTCGTTCATCCCCGCCTGCGACCCCGGCGCGCCGCGCGTGCGTTACCCTGAAACCCGACGCTGAGAGAAGCGGAGGGGAAGCTGATGGGCGACACACCACGCATCCGAACCATGGATGCGCTCGGACGTCTTGTCCTTCGGCATCACACGAGCGGATGCCGCGGCTTTGCCGTGGCGCCCAGGCGCTGTCTGTAGACAGCGCCTTTTTCGTGCCCCTGCGCACCTCGAATCGTCGCGTACGTCGAATCACCGGGAAGCCGTCCCGGCCGTTCGAGAGGATGAGGAATGCGCACTCTGGTGCTCAACGCGGGCTACGAACCGCTCGCCGTCGTGTCGTTCAAGCGGGCCATCGTGCTCGTGCTGAACGAGAAAGCCGTCGTCGTCGAACATGTCGACGGTGAACCAGTCTGGGGTGCGCGAGGGCCGTATGACCGCCCTGCCGTCATCCTGCTGACGCGCTACGTGCGCGTGCCGGGTGGACGCCACATCCCGGTCACCAGACGCGGCGTGCTGCGCCGCGACGCGCACCGGTGCGGATACTGCGGAAAGGCCGCGTCGACCATCGACCACATCCTGCCGCGGTCTCGTGGCGGGGCGGACTCGTGGGAGAACCTCGTGGCCTGCTGCCTGCGGTGCAACAACGTGAAGGGCGACCGCACGCCGCAGGAGATGTCGTGGGACCTGCGGATCACACCGCGGCCCCCGCGCGGAGTGCAGTGGACGGTGCGGGGGACGGACCGCACGGACCCGTGCTGGGAGCCGTACCTCGCTCTCGCCGCCTAGCGGCCGCTCACTCGTCGCCGAGCACGCGCAGCCAGCGCTCCAGGAGCAGTTCGAGCCTGGCCGCATCGGGTCGGCCGATCTCCGCGATGAGCCGGTGCTCGTTCTCCATGTGCGCGGCGAAGGCTGCATCGATCAGCTCGAGGCCGGCCGGGGTGAGCGCCACGATGCGCTGGCGGGCATCCGCTGAGCCGGGTCGGCGCTCGACGAGCCCCTTCGCGACGAGCCGGTCGACGCGCTTGGTCAGGCCGCCGGTCGTGATCATGGTGTGGTTCGCGAGGTCACCGGCGGCGCGGGCGTACGGGGCGCCGGAGCGCCGCAGCGTCGCGAGGACGTCGAAGTCTCCCTCGTTCAGGCCGAACCGACCGTAGACGGCGACGAGCTCGTCGGTCAGCAGCGCGGCGACGCGGTGGAGGCGACCGATCACCCCCTGCGGGGAGGTGTCGAGCTCGGGGCGCTCTCGACGCCATTCGGCCTGGATCCGTGCGACGCGGTCGGGTGAGGCATCCATGGACTCGATATTATCTTGCCGGTAAGGTAAACTGTCTTCCGTGGAAGATAAAACATCCCGCATCAGGTGGATGCTTGTCACCGCCATCGCCCCGATCGCCTGGGGAAGCAGTTACGTCGTGACCCGCCAGCTCCTTCCGGCGGACTCGCCGCTGTGGGGTGGACTGCTGCGCGCCCTGCCGGCCGGGCTGATCCTGCTCCTGATCGCGCGGCGCCTGCCGACCGGTGCGTGGTGGTGGCGCTCGCTGGTGCTGGGTGCGCTCAACGTCGGTGGATTCTTCGTCCTGATCTACATCGCCGGCCAGCGGCTGCCCTCCAGCCTCGCAGCGACCCTGATGTCGACATCCGCTCTCGTCATGCTGCTCTTCGCGTGGGCGATGCTGCGCCAGCGACCGCGGGTCATCGCGGTGCTCGGCGCGCTCGTCGGTCTGGTCGGAGTCGCGGTGATGCTGGGCTTCGGCGGCGGTCCGGTCGACCTCTGGGGCGTGGCCGCGTCGCTCGGCGCGATGGTCGCCTCGTCGTTCGGCTACATCCTCACCGTCCGGTGGGGTTCCGACGTTCCCGCGATCAGCATGTCCGCATGGCAGCTGGTCGGCGGCTCCGTCCTCCTGATCCCCGTCGCACTCCTGGTCGAAGGGGCGCCGCCCGCACTGACGCCCTCATCGGCGCTGGGCTTCGCGTACCTCACCCTGATCGCCACCGCTGTGGCGTACGTCGCGTGGTTCACCGGACTCCGCCGCCTGCCCGCCGGCGTGGTCGGCGTCGTCGGTCTGCTCAACCCGGTCACCGGAGTCGTGCTCGGCGTCGCGCTGG
Source organism: uncultured Actinomycetota bacterium (assembly GCA_963717585.1). Classification (GTDB taxonomy): domain Bacteria; phylum Actinomycetota; class Actinomycetes; order Actinomycetales; family Microbacteriaceae; genus Microbacterium. The sequence continues at coordinate 49,972 of CAVQWI010000010.1, read as the reverse complement.
CGGGCGAGGCGTTCGGGCTCGCGCAGGGTGTCGGACTCGCGCTCGTGCTCGGCGGCATCGCGCTCGGATCGCTGCCGGCGAGGCGCACGCGCCGGCCGGCGACGCCCACCATGCCTGTGGTGACACGTCCGATCACGGCGCAGCTCGCCGTGGCCGGTGCGCGACGCTGACACTGTGATGGGATGGGCTCATGACCCGAGCCCTTCTCGTGATCGACATGCAGCGCGCCTTCGACGATCTGGAATTCTGGGGCGCCACGACCAATCCCGCGTGCGAGCGCAACGTCGCATCGCTGATCGACGCGTGGGCGCAGTCGGAAGAGCCGATCGTGGTCGTCCGTCATGACTCGACGTCGCCGGGTTCGCCGCTGCACCCCGGCAGTCCCGGCAATGGCCTCGTCGACGCCGTGGCGGCGGTGCAACCGGCGCTGTTCGTGACCAAGAACGTCAACTCGGCGTTCTACGGCGACCCCGACCTGCAGGCATGGCTCGCAGAGCAGGGGATCGGCGAGCTCGTGATCTGCGGCATCCAGACCAACATGTGCGTCGAGACCACAGCCCGGATGGCGGGCAATCTGGGCTTCGACGTGACGGTGGCGCTCGATGCGACGCGGACGTTCGATCTGCGGGCGGATGTCGCCGGCCTGGGTGTCGTCACGCGGACGGCGGCCGAGCTCATGGCCACGACCGCGCTCGACCTGCAGGCGGGCGGGTTCGCGCAGATCACGACGACGGCCGAACTCGTGGGTGAGAATCGAACATAATGCACGGATAAGCCGCTCTGGATGTCGGAAGGCGGCGATAGCGTTCCTCATGACGTTGACGCACTAGAACATCTGTTCTAGCCTGTGGGAGTGAGGGCTGTTGTGCAGAGCGAGGTGCATCCAGAGGGGGATGTGGTCCGCCTGCGCGCTCAGGTCGAGCGGGTGCAGGGGCGGCGACTCGATGCGCCGGTGCTGCCGGTTCTTCCCGCCCTGGCCCCGCTGCTGCCGGGCGGTGGTCTCCGCCCCGGCGCCGCCTACTCGATCGCCTCCTCGGCATCGCTCCTGTTCGCCCTCCTCGCGGCGCCGTCGCAGGCCGGGTCGTGGTGCGGGGTGGTCGGAATGCCGCAGCTCGGCGCCGAAGCGGCGGAGGGCCTGGGGGTCGATCTCTCCCGGCTCGTGCTGATCCCCGATCCCGGTTCGCGCTGGCTGGCCGTGACGGCCACGATCGCCGAGGTGCTGCCGGTGGTCGCCGTGCGCCCCGGTGGGCGGGCATCCGACGGCGATGTCTCCCGTCTCGCAGCACGGCTGCGAGATCGCGGGGCGGTGCTTCTCGTGCAGGGGCCCTGGGCGCAGGCGGAGGCGTCCATCGGCGTCGCCGACCCCGGGTGGACGGGTCTCGGTCGCGGTCACGGCTACCTCGCCGGTCGCGAGCTGACCGTGACGGTGACGAGCAGGCGCACGCCCGTTCCCCGCCGGGGGCGGGTGCTGCTTCCCGCCGTCGACGGCGCGCTGACCGCCGCGCATGAGCCTCAGTCCGTCGCCTACGTCCCGCTCGAGGCGGTGGGCTGACATGCGCGCCGATGCGCCGATCCGCAGCCTGGTGCTGTGGTTTCCGGACTGGCCGGTCACGGCGCTGACCCGCGACGGATCGCTGCGCGAACCCCTGGACGCCTCGCTGCCGATCGCGGTGATGGAGCGCAACGCCGTCGTGGCGTGCTCGCCGTCTGCCCGGGCGGAGGGCGTGCGGCGCGGGCAGCGTCGACGCGACGCCCAGGCCAGGTGCCCGAGCCTGACGGTGGTCGCGGCGGACCCGGTGCGCGATCACCGTGTCTTCGCCCCGATCGTGGCCGGCATCGAGGATCGTGCGCCCGGCGTCCAGATCGTCCGCCCCGGACTCTGCGCCCTGCGCGCCCGCGGACCTGCCCGCTACTACGGGGGAGAGTCGGAGGCGGCGCGCGTGCTGCTCGGCACGCTCCGCGACCTCGGGCTCGAGGGTGTGCGGGCGGGCATCGCGGACGGGCCGTTCACGGCGGAGCAGGCGGCGCGGATCGGCGCCACCCCCGCAGAGCCGGTGTTCCTCGTGCCCTCGGGCGGGGCGGCGGGCTTCCTCGCGCCGCTGCCGATCGCATCGCTGGACGATCCCGAGCTCGCGGGGCTCCTCGCCCGGCTCGGCGTGCAGACGCTCGGGGAGTTCGCGGCGATGGAGGCCGACCGGGTGCGCGAGAGGTTCGGAGAACGCGGCATCCGTCTGCATGCCCTCTCCGCGGGTCGTGACTCCCGGGCCGTCGAACCTCGCGTGCCGCCGCCCGAGCTGCACCGCGAGGTCGTGTTCGAGCCCCCGCTCGAGATCGCCGACCAGGTCGCGTTCGGCATGCGGATGGCAGCCGACGCGTTCATCGCGGGTCTCGGCGCCGTCGACCTGGTCTGCACCGAGCTGAGGGTGCAGCTGACCGGTGACCGGGGCGAGCGCAGCGAGCGTGTCTGGCTGCATCCGGGTTCGTTCGACGCGGCTGCCGTCGTCGATCGGGTGCGGTGGCAGCTGGGCGAGGATTCCGAGAGCCTCAGCAGCGGCGTCGCCACGGTGCGGATCGAACCGGCGGCGGTGGATGCGGCATCCCACCACGCGCCGGCGATCTTCGGGGCGGGCACCGATGAGCGCGTGCACCATGCTCTCTCCCGCGTGCAGGCGATGCTCGGTCATCGCGGGGTGCTGACCCCGGCGATCGGCGGCGGGCGGTGGCTCGCCGAGCGGCAGGTGCTCGTGGCGTGGGGCGATCGGGCGGTCGTCGCGAAGGAGCGGTCGCGACCCTGGCCGGGGAGCCTCCCCGAGCCGCTGCCGGCGACGGTCTTCCCCGATCCGGTGCCGGTGGAGGTGACCGCCGAGGCGGGAAGCGTCGTGGGCGTGGATGGGCGCGGGCGCGTCACCGCCGAGCCCGCGGTGCTCACCGAGAGCGGGCGGCGGCGGGGGATCGAGGCGTGGGCGGGGCCGTGGCCGGTCATCGAGCGGGGATGGGATGCCGCGCGCGCCCGCCGCGCGCACCGGTTCCAGGTCGTCGATGCCGACCAGACGGCGTGGCTGCTGGTCTGCGAAGACGACCGCTGGACCGCGGAGGCGAGGTACGACTGATGGGCTTCTACAACCCGTCCGTTCCCTGGTCGGAGATGGAGCGGCTGCTCAGCGACAAGCGCCGGCCGGGCAACGTGCCGGTGCATGCCGACGGCGGCGACAGCCCGGCGTGGTCTCGCAAGCGCGGTCCGTACGTGCCGCAGGCGATTCCCCGGCCCGGCGACGCGGTTCCCTACGCCGAGCTGCACGTCCACTCCTCGTTCTCGTTCCTCGACGGCGCGTCCTCTCCCGAAGAGCTCGCCGAGGAGGCGGAGAGGCTGGGACTTCACGCCCTCGCGATCACCGATCACGACGGGTTCTACGGGATCGTGCGCTTCGCCGAGGCCGCCGAGTCGCTGCACGTGAAGACGGTCTTCGGCGCTGAGCTCTCGCTGGAGCTGCCGGCGCCGCAGAACGGCGAGCCCGATCCCGCCGGCGCGCACCTGCTCGTCCTCGCGCGGGGTGAGGAGGGCTACCATCGCCTGGCCGCGGCGATCACGCACGCGCAGCTGAACGGTGCCGAGAAGGGGCGCCCCGTCTACGACCTCGAGGAGCTCGCCGAGCAGGCCGGCGGGGGCTGGACCGGCGGCGGGCACTGGGCGGTGCTGACCGGATGCCGCAAGGGCGCCGTGCGGCGTGCGCTGGCGGATTCCGGGGCGGATGCCGCGGCATCCGAACTGGATCGACTCGTGTCGCTGTTCGGGCGGGATGCGGTGCACGTCGAGCTCATCGACCACGGCAGTCCGCTCGACACGCGAGACAACGACCTGCTGGCGGGGATGGCCGCCGAGCGGGGACTGCCGGTGATCGCCAGCAACAACGTGCACTACGCCGTGCCGCAGCGCCAGCAGCTCGCCGCGGCGGTCGCGGCCGTGCGCTCCAATCGGGGGCTCGACGAGCTCGACGGATGGCTGCCCGCCCATGCCGGCGCGCATCTGCGCTCGGGTGCCGAGATGCAGGAGCGCTTCGCGCGCTACCCCGGTGCCGTCGCTCGGACGGTGACCCTCGCCGACGAGCTGGCCTTCCCGCTGCGGCGGGCCAAGCCCGCGCTGCCCAAGCAGGAGGTGCCGCCCGGTCATACGCCGATGTCGTGGCTGCGGCACCTGGTGTGGGATGCGGTGCCCCGCAAGTATCCCGACCTGTCCGACGACGACCGCGTCCGGATCGAGAAGGAGCTCGGCGTCATCGAGCTGAAGGACTTCCCCGGCTACTTCCTGATCGTCCACGGCATCGTGCAGGAGGCGCGGCGTCGCGGCATCCTGTGCCAGGGTCGAGGTTCTGCCGCCAACAGCGCCATCTGCTACCTGCTCGACATCACCGCGGTCGACTCGATCGCCTACGGGCTGCCGTTCGAGCGGTTCCTCTCGAGCCTGCGCGACGAGGAGCCCGACATCGACGTGGATTTCGACTCCGACCGCCGGGAGGAGATCATCCAGTGGGTGTACGCGACCTACGGGCGGGAGCGGGCGGCGCAGGTCGCGAACGTCATCCAGTACCGGCCGAAGAACGCCGTGCGCGACATGGCCAAGGCGCTCGGGCACTCGCCCGGCCAGCAGGATGCCTGGTCGAAGCAGGTCGAGCAGTGGGGCGCGACGCTCGAGACCGGGCCGGAGCACGACATCCCCGATCAGGTGATCGAGTACGCGACGGAGCTTCTGAAGGCACCGCGGCACCTCGGCATCCACTCCGGCGGGATGGTGCTGACCGATCGGCCGGTCGGCGAGGTCGTGCCGATCGAGCACGCGCGCATGGAGAACCGCACGGTGATCCAGTGGGACAAGGACGACGCGGCCTGGATGGGGCTGGTCAAGTTCGACCTGCTCGGCCTCGGCATGCTCGCCGCCCTGCAGTACTGCTTCGACCTCATCGACGGCGCGACGGGGGAGCGGTGGGAGCTCGCGACGATCCCGAAGGAGGAGAAGGCCGTCTACGACATGCTGTGCCGTGCCGACTCGATCGGGGTGTTCCAGGTCGAGTCGCGTGCGCAGATGGGACTGCTGCCGCGACTGCAGCCGCGGCAGTTCTACGACCTCGTGATCGAGATCGCCCTCGTCCGGCCCGGGCCCGATCCAGGGTGGTGCGGTGCATCCGTTCGTGCGGCGCAAGCTCGGCTACGAGGAGGTCACCTATCCGCACCCGAAGCTCGAGGCGGTCCTCGAGCGCACGCTCGGCATCCCGGTCTTCCAGGAGCAGCTGATGCAGATGGCGATGGCCGTGGGGGAGTGCACGGGCGAGGATGCCGATCTTCTGCGCCGCGCGATGGGATCCAAGCGCGGCATCGAGAAGATCGAGTCGCTGAAGGAGAAGCTCTACGCCGGCATGGCCACCAACGGGCTGGTCGGCGAGGCGGCCGACGACATCTACGCGCGGATCCAGGCGTTCGCGAACTTCGGCTTCGCCGAATCGCACTCGCTGTCGTTCGGCCTGCTCGTCTATGCGAGCTCCTGGATCAAGCTGCACTATCCCGCCGCGTTCCTGGCCGGGCTGCTGCGCGCCCAGCCGATGGGCTTCTACTCGCCCGCGACGCTCACCGGCGACGCCCGCCGCCACGGCGTCGAGGTGCGACGCCCCGATCTGCTGCGCTCGGGCGCGGAGGCGGTGCTCGAGCCGGTGGGTGAACCCGCGGTGGTCGAGTAGCCGGGTCTCGATACGCGCCCGATGGGCGCTACTCGACCACCGACGGCGTATCGAGACCCGACACCCTCCCGGCGAGTAGCCGGCGAACCGCCGCGGTCCGACCGGCCTCGACTCCTGCACGCACCGCATCCAGCCCCCGGTCGGCGAGTTCGACCGGAACGCCCCCGACGAGTCCGCCGCCCACCGCCGCGACGGCGGGTTCGCGGTGCGGCTCGGGCTGGCTGCGGTCAAGGGCATCGGCGAGACCGTCGCCGACCGCATCGTCGCCGAGCGCGAGACGGGGGTGCGTACCGCGACCTTCGCGATCTCGTGCGACGCGCCGGCGTGACGCAGGCGCAGCTGGAGGCGCTCGCCACCGCGGGGGCGTTCGAGTGCCTCGGGCTCAGCACCCGTGAGGCGATCTGGCTCGCCGGCTCGGCGGCCCTGGATCGCGTCGAGTTCCTCCCCGATTCGGTGATCTCGGTGCAGCCGCCGCTGTTCGCCGACCCGACGAGCTACGAGCGGCTCGCCAGCGACCTGTGGGCGACCGGCATCTCCACCGACGACCACCCGATGACGCACTATCGCGCGGGGCTGGATGCGCGGGGAGTGCTCACCTCGAAGGAGCTGCACGAGCACGAGCCCGAGCGCCGCGTCGAGGTCGCGGGGCTGGTGACCCACCGGCAACGGCCGGCGACGGCATCCGGGATCACGTTCTTGAACCTCGAGGACGAGCACGGCCTGGTCAACGTGGTCTGCTCGGTCGGCGTGTGGAACCGGTATCGGCGGGTCGTGCGCGACGCGCCCGCCCTCATCGTGCGGGGGATGCTGGAGCGCTCCGTCGAGGGTGTGACCAACCTCCTGGCCGATCGGTTCGAAGACCTCCGGGTCGGTGTCGACCACCGTTCCCGAGACTTCCGCTGAGTCAGGCGAGCGTCAGACCGAAGACCTCGAGCAGGAGGAACGCCGCGGCGACGAACAGCAGCCCGGTGTAGACGAGGTCTTCGAACCAGTCGATCATGCCCGGCTCGCGTTCGAGCATCATCTTCGGGTTGTAGTAGAACACCGACACCAGGATCAGCAGGATCGCGAAGATCAGCCCGATCCACGCCGCGAAGGGCACGCCCGCGAACAGGAGGATGATCACGACGGTCGCGACCACGTACAGCCAGAGGTCCTGGATCAGGAACGCGCGCAGCGAGTCGTGGCGCGACGTACCGGCCTTCGCGGTGGCACGCCAGAGTTCGTATGCCAGAGAGAGCACGAAGGCGACCACCAGAACCCACGCGGCCAGCGTCTCGAGCAGTGTCGGGTGGGTCATCGGTATCCTCCGGTCACAGTCAAGCGACGCGGCGCGCTCGCCGGTCAAGGCGCCCGGCCGGCTGACTTCGGCGGACGGGGGGCATACGCTGTGGCCATGAGCCCGCTGCGAACGGCCGAGTTCGCATGAGAGCCGTCGTCCGCGACCGATACGGTCCGCCCGAGGTGCTCCGCGTCGAGCGAGGTGGCGGTCCCGTCGCCCCGCGCCGGGCAGGTGCTGGTGCGGGTCGTCGCGACGTCGATCAATCTCAGCGATTGGGAGGGGTTGCACGGCTGGCCCGCCTATGCGCGGTTCGGCGGGCTCTTCCGCCCTGCTCGACGCATCCTGGGGTCCGACATCGCCGGGGTCGTCCAGTCTGTCGGTTCCGGCGTCACGCGCTTTCGGCCCGGCGACGCGGTGTACGGCGACAACCTGCAACTGATGGGCGGGTTCGCCGAGTACGCCGTCGCACCCGAGCACGATGCTCGCGCTCAAACCCGCGGAACTCTCCTTCGCGCAGGCGTCGACCCTTCCGCAGTCGGGGGCGATCGCGGTGCAAGCGGTCGCGCGGGCGAAACCGCGCAGCCGGATGCTGATCAACGGCGCCGGCGGAGGCACCGGCGCGTTCTCGATCCAACTCGCCGCGGCCGCCGGCATCCACGTGACCGGAGTCGACAACGCGGGAAAGCTCGACTTCATGCGGTCGCTCGGAGCCGACGAGGTGATCGACTATCACGTCGAGGACTTCACGCGCGGGGGATCGTACGACCTGATCATCGACCTCGTCGCGCGGCGCTCGGTGTTCGCGTACCGACGCGCGCTCGCGCCTGGAGGCACGTACCTGATCGTCGGCGGGACGATGCGCGCGTTGCTGCGAGTGGTGACGATCGGCGCGGCGATCGGCGCCCTCACGGGTCGGCATCTGTTCCTGCTGGCGGTGAAGCCGGGCCCCGAGCAGTTCGGGCAGCTCGCTGAGTGCTGCGTCGACGGGTCGGTGCGCATTCACATCGACCGCGTGTTTGGCTTGGAGGAGGTGCCGGAGGCGCTCACGTACGTCGGTGAGGGTCGGGCGCTGGGCAAGGTCGTCGTGCTGATCGACCCGACCGCCGATTCGTCGTGACGAAGGATCCTCGCATCGGGCTAGAGGGATGCCGGGCGTCCGTGTCAGGGTCTTCCCATGAGCTACGCAGAGCGCTTTCTCGACGGCTACCTCGACGCCTGGCGCACGAACGACCCCGACAGCATCCGAGCCTTATTCGCGCCGGATGCCACGTATCGCAGCGGTGCACGCGACCTTGAACCGGCGGTGGGAGTCGACGAGATCGTCGCACGCTGGGAGGACGAGCGCGATGAGCCTGGCACGTGGTCGTATTCGGGTGCTGTCGATCTGCAGACGGAGACAGCGGCCGTCATCCGCGGTGTGACCACGTATACCGAGGGGCCGAAGTCAGGCTCGTACGCAGAACGTGTGGCTCGTGCGGTTCGACGGAGATGGTCGCGCCAAGGAGTTTCAGGACTGGTGGTTCCAACGGGAGGGCTGAGGTCGACGTCCACATAGACAGCCGGTTCCCAGTCGACGAAGCCGCCGCGGCCATTGTCCATCGCGGCGAAGGCCGCGCGCGCGGGGGTTCGTCGACGACGTCCGCGCTGGATGCACGGACGGGCGAATTTTCACGCATGGCGGGTGTCGACGGCATCGCTCAGACTGAGTGGATGACACTTGCCGCCATCGACATCGCCCGGGACGAGAACTTCGAGGGCTTCCTCTACGGCTCGGAAGTGAGCATTATCCGCGAATACGCGTCAGAGCCCGGCACGGGACCTCGCCTCCACCGCCATCCCTACACTGAGACCTTTCTCATCCACGCAGGTCGGGCGCTCTTCACGGTGGGTGACGAACAGCTGGTCGGCGTCGGCGGGCAGATCCTCGTTGTGCCGGCTCTCATCGCGCACCGCTTCGAGGTGCTCGACGGCGGCACGTATGAGGCGACGCACATCCACGCCAACGACAGGTTCGTCACCGAGTGGCTCGAGTAGGCCGGACGGGTTGCGCCGTTAGACTGGATGCCGCCAGCCTCTGTAGCTCAATGGAAGAGCAGTTCCGTCCTAAGGAAACGGTTGGGGGTTCGAGTCCCTCCAGGGGCATGACCTCATTTAGGACACGCGGCATTGGTGCCAACGCAAAGACCCATCGTCGTGTGCGTCAATATTGCAACCTCTGGCGAGTCGATCGCCATGCCCCCGGGCGTCGCTGATGCCTTGGCTCATACCGCCATGAACCCTCCCCGAGCGCGGCCAGGCCGCCACCGTCCACACTGCTCGCCCGGGCCGTGACCGCGCCCGGGTATCTGGCGGACGCGGGATGCCTCTGCCAGGCTGAAGCCGGCTGGTACCGGCATCCGTCCCGTCCGGGGGGTTTGGCATGGAAGCGATCCCGATCACCGCGCCCGCGCGCACTGCTGGCGTGGTCGTCTTCGACGAACCGCGCAATCTGATCTGGTATGTCGGCGCCGACGCCGACCTGCATACGGTGCGGCTTCTGGACGGCGCGGAGTCCGCGTTCGGCGGATACACCGACCCGCTCGCGGTCCTGCCTCTCGGCGACGGCCTCTCGCTCGCCGTCGTCGAAGTGGACGGGCGCATCCGTGTCGCACCGCGCGACGATCCGGACGGCGGCACCGCCGCCGACATCATCACGCCTGAACCCGGCTCCGCACGTCGCCGACCGCGGCCTCAGTCCGTTCGAGATCGTGCTCGATAGCGGCGACCAGCTCCTTGTCGTTGACGCCCGCTCGGGCGACGTCACCGTCGCGGCGACCGGCGCCGCGAACTTGACCAGTCTCGTCGTCGACCGGGCGGCGGCCTGCGCCTACGCCGTGGCCGACGCGCCGGCGTCGCCGATGATCGTCCGCACCGATCTCAGCGGCCAGCCGGTCGAACAGCTCGCCACTCTCCCCTCAGGCGAGTGGCTGCTGCTGTCGCATCCCGAGGGCGGTGGCGTACTCGCCGTCGACTCGCAGGGAACCATCGCGGTCGTCTACGACGACGGCATGGTCGACGCAAGCGCGCAGGGCATCGGTGTCGCGGCATCCGGGATCTGCCGGTGGGGCTCGCTCCTGCTTGCCGTCGGAGACGACGCCGTGCACCCGGTCGAGTGGAATCTCGACCCCGGCCCGCTCGGCCTCACGCTGCCCATCGCTCCGCTGTTCGTGTCGGGCTTCGCGGAGCTCGCGTTCGACGCCGCCGAGGTGGGCCTCACGCCCGACGACATAGAGTTCGTCGTGCCGGAGGGACCGGATGCCGCGACCGTCTCGGTCGCGACCGAGCCGGTCCTGCCCGACGGACGCGCCCGTCGCATGCTCGTCGCGGGATGGATGCCGGGGGAGTACCACCTGGTGGCGCAAGACCGGACCACGGGCGCGGAGCTGGCGGTACGCCGCTTCCGCGTCACCACGCTGTGGCCGGACCGTGTGTTCGGGCCGCCCATCGTCTCGGCGGGCGTGGAGGCCGGATACCGCACCCTCAGCTGGGGTGGGGCCGGCGGGATCACGGGATATCTGGACGACGCCCCGACGCCGCCGAACCCGTTCCGCGTCGCGGTGGTCCTCCTCGAAACGAACCAGCGCGCCTACGGCGCGACCCTCGCGACGGCGACGACGAACTGGGAGAACCATCTCATCGGCGCCGGAGAGTCCGCGCGCACGTACTACGAGGAGGTGTCCTACTTCGACGGTGGCGGATCCGGCATGACGATCGAGCTCGCGGGCGGGCGGATCCTCGGGCCGGTGCCCATCGACGCCGGCTGGGGTGACCTCTTCACGTACCGCAAGGGCTCCGGCTTCTACCGAGGGTGGAGTTCGACGCGCGACAGCCAGGCTCGGATGGCCGCCGACGTCAGCGCGTGGCTGATGGACCAGCCCGACGGGTACGACATCTTCAAGACCGCGGACGCGTTCGTCTTCGTCATCCGTTCGGGCTCGGACGGTCCCACCCTCATCGGCACGAAGCTGGCGGGCACGATGTTCGTCTGGGGGCACAAGGCTGGTGAGTCGCCGAACTTCTCCGGGAAGGATGCCGCGACATCCACGCTCACGCAGGGGCCGCGGCCGCTCGTGCTGATGACCGATGTCTACCCGGCCGTGGTCGGCAAGATCCCCGCGCGGACGCTCGCCCACGAGCTGGGCCACGTGCTCGAGCTCGACGACCTCTACGACGCGAAGGACGCCTTCGGCGACGACGCCGCGCAGCGGATCGCCGAGGACGGCGACCTCATGGCGACGTCCGGGTCGATGCCTTACTTGAGTCTCGCCAACCGCATCCGCCTCGGCTGGGTGAAGCGCTCCGCGCTGCGGAAGTTCGACTTCTCCGTCTCGGCCACTGGCGCGTCAATGGTGCTGCGGGCGAGCGCAGACCTGACCGCCGCGGGAGCGCCGCCCGGCGAGTTCGCCGGCATCGAGGTGATCCGCGACGGCCTGCGCAGCTACATCTTCGAGTACCGGCGGCAGGCGGCGGCGACCGTCGGCGACCAGCTCCTGACCACCACGCTCGAGCCCACCGGGGAGCTGCTGCTGGGAACGGACGTGTCGGGGTCGACGAACGACCCGGGCCGCCCGCCGATCCTGTTCCTGCACAAGGACGTCGATGGGGACGGACCGGTCCTCGGCACGAGCGACGACTACGAGGAGAGCGACGTCACCGACCCCGCCCGGATGTGGGACTTCGACGTGAGCTTCGACAGCATCGACCCTGCTCAGCGCAATCGCGCGAACGTCACGGTCGACTACCGCGGCGCGCACCGCCCGCAGCTGATCCTGCATCCCGCGCCGGGCGCGGGGAACTTCCGCAGCAAGGACGTCCGACTCGTCGACCCGTTCGGCGCCGACACGCACGTCGTGAAAGGCGCGCCGAACACGATCCGGATCACGGTCCACAACGCCGGCACCTTGGCCGCCACGGATGTCGTGACCCGCGTGTCGTGGCTGCCATTCACGGTCGCACCGGGGTCGTGGAATGCGCTGCCGGCCCCGCCGGTGATCCCCTCCGTTCCGGCGAACGGTCAGGTGTCGATCGACGTGCAGTGGACGCCGCCGGCGTCGGTGAAGCTCAAGGGCGTGGAGGTGGAGCACTTCTGCGTGCGCGCCGAGATCGAGCGCTTCCGCAACCCCCTCAATCCCGGCGAGGACGAAATCACGGTCTACGACAACTGGGCGCAGTCGAACTTCGACACCGCGCCGGTGGCTCACGGCTCCCCCTCCGAGCGCGTTCGCACCGTCCTGGGGATGGCGAACGTGCTGCCGCGGCGGACCACCTACCACCTGAACGTGCGGCAGAGCCGCGGAATGTTCCGCGTCTACCTGCAGCACGCGTGGCTGGTGATGGATGCCGAGTCGGAGGTCGCCGTCGACCTCGCGTACGAATCACTCGTGGATGACCCGGTGCACGGTGAGGAGATCGGTCGGCTGGGGCCGTCGCTGATGGAGATACCGAACCGGGTCGCGCTGACGACGAAGCGAGAGCCCGACGGCGAGGACGACTGCATCACACCGAAGGATTGGTTCGGAGTCAGCCTGGCGCTGTCGTCGGGGCGCCGGACATGGTTCGAGGACGTCGAGTTCGTCGGCGAGATCGTCCGTGCCCGCGTGTTCACCTCGCAGGACGGTGCTTCCGTGCCCCTTCCGGCCGGCGACGTGACGCTTGCGGCCTGGCTTCCCGGTGAGCGCGACGCCCCAGCGAGGAGCAACGCCCGCGTTGACGAGGGCGACGTGTTTGTTCCGATCCCAGAGACGATCTGGGGAGCGGTGCAATCCGGCCGGGAGGTGCTCGGCTGCCTGCGCCTGGCCCAGACTCCCGAGTACGCGCCGACCGTGTCGAAGATCATCCGCATCGGATGACTATCGCGGATTTATGCCTTCGTGTCGGAGAGCACAGCTCAAGCTCGGCGCCGAGTCCCTCCAGTTGCATTCCCAAACAGGGGAGAGGGCATGACCCCTGTCACCTGTCTCGGCGGGAACGCCTCCGCCGCAGCCACGACTGCTTCTGTTCGTCGCGGCTGGTACCGGGGGAGGCGGCAAAGCGATTCAGCGCGAAGTCTTCGAGGTCAAGCACGTGCCTCACATCGCCGAGCTCGTGCACTATGTCGTGGTCCGCGTCGACTAGAACATTCGCTTGCGCGGCTGGGTCGGCGCCACGCGCGCCTCAATACTTTCTCCGGCTACTGCGACTCCTGCGCGGTGACGTGGTGCGGCTCACCGACGGGCTTGGACTCGCTGGAGCCGCGCTGCCGCAGGAAGATCGAGAACGCGATCATCGCGCCGACCGCGAGGAACTCGGACTGCCAGTTCTGCAGCGTCCTGCTCCAGAAGTCCGACGTCACCACATACTCGGCCCAGCTGATGGCGGCTTGACCGTGCTCGGCGCTGTCGGAGTTGAAGACCACGACACCGGCCAGGGACTGCGCCAGCCACGAGAGCACGAAGATCGTTCCCATCACCAGCAGCAGCGAGTTCGAGAAGATCACCTGCGGCAGTCCGCGACTCTTCGCCCACTCGGGGGAATCAGGTTCCGCGTATCGACCGACCTTCTGGTCTTTGTCGGTTCCAGGACCCTCGTCTCCCGGCTTCTTCGACTCCGGGGATCCCCGCTGCACGAGCCAGATGGTCGCCGCGATGAAGAGGAAGAACTGCAGGAACTCGGATTGCCAGTTCTCCGCGACATCCACCACGAACTCGGACGAGGTGATGAATTCGAGGAATCCCACCGGGGGTTGGGCATGCTGCACCAACCGCTCGTTGTTCTCGAAGAATCCCGCGATCGACTGACCGATGATCGCCAGAACGAACAGGGCGAAGAACAGGATGCTGAGCGCATTGTTGCGCACTGAGCGGAGCATGTCAGCGCCCCAGCAGCGGGATCGTGATCATCACGGCCAGTCCGGCTCCGATGACCACCATCCAGGTCCAGAAGACGACCGTCTCGGCGGGAAGCGGTCCTTCTTCTTCGGGGGTGAAATCGGCCATGTCATCGTCCTTCCCTCAGCAGAGCAGCGGGCGCGGTAATACATGTCGAGTGTGAGACGAGCCGTGCCGAGGAGGGAGTGCCTTGACAAGGGGCGGAAGAGCGGTGCGCGGGAAGATACGCTTCCGGCCCCTGAGGGTCAATGCTCTTCGCCCGGTCGGCGCCGGATGGCATGGTGGCGTCCCTCGAGGAAGGAACATCTCATGTCGAATCCGATTGATCCTGACACCGGCCAGCCCGTGGAACCGTCGCCGGAAACGCCGAGGGTGGATGAGCTCGACCGGGAGGATGAAGACGTCATGCGCGTCGATCCCGACACACCGGGCGCATCGGCGCCCACAGGCGTCGACCCGGACACGGGCCAGCCGCAGGACCCCTATTGATCTAGCCCCGGGCGTCTACGATCGCAGGGTGCAGGCGATCAGATACGACGCGTACGGGGCACTCCCGTACCTGGTCGATATCGACGAGCCGGTGTGCCCGGACGACGGCGTGCTGATCGAGGTGCGCGCGACCGGAGTCTGCCGATCCGATTGGCACGCCTGGCAGGGGCATGACCCGGTGGCCCTCCCGCAGATCCCCGGCCACGAGTTCGCGGGTGTCGTCGCCGCGGTCGGCCCGAAGGTGACGACCTGCGCAATCGGCGACCGGGTGACGGCACCGTTCGTCTGCGGGTGCGGACAGTGCTCGTGGTGCGTCTCGGGCGACGCGCAGATCTGCCCCGATCAATCCCAGCCCGGCTTCACCATCCCGGGCTCCTTCGCTGAGCTCGTCGCGATACCCGCCGCCGACTTCAACGTCGTGCACCTGCCCGACAACCTCGACTTCATCGCCGCCGCGTCGCTGGGCTGTCGTTTCGCCACGGCGTATCGTGCTGTCACCGTCCACGGTCGCGTACAGCCGGGCGACTGGGTCGCCGTCTACGGATGCGGCGGTGTGGGCCTGTCAGCGGTGATGATCGCCTCCGCCCTCGGCGCGCGCGTCATCGCTGTCGACCGATCGACGAGTGCGCTGACACGGGCGCAGGACTTCGGCGCCGAGGTCGCGCTGGATGCCGGCGACGACAACGCGCTCCGCATCCTCGAGCTCACCGCGGGCGGCGCGAGTGTCTCCCTCGACGCGGTGGGTTCGACCGCAACGGCGGTCGCCTCGATCGCCTCCCTTCGTCCGCGCGGGCGCCACATCCAGGTCGGGCTCCTGCTGGGCGAGGATGCCGCGCTCACCCTGCCGATGGCTCAGGTCATCGCCAAGGAACTCGAGATCTACGGCTCGCACGGCATGGCAGCGCGCGACTATCCGCCGTTGCTGGACCTGGTGGCGTCCGGGGCGCTTCGACCCGACCTGCTGGTCGGGGAGGTCATCGGACTGGCCGATGCCGGGATCGCCCTGGCCGCGATGAGTGCACCGATGGCCGGTCAGGGCGTCACGGTGATCGGGATGCCGGCCGTTCGGGGGATCTGAGGGCGCACGCGAGACGGCAGGTTGAGCCGGATCCCACCCGCGAGTGCCACGTGCGCAGGAGAATGCACTCATGAATACGGTCACGCTGAACAACGGGGAGCAGATTCCGCAGCTCGGCATCGGCGTCTATCTGGTCTCATCTGCCGATTGCGGACCGGCATTGGCCCGCGCGTTCGAAGTCGGCTACCGGTTGGTCGATACGGCGAACTCCTACTTGAACGAACGCGCCGTGGGCGCTGCGATCCGCGACAGCGGCGTGCCGCGGGAGGACATCTTCCTCACCTCGAAGCTGTGGCCGCCCGACTATCGATACGACAAAGCAGTCGACGCGATCGAGAGCACGTTGAAGCGTCTCGGAACCGACTACGTCGATCTCCTGCTCCTTCATCAGCAGTACGGGGACTACAAGGGGGCGTGGAAGGCGATGGAAGAGGCCGTGGCCGCGGGGAAAGTCCGGACGATAGGCGTGAGCAACTTCGACCAGCGGCGCTTCACTGACCTCGCCGGCAACGCGAAGATCATGCCGGCGGTGTCACAGGTGGAGTGTCATCCCTACTATCAGCAGCGCGACCTCAAGGAGTTCCTGGCCCCGTTCGGCACGGCCTTGGAGGCGTGGTACCCGCTCGGGCATGCCAATAAGGGACTCCTCGCCGAGCCGCTGTTCGCGCAGCTGGCACACAAGCACGGCAAGTCGCCCGTTCAGGTCATCCTGCGCTGGCACATGCAGGAGGGTCACATCGCGATACCCCGGTCGACCGATCCCGCACACATCGCATCGAACCTCGAGATCTTCGACTTCACCCTCACACCCGACGAGATGGACTCGATCGCGCGATTGGACAAGGACAAGCCGTTCTTCCGGATGCCCGACTTCGTCGGCAGGATCGTCTTCCCCGCCGCGCGGATCAACTTCGACAAGCGGCAACGGTGACTGGCCACGCGATCGCGAAGCAGCTCCAGCATCCGGAATCGCCGATGAGCGCATCCGTGCGCGTTTACCTCATACGCAGGCGATCGTCCAGCCCCGCCACAGGATAGGTCTCTCGTTCTAAGCATGAGGAACCATCACAAGAGAAGGGATGCATCATGCCTGAAGTTCCCCAGCCGGTCACCGACGACAGCCTGAAGGTTCGCCAACTCACGCACTACCAGTTCTCGTGGGTTGCCGGGGAACCTGAAGAAGAGGGCACCTTCACCCTGCAGCTGATCCTGGATCAGGGTGCGTGGGAAGAGGTGCTCACCGTCGACTCCGACGACGCGGAAGTGCTGCAGGGTCTGCTGAAGCACACGAAGGACGTGCACTACGACATCCCCCGCCGCACCCTCATGTTCGGTGTCACCAAGGTCGGCAGCTGAGCCGACGACCGCCGGTGCCGGGCGCGCCAGACTCTGACGGGACCCGGCACCGACGGGCGCAGCAACGCAGATGCGCCGAAAGCACTCACAGGTCTAGGCTCGGCGCCAGCGGACGTCCGCCCGGGCGCCTGCACTCCACTCGCAGGGAGTGACGATGGCGCAGGATTCACGAGCAGCGGCGCGCGGCCGGTTCGACCGGTGGTTCGAGGTCGAGGTCATCGACCCGATGGCCGACTTCCAGAATCCGCGGCAGGAGTGGAGACGGCTCGCGTCCGAGCTGTTCGGCACGTTCTTCCTCGTGCTGGTCGCCGCCGGCGGCGGGATGATGAGCCAGGCGTTTCCCGAGACGATCAGCAGGCAGGCCGCCGTGGTCGCGCCGGGGCTCATGGTGATGGGGATCATCCTGTTCATGGGCAAGGTGTCGGGCGCCCATCTGAACCCTGCCGTCACGCTCGCCTTCTCGTTGCGCGGAGACTTCCCCTGGCGACGGGTCCCGGGCTACATCCTGGTGCAGCTCCTCGGGGCGACGCTCGCCGCGTGGTTCCTGTACGCCGTCATCGGCGTCTCGGCCTCGTACGGGTCGAATTATCCGGCCGAGGGGTACAGCTCCTTCCAGGCGTTCTGGATGGAGGTCGTGCTCACCCTCGGCCTGGTCAGCGTCATCCTGGGCACCGCGTCGGGAGCGCAGAACATCGGCATCATCGGAGCGATCGGGGTCGGCAGCTACATCGCGCTCGCCGGGCTGTGGGGCAGCCCGATCTCGGGCACGTCGATGAACCCCGCCCGCACATTCGGTCCCGACCTGGTGGCGCTCGACTTCACCGATTACTGGGTGTACGTCGCCGGACCGCTTGTCGGCGCCCTCCTCGCGGTCGGGTTCGCGTTCGTCCTCCGCGGGTACGGCGGCGGCCGCAGCGGCTCCGCGGCCGCCCAGGGCGACCTGAAGACCGAGGTCGCCCGCCCTGACCAGGGCTGACCCGCTCGCCGAACCTCCGCGACCTGGAAATCGCGAGAGAACACCGGTCGGTGCGCGGACACCCCTTGTTCATAGTGCCGATCTGTGTGACGCTGGCTCTACTCCGCACGTCTCCCCCATGCATTGGAGCACCATGACCTTCGCCTTGCACGGCGTGGAACCCTCGCCGCCGTGACGACCGCCGCTCTCCTCATCGCCGGCAGCGCGTTCGCCGCGCCGGCGTCGGCACAGCCCATTGACGGCCACCGCGCCCTCCGCGATGCCGACGGTGCGCGTCGCGACCTACAACCTGTCGCTCAATCGCGCGGCGGCCGGCCAGCTGGAGGCTGATCTCAGCACCGGCACCAACGCGCAGGCGCGCACCGTCGCCGAGGTCATCCAGCGGACGAACCCGGATGTCGTGCTCCTCAACGAGTTCGACTACGTCGCCGGCGACGTGGCGGCAGACCTCTTCCGTGAGAACTACCTCGAGGTGTCGCAGAACGGCGCGACACCGGTCGAGTACCCCTATGCCTTCGTCGCGCCGTCGAACACCGGCATCCCGAGCGGTTTCGATCTCAACAACGACGGCACCGTGGGCGGCCCCGACGACGCGCTCGGGTTCGGCTTCTTCGAGGGTCAGTACGGGATGGCCGTGCTCTCGAAGTACCCGATCGCGACCGAAGACGTCCGCACCTTCCAGAAATTCCTGTGGAAGGACATGCCGGGCGCGCTGCTGCCCGACGACCTCGCGACGCCCGCGCCGGCCGACTGGTTCACGCCTGCGGAGCTCGAGGTCGTCCGGCTGTCGAGCAAGTCGCACTGGGACGTCCCCGTGCAGGTCGGAAAGACCACGATCCACGTTCTCGCCTCGCACCCCACACCGCCGACGTTCGACTCGGCGGAGGACCGCAACGGCCGGCGCAACCACGACGAGATCCGGTTCTGGGCGGATTACATCACTCCTTCCGAAAGCGGCTACATCGTCGATGACGCAGGTCAGCAAGGTGGCATCGATCGGGGTGATCCGTTCGTGATCCTCGGCGATCAGAACGCCGATCCGCTCGACGGCGACTCGTTCGACGACGCCATTCTCCAGCTGCTGAACCACCCGCGGATCGAGGATCCGCTCCCGACGTCTGCCGGAGCCGTCGAGGCGGCCGCCCTTCAAGGCGGAGCGAACCTCAGCCACGAGGGCGATCCTGCGTATGACACGGCGGACTTCGCCGACACCGCGCCCGGCAACCTGCGCGCAGACTACGTGCTGCCGTCGAAGGCGAAGCTGCAGGTCCTGGATTCGGGGGTGTTCTGGCCCGTCTCCACCGACCCGCTTTCGTCGCTGACCGGAACGTTCCCGTTCCCGAGCAGCCGTGGGGTTCCTCGACCTGCATCCCCGAGATCGAGGATGTCGCGGCGACCGGCCCGGCCCAGGTCACCGTCACCTACGTCACGCCTCCGACTGGTCAGGTATGCACGATGGACATGGTGGCGCAAGGAGCGGTGACCGCGGTGAACGACCTCGAGGAGGACAGCGATATTGTCGCCATCCTCACCAAGGGCGGGTTTCTCGGGCTCAAGGTTCCGATCTACGGCACCAACTGAGGCGCCCCGCAGTCTCGCCCAGCGCCAGCGCCACCGCGGCCATGACCATGGCCCTTGCCTTCAGCCCGCGGGCGCGCCCGCGATGTCACATCGGATGCCGCACCGGTGTCTCCATGTCAAGGAAACCAACCTTGGAGGAGACATGACCGAGAGCAACAGGATCCCGACGGCGCCGATCACCGGCGCGTACGGAGCCGTCGTCAAGATGGCGATGCGCAAGATGGTCGGCGAAGTGCCAGATTCCGTGGGGGTCCTGTGGAACCACCCTGCGGTCTTCAAAGACATGATGGGCGTCAACCGCAAGGCCGAGAAGTGGCACGAGCTCGACAGGGGGTTGGCGGGGCTCGCCGGCATGGCCGCCGCAGCGGCGGTCGGCTGCAGCTTCTGCCTCGACCTGAACTACTTCATGGCGCACAACCGCGGACTCGATGAGGGAAAGGCCCGTGAGGTGCCGCGCTGGCGGCAGTCATCGGTCTACACGCCGCTCGAACGGCGGGTGATGGAGTACGCCGACGCGATGAGCCAGACTCCGCCGGCGGTGAGCGATGAGCTGTCGGCCGAGCTGCTCGCAGAGCTCGGAGCGCCGGCGCTGGTCGAACTCGCCGCCCGCGTCGCACTCATGAACACCGCGGCGCGCATGAACATCGCCCTCGGCATCCACTCGGCCGGGTTCTCGGCTGCCTGCGGTCTGCCCCCGATGGCGACGCTGGAGCCCGCCGTAGGCTCGCCGTCATGAGCATCGCGAACGGAGCCGACGCCCGGGACCCGTTCGTGACCCATCGCAGTCTGCTGTTCACGGTCGCCTACGAGATGCTGGGCTCCGCGGCCGACGCGGAGGACGTGCTGCAGGAGTCCTGGCTGCGCTGGGCGGATGTCGATCACCAGCAGGTGCGGGATCCGCGCGCGTACCTGGTGCGCATCGTCACCCGGCAGTCGCTCAACCACCTCAGAACGGTCTCGCGGCGTCGGGAGGACTACGTCGGCGAGTGGCTGCCCGAACCGCTTCTGACCACTCCGGATGTCGCGGACGACGTCGAGCTCGCCGAGAACGTCTCGATCGCGATGCTCACCGTGCTCGAGACCCTCGGCCCCACCGAGCGCGCCGTCTTCGTGCTGCGCGAGGTCTTCGACGTCTCGTACGACGAGATCGCCGAGGCGATCGGCCGGTCACCGGCATCCGTCCGCCAGATCGCGCACCGCGCCCGCGAGCACGTCGCGGCTCGGCGCCCGCGTATACGCGTGGAGCGCTCGGAGCACGAAGAGGTGGTCGGGCGCCTGACCGCCGCGATGAGCTCCGGCGACCTCCAAGGACTCATGGACGTCCTAGCCCCCGATGTGGTCGCGGTCGCGGACGGCGGCGGACTCGTGCGCGGTGCCGCACTCCGGCCCATCGTCGGCGCTGACAAGCTCGCGAGATACCTCCTCGGCGGGATGGCGAAGTACGGCGTGCAGCTGACGCTCTCGCCGATGTGGCTCAACGGGCAGCCGGGGGTGCGCGTCGAGGTCGAAGGTCAGCTGGTCGGCGCGGTCAGCCTCACCGTCGCAGACGGGCGGATCACGCACGTGTACTCCATCGCCAACCCCGAGAAGCTCGCACGGCTGGATGCCGAGATGGTTCTCACGCGGTGATATCGGCGGCTGCGGCTCGAGCCGGTCAGTGCTCAGATCGCTTCGAGCAGCGCGCCGATCGGCGGCGGCACCCGATCAAGCGGCACCGCCTGCGCCATGAGCTGCGCGTAGCGGAGCTTGTTGCCGCTCCTCCCGCCGAAGAAGCGCGACAGCTGCTGCTCGGTCGTGCGAGTGCGCTGCGCGGGCTGGCGCTGCAGCCGGCGGAACGATTCCAGCTCCCGCTGCCGCTCGATGAGGGTCTCGACGGCGTCGACGCCGAGCGCGCGGACGAATTCCGCCTCGAGATCGGGATCGCAGATGAAGACGGTGTCGAGCACGCGTTCGAAGTCGCGCCGCTCCGCGCGGTCGACCAGGCCGATCAGCCGCGCGCCCGCGTGGGCGTCGACGGTGCGGCGAGCGCCCTTGGAGCCGCCGACCGCCAGCACGGAAGGCATCGTCAGGCCGAGACGGCGGCCGAGGGTCTCCACGGCGATCCGGTCGCTCTCACCCTCGACGATGATGATCGTCATGCGTTCGAGTATGTCGGCGCCGCTCGCCGAGGTCTCGTCCGCCGCGTCATGGTCGCCCGAGGCTGCCGTGATCGGTACGGTCGAGGTGTGGCTGACGACAGTCGTGACGACGAGGTGGATCTGCTGATCGACGCCTGGTCAGGGCGGCTGCCGGATGTCGACCTGACGCCGCTGGATGTCATGTCGCGGCTTCGCCGGGCCTCCATCCGCCTCGCGCGCATCCGGGCGGGAGCATTCGCGACGGCGGGGCTGGCCGCGTGGGAGTTCGATGTGCTGGCGGCACTGCGGCGAGCGGATCCGCCGCACGAGCTGAGCCCCGCACAGCTGATCGAGCGCACCATGATCGGCAGCGCCGCGATGACGAACCGGCTCGCCCATCTGTCCGACCGCGGCTACGTCGAACGCGAAGCCAATCCCGCGTGACGGCCGCAGCGTGCTCGTCCGTCTCACGGATGCCGGAACCGCGCGGGTCGATGCGGCCATGACCGAGCTCGTCCGGCGCGAGGCTCGTGCGCTGAGCGTGCTGAGCAAAGAGGACATCGCGACGCTCGCCCGCATCCTCCGGCCGTTGATGAACGGGTAGCGCGGGCCGACGGCTTCGCCTATCCGCCCGCGTACATGCCCAGGTGGGTATGGACCGCCGAGATCGCCACCGATCCCTCGCCGACGGCGGACGCGACGCGCTTGACCGATCCGCGGCGCACGTCACCGACGGCGAAGAAGCCCGGCACCGACGATTCGAACTGCGACGGTCCCTCCTCGCCTCCGAGCCAGGCCCGGCGGCCGCCCTCGCTGAGCACGTCCGCGCCCGTGATCACCGAGCCCCAGTGGTCGCGCAGCACCTCCGGCGCCAGCCATTCGGTGTGCGGTCGGGCGCCGATCGTGATGAAGATGGCGTCGGCGGGCATCTCGAACTGCTCGCCCGTGTCGGTGCGCTCGAGCACGACGTGGTCGAGGCGATCCGATTCGTGCGCGCCGGCGTCGACCACCCGGGTGCCCGTGATGAGACCGACGCCCGCGGCATCCAGCTGGTCGATCAGATAGCGCGACATGCTCTCGGCGAGCGAGGGCCCCCGCACGACGAGCGACACCGACCGGGCGTAGCGGGCGAGGTGCAGCGCCGCCTGACCCGCCGAGTTGCCCCCGCCGACCACCAGCACCGTGCGTCCCGCCTGTGCCCGGGCCTCGACCGACGAGGCGCCGTAGAACACCGACGCTCCGACGAAGCGCCGCAGTCCCGGCGCGGCCAGCCGGCGGTAGCTGACGCCCGATGCCAGCACCACCGCGCGCGAGTGGACGACCTCGCCGCCGTCGACGTGCAGATCGAAGCCGCCGCCCTCGGCGAGGTTCATGCCGATCACGCGGCGCGTGTGGGCGAAGCGCGCCCCGAAGGTCCACGCCTGCTGATACGCGCGCTGCGCGAGCTCCGAGCCCGAGACCCCGCGCGAGAAGCCGAGGTAGTTGCGGATGAGGGAGCTGGATCCGGCCTGCCCGCCGATCGACTCGCCCTCCAGGACGAGCGTCTCCAGGCCCTCGGATGCCGCGTACACCGCAGCGGCGAGACCCCCCGGTCCGGCGCCCACGACCGCGAGCTCGACGGTCTCGCTCGGCAGCGACGTGTCGAGGCCGTAGGACCGGGCGAGCGTGGCGTCGTCGGGATCGACGAGCACCGTGCCGCTCGTCGTCCGCACGAGCGGCACGCCCTCGTAGTCCACGCCCCAGTCCGCCAGCGACTCCAGCGCCTCGGGCTCATTCGGATCGACGTGATCGGCGGCGACGCCGGCGCGGGCGAGGAGCCGCTGCAGTTCGTGCGTGCGCGGCTGGGTGTGGTCGCCGATCACGGTGAATCCGCGCCACCGTTTGCCTCGGGAGGACTCCCACTCGTGCAGGAAGTCGGTCACCGCACGGTGGAAGGACTCGTCGGGGGAGTGGACGGGGCGCACCACGTAGTAGTCGATCTGCACGCGCGACATGAGCTCGAGGACCGCCTCGGTGGTCTCGCGGCCCGCCCACGATCCCCACTCGATGACGAGGCCGCGTCGCACGTCGGGGAAGCGCTGCCGCGCCGCCGCGAAGACGCTCTGGTGACCGGCGGTCGGCGAGGCGTCGTCGGAGAGCACCAGCGCGAGGTCGCCGCCCGAGGAGTGCAGGTCTTCGATCGCCGCTGCCCCGTGCGCCGGACTGGAGGCGCCGATGATGCGATAGTCCTGCGCGTAGCGGCGGTTCAGGGGTTCGAGCAGGGCCGCACGCTGCCGGTCGTCCGCGGAGACGACGAGGATCGCGACCGTGCGATGCACCGGTGCTTCAGCGTCCATCCGTTCGTCCCCCGTCGCGCCGGCGAACCCCTCGACCGGCACGCGGCGAGTGTACCGCCGGGGTCGGCGGCCGGACCAGAGCCGGACGTGCCGGCCCGGTGCTCGTGCGAACAGCGGTCGCTAGACTCCGGGCATGTCGTTCAATGTGGCGGCGACGGCTTATGACCGGTTCATGGGGCGGTTCTCCCGGCCCCTGTCGATCGAGTTCGCCGACTGGCTCGACCTGCGCGAGGGCCAGAGGGCGCTCGACGTGGGCTGCGGACCCGGGGCGCTGACCGAGGTGCTGGCCGACCGGCTGGGCGCGGCATCCGTCACCGCTGTCGATCCGTCGGAGCCGTTCGTCGAGGCGGCGCGCGAGCGCCTGCCCGGAGTCACGGTGATGCAGGCGTCGGCCGAGTCGCTCCCGTTCGAGGATGCGGCCTTCGATCGCAGCGTCGCGCAGCTCGTCGTGCATTTCATGAGCGATCCGGCCGGCGGTGTCGGCGAGCTGCGTCGCGTCACGCGGCCGGGCGGTGTGGTCGCCGTCAACGTCTGGGACTTCGAGGGCGGCCGCGCGCCTCAGTCGATCTTCTTCCGGGCGCTGCTCTCGGTCGATGCCCGATGCCGACGACGAGGTCGCCCGCGCCGGCGCGCGGAAAGGCGAGCTCGCTGCGCTGCTCGAGCAGGCCGGATGCCGCGACATCGAGGAAGCGGAGCTGCAGGTGGCGGTGATCTCGCCGACCTTCGAGGAGTGGTGGGAGCCGTACACGCTCGGCGTCGGGCCCGCGGGCGCGCAGTACGCCCGGCTGGACGGACCGCGTCAGGCGGCCGTGGAGGAGCGCTGCCGCGAGCTGCTCGGCGACGGTCCGATCCTCAGCACCGCCACCGCGTGGGCCGCGAAGGGCAGCCGCTGACCCCGCCTACACCGAGCCGGTCACCAGGTGGATGACCGGCCACGCACCCTCGGAGCTGTTGCCGAGCACGCTCAAGGTCGTCGCGGTGCTCGGGTTGTGGATGGAGCGGAACGACACGCCGGCGTCGTAGCCCTCCATCACCAGCTGCGGTCCGGTCGCGCCGAGGTACACGCCCATGCCGTAGCGCATGCCCTCCTCGGGAACGTCGTACCGCGGACGCGTCATCTCCTCGACGGTCTCCTCGTTGACGATGCGGCCGTCGGTCAGTGCGCGCCAGAACGTGTGGAGGTCGTCTGCGGTGGTGTAGATGCCGCCGTCCCCGTTGCCCCGCACCGGCAGGTGCAGCACGTTCGTGCGATCGCCCTCCTCGAACAGGTAGCCGAGCGCCGCGTCTCCGGGGAGGTCGTCCGAGCGCAGGAACGAGGTCTTGCCGAGCCCGGCCCGCGCGCACACCTCGGCCTCGACGAGATCGTGGTACTCGACCCCGCTCGCCCGCTCGGCGATGAGCGCGAGCACGATGTAGCCGCCGTTGCAGTATGTGAACCGCTCGCCGGGCGGGAACGCCTGCGGGTAGCCGTCGACGACGGGCACGAACGCCTCGGTCTCGGCGAGGACGTGCACCGGAACGGGGAGCACGTAGTCGGCGGCATCCCAGTCCGCCTCCTCGTCGATGTAGTCCCCGATGCCGGACGTGTGGGTGAGCAGCTGCTCGACGGTGACGTCGTCGTCGATGAGCGGCAGGTCGGCGCCCGAGGATGCCGCGGACCCGGCGTGTCGAGGGACAGCACGCCTTCCTCGACCAGTCGGAGCACGGCCAGCGCCGTGAACGTCTTGCTGCCGCTGGCGATCGCGAACCGGGTCTGCGCGGTGTTGGGCACCCGCAGCGCCCGGTGCGCGTAGCCGTCGACAGCGCTCGAAGCGGCGTTCGTCGCCGACGTCGACGGTCAGGACCCCGGTGAATGACTCCTTGCTCGGCGGCGGCATCCAGAGCGGCCTCGTCGATGTCCGGTCCCGGCGGCGGGTCTCCATGCCGCGAAGCCTACGCCGTGGCATCCGCGATGCAATGGCGCCCGGGTCGTGCGCCGCACCGTTACGATTCCGGAAGGACCGCGACAGGGCTGTTGGGGCGGGAGGAAGGCTCCAGTGTCGATCCATGTACGCGTCCGCGCCGAGCGCTCGCCCGGCGAGAAGCGCGTCGCGGCGACGCCCGACAGCGTGAAGAAGCTGCTCGCGCCTCGGCGCGACCGTCGAGGTCGAAGTCGGGCGCAGGCGCCGGCTCCCTCATCGCGGATGCCGCGTACGAGGCCGCCGGAGCACGCATCGTCGATCGCGACCAGGCCTTCGGCGTCCGGGCATCCTCTTCCACGTCCGTCCGCTGACCGCCGGCCGAGGCGGCCGCGCTGCCCGCCGGCACGGTGACCGTCGGCATGCTCGACGCCTTCCAGAACGCGGCGGCGGTGGCTGCGGCTCGCGACGCGGCATGACCACGTTCGCCCTCGACCTTCTCCCGCGGATCTCGCGCGCGCAGTCCATGGACGTGCTGTCGTCGCAGGCGCTCCTGGCCGGCTACCGGCTCGTGACCCTCGCGGCGGATGCGTTCGGGCGGATGTTCGGCATGACGATGACGGCCGCCGGAACCCTCGCCCCCGCCCGCGTGCTCGTGCTCGGTGCGGGAGTCGCGGGCCTACAGGCGATCGCGACGGCCAAGCGGCTCGGCGGCGTGGTCTCGGCCAACGACGTGCGCGCAGCATCCGCCGATGAAGTCCGCTCGGTCGGCGGCACGTTCATCGATCTCGACCTGGGCACCGCCGAAGCCGGCGGCGGATACGCGAAGGAGCTCGCCGAAGACCGCGCGCGCCGGCAGCAGGAGCTGCTCGCACCGCACATCGCGGCATCCGACATCGTGATCACGACCGCCGCGGTTCCCGGCCGAGCCGCGCCGCGGCTCGTCACGGCGGCCATGGTCGCGGCGATGAAGCCGGGGTCGGTGCTCGTCGACCTCGCCGCCGAGTCGGGCGGCAACATCGAGGGGTCGATTCCGGGCGAGCGTCGGACGATTCCGTCGCGGGTGGAGCGGTGACGCTGATCGGCGCGCGCGACATCCAGTCCGACCTCGCGCCCGGATGCCTCCAAGCTGTACGCCATGAACTGCGCGAACTTCGCGACGCTGATCATGAAGGAAGGAGAACTCGTGCTCGACTTCGACGACGAGCTCGTCTCGGGAAGCGTCGGTGACCCGGGACGGACGGTCGTGAACGATGCGTTGCGGCACCTGAGGGGGCGTGCGTCGCGGCGGCGGTCTGCGAGCGGAGGTGCGCGCCTGATGGACGGCTTCGCGCTGATCACCATCACGATCCTCGCCGTCTTCCTCGGCTTCGAGGTCGTCTCGAAGGTCTCGAGCACGCTTCACACGCCCCTGATGTCGGAGGCGAACGCCATCCACGGCATCATCCTGCTCGGCGCGATCCTCGTCGCCGGCCAGGCCGAGGATCTGCTCGCGCTCGCGCTGTCGATCCTCGCGGTGTTCCTCGCGACCATCAACGTCGTCGGCGGCTTCGTCGTCACCGATCGGATGCTGCTGATGTTCCGCGCGAAGCCGCGCGGCCGGCCGCCGACGCCAAGACGGAGGTCGGCGCATGAAGCTCCTGCCGGCCGAAGGTCGTCACCGTCTGCTACATCCTCGCGGCGGTGATGTTCATCCTCGCGCTGAAGGGCCTCAGCAACCCGCGCACCGCGCGTCGGGCGAACCTGCTCGGAGCGGCCGGGGCCGCGCTCGCGATCCTGGCCTACGTGCTGGGCATCGAGCTGCGCAACCTGGTCTGGATCATCGCCGCGATGGCCGTCGGGTCGGTCATCGCCGTCATCGCCGCGCGGCGCGTGCAGATGACGCAGATGCCGCAGCTCGTGGCGGCATTCAACGGCGTAGGCGGCGGCGCGGCGGCACTGGTCGCGCTCGTGGAGATCTCGCACGGCGAGAACCCGTGGACGCTCGGCGTCGTCGCCTTCACCGTGCTCATCGGCGGCGTCTCGCTCACCGGCTCGTTCGTGACCTTCGGCAAAGCTGCAGGGCATCATCACCACTCGCGCGGTCACCTTTCCGGGACTGCGCGTGCTCATGGTGGTGCTGGTGCTCGCCGCGATCGCCGCCGGGGTCTGCCCTCGTCGTGACCGGCGACCCGCTCTACGCGTATCTGCTGCTGCGCGGCCGGGCTCATTCTGGGCGTGCTGCTCGTCCTGCCGATCGGCGGCGCCGACGTGCCGATCGTGATCTCGCTGCTCAACGCATTCACGGGGCTCGCGGTCGCGGCATCCGGTCTGGTCCTGTCGAACGTCCTGCTGCTGATCGCCGGCACGCTGGTCGGCGCGAGCGGCACGATCCTGACGATGGCCATGGCGAAGGCGATGGGTCGTACCGTCGCGGGCATCGTGTTCGGCGCGTTCCGCGCGCATGTGGCCGGCAGCGCCGCTGCGGCCGCCTCCGATCGGCCCGTCCGCACGATGGAGGCCGAAGACGTCGCGATCCTCCTCGACTATGCGCAGCGCGTCGTGATCGTGCCCGGCTACGGCCTCGCGGTCGCGGGCGCGCATCATGCGGCGGCCGAGCTGGCCGAGATCCTGCGTGACGGGGGAGTCGACGTGGTGTTCGGCATCCATCCGGTCGCGGGCCGGATGCCGGGGCACATGAACGTGCTGCTGGCCGAGGCGAACGTGCCCTACGACGCGCTCATCGAGATGGACGAGGTCAATCCCCGATTCAAGACGACGGACCTCGTACTGGTGATCGGGGCGAATGATGTCGTGAACCCAGCCGCGAAGACCTCGCCCGGTTCACCGATCTACGGGATGCCGATCCTCACCGTCGCCGACGCGCAGCAGGTGGTCTTCCTCAAGCGCTCGCTCAACCCCGGATTCGCCGGCATCGAGAACGAGCTTTTCTACGATCCGAAGGTGTCGATCGTCCTGGGCGACGCGAAGCAGACGCTGACGAAGGTGCTGTCGTCGGTGAAGTCGACCGCGTGACGCCGGGAACTGGTCGGCCACCGGCGACGCGACGCCGGCACTAAGAGGGTCGCCCGCCGACGAGCCCGACGCGCGCGTGCCGCGACCTCGGCGCCGGCACGCGCGGCGGCGACGGCATCCCCGTCGCGCAGCCAGTGCGCGAGGAATCCCGCGCAGAAGGCGTCACCCGCACCCGTCGGATCGAGAACGACCGGCGCGGTCACGGCAGGCACGTGCTCGCCGTCGACCCTCACTCCGTCGGCGCCCAGCGTCAGGACGAGAGTCCCGGCGTCGACGCGCGCAGCCATCTCGGCCGGGTCGCTGGCGCCGGCCAGGGCGGCTCCCTCGGCGAGACTCGCGAACAGCACGTCGGCCCCCGCGATGACCTCGCCGAACCTCGCGCGCCCAGGGCGTCGATGTAGGCGACCGAACCGGGACTGACCGACACCGTCGCACCGGCGCGTCTTGGCGCGCCGCAGAAACGGTCGCGAACGCCGCGCCGTCGGATGCCGCCATCGAATGCCCGGTGAGATGCACGTGCGCGCGAAGCAGCTCAGTCGGGGATCGCGGCGAAGTCCAGGTCGGCGTTCGCGCCGCGGTCGGTGAGCATCGACCGGTCCGCTCCCTGGACGAGCACGATGATCGCGCCGGTGGCGGTGTCGACCGCCTGCAGTCGCGCATCGACGCCGGGAAGCAGGGCGACATGGCGATCGACGTCGGCGACGTTCACCGCACCGACGAAGGTGACGTCCGCTCCGAGTGCCGCGAGCCACGCCGCCGAGTTCGCCGCGGAGCCGCCGGGCACGCGACGGATCATGCTGATGGTGTCGGTGTCGGGCTGGATCGGCCCGGACGGGATCACGACGGTGTCGTCGATGACGTCGCCGACCACCAGGATGCTGCCGGGTCGGAGCCGCGCGCTCATGCGCCTGGGCTCATCTCAGCGCAGCCCACGCCGTGGCGATCTCGCCCGCGACGCGGACGTTGTTGCGCGCCAGATCCAGGTTGACCTCGAGGCTGCGGCCGTCCGACAGCTCGACGATCCGCAGGAGGAGGAACGGCGTCACGGCCTTGCCGGTCACCTGCGCGGCGTCGGCCTCGGCGAGCGCCTGCGTCAGG
The DNA here is from genome assembly GCA_963717585.1 of uncultured Actinomycetota bacterium. Lineage (GTDB taxonomy): Bacteria > Actinomycetota > Actinomycetes > Actinomycetales > Microbacteriaceae > Microbacterium. Next base: position 20,115 of record CAVQWI010000010.1, on the reverse strand, counting down.
ACGCGATCGTGCTCCTCGGCATCCCATGCCTGGTCGGCCGGGACCGGGTTCGCCACGACGATGCCCTGCCGGCTGCCCAGCGCATCCTGCGCGTGCATGATGGCGGCGACGTCCGCCGCGCCATCCACCGACCAGTCCAGCGTGAACGGGCTCTCGCGCAGCCAGAAGCTCGGGAACACGCGCGTGCGGTAACCCGACGACGGGAACGCTCAGCGTCTCGAGTCGCTCGAGGGTCGCCGCGATGTCGAGCACCGACTTCACGCCCGCGCTCACGACCGTGATCGGCGTGCTCGCGAGAGTCGTCAGGTCGGCGGACTCGTCGAACGTGTCGGAGGCCGCACGGTGCACGCCACCCAGACCGCCGGTCGCGAACACGCGGATCCCGGCGAGCGACGGCGAGGTACGAGGTCGCGGCGACCGTTGTGGCCGCGCTGGATCCGGCGGCCTGGATGATCGGCAGGTCGCGCACGCTCGCCTTGGCGAGCTCCTCATCGGCGATGCGCCGCAGATCGCCGTCGTAGAGCCCGATGTGCGGCACGCCGTCGAGCACGGCGATGGTCGCGGGCGTCACGCCCTGCTCGCGCAGGATGCTCTCGAACTCGCGGGCGGCCTGGAGGTTGCGCGGGCGGGGAAGCCCGTGCGAGATGATGGTCGACTCGAGCGCGACGACGGGATCACGGCGTTCGAGGGCGGCGGCAACCTCTTCAGCGACGACGAATGCAGGCATGCAGATCATCCTCGCATCGGCGGCTCGGAGAACCGACCAACCCCTCGGCTGTCACGAATCGTCGCTTTCGACGCGATTGGCGACCGATCGTGACAGGCGAACGCCCGGGGTGAGGTTCAGTGCGCCGCTTCGTATGCGTCGATGACGGATGCCGGTACCCGACCGCGCTCCGAAACCTCGAAGCCGTTGTCCTTCGCCCATGCGCGGACCGCACTGTAATCCTGCTGTCCCGGTCGGCGTCGCTTGCGTGACGGTTCGGAGGATGCTCCGCGCGACGAGGAGATCGAACGCGCCGCCGAGACGTACGGCGCGATCGCGTTGCGCAGCGCCGCGGCGTTCTCCTCGGTGAGGTCGATCTCGTAGGCGACGCCGTCGAGGGAGAAGAGGACGGTCTCTCCCGCGCCCGCATCGAGGATGGTGCCGTCGAGGTCGTCGACGAGCTGATGAACAATTCTTCGGGCCATGGATGGCACAATACGCCCGATTGTCGCCATGCACTATTGGGCGACAATTCCCTCACCGCGTGGAGCCGTTAAGAATGTGCGCCGCAATTCAAGGCTCGGAGGTGTTTCGAGCGCTCAGCTGCGAATGACGCTTTCGGCGCGCGAATTCCCTCCGGCGGAAGTGCGCGGCCCCGGGACGACGGAATCCGCGGGGCCGCGCGGCCGCGAGCGGCCTACTCGCTCGCGGCCTGCTCGAGGTCGAGCAGGAACACCTTGTCTTCGGGGTGCCCGCCGTATTCGCCGATCGAGCCGTCGGCTCGCACCACGCGGTGCACCGGCACGACGATGGAGAACGGAGTCGTGGCGCACGCTGTGCCGACCGCGCGTGCGGCGCGCGCGCTGCCTGCATTCGACGGCGACTTCGCCGTACCCCGCCATCTCGCCGTACGGGATGTCGCGAATGGTCTCGAGCGCGGCGCGGGTGAACCCCCGCACGAGGCGCCAGTCGAGCGGGAGGTCGAATTCGCGGCGCTCCCCGGCGAAGTACTCGTCCAGCTGACGGGCCGCCTCGATCGCCACCGGATCGTCGTCGGCATGATCGAGGCCGCCATGCAGCACGCGGGACAGCCGCTCGATCTCGTTCTCGAGAGCCTCGCGCAACGGATGCAGCGTGACGATTCCCTCGTCGGTCGCGACGATGAGCACGTCGCCGAGCGGAGAGGGGTGCAGGAGGAAGCGGCTGTGCGGCGGAGCGGTCATGCGACCATCCTTCCGCGCACCCCGCGCGCGGCATCCGTCGGCAGCCGCTTGGGGACGCACGCGCGCACGCCGTCCTTGGGGAGGAGCGGCCCCGGTTCGCCGCGCAACGGCAGACGGAACGGCGACACCCGCCCGACGCCGCGGATCACCGTCTGGGGCGGAACGGGCCTGATCAGAAGGCGTGTCGCCCAATCCGGCGAAACTCGGGAGGGCTGCCCGGGGCGGAGACCGTCGCCGCTTAGGGTGGCCGTGTGTGGCGAGCTGAAGGCAGCGCCGTAATCGGTGCAGAGGAAGACGCGCCGTCCGTGACCCCGGGCGATCTCGGTCTGTCGGATCCGGGAGTGACCGTGATGCACGTCGCCGAGCCGGAGCGAGACCGCCTGAGAGCCCTCGCCGCCGAACTGGGCGGCCCTCGACCCTGCTGCACTTCGATGACGCCGGCGGCGGCGGCATCGAGATCACCCAGGCCCACCCGGGCAGCCTGCCCCAGTTCATCACCGGCCGCTCCACACTCCTGTCCAACCTCTTCCGCGATGAAGTCGCGCTGCGCAACGCCCGACTGGCGGCCGAGCGGATCACCGCCAAGAACGTCGAGCTGCGCACCGCGCGCGGCATCGAGCCCGTGAACCTCGCGGTCGGTCTCGCCTCCTGGCGGATCGGAGGGATGGCGTGCACCGCGCCGGTGCTGCTGCGCCCGCTCGGCATCCGTCGTCATCACTCGGACTTCGAGCTGAAGCTGCACGGCTCGTTCACGGTCAACCCCGAATTCGTCCGCGCCGCGCGCACCCACTTCGGGATCGAGCTGAACGGCGCGCGCTCGCCGCCCTCGCGTACGACGGCGGCGTGTTCAAGCCTCAGCCGGTCATCGACCATCTGCGTGCGCTCACCGCGTCGATCGACTCGTTCACCGTCCTTCCGCGGCTCGTCGTCTCGACGTTCGCCGACGTCGGGCGCCGCGATGGCGCGGGATGCCGTCGACCTCGACCATCCGGTGCTGAACGCGCTCGCCGGCCATCGCGGACGACCGCGAGACGCGATCACGGTTCCGCACGAGAAGTCCGAAGGCCGCCAGCCCCGACGAGCGGGCGCCGGCATCCGACACGCTCCTGCTGGACGCGGATGCCGAGCAGGAGGCGGTGCTCGCGCGGATCACCGCGGGTCACTCGCTCGCCGTCCACACGCTGCCGGGCACGGGCGGCACCCAGACCGTCATCAACGCCGTCGGCGCGCTCGTCCGCGACGGCAAGCGCGTGCTCGTCGTCAGCGCCCGCCGCTCCACGCTCGAGGGCGTCCGGCACCGCCTCACCGGGATCGGGCTTCCGGGCCTGGCGGTGTCGCCGCGCCATCTGCAGCGCGACCTGATCCGCGCGATCGGGCGGAACGAGAAGGCCGACGCAGCCCAAGGTCGGCGACATCGACGACGCGCTCGTGCGGCTGCGGGGCGTGCTGCGCGACTACCGCTCCGCCGTCACCGCGCGGCATCCGTCGCTCGGCGTCTCCGTGCTGGACGTCCTGCGCCACCTCGCCGAACTGGCGAGCCGCAGCCCGCGCCGACGACCGCGGCCCGCTTCGACATCGACGTGCTCATCGAGCCTCGCCCCGGCCCGCGCGGAAGGCGGCCGCCGCGCTCGCAGCGGCAGCCCGCCTCGGCGAGTTCCGCTTCGGCCCCAACGACTCGCCCTGGTACGGCGTGTCGTTCGCGACGACCGTCGCCGCGCGATCCGCGCACGCGCTGGCGGGCAAGCTGCACCGCCAGGATGTGCCGAACCTGCTCGAGCGGGGCTACGAGCTGATCGCGCAGACGCGTATGCGTCCGTTCCAGACGATCACCGAGCTGGGCACGTACCTGCGGCTGCTGCAGGGCATCCGCGACTCGCTCGACCGCTTCAGCCCCACCGTCTTCGAGCGCCCGCTCGGCGAGCTCATCCAGGCGCACGGACCGCGACGCGACGCGCCGTCGATGACCGGATCGCAGCGGCGGCGGCTGCGCCAGCTCTCGCGCGAGTACGTGCGGCCCGGCGTGCACATCGCCGACATGCACGAGGCGCTGCTGCGGGTCCAGCAGCAGCGCACCGAATGGCAGCGCTTCGTCGACGCCGGCGTGGTCCCCGCCGTTCCGCTCGGCCTCGCCGATGTGCACGTCGCCTGGCAGCGCGTCGATGCCGAGCTCGGCGAACTGGACGCGATCGTCGGCCGAACCGGCGCCGATCGCCTCGCCGTCGCTTCCGGTCGCCTCGCTCGTGCGAACGCTCGCGGGTCTCGCGGCCGACTCCGACGTGTTCGACAACCTCGTCGAGCGCGCCACGCTCCGCTCCCAGCTCGCGGCGCTCGGACTCGAGCCGCTCCTCGCGGAGCTCTCGGTGCGGCACGTTCCCGAAGACGCAGTCGGCGCGGAGCTCGAGTACGCCTGGTGGCAGTCCGCGCTCGAGCATCTCCTCCGCAGCGATCGCGCGCTCCTCGGCGCCAACACCGCCGTCGTCGACCGCCTCGAGCGGGACTTCCGGCTGGTCGACGAGGCGCATGCCGCGGCATCCGGACCCCTGCTCGCCGCCCAGCTCGCCACCCAGTGGCGGATCGGCATCGTCGATGAAGCAGCCGAGGCCGCAGCCCTGAAGCTGGCGCTCAAGAACGGGCGGGCGACTCCCGCCGACCTCGTCGCAGCGGCCCCCGTGCTGCTGCGGACGCTCGCCCCGGTCTGGCTCGCCTCCCCGTACGACGTGCCGCGGATCCCCGATGACCTCGCGTTCGACGTCGTGATCATCGCGGATGCCGCGGCCCTCAGCCTCGCGGAGGCCGTGCCCGCAGTGCGGCGCGCGAAGCAGATCGTGGTCTTCGGCGACCCCGTGACCCAGAAGCCGACTCCGTTCCGTCTCTCGGCCGGATTCCCCGGCGAGGAGCCGACTCCCGCCGAGCCGTTCGACGACACCAGCGTGTTCGAGCGCCTCGCCGAGCTGTTCCCCGTCGAGACGCTCACCCGCAGCTATCGCGCCGGCGGTGAGGATCTGGCCGAACTCGTCAATGACGCGTTCTACGGCGGAGAGCTCGTCTCGCTGCCGTGGGCGGGATCGTATCTCGGGCGCGGCAGTCTCAGCGTCGACTACGTCGAGGGGGGAACGGGCGCCCCGGATCCGCTGACCGGAGCGGTGGAGAGCCCCGATGCCGAGGTCGCGCGGGTCGTGACGCTCGTGGTCGAGCACGCCGTCAACCGCGGCTCCGAGTCCCTCATGGTCGTGACCGCCAGCGCCAAGCACGCCGAGCGGGTGCGCGCGGCCGTCGAGGCCGCCTTCGCCGGCAGGTCGGATGTCGCCGACTTCGTCTCGCGCGACACCGCCGAGCCGCTCGCCGTGCTCACCCTCGAGGAGTCGGTCGCCGAGAGCCGCGACCGCGTCATCTTCTCGCTCGGCTTCGGGCTCACCAAGCACGGCCGCGTGCTCAGCGACTTCGGCGACCTGTCCACACCCGACGGCGAACGGCTTCTGACCGTCGGGATGACCCGGGCGCGGCGCTCGATGGTGATCGTGTCCTCGATCCGCCCGTCCGCATTCGACGACGGCCGGCTCGAGCACGGCGCGGCCACCCTGATGAGCATCCTGGGCGGCATCGCGTCACGCTCCCGGGAGCAGCGCCTCGAAGACCTCGCGGACCCGCTGACGCTGGCGCTGGCTCGCGAGCTGCGCCGACTGGGCGTCTCGGTCGACGTCCACTACCGCGGTCTGCTGCCCCTGGTCGCGCAGTTCGACGGCCGCGCGGTCGTCGCCGAGAGCGATCCCGAGACGATCGGCGAGTCGCTGCGCGAGTCGCTCCGGCTGCGCCCGCAGATCCTGCGGCGGCTCGGCTGGCACTACGTGCGCGTGCACTCGTTCGACCTGTACAGCGACCCCGCCGCCGTCGCGGCGCGGATCGCGGCGATGCTCGGCGTTCCGCCCGAGGCGTCCACGGCCGACACCGAGACGCAGCCGATCGATGTCATCGAGTGACCGTCAGCGGATAGAGAAGGTGCCCGGCGCCCGGCGCGGCGAAGCTCACCCCCGCGCCCGGCACCTCTGCCGACCCCGACTGCCGGCCGAGGACGAAGCAGACGCCGACGAGACCGCGGCATCCGGCCCGAACGACGAGCGGATGCGGCGCGACGTCCCACCGCACTGGTGAGCTCGGCTGCGCGGTGTGCTCAGGGCCTGGGCGCGTTGCCCTGGGTGGCGAGCAGGTCGCGGATCTGCAGCAGGAGCTCCTGCTCGGTGGGCAGATCCGAAGCCTCCTCGGCGGCGATGCCGGCCCTGGCCGCGGCGCGCTCCTTCACCTTGTTCATGGGGAAGACGAAGACGAAGTACACCACGACCGCGACGGCCAGGAAGTTGATGATCGCGCCGATGATCGAGCCGAAGGCGAACACCACCTCGTTGCCGCTCAGCCCGGTGACCGTCCAGCTCACGTCGTTCAGGCTGTCGGCCTGGAAGATCAGCGCGATCAGGGGATCGATCAGCCCGGCGACGATGGAGTTGACGATGAGGGTGAACGCAGCGCCGATCACCACCGCGACGGCGAGGTCGATGACATTCCCTCGGAGGATGAACTCCTTGAATCCCTGGATCACGTGAATCTCCTGCCTCGTCGACCGGCGGGGGCCGGTCATGTCCCCGTCGAAGCGGGGGAGGGCTTCGCCTCGGACTTCGATGGTGCCGAAGGCGCGCTCGAACCACCACCTTCGCCGGAGGATCCCGTCGAGGCGGGGGCGGAGGCATCCGAGCCCTTCTTCTCGGCTGCGCGCGAGTCGGTGCGGTAGAAGCCGGAGCCGTTGAAGGTGACGCCGATCGAGCCGTACTCCTTGCGCAGCGGTCCGCCGCACTCGGGGCATTCGGTCAGGGTGGGATCGGCGAATGACTGCACGGCGTCGAAGCGGTGGCCGCACTGCTTGCAGGCATAGGCGTAGGTAGGCATGTGTTCTTTCGGAGTTTCAGCGCCGCGCGGGCGTGAAGTGGACGGTCTGAGTCGGGGTCACGACACCGCTGACAGGCTGATCGTGCAGGTCGCTGGGCACTTCGTCGAGCAGTTCGGAGTCGAAGACGACCGCGTAGACCGGCGGGCATCCCTCCATCGATCCGATCGTCTTGTCGTAGAACCCCCGGCCCCAGCCCATCCGCATCCCGCGGCGGTCGATGGCGGCGGCGGGGATCACGAGGAGGTCGACGTCGTTCACCGCGATCGGACCGAGCAGCGCGCCGACGGGCTCCGGCAGGCCGAACATCCCCTCGGTGATGTCGAAGTCCGGGGTCGCGACCGCCCAGTCCAGCAGGCCGTCGGTGCGCGTCACCGGCAGGAGCACCCGAAGGCCGCGTCTGACCGCCCCGTCGACGAACTCCCGCGTGCCGGGCTCGGTCGGGGTGGACAGGAAGCACGACAGCGACCGCGCGCCGAGCGAGTCGACCAGGCTGTCGAGCTGCCTCTGGATGCCCTCGGATGCCGCCTCCCGCGCGGCATCCGTCAGCAGCTGGCGACGCTCGCGCAACTCGGCGCGCAGGGCGCGCTTGGCGTTGGCGATCGGGTCGTGCATGCGTTGATTCTAGGCGCGATTACCATGCCGGCCGGTCGGTGGCAAGCGCCCGCCCCGGCGCGGGGCCGGATGCCGCGCTCAGTAGAGTTGACGCATGCCCCACAAGCCGATCAAGGCCGTCATCCCCGCCGCAGGACTCGGCACCCGCTTTCTGCCCGCCACCAAGGCGATGCCCAAGGAGATGCTGCCGGTCGTCGACAAGCCGGCGATCCAGTACGTGGTCGAGGAGGCTGCGCAGGCCGGCATCAGCGACATCCTCGTGATCATCGGTCGCAACAAGAACGCGATCTCCAACCATTTCGACGCGGTTCCGGAGCTGGAGGTCAAGCTGAAGGACAAGGGCGACGAAGCACGCTTGAAGCGCGTGATGGACTCGAGCGATCTCGCCGACATCCACTTCGTGCGCCAGGGTGAGCCCAAGGGCCTCGGCCACGCGGTCTCCCGAGCGCGCGCACACGTCGGCGACTCACCCTTCGCGGTGCTGCTGGGCGACGACCTGATCGACGAGCGCGATCCGCTCCTGACGACGATGATCGCGCAGCACGAGCGCAACGGCGCGACCGTCGTGGCGCTCATGGAGGTCGACCCCGACCACATCCACATGTACGGCGCCGCGGCGGTCGAGGCGACCGACGACCCCGACATCGTGCGCGTCACCGGTCTGGTCGAGAAGCCGAAGCGCGAGGACGCGCCGTCGAATCTCGCGATCATCGGCCGCTACGTGCTGACGCCCGCGATCTTCGACATCCTCGAGCGCACCGAGCCGGGCAAGGGCGGCGAGATCCAGCTCACCGACGCGCTGCAGGAGCTGGCCACCGACCCCGAGGGACCCGGCGTGTACGGGGTCGTTTTCCGCGGCCGCCGATATGACACCGGCGATAGGGTGGACTACATCAAGGCCATCGTGCAGCTCGCCGCAGATCGCGATGATCTCGGACCCGAACTGCGACCCTGGTTCAAGGAGTTCGCGGCGACTCTGTAGCGCCGTCCGTTCGAGGGGGTGTCGTGGACCTGACGACTCCTCGTCGGCATGGAACCGTGTCGATCCGGCTGGTGCGGCCGCGCGACGCGCGCGTGCTGCAGCAGGAGCTGCTCTCGAACCGGGCGTGGCTTCGGCCGTGGGAGGCGACCAGCCCCGACGGCCCGGTCTCGTTCGACATGCGCACCGGGGTGCGCCGGCTGCTGCAGCAGTATCGCGACGGCGTCGGGGGTGCCGTTCGTCATGGAGGACGACGGCGAGCTTGCCGGCCAGCTGAACGTGTGGGGCATCGCGCGCGGGTCGCTCGCCTCGGCGACGATCGGCTACTGGGTGAGCGAGCGGTTCGCCGGCCGCGGCATCACGACCACGTCGGTGGCCCTGGCGACCGACATCTGCTTCGACGAGATGCGGCTGCACCGCATGGAGATCTGCATCCGGCCCGAGAACCAGGCGAGCCTGCGCGTGGTCGAGAAGCTCGGCTTCCGCTACGAGGGTCTGCGTCGCCGGTTCATCCACATCAACGGCGACTGGCGCGACCACTACGCGTTCGCCCTGACCCGCGAGGACGTGCCGGAGGGAGTGCTGCGGCGCTGGGTCGAAGGGCGCGCACCGCAGGACGCCGCAACGGTGCCGCCGAGCGATCGCCTTCGGGCCTGAGGCGACACGCGACGGGATGCCGGAGCCCTGGCTCACCGTCGCCTACCGTTGAGCCCATGGGTGGGCAGGTGCTGGGCGGGGGAGTCATCGTGCTCGTCGCGGTGCTGCTGTGGCTCGTCTATCTTCTGCCGTCGTGGCACAGCCGGAGGCAGTTCGACGCCGCCGAGCGCAACGCCGTCCGCCTCAATCAGGCTCTGCGCGTCCTGGCCGAGACGAGTGAGACGCCCGAGGAGGTGCGGCTCGAGCTCAACGCCCGGACCGCGCTGGCCCAGCAGAAGCTCGCTCGCCGCGCGATGGCGGAGCGCGAGCACACCTCGCTCGAGCAGGCGCGCATCGATCTCGAACAGGCGCGTGCCGAGCGCGCTGCGGCCCGAGCCCGCCCGACCGCACGTCGGGCGCGGGCGCGGCGCAGGACCCGCCTCGCCCTGACGGTCGTCGGCCTCGCCGCGGTCGCAGCAGCGGTGTGGGGCGCGTGGGAGGTCGTCACGACCGGCTCGCAGCTCGTGCTGTGGTCGGCGGTCGGCGTCGCCGCGGTGTGCGGCCTGCTCCTGCAGCGGATGACCCGCGTGGGGGCGCGAGCAGTCGATCGCACCGCCGTGGCGGAAGCGGCGGTCCACTCCGTGCCGACGGTGCAGGATGTCGCACTGGCAGCACACACGCGTCAGTGGGCGCCGAGGGAGCTGCCCAGACCGCTCACGGTCTCAGCCGGATCGCGCGCGGCTGCCGTGCTCGACGCGGCCGCAGCCCGCGAGGCGCTGCGTCAGGCCGCGCTCGAAGAGGCGCTGCGTCAGCGCGCCGAACGGAGTCGTCCGCCGTCGATCGCCGCGGCGCGCGCTGCGCGGGAGAGCGCAGACGCGTCGGAGTTCGCCGGGGGCGGGGTCGACGATGCGGCCATCGAAGCCCACGTCCGCCGGCTCCTGGCAAGCCGCGCCGGCTGACTGGCGGCATCCGCGGGCGAGCATTGATCGCTGACGCAGTTTCGGGCGCGCACCTTTGATCCCGCCGTAGCCTGGTGCGATGTTCTACGAGCCCGGTGCCCGCGACCGCGCACTGCTGCCGCACGATCCGTTCAAGGCGATCGTCGCTCCGCGCCCGATCGGCTGGATCTCCACGCTGGATGCCGCGGGCACACCGAATCTCGCGCCGTACAGCTTCTTCAACGCGGTCGCCGACAGCCCGCCCATCGTGATGTTCTCCAGCGCCGGCATGAAGGACTCGGCATCCCACGCGCTCGCGCGCGGCGAGTTCGTGTGGAACCTGGCCACGTGGGACCTGCGCGAGGCGATGAATCAGTCATCCGCCGTGCTCGCCCGCGGGCAGTCCGAGTTCGCCTTCGCCGGCCTGCAGTCTGCGCCCTCGCGAATGGTCGCCCCGCCTCGGGTCGCCGCCACCCCGGTCGCCTTCGAGTGCGTCGTGACGCAGACGATCGAGCTCACGGATGCCGCCTCCCGCCCGATCGACCGCCACCTCGTGCTCGGCCAGGTGGTGGGCGTTCACCTCGACGAGCGCTTCATCCTCGACGACGGTCGCGTGGACACGGCGGCGATGCGCCCGATCGCCCGCAGCGGCTATCTGGACGAGTATTCCGTGGTCGACGAGGTGTTCCACATGGCCCGGCCACCGCGACCGGAAGGGCCTCGAGCGTCGTGATAACCTATCGAAGGTTCAGGGCCTGTGGCGCAGTTGGTAGCGCGCTTCGTTCGCAATGAAGAGGTCAGGGGTTCGAATCCCCTCAGGTCCACCAAACGAGATGAGCGCCCCCTTGTGGGGCGCTCATCTCGTTATACGGGTGCGGTGATTCGAACCGCTGGGTGGGCCCACGCCGCGGAGGCTCCGCGCGCCGCGCAGCGGCGTGTGGAGGGGCGGTGGGGACGAATCCCCTCAGGTCCACCAACGAGATGTAGGGCGCCATCTCGCTGTCGGGGGATTCGACGCTCGGGGGCCCGCCGCGGGGCTCCGCGGGCGAGCGGCGTGTGGAGGGGCGGTGGGGACATCTCGGACCCACGCTGTGGGGGCTCCGCGGCCCACGCCGCGGAGGGGAGGAGATGTGCAGATCGGAGGATGGATGCCGAGTATTCGGCCCTCCGTCTCGCACATCTCCTCCCGATCGCTCGGGCAGCGCGCTCAGCCGGCGAAAGCGTGCTGACGCGGTCCGGCGGCGAGGCGCTCGGCGGCCAGACCCTCGGCGGCCTCGAGCGGTGTGACACCGCGCGACTCGGCCTCGTCGTAGATGCGGCGCACGGTATCGCCGATCGCAGCGACGCGGCCCATGATCTCGTCACGACTGCCCAGGTGCTTGGCTTCGAGGTCGAGGTAGATCACGCCGCCCGCGTTGACCACGAAGTCGGGTGCGTACAGGATGCCGCGCCCCGCGAGCCGCTCGGCACCGGAGTGATCGGCCAGCGGGTTGTTCGCCGGTCCGCACACCGCCCGTGCGTCGAGGGCATCGATGACTTCGTCCGTCAGAAGCCCGCCGATGCCGGCCGGCACGAAGACGTCCGCGGGAACCAGGTGCTCCTCGCCCGGGGCGATCCAAGCCGCACCCAGCTGCAGCGCGAGGTCGCGCTTGGCCGGGTTGACGTCGGTGACGGTCAGCCGAGCGCCCTCGGCGCTCAGGCGCACCGCGAGGCGGCTGCCGACCTGACCCATGCCCGAGATCGTGATGCGCCGCCCGTCCACGTCCGGCGATCCGGTCAGGCGCTCGAGCGTCGCCCGCAGCGACTCGTACACGCCGAGGCTCGTCGGACCCGCCGGCTCACCTGAGCCGCCGCCGGCCTCCGGAAGCCCGACCACGTGGCTGGTGCGCTCACTGACGGTCAGCATGTCCTCGGTCGTCGAGCCGACATCCTCCGCTGTGCGGTACAGGCCGTGCAGCGACTCGACGGCATCGCCGAGGTCGAGGAACGCGGCGCGCCGGCGCTCGCCATCCAGAACCATGCCCTCGGGCAGCGCGATGACCGACTTGCCGCCTCCGGCGTCCAATCCCGCAGCCGCGTTCTTCAGCGTCATCGCCGCAGACAGGCGCAGCGCGTCGCCGAGCCCGTCGCTCCAGTGCGGATAGCTCCACAGACGTGCCCCGCCGAGAGCCGAGCCGAGCACGGACGAGTGCAGGGCGACGGCGATGAAGAGTCCGCTTCGGCGGCCGGTGAGGGCCTCGACGCGTTCATGGCGGAAATCGGGCAGGGGCAGGGTCGCAGACATGGTGGTCCTCGTCGATCAGCCGCCGCGGTGTCTTCGTGGGACCCGGCGGGCGCGTGCGGATGGGCAACATCGCGGCATCCACCACCATTGCACCACCATTGAGCCGATCGTTCAACGTCCCACACCAGAAGTGAGCAATCTGCGCAGGTTGGGGATGCTGTCGCCGGGCGAACCGAGCCATCCGCTCGGCCGCGGGCGGGGCCGCCGCTACTGCTCTATTGCGCGCGGTTTCACCGGAGTACCGTCTGCCCCGAGGGGATGAAGCTCAACGAAGAAAGGGGAGACGAACATGTTCGAACAAGCACGCGGCGTCGCCGTCATCGCGGCATCCGATCTCGCCCGGGCCCGGTCGTTCTACGAGGGGACGTTCGATCTGACACCGGAAGAGGTCCAGGAGGAGGCCCAGACGGTGATCTACAGGTTGGCGGGGGTGCCGCTGATGGTCTACCAGACCACGTATGCCGGAACCGCGAAGAACACCGTGTTCGGGCTGGAGAGCAAAGACCTGGATGCGGACATGGCCGCGCTGCGGGCGAAAGGGGTGACGTTCCTGGACTACGACTTCCCCGGGCTGAAGACCGTCGACGGGGTGGCCGAGATGGACGGGGAGCGCTCGTCGTGGTTCGCCGACAGCGAGGGGAACATCCTGGGGCTGTTCCAGCGAGCCTGACCGGGCGCGCCCATGCCTAGGCTGGTCGGGTGACCGACCAGCTTCCCGCGCGCAGCCGCATCGTCCATGAGTCGCTCCGAGCCGTCGGCATCGCCGGCGAGATCGTCGTTCTGCCGGATGCGGCGTCCACCGCCCCGCTCGCGGCCGCGGCGCTCGGCGTGGAGGTGGGCGCGATCGCGAACAGCCTGGTGTTCTGGTCGGACGGCGCGCCACTGCTCGTGATGACAAGCGGCGCACACCGCGTCGACACGGCCGCTCTCGCAGAGCGCCTGGGCCGTGACAGCATCCGACGAGCGACCGCGGAACAGGTGCGCGATGCTACGGGCCAGGCGATCGGTGGAGTGGCCCCGACCGGCCATCCGTCTCCGCTCACGACGGTCATCGACGAGGATCTGGCGGGCTTCCCGGAGATCTGGGCCGCCGGCGGAACACCGCACACGGTGTTCCCGATGACGTTCGCCGAGCTGGTCGCGCTGACCGGCGGGCAGGTGCTGAAGGTCACCTGACGGCTGCCGCGGAGAGCGCTCAGCGGGCGGAGCCGACGGCGAACGCTCCGAGATCTGCGCGGCAGTCACCGCTGCGGCCGCCGACCAGGCCTGAGGACGGCACGCCGCCGGATAGGGCGTCGGCAGAGGGGTCACTGTGCTCGAGTCGCCGGAATGCAGCTCGGGCACCCGGAAGCCGAACCCCTCGGCGGCGGAGAGCATGCCGTCGACCACGAGATCCGCGGCGTCGTACAAGCCGGCCAGAGCCATGCCGCGAGCGATGATCGCGGAGTCGTGCGTCCACACGCTTCCGCCGTGATAGCTGAGCGGCCAGTAGCCGGCCGCCTCCGTCGACATCGTCCGCACGCCGAATCCGGACAGCATCGTCGGCCCGGTCAGGAGCGCCGCCACGGCGGCCTCCTCCGGCGGCTCGAGGATGCCGGTGCCGAGCAGGTGACCGATGTTGCTGGTCAGGGTGTCCACCGGGCGCTTGTGCGCATCGAGCGCGATCGCCGGGTAGCGGCCCTCGGGAGTCTCGACCCAGTACGACGCTGCGAAGCGCGCCTTGAGTGTGGCCGCCCACGTGCGGAGCTCGTCGCCGCCCTGTTCGCCGAAATGATCGAGGAGCGTCGGCGCCCGCGAGCGCCGCCTCAAAGGCGTAACCCTGCACCTCGCACAGCGCGATCGGGCCCTCGGCGAGCTCGCCCGAAGCGCCACTGGATCGAGTCGCCCGAGTCCTTCCAGCCCTGGTTGGCCAAGCCGTGGCCCGTCTCGTCGATGTAGTCGACGAATCCGTCGCCGTCGCTGTCGCCGTGGTGCAGCAGCCAGTCCAGTGCGCCGCGCAGGGCCGGCAGCAGGTCGCGCACCTCGTCCTCCGGCATCCCCGATCTCCAGGCGTCGGCGAGCAGGCAGACCCACAGCGCGGTCGCGTCGACGGTTCCGTAGTACACCGGCGGCAGCACGATGCCCTCGCCCGGCATCTCGAGCGGCTCGCCGCGCAGCTCGTGCAGGATCTTGCCCGGCTGCTGAGCGGATTCCGCGTCGGTGCGCTCGCCCTGGAATCGCGCGAGCACGCGCAGGGTGGATGCCGCGATCCGCCGGTCGAGCGGCAGCGCCAGTCGCGCGGCCCACAGCGAGTCCCTGCCGAAGAGAGTCAGGAACCAAGGCGCGCCGGCGCCGAAGAACTCCTCCTCGGGGCGATCGGGCAGAGACAGCCGCAGAGCCTCGAGATCGGCCAGGGCCGAGTCGAGCCACCGCTGAACTCGCGGGTCGCCGCCGACCCGCGGCACGTCCACCCCGGCGGCCGCGGCACGCCGCGAACGACGAGGGACGGATCGTGCAACCCGATCGAGCACGACACCTCGACCGACTCGCCGGGCTCCAGGCGGATCGGCCAGTCGATGCTGACGCTGTCCCCCTCGGCGGCGATCGCAGCGCCCGGTGCGGAGATCGTGAACGACCGGTCGCCCGATTCCACGCGCGCCTCGTCCGTCGCCCCATCGCGGGTCAGCTTCCACGCACGCGCCCTCGCCAGCCCCGCCTTGACCTCCTGCAGGGACGCGAACTCGGGGACCAGACGGACCCGGAGGTCGGTGGTGATCGCATGGGCGACGTGCGAGCTGACCGTCAGCGTGTCGCGCACCCGCGCGTCGCCGACCACTCGGCTGCGGAGGATGCGCACCTTCGGATCGGGGAAGTCGTCGTCGACCGCGCGGAGCAGACCCCCGAACACGACGTGCGAGGCACTGTGCGGCGCAACGGAGATCCACTCCGGACCGATCCCGCCATAGGTCAGCGTGAGCTCCCGGATCTGACGCGTGTCGCCGTGGTACACCCCGTGGATGGCCCTTCTGCCCAGGTCGCCGCTGGAGGCGGACCACACCTGAGTCGGTGCTCGCAGGGCGACCACGGCGTCGTTCAGCAGCGGCTGCAGCGGTTTCTCGCCGGTTGCTGACTGCGTCATTCCTTGAGCGCCCCCTGCGCGGTGTTCATGATGCGCTTCTGGAAGATGAAGAACATCACGGCGACGGGGATCGTCATGATGAGCGCCGCAGCGAGCTTCAGCGGGTACTGCCGGCCCTGACTGAGCTGGCCGCTGGCAAGTGATGCCACACCTTTCGTCAGTGTCGTGAGCTCCGGCGACTGCGTCGAGACGATGAAGTGCGACAGCTCGTTCCACGAGCCCTGGAACGACAGGATGATGATCGTGATGAGGGCGGGCCGCGCCATCGGGAGGACGACCGACCAGAAGATCCGGAATGGACCCGCGCCGTCGATGCGCGCCTGCTCTTCGACCGAGACCGGTATCGACTCGAAGAAGTTCTTCATGATGAACACCCCGGCGGCATCGACGAGCAGCGGCAGGATCATTCCGGCGTACGAGTCGTAGATTCCGAGCTGGTTGATGACGAGGAACCGCGGGATCAGGAGCACGACGCTCGGCACGGCCATGACGGCGATGACAGCCGCGTACACGAATCCCCGCCCACGGAACTGCAGCCGCGCGAGCGCGTACCCCGCGAGCGACACGAAGAAGACGCGGAGAACGGTCACGCAGATCGTCACGATCGTCGAGTTCGCGAACCACACCGGGAAGTCGCTGCGCAGGAACAGCCGCTCATAGGCCGCTGTCGACCAGACCTGCGGAATGAGCGAGACCGGGCTGATCGTGGCCTCGGCATCCGTCTTGAAGGATGTCGAGATCTGCACGAGGAAGGGGTAGATGTAGATGAGCGAGATCACGACAAGCAGTGCGTAAAGCGCGACCTGCCACCAGATCTTCTCCGTGTTGCGACGCGCCTTGGTCTGCGCCTGAGGGGGTCTCCTGGGGTACCGCCATCCGTGCCTGGTCGACGCTCATGTCGGTCATGGCCCCGTCTCCTTGTCTTCACCGCGGTTGACGGCCGTTGTCGAAGCCGGGTCCGGAGGACTCGGCACCTGCGTGGCCGCCACGGTCGCGGGCGTTGCGGTCGCGGGCCGGGTGGGCAGCTGGTACCGGCGGGCACGACGCGCGGAGACGGGTCTGTCGCGCAGCGCCCACCGCTGGAAGAGGGTCAAGACGACGATGATCGCGAAGAGGATGAACGCGATCGCCGCGCCCTGTCCCCAGTCCTGGTCGAGGAACGATGCGTCGTACGAGAGGTACGCCGGTGTCAGCGTCGTCTTGGCCGGCTGACCCTTCGTGCCGGTGTAGATCTGGTCGAACACCTGCCAGCACCCGATCAGCCCCAGCGTCAGCACGGTGAACAGCGCCGGCTTCAACTGGGGGAGGGTGACGCGCCAGAACCGCTGCCACGCGTTGGCGCCGTCGACCATGGCGGCCTCCTGGACCTCGGGGCTGATGTTCTGCAGCGCGGCGAGGAACAGCAGCATGAAGGTGCCGCTCGTCGTGAAGATCGCCATGATGATGAACACCGTCATGGCGACCGAGGGCCCCGCGAGCCAGTTCCACCACGACAACCCGAGGAAGTCGCTTTCGGTCAGCGCCGCGGGGCCGTCGGTGATGCCCACGGTCGCCGAAGAGGATGTGAAGGATGCCCCTCGGGTCGGCGAACCAGTTGGGCCCGTTGAGGCCGATCGCGCCGAGAATCTCGTTGACGACCCCGAAGGTGCTGAAGAGGAAGGTGAACAGCACGGTGATCGCCACAGAGGCCGTCACGGAGGGGAAGTAGAACGCGGTGCGGAAGATCCCGCGCCCGCGGAGGATCGCCCCGTTGACGAGCAGCGCGAGGAACAGCGACAGCGCGGTCTGCAGCGGCACGACGAGAATCACATACCAGGTGTTGTTGCGCATCGCCGTGCCGAAGTCACGCGTGGCGAGGCCGTCGCCGGTCGTCACGGCGGCGTAGTTCTGCAGGCCGACGAAGCCGACGTTCGCACGAGAGGGGGCTGCCCCGCCCCGACCAGTCGGAGACGCTCACCCACAGCGCCATGAGCACCGGGATGAGAAGGAAGACCCCCAGGATGAGGATCACGGGAAGGGTGAACACCCACCCCGCGAGCGCCTCGCCGCGCCGGATCCCTGATCGGGTGTTCCGTGCGCGGCGAGGCGCCGTTGCGGTCGCAGTCATCGCCAGCTCGCCTCAGCCGACGATCGCCTCGAGGTTCGACTGGACAGAGTCGAGGATCTGCTGCGGATCGCCCGTCTTCAAGCCCTGGAGTTCGGAGTTGAAGTCGGTGATGACGTCAGCGGTGCCGTCGTAGGTCGGGATGCCCTGGGCGTAATCGGCGCCTGCCAGGAATGCAGCGAGGTCGGGGTTGTCGCTCGTCCACTGGTCGGCCGCCGACTGGATCGACGGCATGACGCCGAACGCCTGCGAGAAGGCGAGCTGCTGCTCGGTGCTCGTGAGGTACTCGGCGAGGTCGAGCGCGGCCTCCTGGTTGGGGCTGTCGGCCGCCATGCCCAAGCAGTTCGTGAACTGCAGCGTGCCCTTGCCCGCGGGTCCTTCCGGCAGCTCGGTCACGACGTACTCCACGTCGGGGAAGTCGTTGGTCATCGCCCCGGTGATCCAGTTGCCTTCGATCGTCATGGCGGTCAGCTGCTTGCCGAACGCCTCGCCGCCCCAGCCGGCGCCCACGTCCTGGGCGTACGCGAACGTACCGGCCGTCATCTGGTCCTTGACGTAGGTGAGGGCGTCCACGTTCTCCTGGCTGCTGGCGATCGCCGTCGCCGTCCTCGACGAGACCGCCGCCGGCCTGCGCCATGAACGTCCCGATTCGCTGCCACTCCCATCCGAACCCGAGGCCGACGACCCCGTCCTTGGTGAGCGTCTGGGCGACGGTCGCAGCTCGTCCCACGTGGTGGGGATGTCATCGTCAGTCAGGCCCGCGGCATCCCACAGTCCCTTGTTGATGACGAGCCCCAGCGTCGAGAAGTCCTTGGGGGCGCAGTAGAACTCGTCCTCGAACGTGAAGTTCTCCACGAGCGAGGGATAGAAGTCGTCCTTGTTCTCGAGCAGGTCGCCGTAAGCCTTGAGTGAGCCGTTCCCCGCGTATCCCGCGAGCGCCTCCGGCGCGAGATAGAAGAGGTCGGGCGGGTCGCCCGCGGCGAACCCCTGCGAGAGCTCCTGGGGCAGGTCGGTGGCCACCTTCACCTCGGCTTCGACCCCGGACTCCTCCGACCACGCGGCGACCGCCTCGGTGACGGCATCCGTCTCCGCGTCGCCGCTGGTGCCGATCAGAAGGGTGATCGCGTCGTCCGACGACGTGAGGTCGCCTGCGTCCCCGGTGCCTGCCGGTTCCTCGAACCCGGAGCCGCCGCATCCCGTGAGCGCGAGCGTTCCGGTGACCAGAAGCGCGCCGGCTCCGAGGAGCGCGCGCCGTGTGTGCCGTGTCATGTCTCTCTCCTTTGATGAGTCAGGCTGGACGGCGGACGTGAGTCGCCTCGATCGTCGGCGATGCACAATTGGAACGATCAAAGTTCGCCGTCGCCGATCACGGTAAGACGTGTGTTGCGCACTGTCAACCGGCTTGACGACGCCATAGGATAACGATTTGAACGTTCATGGCCGCGGGCTCGACGAGGAGGTCCGGATGCCGAAGTCACCGACGGTCGAGGACGTCGCCCGCCTCGCGGGCGTGAGCCGGCAGACGGTGTCGAACGTGCTGAACTCGCCGGGGATCGTCAAGGAATCCACCCGCGAGCGGGTCGAGTCGGCGATCGCCGAGCTCGGCTACCGCCCGCACGCCGCGGCGCGGATGCTGCGCACGCGCCGCAGCTCGACCATCGCCATCCATCTTGATCCCTACGCCGGAGGGGTGTCGGGCGTCGTGCTGGATCGGTTCATCCATGCCGTCACCGAGCGGGCGAGCGAGCGGGGCATGCGGATGCTCGTCTACGCGGCGCGGACGCCGGAGGAGGAGCTCGCCCGCCTTGCCGAGCTCACCGAGAGCGCCGAGATCGACGCGGTCGTCATCACCGGCACGTTCCATGGCGATCCGCGCACCGGCTGGCTCGACGAGCGTCGTCTGCCGTTCGTCTCGTTCGGCAGGCCGTGGGGCGATGACGATGTCGCCGAGCCCTCTCACCCATGGGTCGACGTCGACGGGGCGGCAGGCACCCGAGCGGCCACCGAGCATGCGCTCTCGATCGCCGGGCCGCGCGTCGCGTTCCTCGGGTGGCCATCGGGGTCGGGCACCGGCGACGACCGCGAACGCGGATGGCGAGAGGCGATGACGGCCGCCCCGAATGCGGGGCAGCGATATACGGCCGTGGACGACGTCGCCGTCGCCCGTGAGGCTGTCACGGCGGCGGTCGCCGCACGCGACGCCGATGCCGTGGTGTGCGCCAGCGATTCGCTCGCGATCGGGGTGCATCTCGCAGCGGTGGATGCCGGCATCCCGCGCCTTCCCGTCATCGGCTTCGACAACACGCCCGCCGCCGAGGCGCTCGGGATCAGCAGCGTCGAGCAGCTGCCCGAGCGGGTCGCGGCGGGAACGCTGGAGCTGCTGATGGGCCCGACCGGCAATGTCGTCGTGCCGCACCCCGTCAGGACTCACGCACGTTCTCGTACGCCGCGGCTCATCGTTCGCTGACGCCCTGAGCCGTAGAGCCGTCGGGTGAGGCCGGCCGCGGCATCCGCCACGAGGGCCGCGAACGCCGCGGCGTCGTGCCCACCGTCGTCCGGCCACGTCACGGCCATCGCGG
>CAVQWI010000009.1:0-67983 GCA_963717585.1 uncultured Actinomycetota bacterium | reverse complement strand
CTTCCTCGACCAGGTCTACGAGATCTCGGACCGCATCACCGTCCTTCGCAACGGGCAGCTCATCGGCGAGTATCTCGTCGAGGACCTGCCGCGCGGCGACCTGGTCACCAAGATGATCGGCCGCGAGCTGGACGAGCTGGAAGCGATCTCGCGTACGGCCGGCCGCACGATCGATCGCTCCACGACGCCGGTGCTGCGCGCGCAGGGCCTCGGGCGCCGCGGCCTGCTCGAGCCGACCGACCTCGACATCTACGAGGGAGAAGTGGTCGGCATCGCCGGCCTGCTCGGATCCGGGCGTACCGAACTGGTCCGCCTCCTCTACGGGGCGGAGCGGGCGGATGCCGGAACGCTGGAGGTAGGCGGCAAGCCGGTCCGAGTGTCCACGCCCCGTCACGCGATCGCCCACCGGATGGCGTTCTCGTCCGAGGACCGGCGGGCCGAGGGCATGATCTCGGACCTGACCGTCGCCGAGAACATCGTGATCGGCATCCAGGCCCAGCGCGGCTGGCTGCGCAAGGTCGGCCGCGCCGAACAGGACTCGCTCGTGTCGGAGTACATGGCTGCACTCGGCATCCGTCCGGCCGACCCGAATCAGCTGGTGCGCAACCTGTCCGGCGGCAACCAGCAGAAGGTGCTGCTGGCCCGCTGGCTCGCCACGGCGCCGGAGCTGCTGGTGCTCGATGAGCCGACCCGCGGCATCGACGTCGGCGCCAAGGCCGACATCCAGCGGAAGGTCGCCGAACTGTCCGAGCAGGGACTCTCCGTGATCTTCATCTCCTCCGAGCTCGAAGAAGTGCTTCGATTGGCCCAGCGCGTCGTCGTGATGCGCGACCGGCGCCGGATCGGGGAACTCGAATCCCACACCGTCGATCTCGACGGACTGATCGACTACATCGCCAACGCGGGCGAAGGGAGTGCAGCGTGAAGAAGATCCTGCGGCACCGGCTGTTCTGGCCGACGGTGGCGCTGATCGCGCTCATCGCGCTGAACACCGCCTCACGGCCGTCGTTCCTGAGCATCACGGTTCGAGACGGCGAGCTCTACGGCTCGCTGATCGACATCCTCCGCAACAGCGCTCCGCTCATGCTCGTCGCGCTCGGCATGACGGTCGTCATCGCCACGCGGGGCATCGATCTGTCGGTCGGCGCGATCATGGCGGTCTCGGGAGCGGTGGCGCTGACGATCATCGACACCTCCGACTCCCCCAACAGCCTCGGGACGGTGGCCGTCGCGATCGGCGTCGGCGTGCTCGTATCGCTCGTGCTCGGGGTCTGGAACGGGTTCCTGGTCGCGGTGCTCGGCATCCAGCCCATCATCGCCACGCTGGTTCTCATGCTCGCCGGGCGCGGGATCGCGCTCCTGATCACCGAAGGCTTCATCACCACCGTCAACAGCGACCCCTACAAGTTCATGTCGCAGGGCTATGTGGTCGGACTGCCGTTCGCGTTCTTCGTCTCGATCGCCGCGATCGTGATCATCGCGATCGTCGAGCGGCGGACAGCCCTCGGAGTGCTCACCGAGTCTGTCGGGATCAACCCCGTCGCCAGCCGGCTCGCCGGCGTGCGGTCGCGGGGCATCATCTGGGGCGCCTACGTCGCGAGCGGCGTGCTCGCCGGCATCGCGGGCATCCTCTACAGCTCGAACATCATGGCGGCCGACGCGAATGCGGCGGGCCTGTACATCGAGCTGTACGCGATCCTCGCGGTCGTCCTCGGCGGTACCGCGCTCACCGGCGGCAAGTTCACGATCGCCGGCACCGTGATCGGCGTGTTCACGATCCAGACGCTCACCTCGACGATCACCTTCCTGGGCGTGCCGCCCGCCGCGAGCCCGGTCTTCATGGCGAGCGTCGTGATCGTCGTGGTCCTCATCCAATCGCCGCGCGTGCACCGCCTCGCGCGCAACATCGGCCGATCCCTGCGCTCGCGCAGCACTCCCCGGAACGCGGAGGTCGCATCATGACCACGAGCATCGAGACCACCCCGAGACGAGCGGATGCCGCCACCTCGCGCTACCGCACGTTCATGAACCGGCACTCCTCGCTGCTGCCGACGTTCGCCGCGATCGTGATCCTCGTAGTGCTCCTGGTCGGTGCCCAGATCGCGTTCGGCAACTTCATCACCCCGCGCAATCTGTCGTCGCTGCTCCTGGACAACGCCTACCTCGTGATCCTGGCCGTCGGCATGACCTTCGTGATCATCACGGGAGGAATCGACCTGTCGGTCGGGTCGGTCATGGCGTTCACCGGCATCCTGTGCGCGAAGCTGCTGGCCGACGGACTGCCGGCGATCGTGGTGGTGCCGCTGATGATCCTCGGCGGAGCGGCGATCGGTCTGCTGATCGGCGTGCTCGTCCAGTACTTCGACGTGCAGCCGTTCATCGCCTCGCTCGCCGGCCTCTTCCTCGCCCGCGGCCTGTCCTTCGTCGTGAGCCTGTCGTCCATCAAGGTGGAGGACCCGGCGATCCTGTGGCTGCAGTCCACCCGCTTCCAGCTCGCGGGGTGGTACATCACGCCGACGGGGATCATCGCCCTGCTCGTCGTCGCGATCGGCGTGTACGTGATGCAGTGGACGCGCTTCGGCCGCACGATCTACGCGATCGGCGGAAGCGAGCAGTCCGCGCGCCTGATGGGTCTTCCGGTGGCACGCACGAAGGTGCTCGTCTATGTCATCAGCGGCGTCTGCGGCGGTCTCGCGGGGCTCGTTCTGACTGCGTACTCGGGGGCGGGATATCCGCTCAACGGAGTGGGCACCGAGCTCGACGCGATCGCCGCGGTAGTCATCGGAGGCACGATCCTCACGGGCGGGAGCGGGTACGTGCTCGGGTCTCTCATCGGCGTCCTCGTGTACGGGACGATCACCTCGGTGATCTCGTTCATGGGTGCCGAGCAGTCCTGGACGCGCATCATCATCGGCGCCCTCCTGCTCCTGTTCATCGTCGTGCAGCGCGTGATCGTCTCGCGCGCGGACCGGCGGCGGTAGCCGAGGGCGGGGCGATGAGCGGCGGCCCGGGCGCCACACGCCATAATGGCGTGATGGACGAGCCGCCGCCGCTCCTCGAGCTGACGGGAACGACGGTCCGGTTCGGGGCGGAGACCGCGCTGGACGCGGTCGACTTCCGCATGTTCCCCGGTGAGGTCCACTCGCTGATGGGCGAGAACGGCGCCGGCAAGTCGACGCTCATCAAGGCGCTCACCGGTGCGCAGCGCCTCGATGCCGGCGAGGTGCGGCTGGCGGGTGAGATCGTGCACTTCGCCACCCCGGCCGATGCGCTGCGTGCGGGGATCAGCACCGTCTACCAGGAGATCGACCTCCTGCCCAACCTCACCGTGGCCGAGAACATCTGCCTCGGACGCGAGCCGCGTCGCTTGGGCATGCTCGACTGGAAGGCGATGCGCCTGCGCACACGCGAGGTTCTCGCCGGCCTGGGGCTCGAGATCGACCCCGCATCCCTCCTGGGCACGCACTCCCTCGCGGTTCAGCAGCTGGTGGCCATCGCGCGGGCGATCTCGACCGACGTGCGGGTGCTGGTCCTGGACGAGCCCACCTCGAGCCTCGACGTGGACGAGGTGGCCGAACTGTTCCGCGTGATGCGCGACCTCACGCAGCGCGGCGTCGCGATCCTGTTCGTCTCGCACTTCCTCGAGCAGGTATATGAGATCTGCGATCGGATCACGGTCCTGCGCAATGGCCGCCTCGTCGGCGAGTACGTACCCTCCGAGCTGCTTCGCATCGACCTCGTGCAGAAGATGCTCGGCAGAAGCGCGGCCGAGCTCGGCACGCGTGCGCGAGTGGAGCCTGCAGCGCCTGAGTCGGTTCCGCTCCTTCAGGGCGACGGAGTGACCCGCGCGCCGGGCATCCACGGTGCCGGGGTGGAACTGGCCGAGGGCGAGGTGCTGGGGCTCGCCGGGCTGCTCGGCTCGGGTCGCACCGAACTCGCACGAGCGCTCACGGGCATAGACCGACCGGATGCCGGAATCATCACCATCAGCGGACAACCGGTGGATCTGACCAGCCCACGCAAGGCGATCTCGCTCGGTGTCGTCTACTCGTCGGAGAATCGGCGCACCGAGGGCATCATCAGCGAGCTGAGCGTGCAGGAGAACATCACGCTCGCCCTGCAGGCCGAGCGCGGCATCCTCCGCCGGATGCGACCGCAGCGCCGCCGGGAACTGGCGATGAGCTGGATCGAGGCGCTCGACATCCGGCCCGCCGACCCCGACCGACCGGCCGGCACGCTCTCGGGCGGCAACCAGCAGAAGGTGCTGCTCGCGCGACTGCTCGCACTCTCACCGCGGGTCATCGTGCTCGACGAGCCCACGCGAGGCATCGACGTGGGCGCGAAGGTGGAGATCCAGAACCTCGTCGGCGAGCTCGCCGACAACGGTCTCTCCGTCGTCTTCATCTCCGCCGAGCTCGAGGAGGTGCTCCGCGTCGCGAGTCGTGTCGCCGTCCTCCGCGCCGGCCGCATCGTGGAGACCCTGCCCTCGGAATCCCTCACCGTCGAGTCGCTGATGGCGCTCGTCGCTCAGCCCGACGAGTTCAGCGAGGCGGTCGTCGCCGCCGCTGCGGTCCCCGCATCCTCCTTCCCGGCCCAGCCGGCACCCTCCGCCGAAGGCGCATCCCCGGCCCCGCCGACGGGCGGGGGACCGGAGTGACCGACGACAAATCGGCGCGCGCGGCGAACATCTTCGACGTGGCACGGCTCGCGGGCGTCTCCCACCAGACCGTCTCGCGGGTGCTGAACGACCTGCCCAACGTCCGCCCCGCCACGCGCGAGCGCGTCGAGCATGCGATCGCCCAGCTGCGGTACAGCCCGTCCCCCGCCGCGCGTGCGCTGGTGACCCGCCGGACGCGCACGATCGGCCTCGTCGCCCCGGGGGTGTCCGACTACGGGCCGACCTCGATTGCGATGCACTTCAACTTCGCCGCGCGCGCGGAGCGCTACAACGTCGAGACGGTCAGCGCGCTCGATCCCGACCCCGACGGCGTCCGCGGCGTGATCGAGGGGCTGCTGCGGCAGCGCGTCGACGCGATCGTCCTCATCGTCGTCGATGTCGGAGTGCTCGAGGTGGTCCGAGGCCTCGATCTCAGCATCCCGGTCGTCGCCGCCGCCGCGACGGGTCGTCGCAGCCCGCTCATCGTCTCGATCGACCAGTATCGCGGAGCGCGTGCGGCCGTGCGCCATCTCGCGGAGCTCGGGCACACCCGCATCCTGCACGTCGCGGGCGCCGCTCGTGCGCCCGACGCCCTGGAGCGGATCCGCGGATGGCGGGACGAGCTCGCCGCCCGCCGGCTCGAGACCGTCGAACCGTCTTACGGCGACTGGTCGGCGGCGAGCGGTCACCGGATCGGAGGCGAGCTGGACATCGAGCCCGGCACGGCCGTCTTCGCCGGCAACGACCACATGGCCATCGGGCTTCTGTCGGCGCTGCGCGAGCGCGGACTGCGCGTGCCGGAGGACGTCAGCGTCGTCGGCTTCGACGACGTCCCGGAGGCGGCTTATCTGTACCCGCCGCTCACGACGGTGCGTCAGGACTTCGCCGCGCTGGGTGAGCTGATCATGCAGAAGGTGCTGGTCGCGGTCGAGGAGCCTGACACCGTGGCCGAGGACACTCCCCTGCCGACCCATCTGATCGTGCGGAAGTCGACGCAGGCGCCGATCAGGTGACGCGGTACGCGGTGTAGGTCACCCGGTCGGCTTGACGCACGGCCGAGGCGATGAACAGAGTGTTCTGGAGTGCGGCCAGCTCGGGAGCCGCCGTTTCGAGTGCGAGCACCGTACGGAAGTAGTACTGCGATGGATCGACCGGCTCGCCCTGCAGGAGCGCCTCCAGAACGTCCGGTGCTCCGCTGCGGACCCCGGTCGAATGGATGAGGACGTAGGCGCCGCTCTCGGTCCGCACGGAGTAGCGGGCCCCCACATCCACGGCGCCGTCCGCGCGGAGGATCTGCCAGTCGGCGCCACCCGGGAGTACGTCCGCGTCGAAGGCGCCGCGCACGGTGCCGCCCGTGATCGGGATGACCCGCCGGTGGCCGGCGCGCGTGAACCCGTGGTCTTCGAGCGGACCGAGGTGCACGATGACGTCGAAGGCGGCCTCGAGACCGGGGATCGGAGCAGTCATACCCTCACCCTCCTCGCCGATCGGGCGCCGCAGCCCGCAGATGCCGGGCGACACGCCGCGCGAACCGTGAGATACGCGAACCGCGGGCCGCCGTTGGGCCGGACACACGACAGCGCGCCCGATCCGCCGAGGCAGACCGGGCGCGCTGAGGCGATGCGGCTTAGAAGTCGAAGTCGCCGATGTTCTCCGCGTCGAACACGTACGGGTCGCCGAGCAGGACGGTCGCGTCAGCGCCGACCTCGAACGAACCGAGCTTGCCGGCCTCGAACGAGTCGCCCTCCTCGCCGGTGATCTCACCGGTGATGAGCGCCTGAGCGGCGAACGCGGCCAGGTAGCCGAGGTCGGCCGGGTTCCACAGCGCGAAAGCGGTGACGGTGCCGTCCTCGACGTACTCGCGCATCTGGTTCGGTGTGCCGAGGCCGGTCAGTGCGACCTTGCCCTTGTACTCCGAGGTGGACAGGTAGCGTGCCGCGGCCGCGATCCCGACCGTGGTGGGCGAGATGATGCCCTTCAGCTCCGGGTAGGTCTGCAGCAGCGCCGCGGTCTTGTCGAACGACGTCTGATCGTCGTCGTCGCCGTAGACGGTCTCGACGAGCTCGATGTCGGGGTGGCTCGCGGCGAATTCCTCCTCCATCATCTCGATCCAGGCGTTCTGGTTGGTCGCGTTCGCCGACGCCGACAGGATCGCGACCTGACCGGCATCGCCGATCTGCTCCGCGATCAGGTCGACTTGGACCTTGGCGATGCCCTCGGCGGTGGCCTGGTTGATGAACAGGTCACGGCACTCCGGGTTGGTGTCGGAGTCGAACGTCACGATCTTGACGCCCGCGGTGCGGGCCTCGTCCAGAGCGTCGCAGATCGCCTCGGGGTCGTTCGCCGAGACGATGAGCCCACCGGCGCCCTGCTGCGCGGCGGTCTGGATGTACTGCACCTGCGAGGTGGGCGAGGCCTCACTGGGGCCGACCTCCTCGAACGTGCCGCCGAACTCCTCGGTGGCCTCTTCGGCGCCGCCGGTCGACGTGTCGAAGTACGGGTTGCCGAGGTTCTTGGGGAGCATGGTGATCGACAGGTTGGCGTCGCCGTCCCCGCTGTCACCGCTCGGCGTCCCCCCGCCGGAGCCGGCGCATCCCGTCACGAGAAGCGTCACCCCCACGGCGAGGGCGGCTGCGGTCGTTGCGATGCGCCGCTTGCGCTGCATTGCGAACATCTTTGTTTCCTTCCTGGTGCAGTTGATTCGAAGGTTGTTGGTGCGGGCGGGGTCAGGTCGCGTCCGAAGACACGCCGGCTCGTCCCTTCCTCTTGCCGATCGCTGCAGTCCTTCGTTTCTGCAGCCATCCGAGGAGGCTTGCCGAGACCACGGAGAGGATGAGGAGCACACCCGTGATGACGTTGATGATGTCGCTGGTCACACCGGCCAGGCGCAGAGCGCTGCCGAGCGTGCCGATGAGGAGGACGCCGGCGATGACGCCGTGCAGCGCTCCGCGGCCGCCGAAGATCGACACGCCGCCGAGGAGGACGGCCGCGATGACCTGCAGCTCCATCCCCATCGCGTTGTCGCCGCGCGCATTGCTGTACAGCAGCGTGAAGTAGACCCCGGCGAAGCCCGACACTGCGCCGCTGAGGACGAAGAGGATGAACTTCGTCCGGCCGACGTCGATGCCCGAGAACTGAGCGGCTTCCTTGTTCAATCCGATCGCGTAGAGCGTGCGGCCGAACGGCGTGAAGTGCAGCAGCACGGCGAAGATGACCGCGAGGATCGCGAACGGGATCATGATCACCGGCACCGGGGTCCCGGGGATGTTCGCCTTGGCGAGGTCCGTCCAGAACTCCGGGAAGTCGGTGATCGCGGTCGTGCCGAGCAGCCCGACGGCGATCCCGCGGAACAGTGCGAGCGTGCCGATCGTGACGGCCAGCGACGGCAGACCGACGACCGTCACGAGGAAGCCGTTGACGACGCCGCACAGCACGCCGACCAGGATCGCCGTCAGCGCGGCGGCGGCGAACGGCCACCCGGCGTTGGTCAGGATGCCGGTCATCACGCTCGAGAGGCCGACGATGCTCGCGACGGAGAGGTCGATCTCCTCGGTGATGATGATGAGCGTCATGGGCAGCGCGATGAGGAGGATCGGAGCGACGTCGCGAAGCAGGTAGGTGACTGTGAGCGGGCTGTCGAAGTTGCGGACCGTCGCCAGCGCGACGACGATCACGAGAATCAGCAGCGCGATGATCGCCGCCTCACGGGTGAGGAGGAAGCGGCGCCACGCCGGGCGGGTGTGGAGCTTGTAGACGCGCGCGGGCGCGACCGTCGTTGCGGCGGTCATCGTTCCACCTCCCGTTGAGCGATGAGTCGTCGATGCTGGCGGACGGCCAGGACCCGGTCGAGCACGATCGAGCCGATGATGAGGACGCCGACCACGGCGCGCTGCCAGAAGTCGTCGATGCCGAGAATGGGCAGCGCGCGGTTGATCGTCAGAAGCAGATAGGCGCCGATCGCGGCGCCCCAGACCGTGCCGACTCCCCCGGAGATCGCCACGCCGCCGATCACCGCGGCGCCGATCGCCTGCAGCTCCCATCCGAATCCGGCTGCAGAGCTGACCGTGCCGTAGCGGGCGGCGTACAGCACACCGGCCAGACCCGACAGCGCGCCCGAGACCACGAACGCGCCGATGACCCGGCGGGTCACCCGCAGTCCGTAGAGGTGCGCTGCGGCGGGATCCGAGCCGATGGCGTAGAGCTCGCGACCGGAGCGCAGATTGCGCAGGTACCAGGCGGCGGCGATGAGCACGACGACCGCGATGATGGTGAGGATCGGGATGCCGAGGATCCGGTCTGTGCCGAGCGCCCGGAAGTCCTTCGGAAGATCCGAGGCGTTGATCCGTTCTCCGCCGGCCCATGCCACGTTGATGCCGCGGTAGATGTAGAGCGTGCCGAGCGTGATCACAAGCGCGGGCACGCGCGCGAATGCGACCAGGGCGCCGTTGATGAGGCCGAGCAGTCCGCCGAAGAGGACCCCGGCGATGAACACGGCGATCAGCGGGATGCCGGGGATGTCGATGAACATGCGCCCGGTCAGGTAGGCCGTCAGCCCGACGATCGATCCGACCGACAGATCTACGTTGCGGGTGATGATGACGATCGCGGATCCGATCGCGACCAGCAGCAGTAGCGACGGCGTCAGCAGCAGGTCGCGGAATCCGTCGTTGGAGAACAGGAAGGACGGGTTGCTGATGGTCGCGACGACGATCACGAGCAGCAGCGCGATCAGGATGCCGGTCTCCCGCGCGGTCGCGATCCTGCGCACCAGCGCCGTCGCGGCGCTGGAACCCGGCTGAACCGGGCGGGTGTCGACGGCGGTCACTGAGCCACCTCCACGTCCGCCGTGGCCGCGAACATCACGGCTTCCGGTGTCGCCTCCTGGCGTGGGAACTCGCCGGTCAGGCGCCCCTCGCGCATGACGAGGACTCGATCGGCCATTCCCAGCACCTCCGGGAGCTCGGACGAGATCATGAGGATCGCGAGGCCCTGCTGCGCGAGCTCGCTCAGCAGGCGGTGCACTTCGGCCTTGGTGCCGACGTCGATGCCGCGCGTGGGCTCATCGACGATCAGGACGGTCGGTTCGGTCGCGAGCCACTTGCCGAGCACCACCTTCTGCTGATTTCCTCCGCTGAGCGTGCCGGTCTCGGCATCCAGGGCCGCGGTCTTCACCTCGAGCCGGCTCGCCCACTCCTGAGCCGCGCGGTTCTCGGCACCGCCCCAGAGCAGGCCCCACTTCGACAGCTTGTTGCGGATCGCGAGGGTGACGTTGCGTGTGACGCTCTCGTCCAGCACGAGCCCCTGCTTGCGGCGGTCCTCGGGCACCAGCGCCAGTCCACGCGCTGTCGCCGCGCGCGGATTTCCCCGAGGCAGCGGCTTGTCGTGCAGGCGCACGCTTCCGCTCTCATACGGATCGACGCCGAAGATCGCCCGCGCGACCTCGCTGCGCCCGGCACCCACGAGCCCCGCGAGCCCGACGATTTCGCCCGCGCGCAGCGTGAACGTGATGTCGCGGAAGACGCCGACGCGGCTCAGCCCGGTGACTTCGAGGACGACATCGCCCACCTCAGCGGGCAGCTTCGGGAAGAGGTCGGTCACATCGCGGCCGACCATTTGCCGGACGAGCTCGTCGACGCTGGTCTCCGCGATGGGGGTCGTATCGACGTACGATCCGTCGCGCATGACGGTGACGGTGTCGCACAGGGCGAAGACCTCGTCGAACCGGTGCGATATGAAGAGCAGTGCGCGGCCCTCGTCGCGGAGGCTGCGGGCGACCGCGAAGAGCCGCTCGACCTCGACGCCCGACAGCGCGGCGGTCGGCTCGTCCATGATCAGCACCCGCGCGTCGAGCGAGATGGCCTTGGCGATCTCGATGATCTGCTGATCTGCGATCGAGAGGCCCTCGGTGATGCGCTCGGGGTCGAGCGCGACCCCGAGGCGCGTGAAGATCTGCGTCGCCTCGTCGCGCATCGCGCGCCGGTCGATGCGGCCGACGCGATTGGTGGGCTGGCGTCCCATGAAGATGTTCTCGGTGACCGACAGGTCGGGGAACAGCGTCGGCTCCTGATAGATGACGGCTATGCCCGCCGCCTTGGACTGGGCGGTGGTGTGGAAGTCGACGGGTTCCCCCTCGAGCAGGAACTGCCCCGAGTCCCGTCGGTAGAGCCCGGCGATGACCTTGACCAGAGTCGACTTGCCGGCTCCGTTCTCACCGATCAGGGCGTGGATGGATCCTCGGTCGAGCGTCAGGCTCCCGGAGCGGAGGGCCACGACGGGTCCGAAGGACTTGACCACGCGTCGCAGCTCGAGGGCGTGCTCGGATGCGGTCGCGTCGACGTCGGCATCTGCCACAGCGGCCTCCTCGTCGAGGTGAAAAGTTCCTGAATCGATTCAGGTTGATTTCAGATACTCTATGGAGACTGAGTGAAACGGTCAAGTCTGCAGAGCACCTTGATCGAATCGTGACCGATGAAGGGCGGGGCGCCAGTGCCGGCGAGTATCCGAGACGTGGCCCAGCGCGCGGGCGTCTCCGTCGGCACCGTTTCGAACGTCCTCAACCGGCCCGACGAAGTCTCGGTCGACTCCGTCGATCGGGTGAATCGCGCCATCGAGGAACTCGGGCTACGTGCGCAACGACGCCGCCCGCAAGCTGCGCGGCGGGGTCAGCTCCACGGTGGGGTTCGTCGTCCTCGACGGACAGAATCCGTTCTATACGGACGTGGTCCGGGGGGCCGAGGACGAGGGCACCCGTCACAACATCGCGATCCTGTACGGCAACACGGACGAGGACCACGCGCGGGAGAAGGTTTACCTCGATCTGTTCGAGGAGCAGCAGGTGCGCGGGGTGCTGATCGCTCCGTACGGCGACATCACGGCCAGACTCCAGCGGCTTCGCGCACGGGGGATCGCCGCCGTGCTGGTCGACCGCTTCAGCGGAGACGGCCGATTCTCCTCCGTCTCCGTCGACAGCGTCCGAGGCGGCCGGATGGCGGTCGAGCACCTCATCGAGACCGGCCGGCAGGCGCATCGCGTTCGTCGGCGGCCCCTTCGACATCCGCCAGGTCAATGACCGCCTCGCCGGCGCGCGAGTCGCCGCCGAGAACGCGAGTCCGCCGGTCGATATCGAGGTGATCGCCACGGGAGCGATGACCGTCGAGGAGGGCGCCGCCGCAGGCACCCGCATCCTCGCCCGTCCCCGGCGCGACTGGCCCGATGCGCTTTTCGCCGCGAACGACCTGCTCGCGCTGGGCCTCCTGCAGTCGCTCATCGTGGACGGGCGGATGCTGGTGCCGCACGAGATCGCGATCATCGGGTTCGACGACATCCCCTTCGCCGCGGCCGCCGCGGTGCCGCTCTCGTCGATGCGGCAGCCGAGCCGCATGATCGGTCGCACCGCCCTGCGCATCCTCCTGGAGGAGGCCGCCGATCCAGACAGCATCGCGCGGCAGACCGTCTTCCAGCCCGAGCTGATCGTGCGCCGCTCGACCTCCGGCTGACCCACAACCCCGTTCGCCTGTCGCGATCTGCCGGCCGCGCCGGCATGTCGTGACTGGCGAGCGACGCGGTGGCCCGAGCGTGACCCGCGTCTACAGCGCGGAGATGCGCTCCTTGAGCTGCGCGGCCTTGTCGGCAGGGAACTGGCCCGCCGCCAGCGCCAGGACGGTGTTGGCCGGCATCCCCTTCACCATCGAGAGCATCGGATGGTCCGGCAGCTCCGGCACCTCCTCGACGATGATCGCGCGAGCCTCCGGATCGTCCAGCAGCTCACCGAGCGTTGTGACGTCGAGGTCGTATCTGCCGGCCATGAATTCTCCTTCGTGGGTGACGCGGGTTTGAATACAGGATCGCAGGTCTCAGGTTTCGCGCGACCGGCGCTGCGCAAGCTCGGCGACATCCCGCCAGCAGGAGATCACCGTGTCGGCCACGCGGTCGGGGTCCTGCGCGACATCGACCACGAAGCCGCGTTCGTCAGGCTGGAGCCGCTCGAGCGCGACCAGCTGCGATCCGAGCAGCGTCGCGGGCATGAAATGGTTCGCGCGCGCTCCGATCCGTGCTTCGAGCAGTTCGGGCGAGCCGTCCAGCTGAGCGAACGTCAGGTCCGCGACATGCCTCACGGAGCGCGTCGCGGTAGCGGCGCTTGAGCGCCGAGCACGCCAGCACGACGTCCATCCCGGAGCGCAGCCGGCGGGCGACCTCCTCGCCGACGGCCGCCAGCCAAGGCCACCGGTCCTCGTCGGTCAGAGGAGTGCCGGCGGCCATCTTGGTCGTGTTGGCAGCCGGATGGAAGTCGTCGGCATCGAGGAAGATCGCATTCGTCCGCGCGGCGACGGCGGCGGCGACCGTCGACTTGCCGGAGCCCGAAACGCCCATCACGACGAGCGCTGCGGGAGCGGAATGGCCTGGCATGCGCAAGATCCCCTCCCGGATGGATCGGTGTGACCACGAGCGTATCCCGCCTGCCTCAGCGCACGCCGTGTCAAGCCCTCGATCCAACCGGAAGCCGCCCGTAGCGTGTGCCTGAGTCCTCGCCCTATCCCGCGACCTGAGCCGGGCGGCGCACAGCGCGGCGGCGCTGAGCTGAGCTGAGCTGAGCTGAGCTGAGACGACGGAACGCGTCCGTTCAGCTGATCGCCTTGACCGCACGGCGGTGCACGCGGTCCGCTTCCTTGGCCGCCTTCTTCGTGGCCTTCTTGGCGCTCTTGACGGCTCGCACGCGGGCCTTGGCGACGAGAGGGTCGTTCCAGAAGGTGCGGGCGGCGTGGGTGATCTCCCGATACCTCGTGCGCCCGGCCTTAGCCCCGAAGACGTATGCGAGGGCGGCGGCCGCCCCGACCAGAAGAAGGATCAAGAACGCGCGCATGGCACTCCTTTGATTTGAGGATGGATGTCGACGGACGATCAGGCGGAGGGCGAGCGGTTCTCGGCGCTGACCATCCAGGCGTACTGCTCGAGTTTCTCGATGATCGCGTGGAGGATGTCCGCGCTGGTCGGATCCGCCTCGTCCACCGCGTCGTGCACGCCGCGCATCGTGCCGACCGTGTTCTCCAGGCGCACCGTGATCAGGTCCACGGTCTCGGACGTGTCGATCTCGCCCTGCGGGTACTCCGGCAGGGTGGTGGTCGCCGCGACGATGTCGCTGCGGCCGTCGGGCACCGCGTGCAGCGCGCGCATCCGCTCGGCGACCGTGTCGCTGAACTCCCGCGCGGCTTCGATGATCTCATCGAGGATGCGATGCGTGTCTCGGAAGTTGCGGCCTACGACGTTCCAGTGCGCCTGCTTGCCCTGCATCTGCAGTTCCAGGAGGTCGACCAGCACCGCCTGCATGTTCTGGCCGAGCTCCTTCGACGCGACGAACCCCTTCTCGGCGTTCTGACGGCGGGTGGTCTTGGCACCCGTGCCGCCCGGTGCGGAGCGCTTGGCGGTCGTTCGGCGGGCGGGCGGGGACTTCTGCGTGGTGGCCATGCTGGCGAGGCTAGTTGCCCGCGCCGACGGCAACGAGGCCCTTGACAAGTCCCCCGCGGATCACTCCTGCCGGGGAATGAGCCGCAGCGTGTTGGGCCATGCCTTGGGCCCGACGACGGTGCCGACGATGCCGCGGCCGTACCGGTCGTACTTCGCGTGATAGGCCGCGTCGACAGCATCCATCCACTCGTCGCCGACCCGCTCGAAGGTCACTGCCGGTTCCAGCCCACCCGCCTTCACGCGGCCGATCCCGCTCGCGAGCGCGCGGCGGAACCACGGGTTGTCAGCTCCGTACGCCGACCGCACGTACAGGTCGTCGCCGGCGCGCACGACCCAGATGATCACGTACGGCCGTTGCGTGCCGTCGGGTCTGATCGATGCGATACGGAGCTCGTCGCCGTCGCCGAGTCGGTTCAGTTCGTCCGCCGTCCAGCCGGTCACGTCGTCCTCCGGCATCCGCTCAATAGCCCACCGGCGAGCGCGGCGTGTAGGCATCCTCGAGTGCGGAGACCTCGTCCTCGGTGAGGCTCACCTCGAGCGCGGCGGCCGCATCGGCGAGGTGATGCGACTTGGTTGCGCCGACGATCGGCGCCGAGACGACCGGGTTGGCCAAGACCCAGGCCAGGGCGACCTGCGCCATCGGGATGCCGCGCCCCTCGGCGATCCGCTGGACCGCCGAGATGATGCCCTCGTCGCCGGCGCCGAAGTGCGCGCGGCCGACCGGGTCGTTGTCGAACCGCTTGGTGTGCTCGCCGAAGGGACGGGCGAGGCGACCCTTCGCGAGCGGGCTGTACGGGATGCTGCCGACCCCCTGGTCGGCCAGGAGGCCGAACATCTCGCGCTCCTCCTCGCGGTACATCAGGCTGTACTGGTCCTGCATCGAGACGAAGCGAGTCCAGCCGTGCACATCGGCCGCATGCTGCATCTTGGCGAACTGCCAGGCCCACATGGCGGATGCTCCGATGTAGCGGGCCTTGCCTGACTTGACCACGTCGTGCAGCGCCTCCATCGTCTCCTCGACGGGGACCTGCGGGTCGAATCGGTGGATCTGATAGAGGTCGACGTAATCGGTGCCCAGGCGGGTGAGCGACGCGTCGATCTGCTCCATGATCGCTTTGCGTGAGAGGCCGGAGCCGCCCGGTCCCTCATGCATCGGGAAGTGCACCTTGGTGGCGAGGACGATCTGCTCCCGCGACGAGTACCGCGCGATCGCGCGGCCGACGATCTCCTCGGACGAGCCCAGCCCGTAGACGTTGGCCGTGTCCCAGAACGTGATGCCGAGATCCAGAGCCTGCCGGAACAGGGGTTCGGCTCCGTCGTCGTCGAGCGCCCAGTCGTTGAAGCCCTTCGAGGTGTCGCCGAAGCTCATGCAGCCCAAGGCGATGCGGCTGATCTTCAGGCCCGAAGACCCGAGTCGGGTGTATTCCATGCGGCATGCTCCTGTCGTCCGGAGGAATCAGGGGTGGTCCCAGCCGTTCGGCGAAGTCCGCCCCGGTGGTCCATGGGCGACCCTACGCCCGAGCGTCGCCGGCGCTGGGAGGTTCTGTCAGTACATGTCTGACCGAACGCGCCGCGTCACGTGAAAGGATTTCCGCATGCCTTCCACCTCCCCGCCCTCCTCGTCCGCTCCGCCGGCCAGGCCTTCGAACGCGGCACCGTCGAGCGCCGGGATGTCGGCCCGCATGACGTGCTCATCGACATCGCCTACGCCGGCATCTGCCATTCCGACATCCATCAGGCGCGTGAGGAGTGGGGCCCTGCGATCTTCCCGATGGTGCCGGGTCATGAGATCGCCGGGACGGTCCGGGAGATCGGCTCGGCAGTCACCTCTTACGCG
Source organism: uncultured Actinomycetota bacterium (assembly GCA_963717585.1). Taxonomy (GTDB): domain Bacteria; phylum Actinomycetota; class Actinomycetes; order Actinomycetales; family Microbacteriaceae; genus Microbacterium. The sequence goes on along the minus strand of CAVQWI010000009.1, from coordinate 52,027 downwards.
GTGGGCGACCACGTGGGCATCGGATGCTTCGTCGACTCCTGCCGCGAATGCGAGAACTGCCTCGCCGGCGAAGAGCAGTTCTGCCTGAAGGGCAACGTCGCCACGTACAACGGCCGCTACTACGACGGCCCCGCCCCGCTCGACGGAACGCCGACCTACGGGGGCTACAGCACCCAGATCGTCGCGGACGAGAAGTACGTCCTCCGCATTCCGGACGGCATGCCGCTCGACACCGCCGCGCCGCTTCTCTGCGCCGGCATCACGACCTATTCGCCGCTGCGGCACTGGAATGCCGGTCCGGGCACGCGCGTCGCCGTCATCGGCATGGGCGGCCTCGGTCACATGGCCGTTCAGATCGCGCACGCGATGGGCGCCCACGTGACGGTTCTCTCGCGCACGCTGGCCAAGGAGGACGAGGGCAGGGCGCTCGGCGCGGACGAGTACTTCGCCACGGAGGATGCCGGTGCCCTGCGGGCGCTGCGCGGACGCTTCGACCTGATCATCAACACCGTCTCGGCGGACGTCCCCGTCGACCGATACCTGTCCACGCTGCGCCTGGACGGCGCGCTCGTCTTCGTCGGGCTGCCCGAGAGCCCGCAGACGTTCCGGGTGTTCTCGCTGACGGGCGCACGGCGCTCGATCGCCGGCTCGAACATCGGCGGCATCCGCGAGACGCAGGAGATGCTGGACTTCTGCGCCGAGCACGGGATCGGCTCCGTGGTCGAGACGATCGCCGCCGATGACGTGACAGCCGCTTACGACCGTGTCGTGCGGGGCGACGTGCGCTACCGCTTCGTCATCGACACGGCCACGATTCCGGCCTGACCGCCCTCCGAGCCTCACTCGGCGCAGCGCGCTGCCACCGCATCCCACCAGTCCGCCGCCGCCGAGCGGTGAGCAGGCAGCCGCGTCCGCGCCTGGTCGGCGATGCGATCCCGGTCTGCCCACAGCGTGCGCATCAGCGCGATCCCCTCGTCATCTGCCGCGGCGATCGGGACCGTCCCGTCCTGGCCCCAGTGGGCCAGGACTCCGCGCTGCTTGACCACGGTGTACTCGTCGGTGGTCAGGCCCAGCACCGGCACGCCCGCGGGCGCGGCGAAAACGGCGGGGTGGTAGCGCCCGGTGATCAGCAGCGCGGCGGACCGGGCGAGGGATGCGGCCTGCCGCGCATCGCCCGTGGGCACCACTGTCGACGGCACCTGCATCCGCGTCCCGGACCTCCTCGTGAAGCACGGCGTCTCCCCGCGGCTCGGCGCCCGCGAGCGGGCCGTAGTGCGCGTGGAACCGCACCGGTCCACCGACCGTCTCGGCGGCGGCGTCCACGAGGGCGGCGACGCGGCCGACGGTCTGCGCTCGGGGTGCGCGATCGAGGCTGAGTGACAGACTGACCAGCACACCGCTCGGTGCCGGCGCGGCATCCTGTTCGGTCGTACCCAGGAACGACGCGTCGTCCACGCCCAGGCGGGCCGTGCTGCCCAGGTCTGCGGCCAGGGCGAGCGAGGACGACTCACGGACGCCGACCAGCCGCGCCGACCTCACCAGCTCGCCGACCAGCTCGCGGTCGCGGCCCAGCAGCGTCGGACCCAGGGTCTGTCCCGAGACGACCACCGGCCGGCGCAGCCGTGCGGCGATGCCCGCCAGCGCTGCGCGCTCGTAGACGTGCAGTGGCCACGTCGAGGCCAGGTTCCCTCCCCCGGCGATGACCACGGCGTCCGCTTCCGCAACGGCCTCGACGACCGCGCGCGCCGTATCGCCGGGTGGAAGGCGGTCCCGCCCGTGTGCCAGCGCGAGCACGGCCTCCAGACGCGACTCCGCGGCGTCGCGGGCGAGCCCGCCGAAGCCGATCCGCCCGACGGCCTCGATTCCATATCGGGCGGATGACTCGGCGGGCGCCGAGGAGACGCCGACGACATCGGCGCCGCGCGCAGCCAGCGCGTCGAGGGCGGACTCGAACATCGCCTCGTCGCCGATGTGCATCATGTCGTCGACGACGCCGATGTCGCCGATGGCCACGACCCGCATGAAGCTCCCCACGATATTCGGCGTGAACCCGTTCACGCTAGCCGACCCGACCCTCCAGCCCCGCGGGCTACGATCGAAGCCCGCCCGGTGGCGTGGCGGTCGAGGACGGGACGCGACATGGGCGTGCAGACTGCGCTGGATGCGGTGCGCGACGCGCCGGGAATCGTCGAAGCGATCCGCCTGGCCGACGATCTGGCCTTCGAGGCCGGCCGCGACCCGGGCGTGCGCACCCTGCGGGTCCTGGCGGGCGCATTGAGCGGCGACGATGACATCGCCGCGATCGCCGCCGTGCATGCGCTCGCCGAGATCTTCGACGAGCAGGCGGCGCGGATGCTGAGCGCGCTGCTCTCCGATGACCGGTCGACCATCCGCGAGCATGCCGCCTGGGCGCTCGGTTCGGGGCTGCCGCGCTTGGATGCGATGGGCCGCCTCATCGGGCAGGTCGCTGTCGGCGGCTTCACCGGGATGCTCGCGCAGCAGACGCTCGAGAAGTGGTCGACGACGGCGCCGGAGCCCCTGGCGGTGGGCATCGAGGGCGCACTACTGGCCGTGGAGGAGCCCGCCGCGCGGGCGCGGCTGGTCGAGACGCTCGGGCTGGTGCGGCCGGCGATCGCCACACGCGTTCTGCTGGCCGTTGCGCGCGATGCGACGGAGCCCGAGGAGGTGCGCGTGGCGGCGGTCACCGCCCTGGGTCAGCGACCCGGCGCCGCGGGAGTGGGCGAACAGCTGGAAGAGCTCGTGGTCGGCGACGGACACCTGCCCGAGGTGGTCAGACTCGCCCTCATCGACCTCGAGCCGGTGGCAACCTCCCGCACAGCACGCGAGGGTGGCCTGACGATCGCGCAGCTTTTCCTGCACGCCGACATCGACCCCACACTTGCCGCCGTGGGCGCCGGTGACAACGGAGGGATCGCGACGCTGCTGGTACGGCTCGGCGATGCCCTGGTCGCCGACCCGAGCACCGGGGTACAGCGCGTCATCACGCTCTCGCGGGGTCCGGTGGCTCAGGCCGAGGAAGATCTGCTGGAGATCGGCGCTGCGATGTCCGGACACGTATACGGCCGGGTTCCGCTGCTGCGCGATCCTGTTCCTTCGGCCGCGGCCTGGCCCCTGCGCGTGACCGCCCGGCGCGGCATCCGTCGCATCCTGCGGGCCGCAGGACCCGTCGATCTGCTGCACCTGCGGATGGCCGATGTGGGCAGCCTCGCAGCCGCGGATGTCGCACGCGAGCTCGGCATCCCGACGGTGTTCACCGTGGCCCCCGACCCGCACGCGGTGATCCAGGCGATGGACCGGTCAGGGGCGCTCACCCGCGAGGGATTCGGGCGGTCGACCTTCGAGAGCACTTCTGGTTCCGCGCCCGGCTCGTGCAGAACCTCGCGTCCAACGCCGCCCACACCGTGCTGTTCCCCCGCCCGGAGCTGCAGCGCGACATGAGCCAGCTCGTCGGCATCGACATCACCGCGCACCCCGAACGCCACACGGTCGTCGCCGAGGGCGTCGACCTCGAGGTGGTGGATCGCTCGGTCGCCGAGGCGCGGAAGCACGCCTCCGGCGCCCCGGCCGTTGCGGCGATCGCCGAACTGCGGAGCCTGATCGAGCAGCTTCCCCCCGAGCGCCGCGAATTGCCGCTCGTGCTCAGCCTCGGTCGCATGCATCGGGTCAAGGGCATGGCCACGCTGGTGCGCGCCTGGGCGTCCGGGGAGCTGCGCGACCGCGCCAATCTGCTCATCATCGGTGGCGATCTGGATCGTCCTTCCCTCGACGAGCGCGAGGAGCTCGATCTCATCTCCGACATGGTCCCCGACGACCGGCGCTCGCAGGCGGGCCTGATCCTCGCCGGGCACCGGCGGAACGACGTCGCGGCCCTCTGGCTTGCGGCCGCGAGGTTCGGTCTGCCGGGCCTCACCGCTCGGGGTGGCGTATACGTGTGCGCGAGCGTCAAGGAGGAATTCGGCATCGCCCTGCTGGAGGCGATGGCGACGGGGCTGATGGTCGTGGCGCCCGATGGAGGCGGACCGGCGACATACGTCACCGACGGCTCGACGGGCATCCTGACCCAGACCTGGAACACCGCGCGCCTGGAGCACGGCATCCGGCTCGCCCTCGACACGGCCCGGCAGCCGGACGACGAGCGGTCGGATGCCGCGTATGAGATGGTCCGCTCGAACTTCACGATCCAGGCCATGGCGTCCGCGCTGGGGCCGGTCTACCGCGGCGTGGCGGCGGAGGAGGCCGAGCTCATCCGGGCGGCCGGGGTGGCACTGTGACGCTGCTGGTCATCAGCCCCGATTACGCTTCGCACCTCCTCCCGCTCGCCACGCTCGCAACGGCGTGGCGGGATGCCGGCGAACGAGTGGTCGTCGCCACCGGACCCGCGACCGACCCGATCGTCCGTCAGTTCGGGCTCGAACGCCACGACCTGCCGCTCGGTCGCGGCAGCAACGCCCGTGTGATCCGCGCCGACGAGCAGCCCGACGAGGAGTCCGATTCGCTGCGCGGCTTCTTCGACGCCACCCGCCTGGGCATGGTGCCGACGCTTCGCTACCAGGCGAGCGAACGCCTCACCGACCTCATGTGGGATCCGGTGGCGGTGGGTCGGCGCACGCTCGCGGCGGTCGCGGCTGTGCGACCGGACGCCATCATCGTCGACCATCTCGCGTTCAGTGCCCGGCTCGCGCTGCAGACCGCCGGCATCCGATACGCCGATGTCGTGCTCGGGCATCCGAGCGCCCTGCCGGTCGCCGGCGAGGTGTACGGGTTCCCCCCGTTCTGGCCGGCCGCGTTCACGCCGGATGCCGCGGAGCTGGCAGACCTCCGCCGGCTCTGCGGGAGGTGTCGACGCGCTTCACCGCGGAGTGGAACCGCGCCGCTCGCCTCCTGGATCCCGGCGCGGCACTACAGCCGACGCGTTCGGCGAGCACGGCGACCTCGTGCTCTACAACTATCCGGCGGACCTGGCTGACGGCGACGGACGCGTCCTGCCTCGGCATGCCTTCCTCGGCTCGACCCGGCGGATCGAACCCGTCGACGACGAGGTCGAGGAGTGGCTGGCCGCGACGGGCGACTTCGCCTACGTCAGCTTCGGAAGCTTCCTCTCGGTGCGCGGCGATGTGCTGAGTCGCGTCGCAGAGGCCCTGGTGCGGGTCGGGATGCCTGCCGCGGTCGCCACCGGATCGACGCCGGCCGAAGACCTCGGCCTCATCCCGGAAGGATGGCTGGTGCGGGAGTACCTTCCGCAGGTCAGACTGCTCGGCGCTGCCCGGCTCGCCGTCACCCACGGAGGCAACAACTCGGTGACCGAGGGGATCGGCCAGGCAGTGCCGATGCTCGTGCTGCCGTTCTCCACCGATCAGTTCGCCGGCGCAGCGGCGATCGAACGCACAGAGCTCGGCCTCGCGCTCGACCCGAACGCGGCGAGCGTCGATGAGCTCGTCGATGCTCTGAGGTGGTTGCGCGATCTGCCGAGCGACGGGATGCAGCGGCTCCGGGCGATCGCTCGCGACCAGGCGGCGCAGCCCGGCCCGGCGATCGCTTACAGCCTGTTGACCAGAGCGCGCTCCGAGACCAGCTGAGCCATCGCCGCGGGGTCGCCCTCTGCGGCCCGATAGCGCCCCATGAGCGCGGCATTGGTTTCGTAGCCGGCACCGGCGCGCACCTCAGCAGGATGGTGCAGCGCGTACACGCGACCCTCATGACGCACCGGCGGCCGGCCGAGCAGGGCGCTGTGCGCGAGACACCACGCGGCATCCTCGAATCCCCAGCCGCGGAAGCGCTCGTCCTGCCCGCCGTGCCGCGACCAAGTGCGCGGGGTCGTCACGTAGACCCCGGAGCACGCCCCGATCACGAGGTCGTGGTCGCACTCCTCGGCCGCCCTCCCCTCCCTCAGCTGGGCATCGCCACGAGCCCCGAGCCAGCGGTACTCCGTGTACGGCAGGTGGACCAGGCCGCTCGTGCGGGCAGCGGCCACCGCTCGGCGCAGCGCCTCCGGCTCGGGCAGCGTGTCGGCGTCGCCGACCACCACGACCTCGTCGGGATCGGCGGTCGCGACCGCGCGATTCCGGCAGGCCGCCAGCACGAACGGCTCATCATCCGTGTCGATCGTGCGCACCGCGAACTCGGGCAGGTGACGGGCGTACCAGTCGAGCACGAACTCGAACGCCGGTACGCGGGACGCGGCGGGCCGCCACGGTACGAACGCGGTGACGGATGCCATGCCTCCAGCGTACGGAGTCGGGCGGGTCGGCCGGCGCGGAGCCGCCGGGTGCGGAAGCGATGCATCCGCGGGTCGCGGGGCGCGGGATATCACCCCATACGCATGACGACCTCGCATTCGGGCCTGCTTAGCGTGATGATCGAATCGAATGCTCATTGCAGAGAGGAACGCGCCCCATGGCCGAGAACGAACTGGACGGATACGGACCCGTCGACTACCTGGTCGTCGAGTTTCCGGCAGGCACATCGAACTTCACCGGCGAGATCGCGGAGGAGATCGTCCGCCTCGTCGACGCAGGGACCATCCAGGTCATCGACATGATCGTCATCGCCAAGGAGGCGGACGGAAGCATCGACGCGATGGAGATCTCGGACACCGAGGACCTCGGCCCGCTCACGCAGATCGAAGCAGGGCTGGCGGGCCTCCTGGCCGATGACGATGTCGCGATCCTCGCCGCCGAGATGTCACCCGGAAGCGTGGCAGGGGTGCTGGTCTACAAGAACCTCTGGGCCGCACCGTTCGCAGCCGCAGCCCGACGCGCGGGCGGAGTGCTCATCGCCGATGGGCGCATCTCGCCCGAGGACGTCGTCGCGGCGCTGCAGGCGGCGGCGCTGATCGATGCCGAGGAGGAGTACGAAGAGGAGCTCGAGGCCGACGCCGACGGCAGGTGACCTGCCGTGACCTGCTGAGCCGGAGTCGGGGCAGGGGCTCAGCAGGTCACGTGCAACCCGCCGGAGCGCAGGCTCGCGCCCAGCCGGAGGTCGAAGGAGGCCGATGAGAACGACGGGCCCGGACGCGGCGCGCGCCTCGGTGTCGGATTCGACGTCTACGCAGCGCACCCACCGGTACCTCCGCCTCGCGATCGGCGGGACCGTCGTGATCATCCTGATCTCGATAGCTCTCACCGTGCCGGCCGTCGGGTGGCTGGCCTCGATCAGCGACTACTTCTACACGCCGGCGCGCAACGCGTTCGTCGGCGCGCTGATCGCGACATCCCTCGCCCTGCTCGCCCTGTCGGGCAGGCGCGCCGAACGGACTCTGCTCGATGCCGCGGCTTTGTTCGCCCCGCTCATCGCCCTCGTTCCGTCGGTCATCGGTCCCGGTTCGGTTCCCGGCGTCGACGCCGGGTGCGACAAGTGCGTTCCAGCCGAGTTCGTGCCGGATGTCGTCAACGGCGTGACCACCTACCTGATCGTCCTCGCCGGGATCCTCGCGCTCGGGCTGGTGCTGTCCGTCGTCGGCGTCGTGCGCGGGGCGCTGGTCTCCCTGGTGCTCGGCGCTCTGGTGCTGCTCGTCGTGCTGGTGACCGGGCTGGTGTTTCCCGAGGTGCTTCTCGGATGGGCGCATTTCCTGGCGGCGACCGTGTTCTTCGGGCTCATCGCCGCCGACGCCATCCTCAACGCGTTCTGGCGGACGACCAGCTCGACGCCGCCGGACTGGCTCCGCATCGTCTACATCGTGATCGCGGCAGTGCTCGTCGCCGATCTCATCGCGCTGGTCGCGGCCACGATCGTCACGAGCAGGGACGCCGACGAGGTCTTCCCGTGGATTCTGATCGGCGAGGCCATCGCCCTCGTCGCCTTCCTCGTCTTCTGGTGGCTTCAGACCTGGCAGCGCTGGAACGAGATCGATCCGGCGTCGCTCGCGCCCGTTCCGCGGCGCCTGCCGCCCTTGCGCGGAGGCTCGTCGGCGTCCTGACCGCCGAGGACGAAGGTGCATGGGCCGTCGATCTCTCGATACGATCATCAGGGCCGAGCGGATTGAGGTTGCGATGTTCATTGTGTACGTGGTGCTGTTCCTCGTCGGGTTCTACCTCTTCGGTGCGGCGTTCAACGCGGAGGCCTGGCAGGGACTGATCTTCACCGGCGGCATCCTGTCGGTTTCACTCGCGGTCGCCATCCTCTTCCACGCCCAGCGCCGCACCTGAGACGCGCTTCCGCATCGATCGCGATTCGGTTCCGGGGTCTGCCGAGCGACGACCACGACAGGTAATTCCGTCGATTCGCGTAACCGCTGACCGGCCTCTGCGTCTTATGGGTGCGGAGAACGACTTCCGGTGGATCACGCGCCTTGGTTTGCGGCGCGCGGCCTACCGGCGCTCACTCCGTGGTGCTGCCCCAAACAGCGCCTGGGCCGACGTCGCTTTGGATTCATCCCCAGGGGCCGGCGTCGGCCCTCACTTCCGCACTGCCGAAAGGCGGGAAGCGCGGCCGGCCGTACAGGCTAGGAGCCAATCGCGCTTAGCACAACCCCTCGTCGCACGGCCCTCGAGACCCGCATCATGGACTCATGCTGCAGCTGCATTACGCGGGCGAGTCGGTCCTGGTGTCGAACGCCGTCGGGGAGGCGGTGCTGCGCTACGCACGCGCGCTGGCCGACACCCATTCGTCCGACGTGGTTGCGATCCCCGTGATCGAGCCGGGCGGCGAAGTCGCGCGCGCCGAGTTCCTGCTCGGTCCCGCCAGTCAGCTCTATTCGACGCCGGCGCCCGGCGAGGTCGAGCTCGCCGCCGACGATGATCTGGTCGCCGAACTGGACGGCAAGACCCGAATTCTCCGCCCGTCGGCGCGCGTGAGCACCAGCCAGGGCGAGGCCACCGAGTTCGACAGCGCCTGACGGCGGACTCGAAGACGACGATCCTTCGCCGCCACCGTCCTGTCCCGCTTGCACGGGCATGATCGGTCGCGCACGGCGCTCACTGGAGATCGACCTCGCCACGATTCGCGTAATGGAACGTCGCCGTCCGCGTCCTTGGAGTACCGCATCCCAGGATGCTCATCGGCGGCGATTGCGCGATCGTCGCCGATTCCTCTGCCCGGGCGCCGCCGAAACTGCTAGCCCTCGACGGTCGCCTTGAGCCCGTCGAGCATCGTCCGCCAGTTGCCGGCGGCATGCTCAGCCGCCTCCGGGCTGTCGTTGTTGTCCTGCTCCAGGGTGACCTCGGTGCCGCTGCCGGTGTCGGCGAGCGTGTACGTGAGGGTGTGGTAATTCTCGGGGGCGTCCGGCTTGCCGCCGAGCGGACTGAAATGCGTGTGGCGGAGCAGGCGTGGCGGGTCCGCCTCCAGGATCTCGCCGCGGTCCTCGTACTGCCTGCCTTCGTATTCGCCGGCCCACGTGATGGCGCTCCCCGGCTGCCAGTCCGTGGTGACGGTCGTGCCGAAGTAGTACTGCTTGATCGTCTCCGGATCAGTGAGCGCGTGCCAAACCCGTTCGGGCGGCGCATCGACGGTGACGGATGCGGTAGCGATGTCGCCTGTCATGCGTCTTCTCTACGCCCGTCCCTCCCGCCGGTCAACGGGGTGGTGGTGGGCGGGACGGCATGTCCGCGCGCTCCTACGTTGATTCGGCGAGCGCCGCAAGGCCCTCCCCCGGTGTGCGCCGACGCGTCAGACTTGCGTGATGGTATTCGTCGGCTACCACGCCTCGCATGAACAGGTCCCTCCCAGTCGGCTCCTCACCTCGGTGGTCCGAGCCGAGGATGTCGGGTTCGACGGGGCGATGTGCTCCGACCACCTCGCCCCGTGGGGCATCGCGCAGGGTGAATCGGGATATGCATGGAGCTGGCTCGGCGCCGCACTCGCGTCGACATCCTTCTCCCTCGGGGTGGTCACCGCGCCCGGGCAGAGATATCACCCGGTGATCAGCGCGCAGGCCATCGCCACGCTTGAGGAGATGTTCCCCGGCAGATTCTGGGCTGCGCTCGGCAGCGGCGAGGCCGTGAACGAGCACGTCACCGGCGACGAATGGCCCACCAAGCCGCAGCGGAACCGCCGGCTCGAGGCATCCGTGGACGTCATCCGTGACCTGATGGCCGGGCGGGAGGTCTCGCGCAACGGCACGATCTCGGTCCATCGAGCGCGTATCTGGAGCAGGCCTGCGGCGCCACCGCCGCTCCTCGGTGCAGCCGTGACCGCAGAGACAGCCGCCTGGGTCGCGGGATGGGCTGACGGCCTCGCGACCGTCGCACAGCCGCCCGACATCCTGAAAACGGTGGTGGATGCCTACGCCGGCGCGGGCGGAACCGGTCCGCGCGTGCTGCAGGTGCACGTCTCCCTCGAAGACACCGAGGCCGCCGCCCTGCAGGTCGCCCGCGAGCAGTGGCGGCACTCGGCGATCTCGGGGTCGCTCTGGGACATCGAGCAGCCCGAGGAGTTCGATGCGCTCGCGGGCGATCCGACCGACGAACAGCTGCGCAAAGGCGCGCTCGTCTCCGACGACGCCGAGGAACTGGCCGACCGGATCGCCGGGCTGGCTGCCCTGGGGTTCGATCGCGTGTACCTCCACGGCATCGGCACCGACCAGGCGGCGTTCCTGGACCGTGCCGAACGGGAGCTGCTGCCGGCGCTGAGGAGGGCGACGTGAAGATCACCGACACGAGCGATCTGTGGTGGAAGCGGGCGGTCATCTACTGCCTCGACGTCGAGACGTACATGGACGGCAACGACGATGGGATCGGCGACTTCGCCGGGCTCGCGCGCCGAATCGACTACCTCGCCGACCTCGGAGTCACGTGCCTGTGGCTCATGCCGTTCTACCCGACGCCCGACCGCGACGACGGCTACGACATCAGCGACTTCTACGGGGTCGATCCTCGGCTGGGCAATCATGGGGACTTCGTCGAGGTCATCCGCACAGCGCGCGACCGCGGCATGCGAGTGATCGTCGATCTGGTGGTCAACCACACCTCCGACAAGCATCCGTGGTTCGTCTCGGCTCGCCGCAGCCGAACCTCGCCGTACCGCGACTACTACGTCTGGCGTGACGAGCCGCCCAAGCGTGAGCAGCCCACGGTCTTCCCGGGCGAGGAGGCCAGCGTCTGGGAGTTGGACGAGCGCACCGGCCAGTACTTCCAGCACGTCTTCTACAAGCACCAGCCCGACCTGAACATCGCCAATCCCGAGGTGCGCGACGAGATCGCCAAGACCATCGGCTTCTGGCTCGCCCTCGGGGTCTACGGATTCCGCATCGATGCCGTCCCGTTCCTCATCGAGCCTCCGGAGGGCGTGGATCTGGGCGACCCGCACGAACTGCTGCGCGATCTCAAGCGCTTCCTCCAGCGACGGGTCGGTGACGCCGCGCTGCTCGGCGAAGTCAACCTGCCGTACGATCTGCAGCTCCAGTTCTTCGGCGGCGAGCGCGGCGGGGAGCTCGATCTGCAGTTCGACTTCCTGTCGATGCAGGCCCTCTACCTCTCGCTCGCGCGGAGCGACCCATCGCCGCTGATCGCCTCGCTGACCGCCCGTCCGGCGGTGCCCCCGGAGGTTGCATGGGCGAACTTCGTGCGCAATCACGATGAGCTCACCCTCGACAAGCTGTCGGATGCGGAACGCGAGGAGGTGTTCGACGCCTTCGCCCCCGACGAGAAGCAGCGCGTCTACGGCCGCGGCATCACCCGGCGTCTGCCTACGATGCTCGGCGGCGATCCCCGTCGGATCCGCATGGTGTACAGCCTGCTGTTCTCGCTGCCCGGCACGCCGGTGCTCTTCTACGGTGAGGAGATCGGGATGGGCGAGAATCCCGAGATCGCCGGGCGCCAGTCGGTGCGCACGCCGATGCAGTGGACCGACGGCAAGAACGGCGGGTTCTCCCGCGCGGCGCGCGGGCGGCTGGTCGCGCCCATTCCGACCGACGGATACGCTCCGGAGCACATCAACGTGCAGCAGCAGCGCAACGACGAGGACTCGCTCCTGCAGTTCGTCCGTCACCTCGTGAGCCGCTACCGCGTGTCTCCCGAGATCGGGTGGGGCGAGCTGGAGATCCTCGACAACGACGCCGTCGGCGTACTGGTGCACGGCGTCAGGTCGGATGTCGGCCGGATGGTGGCCCTGCACAATTTCACCGACGTCCCGGTGCGCGTGCGCTTCGAACTCGGCGCGGTCGAGGAGGGCACCGCGCTGCTGGACCTGCAGGGTCCTGAGCGGATCGCCGTCGAGCCGCGGGGCCGGGTGGAACTCGAACTGCCGCCGTACGGCCATCGCTGGCTGCGAGTCTCACCTCCCGGAGACAGCCGGCTCGGCTGAGCCCCGGCGTCCGAGCGATCGCTCGTCATCCTGCGCGCGAGACCCGCGGCGGGAAGTGCGCGATGGGGATGGGCCGTCGCGACACCGGCGGAGGGTCCGCTGCGATCACCTCGGAGACCGCATTCAGCGCCTGGTCGAGGGCCGGGAACACCCGCGGCCCCGAGGTCGAGCCGCGCACCCACACGACTTCCACCTGCTCGTCGTGACACTCGATGAATGCCACCACCCGTGACGGATGCTCTTCTGCGATCAGTGCGTCGCTGACGCGCCACGCGCGATCACCGACCTTCGCCAGATCGAAGTGCCGGTGGCTGTTCTCCCTCATCGCTGAGCCTTCGCTTTCACATGTCGCCGACACGGCAATCCTGCGCCGATCACCGATGCCGCTCCGAGGGGGTTGACACGGTCGCGCACGCGCGGTTACTCACGGGATGCGCCGACGGCGGGACGCGCAGCCGGTCAACCCAGGACGTGCTTGACTGCGGCCGTCAGCTCGGCAGGCAGGTCGCGGGCGAGGAATCCCAAGCCGACCCGCTCGGTCAGCCGGTCTCCGGCATGAGCGTGCGTCCAGCTGCCCCATACGGCGGCGCGGGATGGGCTCATGCCTCGCGCGGCGAAGCCGCTGATCGCACCCGCCAGGACGTCGCCGCTGCCCGACGTCCCCAGTCCTGGGCCGCCCTCCGGAACCCGCCAGGTGTCGCCCTGCGGGTCGGCCACGACCCCGTAGCAGTTGACGACCGCATCGAAGCGACGGGCGATCTCGAGAAGGTCATCCGCGCGCTCGCCGGCCGGCTCCCGGCCGAGGAGGATCGCCGCCTCCTCCTCGTTGGGATTGAGGATCAGATCGGCGGGCAAGAGGTGGCGGTCGACATCGGGCAGGACGCCGAGCGCGAACGCGTCGAGGATCAGGCATCGGATGTCCGCCTGCGCGATCGTGAGCAGCGTGGCACGAGTCGCATCGGCATCGTCGAACCCGGGGCCGACGAGCACGGCATCCGCCGCTTCGAGCTCGCTGCGGACGGTGTCATCCAGCGGATCGGATGCGTGGGGAGGGAGCTCGAGGATCGCCGCCTCGGGCAGGAACGGGCCGAGCTGGGCCTGGATCGAGCCCGGTACGACGAGCCCCACCCGCCCGGCGCCGACCCGCAGCGCGGCCTCGCCGGACAGCATCACGGCACCGGGCGATCGGCGGGATCCGCCGACGACCATCACGCGACCGCGGGACTTCTTCGAGTCGCCCGGATCGGGCATTCCCCAGCCGCGCAGGAGAGCGGGTGTGACCTCCTCACTCCGGCTGGACATCCGAGCTTCCGGGATGCACGGTGACCGGGGCGCCCTCGCGCTGGAGGTGGGAGACGGCCGAGAAGTCGACCAGCTGCCAGCCCGCTTCCACGCGAACCAGATGCGTCACCGAGGCGTTGAGGACGGTGTGGGATGCCGCGAACTCGAGCAGCTCGGCCTCCTCCATCGGAACGAGCAGATAGAGCAGGAGCATGACGATCGCGTCGTGGGCGACGACCAGGGCGGTGTTACCGGACGTGTCGGCCGCGTCCCGGAGGAAGGACCGCAGACGGAGTGCGACATCCGCCCACGACTCACCGCCCGGCGGCCGGTGGTAGAACTTGCCCAGATGGAGGCGACGCTCAGCCTCCTCGGGGTGCAGGTGCGCGACGCCGTGGGTGGTGAGGAGATCGAGGATGCCCAGCTCGCGGTCGCGGAGGCGTTCGTCGACGGCGACCACAGCCGGCGGTCCCGCGTCCCCGAGGGCGATCGCGAGGGTCTCGCGCGCTCGCAGGTACGGCGATACCCAGAACAGGTCCAGAGCCGAGCGGTGCTCACCGACCCACCGGCCGAGCGCCTCGGCCTGCTCCTGGCCGGTCGCCGACAGCGGCACATCGGCGTCCCGGATGTCGATGGGGATCCGATCGAGACCTTGGAGTTCGGCGTCGGTCGCCGCCGAGTTCGCGACGCTCTCGCCATGCCGGACGAGCCACAGTTCAGTCACCGCCATCGCGTCAGGCTACGGCGGCCCGGCGCGTCGGCGACAGGCCTTGACAAGCCCGGCGTGCTAGCGCGCGGAGGCTGCCCGGTCAAGCCCGTTCGACCCCGCCGAGCCGCGACCTACAGTGATCGGCACCCAACAGGAAGGATCCGACATGTCGAACTTCGTGCCCCCCGCGGTGCCCCCGCACGACAGCGACGCTTTCCACGGCGAAGATGCGCCGACCAAGGACGTCGACGGCGACACGGTGCTCGATCCGGACGCCAACGACGATCTGGTCGACAGCGCCGAGGCCGACCGGATCGCCGCCGACGGCGACGACGACGCGCTCGAGCGGAATTGAACGCGGAGTCGTCGCAGACAGCTGACGAGATCGTCCTCAGTCCGATCACCGCCGCCGACGCGGGCGAGGTGCTGACCGTGCAGCGCGCGGCGTTCGTGTCGGAGGCGCTCATCTACGGCGAGCCAGACATGCCGCCGCTCGTTCAGACCCTCGACGAGCTCGAAGCGGAACTGCGCGACGCGGACGGATTCGTCGCGCGTCTGGACGGTCGCCTCGTCGGCGCCATCCGAACACGCGAGGCCGATGGGGTGCTGCTCGTCGGGCGCATCGCGATCGCCCCCGACATGCAAGGTGAAGGGATCGGCGAGCGGCTGCTGAACGCCGCAGAAGAGCACTCCACCGCCACGACAGCCGAGCTGTTCACCGGCAGCCTGAGCGAAGCCAACATCCGTCTGTACGAGCGATGCGGCTACGTCGAGACGGAGCGCATAGACCAGGGCGACGGCATCGACCAGGTGTTCATGAGGAAGAAGCTGCGCAGCAGCGACGTCACTCGCTCCAGGGCCTTGACATTCCGCGCTGGCCGGCGGCGAGATCCGACCGCGTTCACAACCGCGACCAAAAGTCAAGCCCCACGGTTACTCAGGGTCGGTTCGCTCAGAATTGATCATCCGCAGAAGTCGAAGCGACCTGCGAGTGCACGATGCACAAGTCCACACGCCACGGCTCGCCCCGGGTGTCCAAGCCGGAGTCTCCCCATGACACGAGTCGGGTTCCTCTCGACCTTCCCCCCAACGCGGTGCGGGCTGGCCACGTTCACCGAATCCCTGAGTTCGGCGATGGGAGCGGGTTCGGCGCTGCAGTCGACGGTCGTGCGAGTACTGGCCGAAGGCGAGATGTCCGCGGAGTCCGGCTCCGCTCCCGATGGGCGCGTCGGCGGTCAGCTCGTCACGGGCGATCGACGGTCCTTCGCGGACGCCGCCGCCGTGCTCAACGGGTGCGGTGCCGCGGTCATCCAGCACGAGTACGGCATCTACGGCGGCCGGGACGGTGAAGACATCGTCGAGCTGCATGGACATGCTGTCCGTGCCATCGATCGTCGTGCTGCACACGGTGCTGCCCACGCCCACCGCGCATCAGCGCCTCGTTCTGGAGGCCGTGTGCGATCGCGCGGCAGCTGTCGTGGTGATGACCGAGCACGCGCGAACCACCCTGCTGACTGGCCTTCCGATCGCGCCTCAGAAGGTGCACGTCGATACCGCATGGGGCGCGCGTCGGTGCGAACATGGCGCAGGCCGCCGAACGACCGTTGTCGCGTCATCTGCTGACCTGGGGACTGATCTCGCCGGGCAAGGGTCTGGAGTGGGGGATCCGCGCCGTCTCCGAGCTGGCGAGAGCCGGTCCGTGACGTCGACTACGTCATCGCGGGGCAGACCCACCCGAAGCTCCTGGCCAGTCAGGGCGAGTCCTATCGGCATTCCCTGCAATCGCTCGTCGAAGAACTGCACGTGCAGGACAGAGTGCATTTCGTGGACCGCTACCTCGACCGAGCATCGCTCGACGAGCTCTTGCGCTTGTCGCTCGCCGTCGTGCTCCCCTACGAATCGACCGATCAGGCGACATCCGGCGTCCTCGTGGAAGCGGTCGGCGCGCGCGTACCGGTCATCGCGACGGACTTCCCGCACGCCGTCGAGCTGCTATCCGACAACCCGGGAGTCGTCGTGCCCCATCGGGATGCCGCGGCGATCGCGGCGGCCGTGGCGAAGATCATCGACGATCCGCGTTCCTTCGCAGCTGGCCGCTTCGGCGGGCTCGGCGCGGCATCCGGACTGTCGTGGCAGGCGGTCGCCGCACGCTACGCGAGCATGATCGGCGGTCTCGTCGCCGAGCAGGCCGCCTGAGCGGCCGATGGCCCCGGCTCCCTCATACGCGCATCTGGCGGCGCTGACCGATCACCGCGGCATCTTCGAGCACGCCGACCACGCCACGCCGCGCCGCCACCACGGCTACTGCGTCGACGACGTCGCGAGGGCACTGATCCTGGTGGTGCGCGAGCCCGACCAGACGCCCGAGCTGCACGACCTCGCCGAGGTCTATCTCACGTTCCTCGAGAGCGCACTGCAGGCAGATGGGCGATTCCACAATCGGATGTCGGAGTCGGGCGTCTTCACCGATGCGCCGGGCGTCGGCGACTGGTGGGGTCGTGGCGTGTGGGCGTTCGGTCACGCCGCGTCGAACGCGCACGATGGCGACCATCGCGATCGAGCGGCCGTCGGGTTCGACTGCGCTGCATCGGCTCGTTCACCGGAATTGCGCTCGATGGCTTTCGCTGGGCTCGGCGCCGCTGCGCGCTTGGAAGGCGACGGCGCCGACGCGCGCGCACGAGCGCTTCTCGAGGACGCGGTCGAGGCTGTTCGCGACAGTCCCGACCCGGCCTGGCCGTGGCCGGAGCCGCGGCTGAGATATGCCAACGGAGCGCTGCCCGACCTGCTGCTCGGTGCGGGAGCCGCACTCGAGCCGGCCGGATCTCGTCGACCGCGGATTGCGGATGCTGCGCTTCCTGCTCGACCTCGAATCGGCCGGCGGTCATTTCTCCGTTGCAGGGGTCGGCGGCCGCGGACCGGAGGAGAACCATCCGGTCTTCGACCAGCAGCCCATCGAGGTGGCCGCCCTCGGCGAGGCGTGCTTCCGCGCGTTCGAGATCACCGGCGACCCCGCCTGGCTCGTCGGCGTCGAATCGGCGTGGGGCTGGTTCGCGGGGAGGAACGACGCGGGCGTCGCGATGTTCGATGAGACCGTAGGCTCCGGCTATGACGGGCTGGAGCCGGACGGCCGCAACGAGAACCGTGGCGCCGAGTCGACGATCGCTGCGCTGATGACCTACCAGCTCGCACGCCGGGCGGGCGTCCTGGAGTGAGCAGCGGCTGTGCCTCGAGGATCGCTCCGGGCTAGCGGCAGCCTGCCGCCTGATCGATCAGTTCGACGGGCGGATACCCGTAGGCCTGCACGCCGTTTCCTTCGGCGGTGTGGCCCATGCTGATCGCCCACGCCGTCGCCCACTGTTCGTTGGCGGGACCGCTCGTCGAGTCGAACATGTCGCTGCACTTCGCGGTGATGGCGTGGCCGACCTCGTGGGCAACGAGCGCCTGCGCGTCGGCCGAGGGCCAGTTCTCCGCCACCGAATCGGACAGCGTGATCGTCGAGAAGCCCCCTCGCATCGCGACCCAGGTCGCCGTGCCGCCCATTCCGGCGGAGCCGCCGATGTTGTTCACCACGGGAGCCCAGTCGAAATCGAGCACGACCCCGCCCGCGATCGATCGCGCGAAGGCCTCGATCTCGAGCCTGGTACTGAGCAGGGGGCCCGCTTTCTCGGCGAGCTCGGTCTGTGCCGATGCCTTGAGCGTCGCGGCATTCTCGGCGTACGTGCGGAATGCGTCGACTGCTCCTGATCCCACTGCGGTCTGCCCCGCGACCGCATCGCGCGCGTCGCGGAAATCGA
Organism: uncultured Actinomycetota bacterium; assembly: GCA_963717585.1. GTDB lineage: Bacteria > Actinomycetota > Actinomycetes > Actinomycetales > Microbacteriaceae > Microbacterium. The sequence goes on along the minus strand of CAVQWI010000009.1, from coordinate 33,985 downwards.
GCACCACGTAGTTGACTGCCGACACGTTCGCTGCCTCGAGCGCCGCAGCCGCGGCCGGGGCCGAGGCGTAGAGCGCCACCGCCGATCCGACGAGTGCGGCCTCGGCATCCTGGATCGCCGTCTCGTCGGCATCCAGCTCCCCCGCGAATTCGGTCAGCTCCGCCGCGGTCTCCTCGAGCGTCGGGGTCGCCTCGAGGAGCTCCCAGGTCCACAGCGGCTTTTCCGGCAGCTCAGAGGAAGGACCGGTGCTGAGCCGGGCCTGGGCCGCATCGACGGACTCCCGCGTGGCGGCTGCCTGATCGGCGAGGGCGGTCCGCGCCCCGACATCGATCAGATCGTCGGCAGCGGATCCGACGATCGCCTCGGATGCTGCCACTGCGTCGCCGGCATCGTCGGCGACGACGTCGAGCTCGTCGGCTGCGTCACGGGCGTCCTGTGTCGCCGAGGAGAGTTCGGCAGCGGCCTTGATCGAACGACCGATTGGCGGAGACGTGGATGACCGCACCCCCGAGGACCAGCACGAGAACGAGCAGGGCTCCTGCGATCCAGCCGACGACGCCTCCTGCGACTCCTTCGGGGCGCGGGGCTGTACGTCCCGGCTGCGCCGCCATCCGCAGGCGTGGTGCCCGACGCACCGCCGGGTGCGGACTGACCTGCAGCGCTGGGGAGATCCACCCCCGAACCATAACCCGCCTTGCACCGTCCCAGGTCCGCGGAAAGGGTCACCGGCGGCGCGGGCTCGCACCGTGAGTTCTACGTCGCGAGGCTCACTCCTGAGGGTCGGGGGCCGGCTCGTTCAGTATCAGGAACAGCCCGCCGTACGGTTCCAGGTGCACCCCGAAGCTCTGCAGATCATCGACGTGGCCGATCGTCTCGCCGGTGGCGGCGTCGATCACGTCGTGCTGCGGCAGGAGTGCTTCCGAATGCACGGTGCCGTCCACCGCCTCCTCCGTGAAGTTGAGGACGGTCAGCTGGATGGGAGCATCCGCGTCTGCCCGCCCCTCGTCCAGCCGGTTCACGAGCACCAGCATGCCGGGCTGCGCGACCTCGGGGACGTCGACCTGGGTCGCGACCGCGATGCCGTGCTCGCGGCGGACCGCGAGGACCTCCGCCAACCGGGACGCGAACGAGTCCGACGCGTCGAGCTGCGTCGGCAGAGATCCGTACAGTGAACGCCCGCGCGGCATCCCTGAGACCGACCGCTCGGCGGTCGGCGCAGCATCGATCAGGTCGTGTGCGCCCCGTTCGATCCACCGCGTGTCTCCGGTGGCGATGAGGTCGCTCACCTCGGCAGCCGGGACGGTGAGCATGCCCGTCAGATCCCAGCCGGACAGGGCGAAGACGCCGGGCTGCCACGCGTTGTACTTCGCCAGCAGGAGGTGCGCGTCACGGATGGCCGGGACGTCATCGGCGGTGATCTCGTCGAGGCTCGTGAAGCCCTGCGCCGCCGCGATGACGGAGGCGGTCGTGCACGCGATCCCGTTCTGCGTGAACACCAGGTTGAAGTCGGCGCTTCCGGTCAGCTTCTCGGTGAGCTCAGCGCGGATCGTCTCTGCGATCTCTCCGCCCGTCATGTCCTCGTGACGGAAGCGGTACTCGTCATCCCGGTGCAGCGTCGCCCAGTGGACGAGCTCGTAGGTCAGCTCGTCGTGGTTCTGCATTCCGTGCACCAGGCTCACCGGTTCGACGCCCAGCTCGAGCGACTGACGCAGCGCCAGCCGCAGGAACTCGGTGTTCCGCGTCGCAAGCGCGTGGTGGTAGGCGGGCCGGCTGACGAAGTCGTAGGACAGGTCCGCACCGACCGCTCCCGTGTCGCGGATGTCCTCGATCGAGAGATTGAGCTCCTGGAAGGTGAAGCCGCCGACCTTGCGCACCATGCCGGCGATGACATGGTTCGCGGCGTGGGAGAGCGGGTGCCCTTCCGACCACGCCGGCAGACCTTCCGCGCTCCGCTCGACGCCGAGGAAGCCGTTCGCGTCCAGTCGCAGCGCACCCGAGCCGAGGTCGCCCAGCGAGTGCAGGGCGTCGCCGATCACCAGCCGCATGCCCGCGAAGGTCGGGTCGAGCCAGTTGATCGACGGCTGGCCCTCCTTGAAGTAGTGCAGGTACACCCACCGCCGAGTGTGACCGTCGACGCCGATCACCGGGCCGGTGGCACTCCAGTTCGTCTCCTTGACCCCGGGCATGTAGAAGATGACGCGCTGCAGCTCGCCGATGATGTAGCCGCGCTGCGACAGCTCGTGCTCGGTCGCAGCGTCCAGATTCATCGAGTCGCGGCCTTCGGGCATGTCGGGCAGCAGATCCCAGTCCTCGGGCGGGATCTCGATCATGTGATAGATCCCCGGGTAATCCTTGAACGCCATCTCGGCCAGCCGGAAGTCAGCGCCCTTGCCGGTGTGGCCGGGCACGATGTCGTCGATCACGCTGCCGCCATGCGAGTCCGCGACATCCGTCAGCCGTCGGAAAGCCTCCTCGTCGCCGAACAGCGGATCGATCTGCGTGGAGATCCGGTCGAAATGGCCGTCCACGCTGGGCGTCTCGCGCCAGCCCACGATTCCGCCGGCTCGCTTGACCGGACCGGTGTGCACCGCGTTGATTCCGACGCGCTCGAACGCGTCCCAGAGCCCCTCCTGCCCGAGGGCGTCGAGGAACGACTCTCCCGGCCGCGTGATGAGCGAGATCGGATACGCGGTGAACCACACGTCGGCGGTGTTGATGGCGCGACGAGCATCCGGGCGGGCGTAGGGATTGCGCCACATGCTGGGCTGGCCGGAGAGCTGCCGGCTGAGCACATCGGCGTCCTTGAGCATCGCCTGGCGCACCAGCCACTCCACGTAGGACGGGTTGGTCGCCGTCGCCGTGCGCGGGTCGATCGTCACCCGGCGGACGTTGCTGCGGCGCAGCTGATCGCGCGGACGCAGCCGGCGCGGGCGGGCCGGGTACAGCTGCTCGTCGTACGTGATCTCGGGCACCGGCTCGATCGATGCTGCGCGCGGGTCGGCGGGCTCCCGCGTCTCGGCTGCCGATGACGGGATATCCGCCGAGTCGTCGATCCTGACGTTCTCGGTGATTCCTGGCACGACTTCGTCCACCGGGCAGCCTCCTCGCGCTCGTAGCAACGGATGCGTTTCACGTTACGCACCACCGTGCGCCCGTCAAGGGCATGCGCTTGCGATGCGGCGGTGATACCGAGCGCCACCCCGTGATCGGTCTCCCGCCCGCTCCGAGGACCCCTGTACCCTGTGCGCAAGCCGCCGTGCGTTCGCGAGCGCTCACCACAGAGGAAAGAGTCGACGATGACGAAAGCCACGAAGTCAGCGGAAGCCGCACTGGATGCCGCGGCCGATGCGTCCAAGGATGCGAAGCAGCTGAGCAAGAAGCTTCCCAAGAAGGACGCCAAGAAGCTGAGATCGCTCGCGGACGACGCGAAGGACGCGTCGAAAGCAAGCAAGAAGAAAGTGGCGCGCAATCCCCGGAAGGTGGAGAAGAACGCGATATCGGCGATCGCCCGAGTGGAGAAGGCCGTCGACAAGGCGGAGGCCAAGCTCGCCGCCGCTGCGAAGGCGAAGCGGAAGGCAGCCGCGCGTTCCGCGAAGAAGAAGGCGGCGTCGAAGAAGAAGGCTTCGGCGAAGAAGTCCTCGGCGAAGAAGTCTGCGGCGAAGAAGCCGTCGGCGCGGAAGTCGGTGGCGCCCGACGAAGCAGGTGGCACCGAGGGCGTCGGCCGCACCCCGGACAGCGGCGGCACTCACGCCGTCGGCAGCGCCCCAGACAGCCGCGGCGCCCACGGCATCGGCAGCACCCGGCCCAGCCGCCGCCAGTACGGCCGCGGCACCGAAGACCGCGGTGGCACAGACGGCGGCCGCCGCACCGATCGCGGCCGCGAAGCCGGCCGGCGGTGTGGCGAAGTCACCCGCTTCGCGGCCGGCGCCGGCTCGCTCACGTACGAAGGCTCCTGCACGCCCCGCGGTCGCGGCTGCCTCGGCTCCGCGGGTGGCGCGACCGGCAAGATGCCAAGAGTCCGGGAGCATCTCAGGCGGCGGATGCCGCCACCCCCGCGCCGACCGCGGCGGCCCCGGCTGCACGCGCGCGGGCGCTCGCAAGCCTCGGGCGGGAGCAGCGCCGTCCGAGCTCGGCACGCTCACGGTTGCGCAGCTGCGCGATCGCGCGCGGAGCGCCGGTCGCCCGGGATACTCCCGTCTCAGCAAAGCGCAGCTGATCGAACTGCTGTCTTCCTGACGCCGTCGATGCAGAGGGACTAGCGCTCGCGCGCCCGCTCCTCTTCGATATCGAGCTCGTCAGCGTCCCGGAGGGCCAGGTCGCGCAGCTCCCCGTCCAGGTCGTCCGGCACCCAGGTGTCCTCGTCGAAGCCGGTCTGGGCGGCCCACGCGTCAGGGATCTTCTTGCTCATTCCGCGAGAATATGCCGGGAGCGGTCGTCGACCGATGGACGGATGGTGAACATCGCGCATCCACATCGGCCGTCCGTCACACCGTGATGACCACCTTGCCCCGGACGTGACCGCCGCGCTGCAGTGCGACGGCGTCGGCGATGCGGTCGATCGGGAATGTCGCCTCGATCGGCAGGATGAGGCGCCCGTCAGCGAGCGCCTGCGCGATGCGCTCGAGAGCGTCCGGTGCGGCCTGACCGCCCCCGGTCGCCACGGCGCCGCCGGGCGGGTTCGGCCCGGCCGCGATCGTCGCGATCCGCGAGGGACTCACCCCGAGTTCGAGAGCAGCCTGAACGGTATCCGTCCCCTGCAGGTCGATGGCGGCATCCACCCCGTCTGGAACGAGAGCGCGCACCCTGTCGGCGAGGCCATCTCCGTACGCGGTGGGGATCGCTCCCAGCTCGCGGAGGAAGTCATGGTTGCGCTCCGAGGCCGTCGCGATCACCGTCGCGCCGGCCTGGACCGCCAGCTGCACGGCCAGCACTCCGACACCGCCCGCCGCGCCGCCGATGAGGATCGTGTCGCCGGCGGACGCTCCGACCGTGCTCACCGCGGCATCCGCGGTCCGGGCCGCGATGCTCAACGCGCCGGCAGTCTCATCCGCCAGGCCATCGGGGGTGCGCACGAGCGCGTCCGTCGCCACCGTGACCACCACGTGCTCGGCCACCGCGCGAGCCCGCGCGCCGCCGAAGACCCGGTCGCCGACGGCGTAGCCCTCGACCGCTGAGCCGACCTCGTCGATCACGCCGGCGTAGTCGTGACCGAAACCCGTCGGGGCAGAGACGCCGTAGCGCTCAGCAGCGGCGGGATACGCGGCGACCTTCCAGTCGACCGGATTCAGGCCGGCGGCGTGAACGCGCACACGCACCTGCCCGGGACCGGCGTGGGGCTCGGGCCGGTCGATCACCTCCAGGACGAACGGGTCGGCGATCTCTGACTGCTGGACGAATCTGCTCATGGTGAGTTCGACACTGCAATCACGCCGGGCATTCCCATCCCGCGGCTACCGGCCGTGGCTGATCCGGGCTCCGCCGCCGGGCGCGGACACGGAGCGACGCCATGCCCGCCCGGTGTAGGTGAGATAGGCGACTCGGCCCACCGTCGCCGAGATCAGGAGAATGAAGGCCAGCACGAGCAGCCACCCGATGTAGGTGAAGGCCATGCCGAGGACGCCGTACCGGGTCGCCGAGTCTGCGAGGAGGGGCGGCAGGAAGACTCGGCCGATCACTCCCGCCACGGCGAAACCGAAGCCGGTGAGCACTGCGCCGGGCAGCAGTTCTCGAAGGCTGACACGTCGATTGATCACGATCCACGATGCGATCCACCACAACGCACCCCAGAGCACGAACTCGGCGAGGAACTCAACGACCGGCACCGGGCCCTCGCCGCGCACGATGATGCGCGTCGCGACGACCACCCCGAGTCCGACGACCACCGCGGCGAGCGCCGCGAGCCACCGCCAGGCGAACTTGATGCTGACCGTCGGTGTGCGCCAGATCGTCCGGAGGCTCCGCTCGAGAGCCCGCGCGAACGACGTCGCGGCGATGACGAGGAGCACCATGCCGATCACGCCGGTCGCCCGCAGCTCCTGGGCTCCCCCGGGCAGGGACTTCTCGAGGATGTCGGCGGTCGCCGCATCGAGACCGAGATGCTCCGCGATGATCGGACCGGAGTCGGGGTCGAGGCTCGACCGCAGCGCACCCGCGATGATCAGGATCGGGATGATCGAGGTGAACACGTGCGCGGCGAGCGTCATGCCTCGATCGACCAGCGCGAGGTCGCCGAGATCCCGGGCGACTCGGAGCGCGAACTGCCCCGGCGCCGACCGCGCACCGGTTCGCACCAGGCCGTTCACGGTCCACCGAGCCATGGGGCACCTCACGAAGCGCGACGGTTCGGGACCGACATCCGCCGAACCAGTCCGAGGCTAACACCGGCATCGGCAGCGATCCGGGAGCACCGGCTGCGTCGACCTCTCCGTTCGCGGCGCCCGCGAGACGTACTCCCACGGCCGCGCAAGCCATACGGTGGTGTGCGGTGCCTATCAGCTCCTACGCCGAGGAGGGTCTGCGATGACCGATGTGATCGTGGTGGGCAGTGGTCCGACCGGCATGATGCTGGCCGGCGAGCTCGCCCTGGCTGGAATCGACGTGTCGATCGTCGAGCGGCGGTCGACATCGAAGCTGGTGGGCTCGCGTGCGGGTGGGTTCCACTCACGCACGATCGAGATCTTCGACCAGCGAGGCATCGCGGACCGGTTCCTCGCGGCCGGGCAGATCGCGCAGACCGCGCGCTTCGGCACGACCACGCTGGACATCAGCGACTTCCCGACGCGGCATCCATACGGGCTCGCACTCTGGCAGGACCGCATGGAGCCGATCCTCGCGGGCTGGATCGACGAGCTCGGTGTGACGACCCAGTTCGGGCGCGACGTGGTCGGCCTCATGCAGGATGAGACCGGCGTGGAGGTCGGGTTCGCTGATGGCGGGTCGGCACGAGCGGAGTACCTCGTCGGCGCCGATGGCGGACGGAGTGCGATCCGCAAGGCTGCGGCCATCGACTTCCCCGGCTGGGATGCGACCCGCAGCAATCTGATCGCCGAAGTGGAGGTTGTCGAGGAGCCGCCGCCCGGCATGCGGCAGGACGAGAGCGGAGTCCACGGCCTGGCCCTGATGGCGGACGGGCGGACCTACCGGGTCGTCACGACGGAGCAGAAGATCGGCCCCTCGACCGAGCCCACCCTCGCCGAGCTTCGCGACGCCCTCACGGCGGTCTACGGAACCGATTTCGGCGTGCACAGCCCGAGCTGGATCTCGCGCTTCACCGACGCCACCCGGCAGGCCGCGACGTACCGCAACGGGCGCGTGCTGATCGCCGGAGATGCCGCGCACATCCACTATCCCGCCGGCGGACAGGGAATCGGTCTCGGCATCCAGGACGCCGTCAACCTGGGGTGGAAGCTCGCCCAGGTCGTGACGGGCATCTCCACCCCGTCGCTCCTGGACACCTACACCGCCGAACGGCATCCCGCCGCGGCCCGAGCGCTCCAGCACTCGATGGCGCAGACGGTCTTGCAGCGCTCCGACGCGCGGACAGCAGCCCTCACCGCAACCGTCGACGACCTGATGTCCATGAACGAGCCTCGAACGAGACTGGCCGCCCTCATCCACGGCCTCGATGTCGCCTACGAACTCGGCGAGGGCCATCCGCTGCTCGGACGCCGCATGCCGGATCTCGACCTGGACACGGCAGACGGCCGGACGCGCGTCTACGCGATGATGCAGGATGCCAGACCGCTGCTGATCGATTTCGCCGAACCGGCCCGGATCGACATCCCGCGCTGGACTGACCGAGTGCGTCTGGTCGAGGCTCGATCCGCCGGCGAGTGGGTGCTTCCGGTGCTCGGTGAGACGCCACCGCCATCGGCCGTTCTGATCCGGCCGGACGGCCACGTCGCCTGGGTGGGGCAGGGAAACGATCGCGGGCTGATCGACGCGCTCGCGCTCTGGTTCGGTCCGGAGGCGCCGGCCCGGGCGTGAGCGCGGGGTCGATCACCCCGCGGGCCGGTCGGTGCCCGGCCGAAACCGGGCACCCCAGGCTCTCACCTGTAGAACTCGCCGTAGTAGGTTCCGAGGCGGTCCCGGTAGCCGGCGTCGTCGCCGGTCGCCAGATCCAGCTCCGGAGAGTTCTTGATCTGATCCTTCGTCAGGTCGACGTAGACACGGCGATCGGCGTCGTCGACGCGTTCGATGGTCCCGGCTGGAAGAACGACCTTCCGGCCGAAGATCCACGGGCCGGTGTCGACCACTACCTGACTGGTGCCCACGTCGTCGCTGGCTTCATCGATCTTGCCGATGTCACCGTCGGTGGCGTGCACGTGATAGCCCACCAGGCTGCCGGAACCCGGCATGCGCGTGGCCGACTCTCGGTAGTTCCACGCGTCCCATGATGTAGACATGTCTGCTCCTTGTCTCATTCGGGTTTGCGATTCGGACCGACCGAGCTGGTCGATCCGCTACGACGCTAAACAGCCCCCGACCCGCAGACGACCCCCTGGCGAATTCTGCTGAAAAGGCGTACAACGTCGCCCGTCGACGGCACGGCGTGGTCCCTCAGATCCGGGTCTGGAGGTCCACCCCGGCCCACAGAGACACCACCAGATCAGCGCATGCCGCCGGCGCCTCGAGCGGAACGAGATACGCAGCGTCGGGGAGAATCGCAAGTTGCCCGCGCGCAAGGAGTGCGACGGCATCCTGCGCCTGCTCGGGCGAGAATCCGTGGTGATCGGCACCGGTGACGATGAGCACGGGCTGACCGACTCGGGGAAGGTGACCTGCGAGATCGGGTCGGCGGATCGAGATCGAGACGATCGCGTTCAGCAGCATGCGCCGATCCGCGCGACGCAGACAATCGTGGACGAGTGCCACGGCATCCGGATCACGCTCGATGGTGCGTTGCGACAGCAGCACCTCGGTCGTTCCGTCGACGATCGTCGGCGATGGTCCGAGCAGCCGGTACAGGCCCATCAGGAGCCGTGTCCTTCTCTTCTCGGCGGGTGTCAGGGCGGCGATCGGCGTCCCGAACGCGGCCACGCTGCGACACCGCTCCGGCCAGTCCGCTGCGACGAGCAGCCCGACATGCCCTCCCCAGGCGTTGCCGACCCAGTCAACCGGCTCGCTGACGCCGAGCGCGTCCAGCACCTGCACAGCCGCCTCGGCGCAGTCGCGGAGGGTGTAGCGTCGCCCCGGATCGGTGCTCATCCCGTGCCCCGGCCCCGTGACGAGCACCAGCCTGCGATGACCGGCAAGGCGTGGCAGCATCCTGTCCCACGAGCGCTCGTCCACGAACAGACTGTGCCAGAGCAGCGCGGTCGGCCCCTGATCGCCGATCACCGTCACCTTGAGTCTGCCTACGCGCGTCTCAACCGTCTGCTCGAGCATCTCGATCTCCCTTCGCCCCACTTCCATGCTTCTGATGCCGCAAGCGCCGAAGCGCTCCCGCCGCGACGAGGACCAGCGGCAGCTGTCCGACGGCGTAGACGACGTGCACCGCGTAGTGACCGACCGACTGCTCGGGAACGAACGGCAGCACCGGCAGGGGCAGCACCGTGAGGAGGCCGCCGACCACCATGTTGAGAAGTCCCCACGCGAGTATCACCGCCCATACGACTGCGGAGCGCGGCGCATCTCCAGCAGACGACGAGCAGCGCGATGTCGAGCGCGAGCGGTCCTATGTTCTCCACGGCGAGCAGAGGGAGGGGCAGTTCCCAGAGGTTGTGGAAGACCATGGACGCCCATGACACGGCGAGCGCCCCGGCGAGCACCCCGACCTTCCATCGGTCGGCCCTCGTCGCGGTCGCGCCTGACCAGGCAGTCCGGCGGTGGTCGAGAGACATGACCCGTCCTCCTTGGCGTGTTCCGCGAGTCAGATTACGCTGAATGCTATATTCAGTCAATATGCCATTCAATCAAATGTGAACGCTGAACCGATCGGAGAGCATGTCATCGCGGCCCTACTCCATGGCGGTGCGAGCCGAGCAGGCCGCACGCACGCGGGAACGGATCCTGGATGCCGCCCTCACCTGTTACCGCGAGGCCGGCATCTCGGCCACCAGCCTGCAGGCAGTCGCGCGCCGCGCGGGGGTCTCGGCGGCGACGGTTCTGAATCACTTCGGTTCCGCCGCCGGACTCGCACAGGTCGTCGTCGAACGCCTCGCCGCGGCCCTCCACATCCCTGACGACGAGGAGTGGCCCGAGAAGGGGCGTTCACGGCGCGTGCGACGCCTGATCAAGGAGATGTTCGATTTCTACGAGCGAAGCCGCCCGTGGTTCGACATCTTCCGCGCCGAGCTGGACGTCGACCCCGCGCTCCGCGAGGGCCAAGCCGGCTATTGGCGGGCCGTCGGCGACCTGTACACGCGGGTCTTCGGCGAGGCGCTCGGCGACGAGCGCGTGCGCGGCGCCGTCTTCGGCCTCACCACCCCCGCCACGTTCGTCGCGCTGCGCGACGCGGGGATGTCGGTGGAGGATGCCGCGGAGCTGATCGCCGACACCCTCAACCGCACCGTCGCGAAGGGAACCTCATCGGAGTGATCGTCGCGCACGCCCGGGCGCCATTTGTACGACGGCAGAGATATGGGTTGCCGGCGACATGCGCCGCCGGCAACCCATATCGACTTGCGATTACTGCCAGTACCCCAAATTCGAGATGAGCTGCTGAGCGATCGGAAGCAGAGTGGCTGCCTGTTCCGGAGTCAGCTTTCCGGCGGTCGTGAACTCATTGACCTGAGCGACGAATCCGTTCAGCACCTCGACGGCGCCGGCATTGTCGTCCTTGTCTACCAGCGAGTATGCCTGGTTGAGCTTCACGGTGAGGGCGTTGAGGTTGCCCTTGTTCAGGCTCGTCGCGGCCACAGCGCCCTTCAGCGCGTTGACCTCGTCAGCGATGAAGGCCTCCGGCTGCCACAGGTAGTCCCTGGCCCAGATCGTGAACAGCTGGTTCCACGCGTTGAAGTCGTGGGCTCCCGCGACCACCACGTTCTCGACGAACGCAACGTTATCCAGAGCGGCCACTGTGTTCGCGTTGGGCAGACCGAAGTCCCATCGACCGCCGCCGTACAGGATGTAGGGCTTGTCGATGTTCGGAACAGTGGCAAGCACTGCCTGTGCGCCTCCACTCCAGGGACCGTAGTACCCGAACCTCAGGGTGTCGTAGCGCATGATGTTCTGCGTGACGAAGGAACCCGCCGACAGGCCCGCGAACGCGCGGTCGATCGCTTCCGTGGAGACGTTGTAGTTCGCCTCGACGAAGGGGATCACGACGTCGCGCAGGTTGGGGTAGCCCAGGTTGGGCGCGCCGAGGTAGTTCGTGTTCGTCGTGATGACGATCGCGGGCTCGGTGGTGCCGTCCTGGATCAGGTTGTCCATGATGACCGGGACATCGCCCATGTTCATCCAGTCGGACTGATCCTGGCCGCCGCCGTGCTGCATGTAGATCGTCTTGTACGGCTCAGCGCGGTTCGGGTCGTAGTTCGGCGGGAGGTACACGCCGATGGTGCGCGGGATGGTGCCGCCGAGCGGGGGCAGAGCCTGGATCTGAACGTAGCTCCACGTGCCCTTCGGCGAGTCCGGCCGCGGGTTCTCGATCTGACGGGCCTCGAGGGGCGCGTAGTTCTGCTTTACCGGGTCGTAGGGCACGTGCACCTTGTTGAAGGCGCGCCGGGCGTTGCCCGTCAGTCCGTCCGGGGCGAAGATCGGCGAGTTCGCCGGGTCAGCCACCCACAGGTTCGTGTTGTTGTTGACGTAGAACCAGTACTGGTTGGCGCCGGCGGCGAGGGGCACATCGGTGACCCAGTAGCCGTTGCCGGCGTTGGTCATCTCCACGTCGTACCCGCCGCCCCCGCGCATCAGGCCCGGCTTGTACTCGAAGGGCGTGTAGATCTTCGAGTCGGTGGGGTCCTCCCAGTTGCGCAGCATGATGTCGGCGACGAACCGCACACTGGTGGCGGTCGGGTTGTAGTAGACGAAGTGCCCCGTATAGCCGGTCGGCGAATTGGGGTCCGCCACGACAGTGGGTCCCGGGGTCAGATCCACCTCGTCCGCACGCGCTGCCACGGCCGACATGCTCAGCACCATGGCCAGAGCGAGCATCACTGCGGCGGCCAGTTTCAGGAGCCGGGATCGACCGTCAGCACTCCTGTCCCAGACCCCTCCGGGATCTCTGCTCACTTGCAAATCTCTCATCACTGTTCCTCCTTGAACGCCCCCCGAGCGCCGGAAGGCGGCTCGTCGCGGTCAGGCTAACTGATGAATTACTACGTTGTAAAGAAGTTTTTTACGACGTTGTAAAAGGGATGTCGGCGATCGGCTGGCTCGACTGCCGAAAGGGGCGACGAGACGTCGCCTCCCCGCGAATCCGACCGCGGGCGTGGCGGGTTGCTGGCAGATCGTGCGATCTGCCAGCAACCCCGTATTCGGATCGAAGACTCCTAAGACGTGATGTTCAGGATCGTCTCCTCCGCTGCGCGAATCAGCGCCGCAGCCTGCTCGGAGGTCAGCTTGCCTTCGCTCAGCAGGCTGTTGACCTGGCCCGCGAAGTCGGCCGAGAGCAGGCTCACTGCGCCAGCGGAATCGCCGTCGGCCAGAAGCTTGGTCGCCTGATCCAGCTTCACTGTCAGGGCCTTCTTGAGGCCGCCGTTCACGGTCAGAGCTGCCACGGCCGCCCTCAGGCCGGAGACCTGCTCAGCGACCGTCACGTCTCGTACGCTGATCACCACCTCCTTGGCTGTCGAGAGGCTGTACGAGCGGTCCCCGTCACTGGCCGTGAAAATGACCGTGTACTGCCCGGCCTGGGTGTAATCAGGCGTCCACGAGAACTGCCTCGTCTCCGGGTCGAAGCTCGCGCCGGCAGGCAGATCAGTGGCGGTGTACGTCAGCGCGTCGCCGTCGGGGTCAATTGCCTCGACGCCGAAGGACAGCGTGCGGTTCTCGTCGACCGACTGCGACTCGCCGCCCGCATTCCAGACCGGGGCGCCGTTCACGAACGCTCCCCTCTGCCACACGTAGTCCCGAGCGAAGGTCGTGAACAGCTGTGGCCAGGCGTTGAAGTCATGGCCACCGGCGACAACCGTGTTCTTGAAGTTAGCCTTGCCGACCAAGCCGTTGAGCTGCGTCTGGGTTGCGCACAGGTTCAGGTTGTCCCAGATGCCGCAGCCGATGTGGATGTACGCCTGCTTGAGATTCACCGTGTTGGCATTGATCCCCGCGCGGAAACTCCACACTCCGTAGTAGCCGAAGCGCAGCGGGTTGTTGTTGATGATGTTGGTCGTCATCTGCGCTCCCATCGACAGGCCCGCGAACGCGCGATCCATCCGATCCGTCGAGACGTTGTAGTTGCTCTCGACGAACGGGACGATGACGTTGGTCAGGTTGTTGTACGGGGAGGCTCCCATGTACGCGGAGTTCGTCGTCACGATGACTGCGGGTTCGGTGAGACCGTCCTGAAGCAGGTTGTCCATGATGATCGGCACGCTGCCGATGTTCAGCCAGTCGGACTGATCCTGGCCGCTGCCGTGCTGCATGTAGATCGTCTTGTACGGCTCGGCGCGGTTCGCGTCGTACCCCGGCGGGAGGTACACGCCCAGGGTCCGCGCAGCAGTGCCGATCTGAATCGGTACGTAGCTCCATGTGCCCTTCGGCGAATCGGCCCTCGGGTTCTCGATCTCCCGCGCGGCCATCGGTGCATAGTTCTGCTTCTCCGCGTCGTACGGCACGTAGACCGCGTTGAAGGCGCGCCGGGCGTTCCCTGTCAGGCCGTCCGGTGCGTAGATCGGCGAATTCGCCGGATCGCTCACCCACGTGTTCGTGTTGTTGTTGACGTAGAACCAGTACTGGTTGACGCCGGCGGCAAGTGGCACATCGGTGACCCAGTATCCGTCGCCGACATTGGTCATCTGCACGTCGTACGCGCCGCCTCCGCGCATCAGACCGGGCCGATACTGCGACGGCTGATAGATGGTCGGGCTGGCGGGATTCTCCCAATCGCGCAGCAGGATGTCGGCGACGAACCGCACGCTGGTAGCTGTCGGGTTGTAATAGACGAAGTGTCCCGTGTACCCGGTGGGCGAATCGGGATCCGCGACGACGGTCGGTCCCGGGGTCAGATCCACTTCGTCGGCCCGCGCCGCCACGGCCGACATCCCCAACACCATCGCCAACGCGAGCACCAATGCCGCGACCGGTCTGAAGAGCGGGGCTGGACCCGTCCAGGTCCCTCCGGTCTGTCTGCCCGCTTGCAAAGCTCTCATCACTGTTCCTCCTTGAACGCCGCTGAGCGCCGGAAGGCAGCTCGTCGAGCGCAACGCTACGCATCGATTACTACGTTGTAAAGAGAATCTTTACGACGTTGTAAATGCGCGAACGGGCAGAGAGGGTCGGCGCCGGGAGAAGGTGGGCCAGATGCGCCCGCGGCGGTGGGCATCTTGCGCGCGATAGCGCTACCCCTCACCCACAGTGATGTCAATACGGTCTCGTCTCGACGGCCTGTCCGCGTAGCGTCAGGCGCGTGATCGGCGAACGAATGACCTTGAGCGTCGTCATCCCGGCGCGCAATGAGGAGAAACTCCTCGAGCGTTGCCTGCACGCCCTGGCGGATCAATCAGACCCCGTCGATGAGATCATCGTCGTCGACAACGACTCGAGTGACGGCACTGCAGCCTCCGCCCGATCGCATGCCGGGGTGGTCGTCGTGGCCGAGCCGCGGCCGGGCATCACGTATGCCCGGAATACGGGTTTCAATGCGGCGACTGCCGCCCTCATCGCCCGGATCGACGCTGACACGATCGTCACCCCGGACTGGGCGCGAGCGATCCGCCGCGCCTTCCAGACCGACCCGGAACTGGCCGGCCTCACGGGTCCGGCCGGCTTCACCCGACTCTCATTCGGCGATCGGGTGGTCGGTCGCGCCGCATACGGCGCGTTCCGCGCGGTTCACAAGGCCATGATCGGCAGCGGACCGGTGATGTATGGCCACAACATGGCACTCAGCCAGACGGCGTGGACTCGCATCCGAGACCTCGTGACGACCGGAGATGGTGTGATCAGTGAGGACTTGGACGTGACCCTGGCCCTTCTGAACACCGGGCAGAGGATCGCCTACGAGCCGGAGATGCTCGTCACCATCGCCGTGGAGCGAACGCTCGCGTACCGCAAGCTCGCGGGCTACCACCGAACCAACCAGCTGACCATGGCCAAGTACCGCGACCGCCAGGTCGGAGTCGGTGCGGAGAGCGCCGGCTGACACCGCCCGATCTGAGTCCTTCGACCAGCATCCGCCTGGGTCCTGCTCGAGGCTGCCGGTCTTGAGGCCGGATGCTCGCAACGGGAGTTCGCCCCGCCTTATTCGTCCTTCCTTCGACTCGATTTGTGAGTACACTCATATTCGAGTACGCTCGGTTTTGTCGATCCGGAGGAGGAGAGCATGAAGGCGTTTACCGTCAACAAGTACGGGCGGCCGTTGCACGAGGCGGACGTCGCCGAGCCGATCGTCGGGCCGGGTGACGTGCTTGTTCGTGTCGAGGCGGCCGGGCTGAATCACCTCGATGAGAAGATTCGGCGGGGTGAGTTTCGGCAGATCCTCCCCTATCGACTCCCCCTGGTCCTCGGCAACGACCTTGCCGGTACGGTCATCGCCGTCGGCGCGACGTCCGCGGCTTCACACCCGGCGATGAGGTCTATGCCCATCCTCGGACGGAGCGGATGGGTGCGTTCGCCGAGCGCATCGCCGTCGCTGAAGCCGATGTAGCGATGAAGCCGATCTCGATCACCATGGAGGAAGCAGGTTCGCTGCCCCTGGTGGCCCTGACCGCATGGCAGGCGCTTGTCGAGCGGGGCAAGGTCAAGCGCGGCGCGAAGGTGCTCATCCACGCCGGTGCGGGCGGGGTGGGCTCCATCGCGATCCAGCTCGCCAAACATCTCGGCGCAACCGTCGCCACCACCGCAAGTGTGGCCGATGCTGACTTCCTTCGCGAACTCGGCGCAGACACCGTCATCGACTATCGCTCAGAGGACTTCGAACAGCTGCTGAGCGGTTACGACCTCGTCCTGGACAGTCTCGGCGGTGACGTGCTCAAGAAGTCGCTCCGCATTCTCAAGAGAGGCGGCACGGTGATCGGCATCGCCGGGCCGGCCGACCCCGAATTCGCCCGCCGGTCCGGCCTGAATCCTCTTCTGCGCTTCGCGGTGGCCGCGCTCAGCCGCGGCATCCGCGCTCAGGCGAGGAGGCTCGGTGTGGCATACGAATTCCTGTTCGTGCGCGCGAGCGGCGATCAGCTTCGCCAGATCGCGACGCTCATCGACGACGGCGTGATCCGCCCGCTCGTCGGCAAGGTCGTTCCATTCGAGGAGACACCCCAAGCTCTCCGGTCGCTCGCTCGTGGCGGCATCCGGGGCAAAGCCGTCGTCAGGGTCAATGACGCGTCGGAGGCCGATCGGCGCTCCGCAGCCATCTATCAGGAGGTCCAGAAATGACGAGCAACACAGACCGTTCGACGGACTCGGTGATCACGTCCTACGCCGAAGCGCCCACGCGCACCGTCACCGCCGCCGGTACGACCTACGCCTATCGCGAGCTGGGCCCGAAGGGCGGCATCCCCGTGGTGTTCTTCGTTCACCTTGCCGCGACCCTGGACAACTGGGACCCGCGCATCATCGATCCCATCGCTCAGAACCGGCACGTGATCACCTTCGACAACACGGGTGTCGGCGCGTCGACCGGGCGGGTGCCGGCCACCATCGAGGCGATGGCCGACGACGCGCACACGTTCATCGAAGCGCTCGGGTTCGACAGGATCGACATCTTCTCCTTCTCGATGGGCGGCATGATCGCGCAGGACCTGGTGCTGAAGCATCCCGACCTCGTCCGCAGGCTGGTGCTCACCGGCACCGGTCCGCGAGGCGGCAAGGATATGGACAAGGTCGTCGCCACGACCTACTGGGACGTGCTGCGTGCGACCCTCACCCGGTCGGACCCGAAGGAGTTCCTGTTCTTCAACCGCAACACAGTCGGCAAGCGCGCGGCGAAGGCGTTCATCGCCCGACTGCGGGAGCGAACCCTCGACCGCGACGAGCCGATCAGCACTCGCGCTTTCCAGACCCAGCTGAAGGCCATCCGCGACTTCGGCCGTTCCGCACCGTCGGATCTGTCGATGCTGACGCTGTCCACGCTCATCGCCAATGGTGACAACGACCGCATGGTTCCCTCGGTGCTCTCGGAAGATCTCCATCGCCGCATCAAGGGATCCGAAGTGATCATCTACCCCGACTCCGGTCACGGCGGGATCTTCCAATTCCACGATCGGTTCGCCCCGATCGCGGTGGACTTCCTCGGCCGCTGACCACGCGGCACACACGTCTGCCGGGCCGAAGCGGCTCACTCGGGTGACTACGCTCAGAACTGAGCCGAGAGCTGGATCCTCGCCCGGAAGGGGTTGTCATGACTGTCTCCTCGAGGTCCGTCGGACGCCGCGAGCGGAACAAGCAGGAGAAGCTGGACCGCATCGTTGCTGCGGCAAGCGAGCTCTTCGCCGAGCACGGCATCGACGAGGTCACCACGCAGCAGATCGCTGACAGTGCCGACATCGGCGCCGGAACGCTGTTCCTCTACGCCAAGACCAAGGGCGAACTGCTCCTGCTGGTGCAGAACGCGCACTACGCCGAGGCGCTCGACCGTGGATGCGCGGATGCCGAGGCCACTCCTGGCGCACTGGATGCCGTCATGGCGATCGTCCGGCCGATCGTCGACTGCAACCGCATCCAGATCGACAACGGCCGCAGCTATCTGCGCGAGATGGCATTCGGCGACCCCGACGAGCCCCAGCATGCCGAAGCCCTCGCGATCGCCGCGCGCACCGGAGAAGCGATCGCCGGGGTGTTGCGCAGAGCTCGGCAGATCGCCGAAGGAGATGCGGCGAACCTCGCTCGGATCGTGTCGGCCATCATGTTCGTAAGCATGGCCTCGAGCGCGAACGCGACCCTCAGCGTCGATGAGATCGTCGGCGACATCCGAGAGCAGGTTCGAGTCATCCTGGAGAGGTGACTATAGGGCAGACGCATTCGCAGAGTGCTGCGGTGGTCGGACCCAGCTCCACACGACACCCTGCTCGGGGTCGGACACATCTGCCGCACGCCGGAATCCCAGGCTCGTCAGAATCCGCGTGGACCCTCCGTCTTCTGGAAGAGTGTGGGCTGTGACGACCGCGACTCCGCGGACTTCCGCTTTTGCCACGAGCGCCGCCGCCGCGGCAGTTCCCAGACCGCGGTTACGGAACATCGGCGCGATCTCGTATCCGATCTCCACGCCGTTCTCATCGGGAGCGGAGACGTAACCACCGGATCCGATGAGCAGACCGGTTTCCGCGTCGATGAAGAAGTGCATCGACCAGCCGTCGTCGCCACCGGGACGGCGGAGCCGGCTGAGCGTGAACTCCACTGCTTCGGGGAACGCCGGCCAGCCATCGGGAACGGGCGATCCCAGCAACCCGGCCAAGGCTTCCCGGCTCTCCTGCAGCGCTTCGAGGTGCTCGATGGAGGCCAGCAGGAGCGTGACGCGGTTCGTGTCTACCACGACGCCACACTATGCCTCCGGTTCACAGCGAGCTCGCTGCCCATCGGGCAGTCGACGTAGGCGAAGTGCTCTCCGTCCGGTGGCGAATGCGTTTCCAACACCCAAAACGCCTGAGCCAAGGCGAAGTTGGCGGGCCGCCTCACCAGGTCGGACGAGATCTACGCGACGCGCCACTCGTCGAACCAGGCGATGACGGGAATGTATCCGTAGCGAACACGGTGGATGCCGCACGCTTCTCGCGTCACACGACGGAGGTCCAAGAACCCTCCGTCTCCGCCGCCCGCTCACGCGTCGATACTGGCCATGTTCGCGTCGTCGTGGCGTGCACCGAAGGCAGGCGTGAGGTTGTCGAGCCGGTCGAGTTGGTCCGAAGTGAGCTCGATACGGTCGGCGGCGGTGTTCTCCTCGACGCGAGACACTCGGCGGGTGCCGGGGATCGGGGCGATGTCGCTGCCGCGGGCGAGGAGCCACGCAAGAGCAGTCTGCGCCGGGGTCGCACCGATCTCGCTGCCGATCGCTCGGACTTCGTCGACGATGACCAGGTTTCGTTGGAAGTTCTCGCCCGTGAATCGTGGATTCGTTTTCCGCCAGTCGTCGTCGGGGAAGTCGTCGACGGTGCGGATCTGCCCGGTCAGCAGTCCATGACCGAGCGGCGAATAGGGGACGAGGCCGATGCCGAGCTCGCGCAGCAGCGGAAGGATGTCGGCTTCCACGTCACGCGTCCACAGGGAGTACTCCGTCTGCAGCGCGGTCACGGGTTGGATGGCGTGAGCGCGGCGGATGGTGTCCGGGCTTGCCTCCGACAGTCCGAAGTGCAGCACCTTGCCCTCCGCGATCAGGTCGGCGACCGCGGCAGCGGTTTCCTCGATCGGCGTGTTCCGGTCCACCCGGTGCTGGTAGTAAGGTCGATGTGGTCGGTGCCGAGCCGCCGGAGTGAGCCTTCCACCGCGGCTTTCACGTTCGCGGCGCTGCTGTCGACGACGCCCGCTCCGCCACCGGAGTGGGAGACGAGCCCGAACTTCGTGGCCACCACGACCTGGTCGCGTCGGCCGGCGATGGCGCGTCCGACGATCTCCTCGCTGAGGAAAGGGCCGTAGATCTCTGCGGTGTCGATGTGGGTGACGCCGAGATCGAGAGCGCGATGGATGGTGCGGATCGACTCGGCGTCGTCGAGGGCGCCTTCGGAGGTGTAGGTGCCGGCCATCGTCATCGCGCCGAGACCGATGCGGGAGACGTCGAGAGAGCCGAGGGAGACGTGCTTCATGTCATGATCCTTTGGTGAGTGCGCGGACCGGCCCGAGGGTTGCCGATCGGTTGCCGTGCGTCCAGTCAATGCGGTTCTCCGCCAGCGAGGCAGACCGCGCCTATCCGGTTAACGCCAGGGACCCCCTCGCCGTCATGGCGCTGACGTAGATTCGGGGCATGGACACTCCGAACGACATCCGGGAGTTCCTGACCACCAGGCGGGCCAGACTCACCCCCGACCAGGTCGGCATCCCCGACTTCGGCGGACGGCGTCGCGTGCCAGGGCTCCGCCGCGAGGAGGTCGCACTGGTCGCGGGCGTGAGTGTCGAGTACTACACGCGTCTGGAGCGCGGCAACGCGCGGGGAGTGTCGGAGGCTGTGCTCGAGGGCGTCAGTCGCGCACTGCGACTGGATGCCGCCGAACATGCGCACCTGTATGACCTCGCCCGCGCCGCGAACGAAGGCATCCATCCCCAGCGGCGACGGGGTGCCGCGAAGCCACAGCAGGTGAGGCCGGGGGTGCAGCAACTCCTGGACGCGATGCACGACGTTCCGGCGTTCGTTCAGAATGGCCGCCTCGACATCCTCGCCACCAACCGGCTCGGCCACGCGGTCTTCTCCGAGATGTACGTGCAGCCGCAGCGCCCGGCCAACTTCGGCAGGTTCGTCTTCCTCGACGAACGAGCTCACGCCTTCTACCGGGACTGGGACGACGCCGCGCAGCAGACCGTCGCACTGCTGCGCTCCGAGGCAGGACGCGCGCCACACGACCGAGCACTCAGCTACCTCGTCGGTGAACTCTCCACGCGAAGCGATGCGTTCCGCACACTGTGGGCCTCCCACGACGTCCGCGAGCACCGCACCGGCATCAAGCGCATCACGCACCCGACAGTCGGCGACCTCGACCTCGACTACGAAGCAATGGAGCTGTCCTCAGCTCGCGAGCTGCTGCTGGTCGCTTACACCGCCGAACCCGGCACCGCCTCCCACGACGCTCTCCGCCTCCTTGCCAGCTGGACAGCCGAGGACTCGGCAACGCGATCGATGTCGTAGGTCGTGCGACGGCGGCGGATCGACCCTCCCGCCGGGCCTCGCGTTGTCATGAGGTTGCTCGCCCTTGCGCCTTGCCCACGAGACGTGCGCAAATCGCCGAGACGACTTCGTCGACCGCCCCCGTCGCCTCGATGGTCATACCGGCCTCGCCTTCGAGGGGCTCCAGGGTCTCGAGCTGAGAGGCGAGCAGGCTCGGAGGCATGAAGTGGTCGGCGCGTGCGGCGAGTCGTGCCTCCAGCACGAGCGGCGATGGCGCCAGGTGCACGAAGACCAGCGCGGGCGCCCGCTCGCGCAGCGCGTCGCGATATCGCTTCCTGAGTGCCGAGCACGCCACCACCACACCCCCCGTCTCGCGCGCGACGGCGGAGCCCACCAGATCGAGCCAAGGCCAGCGGTCTTCGTCTTCGAGCGGCACACCCGCGGACATCTTTCTGACATTGGATGGCGGATGCAGGTCGTCGGCGTCGATGAAGGTGACCTCGAGCGCCGCGGCCAATGCCCGCCCGATCGTGGTCTTGCCCGCACCAGCCACGCCCATGACGGCGATCTGGAGCGGTGCGCCGGTGTGGCTCACCAGTCGTGGACCGTGCCGTCGAGGAGCCGGTTGTAGGGAAGATAGGCCTGCTCGTACGGGTACTTGCCCGCCTCGTCGACGTTCAGCTCGACACCCAGACCAGGGTTCTCCCCGGGATGGAGGAAACCGTCCGTCCAGGTGAACGACTGCTCGAACACCTGGTCCGTCTTGTCTCCGTGCTTCATGTACTCCTGGATACCGAAATTGTGGATGGCGAGCCCGAGGTGCATCGCGGCGGCCATGCCGACCGGCGAGATGTCGGTCGGCCCGTGCATGCCCGACTTGATCTGGTACATCGCCGCGTAGTCGAGCGTCTTCTTGAGCGGTGAGATTCCCCCCATGTGGGTGACTGCGCCGCGGACGTAGTCGATGAGCTGGTCGCGGATGATGTCCTTGAAGTCCCAGATGGTGTTGAAGATCTCACCGATTGCGAGAGGCGTGGTGGTGTGCTGGCGCACCAGGCGGAGCGCCTCCTGATTCTCGGCCGGGGTGCAGTCCTCCAGCCAGAACAGATCGTACGGCTCGAGATCCTTGCCCAGCCTCGCAGCCTGTATCGGGGTCATCCGGTGGTGCCCGTCGTGCAGCAGCGGGATGTCGGGGCCGAACTCGTTTCTGACGGCCTCGAACACTCCCGGCAAGTGGTTGAGGTAGGCGCGCGTGTCCCAATCCTCCTCAACAGGCTTCGCGCCGCGGCGTGCCGGCTCGTGGTCGTAACGGACAGTCGCGTCCCCGACATCCGCGCCCTGCGCTGCGATGCCGTAGATGGCCTTCAATGTCGGCACGCCGGTCTGCACACGGATGGCCTTGTACCCCTGCTCCTGGTGCTGGCGGATCGAGTCGAACAATTCAGGCAGCTCCTTGCCCGACGCGTGTCCGTAGGCCATCAGTCCGTCGCGGCTCGCTCCACCGAGGAGCTGGTAGACCGGCATCCCGGCCGCCTTGCCCTTGATGTCCCAGAGCGCCATGTCGACCGATGCGATCGCCGCCATGGTGACGGGGCCGCGGCGCCAGTACGCCGACCGGTAGAGGAATTGCCAGGTGTCCTCGATCTTCGAGGCGTCAGCTCCGAGGAGCAGCGGCACCACGTGCTCTCGGAGGTAGGCGACCACGGCGAGTTCGCGCCCGTTGAGGGTGGCGTCGCCCAGACCCGTAAGCCCGTCGTCGGTCGTGAGCTTGAGCGTCACGAAGTTGCGGTCGGGGCTCGTGACGATGACCTCGGCCTTGTCGATGATCATGATGCTCTCCTAGGGGATGAGGGAACGGCAGCGACGCCGTGCGTGAGCAGGTCGGTGTGCGTGCGCGTCGCAGCGCGCACTCGCGCGACGAACGATTCGGATGCGGCGAGCCGCGGGGACACGACCGCGATGAGGGCGACGATCGGGTCGTCGGATGCCGCCGCAGCGGCCAGCTCGCCCGCCCGCGGATCCGACTCCGAAGGTGCGGTGGCCAGCCAGTCGATCCACGCCGCGGTCGCCTCGGCACTGGCAGCGGGAGTGCGGCCGGCATCGAGCGTACGTTCGGCGACCGCGGCGAAGCGGAACTGGACCTTCGAGGTCGCTCCCGTCGCGATCTGGCTGAGCCGGTGGACGATGCGGCGGTTGGCGAATCGGGCGACGAGCTGCTCGCGATAGTCCTCGTGCTCCGTGCCAGGAGGCAGGCAGGCGACGGCCTCGGACCAGAAGTCTTCGACCAGCGCGCGGCATTCCGGGTCGGCGATCGCGTCCGACACCGTCTCGAGCCCCTTGGGGATGCCCGTGAAGGCGAGGACGCAGTGTGCCCCGTTGAGGAGCCAGAGCTTGCGGTTCTCCCATGGCTCGATGTCATCGACGAAGCGGGCGCCGGCACTCTCCCAGCGCGGCCGCCCGGCAGGGAACTCCCCTGCCAGCACCCAGTCGGTGAACGGCTCGGTCACGATCTCACCCTCGGCGGCCTGCGGTGTGATGCGGTCGACCGACGTGCTCACGAACGAGACGTGCGAGCGGATCCAGTCCGCGAGACCGCTGTCGACCCGCGCCGCGAACCCGGTCACACCGCGCGCCACGAACGCGCCGTTGTCGGGGATGTTGTCGCACGGCACGATCGCGATCGGTCCGACCTCGGCCCGTCGGCGGGCATCCAGGCCGAGGACCAAGCGGCCGAGCACCGTCTGAGCGGTGGTGGCGCCGGCGCGCAGCGCGTCGAGATCGCTGCTGCACCTCAGCGTCGGCGAGGTCGGGGTCGCCGTCGGCGTCGAGTCCGTACCCGCCTTCGGTGACGGTGAGGGTGACCACCACGACCTCCGGGGAGGCCAGGTAGCGACGGAGCGCTTCGACATCCGCACCGTCGTGCGCCGCCACGACGCTGTCGATCCGTTCCTCGGTGTCACCGTCGGGTCCGCGAACGGTGAGTGGGTACGAGAAGCCGTGGGCGGCGAGCTCAGTGGCAGCCCGGGGGCTCCGCACCGTGAACGCGGCGATGCCCCAGTCGGCGGCATCCGTCGCCCTCGCGGTGTACCAGGCCTGGTGTGCCCGGAAGAAACGCCCCAAGCCGATGTGCACGATCCGCACGGGCCGGCGCGGAGCATCGGCGGGTGCGGCGGTGTTCGCTTCGGTCACAGCTTGAACACCTCACGGGGAATGGTTCCGACCAGGTCGCGGGAGATGCGGTGCGCCGTGGCGAGCGCGACGCGCCCCTCCACGACCAGACGCGCAAGGAACGACGCATCCAGTCGGCGAGCGGTGTCATGACGCGCCGGGATGGAGAGGAAGGCGCGAGTGTCGTCGATGAATCCGCTCGAGCGGTAGAAGCCCGCCGTCTCGGTGACCGCGGAGCGCCACCGGAGGATCGCATCGGGGGCGTCGAGGAACCACCATGGCGCACCCACGTAGACGCTCGGGTAGAACCCCGCGAGCGGGGCGATCTCACGGGAGTAGACCGTTTCGTCGACGGCGAAGAGCACGAGGTGGAAGCCGGGCGCGGTGCCGAACGCCTCGAGCAGCGGACGAAGGTTCTCGGTGTACTCCGTTCGCACAGGGATGTCGTGCCCCGTGTCGGCGCCGTAACGCTTGAAGGTCGCCCCATGGTGATTCCGACGTACGCCGGGATGGACGGTCATGACCAGACCGTCGTCAACGCTCATCCGCGCCATCTGGAAGAGCATGTGCCCGCGGAACAGGCGTGCTCCCGCGGCGTCCAGGTCCCCCGCCATCGCCCGTCGGAAGAGCTCCTCCGCAGCGGCGGGATCGAGATCCACGGTGAACGGCTCCAGCACGCCGTGATCAGCCGAGACGGCGCCCGCCGCCACGAAGTGCGCGCGACGCGCGGCGAAGGCTGCCAGGTAGCCGGCGAATGTCGACTGCTCGCCGGTCGCCGCGAGGAGTCGCGAGACGTCCGCGGCGAACGCGGGCGCGTCCGGATCGAGGTAGGCGTCGGGGCGGAAGGTCGGCAGCACCCGCCCCGCGAATGACGGATCCGCGGCCAGCGCGCGGTGGGGTGCGAGGTCGTCGAGCGGATCGTCCGTCGTCGCGAGCACCTCGATGCCGAACCGGTCGAAGAGCGCACGCGGGCGGAACTCCGGCTTCTGCAATGCGGACGAAATGCGGTCGTAGATGCGATCGGCAGAACCCTCGTCGAGCTCTTCGTCGACGCCGAACAATGACGACAACTCGTGCGTCAGCCAGTATCCGCTCGCGGTACCGGCGAAGCGATGCCAGTTCTCCGCCAGGCGGCGCCAGATCTTCCGGGGGTCGACAGTGCGGCTCGGGTCGAGCCCCAACTCCCCGAGTTCCAGTCCAGCCGAATGCAGCATCCGCGTCACGTAGTGATCGCGAGTGATCAGCAGCTCTGCAGGGTCCCGGAACGGCTGGTCGTCGAGAAGAAGCCGTGGATCGACGTGACCGTGGGGCGAGATGATCGGGGCAGTAGCGACTTCGTCGTACAACTCGCGGGCGATCTCGCGCGTGGGTGCGTCCGCCGGCAGGAGCGCATCACCTGACGGGATGCCGCGACCTACGACCGCGGTCAACGGGGAGTGATCGGTCACCTGCCGGACCCCGTATCCGCCTCGCCGGCGGCGAGCCAGCGCTCGCGCAGAGCGAACGCGGCAGCCTTCGGACGCCGGTCGCGGGTGAAGACACCCTTCTTGTTGCCGTCCACCCGGATGATGCCCTGCGAGGTCTGGAAGTCGGCGAAGTTCCAGACCTGCTCACCGACGACGGCATCGACGCGATCGAAGACCTCGTGGTACGTGCGCAGCAGCGCGACCTGGTACTCCTCGCTCCACACCTGTGTGCCCACGGCGTGGAGTCCGGCGAGCGTGTCGGCGCCATACTCGGTGATGATGATCGGCTTGCCGAACGTCGATTCCCAGCCGCGCAGCTCGGCCTCGAGCTTGATGGCCGCGGAATCGAGGTCTGCCGTCTCGTTGTACCAGCCGTAGTAGCGGTTCAGGCAGATCACGTCGAACAGGTCGGCCAGGCGGTCGTTATGGAAGGTGCCCCGGTACTCGTTCGCATAGGTGAGCGGTCGGGACGGGTCGAGCTCACGCGCGAGCTCGACGAGTGGCTCGAAGTACTCTCGAGCGCCTTCCTCGACTGACTCGGGCTCGTTGGCGATCGACCACATCACGACGCTCGGGTGGTTCTTGTCGCGGTCGATCAGTTCGCGGATGCCCTGGGCGTGCGCCGACTGCGTCTTGTCGTTGAACATCGTCGGCGAGAAGGCAGGCTCGCTGACGGCACCGTGGAACCCGCCGCCGATGCCGAGGTTGAGACCGACTGCCGCCGTCTCGTCGATCACGACGATCCCGTGGCGGTCGGCGTAGTCCAGGAACTCCTCGGCATACGGGTAGTGCGAAGTCCGGAATGAGTTCGCGCCGATCCACTCCATGAGCGAGAAGTCATGCACCATGACGACGTTGTCGAACCCGCGGCCGCGGAATGCGCTGTCTTCGTGCTTGCCGAAACCCCGGAAGGTGAAGGGCTCGCCGTTGATGAGGAACCGCATGCCGTCGATGCGGACGGAGCGGATGCCGACAGGCAGCTCGTAGACGTCCGCGATGCTCCCGCCCTCGCGCAGCTCCACCCGCAGGTCGTAAAGATAGCCCCGTCCTGGGCGCCAGAGTTCCGCATCCGCCACGGTGATCCGGCCCGACGCGCCGTCCGCGGCCGCGACCTCGGTGCCGGCGGCGTCGGAGAGGACGACGCGGACCTCGGCGTCGCCCGAGGGTCTCGACGCGGTACTCCACGACGCCGGTCGACCCGTCGACGTCGGTCGTCACGGTGACGTCCGTCACCCGCGTCGCGGGCACCGAGTACAGGATTACGGAGCGAGCCAGTCCCGCGTAGTTGTAGAAGTCGTGGCGGTAGGCCTGCTTGCGCCGGCCCGCCGCGGTCGTCGAGATCATCCCCGGAGGGATCGTCTCGTTCGTCAGCTCGTTGTTCACGCCGATCGTGATCCGAACCTCTTCGCCCGCACGCGCCAGGTCGGTGACGTCGGCCTCGAACGGCGTGTATCCGCCGACGTGCTCGGCGACCTTGCTGCCGTCGACGTAAACCACGCCCTCATGGGTGGCGGCATCCACGCGCAGCACCACACGTTCACCGGCCCACCCTCGCGGCACCCGCACCGTCCGCTGGTACCAGACCCAGCCGACGTGGTCGCGGATCGCCTGGTCGGCGAAAACATCGTTGTAGCTGGCCGGGACCGGAGCCTCGAGGGCGGTCTCGAGTTCGTCGGCCCACGGCTCGGGCGTGGCGACGTCGTCGAGTGCGAAGCGCCACAGCCCGTCGAGGCGGATGAGTTCGCGGGTGGGAGTGGAGATGGGCTTGAGCACTGTTCGTCTCTCTGTCGGGGGGTCAGGCGGCGTCGAGCGAGGTCTTGAGCGCGAGCCGCTGGTCACGACGGATGCGCTGCTCGGTCGGATCGGGGACCGGCGAGGCCAGCAGAAGCTGCTTCGTGTACGGGTGCTGCGGCGTGCGGGTGACCTCGGCCGCCGGACCGTTCTCGACGATCTCTCCCTTGTAGAGCACGGCCACATCGTGGCTGATGTGGTGGACGACATCGAGATCGTGCGAGATGAACAGGTAGGCCACCCCGGTGTCCTGCTGGATCTCCAGCAGAAGATCGAGCACACGTGCCTGCGTGGTGAGGTCGAGGGCGCTGACGGGCTCGTCGCACACGATGAGCTTCGGATCGAGCGCGAGCGCCCGGGCGATGGCGATGCGCTGCCGCTGGCCGCCCGAGAACTCGTTCGGCTGGCGGTTGATCGCGCTCGACGGCAGCCCCACGCGGTCCAGCAGGGTCACCACGCGTCTGCGGGCCTCATCGCGCGCGATACCTTGCACGCCGAGCGGCTCGGCCAGGATGTCGCCGACATCCATCGCAGGGTTCAGCGACGTGTACGGGTCCTGGAAGATGACCTGCAGGTCGCCGCTGAACCGGCGGCGATCCTGGCGGCTGATCCGGGTGATGTCGTCCCCCTGGAAGGTGATCGTGCCCGAGGCGATCGGAGCCAGACCCAGGATGGCCCGGCCGATCGTCGTCTTTCCCGAGCCCGACTCGCCGACGAGCCCCAGCGTGCGTCCTTCGCCGACGCTCAGCGACACCCCGTGGAGCGCGCGATGGGGCTTGGCCCGCAGCTTCTTGGGCTTGTACTCCACGACCAGATCGCGGACGTCAAGAATGGTGTCGCTCATCAGATGTCCTCTCGCAGGATGGTCTCCGCCGCGGGCGAGAGCGGTTGCTGCATGTCGGCCAGGTCGATGGCCTTCTCGACCTCATCCTCGGAATCGCTCGTCTCGGCGCCGGTGCCCGCCCCGCCGAGGCCGAGCTGCGTCAGCGGCTCCTTGCCGACGAGCATGCTCGCCATGAGCGTGCGGGTGTAGGAGTGGGCCGGACGCCGCAGGATCTCGTCCACCGCCCCCGTCTCGACGATCTCGCCCTGGCGCATGACCGCAACGCGGTCGGCGATGTCGGCGATCACGCCGATGTTATGGGTGACCAGCAGCACGGCCACGCCGAGCTCGCGCTGCATGGTGCGGATGACATCGAGCACCTCGGCCTGAACGGTCACATCCAGCGCCGTTGTCGGCTCGTCGGCGATGATCAGATCGGGCTCGCAGGAGAGGGCTCCGGCGATCAGCACGCGCTGTGCCATTCCACCCGAGATCTCGTGGGCGTAGCCCTTCATCACGCGGTCGGGGTCGGCGATGCCCACGCGACGCAGCAGATCGCGCGCGCGCTCGGCAGCGTTCTTCTTCGAGATGCCGAGCAGCTTCACCATCGGGCGCGTGAGCTGGTGCCCGATCGTGAAGGCCGGGTCGAGGTTCGACATCGGCTCCTGCGGGATGTAGGCGATACGACGACCTCGGACGTCGAGCACAGCCTTCGCGTCGACCTCGCCGTCGCGCACCAGGACGACTTCCTCGAAGCGGATCGAGCCCGAGAGGATGCGGGCGGTGCGCGGCAGCAGACCGAGGATCGAGAACGCGGTCTGCGACTTGCCCGATCCCGATTCGCCGACCAGGCCCAGCACCTCACCGGGTCGGATGGTGAGGGACACGTCGCGGACCACACGGGTGTACTCGCCCTCGGCGTTCGGGTACCCGACGCTCAGATCGGCAACCTGCAGGATCGCCTCGGCGTCGTCGACCACGGCCGGCTGCCGGTCCGCGGTTTCGGCGGCGGAAGTGGCGGCCACAGGGCCTGGCCGGCGCGGCGCCTTGACCTCGCGGCGGTCCTCGAGCGCGTCACGGATCGCATTCCCGAGCAGCACGAGGGCGCCGATCGTGATGCCGATCGCGAGGGCCGGCCAGAGCATGAGCGAGGGCTGCACATAGATGTTGCTGAAGCCGTCGCCGAGCATCGAACCCCAGGATGCCTCGGTCGGGTCGCCGAGCCCGAGGAACTCCAGACCGCTCTGCACGGCGATCGCGACTCCGCAGATGAGGGCCGTCTGGATGATCAGCGGCGCCCTGACGACGGAGAGGATGTGCCGCGAGATGATGCGCGCGTCACTCAGGCCCACCACGCGGGCGGCGTCGACGTACAGCTCATTGCGGACGGACTGCACGGCGGAGCGGGTCAGGCGGTAGTAGCTCGGACTGATGAGGATGCCGAAGAAGATCATCGAGATCCACACCGAGGGTCCGAGCGCCGCGCGGACGACCAGCAGGACGACGATGCCGGGGAGCGCCATCAGCATGTTCGAGAACCAGTTCGACGTGCTGTCGAACGCGCCGCCGTAGTAGCCGGCGATCAGACCTGCCGGAAGGCCGATCGCGATCGCGACGATCGCGCACAGGAGCGCCGAGAGCAGCGTGAGCCGTGCGCCGTACAGCAGCCGCGAGAAGACGTCGCGACCCGCGCTGTCGGTGCCGAGGAGGTTCTGCCCACCCGGATCGGCGAGGGTGTTGCCGACGTCGGCGTAGTTCGGGTCGAACGGTGCGATCAGGGGCGCGAAGACGGCTGCGAGCACGATGAGAGTGAGGAGGGAGAGCGACAGGATTCCGAGGGGGTTGCGGAGCATCCTTCGGAGGGTCCCGCGCTGGGAGCGCTTGGGCACGGATGGGGTTCTGATGACGTCGGTCATGACAGCCGCACCTTCGGGTTGAGGGCGCCCTGGGCGACGTCCACGAGCAGATTCACGATGATGACGATCACCACAGCGACGATCGTCAACCCCATGACGACGGGGATGTCGCCGACAGTGGTCGCGGTGATGAACAGGGGGCCGATCCCGGCGATCGCGAAGATCTGCTCCAAGATGATGACGCCGCCGAGGAGGCCGATGAATTGCAGGCTGAGCACGGTGAGACCCGCGGGCGCGGCGCTGCGCAGCACGTTCTTCAGCACGATCTCGCGCTCGCCCAACCCCCGGCTGCGAAGCGTCCGGACGTAGTCCTTGTCGAGTTCCTTGATGACGGCGCTGCGGATCTGCTGGGCGCTGGAGGTCACGTAGTTGAGCACGATCGCGATCACCGGCAGGGAGAGCGAGACGATCCACGCCTCAGGCCCCGCCCCCGGGCGGATGGTGGAGACGGCAGGGAACCAGCCGAGGTTCACCGCGAAGATCGTGACGAGGACGAGGGCCAGCACGAACCCGGGAATCGCATCACCGACCACCGCACCGACCTGCACCGTCTGATCCACTCGGCCGCGACGGACAGCGGCGATCACCCCGAGCGCGGTAGCGATGAGCGCGACGAGCACGATCGAGACGATCATGAGGACGAGGGTGACGGGCAGGCGGTTGAGGATCGTCTGCGTGACGGGCTCGCTGTTGAACCAGGATTCGCCGAGGTCGCCGCGCAGCGCCGCGGTTGCCCAGCCGAGATAACGCACCGGAAGGGGCTCATTCAGACCGAGCTCGGCCTCCTTGAGGGCGATCTGCTCGGGGGTGGCCTGCTCGCCCAGGATGTTGCGGGCGATGGCCGTGCTTGAGAAGAAGAGCAGCGTGTACGTCAGCATCGAGATGACGACCAGCAGTCCGAGACCCGACGCGAGGCGTCGCAGTGTGAACGTGAGCATGGATCCTCCGATTTGGGAGGGCGGAGGCGGCTGGCGCACTCTGTGCGGTCGCCGCCTCCGCCTATCCGTCGTCTACCTACTCCGCAGGGGAGAAGTTGTAGATGGAGGGCATCGCCGACTGCGTCTGAGCGACGACGGTGACCTTTTCGGGGTTGAAGACGCTGATCTGGTCGATGCGGTACAGCGGCAGGAACCAGGCGTTCTCGGTGACGAAGCGGTTGACGTCCTGCGCGGCCTCGGCGCTGTCTTCGCCGCCCTGCTGAACGACGGAGATGAGCTCTTCCAGCTCGGGAGCCGTGGTGCCGAACGGGTTGAACGTCGCGGTCGGCGAGATGATCTGGTTGATCGCCACCCACGCCTCACCCTGGAAGAGGTTGAAGTTGAACGCTTCGAACTTCTTCTGCACGACGTCGGCCACGTAGTTGGCCGGCGGGACCGTCTCCTGAGTGACGGTGATGCCGATCTCGCCGAGCTGCTGCGCAAGCGCCGTGATCTGCGTCGCGAAGGCCGGGATCACCGGAAGCTTGAGCTCGAAGCCATCCTCGTAGCCGGCCTCTTCCATGAGCTCCTTCGCCTTCTCGGGGTCATACGTGTAGTACTCCTCGAGGTCGTCGACGAACGCGCCGCTGTCAGGCCCGAACACCTGGCTCGTGGCGGTTCCGCGGCCGAGCTGCAGCTCCTCCAGCAGCGTGTCGCGGTCGACGGCGTAGTTGATGGCCTGACGGACGCGCTCATCGGCGAGCGCGGGGTTGATGACTCCGTCACGGTCCAGGAAGGTCATGCCTGTCCAGTCGACCTGGTAGTCGGGGATGATCTCGAGCCCGGCGTCCTCCGCCTGGTCAGCGGACTTCGCCTCGAGAGTGGTCCAGTCAACCTGCCCAGAGATGATCGCATTCACCCGTGCCGAGACATCCACCAGAATGCGCAGCTCGACCTCGTCGAACTTCTGCAGCTCCGGATTCCAGTAGTCCTCCTTCGCGGTGAAGAGGGACTGGGAGTCACGCACTGAGTTCGCCTTGTCGTACAGGTACGGGCCTGTGCCGATCGGGTCGGTCTCGAGCGTTCCCGCCTCGATCGCGGCAGGGCTGGCCATCAGGCCGGCAGCCTGACTGAGGTAGTACTCCATCGCCGGGTCGGGCTGGGCGAGGTTGATCTCGACCGTGTCCTCGTCCACCGCGGTTGCCGACTCGAACTGGGTCAGCTGCACTGCCTGGCGACCGTTGCCCGCCTTGAAGTGCTCGAGGTTGGCCACCACCGCCTCGGCGTCGAAAGGCTCACCATCCGAGAACGAGACGTCGGTGCGCAGATCGACGGTCAGCACGGTTCGGTCGTCGTTGTAGTTCCACTCCGTCGCGAGCATGGGGCTGAGCTCACCGTCCGGCTCCCGAAGGATGAGGGTGTCGTAAACGAGCTGGTACGGCACGAGACCGTGCCCGACGTGGGCCTGCGACGGATCCCACGAGGCGAGATCGCCGAGCTGGCCGATCGTGAGCAGTGCGCCTCGGGCGGCGGTGTCACCGCCCGGGGACTCCTCGGTTTCGGGTGTGCCAGCCGCGCAGCCGGTGAGCAGGAGAGCTCCTACAGCGATCACGCCGGCCTTCTTGGTGATGGAGTTCATGTTTCCTCGTTTACGTCATTGGAAAGAGCAGAGTGCAGGTCTCGCAGTTCTATGGAAACGTGGGCTGGCACGATCCGTCAATTACTTTCCAAACGTTGCCAGAATTGCTCCAACAGGCTTAGATGACGTAAGGGCAACGGAAGGACATCCATGCGAGTGACGGCGAAAGACGTCGCCGAGCGCGCCGGCGTCGCGGCATCAACGGTTTCGCGCGCGCTGAACAGCCCCGGGCGGATCAACGAGCAGACGCGCCAGCGCATCCTGGACGCTGCGCGCGAGCTGGGTTACAGCACCGCGCAGCGGTCGGCGGACCGCAAGGGACTCGTGGCCCTCCTGGTGCCGGACGTGACGAACCCGTTCTACTTCGACATCATCCGGTCGACGCAGGAGCAGCTGCGCACGGCCGGGTTCATGCAGCTGCTGATCGACACCGGCGAGTCCCACTCGACCGAGGCAGAGACCCTTGCTCAGCTGGAAAGCATTGTCGACGGCGTCATTCTCTCTGCTACGCGTCTCGATGAGACCGCGCTTCGCGAGGCCACCGCGCGCCTACCACTGACCGTGATCAACCGCCAGCATGAAGACATACCGAGCGTGCTCATCGACATTCGGACCGGGCTGACTCAGGCCGTCGATCATCTCAAGGCGCTGGGACACGAGACGATCGCCTTCGTGTCAGGACCACCCGGGTCATGGCAGAACCGGTGGCGCTGGAAGGAGTTCGAGGAACAGGTGCGCTTGCAATCCCTCACGCCGATTCTTCTCGGCCCATACACCCCGACCCGCACCAGCGGGATGGCGGCTGCAGACGCTCTCCTCGTCACCGGCGCCACCGCGTGCGTTGCATTCAACGACCTGCTCGCGATCGGGGTCCTTCAGCGACTCCGGCAACGTGGCGTGCGCGTTCCCGACGACATGAGTGTCGTCGGGTGCGACGACATCTTCGGTGCCGATTTCACTGCGCCACCGCTGACGACGATCGCCGGCGACACGGAGCACGCTGGCCGTCTCGCGGCCAGCCGCCTTATCGCCATACTGAATGGTGAACCCCCGCGCGCCGGGACCACACTGATCCCGACCCACCTGCTCGTCCGCGAGTCGACGGGACCGGCACCCTCGCGGGGGTGAGCCCATGGCGGGCGATCCACCACACGCTCGACATGATGGCGCACCACGACGGCACATGAGCAACGGACACTGGTCACCGAGGGTCGCATCCTCGGTGAGAGGTGTTCTGACAGGGCACCCTACGGCATCCGTTCGGCTCGTACGGTGCGTTGCATGACGATCCAGAAACGCATTCTCGGCACCAGCGGGCTGGAGGTGTCCGCCGTCGGGCTCGGATGCATGAGCATGACCGGCGGCTACAGCGGACACCCGGGCCGGGCGCAGATGATCGAACGCGAGCGATAGCGGCCGG
>CAVQWI010000008.1:0-257886 GCA_963717585.1 uncultured Actinomycetota bacterium | reverse complement strand
ATGCGCCGTGCCATCGAAGAGACCGT
This sequence comes from uncultured Actinomycetota bacterium, assembly GCA_963717585.1. Taxonomy (GTDB): domain Bacteria; phylum Actinomycetota; class Actinomycetes; order Actinomycetales; family Microbacteriaceae; genus Microbacterium. The sequence continues at coordinate 257,860 of CAVQWI010000008.1, read as the reverse complement.
CGCGCAGACGGCGACCCCGGCCTGAACCGGACAGAAGGAGCATCATGTCGGACACCGTGGTGGAGGCATCCCTCACCGAACTCCAGGCCGAACTGGCCACCCTGCGCGAGGAGGTCGCCGCCGTGCGGGCCCTCGCGCAGCGCGCGCAGGACCGTGGCGCGGTGGAGAACCTCTTCAACCGCTACATGTACCTGCACAACGCGTTCCAGGACGAGCAGATCATCCCGCTGTGGGTGAAGCGCGGCACCGAGGGCATCCGTGCCCGCTACACGAACGCCGGCGAGTACACCGAGTACGACAGCGTCATCCGCTACCACCAGGGACGGCCGTCGCCGGTGGGCAAGCTGATCCTGCACGCCACGACGACTCCGGTCATCGAGGTCGCCGCGGACGGCGAGACCGCCAAGGGCGTCTGGCTGATGGCGGGCACCGAGTCGGGCCTGACCGACCCCGAGGTCGCCAAGGAGTTCCCCGACATGTACTCGCCCGGCGAGGTGCAGGGAAAGAAGGTCTGGGCGCACTGGGTCTGGTGCAAGTACGCGATCGACTTCCTCAAGCAGGACGGCGAGTGGAAGATCTGGAAGTTCCGCTGCTACGAGCTGGCCCGCGCACCCTTCGAGGAGAACTGGGTCAGCTTCGGCGAGAAGAACCAGGGAGCGTTCGACCTCGACCTGATGTACTTCGGCGACGACGGCAAGCCGGTCTTCATGCCGCCGGCCGACCAGCCGGTGCCGGAGAAGAACCACCCCTACAGCCCCTCGACCGTGCAGAAGCTCGAGCCGGTTCCGCCGGTGCCGCACGACACGTTCACCGACACCTTCCACTGATCTCACTGCCCGAACGAGGAGCCCACCATGGCCACCCACAACTCCCTCTTCTCCGACAAGGACGTCACGCGCCGCGACGACGCGATCGCGGTCGCGGTCCAGCTGCCCTGGTACCGAAGCCTCTGGCTGTCGGCGGTCGATGACGTCGCTGCATCCGTCAACGGCGTTCCGGTGCCGAAGGACGACCTGCGCTTCGAGCTGAACGGCACGAGCTACCGCATCGAGGAGCTGCCCGAGCAGTGGGACACGCTCTGGTTCGTCGCCGACAAGCCCGAAATCGTCATCCCGCTCGATCACGCTCCGGCGGCCGGCGAGAAGCTCACCGTCGAGGTCGTCCTCACGATGCGCCTGCTGTACATGCAGATCATGCCGGGCGTCGACGGCGGCCCCGGCCGCTACGTCACCAACCGCGTCCCGGTCGAGCGCGAGGTCGTGCTGGCATGACGCCTCGCGGGTCGCCATGATCGGGTACGGCTTCATGGGCGCCACCCACTCCGTCGGCTGGCGGCAGGCGCCGCGCATGTTCGACCTCCCGGAGGCCGTCGAGATGGCCGTGGTCGTCGGCCGGAACGCGGATGCCGTCGCCGCAGCCGCCGCGAAGTGGGGCTGGGCGGAGTCGGCGACCGACTGGCGCGAGGTGATCGCCCGCGACGACATCGACATCGTCGACATCGTCACGCCCGGCGACTCGCACGCCGAGATCGCGATCGCTGCGCTCGAGGCCGGCAAGCACGTTCTGTGCGAGAAGCCTCTGGCGAACACGGTCGACGAGGCCGAGGCGATGGCGGATGCCGCCGCCCGAGCGGCCGAGCGCGGCATCCGTTCGATGGTGGGCTTCACCTACCGTCGCGTGCCGGCGGTGACCTTCCTGCGGGACCTCATCGCGGAGGGCGTCGTCGGCACCGTTCAGCAGGTGCGCGCGGCGTACCGGCAGGACTGGCTCGTGGACCCGCAGATGCCCCTGGCCTGGCGCCTGCAGAAGGAGCACGCGGGCTCCGGTGCTCTGGGCGACATCGGCGCGCACATCATCGACATGACGCAGTTCGTGACCGGCGAGACCGTCGACGCCGTGTCGGGCACCATCGACACGATCGTCAAGGAACGCCCGCTGCTCGGCTCGGGCTCCGGTCTGTCGGGCACGGCCGGCGAGGGATTCGGCGAGGTCACCGTCGACGACGTCGCCATCTTCACGGGGCGCCTCTCGAACGGCGCGCTCGTCTCGTTCGAGGCGACCCGGTTCGCGACGGGTCGCAAGAACGCGCTCACGATCGAGGTGTCGGGCGACAAGGGCGCGCTCGCGTTCGACCTCGAGGACCTCAACAGCCTGCAGTTCTACGACCGCACCGCGCCCGACGATCGTCAGGGCTTCGCGAAGATCCTGGTGACCGAGGCGCAGCATCCGTACGTCGCGGCGTGGTGGCCCGCCGGCCACATGCTCGGCTACGAGCACGGCTTCTCCCACCAGGTCGTGGATCTCGTCACCGCGATCGCCGAGGGCACCGACCCGCATCCGTCGTTCGCCGAGGGCCTCTCGGTGCAGCGCGTGCTCGACGCCGTGGAGCGGTCGAGCGAGAACGAATCCGCCTGGGTCCGCATCGCCGCGGGCGTCCCGGCATCCGTCTGAACAACCCTCCCGAAGGAAAGCAGCAATGGCGCGTCCGATCACCCTGTTCACCGGCCAGTGGGCCGACCTGCCGTTCGAGGAGGTGGCCCGACTCGCCGGCGAGTGGGGCTACGACGGCCTCGAGATCGCCTGCTGGGGCGACCACCTCGACGTCTCGCGCTGGGACGACGCCGAGTACGTGCAGAGCCGGCTCGACATCCTCGAGCGCAACGGCCTGAAGGTCTACGCGATCTCGAACCACCTCACCGGCCAGGCGGTCTGCGACGACCCGATCGACGAGCGGCATCGCGACATCCTGTCGGATCGCGTGTGGGGCGACGGCGACCCCGAGGGCGTGCGGCAGCGCGCCGCCGAGGACCTGAAGAACACCGCGCGCTTCGCCGCGAAGCTCGGCGTGAAGACTGTCAACGGCTTCACCGGGTCGTCGATCTGGAAGGCCGTCGCGATGTTCCCGCCGGCGTCCGATGAGTTCATCGCGCGCGGCTACCAGGACTTCGCCGACCGCTGGAATCCGATCCTCGACGTCTTCGAAGAGGTCGGCGTGCGCTTCGCGCTCGAAGTCCACCCGTCCGAGATCGCCTACGACTACTGGACCGCGAAGGACACGCTCGAGGCGATCGGCCACCGCAAGAGCTTCGGCTTCAACTTCGACCCGTCGCACTTCGTCTGGCAGCAGCTCGACTATGTCGCGTTCGTCCTCGACTTCGCCGACCACATCTTCCACGTGCACGTCAAGGAGTCGATCACCAACCTCGACGGACGCAACGGCGTGCTCGGGTCGCACCGGCCCTGGGCCGACCCGCGCCGCGGATGGACGTTCGTCTCGACCGGGCACGGCGCGGTGCGGTGGGAGCCGCTGTTCCGCGCGCTCAACGCGATCGGCTACGACGGCCCGACGAGCGTCGAGTGGGAGGACGCCGGCATGGACCGGCTGATCGGTGCGCCGGAGGCGCTCGCGTTCGTGCGCAAGCTCGCCGAGATCACGCCGCCCGCCGCCGCATTCGACGCCGCGTTCTCGACGAAGTAGCCGATGAAGGTCGGCATCGTCGGAGGAACGGGCAACATCTCCACGAGCGTCGTCCGGCTCCTGCAGGAGCGAGGGCACGACGTGACGTGCATCACGCGTGGCGCGTCCGGGTCGCTGCCGGACGGCATCCGTCACCTGTCGGGGGACCGGCACGACCTCGACTGGTTCGTGCCGGCGGTGCAGCGGGAGAGGTTCGATGCGGCGATCGACTTCATCGGCTTCACGCCCGCCCATGGCGCCGCAAGCCTGGAGGCCTTCCGCGACGTCGGCCACTTCATCCAGACCTCGACCGTCACCACGGTCGGAGAGACCGCCGACTGGCTGCCGATCACCGAGGACCACCCGCTGCGCCCGGCGGTGCCGTATGCCGACAACAAGGTCGCGCTGGACCGCATGTACCAGGCGGCGTACTTCGATCGCGGGTTCCCTGCGACGATCATCAAGCCCTCGACCACCTACGGCCGCAAGCGCGTCGTGCGGCAGGTGGGGATCGACACGCGCTGGATCCGCCGCATCCGTGAGGGTCGGCCGATCCTCCGCGTCGGGGAGGGGACGGCGCTTCATCACCTGCTGCACGTGGACGATGCGGCCCTCGGCTTCGTCGGTGTGCTCGAGCGCGAGCACACGTCGGGCAGACGTATTTCCTGGTGAATCCGCAGGCGATGCAGTGGTCCGACATCCACGGCGTCGCGATGGACGTGCTCGGGCGTGAGGTCGAGCAGGTCGGAGTCTCGGCGGACGCGCTGTACGCTCTCGATCCGCAGCGCTTCCTCATGGTGCCCGGCGTCTTCGCGAAGAACCTGCTGTACAGCTCCGCGAAGCTGCAGCGCGATGTGCCCGAGTTCCGGCCGTCGGTCTCGCTCTACGACGGGCTCGCCGACGCGTTCGCGCACCTGGAAGCGCACGGGCTCGTCGAGGACGTGCCCGTCGGTGACTGGGAAGACCGCATCATCGAGATCCAGCGCGATGCGCGCTCCCGCATCGTGAACGGGTGAGGCCATGACCGAGCAGCCCCTTCGCATCGGGATCCTGGGCGCCGCAGGCATCGCCGAGCGGGCGATCGTGGAGCCGGCGCGCGAGCTGGACGGCGTCCGCGTCATCGCCATCGGCGCACGCGATCCCGAGCGGGCGCGGACGCTGGCCGATCGCCTCGGGGTGCCCGAGTCCGGCGACTACGAGATGGTTCTGAGGCATCCGGACGTCGACCTCGTCTACCTCCCGCTGCCGTCGACCGTGCAGTCGCACTGGGCCGTGCGAGCGCTGCAAGCGGGAAAGCACGTGCTGTGCGAGAAGCCGCTGTCGGCGAACGGCACGACCGCGGCGGAGATCGCCGCAGCCGCCGACGCCGCGGGCCGACGAGCCTTCGTGGGGTTCCACTACCGCCTGCACGGCTTCACCCGTCGGCTGCTGGAGGTGCTCGCCTCGGATGTGCTCGGGCTTATCCGGCGCGTCGAGTTCGACTACAGCATCCCGCACTTCGTCGTACAGCCCGGGAACATCCGCCTCGACGGGGACCTCGGCGGCGGGTCGTTCATGGACGTCGGGTGCTACGCCGTGGACCTGATGCGCGCCGCCTGGGGAGAGCCCACGGTGGTCTCGGCCGAGGCGGTGCTGTCGTCCGACGACCCTCGCGTCGACCTGCAGACGGATGCCGTGATGGAGCTTCCGGGCGGCATCCCGGCGTACGTCCGCTCGTCGTTCATCGGCGACGACCGGGGAAGCATGTCGCTGCGGGTCACGGGGGATGCCGCGTCCCTGGAGGCGACGAGCGTCATCGTGCCGCAGTGGGGCGCGGTGATGCGCGTGACCGCGGGCGACCGCGTGCTGCTGGAGGAGAGGGCCGTCGAGGGGGAGAACAGCTATGCGCGGCAGCTCGAGCACGTGGTCGACGTCCTGCGGGACGGGTCGCCCAGTCCGCTGGACGCGGCGCTCGGCGTCGGCACCATGGAAGTCGTAGACGACGTCTATCGCGCATCGGGCCTGCAGCCGCGCTGAGCACCTCGGGGTGTGCCGCCGCCGAGTGCACGACCTGACCGCGAGTGCACGACGTCCGCGCGCGGGAAAGTCGTGCGTTCGGCGCGAAGCCGTGCACTCGGCGGCCGCCGGCCCGACGGAGCGCGCGGCTAGAGGTCCTCGGGCGAGAGATCGCCCTCGCCCTCTTCGCCGAGCTCGATCAGCAGGGGGTCCTCACCCTGCGATTCAGGCTGCAGGTCGGCATCCGGTTGATCGACGAACGGGATCTCGTCGTCATCGGACGGAATCTCATCCGGGTCGTCGCCGGTGGCGGTCGACACGGCGATCTCGTCCGGCGACACCCCTTCGTCCAGGAGCGTCGTGCGGTCCCATTCCGCCTGGGCCGGATCGGCGTCGGGATCGTCGGCGAGGGAGGTGTCGCCGTCGCGCAGCGGCTGGATGCCGCTGTCATCGGTTTCGGTGATGGGGCCGCTGTCGTCAGGGGTGCTGGTCATCGGGGATCCTTTCCGTTCCCCACCCTGCATGCCTCCCGCGATCGCGCCGAGGCGGTTGCATCCGACCCGTCCGTGCGATACCGGGGGCCCGCGAGCCGCGCGCTGGGGTCGAGTGCACGACCTGCCGCCGAGTGCACGACCTGTCTACGCGGCGAAGCCGTGCACTCGGCGGCAACCCGTGTACTCGCGTGCAGGAAGCCCGGCGCTCAGCCCTCGCGGTTGTAGTACGGCCAGGGGAGGAAGCGCCGCTCGCCGCGGCGATCCGGACCCTCGAGCGTGACCTCACCGGTCGCCGCCCACTCGACGCCGCGCGGGAACATCCGGATGAACTCGATGCGGCGGAACGTGTCGATGTCGTGCCCGATCGTGATCGTGAACGAGCGGCCGGCGCCGTACTCGTTGATCCACGCGATCGGCTGGTCGGTGTTCATGCCGGGCAGCTCGGCGATCCCGCCGTCGGGGATGACGACGGGGTAATGCGACATCGGCCAGACCGGCGCCGTTCTCGTACGCCTCGAGGTCGTCGAACGTCGTGAGCAGCACCTGCGCGCCCTCGTACAGCTGCACGCCGGTGAGGATGTCGTCGCCCGTGACGGTCCAGGTCGCGTTGATGCCCTCGGTGATCGGATGCCGCGGCTCGACGGTCTGCAGCAGCGCCTCGCCCCATGGCCGGGGGCGCAGGCCTGTCTCGTACGCGCTGAGCTTCGCGCCGCGCATGACGTTGTACTCCTCGGGATACCCCCACGAGTCCTCCTGCGCCGCCGAGCCGTGGAACCACACGATGCCCTTGCCGTCGTCGTGCACGAAGCGCAGGAGCGCGGCATCCGTCTCGGCGCCGAACCCGACGGCCTTCTCGTGATAGCCGTCGCGACCCTCGAACACCACGATCACGACGTCGTACTTGTCGATGATCTCCGCGCCGAGACCGCGTGGGTCCTCGACGACCCGCACCCGGAACCGACCGGTGTCTTCGAGGAGCGTCGTCAGCCATTGGTTGTGCTGCCGGAAGCTGCGGTGCTCGTTGTCGTGCTCGATCGTCATGTGTCCGGACAGGATGAGGACGTTCAGAAGGGTCATCGGTGATCTCCGTTCAGTGCGCGGCGGGCCAGCGCGAGGTGGTCTCGGGTCATCTGGGTGGCGTCGTCGTCGAGCCACTCGTGGCCGCCCCACTCGCTGCAGAGCGTCCCGCTGAACGCGGTGCCGCGCAGCAGCGCGCCGAGATCGCGGATCGGACCGCTCACGCGGTCATCGGAGTCGTCGAGATCCCAGAACTTCAGGTGGAACGCGCCGATCCAGGGCAGCACGTCGGCGATCACGGTCGCCTCGGATCGTCCGAACCGCACGAGCATGTCCATGTAGAGGGTGTGGACGGATGCCGGCACCCCGCCCGAGCGGAGCAGGTCGACGATCGCGCCCACGGTCGCAGGGTCGCGCCAACGGTGCCGCAGGCTGTCGATGAGCTCCGCGGGCACGCCGCCGGCCTGCAGGCGCTCGAGGTAGCTCTCGGGGACGGCGGGCATGAACATCGAGATGTCGACGAGCAGGCGGACGTGGGGGTCGTCGATCGAGACGATCCGATCGATCGCGTCTCCGGCCTGCGGTGAGCCGGGAGTCTGCGACCCCTGGATCTCCTCGAAGAGCGTCAGGCCCGTCTCGTGCAGGATCGGCAGGACCCGCTCCAGCAGGGGTCGGCCCGCCTGTCCGATCGGCAGGCGCACGCCCCGCGCGCCGAGCTGGTGCGCGATCTGGATCTGCGGCAGGAGGAAGTCGAACCGCTCGTCGTCCGTGCGGCGCGTGCCCTGCGGCGACCAGTCGTCGATGCTCGCGCCGAGGATGCTGACGCGTCCGCCCGCGGCGGTCAGGCGGGCGCCGAACGCCGCGGCATCCGCCTCACTGCGACCCGGGAAGGAGCGCCACAGCTGCCCCGGCTCCGCTTCGATCTCGACGGCCAGGCCGTTCTCGACGATGTCCACCGCGATGTCGACGGCATCCCGCTCGCCCGCGATCATCTCGGGAGTCCAGTTGAAGGCGCTCGCGCTGAGCACCCAGCCCGAGGGCAGTGCGGGATCGTCGGTGCCGATTGCGGCATCCGCGTCTGGGCGACTCCTCACGACCGCCGGGGGCGTGCCAGGCGCGTCGACCACGAGCGGCAGCACGGCGCGGAAGGGCAGCGTCAGGGGTCCGTCCGGCCCCACCTGTAGGTAGGGGATGCGCAGCCCGAACTCCACCGCGACATCGTGGGTGCCGGGGGCGAGCTCCTGCGGCACGGCCAGTGCGACGCGATCTTGTTGGAACCACCAGCCGTCGTCCTCGGTCAGCTCCGCCGGCCGCACCCGTCGGTCGCCGACTACGACGGTGACGTCGTCGGCCGGGACCCCGTCGATCGTCACGATCGGCTGCTGCAGCGAGGTCAGCGGCAGGGAGCGGATCCACGGCAGGGAACGCGCACGACGGCGCCGTCGGGGGTGGTGATCAGCGAATCATCGCGCAGCAGCGGCAGCGTCATGGGCACGTCCTCGTGTCGTCGACCGCGGCGTCCGCGGCTTAAGACGAGAACCTACACGCTTTAGTAGAAAAGCGAAAGAAGTTTCAGGCGGTGCCGTGAACGGCGGTGATCGTGGGCTGCCCATCGGCGAACCAGCGCGGGAACGTGACGTCGAAAAGCTGCTCGCGCACCATCTCGGCACCACCGCGGAGGGGCTCGCGCATGTCGTCGACCGACTGGATGATGCTCAGATCCCGTGTCGCCAGCGGCAACGAGAGCTCGTACACCCGCTGCCGCACCTCGGCGAGGAAAACCTCGCCGGCGCCGACCACTGCACCGCCGATCACGATCGTGCCGGGATTGAACATGTTGACGAGCGCCGCGATCGACTCGCCGACCACGCGCGCACATCTCTGGATGAGCGAGATGGCCAGCGCGTCTCCATCCTCGGCCGCGCGGGCGATCGCCTCGGGGGTGAGCGGCGCGCCGTCGCGCGTGCGCTGGGCCAGCGCGCCCGGAGCGCCCTCGGCGACGGCGATCTCCGCGTCGCGGACCAGCGCCCAGCCTCCGGCGACAGCCTCCAGGCAGCCGACCTTCCCGCACCGGCAGAGCGCATCCGAGCCGGCGACCCGGACGTGCCCGATGTCGCCGGCCGCTCCGTTGGCCCCGCGGTGGATGCGACCGCGCGAGAGGAGTCCGGCACCGATGCCCGATCCGACCTTGCAGTAGATCAGGTCGAGCTGCTCGTCGCGGCGCCGCGTCCGCTCGTTCAGCGCGAGCAGGTTCACGTCGTTGTCGACCCACACCGGCGCGTCGTAGCGCTGCTCGAAGCGCCGCCGGATGTCGAATCCGTTCCAGCCCGGCATGATCGGCGGTGCGACGGGGCGGCCCGACTCGAAGTCGACCGGGCCCGGGATGCCGACGGACACGCCCCAGACCGGGACGTCGGGGGTCCGCGCGAGCACCTCGTCGATCATCGCGAGCGCCGTGTCCAGCGTCTCTGCCGGACCCCGCGAGATGTCCCACGCGCGATGCTCCTGCTCGAGGATGTCGCCCTCGAGCATCGCCACCCCGACGTGGATGTGCAGCGCGCCGAGCGCGCACACGATGATCCGGCCGCGGCTGCTGCGGAAGCGCAGCGTTCGGGGGGCGCGGCCGCCGGACGATGGGCCGAACTCACCGTCCTCGAGATAGCCCATCTCGATCGCCTGATCCACCCGCTGCGTGACGACTCCGCGCCCGAGGCCGGTGACTCGGCCGATCTCGGGCCGCGTCGCGGCGTCGCCGGCGCGCACCATGTTGACGATCCGGAGGAGGCTCGTCACCTCGTCGGTCTGTGCACCGAAGCGCAGCGTGGACTCCTTGGCCATGGTTGATTTTCACACAACATGGGCGGTCTTCCGGCCATTTCGTCGAATCTATAGTCACATTTCATTCAACTTAGGTACGCTTCTAGCAAAACTTGATGGAGGATCGGTATGCCGCACGGAGTCGGGATCGTCGGCGCGGGCCCGGGCGTGGCCGCGCTTCATCTGCCGACCCTGGCGCGCCTGCGCGACTTCGAGGTCGTGCACGTCTCGGATGCGGGCAGCGGTCGGGCCGAGGAGCTCGCCGGCCGCACGGGGGCCCGCTGGTCTTCCGGCATCGAGGATCTGCTCGCCGACGACCGCGTCTCGGTCGTCGTGCTCTGCAGCCCTCCCGCCGAGCACGCCGCTCAGATCCTGGCGAGCGTGGCGGCCGGAAAGCGCGCGATCCTCTGCGAGAAGCCCCTCGCGACGACGCAGGCGGATGCCGCGGCAGTGATCGACGCGTGCCGCGAGGCCGGCACCGCGCTGCTGGTGGGAACGAACCACCTCTACGACCCCGCCTGGGGGCGTGCCAAGCATCACCTGCTCGCCGGAGGCCACAGCGTCCGCTCGATCTCGGTGACGCTGGCGCTGCCGCCCAACGGCCGCTACCACGATGTCGTCACCGAACTGCGCGCACCCGCGGCGGCCCCGGGACGGGGCGGCCCGCCCCTGGCCGTGCCGGAGGTCGCGGCATCCGTCGTCCGTCAGCTGCTCACGGGCCTCGCGGTGCATGACCTGCCGATGCTGCGCGACCTCGCACCGGTCCTCGAAGAGGTCGTCTTCGCCCGCGCGGTGGCCCCGATCGGATATGCCGTGGGCTACCGCGCGTCGGGAATCCCCGTGCGGCTCGCGACCGTGATGCTTCCGGACGGCGCCGACGCGCTGTGGCGCCTGGACATCACGACAGACACCGACCTGGTCGAGGTGTCCTTCCCTCCGGCTTTCGTGCACATCGGCAGCGCGGTGGTCCGCGTGACATCGCCGTCCGGGAAGGTCACGACCTACGCGCCCTCGGATGAGGACGGCTATCTCGCCGAATGGCGGGCGCTCGCCGACGTGCTGAACGGCTCGAGCGTCGTCGAGTACGACGAACTGCTCGACGATGCCCGCTACGCCCTCGCGCTCGCCGACGCGGCGGCGGCGCTGATCCTCGAGGGAGCCCGGCGATGACCGGCGTCGTCGCCCCCGTCGGGCGCTACCGGGAGGCTCTCGCAGAGCTGCCGCTGCGCGCCCGCCTGGTCGATCGAGCGCGCGGAGCGATCGTCGTGGTCACCGGCGGAGCAGGCTGGATCGACGCCGCGCTCGACGCCGCATCCGATGGCGCACTCGCGGTGGTGATCGCCGAACCCGAGTTCGCGCCGTCTGCCGACGTGCGCCGGCTCGCAGAGGCCGTGGGCTTCCCCGTGATCCTCGAACGTCCGCTGCTGCGAACGGATGCAGCCGATGACGCCCGTGCCGGCCGAGGCGGGGAAGCGGGGTGGGCGGCACCGCGCGCAGTGGTCGTCGACGGCGGCGCCTCGCGCTCGCGACTGCGGTCGGTCGCGCGCGATGCGGTCGGGTGGGTGCGGGTTCTGACCGGCGATCTGCCCGAGCTCGTGACCCCTTCCGGGATGCCGGCGCTGCTGGAAACCGGTGCCGGAGTGCCGGCGACGCTGTCCGTCGTAGCCACTGCCCGGCCGGGCGGCGGCTGGCTGCGCGCGCATGCGCTCGGCGAGGTGATCACCGAGGTCGACGTGGAGGGTCGCGTGTCACGCGTGACCACCGCGACCGTCGCCGGGCGACTGATCGCCCCCACGCGGTTCGAGTCGTCGGAGCGTCTCGCGGTGCGGCGCGCGCTGGCCGCGGTGGAGACGGGTGAGGAACCGCACGACATCGACGATCTGCGCGCCGACACCGAGCTGGTCGAACGGATGCTGCCGCCCGCGCCGTAGGCAACCGCCATAGATGGAGCTGATTGTCGTCATAGGCGATATGGGATTCCCTGATATGCCGGTCTCGGGCGAAAGTTGTCTTGGGATCACCCACAAGCTCAAATCGAAGGGATCGATGATGATCAAGCTGCTCTCCCACCTCTCCTATGTCGAGATCACCGCACCGGATGTCGAGGCATCCGTCGACTTCTACGTCAACCAGGTCGGCCTCACCGTCGTCGACCGCATCGACGGCAAGGTCTACCTGCGCTGCTGGGGCGACTACTACAAGTACTCCGTCGTCGTGGCGCCCGGCGACGAGCCCACGCTCGTCACGGCTGCCTGGCGCACCTCGAGCCCCGAGGCTCTCGAGGCCGCAGCCAAGGCCGTCGAAGACGCCGGCATCCAGGGCGAGTGGTTCGACGGCCACGCCATCGGCCGGGCCTACCGCTTCACAGGACCCTGGGGTCACACGCTGACACTGCACTGGGACGTCGAGCGCGTGCACGTGACCGAGGGCGACAACGCGTCGATCTACCCAGACCGCCCGAACCGTCGCAGCAAGGTCGCGGGTGCACCGCGCCAGCTCGACCACGTGACCATCGCCACGAGCGACGTCGACGCATTCGCAGCCTGGTACAGCGAGGTGCTCGGCTTCCGCGTCATGGCCAAGACCGTCCTCGACGAGGCTCCGATCTCGGTGTTCTCGGTGCTGACGACGAACGAGAAGTCCCACGACCTCGGCGTCGTGCTCGACGGCTCGAGCCGCGCCGGTCGCGTCAACCACTACGCGTTCTGGGTCGACACGCGCGAAGAGCTGCTGATCGCGGCGGACGTGCTGATGGAGAACGGCTACCCGATCGAATACGGGCCGTCGATCCACGGCATCGGCGAGCAGAACTTCCTCTACTACCGCGAGCCCTCGAGCCTGCGCATCGAGCTGAACACCGGTGGCTACCGCAACTACGTGCCCGATTGGGAGCCCAACACGTGGCGTCCGTCGCTCGGCTCGAACAACTTCTACCGCAACAGCGCCATGCCGATGTCGATGACGGAATCCTTCCCGCCCGCCGACGGACCGAGCGCCACGGAGGAGGGCGTGCCCGACGAGATCAAGGACGCCCTGTTCAACCCGTACGCCAAGCACGGCCAGGGCTGACATAGGGTCTGGGTTCGTGGGGGGCCCGCCGTGAATGCCGGGCCGCCCACGACACCACTCGCACGACGAAGAGCGACGAACGGAACCACACGATGACGACCGACCGACTCGACGCGCCGTTCGCGCTCGCCCGCTTCCACGACGGCGAGGCGGTCGCCCTGGGCCTGGTCGCCGGCGAGCGCATCCGCCGGCTCAGCATCGAGGATCTCGGCGCACCCGGTCTGAACGCGTTCCTGGCGGCTCCGGATTGGGAGCGACTGCGCAGGCTCGCCTCGACGGACGATGATCAGGACTGGCTGCCGCTCGCCGACGTCACGCTGACAGCTCCGGTCGAGCCGCGGCAGGTGCTGCAAGCGGGTGCGAACTACCGCCAGCACGTGATCGAACTGGTTGCCGCCGGCCTCACCCAGAACAGCGACCGCACGCCTGAAGAGGCGCGCGAGTTCGCGGCGAAGATGATGGACGACCGGGCCGCGAACGGCGAGCCGTACTTCTTCATCGGACTGCCGGCGTGCGTCGTGGGAGACGACGTGCCGCTCATCCTGCCCCCGTACAGCGAGGTGCACGACTGGGAGCTCGAGCTCGCCGTCGTGATCGGACGCGAGGCCTTCCGCGTGTCGCGCGAGGACGCACTCGACCATGTCGCCGGCTACACGATCGTCAACGACATCACCACGCGCGACCTCGTCTTCCGCAAGGACATGAAGGAGATCGGCACCGACTGGTACCGCTCCAAGAACGCACCCGGGTTCCTGCCGACCGGCCCGTTCCTCGTGCCGGCGCCGTTCATCGAGGCGAACGATCTGAATGTGCGGCTCGAGCTCAACGGCCGGGTCATGCAGGATGCCTCCACCGAAGACCTGCTCTTCGACATCCCCGCGCTCATCTCCGGCGCGTCCCAGACCATGCCGCTCCTGCCCGGCGACATCCTGCTGACCGGCAGCCCCGCGGGCAACGGCCAGCACTGGAGACGCTTCCTGCAGGACGGCGACGTCATGACCGGGTCGATCGCGGGCCTCGGCACCCAGGTGGTGCGCTGCGTCGCCGAGGGCATCGGATGACCACCCCGTCCGACAACCCGGCCGACCTCGATCGCAACGACCCGGAGGCCGAGATCGCCGCGCGCGCGGACGCGTACCGCAACTGGGGTCGCTGGGGGCAGGACGACGTCCTCGGCACGCTCAACTTCATCGATCCCGCCAAGAGGGTGGATGCCGCGGCCCTCGTCCGCGAGGGCGCGGTCGTCTCGCTCTCGCAGTCGTTCGACACGAACGGTCCGCAGAAGGGCTGGCGCCGGCGCACCAACCCCGTGCACACGATGACCGACACCGGAGTCGACGCGGAGCGCGGCAACCAGGGGTTCCCGCACGGGATCGGCGGCGCGGATGACGTCATCTCCATGCCGCTGCAGTGCTCGACCCAGTGGGACGGCCTCGGCCACATCTTCGACCACGGCAACGCGTGGAACGGGCGCCGCGCGGGAGACGTGGTCACGAGCGAGGGCGACCTGATCACCGGCATCGAGCACGCGGCATCCGTGATCGTGTCCCGCGGCGTGCTGCTCGACCTCGGCAGGCACCTGCAGCCCGAGACAGGCGAGCTGCCCGACGGCTACGCGATCACGGCGGCCGACCTCGACGCGTGCATCGCGGCGCAGGGCTCCAGCGCTTCGGTCGGCCGCGGCGACATCGTGCTCGTGCGCACGGGCCAGCTCGCCCGCGCCAGGCGCGACGGCTGGGGCGACTACGCCGGCGGCCCCGCGCCCGGCCTCTCGCTCACGACGGCCGGCTGGCTGCACCGCACCGAGATCGCCGCGATCGCGACCGACACGTGGGGCTTCGAAGTGCGCCCCAACGAGTTCGACGCCCCCGCGTTCCAGCCGCTGCACCAGGTGGTGATCCCGAACCTCGGCCTCACGATCGGCGAGATGTGGGATCTCGAGCAGCTCGGCGCCGTGTGCGCCGCATCCGGCCGGTACGACTTCCTCCTTTCCGCCGCACCGCTGCCGATCACCGGCGCGGTCGGATCTCCCATCAACCCCGTCGCGATCCTGTAGATCCGGCATCCGAATCAGACCAACGGAGGTACTGACATGACCGCAGTCCGCAAAGTCGCCATCGCCGGAAGCGGCGTCGCGGGACTCGCCGCCGCCATCCAGCTCGCCAAGGCGGGCGTCGAGGTCGACGTCTTCGAGGCCAAGCCGGAGCTGAGCGCCCTCGGCTCGGGGATCTCGCTGCAGGGCAACGCGATGCGCGTGTTCGACGCGCTCGGGGCGTGGGACGACATCCGCGACGCCGGGTACGCATTCGCTGGACTGAATCTCCGAGCGCCCGGACCGGACGCGCCGATCGTCGCGCAGCTGCCGGACGTGCAGGCGGGCGGACCGAACTACCCGGCACACATGGGGATCCCGCGCGCCGACCTCGCCCGCATCCTGCTCGAACACGCCCAGCGTGCCGGTGCGACCGTGCACTTCGGGAAGAAGATCACCGGCGTCGATGCCCGCGCCGATGATGCGGTCGAGGTGTTCGTCGACGACGCGTCCGCGGGTGTCTACGACCTCCTCATCGGCGCAGACGGCCTCAACTCGACCGTCCGCGATCTCATCGGCATCGACACGAAGCCGGAGCCGACGGGGATGGGAATCTGGCGCACGTTCGTCTCGCGCCCGGCCGAGGTCGAGCGCACCGAGCTGTACTACGGCGGACCGGTCTACATCGCCGGCTACACCCCGACGGGTGAGGACTCGATGTACGCCTTCCTGGTGGAGAAGGCCGAGGACCGCTTCGGAACGCCCGATGACGAGGCCACTCGCATCATGCTCGAGGAGTCGCGGGCCTACGACGGTCCGTGGAACTCCATCCGTGCCGACCTCGAGGCCGGAGCCCACGCCAACTACACCTGGTTCACGAAGCACATCGTCGACGAGCCCTGGAACCGGGGACGCGTGGTCATCATCGGCGATGCCGCGCACAGCTGCCCTCCGACCATCGCCCAGGGCGCCGCTCAGGGTCTGGAGGACGCCCTCGTCCTGACCGAGCTGCTGCTCGCCCGGGATGCGGTCGACCAGGACCTGTGGGACGCGTTCCACGGGCGGCGCGTTCCGCGCGCGAAGGCGGTCGTCGAGGCATCCGTCCAGCTCGGACAGTGGCAGCTCGACGGCGTCCGCGACGCCGACGTGCCCGGCCTGATGTTCGGCATCGCTCGAAAGATGGCGGAGCCGGCATGACGAACCCTTCGGATCGGACGCCGGTCACCGACGTCCACGCACACCTGCTGCTGCCGGCCATGCACGCAGAAGTCGAGCGGCGCGCGCCCGACCTGGTGGCCGAGGCCGCCGACCTGGAGCGGCGCCGCAACGGCATCGAGAGCCTCAAGGCGTCCGGCGCGATGGTCGGCGCGCGGATCCCCCAGCTGACCGATGTCGGCGTGCGGCTCTCGGCGATGGACGCGCAGGGGGTCGACCGGCAGTGGGTCAGCGTGTCGCCCAATCACTTCTACCCGTGGGCGCCAGAGGGCCTGGCGGTGTGGGTGGCGGGCGAGACGAACCGGCTCGTCGCCGAGCACGTGGCTCAGGCGCCCGATCGGCTCACGGGTCTCGGTGTGGTGCCGCTGCAGCATCCCGAGCGCATCGTGGAATTCCTGGACGACGCCGTGCTCGGGCGCGGGCTGGCGGGCGTCGAGATCTCCTCGTTCGCGGGGGATGTCGAGCTGTCCGATCCGCGCCTGGAGCCGTTCTGGGCTCGGGCGGCTCAGCTCGGCTGCGTCGTGTTCCTGCATCCGTTCGGCTGCAGCCTCGACGAGCGGCTGGACCGCTTCTACCTCTCGAACACCGTCGGACAGCCCACCGAGAACGCGGTCGCGCTGTCGCACCTCATCTTCTCCGGCGTGCTCGACCGTCACCCCGACCTGAAGGTGGTCGCCGCGCACGGCGGCGGATACCTGCCCTTCGCGATCGGGCGCTCCGACCGTGCCTGGCGTGTCCGCCCCGAGGCCCGGCAGTGCGAGCACGCCCCGTCGACCTACCTCCGGAAGCTGTGGTTCGACACCGTCGTCCACGACGCCGCGGCATTGCGGCAGCTCGTCGAGGTGGCCGGGGGCTCCCGCGTGCTCCTGGGCAGCGACTTCCCGTTCGACATGGGCCTGGACGACCCGGTCACCGACATCCGGTCGGCCGGGCTGCCCGAGGAGATCACGCGCCGCATCCTGGGCGAGAACGCGGACGAGCTGCTGCGGACCAAGGTGAAGGCATGAGGATCGCCCGCTGGCAGCACGGCGCCGAGATCGGCGAGGGCTTCGTGATCGGCGATCGCGTGGTGCCCTTCCCCGACGGGCTGACGGTGGCGCAGGTGCTGGCGCAGGGGCTGGATGCCGCGCATGCGCTGTTCGCCCGGGTCACGGCCTCCGGCACCGAGCCTGGCGAGGCGACCCATCGACAGGCTCAGGGACCGAAGGCGGCACACCGCTCGCTGACGTCCGGCTGCTCGCACCGCTCGTACCGGCCGCCATCCGCGACTTCGTCACGTTCGAGGAGCATGTCGAGGGGGTGAGCGCCGGGGTGGAGGGCAAGAGCGAGGTCGTGCCCGAGTGGTACCAGGCGCCGACCTTCTACTTCACCAACCCGCACACCGTGCTCGGCCCCGGCGAGGCGGTGTCGCCGCCGGAGACCGAGCGTCTCGACTTCGAACTCGAGCTGGCCGCGGTGATCGGCGGCGTCGAAGGCTCGGACGGTGCCAACCTGACGCCCGAGGCCGCGGCATCCCACATCTTCGGCTACACGATCATGAACGACTGGTCGGCGCGTGACCTGCAGGCGCGGGAGATGAAGGTGCGCCTCGGGCCGGCCAAGGGCAAGGACTTCGGCACCTCCCTCGGTCCGTGGATCGTCACCGCCGACGAGCTGCAGCCGTTCCTGGACGACGACGGATTCCTCGCGCTCCGCGCCGAGGTGTTCGTGAACGGCGAGCTGATCGGCTTCGACCTGGTCTCGAACATGGGCTGGCCGTTCGGCGAGCTGGTCGCATACGCGTCACGGAACGCGCGGGTCGTGCCCGGCGACGTGCTCGGCTCCGGAACCGTCGGCAACGGGGGCTGCCTCGGTGAGCTCTGGGGGAGGGCGGGGTCGCTCACTCCGCCGCCGCTCGTCGAGGGCGACGAGGTCCGCATGGTGGTCGAGGGCATCGGGGAGCTCACCGCGCGGGTAGGGGCGGCGGTCCCAGCGCCCGCGCTGCCGGCTGCGCGCCCGCGGCCGCGGCTGCGCGAGCGCGCCTGAGCATCGCGGTCGCGCCGACACTTATGTTGCTTTGCAACCAAAGAATGCTAGAATGATACTGACGTCGGGATCCCTGCGGATCCGTTCCCGCCCGTGATGCAGCGCGCGGGGCACACTCCGTCGCGTCGACGGCCCGATCGTTCGGGTGGACCGCGAATGCTGCTCACTCCCTGGAGACTCCGTCTCCTCATCATCTCCCTGCTCACCGTGTCCTTCCTCGGTGCGCTCGACCACACGGTCGTGGCGACGTCGCTCGCGACGATCTCCGGCGACCTCGGCGCCGTCCAGCAGATGAGCTGGGTGATCGTGTCGTACACGCTGGCCAGCACGGTGCTGCTTCCCGTTCTCGGCAAGCTCGCCGATCTCGTCGGCGCCCGCCTGATCTTCCTGGCCAGTCTGATCCTGTTCCTGATCGCGTCGCTGCTGTGCGGCTTCGCGCAGGACATCACTCAGCTTGCTCTCGCGCGTGTGGCGCAGGGCATCGGCTCTGCCGGCCTGCACCTGATGCCCCAGACCATCGTGGGGTCGGTTGTTCCGCCGCGCGATCGTCCTCGCGTCCTGTCGATCATCGGCGCTGCGTTCCCGATCGCCATCCTCGTCGGACCGCTCGTCGGCGGTGCGATCACGGACGCCTGGGGATGGCGGTGGGTCTTCTGGATCAACATCCCGGTCGGTCTGATCGCGCTGGCGCTCGCCGTGATCGCGGTGCCCCACATCGAGGGTCGCTCAGGCAAGAGGTTCGACGTCGCCGGCGCCGTCACGCTGGGTGTGTCGATCACCGCCCTCGTCCTCGCCGCCAGCTGGCTGAGCGCGGACGGGTGGCGTATCAGCGCACCCGCGCTGGTCTCGGCGATCGTCGCCGTGATCGCGCTGGCGGTGTTCGTCGCCATCGAGCTGCGGACCGCCGAGCCGCTGGTGCCGCTGCGACACTTCGCGAATCGGACGATCCTCGTGTGCATCGTCCTGTCCACCGTCATCGGCGTCGGCCTGTTCTCGGTCGTCTCGTACGTGCCGACGTACGTGCAGATGGTCTACGGCACGTCGGCGACCGTCTCCGGCCTCGTGCCGATCGCGACCGTGTTCGGGATGCTGGTGAGCACGCTGGTGACCGGCTGGCTGGCGAGCCGGTCCGGGCGGTACCGCGTCTTCCCCATCGTCGGCACCGCGCTGGCGAGCATCGGACTGCTCCTGATGGCGGTCCTGCCGACGGGGGGAGCGCTGTGGGTGCCGATGGCGGCCATGGCCGTCGTCGGGATCGGCACCGGCGCCTTCATGAACATCATCGTGGCGGTCGCGCAGAGCGCGGCATCCCGAACCGACACCGGCAGCGTGACGGCGACCGTCAGCCTGGTCCGGCAGGTCGGGTCCACGACGGCGACGGCGATCGTGGGCGGCGTGATCGGCGCCGGGGTCGCTCTGGGCCTGCCCGCGGGCCTGGATGCCGCGACCCTCACCCCGCAGGCGGTGGGTGCGTCATCGGCCGCTGTGCAGAGTCAGATCGCCGAGCTCTACGCCGGCGTGCTCACGCCGATCTTCGTCGCGCTCGCGGTCACGTACGCCGTCGGCTTCGTCGCGGCACTCCTGCTGCCGCAGGGCCGGCTCTCCACCGAACTCGAACAAGCACCATCCGCCCGTGCTGCGGCCGAGAGCGCCGTCGCATGAGCACCTCAGAAGGAGACCCCATGTCACACCCCACCATCGCCATCGTCGGCAGCGGCCCGATCGGCTCGGCGTATGCCCGCGTGCTCATCGAGCAGCTCCCCGACGCGCGCGTCGTGATGTTCGAGGCAGGGCCCCAGCTGACGGCGATCCCGGGTGAGAGCGTCCGCAACATCGCCGACCCGGTCGAGAAGGAGCGCGCCCGCGAGATGTCGCAGGGCCCGCAGGCGGGTGACCTGCGCGAGTCGCTCGGGATCCCGGCCGGAGTGGTCGTCGAGGGCATGTTCACCGCCCGCCAGGGCACGCACCTGCTCGACTTCGGTGGCCACGGATCCGCTCACGCCCCGACATTCCCGGCCGCGGCCGCCGCCACCAATGTCGGCGGTCAGGGGGCGCACTGGACCTGCGCCACTCCGTCGCCCGCCTTCGGCGAGAAGATCCCGTTCATCCCGGACGACGAGTGGGAGGGCCTGCTCGCGGTCGCGAAAGACCTGCTTCACGTGCAGAGCGCTGCCTTCGCCGACTCAGCCGTCGGCGAGGGGATCCGCGCCCTCCTCGAGGAGGACTACGCCGGCGAGCTGCCCGAGGGCTACGGCCCGGGCACGCTTCCGGTGGCCGGCGACCCGCAGCCCGATGGCACGATGCGGTGGGCCGGAGCCGACGTCGTCCTCGGACCGCTCATCGACTCCGCCTCGCCGCTCAGCAAGCGGTTCGAGCTGCACGATCTGACCCTGGTGCGTCGCGTCGAGGTCGAGGACGGGCGGGCGACGGGCGTGACGGTCGAAGATCTGCGGACGCGCCAGACCCGGTTCGTGCCGGCCGACCTCGTCGTGGTGGCCGCCGACGCCTTCCGGTCCCCTCAGCTGCTGTGGGCGTCCGGCATCCGTCCTCGGGCGCTCGGCCATTACCTGACCGAGCACCCGGTCGTCATCTCGACCGTCGCACTGGACGCCGACAAGATCGGCCGCTTCGCCACGGAGGAGGATCTCGAGGCGGAGATCGCCCGACGCTCAGTCAATCCCGCCGACCCGGTGGCGGCGGTCAACCGCATCCCCTCGTCCGAGCCCGACCACCCGTTCTCACTGCAGGTGATGTACGCCGAGAATCCGCCGTTCCAGCTCGATCCCTCGCACCCCGCCGCGGGCAACCGCTGGGGCTACGTGAACATGGGATACGGCATGCGCAAGTTCCCGCGCTACGAGGATGCGGTCACGTTCTCCGACGACGAGCTCGACTACCGCGGCTTCCCGAACATGACGATCGAGTACGAGCTGACGGATGCCGAGAACGCCGAGATCGCGGCGGCCACCGAGCGGCTGCGGCGTGCCGGATCCGCGCTCGGCACCTTCGTGGCCGAGCCGCGCCTGCTGCCGAACGGCTCGAGCCTGCACTACATGGGCACCGACGCGGATCGGTGAGGCGGACGACGGCACGTCGGTCGCCGACCCGTGGTCGCGGGTGTGGGGTGTGGACGGGCTGGTCGTGGGCGGCAACGGCGTGATCCCGACCGCGAACGCGATGAACCCCACGTTGATGAGCGTCGCGGTCGCGGTGCGCGGAGCGCGCAAGGCGGCTGAGGAGCTGGCGCAGGTGGCGGAGGCAGCGCGATGAGCGCGGCCGTGGACGATTCGGCGCTGCGCGAGCGCAACCGCGCGGTCGTCGAGGCGTTCTTCACGTCGAACCTCGACAAGCCCGAGGAGCGCATCGCCCTGTGGCACCCGGACGGCGTGAAGGAGCTTCCGTTCGCGCCCGCCGGGATGCCGAAGACGCGATGGGAGGGTCGCGACGAGATCGTCGCGAACACCCTCGCGAACAAGGGCATGTTCGAGAACGTCGTGCACCGCGACCTCGTGATCCACGGCTGCGAAGACCCGGGTCTGTTCTTCGTGACGAGCCGGATGGTCGACGAGGCGCGCTTCCTCGGCGAGCCGTATCCGCAGTCGTTCGTGCATCTGATCCGCGTGCAGGACGGCGCCGTCATCCTGCAGCAGGAGTACTTCAACTCCGAGATCCTCGCCGGCGCCGAGCGCGCGGCGCGCGCGAAGGGCCGCCTGCCGATCGGCTCCTGACGGTCGGGGCCGCGGCATCCGCTCGTCCGCGCTCGGCCTGGGCACCGGCTCGAACGTCGGAGTTTCACGCCGCTGTCGGAGGATTCGCCGCAGATCCCCCGACATGCGCTGCGATTCTCCGACGTCCGGATGCCGCAGCCGGGCCTCAGGAGCCCCGAGCGATCCGGTCCGCCATGTACTTCACACCCGCCGACGACGTCGACCCTCCGTCCACGGGGATCTCCGCACCCGTCACATAGGCCGCGGCATCCGAGAGCAGGAAGACGACCACCCGCGCGACCTCGTCCGGGCTGCCGAAGCGCTCGAGCGGGGTGAGTGCCAGCTGCGCCTCGCGCATCGCGCCGGGGGCGTTCGCCGTCATCGGCGTCTCGATGAATCCCGGATGCACGATGTTCACGCGGATGCCGCGCGGGCCCAGCTCGGTCGCCGCGACGTGCGTGAGCCCCCGCAGACCCCACTTGCTGGAGGTGTAGGCGACCGGATAGTGCGCGTTGAGCGCGGCCGACGAGCCGATGTTGACGATCGACGAACGCTCGCCCATGAGCGGAGCGAGCGCCTGGATGCCGAGCATCGGCCCGGTGAGATTCACGGCGAGCACGCGATCCCAGTCCGCGCGCTCCGTCTGGCCGAGGCGCGTGCGATGGGTGATGCCCGCGTTGTTGACCAGACCCCGGAGCGCGCTCCCGTCGAGTTCGGAGGCGAGCTCGGCTGCCAGCGACCGCCACGCCTCCTCGTCAGTCACATCGAGCTGCCGGTACACGACGCGCGTGCCGTCGAGGGCGGGCGCGGCATCCGCGATGTCCGTCGCGATCACCCGCGCTCCGGCCTCGTCGAGCAGCAGCGCCGCCGCGAGGCCCTGCCCGCCGGCGGCTCCCGTCACGACCACGGTTCGGCCATCGAGCTCAGTGGGGGTGGTGGTCATGGCTGCTCCCGGAGAATCCCGCGGCGGCTGCGTCGCCGCCCGCGCTTCGACGCTAGCGGCGGCATCCGCTCGAGGGAATCGGCCGTGAGTGATAGCGGGCATCAGAACTGCCGAGGGCGCGAGGCGGCTGCTCGCGGGAGGATGGGGTCATGACCGGCACCGACGCCACCGACCCGCGGTCCGACCTCGCGCCCGCAATCGCTGTTCTCGTGTGCAGGTCAGGTCGCCCTCGTCACGGGAGCCGGCACCGGCATCGGGCGCACCTGCGCCGAGGCCCTCGCCGCCGCGGGTGCGCGGGTGGTGCTCGCCGGGCTCGCCCGAGCTCGGAGCCGGAGCGCGGCGCCGCGGATCTGGTCGCGCAGGGGGCGGAGGCGTTCGGCTTCGCCTGCGATGTGACGGATGCCGCTCAGCTCGCCGACCTGGTGGCCGAGACCGTCGACCGGTGGGGCCGGATCGACACCGTGCTGGCCAACGCCGGTGCCGCCCTCGACCAGCCGGGCGCCGAGGACGCGCTCGAGCGGATGGACCGCATGTACGCGCTGCACGTCCGCGCTGTCGCGGCCCTGGCCGAGCTGACCCTGCCGGTGATCGCCGACGGAGGCGGGGGAGCGTTCCTGATCATGTCGAGCCTGTCGGGCCTCCGCGGCAACCGGGTGCTGTCGGGATACGGCGTGACCAAGGCCGCGAACGCGCAGCTGGCGCGCAACATCGCCGTCCAGTGGGGCGGGCGCGGCGTGCGGGCGAATGCGATCTCGCCCGGCGTGATCGCGACCGATTTCGCCACACCGATCACCGCCGATCCGGATGCCGCGGCCGCACGACTCGCGAAGACGCCGCTGGGCCGATTCGGCACACCGGCCGAAGTCGCGGGCGCGGTGGTCTGGCTCGCCTCGCCGGCCGGCGCCTTCGTCACGGGTCAGAACATCGTGATCGACGGCGGGACGCTCGTCTCCGACTGAACCGCGGCCGGACGGGCGTCAGGCCGACCCGCTCCACGGTGCCGGAACGATCACCCAGACGACGGTCGCCGGTCCCGCCCTCCACCCGCCAGGTGTGCGGTTCGCGGCCGGGGAAGGTGAGCGCGTCGCCGGCGTGCACCGTCACCGAGCGATCGACGAACCGCACCGACAGCGACCCGGTGAGAACGTGGAGCACCTCGACGTCGCAGTTGATCGTGTAGAGGTCACCGCCCGCCGTGCGCGTCGGGTTCGAGTTCCGACCGCAGCAGCTGCACGCGCTGCTCGCTGCGAGGCGACATGAGGCGCTCGTCCGCGCCGAAACCGCCGAGATTGATGCGCGGGGCATCGGCGTAGGCCACGTGCTGCACCTCGGGTTCTGCGAACAGCGCGCCGACCGGCAGCGACAGCACCTGGCACAGCTGCACGAGCGTCGCGACGCTCGGAGAGGTCTCGTCACGCTCGACGCGGCTGAGGAATCCTTTGGACAGCCCCGTCGTGGCGGCCACCTGCGCGAGCGACATTCCCTGAGACGTGCGAGCCGCTCGCAGCTTCGCGCCGATCGGAGTGGCGTTCTCATCGGCTCTCGGATGGATGGCGCGCATTCGGTTCTCCTCGTCGCTGCGACAGGCCTCTTGACGCGCCCGGGCCGCGGGCGTATCGTCCTCGCAAGAGTTGCCTCCAGAGTATCGAAAGTTGTCTAATATGCAACCCTCTGACTGGACCCGACGCAGCGGCAAGGCCACCGCGTCGCAGCCACGGGGCCCGGTCGACGCGAGCGTCGTGCCGCGATTCGCGGGCATCGCGACGTTCGCGCGACTTCCGCGCGCTCGACGAGGTCGGAGCGGGCGGACGTCGCGGTCGTCGGCATCCCGTTCGACAGCGGGGTGAGCTACCGGCCCGGCGCGCGCTTCGGTCCCGCGCACGTGCGCGAGGCCTCGCGCCTGCTGCGGCCGTACAACCCGGCGCAGGATGTCTTCCCGTTCGGTGCTCAGCAGGTCGCCGACGCGGGCGACCTCGTCGCGAATCCGTTCGACATCGCGCACCGCCGTCGCCGAGATCGAGGCCGGTGCGCGCGATCTTCGCGGCCGCGCCGATCGCCTGGTCGTGATCGGCGGCGACCACACCGTCGCGCTGCCGCTCCTGCGCGCGGTGCATGCCGAGCACGGACCCGTCGCCGTCCTGCACTTCGATGCGCACCTCGACACCTGGGACACCTACTTCGGCGCCCCGACCACCCACGGCACGCCGTTCCGCCGGGCATCCGAGGAGGGGCTGATCGATCTGACCGCGAGCATGCACGTCGGCATCCGCGGCCCGCTCTACGACAAGACCGATCTCGTCGACGATGAGCGACTCGGCTTCGCGATCGTCACGAGCGAGTTCGTCGAGGAGCACGGCGTCGCCGCGGCCGTCGAGCGCATCCGCGCGCGGGTCGGCACCGCGCCGCTCTACATCTCGATCGACATCGACGTGCTCGACCCTGCGCACGCTCCCGGCACCGGAACGCCGGAGGCCGGCGGCCTCACGAGCCGTGAGCTGCTCCGGATGCTGCGCGCGCTGGCCGATCTGCGGATCGTCGGCGCCGACGTCGTCGAGGTCGCTCCGGCGTACGACCACGCTCAGCTGACCGCGGTGGCCGCCAGCCACGTCGTCTACGAACTGCTCAGCGCGATGGCGCCGCGCGAACCGTGAAAGGAGAACCGATGAACACGCCCACCCCCGAGGCCGTCGCCGCCGCGGCATCCGCCATCGTCGACGCTTTCGCGGCGACCGACACCGACCGGTACTTCGGCGGCTTCGCGCCCGACGCGACCTTCGTCTTCCACACCGAGCCGTCCCGCCTGGATGACCGCGCCGCATACGAGCGCCTCTGGGCGCAGTGGCTCAGCGAGGGCTGGCGCGTGACCTCGTGCACCTCGACCGACCGCCGCGTTCAGGTGTTCCCCGGCGGCGCGGTCTTCACCCACACCGTCGAGACCTCCGTCGAGACCGCCGACGGACCCGAGTCCTATCGCGAGCGCGAGACCATCGTGTTCGCCGGAGACGACGAGCACCTCATCGCCGTGCACGAGCACCTCTCACCGCTCCCCTGACGCGGCATCCGCAATACCCGAGAACCCGAAGGAGCCCGAAGATGTCGCTCTACACCCGCCTCGAGAAGCGTCTGGAGGCGCAGTCCGACGACGCCGGCGCCGTCCGCGGAACCTATTCGACCGGCCGGATGCTGATGATCTGGCTGGCCGCCAACCTCGTCGTGACGACGCTGCTCACCGGAACGCTGTTCGTGCCCGATGTCCCGTACGGCCTCGTGCTCGCCCTCATCGTCGGCGGCACGGTCGTCGGCGCGGCGGTGCTGGTGCTGGTCGGCGCGATCGGCACGCGCACCGGCCTTCCGACGATGGCGCTGACCCGCGGCCGTTCGGCACGCGCGGCAGCCTCCTTCCCGTCGCCGCGAACGTGATCATCCTGATGGGGTGGAGCTGGGTGCAGGCGATGCTCGCCGGGATCTCGCTCGACTACATCGTCGCCTCGCTGACCGGCTTCTCCAACCCGGTGATCTTCGCCGTGCTGTGCCAGACGATCGTCGTGATCCTCGCGATCTTCGGCCACGCCGGGGTCGCGCGCGTCGAGCCGTGGTTCGCCGCCGTCATCCTGGCGATCGCGGCGTACATCTTCTTCGTGTCGTTCACGTCGTTCGCGCCCGCGGACTTCGCGGCGATCCCGACCAACCCCGAGCCGTTCTACTCGCCGGGACTCGTCTTCGACGTCGTGCTCGCCACCGCGATCTCGTGGACCGTCCTGGCCGCCGACTTCAACCGCTTCGCGCGCACCACGCGCGCGGGGGCGGTCGGCTCGGGCATCGGCTACACGCTGTCGACGGTCATCTCGATGTCGCTCGGCGCGACGGCGATCGGCTACGTGGTGCTCAGCGGTGGCGAGGCCATCCCGTTCGACCCGGTGACGATCATCGAGCCCTTCGGGCCGCTGTTCGCCGTCGCGATCTTCCTGTCGGTCATGGCGACCAACACGATGGTCGTCTACGGCATGGTCACCACGGTGGTGAATGCCCTTCCCGGGCGGCGCGTGAAGTTCCTCGCCGACTGCGCTCGTCCTCGGAGTCATCTCGATCATCGGCTCGACGTTCTTCGGGCTGCTCAACTCAGTTCACGACCTTCCTGGTGACTGATCAGCGCGCTGTTCGCTCCGGTCTTCGCGATCATGATCGTCGACTACTACCTCGATCAAGCGCGGATCCTACGACTCCGACATCCTGCAGCCGCAGGGCGGGCGCTACTGGTACACCGCGGGCGTGAACTGGCTCGCCGTCGGCGCGTGGGTGGTCGGCGCGGTTCTCGCCTACCTGTGGGCCTACGTCTGGCCGCTGCCCTTCGGCGCGACCGTTGCCCTCGTTCATCGTCACCTTCGTGCTCTACCTGCTCGCTCTCGCTTCCCGGCCGGATGAAGGGCGCGTTCGCGCCGGCCCGCAGCCTCGCCGACGGCCGAGATGCCCGCTGACCGCCGGCACTGCCGCCGCCGTCCCCGATCTGGGGACGGCGGCGGTGCTGCGCGACCTGAGCCACCCGATCGAACGACGGGATGCCGGTCTACCCGGGCGATCCGCCCGTGCAGCTGCTCGCCGGCGCTCGACCCTCGACCACGACGGCGTCGGCCGTCACCGCGCTGCGGATGGGGTCGCACACCGGCACGCACGTCGACGCGCCCTCGCACACGGTCGCCGGCGGGCGCACGATGGCCGACGTCGCACCTCGACGAGCTCGTCGGCGAGGCGCTCGTGCTGCCGTGCGCCGGCCTCGGCGACGGCGAGATCTACGACTGGGACCGGCTGAAGGCGGCGCGGGCCGATTGCCGCGAGCCGCTGCCGCCCATCGTCATCATCGACACCGGCTGGGCCCGTTGGTTCGGCGACGAGCGCAGGCACGCGGCATCCCGCGCTCGCGCCGAGCGCGGCGCGCGAGCTGCGTCCGCGGGGCATGCGCGTGCTCGCCGTCGACACGCTGAGTCCGGATCCGACGGGCGGGGACGGGCTTCCCCGTCCACGAGGCGGTGCTCGGGGCCGACCGGCTCATCGTGGAGAACGTGCGCGGGCTCGAGGAGCTGCCGACGCGGGTCGGGTCGGCTTCTTCCCGCTGCGCCTCGGCGGCGACGGGGCGCCGGTGAGGGCCGTCGCATTCCTGCCCGACGCGGTGACGCGGCGGCCGATGCCGTCGGCGGTACGCTCGGTCTCCGACATGAGCCGGGCGGGACCGGCGTACGCGGTCCGACTGACGCACGCAACATCGAGACAGCAGGGAACGCAGTGAGCCTGGACACCGCCGCCCTGCGCAGCGAGCTTCCCGTCGCTGGAATCGGGGATCGCGCACTTCGACGGCCCGGGCGGCACGCAGACCCCCGCCGTCGTCGGCGCGGCGATCGCGCGCACCTTGACGGGTCCGCTCTCCAACCGCGGCACGTCGATCGCGAGCGAGCGCAACGCCGAGCACGCGATCAGCGGATTCCGCGATGCGGTCGCCGACCTGCTCGGCGCCGACCCGCGAGGAGTCGTGTACGGCCGCAGCGCGACGCAGATCACCTACGACTTCTCGCGCACTCTGGCCAAGACCTGGTCGGCCGGGGACGAGATCGTGGTCACGCAGCTGGACCACGACTGCAACGTCCGGCCGTGGCTGCAGGCGGCGGAGGCGAGAGGCGTCGTCGTGCGGTGGCTCCGGCTGAACCCGTCCACCGCCGAGCTCGACCTGACCGATCTCGACGAGGTCGTCAGCGACCGCACGCGACTGGTCGCCGTGACTGCGGCATCCAATCTGCTGGGCACGGAGCCGCCCGTCGCCGTGATCGCCGAGCGCGCGCACGCGGTCGGCGCGCTCGTCTACGTCGACGGCGTGCACTACGCCGCGCACGCGGCCGTCGATGTCGCAGCGCTGGGCGCCGACTTCTTCGTGTGCTCGCCGTACAAGTTCTTCGGACCGCACTGTGCGGCGCTCGTCGCGGCACCCGCGCTGCTGGAGTCGCTGACGCCCGACAAGCTCCTGCCCTCGACCGACGAGGTCCCCGAGCGGTTCGAGTTCGGCACGCTGCCGTACGAGATCATGGCCGGTGTCACCGCTGCCGTCGACTTCATCGCCGGACTCGCGCCCGCGGTCGGCACGCGCCGAGATCGACTGGTCGCGGCCTACCGCCGCATCGACGACCACGAACTCGAACTGCGCCGGCGCATCGAGGCCGGTCTGGACGCTCTCGGGGGCCGGGTCGTCGTGCACTCACGCGCGGCGGAGCGCACCCCGACGCTGTTCTTCACGTTCCCGGCCCACGACGCGTTCGAGGCGTCCCGGTTCCTCGCGGACCGCGACATCCTCGCCCCTGCCGGAACCTTCTACGCCTACGAGCCCTTCCGTGCGTTGCGAGCTGCCCGTCGACGGCGGCATGCGCGTCGGTCTTGCTCCCTACAACGACAGCACCGAGGTGGATCGGCTTCTGGACGGCCTGGCCGACTTCCTCTGAGTTGTGCCTGGGGTTCCTGGTCGGGGTTCTGTCGGGGTGCCGGATTCCTCCCCAGGCAGGGTGGAATATCGAGTTTGCACAGCGGCGGTTTCGCCGAGCTGATCTGGCACTTTATCGGCCATTCGATGTCGGTGGTGCTCGGCAGAATGGGGGTATGAACAGCATCGCCGCAGCCCTCGAGCAGATCGGCGACGATCTCGCGGGTGCGGTCGATGGGCTGTTCGCCGACGGTGCTGCGAGGCGGCTGTCGGAGGCCGAGGTGCTCGAGGTGATGGCGGCCGCCGCACGCGTCGTGCGGGCGGGCGAGGCGGTGCTGATCGAGGTGACCGGGCAGGTGTGTGACCGTTCGGATGGGCGCCTCTCGGCGGATCGGATGACGACGCGGTTCGGATGCCGGTCGACCAGCGAGCTGGTGCAGCGCACGACGCGGGTGTCGAAGCAGCGCGCCGGCGATCTGGCCAAAGCTGCACGCGCGGTCATGCAGCCGACGGCTCTCACCTCGGGAGAGGTGCTTCCCGCGCCGCTGCCGGCGATGCGCGAGGCGCTCGCGGCGGTCGAGGTCGGGGTCGACGGGGTGGTGGCCGTTGCCGGCCCGCTGCTCTCGTGCCCGACGGGAACGGCGGCGATCCTGGCCGCCGACGAGGAGCTCGCCGCGTCGGCGCGAGGCGAGGGGGCGGATGCCGCACCCCCGGCATGCGCCGATGACCTGCGCGCGCTCGCGACCGTATGGGCCATGTACCTGGATCAGGACGGCGCCGAACCACGCGAGGCACGCGCCCTCCGCAAGCGCGGACTCACGATCGGACCATGCCGGGACGGGCTGCACGCGGTGCGCGGGGCATTGCTGCCGGAGGTGGCCGGTCAGCTGCGGCGCGCCTTCGACAGTGTGCTGAACCCGAAGGGGGACGGGGCGCCGGTGCCGGTCGGGCCTTCTTTCACTGACTCGGATGTCGAGACGGTCGATTCGGATGATGCCTTCGCGCCGGTCGCGGCGGCTGCGGATGACCGCACCCGGGCCCAGAAGCAGCACGACGCGCTCGCGACGGTGCTCAACACTGCCGCCGCATCCGGGGCGCTGCCCACTCTCGGCGGCGCCGCACCGACTCTGGTGGTCGCGGTGCGTGCAGAGGACCTCGCGACCGGTCGTGGTTTCGCGCACATCAGCGGCTGCGACGAACCCATCTCACTGGCCGCTGCGCGACACATCGCGTGTGCGGGCGCGGTGCAGCGGGTCGTGTTCGACGAATCCGGCCGAATCGCCTCGCTCGGCACCCTCGAGCGGGTCTTCACCCACCACCAGCGCCGAGCGATCGCCCTCCGCGACGGCGGTTGCGTGATCCCCGGATGCCGCGTCCCGGCCGAATGGTGCGAGATCCACCACGTCACCGAGCACTCCCGCGGCGGACCCGACCCACACCGACAACGGCGTCATGCTCTGCTGGCACCACCACCGCACCCTCGACTCGAGTGGATGGAAGGTGCGGATGAACCACGGCGTCCCTGAGATCCGCGGACCCTACTGGTGGGATGCGAAGCTGAAATGGCGAGCCGCCACCAAATCGCCGACTCGGATGCGCGAACGGGTCGCACGGCGAACCTGAGGGGAGACCTTCAGCCCGCGAGCCCGCGCGCCTGGCGCACCAGCCCGGCGTAGACATCCGCGCTCGGCTTCGCCGTGCGCTCGAACGTCTCGCGGTCGACACTATGCAGCCCGAGCTTGGGACCGTAGCCGAAAATCCACTCGAAGTTGTCCATGAGGGTCCAGTGGAGATAGCCCAGGACGGGAACACCGGCGGCGATCGCCTGCGCGAGACCCTCCAGCGAGGGCTCGATGAAGGCGGCGCGGAGCGTGTCGTCCTCGGTGCCGATGCCGTGCTCGCTGACGAGCACCGGGACGCGGCTGACCGAGTATACGTATTCGACGGCGCCGCGGAGCGAATCCGGCTCGACGGCCGTGCCCATCCCGTTCACATCGGCGCCCTCGGGCGGCGGCCACCGGGCCGTCTGCGTCGTAGACGATGCGCTCGTAGTTCTGCACGCCGATGAAGTCGTCCTCGCGGGCCAGCTCGAGCCAGTGCCCGTAGACTTCGGCCCGCTTGCGATCGCGCAGCTCTTCGCCGCCCGGGGCGGCCGCGTCGTCCACGATGGCGAGCGAGAGCCCGACGCGGAGGTCGGGGCGACGGGCCTTGATGGCGGCCTTCGCGGCACGGTGACCAGCCGTCATGCCCGCCCGCATGCCGGCGAAGTCCTCGCGGAGCATGACGTTGCCGGCACGATACTTCTCGACGCCGGCGGCGCTGCTTGCGGCGGCGAGGGTCGCGCGCTCGAGTTCCGGGATGAAATCGGGCAGGTCCGCCCACGTGAGCATCTCGGGCAGGTCGGGCTCGTTGAAGGTCACCGCGAGTGCGATGCGGTCGCCGAACCGGTCCATCACGACGCCGCAGTAGCGGGCGAAGAGCTCGGGTGCGTCAGCGTTGAGCCACGCGCTCCGCGCCGCGAACCAGTGCGGCGAAGTGAAGTGGTTGAAGGTGACGATCGGAGCGAGGCCACGGGCGAGGCATCCGTCGACGACGGCTTCGTAGTGCGCCAGTGCCTCTTCGGAGAACTCGCCCTCGACCGGCTCGACGCGCGCCCATTCGATGGAGAAGCGGTAGGCGTTCAGACCCATGTCCGCCACGAGGTCGAGGTCTGACTCCCACCGGTCCCACCCGTTCGTCGCCTTGCCGGAGCGGTCTCTGGAAGACGGTGGGGGTCACGTTCTCCAGGAACCAGGTGTCGCTGTCGACGTTGTCGCCCTCGTTCTGGTGACCGGCGGTGGCGACCCCCCAGAGGAAGTCGGCGGGGAAGGATGCTGCGTGCATGAGTGGTCCTCTCTGAACTCGAGTCCATGGTGCCATACTTGTTCATTGTATGAAAGCGTGTTTCACTAGGAACAGCGAAGAGCGAAGTCATGTTAGGCGCTCGCTAACGAGAAGCAGAGTGAATCCGAATGGCCAAAACGGTCCTCACCGGGTCAACCTGTACCGAAGGATCGCCGCCCGATTGCGATCCGAGACACCGAAGTCCGCAGCAGCACACCGATCACAGGAGATCAGGATGTCCCGTTTCACCACAGCACGTGGCGCCGCCGTCATTGCGGCAGTCGCAGCATCAGCTCTCGCGCTCAGCGCCTGCTCCGGTTCCGGGGGAGGCGGCTCCGAGAGCGGAGCCGCGACCGACACCGCCAAGCTCATCATCGGACTCGACTCCGATCAGGCCGCCCTCGGCTACGACCCGCTCCGCTACGGCAGTGGCCAGCGGATGTTCTTCGAGGGCATCTACGATTCCCTGTTCGTCCTCGACGAAGAGGGGCAGGTCGCCACTGACCTCGTCACCTCCTTCGAGTACAACGCGGACCAGACGCAGCTCACGCTCGACCTGGACACGTCCGCGACATTCGCCGACGGGACCGCGCTCAGCGCGGAGCTCGTCAAGGAGAATCTCGACGCACGCGACAACCCCGACCTGTCGGCGTACGCCGGATTCGCCGCAGGTGGCGAGAACGAGATCGTCGACGTCACAGCGGTCGACGACGACACCGTCACCCTGACCTTCGCGGCACCGAAGCCCGGCTTCGAGTCCAACCTGGTGTTCCCCGCCGGCGTGATCGTCGGGCCCACCGGCGCCGCCGACCGAGCCAGCCTGGACGCGACGGCGGACGGTTCAGGGCCGCTCGAGATCGACGAAGGCGCCACCGTCAAGGGCAACAGCTACCTCCTCGTCAAGAAGGAGGACGCCGCGGAAGCCGCCGACTACCCCTTCGACTCTTACGAATTCCGGCCGATCCTCGACCCGCAGGCCCGCGTCAACGCGGCCATCTCGGGTGAAGTCGACATCGCCAACATCACCTCCGACACGCAGGCTCAGGTCGAGTCGGCAGGAACCGGCCTCGTCGCCAACGCCGGCACGGTCGTGAACCTCCTGCCGTTCGACAAGAACGGCAGCCTGGCACCGCAGTGGGCCGACCCTCGGGTGTGGCAGGCGCTCTCGATCGCGATCGATCGCGAGGCATACGTCAACGCCGTCCACCCGGGCGAGATCCCGACGGCCAACGCGCTCCCGACCGACAGCCCCGGGTTCCTTCCCGAGCTCGACGAGGAGTACGCCTACGACCCCGAAAAGGCGAAGGAGCTGCTCGACGAGGCCGGCTATCCGGACGGCTTCTCGTTCGACTTCACGATCAACCAGGGCAGCCAGCGCGACCTTGAGGCTCTGCAGCCCTATTGGGAGGCGATCGGCGTCACGGTCAATCTGAAGAACGCTGCGTCCACGGAAGAGCTCTTCGCGGTCGTGCAGACCGAGCCCATGGGCGGACCCATCCCGCTGACGTGGACCAACCCCGCAGGCAACGTCTTCGGCGTGCTGTTCGGCTTCGCCAACTTCCACGGCGCTGAGAACGGTGAGATCCAGGGCGCTGCCGGGGCGTATGCCGCCGCCGCGGGCGACGAGGCGGCGCAGGAGACGGCGCTCGCCGACCTCAACCGCGCCATCGTCGACAACGCCTGGCTGCTCCCGCTGTACAACCAGCTCTCGCCGTGGGCGTACAACACCGCGAAGGTCGCGGAGCTGACGTTCCCGGGTGCAGAGCCCTTCCCGATCCTGGCGACGGTCCAGCCCGCGTCCTGATCGCATGCCGGTGCCGACGATCCCGCATCGTCGGCACCGGCATCCTCACTGGGAGATCTCATGGTCATCTTCGTACTCAAACGAGTCGGCTTCGCCGTCCTGACGGTACTGATCGCGACCTGGATCGCCTTCGTGCTGGTCCACCTGTCCGGCTCCACGCCCGGTGGCGTGGCGCTCGGTCAGTCTGCGACTCCCGAGCAGGTCGCCGCCTACAACGCCCAGATCGGCTGGTACGACCCGTGGATCGTCCAGTATCTGAACTGGCTGGGGCAGGTACTGCAGGGCAACCTGGGGGTCTCGCTCATCGACGGCCGGCCGATCGGCCCTGACATCGCCAAGCGCCTGCCGGTCACTGCGGCCATCGCGGTGCTCGGGACGATCGTCAGCTCGGTCGTCGGGATCGTGATGGGTGTGGTCGCGGCCGTGCGAGGCGGCGCTGTGGACCGGACGATCACCGCCTTGTCCGGCATCCTGCTATCGCTGCCCGCGTTCTGGGTCGGCGTCATCCTCGTCTACTTCTTCTCGGTGCGCCTGCGGCTTCTGCCCGCGACAGGTTTCGTGCCGTTCGCCACCAACCCGGAGGCGTGGATCAAGTCGCTCATCCTGCCGGTGCTGACCATCGCCATCGTGTCGGCGGCGGGCATCGCGCGTCAGACCCGCGCGTCCATGAGCGAGACTCTGACGCAGGAGCACATGCGCACCCTGCGCGCACTCGGCACGCCCACGACCAAGATCGTCTACGTGCACGCGCTGCGCGGCGCGAGCCTCCCGATCCTCGCGAGCGTCGCCATCCAGTTCATCGTGCTGTTCGGCGGCTCGGTCGTGATCGAGGTGCTGTTCGCCCTGCCGGGCATCGGCCAGGCCATGCAGGCGGCCGTCGGCTCGGCCGACCTGCCGTTCGTCCAGGCGCTCGTGCTCGTCGCGACGGTCGTCGTCGTCCTCGTCAACCTGGCGCTGGAGCTCCTCAACCGCACACTCGACCCGAAGCTGCGTGCCTCATGACCGTCTCGACAACATCCATCCTCCGCGTCCGCCGGACGGAGCGTCGGAGAGGCGGCCGCATCCTGCGATCGCCCGCCGCAGTCCTGTCGATCATCTGGCTCGTCGGCCTGCTGCTCGCCTCGGTCACGGGCCCGCTCTGGCTGCGTTACGGGCCGCTCGAGCAGGACCTCGCGGCTGTGCTCCAAGGCCCGTCGTTCGCACACTGTGCTGGGGACCGATGAGCTCGGTCGCGACCTGCTCTCCCGTCTCGTCACGGCGGCGGCTCCGACCCTTCTGACCGCGCTCATCGTTCCGATCGTGGGCATCGCGATCTCCATCCCGGTCACGCTCTGGGCCGCACGGAGCCGGCGCGGCGAGGGACTCGTGAACCGGATCAGTGAGATCGTGCTCTCCCTGCCGGGCACGGTCATCATCCTCGCCTTCATCGCTGCGGTGGGCACGAACATGCCGCTGGTCATGGTCATGTTCGGCGCTGCTGCTCTTCGGCGCGCTCTATCGCGTCTTCCACGGCCAGGCGAAGTCGTTGCACAAGCAGCTCTTCGTCGAGGCCGCGGCCGTGGACGGCGTGCGTCCGATGACTGCGAGCATCCGGCACGTGCTGCCGAACATGTCTGCGACGGTGATCGTCCAGTTCGTGCTGCTGTTCGGCGTCGGCATCGGCATGCTCGCGGGTCTGGCCTTCATCGGCCTCGGACCGCAGCCCCCGGAGCCCACCTGGGGCGGAATGATCCAGGCGGCGTCGCGATTCATCTTCCAGCAGCCGTGGATGATGGTCCCCACCGGCGGGGTCCTGGCCCTGACGATCATCGCCGCCAACTCCCTGGCCGACGTGCTCGCCGGAGGGTCGGCCATGCCCCCGCCGCTCGTCGCGATCCGCCGGAAGAAGGCGAAGGCGCCCGTCGAGGAGATCTCGGCCTGCCGCGTTCGCCGACGACATGCCTGTCGGTGACGCCGTCGACAATGACGCACAGGAGGCTCTCGGGATGATCGGGGACGCGTCGATCCCCTCCAGCAACATCGACCCGACGCGCAACGCCTCGACGACGCACGCCGTCATCTCGGTCGCCGAGCTCTCCGACGGAATCGAGACCACCGCGGTCTCGGCCAGCGCGACCCCGCTCGAAGACGTGACAGCTCCTGCCGGGGCCGACGCCTCGCGGTACGCAGACGGCGAGCTCGTCGTGCAGGACCTCGTCATCGGAGTCGACAACGGTCCGGCACTGGTCACGGGGGTGTCGCTGCGGGTGCGACCCGGGTCGGTCATGGGGCTGGTCGGCGAGTCCGGCTGCGGCAAGAGCGTCACCTCGTACGCGCTCCTCGGCCTCCTCTCGCCCGGGCTGTCGGTGCGTTCCGGGACGATCAGCTGGAACGGTGCTGACCTGGCGCGCGCGAGCGAGAGGACGATGCAGCGCGTGCGCGGTCACCAGATCGCGTTCATCTCGCAGGAGCCCACTCGGGCGCTGGACCCCATGTTCACCGTGAGCTCGCAGCTGACCGCAGCGGTCAAGCGGCTGCGCGGTGTCAGCCGGACCGAGGCGAAGCGCCTGGCCGCCGAACTCCTCAACGATGTCGGCATCGTGGACACGCCGCGGGTGCTGAAGAGCTACCCGCACCAGATCTCAGGCGGCATGGCGCAGCGCGTGGCGATCGCCCTCGCTCTCGCCGGCAAGCCCAGCCTGCTGATCGCCGACGAGCCCACGACCGCGCTCGATGTCACCATCCAGGCGGAGATCCTGGGGCTGCTGCGCGGACTCATCGCCGAGCGAGGGATGTCGATCATCCTCGTCACGCACGACCTCGGCGTCGTCGCGGACATCTGCGACGACGTCTCGGTCATGTACGCCGGGGAGATCGTCGAGACCGGATCGGTCCGCGACGTGCTGCTGCGGCCGGAGCATCCGTACACGATGGCCCTGCTGGCCGCCGACCCGCACGCGATCCCCGATCTCGACAGCACGACGCAGGCTCGCATCGATCCCGGGTCAGGTGCCGCTGCCGGGCTCCTGGACGAGTCGGATGCCGCTTCGCGCCCGCGCTGCCGGTTCGCCAGGGACGAATGTCTGGTCACCGTGCCGCTCGAACCCCGGGCGATGGGTCCGGGGGCCGTGCGCTGCGTGCGGCGCGACGAGGTGCGCGGCCGGCAGGACGAGTGGCGACTGCCCGTGACCACTGGAGGCGAGCGATGACGTCCGCACAGGCACCATCCGACCCGGGGGCCGGCGCGGGTACGCCGCTGCTCGAGGTGCGCAACCTCGTGGTCCGCTACGCCAAGAAGGGCGCCGCGGCCGTCGACGACGTCTCATTCACGATCGGACGCGGGGAGACTCTCGGCCTGGTCGGCGAGTCCGGATCCGGGAAGACGACGATCGGGCGCGCCATCCTCGGCCTCCAGCCGGTCACGAGCGGGCAGATCTTCTTCGAGGGCAAGGACATCACCCGAGCGAGCGTCGCCGAGCGTCGAGCGCTGCAGGGCGACCTGCGCGCCGTGTTCCAGGATCCGTTCTCGTCCCTCAATCCCCGGCGTCCCATCGGCGATGCGCTCGCCGAGCCGATGCGAGTCGCCGGTGTGCCGAAGGCCGAGCGGACCCGGCGCGTGCAGGAGGTGCTCGACGCCGTGGGGCTGGCGCCGGGCTCCGAAGCCCGGTATCCGCGCCAGTTCTCGGGCGGCCAGCGCCAGCGCATCGCGATCGCGCGGGCGCTGGTCACAGATCCCCGCCTGGTGGTCTGCGACGAGGCGGTCAGCGCCCTCGACCTGTCGACCCAGGCGCAGATCCTGAACCTCCTTGCGGATCTGCGTTCCGGCGCCGATCTCGGATACCTCTTCATCGCTCACGACATGGCGGTCGTGGAGTTCCTCGCGCAGCGGGTCGTGGTGCTCAACCGCGGACGGATCATGGAGGAGGGGCCGACGCTCGAGGTGATGCGCAATCCGCAGCACCAGTACACGCGCGTCCTGATGGCCGCCTCGCCCGTGCCGGATCCCGATGAGCAGGCGGCACGGCGGGAGGCCTGGCGGGCGCTCAGGGCTGCTCAGCCCGCTGCGTGCAGCGGTGCCCTCCGTCAGTGGAAGGTGGCGTCCACGAGCGGAGACAGCGACTGCGCCGTCTCACGGAACGCGTTGACCATCGGGTTGGGGCTGTCGCTCAGGCTGCACAGCACGATCGTGGCCGGCTCGATGTCGTGGATCGGGATGAACGCGAGCTCGTCGCGCCGGTAGTGCTGACTCGCCGACTGGCCGGCGATGTTGACTCCGGCGCCCGCCGCGACGAGTTCGAGCAGGCCCTCGACGCTGTCCGCAGTGGGCCCGCGCTTCGGGCGTGATCCGTCGGGACGCGGGTCGACGATCCACCAGTCCACGACGTCGGGCACGCCCTTGGCGACCGCGACGAACACCTCGTCATTCGTCTCGAGGATCGACACAGACTCCCGACCGGCGAGGGGATGATCGGCGCGTACGACCAGCACGCGCGACTCGCGCCACAGCGGCTCGGCACGCACGCGAGGCGGCAGCCTCATCGGCCACGGTGCGAACACCACGTCCGCGCGTCGCGACTCCAGATCGTCGGCCACGTCGAAGAACCCGAGCCGGCGCATCTCGATGCGAGCCTGCGGAATCGCCTGCATGGTCGCCGCGATCGCGGCAGTCGTGAGGGTTCCGGCTCCCGCCGCCACGACGCCGACCCGCAGCACGGGGGCTGCCTTGTCGCGCTGCATGGATCGGGCCCAGCCGAGCAGCTGGTCGTGGTCGTCCTGCACCCGCCGGGCGAGAGGCAGCAGGTCGCGCCCGTAGCCGGTCAGCTCGACCTTGCGCGGGCTGCGATCGAAGAGCTTCACACCCAGCTGCTGCTCCAGCCGGCTGATCTGCTGACTCAGCGAGGGTGGCGTGATGCTGAGCCGCTCGGCGGCGCGGCCGAAGTGCAGCTCATCGGCGAGCACGCAGAAGTATCGGATCACGTGGATGGGGACATCCATGCTCGGATCTTAGCCTGCGGCTAACGCCGAGTAGGTAGCTCGAACTTCCGTCTCTCGTCCGTCCTGGCGAGACTTGATCTATCTGGAGCGATTCCCCGGAACGGCCCGACGCTCCATCTGCCTAACGGCACCCGCGTTCTTACAAGGAGGTAAGCATGACCACTTTTCCCGCCGACGACCCCGACAAAGTTCCGTTCGCCGGAATCCTGCCTGCGGCGGCGAAGCCGTTCATTCTCGGCAACGGGGAGGGCGAGAAGTCCCTCGTCTTCGATCAGCTTTTCGAGATCCTGCTGACCGGCGACGAGACCGATGACCAGTACGGCGTGTGGACGGTGAAGGCGCCACGGGGCGACCGCATCCCCGCGCACGTCCACCACCGGACCCACGAGATCTTCTACGTCGTCGACGGCGAGATATCGGTATGGATGGACGACCAGGCGGACTACCACAGCAAGACGACCCTCACCACGGGCGACTTCGCCTACGTGCCGGCAGGAATCGTGCACGCGTTCCAGATCGAGAACACGACGACCGTGCTCGGTGCGGGCAGCGCCGGGTTCGAGCGCTTCTTTCACGCGATCGGTCAGAAGACCGACGCGACTGAACCCCAGGGCGTCTACGTGCCGGACTTCAGCGTGCTGCGTGCGGCAGGCGAGAAGTACTGGACGCAGTTCATGCCCGAGTTCCAGTTCCGCGACTGACGTGCCTTCGATCCTCGAGATCGACGTCGCTCAGCCGGCCGGCTTCCGTCCACTGTCCCTCGATCTGCGCACGCCCGAGACCGCGGGCGCACCCATCGTCGTGTTCCTTCACGGCGGCGGGTGGCTGCGCGGCAGCCGCAAGGTCTTCACACCGGGCATCAGCGACGAGCAGTCGTTCGACCGGATCGTGGCCGCGGGGTTCGCGGTCGCATCCTGCGAATACCGGCTGAGCGGCGAGGCGCGCTTTCCGGCGCAGCTGGAGGATGTGGATGCCGCGATCGACTGGCTGCAGGCGAACGGCGGGGACTACGGCGTGGATGCCGGACGCATCGTGCTGTGGGGAGTGTCGGCGGGCGCGACGCTGGCAGCTCTGACCGGCCTGCGCCGTGACGATGTGCGTGGCGTCGTGGACTGGTTCGGTCCTACCGAGCTGTTCGCGATGGCCGAGCACGACACCGGTGAACCCCCTGACCAGACGCGCGAAGCGCGCTGGCTCGGCGCTCCGGCAGCGGAGCTTCCGGATGCCGCGCGCGCGGCGAGCCCGACCCTGCAGGTGCACGCCGCAGCCCCTCCGTTCCACATCTCGCACGGCACCGCCGACGAGCACGTGCCGTTCGCGCAGAGCGAGGCGCTCGTGGGGGCGCTCCGCGCCGCCGATGTGGATGTCGAGTTCCACCCGGTCGACGGCGGCAAGCACTTCTGGCAGGGGCTCGGTGATACCGGTCCGGTGTTCGACCGCGCCATCGACTTCGTCGCCCGGGTCACCGCGAGCCGACCCGCTCAGGAGAAGGACCGCCCATGACCGACGCCCAGATGATCGCGCCGCGCAATCCCACTGAGGCGGCTCCGCTGCTGCGACGAGAGTTCGCGCTCGACGACGGTCACGGCCGGATCGAGCGGGCCACTCTCCGCACGAGCGCCCTGGGTCTGGTCGAGGCATGGGTCAACGGCATCCCGAGCTCGAATGAACTGCTGGCGCCCGGGTGGACGAGCTACGAATGGCGCGTCCGCGTCATCGAGCACGACGTGACGGATGCTGTCGCCGAGCGCACCGCGATCGCGCTGCGCCTGGGCAACGGGTGGTACCGAGGCTGGCTCGGCTTCACAGGGCAGCGGGCGGTGTACGGCGACGAGCGCGCCGGCTATGCCGAACTGGAGGTGCGGTTCGCCGACGGCCACGTCCAGCGCGTCGTCACGGATGCCGCCTGGCGCGCCTCGACCGGCGACGTGCTGGCCGACGACCTCTACAACGGCGAGACGATCGATGCCCGCCTCCGCGACGACGCGTGGCGGCATCCGGGATTCGACGATGCACACTGGGGCGCGGTGACGGTCGTCGACTTCGATTCCGCTCGGCTCGTCGAGCGGACGTCGCCGCCGGTGCGCCGTTTGAGTGAGCGGGCGGTCGAGCGAGTGTGGACGTCGCCGTCGGGCAAGACCCTCGTCGACTTCGGTCAGAACCTCGTCGGGTTCGTCCGCGTGCGTGTGATGGGCCTGGCCGGCACGGAGATCGTGCTGCGTCACGCCGAGGTGATCGAGGACGACGAGCTCGGCGTCCGCCCGCTGCGCCGGGCCGAGGCGACGGACCGCTTCATCCTCAGCGGAGGCGACGACCTCTTCGAGCCGACGCTCACCTTCCACGGCTTCCGGTACGCGGAGGTCAGCGGCTGGCCCGGCGAGTTCGACCCGGCGGCCCTGACCGCGGTGGTGGTCGGGTCGGACATCGAGCCGATCGGCTCGTTCGAATGCTCCGACCCGCTGCTGAACCAGCTCCACAGCAACGTCGAGTGGGGCATGCGCGGCAACTTCCTGAGCGTTCCCACCGACTGCCCGCAGCGCGATGAGCGACTGGGCTGGACCGGCGATATCGCGGTCTTCGCACCCACGGCGGCATTCCTCGGGGATGTCGAATCGTTCATCGACGACTGGCTGGTCGATGTCGAGCTCGAGCGTCGAGCCACCCCGAAGGGGTCGGTGCCGGTTGTGGTGCCGAACGTCATGAAGTACCTCGACACAGGGTTCCCCGAGCCCGGAGCGACCGCGGTGTGGGGCGACGCGGCCGTCTGGGTGCCCTGGGCGCTGTACACCGCGTACGGTCACGAGCAGATCCTGCGGGACTCGTATTCGCTCATGACGGCCC
This sequence comes from uncultured Actinomycetota bacterium, assembly GCA_963717585.1. GTDB lineage: Bacteria > Actinomycetota > Actinomycetes > Actinomycetales > Microbacteriaceae > Microbacterium. Next base: position 216,130 of record CAVQWI010000008.1, on the reverse strand, counting down.
ACACACGAACGGTCGCGCGTCTTCTCTCGCCGGAGGGGCTGTGGGACGAGGGGTTCCAATTCGGCGACTGGCTCGATCCGGATGCCCCGGCCGAGGACCCCGGGCAGTCGAAAGCGCCCGCCGAGGTCGTCGCGACCGCGTGCGCCTACCGCACCGCCACGCTCATGGCCCAGGCGGCGGACGTCCTCGGCGAGCCCGCGGATGCCGAGGAATTCGCGCACCTTCGCGATCACGTCGGCGAGGCGTTCCGCGCGCACTACGTCCATGACGGCCGGGTCCGCAGTGACAGCGAAACGGCGTACGCCCTCGCGATCGTCTTCGATCTGCTCGACCCCGGCGACCTGGAACGGGCGGGCGATCGCCTCGCCGAACTGGTGCGGGAGGCGGACCACCGCATCAGCACCGGCTTCGCAGGCACGCCCCTCGTGTGCGATGCGCTGACGGTCACCGGCCACCTCGATGACGCCTATGGGCTGCTCCTGCAGCGCGAGGCTCCGTCGTGGCTCTACGCCGTCACGATGGGCGCAACGACGATCTGGGAGCGCTGGGACTCGATGCTCCCAGACGGTTCGATCAACCCGGGCGAGATGACCTCGTTCAATCACTACGCATTCGGTGCGGTGGCGGACTGGATGCATCGGACAGTCGGGGGTCTGGCGCCGCTCGAGCCGGGCTACCGCCGCATCCTCGTCGCACCCCAGCCGGGGGGCGGGCTGACCTGGGCGCAGACGAGCCTCAAGTCGCCACTCGGTCGGGTTGCCGTCCGGTGGGAGGCCGAGCTCGGGAACGACATCCGGGTCCAGGTCGAGGTGCCCACCGGCGCCGAGGCGGTGCTGCGGCTGCCCGGGTGCGACGATGAGATCCTCGGCCCGGGCGTCCATGACCGCGCGACCTCAGGAGTGAACGCATGACCGAGACCCATGACGTCGGACTGACCGCCGGTGGCCACGACTTCCGTGTACGCGTCTACCCCGCGAGCGAGCCGAACGGGGCTCTCCTGGTGTGGCTGCACGGCGGAGCGTTCATGTTCGGGACGCTGGAGATGCCGGAAGCCGACCAGGTCGGCAGGCGGCTCAGCGGGGTCGGAGTCACGGTGGTCTCCGTCGACTACACGCTCGCGCCCCTGGACGCCCTGGGCGCGCTGGCTCCACCCGACCCCGATGCAGACTTCCCCTCACCGGAACAGCTGCGCGCCGAGGCCGCCGCGGCCGGCCCCCGGGCTCGCTTCCCCGTCGCTTCGGTCCAGACCGTGGCGGCGTTCGACTGGGCCGTCGAGAACGCATCCCGGTACGGTGCGCACCCCGGGCGGGTGGCGCTCGGCGGCGCGAGCGCCGGCGCCAACCTCTCGGCCGGTGCGGCGATGCGCCTGCGCGATCGCGGCACGACCGAGCCTGTCCTGCTCGCCCTCGTCTACCCCTCGCTGCACGACGGCATCCTCGCGCCGAACGACGAGCTGAGGCGCCTGCTTGAGGGCGTCCCGCCGTTCCGGATCTTCACGCCCGAGGCGCGAGACGCGATCAACCGGAACTATCTGGCGGATCGGACCGACGACCCGAACGGCTACGCGTTCCCCGGCGGTCACGACCCCGCCGGACTTCCACCGGTGCTGATGGTCAACGCCGAACTCGACAGCCTCCGTCCATCCGGTGAGGCCTTCGTCGGCGAGCTGGCCGTCGCGAGCGTCGACGTCCGCGTCGTCCGTGCCCGCGGAGCCATGCACGGCTTTCTCAACGAGATCGGTCATCCGGCGTCCGAGCTGACCATCGACCTGCTGACCGAGTCGCTTTCGGGCGTGCGCTGACCTGCGGTCAGCTGGCCCTGAGCAGCCGCGAGATGTCGTCGGCTGTGGTGCGCAGGCGCTTCAGGAGGGGACCGCGCAGGGCGGCGACGTCGTGACGCGACGAGGCGACGGCGATATTGATCGCCGCCGCCGGCCGGGACGCATCGCGCCCGAACACCGGCACCGACACCGAGCGCAGGCCCGCGGCGACCTCCTGGTCCTGCAGGGAATAGCCCTGCTCGCGGATCGCGGCGAGACGTTCTCGAAGGTCGTCGAGCGACCTGGCGGCATTGGGGCCGGCATCCGCCCCGAAGTCGTGGTTGGCGAGGGTCCTCTTGAGCTCCGCGTCGCTGAGGTACGCGAGCAGCAGCTTGCCCATCGACGTATAGGCCGCGGGCAGAGTCGAGCCGACCTGGATGTTCGCGGTCACGAGGTCGGAGTTGCGCAGCCGCGCCAGGTAGAGCACCTGGTCGCCGACGAGCACGCCCAGGTTGACGGTCTCGCCCGACTCCTCGGCGAGGTGGCGCAGCGGCTGTTCGCTCAGCTGCACGAGGCTCGAACCACGCAGGGCCGCCGATCCCAGCAGCAGCACGGCGACGCCGGGGCGGATGCTGCCATCCGGCAGACGCTCGAGATAGCCGCCTTCCTCGAGCGTGGCGACGACCCGGAACGCCGTGGGCATCGGAATGCCGGTGCGGTCGCAGATCTCGCGCAGCTTGAGCGAGGTCACCGACTCGTCGAACAGCCGAAGGACGTCCAGGCCTTTGGCGAGCGCTTCGATGCGGTACCGGCTGCCGGTCTTCGCCGGCTCCTGCTCGTCGCTGTCGCTCATACTCGTGTCGCTTTCATCCAGTGAAACCGTATCCTCCGCGGCGCCCGCCGCACAATCTCATTCGCCGACGCGGAACACGCGAAGCTGCAGCGCCAGCGTGCGAGTAGTACCCGACGAGCGTCGTGAGTTCGAACACGACGTCAGCGCCGAGCGTTCCGGATGCGTGCGCCCACTGCGCGTCGTCGAGGTCGCCGTCGAGCAGGGCGACCACGGTGCGTCCGATCACGCCCTCGTCATCGAGGAAGATCGAGACGTCCTCTGCGCGGATCGCCGCCAGCTCGGCGTCCGAGAACCCGAGAGCGCGGGAGATCGCTTCGTGCGACTCGCGCTCGAACGCGCTGTCCTGGCGTGCGGCGACCAGGAGGATCGCGAGCTCGCGCGCTCGGTCGGTGAGATGCGTGCGGTAGCGGATGGCGGCGCCGACCTCCTGCAGCGCGGTGCCCACAGCGGGGGAGAGCAGCAGCGCATCGAAGGGACCGCGGAGGGAGCCGTCTTCCGCCGTGAGCGGGAAATGCTGCGGACCCTGAGCGCGCGGTCCACCTGCGATCGCGTCGTAAAGCGCGCGCTGGTCGGCTGTCAGATCGGCCGGGGGCCTGGGCCGGATGCGTGGTGCCATGGAATCCTCCTCGCCTTCGAAGCGCACATCTGATTCAATCAGTAAAAGTTACTTTCGCTTGACGAATTCGAGTCGCAGACTGCAGCGACGCTCGCTCTGCTTCAGCGCTCCCCCGCCGCGGCCGCGCTCGAATTGACAGCCTCAGGGCTCGTCGGCTAGATTCATCTAACGAAAGTAACTTTTGTTTGATGAAAACAGCTGAACGCAAGGAGGCGGTGATGACAGCTCAGGGCATCGTCGATGCAGGACCCCAGACCGACACCGGGTGGCTGGGGCTGCACGGCGCCCGCGTGCTCGTCGCCGGGGCCGGAGGCATCGGCGGAGCGTGTGCGCTCGCCTATGCGGGCGCCGGGGCGTCCGTGGCGGTCGTCGACCGCGATCAGCGCGCGCTGGACGCGATCGGCACCGATCTCTCGGCGATCGGAGTCCGCCACGAACTCATCCGCGCCGACCTGACCGAGCACGGCTCGGGTACGCGAGTCGTTGCCGAGGCCGTCGAGCGTCTCGGCGGGCTGGATGTCCTCCTGCACGCGGTCGGCATCAACGATCGCCGCCCGATCCTGGAGTTCACCGAAGACGAGTGGGACCACATCCTGCGCGTGAACCTGTCGTCGCTGTTCGGCCTCGCCCAGGCCGCGGGCCGTCACATGGTCGAACACGGATACGGTCGGGTGCTCGCGCTCTCGAGCGTCTCGGGACTGCTCGCCCACCACTCGCACGGGCCGTATGCCGCCTCCAAGGGCGGCATCAATCAGCTGCTGCGCGTCATGGCGCGCGAGTGGGCCGTCTCGGGCGTCACCGTGAACGCACTCGCGCCCGGCTACATCGAGACGCCGCTCACCGCAGGCGAGCTCGCCAAGCCCGGGAAGCGCCAAGACCTCGAGAGCATGGTCCCCGCCGGACGACTCGGCACACCCGATGAGCTGACCGGCCCTGCGCTGTTCCTGTCGTCGCGTCATGCTGGATTCATCACCGGCCACGTCATGTACATCGACGGCGGGCGCACGCTCGTCTGACCCACGCTGGTCCCCGTGCCCTGAGCTTGTCGAAGGGTCCAGGGGTCGAACGAAAGAGAGAACCGATGACTCAGATCTTCCCCCGCTTCGCCGGCAAGACCGTCCTCGTCACCGGCGCCGGCACAGGCTTCGGCGCCGAGATCGCCGTGCGTGCAGCTCAGGAGGGCGCGAAGGTCGCAGTGCACTACCGCTCGTCGAAGGCGGGAGCCGAAGCCACGCTCGAGCGCATCCGCGAGGCCGGCAGCGACGGCATCCTCGTACAGGCCGACATCGGCTCCTGGGATGCCATCAAGAAGATGGCCGACGAGGTCTGGGCCGCGTTCGGCACGCTCGACGTGCTCGTCAACAACGTCGGCGACGTCTCGAGCGAGCAGATGAACTGGGACGAGCTCACGCAGGAAGCCCTCGATGCGGTGATCGACATCGACGTCAAGGGCACGCTGCTGATGACCCACGAGTTCGGCGAGCGGATGCTGAAGCAGGGGCACGGCAACATCGTGCAGGTCGGATCGACCGTCATCGTCCGCGGCAGTGCCCGGGCGCCGCAGTATGCGGCGGCGAAGTACGCCATCCTCGGCATCACGAAGTCGTACGCGAAGGCCTTCGCACCCGCGGTCCGCGTGAACACCTTCGCGCCCGGCTTCATGGAGACCGAGCGGCTGCTGAACCGCGAGGACTGGAAGGGCGGCCGCCGCGAGGTGCTGCTCTCGCAGACGCCGATGGGCGTCATCCCGCCGCCCGAGTTCGTCGCAGGCGCATGCCTGTGGCTCGCGACCGACGAGTCGGCGCACCTCACCGGCGGGTACATGCTCGCCGACGGCGGCTTCAACATGGTCGGCGCGTAGGCGCCGCAGAACATCAGCCCGCGCGCAGCGTCGGCATCCGATTCGATCTAGGAGACACAGACTCATGAAGCTCATCACCTTCGACGGCGGCCGCGTGGGCCGATTGGAGCTCGAGGAGGGCACCGTCATCGAACTCGACGTGCCCTCGACCCGCGAGTACTTCGAGCGGGGCGGCGACGTGGGCGAGACCGGCGAACGCCTGGCGTACGCCGACGTCAAGCTCGAGGCGCCCATCCGCCCCAAGAAGTTCTTCCACACCGCCGGCAACTTCGCCGACCATCACAACGAACTCGCGGCGAAGGACTGGTCGCACCCGGTGCACAAGGGCATCGTGTTCTTCCAGAACGTCGACGCGATCATCGGGCCCGACGACGCGATCGTCTACCCCGAGGGACTCACCAAGGAGCTGGACTACGAGCTCGAGCTCGCGATCATCATCGGCAAGTCGGGCAAGTTCTTCGGACCCGACGAGGCGAACGACTACATCGCCGGATTCACCGTCTTCAACGACATCTCGGCGCGCGACATCCAGCGCAAGGAGATGGAGTCGGGGGTCTTCTCCTTCAGCAAGGCCATCGACACGTTCTGCCCGATCGGTCCGTGGATCGTCACTGCAGATGAGGTGCCCGACATGCACGAGCTGCCCATGCAGCTGCGGGTCAACGGCGAGGTGCGCCAGCAGGGCAACACCAACCAGACGCGCATCTCCTTCCCGCACCTGGTGGCGTACCACTCGCCGCAGATCTACAGCGCCGGCGACATCATCACCACGGGGACGATCTCGGGCGTCGCTGCGGTGCAGCCCGACCCGTTCGAGTTCTACCTCCGCCCCGGCGACCAGATCGAGGCCGAGATCACCGGCATCGGAACCCTCCGCAACCACGTCGTGAGCTGGCAGGACGCGCTACGGCGTCCCGGCACCGCAGCGGGTCGACTGGTGAAGATCGCCAACCTCCGCGGGCGCGCGGTGCTCGTCGCCGAGGACGGCGCGCTCGACATCGCGGATGCCTCGGCCGGACGGTTCGGCCCCGATCCGCAGTCGCTGCTGGAGGACTGGCTGGACTTCCTCGCGTGGGCGGCCGACGCACTTTCGGAGCACCAGGACCGGATCGCCCTCGAGGCATCCGAGCTGTCAGCGCCCGTGCCGCGACCCCGCCAGGTGTTCGCGATCGGTCTGAACTACGCCGAGCACGCCGCAGAGGCCGGCTACCCGCCGGACTCGATGCCGGTGACGTTCACGAAGTTCCCGAGCTGCATCGTCGGACCCGACACGGTGGTCGACCTGCCCGAGGGCAACGTCGACTGGGAGGTCGAGCTCGTGGTCGTGATCGGGCGCGAGGCGCACAGGGTCGATCGCGAGAGCGCCTGGGACCACGTGGCCGGGCTCACGATCGGCCAGGACCTCTCCGAGCGCATCACCCAGCTGCAGGGCTCAGCGCCGCAGTTCAGCTTGGGCAAGTCGTTCCCGGGGTTCGGGCCGACCGGGCCGTGGCTCGTGACGCCGGACGAATTCGCCGACCGCGACGATCTTGCGATCTCGTGCAGCCTGTCGGACGAGGCCATGCAGTCCTCGCGCACGTCGATGATGCTCTACGACGTGCCCGAACTGCTCGTCCGACTGTCGGCGGTGTGCCCGCTGCTGCCGGGTGACATCATCTTCTCGGGCACCCCTTCGGGGATCGGCAACCGCCGCAACCCGCCGCGCTTCATCGGCCCGGACGACGTGCTGGTCAGTGAGATCGAGGGCATCGGCACCCTGACGACCCGGTTCACGACCTCCGGTCGCTGAGCCCGAGACCCGGTCGCTGAGCCTGTCGAAGCGTCGGAAGCCCGAAGGAGAGCCGATGTCAGAACCCCGCTGGCGGGTCATCGTCGACAACGACTTCGCCGGTGATCCCGACGGCCTCGTCTCCCTGGCCCACGTGCTGCTCACCGACGATGTCTCGCGTCGAGCTGATCACGTGCACGCCGGTCGATCCCGGCCTGGCCGAGCTGGCCGGAGTCGACGGATCGGCATCCGCGGGTCTTGCCGCGCGGAATGCGCACGCGCTGCTCGAGGTCATGGGGCGATCCGGCCCCGAAGTCGTCGCCGGCGCCGAGACCTTCGCCGCCGCGGGCGAGCCCTCGGATGCGGCGCGCGCCATCGTCGACGCGTGCCTGGCCGAGCACGGACCGCCGCTCGTCATCCTGTGCGGTGGTCCGCTCACGAACGTCGCGGCGGCGATCGCTCTCGAGCCGCGCATCTGCGAGCGGGCGATCCTGGTCTGGATCGGAGGGAGCGTGGAAGGCAGCGCCGAATACAACCGCGACACGGATGCCGGCTCCGCAGACGCCGTGCTCTCGTCGCCGATGCCGATCGTGCAGGTGCCGCGCGAGGTCTATGAGCGCCTTCGGGTGTCGATCGCCGAGGTCAGGTACGACCTGGCGGAGGCGTCGTTCGTCGGCGCATGGCTGGCCGAACGACTTCTCGACCTGCCGGCCTTCGTCACGCTGCACGGCGTGATCACGCTCGGCGACAGCGCGCTCGCGATGCTCGTCGCCCTCGATCCCGGGTTCCGGCCGTTCACCGACGACTCGGACGCTCCGCGGCTGCGTCAGCTCACCGACATCGACACCCGGCTCGTGTGGGGCGACTTCCTCGCGAAGCTGCGCCTTCACGACCGAGGGACGCACCCGCGATGAGGCATCTGTCGTGGATCGAGCACGCATGACCGGAGCAGCTCCCGCGGACTTGCGCGTCGAGTACCTCCGCGCGCCCGATCGGAATCGGAACCCGCGCACCGCGGTTCTCGTGGCTCGTCGATCACGCTCAGGACGCGTACGAGCTCGAGGTCTCATCTTCGACCGGCACGGCATGGGCGACGGGCGCGGTGGAGAGCTCGCGAGAGCTCGCTCGTCGAATACGCGGGCGAAACGCTCGCGCTCGAACAGCGCGTACACGTGGCGGGTTCGCAGTCGCGCGGCGGGTCAGGAGTGGTCCGAGTGGGCCGCCTCGACGTTCGACACGGCCCTGCTCGATGCCGCTGATTGGATCGCCGCATGGGTCGAGCCCGTTCAGCAGGATGCCGTCGTCGAACGGTGGAGCATCCTCGACTGGATCCGCGGCCTCGGCCCCGAAGCGCCGCTGGAGGAGCGACTGCGTCCGCCGCAGCTGATTCGGCAGGGCTTCGTCGTGCGCGAACAGCTGGTGCGGGCTCGCTTGTTCGCGACCGCGCGAGGTGCGTACTCGGCGTTCGTGAACGGTGAGCGGGCCGACGACCAAGTGCTCGCCCCGGGTCGGACACCTACGAGCACCGGATCTCGGTGCAGGCGTACGACGTGACCGAGGCGCTGGTCGAGGGTGAGAACGTCCTCGGTCTCGCCCTCGCCGACGGCTGGTGGGCCGGCCGGCTCGGCCTGACCGGGTCGAGCGCGCAGTTCGGCACCCGGCTCTCCGCGATCTGGCAGCTGCACCTCGATTACGTCGACGGCACCACCGAGATCGTCGCCTCCGGCGCCGACGCGCGCAGTGCGACCGGGCCGTGGGCGTACGCCGACCTCTTCGTGGGCGAGCAGTTCGATCGTCGCGCAATGCCGACCGGGTGGAACAGCGCGGGGTTCGACGACGGCGAATGGATGCCGGTGGCCGAGGTCGGTCGCGACCATTCGACGCTTCGGCCGTTCACCGGCGAGCCGATCCGCCGGGTGCACGAGCTTGCGGCCGCGGGCGTCATCGAGACCACGGAGGGCGCGATCGTCGACTTCGGCCAGGTGATCGCCGGGCGCGTGCGACTCCGGTTCGCCGACACGACGCCCGGCCAGCGCGTCGTGATCGAGCACACCGAGACCCTCGCCGCAGACGGCTCGTGGTTCGACAACATCGTGGGAATCAACAAGGAGCAGACCGACGTCTTCATCGCGGCCGGAGGCGCCGACGAGTGGGAGCCGGAGTTCACGTTCCATGGCTTCCGCTACGCGCGGGTCTCGGGGCTGAGCGGACCACTCGACCCGGCCGACATCGTCGCGGTGGTCATCGCGAGCGATCTCGAGCAGACCGGTTCGTTCTCGGCATCCGATCATCGGCTCGACCGACTCCACCAGAACGCCGTCTGGAGCCAGCGCGGCAACTTCGTGTCCATCCCGACCGACTGCCCGCAGCGCGAGAAGGTCGGATGGACGGGTGACATCCAGGCGTTCGTCGGAGCCGCGAGCAACAACGCGCAGATCGTTCCGTTCCTCTCGCGCTGGCTCGACAACCTGCGCGCCGATCAGCTGCCCGATGGCCGCATCCCGATCTTCTCGCCGCGGTCGCCCTTCGATGCCGAGGCTGCCGAGAAGGCGCAGGGCATCGGCTCGATCGTCGCGGCAACTGGGTGGAGCGACGCCATCGCGATCGTGCCGTGGACGCTGTACGAGCGCTACGGGGACCGGCGCGTGCTCGAGGAGAACTACGACGCGATGCTGCGGTGGATCGAGTACCAGCGCACCACCGCCGCCGCCGAGCTGCCGGAGTCGCTCGCCATCGCCGATCTGCCGGATCAGCGCCGCTCGGCGCAGGCGCTGCTCTACAACACCGGCGCGCACTTCGGCGACTGGCTCACCCCCAGCACGATGGAGGGCAGGCCGACCCACGAGGCGATCGGCATCGCGCCGGCGCTCACGAGCGAGTACATCGCGCCGATGTTCCAGGCGCACACGCTGACCATCGCGGCGCGGGTTGCGGCTGTGCTCGGTCGCCCAGCGGATGCCGCCGATCTCGCGGCACGCGCCGCCGCCGTGCGCGCGGCCTTCGCCGCCGAGTACGTCGATGCCCACGGCGATCTGCCGGTGCGGCTGCAGGGTGTCTACGTGCTCGCGCTCGCGTTCGAGATGGTGCCGCGCCGTCCGCGCCCGGACGGCTGCGCGGCTCGTCGAGCTGGTGCGCGCGCGCGGCGACCGCCTCGACACCGGGTTCCTCTCGACGCCGTACCTCCTCGATGTGCTGTGGGACCACGGATACCCCGATGTGGCTCGGACTCTTCTGTGGCAGTCGGACATGCCGTCATGGCTCTACGAGGTCGACCACGGCGCGACGACCTTCTGGGAGTCGTGGGACGCGATCTCGCCCGACGGCAGCATCCGGCCGATGTCGTTCAACCACTACGCACCGGGCGCCGTCGACGATTGGCTGTATCGCCGCGTCGCCGGCATCCGCTCGACCTCGCCGGGTTATCGCACCGCCGTGATCGAGCCGGATCTCGAGACCGGCGTCGACCACGTGCAGGCTCACGTCGGCACACCGTACGGTCGGCTCGCAGTGGAGTGGACGCGGACGGGGGATTCGGCATCCGTCGTCGTCGAGGTGCCCACGGGGTGGAGGCGGTCCTCGTGACCGGCGGAGTGGTTGTGGCGCTGGAGCCGGGGCGGAGCGCGCACTCGGTCGGCCTGTGATGGCCGCGATCCTGTCCGGCTGTCCCTGCCGTGCGCGTCGGCGACGACGTTGCGTGAGCCGAGACGATCGCGGCCGAGGTTCGATGTTAGTCATGGCGGCACCGTAGAACGGGTGTCCGACACAAGCTCGTGGCCTCGCCTGTTCCTCCTCAGGTACCCGATTTCCGGCGCTTTCCACAGCCGAAAAGGAACTGCTGATCTGGGGCTTTCAATGTCGGAGGCCCTCGTCAGAATTTGATGCATGACGAACCTCGCCGACGCACTCGCGGGGCTCGATGCCGCGCTCGCCGGCGTGGTCACGGCGGCGTTCGCGGATGACGGATTGCGAGTCTGCGGCGATGACGAGCTGCTCGTCTTGCTCGCCGCAGCAGGTCGACTCCGTCGCGGCGCAGACGCGCTTCTGAGCGAGGCAGTCGCACAGGTGATCGAACGTGAGGATCGTGCTGCGCACCCGGATCGCCTGACGACGCGGCACGGGTGCCGGAATGTCGGAGAGCTGGTCCAGCGCGCGACGCGCGTGTCAGGGCGCACCGCCTCGGATGTGATCGCGGCTACCAAGGCGGTCGGCCGACGCGTCGCCACGTCCACGGGGGAGTTGCTGCCGGCTGAGTTTCCGCAACTGCGCGAGTGCCCTTGGTGCCACGGAGGTGGGGATCGATGGCGTGGTCGGCGTGGCCGCGGCATTCCGTGGCTGCCTGGCCGGACGGGCTGAGCTGCTCGCGGCGGACGAGGAACTCGCGGCTGCTGCCCGCGGCGAGGGTGTCGACGCCGCACCTCCGCCCTCGGCTCGATGATCTGCGGGCGCTCGCACACGTCTGGGCGGCATATCTGGATCAGGACGGTGCAGAGCCATCTGAGTCGCGAGTGCTGCGCAAGAGGGGAGTGACGGTGGGGCGCCGAGGGGAAGACGGGCTGGTGCCGGTGCGCGGCAATCTGCTGCCCGAGGTGGCCGCGCAATTGCAGCTCGGCTTCGACAGCGTGCTCAACCCCAGGGTCGACGAGGTCACGGGGCCGTGCTTCACGGCAGGTGACCAGGACGATCGTGACGAGCCGATCGACGCGCGGCGGATCAGCGGACTCACGCGCAAAGGCAGCACGACGCGCTGGCGGTGCTGCTGACAGCAGCCGCGGCATCCGGTGCATTGCCGACGCTGGGCGGCGCGGCACCGACCCTCGTCGTCACGGTGCGGCAGGAAGACCTCGCCTCGGGTCGCGGGTATGCACACCTGCCCGGCGACGACGAGCCGATCTCGCTCGCCGCGGCACGGCACATCGCCTGCACGGGTGCGGTTCAGCGCGTCGTATCGCGAGCGGACGGCAGGATCGTGTCGATCGAGACTCTCGACCGGGTCTTCAATCATCACCAGCGCCGCGCGATCACAGCACGCGACGGCGGATGCCTCATTCCCGGCTGTCGCGTTCCCCCGCAGTGGTGCGAGATCCATCATGTCGAGGAGCACTCGCGGGGCAGGCCCGACGCACACGGACAACGGAGTCCTGCTCTGCTGGTTCCATCACCGGACGATCGACTCCGGCGGCTGGCGGATACGGATGATCGGCGGCGTCCCCTATGTGCGCGGACCGAGCTGGTGGGACGCGCGGGCGAAGTGGCGACCAGCGACGAAATCCCCTACCCGCAGGCGCGACGCGATGGCTGAGCGGATGTGAGACGCGGGGTCGCGCGTGCGCGAAATCGGTCCCAGCAGCGCACGGCAAAGCCCGGTCCGCAGCTGCTCAGTCAGATACCCGCGGCGCGAGCGCGCCGCGCAAGGGCAGCATCCCGATGTGCCTAATCAGGCAGCGACGGATGCCGCTCCTGCGGCGCACGCTTCGCCGGGATGAACAGCGCGACGACGAGCGCGACGAGCGCCGCTGCCCCACCGAGGATGAGCGAGAGCGTGAAGCCCGTCGTCGTGGGAACCTGCAGTCCCTCGAAGTTCACGGAGTATGTGGCGAGCACAGCTCCGATCACCGCCGCGGCGGTGCTCGTGCCGAGCGAGCGGAACAGGGCATTGAGGCCGTTGGACGCGCCCGTCTCGCTCTGTGGCACCGAGCGCATGATGAGCATCGGCATGGACGCGTAGCCGAAGCCGATGCCCGCGCCGATCAGGATGTTCGCGACGAGGATGTGCCACACCTCGGAGGAGAACAGCAGGGTGAAGCCGTACGCCGCGATCAGGGACAGGGCACCGAGCAGCAGCAGCAGCTTCGGACCCGTGCGCGACGCGATCCGCCCGGCCACGGGGGAGAGCAGCATCATCACGAGTCCGGACGGCATGATGATCAGGCTCGCCGCCAGCAGCGACAGCCCGAAACCTGCGCCGGTCGCAAGTGGCAGCTCCAGCATCTGCGGGTACACGACGTTCGACGCGAACAGCGAGAACCCCATCGCGACCGAGGCGATGTTCGTCAGCAGCACCGCGGGCCGGGCGGCGACCCTGAGGTCCAGAAGCGGCTCGGAGATCCGCAGCTCGTACCAGCCCCAGGCGAGCAGCACGACGAGTCCGCCGAGTCCGAAAGCCAGCACGGCGGGCGATCCCCACCCCCACTCATTGCCCCGCGAGATCGCGAGCAGGATGCCGATGAGTCCGACCGCGAGCCCCGCGGCGCCGACGAAGTCGAACCGGCCGGCGGTCCGCAGGACGCTCACCGGCACGATCCAGAGCACGAGCACGAAGACGGCAGCGCCGAGGGCGGCAGCCATCCAGAACAGCACATGCCAGTCGCTGCGCTCGGTGACCAGGGCGCTGATCGGAAGGCCGAGCGCCCCGCCGACCCCGAGCGTGGCGCTCATGAACGCGATCGCCGAATCGACGCGGTCCTCGTGCAGCACGTCGCGCATGATCGAGATGCCCAGCGGCACCACTCCGACGATGGCGCCCTGCAGCGTCCGCCCGACGATGATGCCGATGATCCCCGGTGACAGGGCCGCGACGACCGAGCCGACCACCATCACGGCGACCAGCACCAGCACGATGCGCCGCTTGCCGTACATGTCGCCCAAGCGCCCCGAGATCGGGGTGATGACCGCGGCCGCGAGCAGCGTCGACGTGACGACCCACGCGGTGTCCTCGCGGCTGGCGTTCGAGCAGTTCGGGCAGCTTCGACTGGATCGGCACCATGAGCGTGAACATGAACGACGAGCACAATCCCGCGAACGCGAGAACGGCGACGATCGCGCCCTGCCGCGGCATCCGGGTGAGGCGTCTGCGTGCGTCCTCATCCGATCCCATCGCTTCAGGCTATCGGCGCGCGCGGGTGGCTCGGACCGTCCGGACTCCCTGGCCAGCCCGTGAAGGGGAGCCCGCGCGGGTCCTCCGGACTCCCGCCGCGGGCGGCGGAGCGGCAGACTGATCGCATGGCACATGACGAGGGGCACCCGGCATCCGAGCCCGCCCCGCCCGGCATCGAGATCCGCCCGCTGGAGACCATCGAGCAGATCAACGAGGCGGCCGACGTCCTGCGTGAAGTGTGGGTCGGCGATCGCGATGCCATGCCCCCGAACCTGGTCCGCGCGCTCGCGCACTCGGGCAACTACGTCGTCGGCATGTACGAGGGCGACCGCATGGTGGGAGCGTCGATCGCGTTCTTCGGCCCGCCCGCGGCGCGCTCGATGCACTCGCACATCACCGGCGTGCTGCCCGGCCTGCAGAGCCACGGGCTCGGTCGCGTACTGAAGCGGCATCAGCGCGACTGGGCCTTCGCTCGGGACGTCGGCCACATCACGTGGACCTTCGACCCGCTCGTCGCGCGCAACGCGCACTTCAATCTGCGCGTGCTCGGCGCACGGGTCACCGAGTACCTCGTCGACCACTACGGACCGATGGACGACGGCGTCAACCGCGGCGACGAGACCGACCGGGTGATGGTGTCGTGGGCGCTCGCCGCGCCTCCGGCGCCGACGCCCCCCGACGAGCAGGTGGTGGCGTCGGTAGCGGTGCCGCACGACATCGAGTCCATTCGCCGTGAAGCGCCGGCGGATGCCGCGAACTGGCGCGTCCGCGTGCGCATGGAGTTCCTCGCACGACTGGCCGAGGGCCTGATCGTCGGGGGCTTCGACGACGAGCGCGGATACCTGTTCGTCCGGCCCTGAACGGCACCGGCAGCCCGTTCCTGCCACCCGCGCGCCGACGACTGCCGATCTCTGAAGTTCCACCTGCGCGCAGCATCCCGCTCTTCTAGGCTGACCGACATGCCCGAGTATCGCGCCCACTTCGACTTCGACATCCGCTTCGCCAACGGCGGAGGACTCACCGGCGAGGCGTTCCGGCTGGATGTGCCCTCCGACACCGTCACCGAGCGCGAACTGCAGCTTCTGCTCGTCGAACACCTCGGGCTGACCCTGGTGGGCTCGGTGGAGATCAGCGGCCTGCGTATCGTCGAAGAGCCGCATCGCGGCAGCCGCGGGGTGGCCCCAGCCGCGCAGCCCGTCGAGAGCCGGCGCGTCATCGACCTCAGTCACCCGATCCGGGCGGGCCTCGTGACCTACCCCGGCCTGCCGGCACCGACGATCACCCCGCACCTCACCCGCGAGGACTCCCGCGCGAAGTACGCGCCCGGGACCGAGTTCGCGATGGACATCCTGACGATGGTCGGCAACACCGGCACCTACCTCGACAGCCCGTTCCATCGCTATGCCGAGGGTTCCGACCTCGCGGGACTCGACCTGTCGACGCTCGTCGGCCTGCCCGCCGAGGTGTTCCACCTGGAAGACGCGTGGGGTCCCGAGAACCGCGGCATCGGGCCCGAGACCCTCGCAGATCGGAACGTGCGCGGCGCCGCGGTGCTGCTGCACACCGGGTGGGACCGATGGTTCGGCATGCCGGAGTACGGCCGCGGCGCACCCTTCCTCACCGGCGATGCCGCGCAGTGGCTGATCGACGCCGGCGCCGTGCTGGTGGGCATCGACTCGGTCAACATCGACGACACGGAGTCGGGCGGAACCCGCCCGGCCCACTCGTTGCTGCTGGGCGCGGGCGTGCACGTGGTCGAGCACCTCGACGCACCTCGGCGAGCTGCCGCCGCAGGGTGCCCGCTTCACGGCCGCACCGCCTGCCGTCGAGGGATTCGGCACCTTTCCGGTGCGGGCGTTCGCCGAGGTCGACTGACGGCGCTCGTCGGCGCTGGATGTCGCAGAATTCCCGCATCGTTCGGTCGCCGGATGCCGGAGATTCCGGCGATCGTCGGACCGATCGCATCGGATTGCTCCGACGGGAGGACGATTCTCCGACGTCGGCGGCAGCCCGCGCCCCGTCACACATGCCGCCGCGTCGGCTCGGCTCGGTAGCGTGAGCCTGTGATTCCCGCCGACTGGACGCCGCACCGCCGCGACGACGGCGAGCTGGTCGGCTGGATCCGGCCCGAGGGCGACGACTGGGTCGCTGTCGACCTGCTCGGCCGCGAGGCATCCGGAGCGGTGGACTGGCTCGACGCCGAGGAGGCACTGGAGACGCGAGGACTCTCGTGGCTCGCCGACGTCTGGATGCTGGAGCGGGATGGCGCTCCGCCGGTGCGCGTGAAGCTGGTCGAGGTGACGCCGGGACGTGCCGGCGAGACCGGTCGCGTGGTTGTGGGAACCGACGACTTCGGGGCGATCGACTTCCCGGTCGAGCGGTTCGAACTGCCGTGGCCGGCCCCCGGCGTCCTTCGCCCGCTGCGTCCGGACGACCCGGCGGGATCTCCCTGGGGCTGATGCCGGATGTATCTGGGCGGTCAGTCCCGACTCTTCGGTGGAGAAGGTGCGTCATCCGGACGCAGCCGCCGAGGAGGCCGCCATGCCCGCATACGTCGACAGGCTCGCAGCAGCGGTGCACCGCGGAACTCTCCGCCGCGCGATCCACGTCCCCCGCCGGGAACGGCCGCGCCGCTTCCGCTCCACGTTCGTGCCGGCTTCGCATACGCCTGCGCTCGCGCACTGACCGCTGGCCGCTGACCGCCGCGGTGACCGCCGATCCCCGCACACGCCCGCGCCTGCGCACTGACAGATGACCGCCGCCTGATCGCCCACCGTCGCGGTGACCGATGACCGTCCACCCTGACGCATTCACCGACCGACCGCCCGCCGCATCCTCGGGGCTACCCTGGGCGCATGCCCATCGCCCGACCGGCGGCATCGGTGACCCTCGAGGGTTTCGAGCTCCGCGTGCTGCAGATCCCGCTCGTCGCGCCGTTCACCACCTCGTTCGGCACCGAGACCGTGCGTGAGGTCATCATCGCCCGCGCGATCACGCCCGATGGCGACGGGTGGGGCGAGATCGTCACGGGAGCGGCTCCGCTCTACTCGAGCGAGTACACGCAGGGCGCGTGGGATGTCGCCCTGCGGTGGCTGATCCCCGCGCTCCTGGACCGCCAGTCGGTCGCGCCCGGAGAGGTGGCCGGTGTTCTCGCCCCATTCGTCGGACACCGGATGGCGAAGGCCGGCCTGGATCTCGCGCTGCTCGACGCTGCGCTGCGCATCGAGGGCCGACCGCTGGGCGAGTACCTCGGCGCCGTCCGGGACCGCGTTCCGTCCGGCGTCTCGGTGGGCATCCAGCGTGACCCCGCGGCGCTGGTCGAGGTGGTCCGCGGCTACCTCGACGAGGGCTACGTACGCATCAAGATCAAGATCAAGCCGGGTCGCGACATCGCCGAGACCGCAGCGGTGCGTGACGCCTTCGGCGGCATCCCGCTGCAGGTCGACGCCAACTCCGCCTACACGCTTGCCGACGCCGAGACGCTCGCCGAGCTCGACCGCTTCGACCTGCTGCTCATCGAGCAGCCGCTGCAGGAGGACGACCTCGTCGACCATGCGACACTGGCCAGCCGCCTGCGCACCCCCGTCTGCCTGGACGAGTCGATCGTCTCGCACAAGGCCGCCGTCGACGCCCTCGCGCTGAAGGCGGCATCCGTCATCAACATCAAAGCGGGGCGGGTCGGCGGCTACCTCGAGGCGGTCCGCATCCACGACCTGTGTGCGGATGCCGGAATCCCGGTGTGGTGCGGAGGCATGCTCGAGACCGGCATCGGGCGGGCGGCCAACGCCGCGCTCGCGGCTCTGCCCGGCTTCACACTCCCGGGCGACGTCTCGGCCTCGAGCCGCTTCTACGCCCGCGACATCGTGACCGAGCCCGCCGTGCTCGAAGAGGGCCACGTGCGCGTGCCGACCGGCCCGGGGCTCGGCGTCGAGATCGACCCGGTGGCGCTCGAAGACTTCACCGTCGCCCGCGAGATCGTGCGGCGATAGGACGGCTCATGCGTCGGATGCTGCTGCTGGCCGCCGCCGCCGTCGCGCTCGCGACGGCGAGCGCCGGGTGCTCACCTGTCAGCGCCCGCGCCGGCCGACACAGCGGGCGCTCTTCCCGAGGGCATCGAGGTCGGGCTCTTCCAGCTGCGGTCCGACGTCGCCGAGCGCGGCGCGCAGCTGCGTGTGACGAACGGCTCCGACGAGGACCTCACGGTGACCCGCCTCACCTTCCAGGACGACTGGTTCGCAGGCGAAGCCGTACGCGACCGCACGAGCACGATCCCGCGCGGGCCGAACCGTCGATCTCCGCTTCGCCCTGCCCGAGTCGGCCTGCGAGGACGAGCCGGATGCCGCGGACCGCACCACCGAGGTCACGCTCGAGTTCTCGGTCGGCGATGCGTCGGGAACGTCCACGGTCGCCGTCTCCGACCCGCTCGGATTCACCACCCTCATCCATGAGAAGGAGTGCCTGCGACACGACCTCGCTCAGGTCGCAGCGCTCGAGTGGACGGGTTTCACGAAGTCCACGCCACCGCTCCCGGCAGAGCTGCGGCTGTCGATCGCACCGGCAGGCGGCAGCGGCGACGCGGAGCTGGTCGAGGTGCAGACGACCAATCTGCTGCAGTTCACCGATCAGCCGACGGCCTTCCCGCTCGCGCTCTCGGTGAGCGGGGCGGATGCGGCCTCCGAGGTGTCGCTGCCCCTCCTGCCTCTGCGGTGCGACCCTCACGCCGTCATGGAGGACAAGCGCGGCACGGTCTTCGACGTCGGGGTCGAGATCGACGGCGCGGCCGGCGTCGTGGAGATCGCGGCATCCGAGGCCATGCGAGGCGAGATCCTCCGCTGGGTGGCCGATTGGTGCGGTTTCGGTCCGGGCGGCTGAGCTCTTGGCGGGAGCATGAGCACCGTAGCCCCGGCCCAGGCTGGAGCGCATGAGCACCGTAGCCCCGGCCTAGGCTGGAGCGCATGAGCACCGTCGCTCCGCACGATCCCGCCGCCGCGCGCGGCATCTCCCGCCGCACGCAGTCCGAGATCTACCGTGCCGGCATCAGCGGCGCCAAACCGGCCGTGCCCGTCGACTCGGATGCGCTCGAAGCGGCCGCTCGCAAGGCGCTGAGCGCCGAGGCGTTCGCGTACATCGCGGGTGGCGCCGGCGCCGAGCGCACCGTCGCGGCCAATCGCGCCGAGTTCGACCGTTGGCAGGTGTGGCCGCGGCCGCTCCGCGATGTCGCGACGCGCGACCTCTCGATCGAGTTCCTGGGGCGCCGTCGCCCGACCCCGCTCCTGCTCGCTCCGCTCGGGGTGATGGAGATGGCCGATGCCGACGCCGATCTCGCCGTGGCGAGGGCGGCGGCATCCTTCGGCGTCCCCTGCACGCTGAGCAACCAGGCGTCCTTCCCTCTCGAAGAGGTCGCCGCCGCCGCGCCAGGTGGTTCGCGGCTTTTCCAGCTGTACTGGTCGGCCTCCGACGACCTGAACGCATCGCTGCTGCGGCGGGCCGAGGCATCCGGCTGCGAAGCGATCGTCGTCACGCTCGACACGCACCTCCTCGGCTGGCGCACGCGCGACCTCGACCTCGCGTATCTGCCCTTCACGCGCGGAATGGGGATCGCGCAGTACACGAGCGATCCCGTGTTCCAGCAGCTGGTGCGCGAGCGCGTGCGGGCGACGACGGATGCTGCGGTCCGACCGATCGACCGACGGAGCGGCCGCTGACCGGGTCAGGATCACCCCGAAGACTCTCGCTGCCGGCGTGAAGATCGCCCGCAAAGGGGCAGCGCTCACGGGTGCCGGGCTTCGGGAGAGCCTCCGCTCCCCGCTGCCGCGCGCGGCCGTCGAGACGTTCCTCGACGTGTTCTCGACGCCGGCACTCACGTGGGACGATCTCGCCAAGGCGCGGACCTGGACCACTCTGCCGATCATCCTGAAGGGCATCGTGCACCCGGATGACGCCTCGCGCGCCCTCGACGCCGGCCTCGACGGCGTGTGGGTCTCCAACCACGGCGGCCGGCAGATCGACCGATCCGTGCCGACCCTGGCCGCTCTGCCCGACGTGGTGGACCGAGTCGGCGGACGGGTGCCGGTCGTGTTCGACTCGGGCGTGCGCGGCGGAGCGGACGCGTTCATCGCCCTGGCGCTGGGCGCGACGGCAGTCGCCATCGGCCGCCCGTACGGCTACGGCCTCGGCATCGCGGGTGAGACCGGTGTGCGAGAGGTCATCCGCAATCTGCTGGCCGAGCTCGACATCACGCTCGGACTCTCGGGGCACACCGCAGTCGCCGACATCGGTCGCGACGCGCTCCGGCCGGTCTGAGCGCCCGCCGCGGACCCCGATCCGAGGCGTGAGCGCGGGTCGGCCCGGAGCGCGAACCGTGTGCAACCGACCCTCGCGCGACCTACGCTGTAGGCATGGCACCCGGCCCGCGACGAGCGCTCGCGTCCACTGAATCGTCCGCCTCTGCGAGCGCGCGGATCCGCAAGCGCCGGGCCACCGGAGCGGCGGCGTTCCTGACGGCGGCGATCCTCGCCCTCACCGGGTGCTTCGGCACGGGCTCCGACGGCGGTGGCGACGGCGGCGACGGCGATTTCGCGGACGACGGCTGCACGCACATCGTGGTGGCGACCTCGTCCGAGAAGGTGAACATGCTCGACGCGCTGGCCGAGGCGTTCAAGGAGTCCCCGGAGCACGACGGTCTCGACGAGTGCGCGTCGGTGCGCCCGATCAACGTGTCATCGGGCGATGCCACGCGCTTCCTCACCGCGAGCGACGAGGCGTGGCCGAGTGACGACCCGGAGATGTGGCCGACGCTGTGGTCACCGGCCTCGACCGTCTGGACCGAGCGCGTCGCGGCGGCGGGATCGCCGGCCCTGGTGGGCGAGCCCGAGTCGTTCACCCGCACGCCGGTCGTGTTCGGGATGCCGGACGCGATGGCCCGCGCCCTCGGATACCCCGCATCGCCGGTGAGCATCACCGACCTCGAGCAGCTGTGCTCCGACCCCGACGGCTGGGCGAGCGTCGGCAAGCCGGTCTGGGGATCGTTCAAGATCTCCAAGACCAACCCGAACACATCCACCACCGGACTGTCGGCCATCCTCATGCAGTCCTACGAGGCGTCCGGCAAGACCAGCGACCTCACGTCGGCGGATGTCGCGGCCGCCGCGGACTTCTCGCGGGTCTTCGAGGAGTGCGTCATCCACTACGGCGACACCACCGGCAAGGTGCTCACCACGCTGTACGACGAGACCCAGAACGGCGCGGGCGGATCGGGCTACGTGTCGGCCGTCGCGCTCGAAGAGACCTCGCTCCTCAACTACAACCAGGGCAACCCCGACTCGCACACCATCCAGCCCGGTGAGACCCTCGAGCCGCCGAAGGAGAAGCTCGTCGCGATCTACCCCGAGGGCGGATCGATGTGGTCGGACAACCCCATCACCGTGCTGGGCGCCGAGTGGGTGACTCCGGTGCAGGCCGAGGCCGGAGCGGCGTTCGCTGAATTCCTGCAGACCACCCCGGCGCAGCGGATCCTGCCGCAGTTCGGCTTCCGACCGCTGGACGAATCGGTGGCGCTCGGCGATCTGTTCACCGCCGAGTACGGCGTCGATCCCGCCGGACCCTCCGTCACGCTGCCGCGCCCGGAGGTGGATGTCGTCTCGGCCGCGATCGACCAGTGGACTCAGATCCGCAAGCCGTCATCGGTGCTCGAGCTCATCGACATCTCCGGCTCCATGGACGACCCCATCGGCGACGGCCGCTCCAAGCTCGACGGGGCGATCGAGGGCGCGCAGTCGACCCTCACGCACTTCCGCTCCACCGACGAGGTCGGCGTGTGGGCGTTCACCACCAGCATCGAGTCGGAGGCCGGGAAGGGCATCGCCGTGCTCCGCGACGTCGAGCCGCTCGGCGCGGACCGCGAGTCGCTGGATGCGTCGTTGAACGACCTGTACTACTCGACGCGCCAGGGCACGCCCCTGTACGACTCGATCGCCCTTGCCTACGACAGCATGAAGGAGCGCGCCGAACCGGGGCGCATCAACGCGATCGTCGTCCTCTCGGACGGTCAGGACACCGACTCGTCGATGTCACTGGATTCGCTCATCGCGAAGATCTCGCAGTCCTCGCGAGAGGGGGGCGACGCCGCGCCGGTGCGCATCTTCCCGATCGCGTACGGCGAGGGCGCAGACACCTCCGCGCTGCAGCGGATCGCCGAGGCGACCGGCGGCCAGTGGTTCGACGCCTCCGACGCGGCCAAGATCGACCTCGTCTTCGCGTCCGTGATCAACAACTTCTGAGCGGACGACGCATGAGCCCCGCCTCCGCCGCCGCAGCGCTCGCCGACGCAGCAGGGTACGTCGACGACGCCGTCTCGGCCTTGGCGACCACGAACGTGTACGTGTCGTCAGAGGTCAGCGGGTCGGCCGCGCTCACCGATGCACTTCGGGAGCAGATCTCGGATGCCTCGATCGGCGTGGCGGTGTTCTCCGACAACGCCGCGCTGGAGGCATCCGGGCCTGACATCGTGGCGGAGCTGGCCGGTCAGACCGGGTTCGACACGATCATCGTCGCCGTCGGCGACGACCTGTCCGCGGGCTCGCGGGTGCTCGAATCCGGCGAGGCCATGCGGATCGCCAACGAGGCCGAGAGCTCCGCGGGCTCGGTCGACGAGGCACTCGTGGAGACCGTGCAGGGCGTGGTCGCGGCATCCGAGCCCTCCGCTGCGGCGCCGGCGCCCGGGGTCGACGGTGGGGTGATCATCGGGTTCGTCCTGGCGATCGCCGCGCTGGTGGCTGCGGGAGGTCTCGCCATCGGCCTCGTCGCGCGACGACGCAACGCTCGTGCCCGCGCCGACGAGAGCCTGCCGGAGGGCGTGGCCGCGCACGTGTCGACCCTGCAGGGGCTGAGCCGCGAGTATGCGGCGCTCGGCGCTGCGGGCAACCAGATCGCGGCGCAGACCGGCCGCGACATCGACGACATCACCTCCAACGTCGTCGAGCTGTTCGCGAGGCTCGACCGCAAGAGCGCGGAGGGCCAGCACGGTCTGGCGGCGGTGGAGTACGACGACAAGCTCCGCAAGCTCACCGCAGCGCTCGACCGCGACTACCTCCTCGACATCCTCACCCACCCGAATCTGTGGGACGACCCCGACGACCGCACCCGCGAGGTCCGTGGCGCGGTCACCGCCGTCTCCGAAGAGCTCGTCGAGAACATCAAGCAGGTCAACGCGCGTCGCGGTCTGCACTTCCAGGTCTCGCTGGACGGGCTGATCGGACGGCGCAAGGAGCTGCAGGACTGGGAGCGCGAGTTCAACCGCACCGCGGAGGACGACGGCCGGCCTCAGTAGTCAAGTCGTCGGCGGCCGCGTCGCGACACCGAATCGAGGTGGGATGCGACGATGGGTCCGGGGAACGATCGGGGCAGGGCACCGGCCGCGAGGCCCCGTCGAATCGGGGGATCATGGCCGACTACTCCAACATCGCCGACCACGGGCTGATCGGCGATCTGCAGACCGCCGCACTCGTGGACACCCACGGGACGATCGACTGGTTCTGCGCGCCGCGCTTCGACTCGCCCAGCATCTTCGGGTCGATCCTGGATGCCGATCACGGCGGCTACTGCCGCATCCGGCCGACCGCGGCGGAATACGTCACGAAGCAGCTGTATCTGCCCGACACCGCCATCCTCGTGACCAGGTTCATGACCGAGGAAGGCGTCGGCGAGGTCATCGACTTCATGCCGATCGCGGGCGACGAGCCGACCGATCGGCACCTCATCGCGCGGCTCATCAGGGTGGTGCGCGGAACGATGACGTTCGAGGGCGAGATCCAGCCCCGCTTCGACTACGGTCGCGCGTCGCACAGCTTCGAGCCCTCACGCGACAACGGCGTGATCTTCACCGGCGGGGGGCAGTCGCTCACCGTGCACCGGGTCGGCGACGTCGTGCTGCACGGCGATGTGCCGGCGGGCTCGATCGAGATCGTCGACGGCGGCCTCCGCATCACGGGGACGCTCAACGCCGGCGAGCGCACCGGCGTCCTCCTGGAGACGGGGGGAGCCCAGCCGTCGCGGGTGTCGGTCGACGAGCTCGAGGCGATGTACCTGGAGACCACCCGATTCTGGCGGACCTGGAGCGAACGCTCGACGTATCGCGGCCGGTGGCGCGAGATGGTCGGGCGCGCGGCCATCACGCTGAAGCTGCTGACCTACGCGCCGAGCGGCGCGCTGGTCGCCGCCGCGACCGCGGGCCTGCCCGAGCAGGTGGGCGGCGAGCGCAACTGGGACTATCGCTACACCTGGGTCCGCGACGCGTCGTTCTCCGTCAACGCCCTGCTCGCCCTCGGCTACGTCGACGAGGCCGAGGCGTTCGTCGGATGGCTGACGGCCCGCGTCCAGGAGGGCGTCGGCGAGGGGTCGGGACCGCTGAAGATCATGTACCGCGTCGACGGGTCGTCCGATCTCGTCGAAGAGTCACTCGACAACCTGAGCGGATACCGCGACTCGGCGCCGGTCCGCATCGGCAACGGCGCATCCGACCAGCTGCAGCTGGACATCTACGGCGAGGCCATGGACTCGATCCGGCTCGCGGCGGAACACGGGCTGACGCTGCCCCACGTCGGCTGGACCGAGGTCAGCCGCATGCTCGACTGGGTGTGCGACAACTGGGAGCAGCCGGAGGAGGGCGTCTGGGAGACGCGCGGCGGGCGGAAGCACTTCACGTTCGGACGCGTGATGTGCTGGGTGGCGCTGGACCGCGGCATCCGTCTGGCGGAGTCCGGCGGCCGCCCCGCCGCCATCGCGCGATGGCGCGAGACGAGGGATGCCGTCTACGAACGGATCATGACGACCGGCTGGAACCCCGACCGCGGTGCGTTCGTCCAGCACGAGGGCACCGACGTGCTCGACGCGTCGCTGCTGGTGATGCCCACCATGGGCTTCATCTCGCCGCGCGACCCGATGTGGATCTCCACGCTGCAGGCCATGGACAAGGAGCTCGTCTCGGACAGCCTCGTCTACCGGTACAACCCGACGGCCTCCCCGGACGGGCTTCGCGGCTCGGAGGGGACGTTCACGCTCTGCACCTTCTGGTACGTCGACGCCCTCGCGCTGGCGGGCCGGCTGGAGGAGGCGCAGCTGACGTTCGAGAAGATGCTCACCTACGCCAACCACCTCGGCCTGTACGCCGAGGAGATCGGACTCACCGGCGAGCAGCTCGGCAACTTCCCCCAGGCGTTCAGTCACCTCTCTCTCATCAACACGGCTGTGAACCTCGATCGACTGCTCGATAAGTAGGATCGAGGGATGCCGCGGCCTCCGTCGGACGCGCCGCGCTCCCGCGAATCCGCACACCCCACCCGACCATTGGAGCCACCGTGGCCGAGCAGTCCCGCCTCGACAAAGTCATCGCCCTCGCCCGTCACCGCGGGTTCGTCTTCCAGGCGGGCGAGATCTACGGCGGCTCGCGCTCGGCCTGGGACTACGGCCCACTGGGCACGGAGCTCAAGGAGAACATCCGCCGCCAGTGGTGGCAGACCTTCGTGCGCGGCCGCGGCGACATGGTGGGCCTGGACTCCTCGATCATCCTGCCCAAGCGCGTCTGGGAGGCATCCGGTCACGTCGCGACCTTCACCGACCCGCTCGTCGAGTGCCTGCACTGCCATCGCCGGTTCCGCGCCGACAACCTCATCGAGGACTTCGAAGCGCGGAAGGGGCGTGCCGCCGAGAACGGGCTGGCCGACGTGCCGTGCCCGAACTGCGGAGTGAAGGGCCAGTACACCGAGCCCAAGGCCTTCTCCGGCCTGATGAAGACCTACCTCGGCGTCGTCGACGACGAGTCGGGCCTGCACTACCTGCGTCCGGAGACGGCGCAGGGCATCTTCGTGAACTTCGGAAACGTCGTCACGGCGGCGCGCAAGAAGCCGCCGTTCGGTGTCGGCCAGGTGGGCAAGGCGTTCCGCAACGAGATCACCCCCGGCAACTTCATCTTCCGCACCCGCGAGTTCGAGCAGATGGAGATCGAGTTCTTCGTGCCGCCCGCCGACGCGCAGGAGTGGTTCGAGCACTGGGTCGAGGCCTGCTGGAACTGGTTCGTCGACCTGGGCGTCGACCCCGCGCACATGCGCCGCTACGACGTTCCGCAGGAGGAGCGCGCGCACTACTCCGCCGGCACCATCGACGTCGAGTACGAGTTCGGCTTCCCCGGCAAGCAGTGGGGTGAGCTCATGGGCATCGCCAACCGTACCGACTACGACCTCACGAGCCATGCCGAGGCATCCGGCCAGACCCTGTCGTACTTCGACCAGGCCAGCGGCGAGCGGTACACCCCGTACGTGATCGAGCCGTCCTTCGGCCTCACGCGGGCCATGATGGCCTTCCTGGTCGACGCGTATCGCGAGGAGGAGGTGCCCAACGCCAAGGGCGGCACCGACACCCGCACGGTGCTCAAGCTCGACCCGCGGCTCGCGCCGGTCAAGGTCGCCGTGCTCCCGCTGTCGCGCAACGAGCAGCTCTCGCCCATCGCCCGCGAAGTCGCCGAAGACCTGCGCGGCGAGTGGAACGTCGACTTCGACGACGCCGGAGCGATCGGCCGCCGCTACCGGCGGCAGGACGAGATCGGCACCCCGTTCTGCGTCACGATCGACTTCGATTCGCTCGACGACCGCGCGGTGACCGTCCGCGATCGCGACACCATGGCGCAGGAGCGCGTGCCGCTCGCGGGCCTGCACGCGTACCTCGCGGAGCGGCTGCAGGGCGCCTGACGCCCACGTCGGCACGGTTCAGGATGCCGCGTGCCCGCCGTCCCGGGCACGATACGCGTATGTGCCCGCGGTCACTCGTGCGTACGACTCCGCGACGATTCCTCGGAGCACCTCCATGTCGACCGTCTCGAGGTTCTTGAGGTACAGGCAGACCAGGCCGGTGGTGTGCGGACCGAGTTTGGCGAGCGCGTCCTCGTGCGCGCCGACCCCGTCCGGGAGGTAGACCACGGTCGCGGGCTTGCGCGGCGCGAAGCCGGCCGCTCCTGCGTCGCCCTCGCGTCCCGAGTCGTATCTGTAGTGATAGGTGCCGAAGCCGATCGTGGTGCCCCACAGCACCGGCTCGTGGCCGGTCACCTCGCGCATGAGTTCCACGAGGGTCTCGGCATCCCGTCGGCGCACTGCGGGAGTGACGCCCTCGATGAAGGCGTCGACGTCGCCACCGGTCGGCTGCATCACGCGTCCTTGGCGACCGACTTCATCGCGCGCTTGTGCTCCCGCACCTTCGCGAGCGAGTCCGGCAGAGACGATGTCGGCGACGCTGCGGTATGAACCCTCCTCGCCGTAGGCGCCCGCTGCCTCCCGCCAGCCGTCGCCGGTGAAGCCGTACTGCTTGCCCAGGAGAGCCAGGAAGATCCTCGCCTTCTGCTCACCGAAGCCGGGAAGCCGCTTCAGCCGCTTCAGCACTTCGGCTCCGTCGGGGGCGCCCTGCGTCCAGATCGCTGCGGCATCCCCGCCCCAGTCGTTCTCGACGGCAGCGCACAGCGATTGCACGCGCGCGGCCATGGACCCGGGGAAGCGGTGGACCGCCGGAGTCTGCCTGAACACCTCGACGAGCGACTCGGGGTCGTAGCCGGCGAGCGTCGCGGCATCCATGGCACCGATGCGCTCCCGGATCTTGAGCGGCCCGCTGAAGGCCGTCTCCATCGCGACCTGCTGGTCCAGCAGCATCCCGATCAGCAGGGCCAGCGGGTCATCCGTGAGAAGTCGGTCGGCGGCGTCGTCACCGGTGATGTGGAGCGTCATGCCGCCAGTCTCGCACCGCTCGCCTGTGCTCGGCCAGGCGGCTCACGCGGCAGACCGAGCGCCCGGTGCGAGGATGAGTGCGTGGACGACGCGCACGAGACGATCGACGACCTCGCAGCGCTCGCGCACCAGTCCCACATCGTCGTGGTGGGAGGCGGTATCGGCGGCCTCGTCGCGGCGCTCACCTGCGCGAAGATCGGCATGCGGGTCACGGTGGTGGAGGCATCCGATCGCCTCGGCGGGGCCATTCGGACGACCGAGATCGGCGGCGTGCGGGTCGACGTCGGCGCGGAGGGCTACGCGACGCGGGGCGGCGCTGTGCGCAGCCTCATCGACGAGCTCGGCCTCGCCGAGGCGATCGTCGCACCCGCCCCGCGCGCCGAGTGGATCGCGGGCCTTCCGGACGGAAGCGCACCGCTGCCCGAAGCGACGATCCGCGGCATCCCGGAGAATCCCTGGGATGAGCGCGTCCGCAGGATCATCGGCTGGCGTGGCACGTGGCGCGCGTATCTCGACCGGCTGCGTCCACCGCTGACCATCGGGCAGGAGCGGAGTCTCGGGCGGCTCGTCCGCACGCGAATGGGCGAAATCGTCCTCGACCGGCTCGTCGCCCCACTCAGTCTCGGTGCCTTCGCGATCCACCCCGACGATGTCGATGTCGACGTCGTCGCCCCCGGCCTGAACGCCGCCCTGACCCGCACCGGAACGCTCGCCGGAGCCGTGACCCAGGTTCGGGCGTCGGCGCCTGCGGCCTCGGGTGCTGCGCTGGAGGGGATCGCGGGCGGGATGTCGCTTCTCGTCGACGCGCTCCACGCGCGGCTGCTCGAACTGGGCGTCTCCGTCGTGACCGGGGCGCCGGTCGCGACCCTCGACCGGCGAGGCGACGGGCGGTGGACGGTCGTCACGGAGGCCGCCTCCGGCGACGTTCCGCAGAACGCGGTCCCCGCCGACCCGCAGCCCGAGGCCGCACCGCGCATCGAGCCGGCGGACGCCGTCCTCGTCGCGGCCGGCTCGCGGGAGACGCACCGACTCCTGGCGGCCGCGGTGCCGTCTCTCGAACCGTTCCGGGATGTCGAGCTCGAAGTCCTGACGCTCGTCCTGTCCTCCGCCGAACTCGCTGCGGCTCCGGTTCGCACCGCCGTCTATCCCGTGCGGGGCGCGTTCCGCGCCGCATCCGTCACCGACGCGACCGCCCGGTGGCCGTGGCTGCGCGAGACGGCGGGCCCCGATGTGCACGTGCTCAAGGTGACCTTCGGCGGCCCGGACTCCCCTCCGGCGACCGCGGAGCTCGACGACACGGCCGCCGCCGAGCTCGCGCTCTCGGAGGCGTCGGCTCTCCTCGAGGTGCCCCTCGATGCCGCGGGCCTGCGCGGATCGCATCGCGCGAGGTACCGGCAGCCGCCGCCCGTCTCGGCGCTCGGCCATCGCGAGGCTGCTGACGCCGTGCGCACCGCGGTGCACGCCGTGCCCGGCCTCGCCGTGGCGGGTGCGTCCGTGGCCGGCACCGGACTGGCGCAGGTCGTGCCGGACGCGATCGCCGAAGCCGACCGGGTGCGCCGTGCGGCGCTGTGGGGTCGTGCATCGCAGCCGGAGTGAGCTCCTCGAAGGCGCGCCGAAAGCGCGGCCGGGTTGTAGCACAGCGTCGCTTCGGAGACCAGCGGATGCCGGAATCGGCATACGGGGCTACCCTGGGTTCAGACCCATTGGCCCATCGAGCGTGAGGAGACCCCATGAGGGGCAAAGTAGGACTCGTCATCGGACTCGCGGCGGGCTACGTGCTCGGCACCCGCGCCGGCCGTGAGCGTTACGAGCAGATCAAGGCTCAGGTCGAGAAGGTGTGGAACCTCGAACCCGTGCAGGAGCAGGTCGGCAAGGCGAAGGAGTTCGCGAAGTCCACCGCGATGGCGCTTCCGAGCACCCTCTGGGACAGCGCGGTCAAGGTCACCAAGGCCGCCACGTCCAAGGGCAGCACGCCCGGTCAGAAGCTGGATGCCGCCATCAAGACCGGCAAGTACCAGGTCGATGACGTGAGCGCTGCCGCGGAGACGTCGGCCCGCGCCGTGAAGGATGCCGCCGACGACGCGATCGACGACATCTCCAACGTCGGCGGCGCCCGCAACGGAGCCTGACATGACGACGCCGCGCGGATTCCGCGACCGGTCGGACGACAGCCTGTTCACGCTGGTCGGCGAGATCCCGGAACTCGTCCGCAACCTCGTCATCGCCGAGGTCGACTCCGCCAAGGCCTGGGTGAAACGCACCTCGAAGGATGCGGGCATCGGAGCCGGCTGGATCGTCGCCGCTCTCTTCTTCCTGTTCTGGTCGGTCGCGGCCCTCGGCGCCTTCGTCATCATCGGGCTGTCGTCGTGGTGGCCGGCATGGCTGTCCGCCCTCGTCGTGTTCATCGCGATGGTCCTGGTGGCGGCCGTTCTCGCACTGCTCGGAGTGCTCCGCTTCCGCAAGGTCGCGCGGGCGCAGAATCCCGTCGAGTCGATCGTCCAAGATGTCAAGGAGGTGCGCGATGAGCTCTAACTCTCCCGTTCCCATGCCCCGCACCCCCGTTCCGGTGCCGCGCACCGCCGTGCCCCTGGGCATCGCCGACCCGGTCGAGCAGGCGCGAGCCGAACTGAAGGCCGCCCTCGCGGCGATCGAGGAGAAGGCGAACCTCCCACGGCGTGTGGCGACCTTCACGGACGACGCCCTCGCCAAGGCGCGCGCCTTCTCTAAGCGCAACCCTGCCGGGGCGACCGCCATCGTGGTCGCGAAGGCTGCCGCGGTCGGCCTGATCGTATGGGCGGCGGTGCGGGCCTACACGCGCTGATCGGCGCGGCAGCCGGATCGAGCGCGGGGTCGCCGAGACGCGGGAGCGCGCACCCCGGGGTATGCTCGATTATCAGGCAGTGCGATGGTGCGAATGCTGCCGACGACGTGAACCGTTTGCGCAAATGGTTCGACGACGCGCGTCGGCTGCTCGAGCGTTGGGGGCGGCTGACCGAGGTACCACGAGAGTCAACCCCATGAACCATGCCCCCCAGCAACCGCCGAAGCCACTCGCTGGCTGGCGCGTGCTCGTGCCCCGTGGCGGGCCGTGGGGCGATGGCGTAGCCGCCAATCTGCGGCATCAGGGAGCGACCCCGGTGGTGGCACCGCTGATCAACTTCGCGCCCACGAACGACCAGGCGACCCTCGATCAGGCGCTCGCCGATCTCGAAGCCGGGGCCTTCGACTGGCTGACCGTCACCAGCGCGACCACGGTCGACGTGCTCTTCGCGCATCGGGCCACGATCCCGGCAGCCACGAAGGTCGCCGCCGTCGGCGAGACGACCGCGGCCGCGCTGCAGGCGGTCGGCTACCGGGTCGACCTCGTGCCCGAGCGCGACAACTCGGCGGCGGGCATGGCCGAGCAGATGATCGCCCTCGAGCCGGAGGCGCGCGACATCCTCACCCTCCGCAGCGAGATCGCCAAGCCCGTGCTCACCCGGCTCCTCGTCGAGGCGGGCCACCGCGTTCGCAGCGTCGTCGCCTACCGGACGGTCGGGGTGCCGGTCACCGATCGCATCGCCGAGGACGTGCGCAACGGCCGCATCAACGCGATCCTCGTCACCAGCGGCTCGGTGGCCGAGCAGGTGCACCTGCAGTTCCCCGACATCCCGCCGTCGACGGTCATCGCCGCCATCGGACCGCGCACCGCGAAGGACGCCCGGCGGGCGGGACTCTCGGTCGACGTCGTCGCCGCGACCCAGACCGTCGACGCGCTGATCGAAGCCGTCGCGCGGTTCACCCTTCCGCACGCTGCGGACGAATTCGCACCTTGAGCCGCGACCGCAGCGCGGGGCCCCATGCCTCGCGTCGTCGTGCTCGCCGGAGGCGTCGGCGGATCGCGGTTCTCGCTCGGTGTGCGCGCGGCGCTGCGGCGCAGAGCGGATGCCTCGGCCGCAGCATCCGCCGACCTGTTCACGATCGTCGTCAACACGGGCGACGACCTGTGGCTGTCCGGCGTCCGCCTGCAGCCGGACGTCGACTCGATCGTCTACGCGCTCGCCGGCGTCAACGACGCGCAGCGCGGCTGGGGGAGGGCAGGCGACAGCGAGCGGGTCAATCAGGAGCTGCAGGAGTGGGGCGCCGGCTGGCCCTGGTTCACCCTCGGCGACCTGGATCTCGGCACGCACCTCGCCCGCACCGGCTGGCTGCGCGAGGGCCTCACGCCGACGCAGGTGATCGAGCGGATGTCGCGTCGCTGGCCGCTCGGCGCCCGGCTGCTTCCGATGACCGACGCGAGGTCGACACCCAGGTGGTGCTGCGCGACGGCACCTCGATGCACTTCCAGGAGTGGTGGACGAGGCATCGCGCGGCACTCGAGCCCGCGCGGTTCGACGCGCCGGGCGTCGACGCGGCGGTACCCGCGCCGGGCGTGCTCGAGGCGATCGCCGACGCCGACATCGTGCTGATCGCCCCCTCGAACCCCGTCGTCTCCATCGGACCGATCCTCGCTGTTCCCGGCATCCGCGAGGCGCTGCGCTCCACGGATGCCGCGGTCGTCGGGGTGTCGCCGATCATCGGCGGCCGCGTCGTGCGCGGCATGGCCGACGTGTGCCTGGCCGCGATCGGCGTCGAGACCTCGGCTCGTGCGGTCGCCGCGCACTACGGCGCACGCTCCGGCGGGGGGCTGCTGGACGCCTGGCTGCTGGCCGAGGAGGATGCTGCATCGGCGGACGACGTCGCGGCGCTCGGCATCCGTCCTCTGGTCGTTCCGCTCTGGATGCGCGATCCTGCGTCCTCGGCCGCGCTCGCCGAGGCCGCTCTGTCGGCGGCCGAGCGCTGACGTGCCCGACCTGACGTGGTTCGCATGGGCTCTGCTCGGCGTCGCCGCGCTGATCATCGGGGTCTCCAAGACCGCTGTTCCCGGTGCGGGCACGGTCGCGGTGGCGATCTTCGCGGCGGTGCTCCCGGCGAAGCAGTCGACCGGCACCATCCTGCTGCTCCTGATCGTCGCGGATCTGTTCGCGGTTCTCGCCTATCGCCGGCACACGAACTGGCGGGCGCTCCTCGGCCTCGCGCCCGCGGTCATCGCCGGCATCCTGCTGGGAGTTCTGTTCCTCGCGTTCGCGAACGACTCCTGGGTGAAGCGGACGATCGGGGTTATCCTGCTCGCGGTCATCGCGATCACGCTGTTCCGGCGCCGGATGGGGGCTCAGGTCGGCGAGGGCGGCCCGCATCGCGTGGCGGCCGCGACGTACGGCACCCTCGGCGGCTTCACCACGATGGTCGCGAACGCGGCCGGTCCGGTGATGTCCATGTACTTCCTGGCGGCGCGGTTTCCGGTGAAGGAGTTCCTCGGGACGGCTGCGTGGTTCTTCGCGATCGTCAATCTCAGCAAGGTGCCGTTCTCGATCGGACTCGGCCTCATCACCGTGCCCGGTCTGCTGCTGGACCTGGTCCTCGTCCCCGTCGTCGTGGTCGGCGCACTCGCCGGCCGCTGGCTGGCCGGGCGGCTCGATCAGGCGCTCTTCGAGCGGCTCGTGATCATCTTCACCGTGGTCGGGGCCGTCTACCTGCTGCTCTGAGCCGCGAGCACCCGCGCAGTCCGCGGGCCCACACCCAGGGCCGCCGCAGACTCGAGCTGCTCCGCAGTGTCCACGTCCCGGCGGACCGTGGATGCATCCGGGATCGCCAGTGGCACACAGCCGAGCGCGACATGCTTCGCGAACGAATCCGTGCCGAACGCTGTCCGAAGGGGGATTCCGCGGGAGGCGCTCACGAGGGTCGTTCCCGTCCCCTCCGCATCGGCGACGACACCCTGGTCGACGGCCGACGCCCAGGAGAGAGCCACCTGGAGATCGTGGGCGCGCAGCGCGGGGAGGTCCCCGAGAAGGGCGGCACGCGGCATCCCGTCGCCGGCTCGAGCCGCGCCGACGGCGATCGCGGCGTCGATTCCGCGCGCGGTGCTGGTGCCGTCGTCCTCGGGCACGAAGCGCAGCCCCGGGATGTCGAAGGCCAGCGCGACCAGCGCGCCGTCGTCGGTGACGACGTACACCTGCGCGACCGCCGGACACGCCGCGGCTGCAGCGATGGTGTCGAGGGCGATCGCTCGGGCGAGCGTGACGCGGTCGACGCCGCCGATCGCGAGCCGCGACTTGCCGACGGCCGTCGGCTTGACGGGGATGACGACCGCCCAGCCGTCGGAGGGTCCGAGGACGGGCGGTGTCACGCTCCGAACCGCTTGCGCAGGCGGGGGAGGACCTCGGCGCCGTACATGCGGAGGAACTCGGCTTGATCGTGGCCGGGGTCGTGGAAGACGAGGTGGCGGAAGCCGTAGTCGACGTACTGCGCGATCCGCTCGACGTGCTCGTCGGGGTCGGTCGAGACGATGAACCGCGAGGCCGCGCGCTCGATCGGAAGCGCTTCGCCGAGGCGCTGCATCTCGAGCGGGTCGTCGACTCCCATCTTCTCGTCGGGGCTGAGCGCCAGCGGAGCCCAGAACCGCGTCTTCTCCAGGGCGGTGGCGGCGTCGGGGTGGAAGGAGACCTTCACCTCCATGAGCGTGTCGATCGCATCGGCCGCGCGACCGGCCTTCTCGAGGCCCTCGTGCAGCGCCGGAAGCAGAGTGTCGGTGTAGAGGCTCGGCGACTTGCCCGATGTCGTGATGAAGCCGTCTGCGATGCGGCCGGCCAGCCGGGTCGCAGCCGGACCCGCTGCGCCGATGTAGATGGGGACGGGGTCATCGAGCTTGTCGTAGATGGTGACGTTGCGGGTCGTGTAGTACGTGCCCTCGAAGTTCACGCGCTCCTCGGACCAGAGCCGCTTGATCAGCGTGATCGCCTCCTTGAGGCGCTGGAAGCGCTCGGGAGGATCGGGCCAGGGGATGCCGAGGTTCGCCTCGTTGAGCGCCTCGCCGGTGCCGACGCCGAGGATCACCCGGCCGGGGTACATGACGCCGAGTGTGGCGAAGTCCTGCGCGACCACCGTGGGGTTGTAGCGGAAGGTCGGGGTCAGCACCGACGTGCCGAACAGGATGCGGGAGGTGCGCGCGCCGAGCGCTCCGAGCCACGGGACCGACGCGGGAGCGTGCCCGCCCTCGTGCAGCCACGGCTGGAGATGATCGGAGACGAAGACCGAGTCGAATCCCATCTCCTCGGCCAGCACGGCGAATTCGCAGAGCTCGTTGGGTCCGAACTGCTCGGCCGACGCCTTGTAGCCGAAACGCAGCGGATAGGTCATGATGCTCCCCTCCCGGGAGGTGGTGCGGCGGCATCGGTCGCAAGGCTCCTGCCCGGGACGCCGGCTCGGCCGCCGAGGAGCGCGACCGCAGGCTGGAACTCCGACCCGTCCGCCCGCGCGAGTCTGTCGCGGAACCCGTCGACGGTGCCCGGCCACAGCAGGGTCAGCCGACCCGAACGCTCGTCGACGTACCAGTTGCGGCACCCGCCGGCGATCCACGGTGTCGTCGCGGCGGCCTCGTCGATCTCCGCGGTGTACCGCGCCTCGGCCGCGGGCGCGACCCGGAGCACGCCGTCGGCGACGGAGTCCCGCGCGCGCATGGCTCGCACGGCGTATGCGGCCTGCTCCTCGATCATGAGCACCGAGGAGTTGTGGCCGAGCGAGGCGTTGGGTCCGTTGAGCACGAACAGGTTCGGGAAGCCGCTGACCACCGTCGAGCCGAACGAGGTCATGCCCGCCGACCAGTGCTCGGCGAGCGTTGTGCCGCCTTCGCCGCGCACGAGACCGGCGTAGGGCTGCCGGGTCGAGGCGAATCCGGTGGCGAGCACCAGTGCGTCCACCTCGTGGACGACGCCCTCCGCGGAGGTCAGCAGCCGTCCGTCGACGGTGGCCAGGGCGGATGCCTCGAGCGTCACCCCATCGCCGGAGACCGCCGGGTAGAACTCATCCGAGAGCAGCACGCGCTTGCACCCGAACGCGTAGTCGGGGGTCAGCGACGAACGCAGCGCCGGCGCGGAGACCTGCGCGTGCAGGTGGTCGAGGGCGACGGACCGCGCTGCGGCGGAGGCCGCGGCATCCCCCGATCGCGAGGCGAAGCGCGCCTCGCCCTCGGAGTAGAGCTCGGAGCGAAGTCGCGCGAGCTCGGCGGGGTGCTCGGCGAAGCGCCGGCGGTCGTCTTCGGTGTACTCGCCGCCGCCCCGCGGAACGATCCACGCCGGCGTGCGCTGGAAGAGCGTGACGTGCGAGGCGGTGCGGGCGAGCTCCGGCAGCACCTGCACGGCGCTCGCACCCGTGCCCACCAGGGCGACGCGTGCGCCGACGAGGTCGGCGTCGTGATCCCACCGCGACGAGTGGAAGAGAGGTCCGGGGAACGTCTCCAGGCCGGGGATCTCGGGGATCGCGGGTTCGGTCAGGCGTCCGCAGGCGAGCACGAGCACGTCGGCTTCGATCGTCGACGGTGTCTCGCCCCCGATCTCGATGCGCCAGACGGATGCCGCGGCATCCCATGCCGCCGCCATCACGGGTGCGTTGAGGTGCAGCCTGTCGCCGAGGCCCTCACGCTCGGCCACGTCCTCGAGATACCGCCGGATCTCGTCCCCGCGCGCGAAGACACCCGACCAGTCCGGATTGGGGTGATCGGCGAAGCCGTACAGGTGCGAGGGGACATCGCACGCGACCCCGGGGTACGTGTTGTCGCGCCACGTTCCCCCGACGGATGCCGCGCGTTCGAGCACCACGAAATCCTCGCGACCGGCTCGGCGGAGCGCGATCGCCATGCCGAGCCCGGCGAACCCGGCTCCGACGACGGCGACCTCGACGCGGGTCATCGGTGCTCCGGTCCCCGCGCGGCGCGCGAGGCGCCGTGCCGGAGGGCGCGGTCCGCGTCCGGTTCGCGGTAGTCGGTCGTGCGCTGGCGGAACGGCCGGAGACAGACGCGCGGCGATGCGCGCCGCATCCGGCAGCGGAAGCTCGAGTCCCTGCTCGATGCCCGCCTCGGGCAGCACCCGGCCGTCGAGGAGCGTCCCTCCCAGGTCGTCGCCGCCGGACTGCAGCAGGATCGCGGCGGCATCGCGCCCGACGCGGGTCCACGGGATCTGCACATGCGGGATGCTGCCGCTCAGCAGCAGCCGCGACACCGCGACGACCGCGCGGTGCTCGTCCAGTGCCGGGCGCCCCGCCACCAGCGGCACGCCGCCGCTCGGCCCGGGCAGCGGGATCGGCACGAACTCGGTGAACCCGCCGGTCTGGTCCTGGATCGCGCGCAGCCGCCGCAGGTGCGCGACGCGCTCCGCGGCGGTCTCGACGTGACCGTAGAACAGCACCGACGTCGAGCGGAACCCGTGCCGGTGAGCCGCGGTGATGCCCTCCACCCAGCGGTCGATCTCGAGGTCGCCGGGGGCGACCAGAGCGCGCACCCGCTCGCTCAGCACCTTCACGCCGGTGCCCGGAACGGTGTCGACGCCCGCTTCGCGGAGCGCCTCGAGCGCACCGTCGAGTCCGAGTCCGGCGCGATCGGCGAGGTCCCACACGTCCTGCGGACGGTAGGCGTGCAGGTGCATCCGCGGTGTCGCCGCCTTGATCGCCCGCGCGATGCCGAGGTAGGACACCGGCATCCTCGGACTCCGCGATGCGACCCTGCACGCACAGTTCGGTTGCGCCGAGGTCCCAGGCGTCCGACGCGATCGCGGCGACGTCGTCGAGCGTGAAGGTCGCAGGCTCACCCGTCGGCCTCGAACGGAATCCGCTCGAGGTGAGGTTGCGGTTGACGACGAGACTCACGGCTTCGCCGACGGTGTAGCGGCGGAGGTCGTCGGCGGTCGCGGTGAGCGCGTCGAGATCCTCCCCGGTCGCGCGAAGGAGTGCGGCCCACTCCGCATCGTCGAGGCTCAGCGGATCCGCCGCGGCGCGCTCGGCGAGTGCCGGCATGTCGTGGCGCCGTGCGGAACTCCTCAAGATCTGCCCCTGCCGCGCCGTCTTGGCTGTCAGCGGGGAGGAATCGGTGGAAGGTGAGGAGTTCTGCACCGCGAGGCCGGTGTCGGGGTCGGCGAGTCTCGCCACAGCAGCGTGCAGTCCGGGGTCGATCCAGGTGTCGGCATCCTGGACGTATTCGGGCTGGGCGGTCAGACGTTCGCGCAGCTCGAACCCCAGCTCGGCGGTGCGCGCGGCGAGGTCGGTCACGTGCGGCCACGGCCGTTCGGGGTTGACGTGGTCGGCGGTCAGCGGAGAGACGCCGCCCCAGTCGTCGGCTCCGGCCCGAATCAGCAGTTCGAACTCCGCGGGGTCGGAGAGGTTCGGGGGCACCTGCACGCGCATGCGCGGCCCGAGCACCAGGCGTGCGACCGCGACCGCTGCGACGTACTCGAGGACGGATGCATCGGGGGCGCCCTGCATCGCGGTGCGGGGCTTCGCCCGGAAGTTCTGGACGATGACCTCCTGCACGTGGCCGTGCCGATCATGCGCGTCGCGGAGGGCGATCAGCGACTCGGCACGGTCGCGCAGCGTCTCGCCGATGCCGATCAGGACACCGGTGGTGAAGGGGATGCGCCGGCGTCCCGCGTCCTCGATGACGGCCAGCCGCAGCGCGGGATCCTTGTCGGGCGAGCCGTAGTGCACCTGGCCCGGCTGCTCGAACAGCGCTCGCGACGTGGTCTCGAGCATCATCCCCATCGACGGGGCGGTGGGGCGCAGCATCCGCAGCTCGTCCGCCGTCATGACGCCGGGATTGAGGTGCGCGAGCAGACCCGTCTCGGCGGTGATCAGGCGTGCCATCGCGCCCACGTAGTCGAGGGTGGACGCGTAGCCGTGCTCGTTTAGCCACGCGCGCGCTTCCGGCCAGCGCTCTTCGGGGCGGTCGCCGAGGGTCAGCAGTGCTTCCTTGCAGCCGAGCGCCGCACCCTGCCGAGCGACGGTGAGGACCTGCTCCGCCGACATGTACGCCGGCTTGTGGAGCGTCCGCAGCTGCCCGGGGGTGTCGACGAAGATGCAGTAATGGCAGCGGTCGCGGCAGAGCGTGGTCAGCGGGATGAACACCTTGCGCGAGTAGGTGATCACGCCGGACCGACCGGATGCCGCCAGCCCCGCGTCGCGCGTGGAAGCCGCGAGCAGCAGCAGCTGCTCGAACTGCCGGCCCTCGGCGCTCAGCAGAGCCTCGGCGTCATCGACTGCGAGACGCTCCCCGATGGAGGCTCGATGAAGCGCGTCGAGGATCGCCGATCCATCGACGGCTCGCGCCGGTTCGAGCAGGGTCACCATCCCAGTCTTGCACCGCGGGGCCGACGCGGGATGCGGGATCGTTGTCCGTCCGTAAGCAAATCGCCGGGTGGGCGTCTGGCCGCGCTGGCAGACTAGTGACATGGTCACGCTCCTGCTCGACTCGACGCAGCTGGAGATCGTGCTGTCGGGTGCCGAGCGCGCACTGGCATTCCACAAGGGGAATGTGGTGATCGAGCGGTCCACGATCGCAAAAGTCCAGCTGACGGATGACGCGTGGACATGGCTGCGAGGTGTCCCGAGTCCGGGGACCCACCTGCGCGGGGTCATCGCGATGGGCACGTGGAAGTCCTCCGGGGGCGATGACTTCGCCGTCATCCGGCGGCACCGTCCGAGCGTCGTCATCGATCTCGACGGCCACCCCGACTACCACCGCATCATCCTGACGACGCGGCATGGTCTGCAGCTCGTTCAGGCGCTGCGCCTGGACGTCGCCGACGAGGCGGAGGATGTCGTCGACATCGCGACCGGCACGATCCCGGTCGAGCCGGAGGCGACGGCCGAAGAAGCCGCGGAGGCGGAAGGCACCCAGCCCCGCGCCCGCGGTCTGAACCGGTTCCTCCGGGATCAGGTGACGTCGCGACGCCAGCTGAGCAGGTGCCCGAGTCCGACGAACACGAGGGCGTAGCCGAGCAGCACGAGGCCGCCGACCCACCACGCCAGCGGCTCCGCGGCGGGCAGACCGGGCGCCGCCGTGCTGAACAGGCTCGCGCCGACGAGGGCGTCGCTGGCGGCTCCGGGCAGGAACCGGGTGACGTTCGTCAGCCCCTCGATGAAGCCCGCGACCGTGCGGCCGATCGGTTCGAGGAACTGCGTGAAGACCAGCACCCCCACGATGGCGGCGACCTGATTGCGCACGAGCGCGCCGACGCCGATGCCGATCAGCACCCACAGGACGAAGGCCAGGATCATGCGGCCGAACAGAGCCCAGGTGTCACCGGACCCCAGGGCGGTGTGGAGGCCGTACGCGGCGAGGATGCCGGCACCGGGCACCACCGAGGCCAGTACGCCGATCACACCGAACAGCACGCCGAGCGCCGCGCCGACCACGATCTTCGCGCCGAGGACCAGGCCGCGCTTCGGCGTGGCGAGGAACGTCGGAGTCAGCGTCTTGTGGCGGAACTCGGTCGTC
Organism: uncultured Actinomycetota bacterium; assembly: GCA_963717585.1. Lineage (GTDB taxonomy): Bacteria > Actinomycetota > Actinomycetes > Actinomycetales > Microbacteriaceae > Microbacterium. The sequence goes on along the minus strand of CAVQWI010000008.1, from coordinate 176,296 downwards.
ACCATGAGGGTGCCGATCAGCAGCGGGAAGACGTAGCCCACCGCCGTCGCGGTGCTGTAGATGGTGGCGGCCAGACCCTCCTCGGGCAGGGGCGGGGCGTTGCCGACGAGCGCGCCGGACGCCGACGCGGAGAACACGAAGGCCAGGATGCCGGCGGTGAAGGCGATGTAGGCGACGAGCACGATGGCGAGGATCCACCAGATCGAGGTCGAGAGCTGCTTCGTGGACTCCGCGCGCGTGGCGTTGGCGAGGCTCATCGCTGCTCACCTGCCTCACCGTTCGCGCGGGCGTTGTGCTCCTGCTCCACCCAGTCGGGTGACAGGTCGGCGAGGGTGCCGAGCTCGCTCGTGTCGTCGCCGGGCTCGGCCGAGTCCTGCTCGGCGCGGTCGTCCGATTCCGGGTGGCTCGCGGGTTCGGGCTCTTGCGCCTCGGACTGCTCCGGTTCTGATGGCGCGGCGATGACTTCGACCGCTTCAGCGTCTTCGGCAGCGCCGGACTCCGCGTCGGAAAGGGTGCCGGAAGCCTCGGGCTCGGGTGGTTCGCTCACATCGGCGCCGTTCTCGGGCTCGGACTGCTCGGGCGCCGCATCCGTACCCGCTTCGTCCGCGGATTCCGGAGCGGCTTGCGGTGAGGCATCCGCATTCGCTGCGGCGGCGGCATCCGATTCGGCCGTGAAGGCGGCGAAGAACGCGTCGGCCTCGACATCCGCATCGGTCTTGACGTACTGCTCCCACGGCCGGTCATCCACCACCGGATCCTCGTCGATGGCCTCGGTCCCGAGCGGCACCTCGTTGTCGGGACCTTCCGACCCGAGCTCGCCCGACTCGACCGCCGCGGCCGTGTCGTAGATCTCGGCGGAATCGTCGTTCGCATCGCCGTCGAGATCGAGATCGAGGTCGGACAGTTCCGCGTCGATCGCGCCGAGCGCTTCGACGTCGGGATCAGCGTCCAGCGGCAGGTCGTCCTGGTACGCATCCGTCGCGGGGTTCCCGGCGTCGAACGGCACGATGTCGATGACCCCCGTGCTCGCGACCGCGAACGTGGCGGGTGCAGGTGGTGCGGGAGCGAGCGGCTCCGGCGATTCGTCCAGACGCGCGTCCTCCTGCGCGCGGCCGCGGCATCCGACTCGTCGTCCGGATGGGCCGCAGCCCACGCGGCAGCGCCGGCAGCGGCTCCGGCGGCCATCGAGGCGCCCGGCGTCCCTCGGCTTCCCGCATCGAGATCGGCGGCGACGGCGGCGGTCTCGGTTGCGGCCGCTGCGTGACCGGCATCCACGTCGACGGCATCCGTCTGATCCACCGCTTCCGGCGTGCCGACCGGCACCGTCACCGCTCCGGTCGCGCCCGAGGCGGCTGCGACTCCTTCGACGGCGACCATCGGCACGACGCCGTCGACCGGGGCCGCCGTGGAATGCACGCGCGCGCCGCTCACGAGGTCGAGGAAGATCTCCTCGAGCGCCGGGCCACGGCGCTGCAACGACGACAGGGCGACCCCGGCGGATGCCGCGACCAGCCCCACGCCCGCCGGATCCAGGCCCCGCACGGTGAGTCCGGAGCGGAGCAGTTCGAACGAGACGTCGGCGGCCTTGAGCGCTGCGCTCAGCCCCGCACGATCGGGTGAGTCGACCACCGTCGCGAATTCGGAGGGGTCCGCCAGATCCTCGAGCGATCCCTGGAACACGAGCCGTCCCCGGGAGATGATCAGCACCGAGTCGACCGTCTGCTGCACCTCCGCGAGCATGTGCGACGAGACGAACACCGTACGGCCCTCGCGGGCGAGGCGGCGCAGGAACCCGCGCATCCACTTGATGCCCTCCGGATCCAGCCCGTTGGCGGGCTCGTCCAGCACGAGCACGCCGGGGTCGCCGAGCAGGGCATACGCGAGTCCCAGACGCTGGCGCATGCCGAGCGAGAACCCGCCCACCTTGCGACCGCCGACGTCCGCGAGGCCGACCAGTCCGAGCGTCTCCTCGACTCGCGCGAGCGGAAGGCCGGCTGCCTGCGCGTAGACCTTGAGGTGATTGGCGGCGGTGCGCCCCGGGTGGAAGCTGGAGGCCTCGAGCACGGCGCCCACCGTCTGCAGTGGCAGCCGAAGCGACCCGTAGCCGACCCCGCCGATCGTCGCCGACCCGCTCGTCGGCCGGACCAGCCCGAGCAGCATCCTCAGGGTCGTCGTCTTTCCGGCGCCGTTCGGGCCGAGGAATCCGGTCACCTGCCCGGGTTCGACCCGTGCCGAGAAGTCCGAGACCGCGCTCACGGTGCCGAAGTGCTTCGTGATCCCGGAGAACTCCAGCACCTGTCCTTCGGGCATGCCGAACCTCTCGTCGTCGTTGAGCCGTTCTCCATATCCTGGCGGAAAGCGATCGTCCTCGCACGGAACCACGCCTCCGGCGTCACCGGCGCGCCCCGGGCCGGCGCCGACGTCCTCCGTTCGAGGACGCGAGCAGCGCGGTAACGTAGCGATCGTGACAGTCCCCGCCTCCATGGTCGAGCCGCGCGTCCTGGCGCGCGCTGCGGGCGGGCTCGGACGCCTGACGCTCAATCGTCCGCACGCACTGAATGCGCTCGACCTCGGGATGATCGGCGATCTCGCCGATGCCCTTGACGCCTGGGAGCACGACTCCGACGTGGACCTGGTGCTGCTGGACGGAGCCGGTGATCGCGGCCTGTGCGCGGGGGGAGACGTGCGCGGGCTCTACGAGCAGATCCGTTCCGGAGATGCCGAGTCGGCAGGGCAGTTCTTCCGAGCCGAGTATGCGGTCAACGCCCGCATCGCGGAGTACCGCAAGCCGATCGTGGTCTTCGCCGACGGCATCACGATGGGCGGCGGGATCGGGCTCGCGGGGCACGCGCGCATCCGCATCGTCACGGAGCGGTCGAAGCTGGCGATGCCCGAGACGCGGATCGGGTTCACCCCCGACGTCGGCGGAACCTGGCTGCTGGCGCATGCCCCCGGGCGGCTCGGCGAGTATCTCGCCCTCACCGGTGCGTCGATGGATGCTGCCGACGCGATTCACATCGGTCTGGCCGACCACTTCGTGCCCTCCGCGAATCTCGACGGTCTGTGCGATGCTCTCGAGACCCGAGCCGACCCATCCAGCCCGACCGAGCTCGTCCTCCTCTTCGATGAGACCCCCGAGCCGTCCGCGCTGTCCGCGCAGCGGGTGTGGATCGACGACGCGTTCTCCGCCGACACCGTGGCCGGGATCGTCGACAGACTGCGCGCCCGGCCCGAAGCCGCGGCATCGGCCACCGCCGACCTGCTGGGCGAGCTGGCGCCGACAGGGCTCGCCGTGACGCTGGCGGCGGTCCGCCGCGCCCGGGGGCTTCCAAATCTGCGCGCCGCCCTTGATCAGGAGTACGGCCTGGTGATGTGGTTCGCCACCACCCAGCCCGATCTGATGGAGGGCATCCGCGCGCAGCTCATCGACAAGGATCGCAGCCCGCGCTGGCAGCCGGCGACGATCGACGAGCTCGCCCCGGATGCCGCGGCGACCGCCCTGGCGTACCGGCCGAGCACGCCGCTCTGGGGCTGACGGAATCATGACGGACCAGCAAGAAGCGCCGGTACTCGATCGGGATCGCTCTCGACTGGTTCTTCTTCGTCTTCGCCGGGCTGGCGGCGGTGTGGCTGGCGTATCTGAGCCTGACCGACACGTTCAGGGTGGGATGGTGGGGATTCGTCTTCGCGCTCGTGTTCTGGGTGCTGCTGGCCTACCTCGTGCTGCCCCGACTTCACCGCATCCTCACCACGATCTACGTGCCCGACTACTTCATCGGCCGTGCGCGCACGAGCGACGGACTGCTCGGCGACCCCGTCAACCTCGCCTTCCTGGGCGAGGAGGAGCAGATCCACGCCGCGATGGCCGCGGCCGGGTGGACGCGGGCAGACCCTGTGACGCTGGGCACGTCGTGGCGGATCGTGTCGTCGACGCTGACCCGGCGCAGCTACGGCGAGGCCCCGGTCAGCCCGCTGTTCCTGTTCGCCCGCCAGCAGGATTTCGCCTACCAGCAGGAGGTCGACGGCAATCCCGCCCAGCGACACCACGTGCGGTTCTGGCGATGTCCGGAAAACTGGCTGCTCCCCGGCGGCAGTCGCGTCGACTGGCTCGCCGCGGGCACGTTCGACACGGCCGTCGGCCTGTCGCTGTTCACGCTCCAGGTCACCCATCGCATCGACGCCGACACCGACATCGAACGCGATCACATCGTGCGCACCGTCACCACCGGCGACTCCCGCGTCCAGGTGCAGATCCTCAAGGACTTCTCGACGGGCTACCACGCTCGAAACGGCGGCGGCGACAGCATCCGCACCGACGGGAACCTGCCGATCGTCGATGTCCGTCCTCTCCCGGTGGCAGCGCCATGACCGACGCACCCGAGAAGCGGCCGGCGTTCGAGCCGGCCACGCGGCTGCTGAAGCCGACGGCCTACGACCCCGCGATGCAGCGTCCGACCTCGACCGTCGCGGGTGCGGTGCTGGTCCTGCTGCGCGTCGTCGTCGGCGTGATCTGGATCGCATCGGTCGTGCTGGAGCTGCCGACGGTGCTGAGCGAGATCGACGTCTCGTTCGACGACGTCGCAGCCACCCCGCAGCTGGTGGAGGCGACGCTGCTGGTGATCCTGGGCGTCATCGGCGCGTTCCTCCTGCTCGACGCGATCCTCGCGATCCTCATCCTCCGCGGCCACAACTGGGCGCGCGTCGTCATCATGACGTTCTCGGCGCTGTCCATCGCCGCATCGTTCATCCAGTGGTGGGCGGAGGGTCAGGAGATCACCATCACGACGACGCTCCTGCAGCTCGGTCTCGACATCCTGATCCTCCTCGCCCTGTCCAGCCGCAGCGCCGCAGCGTACGCGCGCCGCAACGAGCGCCACTGAACTCCGGCACCGATTAGCCTGGATCGCGCCGCGCCCGCGGCGGGGGAGGGGTCCGCGTGTTCGACAGTCCGCTGTCCGCGTCGGCCTACGACGTGCTCGGCGTCGACCCGGCCGCCGACGAGGACGCGCTCCGCAAGGCATACCGGCTTCGCCTCCGGCAGACCCACCCCGACACGGGTGGGGACGCGGCTGTGTTCGTTCAGGTGCAGCGGGCATGGCAGCTCGTCGGAACGGCCGACGCGCGTGCGGCGTATGACCGGGGCCACGGGTTCGCGGATGCGCCCGCTCCGGAGTGGTCGGGGTGGCGGGCTCCGCCTCGTCCCGCCGACACGAGACCTCGGGCGCGCTCCTTCGGCCAGCCCGGCGGATGGCGGCGGGAGCGGTACCTCGCGCTGATCCGGGAATGGGCGGGGCGAGGCGTCACCGTCGAGGACCCGTACGACCCCGCGCTGGTGCGGTCGGCCCCGCGGGAGCTGCGACGGATGCTGGCCGACGCGCTGGCCGAGGAGGAGACCGCACGGGTGGTCTCCGACCTCGGCATGGGCTACACCGTGTGGCACGACGTGGCCGCGCCGGTGCGCGGCGGAACCGGCGACGACAAGCTCGACCACATCGTGCTCAGCCCGTCGGGTCTGTACGCGATCCTGTCGGAGGACTTCGGCGGACCGGTCGGGGTGCGCCGCGGCGAGCTCACGGGCGATGCCGTGCCGGGCACCCCGGTCGCCGATCTGCTCGCGCGCGTGCGCATCATCGCCCGCGCCGCGGGCGTCCGCTTCGGCGGCGTGATCGTCGTGCTTCCGGACGACGACCTCGCGCAGGCCGTGACCGATCTGGGCAAGGTGCGTGGCGTGCCGGTGGTGCTGGTCGCGCGCGGGGCGCTGTCCAACGTGCTGCGGCAGGGCGTGCCCGGCGCGCGATCGATCGGCGGAAACGAGATCTTCGACATCCGCACGCGTCTGCAGCAGGCGGTCCGGTTCGTCTGACCCGCTCGGCTGCGCACCCGACGACACGGGACCATTCCGCCCTGAGCGTACGCAGACGGAGATCGCGTGAGCCTGTCGGGAGTTCGTGGCAGTGTGGAGCGGTGGCGCCTCCGCGCCCCCTCGCTCGCCCTTCCTCGGAGACCTCGTGCTCGGCAAAATCCTCTTCCGCTACCTGAAGCAGTACCGTTGGCTCCTGCTCGGCGTGCTCGTCTTCCAGTTCATCTCCGCGATGGCGTCGCTGTACCTTCCCCGCCTCAACGCCGACATCATCGACAACGGCGTCGCCAAGGGCGACACGGCATACATCTGGTCGACCGGGATGGTCATGCTGGTCATCTCGCTCGGCCAGATCATCGCGGCGATCATCGCGACCTACTTCGCCGCCCGCTCCTCGATGGCCGCCGGCCGCGACATCCGCCGCGACGTGTACGAGAAGGTGAGCGGCTTCTCCGAGCGCGAGGTGTCGAAGTTCGGTCCCGGGTCGCTGATCACCCGCAACACGAACGACGTGCAGCAGGTGCAGATGCTCGCGATGATGGGCGCAACGATGCTGGTGACCGCGCCGCTGCTCGCGATCGGCGGCGTCTTCATGGCGCTGCAGCAGGATGTCGGGCTGAGCTGGCTGATCGCCGTGTCGGTACCGCTCCTGCTCCTGTTCGTCCTGCTCATCATCAGCCGGATGGTTCCGCTCTTCCGCAGCTTCCAGAAGAAGCTCGACGCCGTGAACCGCGTCATGCGCGAGCAGCTCACCGGCGTGCGAGTGGTGCGGGCGTTCGTCCGGGAGGACATCGAGGAGGAGCGCTTCGCGGTGGCGAACACCGACATCATGGTGGTCGGCCGCAAGGTCGGCTCGCTCTTCGTGCTGCTGTTCCCGGTCGCGATGCTCGTGCTCAACGTCACGGTCGTCGGGGTCATCTGGTTCGGCGCGATCCAGGTGAACGCCGGCACGGTGGAGATCGGAACCCTGTTCGCGTTCATGCAGTACGTCGGCCAGATCCTCATGGGCGTGCTCATGGCGAGCTTCATGACGATCATGATCCCGCGCGCCGCGGTGTCGGCCGAGCGCATCGGCGAGGTGCTGGCGAGCGAGTCCACGCTGACCCGCGCGCAGAACCCGGTCAGCGATTTCGCGGCCCCCGGCACCGTCACGTTCGACGATGCCGAGTTCACCTACCCCGGCGCCGAGTCTCCGGTGCTGAAGGGCATCACCTTCGAGGCGAAGCGCGGCGAGACGGTCGCCATCGTCGGATCGACCGGGTCGGGCAAGACGACCCTGATCTCCCTCATCCCGCGGCTGTTCGATGTGACCGGCGGCGCCGTCCGGGTCGGCGGCGTCGACGTGCGCGAAGCCGACCTCGACTACCTCTGGAAGGGCATCGGGCTCGTGCCCCAGCGCCCGTTCCTGTTCTCGGGCACGGTCGAGTCGAATCTCCGCTTCGGCCGCGAAGAGGCCACCGACGAGGAGCTCTGGAAGGCCCTCGAGATCGCGCAGGGGCGCGACTTCGTCGAGGAGATGGAGGGTCAGCTCGGCGCACGCATCGCGCAGGGGGGCACGAACGTCTCGGGTGGTCAGCGTCAGCGACTGGCCATCGCGCGGGCGATCGTGCACCAGCCCGACGTCCTCGTCTTCGACGACTCGTTCTCGGCGCTCGATCTGTCCACCGACGCCCGATTGAGGCAGGCGCTCTGGCGCGAACTGCCGGACGTCACCAAGATCGTCGTCGCCCAGCGCGTGTCGACGATCACGGATGCCGACCGCATCGTGGTGCTCGAGGACGGCCGCATGGTCGGCGTCGGCACGCATGACGAGCTGCTGGCCTCCAACGAGACCTACCGCGAGATCGTCGAGTCGCAGCTGGGGGTGGAGGCATGAGCACTCCCGACACCCTGACCGAGGAGGAGCGCCTCGAACTCGAGCTCGCCGAGCAGGCCCGCCAGACATCCGGCGACTGGGACAGCGTCAAGCCGGGCAAGGCGGCCAACTTCGGCAAGAGCTTCGGCCGGCTGGTCGGCCTGCTGAAGCCGCACGCGGTGGCCTTCACCTTCGTCTCGATCCTCGGCGCCATCGGCGTCTTCCTCGCCGTGATCGCACCCAAGATCCTGGGCGAGGCGACGAACATCATCTTCGAGGGCGTCGCCTCCAACGCCCTGGCCGCCCAGTTCCCCGACGGCACGTCGCAGGCGGTGGTGGTCGAGGCCCTCAGGGGCGCCGGCCAGACCGACCTCGCCAACATGATCGGGGCGATGAACGACTTCACGGTCGGCACCGGCGTGGACTTCGAGGCCCTGCGGGCCGTGATCGTCCTGGTGCTCGCGATCTACGTCGCCTCCTCGTTCCTCAGCTGGATCCAGGGCTATGTGATCAACATCATCATGGTGCGCACGATGTGGCGCCTGCGCGAGTCGGTCGAGACGAAGATCAACCGGCTGCCGCTGTCGTACTTCGACAAGGTGCAGCGCGGAGAGCTGATCTCGCGCGTGACGAACGACATCGACAACATCACCCAGACCATGCAGCAGTCGCTGTCCAGCGTCGTGACATCGGTGCTGACCGTGATCGGCGTGCTGATCATGATGTTCTCGATCTCGTGGCAGCTGGCGCTCGTCGCGCTGGTGTCGCTGCCTCTCATGGCCGTGATCTTCGGCGTGATCGGCCCCCGCTCGCAGAAGGCGTTCGGCATCCAGTGGCGCAAGGTGGGCCGCCTCAACGCGCGCGTCGAGGAGTCGTTCTCCGGACACGCTCTGGTGAAGGTCTTCGGCCGCGAGCTCGACTCGCGCGAGAAGTTCCAGATCGAGAACGAGGAGCTCTACGAAGCCAGCTTCAAGGCGCAGTACCTGTCCGGCATCATCATGCCCGGCATGATGTTCGTCGGTAACCTCACCTACGTCGGCATCGCGGTCCTCGGCGGGCTCATGGTCGCGAACGGTCAGCTCCGCCTCGGCGACGTGCAGGCGTTCATCCAGTACTCGCAGCAGTTCACCCAGCCGCTGTCTCAGCTGGGCGGCATGGCGGCCGTCATCCAGTCGGGCACGGCCTCGGCCGAGCGCGTCTTCGAACTGCTCGACGCAGACGAACAGGAGCCCGACGCGGCCGATGCCCCCGAGCCGGTCGACGGCGAGGGCGTCATCGAGTTCGAGAGCGTCCGCTTCTCGTACACTCCCGATCGCCCCCTCATCACCGACCTGTCGTTCCGGGTCGAGCCGGGGCAGACGGTCGCGATCGTCGGCCCGACGGGCGCCGGCAAGACGACGCTGGTCAACCTGATCATGCGGTTCTACGAACTCGACGGCGGCCGCATCCTGCTCGACGGGCAGGACATCGCCGACCTCACCCGCGACGACGTCCGCTCACGCACCGGCATGGTGCTGCAGGACCCCTGGCTGTTCGCCGGAACGATCCGCGAGAACATCCGGTACGGGCGCGAGTCGGCGACGGATCAGGAGATCGTGGATGCCGCGACGGCGACCCGCGTCGACCGTTTCGTGCATTCGCTGCCCGAGGGCTACGAAACCGTCCTCGACGAGGATGCGTCGAACGTCTCGGCCGGCGAGAAGCAGCTCATCACGATCGCCCGCGCGTTCGTGTCGCAGCCTTCCGTGCTCATCCTCGACGAGGCGACCTCGTCCGTCGACACCCGCACCGAGCTGCTCCTGCAGCACGCCATGGCCGCCCTCCGAGAAGGACGCACCTCCTTCGTGATCGCGCACCGGCTCTCGACGATCCGCGACGCCGACCTCATCCTCGTGATGGAGCACGGCGACATCGTCGAGAAAGGCACGCACGAGGAGCTCATCGCCGCTCAGGGCGCGTACTGGAGGCTCTACCAGTCGCAGTTCGAGCAGGCGGCGACCGACCTCGATGCGCAGCCAGACCCGACGGGCACGGTTCCGGCCACGGCGGATGTCGGGCGTGCCCTGCCGGTGACGACGGACGCCGCGGAGGTGTCGTCGTCCTAACAGCGCGCCGGGCCGCCTCGGTGGCCGTATGCCGCGCCCCACGATCGGCAGTCCCTCGCGCAGCCCGGCTGACCTCATCGTGCGCAGCGGAAGCCGATATGCGTCATGGCGGTGTCGTCGGACTGCGGAGAGCGCGCGGCGGGGCGATAGCGCAGGCAGTAGTCCGGCGAGCACAGCTGCGAGCCGCCCTTGAGCACGCGGCGCGCGCCGGACGCCGGGGCCTCGCCGAGCAGGTTCGCCCGGCTGCCGGGCTCCACTCCTCCGGTCCCGGGCGCCACGTGCCGAGGAGCGTACGGCGAGCTCGTCCACTCCCAGACGTTGCCGGTCATGTCCACCAGGCCGTAGCCGTTCGGGGGGAACGTGCCGACCGGCGAGCTGCCCACCCACCCATCGGCGCCGGAGTTGTGGAACGGGAATCGGCCCTGCCACGAATTGGCCAGCAGTCTTCCCTGCGGTCGCTCCTCATCGCCCCACGCGAAGCGCGCGCCGACGAGACCGCCGCGCGCCGCCCATTCCCACTCCGCCTCGGTCGGCAGACGCCTGCCCGCCCACGTCGCGTAGGCGGAGGCATCCTCGAATGACACGTGCACGACCGGATGCCGCGGCAGCGCCTCGACGGACGATCCCGGACCCTCGGGCTGCCGCCACGACGCGTCCGGCTGCCAGCGCCACCATTGCCGCCAGTCGCGCAGGTCGACCGGCCCGGCAGTGGGGGTGAAGACCATCGAGCCGGGCACCAGGTCCGCCGGGTCGGCACCCGGGAAATCCGACGGGTCCAGGTCGCGCTCGGCCACCGTGACGTACCCGGTCTCATCGACGAACGCCTGGTACTCCTCGTTGGTGACCGGGTGCACGTCCAGCTCGAACGGAGCGACCGCCCGCTCGTGGACCGGGCCCTCATCGCGATAGAACTCGTCGGAGCCCATCAGCAGCGTGCCGCCGGGAATCGCGATCATGTCGGGCATCACCCCACGCTAGCCCGGCGGGCGCCCGGCTTCGCCTGCCTTCGCGGGAGCGCGAGCGGTTAGAAGCTGCCGATTCCCTTGCCGATGAGCACGAACCCGATCACCACCAGCAGCACGGCCATCACCGTCGCGTTGTTGTGCACGAGCCAGGCGCGCAGCGACTCGAGCGGCCCCGTCATCTGCTTGGACGCGACGAGGTAGGCGATCACGGGGATCGCGACGGATGCCGCCGCGATCAGGGTGAACACGACGATCACGACGACGATGGAGCCGACCGTGAGTCCGGCGCTGCCGATCGCGACACCGGCGCCCGCTCCCATCAGGAGGTTCTTCGGGTTCACCGCGGCGAGCAGGAACCCGAGCCCGAACCCCTTGCCGGCGTCATCGTGTCGATCGCCGACATCCACTTCGGCAGCGCCGCCTCCTCACCCGGCTGGGGACGCGAGCGCCACTGCCGCAGGGCGAGGAACAGCAGCCCGCCCCAGGAGTATCTGGATGGTCCCGTTGATCGGCTTCGACGCATCGGGCTCGCCGTCGGGGATCACCGAGGACAGCAGCGTGAAGACGGTCACCGCGACGACGATGCCTGCGACCCAGCCGAGCAGGAACCCGATGCTGGTGCCCTTCGCCTTCGGCGACAGCAGCATGAGGATCGCGGCGATGATCGGGATCGGGCTGATCGCGATGCCGATCGCGAGGGGGAGGATCGCTCCGATGACGCTGCCCATGATGTCCTCCGTCGTGCTAGTTGCTGCTGCGGGTGATCTGGACGGGCCCGGTGGATGGGCCGTTCGTGTCGCGCTCGTCGGCATCCGTGCCGGCTCCGCGGTCTGCGTCCCGCGTGTGCCTGCGGGAAGAGCCGTCGCGGATCTTCTCCCACCAGCCGACGGGTGGCGTGAGGGCCTCGACGGCCGCGCGATTGGTCGGATACACCGCCTCGCCGGCGAGGAGGCCGAACAGGATCAGCCGCTCGCGTGCTTCGGAGCGCACGCGGCTGAAGGAGAGCGCGATGTGCTCCTGCGCCAGCCACTCCTTCAGGGCGGCGAACGACTCCGCCCCGGTCACGTCGACGTCGGTGACGGCCTCCATGTCGACCACGAGACTGTGCACGTCGCCCGCCGGCGCGGCGCGCACGGCGCGCTGAACGGCCTGGGTGAACACCACGCCGTTGGCGAAGAACAGCGGGGCGGCGAGACGGATGACGATCACACCGGGTGCGGTGGCCGCCCCGACGGGCGCCTCGTCGAGCAGCGAGTCGGCGGGGAGTCGTTCGCCGCCAGGATGTCGATCGCGGGGTTGGCGGCCCGCTTGGCGAGGTTGATGAGGGCGAGCACGAAGGCGACGAGGATGCCGGGGATCGCACCGATGAACAGGGTGACGAGGAAGCACGCCGAGGCCACCGCGAATTCGAAGCGGTCCAGCTTCCACAGGCCGACGAACTCGCGGATGCCGAGCAGCGGCAGGATCGCCACCGCGACGATCGCACCGATGGCGGGGGAGGGGATGTCGGCCAGCAGCGCCGTGCCGAACAGCAGCAGGAGCAGCGTGCCGGCGGCCAGCACGAGGGAGGGAAGCTGGGTGCGCGACCCCGCCTGGTCCATCGCGGCCGTGCGCGACGTGGAGGAGCCCATGGCGAAGCTGCCGCTCGCACCCGCGGCGATGTTGCCCAGTCCGAAGGCGAGCAGATCGCGGTTCGGACGAGTGGGGTAGCCCCGCTTCTCGCCGTAGGACCGAGCCACCAGCAGCCCTTCGGCGGTCGTCACGAGCGTGAGGGCGATCGCGGACGGGATGAGCGCGAGCCACGTCGTCCACTCGATCACCGGCCAGGTCAGCGTCGGCGGACCCGCGGGCACCGCCCCGAGCACGTCGACGCCGGCATCGTCGAGGTCGGCGATCACCACGACCACCGTGGCGAGGACGAGGACGACCAGAGCCCAGGGCACCGCCGACAGGTATCTCTTGCCGAGCAGCAGGATCGCCACCGCCACCACGGAGATGAGCACCGAGACGAGGTTCGCTGTGCCCAGACCGGTCACCAGCTCGCCGACCTTCTCGACGAACTCGCCGCCCGAGTCGATCGATACGCCGAGCATCTTCGCGATCTGACTCACCAGGATGTCGAGGGCGAGGCCTCCGACGAAGCCGACGAGGATCGGCTTGGAGAGGAAGTTCGCGAGGAAGCCGAGCTTGAAGACCGCCAGGAGCAGGAACATCGCTCCGCGACAGAATCGCCTGAGCCAGGGCGAGCGTCGCGTAGTCCGCCGAGCCGGCGACGGCGAGCCCGCCGATCGAGGAGGCGACAAGCGCAGCGGCCGCCGCATCCGGCGACGCCACCAGCTGGCGGGACGAGACCACGAGAGCATAGATGATCGTCGGCACCACGAGCGCGTAGAGCCCCGCGGTCGGGGGGAGTCCGGCGATCTGCGCGTACCCGATGTTCAGAGGGATGGCGATCGCCAGCAGCGTCACTCCGGCGACCGCCTCGCGCACGACGTTCTTGCGGGTGAGGCCCGCAAGCGGCTTCTGCATCAAGGGAGGCTCCGAAAGACGGTTGCGCTCGGACGGCGACATCCCGAACCTATCGCCGCCCTGGTGGGTTGTCCTAGCGGATGCCGCGGCAGACGGACACCCCTGCGCATACCCTAGCGATCATGGAGGAATCCGCCCGGTCCGCCCGACAGCACAGCGAAGCCCATGAACTGGTCGCCGTCATCCTGCTGTCGCTCGTCGCGGTGCTGACCGCATGGTGCGGGTTCGAATCCGCGAAGTGGGGCGGGGATTCGTCGGTCGCCTTCAGCGAAGCATCCGCTGCTCGCATCGAGGCCTCCGACTTCGAGAGCCAGGCCAGGGACGCACGCAGTGCCGACCTGGCCATCTACACGCAGTGGGTCCTGGCGGAGGCGAACGGGAACCTCGAGCTCGCGGGGTACATCGAGGACCGCTTCTCGCCGGAGTTCTCCGCGGCCTTCGACGCCTGGGAGGCGGATGACCGGAAGGAGCGCGGGCCGTTCGTGATGAAGGAGTACGTGCCTCCCGGGACGGCCGATGCGAAGAAGGCGACGGATCGCGCGAACGCCCTTCAGACCGAGGCGCTCGACTTCAACGAGAAGGGCGACAACTACTCGCTGATGACGGTGCTGTTCGCCCTCGTGCTCTTCCTGTCGGCCATCGCCCAGCGCGGCGTCTCGCTGCTCGCATCGCGGATCGTCCTCGGGCTGGCCGGGGCGATCGCCCTGACCGGGTTGATCGTGCTCTTCACGTTCCCGATCCGCCTCTGACGGCCGCTGCGCGGTCAGGGCGTCACGATGTCGAACGCCGTGTCGCCCGACTCGAGCACCGACAGCAGGGATGCCAGCTGCGATGCATCGCCGGTCGTGGCGACACCCGGTGAGTCATGATCGCCCGCCATCAGGGCGAGGAGGCGCATCTTCGCGAGTGAGACCGACGCCTTCGCACCGGGTCGGCATCCGCCTTGCGGTAGACGAGCACCCCATTGCGGAGAGTGACGCGGTACGTCTGGTCCAGGTCGGTGAAGGTCACATCGATCGCCAGGTCGAGGTCCCATGCCTTCGGTCCGTCGACCGAGATGGCGATGGCGTCCAGCAGCTGCTCGGGTGTGAGCTGCGCGAGGATCGCCGGGGCGTCGGTGCTGGTCGGGGTGCCGAAGTTTCCGTCGCGAAGCTCGGTCGCGCCGGAGAGGAAGAAGTTCCGCCAGGTGCCGTTCTCCGCGCCGTAGCCGAGCTGCTCGAGCGTGTCGGCGTAGAGCTCGCGGGCCGCCGTGTGGTCCTCGTCGGTGAAGACCGCGTGGTCCAGCAGCGTCGCCGCCCAGCGGAAGTCACCCTCGTCGAAGGCCTCCTGCGCGAGCTCGACCACGCGGTCGATGCCGCCGATCGCCGCGACATACCGCTTCGCCTGCTCCGCTGGCGGGTGCGGCCACAGGCGCGCGGGATTGGCGTCGAACCAGCCCATGTACCGCTGATAGATCGCCTTCACGTTGTGGCTGACCGACCCGTAGTAGCCGTGCGTGCTCCACGCCTTCTCGAGTGCCGGGGGCAGCTCGATCATCTCGGCGATCTCGGCCCCCTGGTAGCCCTGGTTGAGCAGACGCAGGGTCTGGTCGTGCAGGTATGCGTACAGGTCGCGCTGGACGCCGAGGAACTCCACGACGCGCTCGCCGGTCCAGGTCGGCCAGTGGTGCGAGGCGAAGGCGACATCCGTGCGGTCGCCGAAGGTGTCGATCGCCTCCGTCAGGTACGCCGACCACACGTGCGGATCGCGCACGAGCGCCCCGCGCAGGGTGAGCAGATTGTGGAGATTGTGCGTGGCGTTCTCGGCCATGCACAGCGCCCGGAACCTGGGGAAGTAGAAGTGCATCTCGGAGGGCGCCTCGGTGCCGGGCGCCATCTGGAACTCGATCTCGATGCCGTCCACGGTGTGGGTCTCGCCGGTCGTGCGGATGTCGCGGGTGGGCACGATCAGACCCAGCTGCCCGGAGGAGGTCGTCTGCCCGAGCCCGGCTCCGACCTGACCCTGCGGTCCGCGGGCGAGCGCTGCGCCGTACATGTATCCGGCGCGCCGGCCCATGGCCGTCCCCGCGTACACGTTCTCCGACACGGCGTGCTCGACGAAACCCTCGGGCGCGATGATCTCCACCCGTCCGGATGCGGCATCCTCCGCGCTGGCGACGCCGAAGACCCCGCCGAAGTGGTCGACGTGGCTGTGCGTGTAGATGACGGCCTTGACAGGGCGGTCGCCGCGATGTGCGCGGTAGAGGCCGAGCGCCGCCGCGGCGGTCTCGGTCGAGATCAGCGGATCGATCACGATCACGCCGGTGTCGCCCTCGACGAAGGTGATGTTCGACAGGTCGAGTCCGCGCACCTGGTAGATGCCCTCCACCACCTCGTACAGGCCCTGCTCGGGCGACCAGCTGCGATTGCCGCCACAGGCTGGGGTGGACGGATGTCGGGGCATCACCTTTCAGGAAGTCGTAGCTGTCGTTGTCCCAGACGACCCGTCCGTCGGCGGCGCGGACGACGCCCGGTTCGAGGGCGGCGATGAATCCCCGGTCGGCATCCTCGAAGTCCTGCGTGTCATCGAACGGGAACGACGCCAGGGCGGCCGCGTGCGCCTTCTCGATCGCGGGCGTGACGGGCTTGTTCTGCATGGCGAGAGCCGTTCTGTAGGGCTGCGGGCGGATTCTTCGACTATGCACCCCGCCGCGACCGGGCAACTCGACCGCTGCGCTACAGGCCAGTTCAGCCTCCAGGCGACCGGAGTGATCGCGGCCGATGAACGCCTGGTAGTCGGCGTCGTTCTGATCGGCGTACGCCTCGGCGAAGTCGGCGATCGCCTCCTCGAACGCGTCGGACTTGCCGAGGTACGCGGCGATCGCGACGCGGTCGCCCGGAACGCGCGTGCGCCCGGGCGAGAGTCTCGCCGCAGATGCGGGCGTACAGCAGCGGCGCCGCGGGGAACCTGACTTCTCGGGATCCAGCGACCCCTTCCAGTCGTGCAGCTGCCGGACGTAGAAGTCCCGCTCCATGTCCGCCCTCGCCCCGCACGCGCTGCCAGCCCGAGGAAGATGTCGCTGGAAGCCTGCATCACGCGCTGGCCGCGCACCACGCGCTCGCCCTGGTTCTCGTACTCGCACGGCTCCAGGAAGCGCTCGAGCACCGAGGCCTGAGCCTCCTTCGCCTGCAGGAACAGCGGGTCGGCATCGTCGCGGCCGCGCAGCAGCACGATCCACGCGCGGGTTCCGACGCTTCCCACCCCGACGACCTTGCGGGCCATGTGCACGTAGGTGTACTCCGAGAGCGGCCGTGGGGCCGCCGGCGTGAGCAGCGTGCCTCTGATAGGCGGCGAGGATCTCGCGCATCGCCGTCCTCGGCATCTGCTGGATGCCGTGACCGTCGGTGACGAGGTCCTCGACGGGCACGATGAGGGGCGGGTCGGCGATGATCCGCATGCGACCGTCCTCGGTCGCCACGAGCTTCGAGAACGCCTGCATGCGGTCCTTCGTCAGGGCCTTGGCCACCACTGCGTCGAAGCCCTTGATCTGGCGCTTCTCGGCACCGGCGGCTTCTCGCTCGCCCTGCGAGCCAGCTCTGCACCGTGTCGGCGTCGAGGTGGTCGTACCAGGCATCCAGCACCGTCTGATTCGGCCGCCTGCAGCATCCGCTCGCGATACGCCCGGCCGGCGGCCAGGATGATCGCTCGCCGCTCCTGGTCGCTGAATCCGCGGTGCCGACCTGCGATCTCGAAGCTGGCGACCAGTCGCTTCACGTCCCACTCGAAGGGGCCCGGGTGGGTCTCGTCGAAGTCGTTGATGTCGAAGACGAGGCGGCGCTCGGCCGAGGCGAACAGACCGAAGTTCGAGAGGTGGGCGTCGCCGCACAGCTGCACGGTCAGGCCGCTGCTCGGCGTCGCGGGCGAGGTCGGCGGCCATCAGCAGGGCCGCACCGCGGTAGAACGTGAAGGGCGAGACCATCATGCGGCCGTGGCGGACGGGCACCAGGTCGGTGACGCGCGAGGTCGCCTGCTCCTCCAGCAGCGAGACCGGATCGGTGCGATCGTCCGGCGGCGACCACGCCGCGTGGCTCGAGCGCGGAGTGCGCACCCGCGCTGCGCGACCGTACTCGCGGCGACCCTCGAAATCGGACGGGTCCGGTGCGGTGATGGTGGCGGATCGAACTCTGCATCGGTCATGAGCGTCCCCTGCTCCTTCGCAGCCGCCTGAACGAGCGAGGTGCATCAGGCGTACTGGGCACAGTCTGTCACTTGCCGGCGCTGAGGAATACTGTCGTCCTCACGGCGCCGCGATGTCGCCGGAGGGAGGCTCCGCATGTCCGAAGCTGCTGCCGACGTCCGTCGCCCGCTGAGCTCGCCGCGTGCTGCCGCACTGGCCGGCGTCCTCTTCGCCGGCCTGTTCACCGCCGCACTCGTGCTGCTGCGATCGGCGCTTCCCGACCACCTGACCGCCAGCGCCGACTGGCTGGACGACGGTGCGGCCACCCGCATCTCCATCGCGCTCGGGCTCGTCCCGTTCTCGGGCATCGCCTTCCTCTGGTTCATGGGCGTGGTGCGCGACAGGTTCAAGGACACCGAGGATCAGCTGTTCTCCTCGGTGTTCATCGGCAGCGGGCTGCTGTTCCTCGCGATGATCTTCGTGTCGTGCGCGATCGCCGGAGGGATCGTCGCGAGCGTTCCGCTGATCGATGACGAGGAGAGCCGCAACGGGCTGGCGAGCTTCGGGCGGGCGGTGATGCTGCAGATCACGAACATCTACGCGCTGCGCATGGCCGGCGTCCTGCTCATCTCATTGGCCACGATGTGGCTGCGCACCGGCGTCATGCCGCGCTGGCTCGCCATCGTCACCTACGTGGTCGCCGCAGTGCTCCTGGTGGTGACGACTCTGAGCGTCTGGGTCACCCTGATCTTCCCGGCGTGGGTGCTCGGAGTGAGCGTGCTGATCCTGGTGCAGAACTTCCGTCGGCGCAGCGGTGCCGCGGTCCCGGAGGCGTGAGCGCAGGGTCTAGTTCAGACCGAACAGATCGAGCGGGTGGGTGAGGCGCCACCAGGCGCTCGGCGGCTCGACATCGGTGGCGAGTTCCAGCGACGTGCTCGCCGCGTTCAGCGGACCCTGAACCGACAGCGTTCCGACATCCGCACCCTTCTCCCGCGCGTCGCCGAGCGAGAAGTCCGTCATCGGGGCCCCGACCCCGGCGTTCCACAGGATGATGCTCGCGTCGTCGTCCGTCACGATCGCGACGTCCTCACCCCACTCCGTGACGACTCGGCCGACGACGGTGCCCTCGGCGACCGACGGCACCGGCTGCAGGCCCAGCTCGACCTCGGAGTACAGGGTGCGCGAGGCGGCGAGCCGGGTCTCATCGTCGGGCTGTCCCAGCACCGCGCTGTAGACGCGCACGGTGGTGTCGCCGACGACGATGTCCTTCGCGGAGAGCAGGTTGTATGAATCGAGCGAACCGGTCTTGATGCCGACCACCCCAGGATCGACGAGCAGTCCGTTCGTGTTGGTGACCAGCCCCGCACCGGGGAGGTCGACTGCCGGCTTGGCGACGATCTCGGCGATGACCGGATCGGCCAGCGCTCTCTTGCCGAGCGCGATGAGCGCCTCGGGAGTTGCGGAGTTGCCGCGGGTCGAGGCCGGTCGGTTCGACGACGGTGACGCCGGGGATGCCGTGCGCGCTCAGCCAGGTGTTCGCGGCGTTCGCGAACACCGCGTCCGTCGGCCAGAGATTGCCGGCCAGACGGTCGGCGTAGTTGTTCGCCGAGCCGACGAGCATGCCCTCGAGAAGCTGGTACTGCGTGAGCGTGCCGTCGACCGGCACGTCCAGCGCCGACTCGCCGTTCTCGCGGTAACCCCAGTACGCGGAGCTGTCGCGGGAGGTGAAGCGGAACTCGGGCCCCTGCTCGCCGACCGCCAGCGGCATCTGATCCAGCACCATCAGCGCCGTGACGATCTTGGTGATGCTGGCGATCGAGGCGGGGTCGGCGCTGGATGCCACGACTCCGTCGATGCCGGCAACGGCCACCGACGCGCTGCCGGCGGCGGGCCAGGTGACGGCTGCGGGGGGTGCGGCGATCGGCTGCACCTGGACGGCCTCGACGGTGGGGCTGACGGCGTGCAGCGGCCAGAGGAGAGTCGTGGCCGGAGTAGCCGCCGACCAGGAGCGCTGCGATGCCGATCGGAACCAGCACGCCCGGACGCAGCGGCGACCGGCGCGGCGGGTCGCTGAGCAGCTCCGGACCGACCGGGACGTAGGGCGCCGTCGCGATCTCCAGGCTGCCGGGCGCAACCGCGGCGACGACGATCGCCGCTTCGTCGACCCACCCGAATGCCACGCGACCCGGGGTGGGTGCCGGGCTTGCCGCCGGGAGGGTCGTCGTCGTGGTGGTGCCCAGAGGTGCGATGCTCACCGCGGCCGTCGACGGGCCGACGTGCGGCGCCGGCGTGGAGGACGTGGCGGGCGTGGATGCTGTCACCTGGGCCATGGCGCCGGCGACGTCGAAGGTCGGGCTGTGAGCCTCGGAACCACCGGCCAGCATGTCGCCCAGACCGTAGGGCTGCGTCTCATCGGGCTGCGACCGGTCGGCGCGGCGCGCCGAACGCCGCGTGGGCGTCGCGGCGTCATCCAGTGTCACCTGCCCAAATTACCCCCTCTCGTGCGGCGTATACTCATTGGGTCAACACGGGAGTCCGGTGTGCCGGGCTGAGAGGAAGCGAAAACGCTTCGACCGTCGAACCTGATCTGGGTCATGCCAGCGCAGGAAGGAGATCTGAAAATGAGCACTTCCACGTCCTCATCGACGCCCACTCGCCGCGGATTCGCGGGCATCGTCTGGCGGTGGCGGGTCGTCGACATCGTCGTTGCCAGCGTCATCGCAGTCGCGTGCTCGCTGGTATTCCTTCTCTGGAATGTCGGCTACGAAGCGCCGAGTGCGCTCCTCACGCCTCTGCTGCCCGGTCTGCAGGGGCTGCTCGCCGGGCCGTGGCTGGTCGCCGGTGTGCTCGGCGGTCTGATCATCCGCAAGCCGGGCGCGGCTCTGTACACCGAGCTCGTCGCGGCGGTCATCTCCGCTCTCGTGGGCAATCAGTGGGGGCCCCTGACGATCGTCTCCGGGCTGGTGCAGGGTCTCGGCGCCGAACTGGTCTTCCTGCTCTTCGCCTACGCGGTCTGGCGACTTCCGGTGGCGGTCCTGGCCGGAGCGGGCGCCGGACTGGCGTGCGGCATCAACGACCGTCTCCTCTGGTACGCCGGGGCAGACGTCACCTTCACGATCGTGTACATCGTCTCCACCACCGTCTCGGGAGCGCTGATCGCCGGGGCGGGATCGTGGTTCGTCGCCCGGGGCCTCGCTGCCACCGGGGCGCTGAACCGGTTCGCGGCGGGCCGCGAAGCCGTCCGGCGCGTCTAGCGTGAGCGGCGCGGCGAGCGCCGTCCGACCCGCGGCGGTCGAGGCCCGTGGCTGGGGTTGGCGCTACGCGACGCGACGCCGGTGGGCGGTGCAGGATGCCTCCTTCCGCGTCGAGCCCGGGGAGCGGGTGCTTCTCCTCGGCGCATCCGGATCGGGCAAGTCGACCCTGCTGCACGCCCTCGCGGGAGTGCTCGGCGGCGACGACGAGGGCGAGCAGACCGGCGCGCTCCTCATCGACGGCGAACCAGCGGCACGGGTGCGCGGGCGCGCCGGCATGGTGCTCCAGGATCCCGACAGCCAGGCGATCCTCGCCCGCGTCGGTGACGACGTGGCCTTCGGATGCGAGAACCTCGCCGTGCCCCGCGACGAGATCTGGTCGCGGGTGCGCGAGGCCCTCGCCGCCGTCGGGCTCGAGGTTCCGCTCGATCGATCGACCTCTGCGCTGTCGGGCGGCCAGAAGCAGCGGCTCGCACTGGCGGGCGTCCTCGCGATGCGACCCGGCCTGATCCTCCTCGACGAGCCGACCGCGAACCTCGACCCGGCGGGCGTCCAAGAGGTGCGCGACGCCGTGCGACGGGCGCTGGAGACGACCGGTGCGACGCTCGTGGTCGTGGAGCACCGCCTCGACGTATGGCTGCCACTGGTCGACCGGGTGCTCGTCCTCGGCGGCTCCGGCACGGACGGCTCGGGGATCATCGCGGACGGCCCGCCGGACGACGTGCTGACGGCGAGGGGCCGCGAGCTCGCCGCCGGGGGCGTGTGGGTTCCCGGCATCCCCCCGGCGTTTCCGCCCGCGCCCTCCCGGCGTGCCGGTGAGGCCCTTCTCTCCGGCGAGGGGCTCGTCGTGTCGCGAGTGCGCGGCGCAGCCGTCGCGGGCCCTTTCGATCTCGCGGTGAACGCCGGAGAGGCCCTGGGCATCAGCGGGCCCAACGGAGCGGGCAAGTCGACGCTCGGTCTGACGCTCGCCGGACTGATCGCGCCGGAATCGGGGCGGGTCGCAGCATCCGCTTCGCTGTCGGCGGGCGTGAAGGGCGACCCGATCTCGTGGTCGTCGCGTGCCCTGCTCACGCGCATCGGAACGGTCTTCCAGGATCCCGAGCATCAGCTGCTGACCACGACGGTGCGCGGGGAACTGGAGGTGGGCCCGCGCGCACTCGCCCTGCCGCCCGCGGACGTCGCTAGCGCGGGTCGACGAGCTGCTGGAGCGGCTGCGGCTGCGTCCGCTCGCCGAGGCGAACCCGTACACGCTCTCGGGCGGGGAGAAGCGGCGCCTGACCGTCGGGGCGATGCTCGCCACCCGGCCGTCGGTGATGGTCCTGGACGAACCGACCTTCGGGCAGGATGCCTCGACGTGGGCCGAGCTCGTCGCCATCATCGCTCGCCTGCGCGACGACGGCGCGGCGATCGTCGCGATCACGCACGACGACATGGTGCTCGACGCGCTGCGCGCGCGGCGGTTCGCCATCGGGGCGCGGTCGTGATCGAGCCCGGCCCGACCACCGCACGGAGCGGTCCGATCGCGGGGCTGAATCCGGTCGCCAAGCTCGGCGCGGCCCTGATCATCGCGCTGCCGCTCGTGCTGACGATCGATCCCGTCTCGGCGGCGGTCGCACTGGCCCTCGAGCTGCCGCTGCTCCTGGCGGCGGGTCTGAGCCCGCGCGAGTTCTGGCTGCGCACGCTCCCGATCTGGATCGCGGCTCCGCTCGCCGCGGTCACGATCGCCCTGTACGGCGCGACGAGCGGCGAGATCTATGTCGAGTGGTTCGTCATCCGCATCAGCGAGGGGTCGCTCACGCTCGCCCTCGCCACTTTCTTCCGCGTGCTCGCGATCGGACTGCCCGCGGTCGTGCTCTTCGTGACCGTCGATCCGACCGACCTCGCGGACGGGCTCGCGCAGCTGCTGAAGCTTCCAGCCCGTTTCGTTCTCGGCGCACTGGCGGGCATGCGACTTCTCGGACTGCTCACCGACGACTGGCGTGCGCTCGCGCTTGCGCGACGGGCGCGCGGGGTCGCCGACACCGGCCGGGTGCGCCGCGTGCTCGGCATGGCCTTCGCGCTCTTCGTCCTGTCGATCCGCCGAGGCTCGACTCTCGCCACCGCGATGGAGGCGCGGGGCTTCGGCGGACGCGGCCCTCGCACCTGGGCGCGCGAGTCGCGGTTCGGCTGGCGGGAATGGATGCTGCTCGCCGCCGGAGCCGCGATCTCGGCGACAGCGATCGCCGTGGCGGTGATGACCGGATCGTGGAACTTCATCCTCGGTTCGCGGTGACTGCGTCGAGGGACGCCCTCAGGTCGCGTTCCAGAGTTCGCGGTAGTAGGCGAGGCGGCCCTCGTCCGGGACGATTCCGTAGGCCTCGATGAGCGCGCCCTCCCACCCCGGTCCGTAGTTCCATTCCGTGCTCATGGCAGCCACCGCGATGTCGGCCCACCGGTCTGCGACGCCGAGGGCGCCGAGATCCACGTGCCCCGTCCAGCGACCTCGGTCGCCGATCAGGGTGTTGGGGCAGCACGCGTCGCCGTGGCAGACCACGAGCCGGTCGACCGGCGGAGGGTCGTGCAGCGGGTCGGGCAGTTGGATGCCGCGGACCGCCGCGTTCGCGATGCGCGAGGGCACGCTCCAGTCGAAGGGGCACTCGGCTGCAGGGAGCTTCTCGTGCAGCGCGCGGAGTCCCTCGCCCACCGCGCGCACGGCGGTCGCGGGTTCGGCCAGCCAGCGCGGCGCGACGGCGCTCGAACCGTCGAGCGCGTCGGTCACGAGCCACTCGTGGGTCTCGTCGCCGCCCCGTCCTCGCACGCGGGGCACGGTCGTGAAGCGTCCGGCCCAGTCGAGCCGCGCGGCCTCGCCGGCGAACGAGGTCTCCGCGTTGCGCGGTCCGAATTTGATGAAGCGGCGGTCGTCGGTGCGGAACGTGAGCCCGCCGATCTCGTTGATCCAGACGAGCTCGACCGTCGCGCCCCCCGCGAGCGCGCGGACGCGGTCGGGAGGCTCGACGGCGTCAGCGGGGATCGACACGTGCGCCGCTCATCGCTTCAGCACGTCGCGCGGCACGAGCTCTCGCGTGCGGGTGGGTCGCGGCTCCATGCGCCCATCCTGCCGCGAACGCCGCCATGCGGGCTGAACGGCCCATCCGGCCGATCGATCTCGCGATCCGGATGCTCTGCGGCATGCCCGCGAGTAGCCTGAGTCCGGCGGCGCCGTCGACCGCTCGGCCGGGTTCCGGATGCCGCGCGGTCTCGCGCGAGGTGACACTCGGTGCCACCTATGCTGGAACGCAATGCCGCCCGCGGTGACCCGCGGGACGTTCGAAGGAGAGCACATGGACATCACGGGCGCCTCCGCCCTCGTGACCGGCGGTGCAAGCGGCCTCGGCCTGGCCACCGCGCGGCGCCTCGCCGCCGCGGGTGCCGCGGTGACGATCATCGATCTTCCCTCCTCGGCGGGCCAGGATGTCGCGGCCGAGCTCGGCGGAGCCTTCGCGCCGGCCGATGTCACCCGCCCCGATGAGGTCGCCCTCGCCGTGCAGACCGCGGCTGCCGGTGGCCCTCTGCGGGTCGTGGTCAACTGCGCCGGCATCGCGCCGCCCGCCAAGGTGCTCGATCGGGACGGCGATCCGTCGCCGCTCGACGCGTTCGAGCGCATCATCCGCGTCAACCTCATCGGAACGTACAACGTGATCGCGCAGGCTTCGGCGGTGATGGCCCGCACCGAGCCCGAGGCCGGGAGCGGCGACCGCGGCGTCATCGTCAGCACCGCGAGCGTCGCTGCGTTCGACGGGCAGATCGGCCAGCCCGCCTACTCGGCGAGCAAGGGCGGCGTGCACGCCATGACGCTTCCCATCGCGCGCGAACTGGCCCGCTACGGCATCCGGGTGCTCACGATCGCCCCCGGGATCATGGAGACGCCCATGCTGGCCGGCCTCCCGCAGGCGGCGCAGGACTCGCTCGGCGAGCAGGTGCCCTACCCGCAGCGGCTCGGGCGCCCCGACGAGTACGCGCGGCTGGTCATGGCGATCGTCGAGAACGGCTACCTCAACGGCGAGACCATCCGCCTCGACGGCGCGATCCGGATGGCGCCGAAATGACCGACCCCGGATCCATCCGCGCAGGTGCCGACGGCACCGGTGCGACCGCATCCCGCCCAGGAGACTCATGAGCGACTCGATCCTTCTCACCCGCGACGGCGGCCTTGCCCGCGTGACCTTCAACCGGCCGGCGTATCTGAATGCGATGGACTTCGACATGGGCACGCTGTGGCGCGACATCGCCCATGAGGTGACCTCCGACTCGTCCGTCGGAGCCGTGATCCTGGATGCCGCGGGTCCGGCCTTCTGCGCCGGCGGCGACGTCGTCGCAATGGCGACCTCCGGGGCGGGCGGCGAAGCCGTGACCGCGACCGCGCACGTCATCCACGACGGCATCCGCACCTTCGCCGAGTCGGACAAGCCGATGGTCGCCGCCGTGCAGGGGGCGGTCGCCGGCGGCGGGCTCGGGCTCATGCTCGCGGCCGACTACATCGTGGCGTCCGAGTCGGCGAAGTTCGTCAGCAAGTACGCGAACATCGGCCTCACTCCTGACCTGGGCGTCTCGACGCTGCTGCCCGCGGCCATCGGACAGCGTCGTGCGCTGCAGCTCCTGCTGCAGGACCGCACGCTGAACGCCGCCGAAGCTCTCGACTGGGGCCTCGTGGCCGAGGTGGTCGCCCCGGCCGACGTCGCCGGCCGCGCCGAGCAGGTGGCCCGGTTCTGGCTCGACAACGCGACCGCGGCGTTCGGGCAGGCCAAGCGCCTCGTGCGCGTTGGTGCCGACCGCACATTCACGGAGAACCTCGCCGACGAAGCGGCGTCGATCGGCGCGCGCTTCGACACCGACGAGTCGAAGCTCCGCGTCGCGGCCTTCGCCGCAGCATCCCGCAAATCCGCCTCCACCGCCTGACCCCGACCTCCGTGTCCCACTTGTCGTTGCCTGGAGGCGCCGCAGCCAACAGGATTCGGGACATGCAACGAAGTGTTCGCGACCTGAGGCGCTGAGAGCTCCAGCCCGCACCACCGGAAGGACCGTCCGATGACCGATAAGCCCCTTGCAGGAAAGACCATCCTGATGTCCGGCGGCAGCCGCGGCATCGGCCTCGCCATCGCGCTGCGCGCCGCCGCCGACGGGGCGAACATCGCGCTGCTGGCCAAGACCGATTCGCCGCATCCGAAGCTCGAAGGCACCGTGCATTCGGCCGCCGACCAGATCCGGGCGGCGGGCGGCAACGCACTGCCGATCGTCGGCGACGTGCGCAGCGATGACGACATCACCGAGGCGGTGCTCAAGACCCAGGGCGAATTCGGCGGCATCGACATCGTCGTGAACAACGCGAGCGTCATCGATCTGTCGCGCTCGCTCGAGCTCAGCGCGAAGAAGTACGACCTGATGCAGGACGTCAACGTGCGGGGCACATTCATGCTCTCGCAGGCCGCCGTGCCGATCCTGCGGGAGTCCGGCAACCCGCACATCCTCTCGCTCTCACCGCCGCTGAACCTCGACCCGAAGTGGCTCGGCGCGCACACCGGCTACACGCTCGCGAAGTACGGCATGACGATGGTGACCCTGGGCTTCGCGGCGGAGTTCGCGAAGGACGGGATCGCGGCCAACACGCTCTGGCCCCGCACCACGATCGCGACCGCGGCGGTGCAGAACCTGCTCGGCGGCGATCGCGTGATGGCGGCCAGTCGCACGCCGGAGATCTATGCGGATGCCGCGTACGAGATCTTCACGCGTCCGGCGCGCGAGTACACCGGGCAGAGCCTGATCGTCGAGGACGTGCTGACGGATGCCGGCATCACCGACTTCTCGCGATACGCCGCCGTGCCCGGCACGCCCGACGAGCGGCTCTTCCCGGACATCTTCCTCTGACGGAACGGAGCAATGCCGGCGAACGCCGGCGTTGATGCGTTCGCGTCGCAAGGTCCAGTAGCCGCCGCATGCGGCGTATCGAGACCCGAGCTGGATGTCACGCTGCAGTCTCGCGGTCCGAGGGCGCTGGTCGTAGGGTGGCGGCATGGGAGTACGGAGCCTCTTCCCCATCCTGAATTCGCGCGATCTGCCGAGGCTCGTGCGCTTCTACGAGAACGTGCTCGGCGCGACGGTGGAGTACCGGTTCGCGAGCGGCGACGAAGACGATTACGTGTCGCTGCGGCTCGGCACCGAGGCGCTCGGCGTCGGCCGCGTGCCGGATGCCGCCGTCGAGGGCGACCGCGTGGCGCTGTGGTTCTACGTCGATGACGTGGACGAGACGTTCGCCGCGTGGACCCGCCTCGGCGGCGAGGTGGTGCAGCCACCGGAGGACATGCCCTGGGGCGAGCGCGTCGCCCAGGTGCGCGACCCGGACGGCAATCTCGTGAACCTCGGTGCGCAGGGCACCGCCGACTAGCACCGATGCGCGGCGCGCACGCCGCCCGCGGCGGCCGAATCCGCGGCGCCGAGAACGCCCGCGCCGCCCGGGCTCAGTGCTTGTTGCCCGTGAACAGCAGGATGCCGCCCAGGCCGATCATGAGCCCGCCGCCGGTCGCCGACAGAGCGGCGATGCGCTTGGGCGACTTGCCGAACCAGCTGCGCGCGCCGGCCGCCGCGAGCGCCCAGGCAGCATCGGAGAGGAGGGCGATGACGAAGAAGACGAGTCCGAGCTCCACCATCTGCAGCGGCACCGAGCCGGACTCCAGGTCGACGAACTGCGGAAGCACCGCGACGAAGAACGCGATCGTCTTCGGGTTGGTCACGCCGACCAGGAAGCCTTCGCCGAGCTGGCGCCAGTGCGAGCTCGGCGGCGCGCCGGAGATCGCGGCCTCTGCCGCGCGGTTCCGATGCCGGATCGCCTGCACCCCGAGGAACATGAGATACAGGGCGCCCGCCACCTTCACGATGGTGAAGAGCACCACCGACTGCGCAACGATGCCGCCGACCCCCAGGGCGACCAGTCCGATCACGGGGAGGAGGCCCAGTGCGTTGCCGAGGACGCTCAGAAGGCCGCCGATGCGGCCGAGCGCCAGTGCACGGCCGATCGTGAACAGCACGCTCGGTCCCGGGATGACGATCAGGACGAGCGCGGCCACCATGAACGCGACCAGACTCTCGGTTGGAACCACATCCACAGGCTAGCGGCGGGATGCCGGGGAGGACGCTGGTCGTTGCTCAGCCGGGCTCGGTCGGTGTGAGCATGACCGTCACGTACCCGCCCGACTCCCACCAGAAGCCCACGCTCTGATCAGCCGTCATCCCCGGGGGTCGCTCCTCGGGAGCGATCTGGGCGTACGGCAGCGAGACGAGCAGCGCCCCTTGGGCCCTCAGCTCCTGCGAGAGGCACCGCGATCGCGTGCCGGACCCGCCGTCCAGGAGGAGGCAGTTCACATCGCCGCTCGCCGTGGATGCTCCGGCGATCCACATCGCCCAGCCGTAGTACTCGCCGAGCGGCTGCACCCAGGTCATCTCGCCGTCGACCGGGAAGACCGGTGCCTCTTGGCTCGAAGAGAGGTCGACATAGTCTCCGGACGAGTTGATCAGCAGCCGGATGAGCGCATCGCCGTCCGGAGCCGAGGCGATCGCCGGCGTTGGACTGTCGGCCGTCATGGGCCGCGCGGGCGACCCGGCTGACTCCCGCTGTGCCTGCAGGCCGACGACCACGCCGATGAGCGCAACGAACACCGCGATCCCGGCGACCATGCCGACCTGCCTCCGTCGCGGTGACCGGGGCTCGAGTGCTTCGTCGTCGGAATCAGGCGGCGCCACGACGCGTGCAGGCTGTGGTTCGCTCTGCAGCGTCGCAGGGCGCCTCGCAGCGCCGTCGTCCGCCCACTCGCCGGCCGGAACCGCCTCCGTCGGATCCCGCCGCGCGCTCGCCGACTGCGGTGGGCGCCGGCAGCGCCAGGTCCTCGAGCTCGACGAGCCGCGCGAGGGCCGCGGCGTCGCCGGCGATGTCGGGCGACGGCCCGAAGGCGCGGCGGCGCAGGGCGTCCAGTTCGGCGCGCGCAGCAGCGTCCAGACCCCGCTGAGCCTCGCCCGCGCCCCCGGGCTCAGACGGCCGCGCCATCACGTCCCCCACCTTCCTCACGGTACCCCTCCGCGGCGGGCCCGGGCCCGGCATCCGGTGCGGGCCAGGCTTTGCGCAGGTGCGTCCCCTACCCTGAGAGCATGACCGCCACGCCCCAGGGAACGCCCGTCCGTCAGGTGCGCCCGAAGACGGAGGGCTGGTCTCAGAAGAAGGATGCCGAGGGTCGGCCGCTCCTCCAGTTCGCCAGTCCCAAGCGGGGGAAGCCCCCCGTGCACCTCGCCGACCTGACTCCCGAGGAGCGCGTCGAGAAGGTGAAGGAGCTCGGGATGCCGGGCTTCCGGGCCAAGCAGCTCGAGACGCATTACTTCACGCACTGGACGCACGACCCCGCCGCGATGAGCGACCTGCCCGCCGCCGGTCGCGAAGAGTTCGTGCACCGGATGCTGCCGCCGCTGCTGACGGAGGTTCGGCGCCTCGAGACCGATCGCGGCGACACCATCAAGTTCCTCTGGAAGCTGCACGACGGCGCCCTGGTCGAGTCGGTGCTCATGCGCTACCCCGGCCGCATCACTCTGTGCGTGTCGTCGCAGGCCGGCTGCGGCATGAACTGCCCCTTCTGCGCCACCGGCCAGGCGGGGCTCACCCGCAACATGTCAGCCGCCGAGATCGTCGAGCAGGTCGTGCGCGCCAACCGGCTCATCGCCGACGGAGGGCTCGGCGGCAAGACCCTTCGACAGGCTCAGGGACCGGGTCAGACGCCGGAGCGCGTCAGCAACATCGTGTTCATGGGCATGGGCGAGCCCCTGGCCAACTACTCTCGCGTGATGCAGGCGGTCCGCGTCATGACCGACAAGAAGCACGGCCTCGGGATGAGCGCGCGCGGCATCACCGTGTCGACCGTCGGACTCGTCCCTGCCATCACCAAGCTCGCGAACGAGGACATCCCCGTCACCTTCGCGCTCTCGCTGCATGCGCCCGACGACAAGCTGCGCGACGAGCTGATCCCGGTGAACTCCCGATGGAAGGTCGATGAGGCACTGGATGCCGCACGCGCCTACTTCGACAAGACCGGGCGCCGGGTCTCGATCGAGTACGCGCTGATCAAGGACATGAACGACCACGGCTGGCGCGCCGACCTCCTCGCCGACAAGCTCAACGCGCGGGGAAGGGGATGGGTGCACGTGAACCCGATTCCGCTCAACCCCACCCCGGGATCGATCTGGACGGCGTCCGAGGTCCCCGTCCAGAACGAGTTCGTCCGCCGTCTCAATGACGCCGGAATCCCCACCACGCTGCGTGACACCCGCGGCAAGGAGATCGACGGGGCATGCGGGCAGCTGGTCGCCACGACCGAGGACGAGGCCGTCGCGGCCGCGACCCCGGCCGAAGACTGAGCTTCACTGCGCACGAGCGACCGAGTCCTGACAGAATCTGAGGCATGCCCGCCTGGCTCGCCTTTGCGCTGGTAGCGCTCGCGTTCGCCGCCGTCGCGACGTGGGTGTCGCGCCGACTGCTCGACACGCCGGTCGGCTGGGTGCGCTCGCTGGTGATCTCCATCGTCGTGTTCTCGCTCAGCATCCCGCTCGTGCAGTGGATGCTGGAGGAGTCGCACGTTTACGCGGACGGCAAGTTCCTCGTCGCCTGGCCGATCGTCGTGACCATCACCGCGCTGATCCTGGGCTGGGTCTTCGCGGTCGTGGTGGTCGTCATCGTCGTGAGCGAGTTCCTGGTGCCCACGCGGCCGCTCCGCAATCCGATCGTCGTGATCCGCCAGGCGATCCGGCGCCGCGACCGCGCGAGGCGCTACGCGCAGATCGTCGTCATCGCCTCCCGCCACGGGATCGGGCTCTATCAGAACCGCGCCCGCGGCTACAGCGACGAACTGCCGGAGGCGCTCGTCGGCGCCCTCAACGAGGCGGGAGTGACCTTCGTCAAGCTCGGTCAGGTGCTCTCCTCCCGCGAGGACGTGCTGCCCCGTGAGTTCATCAAGGCTCTCTCGACGCTGCAGATGGACTCGACTCCGATCCCGTGGGCGGAGGCGGAAGCGGCGATCCGCGAGCAGCTCAGGCGCCCTCTGAACGAGGTGTTCGCCTCGGTGGAGCAGACGCCGATGGCCGCGGCATCCGTCGCCCAGGTCCACGCCGCGACGCTCCTGGACGGCACGCGGGTCGTCGTCAAGATCCAGCGTCCTCGCGCCCGAGCGCAGGTGACGACCGATCTCGACATCCTGGAGCGACTGGCCGCCGACGCCGAGCGGCGCACCGAGTGGGCGCGCGACTACGGCGCGCGCGCGCTCGCGGCGGAGTTCGCTCGGGCCCTTCGCGAAGAACTCGACTACCGCGTCGAGGCCGCCAACACCGAGATGCTGCGCGGCGCCATCGAGCGATCCCAGTCCCCGAAGCTCAACATCCCCACCGTGTACACCGACCTCACCACCTCCCGGATGCTGGTGCTGGAGCGGGCCGACGGCATCCCGTTCAGCCGGCTCACGCCCAGTGCCCTGCCGCCGGATGCCGCGCACAGGGTCCTCGACGGTGTCGTCGACTCGGTCTTCGAGCAGATCGCCGTTCGGGGGGTCTTCCATGCCGACCTCCACGCGGGCAACCTGATCCTCGCGGAGGACGGGACGGTCACCCTGATCGACTTCGGCGCGATCGGCGTGCTCGAGCGCAGCGTGCGCCGGCTCCTCGCGCCGCTCCTGGTGGCGATCGCCAACGACGACGACGTGTCGGCCACCGACATCGTCCTCCTCCTCTGCGCGCCGATGGCGGGCGGGAGTGTGGAGCAGGCCGTTCTGCAGCACGACATCGGGGCGATCCTCACGCGCGTCGCGAACGCGCAGGTGGGCGAGAACGTCTTCAGCGCGCTGATCGATGTGCTCCGCAAGCATCGCCTGGCGATGCCGCCCTCGCTGCTGCTGGTGTTCCGCACTCTCATCTCGCTGGAAGGGACGCTCCGCCGCCTCGTGCCCGGATACGACATGGTCGGCCGCGGACTGTCGCGCGCACCCCACATCGCCCTGCAGCTCGCCTCCCCCCGCGCCGTGGCACTCGGCCTGCAGGCTCAGTCGGCGATCGTCGCCGAGCAGCTGCGCCGACTCCCGCGCCGGATCGAGGGCATCACGCAGGCGCTGCAGGACGGCACCTTCCAGGTCCGCGTGCGGGCGCTGGAGAGCGCGGACGACCGACGCTGGCTGGATTCGATCCTGGGTGAGGTGACCGCGACGATCGTCGGGATCGCACTGGTGGCGACGGGCTTCTTCCTGGCCGTGTCCGACGTCGGGCCGGAGATCACCGAGGGCGTGCGGGCGTTCTCGTTCCTCGGCAGCGTGCTGGGTCTCGGCGGCATGCTCCTGCTCCTGCGCAGCCTCAGCGGAGCCTTCCGCCGGCGCAGCCCCGAGCACTGACGAGGCGGCTGCCCCTCCCGCGCAACCCCGGCCGGAGCATTCCGGATCCGGGCTAGCGTTGTGGGATGGTCAATTATCGATACCTCGGCAACAGCGGCTTCAAAGTCTCGGAGATCACGTTCGGCAACTGGGTGACGCACGCGTCGCAGGTGGAGAACGACGCGGCGATCGCGACGGTCCACAAGGCGCTCGACCTCGGCATCACCTCGTTCGACACGGCGGACGTGTACGCCAACACCGGCGCCGAGAGCGTGCTCGGAGAGGCGCTTCAGGGACAGCGCCGCGAATCGCTCGAGATCTTCACGAAGGTCTACTGGCCGACCGGTCCGAAGGGGCCCAACGACATGGGCCTCAGCCGCAAGCACATCATGGACTCCATCAACGGCTCGCTGAAGCGGCTCGGCACCGACTACGTCGACCTCTACCAGGCGCACCGCTATGACCACGAGACCCCGATCGAGGAGACGTTCCAGGCGTTCGCCGACGTCGTCCGGCAGGGCAAGGCGCTCTACATCGGAGTCTCGGAGTGGACCGCCGAGCAGCTGCGCGAAGGTCACGCCCTGGCCAAGGAGCTGCACTTCCAGCTCGTGTCGAACCAGCCTCAGTACTCGGCGCTGTGGCGCGTGATCGAGGGCAAGGTCGTTCCGGCGTCGGAGGAGCTCGGGATCTCGCAGATCGTCTGGTCGCCGATGGCCCAGGGCGTCCTGTCCGGGAAGTACCTGCCCGGGCAGCCCGTGCCGGAAGGGTCCCGGGCGACGGATGACAAGAGCGGCGCCCGGTTCATCCAGCGCTTCCTCGACGAGGACGTCCTCACGGCCGTGCAGAGGCTGAAGCCGGTCGCCGAGCAGGCCGGCCTGACGATGGCGCAGCTCGCGATCGCGTGGGTGCTGCAGAACCAGAACGTGGCAGCAGCGCTGGTGGGAGCATCCCGCCCGGAGCAGCTCGAGGACTCCGTGAAGGCGTCCGGCGTCACGCTGGACTCCGACACGATGTCCGCGATCGAAGCGGCGCTGGCCCCGGTGGCGGTCACCGACGCCGAGGAGACGTACTCCGTGTCGCCGGCGAGCCGGCCGGCCTGAGCGACGGCGGGCCGACCCATGGCCGTGACGAGCGCCGGGATCCTGCTCTACCGACTGGTGGAGAACAGACCCGAGGTGCTCATCGCGCACATGGGCGGCCCGTTCTGGGCGGCCAAGGATGCCTCGGCCTGGTCGATCCCGAAGGGCGAGTACGAGCCCGATTTCGAAGCAGCCCTGGATGCCGCGCTCCGCGAGTTCGCCGAGGAGCTCGGCGTGTCCGCCCCCGACGTGCCGTACGCCGAGCTCGGCACCTATTCGTATTCGTCCGGCAAGCGAGTCACGGTGTTCGTCGCCGACGGTGCCGACTTCTCGGTGGACGGGCTGGAATTCGGGGAGTTCGAGCTGGAGTGGCCGCCGCGATCGGGGCGCACGCAGTCGTTCCCCGAGGTCGACCGCGTCGAATGGACCGACCTGGATGCCGCCCGCGAGCGTCTCGTGAAGGGTCAGCGCCCCGCGCTGGATGCGCTGGAGGAGCGCCTCGCGGAGGTGGGCGGCTAGCTAGCTCACTGCCGGCCGGGCGGGGGAGTCGCCGTGGCGACGGGACGTGCGGTGTCCGCGGGTGCCGCCTGCGCGGCGGAGGCCTGCGGCGGTGGCACGCTCGGCCACCACGCTCCCGCCCGGCATCAGGGTGTACGTCACAGGCTCGCCCAGACCGGTGAACAGGTCGCTCTCGGAGTCCGAGTACCAGGCCGGAAGGACGACCGAGACCGGGTTCGCATACGCGTTCTCGATGGAGATGCACGTGATCGACGGCTCGGGCACATCGGCGATGATCATGCAGAACTGATGGTCGAGGGTCGGACCCGCGCCCACCGGGCGCCCGTAGAGCGTTCCATACGGCCGCAGCTGGTCGCGGATGACGCGAGAGGCGATCTGCTGCATCCCCGGCCCCGACAGCAGGTCGTCGCGGAGGCCGTCGAGATACATCTTGTAGCCGACCTCGTAGGATGCCGCGCGCCTCTCCATCGCGACCGCAGCGGTCTTGGCGAACCTCGATGCGGGCTGATCGGGCCCCTCGGCCTCGCTCGCGTTCCACGCGGTCACCCCCAGGAGGACCGCGACGACAGCCGTGCCGGCGACGAGCGTCGAGTGCCAGCGCGCGGTTCGCCGCGCCGCAGGCGGCTCCTGCAGCACGGCGGCGCGTGGGGCAGCGGGTGTGTTCGATCCGGTCGACGGATCGGCGGTCGCGCCGCCGACGTAGTCGTCGCGTCGAAGCTCGTCGGGCACGCGGACGGCACGCGCGCGACGGAGTCGTTCCTCGAGTTCGCTCAGCCGCGCCACGGCGACGGGATCGTCCAGGATGTCGGCATCCGGTCCGTACGCTCGCCGCCTCAGCGCGTCGAGCTCCCCCTCGCTCGGCGTGCGTCGCATCACCCGAAGGCTGCTCGCTCACGCAATCCAGGCTAATCCGGTATCGGCGGCCGCGGGTGGTGACGGATCGCTCTCTCCGTCCGATCAGTCCGCCGCTCGCTCGGCGTCCCATTCGGCGAGCAGCTCGGGCATGCGCCTGGCCAGGAACCGGAAGAACTCCGACATGTCGCGCGCGCGGCTGACCGAGATCGGGGCATCCGTGTTCTCGTCGGCGACGCGATCGACGAAGTCCGCGAGCCGCTCGTACAGGGGCATGTTCGCCGTGAGGACCACATGCCAGCCGTCGTCGCGGATGTCATAGCGGTCGCGCCGATCACCGCGGTGCGGAAGGCGATGGATGATGTGGATCGACTGCAGGTATCGCACAGCACCCGACACCGCTGCGGCGGACACCCCGAGCCGCTCGGCGAGCTCGGCGGCGGTGTATCCCGCGTCCGGTGAGCCGACGAGCGCCATCATGACGCGCGCGGGCATGCGCGGCATCCCGGCGGCCGTCATCATCGCCGCCGCCTGCTCGGCGGGTTCCATCCCCGGGTGATCCACCTTCGTCATCCCGCCGGCGCCAGTTCGCGCCGTCGCATCAAGACCACGGCGGCGCCGCCTGCGACCGCAACGGCACCGAGGATCCACCAGAGCCCGCGCACATCGACTCCGTCCGAAGACACCGTCGGTGCGGAGGCGAACGGCGAGATGTGCACGAGGCCGTCGGGCAGGCCGAAGAGCGGCCCGAAGAGTCCCAGCACCATACCCACGACCACGAGTGTCCAGCCCAGTGGAATCGTCAGCCGAGGAGCGAGCACGAACACCAGCGCCGTCACCGCGAGGAAGACGCACGCGGCCGCCACCTGCCCCGCTCCGACGAGCACCGCATCGCCGAGCAGCGACCAGTCGCCGGAGCTCGAGGCGAGGCCGATCGCCGCTCCGGCGACAGCGCCGGCGATCACCAGGATGACCGCGACGAAGGCGACCAGCATGTAGTCCGCAAGCCAGCGCGCGCGGTCGACCGGTGTGGACAGCACCGGCTCCGCCGTGCCATGCGCCTCCTCCTGACGCGCGTGACACACGATCTGAACGGCGCAGCATGCCCCGAAGATCCCGGCCATGGTGAAGAAGATCACCACGGCGCCCTGTGCCAGGCTGCCCTGGGCGGTCAGCGACTGCAGGATCGCCTCGACGGAGGGCAGCTGCTCGGTGAGGCTGTCGAGCACTGAGGCGAGGGATGTCGCGAGCATGCCGGTGATGAGCCCGCCGACGATCCATCCGATCACCGCACCGGAGGTCAGGCGCGCCACCAGGGCCGTCGGGGAGGACAGGGCGGACGAGGCCGTGGCCCTGCCGTGCCGCTCGGGGATCAGGCCCGCTCCGAAGTCGCGCGTGGACTGCAGGGCGAATGCCGCCGCCGCGAGACCGATGCCGACGGCGACGCAGAGGAGGAGCGGCCGGACGTCGTCGTCGGCGAACGGGCGGCTCTGCTCGCCCCATCCGAACGGCGACAGCCACACGAGCCAGGAGCTCTCGATCCGCTGCAGGTCCGCGCTCGGCGTACCGGCGGCGTTGCCGATGCCGGCGAGCAGGAAAGTGACCAGGAGCACCCACACCGACAGGGAATTCGCACCCCGCGAGGTGCGCTGCAGCTGGCCGGCCACGAGCCCGATACCCAGGAATGCGATGCCGACCGCGCCCGCCCCGAATCCGGCCACCAGCGACCCTGGGAGGGCGAGTCCGCAGCCGAGCAGCGCGAGCGTCGTCGCGACGGCGAGCGCGAGATTGGCGAGCAGTCCGTGCGCGAATGTCGCGGCGAGCGGAGTGAGGCGACCCGCGGGCGTGGCACCGACCAGCTCGGCGCGCCCGTCCTCCTCCTCCATCCGCGTGTGACGGACCGCCAGGAACGTGCTCATGAACGCGGCGAGCATCGCCAGGAACGGGAAGATGAGGAACAGCATGAACGCGCCCTCTTCGGCCCCCGAAGGCAGCCCCCGGAAGAGCAGGATGACGGGGTTCGCGATCGCCGTGGCCAGCAGCATCTGCCTGTCCTGCAGCGTCCCGTACGAGTCCGTCACGCCGATGTAGGTGAGGTACGCGAGCGCGGCGGTGCCGAGGATCCACAGGAGCAGCTGCCGGCGGTCCCGGCGGAACCGCTGGCCGAGCAGCGTGCCGAAGCCGATCATCGCGCGACCCGACCGGCCCGTCGGGTGGTCGGCGCCGCGGCTCCGGCCGCCACCGGCTCCTCCTCGGCGATGTCGTCGCCGTAATGGCGGAGGAAGAGCTCTTCAAGACTCGGGGGCGCGATCCGAAGGCCGGCCACATTGCGCGAACCGAGCGCCGGAAGCACGCCGGCGACGGCATCCGAATCCACGGTGAAGGCCGCTCGTCCCTCCGCGAACCGCGGATCGTGGATGCCGGGAATGCCGTCGATCATGTCGAGTCCGGTCGCTTCGAACGACACCTCGGAGCGAGTCAGATGGCGAAGCTCGGCCAGCGTGCCGGACTCCGCGATCCGCCCTGCGCGGATGATCGAGACGCGATCGCAGAGCTGCTCGACCTCCGAGAGGATGTGGCTCGAGAGCAGGACGGTGGCACCGGCATCCTTCACCCGCGCCACCTCGTTGCGGAACACCACCTCCATCAGCGGATCCAGCCCGCTCGTCGGCTCGTCGAAGATGTACAGCTCGGCGGGCACGGCGAGCGCCGCGATGAGCGCGACCTTCTGCCGGTTGCCCTTCGAGTAGGCGCGACCCTTCTTCCGCGGGTCGAACTGGAACGCCTCGAGCAGCCGCTCCTTCTCGGCGCGGTAGGCGCCGTCGCTCCGCTTCGCGCCGCGCAGCCGCGAGAGGAAGTCGATCGCCTCGCCGCCGCTCAGATTCGGCCAGAGGCTCACGTCGCCGGGAATGCTCGCGATCCGACGGTGCAGTGCCACTGCGTCCCGCCACGGATTCTGCCCGAAGACGGTCGCCTCCCCGCCGGTCGCACGGGCGAGGCCGAGCAGGATCCGGATCGTCGTGGACTTGCCCGCGCCGTTCGGACCGAGGAAGCCGTGAACCTGGCCCTGCTCGACCTGCAGATCGAGGCCGTCCAGCGCGTGGACGTGACCGTAGTGCTTGGTCAGACCGTGTGTTTCGATGATGGTGGTCACGAACGGCGACTGTACGCCCGATTCACAATTTTGTGAATCCCCATTATCGCGGCTGTCGAATCTCTGTATACGAAGAGCACCAATGATCGGCGTCGATGAGTGCGTCGGATCAGGCTTTCTGTATACAATAGGTTCGTCCACGGAGTCAGGAGGTGCGGGATGAGAGCGAGCGATCGCGCATACCGGACTCTCCTGGATGAGATCCAGTCGGGCGCGCTGGCGCCCGGAACCGTCCTCGGCGAGGTCGACCAGGCCGCGCGCCTCGGCGTGAGTCGCACCCCCCTGCGCGAGGCCCTCGGCCGACTCGCCGCGGACGGGCTCGTCACGCAGCAGTCCGCCCGGGTGACCGTCGTCACCGACGTCGACGCGGGCGACATCCGTGAGCTGTTCGAGCTCCGGCGCGCACTCGAGGAAGCCGCAGCGCGCCTTGCTGCGGAGCGGGCGGATGCTGCGGCCTTCGCGGCGCTCGCCGGCGAGTTCGCGCGCGCCAGCATCGACGGGCAGCAGGGACTGGATGCCTACTACGGGCTGATCGCCCGCTTCGACGCCGAGCTCGACGACGCGGTCGGCAACGACTACCTCACCTCGGCGCTGCGGACGGTTCGCACCCACCTCGTGCGCGTGCGCCGCCTCGCTCGCGACAACCCCAGCCGGCTTGCAGCCTCAGTGGCGGAGCATCGCCTCATCGCGTCGGCGATCGCCGACGGCGATGCCGACCTCGCCGCCCATGCGACGCACGTGCACCTGCACAACGCGCTCGCCGCCATCCTCGCGTCCGTCGACGCTTCGCCGAGCTCCGAGACCGCCGTACCGGTCCCTGCGCTCGTCGAAGGGTCGTAACCCCCGAAAGGCAGAGCATGACCGTCACCCATCACCTCCGCGTCCACCGCAGCGATGAGCACCTGGCCCGCGAGGGGCAGCTCGCCTGGCGGATCGCCGAGGTCGCCGCCGACCCCGTCGGAGTCGATCCCGACGTCGTCGACATGATCATCAACCGGGTGATCGACAACGCCGCCGTCGCCGCGGCTTCCCTCACCCGCGCGCCGGTGAGCGCGGCTCGCCAGCAGGCACTCGACCACGCGGTGTCGATCAGCGGCAAAGGCGCGACGATCTTCGGCTGCAGCATCGAGCGGCGCACGCAGCCCGGAGTGGGCGGCGTGGGCCAACGGCGTCGCCGTGCGCGAGCTCGACTACCACGACACCTTCCTCGCCGCCGAGTACTCGCACCCCGGCGACAACATCCCGCCCATCCTCGCGGTCGCCCAGCACGTCGGATCGGATGGCGCGGCGCTCGTCCGCGGCATCGCGACCGGCTACGAGATCCAGATCGACCTCGTCCGCTCGATCTCGCTGCACAAGCACAAGATCGACCACGTCGCCCACCTCGGCCCCTCGGCTGCCGCGGGCATCGGCACGCTGCTCGGCCTGCCCGTCGAGACCATCTACCAGGCGGTCGGTCAGGCGCTGCACACGACGACGGCCACGCGGCAGTCGCGCAAGGGTGAGATCTCCACCTGGAAGGCTCATGCACCGGCGTTCGCCGGCAAGATGGCCGTCGAGGCGGTCGACCGCGCGATGCGCGGCGAGACGAGCCCGTCGCCGATCTACGAGGGCGAAGACGGCGTGATCGCCTGGATGCTGGACGGCGCGGATGCCGCGTACGAGGTTCCGCTGCCCGCCGACGGGGAGCCCAAGCGCGGCATCCTGGACTCGTACACGAAGGAGCACTCGGCCGAGTACCAGGCGCAGGCCTGGATCGACCTGGCGCGCAAGCTCGGCACGGAGCACCCCTCGCTGCGCGAGGGGAAGGGTCCGGACGGGCAGGCGATCGAGTCGATCGTCCTGCACACGAGCCACCACACCCACTACGTCATCGGCTCCGGCGCGAACGATCCGCAGAAGTACGACCCCGCGGCATCCCGCGAGACCCTCGACCATTCGATCCCCTACATCTTCACGGTCGCCCTGCAGGACGGCACGTGGCACCACGTCGACTCCTACGCCCCCGAGCGTGCCGGCCGGGAAGACACGGTGGCCCTGTGGAACGTCGTGACCACCGCCGAGGACGACGAGTGGACGCGCCGCTACCACTCCGACGACCCGGACGAGAAGGCGTTCGGCGGCCGGGTCGTCATCCGCTTCGACGACGGCAGCGAGCTGGTCGACGAGATCGCGATCGCCGATGCCCACCCGCTCGGTGCGCGGCCGTTCGCCCGCGAGGACTACATCCGCAAGTTCCGCATCCTCGCCGAGCCGGTGCTCGCGCCCGAGGAGATCGAGCGCTTCCTCGAGCTCGCCGAGCGGCTCCCCGACCTCACCGCCGACGAGGTGCAGGAGCTCACCATCGTCGCGAAGGTGGGCGTCCTCGCCGACGCCCCCGCCCCGAAAGGTCTGTTCTGACATGCGCGTGTGCACAACGTCGCTGATTCGACACCGTACGATCCGCGCGGGGGCAGCACCCCGCCACAACGTCGCGCTTCGGCGACGTTGTGCACAGCCCGGCAGGAGCAGCTGATGCTGTACGCCGTCCACCCCCGCCGCCGAGAAGCGCCGGCTGTTCCGCGAGCGGCTCGCGTCCGGCGAGCTGCTGAGGTTCCCCGGCGCCTTCAACCCGCTGAGCGCGCGCCTGATCGAGCAGAAGGGCTTCGAAGGCGTCTACATCTCGGGCGCGGTGCTCAGCGCCGACCTCGGATTGCCCGACATCGGCCTGACGACCCTCACCGAGGTCGCCGGGCGCGGGCAGCAGATCGCGCGGATGACCGAGCTTCCCGCGATCATCGACGCCGACACGGGCTTCGGCGAGCCGATGAACGTCGCGCGCACCATCCAGACCCTCGAAGACGCGGGCCTTGCCGGC
Source organism: uncultured Actinomycetota bacterium (assembly GCA_963717585.1). Lineage (GTDB taxonomy): Bacteria > Actinomycetota > Actinomycetes > Actinomycetales > Microbacteriaceae > Microbacterium. The sequence continues at coordinate 135,697 of CAVQWI010000008.1, read as the reverse complement.
ACGCACATCGAGGACCAGATCAACCCGAAGCGCTGCGGACACCTCGACGGCAAGTCCGTCGTCGACGAGGACACCGCCGTCAAGCGCATCCGCGCGGCCGTCGACGCGCGTCGCGACCCGAACTTCCTGATCATGGCCCGCACCGACGTGCGCGCCGTCGAGGGACTGGATGCGGCGATCGACCGCGCGAAGGCGCTGGTGGATGCCGGCGCCGACGCGATCTTCCCGGAGGCCATGCGCGACCTCGGCGAGTTCGAGGCGATGCGAGCCGCTCTGGACGTGCCGATCCTGGCCAACATGACCGAGTTCGGCAAGAGCGACCTCTTCTCGGTCGACCAGCTGCGCGACGCCGGCGTCAACATCGTCATCTGGCCGGTCTCGCTCCTTCGCACTGCGATGGGAGCAGCGGGCCGTGCTCTGGATACGCTGATCGAAGAAGGCCATCTGACCTCCAGGCTCGACGAGATGCAGCATCGAGCGGATCTCTACGAACTGATCGACTATGAGGGTTACAACCACTTCGACACGTCCGTGTTCGACTTCCACATCAGCCGTTGAAGGCGTCGAGTTGCCACTCGATGTCGTCACAGAGAGACCGATACCGACATCCGCCGGCAATTCGATGAAGAGCAGAGAGCAGAGAGCATGACCGAACCAGACATCAAGAAGGGCCTCGCGGGCGTCTACGCTCGACTACACCGCGGTGTCGAAGGTCAACCCCGAGACCAACAGCCTGCTGTATCGCGGCTACCCGGTGCAGGAGCTGGCAGCGACGCAGCCCTTCGAGTCGGTCGCGTACCTCCTCTGGTACGGCGAGCTGCCCACCGATGAGCAGCTGGCGGAGTTCGTTGCCGAGGAGCGCTCGCAGCGCGAACTCGACGAGAACGTCAAGCAGGCGATCGACCTGGTTCCGCTGGAGGCGCATCCGATGGATGTCATCCGCACCGCGGTGTCGCTGGCGGGCGCCTCCGACCCGGCTGCCTTCGACAACTCCCGCGAGTCCGACCTGGCGAAGTCGAAGCGACTGTTCGCCAAGCTTCCGGCGATGGTCGCCTACGACCAGCGCCGCCGCCGCGGCGAGCCCCTCGTCGAGCCGCGCGACGACCTGGACTATTCGCAGAACTTCCTCTGGATGACTTTCGGCGAGGTGCCCGACCCGCTCGTGGCGCGCGCCTTCAACATCTCGATGATCCTGTACGCCGAGCACTCGTTCAACGCGTCGACCTTCACCGCCCGCGTCATCACGAGCACGATCGCAGACCTCTACTCGGCGGTCGTCGGCGCGATCGGCGCGCTGAAGGGTCCTCTCCACGGCGGCGCCAACGAAGCGGTCATGCACATCTTCGATGAGATCGGCTCGGCCGACGCCGTCGTCCCCTGGCTGGACCAGGCGCTCGCCGAGAAGCGCAAGATCATGGGCTTCGGCCACCGTGTCTACAAGCACGGCGACTCCCGCGTGCCGACCATGAAGGCCGCCCTCGACACGCTCGTCGAGCACTACGACGCCCGCGACCTCGCCGCGCTCTACGACACGCTGGAGTCGGAGTTCGTCTCGCGCAAGGGCATCTATCCGAACCTGGACTACCCGTCGGGCCCCAGCTACAACCTCATCGGGTTCGACACTCCGACCTTCACGCCCATCTTCGTCGCGTCGCGAGTCACCGGATGGACCGCTCACATCATGGAGCAGGCCGCATCCAACGCCCTCATCCGTCCCCTGTCGGCCTACAACGGACCCGACGAGCGGCACATCGAGGGCTACGTGCCCGACGCGGCCGTCGAGGCCACGGTGGCGCGCCCGGAGGAAGCCGCCGGCTGACGGAGGTGCCATGACCATCACATCGCGAGACGACCTGCGAGCCGCACAGGGTCCCCTGAAGGACCGATACCGCCACGACTCGGATGCTGCGATGACGCCCGTGCGCGCGGAGGCCGAACTCTCCGAGCCGGGCATCACGGCCACCGTCGCCGGGCGGTGCGGGTCCGTGGGGGGCCCTTGGTTTGGACCGGGTGGAGGGGGGCGTGCAGCGCGTCCGCGTTGTGGCGACGGTCGACACCGACGCCGACGACGCGGCGCTGGCGCGTCTCGCTGCTGCGACCGAGCGCTACTGCGTGGTGGGCAGTCGCTGCGGCATCCGCCCGCCGTCGAGATCCGCCGGGCCGACATGCCTGAATCCTCGAGGAGCTGACATGCCCACCGCCGTCATCGTCGACGTCGTCCGCACACCGTCCGGTCGCGGAAAGCCTGGAGGAGCGCTGTCGGGCGTGCATCCGGTCGATCTCGCGGCGGGAGTGCTGCGGTCGGTGCTCGAGCGGAACGGCCTGGAGTCCCGGCAGATCGATGACGTGCTGGTGGGCTGCGTCAGCCAGGTGGCTGATCAGGCGATGAACATCGGCCGGCAGGCGGTCCTCGCGGCCGGCTTCGACGAGACCGTGCCCGCGACGACGATCGACCGGCAATGCGGCTCCAGCCAGCAGGCCGCGCATTTCGCCGCGCAGGGCGTGATCGCAGGCGCGTACGACATCGTGATCGCCGGCGGGAGTGGAATCGATGAGCCGGGTTCCGCTCGGGTCGTCGCGCACCGGCGGATCGCGCTCCCCGCTCCTGGACGAGCGGTATCCGGACGGGCTCGTCGGGCAGGGCGTGTCGGCCGAGCTGATCGCCCAGAAGTGGAACCTGTCCCGCGATGTGCTCGACGCCTATCTCGGCCGAGTCGCACCGCAGGGCGGCGGATGCGGCATCCCGCGGTCTCTTCGACTCTCAGCTCCTGCCCGTTGCCGTCGAGGGCGGCGAGGTCACGGTCGACGAGACGGTGCGGTCCGGCACGACGATCGCGGGGCTCGCGGGGCTTCCGCCCGCCTTCCGCACCGACGCGATGGCTACGCGCTTTCCCGACCTGGACTGGCGGATCACCCCGGGCAACTCCTCGCCCCTCACCGACGGGGCGTCCGCCGCTCTCATCATGAGCGAGGAGAAGGCGAACGAGCTGGGGCTCACCCCTCGTGCCCGGTTCCACGCGTTCGCCGTCGTCGGCGACGACCCGCTGTTCATGCTCACCGGACCGATACCGGCCACGCAGAGGATCCTCGAGCGCAGCGGGCTCAGCATCCACGACCTCGACGCGTACGAGGTGAACGAGGCGTTCGCGTCCGTCCCGCTGGCGTGGGCTCACGATCTGCACGCCGATCCCGACAGGCTCAACCCCTGGGGCGGAGCGATCGCCCTCGGACACGCAGTGGGCTCGTCCGGAACACGGCTGCTCGGCACCCTGCTCGCGAACCTCGAGGCCACGGGCGGCCGCTACGGGCTGCAGACCATGTGCGAGGGCGGCGGCATGGCCAACGCCACCATCATCGAGCGGCTGTAGCCATCGCCACCTCCTGGCGCGTCCGCGGCTGGGCTGCTCCGGCAGGATTCGGCTTGTGGGGATTCCTCGCATATAGTTGGAAGTCCAGCTAAAATAGCCATCGTGCCAATGAAGGCACGGGAGGAGTCTGCACAATGACGCAGGACACTGCCTACATGGTGGGCGGATCGAACGCCCTCGCGGAGCCGGTGACTCCGCTCAGCGCTGACGACCGCGCCGCGATCATCGAGGCCGTACGGGATTTCGCGCAGTCCGAGATCGCGCCCAACGCCCTCGACTGGGATGAGCGCAAGCACTTCCCCCGGGACGTGCTCCACCGCGCCGGCGAGCTGGGCCTGGGCGGCATCTATGTGCGCGAGGACGTCGGCGGGTCGGCGCTCACGCGGTCAGACGCCGTTGCGGTCGTGGAAGAGCTGGCGAAGGCGGACCCGTCGATCGCCGCCTACATCACGATCCACAACATGGTGGCGTGGATGATCGACTCCTACGGCTCGCACGAGCAGCGCCACACCTGGCTTCCGCGACTGACCGCGATGACCGACTTCGGCAGCTACTGCCTGACCGAGCCCGGTGCCGGGTCGGATGCCGCGGCGATCACCACGAGCGCGATCCGCGTCTCGGACGAGCGCGGCGACGACCACTACGTGCTCACCGGTGTGAAGCAGTTCATCTCCGGCGGCGGCGAGTCATCCGTGTACGTGGTCATGGCGCGCACCGGTGCGCCCGGCGCCCGCGGCATCTCGGCCTTCCTCGTTCCCGGCGACACCGAGGGGCTGTCGTTCGGGGTGAACGAGAAGAAGATGGGCTGGAATGCCCAGCCGACCCGTCAGGTGATCCTCGACGAGGTGCGCGTTCCGGCATCCGCGATGCTCGGCGTCGAGGGCGAGGGCTTCAAGATCGCGATGTCGGCGCTCAACGGCGGCCGCATCAGCATCGCCGCCTGCTCGCTGGGCGGGGCCCAGTGGGCACTGGACCGTGCCGTCGCCTACGTGCACGAGCGGTTCACGTTCGGCGAGCCGCTCGCCGAGAAGCAGTCCGTCGTCTTCACGCTGGCCGACATGGCCACCGAGCTGCGCGCCGCGAGGGCGCTCGTGCGGGATGCCGCGCTCGCCCTCGATGAGAATGCTCCGGATGCCGCGATGCAGTGCGCCATGGCCAAGCGATTCGCCACCGACGCGGGCTCCCGCATCGCCAACGAGGCGCTGCAGCTGCACGGTGGCTACGGATACCTCCACGAGTACGGCATCGAGAAGGTGGTCCGCGACCTGCGGGTGCACCAGATCCTCGAGGGCACGAACGAGATCATGCGCGTCATCATCGGCCGCGAGCTGCTGCAGGGCGTGACGCGATGAGGATCGCGTTCCTCGGGCTCGGGCACATGGGGCTGCCGATGGCGCAGAACCTGGTCGCGGCAGGTCACGACGTCGTCGGCTTCGACGTCGTACCCGCCGCGCTGGACGCCGCCCGAGCGGCCGGCATCGAGGTCGCCGAGTCGGGGCAGGATGCGGTCATCCGACAGGCGGAGCAGCCGGGCGGAGTGGTTCTCACGATGTTCCCCAGCGGCCGTCACGTCATCGATGCCTATCGCGGATCGGACGGGGCAGCGGGCCTTCTCTCCGTCGCAGCCCCCGGCACCCTCTTCGTCGACTCCTCCACGATCGCCGTCGACGAGGCGCAGGAGGCGCACGCCCTCGCCGAGGCAGCCGGGCACCGCAGCATCGACGCGCCCGTCTCGGGCGGCGTCGTCGGCGCCGAGAACGCCACCCTCGCCTTCATGGTGGGCGGCTCCGACGAGGACTTCGAGACGGCGCGGCCGCTGCTCGAGGCGATGGGCCGCCGTGTCGTGCACTGCGGCGGCGCCGGGCTCGGGCAGGCCGCGAAGGTCTGCAACAACATGATCCTGGGCATCTCGCAGATCGCCGTCGCGGAAGCCTTCGTGCTCGGCGAGCGCCTCGGGCTGACCCACCAGGCGCTGTTCGACGTGGCATCCAACGCCTCCGGGCAGTGCTGGGCTCTGACGACGAACTGCCCCGTGCCGGGGCCGGTTCCGACGAGCCCGGCCAACCGCGAGTATCAGCCCGGCTTCGCCGGTGCGCTCATGTCGAAGGACCTGGGGCTCGCCGAGCAGGCGATCGATCTCACCGGCGTCGACGCACGGATGGGTCGACTCGCGCGCGAGATCTACAAGGAGTTCGCGGCCGGCGCGGGTGCCGGGCAGGATTTCTCGGGCATCATCAATACGATCCGCGCCGAGAGCGCCGCGAGCGCCGACGCCTGAGTGGCTCGCTCTCGGCGGTTCGCCTGTCACGACACGCCGACCGAGGCCGCCCATCGCGACAGTCGAGCACGATCTGGTTGATTCGACCGAGGAGACAGAGATGACCGAGTCCGAGATGACGCCCACGTACGAGACGATCCTGGTCGAGACGCGCGGTCGCGTCGGCTGGATCACCCTGAACCGGCCCGAAGCACTCAATGCGCTCAACACCCGGGTCATGCACGACATCGTGGCGGCGGCATCCGCCTTCGACGACGACGAGGGCATCGGGGCGATCGTCGTCACCGGGTCGGAGCGGGCCTTCGCGGCCGGCGCCGACATCAAGGAGATGGAATCCAAGTCGGGGCTCGAGATGGTCATGAGCGACCACTTCGGCGGCTGGGCTCGGTTCGCCGCGGTGCGCACCCCGGTGATCGCCGCCGTCTCGGGCTATGCGCTGGGCGGCGGCTGCGAACTGGCCATGATGTGCGACATCATCCTCGCTGCCGATACGGCCAAGTTCGGCCAGCCCGAGATCAACCTCGGCGTCATCCCGGGCATGGGCGGCTCGCAGCGCCTCGTGCGCGCGGTCGGGTACTACAAGGCAGCGGAGCTCGTGCTCACCGGACGGATGATGGATGCCGCGGAGGCGGAGCGCGCCGGCCTCGTCTCGCGGATCGTGCCCGCCGCCGACCTGCTGGAAGAGGCCGGAAGGGTCGCCGAGACGATCGCGGCGAAGTCGCTGCCGTCGCTGTACGCGGCCAAGGCCGCGCTCGACGTCGCGCTGGAGGGGACGCTGGCGGAGGGCATCCGCCTCGAGCGGCACGTGTTCGCCTCGCTGTTCGACACCGCCGATCAGAAGGAAGGGATGGCCGCGTTCCGTGAGAAGCGCACCCCCGACTTCCAGAACCGGTGATGCCCGTCGCCGCACCGACCGCGAGGCGTCATCGGGACGTCGAGACTGCGCACTCACCCCACGGTCTCGAGCTGCGGATGCAGTCTCACGGAGTCGGGCAGCAGGTCACAGGGGCTCGGGAAGCGGCCGCGGGTCGGTGAAGTCCCCGGCGCCCTTGCGCAGCCGCGCGATGATCGCGACGAGCTCCGCGGTGTCGTCGTCGGACAGGCCGGGTTCGGCGAACACCTCGGTGTTGAGCGCGTCCGTCGCCTGCTCCACGAGTTCGCGACCGGATGCCGTGAGCACGAGCATCGCGGCCCGGCCGTCGCCCGGATGCGGCTCGCGCTCGACGAGGCCGTCGCGCACGAGCCGGTCGACGGTGTTCGTGACGCTGGTGGGGTGCACCTGCAGGCGCGCGATGGCGCTGGCCATCGGCATCCGTCCCTCGCGGGTGAAGCCGAGCAGGCGCAGCATCTCGTACCGCGCGAACGACAGCTTGAAGGGCTTGAGCGCCGCGTCGATGCGGGCGAGCAGGAGCTGCTGCGCCCGGATGATGGAGGTCACCGCTGACATGCCGGGAGCGGCATCCGTCCACCCGTGCGCGATCCACTGGCGCTTCGCCTCGGCGATCGGATCGACGGGCAGGGGTCCCGATCTGGGCATCGTCCGCCTCCTTTCCGCCGCTGTCCACGCTAGCCGGTCGGGCGGCGGAGCTCTCGGCAGCGCGGCGCAGACCACGAGAAGGCCCACCGGTCGGCGCCCGAGCCGCACCCTAGACTCGGATCGACGAAGGAGCGGAGCGGAATGAAGATCGTCGTCTTGGTCAAAGAGGTCCCGGACACGTACGGGGATCGCAAGCTCAGCCTCGAGACGGGTCTTGCCGATCGGAGTGCGAGCGAGACCGTGCTCGACGAGATCGGGGAGCGGGCGCTCGAGGTCGCGCTGAGCTACGCCGACAAGAACGCGGATGCCGAGATCGTCGTCCTCTCGATGTCGCCGGAGGGCTCGGCGGCGACGGTGCGCAAGGGCCTGGCGATGGGCGCGGGGTCGGCGGTGCATGTCGCGGACGAGGGACTTGTCGGTGCGGATCTGGGGCTGACCGCCGAGGTGCTGGCGGCAGCGCTGCGCCGGACCGGCTTCGATCTGGTGATCGCGGGCAACCTGTCGACCGACGGGTCGGGCGGGGTGATGCCGGCGATGGTGGCCGAGCTGCTGGGTGTGCCGTCAGCGACAAGCCTGAACTCGGTGGAGATCGGCGACGGCGCGGTCTCGGGCGAGCGGGCGAGCGACGGGGCGACGATGCAGGTGACGGCCGAGCTGCCCGCGGTGATCTCGATCACCGAGCGGCTGCCGGATGCGCGGTTCCCGAACTTCAAGGGCATCATGGCGGCGAAGAAGAAGCCGTTCGAGACGGTGACCCTGGAGGACCTCGGCATCGAGCCGGAGGACCCGCAGGCGTCCCGGTCGATCGTGCTCGCGCTGTCGGAGAAGCCGCCGCGCGAAGCGGGGACCAAGATCGTCGACGAGGGCGACGCGGGCGAGAAGCTCGCCGAGTTCCTCGTTCAGAACCGGCTGGTGTGAGGTGGATGCGGTGACTTTCGCGGACGATTCGATCCTGGTGCTGCTGGATGTGACGCCGGCGGGCGAGCTGGCGAAGTCCGCCGCGGGGCTGCTGGGCGCTGCGGCTGAGGTGGGGACGCCGGTGGCGCTGGTGGTGTCGGATGCCGATGGGCTCGCGGATGCGGCGGCCGCGCTGGGTGCGGCATCCGTGCTGGTCGCTCCGCCCGGTGAGGGGCTCACGGTGCCGGTCGTGGACGCGCTGGCCGCGGCGGCGGACCTGGTTCGGCCGGACGCGATCCTGGTGTCGAACTCGATCGAGGGCCGCGATGTCGCAGGACGCTACGCGGCCCGCACCCGGTCGGGTCTGTGCGTGGACGCCGTCGGGATCTCGCGCGACGCGGAAGGCGTGGTCGCGCACCACTCGGTGTACGGGGGCGCGTACAACGTCGACGCCGCAGTCACCTGGGGAGCGCCCGTGATCACGATCCGTCAGGGTGCGATCGACGCCCGCGCCGAGGCGGTGGCCTCACCCGAGGTGGAGACGCTCGCCGTGACGGCATCCGGGCAGAAGGCCGCGACCGTCGGCGCCGTCGACGCGGCCGTGGTGACCTCGTCGCGTCCCGAGCTGCGAGGTGCGGCGAAGGTCGTCTCGGGCGGCCGCGGACTCGGGTCGGAGGAGAAGTTCGCGCTCGTCGAGGATCTTGCCGACGCGCTCGGCGCCGCCGTGGGCGCGTCGCGCGCGGCAGTCGACGCCGGATACGTGCCGCAGTCGTTCCAGGTCGGCCAGACCGGCGTATCGGTCGCGCCCCAGCTGTACGTCGCGCTCGGGATCTCGGGCGCGATCCAGCACAAGGCCGGCATGCAGACCGCCAAGACGATCGTCGCGATCAACAAGGACGCGGATGCTCCCATCTTCGAGATCGCGGACTTCGGCGTCGTCGGCGACCTGTTCACGGTGGTGCCGCAGCTGATCGCGGCGCTCGAGGCGCGGAAGGCGTAGCTGCGGATGGCGACGTACGCGCGCACGGTCCGTCGCGGGCTGCCTCGGCGCCCCGGCGGCGACCCGTGGCCCGCCGCGTCGGACGGCGTCGCCGACGTCGATCCTGCTCCGGTCGCCGCGCCCGCGGTCGCGGTCGCCGCTGGCCCCGGTCGCTGAGCTCGTCGAAGCGCCGTCGCCCGCCGCAGCCACAGCCCCGGTCGCTGAGCCCTGCCCCGATCGCTGGTCCGCCCGTCCCGGTCGCTGAGCCTGTCGAAGCGCCATCGACCGCCGGGCAACCACCCGCCGCCTCCCGACCGATCCGCCGTGGCCTGCCTCGGGTGCCGGGCGGCGAGCCGTGGCCGCCGGCATCCTCTGCTCCCGCCGACTTGCCAGTCGTCGTCGCTGACACGGCCGCGAAGCAGCCGGAACCGGCAAGTCGCGGAGTGGGCGCAGCCGCGGCCGCGATCTCCGTCGCCGAACCGGCCGCCGCGGCACCCGTCGCCGAAGCGGCCCCCGTCGCCGAACCCGCGGCCGCCGCAAGCGCCTCCCTCCCTCATCCCGTCGATGTCTCGGGCACCTCGGAACGACCGCTTCGCCGTGGCCTTCCACGCGTCCCGGGTGGCGAGCCATGGCCGCCGCCGGGGTTCGCGCCGGAACGCGTTCTCGCCGCGACTGTCGGCGCCGCTTCTCCAACCGAACTGGCCGCCGGAGACCACAACTTCCGCGACACTTCGCCGAGCTCGGTGACCGTTGACGAACACGTCGTCGCCGGTCCGTCCGACAGCCCAGACCGCGACTCCCTGCCCGACCAGGCGGCGTCCCCTGCGGCCGTGAGCACTGCGCTCGCCACCGTCGAGCGACCCGGAGAACTCGCTGCTCTGCCGTTCACCCCGACGGTGTTCCCGGGGCGATCGGCTGTCGTGTTCGAACGGGAACGACTGTCCGGCGAGCGGATCGCAACGCCCGAGCCGAAGCGGATCGGCCCCCTCACGAGGCTCCAGTGGGCCGGTGCGGTGATCATCGGCGGGGGCGGGCTGCTCTACGCGGCGGCGATGGCGGTGCTGGCGGTGCGGTGGCTGCTCAGCCTGGAGCCGATGCAGGAGTTCCTGATCGCCTTCCCCGGGGAGTATCCGCTCCCCGAGGGCGCGCCGGTCGGCATCCCGCCGTGGCTGGGCTGGCAGCACTTCTTCAACACGTTCCTGATCGTGCTGATCATCCGCTCCGGTCTGCAGGTGCGCACCGAGAAGCGGCCCACCGTGTTCTGGTCGCCGCGGTGGAACGGCAAGCGGAAGATCAGCCTGAACCTCTGGTTCCACCAGTCCCTCGACATCCTGTGGATCGTCAACGGGGTTCTGTTCGTCGTGCTGCTGTTCGCGACCGGGCAGTGGATGAAGCTGGTGCCCACGAGCTGGGCGGTGTTCCCGAACGCCCTCAGCGCGGCCCTGCAGTACGTGTCTCTGGACTGGCCCACCGAGAACGGCTGGGTCAACTACAACAGCCTGCAGCAGCTCGCCTACTTCGCCACCGTGTTCCTCGCCGCTCCGCTCGCGATCGCGACCGGCGTGCGGATGAGCGGCATCTGGCCGAAGGACGCCAAGACCCTGAACCGGATCTACCCCGTCGAATGGGCGCGGGCGATCCACTTCCCGGTGATGCTCTACTTCGTCGCGTTCATCATCGTCCACGTCGCCCTCGTGTTCGCCACCGCCGCCCTGCGCAACCTCAACCACATGTACGCGTCGCAGGATGTCGTCAATTGGGTCGGGTTCTGGATCTTCGCCGCATCGATGGTGATCATCATCGTCGGATGGATCGCGGCCAGACCCCTCGTCCTGGCACCCATCGCCCGCCTGTTCGGCAGGGTCAGCGGTCGCTGACCCTGCCGAACACGGTCATCGAGTAGGCGCGCAGCGCCGTATCGAGATGCGGCAGGGTCAGCGGCCGCTGAGGCTCACGGACCGGAGCGGAACGCCTCGGCCTCGATCTCGCGGGCGGATGCCGCTCCCGCGGCATACCCGTTCTCGATACGCCTCGTCGGCGCCGAGGCGGAACATGTCGCGCTCGGGATCCCGCACGATGGAGCGCGCGCCGGGCAGGTCGAGCGGGCCGACCAGGTCGCTTCGTCCGCGCACGACGGCGACCGGGAGCCGCGACGCCTTCCCTTTGACGAGATCCGCAGCGGCGGCGAGCTCGTCGGCGACGCAGGGCATGGTGACCACGAGCGGCCTGCCCTCGGCATCCGTCCGGCCCCGCAGGTCCTCGAAGACGTGCACGCCTCCCGCGCCGATCGCACTGTCGGTCTGACCCTCCCGCCACGCGCGGCCGAGCGTGTCCGAGACGATGACCCCGACCGCGACGCCGAGGCGCTCGCGGAGGCCCGCTGCGATCGCGCGCGCTGAGGCGTCGGGGTCGACGGGCAGGAGGAGCACGGTGCCCTCCGGGGTATTGGAGGCGTCGACGCCGGCTGCGGCCGAGACGATGCCCAGCTTGTTCTCCACGATGCGGGTCGTGTGCCCGCCGGCCGACATCCGGGTCGCGACGACGCGCACTGTCTCGGCCGTGATCGCATCCTCGCGGTCGTCGGCGGCGACCAGCCTGCCCTCGGCCTTCGAGACGATCTTCGACGTGACGACGAGGATGTCGCCGTCCTGCAGCGTCGCACCCGCCGCGTCCGTGATCACATCGATCAGGTCGGTGCCCGGAACGATCTCGGGGATGCCCTCGAGGGCCCAGATCTGGAGCACCCTCAGGTCAGGCTGCGCGTCGCGGTCCGGTCGCCTCAGCGGACGAACCGCACCTCGGTGAGCGTCTCGCCCAGGAACGGCTCGGTGTGCGCCGCGCCGTCCAGCTCGAAGCCGTTGCGCACGTAGAAGCGGTGGGCGCGAGGGTTGTCCTCGGCGACCCAGAGGTACACCTGCTCCGCGTTGTCCACCACCGCGTCGAAGAGCTTCTGGCCGATGCCGGTTCCGTGGAATGCGTCGAGCAGGTAGATGAAGTACAGCTCGCGGAAGCGCGGGGCGTCCTTGTCGCGCGCCGGTCCTGAGCCGGCGAAACCCACGATCTCACCGTCGACGAGGGCCGCGAACATCTTGAACTCGGGGCCCTGAACGGCCCAGTGGGTCCACAGCTCGGCCATGCGGCGCGGCGAGATCTTCTCGAGCGCGGCCTTGCTGATGAGGTGGTCGTAGGTCTCGTGCCAGCAGGTCGCGTGCACGCGTCCGAGGGCTTCAGCGTCGACGTCCCGCACCGGACGGACGACGATGTCGGTCTGCAGTTCGGCTTCCATGTGGCGACTCTACGCTCGGCTCTGCGGGGAGGGAAATCGAGCGGACGCCGCTTCAGCGGCTGTCGAGAAGCGACAACGGAATCGCCGATTCGAGCGCGTGTGGCTACCATCGCATCTCGTGAACGTGATCTGGCGCACCCTCCTGACGATCTGGCGCGCCAAGGTGCAGCTGCGCCGCAAGGGCACCCTCGAACCCACCGCGATCGGGCGTGTCAGAGTGCGGACGCTGCCCACCGACATCGATCTTCTCGGGCACATGAACAACGGCCGGTACGGGTCGCTCTTCGACCTCGGCCGCTTCGATCTGCTCATCCGCACGGGCATCTGGGACGTGTTCCGCGAGAAGGGCTGGTATGCCGTCGTCGCAAGCGAGACGATCACGTTCCGCCGATCTCTCGAGCTCTGGCAGCGCTTCACGGTGGAGTCGCGTCTGCTCGGACACGACGACCGATCCGCCTACCTGATGCACCGCGCCGTCGTGGGCGGCGAGGTCTACGCCGAGATGATCGTGCGCGCACGATTCCTTCGTCGCTCGGGCGGGATCGTCCCCCACGAGGAGCTCTTCGAGGCGCTGCACCGACCGGACAACCTGCCCGAACTCGCGCCCTGGGTCGCCGAGTGGGCAGCGGCATCCGCTCTCCCCTCCACGAGGAAGCCCGCACCGAGTCTCTGGCATTGAGCGCAGACGTCGCGCTGCGACAGCCGAGCCCTCGCCGACAGTCACATCGCCGGAGCTCAGCGCAGAGCGCGCCGGATGCGCCCGCAGGTCCCGGAATTCCGCGGTTCCGCGCGCATCTAGCTCACCCGGAGCGCTCGCGCAAGGCGTTGTGGCGCGGGTCGGAGTGCGGTTGCCTTCAGACGTGTGATCGCCTGCCCCCGGCGATCCGTCTAGCCGAAGGAGTGAGATCGTGGACACAGCCACCCTCATCTGGATCATCATCGCCATCATCGTCGTGGCGATCATCGTGGTCGTCGCCGTCATGATGTCGCGCCGGAACTCGGCCAAGCGTCTCGAGGCGCAGCACGCGAAAGCGGAGGGCCTGCGTCAGGATGCTGCGCGCACCGAGATGGCGGCCCGCGAGCGCGAGGCTCAGGCGGCGCAGGCTCGCGCCGATTCGGCCACCGCAGCAGCCGAGGCCGAGCAGGCCAAGGCTCGCGCCGCGCAGGCGAGCATCGAGTCCGAACGCGTCGCCTCGACCATCGACGACCACCAGTCGAATGCGGAGAAGCTGCGGGCGGAGCAGGCCGAGACCCTGCGCAAGGCCGATGAGCTCGACCCAGCCGTCACGACCGCCTCCGATCGCGATGCGCATGACGATCGCGTCACGACCGGCGACGCAGATGATCGCCGCCTCGTGCGGGACAACCCCGACGTCGTTCGCGATGACCGTGATGTCGTCCGTGACGACGGCGTGGTCCGCGACGACCGCGACGTGGTTCGCGACGAGAACGGCAACGTCCGCACCGACCGGCGCGCATCCTCGACCGACCAAGTCTGACCCGTTCGCCCGCCCCGCCCCCGACTCCGCCCCCCGAGTCGGGGGCGAGTGGTGTGTGAGGGGTCCGTCTGCACCCTGCGCGGGCAATTAGGCTGGTGTCATGGTGACCGACCCTTCCCGGGGAGACACCGACCTCACAGCAGCCGGCGACGATCTCGCAGCGCGTGCCGTGGAGCTTGCGCAGCGGTGGATCACCGAGAGCGCAGAGGTCGACGTGGACCCCGCAGCCGAGCGACTCGCCGGCGTGCTGAAAGACCCCAACGGACTCCCGTTCACGATCGGGTTCGTCGATGGGGTGATGCGGCCCGAGAGCCTGTCCGCCGCGGCATCCAATCTGAGCCGGGTCGCCCCGCTCGTGCCCAGGTTCCTGCCGTGGTACCTGCGCGGAGCGGTCCAGGTCGGGGGAGTCGTCGCGCCCGGTCCTGCCGTCGCCCGTGGTGCCGATCGCCCGGCGCGTGCTCCGCGAGATGGTCGGCCACCTGGTCGTCGACGCCCGCCCCGAGAAGCTCGGGCCGGCGATCGCGAAGATCCGCGAGAGCGGCGCGAGGCTCAACCTGAACCTCCTCGGCGAGGCGGTGCTCGGCGAGCACGAGGCGCTCCGCCGGCTGGACGGCATCCATGAGCTCATCCGCCGGAGCGACGTCGACTACGTCTCGGTGAAGGTCTCCGCCATCGCCGCCCACATCTCCATGTGGGCGTTCGACGAAGTCGTCGACAGGGTGATCGAACGGCTCCTTCCCCTCTATCGTGACCGCCGCCTCCGACGGGACCTTCATCAACCTCGACATGGAGGAGTACCGCGACCTCGACCTGACGATCGCGGTCTTCACGCGACTCCTCGAGGATCCGAGGCTCCAGACGCTCGAGGCCGGGATCGTGCTCCAGGCTTATCTCCCCGACGCGCTCCCCGCGCTCGAGCAGCTCACCGCATGGGCCTCGGCGCGTGTGGAAGCCGGCGGTGCGCGCATCAAGGTGCGCCTCGTGAAGGGCGCGAATCTCGCGATGGAGCGAGTGGATGCGGTCATGCACGACTGGTCGCTGGCGACGTACGGCAGCAAGCTCGACTCCGACGCGAACTACCTGCGCTGCCTGGACTTCGCGCTGCGGAGCGAGCACACGGCCGCTGTGCGCATCGGCGTGGCCGGCCACAACCTCTTCGACATCGCCTATGCCTGGCTGCTCGCCCAGTCGCGGTCGCTGGACCCGTCGGATGTCGAGTTCGAGATGCTGCTCGGCATGGCCCAGGGTCAGGTGGAGGCCGTGACACGCGACGTCGGCCATGTGCTGCTCTACGTGCCGGTCGTCCGCCCCGACGAGTTCGACGTGGCGATCAGCTATCTCGTGCGGCGCCTGGAGGAGAACGCCTCCAGCGACAACTTCCTCTCCGCGGCGTTCGAACTGGCAGATGATCCGGCGATGTTCGATCGCGAGCGCGACCGGTTCCTCGCCTCGATCGACCGGGCCAAGGATGCTGCGCTGCAGACCGGCCCCAACCGCGGTCAGGATCGCACCCAGGCTCCCGCCGATCCGGGACCGCGCTCGGGCGCCCGGTTCCTGCGGGATGCGCCCGAGGGGGAGGACGCCGGCCTGACCCGGGCCGTCCTCGGGATCGCCCGATCCGCGGCATCCGACGGCGACACCGCACCGCTCGAGCCGTCGGCCGCGGAGATGGTGTTCGGCGGCGAGGCCTTCGTCGAGACCGCCGTCTTCGCCCCGCGCGAATCCGACGACCGCGCCGCGGGGGCGCCCGGCTTCCGCAATGCCGCCGACACCGACCCCTCGCTGCCGGCGAACCGCGAGTGGAGTCGCGGCATCCTGGACCGCATCGAGACCTCGACCGCCGGCGACGCGACGCTGGAGGCCGCCCGGATCACCGACCCCGACGCGCTCGAGGCCACCGTCTCTCGCGTGCGCGTCGCGGCGAAGGAGTGGGGCGCACTGCCCGCCACCGAACGAGCGACCGTGCTGCAGGCCGCCGCACGCTCGCTCGAGGCCCGACGCGGTGAGCTGATCGAGGTCGCCGCCTCCGAGACCGGCAAGGTGTTCGCCGAGGCGGACGTCGAGGTCAGCGAGGCCGTCGACTTCGCGAACTACTATGCGGCCACGGCGCGCGAGCTCGACCGGGTGAGCGGGGCCGTCTTCGTGCCGTCGCGCCTGACGCTGGTCACTCCGCCGTGGAACTTCCCGCTCGCGATCCCCGCGGGCGGGGTGCTCGCAGCGCTCGCCGCCGGCTCGGGCGTCGTGTTCAAGCCGGCGCCGCAGGCGCGTCGTTGCGCGGCGGTGCTCGCCGAGGCGCTGTGGGACGCCGGTGTGCCCCGCGATGTGCTGGCCCTGGTCGACATCGACGAGGGGTCGCTCGGTCAGCGTCTCGTCTCCCATCCCGACGTCGACCGCGTGATCCTGACCGGGTCGTGGGAGACCGCCGCGTTGTTCCGCTCCTGGCGCCCCGAGCTGCCGCTGCTGGCAGAGACGAGCGGCAAGAACGCCATGATCGTGATGCCCTCCGCCGACCTGGATCTGGCGGCATCCGACCTCGTCAGGAGCGCGTTCGGCCACGCCGGACAGAAGTGCTCCGCGGCGTCGCTGGCGATCCTCGTCGGCCCGGTGGGTCGTTCCAAGCGCTTCGCGCGACAGCTGGTGGATGCCGCCACCTCACTGCGCGTCGGACCGCCGAGCGACCCGATGGCCGAGGTCGGACCGGTGATCGAGCCGCCACAGGGCAAGCTGGCCTGGGCGCTGACGACACTCGAGGAGGGCGAGCGGTGGCTCGTGGAGCCGGCCCTTCGACGGGATCAGGGACCGGATGCTGTTCCCGAGCTTGCGGGTCGACTGTGGAGTCCCGGCATCCGCACCGGCGTGCAGCCCGGTTCGCGGTTCCACCGCGAGGAGTTCTTCGGTCCGGTGCTCGGGGTCATGCACGCGCATTCGCTGGGGCACGCCATCGAACTGCAGAACGCGGTCGCCTACGGCCTGACCGCAGGCCTGTACACGCAGAACCCGGATGACCTGGCGCGGTGGCTCGACAGTGTGCAGGCGGGCAACCTCTACGTCAACCGCGGAATCACCGGAGCGATCGTGCAGCGCCAGCCGTTCGGCGGCTGGAAGCGTTCATCGGTCGGCGCGGGCACGAAGGCGGGCGGACCGAACTACCTCGTCGGCCTCGGATCGTGGCGCGCTTCGGGCGGCGCCGCGACCTCCACCACGCTGCATCTTCGCGGACTCGACTCCCGCATCAGCGGCGTCATCGAGGCGGCTCAGCCATCGCTGGGCTACGACGCGTTCGAGTGGCTGCGCCGAGGCGCGCTGTCGGACGCCCTCGCGTGGGACCGCGAGTTCGGTCAGGTGCGCGACGTCTCGCACCTCCACGTCGAGCGCAACCTCTTCCGGTACCGGCCGGTCGATGTCGCCGTGCGAGCCACCGGGGATGCCTCCTGGCAGGCGCTCCTTCGAGTCGTGGTGGCCGGCATCCGGGCGGGGTCGGACTTCACCGTGAGCGCTCCGGTCGGACTGCCCGGTGCGGTTCGCCGCTCGCTGAGCGACCAGGGCGTCGCGGTCTTCGTCGAGAGTGAGGAGCAATGGCTGGAGCGGATGGTGGCGCGGGACGAGGGGTCTGCGCGCGCCGCGCGGGCGCGGCTCGTCGGCTCTGCTGAATCCGTGGATGCCCTCCATCGAGCGCTCGCGGAGGCAGTGGACGGCGACCCCGACCTCGCGATCTACGCGAATGAGGTGACCACCGCGGGCCGGCTGGAGCTCCTGCCGTTCCTGCACGAGCAGTCGATCACGATCACCGCGCATCGGTTCGGCAACCCCGACGCCTGGAGCGAGTCCGTCATCTGACGCGGCTCACCCGTCGTGCCGGGTGACTTGCGCCATCCGGCCGGTTCAGGACCAGCGATGGCGACCGGATGCCGCAACTCAGCGATCCAGCAGATCCGAAGTAAAGAATGTTTGACACGACTGTGCGAGCGCGCTACCGTGAAGATGTCAAACATTCTAGACATCGGAGCAGGTCATGGTCTACGAGGAGCGCAACACCTGGGCGGGACTCATCGCGAGCGTCATCGGCATGGCGGTCTACGTGATCGTCGTGCTGCAGCAGGCGGGCGGCGGACCGCTGACCGACGTGGTCTGGTGGCCGATCATGCTCTGGGTCATCGTCGGGAGCATCGTCGCGTCGATCGTGATCAGCATCCTGTGGGGGATCCTCGCCGGCATGCGCGACCCGGACAACGTCGGCAAGTCCGACGTGCGCGACCGGGACATCGCGCGCATGGGCAGCCGCGTGGGGCAGGCCTTCATGGTGATCGCCGGTCTCGGCGTGATCGTGCTGTGCGCGTTCGAGGCCGACTGGTTCTGGATCGCCAACACCATGTTCTTCGGGTTCTTCCTCACCGCTTTCCTCGGCGGCATCGCGAGCGTCATCGCCTACCGCCGCGGGATGATCTGATGGTCAAGCCGACCAAGGTCACCAACTCCATCCGCGCGCTCCGCGAAGGCGCCGGGCTCACCCAGGCCGAACTCGCCAAGCGCATCGGCGTCACCCGCCAGACGCTCATCGCCATCGAGCAGGAGCGCTACTCGCCCTCCCTCGAGCTCGCGTTCCAGATCGCTCGTGTCTTCGGCGTCGGCCTCGACGATGTGTTCCGCTACCCCGAGGCGCAGCCATGACCTCCGCGGCGGCGCGGATCCCCGCCACGATGACCGCGTGGCGGCAGACCCGCTACGGCGGGGCCGAGGTCGCCGAGGAGTCCCGGATATCGGTGCCCCAGCCCGGAGAAGGCGAGGTGCTGATCAAGGTGCGCGCCGCCTCCATCAACTCCGGCGACGTCAAGGTGATGCGCGGAGAGCCGCTCCTCATCCGTCCCGCGTTCGGACTGCGACGGCCGCGGCTCGCAACGCGCGGAATGGATGTGGCGGGTACCGTCGTGGCGCTCGGGTCGGGGGTCACGGAGCTGGACGTGGGCGACGAGGTCATGGGGGAGCTGCCCGGCGGCACGCTCGCCGAGTACGCGGTCGGTCGGGCTTCATTGCTGGTGCACCGGCCGGCGGAGCTGTCGCCGATCAGCGCGGCCGCCTTCCGGTTGCCGGCGGGACCGCGTGGCAGGCCCTCGAGGCGGCATCCGTTGCGGCCGGCCAGCGGGTGCTCGTGATCGGCGCCTCCGGAGGCGTCGGCCACTTCGCGGTGCAGCTCGCGGCTGCTCGCGGAGCGGAGGTCTGGGCGATGTGCGGTGCGCGCAGCGAGAAGCTCGCAGCGGACCTGGGCGCAGCGCGCACGTTCGACTACACCACGACGGATGCCGCCGACCTGCCAGACGCGTCCTTCGATGCGATCATCGACGTCGCAGGCGCCGCTCCGCTGCGTGCGCTCCGGCGACTCGCGCGGCCGCCGGGCACGCTCGTGCTCGTCTCCGGCGAGGGTGGCAGGCTCGCCGGCCCGATCGGTCGCATCCTCCGCGGCATCCTGCTGTCGCTGACCCCCGGACCCCGCATCCGTCCCCTCGCCGCCGCCCCGAATCCCGATGCGACACGAGAGCTCGCAGCCCTCGTCGCGGCGGGCCGCATCCGGCCGGTGATCGAGCGCACGTTCGCCTTCGCCGAGGCCCGCGACGCGCTCGCCCACGTCGACGCCGGCCACACCGTCGGCAAGGTCGTCGTCGACGTGGCATAGCGCTGCCAGGGATCACCGCCCGGCTCATGCGAGAATGGATGCCGGCGTGCCCGACTCGCCCCCTCTGACCGCGGTTGCCGCGCAAGCGCAGGACAGAGGGACCGCCGGGCCTCTGGACAGCGTCCGCCGCCCCTGCCTGAGGAGCAGAATTTGTCCACGCAGAACACGGCGCCCGCCCCCTCGACCAGCTCGGGGACCGAAGCTGAGGCGTCACCGACCCGCACGCAGCACCGGCGTCGCTACCTGATGTGCCGTCCCGAGCATTTCACGGTCAGCTACACCATCAACCCCTGGATGGTGCCGGCGAACCCTACCGACACCGCCGTGGCGCTGCGCCAGTGGCAGGACCTGTACGACACGTACATCGCGCTCGGCCACGAGATCGAACTGATCGATCCGGTCGAAGGTCTGCCCGACATGGTCTACACCGCGAACGGCGGGTTCCTGATCGACGGGATCGCGTACGGCCCCAAGTTCCGTTTCCAGGAGCGGGCCGGCGAAGCGGTTCCGTTCATCGACTGGTTCCGCGCGGCCGGGTACGACACGCGCGTGCCGGTCGAGGTCAATGAGGGGGAGGGCGACTTCCTGCTGGTGGGCGACACGATCCTCGCCGGCACGGGCTTCCGCTCCACCGGCGACAGCCACCGCGAGATCGGCGATGTGTTCGGTCGCGAAGTCATCTCGCTGACGCTCACCGACCCGCGCTTCTACCACCTCGACACGGCGCTGGCGGTGCTGGACCCCGTGCAGGGCGTGGAGAACGGCGGCCCGGAGCGCGCCAATATCGCGTATCTGCCGTCCGCGTTCGATGCGCAGAGCCAGGCGATCCTCACCGAGCGCTTCCCGGATGCGATCCACGTGTCGGACGAAGACGGATCTGTCTTCGGCCTCAACTCGGCCAGCGACGGCTACAACGTCATCATCTCCCCACGCGCGAAGGGCTTCGAGCAGCAGCTTCGCGAGCGCGGCTACAACCCGATCATGGTCGACCTCTCCGAGCTCCTGCTCGGCGGCGGTGGCATCAAGTGCTGCACGCTCGAGCTGCGCGGGGCGCGATCATGACGATCCCGCAGGTGCTCGACGCGAGCACCTCGGCGATCATCGCGGCCGAGGCGGAGCACGTCGCCTCCAACTACCACCCGCTGCCGGTCGTCATCGCCCGCGGAGAGGGCGCATGGGTGACCGATGTCGAGGGCAAGCGGTATCTCGACCTGCTGTCCGCCTACTCGGCGCTCAACTTCGGGCACGGGCACCCGGCGATCCTCGCCGCCGCGCAGGAGCAGCTCGGACGCCTGACCCTCACGAGCCGGGCGTACCACAACGACCAGCTCGGGGTGTTCGCCTCGGCGTTGGCGAGGCTCTGCGGCAAGGACCTGGTGCTCCCGATGAACACGGGCGCCGAGGCCGTGGAGACGGGTATCAAGGTCGCGCGCGCCTGGGGCTACCGGGTCAAGGGCATCACGCCCGACCGCGCGACCGTCATCGTGGCGGGCGGCAACTTCCACGGGCGGACCACGACGATCGTCGGCTTCAGCGACGATCCGCAGGCGCGCGACGACTTCGGACCGTACGCGCCCGGCTTCGTCACGGTTCCGTTCGGGGATGCCGCGGCGATCGAGGCCGCAATCGACGAGAACACCGCAGCCGTGCTGATCGAGCCGATCCAGGGTGAGGCAGGGGTCGTGATCCCGCCCGAAGGCTACCTTCGGGCAGTCCGCGAGATCACGGAGCGCACGAATGTGCTCTTCATCGCCGACGAGATCCAGACCGGTCTGGGCCGGGTGGGCGAGACGTTCGCATGCGACCGCGAAGGCGTCGTTCCGGATGTGTACCTCCTCGGCAAGGCTCTGGGCGGCGGCATCCTGCCTGTGTCGGCGGTCGTGGCCGACCGTGACGTCCTCGGCGTGATCCGACCGGGCGAGCACGGTTCGACGTTCGGCGGCAACCCGCTCGCGGCTGCCGTCGGCACCCGCGTGGTCGAGATGCTCTCCACCGGCGAGTTCCAGCGCCGTGCCGCGGCGCTCGGCGAGCATCTCGAAGCGAAGCTCGACGGCCTCATCGGACACGGAGTCACTGCCGTGCGCGTCGCGGGACTCTGGGCGGGGATCGACATCGATCCCGCGAAGGGGACCGGCCGTCAGGTCGCCGAGAAGCTGCTCGCTCGCGGTGTGCTCGCGAAGGACACGCACGGACAGACCATCCGCATCGCACCGCCGCTGGTGGTGCGCGGCACCGAGCTGGATTGGGCCGTCGAACAGCTGGCGATCGTGCTCGCGCACTGACCCCTGGATCCGCCCCGGCCGAGCGTCCTAGGCGAACACCGTCAGGAACCGCTCGTGCCAGCCGGACGCGCCGTCCGGATCGGTGCGGGTGCGCTTCTCGGTCTGAACCTCGCCGGACTTGCTGGTCGCCCGGCACCGGATGAGGTGGTCTCCTTCGGTCGCAGTCCACGGCAGCATCCACTGCACCCAGGTGTCGTCGGAGATCGCCGTCGCGAGCGTCGCCTGCTGCCACGGACCATCGTCGATCTGCACTTCCACGCCCGAAACGCCAACCGTCTGCTGCCAGGCGACGCCGGCGATCACCGTCTCACCCGCTTTGAGCCCCTGGGCCCGGCGCGGCACGTCGACCCGGGACTGGAGCTTGATCGGCCCGCGCTCCGACCATCCACGGGTCGTCCAGTAGGCGGTCGCAGCGTCGAATCGGGTGACCTCGAGCTCGGTGACCCACTTCGTGGCCGACACGTAGCCGTACAGGCCCGGAACGACCATCCGCACCGGGAAGCCGTGCTCGGCAGGCAGCGGCTCGCCGTTCATGCCGACCGCGAGGATCGCGTTGCGCTCGTCGGTCAGCGCCTCCAGCGGAGAGCTCGCGGTGAAGCCGTCGATGGAGCGCGACAGCACCATGTCGGCCTCGGATGTCGGCGCCGCCCGGGCGAGGAGCTCGCGGATCGGGTAGCCGAGCCACAGTGCGTTGCCGATCAGCTCGCCGCCGACCTCGTTCGAGACGCACGCGAGGGTCGTCACGCTCTCCTCGAGCGGCAGCGCGATCAGCTCGTCCCAGGTGATCGTCACCTCGTTCGCAACGAGCCCGTGGATCCGCAGGCTCCAGTCGGCGGGATCGATCTGGGGGACGATCAAAGCCGTGTCGATCCGGTAGAACTGCGCGTTGGGCGTGACCACGGGAGCGAGGCCGGGGATGTCGAGTTCCGCGCCACTGGGGATCGGAGGCGCCGGCGACGCCGCCGCCGGAAGCTTCAGCGTGTCGCGGATGACCGCCACCGTGTGGACACCCGCGCGCGCCAGGGACGAACCCACGGCTGCGAAGATGCCGATCGCCGCAGTGCCCCCGACCCACAGCAGGAAGGTGCGCCGCTGCAGCCGTGCCTCGGCCGCCGCATCCTCTGCGGGCTCCGTCGCGCGGGGGATGGTGATGCGGTCGGGTTGGGAGATCGGCACCACCTTGGCATGGCCGGGCACTCGCGCCATGAGCACGCCGAGCGCGATGGCGGCGATGACTCCCGCGACCACCGACGGCACCCAGTCGAGCGGACCGGCGTTGGCGCGGGTGACCGCAGCGAGCGCCCCCACCCCGCCGAAGACCACCATCACGGCGATTCCGCAGGGCGGCCACCGCAGTTCGATCAGGCCGGCCAGAGCCGCGATCCCCGTCAGGACGATGCCGATGCCGACCAGCAGCGCGATCTTGTCGTTCGTGCCGAAGAGCGCGATCGCGGCATCCTTCGCCCACGGCGGAGCCAGGTCGATGAGAGCTGAGCCGATCACCGCGAAGGGGCTCGCCTCGGGCGCCATCAGCGTGGCCGTCAATTCGCCGACTCCGGCGCCCAGCAGTGCCGCAGCTATGCCCGCCCCCGCCGCCGCGAGCCGCCTTCCCCTTGCCGTCCTCGCCACGGCTTGAGCCTACGCTCGCGCAGGGCGGACAGGGTCGTCGCGTGCGGCGCCTGAGACCGAAACATGCGGGCAACACGCCCCGGACTAGAGTCGTCGCATGGGTGATCTCTTCGACGGCTACGGCTCCACGTTGGCGCCCCGCAAGACGGCTTCTGGCGTCCCTGCGTTCGATGAGATGTTCGGTGCCCCGTCTCATCCTGGCGACGCCGCGGAGTCCCGCGAGGCCTACCGGGAGCTGTACCAGGCACTCGCGAAGATGACGCAGGAAGAGCTGCGGGGCCGGACCGAATCGCTCGCCAGCTCGTACCTCGCCCAGGGCGTCACGTTCGACTTCGCCGGTGAGGAACGGCCGTTCCCGCTGGATGCCGTCCCCCGCGTGATCACCTTCGACGAGTGGTCGCGCGTGGAGGCCGGAGTCAAGCAGCGCGTGCGCGCGCTCGAGGCTTTCCTGGACGATGCGTACGGGCGCCAGCACTGCGTGCGCGACGGCGTGCTCCCGGCCGGATTGATCGCGTCATCCCAGTACTTCTACCGTCAGGCTGCCGGCATCCACAGCGCCAACGGCGTGCGCATCCAGGTGTCGGGCATCGACCTGATCCGGGACGAGCACGGCGAGATGCGGGTGCTCGAAGACAACGTGCGGGTGCCCTCGGGCGTCAGCTACGTCATCTCGAACCGCCGCGTGATGGCCCAGACCCTCCCCGAGCTGTTCGTCTCGATGCGGGTCCGCCCGGTCGGCGACTACCCGAACAAGCTGCTCGCGGCCCTGCGCGCCTCCGCGCCGCCCGGAGTGGAGGACCCGAACGTCGTCGTGCTCACCCCCGGCGTCTACAACTCCGCCTACTTCGAGCACACCCTCCTCGCCCGGCTCATGGGCGTCGAGCTCGTGGAGGGCCGCGACCTGCTCTGCGTGGGCGGCAAGGTCTTCATGCGGACGACCCGCGGGCCCAAGCGCGTCGACGTCATCTACCGGCGCGTCGACGACGACTTCCTGGACCCGCTCCAGTTCCGCGCGGATTCGATGCTGGGCGCCCCCGGTCTCATGCTCGCTGCGCGACTGGGCAACGTCACCATCGCGAACGCCGTGGGCAACGGCGTCGCCGACGACAAGCTCCTCTACACCTATGTGCCCGACCTCATCCGCTACTACCTCGCCGAGGAGCCGATCCTCAAGAACGTCGACACCTGGCGCCTCGAAGACCCGGGTGCGCTGGAAGAGGTGCTGGACCGGCTGGACCAGCTGGTGGTCAAGCCCGTCGACGGTTCCGGCGGCAAGGGCCTGGTGGTCGGCCCGGATGCCTCGCCGGCAGAACTCGGCAAGCTGCGCGACCGCCTGATCGCGGACCCGCGCGGCTGGATCGCGCAGCCCGTCGTCATGCTCTCGACCATCCCGACCCTCGTGGAGGACGGCATGCGTCCGCGCCACGCCGACCTGCGTCCCTTCGCCGTCAACGACGGTGACGACGTCTGGGTGCTTCCCGGCGGCCTGACGCGCGTGGCGCTGCCCGAGGGCGAGCTGGTCGTCAACTCGAGCCAGGGCGGCGGGTCCAAGGACACGTGGATCGTCGGCGGCTCGGCGCCGTCGCACGTGGAGTACGGGCAGGGGAGCGGCCTGGCAGGGCTCGTGGCCGACCAGGCGGCGACGATCACCGCCGCCATCCCGATCATCTACGACGGTCAGCCGGCGCCGTCGCACTCGCCGCAGGATCGTCCGCGCACGCGTGTCGAGCAGCAGGAGCAGCAGCAGCAGCAGGCGCAGACGCAGAGGCAGACCCAGGGAGCGTCCGGCGCCCTGCTCGAGCCCTTGACGTTCCGGCCGTTCGACAAGCTCAGGGCACCGGACATCGGCGGCGCGGGATGCTGAGTCGCATCGCCGTGTCTCGATACGGTCGCTGCGCGACCTACTCGACAACCGCTGCGGAGAAGGGTCTCCGTCCATGCTGAGTCGCATCGCCGAAAGTCTGTTCTGGATCGGCCGGTACATCGAACGCAGCGACGGCACCGCGCGCATCCTCGACGTGCACCTGCAGCTGCTGCTCGAAGATCCCTGGATCGACGAAGACACCGCGTGCCGATCACTCCTGCTGGTCATGGGATCGATCCCGCCGGCGGCCGATGAAACGGTCCGCCGCGGAGATGTGCTCGCCAAGCTGGCCGTCGACCGCACCAACCCCGCGAGCATCTCGTACGCACTCCAAGCGGCGCGCGAGAACGCCCGTCGCGCCCGCGAGATCGTCTCGACCGAACTGTGGGAGACGCTCAACACGACGAACTCGCGGATGCCGCGCCGCCTGCAGACCGACAAGGTGCACGAGTTCTTCAAGTGGGTGCGCGAGCGCGCCGCGCTCGCCGTCGGCACGGTCGACTCGTCGACGAGCCGCGACGAGGCCTGGCAGTTCTTCACGCTCGGGCGAAGCATCGAACGGGCCGACATGACCGCCCGACTGCTCGCGACCCGATCGCTGACCCAGGCGTCCGGTCCCTCGTGGACGACCATCCTGCGATCGTGCGGCGCCTACGAGGCCTACCTGCGCACGTACCGGGGAATGCCGAGCGCCCGCAACGCCGCAGAGTTCCTGCTCCTGGACCGCCTGTTCCCGCGCTCGATCATCTACTCCATCCAGACCGCCGAAGACTGCATGAGCGCAATCGACCCGCGCGCCGATCGGGTAGGCCACTCCAACACGGTGCTGCGTGCTCTCGGCCAGATCCGCAACGACCTCGAGTACCGCCCGATCAGCGAGATCCTGGGCGAGCTGCCCGAGCACATGGACCGCGTGCAGAAGGTCACCCGGGAGGCGTCGGAAGCGATCAAGGCGCGCTTCTTCCCCACCCAGGCCGAGCCGAGCTGGATCGGAGAGATCTCATGAAAAGGCTCCGGATCGAGCATCAGACCGGCTTCTCCTACCAGGGCGACGTCTCGGCCTCGTACAACGAGGCACGGATGCTGCCGACGTCCACCGACAGCCAGTTCGTGCTCAGCTCATCGCTGGACATCGAACCGTCGGCATCGGTCAACCAGTACGTCGACTACTTCGGCACGCGCGTGGCCGCGTTCGACGTGCTGTCGCCGCACAGTGCCCTGACCATATCGGCCCGCTCGCTCGTCGAGGTGCGACCGCGATCGATGGAGCACGTCGACATCACCTGGGATGGCCTCAACGGCGAGGTGCTGCGGTCGATCGAGACCGTGGAGCAGATGGGGCAGACGCCGCGCACCAAGCCGCATCCCGAGATCGCCGACATCGCCCGCTCCATCGCCTCGCAGCACGACAAGCCCGGCGTAGCCGCGCATGAGATCTCGATGGCGGTCGGCAACGCCGTCGAGTACATGCACGGCATCACGGGCGTTCACTCGACCGCGGCGGATGCATGGGAGGCGCGCAAGGGCGTGTGCCAGGACATCGCGCACGTCACGCTCGGCGCGCTGCGCGAGGTCGGCATCCCGGCTCGGTATGTGTCCGGATACTTCCACCCCAGGCCGGAGACGGATGTCGGCGTGCCGGTCACCGGAGAGTCCCACGCGTGGGTCGAGTGGTTCGCCGGCGGGTGGCAGGGCTTCGACCCCACCAACAACATCGACATCGGCGATCGCCACGTGCTCGTCGGCCGCGGCCGCGACTACAACGACGTCCCGCCCCTGCGCGGCGTCTACGCCGGGCCGTTCAAGTCGCAGCTGCACGTGAAGGTAACGATCACGAGGGAAGCGTGAGCTTCGCTCGTAATCGTCGGCGGTTCCTGAGTAGCGGCGCAGCCGCGTATCGAAGGACGATTACACGCGAAGCGTGACAGGACTCGGCAATGAGCGGGAGTGAGCGAAGCGGCACCGGTCCCGCGCAGGATCGGCCCCGATGGTGGAGGAATGTTCCGCTTCCCGAGGCGCACCTGATCGCGCTGGCAGCGGGCGGACTCCTTGCGGCCATCGCACCCTTGCGCATCCCGATCGGACGACGGGTGGCGGCTGCGGCGGGCTGGCCGGTCATTGCCGCCGCCGTCGCGTTCGGGTCGTGGGCCGTCGCATCGTCAACGCGAGCGGGTGTCATCGTCGATCGCACCGATGGGCTCGTGCGTCGCGGTGCGTTCGGCGTCAGCCGCAACCCGATGTACCTCGCGTGGTCGTTCGCGCTCCTCGGCCTCGCGACCCTGACCCGCTCGGTCTGGCTCCTTCTCGGCGCTGCGGCGGCGGCGACCGCGGTCCACCGCGAGGTGCTCCGCGAGGAGGTCGCGCTCGAGCGCGCATTCGGCGACGAGTATCGCGACTACCGTGCGACCACCCGTCGCTATCTCTGACCGCACTCGGACGGGAGCGGCGGTCGCCCTAGACCTCTGACCGGCCGCGCGAGGGCGGATCGGGCGGGCGGCAGATGAGGACGGTTCCCTCGCCGGACGCGGTCAGCGCTCCCTCGCCGTGTGGAAGCGCGAGCGTGCTGCCCCGAGCGACGCGGAGCGCTTGTCTGGTCGCGGTGGTCAACGTCAGTGCGCCGTCCTCCACGACGAGGATGGCGAAGCCCGGCGCGATCACAGTCTGCCCCTCCACCGCCCGGCGTTCGAGGCGGAAGTACCGATCCGCCTCCTCGGGGAGGATGCTGTCGCCCTGGTCGGCCGCGCGGATCCACCGGTCGACATCGCTCGAGCTCCGACCCTCGGTCGTCACCGCCTGGAGGGCGAGGTCGAAGCCCACGCCGAGATGCCCGTCCCGCTGCCCGTCGAGCTCGAAGCCGTCCCACTCCAGGAGGATCGAGAGGTCTTCCGGCTGCTGCAGCTCCAGCAGGAACACACCGGAGCCGACGGCGTGAAGCTCGCCCGGCGGCACGTAGACCACGTCGCCCGGCTCTACCTCCCGCTCGTGCAGGAGTTCGATCAGCGCCGAGGTGTCCTGCCAGGCGACGAGCCCCGCCAGGCGACGCGGATCGACATCCCGCCGCAGCCCCAGATGCACCGTCCCGCCGTCGAGGACGTACCACGCCTCCGCCTTGCCGAACGCGTGGTGCAGGTGCTCGCGGCTGAATTCGTCGTCGGGATGGGCGTGGACCGGAAGGCGCTGCCCGGCATCCAGCAGTTTGACCAGCAGCATGGTCGACGTGCCGAACGCCGCGAGGTGATCCTCGCCCAGCCAGTGCGCCGGATCACGCTCGATCGCGTCCGCGAGCAGCCGGCCATCGCGCAAATGGGTCAGCCCCAGGCGCTTCTCACCGGCCAGTGTGGTGGTCGAGCCCACCCAGTCCTCGGGACGGCGATCCGGCCCTTTGGCGGTCCCGCGGAAGCGGTCGATCTTCGCGCCGCCGCGGTAGAACCGCTCGGGCGGCTGGTTCGCGTCCAGCGGTTCGAGCCCCATGCGCAAACACTAGACGAGTCGGTCTCTCACAGCCCTGCGACGATCGCGTTGTCGACCTCGTCCATGTCGACACCCGGTCGCTCGGCCTGATTCGTCAGGAGCACCCATGCCACACCGCGCCGGGGTGCACCCAGAACTCGGTGCCCGACCATCCGCCATGCCCGAAGACGTCGCGGTCGAGAAGGCCCGGGGCCCGGCGTCGAACGCCATCCCATAGCCGCTCATGCGCGCGGCTCGTATCGGCGCGGCGCGTGGGTCCGCGTCACCAGGTTTCGAAGCGCCTCGAGCGACCCGGTGACCAGCCCGCCGGCCCGGGCCTGCACCAGGACGTTGCCGAGCGCCGTCGCCTCCACCGGACCGGCGAGCACCGCAAGTCCGGAGCGGTCGGCCGTGCGCTGGCAGAGGAGCTCGTTCAGGGCGCCGCCGCCGACGATGTGGATCGTGCGCACGTCGACGCCGCCGATGCGTCCCGCCTGGTGTGCGGTCTCGGCGAACGCCTGCGCGAGCGACTCGACGATGCTGCGGGCGTACTCGGCTCGGGTGCGCGGAGCAGCCACGCCGTGCTCCGAGCACCACGCGTCGATGCGGGCGGGCATGTCGCCCGGCGGAAGGAAGCGAGGGTCGTTGACGTCGAAGACCGGAACCGCGCCGGTCACCTCTTCTGCGGAATCGAGCAGTGTCGGCAGGTCGATCGGGTGCCCGGCGCGCTCCCACGTGCGGACCGCCTCGCTCAGCACCCAGAGCCCCATGATGTTGTGCAGCAGCCGGACTCTGCCGTCCACGCCGCCCTCGTTCGTGAAGTTCGCCTCGCGCGCCGCGTCGGTGAGCACCGGGCGAGGAACCTCCACTCCGACCAGCCCCCAGGTCCCGCAGGAGATGTAGGCCGCGGCATCCGCCTGCATGGGCACCGCGACCACGGCCGAGGCCGTGTCGTGCGATCCGACGGCGGTGACGCCTGCCGAGCTCCCGGCCCCGATCGATGCCGCGACGTCCGGCAGCAGCGTGCCGAGGCAGTCGCCGGGTGCGATGAGCGGGGGCAGGATGCCGCGGGGCAGGCCGAGCGCGGCGAGGAGCTCGTCGTCCCACGCCTGATCGGCGACCCGCAGGAGCCCGGTGGTCGAGGCGTTCGTCAGCTCGGCGCGCGCTGCGCCGGTGAGCCAGTATCCGATCAGATCGGGGATGAGCAGCGCCGAGTCCGCGAACGCCAGCACCTCCGGGTCCTCGGCGGCGAACTGGTACAGCGTGTTGAACGGCAGGAACTGCAGGCCGTTGCGCGCGTACAGGCCGGCATGCGGCATCCGCTCGTGGACGGCGGCGACGCCGCGCTCGGTGCGCGCGTCGCGGTAGTGGAACGGCTCGCCGAGCAGCCGGCCGCCGCGCAGGAGGCTGTAGTCGACGGCCCATGCGTCGACGCCGATGCTCGCGATCTCGGGCTCGGCCCGGAACGCGTCGCGCAGCCCGCCGAGCGCGGCTCCGTAGAGGCCGAGGATGTCCCAATGCAGACCGTCGATGAGCTGCACCGGGGTGTTCGCAAAGCGCGTCACGGTCTCGGTCTCGAGCGTGTCGGGCCCGACGTGGCCGAGGATCACCCGGCCGCTCGTCGCTCCGAGGTCGACGGCGGCGACCGCACCGGTCGTCATCGCGCTGCCGCTCGCGCCGACTGCACGGCTTCGCGACGAGCGGACGTGTTCGCGGCGTGCGCAGCCCGTGCAGTCGGCGCCAAGCCGTGCACTCGGGATGCCGCAGGCGCCGCGCTCATCGCAGGAACGCGGCGGCGACGCCGGAGTCGACCGGGATGTGCAGCCCCGTCGTGCGGGTCAGCTCAGGCCCGGTCAGGACGTAGACCGCGTCGGCGACGTTCTCGGGCACGACCTCGCGCTTG
This sequence comes from uncultured Actinomycetota bacterium, assembly GCA_963717585.1. GTDB lineage: Bacteria > Actinomycetota > Actinomycetes > Actinomycetales > Microbacteriaceae > Microbacterium. The sequence continues at coordinate 105,057 of CAVQWI010000008.1, read as the reverse complement.
AGGATCGTCCGCTGAGCGTAGAACTTGCCGAGGTCCTGCTCGTCGACGCCGTAGGTCGCGGCGCGGTTGGCGCCCCATCCGGAGGCGAAGATGCCGGAGCCGCGGACGACACCATCGGGGTTGATGCCGTTGACCCGCACCCCGTACTCGCCGAGCTCGACGGCCAGCAGGCGCACCTGATGGGCCTGGTCGGCCTTGGTCGCCGAGTACGCGATGTTGTTCGGGCCGGCGAAAACGGAGTTCTTCGACGAGATGTAGATGACGTCTCCGCCCATGCCCTGCTCGATCAGAGCCTTCGCGGCGGCCTTCGACACCAGGAACGAGCCCTTCGCCATGACGTCGTGCTGCAGGTCCCAGTCCTTCTCGGTGGTCTCCAGCAGCGGCTTGGAAAGCGAGAGCCCGGCATTGTTGACGACCAGGTCGATGCCGCCGAACGCGAGCACGGTCGTATCGATCGCGGCCTGCACGCCCTCGGCGTCGGCGACGTTCGCGGCGACGCCGATCGCGACATCCGTGCCGCCGAGTTCGGCAGCGGCCGCCTGCGCCTTCTCCAGGTCGAGATCGGCGACCACCACGCACGCGCCCTCCGCGGCGAGGCGCGTCGCGATGGCCTTGCCGATTCCGGATGCTGCGCCCGTGACGAACGCGATGCGACCCTGGTGCGTCTTCGGCTTCGGCATCCGCTGCAGCTTCGCCTCCTCGAGCGCCCAATACTCGATGCGGAACTTCTCGGCGTCCGAGATCGGCGAGTAGGTCGACAGCGCCTCGGCGCCGCGCATCACGTTGATCGCGTTGAGGTAGAACTCGCCGGCGACCCGGGCGGTCTGCTTGTTGGCGCCGAAGCTGAACATGCCGACGCCCGGCACGAGGACGATCAGCGGGTCGGCGCCGCGGATCGCGGGCGAGGAGGCCGTCGCGTGCTTGTCGTAGTACGCGGTGTAGTCCTTGCGATACTCCTCGTGCAGCTCCTTGAGCCGCGCGATCTGCTTCTCCGCCGGCGCATCGCGAGGGGAGGTCGAGCAGCATCGGCTTGACCTTGGTGCGCAGGAAGTGGTCGGGGCAGCTGGTGCCGAGCTCGGCGAGCTTCGGGGCTTTCGCTGACGCGAGGAACTCCAGCACGCGGGGGTCGTCTGTGAAATGGCCCACCATCGGCTTGTCATGCGAGGCGAGACCGCGGATCGTGGGGGCCAGGGCGGCGGCGCGAGCCCGGCGCTCGTCCTCCTCCAGCGCTCCGAACCTCTTGCGCTCCTTGCCGAAGGGCTCCTTCCTGCCATTGGCATCGATGTAGGCCTGCGCGGTCTCGATGATCCACAGCGAGTTCGCCTCGGCCTCGCTCCGACGTGTCGCCCCAGGCGGTGATGCCGTGCCCGCCGAGGATGCAGCCGATCGCCTCGGGATTCTTGGCCTTGATCGCCGCGATGTCCAGGCCCAGCTGGAAGCCGGGGCGGCGCCACGGCACCCAGACGACCTTGCCGCCGAAGATCCTCTTGGTGAGCTTGGCGCCGTCCTTCGCGGTGGCGATCGCGATGCCCGAGTCGGGATGCAGGTGGTCGACGTGGGCGGCATCCACCAGTCCGTGCATCGCCGTGTCGATGGACGGTGCCGCTCCGCCCTTGCCGTGCAGGCAGTAGTCGAACGCGGCGACCATCTCGTCCTCGCGGTCGATTCCCGGGTACACGTCAACGAGTGCGCGCATGCGGTCGAGGCGCAGCACGGCGAGGCCGGCTTCGGTGAGCGTTCCGAGGTCACCGCCGGAGCCCTTCACCCACAGCAGCTCGACCGGCTCGCCGGTGACCGGATCGGTCTCGGTGCCCTTGGCCGACGTGTTGCCGCCGGCGTAGTTGGTGTTCTTCGGGTCGGCCCCGAGGCGATTTGAGCGCGCGATCAGATCGGCGGCGGCGGAATTGGTCATGAGGGGGTTCCTTCGGTGGAGGTTTGCGGGGATGTGAGCCGACACGGTCGCGCTCGCAGATTCGGGCAGCGTGGAGGTGTGGGTTCGCGCGGCGATGTGTCGGTCCGAGGCGGGAGGCAGGGCGCCCAGGCGGGCGGCGATGCGATCGATGGATGCCGCAGCCGCCGCTTCTTCGGGACGATTGAGGTGCCCGTGCCGGGTGCCGGGCTCGGTGAGCGTCACGATGTCGCGCCCGGCGGCGGCGAGCGTACGGGCGAAATGCTCGCCCGAGACGCGCAGCTCGTCGACCTCGCCGTTGATGATGAGGGTCGGAGGGAACAGCGCAAGCTCTTCGACGGTCGCGAGGCCGGGGACCGCGGGCAGCGGTGCTGCGTCGACCGGACCGCCGAGGTAGTTCTCGTACATGCCGAGCACGGCGTCGGGCCCGAACGTGTCCGCCTCGGGGTCGGCATCCAGCGCGGCCCGCAGTGCGGCATCCGGTTCTGGCTGGACGGCGAGCAGCGTCGGATAGGCGAGCACGACGAGGGCGGGGGAGAGGCCGACGTCGCGAAGAAGGCGCAGGGTCGCGCCTGCGGCCAGGTTGGCGCCGGCGCTCGCGCCCCCGAGCGCCCACGGGCCGGGGCAGAGCTCCGAGTCGAACGCCCAGCGGAACGCGGCGATGATCGCATCGGAGGCCGCGGGGTAGTGCACACCGTCCTTGACCGGCGTGCCGCGCGCCGCGCCCCAGGCCTGAGGCGTCGGCGCGAGCGGATAGTCGACCGACACCACTGTGACTCCGCGGGCGGCGAGGGCGCGTGCAACCCCATCGGCCTCGGGCATGTCGAGGTCGCCGCCGGCGAAGCCGCCGCCGTGCGCCCAGATCAGACCCGCGCCGTTCGGGATCATGCCGGTCGGGCTCGTCGGCGGGTACACCCGCACGAGGCCCCCGGCCGCAGAGTACGGCTCGGTGCCCTCCGGGTGGTGAGCTTGTCGAACCACTACGCTCCCCAACCGGCTTGCACACCGCCGACGCGGTCGCCTTCGATCTTCTCCTGGTAGCCGGATGCCGCGAAGGCGGCCATCGGGTCGGCCGGGAGACCGCGCGACTCGCGCCATTCGGCGAGGGCCGGACGGACGTCCGTGTAGAAGGCGTCCATCATCACAGCGTTCGCGGCGAGGACGTCGCCTGAGACCTGCGCGGCGCGGAGGGCATCGGCGTCCACCAGCAGTGCGCGGGCGGTCATCTCCTGCACGTTCAGAACGGAGCGGATCTGACCGGGGATCTTCTTCTCGACGTTGTGGCACTGGTCGAGCATGAAGGCGACGTCGGAGTTGTTCAGGCCGCCACCGCGGATCACCTCGAACAGGATGCGGAACAGCTGGAACGGATCGGCCGCGCCGACGATCAGGTCGTCGTCGGCGTAGAAGCGCGAGTTGAAATCGAACGAGCCGAGCTTTCCGAGGCGCAGCAGCTGCATCACGATGAATTCGATGTTGGTCCCAGGCGCGTGGTGACCGGTGTCGAGGCAGACCATGGCGCGATCGCCGAGCGCGGCGACCTGAACGTAGGACGTACCCCAGTCCGGAACGTCGGTGTGATAGAACGACGGCTCGAAGAACTTGTACTCGAGCACCAGTCGCTGCTCACCCGTGAGGCGAGCGTAGATCTCCTGCAGGGACTCGTGCAGCCGGTCCTGCCGACCGCGCAGGTCGGCCTGTCCGGGGTAGTTCGATCCCTCGGCGAGCCAGATCTTGAGGTCGCGCGAGCCGGTTGCATCCATGATGTCGATGCACTCGAGGTGATGGTCGATCGCCTTTCGGCGCACCCCGGCGTCCTCGTGGGTGAGCGCTCCGAACTTGTAGTCGTCGTCCTGGAAGGTGTTCGAGTTGATCGTGCCCAGCTCCACACCGAGGTCTTCGGCGTGGCGGCGCAGCACAGCGTAGTCCTCGACCTTGTCCCACGGGATGTGCAGCGCGACGCTCGGGGCGAGCGCCGTCACACGGTTGACCTCCGCGGCATCCGCGATCTTCTCGAACGGATCGCGCGGCGTGCCCGGCGTCGTGAACACCTTGAACCGGGTGCCGGAGTTGCCGAACGCCCAGGAGGGCAGTTCGATGCCCTGGGAGGCGAGCTGGGACTGTGCGTCGGGGGAGAGGATGCTCACGGTGTGTCGCTTTCTTCATTGAGGGGTGCGGGCTTCGACGGCGAGACCGCGGATGCTTCGTCGCGCTGACGCTTGCTCAGCACCGGCGCTTCGCCACGCTGACGTTCGCCCGGCACGGATGCTTCGGCCAGCTGGTCTTCGAGGTGGAAGATCTCGGTGAGCGCGGTGGCGCCCTGGTCCGGCCGGCCGTCCAGGCCGACGAAGAAGGGGCTCATCTCGGCCTCCCATGCGGCCGCGACCTCGGATGCCGCCAGATACGCCTGCGCGGCGTCGTCGTCGTCGGTCTCGTAGTAGCCGATCAGCCGACCTCCCTCGGCGAGGTAGAGGGAGTAGTTGCGGCGACCGGATGCTGCGATCTCGGCGAGCATCTCCGGCCGCACCGGAGTGTGGCGCTCGACGTACTCGGCGAGCAGCTCGGGCTTGACCTGAAGCTGGAAGCAGATGCGCTGGGCGGTTGTCATGGGACTCTTCGTTGAGGTTTCCGTAGTCAGTGAATCGATTCAATTCACTGTAAGCCATGACCCGATCCGACGTCAACCCGCGGCGCGGGCTTCAGCCGACGGGGACGGGCACCTCGGTCTCCCGGCGGTGCGAGCCGTGGCCGAGGCTCTCTGCGGGCAGACCCGGCAGCTCGAGGATGCCGGTCGCACCCACGGGCACGGTGACCTCGACGGTCAGGCGGTCATGCCCCGAGCGCCACTGGATCGATGCCTCACCGTATGGAGTCCGGTGCCGCGCAGACGCCGACGTCAGCCCTCCGCCGGGCTGGGGAGCGAAGCGCACCACCCGATATCCCGGCTCCGCCGGGGCCAGGCCGCCGACGACGCGGTGGAGCCAATCCGCGACCGCACCCAGGGCGTAGTGGTTGAAGGAGGTCATGGTGCCCGGGTTGACGTCACCGTCGGGCAGCAGGCTGTCCCAGCGCTCCCAGACCGTCGTCGCACCCATGAGCACCTGGTACAGCCAGGACGGGCACTCGCGCTCGAGGAGGAGGTCATACGCCCTGTCGAGGTGTCCGGTCGCGGTCAGTGCGTCCGAGACCAGCGGCGTCCCGACGAATCCGGTCGCGATGCGGTTGTCCGCCTCGCTGACCAGCTCGGCCAGCCGCTCACCCGCCGCTGCACGGCGCACCGCGTCGGGAATCAGGTCGAACGCGATGGCCAGCGCGTACGCGGTCTGCGCGTCGCTGGTCATCCGGCCGTCCGGCAGCAGGTACTCGGCCGCGAACGCGGCGTCGATCTCGTCCGCGAGCTCGAGATATCGAGCCTCGTCATCGGTGAGACCGAGCACCGCCGCCATCTCGGACACCGTCCGCGCCGACTTCGCGAAGTACGCGGTCGCGACGAGATAGCGGTCGGTGCGGGCATCGGCCGGATCCTGCGGGGGAGCGGCGGGGTCCAGCCAATCGCCGAGCTGGAAGCCGGTGTTCCACAGCCGGTCCGGGCCCGCGAGCGAGGCGACGAGGTCGACCCAGCGGCGCGCGCTGTCGAACTGCGCCTCGAGCACACCGGCGTCGCCGAAGCGCTCGTAGAGGGTCCACGGGGTGAGGGTCGCGACGTCGCCCCACGCGGCGCCCGGGCGGATCGGCGTCCACATCGTGTGGGCGGGGATCACCGGGACGTACCAGGGGATGGTGCCGTCCGGCAGCTGCTCGGCGGCGACATCCCGCAGCCAGCCGCTGAGCATGCCCGACGCGTCGTACAGGAACGACGCGGTCGGAGCGAAGACCTGGATATCGCCCGTCCACCCGACCCGCTCATCACGCTGCGGGCAGTCGGTCGGGATGTCGACGAAGTTGCCGCGCATGCCCCACACGACGTTCTCATGAAGACGGTTCACCAGCGGATCCGAGGTCTCGAACCACCCTGTGCGCTCGAGGTCGGTGTGGTAGACCCGGGCGACGAGGTCTCCCGCGGCGACCGCGGCATCGAGATCGCCCGGCCAGCCGTCCACCTCGGCGTAGCGGAATCCGTGGAAGGTGAAGCGGGGCTCCCACTCCTCGCCTTCCGCACGGCCGGCGAGGGTGTAGTGGTCGGTCGAGCGCGCCTGCCGCAGAGGGCGGGTGTAGAGCTCGCCGTCCTGCAGCACCTCGGCTGTGCGCAGGCGGACGGTCGTTCCCGCCTGACCCGCCACGCGGATGCGCACGCGACCGACGAGATTCTGGCCGAAGTCGAGGATGCGCGCGCCGGAGGGCGCGGTGAGAAGCTCGACGGGCAGCACCTCCTCCGTGCACCGCACGGGCGGCGCGGTGGGAGCGACGAGCGTTCCCGGGTCGCGTTCGCGCACGGCGACCGCTTCCCACGCGTCGTCGGCGAAGCCGGGGCTGGACCACCCGGCCGGCTCGTCGCGGGCGTCGTAGTCCTCGCCGTCGTAGATGCCGCTGCGCAGGATGGGCGACGGTGCGGCCTTCCACGCGGCATCCGTCGCCACCGTCTCGCGGCGACCGTCGCTGTAGGTCAGCTCCAGCTGCCCGAGAAACGAGAGGTCGTCGCCGAACACGTTGCGGAAGCCTCCGCGCCAGCCCAGCCGGCCGCGGTACCAGCCGTCGCCGAGCCAGGCGCCGATCGCGTTTCGGCCGGGGCGCAGCAGGTCGGTGACGTCGTAGGTGTAGTAGCGGAGTCGCTTCGGGTACACCGTCCAGCCCGGCGACAGGGCATCGTCGCCGACGCGCGATCCGTTGAGCTCCGCCTCGTAGAGTCCGTGCGCCGTCGCATACAGGCGCGCGGAGCATCAGTCCCTCGCCGACCTCGAAGTCGGTGCGGACGAGCGAGGGGCGCCGGTCGTCGGAATCGGGGTCCTCCTTCCACGCGGCGCCCACGGGTCGCGCGCTCCAGTCGGACGGCTCGAGCAGGCCGGCTTCGACTGTCGTCGCCGGGCTCCACTCGGACCACGTGCCGTCGACGCCCGCGACGCGGACGCGCACTCGCGCGCGCTCGCGCGACCGCAGCGGCGCGTCCGGCCAGGCGACCAGCACCTGGTCGGACCCCGCGACGGCGAAGGTCTCCTCCGATCCGGCGCGGGCGATCTCGACCTCGTAGGCGCTCTGCGCCCAGCCGGATGGCGCGCTCTGGATGATCCACGACAGTCGCGGCGCGGACTCGCCGATGCCGAGGGCGCTGCGATGGTGCTCGATGCTCGGAGCGGCGATCCGGACGGTCATCGGGTGGTTCCTCTCTTGCCCGTGAGGGACGGATTGTTACGTTGTGACAGTCTCGCATTGAAACGTTCCGATGCGCCACCGTGCGGCATCCCGTCCTGTTGTACAGTCGTGTTCAACGCACGTCTCCGAGGGGGCGCGACGTGCGCGAGGAGGCGGCGGGATGGCCAGGGTCGGTATTCGGGAGGTCGCCGCGCATGCGGGGGTCGCCGTCGGCACGGTCTCGCATTTCCTCAACCACCCCGACAAGGTCTCCTCCGAGAAGGCGGACCGCATCCGCGCCTCGATCGAGACGCTCGGCTTCATCCCGAGCAACGCCGGCCGGCAGCTGCGCATGGGCATCAGCACGGTGATCGGGTACATCGCACCGGATGTGAGCAATCCCTACTTCGCCGAGATCGCGGAGAGCGTCGAGCGCCGGGCATCCGACTTCGGGGTGAGCGTGTTCCTCGCGAACTCGCACCGCAGCCGGGAACGGGAGGATGCCTACCTCCGGGTGTTCGAGCAGCATCAGGTGCGCGGATTGATCGTCTCCTCGCACCTGCCCATCGAGGATCGCCTGGCCGCCGTGCGCGGCCGTGGCACGCCGTCGGTGCTGGTGGGTCAGGCGGCCCGGTCGCACGAGCAGGCGTCGGTGTCGCTCGATGACGTCGACGGCGGGCGTCAGGCGATGGATCATCTGCTCAGCGTCGGATGCCGCCGCATCGCCTTCGTCGGCGGACCGCTCGGCATCCCGCAGGTGGCCGATCGTCTGGCCGGGGCAAGCGAGGCCGTGAGCGCGGTCGGAACCGCGACGCTCGAGGTGATCAACGAGCCCGACCGAACGATCCGCGGGGGTCGTGCTGGTCGCCGCGGCACTGCTCAGCCGCCCGCTCGACTCGCGACCTGACGGCATCTTCGCGGTGAACGACCTGCTCGCGCTCGGCATCCTGCAGACCCTCGTCGCGGGCGGCGTTCGGGTGCCCGAGGAGCTGGCGCTCGTCGGGTACGACGACAACGAGTTCGCGGAGGCGTCGATCATCCCGCTCAGCACGGTGCGGGGCCGCCACGAAGGGTTCGGCGTGGCGGTGGTGGATCTGCTCTTCGACGTCATGGAGGACAAGTCGGTCTCGTCGCGGCATCGCGTCTTCAAACCGGAGCTCGTCCCGCGGGCCAGCACCCTCGGGTTCGTCCCGCGATGACCGCGAACATCCGCGATGTCGCAGGTCGCGCCGGCGTGTCGGTCGGCACCGTGTCGAACGTGCTCAACCACCGCGAGAAGGTATCGCCGGATGCCGTCCGCCGGGTCCGCGAGGCCATCGAGGAGCTCGGCTACGTGCGCAACGACGCGGCGCGGCAGCTGCGCGTCGGCCGCAGCTCCACGGTCGGGCTCGTCGTGCTCGACGTGCGCAACCCGTTCTTCACCGATCTTGCGCGCGGCGCGGAGAGCGAGGCCGCGCGGCACGGGCTGTCGGTGATCCTCGGCAACAGCGACGACGATGTCGACCGCGAGGCAGGCTACCTCGATCTGTTCGAGGAGCAGCGCGTGCGCGGCATCCTGATCTCGCCCTATCGGGAGGTGGGGCCGCAGCTGCGCCGCCTCCGCGAGCGGGGAACGCCTGCGGTTCTGGTGGACCGCCGCAGCGAAGACGAGCAGTTCAGCTCTGTGAGCGTCGACGACGACCTGGGCGGCTGGCTGGCAGCGAGCCACCTGATCGAGACGGGGCGCCGGCGCATCCTGTTCACCGGCGGCCCGTTCGACATCCGCCAGATCGTGGACCGCCAGGCGGGTGCCCGCCGCGCCGTCGACAGTGCCGATGATGTCGAGTTCGAAACCCTGCCGACACCGGGTGCCAGCGTCGCCGACGGCCGCGCGACGGGCGAGGCGATCGCGGCGCGCCCCCCGCAGGAGCGACCCGGACGCCGTGTTCGCGGCGAACGACCTCATCGCGATGGGGGTCCTGCAGGCTCTGGCGCGCCACGGCATCCGCGTGCCGGAGGAGATCGCGATCATCGGGTTCGACGACATCGACTTCGCGTCCGCCGCCGTCGTGCCGCTCTCGTCGGTGCGGCAGCCGAGTCAGCTCATGGGTGAGACCGCCCTTCGCGTGCTCCTGGCCGAGATCGACGACCCGACCAGCGCCGCGCAGCAGATCGTCTTCGAGCCGGAGCTCGTCGTGCGAGCCTCCACGGCGGGCGTGGGCGGCTGACGGGCCCCGTGTCCGCGCCAGCTCCGGCACTCCGGAAGAATGGCTCCATGATCCGTATCCCGTTCCTCGACGGCTGGACCGTCGGACCCAAGCTCGGCGCCTTCGAATCGGTCACCGCGGGCACTGCGCCCCAGCCGGTCACCCTGCCGCACGATGCGATCCGCGACCTCGAACGGTCAGCGGACAGCACGCAGGGAGTGCACGCCGGTTACTACCCGGGGGGCGTCTTCGAGTACGCGAAGACCTTCGATGTGCCGGAGGAGTGGCGGGACCGCACGGTCGAGCTCGAGTTCGAGGGCGTGTACCGTCATGCAGTCGTGTACGTGAACGGCGACTACGCGGCCCACGAGCCGAACGGATACGCGGCCTTCACCGTGACGCTCGACCCCTTCCTGCGCTACGGCCAGACCAACCGCGTCACCGTCGAGGCGCGCTCCCACAAGGACAGCCGCTGGTACACCGGTGCGGGCATCTACCGGCCCGTGCACCTGGTCGTTGCAGACACCCTGCATATCCCCCTCGACGGTGTGCGCGTGACGACCCCCGACATCGACGCGGAACGCGCCATCGTGGCCGTGGCGACGACCGCGCGCAATACGACGCGGCACACGCGCACGGCGCGCATCCGGTGGTCGGTGCTCGACCCCGACGGTGGCGAGGTCGCCACGACATCCGCGCCGCTGACGGTGCTGCCGGGCGAGAGCGCTACTGCGCGCACCCGCGTTGCGATCGGGGGAGCGCGCCTGTGGAGTCCCGAGAGTCCGACGCTGTACACGGTCGTGACCACGCTGGCCGACGAGGAGGGGGCCGTCTTCGACGAGGACCGCACGGATTTCGGCATTCGCCGCCTCCAGCTCGATCCCGAGCGGGGCCTCCGCATCAACGGCGAAGTCGTCAAGCTGCGCGGTGCATGCGTGCACCATGACAGCGGGCCGCTCGGGGCCGCGACGATCGACGCTGCCGAGGATCGTCGGGTGCGACTGCTCAAGGAGGCCGGGTTCAACGCCATCCGCAGCGCCCACAACCCGATCAGCCGCGCCACCCTGGATGCGTGCGACCGTCACGGGGTGCTCGTCATGGACGAGCTCACCGACGTGTGGACGCAGTCCAAGACCGCGTTCGACTCGTCGCTGACCTTCCCCGACCGCTGGCGGCAGGATGTCGCGGCCCTCGTCGCGAAGGACTACAACCATCCGAGCGTCGTGCTCTACTCGATCGGCAACGAGATCCTCGAACTGGCCACCCCGATCGGCGCGACCTGGTCGCGCCGGCTGGCCGAGGGCATCCGCGAGCTGGATGACACGAGGTTCGTCACGAACGGGATCAACGGCGTCATCGCGAACATGAAGCGGCTGTCCGAGGCGATGGCCGAGGTCGAGGCGTCGGATCCCAACACGATGATGGCCAATATGGGCGAGCAGATGGCGCGCATGAATGCGTCGGAACTCGTCACCGAGAGCACCGAGGAGTCCGCCGCGGTGCTCGACGTCGTCGGTTTCAACTACGCCGACTCGCGATACGAGCTCGATGCAGAGCTGTTCCCGCATCGCGTGATCGTGGGCTCGGAGACCTTTCCCGAGAAGATCGACGTGATGTGGGATCACGTTCTGCGTCTGCCGCACGTTATCGGCGACTTCACATGGACCGGATGGGACTACCTGGGCGAGGCAGGCATCGGCAGGGTCGACTACACGGATGTCGAGGGGTACGTCGCGACCGGCACGAGCGGACCATACCCCTACCTGCTGGCCGAGAGCGGCGACATCGACATCACCGGGCATCGTCGTACGATCTCGTACTTCCGCGAGATCGTCTTCGGCCTGCGCAGCAAGCCCTACATCGCGGTCCACCGTCCGCAGCATCACGGCAGGCCGACGGCCACGACTCCCTGGTCGTGGAGCGACACCGTCTCGGCGTGGACCTGGGACGTGCCGGAGGGATCGCCCGTGGTCGTCGACGTATACGCCGACGCGGATGAGGTCGAGCTCTTCCTCGACGGCGCTTCCGTCGGGATCGCTCAGGTCGGCGCGGACCAGGCGTTCCACGCCCGCATCGAGACCGAATGGCGACCTGGTGAGCTGCTGGCCGTAGCCCGCACGGGCGGCGTCGAGGTCGGCCGCGACTCGCTCCGCACGGCCGTCGGGGAAGCGAGGCTGGTGGCGGTCGCCGAGGACGCCGAGATCGACGCGGAGGGACTCGGGTTCGTCGCGGTCACCCTCGAGGACGACGCGGGCACGGTCTTCGTCGACGCGGACCGCCCGGTGACGGTCACGGTCGAGGGCGCAGGCGTGCTCGCGGGCCTCGGCACCGGTCGAGCGCGCACCGAGGAGGCGTTCGCGGGCCCGACGGTCACGACCTACGACGGACGGGCGCTCGCGATCGTCCGGCCCACGGGCCCCGGCGAGATCACCGTGACGGTCGCGGCATCCGGGATCGCGCCCGCGGTCGTCGAGCTCGACGTGCGCGGCTGAGCGGTCGGCTGGGGGATTCGCCGGGTCGCTGAGGCCGATGCGCCGGCACCTCTTCCGTGTCGGTGGTGGCGAGGAGAATCGGACTCTAGAGCGAGGAGCGACATGTTTCGAGGCCTGACGACGATCACCTATTCCGCTGATGACGTGGATGAGGCGGCTTCCTGGTACGCCGACGTGCTGGGGGTCGAACCGTACTTCCGGAAGGAATTCGGCGGCGCGCTCGCATACGTCGAGTTCCGGCTCGGCGACTACTCGCACGAGCTCGGCATCCTCGACCGACGCTACGCCGGGCCGTCTCCGCAGAAGCAGGGCGGGGTGGTGGCCTACTGGGCGGTCGACGATGTCACCGCCGCGTACGGACGACTGCTCGAGAAGGGCGCCACGGAGCACATTCCCGTGACGCAGCAGGGAGAGGGCTTCATCACCGCCTCGGTCTACGACCCGTTCGGCAACGTCGTGGGCGTGATGTTCAATCAGCACTATCTCGATGTCGTGGCCGGCCGAGAGAGCGACGGGTCCTGAGTTCTGGCGGCGGCTCGCCAGGGCCGGCTGACATGACGAAGGCCCACCCGGCGCACGACGGGGAGCGCCGCGGCCGGGTGGGCCTTGTGCGTGCGGCTGCATGAATCCATCGGGTTACGCCTCCCGCGCATCGTCGCCTACCGTGGAAGCGTGTGGCCGTCGGGTGGCCGTCGCGGAAGCGCGGCGAGCTGCATTGCGACGTCGCTCGCAGCGCCACACCGCAAGAACTGCAGGAGGAGACAGCCATGAGGGTCGCCGCATCTTCGGATTGGCGGGACGGCATTCCGTTCGAGACGCCCCTCATCGTCGCCGATGTCCTGCCCGGTGATGACGCGCGCTGTTCGGTCTGCGGAGGGGACTCCGCGGTACGACCGCGTACCGAGCTCTGGGTGATCAAGCACAGGCATCCGCGTCACCACGACGGCTATGTGCGCTTCTACTGCCTCGAACACCGCCCGGCGGTGGCGCCCATCGAGAGCGCGGTCGCGCGGGAGCGTCCAGCTGCTGCTCGTGGCGCGCGGCGACCCTCGACGCCCCGGGCCCCCGCTGCCGCCGAGAAGCCGCGCGCGCTCTGCCCCGACTGCTTCGTCGAGGTTCCTCCGACGGGGGTCTGCGGGATGTGCGGCCGAACGGTCGCCTGACCCATAGAAGCTACTCGCGACGAACGCGTGCGCCGCGGGTGAACGTCACCGAGCGACGTGCGACGCGGCTGAACGCGAACGGCTCGAGCCGGACTGTTGTCGGACCGACCCTCTCGGCGCCGGCCGGATCCCCGATCAGCACGATGATCTCTCGCTGCTCGGCGTCGAGGTTCGCGACGAGCACGATGTCCTCCTCGTCGCAGCGCGCCCCGATGGCCCACACCAGTCCGTCCGCGCTGCCGCCCCACAGCAGTCGAGCCCCCGGCACTCTCAGCGAGCCGAGCGCTTCCATCGCCGCAGCGACGGGAAACACCTCTCCCTCGGACGAGCGGATGCCGCGATCGCCCCACTCCTCGAAGTAGGCGACGCTCGCGACTCCGGGAACTGCCAGAGCGGCTGCGCTGGCCACTGTCCACGCCGCGAGCTCGTGGGCGGACTGGCGCGGATCCACCGCGCCGGTGAATTCGGCGCCATATCCTTCGCCGAGGTCGTCGCGCGTCGGCAACGGCTGAGCGCTGGTCGCGACGTCGTTGAACCGAGGGCGAAGCGTCACCGGACCGACGTGCACAGGCAGTCCGTCGGCCAGTTCGACCGCCTGCATTGCGATGATGCGCTGCACGTGAACGGACTCGATGAGCTGCTCGGTGCCGAGCGAGTGGAAGAGCGGCGTCAGGCTGAACGCGACGCCGTCCAGCTCGCGCGGGATGATTCCCCATTCGCGGTTGAGCTCCGTGAAGTGGGCGCGCGATCCGCCGATCACGGGAACGTCGACGCCGGCCGCATCCAGTGCCTCATGCAGTCCAGCCAGCACCGCGGCATCCGTCACGTGCAGCGCAGCCTCGAAGGCTCCAACCCGCACGATGCCGGCGCGCGCCGGGCTCGGCATCGACGGCCGCCAAGGCGCGCGCGACCTCATCGAAGTCGGTGCCGACCGGAGCTATCACGCGGACGTCGAGGGGAGCACCCGAGCGAGCAGCGCGATCGAGCGCTGCCCGCCAGTTGGGCGTGCGAAGGTCGAGCTCGACCAGCACGGCGGACGCGGCACGCCCGGCGCCGGTCGGAGAAGGGTCCGGCGCCGTCGCGGCCCCCAAACCGAACTCGGGCACCGGCCCGGCGACCGAGAGACGCACGACATCGGCGCCGGCTGCCTGCCCGGGCGTCGCGACCTCGCGGACGTCGATCCGCACACTCTGGCGTACGCGCTCGCCTGCGGCGACCGCATACGGGAAGGGGAGGTCGAGCGGGCGACTGTACGTCTTGAAGGACGCATCCGACCAGTTGCGCTGATCTTCCATCTCGAACACATCGCCGTCGAACGCGACCGCCACCTCCAAGCCGGCGTGCCGCCACGACAGCGCCGCGATGTCGAAGACGGGCTGGTGCGGACTGATCGCCCGCGGGAAGGACGTGAGACGGGTCGATCCGTCGGAGTGAGCCACCCGCAGACTCTCGCCGGCGACCTCGGACGGATGCAGGACCACGAGTCCGGTCCGATTGGTGGCGAACTCATGCGCCGATTCGAGATCCGCGAGCACGACGAGTCGACCCGCCCGCGCCTCGACGCGGACCACCCCGCGGAAGCTCGATCCGAGCCCTTCCGAGCGCACGTGCAGCGTGAGCGTGGCATCCGAGGCCCGCACCCGATCGACCACGAGACCGGCCGTGTCCCAGTTGCGATCGCGCACGACGGCACGAACCGAACGCAGCACCGTCCGCCCGGCGTATGTCAGGTCGGCGAGCTCGTCGCCCCGAACCTGCAGCGTCCAGTCGCCCGACGACCAGTCGTGGACGTCGGGCGTTCGCCACTCGGCTGAGTCGCTCATCTCAGAGGGTCGTCATCCCCCCGTCGACCGCGAACAGCGAACCCGTGGCGAACTCGCCGTCGTCGCTCGCGAGGAAGACCATGATCCCCTCGACGTCCGCGGGAGAGCCGGCACGACCGAGCGGGATGCGCCCGATGATCGCGGCACGCGCTTCCGGGTCGGTCGTGATCGACGTCACGAGCGACGTCTCCGTGTACGCGGGCACGACGGTGTTGACGCGGATGCCGCGATCGGCATACGCTGCGGCGACCGTGCGCGCAAGGCCGTGGATGCCGGCCTTCGACGCGCTGTAGGCCGTGAAGTCCCTGCCCTCCCCGTTCAGGCCGGTGGGGCTGCCGGTGAGGATGATCGAGCCGCCGATGCCCTCCGCGAGCATCGTGCGCACCGCGTGCTTCACGGTCAGGAACGTGCCCGTCAGGTTGATGTCGATCGTGCGCTTCCAGACCTCGAGGTCGAGGTCGGCCGCCGGCGCGTCATGCCCGAACAGCTGCACGCCCGCGTTGGCCACGACCGTGTCGGGCGCCCAGCCCGCCGAGGCGAGCTCGGCGAACGCGGCCTCGACCGATGTTTCGTCCGAGATGTCGAGCACGGCGGCGCGGGCGGAGTCGCCGATCGCGGCGACCGCATCGGCTGCGGCCGCCGCATCCCGGTCGGCGATGACGACGCGAGCACCCTCGCGGGCGAAGCGCTCGGCGACCGCGCGTCCGATTCCGGTACCCGCACCCGTGACGAGCGCGGTCTTGCCTTCGAGCCTGCTCATTCGCATCCTCAGCGGTCGATGTGGTCGAGGTGAAGCATCCGGGCGAGGTTCTTGTCGAGCTCGTCGTCGCGGAAGATCTTCTTCCAGTCGTCCTTGATGATGCTCTCCCGGCCGTAATCCATCGCGATGAGGCATGCATCGCTGAAGGGGTTGTCACCTCGCAGGCCATTGGCCAGAGCGACCTGAGTGTGACCGTACAGGATGCTGCGCGCGGCCGCCTCGGGAACGCCCATGGTGTGCACGGCCTCATCCAGCGCTTCGTTGAGGAGCGCTCCGATCATGCACGCGACGGTCTCGACGAGGGTCGGCTCGAGCTGGGCGAGCTGCTTGATCGTGACGAAGTGCACGTCGATGACCGGCGCGTAGATCGCACGGACGGTCGCCTCGACGATGGCGGCCTTGGCCGGGTCGTCCGACTCGACGGCTGCGATCGCATCCTGAGGTGCGGCGATGCCGCCGAACGTGTCGGCATACTCCTCGGGCGTGGTGCGCTGCAGGAAGATCGACGGGTGGCATGGGTGGGCGACGGCACGGATGACGTCGTCGCGGTCGGTCAGGAGACCTGCGTAGGCGGCAGCGGGGTCGAGCGTCAGCGCGATCGCACCGGACTTCATCTGCGGAACCAGCTCGGCGGTGACAGAGGCCAGCGCGAGGTCGGGCACCGCGAAGACGACGATGTCGGCTCCGGCGACGGCGGTCGCGGCATCCGTCAGCTCACGGCCCGCTTCGATCGTGCGCTCGCGACCGGCGGCGGAGTTCTCGACGTAGAAGGCCTCGTGCGCCGTCTTGACGAGGTTGTTCGAGACGCGCATGCCCATCTTGCCGCCCGCTCCGATGACGGCGATCTTGTATTTCTGGTCGGTCCCTGAGCTTGTCGAAGGGTCGGTGGAAGTGCTCACTGTGTGCTCCTGAGGTATTCGAGGGTGGTGCGGGTCCAGTCCCGCTCGGTTCGGATGGTGGTCTCGGCGTCGCCCTGCCAGGGCAGCCAGTGCTCGACGATCTCGTTGATTCCGCGCTCGCGCGGGCGGACGGTCTCGAGCAGGTGCGGGTAGTCGTGCAGACCGGTGCCCATCGGGGCGCCGGAGTAGGTGAAGCCCACCCAGCCGTCCTGGCGGGCGAACGCGAAGTCCTTCGCGTGCACGTTCGCGACGAGCCGCGCGGCGCGCTCTACGGCGTCGCGCGGTCGCTCCAGCCGGGCGACGACGTTGCCCGGATCGAGGCAGATGCCCAGCTGAGGACTGCCGAACGAGTCGATGAGCATGACGAGATCGCTCGTCGCCACCTGCTCGTAGGTCTCGAGCGCGAGGGTCACATCCGACGCCTCGTACGCCGGCAGCGCGACACGCAGCTGCTCCTCGGCCTCGGCGAACGTCGGACGGGAGTCGGGCCCGTAGAGCATGCTGCGGACGAGCCGGGCGCCGAACACATCGGCCAGATGCAGGAAGCGCTCCAGGTGCTCGGTGCCGATCCCCTTCGTGCCGAGCTCGATCGTCAGGCCGAGATCCCGCGCGGCGGCGGAGGCATCCGCCAGCTCGCTGTCGCTCATCGTGTCGAGGGGCGCGTAGTCGCAGATCTGGAACAGGTCGACATCCTGCGCCCGCGTCGCCTCCAGCGCCCCGATCAGGCTGAGCGGCGCGTCGACCCGGTCGGAGTGCTCCCAGAAGAACGCGTAGGTGCCGAGGCCGATCATGCTTCGTCTCGCTGACGCTCGCTCGGCACAGGTGCGAAACTCCGCGTCGCCGCGAGGGCTGATGCTTCATCCAGCACCGCGACGAGATTGGCGGGGTCGTGCGCGAATCGGCCGAGGAACAGCCCGTCGACGGTGTCGCCGAGTTCAGTCAGCAGTCCGGGCCCGGCTGAGCCGCCGTAGATGACCGAGCTTCCGGCGCGGTCGGGATCCGCATCGAGTGCGACGCGCAGAGCGCGGGCCACCTCGACGATGTGGGTGACGGGCGCCGGCTCGGGCGCACCGATCGCCCACACCGGCTCGTAGGCGACGATGACGCGCCCGGAAGGGGCTCCATCCAGATCGCGGTGCAGCTGGGCGACGGTCGCGGCCGCGGCATCCGCAGCGGTGAGCCGATCGGTCTCGCCTACGCACAGCACCGGAGTGACGCCGTTGCGCAGCGCTGCCGCGGCCTTCGCGGCGGTGTCGGCGTCGGTCTCGTGGAACAGGCGCCTCCGCTCGGCATGGCCGATCTCGGCGAGCTCGACACCGATCTCGGCCAGCTCCACGGCGCTGACCTCACCGGTGTACGGACCGGTGTCGGCTGTTGCGACATCCTGCGCGCCGATCCGCACCGGGGTGCCCGCGAACGCCTCGACGGCGGCCACGAGCTGCGGATAGGTCGGGATGACGAAGAACTCGACCGCGCCCGCCGACACCGCGGGGTGGTCGCGCACGCTCTGGGCGACCTTCGCGAACCATGCCAGCGCATCACGATGACCGAAGTACATCTTGAGGCTCACGCCGACGGTGACGGGGGAGGGCATCAGCGGGGGTCCGAGCTCAGCACGATCCGGTCGCCTCGTACTCGCCGATGACGGCGACCTTCTCTGCCGACGCCGACGACGGGTCGAACCGGTAGGTCAGCCACTCGCGGGCAAGGCGACGGGCCAGTTCGAGGCCGACCACGCGCTGACCCATCGTGAGCACCTGCGCGTCGTTGGAGAGCACGCTGCGCTCGACCGAGTAGCTGTCGTGCGCGGTGACGGCTCGGACGCCGGCGACCTTGTTCGCCGCTATCGCGACGCCGAGACCCGTGCCGCAGATGAGGAGGGCGCGATCGGCATCACCGGATGCGATCATCTCGGCCGCGGTGATGGCGACCTTCGGATAGGGCGTGTGGCCGTCGGCGTCGACGCCCACATCGACGACCGATGCGACGCCCGGGTGAGCCTCGAGGTCCTTCTTGAGGGCCTCCTTGTAGTCGAAGCCGGCGTCGTCGCAGCCGATCACGAGGCGCAGCGGTTCGGGGTTTGCCATGGTCAGTTCCTTTCGAGGACGGCACCGACGGCCGTGACGATGAGGGCGAGCGAGTGCGCGCCGGGATCGGGGGTGCCGAGGCTCTTCTCCGCGTGCGGACGTGCGCGTCCCATGCGCGGCAGCAGATCGGCGGTGGATGCGGCAGCCCGCGTGGCCGCGTCGGCGGCGGTCGCCCACGCCGCCGCGAGCGACGCCCCGCCGTCGACGGCCCGGCTCAGCTCGCCGCTGAACGGGACGAGGGCATCGACGAGGGTCTTGTCGCCCACCTCGGCCTTGCCGTAGTCCATGACGCCCTGCGCTCCGGCGGCGACGCCCGCCGCGACGTCAGCGCTGCTGGGACGGCCCTCGTCGCCGAGCTTGCCGGCGAGCGCGGCGAGGATGACACCCCACAGTGCGCCGGAGGTACCGCCGGCTCGGTCCGACCACGCGTCGGCAGCGCGGGCGAGAACCGTCTGCGCGCCCGCCCCGGCGTCCCGGGCGGCGACTGCGCGCATCCCGGGCGGCGTGCGAGCCGCGCTGCATGCCGATGCCGTGGTCTCCGTCGCCCGCGATCGAGTCCAGGCGCCCGAGCTCCTCGACGTGGGTGTCGATGGTCGCGGCGATCGTCTCCACCGCCCTCGTCACCGTGCGTGCGACGGCGCGGGAGTCCTCGTCGGAGGAGGCACGGCCTCCGCCTCCGCATCGACGTCGGCTGCGGCATCCGACTGCGCCGCCGCGACGACCGAGCCGCGGCGGTACGCGGGAGTGTCGACGGGGGTGTCCCACAGGCGCTCGAGCTCGTCCTCCAGCCAGAACAGCGTCAGCGAAGTCCCGGCCATGTCGAAGCTGGTGCAGTACTCGCCGACGTGCGGATCGACGAGCTCGATGCCGGCATCCGTCAGCAGTTCGGCGATGCGGCGGTAGACGACGAACATCTCCTCGTACTTGAGCGAGCCGAGGCCGTTGAGGATAGGCACGACGCGCGCGCCATCGACCTCGACACCGTCGGGCACCTCCTCGAGCAGCCGGGAGACCAGCAGCTCGGCGAGGCCGTCGGCGGTGGGGATGCCGGTCTCTTCGATGCCGGGCTCCCCGTGGATGCCGAGTCCGATCGCCATGCGACCCTCCGGCACCGAGAACAGCGGCTGCTCGGCTCCGGGCAGCGTGCACCCGGTGAAAGCGACCCCGAACGACCGCGTCCGCTCGTTCGCCAGGCGAGCGACCCGGGTCACGCTCTCGAGGTCGTAGCCGGCCTCGGCGGCCGCGGACGCGACGCGGAACACGGTCAGGTCGCCCGCGATGCCGCGCCGCTTGTGCTGCTCGGCGGGGGCGGCGCTGAAGATGTCGTCCGTCACGGTGACGGTCTGGCAGGCGATGCCCTCGGTGCGCAGCCGATCCTGGGCGGCGTCGAAGTTGAGCACGTCCCCGGCGTAGTTGCCGTAGGAGAAGAAGACTCCGCCGCCACGGTCGGCCGCCGTGGCGACCGAGTGGATCTGCTGCGCGGAGGGCGAAGCGAAGAGATTGCCCATCGCAGCGCCGTGCGCGAGCCCCTGGCCGACCAGGCCGCCGAACGCGGGATAGTGCCCCGAGCCGCCGCCGACCACCACAGCGACCTGGCCCTCGGGCGTCACCGTGCTGCGTACGACACCGCCCGGCACCCGCCGCACATAGCGCTCGTTCGCCGCGACGAAACCCGCGATCATCTCGTCGGCGAAGTCCGCCGGGTCGTTCCAGAGTCTCGTCATGGGCGGGTCGTCTCCTGGCGTGCTTGTTCGGCGGCGGCCAGTCCGGCTGCCGTGACCGCGGCGCGGTTGCTGCGCGCGAGGAGGATCATCAGTATCGCCGAGACGAGCATGACGCCCCCGACGATCATCATCGGGACCTCGTAGCCTCCTGTCCAGTCGTGCACCGCACCGGTGATGAAGGGTGCGCTGAAGCCCGCGAGATTGCCGACCGTGTTGATCAGTGCGACGCCCGCGGCGGCGGCGATGCCGGTGAGGAACTTCGTCGGCAGGGTCCAGAAGTTCGGCAGCGCGGCGAAGATCGACATGGCCGTCAGCGTGATCACGGCGATGGTCGCGGCGGGGGAGCCGGCGAACAGGGCGAGCGGAATCGAGACGGCGCCGAGGATGGCGGGTCCGGCGATGTGCCAGGTGCGCAGACCCCGCCGCGAGGCGTCGCGCGACCAGAAGTACATGGCGATCGCTGCCGGCAGGTAGGGGATCGCGGTGATGAGCCCCTTCTGGAACAGGTCGAACTCGGTGCCCGCCGCGGTCTGGAACCCGTCGATGATCGTCGGGAGGAAGAAGGCGAGCGCGTAGAGACCGTAGATGAACCCGAAGTAGATGAAGGACAGCATCCAGACGCGGCCGCTGCCGAAGGCGAAGCGTACCGAGACGTGCTTCTCGGACTTCTCCGTGACCTTGCGCTCGGCGGCGTTGGCCTCCGTGAGCCAGGTCTGCTCCTCGGGAGTCAGCCACTTGGCGTCGGCAGGCTTGTCCTTGAGGTAGAACCAGGCGATGACGCCGACGACGATCGCCGGGATGGCGACGCCGAAGAACATGAACCGCCAGCCTTCCAGGCCCATGAAGACCTCGTCCTGCTGGATCAGCCAGCCGGCGAGCGGGGCACCGATCACCGTCGTGAGCGGCTGAGCCAAGTAGAAGAGCATCAGGACGCGCCCGCGGTACTGAGACGGCACCCACAGGCTCAGGAAGAGGATCGCTCCCGGGAAGAAGCCGGCCTCTGCCACACCGAGCAGGAATCTCAGGACGACGAGCTGCTCGAAGTTCTGCACCCACGTGAACAGCAGCGCGACGATGCCCCAGCTGACCATGATCCGCGAGAGCCACCGGCGCGCGCCGAACTTGTGCAGGGCGAGGTTGGAGGGCACCTCGAGAAGGATGTAGCCGATGAAGAAGACGCCCGACGCGAAGCCGAACTGCGCGGCGCTCAGAGCGAGATCGTCGTTCATGCCGTTCGGGGCGGCGAAGCCGATCGCGGTGCGGTCGAGGTAGTTGATGAAGAACATCAGCGCCACGAAGGGCACCAATCGCAGCGAGACCTTCCGAATGGCCGACTTCGCGACGGGCGACTCGACGCCGGTCACGACGGGGGTGTTGTCCACGTTGACTCCTGGGGGATCATCCTTGATTCGAGAACACCATGACCGATGCCCTCCGAACATTTTGGCAAACCGGTTGACCAATTGCAACCCTGAAATCGCACAACTCGCGCTAGGTTGTTCGCATGCCCGCCTACCCCGGTGACCGTTCGGCCGAGATCTCGGCCTCGCTCGGCGCGCTCCCGAGCGGGACACCGGTGTCGGAGGTGGCACGCCGCCTGATGGACCTCTTCACCAGCGGCTCGATCGAGCCGGGCACGCGTCTGCCACCGGAGCGCCACCTGGCCGGCACCCTCGGCGTCGGCCGCTCCGCGGTTCGCGAAGCGCTCGCCGCCCTGGAGATCCTCGGGATCGTCGACGTCCGCCCCGGCTCGGGCACCTACCTGCGCGGGACGGCGAGCGAGCTGCTTCCGCAGACGCTCCGCTGGGGTTTACTGATCGGGCAGCAGAGCACGGTTGAACTCCTCGAACTGCGCTCCGGGCTCGAGATCTACGTGGCACGTCTGGCGGCGGCCCGCGCCAGCGCACCGGCACTCGAGTCGCTCGCGGCGCAGCTGCACCGCATGCGGGCAGACGTCGGCAACCTGAAGGCATTCGCGCGCGCCGACCTGGAGTTCCACAACGCGCTCGGGGTCGCGGCCGGCAACGACACGCTCCTCGATCTCCTCCACGTCGTCCGTTCCCTCCTGCAGGTCTACGCCGACCGCGCCGTCCACGACGAGGACGAAGCCCGCGTGGCGGTCGACGAGCATGACGCCGTCTACCAGGCAGTAGTGCGGGGCGATGAGGATGCCGCGGCATCCGCCATGGCCGTGCACATGGCGACCGCATCCCAGCGGCTGTCCGCCGAGACCGCCCGATGACGCCGAGCGGTCCGACCGCAGACAAGGAGCTTCATGCCTCGTAACTGGGCCGGAACCTACGAGTACACCGCACCGCGCATCGTCGCCGCCGGGACGGTCCGAGAGGTGCAGGATGCCGTCGCCGCAGGCGGTGCGATCCACGCCCTCGGCACGCGGCACTCCTTCACGGATCTGCCCGACACGACCGGGACGCTGATCGACCTGGCATCGCTCAGCGGCGGCTTCGCCCTCGACGCCGATGCCGCGACCGTCACGGTCGCCGCGGGAGCACGGTACGGCGAGCTCGCCCTGTGGCTCGACGAGCGCGGCCACGCCCTGCACAACCTCGGCTCGCTCCCGCACATCTCCGTCGGCGGCGCCACCGCCACCGCGACACACGGCTCGGGCAACCGCAACGGCGTGCTGACCACCGCGGTGCGCGGCATCCGGTATGTGGGCGCCGACGCAGCGGTGCACGAGGTGCGGCGCGGTGATCCGGATTTCGACGCGCTCGCGGTGGGTGTCGGCGCGTTCGGCATCATCGTGTCGCTCGACCTCGAGGTGCAGCCGACCTTCCGCGCCCGCCAGGACGTCTACCGAGACGTGACATGGGATGCCGCGCTCAGCGCGTTCGACGACGTGACCGGAGCCGGCTACAGCGTGTCGGTGTTCACGCGCTGGGAGCCGGAGGCGCTCGGCGACGTCTGGGTGAAGACGCGCCTCGACTCGGACGACGATCCGGTCCCGGACGCGCTTGTGGACGGGGCGCGCGTCGTGGAGGCGAACCCGCTGGATGGCCTCGCCGACATCACTGAGCTCGGGGGAGTGCCGGGGCCATGGATGCTGCGGCTTCCGCATTTCCGCCTCGACGGCAAGCCGTCGTTCGGCGATGAGCTGCAGACGGAATACTTCGTCGCGCGGTCCGACGCGCCGGCAGCGCTGCGCGCCGTGCGCGAATTGGCACCGCTGATCCAGCCGCATCTCTTCGTGAGCGAGCTGCGGACGGCGGCATCCGACGATCTGTGGCTGAGCGGCGCGTATCAGCGCGATTTCCTGGCGATCCACTTCACCTGGCACAACGACCCGGCGGGCGTCCTCGGCGTGCTGCCGGCGATCGAGGAGGCTCTGGCGCCTTTCCACGCCCGGCCGCACTGGGGCAAGCTGCACCTGTTCGATGCCGCCGCCATCGCGCGCGTGCACCCGCGGGTGGCGGACGCTCGCGCTGTCTTCGAGCGGCTGGATCCGGAGGGCCGCTTCGTCAATGCGCATCTGCTGCGCGTGGGGTTGCGCGAACCGCGGGGCTGACCGCATCCATCGCGTCCGGGCTTATCGCCGAGGGCACGGGTTCGCGACGAGGGCACGGGTTTGCGACGACGCTAAGCCGTGCGCTCGGCGGCAAGCCGTGCGCACGGCGGACCCGGGGCGGATCAGCTGGTGCGCGGCTTCAGCGCCGAGTCGCGGCCGTCGTGCGGCATCCGGATCGGTGTCGTCGACGCGACAGGATCGCTGATGTCCCCGGTCGCGGTGGCCACGACTCGGATCGGCAGGGTCTCATCGATCGTCAGACGGAACCGCCGGGACTCGTCTCGGCGCAGCCTGCCGGAGACGAGCAGCCACGTGCCGCCGATCCCGAACGCGACGAGCGCCGCGGCGGCGCCGACGAGGATCGCCGCACGCGGTCCGTACTCCGCGGCGACCCAGCCCACGATAGGCGCGCCGATCGGCGTTCCGCCCATCAGGATGGCCATGTACAGCGCGAGCACGCGGCCGCGCAGCGCCGGATCGGTCGTGGTCTGCACGTAACCGTTCGCCGTGGTGAGCATCGTTACGACGGCGAAGCCGGTGAACATGAGCGTTGCGGCATATGCCCAGTAGCCCGGCATCAGCGATGAGACAGCGGCCGCGACTGCGAACAGCAGCGTGCCTCCGATGACCACCCGGATGCGGGCGCGGGCGCGGCGCGCTGCCAGCAGTGCCCCCGCCAGCGACCCGATCGCGAGGATGGAGCTGAGCAGGCCGAACCCGTCAGCATTCTGGCCGAACTCGAGCGCCATGGTGGACGCGAAGATCGGGAAGTTCATGCCGAAGGCGCCGACCAGGAACACCATCGCGAAGGTCACGATGAGGTCGGGGCGCCGCGCGACATAGCGGAAGCCGTCAGCCAGGCGCGAGGCTCCGGCCGTGTCCGCGCGGGGCATCAGCTCGTGCGGCCGGATCAGTAGCAGCGCCACGACCATTCCGAAGAACGTCACGGCGTTGATCAGGAACACCCACCCCGTGCCGAACACCACGATGACGACGCCTGCGACGGCCGGGCCGATCATGCGGGCGCCGTTGAAGGATGCCGCGTTGAGCGCGACCGCGTTGGACGCGTTCTCGCGCGTGACGACGTCGGACACGAACGCCTGCCGTGCCGGGTTGTCGAATGCCGACACGATACCGAGCGCGAGGGCGAAGCCGTACATGATCATCAGGGTCATCTGCCCGGTGAGGAGCAAGACCCCCAGCGCGATGGCGAGCAGGAACAGCAGTCCCTGCGTCACCATCAGCAGCCGCCGTCGATCGAAGCGGTCCGCGACCCACCCGGTGACGCCGACCAGAAGCAGCGGCGGCGCGAACTGCAGCGCCATCGTCACGCCCATCGCGGCGGCGTCGTTGTCGGTGAGCTCCGTGAGGACCACCCAGTTCTGTGCGGTCGCCTGCATCCACGCGCCGACGTTCGACACGAGGGCGCCGATGAACCACACGCGGTAGTTGAAGACCGAGAACGAGCGGAACATGGCCGGGGCCGGGCGCCCGGAGGCTCCGCGCGTCGTGTCAGCGGCGCGTGGAGAGGACGTGCGGGTCATCGAGCCACCATCCGCTGCATGATCGCGGCCGCCTGGGCGAGGATCTCGCGCTCATCGGCGTCGATCTCGGCGAGCGCCTCCTCGACCCACGCGTCGCGTCGACGAGCCGTCTCGTCGACCACGGCACGACCTTCGGGAGTCAGTTCGATGACGACCTTGCGGCCGTCGTTCTCATCGGCGCTGCGCGAGATGTATCCGGCATCCTGCAGGCAGTTGACCGTGCGATTCATCGCCGGAGCGGAGACCCGCTCGCGGTCGGCGAGCTCGCTGAGGGTGTGCGAGCCATGGATGAAGAGCCCGGCGAGCACCGCGAACTGTCCGTCGCTCATCGAGTCCACTGCGCGCTGGGTGCGCATCCGCCGGGCGAGCCGGAACGTGGCGATACGCAGATCGGAGGCCTCGCGAGAGAGGTCTGGGCTCGAAGCTGCGGTGTCGGTCATCGATACTTAGCCTAGTTCATTATCCTTGTTAAGTAAATTCGGCTTGACGCGTGTTTAGACTCACCCCATGCCCGAGTTCATCGATGCGCACGGCATCGCGATCGTCTACGACGTCCATCCCGCTGAGGGTCGCCCGCGCGGCGTGGTCCAGCTGTGTCACGGCTACGGCGAGCATGCCGGAAGGTACAGCCGCGTGATCGCTGACCTGACGGCTCTCGGACTCACCGTGTACGCCGACGACCACCGCGGACATGGGCGCACCGGAATGCGGTATCACGGCGATGATGCCTCTCAGCTCGGCAAACTCGGTCCGGGGGGCATACCGGCGGCCTTGGATGCCTTCTGGCAGTTCACCGAGATCATCCGAGAGGAGAATCCCGATCTGCCGCTGGTCCTGTTGGGCCACTCGTGGGGTTCGTTCCTCGCGCAGATGGTCCTGAACCGCCATCCTGACGCGTACGACTTGGTGGTGCTGAGCGGCACGGTGTACCGCCAGCTCGGCTCCGGAAACCTGGGCGACCTCAACGAGCGGTGGAATGGACCTGAAGCCAACGGCATGGAGTGGCTGGCGAGCGACGAGCAAGTGGTGCGCGACTTCATCGCCGATCCTCTGTGCACCACGGTTCCGATGGGCAAGACGATCGGCCTCTTCGGACAGCTCCAGATGATGGGAAAGCCGAGGCGGAGCATGAAGGAAGCCGCCGGCCACGACATCCCGATCCTGCTGATGGTGGGGCGCGACGATCCGGTGGGCGGCCCTCGCAGCGTCCACCGGCTAGCCGACGCGTACCGGACCCGTTCCAAGCTCACCGACGTGACCACATACGTCTACCCGCATGCCCGCCACGAGATCTTCAACGAGGTGGGGCAGGAGAAGGTGCGAGCCGATCTGATCGCCTGGCTTGACGCACGTCTGCCTGCTCGGGTCTGAGGTCGCCGCTCCCGACCTCATTGATCGTCGACTCTCACCTCATCGATCACCCAGCCGACATCCGAACGCACCAGTGTGTATTCATAGTGAGATCGATACCCGTCCGGGTTGCCGGTTTCGTTTCCTGCCTCGTCGGTCCAGCTCCGGAAGGACTCCGTCGTGGAGATGAAGATCCGGCCGTCTTCCTCGATGACGGACATCATCGCGACGTGGTAGCTGTCGTTCGCGACCCTGGCCGTCCTGGCGGCGGAAACCTGAGCGAAGGCTTCGCAGTCGACGAGCCCGACAGAACTTCGGAAGTGCTCCGTCGTCAGGCCGAAGTACGCACCGCAGTCGTTCGTCTTCACAGCCGCGGCGTATGCCTTCACAGCATCGATCGTTGCTTGTCGGTCTGCGGTAGACGGCGCGTCGGCGGTCGGCTCCTGTTCCTGCGCGACCTCCGGAGGGGCGCCGGAGTCGATGACCACGACAGGCTCCGCCACGGTGAGCGACGAGATGCGCTCGCTCGCGATGGCCACGCCGAGGACGAGTACACCGAGTACGACCGACACGACCCACGTCCGCGAACGACGGGTCTCGGTCGCGCTGCCGACAGAGCACGGGTTCGGACCTCGGATACTCCGCGGCGTACGCGCCGGTGTCGTGGGTCTGCGCGAGTCCGCGTGTGTATGGCACACCGCCAGGTGGGGCGGCCTTGCTCCCGGGCGTCGCGAGAGCGAGGACATACGGCGACGTGGCCGGAGTCGCCGCCGGCTCGACCGGGCGCGAGGTCGTGCTCACGACAGCAGTCTGAACACCGGGCCGGCTCGCGCCCTGCGCCACGACGTGTTCGGACCATGCGGCGCCGTCCCACCACCGTGTCGAACCGCGTCGATCGTCATACCACCCCGGAGGCGCCGGCGTCATGACCGTTTCCTCATGAGGGCGTCCGGGGCGCTTGCTCGTCGCGAGCGCTGCGGGGCTGCATCGTGCGCGAACGCCGCTCATTCGTAGGAGCCCCCCATGATCAGCGCGCCGGACTCCAAAGCGACCACAGTGAACGCGTAATCACGCTCGTAGGTGGCACGCGCGTCAGTCAGGTTGCCGTCGTCGTCGTACATGCTGCTGTGCAGTTCCGAGAGGTGGACGGTGACCGTGCCTTTGCCGTCCGTCTCGGCGTTGTCGATGATGAGGATCTGGCTGTCGACGGAGCCCGAGGAACCACGGGCGGCTGCGACGAAGCCCTCGCAATCGGTGAGCTTGAACGACGTCCGGAACTGCTCGGTCGTCGTGGCCAGGTAGGTGTCGCAGTCCCCGGTGCGCCAAGCCTCGAAGTACCGCTCCACTGTCTCGATGGCCGCTTGCTCATCGGCATGTGCTTCCGCGGCGGCCTCGCCGGCAGCGACTCGAGGTGCCTGGCCCGTCGGCACAGGTTCCCGCCCGAGCTCGGGGACGATCACCGGGATCAGTGCGACCAGAGCGACCGCGACGCCGAGGACGATCCCACCGAGAATCACCCAGACGATCCCGATCCGGGACGCAGAGGATCTCGCGGGAGCGTCATCCGTGGCGGTGTTGCCGGGCGGCGCAGTCGCCGCGCCGACGGTCGGAGCCGGCGGAACGGCCCCTGCCTCATTCGGCGTAGGCATCATCGATCCTCCACGTGCCGTCCGTGTTCACGAGGTAGTACTCGAGGTGATGCTCATCGAGGATGATCGTCGGATTGCCGTCTCGTCCTCGTAGATAGTCGGTGTACGACTCCGTCGCCGACACCGCGATCGCGGTCAACTGCGTTTGGACGTCGCGGATCGTCGTCGAAGATACGTCATTGGTTCCGCCGTAGCCCGCGGAATCGGCCTGGAACGTCGCGCAGTCGACGACGTTGGCCATCGCCCGGAACTTCTCGGTCGTCGAAGCGAAATAGCTGTCGCAGTCCTGGGTAAGCCACGCCTGGTTGTACAGATTGACAGCGGCGATGGCTGCCTGCTCATTCGCGTACGTCGGAGTTTCGGCCGGGGCCGCTGCAGACGCTCCTTCAGACGGGTCGCCCGCGTCGTCCTCGGGATCCTCGACGCGGAGCTCATCGATCGCCCATCCCTCGCTCGACTCGACGAGGTTGTAGCCGAGGTGGTTCTCGTAAGCGATCGACATGACGGTCGGGTTGCCCTGGAGGTCGAAACTGCTCATGAGTGATTCGACCGTCGAGACCGCGATGGCGTCTCCGACCGCGCGCACCTCGCCTATCGTCACCATCTGGTTCTGTATCCGCTCCGCCACGCGGGTGGAGACGAGCGTGAGCGATGCACAGTCCGGGATCTCCAGCACCGCCCGGTACGCCTCGGTCGTCGTAGCGAAGAAGGCCTCGCAGTCGCCTTTGCTCAACGCATTGCGGTACCTGGCCACGGCGTCCACAGCCGCCTGCCGGTCAGCGGCGGATGGACCCTCCTCGGAGGGGTCCGCGGTGGGTGTCGCGCTCGGGCCGCCGGTCGGGAAGCCGCTGGCACTCGGGAGCGCCGCGAACAGTGGGATCAGAATCCCGAGAGCGACAACGGCGCCGATGGCGATCACGCCTACGACTGCCCAGAGGACCCGCAGCTTGGACGTGTGGGGCCGCACCGCCGTCGTGGCATCGGCCGTGTCGCTTATCCCGACCGTCGTCGCCCGCCTCCGGCGACGCATCATGCTCCGTCGCGCCGTCGCCCGGGCGCGTCGGATCGCCGCCTGCGTCTGGCCCCCCGGCCGATAGCGAACCCATGAGCGCGCCGATCTACACGCGGGCTCCCGGTGCACCCGTCTCCCCAGAACGGTGCGAGGTATTGCGGTGGGATCCCTGCGCGAAGCATGCCACCGGCTGCGCGAGATTGTCAACGGATGCCGAGGCGACCTCGCCGCCCGGCACCGGCGCGCCGGCTCAGCGCGAGCTGAACGCCGCGTCGAACGCCGCCTCCGGCGCCGCGAACGCATTCTTCTTGCACGAACTCGAGCGCCTCCGGCGCGCCGAGGAGGCGGTCCATTCCGGCGTCCTCCCACTCGACCGAGATCGGGCCGTCGTAGCCGATGCTGTTCAGAGCGCGGAAGGATGCCTCCCACGGCACGTCGCCGCGACCGGTGGAGACGAAGTCCCATCCCCGGTGCAGGTCCGCCCAGGCGAGGTGTGATCCCAGCCGGCCGTTGCGCCCGTTGCCCAGGTTGAGCTTCACGTCCTTGCAGTCCACGTGGTAGATCAGGTCCTTGAACTCGAGGATGAAATCGACCGGGTTCAGCTCCTGCCACATGAAATGCGACGGGTCCCAGTTCAAGCCCGAATGCCGGGCCGGTGGCCGATCGCTTCCAAGCGTCCGCACCGTGGTCCAGTAGTCGTAGGCGATCTCGCTGGGATGCACCTCGTGGGCGAACCGGACACCCACCTCGTCGAACACGTCGAGAATCGGGTTCCACCGGTCGGCGAAGTCCTGGTAGCCCGCATCCACGGCTTCCTGCGACACCGGCGGGAACATCGCGACGTACTTCCAGATGCTCGATCCGGTGAAGCCGACCACCGTCTTGACGCCGAGCTTCGCGGCCAGGCGAGCCGTGTGCTTCATCTCCTCGGCCGCACGCTGACGGACGCCCTCGGGGTCGCCGTCGCCCCACACCCGGTCGGAGAGGATGTCGCGGTGACGCTGGTCGATCGGGTCGTCGCAGACCGCCTGACCCTTGAGGTGGTTGGAGATCGCCCAGACCTTGAGCCCGTGCCGTTCGAGCAGGTCGAGCTTGCTCTGCACGTACTCGTCGTCGTCCCAGCGCCAGGGATCGAGATGATCGCCCCAGCAGGCGATCTCGAGTCCGTCGTAACCCCAGTCGGATGCGAGTCGAGCCACTTCATCGAGAGGGAGGTCGGCCCACTGGCCGGTGAACAGGGTGATCGGTCGCGCCATCGCAGTTTCCTTCCCGAAGCCCCGCGGAGCGGGGTCGTCTTCCATCTTCCGTCGCGCGAGGCGACGCTGTCAGCCCTCCGTCGAGATCCAGGCGCTTCCCGCGGCGGAGCTTCTCTCGACGGCATCCAGCACGCGCTGGACGTGCAGACCGTCGGCGAACGAGGGCCGCGGCTGCTCGCCCGCGGCGATTGCCTCGACGAGGTCGACGACCTGGTGCGAGAAGCCGTGCTCGTAGCCGAGCATGTGTCCGGCCGGCCACCATGGAGCCAGGTACGGGTGCCCGTGCTCGGTCACGAGGATCTTGCGGAAGCCCTGCTCTTCGGCGGGCAGCGTCGCATCGAAGAAGTCGAGTTCGTTCATGCGTTCGAGGTCGAAGGATACGGCGCCGAGCGAGCCCGACACCTCGACCCGCAGCGCGTTCTTGCGGCCCGTAGCGAAGCGCGTCGCCTCGAAGGTGCCGAGCGGAGCGTAACCGCCGTCGGAGCTCCCGTACCGCCCCGAGAACAGCGCGATGTCGTCGACGGTGACCGCTCCGCGCTCGCTGGAGGCGGTGCCCGACAGCCCGATGCCCTCGCCCAGTAGCGGGCGCTCGGCGACGATGGTGTCGAGGATTCCCGAGACGCTCTCCAGGCGCAGGCCGGTGATGTACTCGGACAGGTCGATCGCGTGGGCCCCGATGTCGCCGAGCGAGCCCGAACCGGCACGCTCCTTCTGCAGGCGCCACGTGAGCGGGCCTTCGGCGTCCATCAGCCAGTCCTGGCGGTACGACGCGCGCACCTGTCGGATCTCGCCGATCCGGCCGGCGGCGACCAGGTCACGGGCGAAGGTGGCCGCGGGGACTCGGCGGTAGGTGAACCCGACCATCGAGCGCACTCCGCGCTCGGCGGCACGGTCGGCGGCATCCGTCATCGCCTCGGCCTCAGAGACCGAATTTGCGAGCGGCTTCTCGCACAGCACGTGCTTGCCGGCCTCGAGGGCGGCGATGGCGATCTCGGCGTGGGTGTCGCCGGGGGTCACGATGTCGACGACGTCGATGTCGTCGCGCGCGATGACCTCGCGCCAGTCGGTCGCCGCCTCGCCCCAGCCCCACTTCTCAGCGGCGGCGGCGACGGCGGCGGAATTGCGGCCGACGACGACGGACATGGACGGCTGCGCGGGAAGGTCGAAGAAGCGCGGCGCGACGCGCCACCCCTGCGAGTGTGCGGCGCCCATGAAGCCGTAGCCGATCATGGCGACGCGAAGGTTCTCGGTCACTGGTACTCCGTGGTGTGTTCGAAGGCAGGAGCTGAGACCCGAGAAGGGGACGCCCGCAAGTCGGCGGACGCCCCCTCTCCGTGGTTTCAGTATGTGCCTGGATCAGGACTCGAAGGCCAGATCGATGTACTGGTCGACGTTCTCCTTGGTGACCACCGGAGCATCGAGCACGATGCGGTTCGGCACGCCGGGCGTGATCAGGTCGCTCATCGTCTTGCCCTGTGCGATCAGACGCGCCAGCGCGATGCCGTCGGCAGCCTGCGTCGACGGGTAGATGATCGTCGCCTTCAGCACCGAGTCATCGGCCTGGATGGCCTCCATCGCGTTCAGCGAACCAGCACCGCCGACCATGAAGAACTCGTCGCGGCCGGCAGCCTCGATCGCCGCGAGGACGCCGATGCCCTGGTCGTCATCGTGGTTCCACAGAGCGTCGATCTGCGGGTTGGCCGACAGCAGCTGGGATGCCGCGGCCTCGCCGCCCTGGACGGTGAAGTCAGCTGCCACGCGGGCACCGACCTCGAGTCCGCAGTCCTCGAGCGCGTCGGCGAAGCCCTCCGAGCGGTCCTGGGTCAGCGGGAGCGAGTCGATGCCGGCGATCTCGGCGACCACGGCGTCGGGGTTGTCCCCGAGCTGCTCGCAGATGTACGTGCCGGCGCTGACGCCCATGCCGTAGTTGTCGCCGAGCACGGTGGCGCGGGCGGCGAACGGGCTGGAGAACTCGCGGTCGACGTTGATGACCGGGATGCCGGCCTCCATCGCCTTGATCGCGACCTCGGTCAGTGCGGCACCGTCGCTGGGCAGCAGCACGATCGCGTCGACGCCGTCGTTGATGAAGGTCTCGACGGCAGCGATCTGCGCGTTGACGTCGTTCGTGCCCTCAGCTGACTGCAGCTCGACGTCGGGGAAGCTCTCGGCCGCTTCGATCGCGCCGGAGTTGATGGCACCGAGCCAGCCGTGGTCGGCAGCGGGACCCGAGAAGCCGATGGTGACCGTGTCGCCGGTGGCCTCGTTCTCCTCGGACGTGGTGCCCTGATCGGCGACGTCCTCCTCCCCCTCGGGAGAGCCGGCCGTGCAGCCGGCCAGCAACGCGACGGCCGTCAGCGCGGCGATGCCGGTGCCGATCACCCGGTTGCGCGCAGAGCGTGTTGAACGCATGAATTCCTCCTTGAATGTGAATGCAGGGGTCGGACATCAGGATCACCGCGCTCGGTGTGCCACGGTCTCCCCAGACCGACCGAGATCACCGTAACAGAACGCCTCACAAAAGCGACAGCTTTTGATCGAACGTCAGCAAAAGCGGTGCTGACGTTTACCACCGCGAGATCTCGGGCACGGCGTCCGGCTGTGTTGCTCCTCGCGTCGAGAAGGAGGGGCTCGAAAGTGAGAAGGAGGCCGTGTTATGGTCCTCTCGTGATCAAAGACGACCAGCAATCGGCGTTACTCGACGTCCGAGGCGTGACGAAGAGCTTCGCGGGCGTTCAGGCGCTCCGCGGGGTGGACCTCGACGTCCGTGCCGGAGAAGTGCACTGCGTGCTCGGACAGAACGGCGCCGGCAAGTCGACCCTCATCAAGACGCTCGCCGGCGTCCACCGCCCCGACAGCGGCACGATCACCTGGCTCGGCCAGCCCGTCGAGATCGCCACGCCCGAGGCTGCGCTCGAGCTCGGCATCGCCACGATGTACCAGGAACTGGATGTCGTCGACGGCCTGACGATCGCCGAGAACATCTTCCTCGGGCACGAGCTCGCCCGGGGAGGCTTGACGAAGCGGTCCGAGGCCGCGCGTCAGACGAAGGAGCTGCTGCGCCGGCTCGGCCACGCGAACCTGTCCCCGAACACCGAGGTCGGGCATCTCAGCGCGGCGAACAAACAGATCGTCAGCATGGCACGCGCCCTCTCGCACGACATCAAGCTGATCATCATGGACGAGCCGTCGGCCGTGCTCGACACCGAGGAGGTCAAGAACCTCTTCCACGTCGTCAAGGAGCTGACCTCCGAGGGCATCGCTGTCGTCTACATCACGCACCGCCTGGAGGAGATCCGGCAGATCGGGGATCGCATCACGGTCCTCAAAGACGGAAAATCGATGGCGTCCGGCATCCCTGTGGCAGACACCCCCACCGCCGAGCTCATCCGTCTCATGACCGGACGCGAAGTCGCGAACGTGTTCCCGCCCGCCGTTCCGGTGCCCGCCGATGCGCCGGTCGTCCTTGAAGTGGATGGCCTCGGCCTGGCCGGCGAGTTTGCCGACGTGTCGTTCACCGTGCGCGCCGGCGAGATCGTCGGCCTGGCTGGCCTGGTCGGATCCGGTCGCTCCGAGATCGTCGAGACCGTCTACGGTGCGCGCAAGGCGACCGCCGGCTCGGTGCGGGTCGGTGGCAAGAAGCTGCGCCGGGGTTCGGTGGTGTCGGCGGTGGAAGCGGGGATCGGGCTCTCGCCCGAAGAGCGCAAGAGCCAGGGTCTGGTGCTGGACGAGCCGATCTTCGTGAACGTGACCCTCTCCTCCGTCTCCCGGTTCGCCAAGGCCGGCTTCCTGGATGAGCGTACAGAGCGGAAGGTCGCAAGCGAGCAGATCGAGGCCCTCGAGCTGCGACCGGCCAATCCGGACCGACAGGCGCGGACGCTGTCGGGCGGCAACCAGCAGAAGATCCTGCTCGCACGCTGGCTCGTGCACGGCACGCGCGTCCTGTTACTGGACGAGCCCACACGCGGCGTAGATGTCGGCGCCCGCGCCGAGATCTACACCCTGATCCGCCGCCTCGCGGCGGCCGGCAACGCGATCGTGATCGTCTCGAGTGAGATCGAAGAGGTGCTCGGCCTGGCCGACACGGTTCTCATCGTCTCGGACGGACGCATCCTGCAGACCCTCCCTGCCTCAGAGATCGACGAGCACGGCGTGCTCGACCTCGTCATGAAAGGAACCGCCGCGTGAGCGAGCAGAGCACCTCAGGAGCAGTCGTTCCCTCGTCCGCGGAGGTTCCGCCTCCGTCGGGCACCCCTTCGCCGCGGAATGAGAAGACCGGCCTGCAGAAGGTCATGTCAGGATCGGTCGGCCGCAACCTGGGGCTTGTCCTCGCGCTTCTGGCGCTCGTGATCGTCGGCGCCATCACGGCCGGCGAGAACTTCACGACCTTCAGCAACGCCCTGGTGATCCTGCGTCAGGCGTCCATCATCGGCGTCATCAGCATCGGCATGACGCTCGTCATCATCGCGGGAGGCATCGACCTGTCGGTGGGCTCCGTGATGGGCCTTGCCTCGATCGTGGCCACTCTCGCCGCGATCCAGGATCTCGCCGACCAGACGCACTGGATCTTCATGATCCTCATCGCCCTCCTGGTCGGACTCGGAGCCGGACTCATCAACGGGGTCGTGATCGCGTACGGCAACGTCGTGGCGTTCATGGCGACCCTCGCCATGCTGGTCGCGGCGCGCGGGCTCGCGGAAATCCTCGCCGAGCGGCGCACGCTCATCGTCGAGGACCGCGGCTTCATCAGCTTCATGAACTCCGACGTCATCGGCGTCGACATCCTGATCTGGACCTTCGCGATCGTCGCCGCGCTGGGCTGGGTGCTGCTCAACCGCACGACCTTCGGCCGGCGCACCGTCGCCATCGGCGGAAACCGCGAGGCCGCGCGCCTCGCGGGCATCAACGTCAAGCGCCACACGATGTGGCTCTACGCGATCGCTGGTCTGTCCGCCGGCATCGCCGGGGTCATGATCCTGGGCCGCACCACCGCCGGAAGCTCGACGCACGGCACGCTCTACGAACTCGACGCGATCGCCGCCGTGGTGGTCGGCGGCACGCTCCTCGTCGGCGGACGCGGAACGATCACCGGCACGGTCTTCGGGGTCCTGATCTTCGCGACGCTGACCAACGTGTTCGTCCAGAACAATCTCTCGTCGTCGGTCCAGGCTGTCGCCAAGGGCATCATCATCGTGATCGCCGTGCTGCTCCAGCAGCGGTTCGCCAAGCCCGTCGGCCGAGAGTAGTGCGCCGCGCCGCGCCGCGGGGTCCCGCTCGGAGTGAGCGTGACGAGCAGCTGGCGCAGTGGGCAAACGACGTGCAGGACTGAGCGGATTTCGGCCGGTGCGGCCGTCTGAGTGAGTGGAACGTGCAATGGGTGTGGAAACCGCTTCCGCGGGAATGGGCGTGACGGAGCTCTTCCAGCTGCTCCGTGACGGGGTCCCGCGCACCCGCGCGCAGCTCGCCAAGTCGACGGGGCTCGCGCGGTCCACGATCGCCGTCCGAGTCGACGAGCTCATGCGGATGGGCCTGGTGACGCCGGTCGCCGAAGCCGCATCGACCGGCGGGCGGCCGCCGTCGCAGTTCGCCCTGAATCCAGCCGCGCGGGTCGTGGTCGCGGCGGACATCGGTGCATCCCACGCCACGGTGGCGATCACCGACCTCGGCGCGACCGTGCTGGCCGAGCGCACCGAGCCGCTGGACATCACGCTCGGCCCGGTGCCGGTCCTGACCTGGACGCTCGAGACGGCGCTCGCCCTGCTGGTCGAGACGGGCCGCGACGCGTCCGACATCGCAGCCATCGGCATCGGCGTCCCCGGCCCGGTCGAGTTCTCCACGGGACGCCCGGTGAACCCTCCGATCATGCCCGGATGGGACCGGTTCGACATCCCGGGCTGGGTGCGTCAGCACCTCGATGGGCCGGTGCTGGTCGACAACGACGTGAACATCATGGCTCTCGGCGAGCGCGCCACCGCCTGGCCCGGGACCGAGCACCTGATGTTCGTGAAGATCGCGACGGGCATCGGCGCCGGTGTGATCTCAGGCGGCCAGCTGCTGCGCGGCGCGCAGGGCGTCGCAGGTGACATCGGACACGTGCGCGTGGCTCGCGGATCGGACGTGCCCTGCAGCTGCGGCAATCGCGGCTGCCTCGAGGCCCTCGCCTCGGGCCCGGCGATCGCTCGCGAACTGCGCGGGCAGGGAGTGGATGCGGCGAACGGCAACGACGTCGTCGACCTCGTCAAGCACGGCAACATCGATGCCATCCAAGCCGTCCGCCAGGCGGGTCGCGACATCGGAGAGGTACTGACGGCCTGCGTGAGCCTCATGAACCCGTCGGTCATCGCGATCGGCGGCTCCATGGCCCGGGTCGGCGAGCACCTCATCGCCGGCGTGCGTGAGGTCGTCTACACGCGCTCCACGCCGCTCGCGACCGAGCACCTGGCGATCGTCCAGTCGTCCGCCGCGGAGAATGCCGGCGTGCGGGGCGCGAGCATGCTCGCGATCGAGCACGCGCTCTCGCCGGCGGCGCTGCACATGCTGGTCGGCGCCTGAACGCCGCCTAGTCTGGGGGCATGCACGGCGAATTCAAGGTCCCCGGGGGCAAGCTGGTCGTCGTCGACCTCGAGGAGCGCGACGGCAGGATCGCCGAGTTCCGCCTCGCCGGCGACTTCTTCCTCGAGCCCGACACCGCACTCGACGACATCGACTCCGCCGTGAACGGTCTGCCGATCGAGACGGATGCCGCGGCCATCGCCGCCGCGGTCCGTGCCGCGCTTCCCGAGGGCGCCCAGCTGCTCGGATTCACCCCGGAAGCCGTCGGCACGGCCGTGCGCCGCGCGCTCGTGACCGCGCCGGGGTGGCGGGATTTCGACTGGGAGGTCCTGCACGAGCGGCCGGTGTCGCCGCGGATGAACCTGGCTCTGGACGAGGTGCTGACGACCCGCGTGGGCGACGGCCGCCGCCGGCCGACTCTGCGGCTGTGGGAGTGGAACGAATCGGCCGTCGTGATCGGATCGTTCCAGTCGTACCGCAACGAGGTCGATCCCGAGGGCGCAGCACGGCACGGCTTCGACGTCGTCCGGCGGATCTCGGGCGGTGGCGCGATGCTCATGGCTGCGAACTCGATCGTGACCTACTCGCTGTACGTTCCGGCATCCCTCGTCGCCGGGATGACGTTCGCCGATTCGTACGCCTTCCTCGACGACTGGGTGCTGCAGGCTCTGCGCTCGCTGGGGATCGAGGCCACGTACCAGCCGCTGAACGACATCGCGAGCCCGCAGGGGAAGATCGGCGGCGCCGCGCAGAAGCGACTGGCCAACGGCGGCGTCCTTCACCACGCCACGCTGAGCTACGACATGGACGGCCAGGTGATGACAGAGGTGCTGCGCATCGGCCGCGAGAAGCTGAGCGACAAGGGAACGGTGTCGGCAGCCAAGCGGGTCGACCCCCTGCGGCGCCAGACCGGGCTTCCTCGCGAGGCGATCATCGAGCGGTTCATCGACACGTTCTCGGGCCTCTACGGCGCCGTTCCGGGTGTCATCACCGACGAGGAGTACGCCGAGGCCGAGGCCCTCGTCGCGTCGAAATTCGCCACGGATCCGTGGCTGCACCGGGTCCCGTGAGCGAGTCCGCCGAGCGCGGCACCGTCGTCATCCACCACGGCGACAACCTCGACGTCGCTGCCGGACTGCTGGACGGCTCGTTCACCCTGATCTACCTCGACCCGCCGTTCAATACCGGCCGCCGGCAGGCCAAGGCGCTCGAGACTGCTCGCTCGCGGGTGGCCGGCACCGCCGGGCCCGGGCGGGTCGGGTTCCACGGCCGCGAGTACGAGCGGCTGCGCGGGGATCTGCGCACGTACGACGACCGGTTCGACGACTATTGGGGATTCCTCGAGCCGCGGCTCGTCGAAGCCTGGCGTCTGCTCGCCGACGACGGCACCCTGTATCTGCACCTGGACTACCGCGAGGCCCACTACGCCAAGGTGCTGATGGACGCCCTGTTCGGTCGAGAGCGCTTCCTCAACGAGCTGATCTGGGCCTATGACTACGGCGCGAAGACCCGGCGGCGCTGGCCGACCAAGCACGACACGATCCTGGTCTACGTGAAGGATCCCGACCGCTACTGGTTCGACTCGGATGCCGTGGACAGGGAGCCGTACATGGCTCCCGGGCTCGTCACCGCAGCCAAGGCAGCCCGCGGCAAGCTGCCGACCGACGTCTGGTGGCACACGATCGTGCCGACCACGGGTCGAGAGAAGACCGGCTATCCGACGCAGAAGCCCGAGGGCGTGCTGCGGCGGATCGTGCAGGCCTCGAGCCGGCCCGGCGATCGTGTGCTCGATCTCTTCGCCGGAAGCGGCACGACCGGCGCCGTCGCCGCCGCACTCGGCCGGCACGCCGTGCTCGTGGACGCGAACGCCGAGGCCGTCGACGTGATGCTGAGGCGGATGCCGCAAGCCGACGTCGTTCAGAGCCCACCGCGGCCGGGCCTCACCGCCTGAGCTGCGTCACTGCTCGCGAAGCAACTCGTCTCCTCGCGATTCATCTCCGCGGCGCGGGCGAACGGATCGTCAGACCAGGGCACGCACGTCGGCGTAGCCGTCGATCGAGACATCGGGACGCGACGCCTCGCCGCCGAACACGCGCGTCGCACCGGATGCAGTCGACCAGGCGGGCCAGCCGGGCTGGCCCTCACGGACGAACGCGACGGCCGAGCCGTGCAGGGCGGCTGCGAGTGCCCGCGGCGGAGCAGCTCCGGCGATCGCGTCCACTCGCTCGGCGTTCAGGCAGTCGAACCAGAACGGCACGTCGAGGCAGTGGCATGCCCACCCGATCACAGGGGAGACCCAGGAGAACCGGTACACCCATGTCGGCGCGCTCCGCCGCGCTTCCGCGACGCGCACCACGGTCGAGCGGAACTTCGCGTCGGTTACGAATCGCCCGAGCACCGCCGCGGTCCCCTTGCGCCGCTGGGCGGTGTTCGCTGCGAGGTAGGCCCTGCGCGTGGTGGCATCCACCTTGAGCATCCTGAGGCCGACGGAGGCGGGGAGAAGCCGGAGCGCGTTCTTGGCGCGATCGGTCGTCATCGTGAACTCGTCGTCGGTGGCGCCCAGGACGAGCGGGATGCCGGACCCGACGCCGTCGCGCAGCGACTCGATCGTCGGCCGGGTGATCAGATCGCCATCGATCATCGGGCCCCAGGACAGTCCTTCCTCGAGGAGCACGTGGACTCTGGCGAGGGGATCGGTCGACTCCGGCGAAGCGGCGGCATCCTGCAGTTCGAGGATCGTTTCGGCGGGCACGCTCGCGAACCCGGCGC
Source organism: uncultured Actinomycetota bacterium (assembly GCA_963717585.1). GTDB lineage: Bacteria > Actinomycetota > Actinomycetes > Actinomycetales > Microbacteriaceae > Microbacterium. Next base: position 65,073 of record CAVQWI010000008.1, on the reverse strand, counting down.
GGGTGGGTGCGACGCCTGCGCGGTTGGCGAGCTTCGCCGACAGAGTGCGTGCACGCTCGGGGGCGACATCCGCGAGCGCGCCGGACAGAGCCCACACGGCGCAGAACAGCCCCTGGGCTGCCGGCATCCCGAGCAGGGTCAGCACCGCACCTCCGCCGGCCGACTGACCGGCGATGGTGACGCGGGCGGGATCGCCGCCGAACGCCGCGATGTTGCCGCGCACCCACTCGAGCGCCGCCAGCCAGTCGCGCACCCCCCGGTTGCTGGGAGCTCCCGGAATGTGCCCGAACCCCTCGAATCCGAGGCGGTAGGAGAGCGTGACGGTCACGACGCCGTCGCGATTGAATGCCGCACCGTCGTACCACGGGCTGGCGGGGGATCCCGTGGTGTACCCGCCGCCGTGGATGTACACCAGCACCGGCAGCGAGGCGTCGATAACCGGTCGAGGGGTGAAGACGTTCACGTTGAGCGTCGATTCACCCGAGACCGCAGGCTCGGGGATCAGGGTGGGCTGTGCGGCATCCCTCAGCTGCGGCGTGGCACCGTAAGCGACGGCGTCGCGCACGCCGCTCCACGGCTCAGGCGGCACAGGAGCGGCGAACCGCAGATCGCCGATAGGCGGCTGTGCGAACGGGATGCCGAGGAACGCTGCCGATCCTTCGCGCCAGACGCCGCGCACCCGGCCCGGCCCGATGTCGACGATCGGATCAGGAAGCCGCGTCATGGGGAGAGTCCTTCGATGCGGTGACGGGCGCCGGACTGAGCGCGTCGAACAGCGCGTCGATCGTCGCGGACATGTCGAGATCGGGGTCGAGCAGCCACTGGATCTGCAGGCCGTCGGCGACCGCTTGGAGGATACGCGCGAGGGTGTCCGCGTCGATGCGATCGGTGAGCTCGCCGGCCGCCTGCCGACTCGCCAGCCCGCCGGCGAAGACCCGCCGCAGGTGCTCGTTGCGTTCGAGGAAGTAGCGGTGCGCCGGATGCTGGGGATCGGCCGCATCGACGGACAGCCGTGAGAAGAGCTCGACGAGACCGGGCACGTCGCTGTTGTGGCGGATCAGCCGTACATAGCCCCGGCGGAGGTCGATCGCGGCGGAGTCGGCGTCATCCAGCGGACCGTAGTGGACCATGTCCACCTCGTCACGCTTGCGGAGGATCTCGGTGAACAGCTCCTCCTTGCTGTCGAAGTAGTGCAGCAGGCCGGCCTGACTGAGGCCCACGGCTTCGGCCAGCTCCTTGACCGAGGCGCCGCGGTAGCCCTCTCGGGCGATCACCTCGAGGGCGCGTTCGAGGATCTCCTCGCGCTTGGCGACTCCCTTGGCGTAGGAACCTCTTCGTGCCATGGTGTCAGGGTAAACCGAACGGCACTTGAGTTTGAAACCCGGCGCCGCGATACGCTCCGGTCCGGTCAGGACTCGTACTCGTCGGGCAGCCGCATCGACGGACCGCCCACCTGCAGTCCGAGCGGTTCGGCGCGTCCGGGCGGCTGCTCCCAGGACTCCTGTCGCCCGAGCGGTGTGAGGTCCAGGTGTGGGTAGCCGTTGTGGAACTCCTCGATACCGCGCCCGTACGTCGAGTAGGTGTGGAAGACCTCATCGTCCACGCGCAGGAAGACGCTGATGCCAGGCATCTCGGTGCCGCGCATGCTCTGCGTCCATGGCCCGCGGGTCCACGGTGTTCCGGCGTCGGCCAGCCCCGTCTCGTCGCGGAAGTGCAGCTGCACCGGAGCGACCCTGTCATCCAGCGTGGTGTGGAAATCCCAATTGAAATCCGTTCCGTACGACGAGTACCAGGGGAACGTCCAGCCCATCCGGTCGCGATACGCCGCGATCTTGGGGTACGGAGCCCGGGAGACGGCGACCAGAGTCGTGCTGCGCGCGTGGAGCTGCCTCGGGTTGCCGATCTGATCGGCGGCCGACGAGCAGCTGGCGCACGCGACATCATCCTCCGGAGCGAACATGAAGTGGTGCATCACGAGCTGCGGTCGCCCCTCGAACAGCTCGAGCAGGCTCTTCGTGCCATCCGGTCCGCCGAAGGCATACTCCTTCTCCATCCGCACCATCGGAAGGCGACGCCGATCGGCATTGAGCCGATCGCGGGCACGGGTCAGCTCCTTCTCCTTCGCCAGCAGCTCCTTGCGCGCCGCCAGCCACTCCTCTCGCGACACGACTTCGGGCAGATCACGGGGTTGAGAAGACACGCCTGGCCCCTTTCCGTCAGAAGTCCGAGTCTGCCTCCCCTCTCCGACACTCGCCAGTGCCGGTTCAGGACGCTGCCCTGGCCAGGCGGGTCAGCCGGCGCTGGCGCATCGCCAGGAACAGCGGGAATGTGAACGCGAAGGCCGTGAGCCCCGAGGCGACGACGTAGAGCCAGCCGAACCGCATCCGCAGGCGCCGGGCCTCGACGATGATGAACACGCTTCCGGCGATAGCCGCGATCAGCAGATCGACGGTGATGGATGACACGGCCGGACCGCTCGTGATGAGGTCGCCGACGAAGTCCACCATCTGCACGACGGCCAGCGCGTTGAACCACCACGTGCCGATCAGGCCGCCCACCGCCAGCAGCAGGTAGACGAAGGCCAAGGGGGTCCAGTCGCGGGTCATGGCGCCATGATGCCACCCGGCCTCGGCCGTCGTGGCGTGTCAACCCCTATAGCCCCGAGGCACCCACCCGTACCGTGGCAGGGTGACCGACGCCTCGCGAACGCCCGCTCCGGATGCCGCGGCATCCACCCCGCTCGACCTGGCGCGGCAGATCGCGGTGATCAGCGCGCTCGGCTTCACGCTCGTCGCGGTGCTCGTCGGCGTCGGGGGACTCGGCGGCACGGAGGTGGAGGACTCGCAGGGCGGACAGCTGTCGGCTCAGGGCTCGTACCTGGCCCCGGCGGGGCCGGCCTTCAGCATCTGGTCGGTGATCTACCTGGGTCTGATCGGCTACGCAGTGTGGCAGGCCCTCCCCGCCCAGCGCTCGTCGTTGCGTCAGCGCGCGGTGGGCTGGTGGATCGCACTCACCATCGTCCTGAACGGCCTGTGGCTGGTCGCGGCGCAGCTGCTGACGATCGAGTGGACGGTCATCGTCATCGTCCTGCTCCTGATCGCGCTGTGCCTCACGTTCCGCCTCTCGGTCATCACCCGAACCCCCCGCGCCGGATTCTGGGACGCGCTGTTCATCGACGGGGTGACCGGGCTGCATCTGGGCTGGGTGACGCTCGCGACCGTGGCGAACATCGCGGCGTGGCTCACCGGCATCGTCCCCGAGTCCTGGGCGGATGCCGCCACGGCGTGGGGGGTGGGCGTTCTCGTCGTCGTCGCCGTGATCGGCCTGGGGATCGCATGGGCGAGCGGCTGGCGGGTCGCACCGGGTCTCGCATTGGCGTGGGGGCTGTCGTGGCTGGCGGTCGGCAGATTGGCCGGAGAGCCGCAGAACACCCCCATCGGGATCACCGCGATCGTGGTCGCCGCGATCGTCCTGCTCGTCCCGGTCGGCATCGCCGGCCTGAGATTCCTGCTCCCCGAGCACGACTGACGGTCACGAGTCGAGGAACTCCAGCAGCGCCTCATTGACCTCGTCGGCGTGGGTCCACAGCATCCCGTGGGGTGCTCCTTCGATCTCGACGTAGCTCGACTCGGGCAGCAGCTGACGGAGCCGGCGCGCGGTCGGGTCGATCGGCACGATCTTGTCGGCGGTGCCGTGCACGATGAGCGTCGGCACATCGAGCTTCGCGATGTAGCGGCGGAAATCGGTCGGCCAGGTCAGCGGCGCTGCCGCAAGCGCGGCGCTGCCGGCGCGGTTGGCTCTCTGCACGCTCGCGTCCAGTGCCTCCTGCGACATGCGCGACCCGAGATTGTCGTCGAGGTTGTAGTAGTCCTTGAAGAAGCCGGTGAGGAACGCGTAGCGATCCTTGCGGATCGCCTCGGTGAAGCCGTCGAAGAAATCCTGCGGGGCGGCACCGTCGGGGTTCTCGTCCGACTTGAGCAGGTAGGGAAGGATCGACGAGACGAACGCCGCCTTCCCCACTCGCTCGCTTCCGTACTGACCCAGGTACTGGGCGACCTCGCCGGCCCCCATCGAGAACCCCACGAGGGTCACCCGCTCGAGGTCGAGGGTGTACATCAGCGAGTTGAGATCCGACGCGAACGTCTCGAAGTCGGAGCCGCCGCCGGTCTTGCTCGACGACCCGAAGCCGCGCCGATCGTACGCGATGACGCGGTAGCCGGCATCCACGAGCGCAGCCTGCTGCTTGGCCCACGACTCGTTGTCGAGCGGGAAGCCGTGGATCAGCACGACGGTCGGACCCTTGCCCTGGTCGGTGTAGAACAGCTTGATGTCCGCTGAGTTCTCGATGCCCACGGTGATGTAGGCCATGGAGTCGTTCCCTCCCGCCGACGGCTCGGAGCCCTCGGCACCCCAACGACCGTATGCGGGCGCGGCTGTCGGCACCAGGGCTTGCGGCGACCGCCCGGCGGCGTTACGAGTCGCGGTGCGCGCCGGCCGACGGTTCGACGGTGAAGACCGTGGGGTGGAGAAGCCGGATGCCGCGAACGCGTCGGTCGCTGCATCCTTCACCCGCTCGACGTGCTCTCGGGGGGCGAGTGCGATCGCTGCGCCGCCGAATCCGCCGCCCGTCATGCGCGCACCGAGCGCCCCCGCCGACATCGCCGCATCGACGGCGGTGTCGAGCTCGGGCACCGAGATCTCGAAGTCGTCGCGCATCGACGCGTGCGAGGCGAGGAGCAGTTCGCCGATGGCGCGCGGCCCGCTCTCGCGGAGGGTCTCGGCGGTGTCGAGCACCCGCTGATTCTCGGTGACGATGTGGCGGACGCGGCGGAACGTCACATCGTCCATGAGCTCCGCCGCGCGGCGGAGGTCGACGACGGCGACATCCCGCAAGCGGGAACGCCCATGATCGCTGCACCTCGTTCGCAGGAGGCGCGGCGCTCGCCGTACCCCCCGGTCGCGTGGGAGTGCTTGACGCCGGTGTCGATCACGACGAGCTGAAGCCGGCATCTGCGAAACCGAGATCGACGACGGATGCCTCGAGCGACCGGCAGTCCAGGAAGATCGCCGCGTCGGGACGACCGAGCATCGACGCGATCTGATCCATGATGCCGGTGGGCGCACCCACTGCTTCGTTCTCGGCGGTGCGGCCGACCCGGGCGAGGCCCACCCGGTCGAGTCCGAGCGCCCAGGTGTCGTTCAGGGCCGACGCGACCGCTCCCTCGATGGCCGCCGACGATGAGAGGCCGGCGCCGATCGGCACGTCTGAGGCGATCGCCACGTCCACGCCCACGACGGATGCCGGCGCCGCCCCGCTCGCGGTGAGAAGTGCCCACGCCACTCCGAGCGGGTACGTCGCCCATTCGGGAACATCGCCGCGGTGGGCGGGGAACAGCCGGTTCAGGGCGGTCAGCTCGACCTCCACCGGCTCATCGTCGACCGTGGAGACCACGCGGATCCGCGAGTCGGTCCGCATTCCGACCGCGGCATGAGTGCGCTGCTGGATCGCGAACGGCAGCACGAACCCGTCGTTGTAGTCCGTGTGCTCGCCGATCAGGTTGACCCGCCCGGGCGCCGACCACACGCCGACCGGCTCCTCGCCGGTGAGCGCGGCGAAGAGGCTGCGGGCGTCGGCGGGCGCGATCATCGGATGACCTCGGCGACGTGTCGATCGCTTCGCGCAGCGGGCGGCGGCGGACTCCGGAGGCACATCGCCGATCCAGGCTCCCATCGCGGCCTCGGAGCCGGCGAGGAACTTGAGCTTGTCGGCCGCCCGCCGCGGGGAGGTGAGCTCGAGACGGAGGCGCACCGTCTCGCGTCCGACGTGCACCGGCGCCTGATCCAGGCGGCGATGTACGGAGTAGGCGTGTTGTACAGAGCGTCCACGCCTCGGAGCAGCCGGAGGTAGAGGGGTGCGAGCTCGTCGCGCTCCGCATCCGTCGTCTCGCCGATGTCGGCCACGTGGCGGTGCGGAAGCAGGTGCACCTCCAGCGGCCAGCGGGCGGCGAAGGCACGAACGCGGTCCAGTGCTCGCCGCAGAGGATGACGCGCTCCGACTCCGCTCGAAGGCGAGGATGCGCGCGAACAGGTCGTGCCCTCACAGTCGACGGCCTCGAGCAGCCGGCGCGTGCGCGGCGTGACGTAGGGGTAGGCGTAGATCTGGCCGTGCGGGTGGGCGAGGGTGACGCCGATCGCCTCGCCGCGGTTCTCGAACGGGAACACCTGCTCGACGCCGGGGAGGGCGGACAGCGCCGCGGTGCGGTCGGCCCACGCCTCGATGACCGTGCGCGCGCGCGTCACGGACAGTGTGCCGAACGAGCCTTCGTGCTCCGGGCTGAAGCACACGACCTCGCAGCGACCGACCGACGTGCGCGTACGGCCGAGGCCGAGGCATCGAGGTCGTCGAGCCCGAGGGGCGGGTCGGCAGCCGCGGGGCGCGTCGCCGTGCGCTTCGCCGAGCGCCGGGCCGAACGAGGGCGACCGTTCTCGAAGACCGCGACGTCGTAGCGCGCCGGGATCTCCGACGGGTTCGTCGGCGTCTGCGGCGAGAGGGGATCGAGCTCCGCCGGCGGGAGGAAGGCGCGGTTCTGCCGGGCGGCGGCGACCGAGATCCAGTCTCCGGTGAGCACGTCGCGGCGCATCGTCGCGGTCTCGGGCGCGCGGATCGAGGGTCCGCGCGTCGACGCCGCGCTCGGTCCCGAGCGTCGTGTCGGGGTCGTCGTAGTAGATCAGCTCGCGGCCGTCGGCCAGGTTCGTGGTCCGTCTGACGACGCCCGCACCGAGGGTGTCCGTGCTCACTCTCCGCCATGTTCACGTCAACACGATAGCAACGGACCCATGGTTACGTCAACATGACACTATCGGCGGTTGTTGTGCTACGCCAGTCAGGATGGCCGTGAAAGAGGAGGCACCGTGACTGACGACCCCGCCCGGCGCCGGGTGTCCATGGCGGACGTCGCGGACCTCGCGGGCGTCTCGGTCAGACCGTTTCGCGAGTCGTCGAACGACAGCCCTCGGGTGGACCCGGCAACCCGGGAGCGCGTCGAGGTGGCCATGGCCGGCTCGGCTACCGCCCGCACCGCGCGGCCCGGGCCCTCCGCACCGGCCGCACGCAGACGATCGGCCTCGTCGTCTCACTCTCGCCTCGGTCGGCAACTCGCGCATGCTGCAGGCGGTGGCGGATGCCGCATCCTCCCGCGGATACGCGCTCCGTCGTCACCCGCCGATCGCCCGAGCCACTTCGCCGGCGCCTTCGATCAGCTGCGGGATCAGGGTGTCGACGGCGCGATCGTACTGAATGAGGCGACGGCGGTCGCTCGGCACGCGCAAGCCCCCCGCGGGCTGGATCTGGTCGTCGTCGACGCTCCGCCCGACGAGCGTTTCGCGGTCGGATGGGAGTCCGACCACGACGGGGGCGCGCGCGGCGACCGGCACCTGCTGGCTCTCGGCCACCCGACCGTCTGGCACCTCGCGGGGCCGGAGGACTCCTACGCCGCCGCTGAACGCGAGCGCGGGTGGCGCGGAGCGCTGGAGGGCGCCGGCCTGGTGGCGCCGCCCCTGGTCCGCGGCGACTGGAGCGCGCATCCGGCCATCGCGCGGGGATGGCGCTCGCCGCCCGCCCGGACGTCTCGGCCGTCTTCGCGGCGAACGACCAGATGGCCCTCGGCCTGCTCCGCGCCCTCGCCGAGGGGCGCGAGGTGCCCGGCGATGTCAGCGTGGTGGGTTTCGACGACGTGGCGGATGCCGCGGATTACCTGCCGCCGCTCACGACGGTCCGCCAGGACTTCGGCGAACTCGGCGAACGTGCCGTCGAGGCGCTGATCGCAGCGATCGACGGCCGCCCCCCGCGCACCGACCTCGTGCCCACCGCCTCATCGTGCGCGCGAGTTCGGTGCTCGGCCGGGCGTGTGGCCGACCCGCTCGCGGCCGCGAGAGCCCGACCGCCGCTAGCGTGTAACCGTGACCCGCCGTCTTCGCCCCCGACTCGTTCAAGGGCACGATCGGTGCTCCCGCCGCCGCCGCGGCGCTCGCCGAAGGCTGGCGCCGGCTCGGCCGGATGACCGGATCGCGCTGCTGCCTATGGCCGACGGGGGAGAGGGAACCCTCGACGCCTTCGCCACGGCGGTCGCGGGTGCCGAGCGCGTCGCAGTCCGGGTCATCGGACCCGACGGGCTGGGAACGGACTCGGCGTGGCTGCGTCTCCGGCCACCGTCGACGCTCCGGGAGGCACTGCGATCGTCGAGCTCGGCGCGACGTCCGGGATCGAGCTGCTCGCCGAGCTGCGTCCGCTCGACGCGCACACGTTCGGCCTCGGCCAGGCGATCGCAGCAGCGCTGGCCGCGGGCGTCTCGCGCGTGGTCGTCGGCTCGGCTCGTCCGCGTCGACCGATGGCGGCACCGGGATGCTGCGAGCGCTCGGGGGCCGTTTCCTGGACGCCGCGGGCGACGACGTGCCGCTCGGCGGTGCGGGGCTCGCCTCCATCGCGCGCGTCGATCTGCCGGCCTCCCGCGTTGCCACCCGGCGGGGTGTCCGCGCTGACCGATGTGACCAACCCGCTCCTCGGGCGGGGCGGTGCGGCGGCGGTCTTCGGCCCGCAGAAAGGCGCCGACCAGGCGAGGTCGCTCAGCTCGACTCGGCGCCTCGCCGTAGTTTGGCGGGGCTGCCGTCGCGGCCGACGCCTCGACGCCGGGCGCGGGAGCCGCCGGCGGCACCGGCTTCGGGCTGCTGGCGTGGGGAGCGACCCTCGAACCCGGCTCGCGTGCGGTCGCCGAGCTGATCGGGCTGCCGCCGCTGCGGCCGCGGCATCCGTCGTGATCACCGGCGAGGGTCGTTCGACGGGCATCCGCCGCGGGCAAGGTGCCCTCCCACGTCGCATCGCTGGCCGGCGAGGGACGAGCGGCACTGGTCGCGGGGCGGATCACGGCGGATGCCGACACCTCCGCCTTTGCGGCAGCCGTCTCGCTCACGGATCTCGCCGGCTCGCCGGAGCGGGCGATGGCCGAACCTGCGCGAGGTGCGGGACGCGGGGGAGCGCTTCGCGCGCGAGCTCGGGTAGCGGATCTCGGCGGCCGGAACGATTCCGGATACCGTCGAAGCCGACGGGTCAGAGCACGAGAGCGGCAGACGGCATTTCCGGCTCGGTGAGCTCGGTCACATGGGGGAAGCCAGTCGATTCGCGTCCCACGATGTGGAAGTCCGGCTTGATCCGTCGGGGCGGAACTCTCTCGCCCTTCTCGGCGATGCGCTCCACGAGCATCTCGACCGCGATCTCGGCGATGTCGTCACGCCCTGGATCGACACTCGAGAGCGAGGGGAGCGAGAACCGTGTCGCATCGGTGTTGTCGAAGCCGATGATCGCCACGTCGTCGGGCACCCGCACACCTGCTTCGCCGAGGGCACGAAGCGCGCCGATCGCGAGGGTGTCGTTCAGGGCGAAGAGCCCGTCGAATGATGTGCCCGAAGCGAGCAGTGCACGCGTTGCGGCGGCACCGTTGTCGTGGCGCCATCTCCCGGCAGAGCGGATGAGGGCAGGATCAACCGGGATGCCGGCTGCTTCGAGCGCCTGCCGGTAGCCGCGCACGCGCAGTGTCGCAGAACCCACTGCGTCCGCCGGCTCGGAGTCGGCCGCGCCGATGAGGGCGATCCTGCGACGCCCCAGCCCCAGCAGATGCTCGACGGCTGCCTGCGCGGAGGACACGTTGTGCATGGTGACGTGGTCGGTGGGGCCGCCGAAGATGCTCTCGCCCAGGATCACCAGAGGAAACGGCACATTGAGCAGTTCGGCATCCATCTCGCCGATGTGGACCGGGCTGAACACGATGCCGTCGGTCAGGCGAAGTCGGCGACCGGCGATGACATCGAGCTCGTGCTCCCGCACCTCGTTGGTCTGGTCGACCACCACCCCGAGGCCCCGCTTCTCCGCCGCCTTGATGATGGAGTCCGCCAGTTCGGCGAAGTACGCCTCCCGGACGGACGGGATCGCAAGCCCGATCACTCCGGTCTTCCCCGACCGGAGGCCCCGTGCCGAGAGGTTGGGCTGGTAGCCGAGCTCCTTCACCGCCAGGAGGACGCGGTCGCGCGTCGTCGGCCGCACGTGTGGATAGTCGTTGATGACGTTGGACACGGTCTTGATCGACACACCTGCCACGCGGGCGACATCGTGCAGCGTCGCATTCATGTCGTCTCCCCCACACCCGCTCCCTCTGCGCTTGGGTGTACGGCCAGCTTAGCGTCGCCGATGACTCGTACGCCCGCGAGGGAGCGCTCCCAGCCGCGCGCTTCGGGCGCCGATCAGAGGTCGACGCGATGCCCGCGGGTACCATGACCCCATGATGACGGACGCCGCACGGATGCCGCGCCCCGGGCTCCTCCGCCCGAGGCTGGTGGCGGACGAAGTCTACGACCGGCTGACCGTCCTCATCGTCGACGGCCACATCGCCCGATACGTGATCGAGGAAGGCCCCGCCGATGGCGCTCGTGGCTGAGACATGGCCGATTGCGGCCTCACTGCTTCCGTTCGCCGATGGATTGCCACCGGGTATCGCTCGCGACGATGAGGCCGAGTTGCGGTGGGATCGCGTCTTTCGCACGGTGAATGAAGCCGGTTTCGATGTGATCGACCTCACCGACACATGGCTGCCTTTCGGCGACCTCTCGCCCGGTCATCGCGACGGGATGCGGGAGCGGCTGCACGAGAACGGTCTGACGGCAGCATCCCTCTCCGTCATCCGGCGAAGCGTCACGGACGAGCGCTCGGGTGAAGAGAATCTGGCCTACAGCCATCGGTGCCTGGATCTGGCCGCTGAGTGGGGGGTCGGTGTGGTCTCGGTCGGGCTGCATCGCCCGCTGACTCCGGCCCAGCGTTCGCAGCTGTGGTTCTGGACCGCTCCCGGTCACGTCGATCCGGTCGACGACGCCGCCACCTGGGATCTCGCGGTGCGGCGGTTCCGGGAGCTCGGAAGACACGCCGAAGAGGTCGGCGTGCTGCTGTCGCTGGAGATGTATGAGCACACGTATCTCGGCAGCGGTGCCTCGGCAGTCCGATTGATCGAGGCGATCGGCATGGACGTGGTCGGGCTCAATCCCGACATCGGCAATCTGATCCGGCTTCACGAGCCGATCGAGGACTGGCGCGAGGCGCTCCGGCAGACACTGCCGTACGCCAATTACTGGCACGTCAAGAACTACACGCGTGACGAAGATGCACGAACGGGAATGATCGCCACCAGTCCGACCTACCTGGAGAGCGGACTGATCGACTACCGGACCGCCATGGGCTGGGCACTCGAGGCGGGGTTCCAGGGTGTGATCTGCACGGAGCACTACGGGGGCGACGGTCTCAGCATGAGCGCGGCGAACCGCGATTATCTGCGCAACCGTGTCCTCCCGCGGCGAGACTACGTGCCGGCCCGAAGTCTTGTGCGCCAGCAGTATCCCCCGCGGCGGGGCCCGGTCGATGAAGAGGAGCACGCATGATCCAGCAGGTCGCCATCGTCGGATCCGGGTACATGGGAGGAGGCATCGCGCAGGTGTTCGCGCTCGCGGGGCGAGACGTGCAGATAGCCGACGTGAGCGCAGACCACGCGGCGCGCAGCCGGGCACGCATCATCGACGAGGCCGCGGACTACGCCGGTCGCGGCCTGTTCCCCGAGGATGCGGCGGAGAGGGTCGCCGCGCACGTCACTGCCGCGGAGTCCATCGAAGCGGCCGTCCGCGACGCCGACTTCATCGAGGAGGCGGTGCCGGAGATCCTGTCGGTCAAGCACGACATCCTGTCTCGGATCAGCGCTGCGTGCCGCCCGGAAGCGCTGATCGGCAGCAACACGTCCACGATCTCGATCGCGACGCTGGCCACGGAAGTCGTCTCGCCGGAGCGGTTCCTCGGCGTGCATTTCAGCAACCCCGCACCATTCATCCCCGGCGTCGAGGTCATCCCTCACGCCGCCACGAGGTCGGGCGCCGCCACGGAGGTGATCGCGCTCCTGAAAGAGGCGGGCAAGCTCGGCGTGGAGGTGGCGGACGTCACGGGGTTCGTCCTGAACAGACTGCAGTACGCGCTCTTCAGCGAAGCCGCCCGTCTGGTCGAGGAGGGCGTGGCGAGCGCCGAGGCGGTGGACACCATCACGCGCACCACCTTCGGCTACCGGCTGCCGTTCTTCGGCCCGTTCGCCATTGCCGACATGGCCGGTCTGGACGTCTACGCGTTCTGCTATCGATCGCTGGCGGAGGGCTATCCGGACCGTTTCGCCGCACCGGAGGCGCTGTCCGAACGCGTCGCCGACGGCGCATTGGGGGTCAAGAGCGGCCGAGGGTTCCTCGCCACCCCGCCGGATCAGCTCCCCGCGCTGGTGGCGCATCGCGACAACGCCTACGCCGCGATGAGCAGGCTCCTGGCGGATCTCGGCGAGGCTCCCGTCACTTATTGAGCTTCCTCGGGTGGTCGCCGCCCCCACGACTCGAAGCTGCCCTGTGCAATTTGCCGACGGAGATACAGGAACTTTTCGAAACCCCCTTGACACCGGGTCGGTCCTGGACGATAGTCATTGCAACGTTGAATGTACAACGTTGCAAACGCGATCTGATCTGACCCGCATTCCGCACGGACCCCACACGGAATGCGGAAAATGCCCGGTCGTGGGCGCCCTGACAAAGATGTCCAGAATCCGAAAGGAATCACAGTGAAGACGACCCCAGTCATCGCTGCAGCAGCCACGCTCGTCCTCGCGAGCGCTCTCGTCTCCTGCGCCGCAGGAGGGAACGACGACGATGGCGGTGGCGGCGGAAACGACGCCACAAGCTGCACGAACACGATCAAGAACGAAGACGCACCAGTGGTGACGCTCTGGGCCTGGTACCCGAACAGCGAAGCCGTCGTGGACAACTTCAATGAGGAGCACGACGACGTCCAAGTGTGCTGGACGAATGCCGGCGCGGGTGGCGACGCCTACGACAAGTTCCAGACCGCCATCTCGGCGGGCAGCGGCGCTCCCGACGTCATGATGGTCGAGGCTGACCGGATCGCCGTGTTCCAGGCGCAGGACGCGCTCGTGGATCTGACGGACATCGGCTATGAGGATGTCAAGGACAACTTCAGCGAGGGCGCATGGAAGGACGTCTCGGTCGGTGATTCCATCTACGGCGCTCCGATCGACGGCGGCCCGATGGGCATGATCTACCGCACCGACATCTTCGAGCAGTACGGCATCACTCCGCCCACCACGTGGGAGGAGCTGGAGGCGACGGCCCAGAAGGTGAAGGATGCCGGAGGCCCGCTCTTCGCCAGCTTCGCCCCGAACCAGCCCGCCGCGGTCACGGCCTTCATGTACCAGAACGGCGCGGAGCCGTTCGAGTACGACCCCGCAAATGAGGGCGAAATCGGGATCGACCTCAACAGCGACGAGGTCAAGCAGGTCCTCGATTACTGGGATGGCCTCGTCGAGAAGGGGCTGGTCGGCACGGAGGACCAGTTCACTCCGGAGTACATCTCCGGCGTCATCGGCGGCGACTACGCCACCTACCTCTCTGCCGCGTGGGCCCCGGGCTACCTCCAGGGCGCGGGCGTCGGCGAGGGCGCCGACGCCGGTGTGTGGGCGACCGCCCCGCTGCCGCAGTGGGATCCGGCCAACCCGATCGCGATCAACTGGGGCGGCTCCGCGTTCGCGGTCAGCAGCCAGGCAAGCGACCCTGAGCTCGCAGCGGAGGTCGCCTTCGGGGTCTACGCGGATCAGGCGTCGCTCGACGATGGCTGGCAGAACCAGATCATCTTCCCGCTGAACGTGAACGTGCTCGATTCGGATGAATTCCTGAACTACGAGGTGCCCTTCTTCGACGGCCAGCAGGCCAACAAGGACGTGTACGTGCCGGCGGCCAACGCCTACACCGGCATGACCTACACGCCGCTCGGGCAGTTCTACTACTCCACGCTGACGGAGCAGATCCAGCGCATCAACGACGGGTCCGCAACGGGCTCTGAGGCCGCGGATGCGCTGCAGGAAGCCGTCGTGGCATACGCAGAGGAACAGGGGTTCACTGTCAAGTGACATGACACGGAGGGCCGGTCCGTGTCAGTGCGGACCGGCCCTCCGCCATCCCTCCTAGACCCGGAGAAATCATGACCGCGTCAACAGCAGTTCCCATCAACACGAAGCCCCGCAGATCGACCACCGCACGCCAGAACCTGTTCGGGTGGCTGTTCGTCGGACCGTTCGGGATCGTCTTCCTTGCCCTCCTCATACTCCCGATCGGCTACGCGTTCTACCTGAGCCTGTTCCAGAAGTCGCTGATCGGCGGGACGAGATTCGTCCTCTTCGGCAACTACGTCAAGGCCTTCAACGACCCCTCGTTCCTCGACGGCGTGTGGTTCGTCATCCGCTTCTCGCTGGTGCTCATTCCGCTGCAGATGGCCGTCTCGCTCGCGGTAGCGCTGATCCTCGACATCGTGATCACCCGATTCGCCCGGTTCTCGCGTCTCATGATCTTCATGCCGTACGCGATCCCGACGGTGATCGGTGCGCTGATGTGGGGGTTCCTCTACAGCGACAACTTCGGCCCGCTGGCGGAGATCTTCGAAAGCTTCGGTCGACAGGCGCCTGACTTCCTGAGCAGCAGCCTGATCTTCTACGGCCTGCTCAATATCGTCACGTGGCAATGGGCCGGCTACTACATGATCGTCATCTATGCCGCGCTGCAGGGGATCGATCCCACCCTCTACGAGGCGGCGCGCATCGACGGCGCATCCCAGTGGCAGATCGTCCTGCGGATCAAGATCCCGCTGGTCACCCCGGCCCTCCTGCTGATCCTGGTGTTCGCCCTCATCGGCACGCTGCAGTTCTTCAGCGAGCCGAAGATCCTGCAACAGCTGGCCGCTGGGTCCATCCCCAACGACTTCACGCCCAACATGTACGCCGAACAGCAGGCCTTCTCGCTGGCGAACTACAACTACGGTGCGGCGATCTCGTTCGCGCTCGGCGCGGTCGTCTTCGTCTGCGTCTACATCTTCCTGTTCGCCACCCGCAAGCGAGGGAGCGTCCTCTCATGACCGTCACGCCTGTCGAAATCACGGGCACCGGTCCGACACCGGACGATGCTTTCCAGCAGAGGCGGTCTCCTCGCCAGCGCGGCCGAATCCCGCTGAACATCGTGCTCGCGCTGTTGATGATCTACTTCCTGATCCCGTTCTGGTGGCTCATCGTGAACAGCTCGAAGAGTGCAGCCGGGCTGTTCGGGGGCGACAGCTCGCTGTGGTTCGCCGACGACATCGACTACATCGGCAACCTGATCGACCTGTTCACCTACAGCGGCGGGATCTACGGACGATGGCTGGCGAACACCGCCCTCTACGCGATCGTCGGAGGCGTCGGGGCGACAGCGCTGGCCGTGCTCGCCGGCTATGGCTTCGCGAAATACCGCTTCGCCGGTCGCCGCGCGGCATTCGCCATCCTGCTGGGCGCCGTCATGGTTCCGACGACTGCGCTCGTGATCCCGACATTCGTCCTGTTCGCCCAGGCGGGCCTGACCAATACGATCTGGGCGGTGATCCTCCCGACGCTGCTCAATCCGTTCGGCGTGTACCTCATGAACGTGTACGCGCAGGACGCGGTGCCCGACGAACTGCTGGACGCCGCGCGCGTGGACGGGGCGGGGGAGTTCCGGACCTTCTTCCAGGTCGCGCTGCCGCTGCTGCGCCCGGCCATCGTGACGGTGCTGCTGCTGTCGATCGTGGCGTCGTGGAACAACTACTTCCTCCCGCTCGTGATGCTCTCGGACAACAAGCTCTTCCCGGTGACGGTCGGAATCGGCCTCTGGAACTCCACCGCGTCGACCTACGGCGCCGCAGGTGGACAGACCCTCTGGAGCATCATCATCCTCGGATCGCTGGTCTCGGTCATCCCGCTGATCATCGCGTTCCTCACGCTGCAGCGCTATTGGCAAGGTGGACTGGCCATCGGCAGCCTCAAGTAGCTCCGGCACCTTTCGACTGAACCTCGCGCGCGACCGCCGCCGCTGCCTGCTTCCGAACTCTCCGCTCAACACCAATGAGGACCATGATCTCCGCACATCTCACCATCGACCCGCATTTCGTGGTCGGGCCCATCAACCGTCGCCTGTTCGGCTCCTTCGTCGAACACCTCGGGCGCTGCGTCTATGACGGGATCTACGAGCCGGGCCATCCGGCAGCCGACGAGGACGGCTACCGCCGGGACGTCATAGACCTGGTCCGGGAGCTCGGCGTGTCGACGATCCGCTACCCAGGCGGCAACTTCGTATCCGGTTACCGCTGGGAGGACGGGGTCGGGCCGAGGAGCGAGCGACCGCGGCGTCTGGACCTCGCCTGGCATTCCACGGAGACCAACGAGGTCGGCATCGACGAGTTCGCGGTCTGGCTCCGCAAGGTCGGCAGCGAGATGATGTATGCCGTCAATCTCGGCACCCGAGGCGTGCAGGAGGCGCTCGATGTGCTCGAGTACGCCAACCTGCGCTCCGGAACGAGCCCTCTCCGACCAGCGCATCGCCAACGGGACCAGAGAGCCGCACGACGTGCGGATGTGGTGTCTGGGCAACGAGATGGACGGGCCATGGCAGCTCGGCCACGGCACGGCGCAGAACTACGCGGAGCTCGCATCCAAGACCGCCAGGGCGATGCGCCAGATCGATCCCGACCTGGAGCTGGTCGTGTGCGGCAGTTCCAGTGCGCAGATGCCGACCTTCGGCACGTGGGAGCGAGTCGTCCTGGAGGAGACCTATGACGACGTCGACTTCATCTCGTGCCACGCGTACTACGAGCCGCTCGAGGGCGACTACGCCAGCTTCCTGGCCTCCGCGGTGAACATGGACGGCTTCATCGACTCGGTCGTCGCCACAGCCGACCACGTCAAGGCCATCCGGGGCAGTGACAAGACGATCAACATCTCGTTCGACGAGTGGAACGTCTGGTATCAGTCCCGCTATCAGGAGGTCGACCGGATCACCGCGGTAGACCGAGTGGCCCGTCGCTCCTCGCCTGCTCGAGGACTCGTACTCGGTCGTGGATGCCGTCGTGTTCGGAAGTCTGCTGATCTCGCTCATCCGCCATGCCGACCGCGTCACCGCCGCGAGCCTGGCCCAGCTCGTGAACGTCATCGCGCCGATCATGACCGAACCCGGTGGACCCGCGTGGCGCCAGACCACCTTCTTCCCGTTCGCGGTGACCTCGCGCCTCGCCCGCGGGGTGACCCTGGAGCTGAAGCTCGACTGCCCGACGTACGAGACGAAGCGCTTCGGCGCAGTGCCGGTCGTGGACGCCGTCGCCACGTGCGATGCGGAGAGCGGGCAGACGTCGGTCTTCCTGGTCAACCGCAGCCTCGACGACGAGGTCACGATCAGCATCGATGTCCGTCTCCTGGGCGATGTGAGCCTCGGTGAGGTGCAGTCGCTGTACGACGACGACATCCACGCGGCGAACACGCTCGCGCACCAGGACCGGGTACAGCTGCGTCCCAACGAGACCGGCCGGCTCGCGGACGGCAAGGTCACGCTCACGCTGCCGCCCGTGTCGTGGACAGCCCTGACGCTCGCCTAGGCCGGCTGGGCGCCGGAGTGGGGATGACGATGGCGGAGAGTGAGGGCAGGACACGGCCGGCGATCCTCGCCGTCAGCGGGACGCGGATCGTGTCCGGATCCGATCCCGTGACACTGCGGGGCTTCGGCCTGGGCGGCTGGATGAACATGGAGAACTTCATCACCGGCTATCCGGGGACGGAGTCCCAGCAGCGCCGCGCGCTGCGCCGGGCGCTCGGTGACGAGGGCTATGAGAGATTCTTCGACCGATTCCTCTCGGTGTTCTTCACCGACCGGGACGCGGCCTTCCTCAGTGACCTCGGGGTCAATTCGGTCAGGATTCCGTTCAACTACCGCCACTTCGAGGACGACGATGCGCCGCTGGAGATCCGGGAGGAGGGTATTCGCCGCCTCGACAGCGTGGTGGATGCCTGCGCCCGGCATGGCATCTACGCCATCCTGGATCTGCACGCGGTGCCCGGCGCTCAGAATCAGCATTGGCACAGCGACAATCCGACCCAGTGGGCGCACTTCTGGTCGCAGCGGCACTTCCAGGATCGGGTCGTCAACCTGTGGGAGCACCTCGCCGACCACTATCGCGGCAATCCGTGGATCGCCGGCTACAACCCGGTGAACGAGCCGGGGGATGCCGAAGGCTCCACGATCCGTCCCTTCTACGAGCGGCTCGAGAAGGCGATACGCGCCGTTGATCCGGACCACATCCTGTTCCTGGACGGCAACAGGTACTCGACGCAGTTCGATCAGCTCGGCGATCCGATGCCGAACTGCGTGTACACGGCACACGACTACGCCCTTCCGGGCTTCGTCGACGGAGGGCCGTACCCCGGGGTGAGTCGCGGCCAGTATGTGGACCGCGACGGGATCGAGGAGACGTTCCTGTCCCGCACCGCCTTCATGCGGGACAGCGGCACCCCGATCTGGGTGGGGGAGTTCGGCCCCGTCTACACGGGCGACCCGGAGCGCGACGAGCAGCGATTCCGTCTGCTCGAGGATCAGCTCGAGATCTTCGACGAGTACGACGCGAGCTGGGCTCTGTGGACGTACAAGGACATCGGGCTGCAGGGGCTGGTCACTGTCGATCCTTCCTCCGCGTATCTCAGGCGGATCGCGCCCGTGCTCGAGAAGAAGAAGCGCTTGGGCGTCGATTCCTGGGGGTCCACCGACGAGGGTGTCCGCGACATCCTCGAGCCGATCGAGGCGCTGTTCCGCGACGAGTTCCCCGACTTCCACCCCTATCCGTGGGGTGCACCGCGCTGGATCCACGGGCATGTCCGGCACGTGATGCTCGCCGAGGCCATGGTCGGTGACTTCGGCCGAGCGTTCGACGGAGTCGGGATCGAGGAAGCCGGTCGTCTCCCGGACGCGTTCGCGTTCGAGAACTGCGCGGTGCGAGGGCGGTTGGAATCCATCCTTCGCCGCGCGCTGGGCGAGCACTGAGATGCCTGTGCCGATGCGGTATGGCTGACACGAAACGAGTCACCCTCGCGACGGTCGCCGAGGCGACGGGCGTGTCCATCACCACAATCTCCAAGGTCCTCAACGGTCGAGACGACGTCGCCGCCTCGACCCGCACGCGCGTGGAGGCGCAATTGGAGCGGCTCGGGTACGCGCGGCGCGGCGAGAGTCGCAGCGAGCTCATCGAGATCGTCATGCCCGAGCTCGACACGAACTGGTCTCTCGAGCTGATCGAGGGCGTGCGCGACGTCGCAGCATCCTCCGGCCGGACGATCGCGCTGTCGGTGAACGGGGACCGGCACGCGCCCACCGACGAGTGGCTCATCGACGTGCTCCGCCGGCGCCCGCTCGGCGTGATCCTGGTGTTCGGCGGACTGTCGCTGTCGGGGCGCCGCAAGCTCAAGGCGCGCGGCATCCCGTTCGTGATCCTGGATCCGACCGGCGACCCGGCCGAGGACGTGCCCGCCATAGGGTCGGCCAACTGGCACGGGGGCGTGCTCGCCACACGGCATCTGATCGAACTCGGGCACAGCGCGATCGCGGCGATCACCGGACCGCACGACATGATGTCCTCCCATGCCCGCCTCGACGGATTCCGCTCGGCGATGAGCTCGGCGGGCTTGACGGTGCGGCCCGGATGGGAGCGCTTCGGCGACTATCGAATCGAGAGCGGGGAGCGCATCGCGGATGAGATCCTGGCGCCGGAGCAGCCGCCCACCGCGATCTTCGCGGGCAGCGACCTTCAGGCGCTGGGCGTGATCCATGCCGCGCGCCGACTCGGGCTGGACGTGCCCCGCGATCTGTCCGTCGTGGGGTACGACGACATACCGCTCGCACGCCTGATGACCCCCGGCCTCACCACCGTCCACCAGCCGCTCCGACGCATGGCGGAAGAGGCGACCCGCCTGCTTCTGCGTCTGCGAGAGGGCGGACGCGCCGAGCCGACGCGGATCGACCTGGCGACGTCGCTCGTCGTCCGCGACTCCACCGGTCCGCCGCCCGGCGCCGCAGGCGGCTGAAGACCTCGGCCGCGTCGGGCAGGCGAGCTGCCTCTGCACCGGTGTTCGTCGCAGCAAGCCCCCGTGCGCTCCGCCGTCGGGTGCCGTAGAACAAGAGGGTGGAGACGCAGCGTTCGATCGATGTGCGGGTCACGGGTGGGCTCGTGCGCGGCATCCGCGAGGGCGGGACGATCGCGTGGCGGGGGATCCCGTACGCAGCGCCCCCGATCGATGGGCTGCGCTTCCGCGCGCCGCGCAGGGTCGTGCACTGGCAGGGCACCCGGCACGCGACAGTGTTCGGGAGGGTCGCCGCCCAGGCGCGCAGGGGCCAGTTCGCCGGCGTCGCCCGCGACGTCCCGTCGGGCGAGGACTGCCTGACCATCAACGTCGTCGCTCCGTCGTCAGCCCCGATCGGCGTCCCCGCGCTGCCGGTCATGGTGTTCATCCACGGCGGCGGCTACAGCACCGGTTCATCGCGCGATTTCAGCGGTCAGGGTCGCAACTTCGTCGGCACCGGCAAGGTCGTGTACGTCAGCTTCAACTATCGACTCGGGGCCCTCGGCTATCTCGACTTCTCCCGCTACTCCACGCCTAGCCGCCCGATCGACTCCAATCTGGGGCTGCGCGATCAGGTCGCAGCGCTGCGCTGGGTCCGCCGCAACATCCGCGCTTTCGGGGGCGACCCCCACCGTGTGACGGTCTTCGGCGAGTCCGCCGGTGCCAACTCCGTCACCACGCTGATGGCGACGCCCTCGGCCCGAGGACTGTTCGCCCGCGCGATAGCGCAGAGCGCCCCGCCGAACGCGGTGTACTCCCGCGCAGAAGCGGCGGTCTGGGCCGGCGAGTTCGTCGAGATCCTGCGCCGCCGGGGCGGCGATCGCTCGCTGCCCCCGCCCATCGCGGCGCGTCCGCTCACCACCGCGCAGACCGTGGAGCTGCTGACCGGAGCCTCGGCCACCGACCTGGTGAACGCCGCACTCGTGCTCCAGACCCGGACGCCCGACGAGTACCCCGGGCTGTTCTGCCTGGCACCCGTCGTCGACGGACGTCTTGTGCCGCGGCATCCGATGGCCGCGTTCCGCACCGGAACCGCCCACCGCGTGCCGCTCATCATCGGGACCAACGACCGTGAGGGCACCATCTTCCGCGGGCGGATCGACATCCTGCCGCGTTCGATCCCGCGGATCGAGGCCGTGCTCGCGCGGGGGACCGCCGCACTCGCGCGTGCTGATCGACCGCGCCTACCCGGGTCTGCCCGGCGGCGCGATCGCGCCCGACTTCGGGGGCGACTACGCATTCTGGTACCCCTGCGTCGCGCTCGCCGAGCGCCACTCCCGGCACGCTGCGGTCTACTTCTACCGCTTCGACGTCGCGCCGCGGCTGCTCCGCTGGGCACGGCTGGACGCGACCCACGGTCTCGAGATGTTCGCACTCTTCGAGCAGGCCGATGCGCCGATCACACGCACGATGACCTCGCTCGGCGGGCGGAAGGTGTTCAGCAGTGCCGGCGAGCGGATGCGGGACGCCTGGCTGCGCTTCGCCGCCGTCGGCATCCCGCCCGAGAAGTGGCCGCGCTATGAGGAACCCCAGCGGCTGACGCTGATCATCTCGGATCGCGACCGCGTCGAATCCGACCCGCGCGCCGAGCGTCGCCGGGCGTGGACAGCGCTGCTGCCGCTCGCCTGACGCGATATCCGACTGTCAGGCGCCGCCGAGCGCGGCTGCCACCACCGCGCGCGCCTCCTCCTGCACTTCGCGGAGGTGCTCCTCGCCACGCAGCGACTCCGCGTAGAGCTTGTAGACGTCCTCCGTCCCGGACGGCCGCGCCGCGAACCAGGCGTGCTCGGTGACGACCTTGAGTCCGCCGATCGCAGCGCCGTTGCCGGGCGCGTGCGACAGCTTGGCGATGATCGGCTCGCCGGCGAGCTCCGTGGCGGTCACGGCCTCGGGCGCGAGCTTCGACAGCGCGGCCTTCTGCGCGGGCGAAGCGGGCGCGTCGACCCGCTGGTAGGCGGACGCTCCGAACTCCGCCTCCAGCTCCGCGTAGCGCTGAGACGGCGTCTTGCCGGTGACCGCGAGGATCTCGGCCGCGAGCAGGCACAGCAGGATGCCGTCCTTGTCGGTCGTCCAGACGGTGCCGTCGAAGCGGAGGAACGACGCGCCGGCGGACTCCTCGCCACCGAACGCGACCGAGCCGTCCAGCAGCCCGGGGACGAACCACTTGAACCCGACCGGCACCTCCAGGAGCGTCCGTCCGAGCGAGTCGGCGACGCGGTCGATGATCATCGACGAGACCAGGGTCTTGCCCACCGCGGCATCCGCCGGCCAGTTCGGCCGGTGCGAATACAGGTAGTCGATCGCGACCGCGAGGTAGTGGTTCGGGTTCATCAGGCCCGCCGTCGGGGGTGACGATGCCGTGCCGGTCGGCATCCGCGTCGTTGCCGGTGAGGATGTCGTAGTCGGCGCGCTTCGCGACGAGGGAGGCCATCGCCGACGGCGACGACGGATCCATGCGGATCTTCTCGTCCCAGTCCAGCGTCATGAACCGCCAGGTCGGGTCGACGTCGGGGTTCACGACGGTCAGGTCCAGGCCGTAGTGCTCGCCGATCAGAGCCCAGTACTCGACGGAGGCCCCGCCGAGCGGGTCAGCACCGATCCGCACCCCGGCGCGCTTGATCGCCTCGACGTCGATGATGCTGCCGAGGTCGCGCACGTACCCGTCACGGAAGTCGTACTCCCCGAGCGCGTCGGCGTCGATGTCGGCGAAGCGCGTGCGGGCGACGCCCGCCAGGCCCCCGGTGATCAGCTCGTTCGCGCGGTCGGCGATCCAGCCGGTCGCGTCGGTGTCGGCCGGTCCGCCGTTGGGCGGGTTGTACTTGAACCCGCCGTCGCGCGGCGGGTTGTGCGATGGGGTCACCACGATGCCGTCGGAGCGGCCCGGGTCATCGAGCGCCCGGCCGCGGTTGTAGGCGAGGATCGCGTGGCTGAGCGCCGGAGTCGGCACCCACGAGTCGCGGGAGTCGACGCGCACGTCCACACCGTTCGCGACGAGCACCTCGATGGCGCTGCGCTCCGCCGGCAGCGACAGCCCGTGCGTGTCGCGGCCGAGGAACAGGGGCCCGCCGATGCCCTGGGCCTTGCGGTAGTCGACGATCGCCTGCGTGGTGGCGAGGATGTGGTCCTCATTGAAGCTCGTGCTCAGCGATGATCCGCGGTGGCCGCTGGTGCCGAAGGCGACGCGCTGCTCGGGGATGGAGGCATCCGGCTTTCGGTCGTAGTAGGCGGCGATCAGCTCGTCGATGTCGATGAGGTCGGATGCTTCGGCTGGCTGTCCTGCGCGGCTCATGCGTCCCAGTCTGGCACCGGCGCAGCGATCTGCGCCGGTCTTGACAGTCGATGACGTGCGACCGGCCGGGCGCTTCACGGGCGATCGCGCATGGCTAGGCTGATGCGGGTGACCACCGACGCCTCTGGAGCTGCGCCCGAAGCCGCGCCCGTTCGCCGCACCTACAGCTATCTCGGGCCGGCCGGAACCTTCACGGAGGCCGCGCTCGCGCAGGTTCCCGAGGCGCGGGGTCACCAGTGGCACTCCGTCCGAAACGTCGGCGAGGCTCTCGCGGACGTGGTCGAAGGTCGATCGGATGCCGCGATGATCGCCATCGAGAACTCGATCGACGGCGGCGTCTCGACCGCGCAGGACGCGCTCGCGACGATGCCCGGACTTCGGATCGTGGGGGAGTACCTGGTCCCGGTCGACTTCGTGCTGGTCGCCCGCCCCGGCACCACCCTCGAGGACGTGTCGCTCGTCTCCGCCCATCCGGTCGCGTACGCGCAGTGCCTGCAGTGGCTCACGCGCACCCTCCCCGCCCACGCACACATCCCGGCATCCAGCAACGTCGCCAGCGCCATGGGACTGCTCGACGGAACCAGCGACGCGGATGCGGCCATCTCGCCGCCTGGGATCCTCGAGCACCACGACCTCACGCTGCTCGCGGAGAAGATCGGCGACAACCCCAACGCGGTGACCCGCTTCGTGCTGGTGGCTCGCACGGTCGCGCCTCCGGCGCCGACCGGAGCCGACAAGACCTCCCTGATCGCCGAGCTGCCCGAGGACCACCCGGGCGCGCTGCTGGAGATGCTGGAGCAGTTCGCGACGCGCGGCATAAACCTCTCGCTGCTCGCATCGCGGCCGATCGGCGATGCGCTCGGACGCTATCGCTTCGTCATCGACGCGGACGGCCACATCGAGGACGAGCGGATGGCCGACGCGCTCCTGGGACTGCGCCGCTTCAGCCCGAAGGTCGTCTTCCTCGGGTCGTACCCGCGCGCCGATCGCGCGATCGTGCACTACCCCGACCGCTACTCGGACGACGTGTTCGTCGAGGCCCGCGACTGGCTGCGAGGGCTGCTCAGCGGCGAGCCGGAGCTCTGAAGGATGCCGATCGGCGAAGTGGCATTCGAATTCGATCCGGCGAACGACGTGCACGCACGAGCCGTGGCTCGACTGCAGTCCGAGCAGATCGCGTGGATCGGCACGACCGGCCGCGACGGCTACCCGCACGCGGTGCCGATCTGGTTCCTCTGGAAGGACGGCCGCGCGCTCATCTTCAGCGAGCCGCACACGGTGAAGGTCCGCAACCTGCGCGCCGACGGGCGCGTCGTGCTGCACCTGGAGGGCGGCGTGGACGGTGAGGAGGTGACCGTGCTGCGGGGTACGGCCGCGCTGTCACCCCGGCCGACGGCCGACTGGCTCGAACGCGTCGGCGATGCGTACGGCCGCAAGTACCGAGGCGGGCTCGCCGGACAGAGGATGACGCTGCCCGAGATGGCCGCGCGCTACAGCGTGGTCATCGAAGTGACACCGCTTCAGCTCATCGCCTGGTAGCGCGCGGGGTCACGCCGCCGCGAGAAGCTCCAGCGTCTGCACGCGAGCGGTCGCGGCATCCATCGGCTCGCCGTCGAACGCGCCGGCCACCGGCGAGATCATGACCTCGTCGACGCCGTACCGCGCCGCGAACCCGGCGACCTGGGTCCTCACGTCGGCGCCTGTGCCCACGAGCCACCGCGATCGCGCCGCGGCCATGATCGACTCCGCCTGCGCGTCGCCCTCGGCGATCAGCGCCGCCCGTGCCTGCTCCACTGTCTCCAGGGCGGTCAGCGCCTTGCCGGTGCGGAGGCGAGCCATCATCCGCAGCTGCGGAAGCGCGCGGGCCTCGGCCTCATCCGCCTCGGGCGCGGCGACCGCGTTGATCGTGAGGAAGGTCTGCGGCTCGGGGTGCGTCTCGCTCGGCCGGTATCCGCTGCGATAGAGGTCGAGCGCCCGCTCGAGTCCCTCGCCGGAGAAGTGGTTCGCGAACACGTACGGCAGGCCGAGGGATGCCGCGAGCTGAGCCGAATAGTCGCTCGAGCCCAGCAGCCACACCTCGGGGGCGCCGTCTGCGGCCGGCGTGGCGTGGACGCCGTACTCTCCTCCACTGGAGAAGCGCACCGTCGCGCCGTCCGTCGAGACGAGCGACAGGATGTCGCGGATGTGGTCGGGGAAGCGCTCGACATCGGAGGTCGTCCCCGACATGCGAAGGAGCTGCGTGATCACCGGGTCGCTGCCGGGTGCACGCCCGATGCCGAGGTCGATGCGACCCGGCGCGAGTGCCTCGAGGGCGGCGAACTGCTCGGCGACCACCAGCGGCGAGTGGTTGGGCAGCATCACGCCGCCCGAGCCGACGCGGATCCGGCGGCTGCGCGCGGCGGCCGCGGCGATCAGCACCGGCGGGGTCGTCGAGGCGACGGCGGGCATGTTGTGGTGCTCCGCGAACCAGTACCGGCGATACCCGAGCGCGTCCGCGCGGGCGACGAGGTCGAGGGATGCCGCCACGGCCTGCGCGCTCGTCTGGCCGGTGCGCACCGGCACGAGGTCGAGAACGGACAGGGCGGGTGCGGGTGCGGTGCTCATCCCGAAGTGCAACCGGGCGCGCCGGTGCGTCGCATTCCCGATCACGACCCGCGAAACCCTCGGTCGCGACCCAGACCCTCTGATCCGTGCGCTCGAGAGGGAGGGTTTCGCGCGGTCCGGAGGGTTTCGCGCCGCCCAGGGCGGCGCTACTGGTTCTTGACGACCAGACCCTGCTTGTCGGTCGCGGCGCCGGCGACGGTGAGGATGATGTCGATGATCCACCAGATGCCGAACCCGCCCAGCGTGATCAGCTTCAGAATGCCCGTTCCGACCTTGCCGAGGTAGAAGCGATCGATGCCCAGCTCGCCGAGGAAGATCGAGAGCAGGAGCGTCGCGAGCCACGACTTGGGGCTCAGCTGTGCAGGGGGCGTGGTCATGGGATCTCCTCCGTCGCGGTCTTCTGCGAGCGTAGCGGCGACCGGTCACGCCCGCGCGGGGGTCAGCCCCCGGATGTCAGCCCCGAGCGGCGCGCTTGACGTGCTCGTAGGCGTCCAGCGCAGCCTTCCGCGTCTCGGCGAGGTCGACGATCGGCTCGGGGGCGTCGTCCGAGGCGTACTCGGGCGCCCACCGCCGGATGTACTCGCCGTGCGGATCGAACTTGCTCGCCTGCAGCTCGGGGTTGAACACGCGGAAATAGGGAGCGGCATCAGCGCCGGAGCCGGCGACCCACTGCCAGTTGAAGGGGTTGGAGGCGCCGTCCGCGTCCACGAGCGTGTCCCAGAACCACTGCTCGCCCAGTCGCCAGTCGATGAGCAGGTTCTTGATGAGGAAGGATGCCGTGACCATCCGCACACGGTTGTGCATCACTCCGGTGTTCCAGAGCTCGCGCATCCCGGCATCCACGAGCGGTATGCCGGTGCGCCCCTGCTGCCACGCGCGCAGGCGGGACGGCTGCAGGCGCGGCCAGGGGAACGCGTCGAACTCGGGCCGCAGGTTCTTCGTCGCCAGGTCGGGGTGGTGGTACAGCACGTGCGCCGCGAACTCCCGCCACCCGATCTCGGAGAGGAACCGACCGGCCTGGCGGCCGGACGAGATGGTCTCGTGCCACACCGTGTACGGGCTGAGCTCGCCCCAGCGCAGCCGGGGCGACAGCTCGGAGGTCGCGCCGGCGGCCGGCTCGTCGCGCGTGCGGTCGTAGTCGGCGATGTCGTCGGAGAGGAAGCTGCGCAGGCGGGCACGCGCTGCCGGCTCGCCCGGCTCCCACCGCTCGCGCAGACCGCCCGCCCAATCCGGACGCGTCGGAAGCAGCCCCCACTCGTCGAGGTCGTCGCTCGCCGGGGCTGAGCGCGGCCCGGAGATCTCGCGGGGTTCCGGCAGCGGTGCACGCGGCGGAGGCATCGACCGGCATGCACGCCAGAAGGGCGTGAACACCGAGTACGGCGTGCCCGAGCCGGTCTGCACGGTCCAGGGCTCGAAGAGCAGGGATGCCGCGAAGGACTCCACCGTCAGGCCCGAGTCGCGGAGCGAGGACTTGAGCGCAGCATCCACCTCGCGCTCGGCGCCCCCGTAGCGCCGGTTCCAGTACACGGCGCCGGCCGCGGCATCCGTCACGACCTCCTGCACGACGCGCTCCGCCGGTCCGCGCCGCAGCACGAGCGCGCCGCCGCGCTCGCTCAGCCGGTCGGAGAGCGAGCGGAGGCTTCCGTGCAGCCACCACTTCGCGGCTCCGCCGAGGGGGCGGATGCCGTCCGACTCCTCGTCGAGCACGTAGAGGCCGATGATCGGCTCGCCGCGGTCGATCGCCGCGCGGAGAGCGGGATTGTCCGCGAGGCGCAGGTCGTCGCGGAACCACACGATCGAGGGCGAACTCACCCTCGGATCGTAATCTGCGTCGCGCAGGCCGAGGGCCGGGAACGCTCTTCCGACGCCACATCCAAGCGTTGACATCCCCTTGCCTATCCCCATAGCCTTCGAATGTCCTGATTTGTCGTGCTGTGCAACTTATGTCCGTTGTGCGTCGCGGCCGTCAGGACGCGATCACTCGAAGAGGAGCATCCCCCCATGAAAAAGCACGTCCAACGTCTCGTGACCGGCCTCGCGGCTGCCGGATTGACACTCGGTCTGGGGGTGGTGGCAACCCCCGCTTTCGCCGACGTCGATGACGAGTACAAGGTGCTCGTCGTCGGCAAGACCCTCGGCTTCCGCCACTCGCACATCGACGACACCACGCTCGCGATCACGCAGCTCGGCCTTGAGAACGGCTTCACGGTCGACGTCTGGGATCCGGCGCAGACCACCCTGACGCTTCCCACGACGCCGTTCACCACCGCCGAAGACCTCTCGCAGTACGCGACGATCATCTTCGCCTCGCCCGTGGACGGCACGAACAACCTCGACCCGACCCGACCCCGGCTGCTGAACGACACCGAACTGGCGGCCTTCCAGGGCTACATCCGCTCCGGCGGCGGCTACGTCGGACTTCACGCCGCCACCGACTCGATGCACACCGTCCCCTGGTACAGCCAGCTGACCGGCGGCGGAGCCCGCTTCGTCAGTCACCCTCAGCAGCAGACCGCGACGATGCGGGTCGAGAACCCCTCGCACCCGTCGACGGCGATGCTGCCGACCGAGTGGGTGCGCTTCGACGAGTGGTACAACTTCTCGACGAACCCGCGTGACGACGTCCACGTGCTGATCACGCTCGATGAGTCGACCTACAGCCCCGGCAGGAATGCGATGGGCGCCGATCACCCGATCGCGTGGTGCCACAACTTCGAAGGCGGCCGTTCCTGGTACGAGGGCGCCGGACACACCGACGCGTCGTGGGCCGACCCGCTGTTCCTGGAGCACGTGCTCAAGGGCATCGAGTGGACGGCGGGCCTGGTCAGCGGCGGCGGCGACTGCGTGACGTTCGGCGAGGTGGACAGCATCCTGGCCGGTCTCTCCGACGGTTCGATGCGTTACACCAAGCTCTCGAGCCAGCTCGCCACCTACCTCGACCAGGCAGAGGCGGCGGCGGATGCCGGCGACCACGCCGGAGCGATCGAAACGCTGACGCAAGCACAGGGCAAGGCACACGGCCTGCAGGACGAGGTTCTCGTCTCGAAGCTGGGGGACCTCATCGAATGGCAGGAGGGGCTGCTGTCCTGACCTGCCGACCGGATCTCCAGCCCGGGTCCGGGCGGGACGGCCTCTCAGTACCGATCGGCCGCGTTCCTCGAGGACGCGGCCGATCGCTCAGAGGGTCGCGGTGTGGTGCCCCCTCGGCACCGCGGCGATCAGACCGCCCTCCACGACGCGACAGCGCAGGCGCACCGCCTCGCCGAATTCGTCGCCGTCCAGCTGGACGGGCTGCGCGGGGGTGGTCGCGACATCCAGACCCTTGCCTCGCGCATAGATCACCGAGTTGTCCTTCGTGCGCAGCGCGAGCACGCGGCGGCCCGCGCGGAATCTGCGCAGGACGCTGTTGTCCCACGCCACGCGCCGCCAGACGAGCATCCAGCCGAGGGCGTTCTTCGGCGCGAAGATCGCGATGTCGAGGTCGCCGTCCGACACGGATGCCTCGGGGATCAGCTCCAGGCCTGCCGGAAGCGACCCGCAGTTGGCGACGAGGATGCTCTGCACGTTCGAGGAGTGCAGGCGCCGACCGGGACCTGGTACATGATGTGGAACGGCTTGGCATTCGCGAGCGAGCGGGCCGCACCGTCGACGTAGGCGACCCAGCCGACCCTTTTCTTGAGGTCGCGGCTGGTGTTCGCGATCATCGCTGCGTCCAGGCCCATTCCGCCCATCACGACGAACGCCCGCTCCTCGCTGGTGCCGTCCTCTCGCCGGATGGCGGCGAAGCCGACGTCGATCGCGAGCTTGTCGCCGGTGAAGGTCGCCTGCACCATCGCCTCGGAGTTGGCAAGCGGCAGCAGGAGGTTGCGGGCGAGGAGGTTGCCGGTGCCGCTCGGCACGATGGTGAGCGGCACCCCGCTCTCGCTCATCGCCTCGACCACGGCGCGCACCGTGCCGTCGCCGCCGGCCACGAGCACGGCATCCACGCCCGCCTCCAGTGCCTGGCGGGTCACGTCGTCGCCGAGATCGTCGACGGTGGTCTCGTAGAACAGCGGCTTCTCCCAGCCCGCCCTCTCGGAGAGCCGCTCCACCATCGCGCGCAGGGTCGCGGCATCCACCTTGATGGGGTTGTAGACCAGAGCCGCCTGGGGGTCGCCTGCTCCTGGCCGCCGTTCAGCGGCTGCGTCTCGCCCGCCGCATCCACCCGCCGCGCCTCGCCGCGCTCGTCGTCGGACGTGTCCGGTGATACGTCTTCGGGCTCGCGGATGACGTCGTCCGGCTGGGCCGCATCGTCCGGATCCGACGCACCGTGGGTGGCCTCTGACGCCCGCTCGGACTCCTCTGACGGGTCCGTTGCGCTCACCATGCATCCACACTACGGCGGGGCAGTCGGCGGATGCCGCTGAGTACACTTGACAGGTGATCGATCCCGTCTTCCTCCGCGAGAATCCAGAGCTGGTCAAGCGCTCGCAGGAGGCACGAGGGGAGTCGGGCGCCACGGTCGACGAGGCGATAGCCGCCGACCGCGACCGCCGGGCCGCGATCACCTCCTTCGAGGAGCTGCGCGCCGCGCAGAACGCCCACGGCAAGCGCGTGGCCCAAGCGGCGAAGGACGAGAAGGCCGCGCTCGTCGCCGAGGCGAAGGAGCTCAGCGAGCGGGTCAAGGCGGCCCAGCACGCCGTGACCGCCGCCGAAGAGGCAGCCGATGCGGCCATGGCGAAGATCGAGAACATCGTCATCGAGGGGGTTCCGGCGGGGGGCGAAGACAACTTCATCACGCTGCGCACCCACGGCGAGCCCCCCGTGTTCGACTTCACGCCGCGCGATCACCTGGAGCTCGGTGAGATGCTCGCGGCGATCGACATGGAGCGCGGCACGAAGGTGTCGGGCAGCCGCTTCTACTTCCTGACCGGCATCGGCGCACGACTCGAGTTCGCCCTCATGATGCTCGCGCTCGATCGCGCCCTGCAGGCCGGCTTCATCCCGCTCATCCCACCCACGATGGTTCGTCCCGAGGTGATGCGCGGCACCGGCTTCCTCGGGCAGCACTCCGACGAGGTCTACCACCTCGAGGAGGACGACCTCTATCTCGTCGGCACGAGCGAGGTGCCCCTGGCCGGGTACCACATGGACGAGATCATCGACCTGTCGACGGGGCCGAAGCGCTAC
The DNA here is from genome assembly GCA_963717585.1 of uncultured Actinomycetota bacterium. GTDB lineage: Bacteria > Actinomycetota > Actinomycetes > Actinomycetales > Microbacteriaceae > Microbacterium. The sequence goes on along the minus strand of CAVQWI010000008.1, from coordinate 33,945 downwards.
GCCGGCTGGTCGACCTGCTACCGGCGCGAGGCGGGCTCCTACGGCAAGGACACGCGCGGCATCATCCGCGTGCATCAGTTCAACAAGCTGGAGATGTTCGTCTACACGACGCCGGAGGATGCCGAGGCCGAGCACCTGCGCCTGGTCGGCATGCAGGAGCAGATGCTGCAGAGCCTGGGGCTCACCTACCGGGTCATCGACGTCGCCGCCGGCGATCTCGGCTCCAGCGCCGCGCGCAAGTACGACGTCGAGGCATGGGTGCCCACGCAGGGCGCGTACCGGGAGCTGACCAGCACGAGCAACTGCACCACGTTCCAGGCGCGGCGGCTCGACATCCGGCACCGTCCGCCGGTCGAGGGCGGCGGAGCGGAAAGACCCAGCATGTCGCGACGCTCAACGGCACCCTGGCCACCACCCGCTGGATCGTCGCGATCCTCGAGACGCACCAGCGCGCCGACGGCTCCGTCGTCGTGCCCGAGGTGCTGCGCCCGTACCTGGGCGGCCTCGAGGTCATGGAGCCCGTGCCGTGACGGAGGCCCACCTGCCCCGCACCGGGAGCATCGAGGTCGTCAAGCAGAAGAAGGCCGCCAAGCTCGTCGAGCGTGTCGCGCGCGAGACCGAAGACCCCGGCATCCGGACCGAGCACCTGCTGATCGTGCTCGACATCGACGGAACCATCCTGCTGGAGGACCAGTCGCTGAGCCCGGGCGTGGTGGAGGCGGTCGAGCACACGCGTCGTGCCGGCCACGAGGTGATGCTGGCGACCGGCCGCAGCTGGGAGGGAACCCGCGACATCCTCGAGGCGCTGAAGATCGCCCCCGAGTTCGTGGTGTGCTCCAACGGCGCGGTGGTGCTGCGCCGCCTCCCGGACGGCGGCTACGAGCGATTCCACACCGAGACGTTCGACGCCACGGAGGTTCTGACGCTCCTGCGCGAGCACCTGCCGGACGCGAAATACATGGTGGAGCTGCCGGACGGGCGCCGCCTGTTCACCGAGCACCTCGACGACTGGAACCTCAGCAACGCCGAACGGGTGAGCTTCGAGGAGCTGACCGCCAACCCGGTGTGCCGCATCGTGGTCGTCTCGCCCGGTGACACCGAGCAGGATTTCGTCGACCTCGTCGAGCGCATCGGGCTGAATGAGGTCTCCTACGCGGTCGGCTGGACGGCGTGGCTGGACATCGCGCCCCAGGGCGTCGACAAGGGAACGGCACTGGAGCTCGTGCGCGCATGGCTGGGCATCGATCCGGAACACGTGCTCGTCATCGGCGACGGCCGCAATGACGTCGGCATGTTCCGATGGGCGCTCGAGAACGGCGGGCGGGCTGTCGCGATGGAGCAGGGACCGCAGGAGGTGCGGGACGCCGCGGGGGAGACGACCACCTCCGTCGAGGCGGGGGGAGTCGCGGCGATCCTCCGCGGGCTCTGACGCTCTGCGGCGCGCCCGCACAGGACCTCTTCAGGCGCTCCTGCGACAATGAGTCGACAGTGCTGTCGGCTAGACTCGACGCCTGTTCGACGCATGCCGCGACTTCGCGGCCTGCATCGGGAGGGTTGTCCGAGCGGCCGATGGACCTGGTCTTGAAAACCAGTGGGCAGCGATGTCCCGTGGGTTCGAATCCCACACCCTCCGCTTCGTCGTGGGTGTGCACTCGAGCCCCGCACCCCGAAGCATCCCGAGAGGACCCGAGTGAGCCAGACGACCAAGCCTGCGAAGCGTGGCCGCCGCACTGTGGCGCGCCACGGTGAGCTGAAGTCGCCTCATCCCCTCGCGATGCTCATGAAGATCGTGGGGATCTTCGTCGCGGTGGTGCTCGTCTCCGGAGCGGGCGTCGCGGCATATGCCGCCTACGACCTGACCGCGAGCTTCACGGACGACGCCGTCGACCTCGAGGGTCAGGAAGCGGTCCCGCCCGACATCGGCGCGATCGAGGGCGGCGTCAACCTCTTCGTCGCCGGCACGGATGCCTGCGAACCCGAGTACGCCGACTACTTCGGCGACCGCTGCACCGGCGAGGATGCCGCGGGCGAGCTCAACGACGTGAACATGCTCGTGCACATCTCCGACGCTCCGCGGCGAGTCACCGTCATCTCGTTTCCCCGCGACTTGATGGTCCCGATTCCGTCCTGCACGGCCGAAGACGGCTCCGAGACGGCGGCGTCGAGCAAGCAGCCGATCAACACGGCATTCACGGCCGGCGGTCTGCCCTGCGTCGTGAACACCGTGGCCGCGCTGAGCGGCCAGTCCATTCCGTTCGCGGCGAAGGTCACGTGGGGCGGCGTCATCGAGGTCACCAACGCCGTCGGCGGCGTCGACGTGTGTCTGGCCAGCGGCATCCGCGACTACTACACCGGCATCGACTGGCCCGCCGGAACCCGCACCATCGCGGGCATCGAGGCGCTCCAGTTCCTGCGCACGCGCCACGGTGTCGGTGACGGCAGCGACCTCGGCCGCATCAGCAACCAGCAGCAGTACATGTCCCGCCTCGCGCGCAAGCTCGTCAGCGAGGAGGTGCTGTCCGACCCGGCGACTCTCCTCAAGCTCGCGACGACCGCGGTCGACAACGTCACGCCGAGCAAGAGCCTCACCAACCCGCTGACGCTCGTGCAGATCGCCCTCGCGGTGAAGAACGTGCCGTTCGATGAGATCGTCTTCGTGCAGTACCCGGTGGTCGAGGATCCGTACGACCCCAACAAGGTCGTGCCGAACTACGAGTCGGCGCAGGTGCTCTGGGACGCGCTCGCCGCGAACCAGCCCCTGCAGCTGACCGGCGAGGCGGGCTCGAACGACGGTGTCATCGTCGTCACGCCCGAGACGCCGGTGCCGACCGAGACGACCGCGCCTGCGCCGGATGCGTCGACCACGCCGGCCGATGTGCCCGTCCCGCTCCCGTCCGACATCACAGGCTCGACGGCCGCACAGGAGACCTGCTCGAACGGCAATCTGCGCGACGAGGGCTAGCTCGCGGTCGCCCGATCCGTCGGCCTGCGGGTGGTTCACGAGCGACGGCGGCCGGTTCGCTCCGTCCCGCGCCAGCGGTTATGATTGCTGGGCGCATCCGCGCGGTCTCGGCCCCGGATGCCTGGAGACGTCGCATAGTCCGGCCTAGTGCACCACCCTGCTAAGGTGGAGACCCCTTACGGGGTCCGAGGGTTCAAATCCCTCCGTCTCCGCCACCAACCCCTGATCAGCGGCTATTTCTTGTCGTCCCCATATGGATGACTCAAGGTCCTCGCGCTCGCAAAAGTGACCCTCGGGTGACCCCCGGGGTCACCCGGGGGTCACTGGCGGCGCAACGGCACCATTGGCTCTGGCGCACTTGAGTCCATGCTGGCGCGTGATTCCGGGGAAGTAGGCCGGCTCACGCGCTCGGGGCACACCCCGCACAGGTGGTGACCCCCGACCGAGTATTCGCTTTGGACCTGCTATTCGCGGCTACGCCGTCGGGGTCGGGAGGTATCGTGCCGTCCTCGCCGAGGCCACCGGGCTTGACGATCGCCTCGTCGTGGTCGGCGTCGGAGGCGTTCTCGAGGTCGCGATCGTCGTGGTCCATGTCGTCTCCTCTTTCGTGACGGTCGACGCTACGCGCGTCGGTCGTCGCCGTCACCGGGGTTGGCATGCTTCTGGAACGCGTTCGGGGCGGGTACTTCGGCGCAGACCCCGCCCTCGGGACTGAGAGGCGCCCGGACCCGGCTCAGACGCCGGTCTCGGCCGGGAGGCGTCCGGATGTGACGGCTCGGCGCAGCAGCTCGAAGTCGGCCTCGGCGACATCGGCGTAGGCGGCCGACCATGCCGCCGTCGCCTCGGCGAATTCCTCGGATCGGCCGAGGTAGCCCACGATCGCGGCCGAGGCGGGGGACTGCCCGTGCGCCCGAGCCAGGAGTGCGGCGCACAGCGCACCGTACGAGCGGAACTGGTCGGCGTCGAGCGTGGCTGGTTCGATCGACCCCTTCATATCGCGGAACTGCCGCCAGTAGTAGTCCACCCGGTAACGGTCCGCGGAGTCACCGGCCCAGCCGCGGATCCATCCGACGAAGAGGTCGGAGTTCGCCTGCAGGATCCGCTGGGCGGCGACGACGCGGTGGCCCTCGATGAAGTCCGTCACGCCGGGGCGACCGGGGATGATCGACCGCCGGCCCCCGTACGTCGTCAAGACGGACGGCGGAGCTTCCTTGGCCTGGAGGAACAGCATGTCGCCGGTGGGGCCCTCGACGGCGAGCAGGTAGCAGCGGGTGCCGACGCTGCCGACACCGACGACCCGCAGGGCGAAGTCGACCACGCGGTACTGCTCCAGCAGGAACGCGATGTCTTCGCGCAGGGTCGCGCGGTATTGGGTGAAGAGGTCGGTGACCTCGCCCAAGGTCGCGTGGTCGACGTGGCGCAGGATGGGAGGTTGATCGACGATGCGGATGCCGCCGTCGACCGAAAACGTCGTCAGGCGCTGCAGGAGCCGCTCGGACGTGCGTGCGCGGGCCTTCTTGGCCGCTTTGCGGACCGTCCGCTCGCCTTTCTCCCCGAGGTGACGTGCGACCGAGGACGTGTCGACCCGGGTGTAGTAGCGCTCCCGCGTGGAGAGGCGGCAATAGCTCCGCAACGTCTCGCGGTACGCGTCGGCCGCGGCGAAGGCCGCGTCGCGGCATGCGTCCTCGCTCAAGCCGATGTCGCGCCCGCTGATGTGCACGCTCGCGGTGAGCCGGCGCAGGTCCCACTCCCACGGCGCGACGCCGCCCTCGTCGAAGTCGTTGAGGTCGAAGACGAGCGCGCGTTCGGGCGAGGCGAAGAAACCGAAGTTCGAGATGTGCGCGTCGCCGCAGGAGACGACCTCGAGGTCGGTGGTGGGAGCACCGCGCAGGTCGGCCGCCATGACCGCCGCCGTGCCCCGGTAGAACGAGAACGGCGATTGCAGCATCCGTCCCACCCGCACGGGCACGAGATCCTTAGTCTTGACGCGTGCTGTTCCTCGAGGATGCCGAGGGGATCCCGGTCGACGGGGAGGACCAGCTCGGCCAAGCCTCGCCGCGGCAGACGCTTGCGCACCCGGCGCCCGGCTTCGTTCGCGGATGACCGTCGCTCGCCGTTGCCCATGTGGGCAGGCTACTGCGTGACGGCGAGCGACCGGGGCGGGCGGTCACATCCACGCGGTGGAGGTGACCGAGCGCGGCGGCGAGGGCGGGGCGTCCTCCGCGCCAGAGAAGAAGCCGGAACGCCGAATCGATGGGATGTCATCGACGCGGCGCGAGCAACGTCCTGGGATGGCGTCGCTCGTATGTGCGTGTTCTCCCTGTGCCTCGCGATCTGCGTACCCGATCGACCCGGAGGCGGACGGGTGAGTTCTGCGTTGGCGTACGTCGGCACGACTGGTCTCTTCTAGTCGGCAGCGTTCGAACACATTCTCTTCCGACCCGAATGTCTCCTGGCCTCACCCACTGGTGCGAACTGGTTATCTGGCGCTTCAGCCTGGAGTGCTGCAACATGAGAGGGCCGTCTCATCGGAGTGGGAGGGGCTGTGCCGGGACCGGGGCAAAGCCTCAAGGCATGGTTGTGCGAAGGAATGAGCGACGAACCCGCCGCGTCCCTGAATTTCGATGATCTGGCGGCGAAGTTCGGCCGGCGACGACGGGAGCGTGCACAGATCGAGCAGGCGGTCAGGTAGCGGCTCCTTGGCCCGGGCGCTGTCACGGGTTCGTCAACCGGCTGCTCGAGCGGAGTGGGGCGATGCGCTCTGACACTGCAAGTCGTTGCATGCGGAAAGGGCAGTTCCGAGAGCCCTTTGACCCGGACTGCCCTCAGCTCGCCCCAGAGCCTGTGCCGCTGCGGTGCTCGAGTACACAGTCGAGGTCTGGGCACGCCCGCGAACTGGCCTTGCCGCCCGCCTTCCGGGCGGGGTATCGTCGGCGCCATCCAGCGGTGGGGCAACCCGCGGTTCCGCGGCGAAGGGGCGACCATGGACGCATCCAATATTGCAACCGCAATCCGGGAGGCCAAGGGCTATCTCTTCGAGCACCCGGATGAGGCGCGCTATCGCGACTCCGAGGCGGTCGCCGTGGTCGAGAACGGCCTGATGATGCGCGTGGAGGGTGACGGCTGGACCCTCCGGACCGACATGTCGAGGGGCGTCGGCGGCGGGGCGTCCGCCGTCTCACCAGGCTGGATGATGCGAGCGGCGCTCGCCTCCTGCGTCGCTACCCTGATCACGATGCGGGCCGCCGAGCGCGGGATCGATCTTCATGGGCTGCGCGTCGCGGTGGACAGCGAGTCCGACGATCGCGGCATCCTCGGGACTGCGGAGAACGTGCCGGCCGGACCGCTGAGCATGCGCCTTCGAGTGTCAGCCGACCACGGAGATCAGGACGAGTCGCTGCTGCGCGAGGTCATCCAGTGGGGCTTCGATCACTGCCCGGTCTGCGACGCGATCCAGCGGTCGGTGCCGGTTCAACACGTCGTCGAGCTCCGCTGACCTGACACGCGACCCGGCTCCGAAGGAGGGAACCGGAGGCACGAGCGACTTGGCTGCCCTACTTCCTGATCGGGCGAGTAGACGCCCGCTCGCGGTAGATCAGTTCGAACCGCTCGATTGTGCTCTCGCCACCGCCACCGCCTTCGATGAGGGATATCAAGCAGTTCGCCGGCCCGCATCCCGGCATCTTTGGCCCGCAGGTCCAGAGCCGAGATCGGCGGTTGCACGATCGGAAGTGTCGGGCTGTCGGTGTATGAGACGAGCTGGATGTCGTCCGGGACGGAGTGTCCGAGCTCTCGCAGCGTCGAGAGGATGCCGACACCCAGGCCTTCGGGAAGGCAGACGATCGCGTCGACATCCGGATGCGTCGCCTGGAGCCCCTGGATCTTCTGCTGGAGTTCCTCTGCCGACGGCACACCCATCAGGTCGACGAACGTGACAGGGACGTGATTGTCGGTCGCCCAGTCCGCGGCTGCGTCCGCCGCTATGCGCACCCACATCTGGTTCACTGGCGGTCTGATCACCGCGATCGACGTCGCACCGCCGGTCCGCAGCCGATCGAGCAGCCGGTTCATCGCGGTGCTGTGATCGCCGGCCACGACCGCTGTGGGCTCAGGCATCCCGGGGGGCACCAGCTCCGAGACCACGACGGGCCGACCGGTCTCGAGGATCGCGCGGGCGAGCTCGTCACCGCCGATCACGTCCGTCATCACGAATCCGTCGACGTGAAGGCTTCGCGCCTTGGCGGCTGGGAAGTCGGCCGGAATGAGCGACACCGTCAGCTCCCGGTCCTTGGTGCTCTCCACGACGCCGACGGCGAAGTTCATGTAGTACTCCATGAAGTTCATACCGCCGGGCAGCCAGAGGCCGATCGAGCCCGCCCGGGCCTGTCGAAGGTTGCGTGCACCGCTGTTGGTCGAGTAGCGCAGGCTTCTTGCTGCCTCGAGCACCCGGGATCTCGTCTCCGTGGAGACCCGCCCCTTCCCGGTGAGCGCTCGGGACGCCGTGCCGCGGGAGACGCCGGAGAGATCGGCGACGTCCTGAAGCGTCGTCACTTGCGTCGATGGCATGGTCACCTCCCCTCAGATCTTATGGGGTCGACCACCAATTTCGCACAATCGATTGCGCAAAGGCCATTCCGTGCGGCACACTGTCCTCCAAAGACCCGCAGGCGTGTCCCGTAGGTCGACCCACCCGACTGAAGGATGTGCCATGACCCTCGACTCGTCGCTGCTCAAGGAGGAGCCAACTGGAAGCCTGAAGAAGGCCGCGCTGGGCACGTGGGGAGTCGTTTTCCTCGTCGTCTCGGCAGCCGCACCGCTGAGCGTGCTCGCCGGCATCGGCCCCCTTGCGGTGCTCATCGGCGGCGTGTCCGCGCCGATCGTGTACGCCGTCGCAGGTGTGGTGCTGGCTGTCTTCGCCATCGGCTTCCTATTCATGGCCCGAAACCTCAAGCCGATGGGCGGCTTCTACACCTACATCTCCGTCGGGCTCGGAAGAGTCGTCGGTCTCGCGGCGGGCTTCCTGGCGTGGATCTCGTACAACCTGCTGCAGATCGGACTCTGGGGCCTGTTCGGCGTCATGGCGCAGGGAATGTTCGCCGTCGTCTTCGGCATCGACGTGCAGTGGTGGATCCTCGCGCTGATCGGCGCGGTCCTCGTCTTCGGCCTCGCCGCCGTCGGGGTGGACGTGGGCGCCAAGGTGCTCGGGGTGCTCCTGGTCCTCGAGACGGCGCTGCTGGTCGTGCTTGCTGCGTCGATCCTGACCCAGCGCGCCGGGCAGCTCGAATTCGGCACGTTCGCGCCGGAGAACATCTTCACGCCGAGCATGTTCGCCATCCTCGGGTTCGGATTCGCCGCGTTCATGGGGTTCGAATCGACCGTGCTGTACCGCAGCGAGACACGCAACCCCGACCGGTCGATCCCGCGCGCGACGTACATCGCCGTGGCGTTCTTGGCGATCTTCTACACCGGCACGCTGTGGCTGGTGATCCAGGCCTTCGGCGACAGCGAGGTGCAGGGGGTCATCGCCGAGGACCCGGCCGCGTTCTTCTTCACCGCGATGGGTGCGTACGTGGGTGAGTGGGGTGTGTCGGTGATGTTCGTGCTGATCGTGTCGAGCATCTTCGCCGGCCAGCTCGCGTTCCACAACGCGATCAACCGCTACAGCTTCGCGCTCTCCCGCGACGGCATCCTCCCCGCGTTCTTCCACCGCACCAACCGGATGGGTGCGCCGTGGGTCGCGGGCCTGATTCAGAGCGTGGTGGCCATCGCCGTCGTCATCGCCTTCGGTCTCGCCGGTCTCGATCCGCTCACGCAGCTGGTCATCCTGGTCAACTCGCCCGGTGTGTACGGCATCATCACGCTGCAGCTTCTCGCCTCGATCTCGGTGGTGATCTTCATCATGCGCAACCGTCAGCTGGCGCGTCGCTGGTACGTGCTGCCGGCCTCGATCTTCTCGCTCGTGGCGATGGCTGTGCTGCTCGCGGTTCTGGTGATCACCATCGACTACCTGACCGCCGCCGGCCCCGCCATCAACGCGGTCATCCTGGCCGTGGTGCCCGTCGTGCTGATCGCCGGTTGCGCGTACGCGCTCTTCCTCCGGGCCCGCAAGCCCGAGGTGTTCGCGCGGATCGGCGGCGCAGACCCGGAGTCTGTCCCCGACGAGATGGCGGAGGTCCGGTGATCCCCGAACGTGCGGCCGACCTCGTGCTGCTCGGCGAAGTCCTGGTGACCATGGATGCCGCGACGATGGATGCCGCGAAGACCGCTGAGCCGGAGGGAGTCGCGATCGTCGACGGCGAAGTCGTGGCGCTCGGCACCCGCAGCGCCCTCGAGCCCTACGTCGGCGAGGCCACCCGAGTGATCGAACTGCCGGGCGCGGTGATCCTTCCCGGCTTCGTCGACAGTCACATCCACCCGGTGTTCGGCATCGACCTGACCCGGGGGGCTGATCTCAGCCGTTGCCGGACGCTTGCGGACGTCGAGACATCGCTGCGAGCAGAGGCGGCCGGGTCGGCGGCTGAGGACTGGCTCCTCGGGTGGGGGCTCGATCCGAACGTGTTCGGCGAGGAACCCGTCTCGAACGCGGTCCTGAACGACGTCGCGGGCGACCGCCCGGCGTTCGTCCGCTTCTTCGACGCCCACGCCGCGCTGGCATCCTCCGCAGCGCTCGCCCTCGCTGGAGTCACGGGTGCCGAAGAGTTCACCGATGGATCACGTGTCGTCACCGACGCGACAGGCCGTCCGACCGGCTACCTCCTGGAGCTTCAGGCCATTCACCTCGTCGAAGCGATCCTGCCTCCGCTGAGCTTCGATCAGCCGCGCCGAGGCGCTCTACGAGGTGCTCCTCCACATGGCGCGCGCGGGCTTCACCTCAGGACAGGTGCAGGACCTCGCCCCCGACGCGATCCAGCTGCTGCAGTCGATCGAGGCGACCCGCGACCTTCCGATCCGGCTTCGGATGTCTCCGTGGTACGTGCCGGGTGCGCCGTTCGAAGAGGTCTCTCGTCTGGCCGAGCTGCAGGGGGTGCACGGGCGCCGCTGGATCGTGGAGGGCGTCAAGCTCATGATCGACGGCACTGTCGACAACGGAACGGCCTGGCTGCACGAGCCGGACTGCCTCGGCGAGTCCACGACATCGCTGTGGCTCGATCCCGAGCAGTACCGCGACGCGCTCACCGAACTGGACCGGCGCGGGATCCCGACCACCACACACGCGATCGGAGACGCGGGGATCGACTTCGTCGTGCGCGCGATCGACGGACTGGTCGAGCGCGCAGCGACGCACCGCATCGAGCACATCGAGACGATGACGGATGCCGCGCTCGAGGTGTTCGTGTCGTCCCAGGCCACCGCCAGCATGCAGCCCACGCACTGCACGCTCTTCACCCGGGCGGACGGCAGCGACAACTGGTCGAGACGCCTAGGCGAGGTGCGCGCGCAGCGGGGGTTTCGAACCCGGGATCTCGTGCGCGCGGGGGTGCCGCTCGCTTTGGGCTCCGATTGGCCCGTCGCTCCGAGCGACGCGGTCGGCATCCTGGCCGATGCGCAGCTGCGCCGCCCGCACAATGACCCCGGCGCATCGCCGATCAACCCGGACCAGTCGCTCGATGCGATGGACGCGCTGCGCGGTCTGACCATCGAGCCTTACCGCACGATCGGCAGCGCCGGCGGAGTGCTCCGCGTCGGCGCGGTCGCCGACATCACCGTGCTCGACCGGGATCCCCGTACGGTAGACCCCGAGATCCTGGGGCAGGCTGCGGTGCTCCTGACGGTCGTTGACGGTCGCGTCGTGGTGGACTGCGCCGACCGGGCGACGCAGAGCGGCGACGTCATCGCGAACTGAGCCTGGCCGTCGCCAGAGGTGAGTGGGGGCGCGGGATGCGGCGAGCCGTCATCCCGCGCCCCCGTCGATCACTTCTTGACGGTTACCTTCAACGGCGCGCTCGACGTGGAGCCCGCCGAGTTCACGAACTCAACGCGGTAGGAATGCGTTCCCTTTGCCGCCCCGGCAACCTGCAGGCTTGCAGATTGTGCGCCCGGGGTCGCCGCGACCAAGGAACCCTCAGCGAGCAGGGTGTCGCCTTCGAAGAACCGGTACGAGGTGGCATTCGTACCCCACCACAGGTTTGCCGTCAGCGTGTAGTTGCCGTCGCCGTCCTGATTGTCGTGGCTCAGGACCGGCTTGGCCGGGTTCGCCTGCGTCACCTTGACGGTGATCGACGTCGTCGCCGTGACACCCTTGGTGTTGACCAGCTCGCCGGTGTACACGTACGTGCCGTTCGGCTTGCCCGCGATGGGGACGCTGGCCTGTTGCGGGGACACGCCGCCGTACGAAAGCGGAACTGTACTCACCAGCACACCGTTCTCGTACAGGCGGAAGGATGAGCCGTTCTGGCCCCGCCATAGGTTCATCGTGATGGTGTAATCGCCGTCGGCTAGGCCCGTGTCCCATCCATTGTCATGCGACAAGGTGCCGCGTGCGGGCACGGCGGTCGCCCCGTCGGGGACGGTCACCGTCGTCGACCACTCCGACCGCGGTCCTTCGCCGGCGGTGTTGACGGCGCTGACGGCGAACCTCGCGGTCGATCCGGGGATGAGCCCGGTGATCGTCGCCGACGTGTCCGCAGTGGTGGCCACCGGCGCGTCGATTCCGTCCTGGTACACGCGGTACTCGGTCACCGCTGCGCCGCCATCGGAGGCGGGAGCGCTCCAGGTGAGATCGGCGCCTCCCGTGCGTGGCGTCGCGACGATGGATCCGGGCGCGCCGGGTACCTCGACGGGCTCCGGCACGTTCCACATCGTCGGAACGATCGGCGTCACCGTGATGCTCTCCAGCACGGCGACACCGCCGGTCGACCACCCGGTGATCGCGTCTGCTCCCGCGTTCGGGAACACCTGGTCGGTGATCGTCACCCTGCCGTCGTCGGTGAACAGCTCCACCGACGCGCGGTCGAGGTACAGCTCCAGCGTCACGGTGCCGTCCTCCGCGAGCGCCACCGGAGCATCCTCGATCGACGGGAACGCCGGATGGAAGCCGACATTGCCTGAGTTCCGCCGGTCGACGAACACGCGTCCGCTCTCGGTGTCGTAGCCGATGTGCGTGCCTGACTCGGCGTCTCCGAACACGGTGATCCCAGCCTGCTCGGCGTCGCCCGGCCGCAGCACCGCGTCAATCTTCACGACCTCGCCAGCGAGGTCGAGATCGACCGGCCCGTCGAGTTCGATTCCGCTGCGGGTCTGCGCGGCGGCGGTGTCGAGCTGGCCGTCGAGCTGCTCCACGACCCGCTGACTGAGCCGCGGACCTTCCGGTGTCGAAGTCAGGGTCACTTCACGGGGGAGCGACATGGAGCTGCGCCAGGTCGAGGTGGGGATGTCCTCGGCATACTGCCAGTTGTTCATCCAGCCCTGCATGATCCGCGAACCGGACGGGGTGCCGAAATAGGACACGCTCGCGTAATAGTCGCGGCCCCAGTCGAGCCAGTCGTAGCTCTCGAGTCGGGTCGGTGCAGGGACATCGGCGAACATCACCTGGTCGACCAGGATGTGCCCCCAGCCGAACCGGTTGTTGTCGATCACGAGGATCGATGCTTCGCGCCCCTCGAACTCGTCCACGTTCCAGCTCGTCCAGTCGAGGGTCTCGCTGTCGGCGCCGGTCGCGGTGCGCACAATCTCACCGTCAACGACGAGGTTGACCGATGTCTCGTCCGAGCGCACCTTGGCGGGTTCATTACCGACGACGAGGTGGTCGAAGGTGAGGTGGCCGAAGCCGCCGTTGGCTTCGTCGCGGATCCTCAGCTGCGCCTGGCTGCCCGCGAACTCCGAGATCTCCCACGAGTGCCAGTTGAGCTGGCCCGACTGTGGGCCAGTCTGGGAGCGCACGACCTCGCCGTCGACAATGAGCTCGGCCTGAAGGGTGCCGTCGGTGCGTTTTCCGCCGCCGATCAGGAACGAGACATAGTCACCGTCGAGAGTGAATGCGGGCGAGGTGAGGGTTCCGATGTTGTCGTCGCCTCGCGGACCCCCTTCCCAGGTGTTTATGCGCTTGGCGCCGAGGTAGTAATCACCGCCCGCTGTGGAGGGGTTACGCCACGGGTCGGTCGCGAAGTCGCCCGTGATGTCCCACCCTGCGTCGGCCAGCGTCTGCCCTTCGGGGAGTTCGAAGTCGAAAACTGTTGTGCCCGAAGGAGGGTCGTTGGACAGCTGCGATCCGTCCACGTGGGGGTGGCGTCCGCCGCCCACGAGGAAGTTGATGTACTCGTCGGAGATCGTGAAGGTCGGGGACTCGAGCGTGCCGACCGGCCAGTCGCCGTCATTGAAGCCGTTGACGAGACCGGAGCCCACGAAACCCGTCACCGGGCTCTGACCGGGCAGAGCGCCGGTCGCGGGCTGAAGACCCCAGGGGCCGTCCTTCCAGTTTCCTGGCTCGTTCGAGACTGTCCAGCCCTCGTATTCGCCGCCGTCAAAGCCGGCGAAGACGTCACCGGTCGGTAGTGCGTCCGTTGTCTCGGTGCTTTCACTCGTGAACGTGACGCCGTCGAACTCACCGACGAAGTACTGTCCGCCGCTGCCGCCGGCCACCGCCCCCGGGTTGAGGTTGACGACCATGACCCACTTCGTGTTTCCCGGGTCGCCGTCGACGGGCAGTTCGAACAGGTCGGGGCACTCCCAGATGCCGCCGGTCGAGTTGGCGGGGCCGAAGTCCGACAGATGCTCCCACTCGCGTAGGTCGTCGCTCTTGTAGAGGACCGTCTTGTGGTCGACCGCCTCGACGGCAACCATGACCCAGTACGCGCCGGCGGGCCCGTCGTACCAGAACACCTTCGGGTCGCGGAAGTTGCTTGACCCCCGGTCCAGCACGGGGTTGCCGTCGTATTTGGTCCAGGTGTATCCGCCGTCGTTGCTGTACGCGAGCGACTGCGCCTGCTTGCCGGCGTGGGTCGGGTGGGCGGGCTCGTAGGCGCTGGTGTAGATCGCCACGAGCGGGCTCTCGCCGGCGGCGCCGAATCCGGAGGTGTTGTTCTCGTCGATGACGACCGAGCCCGAGAAGATGCTCTCGATCGGGCGGCCCTCCTGGTCGAACGTCTGTGGAATCGCCAGCGGTTGCTCCTCCCAGTGGAGGAGGTCGTCTGAGGTCGCGTGTCCCCAGCTCATGTTGCCCCAGCGGGTCCCATTCGGGTTGTACTGGAAATAGAGGTGGTATGTCCCGTCGACGTACACCATGCCGTTCGGGTCGTTCATCCAGTTCTGCTCGGGTGAGAAATGCGCCAACGGCCGGTACTGCTGGTCGCCGGGCGCGCTCTCGTCCGCCCCGGCGGCCGCTGTCGTGCCGCCGATCGCCAGCGCTGCTGCCACGGCCGTAGCCAGCAGCGCTTTGATCGCACGTGGGCGCGTTGCGGCGCTCCCAGCCATCCTTCGAATCGCCATGTTCGTTTCTCGCTCTCCGTTGCGCGTCACCGACGCTGTCGCATCGGCGCTACTGACATCGATGTCAATACCTGAAAGCAGATGCTAAGCCGAACACTGCAACGAGGGCAAGCGCCGCCGCAATATTGCTCCGACATCGATGTCGGTCCGTCGCGGCATCGAACGCCGTGCCGCCACATCCGGACGGGTTAGTCGGCGGGTCTGATCTCGCCGCTACCTCGGATGATCAGGGTTGTCGGAACGACCGTATGGCTCGCCGGACTCTCGTCGCCCTCGAGTCTCGCGAACAGTCGCTCTACGGCGAGCCGGCCGATTCGGTGTGGATGCTGTGCCACGACGGTGACACCAGGATCCACGAGATCTGCGAGGGGAAGATCGTCGAAGCCGACGAGCGCGATCGATCGCTGCCGCTGCTCTGCGCGCAGAGCATGGAGCGCGCCGATCGTGATGAGATTCTGGGCGCTGAAGATGGCTGTGGGCGGCTCATCGGAGTGCAGGAGGCGGGTTAGCGCCGCTTGCGCCGAATTCTCGTCATGAAGCTCGGTGATGATCGGAGTGGACGTCGTCGGGATCCCTGCGCGACCGAGCGCATCCAGAAATCCCTGCCGCCGTTCGTAAGCGGTCTGGATCTCGAGCCGGTCTGTGAGAAGCGCAATCCGGCGGTGTCCGTGGGCGATGAGGTGCTCGGTCGCCGCGGCAGCGCCCGCACGATTGTCGCTGGTGATGCTGTCTATCCCCGACTCGAGCGGTTCCCGGTCGATATACACAACCGGTACTCCCACTTCCCTGACCGATGCGAGATATGCGCTGCTCCTGCCCGATGTTGTCAGGATCAGACCGTCTACCCGTCGGCGCATGAACGCATTCACCGCAGCTTCTTCGCGGAGCGGATCGTCATCCAGACTTGACGCGAACACAGCCACGCCACGCGCGCTCGCACCGTCTTCAACTGCGCGGTGTATCGCGGCAGCGAATGGGTTGTCGACACTGCCGACGAGGAGGCCCAGCGTGCGCGTGCGGCCGTCCGCACGACGTAGGCTTCCTGCCTGCAGATCGACATGGTAGTCCAACGCACGCACCGCGTTCCATACGCGTTCGGCGGTGGCAGCTGACACGTTCGGCTCGGCGTTGATCACGCGCGAAACGGTCTTAGTGCCGACGCCGGCGAGCGCGGCGACGTTCTTCATCGTGGCGCGCGGGCGGCGAGCAGGAACGGGCGCTGGCACTGACATCGGTGTCACGATCTCGTCTCATTTGGGAATCAATCACTTGACTCTATCCAAGAAGTCGACTAGACACGCTCTTGACATCGTTGTCAGAGGGCAACGGTACTGCCGAGAGGAATTCGATGAGGAATCACATGCACCGGGGGCGCAAGGCGCTTCTGACTACGTTCGCCGTGTCGGCTGCCGCGGCACTCGCCTTGACCGGCTGTGCCGGCAACAGCGGCGCTGCGCCGTCCGAAGGCACTGACGGGGGAGACGAGATCGGTGTCTCGTTGATCGTCAAGACCAACTCCAATCCGTTCTTCATCGCCATGCAGGAGGGTGCTCAGGCCGCGGCCGACGAGAACGGCGTGAACCTGACGCTCGCTGCGGGCAAGGAGGACGGCGACGAGGACACCCAGATCCAGGCGATCGAAGCCGCCATCTCCAAGGGTGACGCGGGCATCCTGATCACTCCCAACGGTCCCGCCGTTCTCGACGCGATTGCGAAAGCTCGGGATGCCGGTCTGTTCGTCATCGCGCTGGACACCGTTCCCGACCCCGCCGACGCCGTTGACATCACCTTCGCAACCGACAACTTCCTCGCGGGGCAGTACATCGGCCAGTGGACTGCGGCAACCCTTGGTGACGGCGATGCGACGATCGGCCTCATCGACCTGTTCGACGACAAGGCAGTGTCCGTGGACTACAACCGCGACCAAGGCTTCCTGGACGGACTCGGCATCGAACTCGGCGACGAGCAGGTCAACGGCGACGAGGAGCCCACCGGAACGCTTCCGGGCGGCGGCAGCTACACGATCGTCGGCAACGAGGCATCGCAGGGCGCCGAGGACGGCGGCCGCACCGCGATGGAGAACCTGCTCGCCAAGAACCCGGACATCAACGTCGTCTACACGATCAACGAGCCGGCCGCGTACGGCGCCTACCAGGCGCTCGAGGCCGCGGGCAAGAGCGGTGATGACGTACTGATCCTGTCCGTCGACGGCGGCTGCGCCGGCGTCTCGCAGGTCGCCGACGGCATCATCGACGCGACCAGCCAGCAGTACCCCGTGAAGATGGCGGAGCTGGGTGTAGAGGCGATCGTGGAGCTTGTCGAATCCGGCACCGCCCCCGAGCCGAGCGAGGGTCTCGACTTCTTCAACACCGGTGTGGCCCTGGTCACCGACGAGCCCGCTGAAGGCGTCGACTCGATCGACACCACCGAAGCAGCCGAGATCTGCTGGGGCGGCGAGTAAGCCGCTTAAACCCGTGACCCCGGGATGCCGCGATCGACGCGACCGCCGATCGCGGCATCCCTCCCCAACACGACGGAGCAACACCGTGACTCAACAAACACCCCCCACCGCCACCCTCGACTTGGCGGCGGAGTTCCTAGACCGCCGCACGCCGCTTGACCGGATCCGCGGCGTCCTGCACCGGTATCCCGCCATCAGCCCCGCGATCGTGCTCGTCCTGGCGGTGATCGTATTCGGGAGCATCAATCCGCGGTTCTTCGCGCCCGCGAACCTCTCCCTCATCCTCGACCAAGTCTCGGTTGTCGGCACCGTCGCCATCGCACAGACACTCATCATCCTGACGGCGGGCATCGACCTCTCGGTCGGCGCGGCCATGATCCTCTCATCCATGGTGATGGCGCAGACCGCCTACCACAACGGGTTCCCCGCCCCGCTCGCACTGTTCGCGGGACTCGTCGCTGCGCTGGCCGCGGGAGCGCTGAACGGGTTCCTGGTGACTCGAGTGAAACTCCCGCCATTCATCGCGACGCTGGGAACGCTGAACATCTTCATCGCCCTGACGCTGCTGTACAGCGGGGGGCAGACGATCCGCAAGGCGGAGATGCCCGAGCTGCTGACCTGGACGGCCACGGCGTTCCCGATCGGCGACGTCCGGATGACCGTCGGCGTGATCATCATGCTCGCGCTCTACGTGCTCATCGCCTACATCCTGGGGCGCACCGCATGGGGCCGCCATGTCTACGCGGTCGGTGACGATGCCGAGGCCGCGCGCCTTGCAGGAATCTCGACCGGCCGGGTGCTGATGAGCGTCTACGTCGCCGCCGGCGCCGTCCTCGCCGTCGCTGCCTGGATCCAGATCGGCCGATCCGGTGCGGCGAGCCCTAACGCCGGCGCCGACCTCAACCTCGACTCGATCACGGCTGTCGTGATCGGCGGCACATCTCTCTTCGGCGGTCGCGGCGTGATCTGGGGAACCCTCCTCGGCGCCATCATCGTCGGTGTCTTCCGCAACGGACTGTTCCTCGCAGGCGTCGACGGGCTGTACCAGACGCTGGCAATCGGCATCCTGGTCATCGTCGCGGTAGCGGTCGACCAGTGGATCAGAAAGGTACGCAAGTGAGCCTCATCGAAGACGCGGTCGAGCCCGCTCCGACCCCGACCGGTGTTCCGGTACTGGAGGCCAAGCGCCTCGTGAAGACCTTCGGCCGAGTCGTCGGTCTGGACGGGGTCAGCCTTCAGCTGCACGCGGGCGAGGTGCTGGCGGTCATCGGCGACAACGGGGCCGGCAAGTCGACCCTGATCAAGTGCCTGACCGGTGCATACATTCCCGACGAAGGGCAGATGCTGCTCGACGGCGAGGAAGTGCACTTCAAGCGCCCACAGGACGCACGTTCCGCCGGCATCGAGACCGTCTATCAGAATCTGGCGGTCTCACCCGCGCTTGACGTCGCAGCGAATCTGTTCCTCGGTCGGGAGCGACGCAAGCCCGGAATCTTGGGTTCGGTCTTCCGTGCCCTCGACCAGTCGGGCATGCGCCGGGAGGCACGTGAGCAGGTGCACAAGCTCGGAATTTCGACGCTGCAGGATGTCACCGTTGCTGTGGAGAATCTGTCGGGCGGCCAGCGCCAGGCCGTCGCTGTGGCGCGTGCCGCGGCGTTCGGCTCGAAGGTCGTCGTCCTCGACGAGCCCACCGCCGCGCTCGGCGTGCGGGAGTCGCACCAGGTACTCGAACTCATCGTCCGCCTGCGCGAGCACGGCGTGCCGGTGATCTTGATCTCGCACAACATGCCGCAGGTCTTCCAGGTCGCCGACCGCATCCACATTCAGCGCCTCGGCAAACGCGCTGCCACGATCACACCCCAGTCCCACTCGATGACCGACGCCGTCGCCATCATGACCGGCGCCGCCCAGGCGTGAGAAGACCACATCAGACGCCGCGGCGCTCGACCACGATCGACGTCTGGGACTTCGCAAAGGAGTAACTGTCTTGTCCGAACCCGAAAAGTCGTGCTGTATGCGGAATTCACCGCTAAGCCGGATGCCGTCGACGAAGTAGAGGAGCTGTTGCGTGGATTCGCGCACACCGTTCGGGCAGAGCCCGGCAACGTCACCTTCGACGTCTACCGTCGCGCAGACTCGCCCAGCAGGTTCTACGTGTTCGAGATCTATCGCGACCGAACGGCTTTCGAGGAGCATCTGGCGGCGGAGTCCGGGCGGGAGTTCAACGACGCGCTCGGTCCGCTCATCGTGGAGGCGGGCAGCGAGCTCACGTTCCTGCAGCCGGCCGCACGACAGTGACGGGTCGATCATCGCGGCGCTCTACCGCGAACCGATGGAGCGAACAGATGACCAGTGACCCGAAACCTGTCGGCGTGCTGGTTGTCGGCGAGGCCCTTGTCGACGTCGTCACCCGATTCGATGGTCGAACCGACGAGGCACCGGGTGGAAGTCCTGCGAACGTGGCGCTCACCCTCGGCAGGCTCGGTCACGCACCGCAGCTGCTGACGAGACTCGCGGACGACTCACGTGGCCTGACGGTGCGATCGTGGCTGGAGGCGTCCGGCGTCGACGTCACCGCCGTAAAAGCGCCGCGAACTGCGACGGCGACTGCGCGATTGAACGCCCAGGGTTCGGCGGATTACGAATTCGACCTCGAGTGGACTCTCGCGGGTGCTGCCGTGACCACCGCTGACATCGTGCACACCGGGTCGATTGCCGCGCTCATGGAGCCAGGAGCGGCGGACGTTGCGCGCTTCATCAACCAACTGCGTCCAGTCGCCCTTGTGACGTACGACCCGAACATCCGACCCGCGCTGCTTGACGACGCATCGGCAGCGCTGCGGCAAGTCGAAGAGATGGTGGAGCGTGCGGATCTCGTCAAAGCGAGCGATGAAGATCTGCGTTGGTTGTACCCCACCAAGGATCCGCTCGACGTCGCGCGCTCATGGCTCACGACAGGGCCGGCCGTCGCGGTGGTCACAACCGGCGAGGGCGGTGCGTTCGCGGTCGCGAGGTCGGGCGTCATCGCGGTCGAGGCCGAGCGAGTCGACGTCGTCGATACCGTCGGCGCCGGCGATACGTTCATGGGTGCGCTGATCGACGGGCTCATTCGCTCCGGGTATCGGAACGCGAAGGCGCGTCAGCGTCTGCGCGGCATACCCACCGACGAACTTGAGGCCATCCTGCGCTTCAGCGCGCACGCCGCGGCCGTTACCGTCTCACGCCCCGGAGCCGACCCGCCGTGGCGTGAGCATCTGCCGATCGATCTGCGGCCACCTGCAGTCGGCACCAGTCCCGGATAATCGCACCAAGAGCTGTCTTGCGTGCGCAGACTGATCGACGGCGAGAATTCCTCATCAGGGCAGCGGACCAGTCGACAGAGCTCCACGCACACCGGCCTGGCACCGGCCGGCCGGCAAGGAAAGATCGAGAGAAGCAGCCTGCCCCAATGCCTCTTCAGCGGATCTTGACAACCGTGAGCAGGATGACCGAGTCTTCGACCGCGTCCACCGAATGCAGTTCGTCGGGGACCGTCAAGAGGTCTCCGACTGAACCATTCCACGACACCTCGCCGGCCCTGAGAAGAACCCGTCCGTGGAGAACCTGCAGAGTCGCCTCGCCGGGGTTCTCATGTTCGGATAGCTTCTCGCCGGCCCGCAGGGCTATCACCGTCTGACGAAGTTGGTGTTGATGGCCACCGAACACTGTCTTGGAACTCCGGCCGCTGGACGCTTCCATTGCATGAGCGAGTTCGTGCCGTGCGAGGGCGATCAGTGATGTCTTCTGCATGCGCGTTGTTCCATCCCGAGGCTCATGGGTCGATGGATGCTGTGATCGGGGCCTGTGCTCAACAGAATACGGTTCGATCCGGATCCGTCGCCCGTCGACTCCGCTGAGGCGATACCGAGCGCCTCATGACCGCCTGGTCTCGGCGATGAGGTCGACCTGCACACGAGTCCTATCCGCCCGCAAACGGGTGCCGCCATCCTCCTCGTCGAACGCACTCATCCGAGAGTGCGCCGGATGGGCGGGAAGTGCGGGATCGGGACCGGGCGCATTGGGCGCCTGCGCTCCGCGTCGTAGATGATCTTCTCGGCGGCGCGGAGTGCCTGCTCGAAGGTGGCGAACGTGCTTCGCTTGTTCCGCTTCCGCAGCCAGAGGACTGTCACGTAGTCGTCCTTCAGCTCTGCGAGGGCGATGACCCGTGTCGGATCGTTCTCAGGGAGTGTGCCGTCGCACAGGCGCCAGCAGTCCTCATCGACGCGCGCAGCTTCCAGGCGTCCGTACATGATGTGTGTCATGTCAACCTCGTTTCTGTGACGCCTTCGTCACATGAGCGTGTGGAGGGCCCGACCGGCTGCCGCGGAGTTGCCTCCACGGTGGCGAGGAGGCGTGTCGAGGCACGCTGAGCCTCTCGTCGTGCTGCTCCAGGTTCTCGGGGTCCACACGCGGCGGGTCCGGGTTCGGTCCGTGAGGCGGCGATGCTTCGCGTAACGCCCGGTGTTACGCGGCGTCGGCATGGCTCTGACATTCGATGCAGGCGGCAGCGTGCGGCAGGACCTCGAGTCGCGCTGGGGCGATCTGACCTCCGCAGCGGGTGCAGCGGCCGTAGGTGCCGGCATCCAGCCGATTCAATGCTGCGGTGATCTGTTCGACGACCATGCGGTGCGACGCCGCGGCCTGGTAGGCGACGGGGTCGACAGGCGGCAGCGCGCGCGGAACAAGCTCGGTGAGTGTGTCGAGTCGTTCCTGGAGATGCTCCTCGAGCTGCCGGCGGATGGTGTCGACGTTGGGGTCCTGGACGGTGTGGGAAGTGTGCGTCATGACTGCTCCTATAAACGAAAAACGCGCCGCAGATGCGACGCGCTGGTGACCGGAATACCCCTTCGGGAGGAAGGGGGTCTACGGGGGTTCAGCGCGCGAGGTGGCACGGATGAGCCGGCCACCTGCGGCCGTACGCCGGGGCGGAAGAACCTCATGCCGGGCACCGGCGATGTCCGCTGCGCACGTCACCACGGAGGCATCGAAACGACGCTCCGAGGGATCGAGACAGGGCATCCAGGTCATGGCCACACCATAGCCGAGCCCACAGAAAAGGCAAGTCGTCACGAGGGACCGGATGTGGCTTCCCGCGAAGTCAGAATGTAGACAATCTTGGTAACAACACTTCCCTTCGAGCATAGTGACCGCTTAGGGTCGCTTTCGAGGGACGGTCGCGCTCTCGTCATCGGGCCGCTTCCCTCATCCGACACTCAACGAGGAGAATCATGCGGAAGCGAAATCTTGCTGCGTCAGCGGCGATCCTGGCGCTGGTCGCTGCGACCTGGACGGCGAGTCCCGCCCAGGCCAAGCCGGAGCCGGTGCCATTCGGCCCGGATCAGTGCGCAGCCTTGACTGGTCTGGAGATAGACGCGAAGGCGATCGATCTGCCGACCACTGGCGCAGTCGTGACCGAGGCGCTGTGGGTGCAGACCCCGGCGAATGGCCAGTGCCGGGTCAAGGGCAGCATCCGCCCGGTCGATCCGACCGCACCGGTGATCGGCTTCCAGGTGAACCTGCCGAGCAACTGGAACGGGCGCGCCCTGCAGATGGGCGGCGGTGGACTCAACGGAACACTCGTGACCGGCCTCACGGCGTACCGTAACCAGCCCCCCGGACAGCCCACACCCCTGGAGCAGGGATTCGTGACGCTCGGATCTGACGGCGGCCACCAAGGCCCCGGTGGAAGCTTCGCCCTGAACGACGAGGCGCTCCTCAACTATGGTCAGCAGTCCATCAAGAAGACACACGATGTCGCGATGGCGCTGATGGATGCTGCTTTCTCGGACAGCCCCGAGTACTTCTACTTCATCGGCTTCTCGCAGGGCGGGCATGAGGCTGTGGATGCCGCTGCACGCTATTCCAAGGACTACGACGGCGTGGTCGCCGGAACACCGACGTACAACGTGACGATGATGCATGCCGGGCACGGGTCGGTGTACCGGGACGCGCTGTACGCCGACGGGGGTGCCGGATGGGTGAACCCCGCCAAGCAGGCCCTCCTCGTCAATGCCGTCTACACGACCTGCGATCCGATCGACGGTCTGTCCGACGGGATCATCTCGGATACTGAAGGCTGCCTCGACACGTTCGACGTTCAAACCCTCCGTTGCGCTGACGGAGCAGATCTTGGCGATACCTGCTTGTCGGACGCGCAGATCGCGACCCTCGACACCCTCGCATCGGACAACGACCTCGGGTTCGAGATCGCCGGCAACAGCGTCGCGGCGCGGTTCCCCGTCTACAACGGAGGGCTCCTCATCGTCCGCTGGGCCGAACCGGTATCACCTTGGGCTCACCCAAGTGCCGCACAACCCGGCCACGAGCCAGGACGCGTGGCACTACCAAGTCGGTGACACCAACGCGAAGTACTTCGTCACGAAGAATCCGACTCTGAACTACCTGGACTTCGACCTGCACGCCTACCAGGACCGGGTTCAGGAGCTCGGCACCATCATGGACACGACCGACGTCAGCTTCCAGCAGGCATTCGCGAAGAAGACCAAGGTGCTGATGTACACCGGGATGGCGGATGACGGCGTCTCGCCGTACAACACGATCCAGCTCTACGACCGCATCGTGGCCGACCTCGGTCAGAAGAAGGTGGACAGCTTCCTCCGGTTCTACACGATCCCCGGAATGAGCCACGGTTTCGGCCCCTTCGTCGCAGGCTGGGACTCGCTCACCGCATTGCGCAACTGGGTCGAGAAGGGCATCGCCCCCGGCGCGCAGACCGTGATCGACACGAACGCGGCCACGGCGGGACGGACGCGGCCATTGTGCCAGTACCCGACCTGGCCGCAGTACGTGAGCGGCGACCCGAACTCGGCTGCCAGCTTCGTCTGCGTTCCCTAGGGAGGCGAGGGATGCCGGCACCGGATCTGGTGCCGGCGTCCTGACGAGCCTGCACAAAGATTGCGCGCCGACGTGCATCCAAACCCGCCCTGGGAAGAGAAGTCACTGTTGTCGGGTGAACACGCACCCGCCGACAGAAGGGAAAGTCCAATGAAGCGCATTCTCGCTATCGGATCGATCGCCGCTCTCTCCATCTTCGGCTTCGCCGGCAGCGCCAACGCTGCGCCCGCCGACGCTGCCTGCTTCGGCCAGGTGCACAAGACCATCAACACCGAGGGCGCCCTCGGATTCACGAACGTCGGAGACGTCGTCCAGGCGCTCGGCGGTCAGGGCAAGAACGCCACCGCGCGGATGATCTGCGCCGACTGAAGCGCCCAACGCTTTTCAGCACTAGCGGCGGCTCGGAACCCTCGGTTCCGAGCCGCCGACTCGTCTTCCGGGGATGACGGTGCCGGCCGCAGCGCGAAAGATGCGCCAGTCCCGTCAGTCGACACAGCGCCTGGCCGACGTCCTCGAGGCATCAGGACGCATTGCGCGGGTTGCGAATCCCGGCCACCGTGCGTCGCCGATCTTCCGGACCACCCCGGCAGCGTTGGACACACTCGCGCAGCTAGACCGTCCTCGGTCCTCGGTGTCGTTGCCCATGCTCTGTCGGGATGAGCCGTCATGCCGAGCGTGTGACGGATCGCCGTGCAGTTCACCCCAGCGAAGCGACCGGACCTGTCGACTCTCGGACGAGAAGATGAGTGGGGATCAAGGTGGTGCCGGCGCGCGGCGGTTCACCGTTGAGGATCGCGATGAGCCGACTCGCGGCCAGCCGCCCGGCCTGTTCGGTGTCGCCGGCGATCGTCGTCAGTGGCGGGGCCGTGAAGTCTGCTCCGAAGATGTCGTCGCAGCCGACCACGCTCATGTCCTCGGGAACACGCACGCCGCGTTGACGAAGGCGCTGGAGGATTCCGATGGCCAGCAGGTCGTTGAACGCCACGCACGCGGTAGCGCCGGTCACGAGGAGCGCGTCGGCGGCGGCGACACCGCCGGAGCGTGTCGGCGCGTGGGGACCTACGAGGATCGGCGTCAGCGACTGCGCGCGGACCTGCTCTTCGAACTCTTTCCAGCGCCAGCGGTTCTGCCACGATCCGGGTGGCCCGGCGATGAAGGCGATCGTGTCGTGCCCGAGGGCCTTCAGGTGATCGACCGCCTGGGTCAGACCCGTCCGGATGTCGATGAGCACGCTCGGGATGTCTTCGTGTCGGCGGTTGATCACCGTCAGCGGGAGTCTCGCCGTCGCCTCGTGCAGCGCGGGCGCATCCAGTCGCGTGGCCGAGAGGATGACGCCGTCTACGATGCCCTCGAGCTGCGCGAGGGTCTCAGCCTCGGTGGCGCCGGACTCGCCGGTGTCGATCAGCAGCTGCATGAAGCCGGCTGTGCGCAGCTGCTCCTGGGTGGAGCGGATGATGTCGAAGTAGAACGGGTTCGTGATATCCGGCACGAGAAGTGCGACGAGTCCCTTGCGGTCCGCCGTCCTCGGGGCAGCGGAATATCCGAGGTCTCGCGCCGCTTCGAGAATGCGCTGTCGCGTCTGCTCGTTGATGCGCCCCGGACTGTTCAGGGCACGCGAAACCGTGGATGCGGCGACGCCGGCGCGTTCCGCGACGTCCTTCGCCGTGACTCGCATGGCGGCTCCTCCCGATCGACGTGCTTGATTGCGTCGACACCAAGTCTATGGCAAGCTTTGGCAATTTCTTGACGAAATGTGCCAATCGCGTTTCCATAAGAACTGCAGGACCCCACCACACTCTGCTCTTCCAATGACGTAATGAGGAAACAATGAAGTCCATCATGAAGACGGTCGGCATAGTCGCAGCGGGAGCGTTGCTTCTCAGCGGCTGCGCCGCCGGAACGCCCCAAACGGAGGAGACCGCCGGTGGTGACACCGCCGCCCGGGGCGCACTGCTCACGATCGGCCAGCTCGGCGATCTCGCCTCGTGGGATCCGTCGCAGGCCCACGTCGGGCACGGTCTCGTGCCGTATCAGCTCGTCTACGACACCCTCATCCTCCGTGAACCGGACGGGGAGCTCAGCCCGATGCTCGCCACCGAGTGGAGCTACAACGACGACCGCACCGTTCTCACGCTGGAGCTGCGCGACGACGTCACCTTCTCGGACGGCGAGCCGTTCGATGCCGAGGCGGTGACGGCCAACCTCGAGCACTTCAAGGCGGGCAACGGTCGCCAGGCAGTGCAGCTGACCCAGTTCGAGTCGGCAACCGCGGTGGACGAGGACACGGTCGAGATCAACCTCGCCCAGCCCGACCCGGCGATGGAGTACTACCTCAGTCAGGCGGCGGGCCTCATGGCCAGCCCCGCGGCGATCGAGGCGGGAACGCTCGAGACCGACCCGATCGGCACCGGCCCGTACCTGTACGACAAGGCGAACTCGGTGCGCGACGCTCAGTCCCTCTTCACGGCGAAGGAGGACTACTGGAACCCCGAACTGCAGAAGTTCGACGAGGTCGAGCTGCGCATCCTCGTGGATGTCTCGGCGCGTGTCAACGCGATCATCTCGGGGCAGGTCGACTGGACCACTCTCGAGGCGAAGTCGGCTGACCAGGCGGAGGATGCCGGACTCGAGATCATCCCCGACTACCAGGTCGACTGGACAGGCATGACCTTCCTCGACCGCGACGGAGTCATCAACCCGGCGCTCGCTGATGAGCGCGTGCGTCAGGCGATCAACTACGCCGTCGACCGCGACACGCTCCTGGAGCAGCTGCAGCTCGGCCGCGGAACCGCCACGAGCCAGGTGTTCGGACCCGACAGCGGCGCGTTCGTCGACGACCTCGAGGAGTACTACACCTACGACCCCGAGAAGGCGAAAGAGCTCCTCGAGGAGGCCGGCTACGAGGACGGCTTCGAGCTCAAGCTCCCGGTGATCCCGGCCTTCGCGACGCAGATCACCGCGCTCGCGCAGCAGCTCGGCGAGATCGGCATCACCGTCACTCAGGAGACCGTCCCGCCCGCGAACTACGTCCAGGACGTCGTGCAGCAGAAGTTCGAAGCGTTCAACTTCAATCTCTTCCAGGGTGAGGCGTGGGTGGCGATCAACCAGATCATCTCGCCGACCGCGACGTTCAACCCGTTCGGCACGACGGACGCCGAGCTGGAGGAGCTCATCTCCGTCGTTCAGCAGGGCGGCGAAGACAGCGCCGGGGCCGCGCAGGACGTCAACCGCTACGTCACTGAGAACGCCTGGTTCCTGCCGCTGTACCGCATCGACCAGATCAGCGTCTTCAACCCCGAGAAGGTCACCGTCGTCGCGCAGACGCAGTCGGCGATGCCCTCCATCTACAACTTCTCCCCCGCGGAGTAAGTAGACAACGGACAGGGGCGGGGGCGGCAGCCGCACACAGTGCGTCAGCCGCCTCTGCCCTCCCGACTCGGAGGATCCCATGCTCACTTTCACACTGCGACGCATCGCGTCAGGCCTCGGACTGCTGGTTGTCATCTCGATGCTGACCTACACGCTGCTCTTCTTCTCCGGCACGAGCATCGCCCGCAACATCCTCGGCGAGCAGGCCACCCCGGAGCAGATCGCCCTCAAGGAGGCCGAGCTCGGCCTCGATCAGCCCCTTCCCGTGCGCTTTCTCGGCTGGGCCGGCGCGGCGCTGCGCGGTGACCTCGGCCAGTCCTTCTTCAACGGCGAGCCCGTCACGCAGACGATCCTCAACCGCCTGCCCGTCACCCTTGTCCTGATGATCGTGTCGATCGTGCTGGTGGCGCTGATCGCAACGGCACTCGGTGTCATCGCCGCCGTCCGTCGCGGCCGGGTGGATCAGACGGTGCAGGTCGGTGCGGTGGTCGGTGATGCGATTCCCGGATTCGTACTGGCCCTGCTCCTCGTCACGGTCTTCGCGGTGAACCTCGGCTGGTTCCCTGCCGTCTCAACCATCCGCCCCGGGGCGGGGCCTGAGGCGTGGATCGTCTCGCTCAGCCTCCCGGTGATCGCGATCGTAGTGAATTACGTGACTTCCAGCGCCCAGCAGATCCGCAGCGCCGTCATCAAAGAACTGGATAAGGACTACGTCCGGACACTCCGCAGCCGGGGACTGGGAGAGCGCGAGATCGTGCTCAAGAACGTGCTGCGCAGCGCCGCGCCCGCCGGTCTGACCGTGCTCAGCCTGCAGTTCATCGGCCTCCTGGGCGGTGTCATCATCTTGGAGCAGATCTTCGCCATCCCCGGGATTGGCCAACTCCTCGTTCAAGCGACCTCTCAAACCGACATCCCCGTCGTCATGGGGTTGACCATCGTCACGGTGGTGATCGTCGTCATCGTGAATCTGCTCGTGGACGTCGCCCAAGGCGCCCTCAACCCGAAGGTGCGGCTGTCATGACCGACGTCATCAGAACCCCATCCGTTCCCAAGCGCTCCCAGCGCGGGACCCTCCGAAGGATGCTCCGCAACCCCCTCGGAATCCTGTCACTCTCCCTCCTCGCTCTCATCGTGCTCGCCGCCGTGTTCGCGCCCCTGATCGCACCGTTCGACCCGAACTACGCCGACGTCGGCAACACCCTCGCCGACCCGGGCGGGCAGAACCCCCTCGGCACCGACAGCGCGGGTCGCGACGTCTTCTCGCGGCTGCTGTACGGCGCACGGCTCACGCTGCTCTCGGCGCTCCTGTGCGCTATCGTCGCGATCGCGATCGGGCTTCCGGGCGGCCTGATCGCCGGCTACTACGGCGGTCCGTTCGACAGCACGTCGAACTGGTTCTCGAACATGCTGATGGCCCTCCCCGGCTTCGTCGTCCTGCTGGTCGTCCGCGCGGCGCTCGGGCCTTCGGTGTGGATCTCGATGATCTTCTTCGGCATCCTCATCAGCCCGAGCTATTACCGCCTGACGCGGACCGCCGTGCAGTCCGTCCGCAATGAGCTGTACGTCGATGCCGCACGCGTCGTGGGGCTGAGCGACGCGCGCATCATCTCGCGGCACATCCTCTCCGTTGTCCGCGCGCCGCTGATCATCCAGACGGCCCTCATCTGCGGAGTCGCGATCGCGGTGCAGAGCGGTCTGGAGTTCCTCGGACTGGGCGACCCCACCGAGGCATCCTGGGGCGCGATGCTCGGTGACGGGTTCAACAACATCTACACGCAGCCATCGCTCATGCTCTGGCCTGCGCTCGCCATCGGAATCACGATCGGCTCGCTCGTGCTGCTCGGCAACGCGATCCGCGACGCGCTCGAAGACCGCCGCGAGATCAAGGCGGTGCGCCGGGCGCGCCCCGTCGCTGAAGCCGACGCGCGGGGGCCGGCCATGGTCGACGACGCCGAGGCGATCCTGCAGGTGGCCGATCTGAGCGTCGGGTATCCGAACGCGGAGGGTGAGTACACCCGTGTGGTCCGCGACGTGTCCCTCACCATCCGACCCGGTGAGGTCCTGGGCCTGGTCGGCGAATCCGGATCGGGCAAGTCGCAGACCGCATTCTCGATCCTCGGTCTGCTGCCGCGCACCGCCCGCATCCTCTCGGGCTCGATCCGCTTCGAGGAAGTCGTCCTCGTGCGGGACGGCGAGGTCGACGCGAAGGCTGTGCTCGGCATCCGAGGTCGTCGTATCGCCTACATCCCGCAGGAGCCGATGTCGAACCTCGACCCGGCGTTCACGATCGGCCACCAGTTGACCCGCCCGATGGTGAAGCTGCTCGGCATCTCCAAGCAGACGGCTGCCGAGCGCGCCCGCGATCTGCTGCGTCGCGTGGGCATCGCCGAGCCCGACCGCGTGATGAAGGGCTATGCCCACGAGATCTCGGGGGGAATGGCGCAGCGCGTGCTGATCGCCGGAGCCCTTTCCTGCGAGCCCGATCTGATCATCGCCGACGAGCCCACAACTGCGCTGGACGTGACCGTCCAGGCCGAAGTGCTCGATGTCATCCGCACCATGCAGCGGGAGCTCGGCGTAGCCGTCCTGCTGGTCACTCACAACATCGGCGTGATCGCCGACATCGCCGACCGCGTCGCGGTCATGCGCCAGGGCGAGATCGTCGAGACCGGGCCGGTGGACGAGATCCTGCGCCGTCCCGCGCACGCCTACACCCGCACGCTGATGGCGAGCATGCTCGTCGGCAAGGAGCCGCTGCAGCCGCTCGGCCTCACCGGGCCGGCCACCGGCGCAGAGACGAGCGACGAAGAGGACGAGCGGCAGCGTGCGCTCGACCAGGCCGACATGCAGCAACCGCTCTCGCCGGCGGCGGAGACCATCCTGCGAGAGGACATCTGATGAGCGGCACCATTCTCGACGTCCGCGACCTGATCGTGGAGTACAAGCCGAAGAAGCTTCGGGCCGAGCCCCATCGCGCTCTCCACGGGGTGTCGTTGAGCGTCGCCGAGGGTCGCACTCTCGGCCTCGTCGGCGAGTCGGGCTCGGGAAAGACGACCATCGGCCGGGCCATCCTGGGTCTGGCTCCGATCGCCTCAGGGACGATCACGTTCCAGGGTGACGACATCACCCGGATCAGCCGCCAGGATCGCCGCAAATTCAGCGGCGACCTGCAGGTGATCTTCCAGGACCCCTACACGTCGCTGAACCCTGCCATGGACGTCGGTGACATCCTGGCCGAGCCGCTCGGCGTGCAGGGCGTCGCGCGGGATGCCGCCCGCAGGCGCGTGGTGACCCTGCTGGACCGCGTGGGGCTGCCGTCGAGCGCGATCAACCGCCAGCCGAACGAGTTCTCCGGCGGGCAGCGGCAGCGCATCGCCATCGCCCGGGCGCTGGCGCTCGACCCGAAGCTCATCGTGTGCGACGAGCCCGTCAGCGCCCTCGACCTCACCACACAGGCACGTGTGCTCGACCTCCTGCTGGAGATCCAGCAGGACACCGGAGTGGCCTACCTGTTCATCTCGCACGACCTCGACGTCGTGCACCACATCAGTCACGACGTGGCGGTGCTGTACAAGGGCGAGATCGTCGAGAACGGCCCCGCGGCCGAGGTCACCCGCACGCCGCAGCACCCGTACACGAAGCAGCTTCTGCTGGCCTCGCCGGTGCCCGATCCCACCGAGCAGCGCATCCGCCGTGACCAGCGGCTCGCACTCAAGACATCGCTCGACGCAGCCTGATCCACCGACACGAGAGACGAACAGTGCTCAAGCCCATCTCCACTTCCACCCGCGAACTCGTCCGCCTCGACGGATTGTGGCGCTTCGCGATCGACGACGTCGCCACCCCTGAGCCGTGGGCCGACGAACTCGAGACCGCCCTCGAGGCTCCGGTCCCGGCCAGCTACAACGATGTCTTCGCCGACCAGGCGATCCGCGACCACGTCGGCTGGGTCTGGTACCAACGGACGGTGCGGGTGCCGCGAGGGTGGGCCGGCGAGCGGGTGGTGCTGCGCGTGGATGCCGCCACCCATGAGGGCGTGGTTTACGTCGACCGCACCAAGGTCGCCGAGCACGTCGGTGGATACACCCCGTTCGAGGCTGATGTCACCGACCTGGCGCGCGCGGGCCAAGAGGTTCGGATCACGATCGGCGTGAACAATGAGCTGACGAACGAGACGATCCCGCCGGGCATGATCTCGACGACCGCGGCGGGCCGCCGCAAGCAGGCCTACCGCCACGACTTCTACAACTACGCGGGACTGGCTCGCTCGGTGATCCTGTACTCGGTACCGGCGACCCGGGTGACAGACGTCACCGTGACGACCGACGTCGACGGGTCGACCGGCGTCGTGGACTACCGGGTCGAGACCTCGGGCGACGCCGAGGTCCGCGTCGTCCTCTCCGACGCCGCCGGCACCGAGGTCGCCGCCGCGGACGGCGCGTCGGGCCGGATCACCGTGGCGGATGCCGAATTCTGGCGCCCAGGTCGCGGCTATCTTTACGACCTGCGGGTGGAGGCACGAGAGGGCGGGAGCATCGCGGACGTCTACGAGCTGCCCGTCGGCATCCGCTCCGTCCGCGTCGACGGCGCACGGTTCCTCATCAACGGCGAGCCGTTCACCTTCCGAGGGTTCGGCAAGCACGAGGACAGCGCGTTCCGCGGCCGCGGGTTCGACAACGTCGTCATGGTGCACGACTTCTCACTGATGGAGTGGATCGGCGCGAACTCGTTCCGGACCTCGCACTACCCCTACGCGGAGGAGTTCCTCGACTACGCCGACCGTCACGGGATCGTCGTGATCGACGAGACGGCGGCGGTCGGTCTCAACCTCGGCATCGGCGGCGGATTCCACGGTGCTGTCAGCGAGCCCGCCTTCTCGCCGACGATGTTCAACGACAAGACGCAGGCGGCGCACGCTCAGGGCATCCGCGAACTGATCGACCGCGACAAGAACCACCCGAGCGTCGTGATGTGGTCGATCGCCAACGAGCCGGAGTCGGTCGAAGAAGGCGCACGGGAGTACTTCCAGCCGCTCGTCGAGCTGGCGCGGGAGCTCGACCCGTCCCGACCGCTGACCTACGCGAACGAGTACCGCGGCACGTTCCACAACGACCGCCTGGCCGACCTGTTCGACGTGATCTGCCTGAACCGCTACTACGGCTGGTACAACGAGACGGCAGATCTCGATTCCGCGGCCCTCAAGCTCGAGGCCGAGCTGCGCGGCTGGGAATCGACGTTCGGCAAGCCGATCATCATCACCGAGTACGGCGCCGACACGCTCGCCGGACTCCACGCCGTGGGCACACAGGTGTGGAGCGAGGAGTACCAGGTCGCGCTGCTGCGCACGTACCACGAGGTCTTCGATCGCGTCGATGCCGTCATCGGTGAGCAGGTCTGGAACTTCGCCGACTTCCAGACCTCGCAGGGCATCATCCGGGTGGACGGCAACAAGAAGGGTGTCTTCACCCGCGACCGGCGTCCGAAAGCTGCGGCATTCGCGCTGCGTGAGCGCTGGCTCGCCGCCCGCGAGGGGGATACGGGGTCCGGCAGGTGACCGATCACTCCCCGTCGACCGCGGTCGTAGGTCGCAGCATCCCGTCGGGTGATGCGCTGCTGCCGGCGGACCCACCCACGCGCGAGATCGCCCGCGGGTTGTACGACGACGTCGCGACCGCCCCGATCATCTCGCCGCACGGTCACGTCGATCCACGGCTTCTTCTCGACGACCAGCCGTTCCGTGACCCTGCAGAGCTGCTGATCACTCGCGATCACTACGTGACGCGGATGCTGCATTCGGCTGGACTGGAACTCGGGGAGGTGGGGCTCGACCCGAACCGCACCGTTGACCCCCGGGAGATCTGGCGCCGGCTGGCGGAGAACTGGCATCGCTTCGCGGGCACCGCGAGCGGCTACTGGCTGACCCACGAGCTGTCCTCGCTGTTCGGGGTCGACCAGGAGCTCGACGAGGTGTCTGCCGACCGCATCTACGACCGCATCGCGTCCGCACTGCAGAAGCCGGAGTTCCGCCCGCGTGCGCTGTTCGACCGGTTCGGCATCGAGGTGCTCGCGACGACGGACGATCCGCTCGACGACCTCGCACCACACCGCGCGCTGGCCGCGGATCCGTCGTTCGCGGGGCGGGTGCTGCCGACCTTCCGCCCTGACGCCTACGTCGATCCGGACGCGCCCGGGTTCGCCGCGGACGTCTCGCGACTCCTCGCGGCGACCGGCGAGCAGGCGACGTTCCCCGGCTACCTGGCAGCCTTCGCTGCACGTCGCGCGCACTTCGTAGCGGCGGGCGCGGTATCGGCTGATCACGGCGTGCTGGAGCCGTTCACCGTGGATCTCGATTCCGGCGCTGCGGAGGAGCTCTTCCGACGGGCGATGGCGGGGGACCTGGATGCCACAGGAGCACGCCTGTTCCGCGGGCACATGCTCTTCCAGATGGCGCGGATGAGCGTTGACGACGGTCTGGTCATGACCGTCCATGCCGGCGTACGCCGGAATCACCATGGTCCGACCTTCGAGCGCTACGGCGCCGACACGGGTCACGACATCCCCGTGCGAACGGAGTACACCGAGAACCTTCGTCCGCTGCTCGAGGCGTTCGGCACCGCGCCCGGCTTCCACCTCGTGCTCTTCGCCGTCGACGAAACGGTCTACTCCCGTGAGATCGCCCCCCTCGCTGGCTTCTACCCGAGCGTCTACGTGGGTGCGCCCTGGTGGTTCCTCGACGCCCCCGACGCGATCCTCCGGTGGCGCTCCGCGGTCACCGAGACGGCGGGCTTCTACCGCTCGAGTGGATTCATCGACGACACTCGCGCCTTCCTCTCCA
>CAVQWI010000007.1:0-374670 GCA_963717585.1 uncultured Actinomycetota bacterium | reverse complement strand
TTGTTGCGTAACAACAGTCCGCCGACGCCCACCGGTGCGCTCAGATTCTGGCCGCGCCTTCCGCTGGGCGTTCACGACAAGGGAGTTTGGTCTATGGCTTCTCGGAACGATCTCGGCTTCGACGGATTCGTGTCCTCTGGCAACAACGCCAACTCGCAGTTCGCGGGCGCCGCGACCGACGACGACGGCCACCCCACAGACCGACCCGAATGGGAGATCGACTCCGCATGACTGACACCACCGCACCCACCGTGCCGAGCCCCGCCCACGAGACTGCCCGACTGCGCCTGCGCACCGGTCAGGCCACGACGCCGATCAGCCCGACCTTGTACCGCCCTTCCTCGAGGACATCAACTTCGGCTGCGACGGCGGGCTCAGCGCCAATCTCGTCAACAATCACAGCTTCGAGGGCGTCTACCTCACCAATGGGACCCTGCCGTACGCGCCACTGGAACTGATACCGGATGGTGCGCGTGAGCGCTTCGCCGCCATGGCCCCGGAGGACCTGCCACTGCCGCCCACGACCCCCTCCGGCCGGCGCCTGGACCGCTTGCGACACTGGCGCTTCGAAGGCGGACGCCTCGAGTCCTCCCGACTTAGCGCCCCCACGCCTGGAGCCTCCTTCGCACGACTGCACCTGGACGATGAGCAGGGCACGCTCGAGAACCACGGGTACCCCGGCGGTTTGCCGGGCATGGCCTTCGACGCCGAAAGGCCCATGCTGCTGAGCCTCCTCGTCCGCACCGACGCCTTTGACGGAACGCTCCGGGTCCGCCTCGTCGACGCCAACGGCACCGTCCTGGCGTCCGAAACTGTGCAGCAGGATGCTAAAGGCTGGCAGCAGTGCCAGGTCCGACTCGCCCCCGCGGCCACCACTCTCGGCTCGTTTCAGATCGTCGCGACCGGCGCCGGCGCCTTCGACATCGACGAGGTGCGACTCGTGCACGAGGACCACTGGGGTGCGGGCGACCCGCGCTGGAGCCAGGGGCTGCTCCGCCGCGACCTCGTTGAAGCGCTCGGCGCGCTCGCCCCGCGCTTTCTCCGCTTCCCCGGCGGCCGCATCGTCGAGGGCTGCGGCGACGGCAGCCACTACGACTGGAAGAAGACCATCGGCCCCCTCATCACTCGCCGCGCAGAGTACAACCTCTGGGGTCAGTCGCGCACGGATGGCGACTACAGCCAGAGCAATCAGATCGGCTTCTACGAGTACTTCCTTCTCTGCGAAGACCTTGGTATGGCGCCCGTACCGGTGGTCTGGGCCGGCGACAGTTGCCAGACCAGGATGGACGAACATCTGCCGCTGGAGAGCGCTCAGTTCGCCGCAGTGGTTCAAGACACCCTCGACCTCATCGAGTGGGCGACCGGCGATCCGACCACGAGCCACTGGGCCGCTCTTCGCGCGGCCGCAGGCCACCCGGAGCCGTTCCCGCTGCACCACCTCGGCATCGGAAACGAGAACTTCGGCCCGGAGTATCTGGCCCATTTCGAGCGGATCAAGGAAGCTGTCGACCGCGCGCATCCCGGGCTGACCGTCATCGTCACCGGAGGAGTGATCCGGCCGGGGGAGAGTGTCGACGCCGCGTGGGCCAACTGGGGCGAGGATGAGGGCGTCCTGGTCGATGAGCACTTCTACAACTCTCCGTCCTGGCTGTTCAACGCGACCGAGCGTTATGACTCCTACCCGCGTGGTGGTGCCCGCCTTTTCCTCGGTGAGTACGCCGCCTACCTCGGGTACGACCTCGGCGACAGGCATCCCGCCGTGCCGGAGACCTTGCTCTCGCCCGAGCCGAACACGTGGCTCAGCGCCCTGGCCGAGGCGGCGTTCCTCACGGGCGTCGAGCGCAACGCCGACGTCGTCGCGTTCAGCTGCTACGCCCCACTGCTCAACCTCGTTGGCCATGGACAGTGGCCGCATTGTCTGATCGATTTCAGTCCCAGTCACGTCGTCCGCACAGCCAACTACCTCGTGCAGCAATTGTTCGCGACCCGCATTGGCGAGTACGTCGTGCCGGTGGAAGGCGAACTGCCGGCGAATGTCTTCGCCTCGGCCAGTCTCGGTGACGGAGTCCTGCATCTGAAGCTGGTCACAATCGGCGCGGCTCCGGTCGCGCTCACACTCGCGATCGATGGGGTACAGGACGGCACAGCGGCCGCCACCGTGATCAGCGGCACGCTCGATGCGGTCAACCGGCTCGCTTTCGAGGGCGAGCCGCGGATGGAGGTGGAGCCACGGGAAGCCGGCCTGGAAGTCCGCGGAGGATCCGTCGAGCTGATCCTTGAGCCAACCAGCGTGCTCGCCGTCTCGTTCGCGATCGCCCCGCTCACTCCCGCCGACTGATCGGCAAACGACAACCGGGCTGGGAAGGTTGGGGGTTCGAGTCTCTTCGGCGGACTGCGCCGGACGCTCGAGTCGACTAGCCTGATCGAATTGTCATCCGATCCGCGATCCGCAGGTTCGAGCGTGTACCCGGAGCGAGTGGCACGCAGAAGGCACGAGTGACCAGACGTGCCGCAGAATCCGCGAGATTCCGCGCTAACCAGCTCAGCGGGCAAGTACTGGGACTTCTAGAGTCCCGGAACTCGGACGGCCCTCACGGGCCGACTTGGGGCTGTTTTCGTGTCTTCGCAGAAAGACAACGGAGGACACCGATGGAAAACAACAGCCGGTCAGCCCGGGTGAGCGCCAAGCTGCCGGGCGCCGGCTGTCGTCACACGGGAGTCGTGCGCGCCATGCCCGGAATCAGGAAGAGATCAGCGAAGAGCCAGATCGCGCCGGCCGCGACGAGAAGGATTCCGACGCCGAGGCTGACAGTTGCCCAGCCTCCCCACCACACGGCGAGAAAGATGATCGCAGAGACGAAACGACGCAGATAGAAGCGGTGTGCAGCGAATCCGCCTAGAAGGAACCAGAGAAGGTAGGCGGTCCCCGCGCTCTTGCTTGCTGGTGCCTGCACGATGTACGCGGGCTGGGCCATCTGACCCCACGTGTAACCGTCCCACCATTGCATCTGACCGTGAGCGCTCGGGTACCAGCCTGGAGGCCTGGACTGCACGGGTTGGCGTGGTGGTACGTAAGGCACGAGAGCGGGCTGCGTGGGGTACGCGACCGTAGGCGCGACATCACCTGAGTTGGTCACGCCGGAACCCCATTGCTGACCGTTCCAGAAGCGTTGACCCCCGCCAGGCCGGGGATACCAGCCCGGAGGTGCGGTCGGCTGGTCATCCATGGTCACGGGGAAACCGTACCGTGAGAATGTCTCATGCTCGCACAGTGACAGTCCGAGCCATCAGAACTCGACTCCACAAACGCTTTGAATCCGTCGCGGGCTTTCCAGACAGTGAGTCGACTGTCAACCGACGAACGGTGGATGACTTACGAGCTGACCTCCGCAAGCGAGTTCTCCACCAAACTGTCCCCGGTCGGCAGGTCAACGCCAGCTACCGTCAACTTGTCGATGCTGAGCTCATCCACCTGGAGTTTGCCCACCGACAGCTCCGTCGCGGCCGGTTCGGGGATGTCGACGGGACCGGTGTCGAGGTGTTCGGCGATCAACATAATGCCGCCTGACGAGTTCGCGGAACGGGCAAGGTCGTCGATCCATTGGCGGTTCAGCTTGGCGGGCTCGGGTTCGTTGAAAACGAAACGCAACGGGATCGAGGGATGCAGCCAGATTGTGCTTCGGCCTGGCACCTGACCATCGGGGTGCTGCCAGGACAGCGTGAAGCACTCTCCGCGCCGCAACTTTGTAGCGATGATGACCTTGAGGTGTGCGAGGGCTCGATCGTGGATGTCGATGGGGGTCGCCTCGCCACCGTAGTAGAGGGTGCCCATGGGCCAACCCTAGGTCTCAGGCGCGAGCCGCAATACGCCCCTAGGGGTGGAAACGCCACCCTCCGGGGTGACATGGCGACTGCCACTCCGGAGGGCCAGTCCCGTGCTGTGGCGGCGTCAAACGGCCGCTGCGCAGCGGGCGGAACGCCCCGCCCAGATCGAACCGTTCGACAGCGGCTGTGTCCCTGACGGAGCCGTGTACGTCCGAGCAACGACCGGCGACGCGCCTCGCTACGGCACGGCACGACCCAGACGCTGCGGAGAACGGCACGTGTCAGACGCCGGGCCCGCGGGTCGACCGCCTCTTACATGGCGTGAAGCTTTCGCCAGGTGCGAGGCGTGAGTACGTTGTGTGCCATGGCCAGCATGCTCGAACGTTTGAGGGATGCCATGAACTCCCACGATGCCGAGCAGATGGCCGCTCTGTTCTCAGAACGCTATGAGAGTTACCAGCCGTTGCACCCGGCCCAGGCCTTCATTGGGCGAGATCAGGTGCTGGCGAACTGGAGGTCGGTGTTTGAGGGAGTCCCGAATTTCACGGCGGAGCTCGTCGCGTCCGCTGTCGAAGGGGCTACGGAGTGGGGCGAGTGGGATTGGCGTGGCGAGCACGCGGACGGCTCTCCGTTTTCCATGCGCGGCGTGATCATCCTCCAGGCACGCGAGGGTTTGGTCGCCCGCGCGCGCTTGTACTTGGAACCGGTCGATGCCGGCGAGGATGACATCGATCACGCCGTAGAACGCTTGTATCGTCCGCCAGCCGGGTGAGGAGTCGTCGATCGATGATCCCTGGCTCATCGGGTACCCGCTTCCGGATGGGAGAGCGCTGAGTATCGTCGGGTGGCCCCAGCGCATTGTCCTCTGCCAACTCCGCGCATGTGAAGCCCCTCCTGCGCTGGGCGGCCGTCGCCCATGATCGCCGGGTGAATATCGGAGGTCGCTCCTCCGACGGTCTAGCGCGCTCTCGACTGAAGAAGGAGGTATGGCTGTCCAGACAGCGGTCCCGGTGGGCGCGGAGTTCGATCAGGAGACGCAGCTGAGCTGACCCGCCGCGAACCTATCGATGGCAACGGAATGCGAGATGTCATATGCCGAAACAGGAAAGCAAGTCCACGCGTTCGGATCCAAGCCGTGCGGTGGCATTCAGTGACGCGGTCATCGCCATCGTCATCACTCTCCTTGTCCTCGATCTCCGG
This sequence comes from uncultured Actinomycetota bacterium, assembly GCA_963717585.1. GTDB lineage: Bacteria > Actinomycetota > Actinomycetes > Actinomycetales > Microbacteriaceae > Microbacterium. The sequence continues at coordinate 369,645 of CAVQWI010000007.1, read as the reverse complement.
CCGCCCGAGACCGAGCCCGGGAAACTGCTCGATGGACTGCTGAGCGAGTGGCCGACATACCTGGCGTACGCGGCGTCGTACGTCTACCTGGCCGTGATCTGGCTGAACCACAAGGCCGCGTTCACTCGAATCCGCGAAATGGACCGCGGCCTGCAGTGGGCGAATCTGGGGATCCTGGCGACGCTCGCGCTCGTGCCCTGGCCCACAGCTGCGATCGCGGAAACCGCCAGGACGGGCAATCTGGAGGACGAGCGTGTCGCGGTCGCACTCTACGCGATCGTCGGCGCCCTACTGTGCCTGTCGTGGCTCGTGTTCTTCTCGTACTTAGCACGTCACCCCGACCTCACAAAGGAGGAGGTGAGCGATTCATACTTCGCTCGAGAGCGCCCCCGCGCTCTCATCGGGGTGGCGCTCTATGTGGCGGCAGGAATAGCCGGCTTCCTCATCCACCCGCTGGTGGCGTCGGTGATCTTCCTGCTCTTGCCAGCCTTCTACGGACTCACGAGCCACGGTTTCGACCAGCAACCTGCCATCCTCCGCGGTGGCCAGAAGCGTGACAACACCGCACGCAACAGCTCGCCCAAGAGCAGCTGATCCTCACAGCACTCGCACCGCCCTGAACAACTGTGATCCAGTACACCTCTGCATAGCTGGCCACGGATCTGGCGTCTTCGAACGGATCCCTCAGCGGACACTGGTCGCACAATCGTCGCCCGTCGTCTCGCAGAGCGGCCGTCAAGTGGCGCGGCCACCCTGCCGGCAGTTTGCCTAGGTCAGGATCCGTGCGCCGGGGTGTACGGCGCCCATGGCGAGTCATGGTCTCGTCGACCGGGTCAGTGGTGCGGCGCCTCGGCTAGCCTCACAACGCGTTCGGGTCAGCGCCGCCCTCGTAGACGTAGACGTAGACGTTGATCTGGTCGTCCCTGAGCACCAATCGGGTGAGACTGTCGGTCCCCATGATGTCTGCGATGGTGTCGGAGCCTTTGAGGGAACATCCTTCGGCGGCGCGCCCCCCGTCGCTGATCGGCTGGCCGGAGACGGCCACGAGCAGGCAGGTCATGCCGTAGCGAGACTCTCCGCTCCAGACGTTGATGTTCCATACGTCGGGGCCCTGGAAGTCCTCGTAGCGCTTCAGCGCATCGGGACTGATCCCGAGAGCGTCGAGTTTGCCCCCCGGATCGCTCGGCTGATCGGCGGCAGCACTGTCCGACTTCAGTGCGAGCACATGATCCGGTGCGGGCACGTAGTACCCACCTCCCCGCCCGGAAGGGACCGGCGGCGTCTTCTCGGTCGCCGTCTCGGCCGGGATGGGAGTGGACTGATCAGCAAGCAGCTGCGACACCGACGCGGTGACGGCCACGTTCAGGGCGAGGGTCGCGATGGCGCCGCCGACGATCAACGAGCGGCGGCGGCGCCACCACGGTACCGGGAGAGCTCGGTCAATCGCGTCGGAATCGGCGGTCGACCCCGTGGCGGGGTCTTGCTCGATAACCGACGTTCCGGCACGCTCCTGGTCGGCGAACGCCCCGCCGACAGGCTGAGGGACGGATATGGAAGCGGAGCGCGACCCTTCGACAGTCTCAGCGACCGGGACACGTTCCAGGATCGGGGCGGGGACCCTTGTGCCGGCATCGCCGACAGGAGTCGCCTGTCGGCGTTGGGCGGCCTCCAGTTCGGAGAGCCGAGCCTGAGCCGCCGCATCCCCCGCGATGTCGGCATCCGGTCCGTAGGCGCGTCGCCGCAGGCGCTCCAGCTCGTCCGCTTGCTCGAACTCGACCGACCCCCGCGGGGCATCCATGTCCTCATTGTCCCCCCGCGCACGACACGGGGCGAGGGGTGCCCAGACGTCGGTCAAGACTGGGGTTCACTTGCCTCTCACACTCGCCCGCGCATGAGGACGTCTGGTGCTCGTGCGTGCCGCGGCCTTATGCCAGAGTCACGCGCGTAAGCGAGTGGCGAGCCACGCGGCCGTGTCCTCGACCAGCGGCAACGGGTCGACCCCCACAAAGGTGTGCTCGGCGCCGACGACGCGGTGGTACTCGACCTCGGCTCCGGCGGCCCGCATTGCCGCAACGAAAGTGTCGCTCTGCGAGACAGGGACCACGCTGTCCTCCGTGCCATGCATGACCAGGAAGGGCGGCGCATCCGAACGCACATGGACGATTGGCGACATCGCCCTCAACGCATCGCCGCCCAGCGGCGAGTCCCGCGCGAGCACCTCGAGGGGCAGCTCCCTCAGAACATCGGTGAACGAGCCGACGAGGAACTCTTCGGGAAAGGCGAGATGGACGCCACCGGGCTCACGAGCATCCATCGGCCCGTACCAGTCCACGACAGCCGCGACATCCGTTCGCTCACCCGTGACTCCGACGTCTCCGTCCCATTCCGACCGGTCACCAGTGAGCCCGGCGAGCGCCGCGAGATGGCCACCGGCAGAATCACCCCACACCCCGATCCGATCGCCGTCGACGTGGAGCTCGCGCGCGAAGCGGCGCAGATATCTCAACGCCGCCTTCACATCGTGCAGCTGCGCGGGGAACGGCGCCTCCAGCGAATGCCGATACTCCAGGGACGCGACGGCCAGGCCATGGTCGACGACCGCCTGGAACAGGGCACCCGGCGGCCTCTCCGCGATATCGATGTTTCTGTCGTTCCACATGTACGCGCCACCATGGATCCACAGCACAACGGGCGCCGACTCCGACTCCATCGGAGTGTGCACATCCAGCAACAGCGAACGGAATCCCGGTATCAGCGCATACGTCAGGCCGGTGAAGTGCTCGGCGCCGTCGGGATAGACCAAACCCCGGTCGCCGATCGGCGGCCGGAACCATTCCGGCTCCCAGTTGAGCGCATCATCCATGCGCCCATCATGCCCGCGCCTCGAGAACTCGGACAGGCGCGCCTTCTCCAGCATCCTCACAGCAGGAGGGGCCTCAACGCGCGCCGAGCGTGGCCAGACTGCGTATCTAACCGGGCGGATGCGTTGTGTGCCGACACGAGAGGGGTGTCATGGCCATCACCGACATCGAGATGGAAAGTAGGCACGTGGGACCATTCCCGCTGCTCGTAAGCCGGTCCATCAACGGCCGCCTCTCCGCCCTAGGTGCCAGCTGGCGATCGACGGTGAGCCGCCTCGTCACGATCTCGGGTGCAGGTCTCTCATTTGCGGATGGGCGCAGATGGACCCTCCGCGGCTCGCGCGGCCGCCGCTGCTATCTGGATCCTTGACCCTGACGCAACGTCAACCCTGCACGCTGGTCAGACGGTTGCAGAACAGAACGGAGACGCCATGATCGAGACGACCTCGACCATGATCTGGAGGGGCATGATTCCCGTCGACGACACGGCTCTGGCTGTCGCCGATTCGGGTGGCTCGCGGACGCCGGTGCTCTATCTCAACGGCCAGTTTGCCACGCAGGGTTACTGGCGGCGGGTCATCGCCGAGCTCGGACCGGACTGGCGGCATATCACCTACGACGAGCGGGCCCGGGGGCGCAGGTCCGGACGTTCGGCGGACTATTCGTTCGAGGCCGCCGTCCGCGATGTCGATGCTGTCCTCGACGCGCGGAGTGTCGACCGGGCGCTGGTGGTCGGGTGGTCGTACGGGGCGTTCGTCGCCGCACACTGGGCGAGCCGCAATCCGGACCGGACGATCGGCGCCGTGCTGGTCGATGGGGCACAGCCGCACGACTGGCTGACGGACGAGATGGAGCACGGGATCCGAACGGCCTTTCGTCGCCTGCGATGGCTGGTGGTGCCGCTGCGCGTGACGGGGCTCACGCCGCGGATGACCGCGCTGGAGATGGCCGAATGCAACATCGAAGTCGGCAGGCTCGCGCGGGAACGGGAGCTCGGTCCGGTGATGGACAGGATCACCGTCCCGACCCGGTACGTCCTCGCATCCGGAAGGTCGTTCGGCAGCAAAAGGGATGGACAGGAGAAGATCCGGGCCAGCGTGCCCGCCGTGGCCGAACGAAACCCGCACATCATGATTCACGCCAAGGTCGCGAGCAACCACGCCGCGATCCTCCGCAAGGACTTCCGCGCGATCGCCGAGGCGGTCCGCGGCGTCGCCGGTTGAGGCAGTCTGGAGCCCATGCTCACGATCAGCCAGCTGGCCTCCTACGCCGGGGTGACGGTGCGAACAATCCGGCACTATCACCAGATCGGCCTGCTCGCCGAGCCCGAACGCGACCACTCCGGCTACCGCAGTTACGACACCGCCGCCGTGGTGCGGCTGATCCGGATCCGCGTGCTTGCGGATGCGGGTGTCCCCCTCGCCCGCGTGCAGGAACTCCTCGTCGCCAGCCCCGACGAATTCGCCCGCGCAGTCGAGGATATCGACAAGGCTCTCAGCGTCGATATCCGTCGCCTGCAGAGCAACCGCAAGCGGATCGCCAAGCTGGCCGCCGGCGATCACCTGGCACTTCCCCAGATCGTCTTGGACTACCTGGACCGGCTGCGCGGGCTCGGCGTCGGCGAGGCCTACATCGAGCTCGAGCGGGACGCCTGGATCATGCTCGCCGCGCAGGATCCGCTCAGCATCGACGCGGTGATCGCCGAGAAGCACCGCCAGCTGGACGAGGACCCCGACATGATCCGGCTCTATCGACTCCTCGGCTCCGCGCCGGACTGGTCGCCGGACGATCCCCGGGTCGTCGAACTCGCCGACCTCGTCGAGCACCTCCGCATCCGCGCAGTCCAGACCGGCGAGCTGGAGATCGGCGGCGCAGATCAGACGGACCCTCTCATGGCCCTGCTGGACGCGGCCATGACGGAGTCGGCACCGGTCGCTCGACAGCTGCTGGCGATCCTCGAGGAACGCGGGTGGCGTGGCTGGAATCGACTCGAACGAATCCCCGAGGAGCGGATCCCCCGCCATCGCTGAGACCCCACCGCGTATCCCCGCTCCCTCGAATCACGAACGAGACACACCCCTCGAGAGGCCCGACCCTCGACTCGTTGAACGGTCCTTGGCGGGGACATTCCGGGCTTGCAATCGTGTCACGAGGACTGACCGCCTCTTCCGCGAGCCGGGGGTCCCCGATCGGATCCGTCGTAGACTTCATCAACACTCCGTGGATGATGCCGGCGATCTACAACGTCGCACATCTTCATCGTCTCGATGATGATCGGTGTGGCGCTTGGTACCGGTGGGAGTGAACATGAGCGGCGAGTGGCATCGTAAGCACCTCGGAGACGACGTACCGGAGCAGGCTCCCGGCGAGGAGACGCTGCTGGGCGCCGCAGGCGACGAGGTTCCCCCAGGGGGAGCCGTCGCGGGATCGTTCAGTCAGGAGTTCCCCGGCGCCGACCCGTACGCGGGCATGCCGGCCGACGAAGTCGGCCTCCCGCCGCTGAGCGAGGCCGAGCAGGAGGCCGTGGCGGCCGAGGCGGACCGGCTCGCAGACGACCCGGATATACGCCGCAACCTCTGAGATCCCATCCCGGACGCCGCCGATCCCCAACCAGCCTGGCCGTCTCTGGGCGCCGACGTCCGAGTCGACTAAGCTCCCTGCTGCGTGATTCGCAGTCGGCAGAGTTCTGACACCGGCCGGGAGGGCACCATGACCGATTCACCGACGCCAGCCGCTCCAATAGAGACCGGGTACGCGCCCGTCAACGGGCTGCAGATGTACTACGAGATCCACGGCGAGGGCCGCACGCCGTTGCTGCTCCTGCACGGCGGGCTCTTCGACATCGACCAGCAGTTCGGGGCGCTCATCCCGCGACTCTCCGCCGACCGGCAGGTGATCGCGACGGACTTCCAGGGTCACGGACGCACGAACGACCTCGATCGACCGCTCAACGGCGACGACCTGACGTCCGACGTCGTGGGACTGCTCGCGCACCTCGGTCTCGGGCCGGTCGATGTCTTCGGGTTCAGCATCGGCGGCGCCGTGGGGCTTCAGCTCGCCATCACGCACCCTGAGCTCGTCCGCAAGCTGATCGTGTCGTCCGTGTCGTTCCGCAAGGAGGGCAATCGGGGGGAGAACACCGACGCTGTTGCCGAGCTGACGGTCGACATGATCGCCGGCACGCCGATGGAGCAGGCGTATCTGGCCAAGTCCCCGCATCCCGACCTCGAGCATCTGCAGCGCCTCCTCGACAAGCTGGCGGGATCGGACGACGGATTCCGCGAATGGAGCGATGACGACATCAGGAGCATCAGCGCCCCGACGCTGCTGACCGTCGGCGACTGCGACATGGTCCGGCTGGACCATGCCGTGAAGTTCCTGCAGCTGCGTGGCGGCGACGTGAACGGCGACTTCGAGGGTGTGCCGGCCTCGCAGCTGGCCGTGCTGCCGGGAACGACCCACTTCGCGGGACTCGCTCGCACGGACCTCGTGCTCGAGATCGTTCTGGGTTTCCTCGATGCGCAGAACGCGGGCGGCTGGTCGGATCGCGTTCAGACCTAGCCGACTCGGTGCCTGACGTCGGATGACCGGTCCGGCCGGATCATTGAATTCGGGTGAGGGGGCCAGACCGCACCGTCCCTAGACTGAGCGCGTCGTCGCCCGCAGCCGTGCCGTCACGGTTAACCAGGAGCGCCGGACGCGAAAGGGAATCCGCGATGAGCGATGGCCAGAACAACCCCGACACGCCGCCGATCACGAAGCCTCCCGCGGGTTCGCCGCCGGCAGCCGATGGCGCCGCGACCGCGAGTCCCGGTGTCAGCCGGACGGCGCTGATCTGGATCGGCGTCGCGGTGGTCGTGCTGTCGTTCGTGGCATCCTTCCTCGGCGCGACGCTGGCCCGCTCGGCCGATTCGGCCGACGACGCTGAGCCCGTCGCCGACATCCGAGCCGGAGCCGAGTCAGCCGAGCACGGAGGACTACGAGGAGGCGCTCGAGGAGATCCTCCCCGCTGGTGCCGCTGTGCGGGCAGGCGCGGGTGTTCCCGAGGCCGGCAAGGGCTACGAGGGCGAGGTGTACATCGACATCTCGACCTCCGACGTCTACCTGTTCAAGGACGGCGAATGGGTGAAGGTCGGCAACATCCGGGCATCGGCCGCGGCGAACCTCACCGGCGAGACCGGCGCAGCGGGGGAGGCCGGCGCCGCCGGCGAGACCGGAGCGACCGGCGAGACGGGCGCGCCCGGCGCTCCCGGTACGCAGCTCTCTCTCGGACTCGGCGCACCCGAGAACGAGACCTGCACCGCGGACGGCGACGTCTACATCGACACCGAGGTCGTCGCGTTCTACGAGTGCACGGCTGGAACGTGGACGCTGTTCGGTCCGGAAGCGGCCGGGGCGACCCCGAGCCCGACGCCCGGCTCCGACGGCTGAGCGCTCGTCAGCGGTCGCCGCGGTTCGCGGCGAGGATCTCGCGCCAGTCATCCGGGACGCGCTCGGCCGGTCCGGGCACGCTCTGGCTCTTAGGATGGCTCGGCGGCGGTGCGAGGGGCGGACCGAAGGCGTAGTCGTTGGTCCCGTAGTCCCAGAACCACTCCTCGCCCGGCTCAAAGCTCCGGATGACGCGATGCCCGGTGGCTTCGTAGTGCTTCGCGGCGTGAGTGTTGAGGGAGTCGTCGCAGCATCCGATGTGCCCGCACAGCGCGCAGCGTCGAAGATGCACCCACCAGCCGCCGATCTGCTCGCACTCGACGCAGCCGTCGCCACTCGGCGGCACGCTCGGATCTATGAAGTCGGAGTGCTCGGTCACAGGATGCTTGCTCCTCGGTCGGAGGCCGTCGGGGGCTTCATCGCGATGCTAACCGAGAACGGCATCGGCGACGGCTTCACCAGCCTGTCGTCAGCACCCGGTCGAGGGCGGTGACCAACGCATCGGCGCTGTCGCGCGTGAAGCACATCGGGGGTTTGATCTTCAGGATGTTCTGGTCATCGCCGGTCGGCTGCGCGATCACTCCCATCTCGCGCAGCCGATCGCAGATCGCAGCGGTCTCCGCCGTCGCCGGCTCCCATGTCGTGCGATCGCGGACGAACTCGGGTCCGAGGTAGAGGCCGTAGCCGTGAACGGCTGCGAGGATCGGATGCCGCTGCCCGAGTTCTTCGAGCCGTGCCTTGAGGTACGCGCCGGTGTCGCGCGCGTTGTCCTGCAGGCCTTCGTCGCGGATGATGTCGAGCACCGCCAGGCCGATGACGCTCGAGACCGGGCTGCCGCCGGCCGAGGAGAAGAAGTAGCCCTCCGGTCCGGTAGCGCTCGGCGATCTGCGCGCGTCGTGATGACGGCGCCGAGCGGATGGCCGTTGCCCATCGCCTTGGCGACGGCGACCACGTCGGGAACGACGCCCTGCTGCTCGAATCCCCAGAACCAGTCGCCGAGCCGCCCGTAGCCGACCTGCACCTCATCCGCGATCGCGACGCCGCCGCGCTCGCGCACCGCGCGGTAGATCGCGTCCAGGTATCCGTCCGGCAGGGTGATGCCCCCGGCGTTGCCGAACACGGTCTCGGAGAGGAACGCACCCACCGGAGTGCCGGCCGCTGCCAGCCGCCCGATCTCGGCGACCGCGTCATCCGCATAGCCGCTCGACGGGGCGGCGGTGTGCTCACCCCGGTGGGGCTTCGGAGCGGGGACGGTGTGCACCCACTCGGGCCGGGTCTGGAGCGCGGCGGGGTTGTCGGCGACGGAGGTGGACACGGCATCGGTGAGATACGTCCAGCCGTGGTACGCCTCGCGTACGGCGAGGACGTCGCGCCGGCCCGACCACGCCTGCGCGAGCCGCAGTGCGAGATCCACCGCCTCGGAACCGCTGTTGACGAGGAACACCGTGTCGAGCGGGTCGGGGACGAGGGCGGCCAGCCGCTCCGCGAACTCGACGACCGACGGGTAGTGGAACCGCGAGTTGGTGTTGAGGAGCCGCCACTGCCCGGCAGCGGCATCCACGACGCGGGGATGCGCGTGACCCACGCTGGTCACGTTGTTGAGCGTGTCGAGGTAGACCCGGCCATCGGCATCGATCAGGTGCTCGCGCCAGCCCCTCACCATGATCGGCGGATCGTCGTAGTAGTGCTCCTGCACGTCGGCGAACGCAGCATCGCGACGAGTCAGCAGTGCTGCGCCGTCGGGGCTGGGGGGTGCGTCGAGGTGCGCGCCCACGAGCGCCGAGGGGTCGGCGACGAGCGTCCGCCATGCCGCGGTGAGAGATCTGGTGACGAAGCGCGGCGGAACGATCCCCGCGCGCGCCACCTGGACCCACAGCGCCTCGGGGGCCTCGGCGACCACGTCCCCCGCCGCGACGGTCGATCCGGCAGCGAGCTCCGTGCGGCATCCGTCGACCCGCAGCGTCAGTCCTCCGGCATGGAGCACGAGTCCTTCGTCGGTCGGCGAAACCGTGCCGGCCCACGGCGCGGCGACCCGCTGCGGACGTGCCAGTCGCAGCTCCAGGCCGAGCGACACGTTGCGCGGCTCGGAGGGCTCGCCGGGCCGTGACCGGGTCAGGCGCGCCTCGCCGAACCGCCCTACTGCCGCGTCGGCACCGGCGAGTGCGGCGCTGAACACGTCGTCCTCAGCGGACGCCTCGAGCCAGCGACCTTCGTGCAGTGCCGGACTCGTGGCCGACAGGTCGACTGCCATCACGTCGGCGGCGGCGAGACCGGGGAGGAGCACCATCGGGCGAGGCGGCTCGAACGGGAACACTGCGTGCCCGGTCGTCGCACGCACGAGCGCGGTGGCGACCTCGAGCGGCACGGCCGTCGCCGCGGCGAAGATGGCACGCTCATGCTCGAGATTCTCGGCCGCGTACGCGTTCGCGGCATCAGTCGCGAGCACGTGGTGCGCACTCGCGACCAGCACCGCGCCCCGCACGACGACGAGTGGCCAGAGCGCGTCGACCTCCGCCTCCGACAGGGGCCGGATCGCATCGTAGGCGGCCACCGCGCGCATGGCCGCGGGCAGGTCCAGTCCGTCGTGGTGCAGCAGGGAAGAGACCGTGATCGCGAGCTCGCCGATCGCCCACGTGCGGTTGAGGTCGCCGAGATCGATGACTCCGTCGGGGATTCGCATGACGCTGTCGGCGGTCACGACATTGTCGTCGGTGAGGTCCCCGTGGATGAACTGGACCGGCAGGCGATCCGCGACCGCCTCCACGACCTGCCAGGCGGATGCCGCGGCCACAGCCAGATCGCTGCGGAGTGCGGCATCGCCGACGTACGGGAGGAGTTCGGCCAGCACGCCGTCTGCCTCGCGCAGATCCCACTGATGCCGGCGTTCGGCCGCCGGCGAGTCGAGGTCGGCGAGGGCGATGTCGACGGTAGCCGCCAGCGTGCCGATGGCGCGCACGACAGATGGAGACAGGTAGCCGGAGAGGGTCTCGCCATCCAGGAACTCGAGCAGACGGGCATGCATCGTGACGCCGTCGACGATGACCGGCCAGACGGTGCCCCGAGCGAATCGGAGGGCTCGAGGTGCGCGGACGCCGTCGCGCGCGGCGATCGCCTCGGCGGCCGCGGACTGGGCCTCGAGCTCGGGCGCGCTGACGCTCGGGTTCGCGATCTTGAGCAGCAGCCGAGGCGCATCGCTGCGCAGGATCAGGAAGTTGCGGTCCTGATGGCTTCCGAGAGCCCGGGCTCGACCGATGACACCCCAGCCCTCGCGAGCGATGCGCGCCGCGGTCGTCTCGTCGATGTCAGGGGGAGCGGGCTGCACCAGTGGCCCGACGTCGCCATCCATCAGCGCCCTTCCTCGAAGACCCGACGCCGCTCGAGTCCCTCGAGGAGCACGTCGAGGCCGAACTCGAATTCCGTCTGGTCGTCGCACCAGCCGAGGGTGGAGTCGGGATCGTCGTGCACGACGTCCTCGAGCATCGCGGCCAGATGCGGAACGAAGTCGTGCATGAGCGTGAGGTCCTCGCCGCTCGGGGTGTCGCTGTCGAGCATCAGCTCCTGGTTGAAACCGAACATCGTGCTCCCCAGCGCATGCAGGCAGTGGTGGATCAGGTCGTACGAGCACCCGCCCGCATGCATCGCCCCGACGACGGCGTCGACGTAGCGCGCCATCGACGGGGTCATCACACCGCGACTCTCCATCACGCCGGGCATCCAGCGGTGTCGCAGCATGACGCGTCGAGCCCCCAGGATGCGCGGCCGGAGCGTCCCGATCCACGGCGTGCCGGGGTCGGGCACATCGAAGCCGCCGATCTCGGTCTCGATCTCGAGGAACACCTGCTCCGCCAGCCCGTCGAGGATCGCGCTCTTGTTCGGCAGGTGGTGGTAGATCGACATCGCCTCCACGCCCAGCTGATCGGCCAGGCGGCGCATGGTGAGCGCGTCGATCCCGTCCTCATCGGCGAGATCCATCGCGGCGGAGAGCACGCGGTCGCGCGTGAGAGGCATCCGTTCGGATCTGTTGCGTGCCGTGGTCATGCATCCACCTCCGTCGCAACCGTACAAGCACGCCTATCGACATCGCAGGCCGAACGCGCTACCTTACATTGTAAGGCAATGAGATCAGGAGAAGCAGATGACCCTCACAGAGGTCCACGGACAGACTCGTGCTCGCACGATGCGCGCTGCCGTCGCGCGACGGTTCGGCGCCCCGGAGGTGGTGAGCGTGGAGCGTGTGCCGGTGCCCACTCCCGGTGCCGGAGAAGTGCTCGTCCGCGTTCATGCGACCACGGTCAGCATCGCCGATCACCGGGTGCGCGCGAAGGATCTGCCGAGGGGCCTCGGCTATTTCGCCGTGCTGGCGCTCGGCGTGTTCCGCCCGCGCCGGAAGATCCTCGGGATGGAGGGCTCTGGCGTGGTCGAGCGCGTCGGCGAGTCGGTCACGACGTTCTCGGCCGGCGACGAGGTGGTCGTGATGACCGGCGGCCGGTTCGGCTGCCACGCCGAGTACGTGACCATTCCCGCCGACGGCGCCATCGCCCGCAAACCCCGTGGGATGTCGCATACGGATGCCGCGGCCCTGGTCTTCGGCGGCTACACCGCCGTGTCGTTCCTCAACAGGGTCGCGCTCGGACCCGACAGGGCGGTGCTCGTCAACGGCGCGTCCGGGGCCGTGGGCAGCGCCGCCGTGCAGCTCGCCTCGCACGCGGGTGCCCACGTCACGGGAGTGACGAGCGGGCGCAATGCCGACCTCGTCCGATCTTTGGGCGCGGAGCACGTCATCGACTACACCGAGACCGACTTCGCCGCCGGCGACGAACGCTATGACGTGATCGTCGAGTGCGTGGGCAACGCGCCGTTCGACCGCGTGCGGTCGATCCTGCGACCCGGTGGCGCCCTTCTTCTCGTGATCGCGGACCTCCGCGGGATGCTCGGCGCGCGCCGCCAGTCGCGCCGGAGCGGCCTGCTCGTGACCCAGGAGGGTTCCGGCTCGCCGGCGTCCGTGATGCGCGACCTCGTAGCTCGTGCCGAGGAGGGCGCTCTGCAGCCGGTCATCGATCGGACCTATGAGCTCGATGACATCGTCGAGGCCCACCGCTACGTCGATACCGGCCGCAAACGTGGGAGCGTCGTCGTCCGCATCGTTCCCGCGGACGATCGCCGGGGGTGAACTGGGAATACGCCTGACGGGCATCGGTTGAACTTGATACGAGTTCGCTCAAGTAGCTAAACTTGACATCGTTGGACTCAAGTTTGATCAGGAGAGATTCCAGACAATGCCCGAAGACTTCACCCCTCAGGACGGCGAGAACGGCGCCAGCGCCTTCGACGAGTTCCTCGCGCGCTACCTCGACGGTGAGCGCGCCCGCGCATCGCGGTCGATCGACCTCACGCGGTTCCTCAGTCTGCGCACGCAGCAGTTCCTGCAGCAGGCCGGGGCTTTCGCGCTCGAGCGCGGTCAGCGTGAACTCGACGCGCTCCACGTCCTGCGGATCCTCGTCGGCGAGTCGCCGGCGAAGGACGCCGTCGAACGCGTCGGCGCAGACCCGGCAGCGATCGTCCGTGCCGTAGACCAGCGCCTGCCCCAGACATCCGACCCCGCCGACGTTGAGGGCGCGGTCATCACACCCTCCGTGCAGCGCGCGCTGTTCCACGCCTTCCAGGTCGCTCGCTCGTCGGGTTCGACCTACGTCGACCCGGAGCACCTCTTCTTCGCGCTCGTGCTCGGCCAGGACGCCCCGGCCGGTCAGATCCTCGCGCAGGCGGGTGTGACCGCCGACGCGCTCCTGAACGGCGCGCGCGAGACCGTGACGCCGGGTGGCGAGACCGCGACCGACCGTGAGCCGGATGCCGCGGCATCCGAGACCCCGATGCTCGACCGATTCGGCACCGACCTGACGGCCCTCGCCCGCGAAGGGTCACTCGACCCCGTGATCGGCCGCGAGGACGAGATCGAGCAGACGATCGAGATCCTGAGCCGCCGCACGAAGAACAACCCGGTCCTGGTCGGCGAGGCGGGCGTGGGCAAGACGGCCATCGTCGAAGGCCTGGCTCAGGCGATCGTCGCGAGCGCGGTTCCCGACCAGCTGCGCGACAAGCGCGTCATCTCGCTCGACCTGCCTGCCATGCTTGCGGGCACGCGCTACCGCGGCGACTTCGAGGAGCGCCTCACCGCCACGATGGATGAAGTCTCCGCGCGTGCCGGGCGAGCTCATCCTCTTCATCGACGAGGTGCACACCGTCGTCGGCGCCGGTGGCGGCGGAGAAGGCGCGATGGACGCCGGCAACATCCTCAAGCCGCGCCTGGCCCGTGGCGACCTTCACCTGGTCGGTGCCACCACGCTCAAGGAGTACCGCACCATCGAGAAGGACTCCGCTCTCGAGCGGCGGTTCCAGCCGGTGCGGGTCGGCGAGCCGAGCATCGAGGACGCCGTGCTGATCCTGCGGGGTCTGCGCCCCGCGTACGAAGACCACCACGGGGTCACCTTCACGGATGATGCGCTGCGCGCATCAGTCGAACTCAGCGACCGCTACCTGTCAGAGCGCGTGCTGCCCGACAAGGCCATCGACCTGATCGATCAGGCCGGCGCGCGGCTGCGACTTCGGCTCGGCGTGAAGGTCGACGTGTCGGGGCTCATGTCCCGGCTCGCCGATCTCGAGGCCGACAAGAACGCCGCCGTGAGTGCCGAGAAGTACGAGGAGGCCTCGCACATCCGCGATCAGATCGCGGATGTCCAGTCGCGCCTCGACGAGGCGACGTCGCGGCCCGCACCCGACGCGATCGTGGACGAACCGGAGATCGCCGCGGTCATCAGCCGTGCCACCGGCATTCCGGTCAAGCGACTCACCGAGTCCGAGCGCGAGCGCCTTGCGGTGCTCGAGGACGAGCTGCACACCCGCGTCGTCGGACAGGACGATGCCGTGGCCGCGGTCGCGAAGGCCGTTCGGCGCAATCGCACCGGCATGGGCGATGCCCACCGGCCGGTCGGTTCGTTCCTGTTCCTCGGCCCGACCGGTGTCGGCAAGACCGAGCTGGCCAAGGCGCTGGCCGGGAGTCTCTTCGACGACGACTCGGCCGTCATCCGGTTCGACATGAGCGAGTTCGGCGAGCGTCACACGGTGTCGCGGCTGGTCGGCGCCCCTCCCGGATATGTCGGGTACGACGAAGCGGGTCAGCTCACCGAACGCGTTCGGCGCAACCCGTACTCGATCGTGCTGTTCGATGAGATCGAGAAGGCCCACCCCGACGTCTTCAACCTGCTGCTGCAGGTGCTGGACGACGGGCGGCTCACCGATGGCCAGGGCCGCACGGTCGACTTCCGCAACACGGTGATCGTGATGACCTCGAATATCGGCAGCGAGTTCCTCGCGTCGCGCTCCGGGGCGATCGGCTTCATCGCCGATGGCGGGGGAGAGACCGGCTTCGGCAGCGAGAAGGATCTCCGCGACCGCGTCATGGGAAAGCTGCGCGAGGCGATGCGACCCGAGTTCCTCAACCGCATCGATGAGATCGTGCTGTTCCGCAAGCTCGCTCGCGAGCAGCTGCGCGAGATCGTGCGGCTGCTGCTCGGCACGACCGAGGGCAGGCTGACCGGGCGCGAGGTGTCACTCCAGGTGACGGATGCCGCCATCGACTGGCTGGTGGAGAACGGCTACGAGCCCGAGTACGGTGCCCGCCCGCTGCGTCGGCTCATCCAGCGCGAGGTCGACGACCGGATCGCGGAGCTGTTCGTGCGCGGCGAGCTCGCCGACGGTGGCTCGGTTCTCGTCGACGCGGCCGGCGGGGCGCTGTCGGTCTCGAGCGGACACACCCTCGCCGCCGCCGCCTGACGCTAGGCGGCGCGGGGAGGGTCCAGGATCGACCGCGCCAGCGCGGTCGATCCTGCGACCGCCGCAGGCATCGTCGCGACCGCGCCGAGCGGCACCATGAAGCACAGCTGCGTCGCAACGCCGAAGCCGAGGACGCGGGCCCGGTGGGCGCGCATGAGCCGCCGGCGTGCGGCGCGGTCCAGGCCGCGGGCCGTCAGCGCGCGCGACGACAGCTCGTCGGCGAGAAGCCAACCGGTCAGCAGCACGGCGAAGACCGTGCTCAGGATGCCGCCCGCCGCCGGGATGAGTCCGATCAGTGCGGCCAGCAGTGCGATCGCCAGGCCCCGCACGATCAGGCTCACGCCATCGACGACCGATCGCCAGAACCCGTATCGCGCGTCGACGGGGGCATCGCCCAGATCCCGTTCGACCGACCGCCAGATCCGCTCGTAGAAGGGCTCGCCGACGATCAGCGTCAGCGCCGTGAACGACACGGCCACCAGCACGAGTGACGCCCCGACCATCGCGGTCCCCAGTGTGACGCGGAGCACGCTCGCCCAGACTCCCGGCCACTCCTCGGCCCAGGGGGTGATCGCGACGGTGATGCCCGGAAGGGCGATACCGAGCGCGACCAGCCCCGAGAGGAAGAGCAGTCCCACGATCGCCGCCGGGACGAGCCCGAGCGCCATGAGGCCCGGCCGGCGTCGCCAGTGCGCGAAGCCCCGCCCGAGGAGAGCCATACCGTGGACGAACTCGCGCATCGGCTCAGCCTAGGCGCGGAGCCGGCTGATCGTCAGTCGCGCGCGGGGAGTTCCTGCAGCGTCCAGGTGTTGCCGTCCGGGTCGTCGAAGGACACGAACCGTCCCCATGCCTGCTCGTCCACACCCGCGGCATCCACCCCGACCGACCGCAGGTCGGCCAGCGCCTGGTCGGCGTCGGGCACGACCACCTGGATGGTGTTCTGCTTGCCCGGTTCCAGGTCGTTGCCGAGGCCGACGCCGAACGCGATCGAGCACGCGGATCCGGGAGGCGTCATCTGCACGAACCGCAGGCCGTCGAAGGGCACCTGGTCGTGGTCGGCATTGAAGCCGATCTTCAGGTAGAAGTCCTTCGCGCGGTCGACATCGGTCACCGGCACGTAGATGAGTTCGATCTTCCAGTCCATGAGCTGCTGCCTTTCGTTCTGTCGCTTCGTCAGCGTCTGCTGCCAGGCTACGAGTCAACGCGGACATATCCGGTCCGCAAAGCGTCACGCCGCCCGATACCTCCGGATGGCCTCCGCGACGATCGCGTGGTCGACGACATCGGGCTCTCCCGACATCGTGATGGAGCCGGCGACGTCACCGCCGACGAAGATGGGCACCGATCCGCCATGCGCCCGGAAGACGTCGTGATCGATGTCGGTCCGGTCCGGGAACGGTGTGCCCTCCGCCTCGTGACGGCGCCGGACGAGCAGCGAGGGCTCGCCGAATCGCTCCGCCACGGCGGCCTTGCCCGCGAGCCAGGGATCGTTGCCCGGGCCGGTGGTGCCGAGCTTCGCGACGAACACGGCGTCGCCGCGGAGGACGATCCGCACGGCCAGGTTCGCGCCGTGCTTGCGGATGACCTCGACGGCGATGAGTCCGAGGGTCACAGCATCCGCGTTGTCGAACGAGTCGTGATCGAACCTCGGCACCGCTTCGAGATCGGCGACGGTGAAGACGGGCAGGTCGGACATCTCAGTGCGTCATCTCGAGAGCGCTGATGCCCGGCATCCCGAACCACACCCGTCCGTGGTCGCCCTCGACGAACGTCGCGAGCACGCCGTCGCAGTGCGAGCAGCGCGCGACCGTTCCCATCGCGGTCGTATAGACCACGGCCACCGCGATCGCGCCGTGCGCATGGCAGTGCGCGCAGCGCGCGTCGGCGGCCGTCGCATCCCAGCCGAGCACATCGGCGAGGCGTCCGGCCAGGACGTTCCCATCCAGCTTCGTCATCATGAGCCTCCGAATCGTTCGGTTCGCACAGCGCCGGGCTCGTGCCCGGCGTCGATCAGCCATCCCGCCACCGCTTCGACGAAGGGCGTCGGTCCGCACACGTACACGAGCGGGCGGGATGCCGCGGGCAGCGTGGCCGCGTCGAGCAGGTCGCGGGTGACACGCCCCGGTGCGGTGGCCCAGCCGTCGGGCGCGCGGCGGGTGTAGACGTAGTCGAGCCACAGCGCGGGTGAGCCCGCGGCGAGGGCGGCGAGCTCCTCGCGGAAGAACACGTCATCCGGTGTCCGCACCGAGTACAGCAGGCGGAACTCGGTGGCGTCGGCAGCACGGGCGTGGGCATCGGCCATCGCGAACAGCGGCACGACTCCCGACCCTCCGGCGATGAGCTGCACCGGCCGGGGCGATCCCTCCTCGGGCGGGGTCCAGACGAAGTACGCCCCCAGCGGACCGTGCAGCTCCAGCTTGTCGCCGGGCTGCAGGTCGTGCACGAGGAACGGCGAGACCTCGCCGCCGGGCAGCTCGTCGACCGCCAGGATGACGTGTGTGCTCTCCCCGGCGGAGGCGATCGAATAGGACCGCGTCGCCTGGTAGCCGTCGGGTGCGGTGAGGCGCACGTCCAGGTGCGAGCCGGCATCGTTGCCGGGCCAGGTCGGCACATCGAGCTCGATGCGCCGCGCTGACGGCGTCTCGGGTCGCGAGTCGACGACGGTTGCGACGTGCCAGGCTGCCGGCCGGCGGGCACTCACCAGTACCGCTCCTCCAGCCACGGGTCGCCGTGCAGGTGGTAGCCGTTCTGCTCCCAGAAGCCGGGGTCGTCGCTCGGCATGGTGTCGAGGCCCCGCACCCACTTCGCGCTCTTCCAGAAGTACAGGTGAGGCACGAGCAGCCGCGCCGGTCCGCCGTGCTCGGGGTCCAAGGGTTCGCCGTCGGCCTCGAAAGCGATCCAGCTCTTTCCGTCGAGGAGGTCCTCCAGGGGGACGTTGGTCGTGTAGCCGCCGTACGAGTGGGCCATCACGTAGTCGTGCTCGGTCTCGACGCTCTCCCAGATCCTGTCGAGCGAGACGCCGCGCCACGGCATCTCGAGCTTGGTCCAGTGCGTCACGCAGTGGATGTCGGTGGTGATGTCTTCGATGCCGAGCGCTCGCAGCTCGTCCCAGCTCCAGCTGTGCGAGCCGTTCTCCGTGCGCACGACGAACTCCCAGTCGGCCGTGTCGACCTGGGGTGTGGGGCCCGCCGACAGGACGGGCCAGTCCGAGACGAGCGTCTGACCCGGCGGCAGCCGCGGATCGCGGTCGCCACGACGACCGGAGAATCCCCGAGTGATGAACGACATGGCGCCCCTTCCCTGTGAGCTTCACACTAGTGACGGCATCCGGGCCGTGTCACTGCCGTCGCACGCGGCCGCGGCCCGATCCCGGGCGTTTAGGCTGAACTCATGTCGACGCTCTTGCTCGGGATGCCGCGGATCCACCGCGATCCGTCGAGTGCGCCCGACACGACGGGGCGCCCCGACACCGCCGGACTGGTCGATCGGTTCGGTCGCGTCGCCCGCGATCTGCGCATCTCGGTCACCGAGAAGTGCTCGCTGCGCTGCACGTACTGCATGCCGGCCGAAGGGCTGCCCAGCATCCCCAAGGGCGATCTGCTCACCGCGACGGAGATCGCGCGGCTGGTGGGGATCGCCGGTCGCGACCTGGGCGTGCACGAAGTGCGCTTCACCGGGGGCGAGCCCCTGACCCGTGCGGATCTGGTCGAGATCATCGCGCGATCGTCAGCTGCTGCCCCGGGCATGCCGCTGTCGATGACGACCAACGGAATCGGCCTGGACAAGGTCGCCTCCCGGCTCGTCGAGGCGGGCCTCGGTCGCGTCAACATCTCCGTCGACACGATCGACCGGGAGCACTTCGCCCGGCTGACCCGACGAGACCGCCTCCCGGCCGTGCTCGCCGGCATCGACGGGGCGGTTCGCGCCGGGCTGGGGCCGATCAAGCTCAACGCCGTGCTGATGCGCGAGACGCTCGACGATGCGCCGGCGCTGCTGGCGTGGGCTGTCGAGCGCGGACTGCGGCTGCGGTTCATCGAGGAGATGCCGCTGGATGCGGACGCCGCCTGGCGCCGGGCGAACATGGTGCCGGCCGCGGAGCTGCTCGAGGTTCTCTCGGCTCGGTTCGAGCTGAGCCTGGTGGAGCGAGACGATCCGTCCGCACCCGCTGAGGAGTGGCTCGTCGACGGCGGCCCCGCGACCGTCGGCATCATCGCGTCGGTCACGAGATCGTTCTGCGCGGCATGCGACCGTACGAGGATCACGGCCGAGGGAACGGTGCGGTCGTGTCTGTTCGGCGACGACGAGACGGACCTGCGCGGGCTGCTGCGCGGCGGAGCCACGGATCGTGAGGTCGCGGACCGGTGGCGTGCGGCGATGTGGGGCAAGCAGGCCGGTCACGGCATCTCCGACCCCGGTTTCGTGCCGCCCGAGCGGTCGATGGGTGCGATCGGTGGCTGAGGTGCGGGTGCGGTACTTCGCCGCGGCGGCGGATGCTGCCGGCCGCGCCGACGAGACCCTGTCCCTGGCCGGTGCGACGGTCGGCGACCTGCGCTCGCTGCTGCTCGACCGCTACGGCGAGCCGATGGAGCGGGTGCTCCGCTCGGGATCGATCCTGGTGGACGGTGTCGTCAGTCGCGATCCGCGGCACGCGCTGGGTTCGGCCGCCGACGTCCTGCCGAGGTTCTCGGGCGGCTGATCCTGCACGCCGTGCAGTCTCACGGACTGCGGACGCGCTAGAGCCCGACCCACTCCGTCGTGCCCTCGGCGAGGTGCTGACGCTTCCAGATCGGCGTCCGCTCCTTGACCAGGTCGACCAGCTGGGCGCACACCGCGAACGCTTCGGCGCGGTGGGGCGCTGCGACGGCTGCGATCAGGGCGACATCGCCGATCGACAGGGCGCCGACCCGGTGGATGGCCGCGACGCGCAACCCCGACGCCTCCGCGACCTCCGCGCACACGGCGTCGAGGAAGGTCTGCGCGTCCGGGTGCGCTTCGTAGTCGAGGGCGTGCACCGACGCGCCGTGGTCGTGGTCGCGCACGACGCCCTCGAAGACGACGAGGGCGCCGTCGGCCGGGGTGGAGACGAATCTCTCCGCCACCGCGCGGTCGAGTGGCTCGGCGGTGATCAGGGCGAGGTGGCGCGGTTCGTCAGCCATGCCCGCCGCCCCTCACCTGGTCCAGCACGTGCGCGAGCAGCGGCTCGAGCACGGCCAGTCCGTCCCGCACGCCGCCGGAGGAGCCCGGCAGGTTGACGATCAGGGTTCCGCCCGTCATCCCGGCGACCGCCCGGCTGAGCGATGCGGTCGGCACGGCTGCTCGGCCGGCCGCGCGGATGGCCTCGGCGATGCCGGGCAGCTCGAAGTCCAGGAGCGCCTGCGTCGCCTCCGGGGTGCGATCCTGCGGGATGCAATCCGGTGCCGCCCGTGGTGAGTACGACGTCCGGAGCGGCGAGCACGATCGCGGTCAGTGCGGCTGCGACATCCGCATCGGCGGCGACGATCGCGTCGCCCACGGAGAACCCGCGTGAGCGCAGCCAGTCCGCGATCAGCGGTCCGGTCGTATCGGCGCGTGTTCCGGCGGCCGCGCCTGTCGACGAGACGAGCACCGACGCGCTGAAACCCGCGCCTACCGGCGCGGCATCGGCATCCGGTTCGGGATGCCGCGGCTCGGCCTCCCTCGTCCACTCCCCGTGCTTGCCTCCGGACTTCTCCAGGAGCCGGATCTCGCCCAGCACCGCGCGCGGATCCACGGCCTTGATCATGTCGTGGAGGGTGAGCCCCGCGATCGCCACCGCTGTCAGCGCCTCCATCTCGACGCCGGTGCGGGCGGTCACCGAGACGGTGGCTTCGATGACGATCGAGTCGCCGTCGAAGCCGAACTCGATGGTGACGGCATCCAGGGGCAGGATGTGGGCGAGCGGGATCAGTTCGCTCGTGCGCTTCGCGCCGGCGATGCCGGCGATGCGCGCGGTCGCCAGCACGTCGGCCTTCGGCAGATCGTCGGCGCGGACGAGCGCGATCACCTCGGCGGTCGTGCTGAGGCGTCCCGCCGCGCGGGCGACGCGCCGCGTGACCGGCTTGGCGCCGACGTCGATCATGCGTGCACGACCGTCGTCATCCAGGTGACTGAGCGAGCTCATAGGTCAACGGTATCGACCGAAGCGCCCTCCGGGAGCGAGGTCGCGTCGGCGGGCACGTCGATCAGCACGTCGGCCGCGGCGAGCGCCGCGACCAGGTGGGAGCCCGGACCGGCGACCGTCTCCACCTTTCCGTCGCCGGTGATCCGGGCGCGCAGAAACTGGCGGCGACCGGCGGTCGACTGCACGGGCGCGGCGAGGATCTTCGCCGCGCGCATCACCGGCGGCAGCGCGGACAGCTCGCGCAGCACCGGGGCCAGGAACAGTGCGAAGCTCAGCTGGCTGCTGACCGGGTTCCCGGGGAAGCACACGACGGGCACGTCGCGGAATCGCGCGTACGCCTGCGGACCGCCGGGCTGCATGTCGACCGTGCCGACGGTGGCGCCGAGCGGTTCGAGCAGCTGGCGGACCGGTTCGTGCGCTCCCATCGAGATGCCGCCGCTCGTGATGATCAGCTCGGCACCGGCCGCGATCGCCCGATCGAAGAACGCACCCAGCCGCGCCGGGTCGTCGCCGGCCAGCTGCAGATCGACGACCTCGGCGCCCACCGCCGACGCCGCGGCCGCCAGCGCGATCCCGTTCGCATCGGGCAGACGTCCGCTGGTGAGCGGGGTTCCGGGTGGCACGAGCTCGTTGCCGGTGCTCACGATCGCGACGCGCACCCGCGATCGCACCACGACGTCGATCAGGTTGGCCGCTGCGAGCGCCGCGAGATGCCTCGACGCGAGTCTGAGGCCTGCCGGCAGCAGGACCGCCCCGGCAGCGACATCCGAGCCTCGTTCTCGCACGAAGTCGCCGGCATCCCGCCCTCGCAGGATCTGGACTCCGCCTTCGACGAGCCGCGTGTCCTCGATGGGAACGACCGCATCCGCACCTCGAGGAAGGGGCGCCCCCGTCATGATCGCGACGGCGGAGCCCGCCGGAAGCGGATGGGGATCGACAGCACCCGCGGCGATCTCGCCGACGACCGGAAGCACCGCGGGCAGGTCGCCGAGGTCGGCGACGTGCACGGCGTAGCCGTCCATCTGCGAGTTGCGGAAGGTCGGCAGGGCGATCGGACTCAGCACCTCTGCGGCGGTCACGCGGTCGGCGGCCAGAGCGAGAGGAACATGCTCGTCGGGTCGCTCACGCAGCGGTTCGAGGAGCCCGCGGATGATGGAGGCGTAGTCCTCGACGGAGATCCGGTGCATGGACTCAGTATCGAGGCACGGCGCTGTCGACGGTCCGCGACCACGCGTCGATGCCGCCCGCGAGGTGTCGGGCGCGGGCGAATCCGGCGGCCTGGAGCCGGGCCAGAGCGGTCGCGGACCGGACGCCGAGATGGCAGTACACGACGATCGGAGCGCCGGGGTCGAGCTCGCCGAGGCGCGCGTCGAGCTGGCCGAGCGGGATCGTCACCGCGCCGGGCAGCGCGGCGACGTCCACCTCGTACGGTTCGCGGACGTCCAGCAGCACCGGCGCCTCCTGCGACGGATCCGCCAGCAGGTCGGCGAGCTCGCGTGCCGAGATGGACCGATCGGATGCCGCCGCCGAGGAGGCGCGCGCAGGCGGGGTCGTGTCGGCCTCTCGCGCCGGATCGCGGCTGTAGCGCAGCTCGCGGCTCGTCCCGCTCAGCGCGTCGAACACGATCACGCGGCCGATGAGGGGGTCGCCGATGCCGGTCAGCAGCTTGAGCGACTCGGTCGCCATGAGCCCGCCGATCACGGTGCACACGCTCGGCAGGATGCCGGCGACCTCGCACGTGTCGGCCTCGGCGTCGGGTCCCTCCGGGAAGAGGTCGCGGTAGTCCGTGCCGCCCCAGGCGATCCCGACCTGTCCCGACCAGCGCAGCGCAGAGCCCCAGACGAGGGGGATGCCCGCGGTGACCGCAGCATCGTTGGCCGCGAAACGCGTCTCGTTGTTGTCGGAGCCGTCGATCAGGATGTCCGCCCCGGACAGCAGTTCGGCGGCCGTCGATGGTGTGAACAGCCCCCGGTGGGCGATGACCTCGGTGTCGGGCGACTGCGCCCGCACGGCGTCGGCAGCCGAGTCGACCTTGGCGCGGCCGATGTCGGCGGCGCCGTGCAGGATCTGGCGGTGCAGGTTCGTCGCGTCCACCAGGTCGTCGTCGACGACGGTGATCGTGCCCACTCCGGCCGCCGCGAGGATCGGCACGACCGCGCTGCCGAGACCGCCCGCCCCGATGACGACGGCGTGAGCGACGGCGAGGCGCTGCTGGGATGCGTCGCCGAAGCCGGGCAGGATCCGCTGGCGTGCGTAGCGCGCGGCGTGCGGATCGGGCGTTCGTGCCATCCCGCGATTCTCCCACCCATTCCCGGGCGCGGCTCGGACGGCCGGGCGCAGCTACAGTGCAACCATGTCCACCGGCGCCGATCCGCTCACCTTCTGCTGTCTGCTGTGGGCGCAGCCGGGTGCGGCGGACGGCCTTCATGCCTATGAGGATGGCGTCCTGGAGCTGTTCGCCGATCACGGCGCCGTCGTCCTCGAACGCGCCATCGGTGACGGCGCGGACGGACAGCCCGTCGAGGTGCAGATCCTGTCGTTCCCGCATCAGGCGGCGCTCGACGGCTACATCGCCGACCCGCGGCGGACGACCCGCCTCGGCGAACGCGATCGGGTTGATCGCACGCACCGAGTTCTTCCCGGTGCGCCGGCGGCAGTCGAAGTGACCTCGGGTAGCGTCGAGTCATGAGTCCGTCCTCCGACCGCGCCCGCGCGGCTCGTGGCGTCGCGCGATGGGCGCTGGCGGCTCTGCTGGCGGTCGCGGGCGCGTCGCACCTCACGTGGGGGAGACGCGGGTACCGGATCGTGGTGCCGGACTGGGCGACCCGCCTCACGACCCTCGACAAGGACGCGATCGTGGTCGCCTCCGGAGTGGTCGAGCTGATGCTGGCCGGCGGCCTGGTCGCCCTTCCCAGGCAGAGGAGGAGCGTCGGCATGCTCGTGGCGGCCTTCTTCGTCGCCGTCTTCCCGGGCAATGTCCACCAGTGGCAGACCGGTCGGTCCGCGCCCATGCTGCGCACCGACCGCGCGCGCTTCGTCCGGCTTCTGCTGCAGCCGCCGCTGATCGCGTGGGCCCTCTGGAGCACGCGTGATCGATGACACCCGCCTGACGCACAGCGTGTTCGGCGTGCCCGGCGGTGAGCGCCTCGTGGTGCTGGTCGGCTCCGGTTCGGCCGTCACCACCGACCCGCTGCCGGCCGAGACGGCCTCGCGCAACGTGTCCGTCCTGGCCGTCGCGCTGGAGCGCGCCTCGCTGGAGGACTCGGGCACGTTCGGCAGTGAGACGCCTGCCGAGCAGACGGCGGCTTTGCTCGCCGATCTGATCCGCGACACGCTCGCGGCCGCGGACCGCGACTCGATCGAGGCCGGACCGCGGACGGCGGGGCTGATCGCGTACCGCGGCGCCGTGGACATCACGCTGCAGGCGGCTGCCCTCCTCGGCGACGTCGTGGACCGCTTGGCGCTCGTGGCCGTGGCCGCACCCGCCGAACCGCTCGACAAGGATGACCTGGGTGCGCTGATCGAGTCCGTCACCGCCAAGACGCTGATCCTGAACGGGCAGGGTGACGGGACCGCCGCCAACGCCGCCGCGAGCTGGTACCGGGAGCACCTCGGCTCGGCGCGCGTGGAGATGGTCCCCGGTGACTCTGCGCTGTCTCTGCCCGCGGTCTGGGGACGCGTGCTGTCGCACGTCGCCCCGGGAGCCGAGGCGCTGAGACCGGCCGTCGCGAGGCGCGACGCGACCGGGTGTCGTGAGCGGGTGGGAGAATTCGGGGATGCTGCTGAACGAGGTCGTCGCCACCACCGAGACGGTCGCATCCACGTCGTCCCGCCTCGCGAAGATCGACGCCTTGGCCCAGCTCCTGCGCCGACTCGAGCCCGACGAGATCGCGCCCGCGATCGGCTTCCTCATCGCCCGCCCCCGCCAGGGGCGCATCGGCGTCGGATGGCGCGGTGTGGCGACGCTCAAGGCCGCGCACGCCGATGAGCCGAGCCTCACGGTGCTCGATGTCGATGCCGCGCTCGACCGGCTGGCCGGCGGCGTCCGGTGCGGGCTCGGTCGGCGCCCGGCGCGGAGAGCTCGACGACCTCGCCGCCCGCGCGACGGCGCCGGAGTGGGACTTCGTGACGCGCGTGATCCTCGGCGAGCTGCGCACCGGTGCGCTCGAGGGTGTTCTGCTGGACGCCGTCGCGCGTGCGTCGGGCGAGGATGGCCCGACCGTGCGCCGGGCGGCGATGCTCTCCGGAGACCTCGGCGAGACGGCTCGCATCGCCCTCGCCGGCGAACCCGGTGAGCTCGCCGAGGTGGGTCTCGTCGTCGGGCGCCCGGTGCAGCCCATGCTGGCGTCCACGGCCGGATCGGTCGCAGAGGCGGTCGCGGCCGTCGCGGGAGTGGCATCCGTCGAATTCAAGCTGGACGGCGCGCGGATCCAGGTGCATCGGTCCGGCGACACCGTGAGCGTTTACACGCGCAACCTCGCCGACATCACCTCTCGCGTGCCCGAGATCGTCGAGGTCGTCCGGGCGCTGCCGCTGCACGACGTGATCCTCGACGGAGAGACGCTCTCGCTCGACGCGGACGGCGGGCCGCGGCCGTTCCAGGACACGATGGCCCGCTTCGGCTCGGAGGCCATCAGCGCGACAGTCCTGCGGCCGTGGTTCTTCGATGTGCTGCACCTGGACGGACGCGACCTCATCGACGAGCCGCTCGCGGTGCGGCTGGCCGAGCTGGAGCGGATCGCGGCGGAGTGGCGCATCCCGGGCCTGGTCACCGCAGACCCCGAGGCCGCCGAGCAGCTTTCGCGCGAGGCTCTCGCCGCCGGGCACGAGGGCGTCGTGGTCAAGGCGCTCGACTCGCCCTATGCCGCCGGGCGACGGGGCAAGAGCTGGATCAAGGTCAAGCCCGTGCTCACCTATGACCTCGTCGTGCTGGCCGTGGAGTGGGGCTCGGGGCGGCGCACCGGACTGCTGTCGAATCTGCACCTCGGGGCGCTCGACCCGACGGGGGAGTTCGGCCCGGCCGGCGGATTCGTCATGGTCGGCAAGACGTTCAAGGGGCTGACCGACAAGCTGCTCGGCTGGCAGACCGAGCACTTCCCGACGATCGAGACGCATCGCAGCGCCCATGCGGTGCACGTGCACCCGGTCACGGTCGTCGAGATCGCCATCGACGGGGTGCAGCGTTCTCCCCGGTATCCCGGCGGGATCGCACTGCGATTCGCGCGGGTCAAGGGGTACCGCCCTGACAAGCGGCCCGACGAAGCCGACACCATCCAGACCCTGCGGGAGCTGCTGCGGTGACCGACGCGGCGAGACCGCCCCGCATCGTCGTGCTGACCGGCGCCGGGGTGTCCGCCGAGAGCGGCGTGCCGACGTTCCGCGACGCCGGCGGGCTGTGGGAGGGGCACTCCATCGAGGACGTGGCCACGCCCGAGGGTTTCGCCCGCGATCCCGAGCTGGTGCTTCGCTTCTACGACGCGCGGCGCCGGGCCGTGGCAGGTGTGGCGCCGAACGCCGCGCACCGCGCCCTGGCCCGGCTAGAAAGTGCCCTGGGCGACAGCCTGCTCGTGGTGACGCAGAACGTCGACGACCTGCACGAGCGAGCGGGTACGCGGAACCTGATCCACATGCACGGCGAGCTGCGACGCGCGCTCTGCATGTTCTGCGGCACGCGACACGAGTGGCGCCGCGACCTGGCCGAACTTCCTGCCTGCCCGCACTGCGGCGAGCGGATGCTGCGCCCTGACGTCGTCTGGTTCGGCGAGATGCCGTACGAGCTCGATCGCATCGAGAACGCCGTCGTCGCCTGCGACGTGTTCGTCTCGATCGGCACGTCCGGCGCCGTCTATCCCGCCGCGGGCTACGTGGCGCTCGCGGCTGCGTTCGAAGCCCGCACGGTCGAGCTCAATCTCGAGCCCAGCGACGCGGTGGTGCCGTTCGACGAGTCCAGGGCGGGGCCCGCCACCGACCTCGTTCCGGCATGGGTGGACGAGCTTCATCGCGCAGCTCTGACCGCCTCAGATGCGGGTCGACACCGTCACCGTGAACTTCGCATTGCGCGCCGCCTGCCGCGTCGGGCCCACGAGCCGCTCCAGAGCGGGGCGGTACTGCAACGGCGAGTTCCACACCGTCCACAGCTCACCACCCGACGCGAGCACTCGGCCGGCTTCGGCGAACAGCGGCTCCGCGACGCCGCCCGGCACCGCCGCGCCGGTGTGGAACGGCGGGTTCAGCGCGATGAAGGTCGCGCTGCCATCCGCGCGGGACGCGAGCCCGAGATCGCGCACGACTCTCACGCGGTCACCGACGCCGTTGGCGCGGGCGGTCGCCGCCGCCGATGCCACGGCCGCGGCGGACTGATCGCTCGCGAGGACGGAGAGCCCGGGATCGCGCAGCGCCAGCCACGTCGCGACCACACCCGTGCCGCACGCGAAGTCGATGACGTCGCCACCGCTTGCCGGCGTCGCTCGCGGCCAGCTGTTCCAGCAGGAACCGGGTGCCGATGTCGACGGAGGCACCCGCGAACACACCGCCGACCGCGCACACGGTCAGCGGCTCCGCGAGTCCGGGAACGACCTGCCGGCTCGTGCGAGGGCTCGGGATGCCGCCCTCGAGGGGCTCGCGCGCGATGAGCACGCGTGACTTCTGCCGCGCGTGCGTCACGTCCAGCCTGGCGAACGATCGCCGCAGCACATCGTTCATGGCGACCGTCATGTGCTTGAGCCGCCCACCGGCGAACACCTCGACACGCGGATCGGCTGACGCTGCGATGAGACCGGCGATGTCGTCCAGAGCGTCCAGTGCGCGAGGGAGGCGGAGCAGCACGAGGCGCGCGCCCGCGACGAGTTGCGGCAGGAGGTCCAGGGAGCGGTACGACGAGGCGAGGCCGAACCGGTCCGCGTTGGCCTCGAGCGCGCGCTGCCCGGCGAGCAGATCCTGGTGCACGCGGATGCCGCGGGACCCGGCATCCGCCGCCCCGAGCGTCAACGCGCCGTACGCGTCGCCGATGATGACCACCGTGCCGTCCGGTGCGGCCGCGCGCGCCGCCGCCGACTCGTCGAGGAGGAGCCGATCGGCCGCATCGGCGGCGACGAGCTCAGCGGATTCCACATCGGGCCAGCGCCGCAGCGCATCGGGGGAGTAGGGCGGCACGTCGCCATTGTCGCCCATGCCGCGCCGGAACAGCAGGACGCCGGGACGAATGATCGTCCCGGCGTCCTGTGCTGGAACGCGGCTAGACCCGCATCGCTCCACCGCTTCGGAGTCGCGACAGAGCGTCGACCGTAGCGGCGAGGATCAGCACGGCGCCGGTGACCATCAGGTTGAAGCCGGCGGGCAGGTTGAGCAGGCCGAGGCCGTTCGTGATCACCGCGATCACGAGGGCGCCGATCGCGGCGTTCATGAGCCGTCCGCGTCCGCCGAAGAGGCTGACACCGCCGACGACAGCGGCGGCCACGCCGCTCAGCACGATGTCGCGACCGACCGTGGCATCGACGGAGCCGACGCGGGAGACGCTGAACAGCATGGCGGCGACCGCGAGCGACGAGCAGATCACGAACGCCCACCACTTGATCCAGCGCACCTTCACACCGGAGCGGCGTGCGGCTTCGGCGTTGCCGCCGATCGCGTAGACGTAGCGTCCGAACTTCGTGCGGTCCAGCGCGAACGTGCCGATCCACAGGATCAGCAGGACGATGGGCACGATGTTCGGCACACCGGCCACCTCGTTGACCGACTGTCCGCGGTTCTGGTTGAGCACGAACACGAACGCGCCGCCGAGCACGGCGATGACCGCGAGCTTGATGAACACCAGCGAGATGGCACGATTGGGCACGCCGGCCTTCGTGCGGCGCGCGCGGTCGTAGAACGAGGTGCCGGCCGAGACGGCGAGGATGACCAGGAGCATGACCCAGCCACCCCACACCGGCAGGTTGCCGTTCTGCAGCGCGATCAGCTCCGGAACCTCGATGCGGAAGAGGCCGCCCGGGCCGATGACGACGAGCGCGAGCCCCTGGTAGCCCAGGAACAGACCCAGCGTGACGACGAACGACGGGATGCCGACCCTCGCCACGAAGAAGCCTATGAGCGCACCGGTGAGGAAGCCGAAGCCGAAGCCGAGGAGCAGCGCGAGCGGCCAGGGAATGCCGAACTGCGCGTTGAGCACGACGAACAGTGCCATGCCGACACCGCCTGTGACACCGGCGGACAGGTCGATCTCGCCGAGCAGCAGGACGAACACCAGCGCCATGCCGAGCACGACGAGCGGGGCCGCCTGGTTCAGCAGGTTCGCGAAGTTGCGCTCGGTGAGGAAGAACGGGCTCAGCACCGTGAACAGCAGGCTCAGGACGATCAGGCCGCCGACGGCCGGCAGGGCGCCCATGTCGCCGCCCCGGACGCGCTGCCACCACGCCTTGATCTGGTCGTTCAGGCCGCCTTCGACGCCGCTGCCGATGAGGTCGCTCGCGACCGGGCTCGGCGCCGCTTCAGTTGTCGTGCCGCTCACTCTGCGCCTCCCGTGGTGATGTTCGTCGTGCCGATGAGCTCGACGCCCATGGTCTTGGTCCCGGTGATGTAGCCGACCACGTCGTCGCGCGTGGTGTCGGCGACATTGATCTGGGCCACCATCTGCCCGAGATACAGCACCGCGATGTCATCCGCGACCTCGAAGACGTCCGCCAGGTTATGGCTGATGATGACCACCGCGACACCCTGCTCGGAGAGCCGCTGCACGAGGTTGAGCACCTGCTCGGTCTGGGCGACGCCGAGCGCGGCCGTCGGCTCGTCGAGGATCACGACGCGTGCCTTCTTCAGCACCGCGCGTGCGATCGCGACGGTCTGGCGCTGGCCGCCGGAGAGGGACGAGACCTTCTGGCGCACGGACTTGACCGTGCGCACGGACAGGCCGCGCAGAGTATCCGAGGCATCCTTCTCCATGCGGCCCTCGTCGAACGTGCCGAACGTGAGCTCCTCGCGACCGAGGAACATGTTCTGGACGATGTCGAGGTTGTCGCACAGCGCGAGGTCCTGGTACACGACCTCGATGCCGAGGTGGGCGGCATCGCGGGGGGCATGCAGGTCGCGGTGGACGCCGTCGATGAGGACCTCGCCCTCGTCGTAGGGCTGGACGCCGGCGAGACCCTTGATCAGGGTCGACTTTCCGGCGCCGTTGTCGCCGACCAGCGCAGTGACCTTGCCGGGATAGACCTTGAGGTCGACACCCTTGAGAACGCTGACCGGACCGAACGATTTCTTCACGCCGACCAGCTGGATGATCGGCTCTGTTGCAGTGATCGTCTCTGACATGCTCGCTTCCTTGCGGTGTCGAATTGGAGCGCGCAGAGGGCGCCGCGCCATCGATGACGCGACGCCCTCGCGGCTGTGATCCGTACGTTACTCGGTTACACCGAACTCTTCGCACTTCGCCTGCACGTCGGGCGTGCAGACGTCGTCGTACGACGCGTCGCCTGCGGCGATGACGTCCTTGACCTCGTTCGGTCCGACGAGCTGCGGCGTGACCTGGATGTACGGCGTGCCGTCCTCCAGCTCTGCGTCCGCCTCAGGCGTCTCACCGCTCAGCAGCGCGACCGCGGTGTCGACCGCCGCCGTGGCCTCGTCCTTCACCGGCTTGTAGACGGTAGCCGTCTGCCAGCCGAGGAGGATGTTCTGCAGGCCCGCGACGTTGGCGTCCTGGCCCGAGACCGCGACACCCGTCAGGTTGTTGTCCTGCAGCACCTTGATGACGCCTGCCGCGTTGGTGTCGTTCGCGACCCACACGCCGTCGACCTTGCCGCCGAGCGAGGTCAGAGCCTGCTCGAAGTTGGTCTGCGACTTGGCCTGGTCCCAGGCTCCCGGCGGCTCGGCCGCCGCGACGATGCCTTCGGCTTCCATGACCTCGACGGCGCCATCGTGGAACATGGCCGCGTTGCCGTCGGTCGGGTCGCCGCCCATGTAGACCACGACTGCGGTTGCAGGGTCCTTGCCGGCTGTTGCGAGCCCGTCGAGGACCGTCTGGCCCTCGAGTCGACCGACCTCGACGTTGTCGAACGACACGTAGTAGTCGGCGCCGGTGAAGGGCCGGTCGTAGGCGATGACGGGGATGCCCTCGGCCTTGGCCTTGGTGGCGACCGCCTCGGCCGCACCCTGGTAGTCCACGAGCAGCATGACGCCGCAGCCCTGGGTCAGCTGCTGGTCGGCGATCGTCGAGTACTTGTTGACGTCACCCTGGGCGTTCTGGATGTCGACCTCGAAGCCGGCGCCCTCCAGACCCTCCTGGAGGTACTTGCGGTCGAAGTTCTCCCAGCGGGGCGAGGACGCAGCGTCGGGGAGGATGACGCAGGCACGACCGCCTGCTTCCCCTCCGCCGTCGCCACTCTCGCTCGGCGTCGCGCCGCCGCCCGAGCCGGCACAGCCGGCCAGGAGCAGCGCCGCGGTGCCGGCGAGGGCGGCCGCGGAGAGGATTGAAGACTTCTTCATCTTTCGCCTTTCGTCTTTGAATTTGCGAGCGCCAGGAACCCCGGCGCGATTCGCGCTTGAAGCGATCCTTTCGAGATCGCGCCTTGGCGTCAAGACATGAACGTAACGCTTTGGCAACGCCGGTCGCCGGATGCTGCACCCGCGGGGCTTGGCTTCAGCGTTCGCAACCTGCTTGGGCGAAAAGTCGCGCATAACGGCGCAATTGCAGAGCATTCTGCTCAGCAGACATGCCTGATGACTGAATCCCTAGCTCGCGACGCGTTTTTCCCTTGAACGCATGAAACGTTCAAGCCCTTCCGACGGCTGCGCGTTTGCGCCGCGAGAGCGAGTCGACGATCACCGCCAGGACGAGCACCACGCCGGTCACCATGAACCTCACCGAGGAGTCGAGGTTGAGCAGTGTCAGGCCGGATGAGATCGACTGGATCACCACGATCCCGAGCAGCGCGGCGAATGCCGTGCCTCTGCCGCCGAACAGGCTCGCGCCGCCGATCACGGCCGCCGCGATCGCGTTGAGGTTCACGTCGCCGGCGCCGGAGCTCTGATTGGCGGCGGCCAGCCGGGCCGCCGCGAGAATGCCTCCGACAGCTGCCAGGCTCGAGCACAGCACGAAGACGGAGACGTAGATCCGGTCCACCCGGATGCCGGCGCGGCGGGATGCCTCCACCGAGCCGCCCACGGCGTAGACGGCGCGACCCCAGCGTGTGCGTGTCAGGGCGAAGTTGGCGAGGACCACCAGCAGCAGGAAGAACAGGAACATCACTCCGACGCCTCGTGAGAGGTTCAGATACCAGGCAGCGACGAGCAGGAAGACGAGAAGCGCTCCGCTGCGCAGCCCGATCTCGAGGTATCCCTGGCTCACCAGGTTCGCCGCCGCCCGCTGCTGCGCACGTCTCGTGAGCGTCCAGGCGTACCCGCCCGCGGCGAGCACCGCCACCACGTACGACGCCCAAGCCGGCAGGAACATCTGCTGGGCGAAGTAGACCAGCCAGGAGTCGAACGGCAGGTTGATCGACCCGTTCGCCCCGAGGATCCACAGCTGAAGCCCCAGGAACCCGAGCAGTCCCGCGAGCGTGATCACGAAGCTGGGCAGCCCGAACCGGGTGTACAGGAACCCGTAGAGCAGGCCCACGAGGGCGCCCGCGCCGACGGCCGCCGCCAGGGCGAGGGCCAGATTCCACTGCAGCTGCACGAACGCGACAGCCAGGACGGCCGCCGCCAGACCGGCGACGGATCCGACGGACAGGTCGATCTCGCCGACGAGCAGCACCATCACGATGCCGAGGGCGATCGTGCCGATCGCCGCGCACTGCATCGTCAGGTTCACGAGGTTGGTGCTGGAGAGGAACACGGGATTGAGAGCCTGGAAGACCGTCCAGATCAGCACGAGGCCGATGATCACCGGGAGGGATCCCAGGTCGCCTCCGCGCACCCGGGACACGAGAAGAGCCGCAGCGCCGCGCACGCTTCGAGGACTCAGCAGCCGGTCGTCGGGTGCATCCGCCACGGTCGCCGAGGCTGCGTGGTCGTCACGAGCCGAGTTCATGCTTTCCCGCCGCGGCCGGCATCGCGCCCGCGCAGGCCGCCCTTGTCGGTCATGCGGATGATCTTCCCCTCCGGCGGCTCGCTCGCGGGTTTGTCGGCCGCGCGGCGGGTCACCGCGTTGTCGGTGGCGCCGGTGATCGCGGCGATGAGTGTCGCGCTGGTCACGTCGGCGATGTTGTAGACGCCGTTGTTGCGACCCAGGCGCAGCACCACCACGCGGTCGGCGACGGCCATCACGTCGGCCATGCTGTGGCTGATCAGCACGACGCCGTGCCCGCGTTCGCGCAGGCGCTCGATGAGGTTCAGCACCTCGGCGGTCTGCGCGACCCCGAGCGCGGCGGTGGGTTCGTCGAGGATGACGACCCGCGGGTCGCCGATCAGCGAGCGTGCGATGGCGACGGTCTGCCGCTGACCGCCGGACAGCGAGGCGACGGGGATCCGCACCGAGGGGATCTTCGCCGACAGTTCGCGCAGCAGCGTCCAGGTCTGCTGCTCCATGTCGACCTCGTCGAGGGTCCGCCCGCTGCGCAGCTCCCTGCCGAGCCAGAGATTGGCGACGACGTCCAGGTTGTCGCACAGCGCGAGGTCCTGGAAGACGGTGGCGATGCCGAGCTCCTGCGCGTCGGCGGGGCTCGCGATCTCGACGATGTCGCCGTCGTACTCGATGGTCCCGGAGTCCGGCGCGTGGACGCCGGAGAGCACTTTGACCAGAGTGGACTTGCCCGCGCCGTTGTCGCCGATGAGCGCGACGACCTCGCCCTCGTTCACCCAGAAGTCGACGTCGTTGAGCGCCCGCACGGCCCCGAAGCGCTTGGCGATGCCGCGCATGGTCAGGACGCGCTCACGCGCGCGTCCCGTGCGGGCGGCAGGCAACGACATCGGCTGTCCTATCGTCGGCGATCGTCTCGAACGACCCTACCCGCGGTCCCGGCCCGGCAGCGGCGCCACGGTCACTCCGTCAGCAGGCCGGCCGACACGCAGGCCGCCCGGTAATCCGGCGTGCAGATGTCCTCGATCGTCCAGAACCCGTCGGCGACCACAGTGGAGAGGATGTCGTCCACGGTCACCGCCACCGGGTCCAGCAGCGTCGTCGGCGTTCCGTCGATCTCCATCGGCGCCGTGACCTCATCGCCGTGGAGCAGCGCCACGGCCACCTCTGCGGCGAGCTCGGCCTGCGGCTTGATCGCCTTGTACACGGTCATGTACTGGTCGCCGGTGATGATCCGCTGGATTGCTGAGAGCTCGGCATCCTGTCCGGTGACGACCGGCCACGGCTGGACGTTGGCCGCTTTGAGGGCCGAGACCGCGCCGCTGGCGGTGCCGTCGTTGGCCGCATACACCCCGACGATGTCGTCGCCGTACTGCGAGATCTGCCCGGTCACCCACTCCTGCGCCTTGTCGGGGCTCCAGTCCGGCGTGGCGTATTCGGCCAGCACGCGCAGCCCAGCCGCGTCGATCACGCTGTGCGCCCCTTCGGCGAACCGCGTCGCGTTGCTGTCGGTCGGCGACCCGTTGACCATCAGGATGCCGCCGTCCAGGTCGCCGCGCGCTTCGAGCGCCTCGACGAACGCGGTCGCCTGCAGCTGGCCGACCTTCTCGTTGTCGAACGACACGTAGTAGGCGAGGTCGCCGCCGGCGACCAGCCGGTCGTAGGACACGACCGGGACGCCTTGGGCGTTGGCCGCGGCCACGATCGAGACGGCCGCGCCGACGTCGACGGGGTCGAGCACGAGGACGCCTGCTCCGGCGGCGAGGGCCGACTCGGCCTGCTGCTGCTGCTTGGCGGCATCCTGATCGGCGTTCGTGTACAGCACCCGGTAGTCGCCGAGTTCGGCGATGCGGTCCTCGAAGAAGGGACGGTCGAAGGTCTCGTAGCGCGCGGTCTTCGCGTCGGGGAGCAGCAGGGCGACCGTGCCCTGGGAGTCCCCAGCAGCTTCTCCGCCGGCGGGCGCGGAACAGCCCGCCAGAGCGGCGCCGCCGACGACGAGCGCGACGATCGCCATGCTCGCCCGCCGGAGGGAGCGCCGCGCGGACGCCGTGATCGCCACCGTGCCGCCTAAGCCGTGAAGGGGAGGACGTCCGCCTCGACGGTGACGTGGTCCAGCGCGATGGTGATGGCGCCGCGCGTCTCCGCCCACTCGCCGAACGACGCGCCGACGATCTCGGGCAGCCCGCTGGCAGACGTCAATGCGGTGCGCTCGAGCGAGTGCCGCATCGGGGCCATCAGGATCTCGCCCGCCTGCCCGAGCTCTCCGCCGACGACGATGAGCTCGGGATCGAAGAGGTTGCACAGGCTGGCCGCGGCGATGCCGATGTGCCTGCCCGCATCCGCGATCACCCGTCTCGAGCTCTGGTCGCCGGCGTACGACGCCTGGATCAGGTCGCTGAGTCGCTGCATCCCCTCGCTCGGCGGGAACAGCGACAGCAGCGCCGGCCCGCCGGCGTAGGTCTCGAGGCAGCCGCGGTTGCTGCACCGGCAGATCGGCCCGTTCTCGTCGATCGTCACGTGCCCGATCTGGCCCGCCTTGCCGTTGACGCCGCGGAACAGGTCGCCGCCGACGATGAGGCCGGCGCTGATGGTGTGGCCCACCCGGATGAAGACTGAGGAGGATGCCGAGCGTCCGCTGCCTTCGCGAGCCTCGGCCAGCCCGGCGAGGTTCGCCTCGCTGTCGACGAAGACGGGCCGGCCGATCCGGGCGGTGAGGCTCTCGGCGACGTCGACACCCTCCCAGCCGCGGAGCAGCCCCGGAGTGGAGACCATGCCGGTACGCGGATCGATGGGGGCCGGCAGCGCCAGCCCGATGGCGAGCAGATCGCTCGACAGAGCCGCCGAGGGTCTCCATCATGTCGCTCAGCAGGATGCTGAGGCGGTCGAGCTCCGCATCGTGCCGATGATCGAGCGGGAGGGGCAGGGATGTCTGGGTGACGACCGTCCGCGTCGCATCGGCGATCGCGATGTGCAGCTGGCGGGAGCTGAAGTGCACACCCGCGACGAGGCCGAGCTGCCGGGTGAGCGAGACGAGCGTGGCCCGACGGCCGCTGCGGGAGGTGATCGAGGTGTGCAGGAGGCCTGATGCGGTCAGCTCCTTGACGATGTTCGACACCGTGGCGGGGGAGAGGCCGGTGCTGCCCGCAAGCTCGACCTGGGTGAGTCGCCCATGGCGTTTGAGCGACTCGACGAGCCGGGCTCGGTTGGCTTCACGTAGTGAAGACTGCGAGCCCGGTGGGGCTATGCGGCGGACCACAGGCGACACTCTACTCGTCGGCCTCTGCCACGACGAGGAGCTCCCACCCCCCGGACGGGTGGGTGAGAGCTCCTCGACGCCTGCCATCGGACTAGGCGCGCACCGACTCCGCGGGTGCATCGGCAAGGCGCTCCTGGTCGATGCGGTCGAGCTCGTGCAGCGACGAGCCCTTGGTCTCGCGCATCGAGATGACCGCAACGAGCGTGATCGCGGCGGCGATCGCGAGGTAGATCGCGACCGGCACCCACGAACCGTACTCCCGCAGCAGCCAGGCGGCGATGATCGGGGCCAGCGAGCCCGCGACGATCGAGGTGACCTGGTAGCCGAGCGAGACGCCCGAGTAGCGCATCCGGGTCGGGAACATCTCGCTCATGATCGCCGGCTGCGACGCGTACATGAAGGCGTGGATGATCAGCCCGATGCAGATCGCCAGCAGGATGACGACCGGGCTCTTCGTGTCGAACATCGGGAACGCGAAGAATCCCCAGGTGCCCGCGAGCACAGCGCCGATGAAGTAGACCGGCTTGCGGCCGATCCGGTCGGCGAGGCCGCCGATGGGCGGGATCACCAGCATGTGGACGATGTGCGCGATCACCATGTAGCCGAGGATCTCGGCGACGTCGACCTCGTTGACCACCAGGTAGGTGATCGAGAACGTCACCACCAGGTAGTACATGATGTTCTCGGCGAAGCGCAGGCCCATGGCGGTGAAGACGCCGCGCGGGTAGCGCTTGAGCACCTCGAGCACGCCGTAGCGGGTCTCCTTGGAGTCCTCGAGCTCCTTCTGCACCTGGAGGAAGATCGGCGCGTCCGTGACCCGCGTGCGGATGTAGTAGCCGATGGCGACGATCACGACCGACAGCCAGAAGCCGATCCGCCAGCCCCACGCGAGGAACTGCTCCTCGGTGAGAGTGCGACTGAGAACCAGGAGCACGATGGTGGCGAGCAGGTTGCCGATCGGGACGGCCGCTTGCGGGAACGATGCCCAGAAGCCGCGCGACTTGTCGGGGGAGTGCTCCGCCACCAGCAGGACCGCACCTCCCCACTCGCCGCCGACCGCGAAGCCCTGAGCGAACCGCAGTGCGACCAGCAGGGCAGGAGCTAGGAAGCCGACCTGCGCGTAGGTGGGCAGGCAGCCCATGAGGAAGGTCGCGACGCCCACGAGAACGATCGCCACCTGGAGGAGCTTCTTGCGACCGTACTTGTCGCCGAAGTGACCGAAGACGATGCCGCCGAGGGGGCGCGCGACGAACCCGACCGCGTAGGTGACGAACGCGGCGATGATCGGGGTCAGCGGGTCGTCCGACGGCGGGAACATGATCTTGTTGAACACGAGCGTCGCCGCGGTGGCGTAGAGGAAGAACTCGTACCACTCGACGACCGTGCCGGCCATCGAGGCGGTGACGACGCGCCGAAGACTCGATTGCTTCGGCTCAGGGGTGCGGGGGGACGTGGCTGAAGCCATGCGCTTGTTACCTCCTTGTAGGGCGCGATACGGCTGGGGGATGCCGCTACGCGACCCTACATGAGATCCAATTCAGGTTTCAAGTACCTTCTATTCGCGGAGACGCACGAGGCGCTCGTGACCGGTCTCCTCGAGTTCGGCGATCGACTCGCGGCCTTGACGAAGTCGTTGAACGATCGGTATCCGAGCGCCTTCTCGCTGAAGGAGGGATCCATGCGGCGCATATGGGTCTTGACCGCCGAGCTGTGCAGCCACTCGGCGTCGTCATCCTTATCGTGTCCGAGCCGAAGTGCGCGCTCGAGCAGGCGCGTGGCGACGTCCTGCGGATCCTCCGGCGTCTCTTCGACGGCGGGCGCGGGCTCTGCGACCCCGACAGTGGCGGCGACGGTGGAGGACGACGCTCGCCGGTTGGTCCGCTTCGGCGGCGTGGCGGCCCCGAACGCGTCGATGAGGGATGCCTCGACCACTGCGGGCGACGCAGCCGCCGCCGTCTCGGTCGGCGCATCGACGGTCTCGGCCGGCGTGGTCTCCGCCTCGGCGGTCTCCGATGCCTCCCCGGTCGCGGCATCCTTCGCCGGCGCCTTCCGGCGCGCGCCGCTGCGTGTCTTCGCGACCGGCTCGGCCTGATCCTCTCCGGCAGGAGCCTTCGAGCGCGTCCCGGCCGCCTTCGGCGCACGCGAACCGGCATCCTTCGCCGCAGCGCGCGCGACGCGCGGAACGCCGGGGAGGGAGTCGTAGGCTTCGAACTCGTCGCACGCCGCGGCCAGGGACTTCGCGGTGGAGCCGGCCACGCCGACGCCCACGACGTAGCGACCCAGTCGCCGGCAGCGCTGCGCGAGGGGGACGTAGTCGGAGTCGCCCGCCACGATCACCACATGCGTCAGGTCGGGCAGCCGGAACATGTCCTCGACCGCGTCGACGGCGAGGCGGATGTCGGCGCCGTTCTTCGCGTAGGCAGCCGCCGGGAACAGCTGCACCAGATCGACCGCGCGAGCGACGAGCTGCGTGCGGTAGACGGCGTTGACCGGAGACGACCAGTCGGCGTACGCGCGTGTGAGCACGAGCGTTCCGAACGACGCCGCGTAGTCGATGATGGCTCCGACGTCGATGGTCGCTGCGGTCAGTCGCTCGGCGATCTCGGGGTCTTCCGGCGTCTCGATGATGCGCTGGCGGTCGCGCCCGTAGGAGTTGCGGCCGTGCACGCGGTCGTACCAGGAGATGACGATGTTGTCGAAGTCCAGGTAGACGGCCACGCGTGAGTTCTGCGAGTCGGGCATGCCTCCAGTGTGACAGGGGGAGGCGCGCTCGCCAGGGGTGTGGGGCGGAGCCCCGAGTGCGCCCCGTCGCGACTCATCCCTCCTGGGGGTACCTCAGGCCGATCTGGCGGCGGACCTCGTCGAGGGTTCCCATGATCGAGACGGTCTCATCGAGAGGCAGGATGTCGCTGTCGTTCAGCCCTGTCGTGACGTAGCGCTCGGCGGCGAGGGCCTGAAACTGCATCCCGCGTCCCTCGACGTGCGATTCCCACGACTCGACCACGGCGCCGTCCGGAGTCGTGAGCCGGAACGAGGTCGGCGTGTACCAGACCTGGTCGATGTCGATGCGCGCGTCGGTGCCGACGATGTGGGCCGTGTTCGGACCTGCGGCGTGGGATGCGGAGATCGTCGTCGACACCGCGCCCGAGGCATGCGTGAAGATCGTCGCCACCTCGCCGTCGACGTCGGTGGGGCCGATGGTGGCGGAGGCGACGACCGTGGTCGGTGCCCCGAGGATGTCCCATGCGAACGAGATCGGGTAGATGCCGAGGTCGAGCAGCGCCCCGCCGCCGAGCTCGAGCGAGTTCAGGCGGTGGCTCGGGTCGCTCGAGATCTTCTGCGTGTGATCGGCGAACACCGCGCGCAGGTCGCCGAGTGCGCCGCTTCGGACGAGCTCTCGAACCCGGATCATGTGCGGCAGGTAGCGAGTCCACATCGCCTCCATCGCGAGCAGACCGCGCTCGACGGCGACCGCGCGTACGGCGGCGGCCTCCGCACCGGTCAGCGTGAACGGCTTCTCGACGAGAACGTGCTTGCCGTGCTCGAGCGCGAGGATCGCATTCTGCGCATGGAGGGGGTGGGGGGTGGAGACGTACACGATGTCGACATCCGGGTCGGACACGAGCTCCTCATACGAGCCGTGCACGCGCGGGATCCCGAACTCGGCCGCGAATCGGGCGCCCGACTCGGCGGAGCGTGAGCCGACCGCCGCAACCTCCAGTCCTGCGGTCCGCAGATCGCTCGTGAAGGCGTGGGCGATGCCGCCCGTGGCGAGTATTCCCCAGCGCAGTCCAGTCATGATCCGAGCGTAGCGATCCGCCGGGCGCGGCTGCTCGCGATCTGCTCAGCCCAGCGCGGCATCCAGGTCGGCGATGATGTCGGCGGGGTCTTCCAATCCGGCCGACAGGCGGATCGTGGTGGAGGTGATGCCCGAGTCGGCCAGCTGCTCCGGCGACATGTGGCTGTGCGTCATCGACGCCGGGTGCGCCACGAGGCTGCGCGCGTCGCCGATGTTGGCCACCAGACGGATGACCTCCAGTCGTCCGATGACGCTCTCCACGCGCGCGAAGTCAGCATCCGGGTCGCCCGTGGAATGCAGGTCGAAAGAGAACACGGATGCCGCGCCCCGCGGCAGGTAGGTGCGGGACAGCTCGTGCCACGGGCTGGATTCGAGCCCCGGGTGGTGCACGCGCGCGACGGAGGGGTGGCCGTCGAGGAAGCGGGCCGCGGCGAGCGCCGTGGCGGAGTGGCGCGCGAGGCGCAGGTCGAGCGTCTCCAGGCCCTGCAGCAGCTGGAAGGCGTTGAATGCCGACAGCGAAGGGCCGAGGTCGTGCACGTACTTCGTCTTCACGAGCGCGATGTAGGGCGACCCGCGCTCACCGAACCGGTCGACGAGGCTCCCGCCGGGAACGCGCCGGTACGGCCCGTTCAGCTGCGGCCAGCGTGCGGCATCGGCCGTGAAGTCGAAGGTTCCGAGGTCCACGATCACGCCGCCGAGCGACGTGCCGTGACCGCCGAGGAACTTGGTGGCGGAGTGCACGACGATGTCTGCTCCGAAGTCCTTCGAGCGCTGCAGGTAGGGGGTGGCCACGGTGTTGTCGATCACCAGCGGCACCCCCGCCTCGTGCGCGATCTGCGCCACGGTGCGGGCGTCGAGCACCTGCGCGATGGGGTTGGTCACCGATTCGGCGAACAGCGCGCGGGTCTCGGGGCGCACCGCAGCGCGCCATGCTTCCGGGTCGTCCTGGTCGACGAACGTGACCTCGATGCCCCAATCGGCGAACGTGTCCTGGAGGAGGTCGACCGTGCCGCCGTACAGCTGCCGCGCCGCGACGAGATGCTCACCCTGCTTGGCCAGGGCAAGGAGAGCGATCGCGACCGCAGCCTGCCCGGAGGCGACTCCGGCAGCGGCGATGCCGCCTTCCAACGCTGCGACCCGCTCCTCGAACACCAGCACGGTGGGGTTGGCGGCGCGGCTGTAGATGTTGCCGTCGCGGCGGAGGGCGAACAGCTCCTTCGCCTCCGTCAGCGAGGAGAACTCGAACGCGTTGGACTGGTAGATCGGCGGCACAGCGGTGTTCTCGGCGACACCCTGCCGGAACCCGGCCTGCACCTGCGCCGTCGCGAACGAGCGCGGGGTTTCGGACATGCCTCCATTGTCGAGGCGCGGGGGTTGCAGCGCCGGTTCGTGTGTCGAACTGTTGCGCTGGCTCCTGTCGGAGGGCCGCTCGGCGGAGGCACCATGGACTGATGGCGATACTGATCTCACCGACCGAACTCGACGCGCTGATCGCGTCCGGTGCCGTCGTTCGCCTGCTCGATGTGCGGTGGCGTCTGGATCGTCCCGAAGGACGCCCGGAGTACCTGGAAGGGCATCTGCCGGGCGCCGTGTACGTCGACCTGGACCGGGAACTCTCCCGCAAGGGCGAGCCCAGCGAGGGGCGGCATCCGCTCCCGTCGCGCGAAACGCTCCAGGACGCGGCGCGGCGCTGGGGAATGCGCCGCGGCGACATCGTGGTCGCCTACGACGACGTGCAGTCGGTGGCCGCGGCACGGGCCTGGTGGCTGCTCGAGCGCAGCGGGGTGTCCGACGTGCGGGTGCTCGACGGCGGTCTGCGCGGCTGGGTCGCCGAAGGGCTGCCGCTCGAGACGGGCGATGTCCTGCCGCCCCGGGGCGACGTGGTGCTCACCGATCTCTCGGGCGGGATCGCCACGATCGACGATGCCGCCGAGTGGTCGCGAAGGGGCGTGCTGCTGGACGTTCGCGCCCCGGAGCGCTATCGGGGCGAGGTCGAGCCCCTCGACCCGGTGGCCGGCCACGTGCCAGGCGCGATCAACCTGCCGACCACGACGCACCTGGACTCCGGCCGGTTCCGCGATCCGCCCGAGATCCGAGCGGCGTTCGCATCCGCGGGGGTCACCGCGGCGACGCCGGTGGCCGCATACTGCGGTTCGGGGATCACCGCAGCCCATACCGCCCTGGCGGGAGCCCTGGTCGGCATCGATGTCGCCGTGTACCCCGGCTCCTGGAGCGAGTGGTCCAACACCCGGGGTCGACTCGTCGCGACCGGACCGACACCATCGGGAAGCGTTCGGCGCACCTGACCGCTACGGGATGAGCGTGACCTTGCCGTCGGCGCCGTCCTCGACGGCCCGGTGCGCCGCGGCGGCCTCGGACAGGGCGAACGAAGGACCGAGCTCAACCGAGAACCGGCCGGCTGCGAGCAGCGCGATGGTGACGGGAATCGCCTCGCGTCGCCATGCCAGCTGCTCGGCGGTGAGAGGGGTCGGTGAGCCGCCGGAGAAGGCGCGGATGCCGAAGGACGCGGCATCCCGCCCGCGCACCAGGGTCGCGATCCGCGCGCGGTCATCGACCAGTTCGAGGGATGACATGGATCGCCTCATCCGTGCCGGCGGCATCGATCGCGGCGGTGACCCCCTGCGGCGCCGCCGCGCGGATCCGATCGGCCAGCCCCTCGCCGTAGGCGACGGGGATCGCACCGAGTTCGCGGATCCGGTCGAACCGGCGCTCCGATGCCGTCGCCAGAACCGTCGCGCCCCACAGGACCGCGTGCTGGATCGTCGCCTGCCCCACCGAGCCGGAGCCGGCATGCACCAGCAGCGTGTCACGCGAGCCGATGGCGAGCGACCGCAGCGTCTGGTAGGCGGTGCCGACCGGGACGCCGAGGGCCGCCCCCTCGCTCGCGCTCACCTCAGGCGGGCGCGGCTGTGCCTTCTCGCGTCGCCACCACGATCTCGGATGCATAGGCGCCCGTCGCGCCGAAGAGCACGACCGCGTCGCCGACGCGGTATCCGTCGACGTCCTCGCCGACGGCGGTCACGATGCCGGCAGCATCCGTGCCCAGCCGGCGGGGGCCGGTGAGCGGGTCGGACGCGCGCAGCCCCGACCTGACCTTCCACTCGATCGGATTGACGCCGGCAGCCTCGACGCGGACGGCGATCTCACCGGAGCCAGGCGGAGCGGGTCTCGACCTCCATCGACGTGAGGACCTCGGGTCCGCCGAATTCCGAGTACGCGATCGCTGTGGCCATAGGTGGGGCAACCTCTCCGTTCGGAACGACTATTCCCGCAGCGAGCGCTGAATCCGCTGCAGCGAGACCGGCTCGGCGGTGCCGAGGTGCTGTGCGAAGAGGCTGACCCGGTACTCCTCCAGAAGCCAGCGCGTACGCACGATCGAGATCGGTGCGTCCGGAGCGGGCGGGATGACGCCGCCGGCCTCCGCGAACACCGCGGACGCGCGCTCGAACTCGGTCATGCGCTGCCGATCCCGGCCCGGGTTGTCGGCCAGTCCGTCGACGCGCTCGCGCGCGCCCTGCAGGTAGCGCGGCACGTGCGCGAGCCGGGCGATGCCGATGCGCGACAGGAATCCCGGAAAGATGAGGCCTGCGATCTGCCCTCGGACGTCATTGAGCGCCCCCAGGAGCGTGAGCGAGTTCTGCGAACGCACCGCGCGATCGACCTCGCGGGACGCCGTCAGGATGCGGGCAGCGAGCGAGACGGCCTGGAAGGTCTCATCCACCACCGCTGCCGAGAGCGCGTCGCGCACCCGCTCGAACTCGGCGCGGGTGCGGATCGTGGCGGATCCCGAGGTGCGGGTCATGACGGCATCCGCCACCGCGAGGCGCGCGTCTTCGACGAGCGCCTTCGCAGACGGGTAGGGGGATGCCGCGAGGGCGAGCTTCTCGGCGGAGGTGAGGTGCTCCAGGACATAGGAAGCGGGCGACGGAACCGCCAGGAGCAGCAGGCGGCGCGCTCCGGCGCGTGTGGCGCGCTCGGCCGCCTCGGGAGTC
The DNA here is from genome assembly GCA_963717585.1 of uncultured Actinomycetota bacterium. GTDB lineage: Bacteria > Actinomycetota > Actinomycetes > Actinomycetales > Microbacteriaceae > Microbacterium. Next base: position 325,312 of record CAVQWI010000007.1, on the reverse strand, counting down.
GCCTCCACGCGCAGCGCGGCGCTCGAGCCTGCGTCGACGAGGGCCGGGTAGCCGCGGACCACCCCACCGGCGACCCTCCTGTCCACGACGTCGGGGAGGTCGCCGAAGTCCCAGTCCGTGACATCGGCTCGTTCGGCGAACCCGGTCTGCTCACCTTTCGCCTCGGCGCGGACGCCGTCGTCGGGGGAGGGCGCGCGGTGATCAGCGATGCCTTGGCGCACCGTCGTCGCGCGGGCCACGGATGCCCGCGCACGATCGGAGAAGCGCTCCTGCAGGGCAACCAGATCCCGATCCGCCCCGAGCGCGCGCCCACGCTCGTCGACGACGCGGAACGAGACCTGCAGGTGGTCGGGGACGCGATCGAGCTCGAAGTCGGCCGCGGTGACCGGCTGGTTCGCAACGCGCCGGATGCGCGTCGCCAGCGCGGTGCGCAGCGACGCCGGCGGCGTTCCGGCGTGCGACTCGGGGCCCTGCCCGTCGAGATCCTCGGCGAACCGCGCCGCCCAGTCCGCCGCCGGGACGACGTGGCGGCGGATCGACTTGGGCAGGGCGCGCAGCAGAGCCGTGATCAGCTCGTCCCTCATCCCGGGTACCTGCCAGTCGAATCCCTCAGGCCGCAGCTGGGCGAGCAGCGCGAGGGGGACGATCGCCGTGACGCCGTCATCGGGCGCGCCCGGCTCGAATCGGTAGGCGAGCGAGAGCACCTGATCGGCCTGGCGCCATCGCGCGGGAAAGTCCCGCTCGTCCGATCGGGCGGCGTCTCCGAGCAGATCCGCCTCGGTCATGTCGAGCAGGCGCGGCGTTCGGGTGGAGGCGTCGCGCCACCACGCCTCGAACGAGCGCACGTCGAACACGTCGCGGGGCAGTCGCGCATCGTAGAACGCGAACACCGCCTCATCGCCGACGAGGATGTCCCGGCGACGTTCGCGCTCCTCGATCTTCTCCAGGCGGCGGCGAAGCTCGAGGTTGCGCCGTTCGAAGGCAGTCAGTCGCTTGTCGAGCACGCCCGGATCCCACTCGCCCTCCACCAGGGCGTGCCGCACGAACAGCCGGCGGGCCAGCGGCCGGTCGAATCGGGCCAGCTGAGCTCGGCGGCGCGGGATGATCTCCACCCCGAACAGCGTCACCTTCTCGTAGACGGATGCCGCGCCCGCCGCCTTCGACCAGTGCGGCTCGCTGAGCTGGCGCTTGGCCAGGTCGCCCGCGAGCGGCTCCGCCCACGCCGGATCGACCGCGGCGACGGTGCGTGCGAAGAGCCGAGAGGTCTCGACGAGCTCGGCCGCCATCACCGCCGAGGGGCTCTTCTTGCGCAGTCCCGAGCCGGGGAAGATCGCGAACCGTGTCCCGCGCGCGCCGATGTACTCACCACCGCGCCGTGGGGCCTTTTCCCGCTTGGCGTCGCCTCGGGGCGGCGCCTTCGCACCGGAGCGCTCATCGAGGACTCCGAGGTGGGACAGCAGGCCAGAAAGGATGGCCCTGTGCAGATCGTCAGCAGCGTGCCCTGAGCCCGTCGACGGGTCGGCTGTCGCATCAGCACGGGACTTGTCGCTGCGCGAGGCGCCTACGAGCGTCCGCAGCTGGCGGTGGACGTCGACCCATTCCCGCACGCGAACATAGTTGAGGTGCTCCGAGCGGCAGAGACGGCGGAACGCGCTGGACCCGAGCGCCGACTGCTGCTCCTGCAGGTGGTTCCAGAGGTTGAGCAGGGTGATGAAGTCGCTCGTCGGGTCCACGAATCGGGCGTGCAGGCGGTCGGCCTCTTCGCGACGGTCTTCGGGGCGTTCGCGAACGTCCTGGATCGACATGCCGGCCACGATCGCCAGGACGTCGCGCTGGACTCCGATCCGCTTCGCCTCGATCAGCATGCGCGCGAACCGCGGATCGATCGGCAGTCGCGAGATCTCGCGGCCGATCTCGGTCAAGCGAGCCGTGCCGCCGCCGGCTTCGCGGCCGGTTCCTGCCTCCGAGCGGGTCGAAGGACGCACAGCGCCCAGTTCGAGCAGCAGGTCGAACGCCGCCTTCACTCCTCGCGAGTCGGGCGGGGTGAGGAAGGGAAACGAGGTGATGTCGCCGAAACCGAGCGCGAGCATCTGCAGGATGACGGACGCCAGGCTCGTGCGGAGGATCTCGGGTTCGGTGAACTCGGGACGCCGGTCGAAGTCCTCCTCGGAGTAGAGGCGGATCGCGATGCCCGGCGCCGTGCGGCCGGCCCGGCCCGACCGCTGCTGCGCCGAGGCCTGCGAGATCGCTTCGATCGGCAGCTGCTGGATCTTCGTGCGGTTGCTGTAGCGCGAGATGCGCGCCGTTCCGGTATCGATGACATAGCGGATGCCGGGAACGGTGAGGCTCGTCTCGGCCACGTTCGTCGCGAGGATCACGCGTCGGCGTACGCCAGCTACCTTCGACCGCTCGAAGACGCGGTGCTGCTCTGCAGCGCTGAGTCGCCCGTACAGGGGCAGCACCTCGGTGGGAGCGGCATCCCCGGCGTACATGCCGCGAACGGCATCCGCCGCGTCGCGGATCTCGGCTTCACCGGGGAGGAACACCAGCACGTCGCCGGATGCTTCGCGATCCAGTTCGCGCAGGGCGGCCGTGATGCCGTCGACCTCGTCGCCGCCGGCGCTTCCGGCGGATCCCGTGTCCCCGGTGGCTGAGCGTTCCTCCCCGGCCGCTGAGCCGCCATCCGCGGTCGCTGAGCCCGTCGAAGCGTCGTCGGGTCCGCGATAGCGGATGTCCACCGGGTACGTGCGTCCTGACACCTCGATGATCGGAGCCGGTTCGCCCGCGGCATCCTCGAAGTGCTTCGCGAAGCTCTCGGGGTCGATCGTGGCGCTCGTGACGATCACCCGGAGGTCGGGGCGCTTCGGGAGGATCTGCGTCAGGTACCCGAGAAGGAAGTCGACGTTCAGCGATCGCTCGTGCGCCTCGTCGACGATGATCGTGTCGTACCGGCGCAGGAGCCGGTCTCGATGGATCTCGTTCAGCAGGATGCCGTCGGTCATCAGCGCGACGCGGGTGTCGTCCTGCACCTTGTCGGTGAAGCGCACCTTGTAGCCGACGGTCGTGCCGAGCGGCACCTGCATCTCTTCGGCGATGCGCTCGGCGATCGTGCGGGCGGCGATGCGCCGCGGCTGGGTGTGGGCGATGCGCGTGCGGCCGAGCTCGAGGCAGATCTTCGGCAGCTGCGTGGTCTTTCCCGAGCCGGTCGCCCCGGCGACGATCACGACCTGGGAGTCACGGATGGCGCGCGCGATCTCGTCCCGCGCGGCGCTGACGGGCAGCTCCGGAGGATACGAGAGAAGGGGTTCTGGCGCGGGCATAGCCTTCGATCGTACCGAGGCGGCGGCCCGCCGGACGCAACGATCAGCCGGCGTCTGGCGGCCGGAGTTCCGTCATCCTCGCGGCCTGGGGAGTTGCGTGGGTGGTGGGGTTCGGGATGCTGTGGCTGATCGACGGCCTGGCACCCGCCTTCCGGATGCCGCTGCCCGTTGCGATCGCGGTGTTCGTCGTCCTGCAGACGGCGGCGCTCGCGGTGAGCGGCATCGCCGGCGCACGGATGGGACGCGGCATCCGCACCAGTGCCGCCGGCCTGGACGGGCACCGTCTACGGCCTGACCTGGGTCGTCGGCTTCATCGGCGGTGCTCGCCCTCGGCGGCGCGCTGCGGGCAAACGGCATGCCGCCCGATCTCGCCAACATCTACTACCCATCCGCGACGACCCTGGTCGTCGGCATCCTGTACATCGTCGCCGGCGCCATCTGGCACAACTGGCAGTCGATCGCGATCGGCGGGTGGATCGTGCTGGTGGCGTGCGTCGCGCCGTACTTCGGCCACCCGACCAACTACCTGGTCTTCGCCGTCGCCGGGGGCGGCGTCTTCTGTCACCGGAGCCGTCGTGACGGCCTATCTGGGTGCTCTTTTCGCGGCTGACGGTCGATCGACGGCTGGCGCACGGTGACCGACCTCGACCCCGTCATCCATGCCCAGGGGCGCCTGCGGATCACCGCTGCGCTGGCCACGCTCGACGCGGCGAGAGCATCTCGTTCCCGCGGCTGCAGGGGCTGCTCGAGATGACGGCGGCAACCTCTCGACCCACCTGCGCAAGCTCGAGGACGCGGGGTATGTCGAGGTCGCCAAGACATTCCGCGGGCGCACACCCGTGACCTACCTGGCGCTCACCAAGGCGGGTCGCCGGGCGTTCGAGGACTACACCGACACACTCCGGACCTTCCTGGGAGGACAGCCATGATCTTTTTTTTTTTCCGCTCGCTCGCTTCGACCGCGTCACCCGTCGGTTCGGCGACCTCGTCGCCGTGGACGACATCGCACTCGACATCGCCCCCGGCGCCCTCGTCGGCCTCCTGGGTCCGAACGGCGCGGGGAAGACCACCCTCCTGTCGCTCCTGCAGGGTCTGCGCCGACCGACCGCCGGAACCGTGGAGCTCTTCGGCGGAATGTGCGCTCGACGTGCATCCGCCGTCTGCTGGGCAGCACACCGCAGGAGACCGCCCTGCCCGGAGCCTGCGCGTGGGCGAGGTGGTGGACTACGTCGGCGGCCACTTCGGCGACCGGGTCCCGACGGCCGAACTGGCCGAAGAGTTCGGATTCGCCGAGCTTCTGCGCCGCCAGACCGGCTCGCTGTCCGGAGGACAGAAGCGCCGGCTCTCGGTCGCGCTCGCCTTCGTCGGCCGACCTCGCCTGGTCCTGCTCGACGAGCCGACCACCGGGCTCGACGTCGACGCGCGTCGTGCGCTGTGGGCAGCGATCCGCCGGCAGCACGCGTCGGGAGCAACGGTCGTGGTGACCAGTCACTACCTCGAGGAGATCGAAGCGCTCGCCGAGCGGGTCATCGTGATGGGGAGCGGGCGCGTGCTCGCCGACGACGATCTGCCGGTGGTCCTCGCACGGGTGGGCCTGAGCCGGGTGGGCCTGCGCACCCGGTCGGCTGCGGATCGCCGCGATCCCGGGCATCGTCCGCCGGGAACGCGACGGCGAGCACGAACTGCTGACCGTGGAGGATGCCGATTCCTTCGTCCGGGCGCTCGTCACCGCGGGGCAGACTTTCGCGACCTGACCGTGCGGGGAGCCACGCTCGAGGAGGCGTTCCTGTCGCTGACCGACAGCGCCGCGACCATGAGGAGGATCGCATGACCACTGCCGAAGCATCCGCCGTCGCCACCCCATCGGCGATCCGCCTGACGCTGCTGCACGCGAAATACGGCTCATCGAGACATCCGCGTCCCGGTCGCGGTGATCGGCACGCTCGTCTTCCCCGCCCTCGCGCTGCTGTTCTTCGTCGTGCCGCAGCGGGCGGTCGCCGACAGTCCGCTCTACGCGACTCAGGCGGTCATCTCGCTGTCCGTGTTCGCGGTGATGGCCAACGCGCTGTTCAGCTTCGGTCTGACGATCGCCGAGAGCCGTGAGAAGCCGTGGGACCCGTACCTGCGGACCCTCCCTGCGCCGGGGATCGCCCGCGTGCTGGCGCACGTGCTCTCCACGGGCCTGCTCGGACTCGCCGCGATCATCCCGGTCATCGTCATCGGCGGGCTGTTCACGGCGGCCGAAGCGTCGCCGCCGCGAATCCTGCTCGGCGTCATCGCGCTCGGCGTCTCGGCGCTGCCCTTCATGCTCATCGGAATCGCGATCGGCTACGCGCTGCCCTTCAAGGCGGCGATCGCGGTGATTCAGATCGTCATGTTCTCCCTCGCCTTCCTCGGTGACTCTTCCTTCCCCCGGTTCTCTTCGCGGACTGGCTCGACACCGTCTCGAAGTTCACCCCGTCGCGCCAGGCGCGTGAGTTCGTCATCTGGGCCGTCGAGGGCGGCCCGCTGCCGTGGTGGGTATGGGTCGGCATTCTGCTCTGGACATCGGTGATGCTGCGACTCGCCCTCGTGCTGTTTCGCCGCGATGAGGGCACACGCTCCGTGAGCCACCGGTCGGGCGAGGACTTCTAGGCTGGACGGATGACGATCCCCACGCTTCAGCTCAACGACGGCTACGACATCCCCCAGCTCGGCTACGGAGTGTTCAAGGTTCCGCCCGCGGACACAGAGCGCGCGGTCACCGAGGCACTCGAGGTCGGCTACCGCCACATCGACACCGCGGCGATCTACGGCAACGAAGAGGGTGTCGGCGCGGCCATCCATAAGAGCGGCATCCCCCGCGAGGAGCTGTTCGTCACGACGAAGCTGTGGAACGACCGGCACGACGGCGACGAGCCGCACGCCGCTATCCGGGAGAGCCTCGACAGGCTCCGCCTCGACTCCGTCGACCTGTACCTGGTGCACTGGCCCACGCCCGCGAAGGACAACTACGTCCACGCGTGGCAGAAGCTCATCGAGCTGCGGGACGCCGGCCTCGCGCGCAGCATCGGCGTGTCCAACTTCCTCGTGCCGCACCTCGAGCGCATCGTCGCCGAGACCGGCGTCGTGCCCTCGGTCGACCAGATCGAGCTGCATCCCGCCCACCAGCAGCGGGAGGTGACGAGCTGGGCCGCGAATCAGGGCGTCAGGATCGAAGCATGGGGGCCGCTGGGACAGGGCAAGTACGATCTGTTCGGGCTGCCCGCAGTGAAGGACGCGGCATCCGCGCATGGAAAGTCACCCGCCCAGGTCGTGCTTCGCTGGCACCTCCAGAAGGGCTACATCGTGTTCCCCAAGTCCGTTCGTCGCGAGCGCCTCGAGGAGAACAGGAACGTGTTCGACTTCGAACTCTCGGATGCCGAGATGGGCGCGATCGACGCCCTCGACCCGGGCGACGGCTCGGGCCGCGTGAGCTCGCACCCCGATGAGGTCCACTGATCGCCGTGTGACGTCCCGTGTCGCCCGCCCGGCGACACGGGCGGGCGGCGCATAGCCTCGGACCATGACCGGACCGCTGCGCATCGTGGGTGTCTCGGGGTCGCTGCGCGAGCCGAGCAAGACGACGGCACTCGTGCGCGCCCTCCTGGACGAGGTCGCCGCGCGCGAAGACGTGGACGCGCGTCTCATCGAGGTGGCGACCCTCGGACCGCTGTTCGCCGGGGCGCTGCGCCGCGAAGACCTCGAGCCCGAGGTCGAGGATGCGCTTCGCGCCATCGAGACCGCCGATCTCGTCATCGTCGCGAGCCCGGTCTATCGAGCGTCGTTCACGGGACTGTTCAAGCACCTGTTCGACTTCGTGGGCCAGTACGCACTGGTCGGCACTCCGGTCCTGCTGGCGGCGACCGGCGGAGGGGAGCGGCACGCGCTGATCCTGGAGCACCAGCTTCGCCCGCTGTTCGGCTTCTTCCAGGCGCTCACCCTGCCGGTCGGGGTCTATGCGTCCGACTCCGACTTCGACGGGTACGTGCTGACATCGCCCGACGTGAGGCGCCGGATCGACCAGGCGGTCACCCGTTCGCTTCCGCTGGTCACTCAGGCTGCGCAGCAACGGGTGTCGGACTACGTCGCAACCTGGTAGTCCACGAGACGGAACCGCGCAGCGGACGTAACGTGGAAGGGTGAATCCGCGCCTCGAGGAATCCTCAAGCCCCTACCTGCGCGCGCACGCCGGCAACCCGGTCGCGTGGTACCCGTGGGGCGATGAGGCCTTCGCCGAGGCGCGGCGTCGGGATGTCCCGGTCCTCGTCTCGATCGGCTACTCCACGTGCCACTGGTGCCACGTCATGGCGCGCGAATCGTTCTCCGACGACGAGACCGCGGCCCTCATCAACGCGGATTTCGTCGCCGTGAAGGTCGACCGCGAGGAGCACCCGGAGGTGGACGCCGCGTACATGTCAGCCGCGGCCGCGTTCACCGCCCACCTGGGCTGGCCCCTCACCGTGTTCACGACGCCGGGTGGCCGGCCGTTCTACGCCGGCACCTACTTCCCGCCCCAGCCGCGCTCGGGGATGCCCTCGTTCCGGCAGGTGCTGAGCGCCGTGGGAGAGGCGTGGACCGATCGCCGCGAGCAGGTCGACGGCACCGCCGATGCCATCGCGGAGGCGCTCGCCGCTGCGCGCGAGGGCGGCGCTGGCGACGGCTCGTTCCCGACCGCCGAGGACCTGGCCGCGGCCGCCACCGCGCTCGCATCCCGCGAGGACCGCACCTTCGGCGGATTCGGCGAGGGCGAGATCCTCGCACCCAAGTTCCCGATCGCGACCGCGCTGAGGTTCCTGCAGTCACCCGCGGTCCGCGAGGCTGATGCCGCAGCATCCGCCGTCGCGGACCGAGCGCTCGCGGCGATGGCCCGCTCCGAGCTCCGTGACCCCGTCGAAGGCGGGTTCTTCCGGTACGCCACGCGGGGCGACTGGACCGTTCCGCACTACGAGCGGATGCTGACCGACAACGCGCAGCTGCTCGAGGTCGCACTCGACGCGGGCGATGCCGACACCGCCCGCGGGATCGCCCGGTTCCTGATCGATGTGCTGCAGCAGCCGGCGGGCGGCTTCGGCGCAGCGCAGGACTCCGAGTCGTGGATCGACGGGGCGCGCAGCGAGGGCGGCTACTACGAGAGGGATGCCGCATCCCGTGCTGGGCTGGAGCCGCCGGCGGTCGACGGCAAGGTCGTGACCGGCTGGAACGGCCTCGCGATCGGCGCGCTCGCCCGTGCGGGCGCCTCCCTGGACGAACGCGAGTGGATCGAGGCCGCGCGCTGGGCGGCGGATGCGGTGATCGGCGCGAACGCCCGACCCGACGGCCTGCTGGTACGCGCATCCCTCGATGAGATCCCGTCGCGGGCGGCGGCCACGCTGGCCGACTACGGTCAGTTCGCGTCGGGCCTCGCGGCCCTGGCCGCGGCGACGGGGGAGGTCGCGTACGCGGCGCGGGCACGCGATCTCGTCGAAGCGTGCGTCGCCGAGGAGGGCGGGCTGCGCACGCCGGGCGGGGGCGATCCCGTGCTGACGGCGCAGGGGATCCAGGCTCCGGATGCGGCATCCGACGGCGACGAGCCCTCCGGCTACGCCGCCCTGTCGGACGCCGCAGTGTCGCTGTGGAACCTGGGCGCCGGGGACGACCTGCGCGGGCTTGCTGAGACCGTCGTCTCGGCGCACGCGACCGCCGCTCTCGCCCAGCCGTTGGCCTACGGGGCGCTGCTGCGGGTGGCCGCGCGGCTCGTGCGGGCACCGCGGCAGCTCGTGGTCGTGGGCGACGATCCATCGGCGCCTCTCGCATCGAAGGCCCGGCGGATGCCGGTCGACGTGCTGGCGATCGTGACTCCGGAGCAGGCGGCGCAGTGGGCGGCGCAGGGGTTCTCGCTCTTCGAGGGCAAGGTGACGCTGGCCGGGACTCCCACCGCATACGACTGCCGCGACTTCGCCTGCCGTCTGCCCGTCACCGACGCGGCGGCGCTGGAGACCTGACCCCTAGATCCAGCCCGTCATCCAGCTGTGCGCGTGCCAGAAGTCGTACGGCACGAGCACGCCGATGAGGATGGGATACCAGAACGCCGACAGCACGACGGCCACCAGAAGGAACACGAGAACGATCCGCTGGCCGCTCACGCGCCGAAAGGTGTCGGCAGAGTCTGCGCCGGCGATGTCGCGCAGAGCGAAGGTGAGCGCCAGCAGCGTGAACGGCAGCACCGTGATCGTGTAGAACTGGAACATCGTGCGCTCGGGGTACAGCAGCCACGGCACGTAGGTCGCGGCGATGCCGGTGAGCACGAACGCGTACCGCCAGTCGAGGGTCCGCACGAACCGGTACGCCAGGTAGAGCACAGCGGCGACGCCCGCGTACCAGATCAGCGGGTTCGGCATGCTGTAGATGTTCTCGATGCAGCCGTTCGCCGTCGCGCAGCCCGATTCGCCGAAGGGCGTCGTCTCGGCGAACATCGAGGTCGGGCGCAGCAGCAGCGGCCACTGCCACGCCGGGCTCGCGTACCCGTGCTCAGCCGTCAGGCCGACGTGGAAGTCGTAGATCGCCTTGTGGTAGAGCCACAGGCTCCGGAACGCGGGCGGCACCCACGACCAGACTCCGCCGTCGGTTTCCGTGCCGGTCGAAGGGTCCGCGGCCTGGCGCCCGTACCCGCCGTCGGTGGCCAGCCAGCTGATCCATGATGCGAGATAGACGACGAACGCGATGGGGACGAACAGCACGAACGTGGCGAGCCCCTGGCGGAACGCGGCATCCACCGGCCAGAAGCGGATGCCCGCCCGGCGGCGCGCGAGCGCGTCGGTGACCACGAGGTAGATGCCGAGACCCGCGAGGACATACAGGCCCGACCACTTGACCCCGGTCGCCAACCCCGCCGCGACGCCCGCCGCCATCACCCACGGCCGGCTCCACAGCACCGGTCCCCACGCGGGAGCCTCGCGGTCCGACGAGCGCGCATGCACCAGCGCAGCCAGTCTGGTCATGTGGTCCCGGCGATCGAGCAGGACGAACCAGAAAGCGAGCAGGACGAAGAACGCCAGGAAGATGTCCAGCAGCGCGACGCGGCTGAGCACGATCGCGAGACCGTCGATCGCCATCAGGAACGACGCCACGGTCGCGAACGCGATCGATCCGCTCAGTGACTTGGCGACGAAGTACAGCAGCAGCACCGTCGCGGTGCCGAAGATCGCAGTGGTGATCCGCCATCCGAACGAGGACTCCGCGCCGAACAGCCCCATCCCGAGGCCGATGAGCCATTTGCCGAGCGGCGGGTGCACGACGAAACTGCCGTTCGGCGTGAAGCTGTCGGTGTCGCCCGCGAGGAAGCCCTCGTTCGCCCCCTCCGGCCACGACGCCGCATAACCGAGCACCCACTGCGTCCAGGCATCCTTCACGTAGTACGTCTCGTCGAAGATGAAGGCGTGCGGATGCCCCAGATTCCAGAGGCGGAGGATGCCGGCGAGCACCGTCACGAGCGTCGGGGCCAGCCACGCCCATCGACGCGCGAGCCGGGGATCGGCGGACACCCGCGTCGTCCACCGATCGTAGGAGGACGGCCGCGTCGCAGGCAGGAGAGGAGCGGGGGCCGTCACAGGCACCAGCCTAAGGTGGGACCGTGATCATCCTGGCCGCGACCCCCATCGGCAACCTGGGCGACGCGTCGCGGCGGCTCGTCGAAGCACTCGGAGCCGCGACCGTGATCGCGGCTGAGGACACCCGCACCACGCAGCGCCTCCTGGCGGGCCTCGGCGTCTCGAATCGCCCGCGGCTGATCGCCCTCCACGACCACAACGAGAAGGAGCGCGCCGGGGAGCTGGTCGCCCTCGCCCGGAACCAGGACGTGCTCGTGCTCAGCGACGCGGGCATGCCGACGGTGAGCGATCCGGGCTACGGGCTGGTCGCCGCCGCGGCCGCGGCCGGTGTCGTGGTGACCGTCATCCCCGGACCCAGCGCGGTGCTGGCCGCACTCGCCGTCTCGGGCCTTCCGACCGACCGGTTCACGTTCGAGGGGTTTCTGCCGCGCAAGTCCGGCGAACGCCGCGGCGCGCTGGCGGCGCTCGCCGCGGAGCGGCGGACGATGGTCTTCTTCGAGTCACCCGCGCGGGTCGCGGCATCCCTCGCCGACATCGCCTCCACGCTGGGCGCCGACCGCCGTGTCGCCGTCTGCCGCGAGCTGACCAAGCTGCACGAGGAGGTCGTCCGCGACACCGCCTCGGCTCTCGTCGAATGGGCCTCCGCCGGCGTGCGCGGCGAGCTCGTCCTGGTCGTGGAGGGTGCGCCTGCCGCGCAGATCTCGTTCCCCGACGCGGTCACACAGGTGCTCGAGCTCGTCCGCACCGGCACCCGGTTGAAGGATGCCGCGGGCGAGGTCTCCGCTCACACCGGGCACTCCTCGCGCGAGCTCTACCAGGCATCTCTCGCCATGCGGGGGATGCCTGACAGCGGCTCCTGAGCGAGCGGAGCGAGTCGAAGGGCAGGCATCCCTCGCCGTGAAGAACTGACCAGGGTATGTGAAGATCCGACCGGTGCGGGAGGCGCGTCGGGACTGCCCCGACACACGTCGGAGTCGCAACACCGGCCGACCATAGAATCGAAGGTATGCCTACCGGCGAATCCTTCTACATCACGACGCCGATCTACTACCCGAGCGACGTGCCCCACATCGGCCACGGATACACGACCGTGGCGGTGGATGCTCTCGCGCGCTGGCACCGTCAGGCGGGCGATGACACCTGGATGCTGACCGGCACCGACGAGCACGGGCAGAAGATGCTGCGCGCCGCGAGCGCGAACGGCGTCACGCCCCAGCAGTGGGTCGACAAGCTCGTGAGCCGAGTCGTGGTTTCCCCTGCTCGAGACTCTCGACGTGGCGAACGACGACTTCATCCGCACGACCCAGGAGCGTCACGAGCGCAACGTGCAGACGTTCTTCCAGGCGCTCTACGATCGCGGGTACATCTACGCCGGCGAGTACGAGGCGCTGTACTGCGTGGGCTGCGAGGAGTTCAAGCCCGAGTCCGAGATCGTCGCCGGCACGGGCCCCTTCGAGGGGCTCAAGGTGTGCGCGATCCACTCGAAGCCGCTCGAGCTGCTGCACGAGAAGAACTACTTCTTCAAGCTCAGCGAATTCCAGGACCGTCTGCTCGATCTGTACGACACGGGCTTCATCCAGCCGGAGTCCGCTCGCAACGAGATCGTCTCGTTCGTGAAGCAGGGACTCAAGGATCTGTCCGTGTCGCGGTCGACGTTCGACTGGGGCATCAAGGTGCCGTGGGACGAGTCGCACGTCATCTACGTGTGGATCGACGCGCTGCTGAACTATGTCACCGCCGTCGGGTACGGCTCCGACCCGGAGGAGTTCGCGCGGCGCTGGCCGGCGCGCCACGTCGTGGGCAAGGACATCCTGCGCTTCCACACCGTGATCTGGCCGGCGATGCTGATGGCCGCCGGTGTCGCCGTGCCACGCGGCGTGTTCGCGCACGGGTGGCTGCTCGTGGGCGGCGAGAAGATGTCCAAGTCCAAGCTCACCGGCATCGCGCCGAGCGAGATCACCGACGTGTTCGGCTCCGACGCCTACCGCTTCTATTTCCTCTCCGCGATCGCGTTCGGACAGGACGGCTCGTTCTCGTGGGAGGACCTGTCCGCCCGCTACCAGGCGGAGCTCGCCAACGGGTTCGGCAACCTCGCCTCACGCACCACCGCGATGATCGAGCGGTATTTCGAGGGGATCGTGCCGCCGGCGGGGAGTACAGCGAACGGGATCTCTCGATCCAGCGGACGGTGGCGGATGCCGCGACCGCCGCGGACGCGGCGATCGAGCGGTTCCGCATCGACGAGGCGATCGCCGCGATCTGGACGATCGTCGACGCGCTGAACGGCTACATCACCGAGAACGAACCGTGGGCGCTCGCGAAGGACGATGCGCAGCGGGCGCGCCTGGGGACGGTGCTGTACACGGCCGCGGAGGGTCTGCGGGCGCTCGCCGTGCTCCTCTCGCCGGTGACGCCGCTCGCGACCGAGAAGCTGTGGATCGCCCTCGGGGCGGCCGACACGCTCGGCTCGCTGGAGGATCAGCCGATCCGCGAGGCGGGCCGTTGGGGCATCCTGCCCGCCGGGGCGTCGGTGAACGGGCTGGCACCGCTGTTCCCGCGCGTCGAGCAGACCGTATGACCCTGTCCGCCCCCGAGCCCGTCGACGGGTCGAGCGACGCTTCGACGAGCTCAGCGACCTCGGCCTCCGACCCGAGCCGGTACGTCCGGGAACGCCACAACGACGGCAGCCGCGACGTGCGCTGGCCCGCCGCGCCCGAACCCCTCGCGGTGCCCGTGTACGACAACCACGCACACCTCGAGATCGCGGACGGGGACGAGCCGCTGAGCCTCGACGAGCAGCTCGATCGTGCCGCCGAGTGGGCGTCGCCGGGGTCGTCCAGGCGGGAGGCGACATCGACTCGAGCCGGTGGTCGGCGTGGGCCGCGGCATCCCACCCGCGCGTTCTGGCGGCCGTGGCGATCCATCCCAACGAGGCACCCGCATACGAGGCCGCCGGAGAGCTGGATGCCGCGATCGCGGTGATCGACGAGCTGGCCGCCCAGCCGCGCGTGCGGGCGATCGGAGAGACCGGCCTGGACTTCTTCCGCACCGACGAGGCCGGCGTGCCGGCCCAGCTCCGCGCGTTCGAGGCTCACATCGCGCTCGCCAAGAAGCACGACCTGGCGATGCAGATCCACGACCGCGACGCGCATGACGCCGTTCTCGAGATGCTCGAGCGGGTGGGCGCACCTGAGCGGACCGTGTTCCACTGCTTCTCAGGCGATGCCGCGATGGCCGAGATCGCCGCCGAGCGCGGGTACTACCTGTCGTTCGCGGGCAACGTGACGTTCAAGAACGCGCTGACCCTGCGCGACGCGCTCAAGGTGACCCCGCGCGAACGCATCCTGGTGGAGACGGACGCTCCGTTCCTCACCCCGGTTCCGCACCGCGGTCGCCCGAACGCGCCGTACCTGGTGCCGGTCACGGTGCGCTTCATGGCTGTTCAGCTCGAAGTCGACCTGGACGAGCTCTGCGCTCAGCTGGCCGCGAACACCGCTGGCCGTCTACGGCGCGTTCGAGGACTGACTGCTCTGCCTCACCCGGCGAGCCGGACCGCGGCTAGCCAGGCGAGAAGTGCGGAACGCGAGTTGCCGTCGTCGAGGTCCGCGCTCTCGATATCGGAGGCCGCTCGCTCCGCGGCTTCCAGGGCGTCCGCACCGCCCAGCGCTGAGTACATCAAGACGTAGTCGCCCAGTGGCCCGGAGTACGCAGCCTGCCCGCCCGCCTCGGCGACGTTGGCCGCGACCCTTTCCGGCGACCCGGCGAGGTAATCGAGAGAGACCGGTCCGACGGGGAGGATCTGGATTCCGAGTATGGCGGCGGGCTCGGGACTGAACCACGTCGCATAATCGCGCTTGCCGCCCCAGGTGAGGGAGACGATGCCGTGGTCGTAGCCGGCCGCGATGTCTTCGAGGTCCGGCTCGAGCCAGAGGGAGCGGGCTGCGGCCGCCTCGGCCGAGAGCATCCAGTCCGCTCGCTCGGCGAGGCTCTCGTCGCCGCTTGCTCGTGCCCACAGAGCGAGGCCGTTCCACGCCGCTACCGCCTCGGAGCTCGACTCCTGATTGTTGCCGTCCGCGAACGGCGAGAGTCCCGACGCCCACGAGTGACCGCGATAGGGATCGAACACCCGAAGCGCCGGGAGGTCGTCTTCCTGTGCGCCCGCGGCGACGTCGGCCGCGAGTGCGTCGAGCACAGGTGTGAGTGCGTCCACAGTTTCGGGCCGGTAGTCCGCGAGCGCCGCGCCCGCAGCCAGGAAATACCCGTAGTGGAAGTGGTGATCGTTGGCTTCCTCCGAGCCGAAAGCCGGTGTCAGTCCCACCACGGTGCGCAGCGCATCGTCGTAGACGAAACACCGAGAATCTTGGGTCTCGCAGCCCTGGGGGTCGATCCATGGCCGCAGCTCGCTCCAGAGCAGGTCCGCCGCGCGCTCTGCGATGTCGCGCTCGCCGAGATCGCGGGCGAGCGACAGGAATCCGGCGATCCGGGCGAGACCCTTGCCTCCGAAATACGTGTCGGCGGGGGGCGCGACCGCGGCATCGAGATCCGCCGAGAGAGCAGCGACCAGTTCCTCCCGTTTCGACGCTTCGAGTCCGTCCAGGTTGTAGGAGTTGCGCGCGTGGAGTCGCGGCACGGACCATTCGAGCGTTCCGCCGATGCACGCCGGCGCTGTCCCGTACGCCGTGTGGAAGGAGCCGAGGTCGCACTCGATCTCTGAGTCACGCCCCGGGAACGGCACGACGACGGTATCCCCGGCGTCGGTGTAGACCAATCTGGTCGCAACGGAGTCCCCGTCGAACGAGAAGGCGACTTCGACCTGCGAGACCGGGCTGTCCAGTGCCTCGGCCCAGGCCGTGGATGCTGGAATCGTCCGGCACCGCGAACCATTGCGCGATGCCTCCTCGCGGAATGCGGAGTCCTTCCTGGTCGTAGGTCGCCTCCGGCGCGCGCACCGCGTACTGGGACTCGTCGGAACGAGCCTCCCACACACCGTCGGCTGCCGAGGTGAGATCCTCCGAGGGGCGAAGCACGGTGTCGCGCTCCGCAGCGAACGACACGACCGGTGAACCCTCCGCGATCGTCAACGCGTCCTAGCGGTCCGGCATCGTCCGAGTACTCAAGTGTCACCGACACGGGGTCGTAGCGGACGACCTCGAAGGAGGTCGAGCCGATCTCGACCTGGAGGCCGCCGGCGAAAGGCGCAGCGATCGTTCGCGCCGTCGAAGTGACGACGGGCAGATCGACGGTGAACCCGTCGTCGCGCGCGGCGAACGCGAGCGGGAAGGGAAACACCGGCTGCGGCTCGGTACCGAAGACCAGACCCGAGAACCATCGGTTGGTCGGCGGAACGAGCCCCTCGGCGAGGCGCGGAACGGGGATGTCGGCGATCGCCTGGACCGGCAGGGCGGCCGCGGCACTCCGGGCCATCGGGGTGGTCGTCGTCCATCCCGATTCCGCTTCAGACTCGGTTGCGGACGGGTTGAGTGCCGCGCAACCGCCGAGCGCCGTGATCATCGCAAGCGCCCCGAGAAGGGGGAGTATTCGCCGCCGGTTCATAGGCCCACCTTGTGAAGCAGGTCGCGGAACGAATCGGCGACTCCGGCCAGCGGTCCGTCGTCACGCAGCTGGATGGTGACGGAAACAGGGGTCCCGGGCTGGAACAGACCGTTCGCTGTCGCCTCGGTGAGGCGGGCGCTCTCTATCCGCACCGTGGACAGCGCCTGTCCCTCGACGGTGTCGACGTCGATGCGGGTCACCGCACCGGTGAGCACGTCCTGGCTGGGCAGCAGCACCTCGGCCTCGGCACCCTGGGCTATGCGCGCATAGTCGCGGGCGGTCAGGATGAACTCCGCTTCTATGTAGAGCGACTCCGCGCGGTCGATGGCCGCAATGACGCCACCCGCGGCTGCGAACCCGCCCTGTGGCACGGCGACCGATGCCATCGTTCCACCGACGGTCGCGACGACGGTCGACGTCCCGTCCTGGTCGATCCCGGCGAGCACGGTCGGATCAGAGACATACCCCGAGACGATGTCCCGACGCAGCTGCAGGCTGTGCACATCGAAGAGCGGATCGCCGGCGACCACCTCTTCACCCACGTCGACGTACTGACGCGTGACGATGCCGCCGTAGTCGGTCCCCACGGGGAAGCTCTCGGCGACGATCGTCCCCGTCGCACTTGTGGCGCGGTTCTGGCGCTGAGTGAACAGGAGCGTGCCTGCCGCGACGATGACGAGCACCAGCAACATGCCCATCAGCATCCTGAAGCGATTCGCCCACGTCATGAGCGACCTCCTGTCATGACGACTCCTTCTCTCGTGCGGAGCTCGCGACGGGACCTCGGCCTCATCGTCTCCACCGCGACCGGTGAGCTGTCTCGCTCGTCGGCTTCATCCCGCTCGAGTGGGCGAGCGACGACGGTCACCGGCTCCGCATCGACCGGGTCGGGAACCGGAAGTGCGCGTTGCCTTCCACCCCGCTTCAGCGCTCGAGCCTCCTTCATGGCAGCCATCAGGAAGGCGCCGAGGATGACGGTGTTCGTCGCATTCCACGCCGTCGCGAGCGTGAAGACCCCGTTCTCGGCATCCCGCCACACGGCCACGACCGTCGTCAGCGCCAGGAAGACGAAGAACAACGTCTGCGGGATCGCAAAGTTGAACGGCGAGCGACGGGATGCCGAGCCCGTCACATGCCATCCCTCGTCTTTGCCCGTCATCACGTTCCACAGCGCCTTGGTGTAGATCGGGAACGACACGGTCGCCAACGTCAGGGTCTCCCAGCGGAACGAACCCACCGCGAACCACGCCAGCACGATCTGCATCAGGTAGAAGCCCGCGTAGTAGAGCGCCCACGTCCAGACCGTCGTCTCGAGGTCCATGGGGCGCAGCTCGAGATAGATCTCGAGCGGCGGAACGAGCAGCAGCAGGAGCGGCGAGATGCCGGTCAGATAGAAGGAGGCCGTGACGAGGTACTGGATGCGCTGGTCCGCTGTGAGGGTACGGCGAGGGCTGAGCGGATTGTGGCGGAGGAGGATCTCGAAACCGCCGGTCGCCCAGCGCAGCTGCTGCTTGCTGTAGGCCTCGACCGTCTCCGGTGCGTCACCGACCGCGAGGACTTCGGGAATGAACACGGAACGCCAGCCGCGCTCATGCAGGGCGAGAGCCGTCCAGACGTCCTCGGACTTGGAGTCCGTGTACATGCCGCCGATCTCGTCGATCGCCTTGCGGCGGAAGACCACGTTGGTCCCGACGCAGAAGGCCGCGTTGAAACGATTGCGGCCGGGTTGGATGAAGCGATAGAAGACGGTCTGCATATAAGCAGCACCGCGTGCGATGACCGTGTGCAGATTCCCGTACGCCTGCGGCGTCTGCACGAAGGCGACAGCCCGGTCCGTGAAGAACGGCAGGGTCTGCTGCAGGAAATTCGGCTTCGGCACGAAGTCGGCGTCGAACACGGCGAAGTAATCACCCTTGGCGAGCGTGAGCGCGTGATTGATATTGCCCGCCTTTGCACCGTTCGTGCTGAGCCGGCGGATGTACTAGGCTCCGAGTTCTGCTGCGAGGTCGCGGACGTCGTCCGAGCGGCCGTCGTCCAGGACCCACGTCCGGTGGCTGCCGTGCATCGCGAGTGCCGCTGTCAGTGTCCTGCGGACGACGTCGATGTCTTCGCCGTAGACGGTGACCAGGACGTCCACAAGCACCGGGCGGCCATCGACGTGCGGCGTCTCATCACCATCGGCAGCACCGGGGAAGAGCTTCCCGGCTGCATCGTGGTAAGCGAAGTCTCGGGGGTTGTACCCGCTGGAGAGGATCGTCCACATGGACAGCAGCGCATGCAGAACGAGGATCGACTCAGCGACGATCACCATCGCGTACGGCAGGAGATCACCGCGATTGCGTGGATCGAGGAGGAACGCACCATAGGCGAGAACGCCTATCGTCGCGACGATGACGAGGAGGATCATCACGGGGGAGGGTTCCCCGCGGGTCGGCGCGGGAGGCGTGCGCGGGGCGTTGTGGGTGGCCTGTCGGCGTGTCATGGAAAGTTCCGTCTGGTTGGCCTGGTCGGCGGGTGGGACCGGCGCAACACTGGGACGGGCAACTCGTCATCAAGGCTAAGTCAACGGATCGGAGCTTGATTTCAGGGCCATTGATGGTGTATAGCAAGTCGCTTCGACGCTGACGATCATCGAGTCCGGCGACCCGCGGCGCGGCGAACACCTACGCTGTCTACGGCGCTTTCTGAACCAGCGCGTCCTCGCTCATCGACTCGAGCGTGCGGCCCTTGGTCTCCTTGACGAACTTGATCACGAAGAAGATCGCGACGAACGCGAAGAACGTGTACACGCCGTAGGCGAGGCCGAGCCCCACGGAGGCCAGCGCGGGGAACGTCGTCGAGATGACGAAGTTGGCAGCCCACTGCGCGGCGGCTGCCACCGACAGGGCGACCGCGCGGATCTTGTTGCTGAACATCTCACCCAGCAGCACCCACACCACCGGTCCCCACGATGCGCCGAAGAACACGACGTACAGGTTCGCGGCGATGAGCGCCGTCGTTCCGGCTGCGCCTTCGAGCACGGGCTGCCCGTCGACCACCGTCGCGGTGGCGAACATGAGCGTCAGCACGGCCAGGCAGACGAACTGCCCGATCGCACCCACCAGCAGGAGCGGCTTGCGCCCGACCCTGTCGATCAGCATGATCGCGACGATCGTCGTGAGGATGTTGGTCACCGAGGTGATCACGGTGATCGTGAGGGAGTCCTGCTCGGTGAATCCGACGGCCTGCCACAGCGTGGTCGAGTAGTAGAAGATGACGTTGATGCCCGTGAACTGCTGCAGCACCGACAGACCGATGCCGACCCAGACGATCGGCAGCAGCCCGAACTTGCCTCGCCTGAGGATGGCGAACCGCGGCCGGTCCGACTTGCCTTCGACGGTCTTGAGGATGTCGGTCGAGGTCTTCTCGACGTTGCCGCCGACGTAGCGGGTGAGGACTTCCTTGGCCTTGGACATCTGGCCGCGCGCGATGAGGTAGCGGGGCGACTCGGGGATGGTCAGGGCCATCGCGCCGTAGACCAGGGCCGGCACGACGGCGACCAGGAACATCCACCGCCATGCTTCGAGCCCGAGGAGCCACGGCGCCGTCGCGGTGCCGGCTGCGGCCACGATCGCCGCGTCGCTGAGGAGCGCGACGAAGATGCCCGACACGATCGCCAGCTGCTGGAGCGATCCGAGGCGCCCGCGATACGCGGGTGGCGAGACCTCCGCGATGTAGGCGGGGGCGATGACGGATGCCGCACCCACCCCCAGGCCTCCCACGACGCGCCAGAACGACAGGTCCCAGACGCTGAACGCGAGCGCGCAGCCGATCGCGCTGATGATGAACAGGAGGGCGGCGATGAGCATCACCCGGATGCGCCCGTAGCGGTCGGCGATGCGGCCGGCGAACCATGCGCCGATCGCGCAGCCGATCAGTGCGGACGCGACGGCGAAGCCGAGCAGGAACGGACCGGTGTCGAACTGCTCTCCGATCGCGCTCACGGCGCCGTTGATGACGGCCGTGTCGAATCCGAAGAGGAAACCGCCCAGTGCCGCGGTCGCCGCGACGAGGACGACACGCGCGATCGGCACGGAGACGTTGGGGTCGGATGTCTGAGCCGAACTCATCGGCGGTCCTCCTCGGTGAAGCCTCCGTGACGAACGGGGTGCCCGCCTGGCCCCACACTGGCCCGAGCCGCGCGACCATGTCAAGGGAACGCGCCGCGCACGCCGAGCTGCCGCCGTTACAGTGAACCCATGCCCGTGACACTTCTCGGCGCGGCCGAGATCCGCGCGCTCGCAGCGGAACTGGACGTCACGCCGACCAAGAAGCTCGGGCAGAATTTCGTGGTCGATGCGAACACGGTGCGCCGGATCGTGCAGGTCGCCGGAGTGCAGCCCGGCGAGACCGTCGTCGAAGTCGGCCCCGGCCTCGGGTCGTTGACCCTGGCGATCCTCGAGACCGGAGCATCCGTCACCGCCGTCGAGATCGACCACCGCCTGGCTGCGCGGCTGCCTGTCACCGCGGCTGCGCACGGTGTCGGGCAGCGGGCTCTGCAGGTCGTGGATGCCGATGCGCTCCGTGTCTCCGAGCTGCCCGGAGACCCTACGGTCCTCGTCGCCAACCTCCCGTACAACGTCTCGGTCCCGGTGCTCCTGCACTTCCTGGAGACCTTTCCGCAGCTGCAACGCGGCGTCGTGATGGTGCAGGCGGAGGTCGGCGAGCGACTCGCTGCGCCCCCCGGCTCCAAGATCTACGGCACTCCCAGCGTGAAAGCCGCGTGGTACGGACCGTGGCGGCTCGCCGGCACGGTGTCGCGCCAGGTGTTCTGGCCGGTGCCGAACGTCGACAGCGTGCTCGTCGCGTTCACCCGCGACGCCGCACCGCGCGGGACCGAGGCCGAGCGGCTGCGCACCTTCCAGATCGTGGATGCTGCATTCCAGCAGCGACGCAAGATGCTGCGGCAGGCGGTCTCGGGGGTGCTCGGCGGTTCGTCGGCTGCCGCATCCGCCGTTCTGGAGAGCGCAGGAGTCGCTCCCACCGCACGCGGCGAGGAGCTGGGGGTCGACGACTTCCTGCGCATCGCCCGCGCATCCTGACGTTGCGTTCTGCGACTGTTCGCGCGCCGGTGCCCGGGTGTTCACGAAACATGCCTGTAACATTTGCGCAGGTTCGCCAGTGTGGTGGATCGGCGCTCGTGCGGCGCCGTAGGGGAGGGGTCCCATGCGCACCGCGGAGTATCCGGCGCCGGAGCGCGTCCTCCTGCACCTGAGCGACACGCATCTCCGCGCGGCCGGATCGCGGCTGTTCGACCTGGTCGACGCGACGGATCACCTGGCCCGCGCGCTCGCGGTGATCGAGGCATCCGGGATCGCGCCGGACGCCATCGTCTTCACCGGCGACCTGGCCGATCTCGGCGAAGGCGACGCGTACGGCGAGCTGCGCGCCCTGGTCGAGCCGTTCGCCGAGCGCCTCGGGACGCGGGTGTTCTGGGTGATGGGCAATCACGACGATCGCACCCAGTTCCGCGCGCGGCTGCTCGACGAACAGGCACCGATCGACCCGCAGCCGGTCGACACCGTCGACGAGCTCGACGGCCTTCGTCTGGTCACCCTGGACTCGACCGTCCCCGGCTTCCACCACGGCGAGCTGCGGGACTCACAGCTCGCATGGCTCGCCGACGTGCTGGCGACTCCGGCTCCGCTCGGCACGATCCTGGCGATGCACCACCCGCCGGTGCCCAGCGTGCTGCCTCTCGCGGGCAGTGTGGAGCTGCGCGACCAGGCGCGCCTGGCGCGGGTCGTCCGCGGCACCGATGTGCGCGCCATCGTCGCCGGCCACCTGCACTATTCGACCTTCGCCACGTTCGCGGGGATCCCCGTGTCGGTGGCGTCATCGACGTGCTACGCGCAGGACCTCACCGTCCCGGCGGGCGGAACCCGACCGCAGGACGGCGCCCAGGCGTTCAACATGGTGCACGTCTACGACGACACGGTGGTGCATTCGGTCGTGCCGGTCGACGCGCCGAACACGCTCGAGCACATCGACGCGAACGAGGCTCAGCGCCGCCTCGCCGACGCGGGCGTGCTGCCGCTCAGCGCGCCACGGCGGATCGCTCCGCCGACGGAGCCGATTCCCGTTCTGCGGTGACCTCGGCGCGCTCCCACGGCGCGATCACCGGGAACATCCGCTCGAGGATGCCGGTGACGGTGCGCACGCGCAGCTCCTCGGGCATCTCGGCCGAGCCGCCGTCGTTGAGGCAGAACATGTCCACGTCACGCCGGCGGGCGAGCCGCTCCATGCCCGCGAGCGAGGCGGCGAGCGTCGTCTGCACGTACCGCACGCGCGGTCGGGTGGTGGCGGTCGCTCGTCCCGTGAACTGCGCGTAGTAGTGGTACAGGCTGTTGGTGACCGAGATGTCGGTCGCCGAGCGGAACCGGGATGCCGCCGTCCGCGCGAAGTCGTCCGGAAAAGCCTGTTCGACCTCGGCCATGACGCTGCGGCGCAGGGGGGTGGCGCAGTGCTCGAGGTCGCGAGTGATCGTCCGCCCGAAGCGCTCGTGCAGGAGGGCGCGGTTCACGCGCAGCGCGTTGTCGTGGCCGCTGCGCTGCACTGCTGACTCACCCGCCCCGATCCGAACTCCGCACTCGACGAAGCGCGTGATGCCGGCCGGCGAGAAGAACAGCTCCGGTTCGACCGGGCGCCCGAAGAACATGTCGTCGTTCGAGTAGAGGAAGTGCTCGGCCAGTCCCTCGATCCGGTGCAGCTGCGCCTCGACGGCGTGCGAGTTGTGGATCGGCAGCACCGAGGTGTCGGCGAAGAACTCCTCGCTGCGCACGATCGTCACCCGGGGGTGATCGAGCAGCCACGCCGGAGCGGGGGAGTCGGTCGCGATGAAGATGCGCCGCACCCAGGGCGCGTACATGTGCACGCTCCGCAGCGCATAGCGCAGCTCGTCGACGTGGCGGTAGCGGGCCGGGCCGTCATCGCCCTCGCCGACGACGTACTCGGCCATCTGAGCGGCCCGCTGCCGCTGGAAATCGTTGGAGGAGCCGTCGACCCACGAGAAGACCATGTCGACGTCGTCGGTGAACTCCGCCGGGTGCACGTCGAACATGCCGGCGAGCGTGCGCCACGCCCTGCCGTACCGATGAGTCTCTGTGAAACTCACATCGCCCGCCGGCGTGATGCGACGCGTCAGCGCGTTGTCGGAGGGAGCCTCGACGAGCTCGGTTCCGAAACGCCAGAACTCCAGGCGGATGCCGATCTCGTGGTCGTAGCGCAGGTCACCGGAGGTCGAGATCCGCGGGCGGAAGACGCGGATCGAGGCAGGGACGGCCGCGGGATCGCCGAGTTCGGCGGCCAGCGTCGCTGCGTGGGCCTTGCGCTTGACGTACAGCGGCTCGGGCAGCTCGTGAAGGGCGGCCACGGCCGCTGCGGCATCCGCGACATCGACGACGAGCGCCGGAATCCGCACGTCGTGCCGCACGAGCAGCATGGCGATGCCCGCCGATTCGAGCGCGGTCGCGACCAGCAGAAGGTCCTCCGTGCGCGCGTCCTCGGGCGTGGTGCGGTCGTGGCGCAGCCGCAGAACGCCCCGGTCCAGGACGATGTCGTCTCGTTCGAGCAGAGCGGCCCAGATGCGGGGATGTGCGGGCAATGCGGACAGCGTCGCCATGGGTCTCCTCGATGATCAGAGGGCAAGACTATGCGCCGCGCATTTCGCGCAGATTTCGCGTCGGGATCAGTCGCCAGGCGCAGGAGGAAGGGCGCTCCTCGTCGCCGGGGTCCCGCGGCGCATGCCGTGACCCGGCAGTATCGCCCGGGCTAGGCTCGGGACGTGACCGACGCACCCCGATTCCGCCCCGACGTCAAGGACATCCACCGGCCGTACACGGCCGCCTCAGACCGATACACCGGAACGGACTACCGTCAGGTCGGCTCGTCCGGACTCTACCTGCCGCCGCTCTCGCTCGGCCTGTGGTGGAACTTCGGCGACAACATCCCGTTCGACCGGCAGCGCGAGCTTCTGCGGCACGCGTTCGACAAGGGCATCACGCACTTCGACCTGGCGAACAACTACGGTCCGCCGTATGGGACCGCCGAGACCAATTTCGGCCGCATGATGCGCGAGGACTTCCACCCGTACCGCGATGAGCTCATCATCTCGTCCAAGGCGGGATGGGACATGTGGCCCGGTCCCTACGGCGATCTCGCCTCCCGGAAGTACATCCTCGCGAGCGCCGATCAGTCTCTGGCGCGGATGAGTCTGGACTACGTCGACATCTTCTATTCGCACCGCGTCGACTCGGTGACCCCGATCGAGGAGACGATCGGGGCACTGGACACGCTCGTACGTCAGGGAAAGGCGCTGTATGTCGGGATCTCCTCGTACAGCGCAGAGCGCACCGCCACCGCCGCCGCCGTCGCACGCAGCCTCGGCACGCCGCTGGTGATCCACCAGCCCGCGTACTCGATCCTGAACCGGTGGGTCGAGGACGGGCTGACGGGCGTCCTCAAGCAGGAGGGCATGGGCGCGATCGCGTTCACGCCGCTGGCACAGGGGCTCCTGACCGCCAAGTACCTCGAGGACGGGACGGCGGCGGACCGCGCGCAGAAGCGCTCGTCGCTGCCGCACTCCAAACTGTCCGGGCGTGGGCTGGCGGCGCTGCGCTCGCTGGACGTGATAGCCCGGGAGCGGGGTCAGACGCTGGCGCAGCTGGCGATCCAGTGGGTGCTGCGCGATCCGGTGGTGACCTCGGCGCTCATCGGGGCCTCTCGCACGGATCAGCTGGACGAGAATCTCGCGGCGCTGAACGGCCCCGCGTTCTCCACCGAGGAGCTCGAGCAGATCGACACGCTCTCCGACGGCATCGACGTCGACCTGTGGGCGGAGTCGACCCAGCTGTGACTCAGTCCGTCGTCGCCGACCGCGTCCACGTGAGGGCGCCGGGCAAGCTGAACCTCTTCTTCGAGGTGGGCGACGTCCAGGACGACGGGTACCACGAGGTCGCCTCCGCCTACCAGGCCGTGTCGCTGTGGGAGGACGTGTGGGCCGAGCCCGCCGCGGACTTCTCCGTGTCGGTGTCGGGGACCGTCGACGTCTCCTCCGTGCCGGCGGACGACCGCAACCTCGCCCTCCGCGCCGCACGGCTGGTCGCACAGCGCATCGGCTTCGACGGCGGGGTGCATCTGGACATCGTCAAGCACGTTCCGGTGGCGGGCGGCATGGGCGGCGGTTCGGCGGATGCGGCCGCCGCGCTGGTCGCCTGCGATGCCCTGTGGGGAGCCGACCTCGGCGCGGCGCAGCTGCATCAGCTGGCATCTCGCCTGGGTGCCGATGTGCCGTTCGCCCTGATGGGCGGGACCGCGATCGGCACCGGACGCGGCGATCAGCTGAGCCCGGCGCTCGCCAAGGGACGCTTCGACTGGGTCGTGGTCCCGTCGGACGCAGGCCTGTCGACCCCCGAGGTGTATTCGCACCTGGACGCGCTGCGCACGCACCCTGACATCGTCCGGGCCGCACGTGTCCCCACCGTGCACCTCGGCGTCCTGCAGGCGCTTCGTGCCGGCGATCCGATCGCCCTCGCCGAGCGAGCGCGGAACGATCTGCAGGCGGCGGCGCTGTCGCTGCGCCCGCAGCTGCGGGATGCCCTCGAGCTGGGCGAGCAGGCCGGGGCTCTCATCGGCCTGGTCTCCGGATCGGGGCCGACGCTGGCCTTCCTTGCGGGCGACCCGGAGTCGGCGCTGGAGCTGCAGGTGGTGCTCTCCGCGGCCGGCTACGAGGCACTCCACGTGCACGGACCGGTGCACGGCGCCCGCGTCCTCTAGGCGGAATTCCGCGCTCGGGCGCCGCACGATAGCGGGAGCCTGACGGGGGCGCAATGCAGGGTCATTTCGGAGCCGGTGTCCGTGGCTTTCGCTACGCTCGAAAAGCGGCCGGGATCCCGGCCGCTGCGACGAGGCGCGACGAGTATCTCCCGATGATTCCGCGTTCCCGGAAGGAACCCATGCAGGCGCGACTGGATGCAATGGTGATCGGCGAGGAGTCCGCTCGATGATCGAGTTCACATCGGTCACCAAGGAGTTCCCCGACGGCACGCGCGCCGTCGAGGACTTCAGTCTGGTCATCCCCGCCCACAAGACCACGGTCTTCGTCGGCTCATCGGGCTGTGGCAAGACGACTCTGCTGCGCATGATCAACCGCATGGTCGAGCCGACCGCCGGCGAGATCGAGATCGACGGCGACAGCATCCTGGCGCGCGACGCGGTGGCTCTGCGGCGAAGCATCGGCTACGTCATGCAGAACTCCGGCCTCATGCCGCACTTCAGCGTGATCGACAACGTCGCCACCGTGCCGGTGCTCAGCGGAGTGCCGAAGAAGCAGGCGCGCGAGCAGGCCCTCGACCTGCTCGACACCGTCGGGCTGGACCGCTCGCTCGCCAAGCGCTATCCCAGCCAGCTGTCCGGCGGGCAGCAGCAGCGCGTCGGCGTCGCACGCGGACTCGCCGCAGATCCCAACATCCTGCTCATGGACGAACCGTTCGGCGCGGTAGACCCCATCGTGCGAGCCGACCTGCAGCAGGAGCTCATCCGCCTGCAGCGCGAGCTCGGCAAGACGGTCGTGTTCGTCACGCACGACATCGACGAGGCCTTCCTGCTCGGCGACCAGGTCGTGATCCTCCAGAAGGGCGCGCGGATCGCGCAGGTAGGCTCCCCGAGCGAGATCATCGAAGACCCCGCGGACGACTTCGTGGCGACCTTCATCGGGTCCGATCGCGGCAAGCGCGCGCTCTCGCTGAAGCAGACGCCGCACGGGACGGTGGTAGTCGACAGCGAAGGGCGCACCCAGGGCTCGATCGTGAGGGATGCTGCGCGGGAGGCGGCACAGTGAACTGGGTTGCGAACAACCTCGATCTGATCTGGGAGCTGGCGCTCGTGCACCTGCGCCAGTCGGTCATCGCGATCATCCTGGGCTTCGTGCTGTCCCTGCCGCTCGGCTGGCTCGCCTGGCGGTACCGGCGCGGCACGCGGCGGCATCCTGACGGTGACCGGCCTCCTCTACACGATCCCCTCGCTCGCGCTGCTGCCGATCCTCCCGGTGCTGCTCGGCACACCGATTCTGAGCGAGATCAACCTGATCCTCGCGCTGACCATCTACGCGATCGCGCTCATGGTCCGATCGGTGGCCGACGGGCTGGGTTCGGTCGACAGTTCCGTGCGCCTGTCCGCGACGGCGCTCGGGTACGGCTCCGGTCGACGGTTCTGGGCGGTCGACTTCCCGCTGGCCGGACCGGTCATCCTCGCCGGCCTGCGGGTGACCGCGGTCAGCACGATCGCGCTCGCGACCGTCGGCGCGCTGATCGGCATCACGAACCTCGGCTACCTGTTCACCAACGGGTCGCAGCGGCGGATCATCCCGGAGGTGATTGCGGGCATCGTGGCCGTGCTGATCATCGCTCTGGTCATCGACGGACTGCTCATCGCGGCCGGCCGCGTGCTGATGCCATGGTCTCGCGCGCAGCGTCGGCGCGCCCGCCGCGGCGCTCTTCCGCTCGAGGTGAGTGTGGCATGAACCTCATCGCCCAAGCGATCGCGTGGATCTTCTCCGGCGACCCCGGGCGCGGCCTCGCTCCCATCCCGGTCGCCCTCGCCCAGCACCTCGCCTACACCTTCATCTCGGTCGCGATCGCCGCATTGATCGCGATCCCGCTGGGCTGGCTGATCGGCCACACCGGCAAGGGTCGCGACATCGCCGTCGCGGTCTCGGGTGCCGCACGCGCCATTCCCTCTTTCGGCCTGCTCATCCTGCTCGTCCTGCTGTTCGGGGTTCTGCGGACGCCGGAGGCCGCGGTCATCACGTTCGTCCTGCTGGCGATCCCGTCGATCCTCGCTGGCGCCTACGCCGGCTTCGAGGCCATCGACCGCAAGGTGATCGACGCGGCACGCTCGATGGGCATGACCCAGTGGCAGGTCCTGTGGCGGGTGGAGGTGCCGCTCGGGCTCTCCCTCCTGGTCGCCGGCCTGCGCTCGGCGACCCTGCAGGTCGTCGCGACGGTCACGATCGCCGCGTACGTCAACCTCGGCGGGCTCGGCCAGTACATCCTCGCCGGAATCCCGCTGCGTCGCTTCGACATCGTGCTCGGCGGCGCTCTGCTGGTGGCCGCGCTCGCGCTCGTCCTCGACGGCGTCTTCGCGCTGCTGCAGCGCGCCTCCATCCCGGCGGGCGTCCGCGCCGCGCAATCCGAACATCGCGCCGCCCCGAAGAGAACGGCGACCGCTCGCGCGGCGGCCTCTGCTCGCGCCTGAAACTCGATATCCCCAACCCCAGAGGAAGAGAACCCATGTTCACAGCAACCAAGTCCCGGCTCGCGCTCGCCGCTGCCGTCCTGACCGGCGTGACGCTCGTCGCGGCCGGCTGCGCATCCAGTGACCCCCTCGCACCCGAGACCGACGCACCGAGCGCGGGCGACACGATCGTCATCGGCTCGCAGGCGTACTACTCGAACGAGATCATCGCCGAGATCTACGCTCAGGCGCTCGAGAACGGCGGCTTCGACGTCTCTCGCGACGCATTCAACTCTGGTCAGCGCGACGCCTACATCCCGGCTCTCGAGGCGGGCGAGATCACGCTGTTCCCGGAGTACTCGGGCAACCTCCTTCAGTTCTTCGACCCCGAGACGACCGCGCGCACCTCCGACGACGTGTACGCAGCGCTGCCCGACGCACTGCCCGAGGGCCTCAGCGTGCTGGATCAGTCCAGCGCGACCGACCAGGACTCGTACACCGTGACGAAGGCGTTCGCCGACGCGAACTCGCTCGTGCAGATCGGAGATCTCGCGAAGGTCACCACGCCGCTGACGCTGGGCGGCGCGCCCGAGCTCGCCGAGCGTCCCTACGGCCCGACCGGCCTGCTCGAGACCTACGGCGTGACGGTCCAGTTCTCGCCGACCGCCGACACCACGGTCGAGGCTCTGCTGGCCGACACGATCCAGGTCGCGAACGTCTACACGGCCGACCCGCGCATCCAGACCGACGACCTCGTCGTGCTCGAAGACCCCGAGGGTCTGTTCCTCGCCTCGAACGTCGTCCCGGTCGTGAGCGGCGAACTTCCCGACGGCGCGGCCGACATCATCAACGCGATCAGCGCCGCACTGACGCCCGAGGGCCTGGTCGCCCTCAACGTGCAGAGCACCGTCGACCAGGAGTCGACCCCGGACATCGCGAAGGCGTGGCTGGAGGAGAACGGCCTGCTCTGATCGTCCCCTGACCGCGAGACTGCGCCGGCGCGTCGAGACTGCGGGGTTCACCCGCTGTCTCGCCGCCCGGTTGCAGTCTCGCGTTCGGTCGGCCGCCCGCGGTCAGGCGAAGGGCCTGCTCAGTGCCCCAGAGCCTCGCCGACCTCGAGCCAGCGCTCTTCGAGCGCCGCGACATCCGCCTCCATCGCCTGGAGGTCTGCGTTCAGCCGGCCGATGCCGACGTAGTCGGACTGGTCGTGCGTGGCGAGGTCGTCGTGGGCGGAGGAGATGCGCTGTGCGAGCTTCGCAAGCTGCCGATCGATCGCGCTCAGCTCCTTCTCGGCGGTGCGTCGCTCCGCGCCGGTGAGCCGGTCCGTCGCTGGAGCGGCCGCGACGCTCGCTGGCGCGGGCGCATCGCGCGCGGCCGCACGGCGGCGGAGGTACTCGTCCACACCGCCGGGCAGGTGCCGCAGGCCGCGATTCTCGATCGCGTACTGCTGATCTGTCACGCGCTCGATGAGGTACCGGTCGTGCGAGACCACCAGCAGGGTACCCGGCCAGGAGTCCAGCAGATCCTCGAGCGCCGCGAGCATGTCGGTGTCGAGGTCGTTGGAGGGCTCGTCGAGGATCAGCACGTTCGGCTCGCCCAGGAGCACCAGCAGCAGCTGAAGGCGACGTTTCTGACCACCTGACAGGTCGCGGACGGGCGTCGACAGCTCCGAGGATCGGAACCCGAGGCGCTCCAGGAGCTGGGTCGGGGTGAGCTCCTTGCCGCCGGCGACATACGAGGTCTTCTGCAGCGCCAGCACGTCGCGCACGCGCTCGTCCGCATACTGGTCGAGCTCGGTCAGCCGCTGGCTGAGCACCGCGACCTGCACCGTCTTGCCTCGTTTGACCCGGCCCGAGGTCGGCTCGACGTCGCCCGAGACGAGGCCGAGCAGCGTGGACTTGCCGACGCCGTTCGGTCCGAGGATGCCGGTGCGCTCGCCCGGCGCGATGCGCCACTCGACCTCTCGGAGGATCGGACCGGATCCGTAGTCAACACCGGCATCCAGCAGGTCGACGACGTCCTTGCCCAGCCGCGCCGTGGCGAGCTTGGCAAGCTCCACGTTGTCTCGCGGGGGCGGCTCGTCTTCGATGAGCTGGGTCGCGGCGTCGATGCGGAACTTGGGCTTCGACGTGCGAGCCGGCGCTCCGCGGCGCAGCCACGCGAGCTCCTTGCGCAGGATGTTGCGCCGCTTCGTCTCGGCGACCGCCGACTGGCGCTGGCGCTCCACCCGCTGGAGCACGTAGGCCGCGTAGCCGCCCTCGAACGGATCGACCGTGCCGTCGTGGACCTCCCACATGCGCGTGCACACCGCATCCAGGAACCAGCGGTCGTGCGTGACGAGCAGCAGTCCGCCTGCGTTGCGCGCCCATCGGTCGGCCAGATGTGCGGCCAGCCATGCGACGCCCTCGACGTCCAGGTGGTTGGTGGGCTCGTCGAGTGCGACCACGTCCCACTCGCCGACGAGCAACCGGGCGAGCCCCACGCGGCGGCGCTGACCGCCGGAGAGCCCGGCGACGACCGTGTCGAGGGGCACGTCGCGCAGCAGTCCGTCGAGTACGTCGCGCACGCGCGCGTCGCCGAGCCATTCGTGTTCCGGACGATCGCCGACGATCGCGTGGCGCACGGTCTCTTCGTCGGGCAGGTCGTCGTCCTGCGCAAGCATCCCGACTCGGATGCCGCCGCGGAGCGTCACGCGCCCGGCATCCGGTTCGAGGCGGCCGGTCAGCACCTTCATGAGGGTCGACTTGCCGTCGCCGTTGCGCCCGACGATGCCGATGCGGTCGCCGCCGTCGATGCCGACGGTGACGTCGTCGAGCACGACTTTCGCGGGGAACTCGACGTGCAGATGCTCGCCGCCGAGGAGGTGGGCCATCCCTCCAGCCTAGGCGGGGAGCGTGGTGCACCCGACACTCCCAGAGGCCCGCGACGTCTGCTGGGCGCGCCCTACGAGAGCAGGCAGGGCCTCCGCGCCGACGCGAGATGAGCTGCGGGCTCCGAGGAGAAGTCGTGCTCAGGTCACGGGGCGGATCTTCGCATCCGCGGCGCCGGCGGCGGCGGAACCGCCTTAGCCGCGATCACTGTCGCCAGCAGGACGCTCTCACGCCCTCGCTTGGTCTCGACGACGACGCTTTCGGCGTCGCGCTCGCGAAGGTAGCCGACGGCATCGGTCGCCCGCCCGTCGTCGAGGAGATGCCTCACGACGATGCGCGTGCCCAGCGGCGCTGCGCGCAGGAACTCCGCCGGCTTCACCAGCTGCCGACCGAGTAGTCCTTCAGGAACACGCCGAACACGTCCTCCCCGCGCTCGCCGCGCACGATCGGGTCGTAGACGCGCGCAGCGCCGTCGATCAGATCGAGCGGCGCGTGAAAACCCTCTTCGGCGAGGCGGACCTTCGTGGGATGGGGACGTTCGTCGGTGATCCAGCCGGTGTCGACACTCGTCATCAGGATGCGATCCGTCTCGAACATCTCGCGCGCGCTCGTGCGCGTGAGCATGTTCACCGCGGCCTTGGCCATGTTCGTGTGCGGATGCCCGGGTCCTTTGTAGCCGCGCCCGAACACACCCTCCATCGCGCTGACGTTCACGACGTACGTGCGCCGGGCGCTGCTCGCGGCGAGCGAAGGTCGCAGACCGGACACGAGCAGGAACGGCGCGGTGGTGTTCGCAAGCTGCACCTCGAGCATCTCCAGCGGATCGACCTCCTGCACGTGCTGGGTCCACGAGTTCGAGTCGTGCAGGTCGGGCAGCAGCCCGCCGGCGTCGATCGCGGTGCCTGCCGCGAGGCGCTCGAGCGAGCTGGAGCCTGCGGCCAGCGCCTGCTCTGTCAGCTCCTCGGCGCGGGCCGCCGCCGCGGCCAGGATCGGATGCGCGTTCACCGACTCCGCGAGTGCGAGCGGGTGCGCGTCGTTGGTGTGGCCGAAGGTCACCAGCTCGGGGAGCGGGCCGTCCGGCAGGGGCGCGAGCTCGGCATCCACCAGCGGCTGGTAGGCACCCGGCGAGCGGCGGACGGTCTGGGTGGCGTTGTTGATGAGGATGTCCAGCGGTCCCTGCGCGGCCACTGACTCCACGAGGCCGATGACCTGCGCGGGATCGCGCAGGTCGATGCCCACGACCCGCAGCCGGTCGATCCACTCGGCAGAGTCGGGCAGGCTGGTGAACCTGCGCACGGCATCGCGGGGGAAGCGTGTCGTGATCGTCGTGTGCGCCCCGTCCCGCAGCAGGCGAAGCGCGATGTACATGCCGATCTTGGCCCGGCCCCCCGTGAGGAGTGCGCGTTTGCCGGTGAGATCGGTGCGCGCCTCCCGCTTCAGGTGGCTCATCGCCGCACAGGTCGGGCAGAGCTGGTGGTAGAACGCGTCGACCTGCGTGTACAGCTGCTTGCAGATGTAGCAGGGCCGCGGCCGCAGGAGTGTCCCTGCGCTGGCCGAGTCGGCGCGGGTCTCCAGAGGGATGCCGCGCGTCTCGTCGTCGATCCGGTCGGGCGCACCCGTCGCCGTCGCCGCGATCACCGAGCGGTCGGCGTCCGCGATGGTCGCCCGCTTCTCCAGCCGGCGCTCCTTCTTGGCGTCCTTGAACATCTTCGCCGTGGCCCGGCGAACCGTGATGTAGTCCGGATGGGTGGGGTCGACCTCGGTCATCTGCGCCAGGACCTGGAGGGTGATCCCGAGCTCGATCGGGTCGATGCCGCTCGGCTCGAGGTCGCGAGGCACGGGACGAGGATCGGCTGAGGGCACACGGAATTCTACGCCGCGCCGGGCTCAAGCCCGGTCAGGAGTCGAATCCGAGGCTCAGTTTCCGCAGAAGCGCCGCAAGGCGCTCGCGGTCGGAGCGCGACAGCGTGTCAAGCAGCAGCGCCTCGGCGTCGACGAGGCGGGTGATGGCGGCATCCACACGGGTCCGCCCGTCCTCGGTGAGGGTCACCAGGATGCTGCGCCCGTCGTCGGGGTCGGCCTCGCGGTGAACGAGCCGCCGGCCGGCCAGCCGGTCGATCCGGTTGGTCATCGTGCCGCTGGAGACCAGCGTCTGCTGCAGCAGCTGCTTCGGACTGAGTTGGAACGGCTCTCCCGCCCGGCGCAGGGCCGACAGCACGTCCCACTCCCACGGCTCCAGCTCGCTGCGACGGAACGCGTCGCGTCGGGCCCGATCGAGGTGGCGCGACAGCCGGTCCACGCGCGAGAGCACCTCGAGCGGTGAGAAGTCCAGGTCGGGACGCTGGGCGATCCACGCCTCGACGATCCGATCGACCTCGTCCGTCTCCTGCGCCATGTCCCCATTATCGCGGTCGGCGCGCCGGCGCCCCCTCGAAGCCGCGGACAGGTGGTGGCGGGCATCCGGCGGGGTCCCTGCGGCCGTCTGGCAGACTTGTCAGGCGGCCGCTCCCTCTGCAGGCGGGGGCCGCGGTCCGCCGTGGTGTAATGGCAGCACGACAGCCTTTGGAGCTGTTAGGTCTAGGTTCGAATCCTGGCGGCGGAGCATGTCTGAGAACATCACCGAACCCCAGCTGGCCGTCGTCATCCTCGCCGCGGGCCAGGGAACCCGGATGAAATCGGCGATCCCCAAGGTGCTGCATCGCATCGGCGGACGCCCGCTGCTCGGTCATGTTCTCCACACGGCGCGGGCGCTTCACCCGCAGAGCGTCCTGGTGGTCGTCCGGCATGAACGCGACATGGTGGCCGATGCGGTGCTCGGCGTCGCACCCGAGGTCGTGGTCGTCGACCAGGACGAGGTTCCCGGAACGGGTCGCGCCGTCGAAGTGGCGCTCGCGCAGGTTCCCGACTTCGCCGGTGACGTGCTCGTCCTCAGCGGCGACGTGCCGCTCCTGGACGACGACACGCTCGCCCGCCTGATCCGCACCCACCGCGAGAGCGGGGCCGCCGCGACCGTGCTCAGCGCGGTCGTCGACGACGCGACCGGGTACGGCCGGGTGATCCGCGACGACGCGGGAGGGGTGCGGCGGATCGTCGAGCAGAAGGACGCCACGCAGGACGAGGCATCCGTCACCGAGATAAACGCCGGCGTCTACGTCTTCCAGTCCGCCCCGCTTCGCGCCCACATATCGCTCGTCGGCACGGCGAACGCGCAGGGGGAGCGCTACCTGACGGATGTCGTCGCTCTGCTGCGCGACTCCCGGCTCGCCGTAGCCGTGACACAGGCGACGGATGCCGCGGCCGCGCTGGGCGTCAACGACCGCGTGCAGCTGTCGGAGGCCGCGCGCATCCTCAACGCGCGGACGGTGCGTCGCTGGCAGCTCGACGGAGCGATGATCCTGGACCCCGCCACCACCTGGATCGACGTCGATGCGACTCTCGCGCCCGATGTCACCGTGCTGCCCAACACCCACATCCTGCGTTCGACGGCCATCGGCGCCGGCGCGACGGTCGGACCCGACACGAGCCTGGTCGACTGCGAGGTCGGGGAGAACGCCGTCGTCACCCGCACCGACGCCACTCTGGCCGTGATCGGCGCGGGAGCAACGGTCGGACCTTTCGCCTACCTCCGCCCGGGAACCTACCTCGGCGACAGGGGCAAGATCGGCACGTTCGTCGAGACGAAGAACTCGACGATCGGCGAGCGCAGCAAGGTGCCGCACCTCTCGTACATCGGCGACACCACGATCGGGAGCGGGGTCAACCTCGGCGCCGGCGCCATCACCGCGAACTACGACGACATCGCCAAGCACCGCACCGAGATCGGCGACGAGGTGCACACCGGCTCGCACAACGTGTTCGTGGCTCCCGTTAGGATCGGACCAGGCGCGAAGACCGGGGCCGGAGCGGTGATCCGCAAGGATGTGCCCGCCGGTGCACTGGCGCTCAGCGTGGCCCCTCAACGCAATGTCGAGGGGTGGGTCGAGACGAACAGACCGGGGACCGGCGCGGCGGAGGTCGCCGCGAAGGCTCGGTCCGCACAGAAGGCGGACGATGGCGCGCAAGAGGAAAACGGTTGATCTCGACCGCGAGAACGACATCGCCCCGGGGCTGGTAGCAAAGACCAAGAAAAGGCTCGTCATCGCAGGCGGACGATCTCATCCCGCTCTCTCCGCCGATGTCGCCTCGGACCTGGGAACCGAGCTGGTGCCCACCGAGTACCGCACTTTCGCGTCCGGCGAGATCCTCACTCGCTTCGAGGTGTCGATCCGCGGCTGCGACTTCTTCCTGATCCAGAGCTTCGGGCCTCCGGTCAACGAATGGCTCATGGAGACGCTCATCATGCTGGATGCCGCCAAGCGCGCATCCGCGAAGCGCATCACGGTCGTGGCCCCCTACTACCCCTACTCGCGCCAGGACAAGAAGAGCCGCGGCCGTGAGCCGATCAGCGCCCGGCTCGTCTCGGACCTCCTCAAGACCGCCGGGGCCGACCGCGTCATGAGCGTCGACCTGCATGCCGCGCAGATCCAGGGCTTCTTCGACGGACCCGTGGACCACCTCTTCGCCAAGCCGGTCCTCCTGGAGTACTTCGAGCGGACCCTCACCGAGGACGATCGCGCCAAGCTCACCGTCGTCTCGCCCGACACCGGTCGCGTGCGCGTGGCCGACACCTGGTCGGACAGCCTCGGCGCGCCGCTGGCGATCATCCACAAGCGCCGTGACCCGAACGTCGCCAACCAGGTCACCGTCAACGAGATCGTGGGTCAGGTCGACGGACGCGTCTGTCTCCTCGTCGACGACATGATCGACACCGGCGGCACGATCGTCAAGGCCGCCGAGGCGCTGAAGAAGAACGGCGCCGAGCGCGTGATCGTCGCCGCGACGCACGCGATCTTCAGCGACCCGGCCGCCGAGCGCCTGCAGTCCGAGGCGATCGACGAGGTCGTCGTCACCGACACCGTGCCGATCCCGGATCGGAAGCGATTCCCGTCGCTGACGGTCCTGCCGATCGCGCCGCTGCTGGCGCGCGCGATCCACGAGGTCTTCGAGGACGGCTCGGTCACGAGCATGTTCGACGGCGCCGCGTAGGCGCGATGGCCGCCGCCGCGCGGTCTTCAAAGGGACTTCATAGGCGACATTTCGCCGATGCCGTGAATCGCCGCTTAGCGTGGAGGAGACCTCGCAGCGAGGCACCGCAGAAGGAGGACCATCATGATCCGCACCGCCGCAGTACCGCGCCCGCTCCGCGTCGGAGCCGCCGCCGTCGGCGTCGCCGGAGCGCTCGCCCTCGCCGGCTGCGCGACATCCGACACCACGGCCGAGACCGAGACCACCGCCGCCCCCGAGCCCAGCGCGACCGCGACGCCGGAGGCGAGTGCGACGGAGTCATCCGAGCCGGCGCCTGACAGCACCTACGTCGACGGCACGTACACCGCGGAGGGGTCGTATGCGACGCCCGAGTCGGTGGAGTCGATCACGGTGACGGTCACCCTGGCTGACGACATCGTCACGGCCGTGGAGGTCGTCGGCAACCCGCAGAAGGCCGAGTCCGAGCGCTACCAGGGCGAGTTCATCGGCGGCATCGCCGACGTGGTCGTCGGTCAGGACATCGACTCGCTCTCGGTCAGCCGGGTCGCCGGATCCTCGCTGACCAGCGGCGGCTTCAACCAGGCAATCGACACCATCAAGTCCGAGGCGAAGGCATAGCGAGCACGTCGTGACCGTTCCGACCGATGTGCCCGCCGCTGCGGTCTGGCGATTCGAGGCCATCGGCACCGGATGGCAGATCGAGACCTCCGCACCGCTCGGCGCCGGAGTGCGCGCGGCGATCGAGGAGGTCGTGTCGGCGTTCGACCGTGAATGGTCGCGATTCAGACCGGACTCGCTCGTGGCACAGCTCGGCGCCCGAGGGGGCGCGGCCCCGTCGCCGCCGGATGCCGCCGACATGCTCGACGCGTACGTGGAACTCGATCGCGCGACAGGCGGGGCCGTCAGCCCGCTCATCGGGGCGTCGCTCGAAGCACGCGGGTACGACTCGGCATACGGGTTCGTCGACCGGGGTGCGCGGCCGGCGCCCGCAGACTGGCAGCAGGTGCTCCGGTGGGCGGGCGGTGAGCTCAGCCTCGCCGAACCGGCCGTCATCGACGTCGGCGCGCTCGGCAAGGGGCGCCTCGTCGACAGGGTTCTCGAGGTGGTCCGATCATGGACCGACGGCGACGTGGTCGTCGATGCGAGCGGTGATCTCGCCGTGCGCGGCGCCCCGCAGCGCATCGCACTGGAGCATCCGTACGATCCCCGGCGCGCGATCGGGATCATCGAGCTGACGGATGCCGCCCTCTGCGCCTCGGCGACGAACCGCCGCGCGTGGGGAGCTGGGCTGCACCACGTGCTCGATGCGCGAACCGGCGATCCGGTCCGAACGATCGCCGCGACGTGGGCGGTCGCACCGACCGCGATGCGGGCGGACGCCATCGCGACCGCACTGTTCTTCGACGGCGGGCCGGAGCTCGCCACCGAGTGGGGCGTGCAGTGGGTGCGGATGACCACCGACGGCCGCGTCGAGTGGTCGCCCGCCAGTACGGCAGAGTTGTTCGTGTGATCGGAACCTTCACTTCGGCGTGGAACCGCATCTTCGCGGTGCTCGGCCGCGTCTCGATGTACCGCCTGATGCTGCTCGCGCTGGCGGGTCTGGCGCTCATCGCCTTCGCCGTCTCGTTCTTCCAGCTGATCGCTCCCACGCCGTGGGAGCTGCTGGCCACGGCCGCGCTGCTCTCACTCGTGTGCGTCGGTGTGGATGCCGCATCCCAAGCCGTCCTGCGGCTGCCGTGGCGGATCGAATCGTCGCTGATCACGGCCGGCATCCTGCTCTTCGTGCTGCGCCCGACACTCGATCCCGCCGCGCTCGCGGGCATCGCGCTGGCGGGGGCGGTGGCATCGCTGTCCAAGTACCTGCTCGCCTGGCGGGGGCGTCACATCTTCAATCCCGCTGCGGTCGGTGCGACCGTGCTGACACTCGTCAGCCTCGCCCTCCCGGCACTGGGCGCGTCCGCATGGTGGGTGGGCACGCCGGTGCTCGCCGCCCCCGTCATCATCCTGGGACTGGCGGTCGTCCTCCGCACCGAGAAGGTGCGCGTCATCAGCGTGTTCGTCGTCGTGGCCGTGGCGGTCGGGGTGCTTCGCACCTCCTCGCAGTACCAGGATGCCGGGCTCGCCCTCGACATCGGCGCCATCCTGTGGCCGGTGCTCCTGTCGTCTCCCATCCTCTTCCTCGGCGCATTCATGCTGTCCGAGCCGCTCACCATGCCCCCGCGCCGCTGGCAGCAGTTCGCGGTCGCCGCTCTCGTCGGCATCCTCGTCGGCTGGCCCATCGATCTCGGCGCGATCAGCCTCGGCCAGGAGCGCGCGCTGCTGATCGGCAACATCCTGGCGTTCGCGTTCGCATACTCGGCCCGCGCGGCGGTTCGCCTCACGCTCCAGTCGCGTGCGGAGCTCACCCCGACGGTCCGCGAGCTGACCTTCCAGGCTCGCCGCCGCGTGGCGTTCACGCCGGGGCAGTATCTCGAGCTCGACGTCCCGCACCGGCATCCCGACGCGCGCGGCACGCGCCGCGAGTTCAGCATCGCCTCCGCCCCGGAGGATCTGCCGACCTTGAAGGTCGCTTTCCGCGAGATCCCGGGCACGAAGACGCACAGTTCGTACAAGAAGGCGCTGGCCCAGGTCTCGGCCGGGGATGCGCTGGCAGTCACCGGCGTGTGGGGCGACTTCGTGCTGCCCAAGAAGACCGGCAGCCCGGTGCTCATGGTGGCAGCCGGCATCGGCATCACGCCCTTCGTCTCGCAGCTGCGCCACGCCCGCCTCGCCGACCAGGACCGCGACATCGTGCTGGTCTACGTCGCGCCGGAAGCATCCGAACTCGCGTTCCGCGACGAGCTCGAGGCATCGGGGGTGCCGGTCGTCGTCTTCACCCGCGACGCACCCGAGAACCTGCCCCGGCACTGGATGTGGGCCCGCGGCGTGCGGCTGGATGCGGCCGGGCTCCTGCAGGTGGTTCCCGACATCGCGGCTCGGCACGCGTACATCTCCGGACCGGCGGGGCTGATCGCCGACCTCGCCCCCGCGCTGGAGCGGGCACGGTCGATCACGACCGACGCGTTCAGCGGATACTGAGTCTCAGAAGGCCGGAGCCGACGAGGTCGCGGGCAGGCGCACCTCGAACGTGGTGTCGCCGGGAACGCTCCGCACCGAGAGCGTCCCGCCGTGCGCGGTGACGATCGCCTGTGCGATCGACAGGCCGAGTCCCGTGCCGCCGGTCTTTCGCGCGCGCGACCGATCGGCCCGGGAGAACCGCTCGAAGAGCTCGTCGGCGATCGCCGGGTCGACCCCGGGACCGTCGTCGCGCACACGAAGCACGGCGTCGCCGCCGTCTCGGGCGACACTCAGAACCACGTTTGTGCCTGCGGGCGTATGCGTGCGCGCGTTGGCCAGAAGGTTGCCGACGACCTGATGCAGCCGGGCGGAGTCGCCGGTGACCACGACGGGCTCCTCGTCGAGGTCCAGCTCCCAGCTGTGGTCGGGTCCGGCCGCAGTCGCGTCGGCGATCGCCTCGATGGCCAGCCGTGACAGGTCGACGGTGCCGTAGACCAGCTCCTGCCCCTCGTCCAGGCGCGCCAGCAGCAGGAGATCCTCGACCAGAGCGGTCATGCGGATCGACTGCGCCTGGATGCGCTCGAGTGACGACTCGGTGCTCTCACCGTCCGGACGCTCAGCGAGTTCCAGCGGTCCTCGAGCCTGCCGCAGGGATCGCAGCGAGAGCTCCGAGAAGCCGCGGATGGAGGCGAGCGGTGTGCGCAGCTCGTGGCTGGCGTCGGCGACGAACCGCCGCATCCGCTCCTCGTTGCGCTGGCGCGCGTCCAGCGACTCACCCACGTGGTCGAGCAGGGTGTTCAGCGCGTGGCCGACCCTGCCGATCTCGGTGTGCTCGTCCGTCTCGTCGTCGGGCACCCGTTCGGTGATCGAGACCGCCCCCTCCGCGAGCGGAAGCGATGCGACGCGGGTCGCGGTGTCGGCGACCGCACGAAGGGGCTTCAGGCCGGCGCGGATCACGAACGCGATTGCTGCGGCGAGCAGTAGGAGTCCGCCCGCGGTGACCAGGACGATGGTGGTGAGGGTCTCGGCGATGGTGCTGCGCACCTCCGAGACGGGCAGGCCCGCGATGGCCGAGAATCCCTCCCCGCGCACCGGCACGATCCGGTAGTCGCCGATGCCGTCGCCGAGTGAGACGGTGGTGAATCCGCCCTCGCCGATCGCGTCGACGACCTGCTGGATCTGGTCGTCCGTCATGCGCACGACCTCGCCGTCCTCTCCGACGTAGGCGCCGGACAGGGTGCCGTCCAGGGACTGCAGGATGAACAGGAAGCCCGGCTCCTGGCGGCCCTCGGCGAGCACGTCGTACGCCTCGAGGGTCGTCCCGCCCGGGAACTGGGGCATCTGCAGCGCGCGTCCCGCCTGCTGGGCGGCGTTCTCCAGCCGCGAGTCGAGATTGGCTTCGAGCACGCGCCCGAGTGCCGCGCTGGTCGCGATCGCGACGATCACGAGGATGAGCGAGACGATTCCGATGACGGTGGCCATCAGGCGGGTCTGCAGGCTCCAACGACGCCGGTGGCGGCGGGCAGGACGAGCGGATGCCGCTTCCGGGGCGACATCCTCGGCATCCGTCGTCGGCACGGCGGCCGGAGCGGAGCCCGTCGGGGGTGCTGAGGTCACTGCGGCGCCTTGATCATGTATCCGACGCCGCGGACCGTGTGGATGAGCGGCTCGCGACCCTGGTCGATCTTCTTGCGCAGGTAGGAGATGTACAGCTCCACGACGCTGGAGCGCCCTCCGAAGTCGTAGTTCCAGACGCGATCGAGGATCTGCGCCTTGGACACGACGCGTCGCTGGTTGCGCATGAGGAAGCGGAGGAGCTCGAACTCCGTCGCGGTCAGCTCGAACTGGTCACCGCCGCGTTCGACTTCGTGACTGTCCTCGTTCAGCGAGAGGTCGCCGACGCGCAGGATCGGTTCGGCGTCTGCGGACTGCGCCGTGCCGGCGCGGCGCATGAGCCCCCGGAGGCGTGCGACGACCTCCTCGAGGCTGAACGGCTTGGTGACGTAGTCGTCGCCGCCGGCAGTCAGACCCGCGACGCGGTCGCCGACGGCGTCCTTCGCCGTGAGGAACAGGACCGGCACGTCGTTGCCGGACTGACGGAGGCGCTGCAGGACCGCCATCCCGTCGAGGTCGGGCATCATGATGTCGAGCACCATCGCATCGGGCTCGAAGTCGCGGGCGGCCTGCAGGGCGTGGAACCCGGAGCCGGCGGTCCGCACATCCCACCCCTCCATGCGCAGCGCCATCGACAGCAGGTCGGTGAGCATCTGCTCGTCGTCCACGACGAGGACGCGCAGG
This sequence comes from uncultured Actinomycetota bacterium, assembly GCA_963717585.1. Taxonomy (GTDB): domain Bacteria; phylum Actinomycetota; class Actinomycetes; order Actinomycetales; family Microbacteriaceae; genus Microbacterium. Next base: position 283,252 of record CAVQWI010000007.1, on the reverse strand, counting down.
GCGGAGCCGTCCGGACGACGGAGGGAAGGAGCGGGAGCGATGGTGGCCATGAGTCCATTGTGCGCGCGTACCTATGTGCTTCCTATGGAGCGAGCTATGCGCTTGCTGTGAGATGCGGACCCCGGCGCTGGGTTGTTCTTCGGCTGCCGGAGACACTCAACGCCGGCCGCCGAACTGCCACGTGATGCTGCTACCAGGCGGCGGATGACGACGTCCAGTGGCAACCCGACGTGCGGTGCGGCGGGGTCAGCCGGCCGAACGCGCGTAGGCGGCCAGACGGTCCATCAGAGCGTCCAGGTCGGCATCGACGTTCTGGTCGGCCGGGTGTGCGTCGTAGTGCTCGACGATGCGGCGAGCGCCCTCGTCGAAAGTGATCGTCGTGCGGAAATCGGGTACCAGCGCCGACACCTTGCTCACGTCGAAGGTCACAGAGTGGGACTTGTCGCCGAGGAGGCCCGGACCGAGATCAGGGGCGAACGCGGCGATCGCGTCGGATGCGACGTGCACGAAGTCGGGCTCCGGCACACCCGCGGCATCCGCCAGCCATCCGTAGATCTGATTCCACGACGGTGCGTGCGACCCGGTGATGGTGAACGCCTCGCCGATCGCAGCCGGATTGCCGAGCAGGCCGGTGAAGGCGACCGCGAAATCGTCGCTGTGGGTGATGGTCCACAGGCTCGTGCCGTCGCCGTGGATCACGACCGGCTCGCCTCGCCGCATCCGCTCGACGTCATTCCACTTCCCCATCGTCGGGATCATCCGCTCGTCGTACGTGTGGGATGGCCGCACGATCGTGATCGGGAAGCCGCGGTCGCGATATGCCTCGATCAGCAGGTCCTCGCAGGCGATCTTGTCACGCGAGTACTGCCAGAACGGGTTGCGCAGCGGCGTGGACTCCGTGACGGGCAGCCGCTGCGGAGGCTTCTGATACGCCGACGCCGAGCTGATGAACACGTACTGCCCGCAGCGTCCTTCGAACTGGGCGAGGTCGGCCGCGACGTGCTCCGGGGTGAAGGCGAGGAACTCGGCGACGACGTCGAAGCGGGCATCGCCGATCGCGGAACCGACGGAGGCGGCATCCCGCACGTCCGCGACCAGCTCGCGCACGCCCTGGGGGAGCGGCCTGCGTGCTGAGCCGCGGTTGAGCACGGTGACGTCGTGTCCGAGGGCGAGCGATCGGCGGACGCTCGCAGCGCTGATGGTGCCGGTGCCGCCGATGTAGAGGATGCGCTGAGCGTTCATGGTCCCATCGTGCCCGATCGGGCGACCGGCGCGACGTAGAGTGAGCGCGGAGGTGAAATGACCGTCGTCGACAACGCCATCTATGTGAGCGGACAGCGCACCGCCGATCCGACGTCCCTCGATCAGACGTTCGAGGAGATGAGCGCCCGCCACGGCATGGCCTGGATCGGTCTGTATCGCCCCGACGAGGCCGAATTGCGCGAGATCGCCCAGGAATTCGGGCTGCATCCGCTCGCGGTCGAAGACGCCCTCCAAGGGCATCAGCGGCCGAAGCTCGATCGCTACGGCGATGCCGTCTTCGTCGTGCTCCGTCCCGCCCGGTACGTCGACTCGAGGGAGGAGGTCGAGTTCGGCGAGGTGCACATCTTCGCCGGTCCCGGCTTCGTCGTGACCGTGCGTCACGCGGAATCCCCCGATCTGGCCCGCGTCCGGCACCGGCTCGAGGGGGAGCCCGAACTGCTCGCACGGGGTCCGATGGCCGTGCTGTACGGCATCCTCGACGAGGTCGTCGACGAGTACGAGCCCGTCGTGGCGGGCCTCGAGAACGACATAGACGAGATCGAGAACCAGCTCTTCGCAAACGACTCGGCGGTGGCCCGTCGCATCTTCGGGCTCTCGCGCGAGGTCATCAACTTCCAGCGGGCGGTCGGACCCCTCGTGCCGATCCTGGAGCGTCTGCAGGCCGAGGCCGACTCGTTCGGCGTAGATCTCGAGGTCAAGCGCTCATTCCGCGACGTGCACGACCATGCCATCCGGATCGTGGAGCGCTCCGCGAGCTTCCGGACGATCCTTGAGAACGCGCTGCTGCTGCATTCCACTCTCGTGACACAGCGCCAGAACGACGCGATGGCGGAGATGACCGAGTTCAGCCTCTCCCAGAACGAGCAGGTCAAGAAGGTGTCCGGCTGGGCGGCGATCCTGTTCGCCCCGACGCTGGTCGGCACCATCTACGGCATGAACTTCGACTACATGCCCGAGCTGCACTGGACATTCGGCTATCCCATGGCGCTCGTCCTGATGGCGACGACCAGTGTCACGCTGTACGCGCTGTTCAAGCGCAAGGGGTGGCTGTAGGAGGGTGCGCGAAGGGGTCTCGACCATGTCTGCGGCCTCCGGTAACGTCTGTGCGATGCAGATCGATGGATTGATTTCCGAGCTTCCAGGGCGCGTCCTTTCTGCGGGAGACGATGGCTGGGAGGCCGCGCGCCACTTCCACTCGGGCACCGGCGAACCCGATGTGATCGTGCGGGCCGGTTCGGCCGAAGACGTCGCAGGTGCCGTGCGCTGGGCGGCCGCCGAGAGCATCCCGGTCGCCGCGCGCGGCGGCGGGCACAGCGCGTGGGGCGAAGTGCCCGGCGGCCTCACGCTCGACCTCGCCGAGTTGAACGATGTGGAGGTCGACGGCACGCTGGTGCGCGTCGGCGGCGGCGCCACCTGGGGGCGGGTCGCCGCGATCCTGGCGGACCGAGGTCTGGGCATCAGCTCCGGCGACACCGCGTCGGTCGGCGTGGGCGGCCTCACGCTCGGCGGCGGCATCGGTTGGATGGTGCGCGCGTGGGGGCTCGCCGCCGACCAGCTCGTCGGCGTGCAGCTCGTCACGGCGTCTGGCGACGTCATCGAGGCGACGGATGCCTCGCATCCCGATCTGATGTGGGCACTTCGCGGGGGCGGTGGCAACTTCGGAGTGATCACCCGGTTCGATTTCCGTGCTCACGCGCTGGAGGCGGTCGTATTCGCGACCCTGCCGGTCACCGGCGACACCCGCGCAGCGCTCAGGGCGGTGCGCGACCTGTTCGAAGACGCTCCGCGCGAGCTGACCGTGACGTTCATGGACGTCCCCGCCATGGATCCGAATGCGCCGGCAGGTGCCTCGGTAACCGCGTTGTGGATCGGAGACGACGAAGTAGGCGCGCGCGCCGCTCTCGCGCCGCTGCTGGACCGCGACGACATGGGCGAGCCCGACATCAAGGTGACGCGCTATCCGGCCGTCCTCATGGAGACGCCCGCGGCCGACCCGGACAATCCGATGCCCGGGTTCGTCGGCGGCAACACGATGCTGCGTGAGCTGTCGGACGACGCGATCGATCGCCTGGTGTCCTTCCGCGAAGCGAACGAGGTGTCCGTCCTGTTCCTGCGATCACTCGGAGGCGCCTTCGCCGACGTGCCGCAGGAACGGACCGCTTTTCCGGCGCGAGACGCGTCATGGTTTGCGATGGCCGGCGCGTTCGACATCCCCGGTCTCATCGACGACGAGAGCCGGCCGGTCATCCTCACGGCATGGGATGCGATCGAGGCGCTGGGTGAAGGCGTCTACGGCAACTTCAGCATGACGACCGAAGCCGGTTTCGCCGACAAGATGTACCCGCCGGCCACGATGGCGCGCCTGCGCGAGATCAAGCGGCAGTGGGACCCGGCGAACGTCTTCTCGCGCAACCACAACATCCGGCCGGAGTGACTGCCCGGCCCACCACCCGGCCCGGTCAGTGCGTGTCTTCCGCCTCGATCTCGGTGCGGTCGCCCGACCACAGGGTGTGGAAGGTGCCCTCCCTGTCGATCCGCTTGTAGGTGTGCGCGCCGAAGAAGTCGCGCTGACCCTGCACCAGGGCGGCAGGCAGCCGTTCCGCGCGGATGCCGTCGTAGTAGGACAGCGATGAGGAGAACGCCGGTGCCGGGATGCCGGCGGTCGCGGCGGTCGAGACGATCCGACGCCACGAATCCTGGGCGCGACCGAGCGCTTCGACGAAGTACGGCGCGGTGAGCAGGACCGGCAGGTCAGGGGTGTCGTTGTAGGCGTCGGCGATGCGGTTGAGGAACTGTGCACGAATGATGCACCCGCCACGCCAGATCTTCGACACCGCGCCGAGGTCGATCGACCAGCCGTACTCGGCGGCACCGGCGCGGATCTCGTCGAAGCCCTGCGAATACGCGACGATCTTGGATGCATAGAGGGCGAGGCGTACATCCTCGATGAAGGCGTCGGGGTCAGTCACGGTGAGCGCCTCGACCGGGCCGGGCAGTCCGCCCGAGACGGCGCGCTGCTCGGGGTGACTGGACAGCGACCGGGCGAAGACCGCTTCGGCGATGCCCGAGACCGGCACACCGAGGTTCAGGGCGGTCTGCACGGTCCACGCCCCGGTGCCCTTCGCGCCCGCCTGGTCGAGGATCACGTCCACGAGCGGCGCGCCGGTGGCGGCATCCACCTGGCGGAGCACCTCGGCGGTGATCTCGATCAGATACGACTCCAGCTCTCCCGTGTTCCACTCGGCGAACACGTCGGCGATCTCCGCCGGCGTCTTGCCGGTGCCGCGGCGGATCAGGTCGTATGCCTCGGCGATCAGCTGCATGTCGGCGTACTCGATGCCGTTGTGCACCATCTTGACGAAGTGGCCGGCGCCGTCGTGGCCGACGTGGGTGACGCAGGGCTCGCCCTCCGCGACCGCCGCGATGGACTTCAGGATCGGGCCGAGCGTGACCCACGACTCGTCCGACCCTCCGGGCATGATCGACGGGCCCAGCAGCGCCCCCTCCTCACCGCCGGAGATCCCGGCGCCGACGAAGTTGATGCCGGTCTCACGAACTGCCCTCTCGCGGCGGATCGTGTCGGTGAAGAGGGCGTTGCCGCCGTCGACGATGATGTCACCCGGCTCGAACACGTTCACCAAGGCGTCGATGACGGCATCCGTGCCCTTGCCGGCCTTGACCATGATGATCGCGGTCCGGGGCTTGGTCAGCGACGCCGCGAACTCCTCATAGCTGGAGGAGGGCACGAACTCCGCCTCGGGGTGCTCGGTCGAGCAGCGTTTCGGTCTTCTCATAGCTGCGATTGTGGATCGCGACGTTGTTGCCCTCGCGGCTGGCGAGGTTGCGGGCGAGATTCGAGCCCATCACGGCGAGCCCCACCACGCCGATGTTGGCGATGCCCTTCTCGTCGACGGCCGCTCCACCCGGCTCGGCGGTCTCGCGGGGGACGTCCTCCGGCGCCGGCGCCGCGGCGTGCTCCGGCGCGGAATCGGGCGCGTCGTCCCGATCGTGCGAGATGGTCGTCTGTGCCGGGTTCTCGTTCGAGGACACGCCTAGCTCCTTGCCGTCAACGGGGGTTCATTCCAGCCTAGAGTCTGCCGGTTCCGCGTTACGAGGCTGAGGCGGAACGCTCACTGCGGCGCGCTCGGCGATGTGAGCGCGACAGCGGCGTTCAGTCCTTGCGGTACGCCGCGCGGCCCATCGACCAGAACGCGAGGACGGTTCCGATCAGACCCAGGCCCGCGATCGCGCCGATGACTCCGAGAAGGATGAACGAGGCGGTCTGGCTGTCGATCATGGGTCCTCCGGGTCGAAAGTGCGGGCGTCTTCATCGTAGCGGGGCCGCTGGTAGACTTGGCCACTGAACTTCGGCGAGGGATGCCTCGCACCGACCGAAACGGCCGGTTGCGGCATCCGTGATCGACGCAGTGATGCAGGCTCACGGCTTTCCTCACGCGCTCGCGTTCGAGTCGAATGCAGACCCCATACCTGGGCCCGTGGGCCCGAGATCAGAACGGGCCGCGTGCCCGCAAGGAGAAACACCATGTCCCCCGAGACCAAAGAGATCGACTCGAAGGTTCACGCCGAGGTCCGCGAGAACTTCGGCAAGGGCTTCGCCCGCCGCCTTCGTGCCGCAGGCAAGATCCCTGCCGTCATCTACGGCCACGGCACCACGCCCGTGCACGTCGCCCTGCCCGGCCACCAGGTCGCGCTGCTCATCCGTCGCGCGAACGCGGTGCTCGAGCTCGACGTCGCCGGCAAGCAGCAGCTGACCCTGGTCAAGGACGTCCAGAAGGACCCCGTGCACCAGATCATCGAGCACATCGACCTCCTCGTCGTCCGCAAGGGCGAGAAGATCCAGGTCGACGTGCCCGTCTCGCTTCTCGGCGAGCCCGCCCCCGGCACCATCGCCGCGCAGGACGCGAACACCGTTCTGCTCGAGGTCGAGGCGACGCACATCCCCGAGCGCATCGAATTCGACGTCGAGGGCCTCGAGGAGGGCACGCACATCACCGCGGCCGACCTCACGCTGCCGCAGGGCGCGACTCTCGTCGTCGACCCCGAGACGCTGATCGTCGCCATCTCCATCCCCGCCGCGGCTCTCGCCGCCGAGGAGGAGATCGCCGAGGCGGACGCCGCACTGGCTGCCGAGCAGTCCGAGGAGTCCGAAGAGGCCAAGGAGTCCGACGAGGAGTCCGACTCCGAGTAGGCACGATTCGAGGGAGGGGGTGCGGATTCCGCGCCCCCTCTTCCGTTTTCCCACGACCGGTGGACCGGCACGGACCCCGGGCGGATCCGGCAGGATGTGACACATGGCAGACACGTGGCTGATCGTGGGCCTCGGCAATCCGGGACCGCGGTACGAGCTCACCCGGCACAATGTCGGCCAGCTCGTCCTCGATGAACTGGCCGCGCGCCGCGGCGAGACCTTCCGCGCCCACAAGGCGAACGCCCGCGTCGCCGAGACGTGGCTGAGGCCCGGCGGCGCGAAGCTGATCCTCGCCAAGCCCAACACGTTCATGAACGTCTCCGGCGGACCGATCGCCGGACTCGCCCGGTTCTACGGAGTCGATCCGGCACGCGTGGTGATCGTCCACGACGAGCTCGACATCCCGTTCGACGCCATCAAGCTCAAAGCCGGTGGCGGCCACGGCGGCCACAACGGTGTGCGCGACGTTGCGAAGGCCCTGGATTCGACTGAGTTCGCGCGCGTGCGGGTGGGGATCGGTCGACCCACGGGTCGGCAGGACCCGGCCGACTGGGTGCTCGAGCCGTTCGGCGCATCCGAGCGCAAGAACCTGGAGATCCTCCTGACGGATGCCGCGGATGCCGTCGAGCAGCTCGTCGACGAAGGGCTCCTCGCGGCGCAGCAGAAGCACCACGCGCCGCGGGTATAGCGCGGCCCGGGGCTCGAAGCACTCCGCTTCGACCGAGACCATCCGGTTCGCGCGCGCTTTCCGGAGGGTCTCGCGGCAATCGGAGGGTTTCGCGAGAGCAGTCGCGGCCGAGAGCTCAGCCGCCGATGGAGGCCCCGGACGCGAATCCGGCCGTCAGGAACGCCTGCACGCCGATCGCGAAGGCGATCGGCCCGATGATCGCGATCACGATCGCGGCGATGCCCCATCCGCGACCGCGGTTCTTGACGGTCGCGATGATGCCCTGGACGAGCGCCCAGATGCCGACGGCGGTCCCGCCCCAGAAGGCCAGTTCACCCAGGAGCACCCACTCGCGCACCGGCGTGAGCATCGACCAGTCGAAGTCGATGTCCATCGGGCGCAGCGCAAGCTCGCGACCTGTGCCGAGCCCGATGTAGTAGGCGGCGATCGAGCCGAGGACCGTGGCTCCGAGCGCGGCTATCACCGCGAGCACCAGAGCTGTCACCCCGAGCCCGGAGCCGCCGGCAGCGGCTCGTCGGGAAGGAGCGGGCGTGTAAGGGCCGTAGCCCTGCGGAGGCGGTGCGTAGCCCTCCGGCGCGGCGAACGGCTGCGTCGGATAATCCTGTGCCGCGAACCCCGGCTGCGAAGCGCCCGGCGGCGGTCCGTAGCCCGGGGGGCCCGCGTAGCCCTGCGGCATGGGGTAGCCCGGCGGGATCGGGTAGCCGGAAGGAACGGCCGGCGCCTGGGCCAGGGTGAGGCGGTGCCGCGTACTGCGCCTGGCCCGGGTGAGGCGGTGCCGCGTACTGCGCGGGAGGGGCGCTCTGCCGCGCGCGGGCGGCGGCAGCGGCTGCCGCGTAGGGCGGCACGGGCGGCGGAACGTAGGGCGTAGCCGCAGCCGGTCCAGACGGAATCGGCGGCGGCGCGGCGGCCGGCGCGGGAGGGGTGGTCTCGCCGGAGTCGCTCACGGCACTCATCCTATGAGTCATCTGCTCTTCGGCTCGGGGGGCGGCCGACCGAGTGTCCGTCAGCGCCCGTAGACTCGTCCGGTGACAGTTCCCGGGATCGTGCGCGCCCTCGAACAGGCGGACTCTTTCCGGGATGCCGCAGCCGCGGCGTCGGTCGACGCCGACTTCTCCCTCGTCGAGGGCCTCGGCGCCCCGCTGCTGGCGTCTCTTCTCGAGCGCCGTCGGGCTTCCGGCCGCGCCGGTGCGCTCTTCGTGATCGCACCGACCGGGCGCCGAGCCGAATCGCTCGGCCCCGCGCTGGAGGCGCTCCTTCCCGGCGCCGAGGTGATGCACTTCCCGGCCTGGGAGACGCTGCCGCACGAGCGCCTGAGCCCCAGTCCGGAGACGGTGGGGCACCGGCTCGACGTGCTCCGCCGGATCGCCCGGTGGAGCGGAGACGCGCCGCTCGTGGTGACGTCCTCGGTGCGCGGCGCCCTCCAGCCGCTCGCGGCCGGACTCGCCGACGCCGTCGAGGTCAACCTCACCGTCGGCGGGCGCGGCCACGATCTCGCCGAAGTCTCGGCCCGGCTCGTCGAGCTGGCGTATCACCGGGTGGACATGGTGTCCCGACGTGGCGAGTTCGCGTTGCGCGGCGGCATCCTCGACGTGTTCCCGCCGATCGCGGACCACCCGTACCGAATCGAGTTCTTCGGCGACGAGGTCGATCAGATCCGGGCATTCTCGGTCGCCGACCAGCGGTCGCTTCCGGGTGAGGTCCAGGCGGTCGACCTCCCGGCCAGTCGCGAGCTGCTGCTCACCCAGGCCGTGCGCGATCGTGCACGTCAGCTCAAGGACGAGTTCCCCGGCATCCGCGGGATGCTCGAGAAGATGGCCGAGGGCATCCCGGCCGAGGGCATGGAGTCGCTGATCCCCGCGCTCGTGGACGACATCGTCACGGTGGTGGACTACCTTCCCGAGCGATCGGCCATCGCCCTCGTCGACCCGGAGCGCTCGGTCACGCGTGCGATTACCCTGCTCGACACCAACCGCGAGTTCCTGGAGGCCGCCTGGAGCGCCGCCACCGCCGGCGCGGCGACTCCCGTCGATCTCGGCTCGGGCGACTTCGTGAGCCTGCCCGAGCTTCGCGAAGCCGCCGGCGCCCACGGCATCGCGTGGTGGACGCTCAGCGCGTTCGATTCGGGGTCGGCGGATGCCGCGGCAGAAGGTCTTCTGGAGGAATCCCTCGCCGATGCCGCAGGAGCGATCCGCGTCCCGGGGACGTCGGTGCCGTCGTTCCAGGGCAACGTGGACGGCGCGACGGCGCACGTCGGGGAGCTGCTGGCCGACGGCTGGCGGGTCGTGGTCGCGGCATCCGGAACGGGACTCGTCGAACGCGCTCGCGATGTGCTCGCCGAACGCGGGATCGCGGCGCGACGGGTGGACGACGTGCTGGAGCCACCGGAGCCCGGCGTCGCCCACGTCGTGCTCTCGACGCTCGAGCGGGGCTTCCAGGCACCGGATGCCAAGCTCGCCCTGCTCACCGAGACCGAGTTCTACGGCCGGACGATCAGCGGCGACCAGCGCCTGGTGAAGAAGCTCGCCTCGCGCAGGCGCAACGTCGTCGACCCTCTGCAGCTGAAGACCGGCGACTACGTCGTTCACATCACGCACGGGATCGGCCGATTCGTCGAGCTGACCCAGCGGGAGGTGTCCAGCGGCGGCCGCAACCCGGTCAAGAGCGTGCGGGAGTACCTGGTTCTCGAGTACGCGCCGTCCAAGCGGGGGTACCCGGGCGACAAGCTGTACGTGCCGACCGACCAGCTCGACCTGCTGTCGCGCTACGTCGGCGGCGAGGCGCCGACGCTGTCGAAGATGGGCGGCAGCGACTGGGCGCAGGCGAAGGGCCGTGCCCGTCGGGCCGTGCGTGACATCGCCGTGGAGCTGGTCAAGCTCTACTCCGCCCGGATGGCGGCCAAGGGCCACGCCTTCGGCCCCGACACCCCCTGGCAGCGAGAGCTGGAGGAGGCGTTCCCGTTCGCCGAGACCCCCGATCAGCTTCAGACGATCGATGAGATCAAGGCCGACATGGAGAAGGCGATCCCGATGGACCGCCTCCTTTCCGGCGACGTCGGGTTCGGCAAGACCGAGGTGGCCGTCCGGGCCTCCTTCAAGGCCATCCAGGACGGCAAGCAGGTCGCCATGCTGGTGCCGACGACGCTGCTGGTCAAGCAGCACATCGAGACCTTCACCGAGCGCTTCGCGGGGTTCCCGGTGCAGGTGCGGGCGCTTTCGCGGTTCCAGTCCGACAAGCAGGCGCGCGATGTGCTGGCGGGTCTCACCGACGGCACCGTCGACATGGTGATCGGCACCCACCGCATCCTCACCGAGAAGGTGATCTTCAAGGATCTGGGCCTGCTCATCATCGACGAGGAGCAGCGCTTCGGCGTCGAGCACAAGGATCAGCTGAAGAAGCTGAAGACCAACGTCGACATCCTCGCGATGAGCGCGACACCGATCCCGCGGACGCTGGAGATGGCCGTGACCGGCATCCGCGAGATGTCGACCCTCCAGACCCCGCCGGAGGACCGGCATCCGATCCTGACGTATGTCGGCTCCCGCAACGACAAGCAGATCGCCGCCGCGATCCGTCGTGAGCTCCTCCGCGAGGGACAGGTGTTCTACGTCCACAATCGCGTCCAGTCGATCCAGCGAGTCGCTGCCCACCTGTCCGAGCTCGTCCCCGAGGCTCGCATCGCCGTCGCCCACGGGCAGATGGGCGAGCACGCCCTCGAGCAGGTCGTCGACGACTTCTGGGAGCGTCGCGCCGACGTGCTGGTGTCGACCACGATCGTCGAGACCGGGCTGGACATCGCCAACGCGAACACGATCATCATCGACCGCGCCGACAAGTACGGTCTCTCCCAGCTGCACCAGCTGCGCGGACGCGTGGGCCGCGCGCGGGAGCGCGCGTACGCGTACTTCCTGTACGACGAGAACAAGCCCCTGTCCGAGACCGCCGCCGACCGCCTCGAGACCATCGCCGTCAACAACGATCTCGGCAGCGGCATGCAGGTCGCTCTCAAAGACCTGGAGCTGCGCGGGGCGGGCAACCTGCTCGGCGCCGAGCAGGCCGGTCACATCGCCGGTGTCGGGTTCGACCTGTACCTGCGCATGATCGGCGAAGCCGTAGCCACATTCCGCGGCGAGGACACCGAGGGCCCCACCGAGCTCCGCCTCGAACTTCCCGTGCAGGCCCGCATCCCGGAGTCGTACATCGACAGCGAGCGCCTGCGACTCGAGGCGTACCAGAAGCTCTCGGCCGCGGCATCCGCCACCGCCAAGGACGACGCGATCGACGCGGTCGTCGAGGAGCTGCGCGACCGCTACGGCGAGCTGCCGGCCGAGACGGAGGGGCTGCTCGCGGTCGCGCGTCTGCGTCGGCGCGCGGCCCAGGCGGGGCTCGCCGACGTCGTGGCGATGGGCCCGAACCTGCGCATAGCGCCCGCCAACCTGCCCGACTCGATGCGGGTGCGCCTGCAGCGCCTGTACCCGGCCGCGAAGGTTCTCGCCGGGGGTGAGGCCCTCGTCATCCCGCTGCCGCGCACGGATGGGGAGCGCGTCGCGGATGCCGACCTCATCGCGTGGGTGAGCCAGCTGCTCGATCAGCTGTTCCCGTCCGCCGTGCGCGTGACCGAAGACGCCGCGCCGGCGTCCTGACGGCGAGCTGATCCGCAGCCGCGGCGTGCCGGGAGGCTTCACTCGCCTTGACCGGCCGCGAGGCCTTAGAGTCACGACATGGGCCAAGGGGCGAGCCGACGCAGGCTCGCCGAGGCCGGAGCGGCCTTCACGAGCAACTGGCGCAACCCGAACCTGCGTCGCGCCCAGCTGAGCTTCCTCGGGGCATGGACGGCCGAGTGGGCCTTCACCGTCGCGCTGGGCGTCGTCGCCTACAACGAGGGCGGTGCGCTGGCGCTCGGGCTGGTGGGTCTCCTTCGCATGGTGCCGTCCGCGCTGCTCGCACCGCTGCTGTCGCCCTTCGCCGACCGAGGACGACGAGAGCGCGTGCTGGTGGTGGTGTCCACCCTGCGTGGGCTCGCCACGGCAGTCGCGGCGGTGACGGTGGCCCTGTCGGGCCCGTGATCCTGGTGTACGTCCTCGCGGTGCTCTCGACGATCGCTGCGACCCTGTTCCGGCCCGCGCACTCCGCCCTCCTGCCGACGCTGTGCCGCACGGGTCACGAGCTGGCCAGCGCCAACGTCGTGCGCGGTCTGCTCGACTCCATCGCGACACTGATCGGGCCGCTCCTGGCAGCAGTGCTGCTGGCGTTCACCGACGTGTCCATCGTGTTCGCGGTCGCGGCAGCGGCGTCGTTCTGGGCGGCCCTCCTGCTCCTGCGGATCCGCTACGACGCCCCGCCTCGACCGGCTGCACCGCGTCGTCCCGACCTCGTCAAGGAAGCGGTCGAGGGCGTCCGCGCGGTCACGCAGAGCCGCGACCTGCAGCTCATCCTCGGTCTGGCAGCAGCGCAGTCCCTCACCCGGGGCGCGCTGACCGTGTTCTCCGTCGTCGTCGCCATCGAGCTGCTCGGCACCGGCGACTCGGGGGTGGGCGCGCTCATGGCGGCTGTCGGCGTCGGAGCGGTGATCGGCTCGCTCGGGGCATCGCTGCTGGTCGGCACCGGTCGGCTGGGCATCTGGTTCGCGCTGGGGGTCGCGCTGTGGGGCCTGCCCATCGCGCTGGTCGGCGTTTTTCCGCAGGAGGCGGCGGCGCTGTTCCTGCTCGCCTTCGTCGGTGTCGGCAACGCGCTCATCGACGTCGCGGGTTTCACCCTCATCGGGCGGCTTGCTCCGGACGCGGTGCTCGCGCGCGTCTTCGGGGTGCTGGAGAGCCTGGTCGCGGTGTCGATCGGGCTGGGTGCGATCCTCGCCTCGACGGTCATCGACTGGCTGGGAGTCGAGGTCGCGCTGATCTCGATCGGACTGGTGTGCCCGGTCCTCGCGGTCCTGTCGCTCGCACGACTGCGGCGCCTGGACCGCTCCGTCGACGACCTCGACGTGGACATCGGGCTGCTCCAGCGGGTGCCGATGCTCCACCCCCTGCCGCTTCCCGCCATCGAGCAGCTGGCCCGCGGCCTCGAGAGCGTCACGGTGCCGGCCGGTCAGACCGTGTTCACGCAGGGCGACATCGGCGACCGCTATTACGTGATCGAGTCGGGTGCGGCCGACGTCGTGGGAGACGGGCGGGTCGTGGCGACACTGGGCCCCGGAGAGGGCTTCGGCGAGATCGCGCTCCTGCGTCGCACCCGGCGAACGGCCACAGTGGTGGCCAGGACAGCGCTCGAACTGCGCGCGCTCGGCTCGGAGCGATTCATCACCGCGGTCCTCGGCTACACCCCGAGTGCTCAGGCGGCCGAGGCCGGGGTCGACGACCAGCTCGAACGCTACCGGCCGAAGGAATCGCTGGACGAACCGCCGGAGCCCTCGCCAGTCCTGAGGAATCTGGCAGTTGAGATGCGCAGTCGTAGATGCGATTGTGAGGGATGACATCCGAGCGGGCCTCCCTGCTGATCGCAGACATCGGCGGCTACACCGAATACATGGGCTCGCATCGGATGAGTCTCGCGCACGCCGAGGTCAACACCGCGCGGATGCTGGAGCGGATGATCCAGGCCGCTCGAGGATTCGACCTCATCGAGATCGAAGGCGACGCGGCATTCCTGTCGCGGCCCTCGCGCAAGCGCGACCCCGACCCCACCGTCACCGAGATCCTCCAGGTCGCGGTCGCGATGCATCAGGCCTTCCACCTCGAGCGCGAGTACGTCGCCAAGAACCTCTGCCCGTGCGGCGGGTGCAAGGAGGCCGGAAATCTGAAGCTGAAGTTCGTCGCGCACGTCGGCGAGGTGGCCACGCAGAGCATCCGCGGGCGCACCAAGCTCGTCGGCATCGACGTGATCCTCGTCCATCGCCTGCTGAAGAACTCGGTGTCGATCCCCGAGTACGTCCTGGTGTCCGAGGAGCTCTACCAGGTCGATGAGACGTCGATGCCCGCGCCCGTGCATGAGATCACGCCCGAACTGGAGGGCATCGGAGAGGTTCGCGCGTACTTCGTCGACGTCGCGGACCTCGACGGCCTGCTCCCGCCGCCGGGCAAGCCGTCGTGGGGTGCACGACTGGGCAACACCTTCGCTGCCGTGGGCCAGGGCATGCCCTACATGCTGGGCATGAAGCGGCCCCGCAAGGTGCGCTAGCCCGAGGAAGAGGAAGCGAATGAGGTTCGAGCATCTCGGGGCGAGGCCCCGGATACACCCCGATGCCGTCATCGCCCCGACGGCGGTGATCAGCGGAGACGTCGAGATCGGCGCCGACTGCCAGGTGCTGCACGGTGCTGTGATCACCGCCGAGGGCGGCCCGATCACTCTGGGTGAGAACGTCATCGTGATGGAGAACGCTCTCATCCGCGCCAGCGCGACCAATCCCGTGCACATCGGCGACCACACGCTGGTCGGGCCGATGGCGAGCATCTCGGGCGCGACCATCGGCGATGAGGTGTTCCTCGCGACGGGCACACGGGTCTTCAACGGCGCGCGCATCGGCGACCGCAGCGAGGTGCGCATCAACGCGGTCGTGCACCTCCGCTCCGTGCTCCCGGCGCAGAGCGTCGTGCCGATCGGATGGGTCGCCGTCGGCGACCCCGCGCAGATCCTGCCCTCCGAGCGCCACGAGGAGATCTGGGCGGCGCAGAAGGAACTCGACTTCCCCGGCTACGTGTTCGGCATCGACCGCGACACGCCTGACCTGATGGTTCAGCTCACGGAGCGCTACGGGCGCAGTCTCGCGCGCCACGATCGGGACGTCCAGCTCGACTGAGCGTCCGCTGCCCGCTGCGGCTCAGCGCCAGTGCGACCCGCACGCCCGGCACGCGAACTCGACCTCGACATCGCCGGTCTCGCGTCGGACCTCGTCGCCGCGATCCAGCTCGAGCACGAACCAGTCGCGCTCGAGCTCGGTCACCGTCGTCGATTCGCACACCGGACACGTCTCGGCGGCCCGCACGGCGACCGCGCCGTCATCCCACGTCCTCGTCATGGCGCCCAAGGTACTCGCGCCCCGACCGTCCGGGCGCAGCGACGCGCGTGTCAGCCGGTGTTCTGCAAACCGGCCGCGACGCCGCTCACCGAGAGCAGCAGCAGACGCTGCTGCTCCGGATCGGTCGGGGAGCCGGCCGCAGCGTCGTCGCGCAGCGCCCGCAGCGCGCGGAGCTGCAGGAGAGACAGCGCGTCGACGTACGGGCTGCGCATCTTGACCGCGCGCCTCAGCACCGGCTTGTTGCTCAGCACGTCCGCGCCGGCGGTCACCCGCACGACCCACAGCCGCGTGAGCTCCATCTCCTGCATGACCAGCTCCGCGAGATCCTCGCGGTCGCCCAGGTCGAGGTAGCGCCGGGCTATCCGCGGGTCGGCCTTCGCGAGGCTCATCGCGACGTTGTCGACCATCGTGTGGAACAGCGGCCACTCCTGGTAGGCGCGGCGCAGCAGGTCTTCATCGCCCACGGCGTCCAGGGCCGTGCCGAGGCCGAACCATCCGGCGAGGTTGATCCGCGCCTGCGTCCACGCGAACACCCACGGGATCGCGCGGAGATCCTCCAGGGACTCCACCGACAGCCCTCTGCGGGCAGGTCGGGAGCCGAGGGCGAGGAGTCCCACCTCCTCCATGGGCGTGACCTGGGCGAACCATGGAGCGAACCCGGGCGCCTTCACCAGTTCGAAGAACCGTCGGCGGGATGCCGCGTCCATCGTCGAGGCGACGGCGGCGTAGCGGTCGGCCGCGTCGCGGTTGCGCGCTTCGATGGACGGAGCGGATGCCATGAGGACCGCCGCCGCCACCTGGTCGATGTGCCGCATCGCGATCGCCGGGTCCCCGTAGCGGGCGAAGATCACCTCGCCCTGCTCGGTGAGCTTGAAGCGGCCGTCGACCGAGTGCGGGGGCTGGGCGAGGATCGCCGAGTTGGCGGGCCCGCCACCCCGGCCGAGCGCGCCGCCGCGACCGTGGAAGAGAGTCAGCTCGATCCGTTCCCGCTGCGCCCACGCGGCGATCGCCGCCTGCGCCTCGTAGAGCGCGAGGTTCGCGGCTACGGGCCCGACATCCTTGGAGGAGTCCGAATATCCGAGCATCACCTCCAGGCGGCGCCCGGTGGCGTCGAGGCGTGCCGCGAACTCCGGATCCTCCACGATCTCGGCGAGGATCCGGGGTGCCGCCTGCAGGTCGGCGAAGGTCTCGAACAGCGGAATGACATCGAGCACCGGCGTCGGGCCGCCCGGGCCGGCAGCGTAGCGGGCGAGGCGTCGGACGTTCGCGAGGTCCTGGGCGGACTGCGTGAACGACACGATGTACCGGCCGGCGGCACGAGGTCCGTACCGCTCCTGCAGGAACGCGATCGCGCGGAAGACCTCGAGCACCTCTTCGGCGAGCTCCGTGCGCGGCGCCCCCGAGTCGAGCTCCTCGAGCACCTTCGCGTGGACGGCGGAGTGCTGGCGCACTTCGAGCTCCGTGAGGTGGAAGCCGAAGGTCTCGACCTGCCACAGCAGCTGCTGCAGGTGACCGTACGCCTGGCGCGGTGCGCCGGCCTCCACGAGCGAGTCCTGCACGACCCGGAGGTCGGCCAGCAGCTGCTCGGGCTCGCGGTAGGCGAGGTCGGCGTTGCGCGCTCGCGTCGCGGCGATCCTCCGCGCGACGAGCAGCAGGATGCGGCGGTGAGGTTCGTTCGGCGATCGTTTGGCGATCTCGTCGGCGGCTTCCTCGTCGGCGGCCTTGAGGCGCTGCCAGAGCGAGAGGAGGGCATCGCTCGGGGGAGTGGTCGCGGCATCCAGCGTCAGAGTGCGGCCGATGCGATTGGCCGTGCGCTCGAGCCCGAGGAGCACGTGCTCACTCGCGATCGCCGCCGCCTTGCGGGTGACGGATGCCGTGACGAACGGGTTGCCGTCGCGGTCGCCGCCGACCCACGACCCGACGCGGACGAACGGTCGGACCACGGGTGCGCGACCTCCCGCAGCCGGGCCCTGCAGCGCATCGTCGACGCGGCGGTACACGTGCGGGATCGCCGTGTAGAGCGTCTCGTCGAACACGGCCATCACCGCGCGCACCTCGTCGGTGGGCGAGGGCTTCTCGGGGCGAAGCGGAGCCGTCCGCCACAGGGTGTCGATCTCCTCGAGCATCCGCCTCTCGGCCCGGCGCTGATCCGCCCCGTTGCGCAGAGACGCGTCATGCTCCTCGAGGAACGCGGCCAGGCGCCGGATGCTGGTGGAGATCGCACGCCGTCGGGCCTCCGTGGGGTGCGCGGTGAAGACGGGGTGGAACCGCAGAGCCTGCAGCCGCTTCAGCGCGGTGTCATCGCCTACCTCTGCGGCGAGCCGGACGAACGCCGCTGCAACCGAGTCGCCGGCATCCTCGCGGTCGGGACGTCCGTCCCGCTCCCGGAGGATCCGGACGCGCTGGTGCTCCTCGGCGAGGTTCACCAGGTGGAAGTAGCAGGTGAAGGCCCGCGCCACCTCGTCGGCCCGCTCGACGGTGAGCGAGTCGGCGATCTCGGCAGCGCGCGCGAATGCCTCCGGCGTCTCGTCGGTGTACGCATGGATGGTCGCGACCCGGAGCCGCTCGACATCCTCGTACAGCCCTGGCGACCCGCTCTCGCGCAGGACGCGTCCGAGCAGCGAACCGAGCATGCGGACGTCGGCGCGCATGCGCTCGGGTATCTCCTGACCGGCTTCGAATCGGCCGACCAGGTCGATCGCTTCGGTCTGGGTGAGTTCGCGCATGCGCTCAAAGCTATCCCGGCGGTGTTACGCGGAGGTCACGTGTTTCAGGAGCCCGGCGACACCGGCCCGGATAGCATGCAAGCAGGTGAACCCGGACCGCGACGGGCGCCGGCGAGCGGCGTCGGCGGTGGTGGTCGACCGGGATCGGTCGCAGTCGGAACGGAGAGTGATGTCGCTGCTGCGCTCGGCCCGATTCCCCGCCATCCTTCTGCTCGTCGCCGCGATCGCGGGCCTGATCGTCGCCAATTCGCCGATCGGCGCCTCGGTCATCGAGTTCTCCGTCCTGCACATCGGCATTCCCGGCACCGTCGTCGATCTGTCCCTTGCCCACTGGGTGTCGGACGGGCTGCTCGCGATCTTCTTCTTCTCCGTCTCGGTCGAGCTGCAGTACGAACTGACGAGCGGCGAGCTGCGCAGCTTCCGGCGTGCGATCCAGCCGGCGATCGCCGCAGCCGGCGGTGTGGTCGTTCCGATCGCCGTCTATCTCGCGTTCACCGCCGGCAGCGGGGTGGAGGCGGGGTGGCCGGTGCCCACCGCGACCGACATCGCATTCGCGCTGGGGGTGCTCGCCGTCTTCGGGCGGGGTCTTCCGGCGACCGTCCGGGTGTTCCTCCTGGCGCTCGCGATCCTCGACGACATCGTGGGGATCGTCTTCATCGCCGTCCTGTTCGCGACCGACGTCAACATCGGCATGCTGGCTCTGGCACTCCTGGCGGTGGTCGCATTCGCCATCCTGAGTCGCATGCTCGACACGCGGGCGCGCATCGCGATCGCGATCATCCTGGTTTTCCTCGCCCTCACGACCTGGGTGCTGGTGCTCGCCTCCGGCGTGCACGCCACCATCGCAGGAGTGCTGCTGGGCCTGGCCATGGCGCAGAGTCCGGCGCTCAGAGTCCGCCACGCGATCGAACCCTGGGTGAACGGCATCGTCCTTCCGGTCTTCGCATTCATGGCGGCCCTCGTCCCGATTCCGCAGGTCGCGGCATCCGAGCTGTCCCCGGCGTTCTGGGGCATCCTGGTCGCCCTCCCGGTCGGCAAGATCATCGGCATCGCCGGTGCCGGCTGGGCCGCGCAGCGCTTCGGCGCGGGGGATCGGGACCAGAAGCTGGCGTTGGGCGACCTTCTGGCCGCGGGGGCGCTCGGCGGCATCGGCTTCACGGTCTCGCTGCTGCTGGCCAACCTCGCTTTCGAAGATTCGCCCTTCGTGCGCGACCAGGCGATTCTCGGTGTGCTCGCGGGGTCGCTCATCGCGCTCGTGCTCGCCGGGGCGTTCGTGTCCTGGCGTGCCCACCATCACCGGCGGCTGACGGCCGCCATGACCGCGGAGGTGCCCGCGTGAACGACCTCGACCTCTCCGACCGCGCTCCCGACCCGCGGGAGACGGGCGGAGATCCGCTGCGTGCAGCCGCCGACACCATGCATGCGGTGCGTGAACGGTGCGTCTGGACGCAGGGCATCGACCACCGTGCGCTCGTCCCGTACCTCGTCGAGGAGAGTGCCGAGCTCATCGACGCCGTAGAGACCGGCACCCGCGCCGAGCTGCGCGAAGAGCTCGGCGATCTGCTGTGGCAGGTCCTGTTCCACTCCGAGATCGCGTCGCGGGACCCGCAGGATCCCTTCGACATCGACGACGTGGCACGGGGACTGACCGACAAGATGGTGAGGCGGCATCCGCACGTCTTCGCCGGCGAGGTCGCAGAGACCCCGGAGCAGGTGCTGGTGCTGTGGAACGCAGCCAAGGCCGCCGAGAAGCACCAGCGTACGAGCGTTCTGGACGGGGTCTCGGAGCGGATGCCGACGCTCGCGTACGCGCAGAAGGTCGTGGGCAAGGCGGCGCAGGTGTCCGACGGCGCCGAGGCGGCGCGGACAGGCGACGCGCGCGCGCCGCAGACCGAGGGTGAACTCGGTGACGCTCTGCTGGAACTCGTCGCACTCGCGCGAGCGAACGGCTGGGACGCCGAGCGGGCGCTCCGCGAGCGGCTGCGCGGACTGACGGACCGGATCCGGGATGCCGAGGGCGGCCGAGCCTGAGCTGGATCGCCGACCTGGAAGGATGTACGCGTGGCATCCGTCAATCCGCCGCGCGGCATGCGCGACTTCCTCCCCGCTGACAAGGCCCGTCGCGAACGCGTGCTCGCCGTCATCCGCGATCGGTACCGTGCGCACGGCTTCGACGAGATCGAGACGCCTGCCCTGGAGGACTATGAGCGCCTCCACGCCGGCATCGGCGGCGACAACGAGAAGCTCGCCTACAACGTGCTGCGACGGGGATTGGATGCCGACGCTGTTCGCGCCGCTGCGGACGACCCGGCCGCGCTGGCCGACCTCGGCCTTCGCTACGACCTGACTGTGCCGCTCGCCCGCTTCTACGCCAGTCACCGCAGCGAGCTGCCGACCGTGTTCCGGTCGGTGCAGATCGCGCCCGTCTGGCGCGCTGAGCGACCGCAGAAGGGGCGCTACCGCCAGTTCGTGCAGTGCGACATCGACATCATCGGGGATGCCTCTGCCCGCGCCGAGGCGGAGCTGATCGTCGCGACTCTCGACGCAGTCAGCGCGCTGGGGCTCGAAGACGCCGCAGTGCGCATCAACGATCGGCGCCTGCTGGATTGGATGCTCGCCGGCTTCGGCTTCAGCGCGGACGAACGTCCCGGAGTGCTCATCACGATAGACAAG
Source organism: uncultured Actinomycetota bacterium (assembly GCA_963717585.1). Classification (GTDB taxonomy): domain Bacteria; phylum Actinomycetota; class Actinomycetes; order Actinomycetales; family Microbacteriaceae; genus Microbacterium. The sequence continues at coordinate 262,685 of CAVQWI010000007.1, read as the reverse complement.
CTCGACAAGATCCGAGCCGAGGGCGTGGTGGCGGAGCTGCGCGACCGCGGCGCGACGGCCGGAGCGGTCGATGCGCTCGCGCAGTTCCTCGACCGGCCGATCACCATGGAGTTGACCCCGTACGGGGAGCGGCACATCCGCAGACTGCTGCCGGCCGACGCACCCGAGGAGATCGTGCGCGACCTGGTGGCCGTCGGCGAAGCGGTCGCTGCAGCCCGCCCCGCGGTCGATCCGGCCAGCGGCATCCCGCTCGTGTTCGATCCTTTCCTCGTGCGGGGGATGGGGTACTACACGGGCACGATCTTCGAACTGGCGCATCCTTCGGTGGATTACTCGCTCGGCGGGGGCGGACGCTATGACGGCATGATCGGACGCTTCCTGGGGCAGGAGGTGCCCGCGGTCGGTTTCTCGATCGGCTTCGAGAGGCTCGTCGAGCTCCTCGCTGCGCCGGACGACGCCGCGCAGCCGGCGGTCGTCCTCGTCCACGACCGGGATGTCGCCATCGGGAACCTGCTCGCACTGAAGGCGTCGCTCGTCGCCGATGGCTCACGCGTGCGCCTCGAGCAGCGGACCAAGAACCTCAAGGCGCTGCTGGACCGCGCGGCATCGGACGGGTACACGGCGTTCGCTGCAGTCTCCGCGGGGACCACGCTCGACTCGCTGGAGGTCAAGCCCCTCGGCTGAGCTTCAGCCGGAGCACCCGGTAGACGATGCCGGCCAGAGCCACCACGACACCGGCGACCACGCTCTGCCAGGGCAGCGTGAGCGCGAGCACGACGCAACCCACCCCGCCGACGACCTGCAGCACGCGGGGATAGCGCCGCGCTGGGCCGTGCTGCCGGAGCGCCGCGATGTTCGCGACGGCGTAGTACAGCAGCACGCCGAATGACGAGAATCCGATGGCGCCGCGCAGATCGACCGCCACGACGATGGCCATCACGACGACCGCGATCGCCGCGTCGGCGCGATGCGGCACGTGCCAGCGCGGGTGGACCGCTGCCAGGAACTGCGGCAGGTCGCCCTCGCGGGCCATGGCGAAGGTCGTCCGGCTGATCCCCGCGATGAGCGCGAGAAGAGCGCCGAGGGATGCTGCCGCCGCACCCGCTCGCACGACGGGCTCCGCCCAGCTCCAGCCGGCGGCCGCGGTCGCGGCGGCGACCGGCTCGGTCGAGGCCGCTGTCGCCTCGGGGCCGAGGGTCGAGAGCACGGTGACTGCCACCAATGCGTAGACGACCACCGCGCCCGCCAGAGCGAGGACGATGGCCCGGGGGATGGTGCGGGCCGGGTCGCGCACCTCCTCTCCCATCGTGGCGATCCGCGCGTAGCCGGCGAATGCGAAGAAGAGCAGGCCCGCGGACTGCAGGATCCCGTACCACCCGTCGGACCACAGGGAATCGGGATCGAGCCACGTGGGGGAGTCGGGCGCGGCGACGCCCGCGGCGACCGCAACGGCGAGGGTGAGAAGAACTCCTACGACGATCACCCTCGTGAGCTGCGCGGTGCGGGTGATTCCGAACCAGTTGACGGCCGCGAGTGCGGCGACGGCCAGGATTGCGACCGGGCGCTCCCATCCCGGCGGCGCGGCGTACGCGCCGAAGGTCAGCGCCATCGCGGCGCAGCTGGCGGTCTTGCCTACGACGAATCCCCAGCCGGCGATGAATCCCCACCACGGGCCGAGCTCGGTGCGCCCGTACGCGTACGTTCCTCCCGACGTGGGGTGCACGGCCGCGAGCTGTGCGGTGGAGGTGGCGTTGCCCAGCGCCACGACCGCCGCGATCGCCAGACCGACGAGCAGCCCGCTGCCGGCGGCAGCAGCCGCCGGACCGAACGCGGCGAACACGCCTGCGCCGATCATCGACCCGAGGCCGATGAAGACCGCATCGCCGAGGCCCAGGCGCCGCGACAGCGAAGGCGTCGTCATGCCGGAACCATAGCGCGCACGACGGAACGCGAGCCGGCGCATGCCGCGGTGCCGGCCTCCGCAGCGACGGGCTGTTGACGCACGCGTGTCAGCCGGATTTGCTGGGATCATGACCGAACCCACGCCCGACGCCTGGCGCCGCCTCGACGCCTACCTGACCGAGACACTGGTCGGGCACGATCCCGACCTGGAGACGGCGGTCGCGGTGCAGAATGCGGCCGGGCTGCCGCCGATCGAGGTCGCACCGGTATCGGGCAAGCTGCTGCACCTGCTCGCCCGGATATCCGGTGCGCGGCGAGTGCTCGAGGTCGGCACGCTCGGCGCCTACTCGACGATCTGGATGGCACGCGGCATCCCCGATGACGGAGTGATCGTGACGATCGAGGCCGAGCCGGCCATCGCCGCGGTCGCGCGGACGAACGTCGACCGGGCGGGCGTGGGGCACAAGGTGGACATCCGCATCGGCCGCGGCGAGCACGTGCTCCCCACGCTGGAGGCGGAGGAGCCCTTCGACCTGGTCTTCATCGACGCCGACAAGGAGTCGAACACGATCTACCTCGACTGGGCGGCCCGTCTCGGCCACCCCGGCACGGTCGTGGTCGTCGACAACATCGGGCGTGCAGGGGAGGTCGCCAACCCGGCGACGATGAACCCGCAGGTGATCGGGACGCAGCGCGGGCTCGAGCTGCTCGGCCGCGACCCCCGCTTCGACGCGACCGCCCTGCAGACGCTCGATCTGAAGGGCTGGGACGGCGTCGCGATCGCGCTCGTGGTGTGATCCCGGCGGGTGCCCACTGCCGCGACCACTGCCGCAGCATCCGCATCACTAGACTCGGGTGCGGACCGACGACGCTCCGCTGCACCCTCCACGAATCAACAGGGAGTCCTCCGTGGCACTAATCGAGGCTGTCAACGCGCGCGAGATCTTGGACTCGCGCGGAAACCCGACCGTCGAAGTGGAGGTCCTCCTCGACGACGGCATCGTCCAGCGGGCGGCAGTCCCCTCCGGCGCGTCCACCGGCGCTTTCGAGGCATACGAGCTGCGTGACGGCGACAAGACCCGCCACCGGGGCAAGGGCGTCCTGAAGGCCGTCGCCGCCGTCATCGACGAGCTCGGGCCCGCGATCGAAGGCGTCGATGCGAGCGAGCAGCGCATCATCGACGAGATCCTGATCGAGGTCGACGGCACGGATAACAAGGGACGCGTCGGTGCGAACGCGATCCTCGGCGTGAGCCTCGCCGTCGCCAAGGCGGCCGCCGACTCGGCCGACCTGCCACTGTTCCGCTACCTCGGCGGTCCTAACGCGCATATCCTGCCCGTGCCGCTGTTCAACGTCATCAACGGCGGATCGCATGCCGACAACGGCATCGACATGCAGGAGTTCTTCCTCGCGCCGATCGGTGCACCGACCTTCGCCGAGGCCCTACGCTGGGGGACCGAGACCTACCATGTCTTGAAGGCAGAGCTTCTTCAGGCCGGGTACGCGACGGGCCTGGGCGACGAGGGCGGCTTCGCCCCCGATCTGCCGAGCAACCGCGAGGGTCTCGACTTCCTCATCACGGCCATCGAGAAGGCGGGCTTCACCCCCGGCACCGAGATCGCACTCGGCATGGACGTCGCAGCCACCGAGTTCTTCAAGGACGGCTCGTACGTGTTCGAGGGAAAGAACTGGACCGCTGAGGCGCTCACCGATTACTACGTCGAGCTCGCCGACGCGTACCCGATCGTGACGATCGAGGACGCCCTCGCCGAGGACGACTGGGACGCCTGGAAGCACCTCACCGACAAGCTCGGCTCCAAGATCCAGCTCGTCGGCGACGACCTCTTCGTGACCAACCCGGTGCGGCTGCGCGACGGCATCACGCGCGGCGTCGGAAACTCACTGCTCGTCAAGGTGAACCAGATCGGCACCCTGTCCGAGACCCTGGATGCTGTCGACATGGCCCATCGCGCCGGCTACACCACGATGTTCTCGCACCGCTCGGGCGAGACGGAGGACACCACGATCGCCGACCTGTCCGTCGCGGTGAACTCGGGTCAGATCAAGAGCGGCGCGCCCGCCCGGAGCGAGCGTGTCGCGAAATACAATCAGCTTCTGCGCATCGAGGAAGAGCTGGGCGACGCCGCGGAGTTCGCCGGCCGCTTGGCCTTCCCGAGGTACACCGCGTAGGGATCATCACGAGAGGGGGAGCCGTGGCCAAGACGACGGCTCCCCCGTCCCGTGGCCAGCAGCCCCGCCGCCCGCCGCGCCGCCGTCCGGTGCGGCGACCTGTCGACGTGCGTGGCTGGCTGGGCGGCATCCGCCTGTCGGGATTCATGGTCATCATGCTCGGCCTGGTCGTTCTGGCCGCGTTCGTGCTGGTGCCGACGGTCGGCACCTACGTCGATCAGCGCCAGCAGATCGCAGCCCTCGAGGCGGCCGTGGAGGTCAGCCGCGAGGACGTGGCCGATCTCGAGGCTCAGCGCGACCGATGGACGGATCCGGCGTACATCACGACGCAGGCGCGCGAGCGGCTCTACTACGTCAAGCCCGGCGAGGTGGTCTACCTCGTCGACGACGATCTGCCGCCGGCACTCGTGCCGCAGGAGCAGGCGCCGGTCAGCGACGACGTGGAGGAGACCCGCACCGACTGGATGGCGCAGTTCGTCCGCTCGGTCACCGAGGCGGGCATCGCGCAGACGGTGAAGACGCCGACGATCGGCGTGCCCGACACGGACCCGAGCGAGTCGCCGTCGTCGACCCCGTGAGCCGCCGCGCACGGACGGCGACCAGCCTCGTCCCAGCCGCTGGCGATAGCCTGGCGGCGTGACCACACCGCCGTTCCCGCCCGTCAGCGAGACCGATCTCACCGTGCTGCGCGCCCAGCTGGGGCGGCCTGCGCGCGGTGTCGTGGGCATCGCGGCGCGCTGCGTGTGCGGCAACCCGACGGTGGCGGCGACCGCCCCGCGCCTCGAGGACGGCACGCCGTTCCCCACGTTCTACTACCTCACCCATCCGGCGGCCACAGCCGCGATGTCGGGACTGGAGGCCACGCAGGTGATGCGGACGCTCAGCGACGAGCTCGCCGCCGACGCCGAGCTGGGGGAGGCCTATCAGCGCGCCCACGTCGCGTATCTGCACGACCGCACCCGATTCGGCGAGGTGGGCGAGATCGACGGCATCTCGGCGGGAGGCATGCCCACCCGCGTCAAGTGCCTGCACGCGCTCGCAGCGCACGCACTCGCCGCGGGTCCTGGTGTCAATCCGATCGGCGACCGGGCCCTCGCGCTGTCGTCCTGGTCTCCCCGGCGCTGCGTCTGCGCCGAGCCGGGGTCGGGCGGATGATCCGCCCTCTGCTCGCGGCATCCGCTGCGGTCATGGCGACTCTGCTCCTGACCGGCTCCGCCCTCGTGCCCGAAGCACCCGCCGAGGACCCGGTGCGGGCGGCTGAGTACTGGCTCGACGAGTACGGCGTGCAGTCCGCATGGACCACGACCCGCGGTGCGGGCGTGCGGATCGCGATCATCGACACCGGGATCGGACGCGGACCGGTCGAATTCGAGGGCGCGGTCGTCGGAGGAACGGATGTCTCCGGGATCGGCTCGTCCGATGGCCGAACGCCGGTCGGAGCGGTCGACGGCAACCACGGCAGCTGGGTCGCCTCGCTCGCGGCTGCGCGCGGAACCGGTCCGTCGACCGGGATGATCGGCGTCGCCCCGGAGGCTGAGCTGCTGGCGGTGTCGGTCGGATTCGGATCTTCGGCGAAGGCGCCGTTCACCGACCAGATCGCCGAGGCGATCCGCTGGTCGGTCGACAACGGCGCCGATGTCATCAATCTGTCGCTGACCACGAACACCCCTGACTGGGACGCGAGCTGGGACTCGGCATTCCTGTACGCCTTCGACCACGACGTCGTCGTCGTGGTGGCCGCGGGCAACCGCGGCAGCGGCACGTCGCGGGTCGGCGCACCCGCCACGATCCCCGGGGTCCTGACCGTTGCGGGCGTCGACGCGGACGGCAAGGCCAGCGTGGAGGCATCGACGCAGGGCATCACCATCGGCGTGGCGGCCCCGAGCGAGGAGCTCGTCGGAGTGTCGGCGGACGGCAGGCTCGTGCTGTGGAACGGAACGAGCGGCGCGGCCCCGATTGTGGCCGGCATCGCTGCACTGGTGCGCTGCAGCCCATCCCGACCTCGACGCGGCTAACGTGATCAATCGCATCGTCCAGACCGCGCGTACGCCCGCCGGCGTGGACGCGGACACGGCGGAGCTGCTGTACGGGTTCGGCCTGGTGGATGCCGCGGCGGCCGTCTCGGCGAACGTCTCGCTGGTCTCGACCAATCCGATGGGCAGCCTGGAGGACTGGATCCGCCTGTATCGCCGTGCCGAGCTCGACCCGCTCCCGGCCCCCACCGTCGAGCCGGTCGAGCTCGAACCCCTTCCGCCCGCGGATGCCGCGACCCGCGCAGCTTCGCCGCTGCTGCCCTCCGGCGACAGCCTTCTCTACGGGACGCTGCCGCTGATGGGTGCATCGGCCACCGCTATACTGGTGGCTCTCGGCGTCATTGCAGCTGTCCGACGTATCCGATTGGCGTCCCGGACGCCGAGCCGCTGACACCCCCAGGAGTATTCCCCACCGTGAGCAACACCGTGCCCAAGATTCTGATCGTCGGGGGTGGCTACGCAGGCTTCTATACGGCCTGGAAGCTCGAGAAGCACCTGCGCAAGGGCGAAGCCGAGGTCACGATCGTCGACCCGCTGCCCTACATGACCTACCAGCCGTTCCTCCCGGAGGTGGCTGCCGGATCCATCGAGGCCCGCCACTCGGTGGTCGCGCTGCGCCGTCATCTCAAGCGCACGACCGTCATCGCGGCGAAGGTCACCGGCATCGACCACGCGAACAAGGTGGCCACGATCACGCCCGTCGCGGGTGAGCCGTATCAGCAGGAGTACGACCAGATCGTGGTGACGGCGGGTGCCGTCTCGCGCACCTTCCCGATCCCGGGCATCGCCGACAACGCGATCGGCCTGAAGACCATCGAAGAGGCCGTCGCCATCCGCGACCGGCTGATGTCGAACTTCGAAAAGGCATCGACGCTGCCCCCGGGTCCGCAGCGCGATCGGCTGCTCACTGTCGTCGTGATCGGTGGCGGATTCGCCGGCATCGAGGTCTTCGCGGAGCTGCGCTCGCTCGCCTCCGCGCTCGTGAAGTACTACCCGCAGGTGACGTTCGACGACACGCACTTCCACCTCATCGAGGCGATGGGCCGCATCATGCCCGAGGTGTCGCTGAAGACGAGCGAGTGGGTGCTGAAGGATCTGGCAAAGCGAGGAGCATCCGTGCACCTCGACACCCAGGTCACCGGCGCCGTCGACGGCAACGTCGAGCTGTCCACCGGCGAGGTGATCCCGAGCGACCTGATCATCTGGACCGCGGGCGTCATGGCGAACCCGACGGTCGTGCGCGGCGGCGATCTGCCGGTCGAAGAGCGGGGCCGCATCCTCACGCGAGCGGACCTGCGCGTCGGATCGGAAGACGAGATCGTCGAGGGCGCATGGTCCGCCGGCGACGTCTCGGCGGTGCCCGACCTGTCCGGCGGCGGTGTGGGCGGCTACTGCGTGCCCAACGCACAGCACGCCGTCCGTCAGGCGAAGCTGCTCGCGAAGAACCTCGTCGCCGTGCTGCGCGGCGAGCTCCCGCGCGACTACTTCCACAAGAACCTGGGTGCGGTTGCGGGCCTGGGCCTGTACAACGGCGTCTTCCAGTCGGGGAACCTGGCCCTCAAGGGCCTCGTCGCGTGGGTCGCCCATCGCGGGTACCACGGTCTGGCCATGCCCACCTGGGAGCGCAAGTTCCGCGTGCTGTGGGGCTGGTGGAACAACCTCTGGCTGGGGCGCGACATCGTCAACCTGCAGGCCGTGCAGGACCCCCGCTACGTCTTCGAGGAGTTCGCGGCGCGTCCGCGCCCACCGCAGCCCGTCGAAGCGGCACCGGCCAAGCCCGCACCCGTTGTCGAGGCGCCCAAGAAGGTCGCCGCGCGCACCTGACGGTACCGTGGAGGCGACGCTTCGCGCGCACGCCCCCGTAGCCCAACCGGCAGAGGCAGGCGACTTAAAATCGCTTCAGTCCGGGTTCGAATCCCGGCGGGGGTACGGCACCGGTCGCCGTCCGGAGGACGGGCGCCCGCCACGTAGGCTGAACACCATGTGTGCCCCCTCGCCGGAGAGCGTGTCGCGATGACGGTCGATCTGCTCGCGGAGGCGGAGCCGACCACCCCCTGGACGGACCCGGCCGCGTACTGGACGTCCATGACGGATGCCGTAGCCTCGGTGTCCGGTCCCGTCGCGGCGGTCAGCATTCCCGCGCTCCGCTTCAACGCGCTCGACATGATCGTGCGCTCCGCCGGAGTGCCCATCCGGGTCGCGAGCAAATCCGTGCGGGTTCGGGAGCTCATCGACGCGACGCTCGCACTCCCGGGCTATGCCGGAATCCTGGCCTTCACCCTGCCCGAGGCGCTGTGGCTCGCCCGAACGCACGAGGACGTGGTCGTGGGCTACCCGAGCGTGGACCGCACCGCGATCGCGGCACTGGCCGGCGATGAGACCGCCGCCGCGCGCGTGACGCTGATGGTCGACGACGTCAGCCAGCTCGATGTGGTCGACGCCGTCGTCGCGCCCGGCAGCCGCGCGGGCATCCGCGTGGCCATCGACGCGGACGCATCGTGGCGGGCGCCCGGACTCGGTCACATCGGAGTGAGGCGCTCGCCGCTGCACGAGCCCGGCGAGGTCGCCAGCCTCGCGCGCGCCATCGCCGCCCGCCCGGGGTTCCGCCTGGTCGGACTGATGATGTACGAGGCTCAGATCGCCGGTCAGGGCGACGCGACCGGCTCGGGAGACGGGGTCATCCGCTGGATGCAGCGCCGCTCCGCGCAGGAGCTCCTCGACCGGCGCGCCGCGATCGTCGGCGCACTTCGCGACATCGCACCGCTGGAATTCGTCAACGGCGGAGGGACCGGCTCGCTCGAGCTGACAGCATCCGATCTCGCCGTCACCGAGCTCACCGCCGGCAGCGGGCTGCTCGCGGGGCACCTCTTCGACGGCTATCGTGCCTTCGACCCGGCACCGGCGGCCGCTTTCGCCCTCGAGGTCGTGCGCAAGCCGCTCCCTGACATCGCGACCGTGCTGGGCGGAGGCTGGATCGCCTCCGGGCCTGCGGTCGCCTCGCGCCAGCCGCTGCCGGTCTGGCCGGAAGGACTCACCACGCTCGCGCGGGAGGGCGCGGGCGAAGTGCAGACGCCGTTGCGCGGTGAATCGGCACGCCGCCTGAACGTCGGCGATCGGGTCTGGTTCCGGCATTCGAAGAGCGGGGAGCTGGCCGAGCGGGTCGACCGGTACCACCTGGTCGACGGCGACCAGCTGGTCGGCGAAACGCCCACCTACCGCGGCGAGGGGAAGTCGTTCCTGTGACCCGACTCGGAGGGACCTGGCAGAACTGGGCGCGCACCGAGGAGGTGCGTCCGCTGCGGGTGGAGTTCCCCGACTCGACCGCTGCGGTGCAGCGCTCGGTGATCGCGGCTGCGGCGCGCGGCATGCGGGTGAAGGCCGTCGGCGCCGGGCACAGCTTCACCGGGATCGCGGTGGCTCCCGGCGTGCTGCTGGACCTCACCGACCTGACCGGTCTGGTCTCGGCCGATCGCGAGCGCGCAAGGGTGACCCTCCGCGCGGGCACACGGCTCCACCAGGTGCCGCGGCTGCTCGCGCCCTACGGCCTGGCGATGCCGAATCTCGGCGACATCGACCGTCAGTCCGTCGCCGGCGCCATCTCCACCGGCACGCACGGCACCGGCGCGCGGTTCGGCGGCATCGCGACCCAGGTCACCGGCGCGACGCTGGTCACCGCGGACGGGGACCTCCTCACGGTCGATGAGGACGAGAACAGCGAGCTGCTCGGTGCCGTCGCACTCGGGCTCGGCGCCCTCGGCATCCTCGTGGAGGTGACGCTCCAATGCGTGCCGGCGTTCCTCCTGCACGCGGTGGAGCGCTCCGAGGGACTGGATGAGGTGCTCGAGACGCTGGACTCGCGGGTCGCGGCATCCGATCACTTCGAGTTCTACTGGTTCCCGCACACCGATCAGGCGATGACCAAGACCAACACGCGCCTGCCCGAGAGCGCGGTGCGCCGCCCGCTGTCGCCGGTCCGCAAATGGGTGGATGACGTCGCGATCGGCAGCGCCACGCACCAGCTCGCATGCAGCCTGGCGCGGACCGTGCCGGCGACCGCTCCGGCGATCAACCGCCTCTCCGTCAAGATCTGGAGCGACCGGCAGTTCACGGACGCCTCCAACCGGGTCTTCGCGACCGAGCGATCCGTCCGGTTCCGCGAGATGGAGTACGCACTGCCGGCCGAGAAGGTCCGGCCCGCGTTCGACGCCGTGCGGACCCTCATCGAGGATCGCGGATGGCGGATCGCCTTCCCCGTGGAGGTGCGCTTCGCCGCGAAGGACGATCTGTGGCTCTCCACCGCCCACGGGCGGGAGTCCGGCTACATCGCCGTGCACCGGTACTGGCGCGAAGACCCGACCGAGTACTTCGAGGCCGTCGAGCAGATCATGCTCTCCTTCGCGGGCCGTCCGCATTGGGGCAAGATGCACACGCTGGATGCCGCGGACCTCCGCGACCGGTATCCCCGCTTCGACGAGTTCGTCGCGCTGCGCAACCGGGTCGACCCTGCCCGGATGTTCACCAACCCCTATCTCGAGCGCGTCCTCGGTGGGTAAGGGCTGGGAGTCGTGAGAAGGCTCTCATCCGCGGTGGCGCCGGTGGTTAGGATGAAGTCAAACCTCGAACGGAGTCGCGCGTCATGTGGGAATGGCTGATCCCGGTACTCATCGTCGTGGCGCTCGTCGTCATCGTCGGCATCTATCTGTGGGCGACATACAACTCGCTCGTCGCGCTGAACGTCCGCGTGGACGAGGCGTGGAGCGACATCACCGTACAGCTGAAGCGACGAGCCGATCTGCTGCCGAACCTGATCGAGGCGGTGAAGGGCTACGCCGCACACGAGAAAGCGGTGTTCGAGAACGTCACACGCGCGCGGGCCGAGACGCTCACGGCCGCCGGTCCGGCCGAGGCAGGTGTGGCCGAAGGACACATGCAGCAGGCTCTGAAGTCGCTGTTCGCGGTCGCGGAGGCATACCCGCAGCTGCAGGCGAGCCAGAACTTCCTCCAGCTTCAGCAGTCGATCGTCGACACCGAGGACAAGATCCAGGCTTCCCGTCGCTTCTACAACGGCGGAGTTCGCGAGCTGAACACCAAGATCAAGGTGTTCCCGAACAACCTCTTCGCTCGAAACCTCGGGTTCAGCGAGCGCGAGTTCTTCGAGGTGGTGGACGGCGCGGCGATCTCGGAGCCGCCGCGAGTGCAGTTTTGAGCCGAGCCGGATCAATGTTGCGCAGCAACGTTGATGCGGCTGCGGCTCAAGGTCGAGTAGCCGCCCAAAGGGCGGCGTATCGAGACCTGTCATCGCGGCACTCAGCGCCATAGTCAGCGCCCGTATCGAGATCTCCGGCGAACCGATCCCATGTACTCCGCCATCGCGCGCAACAAGCGCAACACGTGGTTCATCCTCATCGTGTTCGTCCTGTTCCTCGGGGCGATCGGACTGCTGGCCGGATGGCTGGCCGGCAACAACTGGTGGATCACCGCGTTCGTCCTCGTGTTCGCCGCGGGATATGCGACGTTCCAGTACTTCTTCGCCGACCGCGAGGCCCTTGCGATGTCGGGTGCGGTGGAGGTGGGCCGCACCGATGCCCCGCGGTACTACCGGCTCGTCGAGAACCTCTGCATCGCGACCGGCACCCCGATGCCGAAGCTGTACGTCGTCGAAGACGAGGCGCCCAACGCCTTCGCGACTGGGCGCAAACCTGAAGAGGCGTCGATCACGGTGACGACGGGCCTCTTCGAGCTGATGACCGATCGCGAGCTCGAGGGAGTGCTCGGCCACGAGCTCGGGCACATCCGCAACTACGACATCCGCGTCTCGCTCATCGTGTTCGGACTTGTCGTCGCGGTCGGCATCATCGCCGACATCTTCCTGCGGTTCGCGTTCTTCGGCGGCCGGCGCGGGGGCAGCGGTCAGGCCCAGCTGCTCTTCGTGATCTTCGGCATCGTCGCCGCGCTGATCGCTCCGCTGCTGGCGGGGGCGGTGCAGGCGGCCATCTCGCGACAGCGGGAGTATCTCGCCGACGCCACAAGTGCCATGACCACGCGCGACCCCGACGGGCTGGCGTCGGCGCTGGGAAAGCTCGGCGAGTACGGACAGCCGCTGAAGCGGGCGAACACGTCTATGGCGCACCTGTGGATCGCAGACCCGCTGAAGTCGAACGGCCTCGCCCGGATGTTCGCGACGCATCCGCCGATCGCCGAGCGGATCGAGCGGCTGAAGGCCATGGGCGGGACGTTCTAGCGGCATCCGCCCGCCGTGTCCGCCCGTCCGCGGTCACCGCTAGCCTCGCACCATGGTTCACCGGCTGACCCGCGAGGAGGCGCGCCGCATCGCGGTTCGCGCGCAGCTGCTGACGGCCGATCGTCCCGGCGGGATCGTCGAGACCGTCGAGGGGCTGTCACTGGTGAACATCGATCCGACGGCGGCGGTCGCCCCGAGCGCCGACCACATCCTGTGGAGCCGAATCGGCTGGCCGTACCAGGCGGCCGACCTCGTCCGCGCCGTAGAGGACGATCGGGCGATCTTCGAGTGGGCCGGCTTCTACCGACCGATGACGGATCTGCCGCTGTATCAGCCGCTCATGGAGGCGTGGCCGCCGTGGCGGGAGCAGCGCGAGTGGCTGGCCGCCAACGACCGATTCCGCCGCGACGTGCTCGCGCAGCTGCGTGCCGAGGGTCCGCTGCGCACCGGAGAGATCCCCGACACGGCGCAGGTCTCGTGGAAGTCGACGGGCTGGACGAACAACCGCAATGTGACGCAGATGCTCGACTTCCTGGTTCTGCGCGGTGAGGTGGCCGTCTCGGGTCGCGACGGCAAGGAGCGGGTGTGGGATGTCGCGGAGCGCGTGTACCCCGCCGACGTCATCCAGCTGTCGGCCGACGACGCAGCACGGCAGCGCGCGCAGCGACGGCTCGGCTACCTCGGTCTCGCGAGACGTAAGACGACCCAGCAGCCGGTCGAACCCATCGACGTCGGACCGATCGGCGAAGAGGCGATCGTCGACGGTGTCGACGGGTCCTGGCGGGTCGATCCGACACTGCTGGATGCCCACGGCTTCGAGCCTCGCACTGCGCTCCTGTCGCCGTTCGACCGGCTGGTCTTCGATCGCGTCCGTGCGAGAGACCTGTTCGGATTCGAGTACATCGTCGAGATGTACAAGCCTGCGGCCCAGCGTCGCTGGGGCTACTTCGCCCTCCCGGTCCTGCATGGAGATCGGCTCATCGGGAAGCTGGATGCCTCCGCCGACCGCAAGGCAGGGCTGTTCCGCGTCACAGCGATCCACGAGGACGAGCCATTCACCGCCGATATGACCGAGGCGGTGCACAGGGAGATCCGGGAGCTGGCTGCCTGGCTCGGCCTGGAGGTCACCGGCATTCCCGCGGCATGAGCCTCAGCCCACTGCGAGCACCATCTCGTCCCCCTCGAACGACACGGTGCCTCGCAGCGCCCAATCGTCCGCGCGATACGTGAAGCTCGCGTCCGCACCGGAGCGGGTCATGCCGGTGGCCGTGGCGACGACCACGCCTCCGGTCGCAGCGAACGTGCGGCCGTCGGGGGAGAGGGCGAGAACGGGGCGCTGATCGATGCGGAACGCGATGGAGGTCAGCGTCGCAAGGTCGGCAGCCCACGGCACGCGCAGCCCGCAGTTGGCCGGAACGGCGGCTGCCTCCTTCGTGCAAGCATCGGCGTAGGCGTCGACCTGCACCTGTGCCGCCTCGATCGCGTCGGGAGCGAGCGTGGCCTCGAGCGCGACGGCGGAGGGCCCGTTGTTGCTGACTGCGACGGATGCCTTCCCGGTGAGGATGCCGCGAGGCGCAGCCTCGACGGGGTACTCCGCCGGAAACAGGGAGACCGGTGCTCCCGCTGGAGCAAGCGCGCCGCCCACCCAGGCCGAGTCGCCGGCAAGCACGTCCGAACCCGCGAGCGAGGTCGTGACCTCGAGGGTCGCGAGGTAATCGCCGCTCAGCGTCCACCTTCCGCCTTCGTCCCCCATCTCGAAGAAGAGTTCGCGCCGCTCTCCGGCCATCTCCGCGGACGCCCGAACACCCACGGTCCCGCCCTGTGAGCTGATCTCCTCGATGCGGGGGTCCTGCACGAACGCGACGGCTCCGGCGAACGCATGGGCGATGATCCGCTCGGTCTCGTCGTCGAGGTGCACGGCACGCATCTCGTCGATCGTCGCGAAGTCTCCGGCGGACAGCGCCTCCAGGTAAGACCGTGCTGCGTCTTCCGCGCTGGGAGGCCGTGCGACCAGCCACCACACGAAGCAGCCGCCGACGACGACAGCCGCTGCGACGGCGACACCGACGACAGCAGCGCGCTTCACCCGTCTACGCTAACTCCCGCCAAGTCGAGCGGCGCCGGCTCGTCCGGTGCCAGAGCCACCGCCGCCGCGGGTCCGGCCTCGTGACGCGCGGCCTCGGGCAGCGACGCGGAGATGTCGTCCGTCGCGTCCCCCCAGCGCGACACCGAGATCGACTCGAGCCCCTGCCACCGCGCGGCGGCGCGGATTTCGTCCGCGAGCCGGGCCGGCGGCATCCTCCGGGCGCCCAGGCTCCCACCACGCGGACTGCACGAGCAGCGTGGAGGATGCCCGGTCGGCCTTCAGATCCACCCGCCCGACGATGTCGTCGCCGATCAGCACGGGGAGCGAGTAGTACCCGAAGCGTCGCTGCGGCGCGGGTGTGTAGATCTCGATCCGGTACTCGAAGTCGAACAGGCGCTCGGCCCGATCGCGGAACCATACGACCGGATCGAAGGGCGTGAGGATCGCGGCGGCGTCCACACGCCGGGGAAGCGACGCATCGCGGTGCACCCACGCCCTCGCCGGCCGACCGGCTGACTGCCAGCCCTCAACGCGCACCGCTCGCAGAACTCCGGCATCCTCCAGCTCGCTGATCGCCGTTTGAACCGCGCCGCGATCCTTCATGCCGCCAGTAGTCGGCCAGGTCGGATGCCGTCCCCACGCCGTAGCGCCCGGCTGCGCGCGCCACGAGCTCCCGGATGGCATCCGGTCGCGCAACCGGCGCGCCAGGACCTCGGCCGGCATGCACCTGCTCGGCCAGCCCATAGCGCCGCTCGAACCCGCGGCGACCCGCGATCGCGACCTCGCCGAAGAGCCACAGGTACTCGAGCGCGTTCTTGACGACATCCCAGTCCCACCACGGGCCTCGCGCGCGCCTTCTTCGCGTCGTGCTCGATCTCAGCAGGCCGCAGCGGTCCGCGCTCGGCGAGTTCCGCACGCACCCAGTCCACCATCTCGCGGTGCGTCTGGAACCAGCCGTCGGGACTCGTGCCGTACTTGCTGCGCATGTCGTCCATGCGGAAGCGGAACAGACCCCAGTCCGCCGCGGGGATGAAGGACGCGACGTGGGCCCAGTACTCGACGTAGGGAGCGCGGCGGGAGAACAGCAGCCGGTCCAGCGCCGCGGTGTCGTACGGGCCGACCCGCGAGAACAGCGGCATGTAGTGCGAGCGGGCGAAGACGTTGACCGAGTCGATCTGCAGCGTCGCCATGCGCCCGATGGCGAGATTGAGCTGTCGCGTGCCGGCTGCCGCAGGTCGCGGCCGGCCGAAGCCCTGGGCCGCGAGGGCTATCCGGCGCGCCTCGGGGATGCTCAGCGTCTCCTTCACGGCGGCCAGCCTAGCGGCGGGGTCCGACACGGCTGTTCGCCGGGCGGGCATGCCTGAACCGACCGGCCGCTGCGCGGCACCGACGGCCGACCGCTGCGGCGCGCGCTTCGCGGCTCCGCACCGCGGCGTGCGCCGCGCCTAGACTGGCGGGATGAGCGGCCCCGACGACAAGCCCCGCGGCTCGCTCTTCGACGCCCTGCGCGACCGCAGCCGCGTCGTCACGACCGAGTGCTCCGGCACCGTCCCGCGGGGCCTCCGGGTCGCCACGGCGTACTCGTGGCGGTTCCTCGTCGTCGCCGCGGCGATCGGCGTGGCGTCTGGCTGGTCATCCAGCTCAAGCTCCTGGTCATCCCGCTGCTCATCTCCATCCTCGTCACCGCGCTGCTGTGGCCGGCGTTCACCTGGATGATGCGTCACCGCGTGCCGCGCTGGCCGCGATCGTGATCTCGGTCATCGGCGACGATCGCCATCGTCGCCGGCCTCCTCTGGCTCGTGTCTGGCAGATCGCCCGCGCAGTGGTCCTCGGTGCAGGAGCGCACGGTCGAGGCGATGGAGCAGTTCCGGCAGTACCTGATCGACGGCCCGCTCCACCTGACCGAGGCGCAGATCGACGATCTCCTCGCGCAGGGGCTGGACCTGGTGCAGGAGCAGGCTCAGCTGCTGTGGTCCGGAGCTCTCGCGCTCGGCAGCACGCTCGGCCACGTCGCGATCGGCGCTCTGCTCGCGCTCTTCATCCTGCTGTGCCTGCTCGCCGACGGTGCCGGCATCTGGCGGTGGACGACGCGGCTGTTCCCGGCGAGGCTCGGCCGGCTGTGGACGGAGCTGCCGCGCCGGCTGGGTCATGGTGGTCAACTACGCGCGCACGCAGCTGCTGGTCGCGACGATCGATGCGATCGGCATCGGCCTGGGCGCGTACATCCTCGGGCGTGCCACTGGCGATCCCGGTCGCCGTACTGGTCTTCCTCGGCGCCTTCGTGCCGATCGTGGGTGCCGTCTTCACCGGCACGCTGGCGGTCTTCCTCGCGCTCGTCTACAACGGCCCGTGGACCGCTCTGTGGATGCTCGTGGTCGTGCTCGGCGTCCAGCAGATCGAGGGCCACGTGCTTCAGCCGCTGCTGATGGGCTCGGCCGTCAAGGTGCATCCGCTCGCCGTCGTGCTGGTGGTCGCGGGCGGCGCGATGATCGCCGGCATCCCCGGTGCGCTGTTCGCCGTGCCGCTCGCCGCGTTCGTCAACGTCGTCGCCGTGTACATCGGCGATCGCGGCCTGGGAGGGGCGGCCGAGTCCATCGTCCGACGACCTCATCTGGACTACTGTGCCCGCGCCCGAGGAGGGTCGTACGTGAGCTTCCCCACCCTGGCGCGAGTTCGAGGACGCCGCCGCCTTCCTCGATGGTGTCATCACCCGCACTCCGGTCGACGAGTCGCAGCATCTGTCCGAGCTGCTCGGCGTGCCCGTGTACCTGAAGCTGGAGAACCTGCAGCGCACCGGCTCGTTCAAGATCCGCGGCGCGACCTACCGGCTGTCCCGCCTCACGGCCGAGGAGCGCGCGCGCGGAGTCGTGGCCGCTTCGGCCGGAAACCACGCGCAGGGCGTCGCCCTGGCGGCGCAGGCCCTGGGCATCTCGGCGACGATCTTCATGCCGCTCGGGGTGCCGGTGCCCAAGCTCCTCGCCACCCGCGGCTACGGCGCAGACGTCGTGCTCGAGGGTGCGACGGTCGAGACGCCCCTGCGGCTCGCCGCGGAGTTCGCCGAGCGCACCGGCGCGGTGCTCATCCACCCGTTCGACCATCGCGACATCATCATCGGCCAGGGCACGCTCGGCCTCGAGCTCTTCGACGAGGTGCCCGACATGGACACCGTTCGTGCTCGGCATCGGCGGAGGCGGACTGATCGCCGGAGTCGCCGCCGCGGTGAAGGCGCGCGCGGCCGCCGTCGGGCGTCAGGTGCGCGTCATCGGCGTGCAGGCCGAGAACTCGGCCGCGTACCCTTCGTCACTGGCCGCCGGTCACCCGCTCGAGGTGCAGACCCGGCCGACCATCGCCGACGGGATCGCCGTCGCCCGCCCCGGCGACATCCCGTTCGAGATCATCGCGCGCGCTCGTCGACGAGGTGGTCACGGTGACCGACGACGACATCGCCCGCGCGCTCCTGATGCTCCTGGAGCGGGCCAAGCAGGTCGTCGAGCCCGCCGGCGCCGTCGGGGTCGCAGCGATCCTCGCGGGCAAGGTCAAGCGCCACCGGGCCGACGGTGTCGGTCCTGTCGGGCGGCAACATCGATCCGCTGCTGCTGCAGCGGGTCGTCTCCCACGGGCTCGCGGCATCCGGTCGCTACATGACCCTGCGCATCCCGCTGCCCGATCGTCCCGGGCAGCTGGCGCGCGTCTCGGAACTGCTCGCTGCGGCCGGGGCGAACGTCATCGAGGTGCATGCACACGCGGCACGGCCAGGGCCTTCAGATCAGCGAGGTCATCCTGCAGCTGAGCGTCGAGACGCGCGGCGAGGAGCACCGGGCGCACGTGATCCGCATTCTCAGCGAAGCGGGCTTCACTCCCACCGTCGTACCGGATTGACCCGCCGGCGCGCTCGGCGCCGGGTCACTGACCCGAGTAGGTCTCGACCTTCACGACCTCGACCGCGATCTCGCGGCCGTTCGGGCGCGGTGTAGGAGGTCTTCTCGCCCTCCTTCAGGCCGAGGATCGCGGCACCGAGCGGCGAAGCCTCGCTGTAGACGTCGAGTTCCGAGTCGACCGCGATCTCGCGGTTGCCCAGGAGGAAGACCTCTTCGCCGCCCGCGACGACGGCGGTGACGACCGTGCCGGATTCGACGACGCCGGTGCTCTCGGGAGCCTCGCTGACCGTCGCGGTCTTCGAGGAGGTGCTGGAGCGTGCGGATGCGGGCCTCCTGCTTGCCCTGCTCGTCCTTGGCGGCGTGGTACCCGCCGTTCTCCTTGAGGTCGCCCTCCTCGCGCGCGGACTCGATGCGCTTGGCGATCTCCTCGCGGCCCGTGGTGGACAGACGCTCCAGCTCGGCGGCGAGGCGGTCGTACGCGTCCTGAGTCAGGAACGTCACAGGGGCATCGTTGGACACGGCGTGTCTCCTTTCGGGCGGCGAGGGCCTGATATGTCAAAACGCCCCGGCTCCGGCCAGGGCGTCTATCGACTGTGGTCAGGCCAGACTACGTCACCCAGCAGGCGTTGACCAAACCTGTGGTGGCCTCGGCGGTCGTGGGAATCGTCTCCCGGAAGGCACGCGCCCGCAGCTCCGATGCCGGGTATTCGACGACCTTCCAGCCGACGACGCCGTGGTCCGCGTCCTGCGCCTCCAAGGCGCAGGCGACGCTCCGTCCGGTCGGGCGCGGTGATCTGGAACGACAGCATCACCGTGCGCGCGTCCTCGACTTCGAAGCCCGTCGTGTCGACATCCGACGTCGTCGAGCGAGTTCGCGATCGTCATCCACGCGAACAGTCCGGCCAGGATCGCGCCGACCCCGGCGATGATGCCGATCGTCCAGCGCCTGCGGGGCGAGCTGGTGCGGCCGTAGCGCTCGTCGAGCATGTCCTGGGTGGTCATCGTGCCCTGTCGGAGGATGGTGCGTCGCCGTGAAGATTAGGCTGGAGTCTCCAGGCTATGCGCTTCCGCGCGGAACGAGGACACCATGCACGCTGCGTTCGCCGCCCTCGCGCACGCCGCCGCCGCGACGCCCACACCGCAGCCGACGGTGGACCCCGAACTGGTGACTCCCGGCCCGTGGGGCTTCGTCGTGATCGCCGTCCTCGCGCTCGCGGTGGTCGTCCTGATCTGGGACATGATGCGGCGGATCCGGCGCGGCCGGGTGCGCGCCGACATCAACGAAGAGCTGGATGCCGAGCAGCAGGCCGCTGCGCGACCCGGCCACCGAGGTCGACGACCAGGACATCGACGCCGGTGGGACCGACGGCTCAACCGACCCCGGGCTGCCGGGGGCGCCGAAGAGCTGAGCCGCGGCATCCGCCGGAGCCGATCGGCCACCGATGCGGCGCGATCAGGGTGGTAGGCGGGGTTCAGCGCGATGAGCAGGCAGGCCGTCCAGTGGCAGAGGAATGCCAGGACGGTGCAGACGTGGAAGATCTCGTGGAAGCCGAAGTGGCCCGGCCACGGGTTGGGCCGCTTGAGCGCGTAGACCACCGCGCCCACGGTGTAGAGCACCCCGCCGACGATGACCAGGATCATCATGGCCGCGTTGGCCTGGAAGAGGTCGATCATGTACATGACCGCTGCCCAGCCGAGCACGAGGTAGAGCGCGACGTACAGCCATCGCGGGGCATCGATCCAGAAGATCCGGAACAGGATGCCGAGGATGGCGCCGCCCCAGACGAGCGAGAGCAGGATGATCGCCTTGTCGGTCGGCAGCGCGAGCACGGCGATCGGCGTGTAGGTGCCCGCGATCAGCAGCAGGATGTTCGCGTGGTCGATGCGCTTGAGGACGGCCCGGGTCTTCGGACTCCAGTCGAACCGGTGATACAGCGCTGAGTTGCCGAACAGCAGCAGGGACGTCGCCATGAAGACCGCGCACGCCCATTTCGCCGCCGCGCCCTGAGCCAGCACGATGAGCACGATGCCGGCCGCGATGGCGACGGGGAACGTCGCGGCGTGGATCCAGCCCCGCCAGGTCGGACGGATCTCGATCTTCGCGTCGAGCTCGGCGGCCTCCATGAGCGGCAGCTGCGGCATCTCGGCGCCCTCGTCCGGCGATGCGTCGGGTGTCGTGCTGCGGGCCACTGTCCGAGCCTACGCGTCGCGGTATGCCCGGGGCGGCACGCGCGCAGCGCCCCGAGGGTAGCGTAGGCGTGTGAGTGCGTCGAGCGAGGGCAGAGGGCCTCTCTACCGGCTCTACATCAACCGGTTGCGCCGACAGCTCGCCCAAGCCCCCGTGCCGCGACACGTCGCCATGATGATCGACGGCAACCGCCGCTGGGCCAGACAGCTCGGCTACGACTCCGCCGCTCACGGCCACCGCGCCGGTGCGGCGAAGATGCGCGAATTCCTCGAGTGGTGCGATGACGTCGGCGTCCGTGTCGTATCGCTCTACCTCCTGTCCACCGACAACCTGATCAAGCGCGATTCGCAGGAGCTCGCCGATCTCATCGAGATCATCGCGGAGCTGGCGGAGGAGCTCTCTCACGAGCGGGACTGGCGTGTGCAGCACATGGGCCGGTCGCAGGTGCTGCCGCCCGACCTCGCGCGCGTCCTCGCCGCGGCCGAGCAGCGCACGAAAGGCCACACCGGCCTGCACGTCAACCTCGCCGTCGGCTACGGCGGCCGCGGCGAGATCGTGGATGCCGTTCGCAGCATCATCGCCAAGCACGACGAGGATGGGCGGATCCCTCGAGGAGCTCGCCGCGAGCCTGACGCCCGAGCAGATCGGCGAGCACCTCTACACCGGGGGTCAGCCCGACCCCGACCTCGTGATCCGCACCTCGGGCGAGCAGCGGCTGAGCGATTTCCTTCTGTGGCAGTCCGCGCACAGCGAGTTCTACTTCGTCGAAGCGCTCGGTCCCGACCTGCGCGAGGTCGACTTCCTCCGCGCGATCCGCGACTACGCGACGCGGGACCGCCGCTACGGCAGCTGACCGCCCAGGCCGCCCGCGTCATCCGGACACCGTGCCAGAATTGGACGGGTGACTGACCTGGACTCCTTTACGGCTTCGTTCGACGGCGAACCCGGGTACCTGGACTGGGCTGCCTTCGGACCGTTGTCTCCGGCTGTGCGAAGCGAGGTGCACGCGGACGCCGAGCTGCTGGGCTCAGGCCGACGCACGGGGATGGACCTCGTCGGCGAGCACGTGCCCGAGGCTCGCGAGCTGCTCGCCGAGCTGCTGGATGCGGATGCCGAGCAGGTGGTCCTGCAGCCTTCCACGACCTACGGCCTGATGCATGCGATCTACGGGATGGCCGGCGGACTGATGCTGTCGCGCGCCGAGTTCCCGAGCCTGACCGTCACCGCCACCCGGGCCGCCGACGCCCTCGGCTCGATCGACCTCCAGTGGCTGGAGCCTGCTGACGGCTTCGTCACGCCCGAGCTCGTGCGCGAATCGCTCACCGACGACACGCGGGCGCTCGCCGTCAGCCTCGTCGACTTCCGGACCGGGTACCGCGCCGATCTCACCGCACTCCGGGAGGTGATCGGCGACCGGCTCCTCATCGTCGACGCCATGCAGGGGTTCGGAGCCATCGATGCTGACTACGCGGCTGCCGACGTCGTATGCGGCAACGGGTACAAGTGGCTCCGTGCGGGCCGGGGCACCGGCTTCGCGTGGTTCGGCGAGCGGGCGCAGGAGCGCATCGCACCGGTGCTGTCCGGATGGGCGGGCACCGACGACGGACTGCCGATGGATATCGTCCCCCAGCCCTCGGCATCCGCTCAGGCGTTCGCCGTGAGCCGGCCTGACTCGCTCGCCATGGCGCGCCTCTCGACTGCGCTGCGCGACGTTCTGGACGTCGGGGTGCGGAACATCGACGCGCTGCTGTCCGAGCGCGCACACGACGTGATCTTCTTCGCCGACCGCTACGACGTGCCGGTCATCACTCCTCGCGAACCCGAGCGCCGGGCCGGCATCGTGACGTTGGCACCCGCGCCGCAGGACGTCGGCCCTCTGGCGGCCTCGCTCGTCAACCACGGGATCACCGTCACGGTCCGGGGCGGCGTCGTCCGCGTCGCGCCGCACGTCGGCACGGGGGCCGACACGCTGCGCCTCTTCGGCGATGCGCTCGCCGCATTCTCGTCCGCTCGCGTCTGGTGAACCGGGCGGTCGCGGGCGGGAATTCACCCGCCCGTAACACCCACCAGCGTGTCGGTAACGCGACTGTCGCACACCGGTCGTAGCGTCGAGTCATCGGGCAGAGCGCCCGGTCGGGTCGGCCTCACGGATCGCGACTCGTGACCCCATGGTCGACTCGTGACAGCCGGGTGTTTCCACCCGGGTCGGGAGTGGGTTGTGACACGAGCACCACAGCTGCAGCACCGTTCGGATGTCGACGAGGTCGCCGAGCAGACCGAAGATCTGCGCACGTACGTCCTCGACACCTCCGTGCTGCTGAGCGATCCGCGGGCGTTCTTCCGCTTCGCCGAGCACAATGTCGTGATCCCGGTCGTGGTGGTGACCGAACTCGAGGGCAAGCGTCATGACCCTGAGATCGGCTACTTCGCGCGTCAGGCCCTCCGGCACCTCGACGAGCTGCGGGTCGAGCACGGCAGGCTCGACTTCCCCGTCCCGGTCGGCGAGGGCGGCACCCTTCGTGTCGAACTGAACAACACGGACGCCGGTGTATTGCCCTCGGGAATGCGGCTCGGCGACAACGACAGCCGGATCCTGGCCGTCGCGATGCACCTCGCCCAGGACGGTCAAGAGGTGACGATCGTTTCGAAGGATCTCCCGATGCGGGTGAAGGCCGCATCCCTCGGGATCACGGCGGAGGAGTACCTCGCGGAGCAGGCGGTCGACTCGGGGTGGACGGGCATCGCCACGATCGATGTGTCGGGCGATGACATCAGCGACCTCTATGAGACCGAGATCGCCACCGGCGACGAGGTGCGCGGACTGCCCGTGAACACCGGCCTGATCATCCATTCCGAGCGGGGTTCGGCGCTCGGTCGCGTCACCGGCGACGGACAGTACCGACTGGTGCGCGGCGATCGCGAGGTGTTCGGACTGCACGGGCGCTCTGCCGAGCAGCGCATCGCGATCGACCTGCTGCTCGACCCCGACGTGGGCATCGTCTCGCTCGGTGGCCGCGCGGGCACCGGCAAGTCGGCGCTGGCGCTGTGCGCCGGCCTCGAGTCGGTGCTGGAGCGCCAGCAGCAGCGGAAGGTGATCGTATTCCGCCCGCTTTTCGCGGTGGGGGGACAGGAACTGGGATACCTCCCCGGCGACCAGGGGGAGAAGATGAACCCCTGGGGGCAGGCGGTCTTCGACACCCTGGGCTCTGTCGTCTCGGGCAATGTCGTCGAAGAGGTGATCGCGCGCGGGCTGCTCGAGGTGATGCCGCTCACCCACATCCGCGGCCGGTCTCTGCACGACGCGTTCGTGATCGTCGACGAGGCACAGTCCCTCGAGCGCAACGTGCTCCTGACGGTGCTGAGCCGGATCGGACAGAACTCGCGGGTGGTGCTCACCCACGACGTCGGTCAGCGCGACAACCTCCGCGTCGGCCGCCACGACGGGGTCGCATCGGTGATCGAGACCCTCAAGGGCCACGATCTGTTCGGCCACGTCACTCTCGTGCGCTCCGAGCGCTCGGCCATCGCCGCACTCGTGACCGATCTGCTCGAGGCGGGCGAGCTCGCCTGAGCCCCGGCCGACCTGATCGTCGCTGAAGGGCCGGGATGCCGCATCCCGGCCCTTCAGCATGAGAAGAGTCTCATGCTGATCTCCTCCGGTGCTTGCCCGGTTCTGGCACCATGGATGGGGCGCTGAATTGCGTGCCCGCAAGCCCCCAGAGGAGATGTGTGGATAGTCGGACGCGACTGGCGATCGGTGGCATGGCCACCGTCGCAGCGAGCGTTGCCGTCGTCTGCGTCGTGGCCATGACGAGTTCGGTCGCCCTGGCGGATGCCGCCGGCGCCCCGATCGGGTCCCGGCCCGTGGTCGTCCCATCCGCCACCAGCAGCGCCACTCCCACACCGAGCAGGTCGGCGGTCCCGCCGCAAGCCCAGGTGCCCGTGGTGGTGGACGAGCCCGAGACCGTTCCCGCCCCCGAGCCCGAGGACGTTGCGGCATCGCAGGACTCACCGGCAGAGGCGACCGAACCCTCCGCGGCCGTGGAGGATGCGCTCGTTGCCGCGGTGGCAGCGGCCGGCTCGTGGGATGCCGCGCGGCTCTGGGCGCAGCAGCAGGGCTGGCCCGCCGGGCGCGTCGACGCCTGGATCGAGCGTCTCGCCGCAAAGCTCGAGCGCACCGGGGCCACCGCGCCGGACCGACTGGCCTCAGTCGACGCGGAATCCGACGCCCACATCAAATCGCAGAATTCCGCCAAGGCGGACAAAGCGTCCGGACGTGACCTTTCTGGGTCGTCGTCCGGATCGAAGAGAGAGCAATCGCGCGTTCCCCCAGGCTGACGCGATTGCCCGTCGGCACCTAGCCCGGCCTCTCCTAGCCCCCGGTGTCCCCCACACCGGGGGCTTCTTCGTGCGCGGCTGCCGCGCTCACTCCCAGCGGTAGCCGGCGCCTCGCACGGTCACGATGTGGTGCGCGCCGAGCTTGCCGCGGAGGTACCGCACATACACGTCGACGACGTTGGATCCGGGATCGAAGTCCAGTCCCCAGACACTGCTCAGGAGCTGCTCGCGACTGAGCACCCGCCCCGGGCTGCGCAGGAACTGCTCCGCCAGCGCGAACTCGCGCGCGGACAGCTCCACCTCACGACCGCCGACGGTGGCGCGGCGGGCCAGGATGTCGAGCACGACGTCGCCGTGCGACACTGCGACCCCGGCTGTCGTCGTGCTCTCGCGCAGTCGCGAGCGGACACGCGCCAGCAGCTCCTCGAATGTGAACGGCTTCGACACGTAATCGTTCGCTCCGGCATCCAGCCCCTCGACCGTGTCGCGGGTGCTCGAACGGGCGGTGAGCATGATCACCGGAACCCCGGAACCCTGCGCGCGCAGCTGACGGAGCACCTCGAAGCCGTCCATGGTCGGCAGTCCGACATCGAGCAGCACCAGGTCGATGTCGCCGGCGAGCGCGCGCTCGAGACCCTCCGCTCCGTCGTCGACGATGACCGTCGTGTAGCCCGCAGATTCCAGGCCCCGGCTCACGAACGCCGCGATGCGCGGCTCGTCCTCGACGATCAGGATCCTGCTCATCCCGCGGCCTCGCGCTGCAGCACGACGTCGCCGGCGCGCACGGGCGCGGGCAGCGGGGTGGTCGGCAGCGGCAGGTGGATCGTGAAGGTGGCCCCGCCGCCGGGTGTGTCGGTGACGGCGCAATGCCCGCCGTGGCCCTTGGAGATCGCGTCCACGATCGCGAGGCCGAGGCCCGAGCCTCCGACCGACCGCTTTCCGTGCGCGCGGTCGAAGCGCCGGAAGATGCGGTGACGCGACGCGGGCGGGATGCCGGGGCCGTGGTCGCTGACCCACAGCTCGGCGCCGGAGGCGCCGATCGTGCTTCCGAGCTGGATCGGAGCGCCTGCCGGCGTGTACTTCGCGGCGTTGTCGGCGAGCTGAAGCCAGGCTTGGAGCAGGCGATCCTGATCGGCGAGGATGCGCCCGTCGGCGTACGACTCGACGCTCCACGGGTGCCCGGGGATGACCGAGACGAGGTCGGCGACGCGGGCCGTGAGGGCCGCGAGATCCACTTCGGCCATCGTGTACGCGTCGCCTTCGACGGTGGCGAGCAGGTCGATGTCGTCGACGAGCCGGGTCAGCCGGTCGAGTTCGGCGATGCCGATCTGCCGCGTGCTCGCGACATCGGAGGCGTCGCTCGGATCCATGAGCTCGAGGTGTCCTCGCACGATCGTGATCGGGGTCTTGAGTTCGTGCCGCACGTCGTCCAGCAGCTGACGCTGCACATCGACGGACCCCTCGAGACGGTCGAGCATGGAGTTGACCGTGCGCGTGAGGTCGGAGATGTCGTCATTGCCCTGGGGAGAGAGTCGAGGCGAGAGGTCGTCGAGGGTGACGGCGTCGGCGGCGTCGCGGAGGTCGCGGATCGGTGACAGGAGGCGACCGGCGACGAACCAGCCGACCACTCCGATCGCGATCAGGACGGCGATCGCCGCGAGCGAATAGGTCGCGATAGCCATCGTCACGGGATTGAGCTCGGCGCCGAGGTCGACCGCGCGCAGGTAGATGCCGGTCTGCGGATCACCCGGCATCGAAACGGGAATGGCGATGTAGCGAAGCGATCCCTGATCGGTCACCGCCGTGCCGATCACCGTCTCGCCCTTCTGCTCGATCTCCTCGATCACGCGGTCGATCAGCTGTTCGTTCTGCGAGATGTCGAAGCCCGACAGCGTCGAGGGCTTGTAGCGCGCCGTGCCGTCGATGATGGCGACCGCACCCTCGTTGCGGGCCGGCACGAGGCGGGCGACAACCGCGTTGAGGTACTCCTCAACGGAGGCGAACTCGTCGATGTCCACGTCGTCGCTGGCTGTGTCCGGGCCGGACCCCCCGGCATCCGTGGTGCCCTCGTCGATGCCCGCCACCGTGTTCAGCCGCTCGACCTGGGCGGTGAGGCGCTCGCGCACCTCGATGATGACCCTCTCGCGCTGCACGAGGAAGGTCACGCTCCCCACGATCGCCAGGCCGATGCACGCCACAGCGAGGATCGCGCCCAGGATGCGGACGCGCGCCGAGATGGGGCGGGACGAGGCCTTGCGGGTCACGTCCCGGAAGTCGCGGCGAAGGGACATGTGCGGAACTCTCTCGGATCAGCCCGGGTGGGTCATCGAGAGCAGGTCGAGCTTCTCGTCCAGCTGCTCGAGGGTGAGCTCGCCTCTGTCGACGTAACCCAGGTCGATGACCGCTTCGCGCACGGTGATGCCCTTGGACACCGAGTGCTTGGCGATCTTGGCGGCCGCCTCATAGCCGATCAGCTTGTTCAGCGGCGTCACGATCGACGGCGACATCCCGGCGTACGCGCTCGCCCGGTCGACGTTCGCCTCGAGCCCGTCGATCGTCTTGTCGGCGAGGATCCGCATGGTGTTGGCGAGCAGGCGGATCGATTCGAGCACGGCTGTGCCCATGACCGGGATGGCAACGTTCAGTTCGAACGATCCGGACGCACCCGACCAGGCGACGGTCGCATCGTTGCCGATGACGCGCGCGCACACCATCAGCGCCGCCTCGGGCACGACCGGGTTGACCTTGCCGGGCATGATCGAGGACCCCGGCTGCAGGTCGGGGATGTGCAGCTCGCCGAGGCCGGTGTTGGGCCCCGAGCCCATCCACCGGATGTCGTTGTTGATCTTGGTGAGCGACACGGCGATGGTGCGCAGCGCGCCGGATGCTTCGACGAGGCCGTCGCGGTTGGCCTGGGCCTCGAAGTGGTCCTTGGCCTCGGTGATCGGCAGCTCGGTGTCGGCGACGATGAGCTCGATCACCCGCTGCGGGAAGCCGAGGGGGGTGTTGATCCCGGTCCCCACGGCGGTGCCGCCCAGCGGCACCTCGGCGACCCGGGGGAGCACCGACTGCACGCGCTCGATGCCGAGCCGCATCTGACGCGCATACCCGCCGAACTCCTGGCCCAGCGTGACCGGCGTCGCGTCCATGAGGTGCGTGCGACCGGACTTGACCACGTGCTTCCACGCCTCGGCCTTCGCCTCGAACGCGACGGCGAGGTGATCCAGGGCCGGGATGAGGTCGTCGATGAGCTCCTGCGTGACCGCGAGGTGCACCGACGTCGGGAAGACGTCGTTCGAGGACTGCGACGCGTTGACGTGGTCGTTCGGGTGCACCGACGACCCGAGGTCGCGCGTGGCCAGAGTCGCCAGCACCTCGTTCATGTTCATGTTCGAGGACGTGCCGCTGCCGGTCTGGTAGACGTCGATCGGGAACTGGTCGGCGTAGTCGCCTCCGATGACGAGGTCGGCCGCCCGCGCGATGGCATCGGCGATGGTCCCGTCGAGCGTCCCCAGCTCCTTGTTGGCCAGCGCAGCCGCCTTCTTGATCCGAGCCAGAGCCACGATCTGGGCCGGATCCAACGCGTCGCCCGAGATCGGGAAGTTCTCCACCGCACGCTGCGTCTGCGCCGCGTACAGCGCGTCCTTCGGCACGCGCACCTCACCCATGGTGTCGTGCTCGATGCGATACTCGATGTCGGTCACGTCTTCGTCCTCCAGAGATCGGGATGTGCTGCTCAGGCGTCGTCTGTCGCGACGCCCAGGATGATGTCGGGCACGGCGGTGCCTTCGGCCAGTCGGTAATTGGCGCCGACGATGGCAAGGCGCCCGTCGGCGACAGCGTCGCTGATCAGCTCCGAGGAGTGCAGCAGATCGGCCACGGTGTCGCGCAGGTGCTCGCGCCCGACGAGGTCGGCGTCGATCTCCTCGGGCGGGCTGCCGTTCACGGTGGTCTCGCGCTGCACCCGGCGCACGGCCGGGACGATCGGCGCGATCTGCTTCCAGATGTGCGGCGGCAGCGCCGGCGCATCCACCTCGACGCTGCGGATCGCGGCACCCACGGCGCCGCATTCGTCGTGGCCGAGCACCACGATCAGCGGCACGCCGAGCACCGCGACGGCGTACTCCAGGCTGCCGACCACCGAGTCGGAGATGACCTGACCGGCGTTGCGGACGACGAAAAGGTCGCCGAGGCCCTTGTCGAAGATGATCTCGGCGGAGAGCCGTGAGTCGGAGCAGCCGAACAGGGCGGCGCGCGGCGTCTGTCCGAGAGCGAGTTCCGCACGGCGCTCGACGTCCTGCCGGGGATGGCGAGGCTCGCCGGAGACGAATCGCGCGTTGCCGCGCTGCATCTCCTGCCACGCCTTCAGCGGCGTCGGAGCGGTCATCGCGTCTCCTCGCGAAGTGCGAGCACCTGCTCGGCGACGGATGCGGCCGCGAGCTCGAGCGTGTCCTCGTCGGTTGAGCCGTAGATCAGGATCGTGTCGTCGCCGGCCTCTGTGCTGAGCGCGGCAGAGATGTTGCCGGCGCGTTCAGGGTTCGGGGATGCTGTACCGATCCCATTCGACGCCCTCCACCGTCACCGTGCCGTCCACGGTGGCGCCGCTGAGGACCCGCGTGGTCCAGGCGGGATCGGCGTCGAAGCCCTGAGCGACGCGGAGGAAGCCCGCCTCCTTGTCCGGCACGTACACGATGGTCCACGCCGAGGTGGCCTCGCCTTCCACGGAGGCGCGGTTGACGATCCACTCCTCGGGCACCTCGGGCACGATGACCGTGCGCCCTTCGGCGTCCTCGATGCTCTGTGCCACCGCGGCGACGTCGATGGGCTCGGCGGGCGGCAGTTCGCCGCGCGGGACCGCGAAGATGATGACCGCGACGACCGCCAGCGTGGCCAGGAGAGCCGCGATCAGGTTGCGGGTGTTCTGACTCGCGCGGTACACCCGCGAGGACTCCGCCTTGCGGGAGGCTGCCTCATCCGGAGTCTCGGGTCGGCCGAGCTCGGCGACGACCCTCGGCGTGTGTGCCATCACCGGACGCCCATCACGCTTCCGTGCCCTCTGAAGGCGCCGGCAGATCGAGCCGCCTCGAGTCGGCGCTTGGCGCCGAGAAGCCACTCCTCGCAGCGTGCCGCGAGGGCCTCGCCGCGCTCCCACAGGGCCAGCGAGTGCTCGAGGGTGGGAGCACCCTGCTCGAGTTCGGCGACCACGCGCACCAGCTCGTCGCGCGCCTGCTCGAACGAGAGGCCCGCGACGTCGGCGACGCCTTCGCTCGATGCGCTCATGCTTCCATCCTAGATCGACGCGGGTGGCGCTTCCGCGGGGTCGCCGGCCCCCACGCCTGGGGCAGGCGGGCCTTCGGCGACCGGCCCGTCCGATCGCGCGGCGAAGGACCCGCGACCGACCGTGACGAGGACGGCGGTGCCCTCCGGCGCCTGGGTGGCATCCCGCACGATGACGCCGCCACCCAGGTGCGCGATCGCGTAGCCGCGGGCCAGCGTCGAGGCAGGGGAGAGGGTGCGCAGCGCGGCGCGGAGTTCGGCGGCACGGCGCGACTGGGCCTCGAGCCCGCGTTCGACGACGTCGCGGCCGCGACCCAGGAGCAGCCACAGCTGCTGCGATCGCGCATCGATCATCGTCTCGGGCGCACGCAGGGCGGGGCGGGACCGCAGCTGCTCCAGTTGGGCGATGTCGTGGCTCACGCGCTGCGAGAGGCGCATCGTCAGGCGCGATCGCAGCTGGGCGACCGCCGCGCGCTGCTCCACGACATCCGGCACGACGCGCTTGGCCGCGTCGGTCGGCGTGGAGGCGCGCAAGTCGGCCACATCGTCCAGAAGCGGGTGGTCGTTCTCGTGACCGATCGCGCTGACGACGGGGGTGGATGCGGCGGCCACCGCTCGCAGCAGCCTCTCGTCGCTGAACCCCAGAAGGTGCTGCGCGTCGCCGCCGCCCCGAGCGATCACGATCACGTCGACCGAGGGGTCGGCATCCAGCGCCTTCAGCGCACCGATCGTCTCGGGAACGCACCGGTCGCCCTGCACCGACGCGTACGCCATGCGGAACCGCACCTGGGGCCAGCGCAGCTCGGCGTTGTGGCGGACGTCCTTCTCGGCGTCGGACTTCTGGCCCGTGATCAGGCCGATCACCTGGGGGAGGAAGGGGATCGGCTTCTTGCGCGCCGGATCGAAGAGCCCTTCGGCGCGGAGCTTCGCGCGCAGCCGCTCGAGCTTCTCGAGCTGATCCCCGAGGCCGACGTGCCGCATCGCCGACACCGAGAAGCTGAAGTCCCCGGTCTTGGAGAAGTAGTCGGCCTTGACGCACGCGATGACGTGGTCGCCGACGGCGAGATCGTCGGGCAGGCGCTGCAGAGTGCTCGACCAGATGCGGAACGAGATGGTGGCGTCGGTCGCGAGGTCCTTCAAGCGGCCGAAGACGTTGCCCGTTCGCCGATTCCAGGACGTGATCTCGCCCTCCACCCACACCGAGCCCCACGTTTCGATGAACCCGCGGATGGTGTCGTTCAGACGGGCGACGGATGTCGGAGCCGCGGCGGTGGACTCACGCGGACGCACCGAGTCGGGCGGGGGAGGCTGACCGGGGATGGGCTCGGCCTGGAACGAGGTCATCCGGTCCTTTCGGGTTCTGGGATCTCGGGTTCGCGCGGCGGTCGGGGCGGCGGCCGCACGGCCTGCGCACAGGCCGCCCCCGTAGACTCGAGATGTGAGCACATCGGCTGTCCGTATGCCCGTTCCCCGCGTTCCGCGGCGGCGCGAGCGCCTCCAGGATATCCCCGTCTCCGGACAGAAGCGGGTTCTGCTGGCAGCCCCGCGAGGGTACTGCGCGGGGGTCGACCGTGCCGTGATCGCGGTCGAGAAGGCACTCGAGCGCTTCGGCGCCCCGGTGTACGTCCGCAAGCAGATCGTGCACAACATCCACGTCGTCACCGAACTCGAGGCTGCCGGCGCGATCTTCGTGGACGAGGTCGACGAGGTGCCGGAAGGTGCGCACGTCGTCTTCAGCGCACACGGCGTGTCTCCGGCGGTGGTGGCCGCGGCATCCGACCGCCAGCTGCAGGCCATCGACGCGACCTGTCCGCTCGTGACGAAGGTTCACCGCGAAGCCGTGCGCTTCGCGCGCGACGACTTCGAGATCCTCCTGATCGGACACGAAGGCCACGAAGAGGTCGAAGGCACGGCCGGCGAGGCTCCCGAGCATGTCACGATCGTCAACTCTCCTGAGCACGCCGACAGCGTCGAGGTGCGCGACCCGTCGAAGGTCGTCTGGCTCTCGCAGACCACCCTCTCCGTCGACGAGACGATGGAGACGGTGCGCCGCCTGCGCGAGCGCTTCCCGCAGCTGCAGGACCCGCCCTCCGACGACATCTGCTACGCGACGCAGAACCGTCAGGTGGCGATCAAGAAGGTGGCGAAGGATGCCGATCTCGTCATCGTCGTCGGTTCCGCGAACTCCTCCAACAGCGTCCGGCTCGTCGAGGTCGCCCTCGAGTACGGCGCGAAGGCCGCATACCGGGTCGACTACGCCGACGAAGTGAAGCAGGAGTGGCTCGAGGGCGTGCAGACCGTCGGGGTCACCAGCGGAGCGTCGGTGCCCGATGTGCTCGTCCAGGAGGTGCTCTCCGACCTGTCGCACGCGGGCTACCACGACGTCGAAGAGGTCAAGACCGCCGAAGAGGACCTCCAGTTCTCGCTCCCGAAGGAACTGCGACAGGATGCCGCGGGCCGGCGCGACGCGCGTGCCCTCGGTGGGCGGGTGACTGCATGAGCGATCCCGAGCGAACCCGCGCGGACGGACTGCCTGCTCGGCCGCAGTACGGCGAGTACGCGACTCCCGAGGAGCAGCGGGCGCGCATCAAGCAGCCCGACACGACGTGGCTGCTCGAGACGGGCCAGGACCCGGACGCCCTGCACGGCGCTCCCGCCAAGCCGGCGCCGTCCACGGTCACCGCGTCTCAGGCGCCTGTGCGCGGAAAACGGTTCGCCGACCGCGTGGCGACAGTCGCGCTTCTGGTCTACGGGCTCGTTCAGGTAGTGACCAGCATCCCGAGCATGATCGGGTACGAGGCGTACGTCAGCACTCTTCTCGGGCTGCTGGGAGTCGACGCCCAGCTCGCCGACCCGGCGGCGGGACGCCCCTGGGGCATGGCCGCCGCGCTCGTGCTCGCGGTCGGCTGGCTCCTGACCGCCTACGTGTCGTGGCGCAGCCTCGCTCGCGGGCGGTTGACGTGGTGGATCCCCCTCGTCGCAGGCATCGTGTTCACATTCGTCAGCGGCACGCTGCTGATGGTTCCGATCGTCTCGGACCCGACGGTGTGGAACGCGATCCTCGACACCCTGCGCTGACCCGCGTCGCGGTCACGCGAGCCCGCTCTGCAGCGCGTGCCGGCGTCGACTGACGCAGGGCCACGGCAGCCGCGGCTGCCCCTGCAGTGAGCTCGGCGCTCATACTTGTGAACAGAGCGCGTCGCGAGGTTTCCGCGAACTGAACCGGCGCGGCATCCGCTTCGTGTCTTCAGTGAGGGAGGTGCGGGATGCCGGATGACGATGGCGCGCGTCTCGGCGCCCTCTACGACGCTCACGCGGGCGCGGTCTGGCGGTACGTCGTGCGGCTGACGGGGGACAGGGCGAGTGCGGACGACGTCGTCCAGGAGACGCTGCTGCGGGCATGGCGGAGCCCGCGGATCCTCGAGCAGGATCCGGCGACGATGCGGTCGTGGATGATGACGGTGGCCCGCAACCTCGTCATCGATGACGCCCGCAGCGCGCGACGTCGGCACGAGCAGGTGGTCTCCGACGTCCCCGAGCGGATCGGTGCCGACGACACCGACGCGCTGTTCGAGGCGCTCCTGATCGAGGAGGCGCTCGCGGTGCTGAGTCCCGAGCATCGGTCCGTGATCGTCCACGCGTACTACGGCGGTCGAAGCGTGGCTCAGACCGCCGCCGAACTGGACATCCCCGAAGGCACAGTGAAGTCGCGCCTGCATTACGGCCTGCGCGCGATGCGACTGGCTCTTCAGGAGAAAGGGGTGACGCGATGAATCCCGATCACGCGCACTTCGCGGAGTGGGACGCCGCGTACGTCGTCGGCGCGCTGTCGTCCACGGAGCGACGTCGCTTCGAGGAGCACCTCGCCGACTGCGCCCGCTGCCGGCGAGCAGTCGCCGAACTGAGCCCCACCGTGGGCCTGCTGTCGCGGGTGAGCGCGGAGCGCGCTGAGTCGATCGACGCGGGACTCGCGGGTGACGCAGCCGGGTTGGGCGGACCGGATGGGTCGATGCGCGATGAGGTCATCTCGGTGGCGCGCCGGCGCACGCAGCGCCGCCGTCGCACCTGGTGGGCGGTCGCGGCCGCAGCGGCCGTGCTGGTGATCGCGGCGATCGCGATCCCGCTCACGATCGTGCGCACGGCTGCCCCGGAGTCATTCGCCATGGAGGCGGTCGCAGACGTGCCGATCGAGGCGAGCCTCCGCCTCTCGTCGGTGGCGTGGGGCACCCGCATCGAACTGGAGTGCCGGTACACCTCGAGCGGAGACGATTCCTCCGATAAGGGGTGGCCGTATGCGCTGACTGTGGTCGGAGAGGACGGCACCACGGCTGATGTGTCGACGTGGCGCGCCCTTCCGGGCTCGACGGCACGGCTGAGTGCGGGGACGGCGCTGGACGTGGGTCAGATCAGCTCGATCGAGATCCGCTCGGTCGAATCGGGTCGCCTCCTCATGCGCTACGAGCTCGACGAATCATCCTCGTGACAGCACCGCCGGTCGTAGGATGACCGGATGCCCCGCCTCGTCGCAGTCTGCGTCGTCCATCAGCTGCGTCCGGATGCCGGCAACGGCGTGACCGCGATCGACAAGCGCCCGGTCACCGGGCGCGTCCGGATCGGTCGCTATGGGGTGCGTGCGGACGTTCAGGCGGACCGCAAGCACCACGGCGGCCTCGACAAGGCGCTGTACGCGTACGCCGACGAGGATGCCGCGTTCTGGGAGTCGGAGCTCGGCCGCCGTCTTCCGCCCGGATTCTTCGGGGAGAACCTGCGCACCGAGGGAATCGACGTGAACGCGTCGCGCATCGGCGAGGTGTGGCGGATCGGCGACACCGCCACCGTCGAGGTGACGATGCCGCGCACGCCGTGCCAGACGTTCGCGCGCTGGGTGGGCGGCGCCGAACAGCGCGGATGGGTCAGGCGCTTCTCGGCGGAGCGGCGCCTCGGTCCGTACCTGCGTGTGCTTCGCAACGGATTCGTGCAGGCCGGCGATCCGATCGAGGTCGTCTCGCGACCCGACGGCGCGCCCGGGCTGCTCGACGCCTACCGCGACCCGGCGTAGTCGCGGCGGGTCGGACCTCGTTCAACCGGCGCCTTCGTACGTGATCGACGTGAGTCGCGTACGCCGGTGACCGATGAACGGGTGCTTCAGCTGGTCGACTTGCCCGCGGAGCCCAGCTGCTGGGTTGCCTGAACGACCCGTGCGGCCATGGCTGACTCGGCGATCTTGCCCCACGCGCGGGGATCGTAGAGACTTCTTGTTGCCCACCGAACCGTCGACCTTGAGCACTCCGTCGTAGTTGCTGAACATGAAGCCTGCGACCGCACGCGTGAAGGCGTACTGCGTGTCGGTGTCGATGTTCATCTTGATCACGCCGTTGGCCACCGCGAGGGCGATCTCGTCGTCGGTCGATCCGCTGCCGCCGTGGAAGACGAGGTCGAGCGGCTTGGGCCCCGTGCCGAACTTGGAGGCGATGCCCTCCTGGATCTCACCGAGCAGTTCCGGGCGCAGCTTGACGTTGCCGGGGGCGTAGACGCCGTGCACGTTGCCGAAGGTGAGGGCGGCGATCCAGCGCCCCTGGTCGCCCAGGCCGAGCGCCTCGACCGCCTTCGTGACGTCGGCGACCGTCGTGTACAGCGCCTCATTCGAGCCCTCGTGCTGGACGCCGTCCTCTTCGCCTCCGACCACGCCGATCTCCACCTCGAGGATCGCGTTGATCGCCTTCATGCGGGGGAGCAGATCCTTGGCGATGTCGATGTTCTCGTCGAGCGGCACAGCCGAGCCGTCCCACATGTGCGATTGGAAGATCGGCTGTCCGCCGTCGGCCACGACCTTCTCGGACTCCGCGATCAGCGGGAGCACGAAGTCCTCGAGCGCCGGCTTCGGGCAGTGGTCGGTGTGCAGCGCCACCGTGATGGGGTAGCTCTTGGCAACCTCGTGCACGAATCTCGCGAATGCGAGAGCCCCGGTTGCGCGAGCCTTGACGGTGTGGCCTGCGAAGTAGTCCGCTCCGCCGGTCGTGACCTGGATGATACCGTCGGATCCGGCTTCGGTCAGGCCCTGCAGGATGGAGTTCACGGTCTGCGAGCTGGACGCATTGAACGCCGGATAGGCGAATCCGCCGGCCTTCGCGCGGTCAAGCATCTCGGCATACTGCTCGGGGGTGGCGACGGGCATGACAGCTCCTTGGTCGTGTGCAGGGTTCCACGGTCAGCCTAGCGAAGCGCGTGCTGCGCAGTCGGATGCCGCCCGCCCCGCAGCCTGCGATGACGGCGCTCCATGACACCGACGAAAGAAACACGATTCCTTCGTCGTCGAGACTCCCGCCGGCAGGTTCCGCCTCCCGCCGCCTGGCTAGGCTGACTGCATGGTGAGCCTTACCGCCGACATGAGTCCGCTGCATCCCGACCGCAACCTCGCGCTGGAACTCGTGCGCGCCACCGAGGCCGCGTCCATCCGCGCGGTGCCCTTCATCGGGCGAGGTGACAAGCTCGCCGCCGATGCGGCGGCGGTCGATGCGATGCGCGCCTTCTTCACGACGGTGAACTTCGACGGCACGATCGTGATCGGCGAGGGAGAGAAGGACGAAGCGCCGATGCTCTTCAACGGCGAGAAGGTCGGCAACGGCCGCGGCCCGCAGTGCGACGTCGCGGTGGACCCGATCGACGGCACGTCGCTGACTGCCGCGGGCCGCCAGAACGCACTGTCCGTGATCGCGGTGTCCGACCGCGGCAGCATGCTCGATGCGTCGACCGTCTTCTACATGGACAAGCTCGTCACCGGTCCCGCTGGAGTCGGCGTGGTCGACATCCGTCTGCCGATCGGCGAGAACATCCGCCTCCTCTCGAAGGCGCTCGACAAGCCCATCGACGAGATGGTCGTCTCGGTACTCAACCGCCCGCGCCACGAACAGCTGATCGCCGACATCCGCGCCGCGGGGGCGGGCACCCGCCTCATGTCGGACGGCGACGTCGCCGGCGGGATCAACGCCGCCCGCCACAATGCCCGCACGGACATGTGCGTCGGCGTCGGAGGCAGCCCCGAGGGGATCGTCACAGCGTGCGCCATCAAGGCCCTCGGCGGGCACATCCAGGGCATCCTCTGGCCGCGCGACGACGACGAGCGCCAGAAGGGCGCCGACCACGGACTTAAGACCGACGGCTACGTGTACGAGGCTGACGAGCTCGTGACCGGCAACAACACGATCTTCGTCGCCACCGGCGTCACCGACGGACAGCTCGTCGCGGGGGTCCGACGCGAAGGCGACTTCATCTACAGCGAAAGCGTGGTGCTGCGCGGCCGCTCAGGCACCCTGCGGCGCATCGTGTCGGAGCACCTCACCTCCAAGTGGCTGTGAGCGCCGCACAGTCGGCGGCTCGAGACGCGAGTGCGGTACTGCTGATGCCGCTGTGACCAGAGTGGCCGCTGTGACTGAGTCGTGATACTCCCGACGCGGATCTCTGGCAGAATCGATGGGGTGTCGATGGGGACGCACGCGTGTTTCGAGACCCGAGGGGGTTGATGATGTCGGCACAGGTGAACGGCCCCAAGCCGCAGACAGGCGCAATCGCCGTCGTGGCGAACGCCACCGACCCCGCGCGGCGGCCGGACGTCCTCTTCCGCGTGCGTCGTGACGAGGATCACCAGCTTTCATCCTGGTGGATGATCGGCGCCTTCGTCGTGGTCTCACTCGCGGTGATCGCGCTGCTGAGCTTCGTCCCCGGCGGCGCCTGACCGAAAGTCAGTCGGCGAGCGGCGCGATGCGCTCACGCAGATCGCCGAGGTCTGCGCTGAGGAGCGTGCCGTCGGTGTCGGCCTTTCCGTCGCCGGCTTCGACTGGATCTTCGTGCGGCTCCAGAGTGCCGTCCAGCAGCTCCGGTGCCGTGAGCCGTCGCGGAACCCTGTCGACCACAGCCGGAGCGCCGAGCGAGTCGAGCTTGGTCTGATCGATGCCCGGAAAACGACGCGCGGTCACCAGCACGCGCGATTCCAGCGAACCTGCGAATCGGTTGTAGCTGTCGACGGTGCGCTCGATCGCGCGCCGCAGGTCGTCGGCGTGGCCTGCCAGCTTGCCGAGCCGCTCGTACAGCTCATTGCCCAGCTCGAACAACGCACGCGCCTCCCGTGAGACGTCCTGCTGCGTCCACGTGTAAGCGACCGTCTTCAGAACCGCCCAGAGGTTGACGGGCGAGGCTAGCGCGACTCGCTTGCCGAAGGCGTAGTCGAGCAGCGAAGGATCCTCCTCGAGCGCGGCTGCCAGCAGAGACTCGCTGGGCACGAAGCACACCACGAACTCCGGACTCGATGTCAGGCCGGCCCAGTACGCCTTCTTCGCAAGGGCATCCACGTGCCCGCGCACGGCCTTCACATGTTTGTCGAGGAGCGCCTTGCGGCGTGCGCCCTCGGGACCGGGTGCGGTCTGCGGGATCGCACTCGCCTCGAGATAGGCGTCGAGCGGCACCTTCGCGTCGACGGCGATCGCCTTGTCGCCCGGAAGGCGGATGACCATGTCGGGGCGGCCGGCACCCGCATCCGAGACGATCGACGTCTGCGTGTCGAAATCGACGTACCGGGTGAGTCCGGCCGCTTCGACGACCCGTCGCAGCTGGGTCTCGCCCCACACGCCCCGCGTGCTGCCCGACCGCAGCGCGCCGGCCAGCGACTCCGTCGTCGCGCGCAGCGCCTCGTCGGACTGCTGCGCGCGCCGCAGCTGCTCGGCGAGGGACCCGAATTGGGCGTGACGATCGCGCTCCAGATCATCGACCTTCGCCTGCATCGATTGAAGTGTCTCGTGCACCGGTGCGAGTGCCCGAAGCACCGCCTGCTCCCTGCGCTCCCGCTCCTCCCGCGATGCCTGGTCGGCCCGGGCCTGGGCCGCGAGCTCCCGGTACAGCAGCTGTTGGTGCTCGAGCTGGGCATGAACGCCCTGGCGCGCAGCATCGCTCGCAGCCAGCCGTGCCCTGAGGTCTGCGGTGGCCTCGGTCGCCCGGGTGGCCGCGCGGGCACCGCCGGCGGCCCAGCCGGCTAGTGCGCCCGCAGCGAGGCATCCGATCACGATGACCGAGACGGTGAATGCATCCATGTGCTCAGAATGCCCCAGGCATCGGACATGCCCCTGGTGCTACCGTGAAAATCATGACTCCGCAGGAGATCGAGAACCTCGCTCATCTGCGCCGTGCGCGGGACCTGATCGACCGCGAGTACGCCAAGCCCCTCGACGTGCCGACCATGGCCGCCAAGGCGCTCATGTCGCCTGCGCACTTCTCCCGTCAGTTCCGTGCGGCATACGGTGAGACGCCCTACAGCTATCTGATGACC
The DNA here is from genome assembly GCA_963717585.1 of uncultured Actinomycetota bacterium. GTDB lineage: Bacteria > Actinomycetota > Actinomycetes > Actinomycetales > Microbacteriaceae > Microbacterium. The sequence continues at coordinate 223,236 of CAVQWI010000007.1, read as the reverse complement.
CGCAGGATCGAGCGGGCGATGGCGCTGCTTCGCCTCGGCTCCAGCGTCACCGACGCCTGCATGGCCGTCGGCTGCACTTCGCTCGGCTCGTTCAGCTCGCGATTCGCCGAGATCGTCGGCGAGAGTCCCTCGGTGTACCGCCGGCGCGAGCACCGGGCGGTGAAGGCGATGCCGTCGTGCGTCGCCAAGGCGCATACGCGCCCGGCGCGGGGCGCATCGAGCAGGAACGAAGAAGTACGCGAGAACACGGCGGCGTAGCGTCGCACGCATGACAATCGCACTCCAGTACACCAACGTCACCGTCAACGACGTCGACGAGTCGATCGCCTTCTACAGCGGGGCGCTGGGTCTCGAGGTGCAGAACGACGTCGCATCCGGCGACCACCGCTGGGTGACGCTCGGAACCGCTGCGCAGCCCGGTCTCGGCATCGTGCTCTCCGACCCGCACGCCGGTCGCTCTCAGGCGGACGGCGATGCCATCCAGGAACTGCTGACCAAGGGCGTCCTGCCCATGCTCGTCTTCAACACCGACGACCTCGACGGCACCTTCGAGACCCTGCGCGCGTCGGGGGCCGAGGTGCTCCAGGAGCCGATGGACATGGGCTGGGGTCAGCGCGACTGCGCATTCCGCGACCCGTCGGGCAATATGGTCCGCATCGCCCAGGCTCGCGCGGCCTGACCGCTCGGTCGATCAGACGAGGACGTCGAACAGCGGCAGCTGCGCGGCGACCACGGGCTGAACCGGCTGCTCGGGCACGAACACGCGCGACGTGCGGACTCCGGCGAGCTCTGCGAGTGCGCCGATGTCGCCGGCGCCCACGAGGTGCGCCGCATGAATCATGATGTGGGCGCAGGCGAGCGCATCGGCCGTCGGATCGTGGTGCGGGAAGTCGATGAAGCCGGCCGCCGCGGCCACCGACGGCAGCCGATACGAGTCGAGGTCGTACAGCTTGCGCGCCACCTGGAGGCTGCACACGTAGCGGTACGCGGCGTAGGGGTCACCCGTCGCCTCGCACGCCCGACGCAGCACCATCATGTCGAAGCCCGCGTTGTGCGCGACGAGCACGTCGGTGCCTGCGAAATCGGCGAGATCCGCGAGTTGTTCGCTCCAGGTCTTGGCGCCGAGCACATCCTCCGCGCGAAGGCCGTGGATACGGGTGTTCAGCTCGAAGAACCGGTCGTGACCCGGGGGCGGCTGGATGAGCCAGCCCGTCGTCTCGACAACCCGTCCGTCGCGCACCCTGGCCAGCCCGACCGCGCAGGCGGACGCATTGCTGGAGTTCGCCGTCTCGAAGTCGATCGCGGTGAAATCCAGGGGCACGCCTTCAGCGTCGCCGGGGGCGAGCGACCGGCGACGCAGGCGCGCCGCGGAAGCCGGGCAAAGGGCGTGCGTGAGCACGCCGGGGGTTTGGGGCGGAGCCCCATCAGGTGCCGTGCCTGAGCGCGCCGGGGTAGGGGCGGAGCCCATCAGGTGGCGTGCCTGAGTGCGCCGGGGGGTTTGGGGCGGAGCCCCATTAAAGTCGAGCCATGGCCAGCAACGAAGAGATGTCGACCTCGTTCGGGTCCGCTGCCGGAGCCTACGAGTCCGGTCGCCCCGACTATCCGATCCAGGCTGTCGACTGGATGCTGCAGCCCGTCGTCGGCGGCGAGCGCAGCATCCGCGTGGCCGATGTCGGGGCAGGCACCGGCAAGCTGACGCGCGCCGTCGTCGAGCTCGGCGCCGAGGTCGTCGCGATCGATCCCGACGTGAAGATGCTCGCTGTCCTGCGCGACAACGTCCACGGCGTGCCGACCTTCGTCGGCTCTGCAGAGAGCCTTCCGCTGCCCGACGCCGGTGTCGACGCCGTGCTGCTCGGCCAGGCATGGCACTGGGTGGACCCGGCCGACGGATCAGCCGAGATCGCGCGGGTGCTCAGGTCCGGCGGCGTTCTCGGGCTCGTCTGGAACATCCGGGATGAGAGCGTGCCGTGGGTGCAGCGGCTCACACAGATCATGCACGGCAGCCACGCCGAGGAAATGCTCGCCGAGGGCGACCCGCCCCTCGCTGCGCCGTTCGAGCAGGTCGAGCGGGCCGAGTGGCGCTGGTCTCGTGCGATGACGAGGGACTCGCTGCTGGCGATGGCTCGCTCGCGCAGCTACATCATCACCGCGACGCCCACCGATCGGGCAGCCATCGAGGCGGGCCTCGCGGGTCTCTTCGACGAGATCGGGGCGGTCGGCGAGGCCGTCGTGCAGCTGCCGTACGTCACCCGCGCGTATCGCGCCGTTCGGCCCTGACGGCGGGCCGATAGGCCGGGCACCCCCGCCGGGCAGCACGCCGGACGCCACGTAGACTTGCCCAACGTGGCTCTCACTATCGGCATCGTCGGCCTGCCCAACGTCGGCAAGTCCACCCTGTTCAACGCGCTCACCAAGAACGACGTCCTCGCGGCGAACTATCCGTTCGCGACGATCGAGCCCAACATCGGCGTCGTGAGCCTGCCCGACCCCCGCCTGGCGACGCTCGCAGAGGTCTTCCACTCCGAGCGGATCCTGCCCGCGACGGTGTCGTTCGTCGACATCGCCGGCATCGTCCGCGGCGCGAGCGAGGGAGAAGGGCTGGGCAACCAGTTCCTCGCGAACATCCGCGAGGCCGACGCGATCGCGCAGGTGGTGCGCGGCTTCACCGACGACGACGTCGTACACGTGGAGGGCGCAATCGATCCGAAGAACGACCTCGAGACGATCAACGCCGAGCTGATGCTCGCCGACCTGCAGACCCTCGACAAGGCGCTCCCGCGGATCGAGAAGGAGGTCAAGGGCAGGAAGGCGGACGCGTCGGTGCTCGAAGCGGCCGTCGCGGCGAAGGACGCGCTGGAACGCGGCATCCTCTTGTCGCACTCCGGCGTGGACCTCGCCCCGATCAAGGAGCTGGGGCTGCTCACCGCAAAGCCGTACATCTACGTGTTCAACGTCGACGAGGCCGTCTTGACGGATGCTGCGGCCAAAGATGCGTTGGAGGCACTCGTCGCTCCTGCCCACGCCGTCTTCCTGGATGCCAAGATCGAGTCCGAGCTCATCGACCTCGATCCCGAGGACGCCGCAGAGCTGCTGGCGTCGACGGGTCAGGACGAGTCGGGCCTGAACCAGCTCGCCCGGATCGGATTCGACACTCTGGGCCTGCAGACCTATCTGACCGCGGGGCCGAAAGAGGCGCGCGCGTGGACCATCGGCAAGGGCTGGAAGGCTCCGCAGGCGGCCGGGGTGATCCACACCGACTTCGAGAAGGGCTTCATCAAAGCCGAGGTGATCTCCTTCAAGGATCTGGTCGACGCGGGATCGGTGCTCGAAGCGCGCCACCGCGGCAGGGCGCGCCTCGAGGGCAAGGACTACGTGATGCAGGATGGCGACGTGGTCGAGTTCCGCTTCAACGTCTGAGTGCGGCGCCGTCAGCCCGACTGGCCGCTCGCCGGCGGCCCGTCGAGGAGCGTGGGAACGTAGTCGAGGAGCTGGATGCGGCCATCGAACGTGCGGCTGTCGATCAGTTCGAGGCCGACGTCGGGATAGCCGTCGTAGATCCGCTCGCGGCCGGTCTCGCCGGTGATCACCGGGAACACGACGACGCGGAAGCGGTCGACGAGTCCGGCGCGCAGGAGCGATCGACAGAGTTCGAGACTGCCGAGGGTGCTCATCGACTCACCGCCGTCGCGTTTCATCTCGCGTACGGCCTCCACCGCGTCGGTGCTGACCAACCGGCTGTTCGCCCACGGGAGCGGCTCTTCCAGCGTGGATGAGAACACGATCTTCCGGCTGGCATTGAGCTGCTCGAAGGCCACCTCCGGCGCCTCGGAGGCGAAGCCCCACATCAGCCGGTAGGTCGTGGCGCCCATGAGCAGCGTGTAGTCGCGCTCGGGCTGGTCGTCCAGCCACTGCAGGTATTCCGGACCCTCGAGCCCCCACCACCCAGGCCACCCCACGGCGGATGCATATCCGTCGAGGGAGGTGATGAAGTCGATCATGAGCTGCGGCGAGCCCGCGGATGACTGTTCCATCACTTCTCCTCCCACCCGCGGTCGCACCCACGCGGGTCGGTCCGGCCGTCTCAGGCCTGTTCGTCCTCTTCCGGCTCGAACGTCGACGCTGTGCCGGTGTGTCCGGCCGCGACGCCGTCCGGGTCCGGCGGGATCGTTCCCTCCTGGCCGAGTCCGCCCGCCTTGTGGGTGGCTTCCTCCGCCTCCGAGGGCCGTTCGTCATCTCGGGTGGGCTCTTCGCCAGTGCGCTCGACCATTGCTCCTCCAGGGAAACGCGCCCCTCCGTAGGATGCGTCCTGGCCAGGCTATGTCCGCACCGGAGCACGCGTCGCGGGGTTGACAGCAGGGGAGTCCGGCGTGTGCGAATCAGCCCAAAGCGGCCGAGCCCAGTCGCTCGCGCGATCGTCGCCCGGATCTCCGGCATGGAGGCCATGAGGCGGTCCAGGGGGCAGCGGAATGCCACGGCGCTGAGGCTCACGGCTCCGGTGGGGGCTGCGGATCCGTCCAGATGGACCGGAAGCGCGACAGAATTGATGCCGACCTCGTCCTCCTGATCGTCGATCCCGAAGCCGCGGCGGGCGGTGGCACTGAGTTCGGCTGCGAGCGCCTCCGCCGTGGTCAGGGTTCGCGGAGTCTTCTGCTCGAGCGGGAACGGCCCGAACCACTCGGCTACCGCGCGCAGGCCGGTGAGCTGCTCGCTCAGCAGCGCCTTGCCTGCAGCGGTGCGGTAGGCGGGAATTCGGCCGCCGATGACGGACGTGAGGCGGATCGCACCCTGAGGCGGATCCATCTTGGCGCGGTACACGACGTCTCTGCCGCTGAGGACGGCATAGTGCGCGGTCTCGCCGTACTGCGCGGCCAGCTCCTCGAGCAGGGGCTGGACACGCGCGGTCTCGGGCCTGCCGTCGAGGTTGCGGAACGCCAGACGCAGGTACTCGTCGCCGAGCACATAGACTCCGCGGCCGGCAAGGTCCGCCAGCCCCGCGCGCCGGAGCGTCGCGAGAGCGCGATGCAGAGTCGGCTTCGAACTGCTCAGGATGCCGGCGAGCTCATCGAGCGTGACCCCGAGCGGATGATCGGCGAGCTCCGTCAGCACCGCGATCACGCGGTCCGCCCCGACGAGCCGCTCTTCTGCAGCGGGGTCGTCGGGTCTCATCGCGACTCTCCGCCGGTGATCAGGCGCGGATCGACCTGCACCTTCGGACCCGGGCCCGCCGAGACGCCCCGCTTCCCCTCGAGCCGCGCGGGGACGTCCTCGAGTGCGACGACCTCGCCGACGATGCCGTCCGGCACCACCGAGCCGTCGGCGAATGCTTCGATCGCCCCGGCGAGCCCTGGGGATGCGGACAGGATGCCGACGGCGGTGATGTCCTTGAGTGCGATGTCGCGGGTGTCCACCAGACTCGGAGTCGAGGACAGCCCGATGTACACGACGCGCCCGGCCGGCTTGGCGAGACGAACCGCGAGGGCAGGCATCGACTCTCTGCTCGTCGCCTCGATGACCGCGTCGTACCGGTCGGCCTGGGAGGCGTCGAGCTCGTCGAGCTGCCATGTGCGCTGCAACACCGAGCGAACGAGCCAGCGCGAGCGAGCCTTCGCGCACACCCCCGACGTCGACCTGCGCACCCGCAGCCAGTGCGAACTGCGCTGCCAGCAGCCCGATGGTTCCCGACCCGAGCACGAGTACCGCGTCGCCGGGACTGATGTCGGCCGCGCGGGCGGCGCGAAGCGCGTTTCCGCCGGGTTCCACCAGCGCACCTGCGGTCACGCTCACGTGCTCGGGGATCTCGAACGCGAACCGGGCCGGGATGAGCACCTTCTCCGCGAGTGCGCCGGCCCATTCGCCGCGGATGCCCACTTCGGAGCGTTGGGGGCACACGTGGTGGTTGCCCGCGGCGCAGAACTGGCAGCGCCCGCACCCGAGCATGGTGTCGCCGGTGATCCGCTTGCCGAGCCACCCCTCGTCTCCAGCAGTGCCGACCTGAACGACCCGGCCGGTCCACTCGTGTCCGAGACGAAGCGGGAAACTCGTGTGGCCCTGCTCGATGTATGCCATCTCGCCCGTGTACAGCTCGACATCCGTTCCGCAGATCCCTACGCGTTCGACGTCCACGAGCAGTTCGCCCGCCGACGGAACCGGATCGGCAACCTCGAGGACCGATGCCTGGCGTGGTGCCGTGACGACGAGCGCGCGCATCAGCGTTCCGCAGGGGCGTGCCAGCGTGGATCGATGGTGCTTCCCGGCCAGCGGGGCACCGCGAGCCCCGGCACGCCGACGTCCGCGAGGAAGAGAGCCCCCGATGCATCGGTCCACTCCGCGAGACCCTCTTGCGCGGTCGTGATGGCCAGCGTCGCGAGCCCTCGTCCGACGAACCCCGGGCACGACACCTGGGTGGCGTCCACCGACACGATGTCCAGCAGCTCGCCCGACGGCGCGTGTCGGCGCACGCTGGAACCGCCCCACTGGGCGACCCACAGGGTCCCGTCGGCTGCGACCGTGAGTCCATCGGGGGAGGAAGGGAGGTCGTTCAGCACGGTGACCCACGGTTCGTCGTGATCGAAGACGCCCGGGCCGTAGCCATGCCGCGACACCGTGTTCGCCAGGGTGTCGACGTGGTAGATCGTGCCGCCGTCGGGGGAGAAGGCGATGCCGTTGGACAGACGGATGCCGATGCGCAGAGTCTCGATCCCGCCATCAGCCGTGATGCGCAGAAGCACTTCCTCGCCTGTCTCCTCGCCCAGCGCGAGCGTGCCTGCGACCAGGCGACCGTGCGGGTCGACGGAAGCGTCGTTCAGGCGCACATCGTCGCGGTCACCGAGCAGGTCGGGTCCGATCGAGATGGATCCGCCGGGGGAGATCGTCGCGAGGCCCCGAGCGGCGGCGATCAGCAGTCCGCCGTCCTCCGCGAGGGCAACGGCTCCAGCGGTCTGTCCCAGCTCGACGCACTGGATGTCGACGATCCGGCCACCGCTCAGCCGCCCCGACAGCACCCGCCCCTTCCAGATGTCGACCCAGCGGACGAGACCGGCGCGGTCGTCCCACAGGACGCCCTCGGCAAGCTCGTACTCCGCATCGGTGGCCGGTCGCGCTCGGATGGTGCTCATCGGTCGGCTGCCTTCGGGCGGGATGAACGCTGTGCCACAATTCTGAATATTATCGGAACCTTCAACATGGTGGAAAAAGAGGTTCGACGGTGAATCATCTCCGCAGTGCCGCCTGGTACGAGGGAAGCGACCGCAACGCGTACATACATCGCGCGTGGATGCGCCGCGGCAATCCCGAGGATGCCCTCGACGGCACCCGGCCGCAGATCGCCATCGCCAACACGGCTTCGGATCTCACGCCCTGCAACATGCACTTGAACGAAGTCGCGGACAGCGTCAAGCAGGGCGTCTGGGCTGCGGGCGGTGTTCCCTACAACCTGCCGGTCGTCTCGCTGGGCGAGACCCAGCTCAAGCCGACCGCGATGCTGTGGCGCAACATGGCCGCGATGGCCATGGAGGAGATGTTCCGCGCCAATCCCATCGACGGGCTCGTGCTCCTCGGCGGCTGCGACAAGACCATCCCCGCACTGCTGATGGCCGCGGCATCCGTCGACATCCCGGCCATCGTCGTGCCCGGGGGCCCCATGCTGACGGGTCACTTCCGCGGGCAGGCGCTGGGCTGCGGCACGGACGTCTGGCGACTGAGCGAAGAGGCCCGCGCTGGAACGATCTCGAGCGCAGAGTTCCTGCGATCCGAGCAGTCGATGATCCGCAGCAAGGGTCACTGCAACACCATGGGCACCGCCTCGACGATGGCCGTCGTCGCTGAGGCTCTCGGCATGACGATCCCCGGATTCGCCGGCACCCCCGCCGCAGACTCCCGCCTGCTCTCCCTGTCGCACGAGACCGGCAGGCTCATCGTCGAGATGGTCGCCGCCGGCCGCAGGCCCACCGCCATCATGACCAGGGATTCGTTCCTCAACGCGATCGTGGCGGTGGCGGCGGTCGGCGGGTCGACGAACTCCGTCGTGCACCTTCTGGCGATCGCCGGACGCCTCGGCATCGACCTGACTCTGGACGACTTCGACGCGGCGGGAAGCGGCGTGCCGGTGCTGGCCAACCTGCAGCCGAGCGGCGCCTTCCTGATGGACGATCTGTACCGGGCGGGCGGCCTGCTCGCCCTCCTCAGCCGGGTGAAGGACCTCTTCCGCTCCGAACCGATCACCGTCACCGGCAAGCCGCTGGTGGACTACCTCGTCGACCAGCCGGTCTACGACGAGACGGTGATCTTCAGCCGTGAGACCCCGCTGATGGACGACGCCGGCATCGCCGTGCTGCGCGGAAACCTCGCGCCCCGGGGCGCGATCATCAAGCCCGCTGCTGCGACGCCTGCGCTTCTGCAGCACGTCGGTCCTGCTGTGGTCTTCGACAGCGTCGAGGACCTGCGTGAGCGCATCGACGACCTGGACCTCGATGTGACCGCCGACTCGGTCCTGGTCCTCCGCGGCTGCGGGCCGCGGGGCTACCCGGGCATGCCGGAGGTGGGCAACATGCCGCTGCCCCGCAAGCTGCTGGAGCAGGGCGTTCGCGACATGGTCCGCATCAGCGATGCGCGCATGAGCGGCACAGCGTACGGCACAGTCATCCTGCACGTCGCTCCGGAAGCGGCGGCGGACGGTCCGCTCGCGCTCGTCCGCACCGGCGACATGATCACCGTGGACGTCGCGGGCCGGGAGCTCAGCATGGCCGTCAGCGACGAGGAGCTCGACGCGCGCCGGGAGAGCCCCCGCAGCGAGTCGGCGTACGCCGCACCTGTGCGGGGATGGTCGAAGCTCTACGTCGATCACGTCATGCAGGCTGACACAGGCGCCGACCTCGACTTCCTGGTCGGCTCGAGCGGCGATCGGGTGGGTCGCGAATCGCATTGAGCCCAGGAAGTATACGCGACGCGGCGTCCTCGGTCGCGTCGCCCGATCACGGGCCGGCGACTGAGATGATAGCCGCGTGCAACCACCCCATGAGCGCCCCGACCTCTCGCGCCTCACCCCGCTGATCGTCGGAGCAGCCGCCGCCATCGTGGCGATCATCTTCCTCTGGATCGTCACATCGGTCCGCCGCGACCAGCCGTTCCCCGTGGACGTGTGGTGGCACGAGCTGATGGTGGACAACCGGACGGATGCCGGACTCGTCCTGGCCTGGATCCCAGGCCACCTCGGCGGACCGGTCCTGGCCGCCGTCACCGGGCTGGTGGTCGTGGCGACCCTGCTGATCCTGCGCTGGTGGTGGGCCGCCATCACCGTCGCCGCGGCGTTGGTGCTGTGCATTGCGATCGCCGCTCCGCTCGCCGCGGTCGTCGCGCGCATCCGACCGGACGACTCCCTCGCGGAGGTCGTCCCGACCTCGTTCCCCTCGGGTCACGTCGCGTTCGCCACCGCCCTGGTCACGGTCCTCGCCCTGCTGTTCCGGCACTGGCTCTGGTGGGTTCTCGGAGCGGTCTGGGTGATCTGGATGTCCTGGAGTCGCACGTATCTTGCAGCACACTGGCTGACGGACGTCATCGCCGGCATCTTCCTGGGCGTCGCGGTGGCCATTCTGGCCTGGGCCGTCGTGGAGACGATCCGCAGGCGGCGTGCAGCCTCCGCCGCAGACTCCACCACCGCGGACTCCGCCGACGCCGACTCTTCCGCCGCAGACTCCACCGCTGGGCAGCCCGGCACCTGAGGCGCACCCTGGCCGGCGGCGCCGCGACAGCTCGGCCGTACGTCAGTGGTCCGTGGAATCATGGGGCCATGCCCGAGTCTCCCGAGGTGCAGGAGCTTGCGTCGTTCCTCGCGGCGCATGTGGTCGGTCGCGAGCTGACCGCCGTCGACGTGGTGCTCGCCAAAGCGCTCAAGACGCAGCATCCGGAACCCGTCGATCTGGTGGGCCGGCAGATCACCGGCGTGGCGCGCCGGGGCAAGATGCTCGACATCGTGACGGCCGACGCAGCCGGTGCTCTGCTCCACGTCATCGTCCATTTCGGTCACGACGGGTGGGTGCTGTGGCACGACGTCGCCCCGGAGGGACTGAAACGCGCCGGGGATGCGACCCTGATGGCTCGTTTCCGGCTCGACGACGGCTCGGGGTTCGACCTCACGGATGCCGGTCAGTGGAAGGCGCTCACCGTCCACATCGTGCCCCAGGCCGCGGATGTGCCGGCGGTCGCGAAGCTCGGGATGGATCCGATGGCGCCCGACTTCGACACCACGGGGTTCGCGCGGATCCTGAAGGATCGCAGGAAGCAGATCAAGGCGCTGCTGCAGGATCAGGCGGCGTTCGCCGGGATCGGCAACGCCTACTCCGACGAGATCCTCCACGCGGCCAAGATCTCGCCGCTGACCCACGCGGCGAGCCTCTCGGATGCCGACATCCGGAGAGCTGGCCGACATCACGCGGACGGTTCTCACGGAGGCGACGGCGGCGCGCCGGGGGATCCCGCCGTCGGAGCTTCGCGCCGCCAAGCATGCGGCCCTTCGTGTGCACCGCAGAACCGGCGAGACCTGCCCCGTGTGCGGTGACACCATTCGCGAACTGAGCTTCTCCGGCGCGGCCGCGCAATACTGCCCCACCTGTCAGACCGGCGGGGTCGTGCTCGAGCGCTCGTGAGACAGCCGCATGAGTCGCCGCCGGTTACGATGGACGACATGACGACTTCGCAGCTGCCTTCCCCCGTGACCCTCCTGCCCGTGGCGGACGAGAAGAACCTTCTCACGGTGGTCGAGTCCAGCGACTCCTGCTGCGGTGGCTCCGCCTGCGGCACGGGCGTCTGAGCCGGCCCCGGGCCGCCCGGGCTCCGGCGGGAGCGTAGACCGATTCCCAGCGCCGGACCGACGTTCCGCGCCGAGTACGCGCAGCCCTTCTGCCACTCTGTAGGGGGAGGTCCGGAATGAGCGACGAACAGCTGCTGGGCACGACGCCCAAGGTCACCCAGATCCTCATGTCCGAGGAGGCCGTGTACGGCCTCATCCTCGTGTCGGGCATGATCGTCGTCAGCTACAACCTGACCGGCACGTCGCTCAGTGCACTGGTCACGGTGGTGGTGACGGTTCTCGTGTTCTTCACGGCGCACGTCTACGCCGGCACGCTCGCGCGCCTTGCCGCGACCGACGGCAAGGCGGGGCTGCCGGAGAGCCTCCGCGCGGCGACGCGCCACTCGCTCGGGATGCTGCTCATCTCACTCGCTCCGATCGCCGTTCTGCTGCTCGGGGTGACCAAGGCGGTCGATGACGACGTCGCCGTCTGGATCGCTCTCATGGTCGACACGCTGGCTCTCGGAGCTCTCGGGTGGCTTGCCGTGGCGAAGTGGACGAAGCACTTCTGGCTGCGTATGGCCAGTGCCGTGGCGACGGCGGCCATGGGCGGCATCCTCGTCGTGCTCAAGGCATTCATCCACCACTGAGCCGGCGCACGACCGCAACGCCTGCCGCGTCGGCGCGACTCGGTTCAGCGATCCAGCGGTGAGAGCAGGGCCGCGGCAAGCCGCGGACTGAGGCCCGGCACGTCGTCCACCGGAACGGCCAGGGCTCGCAGTGCTCGGCTCAGGTAATTGCGCGCGGCGGCCGCGAGCGTGATGTCCACGATCTGCCGGTCCGTGAAACCGTGGTCGCGCAGGTTCTGGGAATCGGCATCCGTCATGGATGCGACATCCGTCGACAGCTTCTCGCAGTAGCGCATCACCGCGACGTCCGCCTCGCTCAGCCCCGCCGACTCGTAGTCGAGCGCGACCCGTTCGAGCTGATCCTCGTCGAGTGCCTCGGCGCGCAGCGTCTTCCTCCCGTGCGCCAGCAGGCAGTGCGGTGAAGGGATCCCGCGGGCGGCACCGAGGGTGGCGAGCTCGTACGTGCGTACGCCGATCGACGGGGTGATCGCGCCGATCAGCGACTCGAACGCGCGTTTGGCCTCGGGGTTGATCGCCATCGCCTGCGTGTGGCTGTACACGAAACCGTCATCGCGCAGGTCCTCATCGTAGATGGCTGCGACGGCGCCGGCAGCGCCATCGATGGCAGGTGGTTGCACGATCACGGCTGCGCTCCTCACGGACCGCCGGACCCGAAGCGGCGGCACGCCCAGCTTGCCACGACGGGCGTGCGCAGACGAGTGCCCGGCTGCTCGGTGATGCGTGCCGCGGCTCTGCTCAGTGCGTGGCGGGTGTCGAGAACGGCTGGTCCACGGGCTTGCGGATGAAGAACGCTCCGACGATCAGCGGGAGCGACACGATGGCTGCGATCGTGAACGCGGCCTGCGCACCTTCGGCACCGGCGGCGACCTCTGAGACGCCGCTCTCGATCGAGCTCTCCGTGACGGCAGACATGACGGTGATCATCAGCGCGATGCCCGCTGCGCCGGCGACTTGCTGAACGGTTCCGAGGACGGCCGATCCGTATGAGTAGAAGCGCGGCTGCAGCGAAGCCAGGGATGCCGTGAACAGCGGCGTGAACGAGAGCGCCAGGCCGATCGAGAGCACGGTCTGCGCGATGGCGATGGTCCAGACCGGGGTCGACTCGTCGAAGGTCGTGTACGTCCACAGGACCGCACTCGCGATGATCGACCCGGGGATGAGCAGCACGCGCGTGCCCCAGCGGTCGTAGATCCGGCCGATGATCGGACCGGTCAGGCCCATGGCGAGCGCGCCGGGCAGGACGACCAGCCCGGTCTGCAGCGCCGAGACCTGCAGCACACTCTGCATGTAGAGCGGCACGACGGTGATCGCTCCGAAGAACGCGAGCGACAGAAGGCCCATCTGCGTGATCGCGAGCGAGAAGTTGAGCGAGCGGAAGACGCGCAGGTCGAGCAGGGCGCGGTCTGTTCTCTGGAGCAGCAGCTGGCGCCAAACGAACAGCCCCAGTGCTACGACGCCCACACTGAACGAGGCGATGAGCATCGTGGTCGACATCGCTGCGGCGGCGGCCGCATCGGCCTCGCTGCCGCCGTGCGCGCCCGCGCCGCCGATCTGGCTCAGCCCGAAGACGATTCCGCCGAACCCGAAGGCCGACAGGATGATCGAGGGCACGTCGATGGGTGCGTCGGTCGGCTCGCCGATGTTGTGGATCCAGCGTGCGCCGACCCCGAGGGCGATCAGTGCGATCGGCAGGATCATGCCGAAGATCCATCGCCAACCCACGGTGTCCAGCAGCAGACCTGACACCGTCGGGCCGATCGCCGGGGCGAGCGAGATGACCACGCTGACACGGCCCATCATGCGCCCGCGCGAGTGTGCGGGCACGAGGGTCATGAGCGTCGTCATCAGAAGCGGCATCATGATCGCGGTACCGGATGCCTGGACGACACGGGCGACCAGGAGCAGAGGGAACCCGGGCGAGAGGAATGCGATCAGGGTGCCCAGCGAGAAGAGGCTCATCGCCGCGATGAACACTGCGCGCGTCGTGAACCGCTGGAGCAGGAAGCCCGAGATGGGGATCACCACGGCCATCGTCAGCATGAACGCGGTCGTCAGCCACTGGGCGGCGACCGCCGTGATGCCGAGATCCCCGATGAGGTGCGGAATCGCAACGCCCATCGTCGTCTCGTTGAGGATCGCGACGAACGCGGCGCCCAGGAGCAGCCAGATGATCCTGCTGTCTTGGCGGGTGAGCACCGCGGCGGGCTGCACCGGGACGCGGATGCTGTCGGTGCCGGGGTTCAGATCGGTGGCGGCCATAGGGCGTCTCCTCAGGGATCGGCGTGCACGACAGCCATCCCGTAGGCGGGTCACACGAAAAAGGGCAAGCCCTCACCATAACGGCCCCGTCCGACATGGCATTCCCGGATCTCGTGGAAACATTCGTGTATGGCCCTGAGTCAAGTCCGTCGGATCGCGCTGGTACGGACGTCGGTGGCGGTCACCGTCGGCGTGGCTGTCGCGTTCGTCATCGGGCCGCCCCTCGGGTGGGCGGCGGGGCTGCTGGCGGGCTGGGCCGCCGCGGCGCTCACGAACGTCACGTGGGTGACGATCCTGATCTGGCCGATGGATGCCGTCGCCACCCGCTCGCACGCCACCGGGGAGGACCCAGGTCGCTCGTTCGCCCGGCTCGTCGCGCTCTTCGGAAGCGTCGCGAGCCTGGGCGCGGTCGTGGTCGTGCTGATCCAGACGCAGAACACGTCCGAGCTGGAGTCGTATCTCCTCGCGGCGATCGCTTTCATCAGCGTCGCGGCATCCTGGGCGCTCATCCAGCTGGACTACATGCTCCACTACGCCCACATCTACTATTCCGACCCTGAGGGCGGGATCAACTTCAACCAGACAGAAGACCCGTCGTACACCGACTTCGTCTACTTCTCGGTCGGCATCGGCATGGGCTACCAGGTCGGCGACAGCTCCGTGAGCAGCAATGGGTTCCGGCGCATCGTGATCGCTCAGTCCCTCCTGGCGTATCTGTTCGGAGCCGTCATCCTCGGCACCGTGGTCAACCTGGTCATCGACCTCGGCTGAGCGCCGGGTCGCGCCGGCGGCGGGCTGGAGCCGTTCGCGCGCGGCGTAGAACCGGCCCTGGCGTCGGGGCGCTCAGTAGGCTTGCGCACGTGAGCATGGCGGGACGAGGTGGCGGGCCGGGCGGTGGATTCCGCCCCGTCGACATCGAGGCCCAGAAGAAGCTCAACGCCGAAGCGCCTCACATCCCGCATCTCGGACGACGTGTGATCGCTCTGTTCCGACCCTACCGCTGGCGCATTCTCGTCACCGGGGTGCTGGTGATCGCCGGAGCTGCGATCGCGGTCGTGCCGGCGCTGATCGTGCAGCGGATCTTCGACGACGCGCTCTTCCCGGTCGACGGCGGGCCGCCCGACCTGCCGCTGCTCTTGCGGCTCGTGCTGATCATGGTCGGCCTGTTCGTCCTCTCGGCCGCGCTCGGTGTCGTCCAGACGTGGTACACCTCCACGGTCGGCAACCGGGTCACCGGCGATCTTCGGGTCAAGCTGTTCGAGCATCTGCAGGCGATGGAGCTCGGGTTCTTCACCCGCACCAAGACGGGCGTCATCCAATCGCGGCTGCAGAACGACGTGGGCGGCGTCTCCGGCGTGCTCACGAACACCGTCACCAGCATCCTGGGCAACGTCGTCACGGTGATTGCCTCGCTGGTCGCGATGATCATCATCGACTGGCGGCTGACGATCATCGCGGTGGTGATGATGCCCGTCCTGGTGATCGTGCAGCGGCGGGTCGGCCAGGTGCGGGCGCGGATCGCGGGGGAGACGCAGGAGTCGCTATCGGAGCTCACCGCCATCACGCAGGAGACGCTGAGCGTGTCCGGCATCCTGCTGTCGAAGTCGTTCAATCGGCAGCGCACCGAATCCGCCCGGTACGGCGCCGAGAACGTCAACCAGGTACGACTGCAGGTGCGGCGCGCGATGAGCGGCCAGGGATTCTTCGCGGTCGTGCAGGTGCTCATGGCGAGCGTGCCCGCGGTCATCTACCTCGTCTCGGGGTATCTCATCACCGGCGGCACCGACGTGATCACAGCGGGGACGATCGTGGCTTTCACCACGGTGCAGGCGCGCCTGCTGATGCCGCTGATGGGGCTGATGCGCGTGGCGCTCGACGTGCAGACCTCGACGGCCCTGTTCGCCCGGATCTTCGAGTACCTCGACCTGGTGCCGGCCATCCGGGATGCACCGGACGCCGTGCCGGTGGCGGCGGCGCCCGGACCGGTCGGTCGCATCGAGTTCCGGGATGTGATCTTCCGGTATCCCGACGCCACGGCCGAGGCACGGCCCACGCTCCGGGGCATCTCCTTCGTGGCCGACCCCGGGCAGCATGTCGCCTTCGTCGGACCGTCGGGCGCCGGCAAGACGACCGTGCTCTACCTCACGCCGCGAATGTATGAGGCGTCCGGCGGCGAGGTCCTCTTCGCGGGGGAGGATGTGCGTCGCCTCACGCAGGAGTCGATCATCGACAACGTCGGGATCGTCTCGCAGGAGACCTACCTCTTCCATGCCACGATCCGCGAGAACCTGCTCTACGCGAAGCCGGAGGCGTCGCAGGCGGAGCTCGAGGAGGCGTGCCGCGCCGCGAACATCCACCACATCATCGCCGGCTTCGAGGAGGGCTACGAGACCATCGTGGGAGAGCGCGGATACCGCCTCTCCGGCGGCGAGAAGCAGCGCATCGCGATCGCACGGGTTCTGCTCAAGGACCCGCCCGTGCTGCTCCTCGACGAGGCGACGTCGGCTCTGGACACCGTGTCGGAGCGGGTCGTCCAGGAGGCGCTGGATGCCGCGGCCCGCGGCAGGACGACGCTGTCCATCGCGCACCGACTCTCGACCGTGATCGGCGCCGACGTGATCCACGTGGTCGACGGGGGCCGGATCGTGGAGTCCGGAACGCACGCCTCGCTCCTGGCGGAGAACGGGCTCTACGCCGAGCTGGCCGCCCAGCAGCTCGCGGCATCCCGCATCCTCGAGGTCGAGGCGACCGAGCCTCCGGGTGCCCTGCCGACCCGCCGAGCCGACCGGGCGCCGGACGAGCCGGTGCCGGTCGCCCTGGACGATCCGACGGTCGTGCTCACCGGCTCGCTTGCGGTCACGGGGCCGCTGACCACGCTGACCGAGGACGCCCCGCCCGACGAGCGGAGCTGGCCGCACGCTTAGTCCGGCATCGGTTCGCGGTCAAGATCAGCGGCGGATTGCCGCAAGTCGACGCCCGCGATCGTCACCAGAGACGAGCGGCCGAGACGAAGCCCGAGGATGCCTCGTCCAGACCGGTCCGGGCTGCGCCGGCTCGGGCCCAGATGTCGCGGGTGAAAGCGCCGAGCAGGCGCCGGTACGCGGCATCCGGATGCGTGCGCGCGATCGAGGCGAGCCGGGGGATGTCCATGCGCAGCATCTGGCCGATCCGCGCCTGGGCCGCCGGCTGATGCCCCGCCGATTCGAGCACTCCCAGCCCCTCGTCCATCGCCGCGAGACAGTCGCGGAGAACGTCGAGGTGCGCCTCGCGCTGGGTGATCGACGATCCGTCCGCTCGGATGCGCCAGTGCGCCACCACATCCGGCACCGTGTCGAACCGGCGAGCCCGGGCGTACATCTGCTGCGCGACGACCTGGTCCTCGTACAGACGACCCTCGGGGAAGCGGATCTTCGCACGGTTCCAGAAGTCCGTGCGGCTCACCTTCGACCACGCCACGATGTTGCCCGACGCCTCGGGATGCTCGTCGATCGTCGTCCCCCGGCGTTCCGGCGCCGTCGCAGCGGCGACCCAGGGCTGCACATCGCCGACGCTGTAGCCGCCCGCGTCGTCCGGTCGCAGCCGAACGTAGGCGCCGACCGCGAAGTCGCTGCCGGTCTCGTCGAGCACGCCGATGAGCCGCTCGAGGGCACGAGGGGTGAGGACGTCGTCGGCGTCGAGGAACCCGATGAAGGGCGTGTCCACGAGATCGAGGCCCACGTTGCGTGCGGCGCCCAGGCCGACGCGATGCTCATGGCGAACCACGCGGAACCGCGGATCCGCCGCGGCGGCCTCCTCGAACACCGCGGCCGTGGAATCCGTGGACGTGTCGTCGATCAGGATCGCGGTCCAGTCCTGCAGACTCTGCCGCCGCAGCGACTCGAGTGCGTCCGGCGCATACGGGGCGACGTCGTATCCGGGCACGATGACGGTGACCGCGGCGGGGGAGCTCACCCGTTCGAGTGTATGGCGGCGACGGATGCCGCGACCGCGTCGGCGACTGCGTCCAGGGGCTCGGAGAGCGCATGCGGGAACGTGAAGCGGACCGCGGTCTGCGCGGTCTCGGCAGGCACGCCCATCGCGAGGAGCACATGCGACGGTTCGTCGCTCCCGGCGGCGCACGCTGATCCGCTGGAGGAGACCACGCCGCGCCGCTCCAGCTCCAGAAGGACTGCTTCGCCGCTCGTGCCCGCGAAGGTGAAGCTCGCCGTCCCCGGCAGGCGGTGCACCGGGTCTCCGGTGAGGCGAGCGCTCGGAACGGTGTCGAGCACACGGGCGATGAAGCGGTCGCGCAGAGCCGTCACCCGGGTGTAAGCCTCGGTCCGCTCCGCCTCGGCGATCTCGAGGGCGGTCGCGAAGCCGACCGCGCCCGCTACGTCTTCGGTGCCGCTGCGGCGGCCGCGCTCCTGTCCGCCCCCGTGCAGCAGCGGCTCGAGAGGCACGCGCCCACGCACCGCCAGGATGCCGGTTCCCTTCGGCGCGCCGAGCTTGTGCCCGGCGAGTGAGATCGCGTCGTAGCCGAGGTCGGCCGCGCTCAGCGGGAGCCAGCCGGCGGCTTGCACGGCGTCGACGTGCAGCGGCACCCGTCTGCCGGTCGTCCCGATCGCGGCCGCGATCGCTGCGACATCCTGAACCGTGCCGACCTCGTTGTTCGCGTAGCCGATGCTGACCAGCGCAGTTCCGTCGCGCAGCGCGGCCGCGACATCCGCCGGCGCGACGCGCCCGTGCTCGTCGACCCCGACGCGGATGACGTCGAAGCCGTGCACCCTCGCGAGGTAATCCGCCGACTCGAGGATCGATTCATGCTCGATCGGGGTCGTGATCACGCGCATCGCGGCCCGCCCCTGTTCGGCGGCGGCTGCTTCGCGGTGCGCCTGTGCGGCGATCGCGATGCCCTTGACCGCCAGGTTGTTCGCCTCTGTGCCGCCGGACGTGAAGATCACATCGCCGGCTCGCATGCCCAGCACCCGCGCCACCCGGGCACGCGCGTCGGCCAGCGCCGAAGCGGCCGCCTCCCCGACCGTGTGATGGCTCGACGGGTTGCCGAACCACCGCGTCAGGAACGGCATCATGGCGTCCAGGACCTCGGGGCGCACCGGCGTGGTCGCGGCGTTGTCGAGATAGAGCATGCTCACGGTGGCCTCAGGAGATGCGGATGTCGAGGCCGAGGTCCAGCGCACGCGCCGAGTGCGTGAGCGCGCCGACCGAGATCACGTCGACGCCTGTCTCCGCGATCGCTCGCACGGTCTCCAGCGACACGCCGCCCGATGCCTCGACCGCCGCCCTGCCCGCGATCTGCTCCACGCCTCGACGCAGGTCGTCGAGCGAGAAGTTGTCGAGCATTATCGTGCCGATCCCGGCTGCGAGTACCGGCTCGATCTGGTCGAGCCGATCGACCTCGACCTCGACGTGGGTCGTGTGCGGGAGGCGGGCGATGGCACCCTGCAGGGCGGCCGTGACGGAGACGCCCTTCTGTGCGAGGACGGCGAGATGGTTGTCCTTGGCCATGACGGCGTCCGACAGCGAATAGCGATGGTTGTGACCGCCGCCGCTGACGACGGCGTGGCGCTCGAACGCCCGCAGGCCCGGCGTCGTCTTGCGCGTGTCGGCGATCCGCGCGCCGGTGTGGGCGACCTCGGCCACGTAACGGGCGGTGAGCGTGGCGATGCCCGACATCCGCTGGACGAAGTTCAACCCGATCCGCTCTGCGGTGAGCAGTCCGCGGGCGGGCCCCGACACGACCGCGAGCACGGCGCCGTCCTGGAACGCCTCGCCGTCCTGAACGACCAGCTCGACATCGATGGCCGGATCCGTCAGACGGAACGCCGCGGCGAAGACCTCCCCGCCGCTGAAGACGCCCGGCTCCCGCGCGATCAGGTCGGCGCGCCCGGTCGCCGAGGCGGGGATGAGCATCTCGCTGGTGAGATCTCCCCACGGCGCGTCCTCTTCGAGCGCGGCGCCGACGACGCGGTCGATCGCTGGTCCTGGTGAGCATCACGCGACCCCGCTCGCGACCGAGACGGATGCCGCGGCATCCGCCCGGTCGACACCCGGCGCTTCGGTGACGGGGTCGTCGCGGCGGAAGTGCGCGCCGACCGACCGGCGACGCCGGAGCGCGGCCGCGACGAGCCGTTCGGCGACGAGAAGCAGGTTCTCGTCCTCGAACTCGGCTTCGGTGTGCGCGGTGCGCTGGTGCGCGCGCCACGACGCGATGACGGATGCCGCGTGCTCGAGCCCGGCGGCATCGCGAACGAGCCCGGCGTCCTCCCACATGAGCTGCTGCAGGGCGGCGCGTGTGAACGGCGGAGCCTCTCGGCGGTCGCGCTGCGATCCTGTCGGGTCGCCGACGCGAACCTGCCCGGTCGCCGAGCTCGTCGAGGCGTCGCGACCCTTCGACGAGCTCAGGGACCGAATCGAGCTCAGGGACCGAACCCCAGACACACCGGATGCCGCGTCCGCGGCGATCGCGTCACCCGCGCGCGCGCCGAAGACGGCACCCTCCAGGAGCGAGTTCGACGCGAGCCGGTTCGCGCCGTGCACGCCCGTGCGAGCGACCTCGCCCACCGCGTACAGCCCGGGGAGAGTGGTCCTGCCGTCCAGATCCGTCGTCACGCCGCCCATGAGGTAGTGCGCGGCCGGAGTCACCGGGATCGGCTCGCGCGCCCAGTCCAGACCGCGGTCACGGACGGCGCGGTCGATCGTGGGGAATCGCTGGGCGAGGAAGACGGCGACCTCGTCCGGTGTCGGCCGCAGCTGCGTGGCATCCAGGAGCACCGGCCGTCCGCCCTGCGCCTCCATCTGCCGGGCGATCGCCCGGGCGACGACGTCCCGCGGGGCGAGCTCGCCGTCGGGGTGGGCGTCGAACGCGAAGCGGCGACCGGTCTCGTCGATGAGGGTCGCGCCCTCGCCGCGCACAGCCTCCGACACGAGGAACGACTCGCCGACCGCCAGAACGGTGGGGTGGAACTGGAAGAACTCCAGGTCGATCACCTCGGCGCCCGCGCGCAGCGCCGCGGCGATGCCGTCGCCCGTCGCCACGGCGGGATTGGTCGTGTGCGCGTAGAGCTCGCCCGCCCCGCCGGTGGCCAGCACGACGGCGTCGGCGTCGACGCGCTCGCGACGTCCGATGATGCGGGGTGCCGTCGCGGATGCCGCGACATCCCCGATCAGCAGGTCGATACCGCTCACCCGCGAGCCGTCCAGGACGAGGTCGACGAGGAAAGCGTGCTCGATCACGCGCACCCTGCTCGCCCGGAGCCGGGCGACCAGTGCCTTCTCGATGGCGGTTCCGGTGGCGTCTCCGCCCGAGTGGAGGATGCGCGGGTAGGAGTGCGCGGCCTCGAGGCCCTTGATGAAGGCTCCGTCGGCCCCCCGATCGAAGGCGACGCCGAGGGCGATCAGCTCGCGGATGCGGGCCGGGCCTTCGTCGACGAGGACGCGCACAGCATCGGGATCGCTGAGCCCGGCGCCGGCGGTGAGCGTGTCGCGGACGTGGTCTTCGGCGCGGTCGTCATCGAACATCACGCCGGCGATGCCGCCCTGCGCGTACCGGGTGTTCGCGTGCTCGAGCACGTCCTTCGTAACAAGAGTCACGCGGCAGCCGTGCTCGACGGCGTGCAGCGCCACCGTGAGGCCCGCGATCCCGCTGCCCACCACGACGGCGTGGACGACCGCCGTTCGCCCTGGCTCCTCGGGGACCTGCTGGCTCATGAGGCGTTCTCCCATGCGGCGGCCGGTGCGGCAGGCGGCTTGGCCGCCAGCATCCGCTCGAGGGCGAGGCGTGCCGGTTCGGCCACGTCCTGCGGGACGGTGATGCGGTTGAGCACCTCGCCCTCCACCAGTCCTTCGAGCACCCAGGCCAGGTACCCGGGGTGGATGCGGTACATCGTCGAGCAGGGGCACACGACCGGGTCCAGGCAGAAGATGGTGTGCTGCGGGTTGTCCGCCGCGAGGCGCTGCACCAGATTCACCTCCGTGCCGATGGCGAAGGTGGTCGGCTCGCTCGCCCCCTCGATCGCCCGACGGATGTAGTCGGTGGATCCGGACTCGTCAGCCGCATCCACGACCGCCATCGGGCACTCGGGGTGCACGATGACCCGCACCCCGGGGTGCTCGGCGCGCGCCTTCTCGATCTGGTCGACGGTGAACCGGCGGTGCACCGAGCAGAAGCCGTGCCACAGGATGACCCGTGATGCCTCCAGCTCGGAGACGCTCGCGCCGCCGAAGGGCTTGCGCGGGTTCCACATCGGCATCTGCTCGAGCGTCACCCCCATCGCCTTCGCGGTGTTGCGACCGAGGTGCTGATCGGGGAAGAAGAGCACGCGACGTCCGCGCTCGAAAGCCCACTCGAGCACCGTCTGCGCGTTGGAGGAGGTGCACACGATCCCGCCGTGGCGGCCGACGAAGCCCTTGATGGCGGCGGAGGAGTTCATGTACGTGACGGGGATCACCGGCACGAGACCGTCTGCATCAGGCGTGTCCATGTCGCCGTACACCTCGGCGAGCTGCTCCCAGCAGTCCTCGACCTGGTCGATGTCGGCCATGTCGGCCATCGAGCAGCCCGCGGCGAGGTTCGGCAGGATCACGGCCTGGTCGGGTCCGGAGAGCAGGTCGGCGGTCTCGGCCATGAAGTGCACTCCGCAGAACACGATCGCCTCGGCCTCGGGGTGGGCCTTGGCCGCGTTGGCCAGCTGGAAGGAGTCGCCGACGTAGTCCGCGTGGCGCACCACCTCCTCGCGCTGATAGAAGTGGCCGAGGATCATCACCCGGTCGCCGAGCTTCTCCTTCGCGGCGCGCACCCGCGCGTCGAGCTCTTCGGGGGATGCGTCGCGGTAGCGCGCCGGCAGTTCACCCTGCCGGGGGGCGCCGGTCGGGATCACATCGCCCATGGAGGACCCGGGGCCGTATCCCGGGACGCGCGTCGAAGTTCCACGGTCCTGCCGCGAGATCGGTGTTGCAGGTCTCGGCGGTCGACTCGCCCGCGACGATCGCCTGGATGGCGTGATCGACGGACGGATCGGCCGGCCGCGGCTGGAGGGTCAGGGATGTTGCGGACATGGCGTGCTCTATTCGTTCTCGAAGGTCAGAGGCGGACGACGAGCGGCCCGCGATCGGCGAGCTCGACGTCCTGGTTGTAGCGGTAGAGACGGGCAGGGCGATGGCTGCCCGTGCGGAATCGGTCGGTCGGGATGAGCGTTCCGGAGTTCTCGGCCTGCCGGCGGAAGTTCGCCGGGTCCAGGCGCCGGCCGAGGATCGTCTCGTACACCTCGCGAAGCTCGGCGATGCTGAACTCGTCCGCGAGGAGACCGTGAGCGATCCGGCTGTAGCCGACCTTGTTGCGCAGCCGCCAGAGGGCGTAGTCGACGATCTCGTTGTGATCGAACGCGAGCCGAGGAAGCTCCGCGGCGTCGAACCAGGAGACGTTCTCGACATCCGCATCCGGGATCTCGTCGGGCCTCACGAGCGCCCAGTAGACGATCGACACGACACGGCTGGGGGAGCGGTCGACCGCACCGAAGGCGTAGAGCTGCTCCAGATAGCTCGGCGCGATGCCGGTGGTCTCGCTCAGGGTTCGGGATGCCGCGGCATCCAGGCTCTCCTCGCCGTCGAGCCAGCCGCCCGGCAGCGCCCAGAGCCCCTCGTGCGGATCGCGCGTGCGGCGAACCAGGGGGAGGACGACGGCGGAGTGGTCGGTGGCCGGATCGCGCCGCAGCGTGAAGATGACCGTCGACACGGCGACGCGCGTGACGTCGCCGGATGCCGTGGATGCACGCGGCATGTCTGGCGTGAGAACTGTTTGTGTCATCATGACCATTACCTCGGTTCGATCTTAGTGTCACTGTGACCAGAAGTGCAAGTCGCCCGTCGCGAGGCGATTCGAGGGCGCGCCACAGGAAGAGTGCATACGCTGAACCGGGGTGCATGCACCGGGAGGGGGAGACAGCGTGCTCATCGTCGACATCGTCGTGATCGGCCTGCTCGTCCTCGCCCTTGTGGTGGGCATCCGGCGGGGCCTCCTCGCCAGTCTCGGCGTGCTCATCGGCATCGTCCTCGGCGGGCTCGCGGCCTTCTGGCTGGTGCCGATCGCGAACGACCTCTGGCCCTGGCAGAGCACTCGCGCCGTTGCCGTCATCGTCCTGGCCCTCGTTCTGCTGGTCGGTGGAGCCTTCGCGATCGGTGCGATCGGCAGCGCCCTTCGGCGGGGCGTCGACCGCACGCCGCTGCGCGTCGTCGACCGTCTGCTCGGGGGAGCGCTCGCGGTGCTCGCCGCCGCGCTCTCGCTCAGCCTCATCGGGTCGAGCGTTCTGCTCACGGGCACGCCGGTCGTCTCCGCCGCCATCGGCTCGTCGCGAGTGCTGCAGACGATCGACGAGCTCACGCCGCCGCCGGTCGCCCAGACACTCGCCTGGGTGCGGTCGGCGGTGCTGGCCGACGGGCTTCCCCGCCTCGGCGTTCTGCTCGACATCGACGTGCAGCCCAGTGCGCCGCCCGTCGCGCTGGACGATCCGGTTCTCGCGCAGGCCGCGGCATCCGTCGCCCGCGTCTCGGGTGTCGCCTTCGCGTGCGGCATCAGCGCCACCGGCTCCGGCTTCGTGATCGCACCCGACCGCGTCGTGACCAACGCCCACGTCGTGGCGGGAGTGGACACCCCGGTGGTCGAGCTTCCCGGTCAGCCGGCCCGGGAGGGACGGATCGTGTACTTCGATCCCATCGACGACCTCGCACTCGTCGCAGTCGACGACCTGGGTGCCGCGCCGCTCCCGGTCGTCTCGCCGCTCGAGCCGGGAACGCCCGGTGTCATCCAGGGCTACCCGTTCGGGGGTCCGTTCTCGATGGTCAACGCGGCGGTGCTGTCCAGGGGCGCGGTGTCGGTGCCGGACATCTACGGGGATCCCGGCCCGGTCCGCGACATCTACGCCCTCGCCGCGCAGGTGAACCCGGGCAACTCGGGCGGACCTCTGCTGACGGCGGACGGCGCGGTCGGCGGCGTCGTCTTCGCGCGGGCCGAGACGGACGCGAGCCGCGGCTACGCGATGACGACCGCCGAACTGGAGCCCGTGCTGGCCGGAGCCGAAGGGTGGACCTCAGCGGTCTCCTCGGGCGCGTGTGCGGGGTAGCCTCGCGGCGGAACGCGAACGCTATGCTTGCAAGGCAAGTCAACAAGGCCAACAACCCGGACGGGAGAGCCTCGGCAGCAAGCAGGCCGAGCACCGAAGGAGCAAGCCTCCCCGCCAATCTCTCAGGTATGCGTACCGCCCGGGCTCGGCCGCTCTGGAAAGCGATCCCTCGAGGATCCGCCGACGGTGAAAGTCCCGGCATCCGCTCACCGCAGCAGGATGCCGAGGCGAAGCTCTCAGGCCCATGACAGAGGGGGAGTTCACAGGCGCCGGCCGGCGTCTGCCCGCACGAGACCGGGAGAACTCATGACGGACCTGACGCCGCCGCGCGAAAGCACGCCCCAGATCACCAGATACACCGCCCTGCGCGAGCGCCACGAAGCGCTCGGGGCGTCCTTCACCGACTTCGGCGGCTGGGCCATGCCGGTCCGGTACACCTCCGACCTCGCCGAGCACCACGCCGTCCGCACGGCCGCGGGCCTGTTCGACATCTCCCACATGGCGGAGTTCTTCGTCTCCGGGGATGCCGCCGGCGAGTACCTCGACTGGGCGCTCGCGGGCAGGCTCTCCACCCTCGCGGTCGGAAAGGCGAAGTACTCGCTCGTGCTCGACGAGGGTGGCGGAATCATCGACGACGTGATCGTCTACCGCCTCCAGGACGAGCTCTTCCTGGTGATCGCCAACGCGGGCAACCGCGAAGCGGTCGCCGACGGCGCTCCACGATCGCGCGCAGGATCGCGATGCGACCGTCGTCGACGCGACCGACGACTATTCGCTGATCGCCGTCCAGGGCCCGGCCGCCCGCACTGTGCTCGACGCCACGGCGGGCCTCGGCTCGTTCGCTCATCCGCTGGACGAGCTGAAGTACTACGCGTCCGTGTCGGCTTCGTTCGACGGCCTGCCGATGCTGATCGCGCGCACCGGCTATACCGGCGAGGACGGGTACGAGCTGCTCATCCCCAACGAGAGGGCTCTCACCCTGTGGGACGCGCTGCTGGCGGCCGGCGAGTCCCACGGACTGGTACCCGCCGGACTGGCCGCACGCGACACGCTGCGCCTCGAGGCAGGGATGCCGCTGTACGGCCATGAGCTCTCGCTCGACATCGTGCCCGCGCAGGCGGGCCTCGGTCGTGTGGTGGCTATCGACAAGTCCGATTTCGTCGGGCGCTCGGGACTTGCGGCCGTCGTCGCGACCGATGCGCCCGTCCTCGTCGGACTGGTGTCGGAGGGCAGGCGCGCGGGCCGAGCCGGCTACCCGGTGCTGGATCCCTCGGCGGACGCGGGCTCCCAGGTCGTCGGCGAGATCACGAGCGGCGCGCTCAGCCCGACGCTTGGGCACCCCATCGCCATGGCCTTCGTCAGCCCCTCGAGTGCGGCGCCCGGGACCGAGCTCGCCGTGGACGTGCGCGGCACGGCCATCCCGGCCACCGTCACCGCGCTGCCCTTCTACCGCCGCACCCGATGACCGACCCTCAGCCCCGCTTCACCGCCATCCAACGGAGGAATCAGTGACCGATCTCAACAGCCTCAAGTACACCGCCGAGCACGAGTGGATCGCCTTCGACGGTGATGTCGCGACGGTCGGCATCACCGATTACGCGGCTGACAAGCTGGGCGACGTGGTGTTCATCGAGCTCCCCGCCGTCGATGCGGGCGTCTCCGCCGGCCAGGTCGTCGGCGAGATCGAGTCCACGAAGTCGGTCGGCGAGCTCTACGCCCCGCTCACGGGCGACGTCGTCGCCGTGAACGACGCCGTCGTCGACGACCCGTCGCTGGTCAATGCGGATCCGTTCGGCGACGGGTGGCTGGTCAAGCTGCGCGTGGACTCCTCGGCCCCGGCCGAGCTGCTCGACCGCGAAGCGTACCTCGCGCTCACGGGCGGCGAGGAGTGAGCGGCGGAACCACCGCGCTCAGCGGACGCCGCGGTTTCGTCGACCGTCACATCGGCACGGATGCGGCCGCGCAGGCGCTGATGCTCGATGCGCTCGGATACGACACCGTCGACGCGCTCGTGCAGGCGGCGGTTCCGGCATCGATCCATGTGAAGCCGCGGGAGACCTCCGACATCCCCGTCGCCGCGACCGAGGCGGAGGCGCTCGCCGAGCTGCGCGAGCTGGCGTCGATGAACCGGTCCGCTCGGCCCATGATCGGGCTCGGCTACTACGACACGTTCACGCCCTCTGTGGTAGCGCGGAATGTGCTCGAGAACCCGTCCTGGTACACCGCCTACACGCCCTACCAGCCCGAGATCTCGCAGGGCCGCCTCGAGGCGCTCATCAACTTCCAGACGATGGTCACCGACCTGACCGGTCTCGCCACCGCCAACGCGTCGATGCTCGATGAGTCGACGGCGGTCGTCGAGGGGATGCTGGTCACCCGCCGCGCCTCGAAGTCGCCGTCCAATGTGTTCGCCGTCGACGCCGACTCGTTCCCGCAGACCAAGGCCCTCCTCCGCTCGCGTGCCGCTGCCGTTGGCATCGAGCTCGTGGAGGTCGACTTCGCGCGCGGGGGCACGCTCCCCGAAGCTCTTTTCGGGACGTTCGTGCAGTACCCGGGCGCCAGCGGCCGGGTCTGGGATCCGTCCGCGGTGATCGATGCCGCGCACCTCGCCGGCGGCCTCGCAGTCGTCGCAGCCGACCTGCTCGCCTTGACGCTGCTGCGTTCGCCGGGCTCGCTCGGCGCCGACGTCGCAGTCGGCACCACTCAGCGCTTCGGCGTGCCGCTCGGCTTCGGCGGTCCGCATGCCGGCTACATGGCCGTCCGCCAGGGTCTCGAGCGCCAGCTGCCCGGCCGGCTCGTCGGAGTGTCGCAGGATGCCGCGGGCCGCCCCGCCTACCGGCTCTCGCTGCAGACCCGCGAGCAGCACATCCGTCGTGAGAAGGCGACCTCCAACATCTGCACCGCGCAGGTGCTGCTCGCCGTCATGGCAGCCATGTACGCCGTCTACCACGGGCCGGACGGGCTGCGAGGGATCGCCACCGAGGTCGCGCAGAAGGCCGAGGCGCTTGCCGATCGGCTGCGCTCATACGGGCTGTCGGTCACCTCGGACGCGTTCTTCGACACCATCCGCGTGGTCACTCCCGGACCCTCCCGGCGCGTGATCGAGAGAGCCAGGTCGCGCGGGTATCAGCTGTTCTGGGCGGACGATGCGACCGTCGGCGTGTCGGTCGACGAGACGACCACCGCCGACGATCTCGCCGCCGTCGCGTGGGCTTTCGGGCTTCCGACGGCGGATGAGCACGGCGAGCGGGATCTGCCCTTCCAGGACTCCACGCCCCTCGCCGGCGTCGCCGGCTCCCTGCGTCGCGATGACGAGTACCTCACGCATCCTGTGTTCAACTCGCACCGCAGCGAAACGGCGATGATGCGGTACCTGAAGCAGCTCGCCGATCGCGACTATGCACTGGACCGCGGCATGATCCCGCTCGGCTCGTGCACGATGAAGCTCAACGCCGCCACCGAGATGGCGGCGGTGTCGTGGCCGGAATTCTCCCGCGTCCATCCGTTCGCGCCCGAGGCCGACGTGCACGGCTACCTCGCGATGATCGAGCAGCTCGAGATCTGGCTCGCCGAGGTCACCGGCTACGACGCCGTGTCGCTCCAGCCGAACGCGGGCTCGCAAGGCGAGTTCGCAGGCCTCATGGCGATCCGCGGCTATCACCGCGCGAACGGCGACGCGGACCGTACGGTCTGCCTGATCCCGTCGTCCGCGCACGGCACGAACGCGGCATCCGCGGTGCTGGCCGGCATGAAGGTCGTCGTCGTGGCGTGCGATGAGGCCGGCAACGTCGACCTCGACGACCTGCGCGCGAAGATCGACGCTCACTCCGCGGAGCTCGCGGCGCTCATGATCACCTACCCGTCGACCCACGGCGTGTACGAGCACGACGTGGTTGAGATCACGCAGTCCGTGCACGATGCCGGCGGCCAGGTGTACGTCGACGGCGCCAACCTCAACGCCCTCCTGGGCTACGCGCGCTTCGGCGACCTCGGCGGCGACGTGTCGCACCTGAACCTCCACAAGACCTTCGCGATCCCGCACGGCGGCGGCGGCCCGGGCGTGGGCCCGGTCGCAGCGAAGGCGCATCTCGCGCCGTACCTGCCCGGACATCCGTTCTCACAGCGAGCCGATCACGCGGGCGGCGTCTTCGAGGGCGGTGCGGTGTCGGCTGCGCCGCACGGCTCTGCCGGCATCCTGCCGATCTCGTGGGCGTACATGCGCATGATGGGCGCGGAGGGACTGCGGGATGCGACCGCCGCCGCTGTGCTCGCGGCCAACTACATTGCAACACGGCTCGAGGACCACTACCCGGTGCTGTACACGGGTGAGGGCGGACTCGTCGCCCACGAGTGCATCCTCGATCTGAGGCCCCTGCGCGAAGAAACCGGGGTCACGGTCGACGACGTCGCCAAGCGCCTGATCGACTACGGATTCCACGCGCCGACGATGTCGTTCCCGGTGGCCGGAACGCTCATGGTCGAGCCGACGGAGTCCGAGGACCTCGCCGAGATCGAGCGCTTCATCGAGGCGATGATCGCCATCCGGGCCGAGGCGCACGCGGTGGCGGCGGGGGAGTGGCCGGCGGATGACAACCCGCTCGTGAACGCACCCCACACCGCGGAATCCGTCGTCTCGGGCGAGTGGGCGCACCCCTACTCGCGCGAGCTGGCGGTGTACCCCGTCCACTCCCTGGTGCGTACGAAATACTGGCCGCCGGTCCGCCGTATCGACCAGGCATACGGCGACCGCAACCTTGTGTGCGCCTGCCCGCCGATCGAGGCGTTCGCCTAGGCGGCAGGCGTCGGCGTCGGCGTCGGCGTGATCGTCGGGCTCGGCGCCGGAGCGAACACGCCGGGCCACAGCGCCGCTGCGAGCGGGTATCCGACGAACGCGACGATGTCCAGGAGCGTGTGGGCGATCACCAGCGGCATCACGCGGCCCCAGCGCCGGTAGCACCAGCCGAACACGACGCCCATCACGAAGTTGCCCACGATCGCACCGACCCCCTGGTACGCGTGATACGCACCCCGCAGTGCGGCGGTCGAGAGGATGATCGCCCACCACGACCAGCCGAGCCGCCGCAGCCGGTCGAAGAGGTACGCGATGAAGATGACCTCCTCGGTCAGTCCCGCCCGCACCGCCGAGAGCACCAGGAGGGGGACCGTCCACCACGCGGCATCCAGCGGCGATGCCACGACCGCGACGTTCAGTCCCAGACCGCGCGCGACCGCGTACAGGCCGAGGCCCGGGATGCCGATCACGGCGGCGAGCAGGATGCCGCGGCCGACGTCGCCGCCGAATCGCGAGAAGTCCAGGCCGATGCGTCGCAGAGCGTTCTGCCCGGGCTCCCAGAGGAGGTACACGACCAGAGCGACGAGCGCGAGCGCGAACACGATGCCGAG
Organism: uncultured Actinomycetota bacterium; assembly: GCA_963717585.1. Taxonomy (GTDB): domain Bacteria; phylum Actinomycetota; class Actinomycetes; order Actinomycetales; family Microbacteriaceae; genus Microbacterium. The sequence continues at coordinate 193,027 of CAVQWI010000007.1, read as the reverse complement.
GAACTGGTAGAGGACGTTCCAGAGGACTTCGGCGTCCCGGTTCGGGTTCAGCTGGGTCTGCTGCTGGCCGATCGGCGTCGTGCGAAGCGAAGCCCGCACGAGCGAAAGCACCGAATACAGAGCGGATTGACCGACGGTGACACCGAGAACGATGCCGATCTCCCACCACAGCCTCGTGCGGGCCGCGGGATCAGTGGCAATCCTCACATCCGGCAGCGGCGTCTGGGAGGTCACCTTGTCAGATTGCCACATCCAGCCCGCGTTGAGTTAAGGCTCTGTAACGTTTTCGCGGGATGTTTTGACCATCCCACACCGCGTGCTTAGGGTTTCACTATCCGCGCCCCCGTTCGGCCCCGTCCTGACGTGTGCGCATAACCCTGCACAGGAGGATTCAGTGAGAATTAAGCGCATCTCGGCCGCGGTGGCACTCACCGCAGCCGGCGCACTGGTGATTTCGGGCTGCGCCCCCGGTGGTGGCGGCGACAGCGGCGACGACTCCGGTCTCGTCGAAGGTTCGTCGATCACCGCTGCGTGGAACCAGGCGTTCTTTTCGATGAACGGCAACAGCGCATTCGGAAACGCCACCGCGAACAACAACATCAACTACCTCGTCCTCGAGGGGTTCAATTACTACAACGACACCCCCGAGCTCGTCCAGAACACAGCGTTCGGCTCCTACGAGCAGATCTCGGAGGACCCGCTGACGGTCAAGTACACGATCGCCGAGGGTCGCACCTGGTCGGACGGCACGCCCATCGACGCGGCCGACCTGCTGCTCCAGTGGGCATCCACCTCGAAGGCGCTCGACACCCCGGACTTCGATTCCTCCGAGTACGTCGACCCCGAAACGGGTGAGTTCACCGACGCGTTCCCCACCGACGTCGTGTTCTTCGACAGCGGCGCGAGCCCTGACTCGCAGTTCGGTCTCGTGCACGACACGCCGGAGATCGGCGACGACGGACGGTCGATCACGCTGACCTACTCCGCGCCGTGGGTCGACTGGGAGGACGGGTTCGCCTTCACCGGCGAGCTGCTGCCTGCCCACATCATCGCCAAGAAGGCTCTGGACATCGAAGACAACGAAGAGGCCAAGCAGGCTGTCCTCGATGCCATCCAGAACGAGGACGACGCGGCTCTCGCGCCTATCTCCGCCTTCTGGAATTCCGGCTTCAACTTCAGCGAGATGCCGGATGACCTCGAACTGGTCACCGCGAGCGGCCCCTACATGATCAGCGACTTCGTCGCCGACCAGTACGTGACGCTGACGGCGAACCCGGAGTACAACGGGGACAACGCCGCCAACATCGAGGAGATCACGATCCGCTTCATCCCGGACGCTCTCGCTCAGGCGCAGGCCCTGGAAAACGGCGAGGTGGATGTCGTCTCGCCTCAGGCCACCGCCGACTTCAAGGCCGCAGTCGACGCGATCGACAGTGCGACCGTCAGCACCGCGGTCGAGGGCACCTATGAGCACGTCGACCTGCAGTTCGAGAACGCCCGCAATCCGGAGAACATCTTCAAGGACCCGAAGGTGCGCGAAGCGTTCCTGAAGACCGTTCCCCGCCAGGAGATCCTCGACAAGCTCATCAAGCCGATCGCCGGCGAAGATGCGCTGCTGCGCAGTTCGCAGATCTTCGTCCCGGGTGCAGACGGATACGACGAGTCGGTGGCTGTGAACGGCTCCGACGCGTTCGCCGAGGTCGACATCCCGGGTGCGACGGCGCTGCTCGCGGAGTCCGGGGTGACCAACCCCGAGGTGTGCCTCCTCTACGCATCGAACAACCCGCGTCGTGTCAACGAGTTCGCCCTGATCCAGGCTTCGGCCAATCAGGCTGGCTTCAACGTCACCGACTGCGGCGCGGAGAACTGGGGCGAACTCCTCGGCACGCCCGGTGCGTACGACGCCTCTCTCTTCGGCTTCCAGTCGACGAGCCTCGGCGCGACCGAATGGACCGCAACGTTCGAAACCGGTGCGACCAGCAACTACACGTTCTACTCCAACGCGGAGATCGATGCGATCGCCGCGGAGATCTCCTCGGAGTTCGACCCCGAGGCGCAGAAGGAGCTGAAGATCCAGGCCGACACCATCCTGTGGAACGACTTCGCTGGAGTCACCATCTTCCAGTTCCCGGGAGTGACGGGGATCAGCGATCGCGTGACGAACATCTCGCAGTCGGTCATCGCACCGGGGATCTTCTGGAACGCGTGGGACTGGGAGGTCACGGACGCCGGCACTGAAGAATAGTCGTCGCATGGTGTCTGTTGAGTCTCGGCTCATCTGAACCAAGGTGGGGTGCAGGTTTCCTCGGAAGCCTGCACCCCACCCGTTAGACTTCTCCCAGCCGCAGTGCAGCGACGGGGTAGCACCTGGATCCGCGTGCTCGCGCTGGAATCACCGATTGGCAGGCGGCCACACAATGGCTTCATTCATCATCCGGCGGTTGATCGCCTCCGTCTTCGTCCTCCTCGCGGCGACATTCCTGATGTACATCCTCGTCTCGCTCTCCGGTGATCCCCTCGCCGACCTGCGAGCGAGCAACTCTCCCAACAAGGACGAGTTGATCGCGGCGCGGACGAAGCTCCTCAACCTCGACGTCCCCGCTCCGTTGCGATACTTCCTCTGGCTGGGCGCGCTCTTCCGCGGCGACTTGGGGCTCAGCGTCCAGAACCAGCCCGTCAACATCATGCTCGGCAACGCGCTCACGTCAACGCTCACGCTGGTCACGACCGCCATCGTCGTCGCGATCTTCCTCGGCCTGATCGTCGGCATCGTCTCGGCGCTGCGCCAGTACAGCGGGTTCGACTACAGCGTGACCCTGCTGGCGTTCCTCTTCTTCTCACTGCCGATCTTCTGGGTCGCTGTCTTGCTCAAGCAGTACGGCGCGATCCGCTTGAACGACTGGCTCGGCGATCCGACGATCTCGATACCGGTGATCATCGTGCTGTCACTCGTCGCCGGCGTGCTGTGGATGTCGGTCATCGGCGGAAATTGGAAGAGACGCTGGATCGTCTTCGGCGTCTCGGCCATCGCAACAGCCGCAGTGCTGACCTACTTCTCTGTCACGGAGTGGTTCGCCGACCCGAGCATCGGAATCGTCGTCTACTCCGCGCTCGCGCTGGGAATCGCTTTCGGCATCACGGCGATCTCGACCGGCCTGCGCAACCGCAAGGCGGTTTACGCGTCGCTGATCGTCGCTGTGCTGGGCATCGCGCTGTACTTCCCGATGATGAACTACATCCTCAACGGGATGACGCTCTGGTTCTTCCTGCTGCTTGCAGTGCTCGCCGTCGTCGTCAGCGGGGCGATCGGCTGGTTCATGGGCGCACCCGATCGCGGGCCCGTCATGAGAACGACGGCGATCGTCGGGTTCCTCTGTGCGGCCTTCATCGCGCTGGACAAGTACATGTCCTACTGGGAGGCGTACGCCAATTCGAGCCGGGTGCGCGGTCGCCCGATCGCCACGGTGGGCGCCGCTACGCCGGGCCTCGGCGGCAATTTCTGGGTGCAGGGCATCGACCTGTACACGCACCTCCTGCTGCCGACGATCGCCATCATCCTGATCTCGTTCGCCAGCTACACCCGGTACTCGCGCGCCAGCCTGCTCGAGGTGATGAACCAGGACTACATCCGCACTGCACGCGCGAAGGGCCTGACGCAGCGCACGGTCATCGTGCGCCACGCCTTCCGCAACGCGCTCATCCCGATCACGACGATCATCGCCTTCGACGTCGGAGCGATCATCGGTGGCGCGGTCGTGACCGAGACGGTCTTCGGCTGGAGTGGAATGGGCCGGCTGTTCATCGACGGTCTGCGCATGGTCGATCCGAACCCCGTGATGGCCTTCTTCGTCGTCACCGGCACGCTCGCCGTACTCTTCAACCTCATCGCAGACCTCGTCTACGCAGGTCTCGATCCGAGAATCAAGGTGGGCTGATGAACACCACAGCAACCCAAGCGCCCGACGACCGGCGAATCGGCCGCCGTCGCGGAGATCTCCATCGAGCAGAAGGAGACCGAGGGCCTCAGCCAGGGACAGATCGTCCGGCGGCAGGTTCTTCCGTCACCGCGGCGCGCTGATCGCGATGATCGTGCTCGCGCTCATCGTCCTCCTCGCATTCACCTCGGTCGGAGTCGACCTCTGGGGCCTGCGCATCCACGGATGGTGGCCCTACTCCTGGGACGAGATCCTGCCCAAGGTGAACAACGGCGTGCCGACGATGAGCCTGATCCCGCCTCAGTTCGGCGAACACCCGTTCGGCCAGGACGAGGTCGGCCGCGACATCTTCGCGGTCGTCATGCGCGGGGCGCAGCAGTCGCTCATGGTGATGGTGATCGCCGGCGTGGTCGCGACCATCATCGGCGTGGTCATCGGCGCGATCGCGGGGTACTACCGCAAGGCGACCGACTCCGTGCTGATGCGGTTCACCGATGTCATCATCACGATCCCGCTGATCGTCATCGGCGCGGTGCTGGGACGGACCTTCGGCAATCTTGGCGCCTCGGTGCTCGGCATCGTGATCGGCATCTTCGCGTGGACCACGCATGGCCCGCCTCGTGCGCGGTGAGTTCCTCAGCCTTCGCGAACGGGAGTTCGTGGATGCCGCGCGGGTGTCGGGTGCGCGCGATCGTCGCATCATCTTCCGCCACATCCTGCCGAACGCCGTTGGTGTCATCGTCGTCAACGCGACACTGCTCATGGCCGGCGCCATCCTGCTCGAGTCGGCTCTGAGCTACCTTGGATTCGGCGTCCAGGCGCCGGACACATCGCTCGGCAAGATCGTCTCGGACAACCAGGCCGCGTTCTCGACGCGTCCGTGGCTGTTCTGGTGGCCGGGCATCTTCATCATCGCGATCGCGCTGTGCGTCAACTTCATCGGCGACGGACTGCGTGATGCGTTCGATCCCCGCCAGAAGAAGATGCCGAGCGAACGTGCGATGCGACGCGCTGCGCGCTCGAGCGGTCCTGTGGGCCCGATCCTGAACAGGACCGATCCGGAGGGACCGCACTCCGTGACGGTGCCGATGGAGGCGGTATACACGGGAGACGTCGTGAACTATCACGACCAGCGGCCGGAAGAGCCGGGCGACGTGCAGAACGAACCGCTCAACCCGGAGCGGTGACCGTGCCGCTGCTAGACCAGCAGACTGATCCCGGTCGCCACGGACAGAACCGCGAGCGTGGCGATCGTCGCGTAATGCCACGTGACGGTCGCGGCATCCGGATCCTCTCCGCTGGAGAACGCGCCGGAGTCGCGAAGTCGCTCCCAATGACCGCGGATCGCCTGGGCGAGGTTGCCCGACGGCGTGCTGAGGGCGTCGCTCGGCCGCAGACTGCCGTGCTCGCCCCGGGCCGACTCGCCCACGCCGTCGAAGTCCTTGCTCGCGAGCCCGAACGCCCGGTGACGCCCGGGAGCGGGCGTCGCCCATACGCGGACGCGTCCGCGCGACGTGTGGATGGTGAGCGAGTAACGCGTGTCGATGTGCGTGATGGACGGCCAGGGCACGAAGTGCGTGCGAAGCACGTTCTCGACGGTGATGCCGTGCTCCTGCATGCGCAGGCTGGGGCGCCAGAACAAGGCCCAGGCGAGCACCGCCACCAGGACGATCGGCCAGATGTAGCGGATCGCGGTGGACGCGTCTCCCCAGATGAGCCCGACGACACCGACAGCGCACACCACCACCGTCACGACAGCGAGAACGCGGCCGAACGGCGGCCGATACACGATCTCCTGGAACGCCATGAACTCAAGCTTTGCAGATGGGACACATCCGAATGACTGACACGTCGGGCATCGCCGCCGAGATCGCGGCGTCGCACAAGGCCCTCCCGGAGACGATTCTCGCGGTCGAGAACCTCGGGGTCGACTTCTGGGTCGAGGGCGAGTTCTACCCCGCGGCCATCGACATGAACTACGTCGTGCGGCGCGGTGAGGTGCTCGCCATCGTCGGCGAGTCCGGTTCGGGCAAGAGCACGAGCTCCATGGCGCTCCTCGGCCTCCTTCCCGAGAACGCGCGCGTGACCGGCTCGATCAAACTGCTCGGGCGCGAGCTGCGCGGCGTTGACGACTCGACGCTCCGTGCGCTCCGGGGCAACGAGATCGCTCCGATCTTCCAGGAGCCGATGACCGCCCTGAACCCCGTCTACACGATCGGGTTCCAGATCATGGAGGCGCTGCGGTCACACGACCGCGGCATGGCCCCGGCGGTCGCCAAGGAGCGGGCGATCGAACTTCTCCGCCTCGTGGAGATGCCCAACCCGGAGCAGTCCTTCAACAAGTACCCGCACCAGCTTTCCGGCGGTCAGCGCCAGCGCGCGATGATCGCACAGTCCATCTCGTGCGACCCGTTGCTGCTCATCGCCGACGAGCCGACCACCGCGCTCGACGTGACCGTTCAGGCCGAGGTCCTCGATCTCCTGCGCAACCTGCATAGGCGGCTCGACTCGGCCATCATCCTGATCACCCATGACATGGGCGTGGTGGCGGACCTCGCCGATCGCATCATGGTCATGAAGAGCGGCGTCGTCGTGGAGTCGGGCACCGTCGACGAGATCTTCCACGATCCGCAGCATCCATACACGCAGCAGCTGCTCGCGTCGGTTCCGCACCTGGGTCTGGGAGTGCTCGAGGAGCCCGCTGCCGCTGCCGTCGAGGTGCAGACGGAGACCTCCACGGTTCCCGCGATCGCGGCCATCCGCGAGCGCGCGTCCGAGGCGGCCGAGGAGACCATCGAGACTCGCAACCCGGTGCTGTCCTTCGAGGACGTCAGCATCGACTATCCCAAGCGCGGTCGGGTGCCGGCGTTCCGGGCGGCCGAGCACATCGATCTGGAGATCTTCCCGGGCGAGATCGTCGGACTGGTGGGGGAGTCGGGCTCCGGCAAAACGACCCTCGGCCGTGCCGCGATCGGCCTGATCCCGATCGCCGAGGGCAAGCTCACCGCTGTCGGCACCGACATCTCGAAGGCATCGCAGAAGGATCTGTTCGCCATCCGCCGTCGGACCGGCATCGTCTTCCAGGACCCCGCGTCATCCTTGAATCCCCGCATGCCGATCGGCCAGTCGATCGGAGAGCCGATCCTGCTCTCCGGCGAGGCGAAGGGCAAGGACCTCGACAAGCGGGTCGAGACTCTCCTCACCCAGGTCGAGCTGCCCCGGTCGTATCGCAACCGATTCCCGCACGAGCTGTCGGGCGGTCAGCGTCAGCGCGTCGGCATTGCGCGCGCACTGGCACTCGCTCCCGAGCTGCTCGTCGCGGACGAACCGACCTCGGCGCTCGATGTCTCGGTCCAGGCGAGATTCCTCGACCTGCTGCAGGAGCTTCAGCAGCGCCTGCAGTTCGCCTGTCTGTTCATCAGCCACGACCTCGCAGTGGTCGACATCCTCGCCCACCGCATCGCGGTCATGCACCTCGGCAAGCTCGTCGAGACCGGGACGCGCGATGAGATCCTTCGCGGCGCGAGCGATCCGTACACTCAGCGACTGATCGCGGCGGTCCCGGTTCCGAACCCAGAGGAGCAGCGCGTCCGCCGGGAGGCACGGGCACTGCTGATCAACGCCGAGTCCGCCGCGGGCTGACGGTACAGCGTTCAGCACGAACGCAAGAGGGACGTTCAGGAAGCGCCCGGTAGACTGGGGTGCCCGCTTCCGGGCGATTCCCCGTTCTGCAAGGATTCTTCATGGTGCGCGCCCTCCGTTCAGACCTCCGCAACGTCGCGATCGTTGCCCACGTCGACCACGGCAAGACCACCCTCGTCGACGCGATGCTGCGCCAGACCGGCTCATTCGGCTCGCACGAGCACATGGAAGAGCGCGCCATGGATTCCAACGACCTCGAGCGCGAGAAGGGCATCACGATCCTCGCCAAGAACACGGCGATCACGTACTCGGGCGAGCACGCCACTGACGGCCCGGTCACGATCAACGTGATCGACACGCCCGGCCACGCCGACTTCGGCGGCGAGGTCGAGCGCGGTCTGTCGATGGTCGACGGCGTCGTCCTGCTGGTCGATGCGAGCGAGGGCCCGCTTCCGCAGACCCGCTTCGTCCTTCGCAAGGCGCTCGAAGCGAAGCTTCCCGTCATCCTGCTCGTGAACAAGACCGACCGCCCTGATGCCCGCATCGCAGAGGTCGAAGAGGAGGCGCACGACCTGCTCCTCGGGCTCGCGAGCGACCTCGTCGACGACGTGCCCGACCTCGATGTCGACGCACTCCTGGACGTGCCGGTCGTCTACGCGAGCGGTCGCGCCGGCGCGGCATCCCGCAACCGCCCGGAGAACGGGTCGCTGCCCGACAACGCCGATCTCGAGCCGCTCTTCGAGGCGATCCTGCAGCACGTCCCCGCGCCGTCCTACGACGACGAGGCTCCGCTGCAGGCGTGGGTCACCAACCTCGACTCCAGCCCGTTCCTCGGCCGCCTCGCCCTGCTGCGCGTCTTCAACGGGACGCTGAAGAAGGGCCAGACGGTCGCGTGGGTGCGTGCCGACGGCACGGTCAGCAGCGCCCGCATCACCGAGCTGCTGAAGACCCGCGCGCTCGAGCGCTACCCGGCCGAGAGCGCAGCCCCCGGTGACATCGTCGCCATCGCGGGATTCCCCGACATCACGATCGGCGAGACCATCGCCGACCCCGACGACGTGCGGCCGCTCCCGCAGATCCACGTCGACGATCCTGCGATCTCGATGACGATCGGGACGAACACGAGCCCGCTCGTCGGCAAGGTGAAGGGCCACAAGCTCACCGCGCGCATGGTCAAGGACCGCCTGGACCGGGAGCTGGTCGGCAATGTCTCGCTCAAGGTCGTCGACATCGGGCGGCCCGACGCGTGGGAGGTGCAGGGGCGCGGCGAGCTCGCGCTCGCGATCCTCGTGGAGAACATGCGCCGCGAGGGCTTCGAGCTGACGGTCGGCAAGCCGCAGGTGGTCACCAAGAAGGTCGACGGCAAGACGTACGAGCCCTTCGAGCACCTCACGATCGACGCGCCCGAGGAGTATCTGGGCGCCATCACCCAGCTGCTGGCCTCCCGCAAGGGTCGCATGGACAACATGATCAACCACGGCACAGGCTGGGTGCGCATGGAGTTCATCGTCCCGTCTCGCGGTCTGATCGGCTTCCGCACCGAGTTCCTCACGACCACCCGGGGCACCGGCATCGCGAACGCGATCTCGCACGGCTACGAGCCGTGGGCTGGTCACATCGTGTCGCGGCAGAACGGCTCGATCGTCGCCGACCGCTCGGGTGTCGTCACACCGTTCGCGATCATCGCGCTGCAGGAGCGGATGTCGTTCTTCGTGCAGCCGACGCAGGAGGTCTACGAGGGCATGGTCGTCGGCGAGAACTCGCGCAATGACGACATGGACGTGAACATCACCAAGGAGAAGAAGCTGACGAACATGCGTCAGTCCACCTCCGACACGTTCGAGTCGATGACCCCGCCACGTCAGCTCTCGCTGGAGGAGAGCCTCGAGTTCGCCCGCGACGACGAATGCGTCGAGGTCACTCCCGAGATCGTCCGCATCCGCAAGGTCAACCTCGATCAGACCGAGCGCGCCCGCGCTACCTCGCGTCTGAAGCGCCAGGACGCCGGAGTCTGACCCGACCGCTGGTGGCAGTTGCCGGGCCACGGATGGCGCGGCGGCACGTTCTGCGGCGACGCTGCCGTCGGTAGTCTCGGACGGGTGACTGTCGAGCCCGCCGCGCCGGACCCCGAGGGCCGCCGTGCCTGGCGACAGGGTCTCGGCGTGGCGCTCGCGACGAGCGCGTACGGCATCTCGTTCGGTGCACTGGGTGTGGCAGCCGGCCTCGATCTCTGGCAGACGTGCGTCATGAGCCTGGTCATGTTCACGGGCGGGTCGCAGTTCGCGTTCGTCGGCGTCATCGCCTCCGGCGGGATCGCGGCCGCACCGGCGGCCATCGCGTCCGCCTCTCTGCTGGGCGTGCGCAACGTCGCATACGGCATGCGGATGTCGCCGGTGATCGGCCCCGGATTCTGGCGCCGCGCGGCCGCCGCGCAGTTCACGATCGACGAGTCCACCGCCGTCTCGCTGGCCCAGACCACCCGGCGTGCTCGTACGCTCGGCTTCTGGGTGACGGGCATCGCGATCTACGTCGGCTGGAACCTCTCGACGCTGGCCGGCGCGCTCCTGGGCGACGTGCTCGGCGACCCGAAGGCCTACGGGCTGGATGCCGCGGCCGCAGCCGCCTTCCTCGCCCTGCTGTGGCCGCGGCTGCGGCATCGCCAGCCGATCGCCGTCGGAATCGCGGCAGCCGTCGTCGCCACGGTGCTCACCCCCGTTCTGATGCCCGGCGTTCCGGTGCTGGTCGCTGCGGTGGTGGCCATCGTGGTCGGCTGGTTCAACTGGCTCGGTGCGAGCGACGAACCGCCGGAGGAGCCCGAAGACGTCGCCGAGAGGGTGGGACTCCCATGAACCGGTGCGGATCGTGACTCTCTGGACCGCGGTGCTCGTGGCATCGATCATCTGCGTCGCACTGAAGACGCTCGGCTATCTGATTCCGCAGCGCTACCTCGAAGCGCCGCGTCCCGCGCGCATCGCGGATCTGCTCACGGTCGCTCTCCTGTCGGCCCTCGTGGCCGTGCAGACGCTGGGGGACGGACAGGCGGTGGTCGTGGATGCCCGCATCCCCGCCGTGCTCGTAGCAGCGGGACTGCTCCTGCTGCGCGCACCGTTCCTGGTCGTGGTCGTCGCGGCGGCGCTGGTCGCAGGGCTGCTGCGGCTGTGGGGACTGGCGGCGTGACGGAACTCGGGGAGAGCGCACGCTCGAAATCTCGATACGGCGGCTTCGCCGCCTACTCGATCTAGAGTCGCAGCGGCCTCAACGCGGACTGCGTCCGCATTGACCCCGCTCGACTCTAGACTCAACCGGTGAAGTCCGTTCTCCCTCGCGTCGCCACCTGGGTCGTGGCCTTTCTCGTGGGCGCCGTGTACGGACTCGCCGGAACGATCGCGCACGCGTACAAGATCGGCTGGTTCCCGCTCGGCCTCATCCTCGCCCTCATCGGCAGCGCCGCGCTGCTGGTCGCGGTGCGCCTGCTCACTTCCGACCGCTGGGCCGCTCTGACCGCGGGCCTCGGGATGATCCTCGCGACCCTGGTGTTCTCGGGCCGCGGTCCGGGCGGCTCGGTCATCGTGCCGCAGACCGAACTCGCCGTCGCCTGGACGGTCGCCGTCCCGATCCTCGTGGTCCTCGTCGTCGCCTGGCCGGGTCGCTTCAGACGCGTCCGCGCCGACCAGGCACCGCAGGGCGAATTAGACTGAACCCGTGACATATGTGATCGCTCTGCCGTGCGTGGACCTCAAGGACCGCGCCTGCATCGACGAGTGCCCGGTCGACTGCATCTACGAGGGTGACCGGATGCTGTACATCCACCCAGACGAGTGCGTCGACTGCGGTGCGTGCGAGCCCGTGTGTCCGGTTGAGGCGATCTACTACGAAGACGATCTGCCCGACGAGTGGCAGGACTACTACAAGGCCAACGTCGAGTGGTTCGAGGACGTGGGGTCGCCCGGCGGCGCAGCCAAGGTCGGAGTCATCCACAAGGACCACCCGATCATCGACGCGCTGCCGCCTCAGGCCCCGTAGCGGCCATGGGAGTCGCAGACCTCGCCGACTACCCCTGGGATTCCGTCGCACCCTACGCCGCGCGTGCGCGCGCCCATCCGGACGGGCTGGTCGATCTGTCGATCGGATCACCCGTCGATCCGACGCCTGCCGTGATCGAGGAGGCGCTCGCCGCGGCGACCGACGCGCACGCCTACCCGCAGACCGTCGGCACCCCCGCGCTGCGCCAGGCGATCGCCGACTGGTACTCCCGGCGCCGCGGCGTGGCCAGCCTGACCGCCGACCACGTGCTGCCGACGATCGGGTCGAAGGAGCTGGTCGCCCTTCTTCCGCTGCTGCTGGATCTGGGTTCCGGCGACGTCGTCGTCCACCCCCGCGCGGCATACCCCACCTACGAAGTCGGCGCGCGACTGGTCGGCGCGACGCCGCTCGCGGCCGACGAGCCCGAGAACTGGCCGGAGGGCACCCGGCTCGTCTGGCTCAACTCCCCGGGCAACCCCGACGGGCGGGTTCTGGATGCCGCCACCCTGCGTGCCGCGGTCGCCCGTGCTCGAGAGCTCGGAGCGATCGTCGCGTCCGACGAGTGCTACGCCGAGCTGGGCTGGGACTCGCCGTGGGATCGCGAGCCGATCCCTTCGGTCCTCGATCCTCGTGTCACCGACGGCGATCTGCGCGGCATCCTGTCCGTCTATTCGCTCAGCAAGCAGTCGAATCTCGCCGGGTACCGAGCGGCTTTCCTGGCGGGCGATCCGGAGGTGGTCGCGCGACTGGTCACCGCCCGCAAGCACCTCGGCCTGATGCTCCCGGCGCCGGTGCAGACGGCGATGCTCGCAGCGCTCGGCGACGATGCGCACGTCACAGCCCAGCGGGACAGATACCGCTCGCGGCGGGCGACGCTCAGGCCGGCGCTGGAGTCGGCCGGATTCCGCATCGATCACAGCGAAGCGGGCCTGTATCTGTGGGCGACGGAGGGCCGCGACGGCTGGGACAGCCTCGGCCGACTGGCCGACCTCGGCATCCTCGCCGGCCCGGGCCACTTCTACGGCGAGCACTACCCCGAGCACATCCGTCTCTCGCTCACGGCACCCGATGAGCGCGTCGCGGCGGCTGCGGCGCGGCTGTACAGCGCCTGATCACGGGAGGTTTCCTCCAGCGGATGACGCAGGGCTTTGGCGGTGTCCGCAGTATGCTGATGCGCCCATTAGGCTGTAAAAGCGCGGTGACGCGGCATCCCCTGTCATCACGCCGGTTCTCGGAAATCGCCGACGGTGCTTCCCGCAGGGCCCCCGAACCCCCGGAACGACCAGGAATCGCGAGGAGGCGCCGTGAGTGACGCGGGCACCCAGCACGACAAAGCCATCCTCACGATCGGCGATCGGACCGCCGAGTTCCCGCTGCTCAGCGGCACCGACGGAACTCCGAGCGTCGACATCTCCAGCTTCTCGCGTCAGACCGGCCACACCACGCTGGACTACGGCTTCGTCAACACCGCCGCGACGAAATCCGCGATCACCTTCATCGACGGCGACCAGGGGATCCTCCGCTACCGCGGCTATCCGATCGAGCAGCTCGCCCAGAACAGCACCTACCTCGAAGTCGCGTGGCTCCTCATCTACGGTGAGCTGCCGAGCGCCGACGAGCTCGCCGCTTTCGATGACCGCATCCGTCATCACACCCTGCTGCACGAAGACCTGAAGCGGTTCTTCTCGGCGCTGCCCCACACGGCGCACCCGATGTCGGTGCTCTCCTCTGCGGTCTCGGCTCTGTCGACCTACTACGAGCGCGAGTCCGACCCGCACAACCCCGAGCACGTCGAGCTGAACACGATCCGCATGCTCGCGAAGCTGCCGGTCATCGCCGCATACGCGCACAAGAAGAGCGTCGGGCAGGCGTTCCTTTACCCCGACAACCAGCTGAGCTTCGTCGACAACTTCCTCAAGCTCAACTTCGGCGTGCTCTCCGAGCTGTACGAGGTCAACCCGGTGATGTCTCGCGCGCTCGAGCGGCTCCTCATCCTCCACGAGGACCACGAGCAGAACGCATCCACCTCGACCGTCCGCCTCGTCGGCTCGACGGGCGCCAATCAGTTCTCGTCGATCTCCGCCGGCATCAACGCACTGTACGGGCCCCTGCACGGAGGTGCGAACGAGGCGGTGCTGGAGATGCTTGCGCGTATCCGCGACTCCGGAGAGAGCGTGCAGCGCTTCGTCGAGCGCGTCAAGAACAAGGAAGACGGCGTGAAGCTGATGGGCTTCGGTCACCGCGTCTACAAGAACTACGATCCCCGGGCGAAGCTCGTGAAGGAATCAGCCGACGAGGTGCTCTCCGAACTCGGGGTGCACGACCCGCTGCTGGACCTCGCGAAGGAGCTCGAGGGCATCGCCCTCGAGGACGACTACTTCAAGGAGCGGCGCCTTTACCCGAACGTCGACTTCTACACGGGCGTGATCTACAAGGCGATGGGCTTCCCCACGCGGATGTTCACCGTCCTCTTCGCGATCGGACGACTGCCCGGCTGGCTCGCGCACTGGCGCGAGATGCAGGCCGACCCGCAGACCAAGATCGGCCGCCCTCAGCAGCTGTACGTCGGAGCGCGCCAGCGGGACTATCCGGGCGCCGTCTGACGCAGGCGGCGCCCCCTCCCGTCGGCTATTTGTCGTCCTTGGCCTCTTCGCGGTCCGCGATCTTGGCGGCGTCCTTCTCCCGCCGGCGCTTGCTCTTGGAGCCGTCGACGCGCTCCTCCTTGTGGCGCTTCTCGACTTCCTTGGAGTAGTCGGGAACGTGCGTGGTCATGTCGCGCGGCGGGCGCTCGTAGCCTCCTGAGGGCGGGCGCGGCGGGACGATGACGTCTTCGCGCTCGACCATCTCGTACGGCACCTGCGAGAGGATGTGCGCGATCGTGTTGATCCGTCCGCGGCGCTTGTCGTCGTTGTCGACCTCCCACCATCTCGCCTCGGGGATGTCGGTGTGCACGAACATCGTGTCCTTCGCCCGTGAATAGTCCTCCCACTTGGTGATCGACAGCACGTCGTTGGGGCTCAGCTTCCACCGCCGCATGGGGTCGTCGGCCCGGTCCAGGAAACGCTTCTCCTGCTCTTCGTCCGACACGCTGAACCAGTACTTCAGCAGGATGATGCCGTCTTCGACCAGCATCCGCTCGAAGATCGGCGTCTGGTGCAGGAAGCGGTGGTACTCGATGTCGGTGCAGTACCCCATCACGTGCTCGACGCCCGCCCTGTTGTACCAGGAGCGGTCCATCAGCACGATCTCCCCGCCGGCGGGGAGATGGGGGACGTAGCGCTGGAAGTACCAGCGAGTCTTGTCGCGTTCGCCGGGCGCCGGCAGCGCGACGATGTGCGTGACGCGCGGATTGAGGTATTCCGAGACGCGCTTGATGGTCGAGCCCTTGCCCGCGGCATCACGCCCCTCGAAGACGATCACGATCCGGGCGCCGGTGGCCTGCACCCAGGCCTGCATGTCGACCAGCTTCGCCTGCAGGACCATCAGCTCGGATTCGTACAGCTTCTTCGCCATGCGACGGCTCATCGGACTCCTTCGTCCCCAGTGGTCCGCGACCGATTCGCGGATGTCTCGACCTTACGCGTGCAACGCGTCGTTGAGGGTGACGCCCACGCCCGCACGGCGCACGGCCTCGATCGCGCCGGTGAGCGAGTTGCGCCGGAACAAAATGCCGTTCTGCCCCGAGAGCTCGGCGCCCTTGACGGTGGCACGGGCGCCGTCATGACGCGGGGGCTGGTCGGCGAGCACGATCTTCGATCCTGCGGTGACGTACAGGCCGGCTTCGACGACGCAGTCGTCGCCCAGCGAGATGCCGACGCCGGCATTCGCACCCAGCAGCGTGCGGGCGCCGATCGAGACGCGATGCTCGCCGCCGCCCGAGAGCGTGCCCATGATCGACGCTCCGCCGCCGATGTCGCTGCCGTCGCCGATCACCACGCCCTGGGAGACGCGACCTTCGACCATCGAGCTGCCGAGCGTGCCCGCGTTGAAGTTGACGAATCCCTCGTGCATGACCGTGGTTCCGGGGGAGAGGTAGGCGCCCAGCCGCACCCGCGACGCATCGGCGATCCTCACGCCCGGCGGGGTGACGTAGTCCAGCAGGCGCGGGAACTTGTCGAGGCCCTGGATCTGGATGCCGTCCCGGGCCAGGAACGGCCGGAGGCGAGCGGCATCGTCCGGATGCATCGGGCCCGCGTTCGTCCAGGCGACGGTCGGGAGGTGACCGAAGATGCCCTCCAGGTTCACGGTGTTCGGCTCGACGAGGCGGTGCGACAGCGCGTGCAGCCGGAGGTAGGCGTCGGACGTGGACATCGGCGGTTCATCGAGGTCCACCTCGACCAGCACGACGTCCACGTCGACGACCCGTCGCGGGTCGGGGACCGCATGGCGATCGAGCTCATCGGGCGGAATCGAGGGATCGAGGCCGAGCGGGATCCGCCCGGCCTCGGGAGAGGGGAACCACGTGTCGAGCACCGTTCCGTCCGTCGAGGTCGTGGCAAGTCCGACGCCCCACACCCACCGCTGCTCGCTCATGCATCCACGGTACCGAACGGCCGCGCGGTCATCGCGGTCGATGTCGTCAGTAGACTCGGGGGATGCCGCCGCTGGATCTGACCGCGACCTCTGTCGATCTGACCCGAACCATCTGCGACATCCCCAGCGTCTCCGGCGACGAGGTGATTCTGGCCGATCTGATCGACGCGGCGATCCGTCCGCTCCCGCACCTGGAGCTCTATCGGGACGGCGACACGATCGTCGCCCGAACCCAGCTCGGCCGCCCTCAGCGCGTGGTCATCGCAGGCCATATCGACACGGTGCCGATCAACGGAAACGTCCCCACGCGCGCGGTCGCGGTCGACGGTGAGCCACATCTCTGGGGGCGCGGAACCGTCGACATGAAGGCCGGTGTCGCGGTGCAGCTCAAGCTCGCCGCCGAGCTGACGGACCCCCGTGTCGACATCACCTGGATGTGGTACGACCACGAAGAGGTCGACAATGACCTGAATGGGCTGACCCGCCTGGCTCGCACGCGACCCGATCTGTTCGCCGGCGACTTCGCGATCCTCGGCGAACCCTCCAACGGCGCGGTGGAGGGCGGATGCAACGGCAACATGCGGGCGATCGTGCGCACTCACGGCGTCCGCGCGCACAGTGCCCGTGCGTGGGTCGGCGAGAACGCGATCCACAACGCGGCCCCGGTGCTCGCACGCCTGGCCGAGTACCGCCCCCGCGATGTGCCCGTCGACGGCCTCGTCTACCGCGAAGGCCTCAATGCCGTCCGGATCATCGGCGGCGTGGCCGGGAACGTCATCCCCGATCTCTGCGAGATCGAGGTCAACTACCGTTTCGCCCCGAATCGGTCCGCGGAGGATGCCGAACGCCACGTGCGCGGCGTCTTCGCCGGCTTCGACGTGGATGTCGTCGACATCGCCGTCGGCGCCCGGCCGGGGCTCGATGCCCCCCTCGCTCAGGAGTTCGTTGCGGCGGTAGGCGGACAGGCGCGGCCGAAGTACGGCTGGACCGACGTGGCCCGCTTCTCGGCGATGGGCGTCCCGGCGGTCAACTACGGACCGGGGGACCCCCATCTCGCGCATCACGACGAGGAGCGGGTTCCGCTCGCGCAGATCGAGGACGTGGAACGCGGACTGCGGGCGTGGTTGAGCACGCCCTGACCCCGCCCGTCGACCGCGGGTGGAAGGCGCTGGCGGCGCCGCTTCGGATCGGCATCCTGTACCTCGCGGCGCGCGTCGTGACGACCGGCTTCCTGATCCTGGCCGCAGCAATGGCGCCGGCCGGGTCGCGGTTCGGACCGGACGCGACGATCGGCAGCTTCGTCCTCGGGTGGGATGCGCAGTGGTACTGGTACATCGCGCTGAGCGGGTATCCCGACACGCTTCCCGTCACCGACACGGGCGAGGTCGCCGAGAACCAGTGGGCGTTCATGCCGATCTATCCATACCTCGCGCGGATCGTGGGGATGCCGTTCGAGCTGCTCGCGTGGACCGGCGCCCCTTCATGGGGCATCGGCGCGCTCATCGTGTCCGTCGCGGCCGGCTACCTCGCGTGCCTGGTGCTGTACCGGATGCTGCGCATGCGCATCGACCAGACCGCGGCGACGTGGGCCGCGCTGTTCTTCGCCGCAGGTCCCCTCGCAGCCCTGTTCCACGTCGGCTATGCCGAATCGCTGTTCCTGCTGTGGCTGTTCCTATCGCTGTGGCTCATCCAGCGGCGCGAGTACGGGTGGCTGTACCTCCTCATCCCGCTCATGGGATTCACGCGCCCGGGCGTACTCGCCTTCGCGCTCTTCCTCGGCCTCTACGGCATCTGGAGGTGGTTCCAGCGGCACCGCGAGCCTCTGCCGAGTCGTGAGATCGTCCAGATCGTCGCGCTCGGGCTGATCGCGGTCATCGTCGGGTTCTCCTGGCAGGTCATCGCGGGTCTCGTCACAGGCCGCGCCGACGCGTACCTTGTGACCGAGCTCGCATGGCGACGCGCATCGGTGCCGGGGGGCGACGGCTTCACCGCCTTCACCGGCTTCGTCGAGGCCGCCGCACTGTGGTTCGGGCGGATCTGGGGGCTGGGCGAGGTCGCCGGATACATCGTGCTCGCGGCATCCGTTCTCGCCGTCGCCGCCCTGCTGCTGTTCGAGCCGCACGTGAAGCGTCTCGGAGGAGAGATCCGGCTGTGGGTGGCGAGCTACCTCATCTATCTGCTCGCGGTGTTCTTCCCGCAGTCCAGCGTCTTCCGGCTGCTCGTGCCCGTCTCGCCGCTGTGGGGTGCGGTGGCTCTGCCCCGGTCGACCGCGTATCGCGTCAGCGTCCTCGCTGCGTGCCTGGTCGGCCAGTGGTGGTGGATCTACAACATGTACGCGCTCGCGAATACGGCCTACTGGACGATCCCGTAGACCGAGCCGGCGCCGACGGATGCCGCGCGCCGGGGCGCGGGATTATCCCCTGTCGCAGGCAGCGGGATAAACTTGACACGCAGACCACGACGAAAGGGAGCCACGAATGGCAGCCATGAAGCCGAGAACCGGAGACGGGCCGATGGAGGCCGTGAAGGAGGGTCGACTCATCATCGTGCGAGTGCCGCTCGAGGGTGGAGGACGCCTCGTCGTCTCGGTGAACGACGCTGAGGCCAAGGAGCTCTACGACGTGCTCGGCGGCGTAGTCAACGCCGCCTGATCACACCTCACACGCCGACGGCCGGTCTTCGGACCGGCCGTTTCGCGTTCCGGTCGCGGTTGCGCTGCCGAGTCAGTCGAGGGGCCGGGTGGTGAGCTGCAGGAGGCCCTCTCCGACGATGGAAAGTGCGCCGATCACCGCCGGCGACGCTTGCGTCTCATGGATCAGTGAGCGGTAGGCCGCCGTGACGGGGTCGCGACGCACCGGGTCGCCCACCGCACCGTTGCGCAGGACCCGCGGCACGAGCACCGTGCCGCCGGCTCTCACCAGTCGCAGCCCGTGCTCGACGTACTCGATCACGCCTTCGGCGTCGGCATCCACCAGGACGATGTCGTAGGAGGCCTCGTTCATGCGCGGCAGCACCTCGGATGCCCGACCGGTGATGAACCGTGCACGGGCAGCCGGCACCTTTGCTTCCGCGAACGCCTGCCGCGCCACACCGAGGTGCTCGGGTTCGCTGTCGATCGTCGTGAGGGTCGCGCGCGGCGACCCGTGCAGCAGCCACAGCCCGGAGACTCCGGCGCCCGTACCGATCTCGACGATGTTCAGCGCCTGGGAGGCGGCCGCGATCACCGCGCACTGAGCTCCGACAGCCGGGCTGATCGGGGCGGCGCCGAGTTCGAGGGCGTGAGCCCTGGCACGCGAGATGTGGTCCGGCTCGATCGTCGCCTCATCGGCGAAGCGGTAGTTCGCGTCCTGTTCGCCCATCGGTGCTCCTTCGCGGTCAGCCTACGCGGGCAGGCGGCGCCGAACACTCAGGCGCGGCGGTAACCTGAATGCATGTTCTTCGGGCTCACGATCGAGAAGCTTCTGCTGATCGGACTCGTCGCCGGGCTGCTCATCGGGCCCGAGCGGCTGCCTCGCTATGTCGAGAGCCTGACGCGCTTCGCCAAGCGCGCGAAGGAGTACGTCACGACAGCCAAGACGCGCGTCAAGGACGAGATGGGCTCGGACTTCGACGATGTCGACTGGCGAACCCTCGACCCGCGCCAGTACGACCCGCGCCGGATCATCCGCGAGGCGCTGCTGGACGATGCCCCCGTGCCGACCGTACGAGCCGCCAGCGCGGCGGCCGCGGTCACGTCGACGAGTGCGTTCAAGCCGCAGACGCCGATCACGACGCCGTTCACGGGCGACGACCCGCCACCGTTCGACAACGAAGCGACCTGAGCCGCCTCAGCTCGGACGCAGGGGCAGCGGGCGTCCGGCCAGACCGCGCGGCTCGGCCGACAGCGACGCGGCCAGCGCGGCGATCGCGGCCGCGGCGGGGTCGTACGGATGGGCGACGACAACCGGCGTTCCGGCATCCCCATCCGAGCGCAGCGCTGTGCTGAGGGGGATCGAGGCGAGGAGCCGCACCGGCTCCGTGCCCACGCTGAGCGCGTCCGCGACGGCCGCGCCGCCACCCGCGCCGAACAGATCGAAGGTCGTTCCGTCGGGCAGGGCCATCGCCGCCATGTTCTCGACCACGCCGGTAACCCGCTGGCCGGTCTGGCGCGCTACCAGCCCGCTGCGCACCGCCACGTCCGAGGCGGCCGACTGCGGCGTCGTCACCACGAGGACCTCGGCGGAGGGGAGCAGCTGGCCGACCGAGATCGCGATGTCACCCGTTCCGGGCGGCATGTCGACAAGGAGGACGTCGAGGTCGCCGAAGAAGACGTCGGTCAGGAACTGCTGCACGGTGCGGTGCAGCATCGGACCTCGCCACGCGACGGCGCCCACGGGCGCCTCTCCGCCCGTCCGGCGCAGGAACATGCCGATGGAGATCACCTTCACCCCGTAGGCGACGGGTGGCAGCATCAGGTCGTCGATGCGGGTCGGCTGCGGCACGTTGCCATCCGCGTCGACCAGCCCGAGGAGCCCGGGGATCGAGAAGCCGTGGACGTCTGCGTCGACCAACCCGACCGCGAGACCACGAGCGGCCAGGGCGACGGCCAGGTTCGCGGTGACCGTCGATTTGCCGACGCCCCCTTTGCCGCTGGTCACGGCGATGACGCGAGTGAGCGATCCGGGGCCGAACGGCATCTCGCGGGCCGGGCGCCCGCCGCGCAGCCGCTCGGTCAGCTCACGCCGCTCGACGGGCGACATCACCCCGACCTGGAGACTCACATCGCGCACGCCTGGGACGGATGCCGCGGCGGCACGCACATCGGACGAGATCCGATCTGCGGCGGGGCATCCGACGATCGTCAGGACGATCCCGACCGACGCGAGGCCGTCCTCGACCGCGATGTCGCGCACCATGCCGAGTTCGGCGATCGGGCGTCTCAGCTCCGGGTCGATCACCGCGCCGACGGCATGACGGACCGCCTCGACCGGATCGCCGCCGGTCATCGGCGTTCGCTGTCGCTGGGTTCCTCGAGCTTGTCGAGCATCGCCCTCAGTTCAGTGCGCAGCACGTCCTTGGTGACGACCTCGCCCTGGAAGTCGGTCACCGCCATTCGGAGTGCCACGATCTCGCGCGCGAGGTACTCGGTGTCGGCGAGGTTGCGCTCGGCGCGCTGACGGTCCTGCTCGATCTGCACGCGGTCGCGGTCGTCCTGTCGGTTCTGCGCGAGCAGGATGAGCGGCGCTGCATAGGACGCCTGCAACGAAAGGATCAGTGTGAGCAGAGTGAAGTTCGTCGACCGCGGGTCGAACTGCAGTGGCACCGGCGCGAACGTGTTCCACAGGAGCCACACCGCGACGAAGATGGTCATCCCGATGAGGAACCCCGACGTGCCCATCCCGCGCGCGAACGCCTCGGAGAACCGGCCGAAGCGGTCGCGGGAGGGCTGCGGGTTGCGGCTCAGCATGCCCGGACGTCCGCGGGGCGCGTCCAGCGAGGGCTGGCGCGAAGGGCGTGCCATCAGCGCCTCCTCGGGATGCTCGCGGTGGTCAGGGGCACCGCCGGCACCTGCGGCTCGTCGTCACCGCCGTACGATCGCCAGTCTTCAGGCAGGAGGTAGTCGAGCACGTCGTCCACCGAGACCGCGCCCACCAGCCGCCTGGCCTGGTCGACGACCGGAAGCGAGACGAGGTTGTAGCTCGCCAGCATGCGCGCGACCTCCGCCGCGGAGGCGGTGGCGGGCACCGGGTCCAGGGTGTCGTCGATGATGGCCCCGAGACGCTCATGAGGGGGATAGCGAAGCATCCGCTGGAAGTGCACGGTGCCCAGCAGCCGACCCGTCGGCGTCTCATATGGCGGCAGGGTGATGAACACGGCGGCTGCCAGCGCGGGGTGCAGCTCGTGGCGGCGGAT
Organism: uncultured Actinomycetota bacterium; assembly: GCA_963717585.1. Taxonomy (GTDB): domain Bacteria; phylum Actinomycetota; class Actinomycetes; order Actinomycetales; family Microbacteriaceae; genus Microbacterium. The sequence goes on along the minus strand of CAVQWI010000007.1, from coordinate 171,002 downwards.
GAGTGCGAGCGCCTCCGCGACGGTCGCGTCGGCCGAGAGCACGATCGGCTCGGGCGTCATGAGGCCGCCGGCGGTGTCGGGGCGGTACTTGAGCAGCGCCCGCACGTCCTCGGCCTCTTCGGGCTCCATGAGGTCGAGAAGCTCCTCGCGCTGCTCCTCGGTGAGCTGGCCGAGCACGTCGGCGGCGTCGTCGGGCTCCATCGCGTCGAGGATGTCGGCGGCACGCTCGTCGTCGAGGGATTCGAGGATGTGCACCTGCTCCTCCTCGGGCATCTCCTCGAGCGCATCGGCGAGACGATCGTCGGAGAGCTCGTCGACGACCTCCAACAGCCGCTCCTCGGGCAGGTCGAGCAGCGTGTTCGCGAGGTCCGCGGCCTTCAGCTCGGAATAGCTCGCCACCAGCTGCTCGGCCGACTGCGATTCTCCGGGCGCCGAGATCTCGCGCACTTCCGACCAGTTGGCGAAGGTCGTGGGACCCTTCGCGAACGGAGAGGCGCTGGTCTTCGGGCGTCGCAGGAACAGCTGGCCGACATCCCACTCGCCCAGACGGTTGCGCTCGATCGCGACGTCCTCGATGACGGCTGTTCCCGTCCCGTCGTTGAGGATCATGCGCCGGCCGAGCAGCTCGGCCATGACCCGCACCTCGCCGCCGCGCTGCTGGAAGCGCCGGACGTTGATGAGGCCCGTCGTGATGACCTGCCCGGTGTCGATGGAGGTGACCCGACCGATCGAGACGAAGACGTGCCGGCGGCCCGGGATCTCGACCACGAGACCGACCACGCGCGGAGGATCCGCCGCGCGGTAGATCACCACGACGTCGCGCACCTTGCCGAGCCGATCGCCGGCGGGGTCGAACACGGAGCACCCCGACAGGCGTGCGACGAAGACCCTCTGCGTGCTCACGCGTTCCAGCGTAGCCCGCAGGGCTGGTGAGGGCGGGAAGTCACGCGCGTGGGAGGATGGGGAGGTGAGCATGAACGGCGGCAGGTTTCCGCAGAGCCTCGACGACATCGGTCAGGCCGTCGCGAGCCTGCCGACGTACGAGGCCGCCCAGAAGGCCGTCTCCACACTCATCGCCGCCGACATTCCCGCACGCGACATCGCGATCGTGGGTCAGGGCCTGCGCTCCGTCGAACGGGTCACCGGGCGGCTCGGCTACGCCACCGCTGCGCGCTCGGGCGCCATCAACGGGGTGCTTCTGGGGTTGCTGTTCTCCGCGATCCTCGTGATCGGCACGCCCTCCGTCCCGATCCAGGCCTTCGTCGGGGTGCTGTTCGTCGGCATCGCGATCGGAATGCTCCTGAGCATCGTCACCTACTCCTTCGTGCGCCGGCGTCGAGACTTCGCCTCCGTCATGCAGGTGGTGGCCGACCACTACGAGGTGACGGTCGCGACCGGCAGCGTGCAGCGAGCACGACAGGTGCTGGGACGTCAGGCGGTTCCGGATGAACGGCCTGCGTCGGCCTCGCCGGTGGCGAGCGCGCCCGCGCCCGCGGCGCCGGCGGAGCCGGATTCCGCTCCCGAGCCGCCTCGCTACGGCGAGCGGGTCGCTCCGGCCGCTGCCGCCCACCCCGATGCCGGCCCCGCCGATCCGCCGGCCGACGACGGGGGGCACCGGTCGGATGCTTCGCCGAAGGCGCCCGAGACCGCCGACGGCGGCGAGGCGCCCGACCAGCCGAAGCCGTGACGAGTCCGGGCGAGACGGAGGAGCGGTTCGCCGTCGAACTGCCGTCCGGCCCCATCGAGGTGGCGGCGGCATTCGGCCGCCCCGACGACGCTTGGGCCACGATCGCCGTCGCCCACGGTGCGGGGGCGGGCTACTCGCATCCGTTCCTGCTCGGATTCACGCGAGCCATGCGCGATGAGGGCGTCGCGACGCTGCGCTTCAACTTCCCGTACATGCAGCTCGGCCGCCGGATGCCGGGGCCGGCAGCGCACGCGATCGCGACGTGGGCCGCGGCGATCGGGTTCGCGCGGGAGCGCTCCGGCGCAGACCCGGTCTGGGCCTCGGGCAAGTCGTACGGCGGACGCATGGCCTCGATGGCGGCCGCGGAGGATGCGGTCGACCCGGCCGGGCTGGTCTACCTCGGCTATCCGCTGCACCCGCCCGGTGAGCCGGCCAAGTCCCGGGTGGCGCATCTGCCCGCGGTCGCACAGCCGCAGCTGTTCGTCGAGGGCACGAACGATCCGTTCATCGCGCCCGCTGTCGCAGCTCGAAGCGGCGGTTGCGTCATGCCAGGATGCCTCCATCGCGTGGATCGAGGGAGGCGGTCACTCGTTCGAGGTGAAGGGGTTCAAGCGGCCCGCGCATGAGGTCGGCGCCGGCCTCGCGCCGCTCGTGGCCGGCTTCCTGCGGGAGCACACGTGATGAGGCCCAGGGGCGTCAGCGACCAGCGGCGTAGCCCTGCATCCCGCGTGGATTCGCCGCGGCCCACATCAGTCCGGTTTCGGCATCCCGCCCCACCGCGCTGACCCGGCCGAGCGACCAGTCGCCCGACCGCGTCACGGTGTGTCCGCGCCGCTCGAGACCGGCGATCACATCGTCGCCCAGTCGATCCTCGACGACGACGTCGGCGGGGGTCCAGCCGCGCGGCCAGAACGAGTCCACAAGAGCGGTGGTGTGCAGCGATGGTGTGTCGATGGCCTGCTGGGCCGTGTATCCGCCGGCGAGCATGCGCAGCAGCACCGGAACCTGCCACTGCTCCTGCTGATCCCCGCCGGGGGTGCCCAGGGCGGCGACGGCGCGGCCGTCGCGCAGCACGAGCGTCGGCGACAGCGTCGTCCGAGGGCGTGCCCCCGGGCGAAGGGCGGCGGGGGCGGCGGCATCGAGCCACATCATCTGCAGCCGCGTCCCGAGGCAGAACCCCAGTTCGGGGATGGCGGGCGAGGACTGGAGCCACCCTCCGGACGGGGTCACCGCGATCATGTTCCCCCAGCGGTCGACTATGTCGATGTGGCAGGTGTCGCCGCGGGTGCGGCCAGGGGCGTGCGTCAGCGAGCCGGGGGTGTGGGGTGGAGCCCCAGGAGGTTCTCGGGTCGGCTCGCCGACGCCGTCGGTCGCATCCGCGCCAGCAGAGCGAAGCGGAGGGCGGAACGGCTCGCGCCCGGGAACGGCGCCCGGCCGCCACTCGTGCGATGCCGTCTGTCCGATCTGAGCGCGACGCGAGGCAGCATACTCGTCCGAGAGCAGGACCTCCAGAGGCACCTCCGCGTCGCCGTAGTACGCGTCGCGGTCGGCGAGAGCGAGTTTGAGCGCCTCCAGCACTGCGTGGGCCCCGAGCTCGGTCGACGGATCGATGTCGGGATGTCCGTCCAGGATGCGCAGCGTCTGCAGGAGCGCGGGGCCCTGAGTCCACGGACCCGCCTTGGCGACGGTATGGCCGCGGAACTCGATCGTCGTGGCGGGCTCGTACCCCGCGTCGAAGCCTGCGAAGTCATCGACGCCGATCACGGCGGCGTGATCTCGGCCGTCGGAGTGACGGTGCGGTGACGAGAGGAATGCGACTGCCGCCTGGGCGACCGTCCCCGTCTTCCATTCCCGCCGCGCGGCGTCGATGCGGGCCTCGCGGCCGACCGGTCCGTCGTCGCGGACGCCGTGACCGGCAGCGATCAGCGACTCGAGGACGCCGGCGTACGCCGGGTTGCGCACCATCGTGCCTGCCTCGGGTACTTCTCCCTCCGGCATCCACAGCGCCGCGGAGGAGGGCCAGTGATCGGTGAAGAGCCGCGCGACCCGGGCGATGGTCGCACTGGCCTGTGCCAGGAGCGGGTGCCCGTCCCGGGCGTACCCGATGGCGTAGGCCAGGACGTCGGCGAGCTCCCACGTGCCGTGGTCGTGCAGCAGCGTGAGCCAGGCATCCACCGAGCCCGGCACGGCCGCCGCGAGGCCGCCGGCGCCCGGAACGAGGTCGAGGCCCTGGCCCCGGTAGTGCTCGATCGTCGCACCGCCGGGTGCCGGGCCCTGCCCGACGAGCACGACCGCGGTGCCGGGGTCCGATGCCGTGGCGAAGATGCCCACCAGGTCGCCGCCGGGCCCGTTCAGGTGCGGTTCCACCACATGGAGAACGAAACCGCCGGCGACCGCAGCGTCGAACGCGTTCCCGCCGCGCTCGAGCACCGCCTGGGCGCTGGCGGTCGCGAGCCAGTGGGTGGATGCGGCCATGCCGAACGTACCCGTCAGCGTGGGACGCGTGGTGAACGCCGGGGGAGCGGTGAAGGTCATGGGCGGTGGCTCGAAGGCGTGCTCGCCAGACGCGGTCAGCGCACCGAGAGCCGGTCGACCCAGGCTTCGACTTCGTCCGCGGTGCGTGGGATCGCCGACGACAGGTTCACCGGGCCGTCGGCGGTCATCAGGATGTCGTCCTCGATGCGCACTCCGATGCCCCGGTACTCCTCGGGGACGGTGAGGTCGTCGATCTGGAAGTAGATGCCCGGCTCGATGGTGAAGACCATGCCCGGCTCGAGCGTTCCTCCGGCGTAGAGCTCGCGCCGTGCCTGCGCGCAGTCGTGCACGTCGAGGCCGAGGTGGTGGCTCGTGCCGTGCACCATGTAGCGGCGATGGTGGTGACCGTTCACCGGGTCGAGGGATTCTTCGGCGGAGACCGGCAGGAAGCCCCACTCCTGCACCTTGTGCGCGATGACATTCCACGCGGCCGCGTTGAGGTCGCTGAACTTGGCGCCCGGCTGTGCAGCGGCGAACGCGGCATCCGCGGCCTCGCGCACTGCCTCGTAGACGCGACGCTGCACGTCGCTGAAGCGCCCGCTGACCGGGATGGTGCGGGTGATGTCGGCGGTGTACAGGCTGTCGACCTCGACTCCGGCGTCGATGAGGATGAGGTCGCCGGGGGCCACTGCACCGTCGTTCCGCGTCCAGTGGAGGTAGCAGGCGTGCGGTCCGGATGCCGCGATCGTGTCGTAGCCCTCCCAGTTGCCGTCGCTGCGGGCGCGCTGGTGGAACAAGCCCTCCACGATGCGCTCTCCGCGGGGGTGCTCGATGATCCGCGGGAGGTCGGCGACGATGTCGTCGAAGCCGTCGGCGGTGACATCCACCGCTAGCTGGAGCTGAGCGACCTCGTACTCGTCCTTGTAGAGGCGCAGCTCCGAGACGAATCGGGTCAGATCGGTGTCGTCGTCCAGCACCAGGTCGTCGTCGGATGCCTCGAACGAGTCGATGTGCGCGGTCGCGACGCCGAGGTCGGCGGCGACGCCTTCGAGGGCCGGACGCGGACCGATCCAGAACTCGCCGATCGACGGGTTGGCGTAGAACTCGGGTGTCGTCCGGTCGGCGCGCTCCCGGAAGTACAGCGTGACGTCGTGGCCGGCCCCGCCGCTCGGCTCGAAGACGAGCACCGAGTCGGGAACGGCGTCGGACGCCCAGCCGGTGAGGTGGGAGAAGGCGGAATGCGCGCGGAACGGGTAGTCGGTGTCGTTGCTTCGCACCTGGTACGGTCCTGCCGGAAGAACGAGCCGCTTGCCCGGGAACGCGGCCGACACGGCCTCACGCCGTCGGGCCGCATAGGGAGCCTGCTCGCGTTCCGGGGGAAGAACCTCGGGCCGCTCCGCCCAGCCTGACGAGATCGTGTCCAGGAAGCCCTGCCCGAAGCCCTGCCGCCGGTTCACCGAGCTGTTCGCCGGTATCTCGGTCGGGGCGGCCTCAGGCGCGAGCTCGGTCGTGCCGGTCGTTTCGCTGTCGCCTGTGGTGCTCATGTCTCAAGTCTCGCACCCTGCGCCGGAACTGCGGATCAGTCGACCGGCTGGAACTGCACGATCAGCGGGCGGTGGTCGCTGCCCGAGCCGTCCATCGACTTCAGCACGAGCGAGCCGGTCGGCTTCCAATGGCGTGAAGCCATCACGTGGTCGATCGGCGCGCCGAGTACGCCCGGTACCGAGGCCGACCAGGTGCCGATGCCGCCGTTGCCGGTCTCCACCGCGCCGTCATGGCAGCGCCCGAGTGTTCCTCCGTCGACCCCCAGGTTGACCATGTGGTCGACGGTGGCGTTGAAGTCCCCGGCCATGATCACGTTGTCGTCGACGCACTGGTCGGCGAGCCACTGCAGGTCGGCGCGCCAGTACTGCATGTAGCTCTGCCGCGGGGCCACCGCGTGCGCCGCCACGACGATGGGGCCATCGCCGCGACGTCGGCATCGCGACCGCGCTCGGCACCGTCGATGTGTTGCTGGTGCCGTTCTGCGACGACTCGATCACCGAGTAGTCGCCCAGGTCGGGGGAGATGAGAAGCGTCGTCGAGCGGGCATCCCAGCCGTCCGTGCCGTACTCGGCGTGGTGGGCCCACATGCGGTGACCGAGATCGCGCATCGCCAGGGCCACCTGCTCTCCGGTCTCGATGGTGGTCTCCGGCAGCGTCACGATGTCGGCCTCCATCGCCACGGCGATCTGCGCGACCGTCTCCGGGATGTGGCCTCACCGGCGGTGTTCCAGGTCATCACCCGGATGCTGCCATCGGTCTTCGCCGGAAGCGTCTCAGTGCCGACCCCGCGGGTGGCCACGATGGCGACATTGGCCACCATCGCGATCGCGGCGATCAGCGCGATCGACAGGGCGAAGCCTCGGAGCGGCCGCGCGATCGCCAGGAGCAGGGCCACCACGAGGAGTGCGGCGAATGCGACCGCGAGAAGGCCTCGGAACGACACGATCTGCGCCATCGGAAAGGTCCGTTCGACGCGGAAGAATGCCGGCCACGTGAGGACGGCGGCCGCGATCGCGCAGATCACGGTCGCCAAGACCCCAAGCAGGCGAAGCACTCGGCGACTCTATGTCAGCAGTCTGAGAGATCGGTCAGCACGGCACACCATCCAAGAGTGCAGGAGCCGTTCCCCCGAGGCGGCCCGCGCTACGCTCGATGGATGCCGGACACGCGTCGTTTCGAGGGCCCGAGCGACCTGCACCTGCATTCCGTCCACTCCGACGGCACCGAGTCCGCAGCCCAGGTCATGGCGGCCGCGCATCGGCATGGACTGCGAACGGCAGCGCTCACCGACCATGACACGACCGCCGGCTGGGCCGACGCGGCGGAGGCCGCAGCATCCCTCGGCATGACGTTCATTCCCGGGATGGAACTCTCCGCGAAGCACCAGTGGCGCAGTGTGCACGTGCTCGCATATCTCATCGATCCGGACGACGCCGGATCTGCGGGCGATGACCGACCGCATCCGCTTCTCACGGCTCGAACGCGCGCGCACGATGGCCGATCGCATCGGTCAGGACTTCGACCTGCGATGGGACGACATCGTCGCGCAGACCTCGGACGGCGCGACGGTCGGCAGACCGCATATCGCCGACGCCCTGATCGCGAAGGGGCACGTCCGCGATCGGGCGGAGGCGTTCTCTCAGATCCTCAGTCCGCGAGGCGACTACTACGTGGCGCTGTTCGCACCCGATCCCGTGATCGCGGTCGAGCTCGTCGTCGGGGCGGGCGGCGTGCCGATCATCGCCCATCCGGCAGGACGAGCCGGGCTTCTTCCCGCACCGCTCCTGGAGCGCATGTTCGACGCGGGTCTGGCCGGATTCGAGATCGGGCATCGCGAGAACCTGGAGTCCGGCATCCGCACCCTGAGCCGCATCGCCCGGGAGCGCGATCTGATCGTGACCGGGTCGAGCGACTACCACGGTCTCGGCAAGCCCAATCAGCCGGGAGAGAACACGACGAGCGACGACATGGTCGCCCGCATCATCGAGCGCGCAACCGGAAGCTCGCCCGTCTACCCGTAGACGTCAACGCCCTGTCGCCGATCGAGCCGCGCGGGCGAGGCGAAGGGCCCCGACGCGATGCGACGGGACCCTTCGGTGACCGCCGACTCAGCTCAGCGCTTTCGCCTTGATGTGATCGAATTCCGCCTGCGTGATCGCACCCGAATCCAGGAGCGCCTTCGCCTTGGCGATCTCCTCGCTCGGACTGGAGGAGGCGACCGACTTGATGTACTGATCCTGAGCCGATTTGAACTCCTTGGCCTGAGCGGCGCTGCGCTCGGCCATGCCCCTGCCCCGGGCGATCAGATAGATCAGGGCGGTCACGAACGGGAAGAACAACAGGAAGATGATCCAGACGGCCTTCCACCACCCGTTGAGCTTGTGGTCGCGGAACAGGTCGCCGATGATCGCGAACAGGACGAAGAGGTAGGTGATGAAGATGAAGGCCACCAGGAACCACCAGATGAGGTCCCAGAAGGATCCCCAGAACCCCTGGTACTCCACTGCGTCGATGAATCTCATTGCTGCCTTTCGTGCGAGGAATGCGGCGCGATCACCGCGTCGCTCACATTAGCGCCTTCCCAGCTTTCTCACGGGAGAGCGGCCCGGGCGTCACGGGATGCGTCGGATAGCGTCGGGGGATGCGGCAGCCCACACCGCTCGAACGGCGGATCGACGGCGTCGCCCACCTGCTGCTGGCCGGGTCGCCCGCATCCGGCGCGAGAGCGGTCCTCGTCGAGATCGGCGTCTTCGTCCTGAAGCAGGCGTGGGCGTGCGTCTTCGGCGCGGCGCTGCTCGTCGTGATCGTGGCGGCGCGCCTGTGGTACCCCGACGATGCCGCCTTCGCCCGCAATGACTTCCTCACGGTCGCGGCGGTGATCATCCAGATCGTCATGCTCGCCACCCGCCTCGAGTCCGGCCGCGAGCTCTGGGTGATCGTGCTGTTCCACGTCACCGGGACGGTGATGGAGGTGTTCAAGACGGACGCCGGGTCGTGGATGTACGAGGCGGAAGGGGTGCTGCGCATCGGCGCGGTGCCGCTCTTCAGCGGTTTCATGTACGCCGCCGTCGGCTCGTACATGGTGCGTGTGTACCGACTGTTCGATCTCGGGTTCGCCCGGTACCCCCGTCGCTGGCTGACGGCGATCGTTGCCGCCCTCATCTATGCGAACTTCTTCACGCACCACTGGTGGTGGGATGCGCGGTGGGTGCTGCTGGTCGCGGTGGTGCTGCTCTGGGCGCGGACGATGATGTACGCGCGGGTCTGGCGTGCGGTTGTCCGCATCCCGCTGCTGGCCGCATTCGCCGGCGTCGCCGTCGTCATCTACCTGGCCGAGAACATCGGCACGTGGGCGGGCGCCTGGATGTACCCCGACCAGCTGGACGGCTGGCAGCCCGTGTCGATCACGAAGCTCGTGTCGTGGTTCCTGCTGATGATCATCTCGGTCGTGCTGGTGGCGTGGGTCTATCCGCCTCGACCGCCGACGCTCGCCGAAGGGCGGGGCGAACCTGACGCCGACGTCGGAAGCTGCGGTCGAGCCGCGGGCCGCTCAGCCGTAGCCTCCGACCGGCAGGGCTGCCCGACGGCGGATGCCGCGACTAGGCGCCGGCGACCGGGGCGCCGCCGCGAGAGCCGCCGCGACGGCGGCGTCGGCGACGCGGTGCGGCGTTGCCGTCGTGGTGCTCCTTGCCTCCGCCGTCGTGCGTTCCGGCACCATCGGCACCGTCGCGGGCACCGTGATCGGTGGGGACCTCCGGGGCCGCGGCACGCGCGGCCGAGCCGTTGCTGCCGACGCCGACCTCGTCGCCGCGGCGTCGACGACGGCGGGAGGTGCCGTCGCGGTCGCCCGAGCGGGTGGGAGCGGCTTCCTGCGTCTTGACGGTCTGCGTCCGCGGCGCCGTGGTCAGCCGGCCTTTCGTGCCGGTCGGAATGGCCAGGTCGTCGTACAGGTGAGGACTCGAGGAGTAGGTCTCCACGGGCTCGGGCTGGCCGAACTCGAGCGCGCGGTTGATGAGCGCCCACTTGTGGAGGTCGTCCCAGTCCACGAAGGTGACGGCGATGCCGGTCTTGCCGGCGCGGCCGGTGCGGCCGGCGCGGTGCAGGTAGGTCTTCTCGTCGTCGGGGATCGTGTGATTGATCACATGGGTGACGTCGTCGACGTCGATGCCGCGCGCGGCCACGTCGGTGGCGATCAGCACGTCCTTCTTGCCGGCTTTGAAGGCGGCCATGGATCGCTCGCGCGCCTCCTGGCTCATGTCGCCGTGCACGGAGGCGGTGTTGAAGCCCCGGTCGCTCAGCTCGTCGGACAGCCGCTGAGCCGCTCGCTTGGTGCGGGTGAAGATCACCGTCTTGCCGCGACCATCGGCCTGCAGGATGCGGGCGATGACCTCGTCCTTGTCGAGCGAGTGGGCGCGATAGACGAGGTGGTTGATGTTCGCCTGCGTGAGGCCCTCATCGGGGTCGGTCGCGCGGATGTGGATCGGGTTGGACATGAACCGGCGCGCAAGGGCGACGATCGGTCCGGGCATCGTCGCCGAGAAGAGCTGCGTGTGCCGGATCGCGGGCACCTTCTGGAAGATCTTCTCGATGTCGGGCAGGAACCCGAGGTCGAGCATCTTGTCGGCCTCGTCCAGCACGACCTCGGTGGCGTGCGACAGGTCGAGCAGCCGCTGGTTGTTCAGGTCGATGAGGCGACCCGGCGTGCCGACCACGATCTGCGCGCCGGCCTGCAGCTGCTCGATCTGGCCCTCGTACGCCTTGCCGCCGTAGATGGCGACGACGCTCGTCGAGCGACCGGAGGTGAGCATGTCGATGTCTTCGTAGACCTGGACGCACAGTTCGCGGGTGGGAACGACGATGAGCGCCTTGACGCCGTGCTCGGGGTCGGGTCCGAGGCGCTGCACGACCGGAATGCCGAAGCCGAAGGTCTTGCCGGTGCCGGTCTTGGCCTGGCCGATGATGTCCTGGCCGGGCAGGCCCAGCGGGATGGTCTGCTCCTGGATGGGGAACGCGTCGACGATGCCGCGCGCGGCGAGCGTATCGACGATGTCCTGGTCTACGCCGAGATCGGCGAAGGTCGTCACGATGTGAGCCTGTCCGGCAGTGAGATGCTGCCTTGTGGGTGCCCTGGCGCGTGTGCGATGTCGCCCGCGCGGGCGGGGTGGGATCCACGCCCTTTCTCTGCCACAGGCGCGGGAGCCCCGATCCGACGCCGGGGACTGCCTCCAGGATACCGGCTCGGATGACGGACAGCGGCATACGCCGGCGCGGGCGGTCGGTGCGGATGCCGCACACCTATGCTGTAGGGCGTGGTGAAGTGGTTCTGGCAGCAGCGCCCGCAGGGTCGCAAGCTCCAGCTGAGATCGCGCGATGATGCGAGCGACGCTCACCGCGTCGACTTCGAGGAGCTGGCCCCCGAGATCGACACCTTCCTCGGGCAGGCGGCGTATCTGCAGCTCGGCTACTTCGAAACCCTCTCCGAGCTGATCGCGTCGACGCCGGAGCTCGCCGAGAAGGAGTCGCTCTCCCGTGCGGCCGGGGCCGCGCTGCAGAAGCACGAGGAGCTCGTCGCGCTGATCCGCGAGCGGGGCGACGATCCGACGAGCCTGATGCTGCCGTTCCGCGAGCCGCTGGACGCGTTCCGGCGGGCGACGCACGGAGTGCGCCCGCAGGAGACGATGCTCTCGGTGCACATCACGGCCGGGATGCTCGACGACTTCTATCTGGCGCTGTCGGCGAGCTACGGCGACACCGGACGGCGGGTCGCCCGGATCCTCCAGGCGGACGACGACCGCCAGGCCATCGTGGACATCATCCACGAGACGATCGCGAGCGACCCGGAGTGGAAGTCGCTCCTGGCGATGTGGGGGAGGCGACTGGTCGGCGACACGCTGCTCATCGCCCGGGCGGCTCTGCGGCCGACGACGCTGCGGATCGCGGATGAGCAGAAGGTGGAACCGGTCTTCACCGACCTGATGGGCGCCCACTCGCGGCGCATGGACGCGATGGGGCTGGCCGCGTAGCTCCTGCCGTCGCTGCGCCGCAGTTCGCGGCATCCGACGGGGTCAGCCGATCCTGAGGCGTGCCTTCTCCCGGACATCGTGCGCCGTGCGGGTGCGCGCAAGGATCGCGAGCACCGGCCAGGTGACCACGATCGGTGCGACGAACGCCGAGACCCACAGCCACGGGTTGTCCAGTCCGAAGCCCGCCCAGGTGAGGATCATCCACACCAGCCCGGCGGCGAAGGCGCCGAGCACCGGCGCGAGGGCCACTCCCCGGGTCGGGCGGCCGCGCACCAGGAAGTGGAGGGCCGCGCCGATGGCGGCGCCGATGATGAGGGCGAGGAGGATCTGCACGTGCGGGCCGTCGTCAGGCGACGAAGCCGACGCGACGGGACTCTTCGGTGCCGAGCTCGATGTAGGCGAGGCTGGCGGTCGGCACGATGTAGCTGGTGCCCTTGGCGTCGGTGAAGCTCACGTGCGTCGCACCGGCGTCCAGCGCGCTGGCGACCGCCTTCTTGATGTCGGCGGCGGGCTCGCTCGAATCGAAGTTGAGCTCACGGCCGGTGTTGGCGATGCCGATGCGGATCTCCACGTGGAATACCTCCTGCGACGGGGCCGCGCCCCGGGGCCTTGCGCCCGGATGCCCGGCACGCATGGCAACTCTACGACACCGGTCGGAGCACCCAGCCCGTGTGCCGAACGCTCTCGGCGAACGCCGTCATCGGCCGGGTCGGCGGGGTGATGTCACCACCTCGCGGTACCGTCGAAGCCATGGACACCGCGGGCGGCTCGGGCGCGGCACCCGTGTCGGATGCCGCTCAGCGTGCGGTCGTCGAGCTGCCCGTGGACGCATCCGGCGTGGTCGTCGGCGCGCCCGGGAGCGGCAAGACCACGACCCTCGTCGCCCGGGTCGCGGCGCTCGTGGCAGCGGGCGTCGACCCTGACTCGCTGCTCGTGCTCACGCCCTCGCGGCAGACCGCGACCGCGTTGCGCGATCGACTCGCGCTGGCCGTCGGCCGCGCGACGTCGGGTCCCCTCGCCCGGTCGGTCGCGTCGTTCGCCTATCAGGTGGTGAGGGCGACGGCTGTCGCGGCCGGCGAAGAGCCGCCCCAGCTGCTCACCGGCGGCGACGAGGATCAGCTGATCCAGGATCTGCTGGAGGGAGATGCGGAAGACGAAGCCGGAGGCATCGGCCGCTGGCCCGACTGGCTCGGACCGTCGATCCGCGCGACGAAGGGCTTTCGCACCGAGGTGCGCACGTTCCTCGCCGAATGCACCACGCTCGGCATCGGACCCGAGCGGCTGGCGGCACTCGGCGCCGTGCACTCGATCCCCGTGTGGGCGACGATGGCGTCGTTCCTCGCGGAATACCTGCAGGTTCGCGCAGACATGCGAGGAGCGCACCGGGATGCCGCCGGCCTGGTCCGCGAGGCCGTCGGGGCGCTGCGCACCGCGGCGCCGGGCACCCAGGCGGTCGAGCACATCAGGGTGATCCTGGTGGACGACGCGCAGGAGCTGACTCTGGGCGGGGTCGAGCTGCTCGAGGCGTGCACGGAGCGCGGGATCGCCGTTCTCGCGCTCGGCGACCCGGATGTCGGGTCCGGCGCTTTTCGCGGCGCGACGCCCGAGAACTTCGCGCGACTGACCAGAAGCCTCGGCGACGTGTCGGTGCTCGCCACCGCGCATCGGGGCACGGCTTGGCAGAACGAGCTCGTCCGCCAGGTCACCCAGCGCATCGGAGCCGTCGGCGTCGTCGCGCACCGAGCCGGGACGAGCGACGCGGCACCCGACACCTCGGTCCGCGCCCTCACGCTGCGCTCGCCCGCCGAGGAGTTCGACGCGATCGCGCGCCTGCTCCGCGAGCGTCACGTGCACGACGGCGTCCCGTGGGCGGCCTGCGCTGTCATCGCCCACGACACGCGCCAGGTCACCGCGCTGGAAGGGGAGCTCGCCGCCAGGGAGGTGCCGACCCGGTCGAGCGGCCCCGGCCGGCCGCTCGGAACTCTTGCGCCTGTGCGCGACCTGCTGCGGCTCATCGAGTTGGCCGCGCGCGCCGAGTGGACCTTCGACGACGCGGCTGAGGCGCTGCTCGGGACCGGCGGCCGCCTGGACCCCATCGAGCTTCGGCGACTGCGGTCGGCCCTGCGGCACCAGGAGCTCGCCGTCGGCGGCGAGCGCTCGGGACGCGACCTGCTGGTCTCGGCGATGAAGCAGCCGCTGGAGTTCGACCTCATCGACACGCGCGAAGCCCGGAGGGCGGCCATCGTGGCGCGGACCCTCTCGGTGCTGCGCGACGAGCTCGACCGCGGAGCGACAGCACACGAGCTGCTGTGGACGGCGTGGGACCGCAGCGGTCTCGAGAGGGTGTGGTCCGAGCTCGCCCGCGGGCACGGGCCGCTCGCCGATCAGGCCGATCGCGATCTTGATGCGATCGTCGCGCTGTTCCAAGCCGCGAAGCGCTTCGTCGAGCGTTCGCTGGACGCCGACCCCCGGGTGTTCGTCCGCAGCATCCTCGACAGTGACGTAGCCGAGGACCGCCTCGACGCCCCGGGCCGGCGGCGACGCCGTGCGGATCCTGACGCCCGCCGGCGCCCTCGGCACCGAGTTCGACACCGTCGTGATCGCGGGCGTCCAGGACGGGGTCTGGCCCAACACCCGGCTGCGCGGATCGCTCCTGGACACCTGGCGACTCGCGGATGCCGCCACCCGCGTCGACGGCGGCACCGGCTCGACGATCGATCGGCGCCGCGCGGCGATGCACGACGAGCTGAGGCTGCTCGCGCGCGCCCTGTCCCGGGCGACGGAGCAGGTCGTGGTCACCGCCGTGGACGATGACGACACCGGTCCGAGCGTCTTCTTCGAGTTCCTCCCCGATCCCGAGCGCCACACCGTCGACCATCCGCTCTCGCTGCGCGGACTCGTCGCCCAGCACCGCCGCACTCTCACGGACCCGAGCGCATGGGGCCGTGCCGACAGGGCGGCGCAGCAGCTCGCGCTGCTCGCGGATGCGGGAATCGCGGGCGCCGCGCCGCAGGAGTGGTTCGGCGTCGCGGCGCCGACCTCGGCGGGGCCGCTGCGCGACCTCGCGCGCGAGGACGTGCGGGTGTCGCCGTCCCGTCTGCACGCCCTCGAGGAATGCGAGCTCAACTGGGTCATCGGCGACCTCGGCGGCGATCCCGGCGGGGCCACTGCGGGGCTCGGAACGATCATCCACGCAGCGCTTGAGCACGCGCCCGGGACGGACGAGGCGAGCCTGTGGGCAGAGGTCGAGGCCCGCTGGGGTGAGCTGACATTCGAGGCGGAGTGGCGCGATCGCGCCGAGCGCACCCGCGCTCGCGACCTGGTGCGACGGCTGCATCTGTACCTCCGGCGGTTCGAAGCCGCCGGTGGCGCGCTCATCGGCGCCGAGCCGCATTTCGAGGTCGCGATTCCGCTGGATGACTCGGAGGCGTTCGAGCACGGGGCGATCCTCTCCGGGTACATCGACCGGGTCGAGCTCACACCCGAGGGCACGGTCGTGATCATGGACCTCAAGACCGGCAAGCGCGAGCCCCAGACGGACCTCAAGGTGATCGACAATCCGCAGCTGGGTGCGTATCAGCTCGCCTTCGAGTCGGGGGCGATCCCCGAGGCGGTGGGTCATCCGTCCGGCGGAGCGAAGCTTCTCGTGCTGCGCCCGACCGCTGCGCGCTCCGATTACGCCACGCCCTGGCAGCCCCCGTTCGACGACGAGCGCCGCGAGCTGTTCCTGGAGCGCATCCGCTCCGCGGTGACGGTCATGCGGGGAACCGCGTTCGCCGCACCCTACGAAGACCACTGCCGTGACGAGTACTCGTACGGACTCTGCCGGATCCACACGATCGGCGCGGTGAGCGCGTCATGACCACAGCCCTGTCCGTGACGACACTGTCGGCCGAGGTGATCGCGGCGGCGCTCGGCCAGTTCCCTCCGACCGGCGAGCAGACTGCCGTGATAGAGGCCCCCCTCGCGCCGGCCCTCGTCGTGGCGGGCGCCGGCAGCGGGAAGACCGAGACCATGGCAGCGCGCGTGGTGTGGCTCGTCGCGAACCGGATCGTGCGTCGCGACGAAGTGCTCGGACTCACCTTCACGCGCAAGGCGGCGGGCGAGCTCGCGGAGCGCATTCAGAGTCGCCTGCAGCGGCTGGCCGAGTTCGAGCGGCGCGGGCTGCTGGAGGCGCTACCCGCTCTCCACGCGGAAGGGCGCTTGGATGTCTTCGGCCTGCTGGAACGCACGGGCGGTGACGGCGCGAAGGCGACCGCGGCGCGCCATGCTGCGCTGGACGCGCTCGCTGCCGAGGTGGGTGCGATGGCGGAGGCGCCGGACGACGACGCCCTGCTGCACCGCCCCACGGTCGCGACGTACAACAGCTTCGCCGATCAGATCGTCCGTGAGCATGCCGTGCGTATCGGGCGGGACGCCGAGGCCGCGATCCTGTCGGAGTCGGCGGCGTGGCTGCTCATGCGCCGCGTGGTGTTCGCCTCCGACGACCTGCGCCTGGAGACCCGCGGCGAGGCCGTGCGCAGCATCGTCGATGCGGCGCTTCGGATAGCCCGCGACGGCGTCGACAACCTCGTGTCCTTCGACGAGCTCGCCGCGTTCCCGGATCGTTTCCGGGATGTGCTGGACCGCCCGTCCGTCCGCAAAGGCACCGTCGTGTACAGCGACGTCGCCGAGGCCGAGGAGAAGGTCGGGGCGCTGGCCCTGCTGGCCGATCTCGCACGCGAGTACGCCGCCGAGAAGAGTCGCATCGGCGTGCTCGACTTCTCCGACCAGGTCGCCGGCGCACTCGAGGTCGTGCGCGCCCACCCCGCCGTCGCCGACGAGGTCCGTGAGCGCTTCCGGGTGGTCCTGCTGGATGAGTACCAGGACACCTCGGTCGTGCAGACCGACCTGCTGGCGACCCTGTTCGCCGGCACCGCCGTGATGGCGGTGGGCGACCCGCATCAGGCGATCTACGGCTGGCGCGGCGCCAGCGCAGGCAACCTCGGCGGCTTCGCCAGGTCGTTCGCGCTCGACGGCACGTGCGCGCAGTTCTCCCTGCTGACGAGCTGGCGCAACAGCTCGACGGTGCTCGCCGCCGCGAATGCCGTCCTCGCACCGCTGGCGGCCACCGCGACCGTCGCCGTGCACGGGCTTCGTGCGCGGCCCTCTGCACCGCGCGGGGATGTGGAGCTGGCGTTCGACGCAGACCTCGACACCGAAGCCGATCGCGTCGCGGAGTGGTTCGGCCGTGTGCGAGCCGGTCGTGCGGCGGAGGGTCGGTCGACGACGGGCGCGATCCTCTTCCGCAGCAAGAAGCACATGGTGCGCTTCGGCGATGCGCTCGGCCGGCGCGGCATCCCGCATCGCATCCTCGGACTCGGCGGCCTCCTGTCAACGCCCGAGGTCGTGGACGTCGTGTGCGCGCTGCGGGTGCTCAGCGACCCGAGCGCCGGGTCGGCGCTCATTCGGCTGCTCGCCGGCCCGCGCTGGGCCGTCGGGCTTCCCGATCTTCGGGAACTCGCCGCGCTCGCCCGTCGCATCGCGCGACACGACGCCGCGCTGCAGCCGCTGGCGCCGGAGGTCGTGGAGCGCATCCGGGGGAGTGCCGGCGACGACGACGGCTCCCTGGTGGATGCCCTCGACTTCGTCCTGCGTCACAGCCCCGACCACGGGTGGCTCGGAGGGTTCACGCCCGAAGCGCGCGTGCGGCTGCGCGAGGCGGCGTCCGTGTTCGCCGGGCTGCGGCGCGCCGTCGGGATGCCGATGCCCGACCTCGTGCACCTGATCGGGCTCGAGCTGCGGCTGGACGTCGAGCTGGCCGCCAACGAGTCGCGCGGGCCGGCGCGCATCGCCTCCGCGCAGCTGCGTGCGTTCGTCGACGAGCTGCACGCATTCCTCGCCGCCGACGAGTCCGGATCGATCTCGAACCTGCTGGCGTGGCTCGACCATGCCGAGCAGCTGGACGAGTTCGCCCCGCGCACCGAGCCGCCGGAAGACGATGTCGTGCAGCTGCTCACCATCCACGGCTCGAAGGGGCTGGAGTGGGATGCCGTCGCGGTCGTCCGGCTCGTGAAGGACGAGCTGCCCAGCGCACCGCGCGACACGAAGGGGTGGCTCGGGTTCGGCGTGCTTCCCTACGCGTTCCGCGGGGACGCGCGGTGGCTGCCGGCCCTGCAGTGGGAGCGGGATGCCGCCCCGACGCAGCAGGACCTCAAGGCCGCGATCGATGCGTTCGTCGCCGCCAATCGGGCGCGCCAGCTCGAGGAGGACCGACGACTGGCCTACGTCGCCGTCACGCGCGCACGCGACCATCTGCTGCTGACCGGTGCGAGCTGGTCGGGCACGAAGCGACCGCGCGAGCGCAGTGTGTTCCTCAGTGAGATCGCCGACGCGCTCGGTGCCGAACTGCTCGGCGGCACGTCCGCCGACGATCCAGGCGACGACCCGTACCTCGGCGAGCGGCGAATGCTCAGCTGGCCCATCGATCCGCTCGGTGCGCGTCGCGCCGCCGTCGAGCGCGCGGCTGCGGCCGTTGAGGCGTCTCTTGCCTCACCGCGAGCCGCACCCGACCGCGACGTGGCTCTGCTGCTCGCCGAGCGCGATGAGCGCCGGCGACCCACCGCGGACGCCGCGCCGACGCGGATCGCGGCATCCCGGTACAAGGAGTTCGTAGCGGACTACGCCGGGACGGTCGCCCGGATCTCCCGCCCGCTGCCGGAGCGGCCGTTCCGGCAGACGCGACTGGGAACGCTGTTCCACGCGTGGGTCGAGCAGCGTTCGGGCAGAGTGGGGACCGCGCGGTCGCTCGATGACGCGCTGTGGGAGCTGGATGATGACGGGCCCGCGACCACGGCGTCCGCCGAAGACGCGGCGGTGCTGGCGAAGCTTCAGGCGAACTTCGCCGCATCGGAGTGGGGCGACCTCAGCCCGATCGAGGTCGAGACGGAGATCGACTTCACGCTCGATGACCAGACGGCGACCGGGCTGGACGGCCGCCCGCACGTGATCATCTGCAAGCTCGACGCCGTCTACCGCCGCGACGACCGCGGCGGACGGATCGAGATCGTGGACTGGAAGACCGGCGCGCCGCCGCGCACCGAGGCAGAGCGGGAACAGCGGATGCTGCAGCTCGAGCTCTACCGCCGGGCGTACCACGAGATGCACGGCGTCCCGCTCGACGAGATCGACGTCGCGCTGTACTACGTGGCAGACGACCTGGTGCTTCGCGGCTGAACCGGCGGTCGTCCGCCGGGTGGAGATCTACTCGGAGAGCCAGCGACGCATCGCGGCGTCGGAAGCACGCTCGGCGTCGACCTGCGCGTCCGCGTGGTCCGTTCCGGCCGGCTGCTGGTCACCGCTGGGGTGATCGGCGCGCTGCGTCCGCGCCGTTATGTCGATCGGAGCCGTGGACACGTCGTCGTGACTTGCTGAACCTCCCGCCGCCGCGCTCGGCGCTGCTTCGGTCTCGTCGTCTCGGGCAGGCTCTGCGACGTCCTCGTCGTCGTTCGTGACCCACAGCGCCAGTTCCTCGGGGTCGTACGCGTCGGTGTGCATCGAGGTGTCCGCAGCCGCGGGCTGGGCACCCGGCACGCGGTCCAGCAGCGCGATCGCGTCGTCGACGCCGAGCGCGGAATCCGGGACGATGTCGTCGTCGCGCACGCCGGCCGAGAGCGACTCGAGCAGTCCGACGGCGTCGTCGACGATGTCGTCGCGACCGGCCTCATGCCCGTGCACCAGCCACTTCGCGAATTCGAGCTCGGCGTACAGCCGAGCACGAGAGCGGAGCAGTGCGTCGGGTGCGCGTCCGCTATGGCCCACGTAGGCGTCGTAGACGTCGTCGGCCGCAGCCGGAGCGGATGCGAGCCACTGCAGGTCGGTGGCGGGGTCCCCGACGGACAGGCCGTGCCACTCCAGCACGCCCGTCACATGCGGGACGCCGTCGACGTCCTCGAAGAGGAACGACGCCGCGCCGGCGCCCCCGAGCACGACGGCGGATTCGAAGCGCCACAGCTCGTCGGCGTCCACGGCGCGACGCCAGCGGTCCAGGAGTGCTCGGGGCGCCACGCGGGTCGCCTCGACCCGGTCGAGAAGCCGTGACACGTCGTCCCGCACCTGCTGGGGCGTGCGGACCGGCAATCCCTCCGTGCGGACGATTGAGAGCGGAAGCGCATGCAGGCCGGCCAGCGCCTCGCCGACCGAGGTCGCGGCTCCGCGTCCAGACGGCAGGTGGGCCGCATCCACGCGGTATCCGGGAAGGAAGTCGACGACCACCGCACGCGCATCGCCGAGCCCCGCCTCACCGAGCAGCTCCGGCGCGCGGAACGGGAGAAGACCGCGGACACCGGGGGTCAGCGCACGCAGGGCGCGCGCCTCGGCGGCGAGCTCCGGCGCAGCATCCGTGTCGGCGGGGGCACGCACCACGACGCGTCGCCCGTCATCGAGTTCGGCCAGCGCAGCGTCATAGCGTCCGGCCGCGCCCTCGGTGAGGATGCCGACTCCGACGACGCCCACCCGGGGCAGAGCCGAGGTCACCGACGCGGCTAGAGTGAGGGGAGAGCGTGCCATGTGCCCAGGGTAGGTCGGGTGCGCCTGTGCGCCCCCGCGCCACGCCCGGCTTGTCGACCAGCGGCAGAGAGGTCCTCGATGACGGCCCTCGACAGCACGCAGCCACCGCCGTTGGCGCGCTCCGCTCTGGATCGCGCCGCCGAAGAGCGCGCGACGCCGGATCTGCTGGAGTCGTCTCGGGCGGATGCCGCCACCAGGGTGCTCGTGCTCGACGGTGACACCGCGCCCCTTGCCCTGCCGGACGCGCTGCACTGGGTGACGCCCGCGGCCGTGCCGAGCGGCGCGGAGTGGGCATTCCTCGGTCGAGGACAGGACGGAGCGGCCGCGCTCGCGGCGGTGCTCCCGCGCGGCGAGCACGAGGTCTTCGCGGCGCCGGCGGGCTGGGCGGCTTTGCGCGCCGTGGGCGGCTCGCTCTCGGCGGGGGATGCCGGTGCCTTCGTCGAGGCGCTGAGCCTCGGGCGATGGCTCCTGGAGGCGCCCTTCTGCCCGGCCTGCGGTACGCGCACCGAGCTCCGCAGCGCCGGTTGGTCGCGCCACTGCCCCTCCTGCGGCCGCGAGCACTTTCCGCGCACCGATCCGGCGGTCATCGTCGCGATCACCAGCGCGCGGCATCCCGATCGGCTTCTTCTCGGCTCGAACGCGATGTGGTCGGTCGACCGCTACTCGTGCTTCGCCGGTTTCGTCGAGGCCGGTGAAGCACTCGAACAGGCCGTCGTCCGCGAGGTGCGCGAGGAGGCCGGCGTCGATGTGGTCGACATCCAGTACCGCAGCTCACAGGCGTGGCCCTATCCGCGCTCGCTGATGCTGGGGTTCCTCGCGGTCGCCGCCGACGACGAGGCGGCGCAGGCGGACGGCGAGGAGATCCTCGCGGTCCGCTGGTTCGAGCGTGCCGAGATCGGCGCCGGCCTGGCGGGTGAGAGCGATCTGCTGCTCCCCGGGCCGGCATCGATCGCGCATCAGCTGATCAGCGACTGGTACACGAGCTCGCAATGAGCGATCGCGCGCTGCAGGGTCTCGACGATCGCCAGCTCGAGGCGGTCACGACCCTTCGCGGTCCGGTCGTCGTGCTGGCCGGCGCGGGCACGGGCAAGACCCGCGTGATCACGCACCGGATCGCCTACGGCGTCGACACCGGCGCCTACTCGCCGAGTCGTGTGATGGCGGTGACCTTCACTGCGAAGGCCGCGGGGGAGATGCGCGGAAGACTGCGTGCACTCGGCGTCGAGGGCGTCGCGGCGCGCACCTTTCACGCGGCCGCCCTGGCTCAGCTGAATTACTTCTGGCCCACCGTCGCCGGCGACACGGCGCCCGGCATCGTCGACAACAAGGTGCGGCTGCTCGCCCATGCCGCCGACGGGATGGGCATCGAGCCCGACGTGGCGACCCTGCGCGACGTCGCCAGCGAGATCGAGTGGCGCAAGGTGACGATGCGCAGCATCGAGCAGTACGCCGCCGCCCGGCCGCAGGGAGTCGGACGCCTGGAGGTGGGCCGGGTCGCAGACCTGCAGCGCGCGTACGAGAAGGTGAAGGATCAGCGCCGGCAGCTGGACTTCGAGGACGTGCTCCTCGCGTGCGCGGGGATGCTGGAGGCGGAGCCGCACGTGGCGGCATCGGTCCACGAGCAGTATCGCCACTTCACGGTCGACGAGTTCCAGGATGTCTCGCCGCTCCAGCACCGTCTGCTCGAGCTGTGGCGCGGCGATCGCCGGGACATCTGCGTCGTGGGCGACGCCAGCCAGACGATCTACTCGTTCGCCGGCGCCGACGCGCGCTTCCTGCTCGAGTTCGAGAGCGCCCACGACGATGCGCGCGTCGTGCGCCTGGAGTCGAACTACCGATCGGATGCCGCGATCCTCGCCGTCGCGAACGAGCTCATGCGCGGTCGTCCGGGCGCACTCCACCTGATGTCCGCGGGTGCCGATCGCCGACCGGCCGACCCCGTGGATGCGCCCACGGTCACCGCATACGATGACGACGTCGCCGAGGCGCGCGGGGTGGCCGCCCGGATCGCCGAACGCATCGCCTCGGGGGTCGATCCTCGCCGGATCGCGATCCTGTACCGCGCGCACGCCCAGTCCGCCGAACTGGTACGCGCCCTCGCCGACCGCGGCATCGCCGCGACGGTGCTCGGAGGGCGCCGCTTCTTCGACATCCCCGAGGTCCGCCAGGCCGTGATGGCGCTCAGGGGCGCCTCGGTCGCGCCGCTGGAGGCCGGTTTCATCGATGCCGTGCGGGACGTCCTGCGGTCCTTGGGACTGACCGACGAGCCGCCGCAGGCCGGCGGCGCGCTGCGGGATGCGTGGGAGGCACGCGCAGCGCTGCTGCGGCTCGCCGAGGAGTCGCCGGAGGGAACGACGCTCCGCTCCTTCACCGATGAGCTGCAGGCTCGTGCGCGCTCGCAGCACGAACCGGCGATGCGGACCGTCACGCTCGCCACACTGCACGCCGCGAAGGGTCTCGAGTGGGATCACGTGCATCTGCTCGGAGTGGCCGAGGGCCTGCTCCCGATCAGCTATGCGACGACCTTCGAGCAGGTCGACGAAGAGCGCCGGCTGGCCTACGTCGGCATCACGCGGGCAGGGCGAACGCTGACGCTGTCGTGGGCGAGGGGTGCACGGGATCGGCAGCCGTCGAGGTTTCTGCGAGAGATCGGCACCGGCACTCTGCGTGTGGGAGGTGCGCATGCCTCGACCGGCGCAGCGAGTCCGCGCGGAGGGTCAGGGAGTGGCAGCGGCTCGCGTCCGGGTTCCGGTCGGTCTCGCTGATCAGGCGAGCCGCCACGAGGGCCGCATCGACCGCCAGCGCGTCGCTCACCTCGGGCGGACGGCGGCCGAGCAGCTGAGCCGCGAGATGCGGCCATGCCGGGTCGGCGTCGCGACGATGCGCCGCGACGCACGCGAGACACGCTGTGCGGCCGGGCACCACGAACGGGCCGACCTCGGCTGACGAACCGCTGAAGACGACCGGCACGTGCGGGATGTCCCGCGCCATCAGCGCCGCGACGCGCCGGGGTTGGATGACGTGGTGGGCGAGGATGACGACGGGCGCGGCATCCGGAACCGTCTCGGCGGGCGCATCGAACCAGGTGATCCGCTCGACGTCCACCCCCGTGGACCCGAGGGCCGCCGCAACCGTCTCGGTCAGCTCGAGTGGGAAGCCGACCGCCGTCTGAAGCGCGATCCGCCCGCGCGGCGAGCGGAGTGCCCAGGAGCGCCCGTGCGAGCCGCTGGACGAAAGGGCCCGCCGCTCCTTCGGGCGCGCCGAATGCGACCGCGATCGGCTCGAGTGCGGCATCGGGGATGCCGTGCTCCAGCTCGCGAACGAGTCGCTGCTGCCAGGGCGCCGGATCGGAGATCACGGCAACGCCCTCGACCCCGAACTGCAGCGTCACGGCTGAGCGCCAAAGGGGCGGGTGGGCCGGATCCAGCTGCAGCATGTCCCGATTGTGGCGGCGAACGCGCGGGAGATCCGCCTGTCCACAGCAACCGCCGGGCACCGGCTCCCGATCCTCCCCTGTGGAGGAGTCGACGAACCGAGCGGACCGGCCGGCTCAGACGGGCCGAGGGTCTTCGGGTGCAGGCGGCCCGTCATCCGGCTCGCGGTCGGTGCCGGGCTCGTCGGAGGGCGCACCGGCGGCATCCGCGGCATCGGCGCCGTCAGCGGGCGGCGTCTGGGCGTCGCCTTCGCCGGCCAGAAGCTTCGCCAGCGCGTCGTCCATCTCGTCCGGCGCCGGCTCCTCGCCCCGAGCGCGGGCTTCGAGCCTTGCGACGAGAGCGGCCGGATCGTCGATGTCCTCCGCCGTAGGCATGAGGTCGGGGTAATCCCACAGCGCGTCGCGGCCGGCGACGCCGACGGCATCCGTCACCGCTCGCCACATGGCCGCAGCCTCGCGCATGCGCCGCGGGCGCAGCTCGAGTCCGACCAGCGAGCTCAGCGCCTGCTCGGCGGGCCCGCCGACGGCGCGGCGACGGCGTACCGCCTCGGCGATGCGGTCGGCGGAGGGCAGGCGCGCGGTCGCACCCTCGGTGACGACGTCCACCCATCCCTCGATCGTCGCGAGCAGGTTCTCCAGCCGGGTGAGGGCGGCGTTCTGCGCGTCCGAGCGGGTCGGCAGCAGCGCGCCGCTCTCGAGCGCTCGACGCAGCTCCTCGGGCTCCGAGGGGTTGAATCTCGAGGCGAGCTCGTCGAGGGCGTCGGTGTCGACGTGGATGCCGCGAGCGAAGTCGGTGATCTGCGAGAGGACGTGGAGCCGCAGCCAGCGGGCATGGCGGAACAGACGGGTGTGCGCGAGCTCTCGCGTGGCGATGTACAGGGCGAGCTGGTCGTCGGGGATCTCCAGGTCACGGCCGAAGTCGGCGAAGTTCTGGGGAAGGATGACGGCGTCCCCGTCGGGCATCAACGGGATGCCGACATCCCCGCCGCCGACGACCTCCTTGGAGAGATTGCCGACGACCTGTCCGAGCTGTGATGCGAAGAGCGATCCGCCCACGGTGCGCATCAGGCGCCCGGCGCCCTGCACCAGGCTCTGCATCTCCTCCGGAGCCTGATCGCGCAGGGCCTCGGTGAGCGCGTCGGCGATGCTGGTGGCGACCGGCTCGGCAAGCTCCTGCCAGACGGGCAGGGTCGCCTCGACCCACCCGCCGCGCGTCAGGGGCCGTGGCGGGGTCGCAAGGTCCGAGATGGTCGTCGCCTCGCTGAGCCACAGCGAGGCCAGCGAGAAGGCCTGGTCGAGGTCGGTGCGCTGACCTTCGGTGACGCCCAACCCGTCCTGGTTCGCGATGTGAAGCGCCTGCCGCTCTGCGAGGTCCCACGAGATGCCGCTTTCGCCGCCTCCCGCGAACGCACCCTGAAGGTGCTTCATCACCGTCTGCATCATCGCCGGGTCGATGCCCATGCCCGACAGCTGCGCGAGCTGTTCCGGGTCGACTTCGGCACCGGTGCCGCCGAACAGCTGCCGGATCAGCTCCTGGAACTGCTCCTCCGGGCTCTGATCGTCGGGGCGCTCGGAATCTGCCACTTCAGCCGCCTTTCAGCCTGGTCATGACCTCGCGCTCTACGCTAGTCGCACGGGTCATCGCACTTCCCGGCACGGACCCTTCACCCTTACGCCGGTCGCGAACGACCGGCGGAGAAAGGTCCCCTCGTGGCGCTGTTCGATGAGAACGTCACACTCACGCCCGCATCCGCAAGCCCGGGGTCCGGGGCCGAGCCCCCGAAGGATCGGCGGATGTCGCGCGGCATGGTGGCCGGGATCTGGGCGCTCGCGATCGCGCTGGGCGTTCTGCTGATCATCACGTTCCTGCCGACGTCCTACGTGATCCAGCGCCCTGGCCCCGTCTACAACACGCTCGGCACCGCTTCCGCGGCCGATGGCACCCAGGTGCCCCTCATCTCGGTCGAGGGTGCGGAGACCTTCCCGACCGAGGGGTCGCTCGACCTGCTGACGGTTCAGGTGGTGGGCAACCGGGAGCGCACGCCGTCCTGGTTCGAGCTCGCCACGGCGTGGTTCGAGCCTTCCCGCGCCGTGCTTCCGATCGACGCGGTCTACCCCGAGGGCCAGACCACGGAGGAGCGCAACGAGGAGAGCGCCGCGATGATGGTCGACTCCCAGAAGGAGGCGACCGCCGCCGCTCTCACCGAGCTGGACTACGACGTCCCCGTCGAGCTGACCGTGCACTCCTTCACGGACGATTCCGCATCCGCGGACGTGCTCGAGGAGGGGGACGTGATCGTGTCCGGGAACGGCACCCCGGTGGCGGATGCCGAAGAACTGCGGGAGATCGTCAACGAAGGCGACGGTGCCCCGGTCGAGCTCGCGATCGTCCGGGACGGCGAGGAGCAGTCGGTCTCGGTGACTCCGAGGGAGACCGAGATCGACGGCGAGCAGACCTGGCTGATCGGCGTGACCCTCATGCACGACTACGAGTTCCCCTTCGACGTCACCATCCAGCTCAACAACGTCGGCGGCCCGAGCGCCGGCATGATGTTCGCGCTCGGGATCATCGACACCCTCACGCCGGGCGAGCTCAACGCCGGCGAGACCGTCGCCGGCACCGGGACCATCACCGCCGACGGCGTGGTCGGCCCGATCGGCGGCATCCGCCAGAAGATGTGGGGCGCCCTGGACGCAGGGGCCGACTGGTTCCTCGCTCCGCAGGAGAACTGCGACGAGGTCGTCGGCTACGTGCCGGCGGGCCTGCAGGTGTTCTCGGTGGCCACGCTGGATGACGCGCTCGACGTGCTCAGTGCGGTGCGCGGCGAAGGCGACCTGGCCTCGCTGCCCACGTGCGACGCCCGCTGAGCGTCCATGCCGACAGCCGGATATTCCAGGAGTACGCCCAGGGCGGACTCGGCGGGCGCCCAGACCGGCGCACCTAGGATGGGACGGTGACCACGACCTCAGCACCGGCCCCGGCCACGCCCTCCCGTTCCCGCAGGATCATAGCGATCTCACTGGCGATCATCGCCGCGCTCGTGGTGGCGTTCTTCGTCTTCGCCAACCTCTACGCCGACTGGCAGTGGTACGCCCAGCTCGGCTTCCAGTCGGTGCTGCTGACGCAGTGGACAGCGCGTGTCGTGATGTTCCTCGTCGGGTTCGTCGGCATGGCTGTCCCCGTGTGGCTGGCCATCCAGCTCGCCTACCGGCTGCGCCCGGTGTACGCCCGGCTGAGCTCGCAGCTCGATCGCTATCAGGAGGTCGTCGAGCCGCTTCGGCGCCTCGCGATGTGGGGCATCCCGATCTTCTTCGGCTTCTTCTCCGGGTTCGCCGCGTCGGCGCAGTGGGAGACCACGTGGCTCTGGTTCAACGGCGTCGCAACCGACATGACCGACCCGCAGTTCCACCTGGACACGGGCTTCTACCTCTTCGCGATGCCGTTCTACAGCGCCCTGCTCGGATTCATCTCCGCCGTCCTGCTGGTCTGCCTGCTCGTGACCGCGCTGGTGTCGTACCTGTACGGCTCCGTGCGGATCGGGCAGCGCGAGCTGCGGATCTCCAAGGCCGCCCGCATCCAGCTCGCGGTGATCGCGGGACTGTACCTGCTCGTGCAGGGCTGCGAGTCTCTGGCTCGATCGCTACAAGACGCTCGTCGAGCCCGGTGACCGCATCACCGGCCCCGGCTACACGGGCGTGAACGCCGTGATCCCCGGGCAGACGATCCTCGCGATCGTCGCGGTGATCGTCGCGATCCTCTTCTTCGTGACCGCGATCATCGGCCGGTGGCGCTACCCGCTGATCGCCACGGCACTGCTCGTCGTGTCCGCGATCGTCGTCGGCATCGGGTACCCGTGGGTGGTGACCACCTTCCAGGTGCGGCCGAACCAGCTGGCCCTCGAACGCGAGTTCTACCAGCGCGGCATCGACATGACCCAGGCCGCGTACGGCATCGACGGGCTGGAGAAGACGAACTTCGAGGCGGTCACCGACGTCGAGCCGAACCAGCTCCGCGAAGATGCCGCCACGACCGCTCAGATCCGCATCATGGACCCCGCGGTGATCAGCCCCACCGTCCGGCAGCTCGAGCAGTACCGCTCGTACTACCAGTTCCAGGATCCGCTCGACGTCGACCGCTACGCGATCGACGGCGTCTCGCAGGACACGGTGACGTCCGTGCGGGAGCTCAACATCGACCAGCTCGGCGCGGCCGCGTCGTGGCAGAACACGACCCTGGTCTACACGCACGGCTACGGGATCGTGGCTGCGAAGGGCAACGACCGCACGACCGACGGCGATCCGGTCTTCCTCGAGCGCGGCATCCCGGCAGCCGGGTTCCTGTCGAACCAGGAGGACTTCGAGCCTCGCGTGTACTTCGGCGAGTATTCGCCGACCTACTCGATCGTGGGCGCGCCGGAAGGCACCGACCCGGTCGAGCTCGACTACCCGTCGGGAGCCGACGGCGCGTCCGAGACGAAGACGACGTTCACCGGCGACGGCGGTCCGAGCATCGGCAGCGTCTTCAACCGCCTGATCTTCGCGCTCAAGTTCCAGTCCGAGCAGATCCTGTTCTCCGACTATGTCAACGAGGACTCTCAGATCCTGTACGACCGCGATCCGAGCGCGCGCGTCCAGAAGGCCGCCCCGTACCTGACGCTCGACAGCGACCCGTATCCGAGCGTGGTGGACGGCCGCATCGTCTGGATCATCGACGGCTACACCCTGAGCGCGAACTACCCGTACTCCACCACGGTGAGCCTCCAGCAGGCGATCTCGGACTCGAACACGACCGCCCAGCGGTTCGCGCTCGACAACATCAACTACATCCGCAACTCCGTGAAGGCCACGGTCGACGCATACGACGGCTCGGTCACGCTGTACGCGTGGGATGAGCAGGACCCGATGCTCCAGGCATGGCAGAACGTCTACCCGGCCACGGTGAAGCCGATCAGCGAGATGTCGGGCGATCTGATGAGCCACGTCCGCTACCCGACGGATCTGTTCAAGGTGCAGCGGTACGCCCTCGGCGTGTACCACGTGGACGACGCGCAGTCGTTCTACCAGCGAGACAACGCGTGGCAGACGCCGAACGACCCGCAGCTGGACACGGTGCTGCAGCCGCCGTACTACCTGACGATGCAGATGCCCGGGCAGGAGGCTCCGACGTACTCGATGTTCACGAGCTTCATCCCGTCATCCGAGGGCACCGCGTCCCGCAACGTCCTGATGGGGTACCTCGCGGTCGACTCGAACGCGGGCGATGAAGAGGGCGTCAAGAGTCCCGACTACGGAAAACTGCGGATGCTGGTGGTCGACGCCGATACGACGATCCCAGGCCCGGGTCAGGTGCAGAACACCTTCAACTCGGATCCGCTGATCTCATCGCAGATCAACCTGCTGAAGCAGGGGCAATCCGAGGTGATCAACGGCAACCTGCTCACGCTGCCGGTCGGTGGCGGGCTCCTGTACGTCCAACCGGTGTTCGTGCAGGCATCCAGTGGCACGCAGCTGCCGCAGCTGCAGAAGGTGCTGGTCGCGTTCGGCAACGAGGTCGCGTTCGAGGACACCCTCAACGAGGCGCTGGACGCCCTGTTCGGCGGTGACTCGGGCGTGGACACCGGTGACGCCGACGTGACGCCGACGCCGGGGCCGAGCCCGACGCCCACGCCGGGCGAGCCGACGCCGGAGCCCACCGAACCCGCCGAGCCGCCCGCGGACGACTACCAGGCAGCGCTGCAGGAGGCCCAGCAGGCGATGCTCGATCGCCAGGCCGCCCTGCAGGCCGGCGACTGGACCGCCTACGGCGAGGCCGACGAGCGGCTCACCGCGGCGGTCGAGAGGCTCATCGAGCTCGGCGAGCAGTAGCCGCTGAGACGCGAGACCACTCCTTCTCGAGCGAGACCATCTCTCCGGCGCAGCCAATCGGACGGCTCGGGCGGAAGGGGTGGTTTCGCCACGCTCGGTCTCAGCCGGTGAGGATCCACCACCAGATCAGCAGCAGCGTCACCGCGAAGCCGGCGATCTGATTGATCCAGAGGAATCTCCGCCACCCGACGGTCGCTCGCTCTGCGGTCTCGTCGGTGACGGTGCGGAAGGGCCACACCGTGGCGACGTACAGCAGCGCGACCAGTGCGGCGAGCGGCCCCGGCCAGGGAGTGGTCAGCATCACGAGCCCCGCGGCGAGATAGCACGCGAGCGAGAACCACACGGTCCAGCGTGCGCCGCGCGCCGTTGCGATCGAGGAGATGCCGGCTTCGCGGTCGGCGATCACATCCTGCACCGCCCCGAACGCATGTGAGGCGACCCCCCACAGCGCGAATGCGGCGATCACGGCGGCCAGCTGCCAGGTCCACGTCGCACCGGCCAGCACGAGGCCGTACACCGCGGGAGAGAAGAAGTGGATGCTGGAGGTCACCGAGTCGGCGAACGGCACCTCCTTCAGCCGCAGTGGCGGAGCGCTGTAGAACACGACGAAGAAGAGGCTCGCGGCCAGCACCAGCCACGACCACGGCGATCCGACGATCACGAGGTAGACGACGAACGGTGCGCACGCCAGCACCGACGCCCACAGTGTGATGCGGTGCATCCGGCGATCGAGCACCGCGCCGTGTGCTCCACCCTTGCGGGGATTCCGCAGGTCCGACTCGTAGTCGAACACGTCGTTGATGCCGTACATCGCGAGGTTGTACGGGATGAGGAAGAAGACGGTGCCCAGAACGAGCGTGAGATCGATCTGCCGCGTCGTCAGCAGGTAGGCCGCGGCGAACGGGTAGGCCGTGTTGATCCAGCTGACCGGGCGCGATGCGACGAAAAGCTGCTTCATCACCGCGCCGGATCGGAGCGCCGGTGCATCGGTCACGCGGTCTCCTCCCGATCGGTGCGCCTGGTCAGCAGCGTGAAGAGGGCGGGCACGAGGAACGCGGCGCACAGCGGATAGGAGAAGTCTTCCAGGGGTGCGAGGCCGATGCGCAGCCCACTCAGGTGCTCGGCGGGATAGGTGAACAACCCGGCGGCGATCATCACATTGTCGAAGATCGCCGTGAGCACCAGCAGCAGCGCGGCGGCGATTGCGGACGCCGCCATCCGCGACCCGAAGCGCGGACGACGCACTGTGGCGAGCGTCACGGCCGCCGTCACGAGGACGAACGGCAGGACGATCAGCGGATAGGTCACGCGTCCCGCTCCTCGTCCGGACGATGCTCGCCGTGTGGAGCCGGTCCCTGGCGGCGTGTCGTCGACACTCAACCAGGGAAGGCGCCGGGCCGCCGCCCACGCGACGAGTGCGAGGTAGCAGAGGAACGCCAGGAAGAACGGCTCCTCGAGCGGCAGCTGCGGTGCCAGATCGACTCCCAGCAGCAGGACGCTGTCGCCCTTGATGAAAACCCCGGTGGCGATGCCGACGGCGTCCCAGATCAGGAAGAAGACCGTGCCGATTCCGACCGCCAGAGCCGTACGGCCGGGCGCGCTCCACGCGGCCAGACGCCACCGCGCGTCCAGCGCGACGACGCCGCCGGCGGACACGAGGATCGCTAGCAGGTAGAGCCCGGGCACATCACACCCTGGCCGGCTCGGGAAGGGGTCCGGCGGTGCGGTCGCCGCGAAGTCGCTTGAGCACCAGCTCTGCCGAGATGAGGCACATCGGCAGCCCGATCCCCGGGAGCGCCGATCCTCCCGCGTACGCGAGCCCGCGCACCTTGCGCGATGCGTTGCGGGGGCGGAACATGGCGCTCTGCCCGAGGGTGTGGGCGAGCCCCAGGGCGTTGCCGCGCCAGGAGTGCAGGTCGGCGGCGAAGTCGCCGGGTGAGATTGTCCGGCGCACGACGATGCGGTCTGCGAGATCCGGGATGCCGCACCAGTCGCTGATCTGCCGGATGACGTGGTCGGCTGCAGTCTCGACAGCAGCGTCGCCGTCACCGTCGACTCCGCCACGCCCGATCGACGGGTCGGCGGGGATCGGCACCAGAACGAAGAGATTCTCGTGACCCGCGGGGGCGAGATCGGGATCCGTGGCGCTCGGCCGGCAGACGTACAGCGAGGCCGGGTCGGGGATGCGGCTGGGCTCCTGGAAGATGTCGTCGAAGTTGGAGCGCCAGTCTTCCGCGAACAGCAGGGTGTGGTGCGCGAGCTGCGGCAGCTCTCCTTCGACGCCGAGCAGCAGGAGAAGCGCGCCCGGGCTCGGGGTGCGCTTGGCCCACCACTTCTCCGGATAGGTCTGCAGGCCCGGAGGAAGGAGCGCGGTCTCGGTGTGGTGCAGGTCGGCGGTCGAGACCACCAGATCGGCGGGGATGCGGCGTCCGTCCGCGAGTCGGACGCCGGTGGCCGCGGCATCCGTCGTCGTGATCTGCACCACCTCGCACCCGGTCTCGATCACGGCGCCGTGGATCGACGGCGAGGCGCTCGATCGCTCGGATCACCTCGGTGAAGCCGCCTCGGGGGTACAGCACTCCGTCGTCGAGGTCGAGATGGCTCATCAGGTGGTACAGGCTCGGAACCCCGTAGGGCGAGCCGCCCAGGAACACCGCCGGATAGCCGAGGATCTGCCGCAGCCGCGGGTCGGTGAACCGCCGCTCGACATGGCTGGCGAGCGATCGAGTGAGCAGCGGTGCGAGCTGGCCCGCGCGGCGCATGATCACCGGATCGCGCAGCCCCGCGGTCGTCTCGTAGGTGTCGTACAGGAATTTCGACACCGACAGCTCGTACGCGTCGGCGGCGGAGTCGAGGTAGGCGTCGAGCTTGCCGCCTGCGCCCGGTTCGATCTCCTCGAAGAGGGCGGTGGCGGCATCGCGCCCGGACCGAACGTCGGTCGGCGGCAGGACGCGGTCGCGGCCGGGCTCGCTGTACACCCGGTACGCCGGATCCAGGCGGACGAGGTCCAGCTCGCGCTCGGCGGTCGTGCCGAGGAGCCGGAAGAAGTGGTCGAACACCTCGGGCATGAGGTACCAGCTCGGACCCGTGTCGAACCGGAAGCCGTCCTGCTCCCATGACCCGGCGCGGCCTCCGATCTCGTCGCGGGACTCGAGGATCGTGACGTCCCATCCGTCGGCTCCGAGGAGCGCGGCCGTGGCGAGACCCGCGATCCCCGCGCCGATCACGATGGCAGCGCCCTTCTCGTGGTCCGCCATCTGTGGATCCTCTCGTGCGCGATCGGCCGCCATCATGCGCCGGCTCTCGTCGCCGTGATGGTGCGCGGCGCGAATCCGAGCCAGGCGCGCGCCGCGAGGGCTGCCTTGACCGGGTCGGGCACCCGGACCCTCGAGTCCGATGACGATTCCCGGCGGAGCCGGACGGAGAGCGCCGCGAACAGATCGTGTGCCGCGGTGACCGCGCGGCGGCAGTCGGCCGGGAGGCGGGGGATGACGGCCGCCGCGGCCGCGAGATCCGCATCGATGCGGTCCAGCACGTCGCGCCGAGTCGACTCGCCTGACGCGAGCCCGAGGTAGTCGCGCCCGAGGGCGCCTTCGTCGTGGTGCTGGTCCCTCAGGAAGTTCACGTCCTGGAACGAGGCGCCGAGGCGCCGGGCTCCGTCGATCAGATCCGGGTCGGGTGCGGTGGGATGCTGAGCGCCGGCGTTGACGAACACCTGGAGGCACATCAGCCCGACCACTTCGGCGGAACCGTAGACGTAATCGTCGTGGGACGCGGCGTCGTGGCGCGCGGTGAGGAGGTCGGTGCGCATCGACGTGAAGAACGGGCGGATGAGCTCCTGGCCGATCCCGCACTCGCGTGCAGTCCGGGCGAATGCGTGGACGATGAGATTCGAGCTGAAACCCCGGTCGATCGCTGAGAGCGTCTCGGCCTCGAGCTCGTCCAGCACGGCGCGCTCGGCGATCGCATCGAGTCCCGCCGCAGCGGCCGGCCCGTCGACGACCTCATCGGCGATGCGAACCAGGGCGTAGACGTTGCGCACGTGCGGACGCGGTCGCGGACCGAGCAGCCGGGTCGCCAGGCCGAATGACGTCGAGTATGCCGTGATCACTGCGGCCGCGGCATCCTGCGCCGCCTTGTCGTACAGGGCGAGCCCGGTCGGTTCGTGGCTCACGGGATGCGCTCCTCCACACGGTCGGCCAGCTCGCGAACGAGCGGACGGGCGCAGGTCGGGAATCCGGGCTCGTCCACGGCGGCGCGCACCGTGCCCAGCGTATCGTCGATGAGTGAGCGCAGTCTCAGTCGTGCGCCGCTCTCCTCCAGCGCGAGCTGGGCTTCGCGCACGGCGATGGGTCCGGTGTGCGCGACCGCCAGGGCGTCGTTGACGCGCGACCAGGTCGGCGTCTGCCGTGCGAGTTCGATCAGCGGAGTGCGCTTGGACTCCCGCAGGTCACCGCCCTCGTCCCGGCCGGCCTGTTCCGCCGAGCCGAACGCGCCGATGAGATCGTCGACGAGCTGGAAGGCGAGCCCGAGGCGACCGCCCTCCTTGTCGAGCGCGGCGATCGCGTCGGCGGGGGCGCCGGCGAGAAGCGCACCCGCGCAGAGCGGAGCGCTGAACGAGTACACCGCGGTCTTGTTGAACGTCGCGTTGAAGATCGCCTCCGCCTCGGCGTAGTCGGGCATGACGGCGTTCTCGACGTCGGCGAGCTCACCCGCGGCGGAGACGTAGATCGCGTCGTCGAGAAGTCCGAACAGGCCGGCCCGGACTTCGGCCGGCACGTCCGCCAGACCGATCAGGCGCGACGCCTCGTGCAGCAGCAGATCGCCGGCGAG
This sequence comes from uncultured Actinomycetota bacterium, assembly GCA_963717585.1. Lineage (GTDB taxonomy): Bacteria > Actinomycetota > Actinomycetes > Actinomycetales > Microbacteriaceae > Microbacterium. Next base: position 136,594 of record CAVQWI010000007.1, on the reverse strand, counting down.
GATGGCGGCGGCATCGCCGAGTATCTCGGCGCCTGCGGAGTCCGCACCCCGGGCGCGTGCGCGCAGCCGGAATTCGCCTGCCACGTTCGGGATGCCGCGTCGCACCGTGTCGTGGTCGATGACGTCGTCGTGCACCACGAACGCCGTGTGCAGCAGCTCGAACGCCGCCGCCACGGAGTAGAGAGCGGGGGAGCCGTCCGGGTCGCCGCCGAATGCCGCGAAGGATGCTGCGACGAGTGCAGGCCGAAGGCGCTTGCCGCCGGGGTGGCCCGGGCGACCGCATCCGCCAGCTCCTCGAAACCGCCCCCGAGCGTCAGCGCACGGTCGCGGATCCGTCGCAGCGAGCCATCGATCGTCTCGTCGATGGCCGTGCGAGTGGAGGGCGGGATCATGAGGCTCGTCGTCGCTGCAGCTGAGGCTCGTCGAAGAGGTGCAGCTGCTCGGCCTGCAGAACCAGCCACGGACTGAACGCCCACGGCGTCGCCGACAGAGACGTGCCGAGATCGAGCGGGTCGACCCACTTCGCCTCGACGACTTCGAGCGGATTGAGGACCGGCTCGTCCGTGGTGCGTGCCGTGTAGACGGGGCAGACCTCGTGCTCGACGATGCCGCTGGTGTCGACCGCACGGTAACGGAACAGGGGGAGCGACAACTCGATGTCGGTGAGGGTGATGCCGAGTTCGTACTCGGCCCGGCGATGCACAGCGGCGAGCACAGGTTCCGCCGGCCGCGGATGTCCGCAGAAGGAATTGCTCCACACGCCCGGCCAGGTCGTCTTGCCGAGCGCGCGGCGGGTGACCAGCACCTTGCCGTCGTCGTTCATGACGTGGCAGGAGAAGGCCAGATGAAGGGCGGTGTCGGTTCCGTGCACGCTGCTTTTCGGTGCGGTGCCGATCGCGCGGCCTTCGTCGTCGAGGAGGACCACGTGCTCTACGTCGTTCATGATTCCTCCTCAATTCGCTAGTTTAGCTAGCGATAACCTGCGCCTGATGATACAAGGGTCAGTGAGGGAGTGTCCACATGTCCCAGCCCTGGTTGGCACAATCGCCGCATGATCATGCGGTCATGGACGTTCTGCACGCCGTCCGGGCCTTCACCGACGCCTTGGATCGCATGCACGGCGGGATGAAGGGCGACATGGACATGAACGGGACCGATCTGGCGGCGCTGCGCATGCTCATCGTGCGCGAGGCCGCGGCGAGACCGTCAGCCCTCACCAAGTCGCGGACCATCTCCGCATCTCGACGGCGTCGACCACCAAGCTGCTCGATCGGCTCGCCGCATCGGGACACATCGAGCGACGCCCGCACCCCAGCGACCGTCGCGCGCGCATCGTGATCCTCACGGATGAATCGCGCAGCTCGTTCTTCCGTCACTTCGGAGAGCGCCTCCGATCGATGCGAGGCGTGGCCGACCGGTACAGCGACGACGAACTCCGAGTGATCAGCAGGTTCCTGGCCGAGCTGAGCGAGACGCTCGATCCGCGGTAGGGAGGCGTGCGGGGTTGCCGCGGCGGGTCGACCTCGGCGGCGTGGGACCCCCCGGATCAGGGTCACTGCAACGGTCCACGGACGGGAGGGGCGCCTTCTTCATTTTCGTTGCGGGGACAGGATTTGAACCTGCGACCTCTGGGTTATGAGCCCAGCGAGCTACCGAGCTGCTCCACCCCGCGGCACAAGAATCAAGCCTAGCACGAGTTCAAACCGAGGTCGCGTCGAGGCCGCGGGTTGCCGTCGCGACGGGCGGAGGGCGAGGATGTGCACATGCCCGCGCGAGACACCGACACCGAGGACGACTGGCAGGACGGGCGGGACGAGTCGCCGGCCGAGCGCGCGGATCGCAACTGGGCAGAGGTGCTGCAAGAGCTGCGTGTGATGCAGACGGGCACCCAGATCCTGACCGGTTTCCTGCTGGCCCTGGCCTTCCAGCCGGCGTTCGCCGACCTGGACGACGGGCAGCGCGCGTTCTACCTCACGCTCGTCGTGCTGTCGGCACTGACGTCGATCGTCGCGCTCGCGCCGGTCGCTCTGCACCGCATCCTCTTCCAGCAGCGCGCCAAGCCGCAGGTCGTCTCGTACGGTCACGCCGCTCTGATCACCTCGCTCATCACGGTCTCGATCCTGCTCGTGGGTGTCGTGGGATTCGTCTTCGATGTCGTCGTCGACCGCTCAGCGGCGATCACCGCGGTCATCGCACTGTCGGCGGTCGTTCTGGCCATGTGGGTCGTCGCCCCCGCCGTGATCCGCGTCCGGCTCGCCGGCAGCAGGTCGTCCTCGTGACGGCACCGGGTGCTGACACGACGGCGATCGCCGTCGCCCAGTTCGCGCCCTCCGCAGACAAGCGAGGGAACATCGCGGTCATCTCGCAGCTCGCCGCGGCGGCATCCGCTCGAGGTGCTTCGCTCGTGGTGTTCCCCGAATACTCGAGCTACTTCGTCGACCCGTTCGACGAGTCGCTTGCTGCGAATGCCGAAGACCTCGACGGACCGTTCGTCACCGAGCTCACCGAACTCGCCGCGAAGTCCGACATCCACATCGTCGCGGGCCTGCTCGAGCGGGCAGCAGACGGCCGTCGCGTGCGCAATGCCGTCGTCGCGGTCGATGCGTCCGGTGTCGTGGCGACTTATCGCAAGCTCCATCTGTACGACGCGTTCGGTCAGCGCGAGTCCGACTGGGTCGAGGCCGGCGAGCTCGTCCCGCCGGAGACGTTCGCGGTGGACGGCGTCAGGTTCGGGTTGATGACCTGCTACGACCTCAGGTTTCCCGAAGTCGGCCGCACCCTCGCCGATGCAGGCGCGGACGTGTTCCTCGTCCCGGCGGAGTGGGTGCGCGGGCCGCTGAAGGAGCATCACTGGCGCACGCTCGTGCACGCGCGGGCGATCGAGAACACGGTGTTCGTCGCCGCCGCCGACCATCCCCCGCCGCTGGGCGTCGGCAACTCGATGATCGTGGACCCCCAGGGCGTGGAGATCGCGGCGATCGGCACATCAACCGATGTCGTCGTCGCCCACCTCGACCGTGACGCGGTCCAGCGAGTGCGCAGGGTCAACCCTGCGCTGCGGCTGCGGCGGATGCGCGTCGTGCCGGGAGAGTGAGCTCGCGAGAGCCGACCGCGCGGTTCAGCCGGCGAGAGCGGCGAGGCGGGATGCCGCCTCCTCGAGCACCTCGACACGCTTGCATGCCGCGAACCGAACGAGCGTCGCGTATTCGGATCTACGCGCGGGCGTGACGAACGCCGTGAGCGGAATCGCCACGACGCCTGCGCGCTCGGGAAGCGTCACGGCAGAAGTCCGCAGCATCCGTCGCACCCAGGGGAGCGGCATCCGCGACGGTGAAGTACGAGCCCGCTGGAACTGACACGCCGAAACCGGCCGCTTGCAGGCCGGCGCCCAGCAGATCGCGCTTGTCCCGCATTGTCCGCGCGATGGCGCCGAAGAATTCGTCCGGCAGTCGCAGGCCGGTCGCGGTCGCCGGCTGGAACGGCGCTCCGTTCACGTACGTGAGGAACTGCTTGACCGCGAGAACCGCGTCCACCAGACGCGACGGGCCGCTGACCCAGCCGATCTTCCATCCGGTCGTCGAGAATGTCTTGCCGCCTGACGAGATCGTGAGGGTCCGATCCCACGCGCCGGGAAGGGTAGCGATCGGCACGTGCGGCGCGTCGAAGACGAGGTGCTCGTACACCTCGTCCGTGACGATGACCGCATCGTGACGGTCCGCGAGCCGGATGATCTCGTCCTGCAGCTCCCGGTCGAACACCGCGCCGGTGGGATTGTGCGGGTCGTTCACGAGGATCACGCGTGTTCGATCGGAAACCGCGGCACGCAGCTCATCCAGGTCCGGCCGGAAGTCCGGCCACCGCAGCGGCACCGTGACCAGGCGCGCGCCAGCGAGCGCGACAACGGCCGCGTACGAGTCGTAGTAGGGCTCGAAAACCACGACCTCGTCCTCGGGACCGTCGATCAGGGCGAGCAGTGCGGCGGCGAGACCCTCCGTGGCGCCGGCGGTGACGATGATGTCCCGCTGCGGATCGAGGTGCAAGTCGTAGAACCGTCCTGATGCTCGGTGATGGCCAGCAGCAGATCCGGGATGCCGCGACCCGGCGGGTACTGATTGACGCCGTTCGCTATCGCTGCCCGGGCGGCCTCGAGTACGTCTGCCGGTCCGTCCTCGTCGGGAAAGCCCTGCCCGAGGTTGATCGCGCCCGTTCGCGCCGCGAGTGCCGACATCTCCGCGAAGATGGTGGGGCGGGTCGATCCGTCGGGACCGATGAGGCCTGCGCCCATTGCAGTTCTGCGCCAGGCTCCGGGTGTTTCTCGCACCCGGTTCACGCTACTCGCATAGTCGACACCCATCCTCGGCATAAGAAACGCACAGATACCGGGGCCACAGTTGTCAGTGGTCGGCAGAAGGAGCAACCACATGAGCGACACACAGGGCGAGCGCCCTCAAGATTCCACCCCCGAGGAGCCGGTTCAGGCTCCGGCGGGATCAGAAGCGCCCGCGCACGCCGCTCCCGGCTCCGGCTCGGCCCGAACAGGCGGCGGCACAGTCCGCGGACCCGGCGAACCCGTCGGCACGCGCCCAGCCCACCGCACCCGCCTGGCAGGCACCGCACGGCACGCGTCCGGCGACAGTGCCGGCCGGCTACCCGCCGTACCAGCCCTACGGGCAGCCGCACGGTCAGGCGTACGCCGGCCAGCAGGCACCCGCACAGGGATACGGTTCGGCCTTCGGGGCGAACGGCAACCAGACGCAGCCGACCGTCCCGCTCCACCCCGCGCCCACCGGCGGCGTGGCCACGGCCACCAAGAAGAAGTCGAACGGCGGCAAGGTCGCGGGCCTCATCGTCGCCGCGGCCATCGTCGGCGGAGCCGCCGGCCTGGGCGGCGCCTACGCCGGCGTCAACCTGTTCTCGCCCGCCGGCACGATCCCGGCATCCGCTCCGTCGACCGTGACGGTGAACGATACAGACTCCGTCAACCAGACCACCGCGATCGCGGCGAAGACGCTTCCGAGCGTCGTCACGATCGAGGCCACCGGCACCAACGGCGCCGGAACCGGGTCGGGCGTGGTCCTGACCAGCGATGGCTACGTGGTCACCAACACCCACGTCGTGACGCTGGACGGCGCGACTTCCGACGCGACCATTCGCGTGACCACCTCGGACGGGCATGTGTACGACGCCGAGGTCGTCGGAACCGACCCCACGTACGACCTCGCGGTCATCAAGCTGCAGGATGCCGAGGGACTGACCCCCATCGAGTTCGCGGACTCGTCCGAGCTCAACGTCGGAGACGAGACCATCGCCGTCGGCGCTCCGCTGGGGCTGTCGAACACGGTGACCACCGGCATCGTGAGCGCTCTGAACCGGTCGATCCAGATCGCCTCTTCGGCTGCTCCGGACTCGAGTGACGCGGAGGACTCCGAGGGCGACGGCCAGGTTCCCGATGACGGGCAGACTCCGCCGTTCTTCTTCGACTTCGGCGAGGGCGACACGCAGTCCCAGTCGCCGAGCGAGTCGATCTCGATCGCTGTCATCCAGACCGATGCCGCCATCAACCCCGGCAACTCCGGCGGTGCGCTGGTCGACTCGGAGGGCAAGCTGATCGGCATCAACGTCGCGATCGCCAGCGCGGGCGGAATGGGCGGCGAATCCGGCTCGATCGGCGTCGGCTTCTCGATCCCCTCGAACATCGTCGAGCGGGTCACCGGCGAGATCATCGACACCGGCGCGGCCACCCACGGCCTGCTCGGCGCGAACGTGTCGGCTGCGTCAGCGGTCGAGGGATCGACGATCACCGGCGCATACATCGGCGATGTCGTCGACGGCGGGGCCGCCCAGGCCGCGGGGCTCGAGGAGGGCGACATCGTCACCGCCTTCAACGGAGTGCCGATCACCGACGCCACCGACCTCACCGCGCAGGTGCGCGCCGCCGCCGCCGGCAGCGACGCCACCGTCACCTTCGTCCGCGACGGGGAGGCCCGGACGGTCGACGTGACCCTGGGCGAGCTCCAGCTGTAGTCGGAGCACGCTGGTTCTGACGCCACCCCGCGATAGCATCGCGGGCCCAGCGAAAAGGCACAGGTCCTGACGCCACCCCGCGATAGCATCGCGGGCCAGCGAAAGGGCACAGGTCCTGACGCCACCCCGCGATAGCATCGCGGGGTGGCGTCCTTCTCGTTCGGCGCGGGAAACGCGCTGAAGATCGCGAGCATCCCGCTCTATGCGCTCGGCCGTCTCGCGACGTTCGTGATCCCCCGGCGGCGCGGCACCTGGGTGTTCGGATGCGGCGCCGGCATCGGCGACGGAGCGCTCGCACTGTGGGACGTCGTGGCCGCCCACGGCCATCCGGCAGTCTGGCTCGTCGGCTACGCCCGCGAGGAGCGGGATGCCGCCGCCCGGGGCATCCCGTCGGCGCGGAAGCGCTCACCTCGGGGGTTCTGGCTGACCGCGCGCGCCGGGATCATCGTCGTGACGCACGGGTTCGGCGACGTGAACCGCTTCGCCGTGTCCGACGCGCTCATCGTGCAGCTGTGGCACGGCATCCCGCTCAAGCGCATCGGCCTCGACTCGCCGGAGACGCTGCGCAGCGGCATCCTGCCTCGCTCGTCCGTCGTGCGCGCCGCGCTCGCGAGGATGTACCGCGGCGGCCGCGCGCCGCATCAGCGTGCTGCCGGCCGCATCCCATCTGGCGCGCGGGCGTCTGGAGTCTGCGTTCGGACTACCGAATCCGCGCGTGCCGGTCACAGGCGAGCCGCGGGTGGACGTCCTCTCACGCGGAACTCCCGCAACGCGGCGCTCGGAGGCGAGGGCGGCCATCGCAGCGGCGACCGGCCACCTGGATGCCGGAAGCCGACTGGTGCTCTACGCCCCCACGTGGCGCGACGGCGCGCCGGATCCCGCCGTGCCCTCCGCCGAGGAGTGGCGATCGATCGTCGACGTGCTGACACGGAACCGCGCCGTGCTGCTGATCCGCTCCCACCCGCTCGGGGCCGGCCAGTACGCGCCGCCGTTCCCGACCGAGCGCGTGCTCGGCCTGGGCAGCGACCTCGTCGCCGACGTGACGCCGCTGCTGCCGGGGCTCGACGCACTGGTGACCGACTACTCATCCCTGATCTTCGACGCAGCCCTGGTGCCCCTTCCCGTCGTCTTCCTCGCTCCGGACGTCGAGTACTACGCGCGCACGCGGGGGTTCTACGGCTCGTATTCGGAGGTGGCCGGCGACGGATGGGCGGTCGACTGGGCGCAGGCCGCTTCGCAGCTGGACGAGGTGCTCGGCGACGAGTCGCACCGGGCGATGCGCATCGAGCGCGCTGAACGGCTGAGCCGCCGCGTCCACGCGTTCCGTGACGGCGAGAACACCTCGAGGGTGTACCGTGCGATCCTGGCCGCACTGAGCGCTTCGCAGAGCCTCGAGAAGACGGCCGCCGCACCTCCGAAGGGAATCCGATGACCGACGCCCGCTTCTCCACCGATGGGGGACCGGCTCTCATCGTCTCGGGCAGCGGTCCGCGACCCGAGTCGGTCGAACTGATCGGTTCTCGCGCACGCGTCGGGGCCACGCTGTCAGGGCGCGGAAAGACCTGGAAGGCGGTGCTGCCGCTGCGCGCGTCGCGCTGGGGCGGCGCTGAGCTTCCCCTGCCCGTGGGCGGTTACGAGCTTCGGATCGAGCACCCCGACGGCGGGGTCGCCGATCCGCCGGCATCCGTCCCCCTGGCGCAGCTCGGAACGCTTCGAGCGACTCTGGACGGGAGCACCCTCACCATCGGGCCGCCGATCGACCCCGCGTACGACTCGGGCGAGGGGCAGGCCGCGCTCGAGCGCCGCTACGCGACTCGGACTTCGGCACTGGAGGACGCGGTCTTCTTCGAGAGCTTCTACGGGCGAAACGCCAGCTGCAACCCTCTCGCGATCGACCGTGAGCTGGCCCGGCGAGCACCGGGCGTGACCCGGTACTGGAGCGTCGTCGACCTGTCGGTCCAGGTTCCCGACGGCGCCATTCCGGTGGTCGACGGCAGCCCGGAGTGGTGGCGTGCCCGCGGGTCCGCCCGGCTGCTCGTGGTCAACGACTGGCTTCGGCGCACGTTCTCGCGCCGACCGGGGCAGGTGGTCGTCCAGACGTGGCATGGCACACCGCTGAAGCGCCTGGCGCTGCATCGCCCGGGATTCGATCCGCGCCGCATGGCCGCCGTCATCAAGGAGTCGCGGCGGTGGAATGTCCTCCTCGCCCAGAACCCCTATGCGGCGCGCATCCTCGGCAAGGCGTACGCGTTCCTCTCTCGGCCCATCTGGGTCGAGGGCTACCCGCGGAACGACATCCTGGTCGGCGGGGACGACGGCGCGACCCGCGCAGCCCTCGGAATCCGCCCCGAGGAGCGTGTGCTGCTGTACGCGCCCACCTGGCGTGACGACCGCATCGAGATGGTCGATTTCATCGACCCGGCCGCGCTGGCCGCCGCGACGGACTCGGTCGTCCTCGTGCGCGGTCACTCGCGGACCCTGCTGCCCGGCAAGGATGCCCACGGCCCGCGTGTGCTGGACGTGACGGGGTTTCCCGACACGTCGCGGCTGCTCCTTGCGGCCGACGCCCTGATCACGGATTACTCATCGGTCATGTTCGACTTCAGTGTGACCGGCAAGCCGATGTACTTCCTGGTGCCCGACATCGAGCACTACCGCGGCGAGCTGCGCGGCTTCTACTTCGATTTGATCGCGCACGCGCCGGGGCCGGTCGTGCAGACGCAGGACCAGCTGGTCGCCGCCCTGCGCGACGGCGATGCGGACGCCTTCGCGTCGAAGTACGCCGAGTGGCGCGCGAAGTTCAACCCCCGCGACGACGGACACGCTGCCGAGCGGGTCGTGGATCGCATCCTCGACCAGGGCTTCATCACGATCGCGGATCTGAGCGCCGCGGCTAGGGGAGCGGCGTATTGCGGCTTCCGAGCCGCGAAGTGTCGACCGTGTCGTGCGCTCCCCGGATCACCCCGATGAGGAACCCGGTGCCCCACGAGACGTGCATGGTGGGCAGCACGGCGAGCGTCCACAGCTTGTCGCGCCATCCTGTGCCGCCGCCGCGTCCGATCGCCACGACGAGGACGAGCAGCGCGTAGGCGATGACCGGGAGATAGACAAGGGATGCCGCGATCGCCCACCACCCGTTCAGAACGCCGGTCAGCTGCAGGATGCCGACCAGGATGCTGAGCGCGACGACCACCACGAGCGCGGGCGGCGCGAAGAAGCGGACGGAGTTTCCCCGTCCGTAGCGGCGCACGAGCTCGCCCCGCCATCGGCCGGTCGCAGAGAACTGCCGCACGAGCCGCGTCCAGCTCTCTCTCGGCCAGTAGGTGACGGCGAGCGCCGGATCGAACCAGACCCGGTAGCCGGCCCGCCGGATCCGCAGATTGAGCTCCCAGTCCTCGCCGCGGCGGATGCTCTCGTCGAAGAGCCCGACCTCTTCCAGGACGCTGCGGCGCATCACGCCGAGGTAAGCCGACTCGGCCTCACCCGCCTCCGTCCCTCCGTGGTACGCACCGCCGCCGAGGCCGATGGGGGAGTTGTAGGCTCGCGCGACCGCCCGCTGGAAGGGTGTGCGGCCGTCGGCCTTCATCACGCCTCCCACATTGGCGGCCCGCACACGGTCGAGCGTCGCCAGCGCGCGCGTCGTGTACCCGGGCTCCAACTCGGAGTGCGCGTCCACCCGCACGATGGTGGGGTAGCGTCCCGCGCGGATCGCGCGATTCAGGCCGATCGGGATGTCGGCCTCCGGATTGTCGACGAGCACGATGCGATCGTCCGAGGCGAGCTCGCGAGCGAGTTCGGTCGTGCCGTCGGTCGACGGCGCCAGGGCGAGGATCAGCTCGGTCGGACCTTCGACATCCTGTGCCAGGACGGTCTCGACGGCACGGCGAAGGTATGCCCGCTCATTGAGCACCGGCATGACGAACGTCACTCCGGCAGCCGCCGCGACGACCGGCGCATCCTTGCGTCCGGGCTGGTCGACATGCACCCGTCGATCATGCCACGCGGCCCCGTCGGTATCCTGAGGGCGTGGGCCTCGTCTCGGATGCGAAGAAGGCCGCCGCGCTGCTGCGCAAGGCGGTCGTGAGCCGCACCGCCGTCCGCGAGGTGCGCCACCTGACCGCCGGGTCACCGGCCGCATCCGCCTCATCACTACCGTGTCGCGGTCTATTTCGCAGACGGCGCCGTCAACATGTACCAGATCCGTCAGTGGTACAAACCGCTCGCGGCACTCGCCAAGACCTGGCCCGTCGTGGTGCTGAGCCGGTCCGCGACCGGAGCGCGCGCTCTCCTGTCCGAGGACGCCCTGCCCATCGCGTTCGTGCCGACTGTGCGCGACCTGGAGCAGTTCATCACCGACCAGGACATCCGGGTCGTCCTGTACGTCAACCAGAACACGCGGAACTTCCAGATGTTCCGGTACGGCCGGCGCTGGCACGTGTTCATCAACCACGGCGAGTCCGACAAGATGTACATGACCACGAACCAGTACAAGGCGTACGACTACGCGTTCATCGCTGGGGAGGCGGCCCGGGAGCGGCTGGGACGCGTGCTGTGGGACTACGACCTGGACCGGCGCGCCATCCCGATCGGTCGTCCGCAGGCCGATCACTACTCCGGCGAGCTGCCGTACGCACCCGACGATCGCACCGTCGTCCTCTATGCGCCGACATGGGAGGGCGACCGTCCCTCGGCGCGCTACGGCTCGATCGTCTCGCATGGGGAGATGCTGGTGACCGCGCTGCTGGCGACGGGTCGACACCGGGTGATCTACCGCCCGCATCCCCGATCCGGCGTCGTCGACCCGGAGTACGGCGCTTCGAATCGGCGGATCATCGCGGCTCTGGCCTCGGCGAACGCCGCCGATGCGACTGCGCACCACGTGTTCGATGACGGCCCGGAGCTCGGCTGGCAGCTTGCGGCGGCCGACGTGGCGATCGTCGACATCTCGGCGATGGTCTACGACCGTCTGGCCGCCGATCGGCCGCTGATGGTGACGCGACCGGCCGATCCCGAGGCGCTCATCGACATGCACGGCTACCTCTCGGCGTGCGAGTGGCTCGAGGCGGCCGACTCCGGCGCGATCGTCGCTGAGACCGACCGCGTGCTCGGCGATCCGGAGGCCGTCGCCCGGCTCGATCGATGGGTGGCCCATTATTTCGGCGACACCGCCCCGGGGGCGGCGACCGAGCGCTTCCATCTCGCCGTGGCGCGCCTCATGGAGGCGTGGAACGAGTGGCACGGGAAGGCGGTCGAGGAGGAGGATGACGAGCTCGAGACCGAAGAGGCCGAGTTCGACGACTGACCGACCGGCTCGGATCAGGCCGCCGCTGCCGGATCCTCCACGAGCCGGGCGATCGCCCGCAGCGGGATCGTCACCCAGGTCGGCCGGTTCCGCGACTCGTAGATGGCCTCGTAGACGGCCTTGTCGAGCTCCAGCGCCGACAGCAGCGCACTTCCGACATCCAGCTCAGCGCCGGAGGCCGCCGCGGCGTACCCCTCGATGAAGGAGCGGCGTGCGATGCGTGCCCAGTCCTGGACGGCTTCGGGGGACCGGTCGGGGTTGTCGAGCCGGATCGAGCCGGCGACATAGTCGAACGACCGCAGCATCCCCGCGACGTCTCGCAGTGGCAGGTCCGCCCGAACGCGCTCGGACATGGGGCGCAGCGGCTCACCTTCGAAGTCGAGCAGAACCCAGCCGCGACCGGGCACGTGCAGCACCTGACCGAGGTGATAGTCGCCGTGGATGCGCTGCAGCGGAGGCCATGCGTCATCGAGGGACCGGGCGTACACCGCTTCGATCGCATCGCGGCGGTCGGCGATCGCCGGCACCTCGGCGATGGCGATGGCCAGTCGTCGACGCCACGAGGCGACCATCGCCTCGCGGTCGCCGGGCTGCGCCGTTCGCGTGGGGAACAGACTGGCCAGCGCGACATGGACCTCGGCCGTCGCGGCGCCGAGTGCGTGCGCAGGTTCGCGGAAGTCCTCGCCTCCGGCGGCGGCCCGCAGCGCGACGCGCCACGCATCCTCGACGCCGGGTAGGAACTCCTGGGCGAACGCCAGCGAGCCGGTGACCGTGCCCCGGGCGGTGCTCAGATCCGGCCAGGCGCCCTCGATCGATCCGATGGCCTGCGGCACGTGCGTTGATCCGGCGTCGGCGAGCGCTGTCTGCAGTTCGATGTCGGGATTGAGCCCGGGATGCAGCTGCCGGAACACCTTGCAGATGATCGGCGTGGAACCGTCGTCCGAGCGGTAGATCAGCGAGGTGTTGGACTGCTCACCGGTGAGCACCGACGCGGTTCTCGACCGCCCCGGCGGCGCACCGACCTGGTGGGGTGACCGGTCGCGACCGCTCGAGGCCCCCTGCCCTGACCGCCGGTCGTGACCAGCGACAGCAGCGCATCGGTGTAGGCAGGATCGAACGGTCCGTCGATGAACGTCGTCCCCGGCTCCGGGCTGCCGATGATGTGATCGGCCGATGCCTCCACCGTCGCCGTCGCTCGCGAGACGACGGGGATCTGGTACAGCACTGCCGGGAGGGCGCCCTCGTCGGCGACGAGGAAGGTGCGAACGCGCGGGTCGGGAGAGGATGCATCCTCTGAGCCCGCCGCGGCATCGGCCGGCGGGTCCCACCAAGCGACCAGTCGCAGGCTGGGCGGTCGCCCCTTCGCGGCATACCACCGCTGTCGGGGCATCCATGCCGCAAGGCAGGCCAGCGTGCTGTCCATACTCCGAGATTATGCCCCGCCGGCGAGACGTGTCGAGACGAGCGGGAAGCGCTTGCATTCCCGTCCGGGCATCCGCCGCGGTCGGGCGATTCGAGGTGGGCCGGTCAGTCTGCGTCGTCGTCGCCGGCGGGGTCCTCCGGCTGATCGCGTGGGGTCGCGGCATCCGGTGCCACCGGAATCACGATCGACTCGACCGCCACTCCCTCGCCGAGGAGCCCCACCAGGCCGATGTCGTCGAGCGGCGGGTCGGGAAGCCGTTCGGCCGCGGACTCGGGGCGCAGGGGCTCACCCGGCAGCCCAGGCCACTCGGTCGGCTCCTCAGGACGCGGTGCGAAAAGACCCATGCGTCCAGTCTCCCTCCTCGAGCCCGCATCGGGCATCGAGCGCCCGACCGCGATTGGGCAACCGCTCAGTCGTCGCCGATTCCGTCATCAGGCGACCCGTCGGATGCACCTGTCTGGGCTCCCGTGATCGCCTTGCGCTTGCGGGGTGTGACCGCGCCGCCGACCTTGCGGCTCGCGGTCCCGACCGCGGACACGCCGGCTGACACACCGCGCGTCACGCCGTCTGCGAAGACGCCGTAGCCCCGCCGGATCCCGCGGGTCGCCGCGCGCTCGAGGCGCAGCGTGTCGGGCCGGGGCTCGAGATCGGCGGGCAGATCCATCGGAGGCAGCCCGAACGCGCGGCGCGAGCCGACCAGCACGCGTCGTCCGAGGATGTTGTTGCCGGCCCCGCCGATCGCGGCGCCGATGCCGAACGGCAGCGCCTTGCCGAGCCAGGATGCGCCGCCTCGTGCGGCGAAAGAGCGCACGAATGTCGTCTTCAGCCGATCCACGAGCGGACCGAGGGCTGCGCGGGGGAGCGTCTTGGTGATCAGCTCGCCCCAGTAGCGGTCGCGCCCAGGACCCTTGCCCGTCGCCTGGCCGGCGAGCTGCGCGACCAGATCCACGCCCTCCTTGCCCAGCATGAGGGCGAGCACCAGCGCACGCGCACGCTCGGGATCCTCCACGGGGATGCCGTGCACCTCGGCCACCGACTGCGCGAAGAGGGTCGTCGCCTCGAGGAAGCCGACCGTCTCGACACCGCTCAACGCGAGTGTCACGCCCGTGCCGATGCCGGGCACGACAGCCGTCGCGCCCACCGCAGCTCCACCCGTCGTGACCGCCGCGAGGTAGCGCCGTTCCAGGATGCGGACGATCTCGGCCGTCGTGGCGTTCGGATGCCGCAGACGGATGCTGCGCAGATGTGCGACGACGATCGGGCGCTGGATCGCGAGCACGCGGTCGAGCATGCGGATGATGTACGGGTGCTCATCCGAACCGGCAGGCGGAAGGCCTCCCGTCCACGGCGAATCATCGGGGAGGGAGTGGATGCGGTGCACCTTGTCGGCCATCAGGCCGATCCTATGCGCGCGCACTGAGCGCACGCTGGGCTTGACAAGCCCTGTCAGGTCTGGCTCAGACGAAGAGGTTCGCGCGCTCGAGGTCTTCGGCGAAGTCGACCTCGACGGCGTACAGGTCGGAGATGTCGAGCGGCTGCAGCCGGAGCGAGTCCTCCGCGATCGCGAGCTCGAGGCCTCGCTCGAAGTAGTCCTGGTCGTCCACACGGGACAGCTGGCGGATGAACGCGGCCTTGTCGGTGCTGGAGATGTAGTTGATCCCCACCGCCTCTCCGATGCCGCCCTGAACCGTCTTGGACAGCTCGTTGATGTGGCCGTCGGCCGAGACGGTGTACTTGACCTCTTCGTCGCTGACCTTGGAGGTGTTCACCGTGACGAAGGACTGGTCGCGCTCGATGAGCGCGATCGCACGACCCAGCACACGCGGATCGAACACGACGTCGCCGTTCATCCAGAGCACGCCGCCCTTGCCGCTCTTGGTGAGGGCGCGCAGCAGGCTCTTGGAGGTGTTGGTCTGGTCGTAGCGATCGTTGTAGACGTAATCGACGTGCGGGAACGCCTCGACGATGGCCTCGGCCTTGTATCCCACGACCGTGGTGATGCGCGCGTCGGTGCCGAATGCGGCGCGGATGTTGTCATGCTGCTGCTGCATGATGCTGCGTCCGTCGCTGAGTTCGGTCAACGGCTTGGGCAGGCTGCGGCCGAGCCGCGAGCCCATTCCGGCTGCGAGAATCACGGTCTGAAGGGTCAAGGTCTGCTCCTGGGATGAGTGTCTTCACTGTCGGTTCACCGACGCGACACTCCCTCGTGCCGATCTCATGGTAGCGATGGCACCTGTGAAGCCGCATAATGCGGGGCTCCCGTTGTCGATTTGTGACATAACGGAACGTCGTCACATGCCTGTGGCGCATTGCCGACCTACCGCGACCGCTTGGTAGGTTGTATCGGTGACAGCCTCGCTGCCGATGCCGCAGGACTCGCATCCGGACTCGCCGGATGGAGACTTCGGTGGCGCGCGAGGGCGCGTCACACCCCTTCCGCCCAAGCCGCAGACGCCCGCTGACGTGGCCGCGGCACCAGGACGCCGCACCGGTTCGGCCGGCGAAGCGATCGACCAAACGGCCGGCCAAGAAGACCGTCCGCAAGAAACCGGCGCCGGATCCGGGGCCGCCACCTCCGCTGCCGCCCGACCTCGTCATCCCGCCCAAGCCGCCCCTCCCCCCGGCCGTGGACGGCTCCGAGGCGCCGCGGCGGACGTCGTTGCTGCGCGGCGCTCACAGGTGGAGGCGCCCCCCGTCGAGGCGCCGGAGTCGCCCGCGGCCGACCTGCCTGAGACTCCTCCCGCCGTCGCGCCGGAGGTGACCCAGGCGCCTGCCGTCGAAACGCCCGCGGAGCCGGTCGCGCCGAGCGCCGCCACTGTCGCATCCACAGCCGAGAGCAGCGCGCCGGCGGATGTCGACATCCCGCCGGTGCCTCCGACCGAGCCGCCGCCCGCACTGCTCGCACCACCGCCCGCATCCGAGGTCGAAAGCACCGGCCGCTCCAGCCCACGGTGGTCCCCGAGGTGCTGGTCGCGCCGATCGTGGATCCCTGGGCCGCCGCCCTCGTCGTCAAGGGCGTGACGAAGACCTTCGGCGAGACCCGCGCCGTCGACGGCGTGGATCTCACCGTCCCTGCCGGCATCTTCTACGGGCTGGTCGGCCCGAACGGCGCGGGCAAGACCACGACGCTGTCGATGATCGCGGGCCTGCTGCGGCCCGACCGCGGAAGCATCCGCGTCAATGGGGTGGACGCCGTCTCCGACCCCATCGATGCGAAGCGCCAGATGGGCGTCCTGCCGGATCGACTGCGCACGTTCGATCGTCTGACCGGCCGGCAGCTTCTCCACTACTACGGCGTCCTTCGAGGGCTTCCGTCCGCCGTCGTCGAGAGCCGCACCGCCGACCTCGCCCGCGCGTTCGATCTCTCCGATGCGCTCGGGCGCGTCGTCTCGGACTATTCCGCCGGCATGGTGAAGAAGGTGATGCTGGCGGGCGCGATGATCCACTCTCCGCGTCTGCTGGTCCTCGACGAGCCGTTCGAAGCCGTCGATCCGGTCTCCAGCGCGATCATCCTCGACATCCTCTCGACGTATGTCGCGCACGGCGGGACGGTCATCCTCTCCAGCCACGGCATGGAACTGGTCGAGCGGGTGTGCTCCCGCGTCGCGGTCATCGTCGCCGGTCAGGTGCTCGCGGAGGGGACGATCGACGAGGTTCGCGGAGAACTCACCCTCGAGCAGCGCTTCATCGAGCTCGCGGGCGGTCTGAGCGACGTGGAGGGTCTCGAGTGGCTGCACACGTTCTCCGACTGAGGATCGCTCTCCTGCTGGGCGCCCTCCGCGGAGACGCCGGTCATGTCACGCGCGTGGCAGTCGGTCTCGTCCTGCTCGTCGGCGCCATCGCGACCGTCGGCTGGGCGCTGCTCACGCTCCGCGACGCTCCGACGGACGTCGTCCTGGCTGTCACCGTGCTCGGCGGCTCCGCCGTGACCCTCGGCTTCGCGCTCGCGCCGCTCATCGCGGGTGCGACCGATCCGCTGGATCCTCGGCGGTTCGTCGTCCTGGGCCTGCCCAGCGGCAGGCTCGCGGCGGTGCTGGCCGTCGCGGGCTTTCTCAGCATCCCGATCTTCACGCTGATCGCCGTGGCGATCTGCGCTGCCGTCGTCTGGGGCGACCATGGTGTCTCCTGGGCTGTGCGCACGGTGGGCGTGCTGCTCGGCGTGACCACGTGCGTGCTGCTCGCCCGCGTCTGCATGGCGCTCACCGCCCTGTTCCTCCGCGAACGCCGATCCCGCGAACTGTCGGGGCTCTTCGTGCTCGCCATGCTCGTCGTCGTGGTGCCGGTGGGGGTGTTCTTCGCATCGCTCGAGTGGCGGGGGCTGGTCCCCTCGCAGCTCGCCGAGGCGGTGTCGGCACTGGCGATCACCCCGCTCGGCGCCGCCTGGGCGTTCCCCGGCCGCATGGCGCAGGGGGGCATCGGCGAGGCCGCTCCGACTCTGCTGGTGGCCGTCGCCACCCTCGTCGCGCTGGGCCTCATCTGGGCACTGCTCGTCCGCAGGCTGCTCTCCACCACGGAGCCGCCGGTGTCGGTGCGCGAACGCGGTGGACTGGGATGGTTCGCGGTCGCCCCGGGCACACCCGCCGGAGCGGTGGCCGCCCGCAGCCTGGTGTACTGGCTCCGCGACCGCCGCTACATCGTGAACATCGTCGTGATACCGATCGCGGCAGCACTGACCATGGTGCCGCTGCTGATCGCCGGCGTTCCGCTGGAGGTCGTCGCGCTCGTGCCGGTGCCCATCGTGGCGCTCTTCCTCGGCTGGCTGCCCCACAACGACCTCGCCTACGACTCGACCGCCGTGTGGATGCACATCGCCAGCGGCGTTCGCGGGATCTCCGACCGCGTCGGGCGCCTCGTGCCCGTGCTCATCATCGGCATCCCGCTGCTGGCGGTCGCCATCCCGGTCGCGATCGTCGTGCACGGCCGGTGGGCGCTCCTGCCTGCCATGGTCGGCGTCTGCGCGGCGCTGTTCCTGTCGGGCCTCGGTCTGTCGAGCATCTCGTCGGTGAGCTCGCCCTACGCCGTCTCCCGGCCAGGCGAGAGCCCCTTCCAGCACCCGCCGCGCACCGGCGCGGGTGGTGCCATCACCCAGGGCGTCGTCATGCTCGGTGCGATCGTCCTCAGCGCTCCCGCTCTGTGGTGGGGCTGGCAGGCGCTGGAGGGCGACGACGAGGCGGCAACGATGGCACTGTGGGGAGGCTTGGTCATCGGCGTGGTCGTGCTCGCCGTCGGGATCGCGATCGGCTCGGCGGTGTTCGAGCGGCGCGGCGGCCGGCTCATGGAGTTCGCCGAGTCCATCTGAGCCGCGCGCGGCGCCTGCTGGACCCGGCTGCCGGCCGAAGCATCCTGCCCTCGGGCCGCCTTCGCGCGATACACTGACTGACCATGAGCACCCCCCTCGACAGCCCGGATCAGGGTGGCATCGCGACCCTCGATCGAGAACTCGAAGAGCTCATCCGGGAAGAGAACCTCGAGCCCGGCGATCACGAGCGCTTCTCCCACTACGTCAAGAAGGAGAAGATCCTCGAGTCTGCGATCACGGGCAAACCCGTGCGTGCCCTCTGCGGGAAGAAGTGGACCCCCGGGCGCGATCCGGAGAAGTTCCCGGTGTGCCCGACGTGCAAGGAGATCTACGAGTCGCTGGTCGGCTGAGTCCCGGCGGCACATCGTCTCGTCCGCGAGATCGCCTCAGTCCTCGGCGTCGACGTAGACCGTCGGGATCGCCGGGTCGGAGCGACTGAGCGCCAGCCCGCGCACGGGCAGTTCTTCGCGGACGCGAGCGTGGTGGGTGCGGGCCGACTCGACGCCGGCGTGGCCGGTGAACGCGGCATCCGGCTCGCCATCGACGACGTAGTGCACCTGCAGGGGGCGGGCGTCGGGATGCTCGGAGGGTGTGTCGACCTGCTCGAACCCGTCCGAGACCGCTATCAGCTCGCTCGTGGCCGTGCCGTCCTCGAGGGTGCGGAACGCCGCCTTCCGGCCGCCCCTGGATGCCTTGTCGGTCGAAGCCTTGGCCACCCCCAGCCACGATCCGTCAGCCGACTGGCGTGCGACGAGCTTGTAGACCATGCCCGCCGTGGGGGTGCCGGAGCCGGTCACCACCGAGGTCCCCACGCCGTAGGAGTCGACGGGGGATGCCGCCAGCGCCGCGATCGCATACTCGTCCAGGTCGCTGGTGACAGTGATCTTCGTGCCCGTCGCCCCGAGTTCGTCCAGCTGCGCGCGCACCTCGGCGGCGACGGTCGGCAGGTCGCCGGAGTCGATGCGGACGCCGCCGAGCCCGGTGCCGGCGACGCGGACAGCCGTATCGACCCCCTCCCGCGTGTCGTAGGTGTCCACGAGCAGGGTCGTGCCGGCACCGAGCGCCTCGACCTGCGATCGGAACGCCTGCTCCTCGGTGTCGTGCAGGAGCGTCCACGCGT
Source organism: uncultured Actinomycetota bacterium (assembly GCA_963717585.1). Classification (GTDB taxonomy): domain Bacteria; phylum Actinomycetota; class Actinomycetes; order Actinomycetales; family Microbacteriaceae; genus Microbacterium. The sequence continues at coordinate 117,426 of CAVQWI010000007.1, read as the reverse complement.
GCGCGGCCGTTCCCATGGTGGGGATGCCCCAGGTCCTGCCCGCCTCCAGGTTCGAGGTCGCATCGAAGCCCGCGATGTACGCCGCGCGGGCCGCGGCTACCGCGGACTGCTCCGCGGCGCGGCGCGAGCCCATCTCGGCGAGCGGCCGGTCACCGGCGGCGATGCTCATGCGCGCAGCCGCGGTCGCGACGGCGGAATCGTGATTGAGGACGCTGAGCGAGAGGGTCTCGAGCACCACGGCCTCGGCGAACGTCCCCTCGACTGTGAGGACGGGGGAGCCGGGGAAGTACAGCTCGCCTTCGCGGTAGCCGGTGATCGATCCGGTGAACCGATAGCCGGCGAGGAAGTCGATGGTCTCGGCATCCACCACCTTCTGATCGCGGAGGAACCGCAGCTCGTCGTCGCCGAAGCGGAAGTCCTCGAGAAGGGACACCAGCCGCCCCGTGCCCGCCAGGACCCCGAAGCGCCGACCCCCGGCCAGTCGGCGGCTGAACAGCTCGAACACGCACCGGCGGTCGGCCGTGCCGTCCCGAAGCGCCGCGTCCAGCATCGTGAGCTCGTACCGGTCGGTGTGCAGGGCTGTGCTGCGTGAGACGTCGGCGCGCATGCGCACAGCCTAGTGATCCGGATCGCGCGGGTAGGCTGGACCATCGTGAATGACGCGCCGATCGGCATCTTCGACTCCGGGGTCGGCGGGCTCACCGTCGCCCGCGCGATATCCGCCCAGCTGCCCAGGGAGTCTCTGCTGTACATCGGCGACACCGCGCGCTCCCCGTACGGCCCGAAACCCATCGCGGATGTTCGGCGGTACTCGCTCGAGATCCTCGACTCGCTCGTCGAGCAGGGCGTGAAGATGCTCGTGATCGCCTGCAACACCGCGTCCGCTGCGATGCTGCGCGACGCGCGCGAGCGGTACGACGTGCCGGTGGTCGAGGTGATCGGACCTGCCGTGCGCACGGCCATGTCCACGACCCGCAACGGGCGTATCGGCGTCATCGGCACAGCCGGCACGATCGGCTCCGGTGCGTACCAGGACATGCTCGAGGTGAACGAGCGGCTGACCGTCTTCGCCGAGGCCTGTCCGCGTTTCGTCGAGTTCGTCGAGGCGGGCGTCACCGACTCGCCCGAGGTGCTCGCCGTCGCCGAGCAGTATCTCGCTCCGCTGCGGCACGCGGGCGTCGACACCCTCGTGCTCGGCTGCACGCACTACCCGTTCCTGGAAGGTGCGATCAGCTACGTCATGGGCTCGGACGTGTCGCTGGTCTCCAGCGACACCGAGACCGCGAAGGACGTCTATCGCCAGCTCGTCAGCCGCGACCTGCTCGCCGAACCGGATTCCGCACCCCGCCACCTCTACGAGGCCACAGGCGCCTCCGCGGACGAGTTCCTGCGGCTCGCGCATCGGCTGATGGGCCGTGAGGTGAGCGAGGTGCAGCTCGTCCAGACCGGCGCGATCGACCTGCCCGCAGCGCGCTGAGGCGCGCTGCGGCATCCGTGTCCCGCAGTCGCATCCGGCACGCCGAGCGTGCGATGCGAACCGGAGACACCGAAGAGAAATGAGAGACACCCGATGACCGACACCACGCGCGCCGACGGCCGCTCCGTCGACCAGCTGCGCCCGATCACGATCGAACGCGGCTGGAGTGCTCACGCCGAGGGGTCCGCGCTCATCTCGTTCGGCGGCACCAAGGTTCTCTGCACCGCCTCGTTCACGAACGGCGTGCCGCGCTGGCTGACCGGCAAGGGCAAGGGGTGGATCACCGCCGAGTACTCGATGCTTCCCCGCGCCACCAACAGCCGCAACGACCGCGAAAGCGTCAAGGGCAGGATCGGCGGGCGCACCCACGAGATCTCGCGGCTGATCGGCCGTGCACTCCGCGCCGTCGTCGACACGAAGGCCCTCGGCGAGAACACGATCGTGATCGACTGCGATGTGCTGCAGGCGGACGGCGGCACCCGCACCGCCGCGATCACCGGGGCCTATGTCGCACTCGCCGACGCGATCGAGTGGGGCCGCGCCAAGAAGTTCATCGGGCAGAAGGCCACACCGCTGATCGACTCCGTCGCCGCCGTGTCGGTGGGCATCATCGACGGTGAGCCGATGCTCGACCTCGCCTACGTGGAAGACGTCCGTGCCGAGACCGACATGAACCTGGTCGTGACCGGCCGCGGGCTCTTCGTCGAGGTGCAGGGCACCGCCGAGGGGGCGCCGTTCGACAAGCGGGAGCTGGATGCGCTCCTCGAGCTCGGCGTCGCCGGCTGCGCCGACCTGCGCGAGCTCCAGCTCGCGTCGCTCGCGGTCGAGTCGGCCGCACCCGCGGAATGAGCGGCCCGCAGAACCCCACGGATGCCGGCTCCTCGCGACGCCGGATCGTCCTGGCGACCCACAATCAGCACAAGGTCGTGGAGTTCCGCGCGATCGTCTCAGCCGTCCGCCCCGATCTCGAGGTGATCGGCTACGACGGACCCGAGCCCGTCGAGGACGGCGTGACGTTCGCCGAGAACGCGCTCATCAAGGCGCGCGCGGCCTCGGCGCACACCGGCCTGGCGGCGCTGGCGGACGACTCCGGCATCTGCGTCGACGTCCTCGGCGGCTCGCCGGGGGTGTTCTCGGCGTACTGGGCGGGCCACGCGAAGGATGCCGCGGCCAACCTCGCGCTGCTGCTGGACCAGCTCTCCGACGTCCGGGATCCTCATCGCACCGCTCAGTTCGTCTCGACGATCGCGCTGGTCGTCCCCGGCGGAGCTGGTGCCGCCGAGCACGTCGTCGAGGGACGCTGGCCCGGCCGACTGGCCGCTTCCGCGTCCGGCGCCGGCGGCTTCGGCTATGACCCCATCTTCATTCCGGACGGGCAGCCGCAAGGCGCCGAGCGCACCGTGGGCGAGTGGTCCGCGCCGGAGAAGAACGCGGCATCCCACCGCTCGCGTGCATTCGAGGCACTCGTGCCGCTCCTGACGAGTCTCTGATCAGGACGGCGAGACGATGAGGCTGAGAATCACACTCATTCCCGACTGGCCCGCAATGGGGCCGGCGATCACCTCGCGGTCGTAGCCTGAGGGCATGCACGACCACGCGCCCGGCATCCGCGGCACCGGCAATCGCCGGCTGCTGGGCATCTCGCTCGCGATCACCGCGGTCGTCATGGTGGTTCAGATCGTCGGCGCCGCACTGTCGGGCTCCCTGGCCCTGCTCGCCGATGCGGCGCACATGTTCACGGATGCCGCGGCCCTCGTGATCGCGCTCATCGCGAGCGCCGTCGCCGCACGCCCGGCGAACGACCGCCGCACGTTCGGATTCCAGCGGGCCGAGGTCTTCGGCGCTCTGGCGAACGGCATCATCCTCATCGCCCTCTCGGTATGGGTGGCGTTCGAAGGCGATCCAGCGGCTGCTCGATCCGGGCGAGGTGGAGGTGGCGGGCGGCCTGATGCTCGTCGTGGCGATCGTGGGACTCGTCGCCAACGCCGTCGCGATGTGGCTGCTCAGCGCGGCCCAGCGCACCAGCATCAACGTGCGCGGCGCCTATATCGAGGTGATGGGCGACCTGATCGGCTCGGCCGCCGTCATCGTCGCGGCGATCATCATCGTGACCACGGGGTGGGCGCAGGCCGACGCGATCGCGTCCCTGCTCATCGCGGCGATGATCATCCCGCGCGCGATCTCGCTGCTGCGCGAGGTGGTCTCGGTGCTCAGCGAGTCCACACCCAAGGGCATGCACGTCACCGAGATCCGCGACCACATCCTGGAGACCCCCGGAGTGGTCGACTGCCACGACGTGCACGTGTGGCAGCTCACCCGCGGCGCGCCGGTGTTCACCGCGCATGTCGTCGTCGACGACGCGGCGCTCGCCGATGGGCAGGCGGGCGCGATCCTGCAGCGACTGCAGTCGTGCCTCAGCGAGCACTTCGACGTCGAGCACTCCACGTTCCAGCTGGAGCCGGCGGGTCACGTCGAGCACGACGCGCACGCGTGAGCGGCGGCATCCGTTCGTCGGAGAATCGCACGGATGTCGGACCACAGCCGGCCGAAATCTCCGACGTCGGCGTGATTCTCCGACCTTCGCGACGGCGGGAGGCGTGCTCACACCTCGCGCCGCACCTCGTCCGGGCGACTTGTCCGGGCGGAGTCCCCGCCAGCGCGAGTGGCGGAGGATGCCGCCGGGTGTGAACTCGCCGAACTCCACCTCGCCCACGAGCTCCGGCCGCAGCCACTGCACTCCGCGCGCGTCCAGCGCGGGCACGCCGACGAGCGGGTTCTCGGTGGTTCGCAACGGCTCCAGGGTGCGCATGAGCGATCGCAGGGTCGAGTCGCTGAATCCCGTGCCGACCCGGCCCGCGTAGTGCAGTCCGTCGGGTCCGGGGATGCCGAGCAGCAGCGATCCGAACGTCTGGGCGCGTCCGCCCTGCCCGGGCCGGATGCCGGCGAGCACCACCTCCTGGGTGCGGGTCAGCTTGACCTTGAGCCACGATTCGCTGCGCACGCCGCGCCGATACGGCGATGACGGGTCCTTGACGACGACGCCCTCGAGGTCGAATCTCTCGCTGGTCGAGAGCGCTTCGTCGACGTCGTCGAACACGGGGGGCACTGCGATCGCGGCAATGGCGCCCGCCGCGAGGTCTTCCAGCAGCGCCCGGCGGTCGCGCAGCGGACGTGCGGTGACGTCGAGACCGTGCGCGCCCAGTACGTCGAACAGGTAGTACTGCACCGGCGTGCGCTTTGCCTCCCGTGCCACGTCGCCCGGGCGCTGCAGGTTCATGCGGGTCTGCAGCAGCGGAAAGCTCGGCCGGCCGCGATCGTCGATCGCGACGATTTCGCCGTCGACGATCGCCGGCTCCGCGCCGAGCCCGGCATCGACATCTGTGATCTCGGGGTACTTCGCGGTGGCCTCGTTGCCGCTCCGGGCGAAGAGCTTCAGCCTGCTGCCGTCCCAGACCCCGATGGCACGGATGCCGTCCCACTTCGCCTCCGCCCACGCCGGCCGCCCCCATTGCCGCGCAGCCAGCCTGGCGCGCTCCGGCGTGGCGCCCGTCGAGAGCATCGGCTTCAGTGAGGCGCCCGTCGGCGGCCAGAGCAGGGGAGTGTCGGCCGCGGACTCCGCGGCGGCGCGGCGAGAGGTTCGCCGCGCGGCTTTGGGCGCGGCATCCGGGGCATCGTCGTCCTTCGGGGCGTCGCGCGGGCAGGCGTCGCGCCGCTGTCCGCGCGGTTCGTCGGCCTGCGCCGACGGCTCGACCCGGATGCCGTCGGGCTGGACGTGGCCGTCGACGTCGGTCTTCATCCGGTGCAGGAGCCAGCTGGACTTCTCGCCCTCGCCCTCCGTGCGGATGAGGGCGAGACGCACCCGCCCGAGCGGTCCGCCGGGTCTGCCCTCGAGGGTCGCGATGACCTCGTCGTCGCGCCACTTCTCGAGTTCGTACCGGCCCTCGTCCCAGATCGTGACGCTTCCGCCCCCGTACTCGCCGGCGGGGATGCTGCCCTCGAACGACGCGTAGTCCATCGGGTGGTCCTCGGTCATGATCGCGAGGTTGTTGCGCTTGTAGGAGTGCGGCACGCCGCGCGGCACGGCCCAGCTGACCAGCACGCCGTCGCGCTCGAGCCGGAAATCCCAGTGCAGGGCTGTCGCGTGGTGCTCCTGGATGACGAAGATCGGCAGCTCGCCCGCGGGCGAGCTGGCCGCCGCGGGGTTGGAGGGCACCGGCTCGGGCGTCCTGCCCGCGGTGCGCTTGGCGATGTACGTGCTGAGCGGCCCTTCGTCGGCGGTGCGACCGCCGGCGTGGTAGCCGAGTGCCGAGAGCGGGTCGCCGATGCTCTCGGCGCGTTCCAGCACCTCTTCGAACGAAAGCTGCCGGAGCTCCGGGTCTTCGAGCTCCTCCCACGTGCGCGGCGCTGCGACGTTGGGACGCGCGCGTCCGCGGAGGGAGTAGGGGGCGATGGTGGTCTTGGAGCCGTTGTTCTGGCTCCAGTCGATGAGCACACGACCGTGGCGGATCGCCTTCTTCATGCTGCTGACGACCAGGTCGGGGTGGTCCGCTTCGATCGCGCGTGCCAGTTCGTGCGCGATCGCGGACGCCGATTCGCTGCTCTGCCCGGGAGGAAGGGCCGAGTACAGCTGAATTCCCTTGCTGCCGCTGGTCACCGGGAGCGGCTCCAGGCCCATGTGGCCGAGGATCTCCCGAGCCCAGTGCGCGACCTGGGCGCACTCCGCGAGGCCCACGCCCGGGCCCGGATCGAGGTCGAGCACGAGTCGATCGGCGTCCCCACGGTCTCCGTCGGGTGTGAAGCGCCACTGCGGCACGTGCAGCTCGAGGCTCGCGACCTGGGCGAGGTAGACGAGGGTCGGAACATCGCTGACGAGCGGGTAGTCCTTCGGCCCACCCGAGTGGGGGATCGGCAGGCGGCGCACCCAGTCCGGCGCACCGCGCTCGAGATCCTTGGCGAAGAACGACTGCTCAGGATGCTCCTCGGTGCCCACGCCGTCCGGCCACCGCTTGCGCGTCACGGGTCGCCCGACCACGTGCGGGATCATGGTCGGTCCGATCCGCGTGTAGTAGTCGATCACCTCGCCCTTGGTGGTCCCGGTCTCGGGATAGAGCACCTTGTCGAGGTTGGTGATGCGCAGCCGGCGGCCCCCGATGCTCACGAGCTGGTCGTTCGCGCCCCCCGCCATCGATCCCCCTTCGCTGGGGCATCCGCCCTGCTCTCATCCTGCCGTCATCGGTGCCTGGAGTGCACGATTCGACCGTGCGCGATCGACGTGACTAGACCTGATCCCTGTGACCGGTGTCTACTGGTGTGATGAGAGCGATCTGGAAGGGCGCACTGACGTTCGGCCTGGTGAATGTTCCCGTCAAGGTGTACTCCGCGACGGAGGACCACGATGTGCCGCTGCACCAGGTGCACAACAAGGATGGTGGCCGCATCCGCTATCAGCGGATCTGCGAGATCGACGGCGAAGTCGTGCCGTACAGCGACATCGACAAGGCGTACGACGACGGCGAGCGCACGGTGGTGCTCACCAAGGAGGACATCGACTCGCTGCCCGCCGAGAAGAGCCGCGAGATCGACGTGGTCGAGTTCGTGCCGACCGAGCAGGTCGACCTGCTGACCCTCGATCGCGCCTACTACCTCGAGCCCGACTCCGCCTCGCCGAAGGCGTACGTGCTCCTGCGCAAGACTCTCGAGCAGACCGACCGGACGGCGATCGTGCGGTTCTCCCTGCGTCAGAAGACCCGGCTGGCGGCCCTTCGGGTGCGGGGCGATGTCCTCGTCCTGCAGACGCTGCTGTGGGCCGACGAGGTGCGCGAGGCGGCGTTCCCGGCACTGGACGAACCGGTGCGCATCTCGGCGAAGGAGCTCGAGATGTCGGCATCCCTCGTCGACAGCTTCGCGGCGGACTTCGATCCGTCGGAGTTCTCGGACGAGTACCAGGACGAGTTGCGGGTGCTCATCGAGGCGAAGCTCGAGAAGGGCGACGCGCTGGACACGACCGAGACCTTCGGCGAGCACGAGGAGGAGGCCAAGGGCGGCGAGGTCATCGACCTCATGGAGGCGCTGCGCGCGAGTGTCGAGCGCAGTCGTGCTGCGCGGTCGGGTTCGTCTTCGGGTTCGTCGAAGGATGCCGGAGCCAAGAGCACTGCCAAGGCCTCGAGTAGCGGCTCGTCGAAGTCATCGACCAAGGCCCCCGCGAAGAAGTCAGCGGCGAAGAGCCCGGCCGCGAAGAAGGCTCCGGCGAAGAAGACCGCCAAGGCGTCCTGAGCTGGCGGCGGCTCCTGGGAGTCGGCGCGCCCGTCAAGGCCGCTCGCCGTTCGGCGTTCGAGAACAGGCGAATCGCCGGGAACAGGCCGTTTCGGCGCGGATCGCCCTGTTCTCGGCAGATCGCCTGCAGTGGTCGAAGCTGCAGCGAGTCGAGGGCTACGCCCGCGGAGCTCCCGGCGAATCCCCCCCGGGGTGCTCGGGATGTTCTCCGTGCCCGGCGTGCCCGACGTGCTCCGGTCCGCGCTCGAAGACCTCCGGGTCGAGCACCAGCTCGCGTGCCTCCTCGGGGTCGGTGACGACATCCGCACCCGCCGCGGCCGCCTTCTTGGCCTTGCGGCGCTCGCTGAAGTAGTGCCACAGGGTGACGAGCGCAGTGCCGCCGACGGCGATCAGCAGGATGATGTCGATGTACTCGGTGACGATGTCCGCCACCCACGGGATGAACCCGATGATGTAGCCGAGCATCGTGAGCCCGAAGCCCCAGAGCAGTGCGCCGATCAGGTTGAACAGGGTGTATCGCCGCCAGGGCATGTGTCCGACGCCGGCGGCGACCGGCGCGAACGTGCGGACGATGGGCACGAAGCGGGCGAGGATGATGGTCAGCCCGCCGAACCGCTCGAAGAACGCGTTCGTCCGCTCGACGTTCTTGACGCTGAACAGGCCGGATTCCTTCCGCTCGAACACGGCAGGGCCCGCCCTTGTGGCCGATCAGGTACCCGACCTCGCCGCCGATGAACGCCGACAGCGCGATGAGCAGCGAGACGATCCAGATGTTGACGCCGAAGATGTTGCTGGTGTTGGTCAGCAGACCCGAGATCACCAGCAGCGTGTCACCGGGCAGCAGGAAGCCGACGAGCAGTCCGGTCTCGGCGAAGACGATGAAGCACACCACCAACAGCGCCCAGGGGCCGGCCGCGGCGATGATCGTTTCGGGGTCGAGCCAGGGGATGAGTGCGGTGGGGTGCAAGGCGATTCCCGTCGGTCGTCACGGTCGGCGGTCGGAGGCGGATGCCACGGTGTGTGGTTCGCGTGCGGAAGGTGGGACTTGAACCCACACGCCCGGAGGCACAGGAACCTAAATCCTGCGTGTCTGCCAGTTTCACCACTCCCGCGGGTCCGTTCAGTCTACCGACGCGCCTGTGGGGGTGCTGTGGGGCTGGCACCCGGATCCGCGCCGTCGGCCGAGCGGTGCGCGGTCGTGGCGCGCCATGTTCGGCGGGGCGCGCCGCTAGGTGGGCCCCGGATCGGCGTCAGTGTCTGCGGTGCACGAAGAAGTAGGTCAGCGGGCCGATCCAGCTGATGAGGATCACCGGGATCCACACGGGCTTGGGCCCGCGGATCTGATCGGCGGGCCGATGGGCGAGATCCCAGAACGCGAGAAACGCGAACGCGGCCTGGAGCACGCCCAGGATGCCGTACCCGACGCGCTTTCCCGGTTCGAGGTCCTTGAAGGACGTGGTCATGGTGCTCCTTTCGTCCGTTCCTCCATCCTGCTCCTCCGATCGTCTGGGCGCATCTGTGGATAACTTCCTCCGCGCCCGTCGAGCGCTTGCGAGGATGCTCGAGTGACTCTCACCTATGCGCCTGCCGGAACCGCAGCCGCGGTGGTTGCGGAGCGCGTGCGGGATCGGCTGCGGGCGGAACGCACCGATCCGGGGCGGGATCCGGAGCTCGCGACGCGCATCGTCCGCGCGGAGGTGCGCCGTCACAACGACTTCGCGCTCGCCCGCGGCCTGTCGCCGGTCGATGACGAGGCATCGTGCGTCCGCGAGGTGCTCGCCGCTGTCGCGGGCTACGGCCCGCTGCAGGCGCACCTGGACGACCCGACCGTCGAGGAGCTGTGGATCAACGCTCCCGATCGGATCTTCATCGCCCGGAACGGCGTCGCCGAGCGGCTGCCGCTCGCCCTGACGGATGCCGCGGTGCGCGACCTCGTCGAGCGGATGCTGCACGCCACGGGTCGGCGCGTCGACCTGAGCCAGCCGTTCGTCGATGCGTCGCTGCCGGACGGCAGTCGCCTTCACGTCGTGATCCCCGACATCACCAGGCGGCACTGGTCGGTGAACATCCGCAAGTTCCTTCCGGCGTACCGCGACCTGGACACGCTGGTGGCGATCGGCTCGGTCGATCGCGGCTGCAGCGCGGACTCTCCGAGAGGCGATGGCGACGGGCCGCAGCATCCTGGTGTCGGGTGCCACGCATGCGGGCAAGACGACGCTGCTCAGCGCCCTGATCGCCGCGTGCCCCGCGGATCACCGGATCGTCACCGTGGAGGAGACGTTCGAACTGGCCGTCGATGCGCCCGACCTGGTGGCGCTCCAGGGTCGGCAGCCGAGCCTCGAGGGCACCGGCGAGGTGACCCTCCGTCGCCTCGTCAAGGAGGCGCTGCGCATGCGACCCGACCGGCTCGTGGTCGGCGAGGTGCGGGACGCGGAGGCGCTCGATCTGCTCTTGGCACTCAACACCGGCGTGCCTGGTGCCGCGACGATCCACGCCAACTCTGCGCGGGAGGCTCTCGCCAAGCTCGCCGCGCTGCCGCTCCTGGCGGGCCGCAACATCGACGGCGGCTTCGTGCTGCCGGCCGTCGCCGCATCCGTCGATCTCGTCGCTCACTGCGAACGCGACGCTTCCGGTCGCCGGCGGGTCGTGGAGATCGTCGAACCCACCGGTGTGGTGGACGGGGCGGTCGAGGCACGCACCCTGTACCGGGCGGACGCCGCATGACCTTCGTATGGGGCGCGGTGCTGGCAGCCGGCATCCTCCTGGTGATCTCGCCATGGGTCTGGCCGGCCCGGGGGCGCAATCCCGAGCCGACAGGAAGCGGGCGCCTCGCGCGCCTGCTCGAGTCTGCAGGGCTGACACGAGTTCCGCCCGCGGGAGCCGTCGCCTCGTCCGTCTTCTGCGCGGCGCTGCTCGCGGCCGTCGCGTGGCTGGTGACACAGGTCGCCGCGCTGGCGCTCGTCGCCGCCGTCGCCGGCGCGCTGGCGCCGTTCGCCTGGCTCCGGGCACGACGTTCGCGGCTCGTGCGCTCCCGCCGCGCGCTCTGGCCCGACATCTGCGATCTGCTCATCGCCTCCGTGCGCGCCGGGATGTCGCTTCCGGACGCCGTCGCCAGCCTCGCCGAGTCAGCTCCCGCACCACTGCGTCCGCCGTTCGCGGCGTTCGCCCGTGACGTCGCAGCGTCCGGGCACTTCGACTCGAGCGCCGCGCGATTGAAGCAGGCGCTGGCGGATCCGGTCGGGGATCGGATCGTGGAGACGCTGCGGATGGCCCGTCAGGTCGGCGGGACCGAACTGACTCCCGTGCTGCGGGCGCTGGCGGCGTCGGTACGCGCTGATGCGGCACTGCGCGCGGAAGTCGAGTCGCGTCAGTCCTGGATCCGCGGTGCGGCCGTCCTCGGCGTCGCCGCCCCGTGGGCGATCCTCGCCATGCTGGCGATGCGCCCCGAGGGCGCACGCGCGTACAGCAGCCCGGAGGGCGTGGGACTCATCCTCGCCGGCGCTGCCGTCTCGTTCGTCGCCTATCGCGTCATGCTGCGCATCGGGCGGCTTCCCGAGCCCAGGCGGTGGTTCGGATGACCGCGCTGGGAGGCACCGACATCGCCTTCGCGGTCGTGCTGGGCACTGCCTTCGGGCTGGGCGTCTGCCTTCTCGTGTCGCTCGCACCGCGCTGGGGCGCGCCCTCGCTGGCTCGCCGGATCGCGCCGTACATCCGCGACGTCACCGACCCGCGGGGCGTCACGCCGAACCTCGATGCGACCGGCGGCGTCATCGTCTCGCTGTGGTCGGCTCTGCGGGACCGCGTTTCGCGGGCGGCCGGCGGATCTGCTTCGATCGATCGGCGCCTGCACCAGGCGGGTGTGGTCGATGGATGCCGCCGCCTTCCGCGGTCGGCAGCTCGCCTGGGCGATCGCGGGTATCGCGATCGGCGGAGTGGGTGTGGTCGCGCTCGTCCTCGTCGGCCGGGCGACCGGTGCCGCGGCTCTGCTGCCTCCGCTGGCCGGGGTGATCGCGGCGGTCGCGTACGACGGCCGCCTGACCCACGCGGCTCGCACCCGTGTCGCTCGCATCCAGGAGGAACTGCCGACGGTGCTCGAGTTCCTCGCTCTGTGCCTGTCGGCCGGCGAGGGGATCCTCGATTCGCTGAGGCGAGTGAGCGAGGCGGGAGCGGGGGAGCTGACCGCGGAGCTGCGCGGTGTCGTGCTGAGCGTCGGGACGGGCTCGCCGCTCTCCGAAGCCCTGAGCCGACTGTCCGGCCGGCTCGAGATCGCCGCGCTCTCGCGCAGCATCGACCAGGTCGTCGCCGCGATCGACCGTGGCGCGCCGCTCGCCCACGTGCTGCACTCCCAGGCGCTGGACGCCCGCGAGGACGCGAAGCGCGGCCTCATCGAACGAGCGGGCCGCAAGGAGATCTACATGCTCGTTCCACTGGTCTTCCTCATCCTCCCCTTGAGCGTGCTCTTCGCGGTCTTCCCGGGGATCTTCATGCTTCGACTCGGAATCGGCTGACGCCGGAAGGAGAACCATAATGCTTCGCACCGCATATGCGCGCGCTGTGGCACGACTGCGCGATATCGCTCGGGACGCCCATGAGGATGAGCGCGGCGATGTCCCCGGGTGGGTGCTGATCACGCTCATGACCGCAGGACTGGTCGTCGTGATCTGGGCCCTCGCCGGCCCGGCGCTCGCCGACCTGTTCCAGCAGGCGATCGAGCGGGTCTCGGGCATCTAGACGTGGTTGCAGCGCGTGCGCGCGGCATCCGGTCTCACCTGGCTGCCATCGCCGCCGACGAGCGGGGATCGAGCCCGGTCGAGTTCGTCCTCGTCGGAGCGCTCCTGACCCTGATAACGCTCGCGGTGCTCCAGTTCGGGTTGACGGTGTACGTGCGCAACGTGGTGCACGATGCGGCGGTCGAGGGTGCGTATCACGCGGCGCTCGCCGACTCGTCGATCGCGGAGGGAGTCGACCGCACGCGTGAGATCGTCAGCCGGACGATCGGCGCCGAGTACGCGGCCGACGTGAGCGGAAGCGCGACCGACGCCCTCGGCCAGCCGGCTGTGCGCATCGAGGTGCGCGCGACGCTTCCGCTCGTCGGACTGCTGGGTCTGCCGCGGCTGATGGAGGTGACCGCCCATGCGCCGACGGAATCCTTCGACTGAGCGGCCGGCGGATGAGCGGCAGAGCGAGCTCGTCCACGACGAGACCGGGTCGGCAGCACTCGAGTTCATCCTCGTGGGGATGCTGCTGCTCGTTCCGCTCGTGTACCTCATCGTGTCGCTCGGTCTGATCCAGGGCCAGTCCCTCGGCGCTGAGGCAGGCGCCCGCCACATCGCGCGGGCGATCTCCACGGCCGAGGGCGCGGATGCTGCACGGGTGAGCGCCGACCGCATCCTGCGCTCGGTGATCGACGAATATGCGCTCGACGAGGACTCGGTCGGAGTCTCGCTGCAGTGCCGTCCGGCGGGCCGCGAATGCCCGGAGGCGGGCTCGACCCTGGTCGTGACGGTTCGCACGAACGTGACCCTTCCACTCATCCCTCCCGTGCTGGGCCTGGACCGCCTCGCGAACATCCCGGTCGAGGGATCCGCAGTTCAGAAGGTGTCGCGATTCTGGGAGTCGCAGTGAGCATGCGGGCGGTGCCACGCCGGGTGGCGGAGCGCGCGCGCCGGGCGGCACGTGAGGACGACGAGGGGAGCGTCCTCCTGCTGACGCTCGGCTACGCTCTGCTCGCGATCGCGGTGATCCTGGTGTGCGCCGACGCGACGAGCCTGTATCTCGCCCAGAAGCGCCTCGATGCGCTGGCGGACGCCGCGTCGCTTGCGGGCGCCGACGGCTTCACGCTCGTCGTCGACGGTGGCGAGCCGGTGGCCGAGCTCACGTCGGACGGGGTGCTCGAGCAGGCCGAAGCGCTGGTCGGCGATGTGGGACGGCGGTGCCGTGGTCGTCGACGCCGGGACGCCCGACGGTGTGTCGGCGCGGGTGACGGTTGCCGACACGTGGCGGCCGCCGATCATCGCCCTGTTCGTGCCGAACGGCGTCGCGCTCGAGGCGACCGCGACCAGCCGGACGGCGCTGCGGTGATTCGTGCCGCGTCTGACCGCCCGGCGCAGACTGAACGGGCGGCGCCTGCTACCCGGCGATCGGAAGAGATCTAGCCGACGACATCGCGCCGAGACCGATGTTCGCTTCGGCGGCGCGCACCGCCAGGGCAACCGCTTCCACGCGCGTATGCAGGCCGAGTTTGGACAGCAGGTTCTGGACGTGCGATCCGACGGTCTTCATGCTGATGCCGAGTTCCGTGCCGATCTGCTTCTGCGAACGGCCTTCCGCGATCAAGGCGAGCACCTGGCGTTCGCGCTCGGTGAGCGTGGATAGCCGTCTCAGGTCCGCCGTTGCGCCCGATGTGCGCCGGGTGCGATCGACGAGCCTCCGCACCCGCGCGATGAACTCGTCGGCGTCCATCGACTCGGCCGCGTAGTCGTCGGCGCCCACGAGAAGTCCGGCGACCACATCGGAGGGCGAGGTGCGATCGGCCGACACGAGCACGGCGGGCATGTCTGGCCCGTAGCGGTCGCGCAGCTCGCGCAGAAGCTCGCAGCCGCCGTCTTCGACCTCGAAGATCGCGACGGCGGGGGCATGGCCGCGCAACGACGCGAGCGCATCGGCCTTGTTCGAGAACGCGTCGGAGGACAGTCCTAGACGGCTCAGGCGGCGAACATACTCGTCCCGCGCGTGGTCGCCTACGACGATCAGGGCATACGTGTCATCAACTCTGATGTCCACAGTGGCTCCCCCATGTGGTGCTTGCTGGAGAGCTGCCTCCCCTAGGGCATCTCTACAGGCGGTGATGCGGAGATCACCCGATATCGCCCCCCAGAGGCGGTTTCTAGCGTAGAGCCATAAACCCGATGGGGGAAGGGGACTCACTATGTCCACACAGACGCGGCGGCGTGTGCTCGCTGCAGGGGCGGCGGGCTGTCTCGCCGTAGCAATCACGATGGCCGCCGCACCGGCGTTCTCGGTGCACGATGACGGGCTGTTCGAACTCGACGGCAATGCGACCAACGACGTCCCGGCCGTCGTCGCAGGCGATGACTGGGACGTCGTCTACGCCAACCGCGCCGACGACTGTGCGGCGCTCGCCGTCGACCCGAACGCGATGGCGGCGTGCTCGTTCACGCATGACGAGCCGAACGCGAGCATCTTCACGGGCGGCGGGTCGAAGGATCAGCAAGAAGTGCAGACCAGCTGGCGTCACACGGACGGATCCGTCCCGGCCAAGGACGACCTCCTCGATGCGTTCGCCGCACAGTACGACAACGGTCACCTCTACTTCGGAGCCGACCGCTACGCCACGAACGGTCGACGCGCAGATCGGCTTCTGGTTCTTCCACAACGAAGTCACCGCGAATGCCGGCGGCACCTTCACGGGCTTGCACACCGCGCACGACGACAACGGCACGCCGGGCGACCTCACGGACGACTCGAACGGCGACATCCTGGTGCTGAGCAACTTCAGCAACGGCGGAACGGTGCCGAACATCCGCGTGTTCGAGTGGTACGGCGTCGATGACGTCCGACAGGTTGAAACGCTCGGGACGAGCTCCCTCTGCGGGACGACCCCAGACGACAAGGCATGCGCCATCACCAGCGGCAACGGCGTTGCCTCACCGTGGGGCTTCGATCCCAAGTCAGGACCCGACAACTCTTCAGCAGCGGCGCCTTCTACGAGGGCGGCGTCGATCTCGAAGCGCTCGGCTTCGGCGGCGATTGCTTCTCGAGCTTCCTGGCCGAGACCCGCTCGTCTACGTCGATCACTGCCACGCTGAAGGACTTCGTGCTCGGGGGCCTCGGCGAGTGCGGAGTGGGCGTCACCACCGCGGTATCCGCGAGCGAGATCTCGATTCTCGACGGGATCGTCTAAGACGAAGCCACCATCACCGGCACGGGATCGGTGTCCGCACCAGACCCGACCGGCTCGAGTCGACTTCTACCTGTGCGGCCCGAGTGACGGCATCACGACGTGCGACACGACAGGCGCGCTGGTCGCGGAGGATGTCCCGCTTGATGGCACCTCGAACCCCGCCACAGTGAGTTCCGGCGACATCGAGGTGACGGTGGCGGGCGACTACTGCTTCCACGCGGTGTACTCGGGTGACGACAACTATCGCGGAGACGGCCGACAGCGGAGGCACCAGCGAGTGCTTCAGCGTCACCTCGCAGCCGACGCTCGGGACCGCGCAGTCGTGGGTGCCGAATGACTCGGCCACGATCGACTCCGGCGGCGGCGGCGACCTCGACGGGACGGCGCACTTCGACCTGTTCGCATCAGCGGATTGCGGTGTTGCAGGTGAGGACACCGCTGTCTACAGCGAGGACGTCGACGTTCTGACGGACGGCGCGTCGAGCCTCGAGGTGTCGACGAGCAACACGACGTACGTCGCTACAGAGAGCAGCGAGTACTCGCTGGCTGGTCGGCTACATCAGCGACGCCAGCGGGCAGGAGGACATCGCAGCGACCTGCGTCGAGGTCAGCACGTTGACCATCGACAACGAGCACCGACTGAGCGTCGGCGATACCCGATGGGGGCCCCGGTCAACGCCGGGGCCTTCATCGTGTCCGGATGCCGGAAGGTCAGCGGTCGAGGACGCCCGGCTCCGTTCGCGGCGAGCGGCTGGCGATGATCAATCCGAAGATCGGCACGGCCCAGAGGACGATCGCGACGATCAGTTCCAGCGCAGCGAACGCGAACACCGGCACACCGGCGCCCTGCGTGGCGGCGTCGAGCGAGTCGGGCTGGAGCACCGACTCCGGCATCGGCGACAGCAGCACCTGCAGCAGCGAGACCGTCCAGTGAGATGCGCCGAGGGCCGACAGGACCCAGACGGCGAAGGACACCAGTGCGATCGCGACGGCGATGACGCCGCACACGACAGCCGACCGCCTGCCGCGGCGTGCACCGGCGACGATGCACCACACGCCGAGTGCGCAGTAGAGAGCGAGGAAGACGAAGAGCATGGCTCTCCCATGGTGGCATCAGCGGCGGTCGGCTGCGAGGTGAACGGCCGACCGGCCCTCAATCGCCTGACGACCACCCGAAGGTGTTGAACCAGTCCGCGCGGTCGGCGGCATCCGCCTCTGCCTCGGCATTCCACGTGTCGTGCTCGATGAGCCGCCCCTCCGCGTCCAGCGCGACGAATCCGAGGCAGGTCTCGCACAGGGCTCGTCCATCCGGAAAGCCGCTCGCGAGCGTCGCGGCGGCTGCCGCGGGCGCGCCCGACCCGGTGCATCGCGGGGGATCGGCACCGGCATCCGACCACAGGATCGTGCGGTGGCGATGCAGTCCGCGATGGTCGAGTTCGCGGGTGCAGCGGCGCCCGGCGTTGCGGCTTCGGCAGAACCGCATCGTCGCCGGCGCACTCATGCCCGTATCCGCGGGACGAACCGCGGCACCCAGCGCAGGAACGCGTAGCCGCCCAGCAGTGCGATGAAGCCGACGGCGCCGGTCGCGATGGACAGCGACGACACCGCGGTGATCGCGGACACGAGCAGCGGCGAGATCGCGCCGCCCGCGTCGGTGAGCGTGCGCCAGGAGCCGAGGAACGGCGCCGGGTCGCCCTTGGGTGCGATGTCGGCGCCGAGGGTCAGCAGGATGCCGCTGGAGAGCCCGTTGCCGACGCCGAGCACCGCGGCGAACATCGCGAACCACATCGCCGCACTGGCGAGGTCGTGCGTGAACGCGAGCGCGAGGAAGCCGAGCCCCATCAGGATCATCGCCGGCAGCGCAGCCCACAGCCTGCCGAACCGATCCATCACCTGACCGCTCGCGTAGAACAGCGCGAAGTCGATCGCGCCGGAGATGCCGACGACGAGTGCGATCGTCTGGGCGTCCAGCCCGATCGAGAAGCCCCACAGCGGCAGCACGACCTGACGCGCGGATCGCACGGCGGAGAGGGATGCCGCGGCGAGGCCGAGCCGCGAGAGCACGCGACGGAACCGCCACATCGTCTGGAACACCCCGGCGCGCCCCGCAGTCGGAATCGAGCCGGTCACCGCCTCACCCGTGTCTTCGGCCATCGACGAGTCCGTGTGCCCGTTCTCGGCGCCGGCCACCGTGACCTGCTTCTCCGGGTCGGGTCCGAAGAGCACGAGCAGCACCGTCGCCACCAGGCACGCGCCGAAGAACCAGATCGCCGCGTGCTCGTCGCCGAACAGCGCGAGCAGACCGGCGGCGACGAACGGACCGATGAACATGCCGAGGCGGAAGGTGCCGCCCAGCAGCGACAGCGCTCGTGCGCGGAACGCGAGCGGCACCCTCGTCGTCATGAACGAGTGGCGCGCGAGGCCGAAGCCCGCAGCGCAGAAGCCGATCAGGAAGACGGATGCCGCGAACACCCCGAGCGCGGGCGCGAAGACCATTCCCACGACGCCGGCGAGGGACAGCGTCCCGGCGATCGCCATCGTCAGTCGTTCGCCGATCCGGGCGACCGCCCAGCCGGCGGGGATGTTCCCGCACAGCTGGCCGACGACGAGCGCCGAGGCGACGAGCGCGGCGGTCGCGACATCCGCCCCGAGCTGAGCCGCGATGATCGGGATCAGCGGGATCACCGCGCCCTCGCCGAGCGCGAACAGCACGGTGGGGCCGTAGATCATCGGGCCGAAACGCCAGAGCACTGAGGCGGCGCGGTCGGTCACTGCATCCACGTTAGTCTGGACTGTCATGCTCGATTTCGATCTGTCCGCCGATATCCAGGCCCTGCGCTCCACCTTCGCCGACATCAAGTCGGTCGTCGGCGTCGATGCGCTCACCGCCGAGATCGCCCGTCTGAGCGACGAGGCCGGTGCTCCGGATCTGTGGGACGACACCGAGAAGGCGCAGAAGGTGACCAGTGCCCTCAGCCACCGGCAGTCCGAGCTCGCGCGCATCCGCGACATCGAGAGCCGCCTCGACGACCTCGAGGTGATGGTCGAGCTGGCGAACGAGATGGACGACGAGGATGCGGCCGAGGAGGCGCGGCACGAGCTGGCCGAGCTCGAGGACATCGTCGGTCAGCTCGAGGTGCAGACGCTTCTGGACGGCGAGTACGACGAGCGTCCGGCCGTCATCACCATCCGTGCCGGCGCCGGGGGAGTGGATGCCGCCGACTTCGCCGAGATGCTCCTGCGCATGTACCTGCGGTGGGCCGAGCAGCACAAGTACCCGGTGACCGTCATGGACACCTCCTATGCCGAAGAGGCCGGCATCAAGTCGGCGACGTTCGAGGTCGATGCCCCGTATGCCTTCGGCACGCTGAGCGTCGAGGCCGGCACCCACCGGCTGGTTCGGATGAGCCCGTTCAACTCCGCCGGCAAGCGGCAGACCTCTTTCGCGGCGGTGGAGGTCATCCCGCTCCTGGACGAGGCGGTCGAGGTCGACATCCCCGAGGCCGACCTGCGCGTCGACGTGTTCCGCTCCTCGGGCCCCGGCGGCCAGTCGGTCAACACGACCGACAGCGCGGTGCGACTCACGCACCTGCCGACCGGAACCGTCGTGTCGATGCAGAACGAGAAGTCGCAGATCCAGAACCGTGCGGCGGCGATGCGCGTGCTGCAGTCCCGCCTGCTGATCCTGCAGAAGGAGCAGGAGGCGGCGATCAAGAAGGACCTCGCCGGCGTGATCACCGCCAGCTGGGGCGACCAGATGCGCTCGTACGTGCTCGCTCCGTACCAGATGGTCAAAGACCTCCGCACCGAGCACGAGGTGAACAACCCCTCGGCGGTGTTCGACGGCGATCTCGACGGCTTCATCGCCGCCGGCATCCGCTGGCGGAAGCGCCCCACCGACGACTGAGCGGATGCCGCGGCATCCGTGACTCAGGAGTAGGGCTCGCCCTCCATGAACTCCTGGATGATCCGCGGCGACGCGTGGATGCACATGATGCGCAGGCGTCCGGTTCCGGTGTTCTTGAAGCCGTGCCACACGCCGGTGGCGACCACCGCGGTGTCTGTGGCGTGCGCGACGATCGTGTCGTCGCCGATGCGGATGGTGGCTTCGCCTTCGACCACCATCCACGTCTCCGTGTAGGGATGCCGGTGCAGTCCGGGCCCTTGCCCGGGCTCGTTGTCGACGAAGAAGAAGGAGATCTCGGATCCGTGGTCGGCGCCCTCGAACTTCATCGTCTTCGAGGCGCCGGGGCGGAGGGCTTCGGCGGGGATGGCGGATGTGCTCATCGATCCATCGTCTCCCGCCGGTCGATCAACGTCCAGTGGGCGTCGCTCACGCCGTGAGCGCTGGTCGCCCCGTCCCGCAGAAGGTCTTCGACGAGGCCGCGCAGCAGTCGGGTGCGGGCGGGAAGCGTATTCACGAGGACGTGTTCGTGGTCGGCGTGAGCCCCGTCGCCGACGGCACCGAGCCCGTCCAGCGTCGGAGTGCCCACACCCGCGGTGAAGTTGCCGTCCGACCCGCCGCCGACGGCGGCCGACCCCGGAACGGGCAGCCCGAGCCGAGCGGCGACCGCCCGCGCCCGCTCGTACAGCCCGAGCGCGGCGCTGGACTCCAGGGGCGGCCGGTTGATCGCGCCGAGGACGTGGAGGGACGAACCGGGCAGAGCCGGTCGCAGGGCTCGGATGGCGGCATCCACGCGCTCCTGTTCGGCGACCGTGCGCGGCCCGAACGTCGATCGTGACAGTCGCGAAGGCCGGCACGGTGTTGGCCGAGGCGCCGGAGTGCGCCACCGTCGGCGTGACCGTCGTTCCCAGTGCCGGGTCGGCCAGCGAGCCCAGCGCCAGCACCTGGTGTGCGAGCTCCGCGGTGGCGTTGACCCCGCGCTCGGGTTCCAGCCCGGCGTGGGCGGCGCGCCCCGTGATCTCGAGCACGTACCACGACGTGCCCTTGCGCTCGATCTTGAGTGCGCCGCCATCGGCCGACGCCTCCAGCACGAGCGCCGCTTCGACCTGCCGCGCCTCGTCCTCGATCAGCGCGCGCGAGCTGGGCGAGCCGATCTCCTCATCGCCCGTGACCAGCAGTGTGACGCCCTCGAGCCCGGCGGCCGCGTGGAAGGCCATGGCCAGACCGGCCTTCATGTCGTAGGAGCCGGGTCCTCGCAGCACCGGACCGTCGGAGGTCTCCTCCACGGCGAAGGGCTGCTTGGCCAGCGAGCCGATCGGCCACACGGTGTCGTGGTGGCACACCAGCAGCACCCGCGACGGCTCCGCGCCGAGCCGCCAGCGCAGGTGCGACCGGCCGTCGATCACGAGCCGATCGGGCGCCGAGCCGAGGCGGGCGGTGCCGAGCTGCGCCACCACCTCCGCCGACCGGGCCACAGCATCCAGGTCGGAGGACGGCGACTCGCACTCGACCAGAAGGCGGATGTCGTCGACCAGCTCGTCGATCTCGGTCACGATGCAGCGCCTTCCGTGTATTGCTCGAGCCGCGTCGTGCACGCGGGTGTCGTCGTCGATGCGGGCGCTCATGAGAGGCAAGACTACGGCGCGGCGGCCCAGTGGTGTGGGTCGTCGACGGCGATCCCGGGCGCTCAGGCCGACGAGGATCGGGGCCGCCCGGATTAGGATCGCCGCATGCCACAGGTTCTCGGCAACTCCGGACCGGCCGTGCTGCTTCTGCCAGGCGGAGCCGAGGCGGCCGAGGGATTCTTCCCCGGGCTCGTCGAGGGACTTCTCGCCGACCCCGGCTGCCGTGTGATCCTCTACGATCGCCCGGGTGCCGGAGCCTCCGACGTCGACGGCGGTCTCGCCGACGCGAGCGATGCGATCCACGCGATGATCCACGAGGTCGGCATCGGCCCGGTCGTCGCGATCGGACAGAGCCTGGGCGGCGCCGTGGCCGTTCTCCTCGCCGCCGACCATCCCGAGGACGTGGCAGGGCTGCGTGCTTCTCGATCCGACGCCGATCACCGACCCGGAACTCGCGAAGAAGGTGGCATCGCGCACCAGGACCACGGTGAAGCTGTTCGGCATCCCGGTCATCGGCGGGATGCTGCGGGCGCTTCTCCGCGCGAGTGCGAAGAGGTCCGCCCGTCGTCACGACATGAGTGCCGAAGCAGCGGCCGCCGCGCTCACGATCACCGAGCTGGACGTGCCGAAGCTCGGCCGAGCAGTCGTGGGCATGGAGCAGATCTCAGAACGGCTCGATCTGTCGAGGCTCCCGCGAGTCCCGGCGATCGTCATCACGGCGGATCGCAAGCCCGGCGACGCGATCCTCCGCGCGCACGAGAATCTCGCCGAGGCGCTCGACGCGCCGCTGCTGTGCTGGCCGGGTGCGCAGCACCAGGTGCATCTGACCCATCCCGTCGAAGTGCTCGAGGCGAGCCGTGCGGTGGTACGGGAAGTCGCCGTCGCATAGCGGATGCCGCTCCCCGGGTGTCGCAGGGGTCCCCGGGTGATCGACCCGCTTAGGCTCGTCACGCCATGATCCGGTTCGAGAACGTCACGAAGCGCTTTCGCGGCACGGCGAAGCCAGCCCTCAGCAACGTTGACTTCGAAGTGCTGCGTGGCGAGTTCGTCTTCCTCGTCGGCGCGTCCGGCTCGGGCAAGTCGTCGTGCCTGCGGCTCATCCTCCGCGAGGAGACGCCGAGCGATGGGCGGGTCGTCGTGCTCGGACGCGACCTGCGGTCGCTCTCGAATCGCAAGGTGCCGTACTTCCGCCGCCACGTCGGCGCGGTCTTCCAGGACTTCCGCCTGCTGCCGAACAAGACGGTCTTCCAGAACGTCGCGTTCACGCTTCAGGTGATCGGATCCTCCCGCGGATTCATCCAGCAGGCTGTCCCCGAAGTGCTCGCCCTGGTCGGCCTCGCCGGCAAGGAGAAGCGTTTCCCCCACGAGCTGTCCGGCGGCGAGCAGCAGCGCGTGGCGATCGCCCGCGCCCTCGTGAATCGCCCGCAGGTGCTGCTGGCCGACGAGCCGACCGGAAACCTCGACCCCGCGACATCCGTCGACATCATGCAGCTGCTCGCCCGCATCAACTCGGGCGGGACGACCGTGGTGATGGCGACCCATGAAGCCGGGTTCGTCGATCAGATGCAGCGGCGCGTCATCGAGCTCGACGAGGGAGAGATGGTGCGCGACGAGCGCCACGGCGGCTACGGCGACACGTCCAGCATCCCGAGCCTTGCGCCGGAGCCGGAGCGCGGTGCTGCCGCTGTGGCCGCTCTCACCGCGGTGCTCGAGATCCAGCGCGAGACGGCGATGACGCCCTCGGCCGCGGTTTCGGCCGCCTACGGCCACGGCACGACCGCCGATGACGCCGATCAGGCCTGGCCGCCGCCCGCCGACGAGACGGATGCCGCCCTCGGCGCCCCCGATGCGCCGGATGAGCCCGAGCCGGCCGTCGACGCCGAGCCGCCGCCGCGTCCGCCGAGCCGATCGAGCCCGAGCCTGCCGCGCGGCCGGCCGAGCCCGCGGTACCAGGCCGCCCAGCTCGCACCCGAGCCGCGAGCGCCCCGTACCGCCCCGGTGCCGATCGCCGACATCGCCGAGGTCGACGTCGCCGAGCTGGGCCTGGCCGATCGGCTGGGCCTCGGTGAAACCGACCCCGACGACGAAGTGGGGCCCACCTCGTGAGGGTCGGTCTCGTCCTCTCGGAGGCGCTGTCGGGCCTTCGCAGCAACGCGTCCATGGTGATCTCCGTCGTGCTCGTCACGTTCGTATCGCTCACGTTCGTCGGCGCGGCGATCCTCATGCAGATGCAGATCGGCCAGATGAAGGACTACTGGGCCGACCGCGCCCAGGTCGCGATCTACATGTGCACCGCCATCTCGCAGGCCGCGACCTGCATCGACGGTGTGGCGACCCCCGAGCAGCTCGCCGAGGTCAGCGCGCAGCTCGACGGCCCGGCGCTCGCCCCGCTCATCCGCGACATGCGCTTCGAGGACCGCGAGCAGGCGTACGCCAACGTGATCGAGCTTCTCGGCGAGGACTACGCGAGCGTCATCACCCCCGAGCAGCTCAACGAGACGTACTGGATCAACCTCGTCGACCAGAGCCAGTCCGAGGTCATCGTCGAGGCGTTCCGGGGCATGCAGGGCGTCGAGGAGGTCAAAGACCAGCTGCAGTACCTCGAGCCGCTGTTCTCCGCCCTCACCGTCGCGACGTACATCGCGGTCGGCATCGCCGTGCTCATGCTCATCGCCGCGGTGCTGCTGATCGCGACCACGATCCGCCTCTCCGCCTACGCGCGGCGGCGAGAGCTCGGCATCATGCGACTCGTCGGCGCATCCAACCGCTTCATCCAGACCCCGTTCATCCTCGAAGGCGTCTTCGCCGCCCTGCTCGGGTCGCTGCTCGCCGGCGTCGCGGTACTCGCCGGCGTGCACTTCGGGGTCGACCAGTATCTGCGTCAGCGCGTCGACTTCGTCACGACCTGGGTGAGCGTCGCCGACGCCTGGATCGTGGTTCCGATCCTGATCCTGATCGGAATCGTGCTCGCCGCCTTCTCGGCGGGCTTCGCGATTCGTCGCTGGCTGCGGGCCTGACCCTCCGGCGTTCTCGCCGACCCGTGTCACAACTCCGCCAATTCGACGGCACATCAGCCGAAATCGCGGCGTTTTCGGGCTTCCGCTGCGCGGATTGGCGGAGTTGTGCACGGTTGGTGCTGGGCATTTCTCCGGACCGGCGATCCGTCGGTACCTGAGCCGGTCGAGGGCTCGGCCAGACCTCCGGGCCCGGAGCATGTCGAGGGGTCGGCGGACTGGCGTGCACAACGTCGCCATTCCGATGTCCGCCACCCGGGTCAGCACCTCTTCTCGGGCTCTGACGCGCAGATTGGCGGACGTTGTGCGCGCCGCGCGGGGGCGCAACCTGCTCGCGACCCTGGTTCCGTCCCTGACCGGTGTTGGTTCCAGGCCATCGACCCCCTGCCCCGTTCGATCCTCGAGCTTGCCGGAGGGTAGACTGACAGGCTGCCGTGCGCCCGCGCGGCGTGCCGGGATCGTCCGGTCGCTACAACCAGGAGTGTCGTCATGCCCAGGGAACGCGGTGAACAGGTCGTCGCGACCAATCGTCGCGCCCGCCACGAGTACAACATCGAGAAGACGTACGAAGCCGGACTGGTGCTCACGGGCACCGAGGTGAAGTCGCTGCGGCAGGGCCGCGCGAATCTGTCCGACGGCTACGCCTACATCGACGGGGGCGAGGCATGGCTGGATGCCGTGCACATCCCCGAGTACTCGCAAGGGCACTGGACCAACCACGCCACAAAGCGCACCCGCAAGCTGCTGCTGCACAAGGACGAGATCATCAAGCTCTCGCACGCCGTCTCGGCGGGCGGCTACACGCTCGTGCCGCTGAAGCTCTACTTCTCTGACGGCCGCGCCAAGGTCGAGATCGCGATCGCCAAGGGCAAGCACGAGTGGGACAAGCGCCAGACGCTGCGCGAGCGCCAGGACAAGCGTGAAGCCGAGCGCGCGATGCGCTCGAAGCAACCGCCTCGGCGACTGACCCCGGTTTCGGAGATCTCCGCCGGATACGGATGCGGCGGACTCCGGCATCCGAATCGGCTGCGACGGTCCGAATCCGTCCGCCATGTCGAAGGACCGCATCGCGACGAATCGCTTCGCGTCGAAGTGTCCAGCGTCTCGATCAGGTCCCTAGGCCCGGTCGCTCAGCCGCCGTCGCGCCGCCCGTCGTACCCGGCCCCCGTTGCGCGAGCGAGCAGCGCGCGCCTGCTGCGCACGCCCGTCTTCTCGAACACCGACTTGAGGTGGTCCTGCACGGTGTACGGCGCGACGAAGAGCCGCGACGCGATCTCCGCCGTGGCGGCGCCGCGCGAAAGCGCATCCACGACGTCTCGCTCACGCGACGAGAGCCCGTGAGCTCGTGCGAACAGGTCAAGCCGTTCGTCCAGAGTCGCCGCCTCGATCGTCACGACGATGCTGTGCGACGGTTCCACGCGGGCTGCGCTCACCCGCACCCATGACCCGTCGGATGCCGGCATCCGGGCCACCGGCTCACTGTCGTCGACGCCCGCCTCACGGGCCAGCAGCTGCGCGGCGACGTTGTAGACGGCTGCCGGGATCGGCGAGAACTGCTCGGGCGTGGGCAACAGCATCCGGAGCCAGGGATCCGACTCCGCGGTCTGCCCCACGACCGACAGCGCGTCGTCGACGAGCATGACCGACGGGCCGTGCGCCGCCGGCGGCGCGGACGGTCGCTCGAACGACCGCGCGCGCACGAGCCGCACGGCCTGTGCAAGCCCGGGCGCGAGCGCTCGCAGAATCGCGACCTCGCTCGGCTCGTACATCCTCACAGACCAAAGATCGAGAAAGCCCCAGCAGTTGCCGTGCTCGCGCAGTACCACCGACGCGACATCCGCCACTCCCGCCTGCTGCTGCAGTTCGGTCCACAAGAGGCTCTCGGGCGCACGCTCGCCGAGGGATGCCGCCACCACCAGTTCCGTCCATCGGTTCGTGACCGTGAGGTACTTGAGCCTGATCGCGCGTGCGGCATCGCGCCGGTCCGGAATCTTCGCGAGCGGGTCGATACCGACGCCCGTCACAGGATCGGTGAGCGTCCAGACGTACCAGTCGAAATGCACGACCGCGCTCAGTCGTCGCAGTACTTCGACGCGAAAGGCTCGCGAGTCGCCGGCGTCGAGCGCGGCCCGCTCGAGCTCGTCGGCGGTCAGCAACCACGGCAGCTCCGAGGTCATGCGACCAGAGTACGAGTCTCCGGCGCAGGAATCCCATGACTCTGGGATGGGATCACGCGCCGCAGTCGAGGAACCTGGGCACCATGTACACACTTCACATCGAGCATCCGATCACCGACTTCGACACGTGGAGCCGAGCCTTCGCGGGCTTCGCGCCGATGAGGCTCGCCGCAGGGGTCCGTTCCCACACCGTGCGGCGGCCCGTCGACGATCCGCACTACGTGTCGGTCGACCTCGACTTCGACACGACCACGGGCGCGGAGGGGTTCCTGCATATGCTTCGCACGCGGGTCTGGGCGAACCCGGCGGCCAGCCCCGCGCTGGCAGGCGACCCTGTCGCGCGCATCCTCGTCACCGAAGAATCACCGCGCTGATCGGAGGAGATGTGCGATCCGGAGGACGGATCTCGCTGGATTCCGCCTCCCGATTGCGCAACGACTCCCGAACGGACCCGTTCGTCTCGCTCCCTCGCCCCACGACCGAGGCGAGTCCCGCTCCGTCGCGTCGCCCTCGCGCTCAACGACCGCAGGTCACGGCTACCGCACCACCGGCTCAACCCCAGCCTCAGCTACCGCGCGGTCGGTGAAAGCCGTCTTCGGGACGAACGCGAGCGCGACCGCGGCGACCAGCGCGGTGACGCCGCAGACGATCCACACGGTGAAGTAGCCGCTCAGCGACCCGGCGGTGCCTTCGCTCACGGCGCCGGTCGCACCCTGCAGCAGCGCGATGCCGAACACGCACGACGCGATCGCCCCGCCCACGGTCTTCACCGAGTTGGTGAGGCCGGTGGCCACGCCGGTCTGGGTGGCGGGGGCGGCGGATGCTGCGGCCGCAGGCAGTGCGGCCACCAGAGCGCCCGAGCCGAGGCCGACGATCACCATGTTGACGATGATCTGGACGTACGTCTCATGGAACGGCAGGAACAGCAGGAAGCCGATGCCGACGAGTGTCGACGCGCCCATCAGCGTCAGCCGCGGCGCGGTGAGGCGCGCGATGAGCGGATAGAGCAGCGCCCCGACGATCATCGCGATGAGGTAGATGCCGATGATCAGCGAGGTGGCGAAGCCGCTGGTTCCGAGGCCGTAGCCGTAGGTCTCCGGGTCGGTGCGGGCGAATGTCGAGAGGGGTGCCTGCGCTCCGAGCACGCTGACGCCGAACAGTCCGGCGGTCAGGAACACCGGTCCGAGGGCGGGCGAGCGGAACATCCGCACGTCGATGAGCGGATCCTCGTGGCGCAGCTCCCAGCGGCGAACGGCCAGACCAGCAGGATGCCGAGGGCGACCAGGCCCCACGACAGCGGGTCGGCGACCCCGTTGAGACGCAGGAAGCTGAGCCCTCCCGTGAACGCGATGAGCGCGAACGAGATGAGCACGAGGCCGACGGTGTCGAAGACGCCGCCGGTGGGCTCCGGCGACTCCTTGACGCCGAAGAGGATCACGAAGAAGCAGATGACGATGAGCACCGCCGGCACGAGCAGCACGGCGGTGAGCGGCAGCGAGTCGATGAGCGCGCCGCCGACGAGCGCGCCCACGATCGCGCCGGTCTCGAGTGCTGCGACCAGGAAGCCGGCGGCCCGCGCGGTGATGACGGCGCGGCCTTCCATGCGGCGCGACCGCGACCAGATGAGGGCGATCTCCAGCGGCAGCCACACGACGTAGAAGCCCATCAGCGCCCAGGCCGTGAGGAAGATGCCGAACGAGTCGGTGAACGGCAGCACGAGCGCCGCGGCCGCGGTGAGGGCGGTCGAGATGAGCAGCATCCGCTTGTGCCCGACCATGTCGCCGAGTTTGGCGAACGCCGGCACGACGAGGGCCGACAGCATGAGCTGCGCGCCCTCGAGCCAGTTGACGTCGGCGTCGTGGATGCCCAGGTGCCGCGCGATGTCGGTGAGCATCGGGGTGTAGTACCCCTGCAGCACGCCGCTGGTGAACTCGACGAACGCGAGGAAGCCGACGACGGTCGCAAGTGTGCCCAAGGTTGCGGCGCGCGTCATCGCGGCTCCTTCTTCATGCGAGGTTCGGGTGCGATCACTGTAGCCGCTGCAGCCCGCCCGGCGCCGTCCTCCTCGGCTGCGGTCACATCAGCCGCTCGATCAGGCGGCGATGGAACAGTTCGCCGCGCTCGAGCGACGCGATCTCGACCCGCTCGTCGACGCCGTGGATCGAGGCCCGCTGCGCGTTCGACATCTCCAGCGGTGCGAAGCGGTACACCGCGGGGGAGAAGCGGTGGAAGTGGCGGGAGTCGGTCGCGGCCATGATGACGTACGGCACGGTCGAGGCATCCGGGTACGACGCCTGCACGGCCTCGGTGATGAGCGCGAACTGTGCGTTGTCGGTCGGAGACTCGGGCGACGGCTCGCTCGATTCGAGCACCGCGACCTCGACGAGCGGATCCGCGATGCGCTTGCGCACGCGCCGTAGGGTGCCGGCCACGGTCTCGCCGAGGGCGATGCGGAGGTTGACCGTCGCCGATGCCTGCGAGGGCAGCACGTTAGCGGCCGTGCCGCCCTGCTGCATCGTCGCCGCGACCGTCGTGCGGACGAGCGCAGCGGGCTCGCCGCCCATCCGCGCGAAGACGCGAGCGGTCAGCCACGGTGCGGTGGCGAGCGTGCGCAGCAGCACCTGCGGCGCGCCCTCGGCGTGGTCGGCGGAAAGGCTCAGCATGCGGGTGATCGCGGGCGGCGTGCGAGCGGGGAACGTGCGTGCGTCGAGCCGGTCGATCGCGCGGGCGACGCGGCGCACCGCCGTGAGTCGCGGAGGCGCCGAGGCGTGGCCGCCGTCGCCGCGGGCGCTGAGGCGCAGTGTGAGCACCCCCTTCTCACCGACGCCGACCATCGCGGCATCCCCCAGCGCGAACGGCAGGGGAGCGTCGACGATCGCTCCGCCCTCATCGAGGACGAGCCACGGCACGATCCCGCGCTCGCGCATCGTCGTCGCGATCTCCGCCGCGGCCGCGCCGTAGGTCTCCTCGTTGCCGCCGAACGAGAGGTACACATCGCGCGCGGGCGCGAATCCGACCGACAGCAGGTTCTCGACCGCTTCGAGCACGACCGCGAGGGGTCCCTTGTCATCCAACGCCCCGCGCCCGTAGACCCAGCCGTCCTCGATGCGGCCCTCGAACGGCGGATAGGTCCAGTCGTCGCTCTCGTCGACGGGGACGACGTCGTAGTGCGCCATGAGCACGAGAGGACGATCGGATGCCGCGGCCCCGGGCCACCGGAACAGCAGGCCGAAGTCGGTGATGCGCTCGAGCGAGAGGTGCTCGTGCACGAGCGGGTACAGCTCAGCCAGGAGCGCGACGAACTGCTCGAACGGCTCCGGTCCGCGGGCGTCGAGTTCGGCGCTCACGGTCGGCACGCGGATCATGCGCGCGAGGCGCTCGCCCACTCCGGCTCGAGGTTCCAGCGTCTCTGTCGGCGGCTTCGATTCGGGCATCGCCGGGTCAGCTGGCGGCGAAGCGCGCCTCGACGGCGGCGGTGACCACGATGTCTTCCGGCTCGAATTCGACCGCGGGGGCTCCGCCGCCGGCATCCATCGCGCCCATGGCCATCGCCCGCATCATCTTGGGCTGCGGAGAGGAGGGCGGTGCGGGGTTGGTGAGCAGGCCGAGGTCGGCGATCTCGAGCGGAGTGAGCGTGGACAGGCCGATGGCGCCGGCGTATGCGGTGGCGCGGTCGACGGCGACCTTGACCGCGTGCGCGGCGACCTCGGCTTCGGTCGCCCTCGCAGTGGCGGGAGTGAGCCGCCAGGTGACGGCGTCGACCTGCACGCCGTCGCGCTCGGCCGCATCGCTGACCCACCACGACAGCACGGCGAAGTCGGTGAAGGTGGCCGTGATCTCGACCGATGCGTAGTGCACGAGCGCGAGCTGCTTGCCCTCGCTGTTCCACGGGCGGTTCGCCCATACCGATACGCGCTGGCTCGACCATTCGCTGATCCCGCCGGCTTCTTTGCGGGCGGCGAGGTCCTCGCGCAGCGGGGTCGCCAACGCAGCCATACGCTCGACCACGGCGCCGCGTTCGCGGCCCTCGGTGCGGACGGAGATGCGCGCGACGGCTTCTTCGGGTGCGACGCGCGTTTCGTGCTCGCCGCGGACGGTGATGGTGACTTCGCTCATGGCTCCGACTTTACGCGCGCGTTCTGAACTCGTCGTCGAGCGACTGAAGCGAGATGAAACGCTGGGCCGACGCGGAATGGCCGGGAAGCGGCATCCGTTGTAGACTGTGATGCTCGGCAACCATCGGTTCCGAGCGTGTGAAAACTCAACAGCGCGTGACAGCGGCCCTCTGCAAGACAGGGGAGTCCATGGGGATGATCGGTTTCGACATCGCCTGAGCTCCTGCGAGAAGCGGGCCGAGGATGCAGGGTTATCTCGTAAACGATCCTTGCAAAAAGATAACTGCCGAAAAGCAGAAGTCTGCCTTCGCCCTCGCTGCATAAGCGAGCCTGAAGGCCGTCAGACCGTAGGCGTTCCCGCTACGGACCCTGGCGTCATCTAGGGAACTTGCTGCGTGACGGCGTCTGGACGTCACGTGGGACTCTTCCCAGGCTGGGCCTGTCGACCTGGATGCCTGTGGCAAAGGTCGGGGCCGAGTAGAACGTCAGCACAGGCTACGCCCGTAGAAGGCGCAGAGACACAGCGATGGACGGGGGTTCGATTCCCCCCATCTCCACCAATCCGCTGTCACGTGAAGAGCCCCGACTTCCGCGCAACCACGCGCAAGTCGGGGCTCTTCTTGTGTCACGGCAATCCGGTCGAGCAACACCTGCCGGGGCAGGAGCTCTCCACCGGATCACCGGGCGTCACCCGGCGGAGTTCACTCCCACACGCGATCGCCTACGAACTCCTTCGGGGGAAGAGTCACGAAAGCCGAGCCGCTGTCATCGAGCGAGGCGGCCAGCGCGTTCAGTTGCGGCACGGAGCTGCTTGCTCCACCCCAGTGTCCCGAGGTCACCCGCTCTTCGAGAACAGCGATGCCGGCCGCGATCTCGGCAGGAGTGAACGCGCAGTGGCCCGCACGCTCGACGAACGTCTGGCGGAGCATCGCACTGTCGCCCTGCGAACGCACGTCTTCGGCGTATTCCTGCTCGACCTGCACGGGCGCGAGTATGTCGATCGTCGTGTGCATCGTCAGCACGGGCACCTGCAGGTCGCCCGTCAGCCCTGAAGTCGCATCGAGGGTCGCCACCGATCCGGCATCCGGTGCGATGTCGGCGGTGTCGGTGAGCAGGGCGAGATCCGCTTTCAGGTCGAGTCCGGCTGCACGATAGAGCTCCGCGACCTTCTGTCGATCCTCGGACTGCTGGAAGAGTTTGGCGTAGTCGACGCCGATGTTCCAGGTGGCGTTGCCACCCGTCGCGGTCTCGATGTCGAAGCGACCAGGCGTGACGAAGCCGATCGTCTGCTTGAGCAGGGCGTACATCGACTGCTGCCAGAGGTCGGCGTCGCGGGTGTCTGTGCCGGGAAGGTGGAACAGTGCCGCTGCCAGCGCGACGCGCGCCCGACCCTCCGGGGTGGACTGCCCGGCATCCACCGCTGCGCTCAGTGCGGTGGACGTTGCGAAGGCAGCGCCGAGGCTGGCGTACCCTTCGATCTGGATGTCCTGGTTCGGAGCCAAGAGTTCGTCGATCGCATGCGAGCCGTCGAGCTGGTAGTTGTTCAGGTCCACGCCGCCCTCCATCAGACCGCAGGTCGGCATCGCACCCGCGATCACATCACCCGCCGACTCGGCGAGGCGCCCTGTGACCAAGCCGCCCATCGACGTTCCGTATGCCAGGACGTGATCCGGCTGCTCGCCGATCTGTTCGATCGCCGCATCGAGCGACTCGAGCTGGTCGCCGGGCGCGGTGGGCACGGCCCATCCGGTCGCCTCGTAGGTCGATCCGACCAATGCGTACCCCTCATCGAGCAGGAGCTGCTCGGTGGCAGGATTCGGGGCGACGGTCGCCGGCGCCCGCGGGCCGGCGAACGACGGCTGATATCCGTGACTGTAAAGCAGGAGCGTCCCGTTCCAGTCGTCGGGCACGACCGCCCTCCAGGCCGTACCGTCAGCCAGCGTTCCCGTGAACTCACCGCTCGCCGCTGCCGCCGGTGAAGCGGTGAGCCCGACGGCGAGCAGAGCGCCTGCTGCAGCGGTCGCGCCCAGGAACGTGAGCCGCGAGCGGATGGGAGTGGACGTGGTCGATGCATGCATGCGAACTCCTTCGTTCGAACGTGGTCACTCACATGCAAGTATCAACTACCTTGATAATTAGTCAAGGAACTTGGTCATAGCGAGGCACGTTGCGGGACTCCGCAGCCAGCGCCCGCCGGCTCTCACCCAGCCATTCGCTCAGTCGAGTGCGTTGCTCGATCGTGAGCGCGGCGAACGCCACCGCCTCTATTCGGTCGATGTCCGCACGGCAATCCTCGAGGAGGGCACGACCCGCCTGAGTGAGTGAGATCACCAGCCTGCGCCGGTTCTCCGGATCGCGATGACGCTCGATGAGGCCGGCCTTCTGGAGTGCTCCGACCACGCCGTCCATCGCCTGCGCTGTGACGAACGTGTGGCGCGCCAGCTGCGCCGCGCTCATGTCGTCGTGCTGCTCGAGCACCGTCAGTGCGGTGTACTGGGGCACGGTGATGCGCCGGGAGCGCAGAGCGACGTCCATCCGCGCGCGGATCGCAGACTCGAGTTGCTTGACGAGGTAGAGCAGTCGCGGCGTGGGAACGTCGTGAGCGCGAGCCGGCATGACGACAGACTATTGCCCTGCGCCTGCGCACATCGGCGTGCATCGCGGAGATCGTAGTCGATCCGCGGGCCGGTTCGTTCGGCTGCGCTCAATCGGCGCGCGCCGGCAACGGCGGCGCCGCCAGATGTCAGTGCCGGGACCACACCGCCTCGATCGGAATATCGCTCTGCAGGATGGTCGCCGCCGCCCGGTGCCCCGAATACAGAGCCGCGGTGACCGTCGCGGGGTCATCCGTCCAGGTGGCCTCCCCGGCGATGTGCAGCACGCCGCCAACCGGTGTCGCGAGCATGTCGTGGTCCGCGGTCGTCGAGCCCACGGTCATGTAGGCGTAGGAACCATGGGAGTACGGGTCGTCCAGCCAGTCGGTGATGTGCACGTGCGTCGGCTTCTCGACTCTGTCGCCGTACAGACGGCGCAGCTGGGCGAGCACTGAGTCGACGATCTCCTCTTCGCTCCAGTCGCGTGTCTCGACCGCGGCGGGTCCTGCGGCGAAGGTCAGCAGCGTCGGGGTGTCGTGCAGTGCGGTGAGGTCGTACCAGGAGTGCCACCAGCGACTCTCCGGACCCTGCTGCCGTATCGCGTAGACGCCCTCGTCCCAGAACTTCGTCGCGAACCGCAGGAAGACCTTCTCGAACGCGTTCATCGTCAGCCGGCTCAGGGCGCCTGCGACGGGCTCGGGAATCGGCGGCTCGATGACGAAGTCGTGCGCCTGCAGCACGCCGACCGGCACCGTCACGACGGCGTTGTCGGCTGAGAAGGTGCCGAAATCGGTGGTCACGGATACCCCTTCTGCAGACCAATCCACGCGCGACACACTGTGCGTCAGCCGCACATCCAGGCCTTCGGCGAGGTGCGAGGGGAGCCGGTCGTAACCGTCGGGGAACACCACCTCGTCGCCGTCGATCGAGTCGTCGTCCAAACCGTGGGCGGCGAGATCCTCGATCCACGCGCCGTACTGCTCCTCCGAGCGGTGCTCCAGATACTCGCGCACGCGCTGCGCCCGCTCGTCAGTCCATCCCTGCGCCCTGATGGCGACATCCGTGACGTCGCGGTACGAGGCATCCCGCTCCGAGCTCGCGACCACGCCCAGGAGCGAGGCGTCGACCGTGTGGATGTCGTCGATGAAGCTCTGGGCAGCGGCATCCGAAAGTCGTTCGCCGTCGGGGCCGTAGTAGGCGATGGGGCGACTGTCGGGCTGGTAGCCGCCGACGGTGAACTCGACCATGCGCATGCCGAAGGCCTCGGCCGCCGCGGCGACGGGGGACTCGGTGATGCCGTGGACCCACGATGCACCGAGGTCGGTGGCGAGCCCGTAGCGGCGGTCGGTCACGATGCGGCCGCCCACGCGGTCGCGGGCCTCGAGCACGACGACGCGACGGCCGGCTCTGGTCAGCAGGCGGGCGGCGGTCAGGCCGGAGACACCCGCGCCGATGACGATGGTGTCGAAATGATCCATCCCTGACCTTCCCTCCGTCGGCGCGCATCCGCGCTTCACGCTATCGAGCGGGGCCGGGCCGCGCGAACGCACGATCGGAATCGGCGGGGGAGGCGTTCGGTCACGATGTGCTCGAGGTTCGGGTACGACCCCGCCTCGCAAACACACGGTTCTCTGCGTCATCAGCCCTCGTGAATTGCTCCTCGAAACTGGCGCTCGGCCCGTTCGGGTATTCGTGCGGTCGACCGAGCGTCCACCGTTGTGAGCGCCACACATCGGGTTGCGCTTCGTCATCGAGGACTCTCCGGGGGACAATCGTCAGGCTTGGCGCACAGCTGCGGCCGCGAACACCAGAGGGAGCTCGACCATGCGCGCACTCATCCACACCACCTTCGGGGACCCGACGGATGTCCTCGAGGTCGCCGAGCGCCCGCTCCCCGAACCGGGCGCAGGACAGGTGCGCGTGCGCACAGTCCTGTCGCCCATCCACAACCATGACCTGTGGACCATCCGCGGCACGTATGGCTTCAAGCCCGAGCTTCCCGCCGGGTCGGGAAGCGAAGCGTTCGGCATCGTCGATGCGCTGGGCGAGGGCGTCGACGGACTGCAGGTCGGGCAGCGCGTCACGGGCGGCACGTTCGGAGCGTGGGCGGAGTACTTCGTCGTCAGAGCATCCGGCGTCGTGCCCGTGCCGGATTCGATGAGCGACGAAACCGCCGCTCAGCTCATGTCGATGCCGTTCAGCGCGCTCGCCCTGCTCGAATCGCTCGACGTGCAGTCCGGCGACTGGATCGTGCAGAACACCGCCAACGGGGCCGTCGGAAAGCTTGTCGCCCAGTTCGCACCCACCCGCGGCATCCGCGTACTCGGGCTGGTGCGGCGGGATGCCGGCGTCGAAGAGCTCGCTGCTCTCGGCATCCATGACGTCGTATCCACCGAGAGTGCGGACTGGCGCGATCGGGTCGCAGACATCCTGGACGGCGCCGAACTGCGCGCGGCGGTCGACTCGGTCGGAGGGAAGGCGGCGGGCGAACTGCTGTCGCTCCTCGGTGAAGGCGGCACGCTCGTGTCATTCGGCGCAATGGGATCGGACATGCTCCAGATCTCGGCGGGCGACCTGATCTTCAGAGGGGCGACCGTGAAGGGCTTCTGGGCGAGCACCGTGGCCCGGACGATCGACCCCGCCAAGCGCGACGCCTTGTTCGGGGAGCTGATTCAGCGCATCGGCTCTGGTGAGGTCCCGCTGCCTGTGGAAGCGGTGTATCCCTTCGAGGCCGCTCGCGCAGCCGCGGCGGCGAGCGCCCAGCCCGGTCGCGCGGGGAAGATCATGCTGCGCTTCTGAGGTCGCTCACCGGGACGACCCAGCGTCGAACCGCCGCGTGACCTGAGGATCGTGTCCGCGCCGAGACGGGGTGACAGCGCACCTCCGCGGGTCTACGTTGTGACCATGACGGCACCATCAGCACGGAAAGGCCGCGTCCGTGCAAGCATCTTCGCGGCTCTTATCGCTTTCGTGGCGGTCCTTGGGGGGATCGCCGGTCCGGCTGCAGCAGCACCGGGCGCCTCGCCGGTTTCGAAGTACGTCGCGCTCGGTGATTCCGTCGCGGCGGGCCAGGGAGGCGGCGACTACGTCGATGCCTGCCTGCGCAGCCCCGCCGGCTACCCCGAACTGCTCAACGCCGAGCCCAAAGTGAGCCTCCTGCGCAATGCCGCGTGCACAGGTGCCACGATCACGGATGTCGCGACCAGCCAGATCGCCCAGACCAACCGGGGGACCACGCTCGTGACGCTGACGGTCGGCGCGAACGGCGTGAACCTGCCTGCCTTGTATGCGGCCTGTGTGAGCGGCACCACGCCCGCCGCATGCAATGACGCGGTGCAGGACGCGAGCGAATATCTGAACTCCGGCCAGATCCCCGCACAACTCGGGGAGCTGCTCGCGATGATCGGCTCCCGATCGCCCAACGCGACGATCGTGGTCACCGGCTATCCGGTGCCGTTCGCTGAGGAGTACTCCCCGCTCACCGACAACGTGAATCAGCTCGTCGACATCCTGAACACGCAACTGGGTCTGACGGCACTTACCGCGGGCGCCAAAGTGAAATGGGCTCCCGTCGAATTCGGCGCACACCGCATCGGCGGGACCGAACCGGTCTGGCTCGGCGCTGATCCGACCGACCAGCTCACGTTCCTGCATCCCAACCCGGCGGGGTACGTCGCCTACCGGGATGCCATCCTCACGGTCCTCCCGTGAGGCGTCGCCCGACGACTTGACAACGTTCCTTCAGCCCGACGCCGACGGATACCGCGCCTTCCTGGACGCGATCCCCGTGGTGCTTTAGGGCGGGGTCAGCCCGCGGGCGACGCGTCATCGGGCGACGGCGCCTGGGCGTCCGCAGGCGGACCGGCTTCACCATCCTTGCGGGCATTGCGGCGATTCACGATCAGCGTGGTGACGATCGCGGTGACTGCCACGGCGATGCCGAAGATCGGCCGGGTGAAGCCGCCTAGGGGCCGAGATCGCTCGATCGGTGGTAATTGACACCCATCACGTCGAACCGGTCGAGGAAGGCGTTCAAGCGAGGCGCAAAATCGTCGAAGTCCCGAGTTACCCCGTCGTTCGGCAGCGGTGACCAAGCGATCTCTGCGAGTGCCCCAAGTCGGGGGAACGCCATGAACTCGACATCCTCGATGGAGGCGATGGTCTCGGTCCATAACGGGGCTTCGATGCCGAGCACCTGATCGTCCCCGACGCCGTCGAAGATGCGCGAGGGGTCCCAGTCGTAGGCATCGGCGACGCCGCTCGGGCCGGCCCAGTCGAGTCCGAGACTGTCATCGTCTGGGTAGACCTGATCGATGTAGGCCTTGTCAGGCGGTGACATGACGATGCGGCCGCCTTGGTCGAGGAACGAATGCACGAGCTCCGTGCCGAGCTCGTTCGGCTCGGTGTAGCCCCAGTACTGCCCGATCGTGCCGGCGGGCAGGTTCTTGGACGCGCCCAGCTCCTGCCACCCCACGACGGTCTTGCCTGCCTCGGCGGCTGCCGCCGAGGTGAGGCCCATGAAGTAGACGTACTCCTCCTCGGTGTAACCCGAGACTTCGTCTCCTCCGAGGTGCAGGTACGGGCCAGGCGCGAGCGCCGCGAGCTGGGTGATGACGTCGACGGCCATCTGCTCGGCTGCCAGGCTCGTCGGGCAGAGAGAACTGCCGCCGCCGGCGGCCAACGTGTGCGGCTGGGGCGACACACCGTCGCACGTGAGCTCGGGGTACGCGGTCAGTGCGGCGTGCGTGTGCCCGGGCATGTTGGCCTCGGGCACGATCATGACGTTGCGCGCTGCCGCGTACTCGACAAGGCCGCGGAACTCGTCCTGTGTGTAGTACCCGCCGGGTCCGGCATCCACCTCGTACTGCCCGCCGATCTCGGTGAGCAGAGGCCATCCCTCGATCTCGATGCGCCAGCCCTGGTCGTTGGCCAGGTGCAGGTGGAAGGTGTTTATCTTCAACATCGAGATCTCGTCGATGTAGCGCTCGACGTCTTCAACCGAGAAGAAGTGGCGCGCGACATCCAGCATGGTGCTGCGATAGGCGAACCGCGGGAAATCCGTGATCTCGACGGCTACGACCTCGAGCGGGTCGTCGAGCGTCTGACCCGATTCGAGGGCGGCCGGCAGCAGCTGACGTAGCGTCTGCACGCCGTTCCAGATGCCCGCGGGCGTGTCCGCGCCGATGCGCACGCCGGAACTCTCGGAACGCAGCCGGTAACCCTCCTTGCCGTGACCATCGGGGGCCTCGCCCTCACCGACCACAAGAGCGATGTCGCCCGATTGCGCATCCTCGTCGGTGACGACCGGCACGTCGAAACCACTGGCCGGCCGTAGCAGGGCCGCCAACATCTCCGCGGTGCCTTGCACTTCTGGAGGCTGCGCGTCGACGACGATCCGGGTACCGGCATCGACCACGAAAGGCTCACCCCGCACGCCCACAACGTCCACGGGTTGGGGCACCACCGCGATCTCAGGCGGTGGTGGGGCAGGGGCGAGCGCCGCACCGAGGAGGACGACGGTCGCGACGGCCGCTGCAGATGCCGCCACGACGGTGATCACCCATGCCGTGCGCTGCTTCACTTCATCCCCCCGCAGATCCGATTCATGAGGACGACGGCCACACGATCAGGATCAGCCCCTGCTTGGTGTCGGCGTACTTCACCCAGCCGTCGCCGAAGAGGTATGTCAGGCCGTAGCCCTCGTCGTCGGTGGCGACCGTCGTGTCGGAGCTCTCGGTGACGATGACCCCGGTGGGATCCTTCTCGACACGCCAGCCCGCCTCGACGAGATGATCCTGCACTTCGGATGCGTCGTCTTCCTCGATCGGCGCCCAGCCGAAGATCTGCACGTGGTCGGTGGCCACCGAGAAGTCGCCCCACACGCACTGGATCCCGCCGGGGATCTCCATCTCACCGGCGCGGAGCGGCTCTTCGCGCACGGTCCACCCGACGCTCTCGAAGTCGGCCACGACGGCGGGCGAGATGATCGTCTCGCACGTCGGGTCACCGGCCGGAGCCGCAGTCGGCGACGCGTCGGGTGTCGGCGCGGGCGACGTCGCGACCGGGTCGGGAGCCTTGGACGAGTCGGGTGCCGAGGTGGGAGCGGAGCAGGCCGTCGAGGCGAGCAGCGTCGCCGCGAGCAGGGCACCGGCTCCGAGCAGGGACAGCGGGCGAGTCATCGAGGAGGCTCCGGTGATGCGGTCGGGTGCAGCAGGTCGAGGAAGGCGGTGTGCAGGATGCCGTTGGTGGCAAGCGACGATCGCTCGCCGATCGAGTCGGCGCCGGTGTATGAGGTGAAGCGGCCACCCGCCTCCGTGATGATCGGCACGAGTGCCGCGACGTCGTACTCCTTGACGCCGAACTCCGCGACGAATTCGAGCCGGCCTTCGGCGAGCAGCATGTAGGGCCACGTGTCGCCGTAGCCGCGGTCGCGCCAGACCGCGCGCGAGAGCCGGACGACGGCATCCAGTTCGCCGGCCTCGTCCCACTGCCTGATGCTCTGGAAGCTGGCGCTCGCCGCCGACACCTCATCGACCGAGGACACGGAGAGCCGCTTCACACCGCCGTCGGGTGTGTTCGTCCACGCGCCCAAGCCCGTGGCCGCCCACCACCGCCGCCCGAGGGCCGGCTGACTGGCCACGCCGACGCGCGGCACGCCGTCGACGGCGAGGGCGATCAGGGTCGTCCACATCGGGATGCCCTTGAGGTAGTTCGCGGTGCCGTCGATCGGGTCGATGATCCACTGCCGCGCGGCGTCGCCGGTGATGCCGAACTCCTCGCCGAACACACCGTCGTCCGGTCGCTCAGCCTCGAGGATCGCCCGGATCGCGCGCTCGGTCGCGAGGTCGGCCTCGGTCACGTGGGTGGCATCGGCCTTGAGCTGGACATCGAGATCCGACGCGTCGAAGCGTGCCATGGATGCTTCGTCTGCAGCATCCGCCAGCCTGAGAGCGAGTGCCAGATCGGCCTGGAGATCTCCCTCGAACGGCGCGGTGAAGGACACCGGGTGGGAGGGGGAGGTCACGCTTTCCAGGATAACCGGTGGCGCTGA
This sequence comes from uncultured Actinomycetota bacterium, assembly GCA_963717585.1. Classification (GTDB taxonomy): domain Bacteria; phylum Actinomycetota; class Actinomycetes; order Actinomycetales; family Microbacteriaceae; genus Microbacterium. The sequence goes on along the minus strand of CAVQWI010000007.1, from coordinate 77,272 downwards.
CCCGATTTCCGGGTGGCGCAATCGTGATGGTAATGTTGACCCTCGGTTCGCCCTGGTGGACCACTGCACCTCTAGCTCAATCGGCAGAGCAACTGACTCTTAATCAGTGGGTTCAGGGTTCAAGTCCCTGGGGGTGCACGTTTCAGCCGAAGGGTCCCTCGCGGGGCCCTTCCGTGTTTGGTGCCGACATCCGTCGAGGGAGGCCGGGCATGAGCCGGTACACGGTCGCGACCGACGGTGCCTGCATGCGCAATCCCGGTCCGGCCGGGTGGGCCTGGGTCGGCGAAGACGGTCGCTGGGCCGCGGGTTCACTGGAGGCAGGCACCAACAACATCGGTGAGCTGCTGGCCGTGCTCTACGCAGTCCGCGACCACGCCCACGTGGCCGATCTGCACATCCAGGCTGACTCGATGTACGCGATCAACACCTACCAGTCGTGGATGGATGCCCACGCCCGACGCGGGTGGAAGACCAGCACGAAGGAGCCGACGAAGAACGCCGACATCCTGCGCGCCCTCATCGAGGCGCGGGACGCGCGCCGAACCGTCGGTCTGCCCGACGTCACGTTCGAGCACGTGCGCGGTCACGCAGGGCATCGGCTGAACAGCTGGGCCGATGAGCGCGCCGTCCGCGCATCGCAGCACGGCAACCGGGGTCTCGCGGCCATCTGGTCGACCGATCGGGGCCAGGAGCTGATCGACGTCACCGCCGACCCGCCGAAGGCAGGTGAGGACAAGCCCGCGGCGAGGAGCCGATAGAAGAGCAGTGCCCCCCGAGATAGCGCTGTTGTAAGGTTTGCCCTAGACAGCCACCTCGTTGTGATGCCTTGCCAATCCACGTTTCGCAGGCCCGAGGAGTGATCGAAAAGTTGACTCCTGCACTCGACCCGACGGTTCGGTTGGCTCTCGCACTCAGCTCGAGCCGGGGCGCGTACGCCGCGCTACTGGGCTCCGGGCTATCGGCCGCGGCAGGCATCCCGACCGGGCGCCAGATCGTCGCCGATCTGATCGCCAAGGTCGCAGCCCTGGAAGGAACCGAGCTCGGCGACGATCCGTTCGCCTGGTACCGCGCCAGGTTCGGTGAAGAGCCCGACTACAGTACGCTCCTCGACGAGCTCGCGACTTCCCCGACCCAGCGCAGCGAGCTCTTGCGAGGGTATTTCGAACCGACCGAGGAACAGCGTCGTCAGGGTCTGCGCGTCCCGGGCGCGAGCCATCACGCTCTCGCCCAGCTGGCGGCGCGCGGCTACATCACGGTGTTCCTGACGACCAATTTCGACCGACTCCTGGAACACGCGCTCGAACGCGCCGGCGTCGAGCCGACGACCCTCGGCACGCCGGACTCACTCGAAGGGGCGGGCGCCCTCGCACGCAGCCGCTGCACTGTCATCAAGGTCAACGGCGACTACCTCGACACCCGCATCAAGAACACGCCCGCGGAGCTCGATTTCTATCACCCTGCGGTCGAGAGGCTCCTCGATCGCGTGCTCGACGAATATGGGCTCATCGTCTGCGGGTGGTCCGCGGACTGGGACACCGCCCTGCGGCGCGCCTTCGAGCGGGCGACGACACACCGCTACGCCACCTTCTGGGCTGCCCGCAGGCCGCCCACCGGCGAGGCGGCCCGGCTGTTCACGCTGCGCCGCGCCGAACTCGTCACCATCAAGGACGCCGACACGCTGTTCACGGAGCTCGTCGCCAAGCTTGCCGCACTCGACAAAGAACCTCCAGGAACCGCAGGCCGGATGTCGACTCCGCTGGCAGCGCATCTGCCCGCACGGACCGCGGTACTCATCGGGCGTCAGACCGAGCTCAGCGAGATCGGCGAACGTCTCAAGGACCCGGCTGCGCGCCTGCTGACCCTGCTCGGGACGGGAGGCACCGGCAAGACGACCGTGGCGATCGAAGCCGCGAATGCTGCACTGCCCGATTTTCCTGATGGCGTGGTCTTCGTCGACCTTTCGCGTGCCCGCGACACGAATGCCGTCCTCACCGCCATCACGAGGGCCATCGGGCTGGGCGAGGAGGTCGAGCGGCCGCCTAAGGAAGTCCTTGCCGACCACATGCGCGAGCGCCGCCTGCTGCTCGTCCTCGACAACTTCGAGCAGGTTACGACAGCAGCCACGATGGTCGCGGAGCTGCTTGCCGAGTGCCCTTCGGTTCACATCCTGGTCACCAGTCGCGAGACGCTGCACCTGAGGGGAGAGCACACCTACCCCATTCCGCCGTTGGCCCTCCCACCGGCGGCAGCGCGGAAGGTTTCCGCCGAGGAGGTGCAGGCCTTTGAGGCCACCCAGTTCTTCCTCGACCGCGCCAAGGCGGTCCGGCCCGACTTTGAGCTGACGGACGAGAATGCGGCGGCCGTTGCGGAGATCTGCCGCCGGCTCGACGGCTTGCCTCTGGCGATCGAGCTCGCGGCGGCGCGTTTGCGCCTCCTATCACCGGAAGCGTTGCTGCACCAACTCGGGAACAGGCTGAAACTTCTCAGCTCCGGTCCGCGCGATCTGCCCGAGCGGCAGCGGGCGCTGCGCGCCACCATGGACTGGAGTTATGAACTCCTGGAGCCCGAGGAGCAGCGTCTGCTCCAGATGCTCGCGGTCTTCGCCGACACCGATCTTGCGGCGGTCCAGGCCGTTGCGGCTTCGGCCGGTCCGGGCGGTGTCGGAACGCCGGATGTCCTCGACGGGCTCACCAGCCTCATCGAGAAGAGCTTGATCCGCCAGGTCGGAGTGCCTACCTATGAGACCCGGTTCGCGATGCTCGAAACGATACGGGAATTCGCGCAGGATCGGCTCGATCAGTACCCCGAGATCGCAGCGCGCATCAAGCACGCCCATGCCGGCTACTACGCCGACCTTGTGCAGCGCGCCCGCCCGGAACTCACCGGTGCAGGCCGCCTTGTCGCCCTCTCGGCGTTGGCCGCCGAAGTGGGAAACCTTCGCCTTGCGTGGCGCTATTGGGTCGCGAGGGAGGAACTAGCGCAGCTCGAAATGCTCGCGGGCGGCCTTCTCATCCTCAACGAGGCGCACGGGTGGTATCTCGACACCGTGGGGCTCACCGCCGACATGCTCGCCGTTCTCGCCAAGAGCGCATCCTCGCCCGACCGGATCAACCAGGAGATCGCGCTGAGAACGAGCCTCGCGCGCGCACTCATGTCGACCAAGGGGTACACCCCGGAAGTCGAAGAGGCGTTCGGCAGAAGCCTCGAACTCTTCGAACGCGGCGGCACCCATAGCCATCAGCAGTTCTCGGCGCTTCGGGCGCTGGCCAACCTTTACAACCTCCGCGGAGACCCACAGCGGGGCACGCAGCTCGGACGCGAACTCCTCGCGTTCGCCGAACGAGTCGACAACCCGGAGATGCTGGTCGAAGGTCATCTGCTGGTGGGCACCAACAAGATGTTCGTCGACGACCTCCAGGGCGGCCTCGACGACCTCGATCGAGCAATCGCGATCGGCGCGACCCTCCCGCCGCACGCATTCAGCTCGCGCGCCGGGGGCAACGACCCCAGGGTCGCAAGTCATACAACCTCCGCAATCACCTTGTGGCTGCTGGGTCATCCGGAGCGGGCCGCCGAACGCATGGATGAGGCGCTGACCCTTGCCGGCGAGCTGAGCCACCCGTTCACCGACGCCTTCGCCCGCTTCCACTCTTGCGTTCTCCACGTCTGGCTCCGTGATTTCGACACCGTGTTGGAGCGCGCCGTCGGCCTGCTCGATATCGCCGAAGACCACGGCTTCCAGATCTGGAAGGCGGCCGGAACCATTGTCCTCGGCGCTGCGCAGGTCGGCGTCGGCCAAGCCGAGGGCCTGGCCAACGTCACCGCCGGGATGAATCTCTATCAGGGGCTCAAGTCACCGCCTGTCTTCTGGCCGATGCTGCTCTCGATTCAGGCCGCGGCCTGTCTCCACGCGGGGCGGCCTGCCGAGGGGCTTCCGAAAATCGATCCGGCCATCGAGATGATGAGCGCCGATGCCGGCACGTCCCTGCTCAGCGAGTTCTACGTGCTGAAGGGCGACCTGCTGCTGGCGCTCGCTACCCAGCAGGGCCGCGACGTCGCGGAAGCCGAGCACTGGTACCGTTTGGCGCTCGGCCGAGCCCGCGCCCTCAATGTGGGGATATCGCAACTGCGGGCAGCGGTAAGGATTTGTCGGGTCAATGAGTCCACCGACGGACGCGATTCCGCAATGCACATGCTGGCCGAAATCGCCAGCCGGTTCGATGACGGCCCGCTGAGCCTAGACCTGCGTGAGGCCAAAGAGCTGTTGAACGCCTGATCATCCCGAATCGGTAACGAGTGCCGATGCACCGCGGCGTGAACTTGACAGAGCCGACGCGCCTTCCTACGGTTGCAACAACCTGAATCATGTTTCAGGTAATCTCCCTTCCAACGGTGAAAGGCACGCACATGCGGGTTACGAAGAAGTTGCTCCTGGGCTCGGTGGTCGCCACCGCCGCGCTCGTTCTGGCGGCCTGCGCCCCGCAGGCCGGGGCGCCGAGCGGCGACGCGTCCGAGACGCCTACGGGTCCGGCCGAGATCACGGTGGGCATCGTCACGAGCGAGACGGGTCCGCTCGCAAGCTATGGCAAGCAGTACCTCGACGCGTTCAAGGCGGGGCTGGACTACGCCACCGACGGCACGAACGAGGTCGACGGCACGGCGATCACCGTGGAGTACAAGGACGACGCCGGCGACCCCGACAAGGCGGTCACCGCCGTCAAGGAGCTCATCGGAGCCGGTGTCAACATCATCGGCGGCAGCGCGTCGTCGGGTGTCGCGCTGGCGGTGGCCGAGCAGGCCGCGCAGAACCAGGTGCTCTTCGTCTCCGGCCCGGCAGCGGCCGACGCGATCACGGGCATCAACGACTACACCTTCCGCTCCGGCCGCCAGAGCGCACAGGATGTCGCGACCGCCGGAACGTTCCTCGATGACATCGAGGGCAAGACGATCACCGTGTTCGCGCAGAACAGCGCGTTCGGCCAGGGCAACGAGGCCGCCGTCAAGGCGATCCTGGGCGCACAGGGGGCGACCGTGAACTCCGTGCTCGTCGCCGAGGACGTCACCGAGTTCACCCCGTTCGCGCAGCAGGTGCTCGCGGGCGACCCCGACCTCGTCTTCGTCGCGTGGGCCGGCGCGACCTCCGGCGCGATGTGGCAGGCGATGAGCCAGCAGGGCGTGCTCGACGAGATCCCCGTCGTGACCGGTCTCGGCGACTCGGCGACGTTCGCGGCGTACGGTGAGGCATCCGAGAAGATCAGCTTCCTCAACCACTACTTCCCGGGAGCGAACGAGAACGAGGTCAACACCGCGATGATCGACCTCCTCGACGAGGCGGGCGCGACTCCCGACCTGTTCAGCCCCGATGGCTTCAACGCGGCGATCATGATCGTCCACGCCATCCAGGAGGGCAAGGGAGACGTCGACGCGATGATCGCCGCGCTCGAGGGCTTCGAGTTCGACGGGCCGAAGGGTGCGATGACCGTGCGCGAGGGCGACCACGCCCTCATCCAGGAGATGTACCAGGCGAAGCTCGTCGCGGACGGCGACACGTTCGTGCCCGAGCTGGTCGACACGGCTGCGGCCGACGAGGTCGCTCCGGCCGAAGCGCAGTAGGCACAATCAACGCATGAGCACCCCAGTCCCGTCCGCTCTCCGCATCGAAGGCCTCGGCCTGCAGATCGGCGGCGCGACGATCCTCAAGGATGTCGAACTCGATGTCGCCGCCGGCTCGCTCGTCGGCGTCATCGGGCCCAACGGCGCCGGCAAGACCACGCTGTTCAACGTGATCTCCGGCCTGATGAAGCCGACATCAGGACGCGTCCTGATGAACGGCGACGACATCACCTCGGCGTCCGTGCCCGCTCGGGCGCGGGCGGGACTGGGACGCACCTTCCAGACCTCCAGCCTCTTTCCGAGGCTCACCGTCCTGGAGAACGTGCGATTGGCCGCACAGGTCTCGCTCGGCGGGGACTACTCGCTCTTCCGGTTTCCCCGGCGAACGGATGCCGCCACCGAGCTGGCCGTGGCCAAGCTCGAAGCCGTCGGACTCGGCCACAAGCTCGACACACCCGCCGGCGACATCTCGCACGGCGACAAGCGCAAGCTCGAGATCGCGGTGCTGCTCGTGACGAACGCGAGCATCGTGCTGCTGGACGAACCCATGGCCGGCGTCGGCTCCGGAGACGTCGCCGGGCTCGTCGAGAACATCCGCGAGATGCAGCGGCAGAACGGCTGCACGGTGCTGATGGTCGAACATCACATCGACGTGCTGATGGGCCTCGTCCAGAAGGTGGCCGTTCTGTACTTCGGCAGCATCATCGCCTACGACACGCCCCAGCACATCATGGACAACCCGCTCGTGCAGAGCGCCTACCTCGGAACCGGAACCGCCGCATGAGCCCCGCCGACATCGCGGCCGACGCGATCCTCGACGTGCGGGGCCTGCGCTGCTCGATCGCCGGACAGCAGGTCGTCGAGGACGTCACCTTCTCGGTGCCCGCCACCGGCATCACCGCGGTGCTCGGGCGCAACGGGGTGGGCAAGACCTCGACGCTGCGCGGCATCCTGGGTCTCATCTCCCGCCGCGGCGAGGTGACCCTCGCCGGCGAGCGGATCGACGGCCTCGCCACCCACCGCATCGTGCAGCGCGGCGTCGGCTACGTCCCCGAAGACCGCGAGGTCTTCGCCAAGCTCACGGTCGCCGAGAACCTCGCGCTGGCGGAACGGCAGCGCAATCCGCGTCGCGAGTTCGTCGACGCGCTGTTTCCCGACCTCGTCCAGCGCCGCGACCAGATGGCCGGCACGCTCTCCGGAGGGCAGCAGCAGATGGTGTCGGTCGCGCGGGCGCTCCTCAACGACAACAAGCTCCTCCTGGTCGACGAGCCCACGAAGGGACTTGCGCCGAAGATCGTCACCGAGGTCACGGACGCGCTGCTGGAGGCATCCAAGATCGTCCCGATCCTGCTCGTCGAGCAGAACCTCGAGGTGGTCCGCCGGCTCGCCGACGGTGCGATCGTGATCGGCGGCGGCCGCGTGGTGCACACCGGTATCGCCCGCGAGATCCTCGACGATGACGACCTGACCCGGCGGCTGCTCGGCGTGCATGCGGAGGTGGGTGCATGAGCATGCTCGTCCTCACCCTCATCACCGGCGTCGGACTCGGCGCGCTCTACTTCCTCGTCGCATCCGGCCTCAGCCTGATCTACGGGCTGATGCACGTTCTGAACTTCGCTCACGGTGCCTTCCTCACCCTGAGCGCATTCATGGGCTGGCTCGTCGCGCAGGCACTCGGCACCGCGTCGTGGGGCTCGTTCCTGCTCTCGATCCTGGTCGGAGCCCTCGTGGGCGCGGCCTTCGCGACGCTCACCGAGCTCGTGCTGATCCGCCCGCTCTACGAGCGGCACATCGAGCAGGTGCTGGTCACGGTGGGCCTGTCGTTCGCGGCCGTCGCGCTGTTCGAGGGCATCTGGGGCACCGACCCGATCAACATCGCCGGGCCGCCGTGGCTGAAGCAGACCACCGAGGTGCTCGGTGCCCGCATCCCGAACACGTACTGGGTGCTGATGATCGCCGCGGCCCTCGTGCTGGCAGCGCTCGTGCTGTTCCTCCAGAAGACCCGGTACGGCATGATCATCCGCGCCGGCGTGGAGAACCGCGCCATGGTCACCGCTCTCGGCATCGACGTGCGCCGGTCGTTCACGCTCGTCTTCGCGATCGGCGGCGCCGCTGCGGGCATCGGCGGAGTGCTCGCCATGCACTACACGACCTTCGTGTCCGCCCATCTCGGCTCGACGCTGCTGATCTTCGCGTTCATCGTGACGGTGATCGGCGGGCTCGGATCGCTCACCGGCGCCGCGATCGCCTCGGTGCTCGTCGCCGTGCTCCAGCAGTTCGCCAACTCGTACCTCAACGGAACCGGCGACTTCATCGTCGTGATCCTCCTCGCCCTGGTGCTGCTGGTACGGCCGTCGGGCATCCTGGGGAGGAAGGCATGACCCCGCGACAGGCTCACCGACCGGGAAGATGGATGCCCGCGATCATCGGCGTCGCGCTCGCCGTCCTCATGGCGATCCTTCCGCTCCTGAACATCTCGCTTCCCGGCATCCTCCCCACCCCCACCTACATGCCGGGCACGCTCGCGCTGCTCTCGCTCTGCATGGTCTTCGCCGCGCTCGCCCTGTCGTACAACCTGCTGCTCGGCTCGGCCGGGATGCTGTCCTTCGGACACGCGCTGTACTTCGGAGCGGGCGCGTACGGTCTCGGCATCGCGCTCGAGCATTTCGGCGTGCCGCTGTTCCCCGGCATCTTCCTCGCGCTGATCGGCGGCATGGTGATCGCCTTCCTGACCGGCGCAGTCGCGATGCGCGTGTCGGGCATCCCGTTCGCGATGGTGACCCTCGCGTTCGCCCAGGCAGGATCCGTCCTCGTGCGCCGCAACTCCGATGTCACCGGCGGGGAGGAGGGGCTCGGCCTTGCCACCGAGCAGGTGCCCGACCTCCTCATCGGCGTCATCAACACGCGCAACCTCTACTGGCTGACGCTCGTCGTGCTCGTGATCGTCTACCTCGTCGTGCTGTGGGTCGACACCTCGCGGCTCGGCCACCTCGCCCGCGCGACGCGCGAGAACGAGCAGCGCGTGCGGGTGCTCGGGCTTCGCCCCTATCGCGCGAAGCTGATCGTCTTCGTCATCGCCGCGGTGCTGGCGAGCCTCGCCGGCGTGGCCTACATGCTGCTGCAGTCGGGCACGGTGCCCAGGGCGGTGTCGGCCGACCTCACGATCACCATCCTGGTCATGGTCGTCCTCGGTGGCGTCGGGTTCCGCTGGGGTGCCATCGTGGGGGGCGTGGTCTACACACTGCTCGACCAGCGATTGACGGTGCTCGCCGGATCCGACGCCATCGCCGGCCTCCCCGACGTGCTGCGCATCCCGCTGTCCGAGCCCCTGTTCCTGCTCGGAGTGCTCTTCATCCTCGTCGTGATGTTCCTTCCGGGCGGCATCGCCGGCACGATCGACGCCTGGTGGCGCCGACGCCGCGGCGAGAAGGTGCGGCTGTCGCTGCGCAGCATCGACGACGCGGATGCCGAGGCCGAAGCTCCGGTCGAGGTGCGCGCATGAGCTGGGAAGACTCACTCGAAGACGGGTCGCACACCATCGGCCGCTGGCTGACCGATCGCGCCGCCCAGTCGCCGCGGCGGATCGCGATCGATGACCGCGGCGTCACCATCGACTATGCGACCCTCGCGGTGCGCGCCACGGAGCTCGCGGAGGCGCTGCGCGGGGCGGGCTACGGCGCCGGAGGTCGGGTCGCGACGATCTCGGGCAACTCCACCGACCACGTCGTCGCCTTCTTCGCATGCGCGCTCGCCGGCATCGCGTTCGTGCCGCTCTCCTGGCGGCTCACCCCCCGCGAGCTCGGCGATGTCCTGCGGCGCGCCGATCCCGCGCTCGTGCTCTACGACGACGAGTACGAGTCGCTGGCGGGTGAGGCGCTGGGCGCGCTCGCCGTCGCGCCGCCGACCGCGCAGCTCGGCTCGACGGGTGTCGAAGCGTCCGTTCCGCCTGCGCGTGAACCGGTCCCCGTGCGTCACGTTCGCGATGACGACCCGCTGCTGGTGATCTTCACCTCCGGGAGCGAGGCGGCGCCGAAGGGTGTGGTGCTGACGCACGCCAACTGCTTCTGGAACAACCTCGCCCTCGCGCAGGCCCTGCCGCTGACCCAGGACGACGTCGTCCTGGCGATGCTGCCGCAGTTCCATGTCGCCGGCTGGAACTGCCAGCCGCTGCTCGCCTGGTGGGCCGGGGCGACCGTCGTGCTGGAGCGGTCGTTCCAGCCCGCACGCGCCCTGCAGCTGATCCGCGAGCGCCGCGTGACCGCGATGATGGGCGTGCCCACCCAGTACGCGATGCTCGCCGCGGACCGCGAGTGGGAGGCGACCGACGTGTCGTCGCTCCGGCTCGCCCTCGTCGGCGGGGCGACGATGCCGGCGATGCTGCAGACCGAATGGGCGGCGCGCGGAGTTGCGCTGACCCAGGGCTACGGCCTCACCGAAGCCGCGCCCAACGTGCTGCACCTGACCGCAGAGGATGCGGCATCCCACGCAGGCGCGGTCGGGCGGCCGTATCCGCACGTCGGCGTGCGCATCGCCGACCCCGAGACGCTGCTTCCGCTCGAGGGCGAGGCGACCGGTGAGCTGTGGGTGCGCGGACCGAGCGTGTTCGCCGGCTACCTCGGCGACGACGCGGCGACTGCGAAGGCGATGGCGGGGGAGTGGCTGCGCACCGGCGACCTCGTGCACCGCGATGCGGAGGGCGTGTACCGCGTGGTCGACCGCATCAAGGACATCTACATCTCGGGCGGTGAGAACGTGGCGCCGGCCGAGGTCGAGTACGCGCTCTGCCTGCATCCGCTCGTCGAGGCGGCTGCGGTCGTGGGCATTCCCGACCCGGTCTGGGGTGAGCGCGGGCTGGCGTTCGTCGTGCCCGCCGGCGGTGTGCCGCTGTCGGCCGACGAGGTGCTCGCGCACGCGCGGCGGAATCTCGCCGCGTTCAAGGTTCCCGTGCGTGTGGAGTTCGTCGAGTCGCTGCCGCGGTCGACGATCGAGAAGCTCGCGCGCTCCCGGCTGCGGGATCGCGCCCGAGCCCTCCTGGAAGGTGAGCAGCATGACCATTCCCGATGAACTGATCGAGGGCGAGGCCGGGCTGGTCTCGTCGGCGACCGGGCGACCGCTCACCAAGCGAGGCGAGGCGACGCGCCGGCGTCTGCTGGAGGCGGCCGAGGTCGTCTTCGCCGAGCAGGGCTATCACGAGGCGTCGATCGTCAAGATCACCGAGCGCGCCGGCATCGGCCTGGGCACGTTCTACCTCTACTTCGACAGCAAGCAGGCCATCTTCGAGGCGCTCGTGATCGACCTCAACCGGCGTGTGCGCCACTCGATGTCGGAGGCGATGGCCGGCGCCTCCTCGCGCCTCGAAGCCGAGCGCGCCGGATTCACCGGGTTCTTCCGCTTCACCGCCGAGCACCCGGCTCTCTACCGCGTCGTCCGAGAGGCGGAGTTCGTCTCACCCGAGACGCTGCGCCTGCACTACTCCCGCATCGTCGAGGGCTACGAGGCGGGGCTCCGCGCGGCCCAGGACAGCGGCGACGTCGACCGCGCGCTCGACCCCGAAGTGACCGCGTGGGCCCTGATGGGCATGGGCGAGCTGATCGGCATGCGATTCCTGCTGTGGGAGAGGGATGCGGCAGGCACACCGCCGTCGGTGCTCGACCCGCAGGTGTTCGACGACATGATGCGGTTCATCGACAACGCGCTGGCGCCGCGCAGCGCAGCGGATCGCACGGCAGGGGAAGGCTCGAAGACATGACACAACAGGATCTCGCGGGCAAGCGCGCGCTCGTCACCGGCGGCGCGAGCGGCATCGGGCTCGCGTGCGTGCGCGAGTTCGCCGCCCGCGGTGCGCATGTGGTGGTTGCCGATCACCACGTTTACCTGACCGAGTCGGTCGCCGACGAGGTGCACGGAGATCCGTGGCTCATCGACCTCGCCGACACGAAGGCGCTGGACGACATCTCGCTCGATGCCGACATCCTCGTCAACAACGTCGGCATTCAACGCGTCAGCCCCATTCCGGAGTTCGACCCGGAGGACTTCCGGCTCATGCAGCGGCTCATGGTCGAGTCGCCGTTCCTGCTCATCCGGGCGGTTCTGCCGGGTATGTACCGGCGAGGCTGGGGCCGCGTGGTCAACGTCTCGAGCGCCCACGGCCTGCGAGCGAGTGCGTTCAAATCCGCGTATGTCACGGCCAAGCACGGCCTGGAGGGGCTCTCGAAGGTCACCGCTCTCGAGGGGGCCACCCACGGAGTCACCAGCAACTGCATCAATCCGTCCTACGTGCGCACTCCGCTGGTGGAGCACCAGATCGCCGACCAGGCGCGGGTGCACGGCATCCCCGAGGATGAGGTCCTCGAGAAGGTCCTGCTCACCGAGAACGCGATCAAGCGGCTCATCGAACCCGAGGAGGTCGCCTCGTTGGTCGGCTGGCTCGTCTCCGACAACGCCGGGATGGTTACCGGAGCCTCCTACACGATGGACGGCGGGTGGACGGCTCGATGAGCTCCTACCGCACCGTCGATGTCGCCGTCGCCGGCGGCGACATGCGCGTCGGCATCTGGGAGCCCGACGACGAGGCAGCGGATGCCGCACCCCCGGTCCTGCTGATCCACGGAGTGACGGCATCCCATGTCTCGTGGCCGCTGGTGGCGGAGCGGCTGCCGTTCGCCCGGCTGATCGCTCCCGACCTGCGCGGCCGGGGCCGCAGCAACGGACTCGCAGGACCCGCGGGTCTGGACGCGCACGCGCGAGACCTGATCGCGGTGCTCGACGCGCTTGATCTCGAGCGGGCGGTCGTGGTCGGACACTCCATGGGCGCTTTCGTCGCGCTCGTGCTGGGCGAGCTCTATCCCGAGCGCGTGTCGCGCCTCGTGCTCGTCGACGGCGGCTTGCCGCTCGACCTGCCCGAAGGACTGTCGCCCGATGAGGTGATCCAGCTCGTCCTGGGCCCCACCGCCGACCGACTGGCGATGCGCTTCGGGTCTGTCGACGCATACCTCGACTTCTGGCGCGCGCACCCGGCGTTCCGCCGGGACTGGTCGCCCGCGCTCGAGGCGTATCTGGAGTACGACCTCGTCGGCGAGGAGCCCGAGCTGCGACCTTCGACCAGCTACGCGACGCTCGAAGAGGACTCCCTCGACCAGAACACCGGCACGGCGATCCTCGATGCGCTCGCGAACCTGCGGCATCCGACGGTGCTTCTCACCGCCGAGCGGGGACTGCTCGACCAGCTGCCGCCGCTGTACGCCGACGACCGGCTGCCGAAACTGCTGGACGCCTACCCGGGGCTCGACCACGTCGCCGTCCCGGACGTCAACCACTACACGATCGTGCTCTCCGAGCGGGGTGCGGATGCCGTGGCCGCCGTCGTGCAGGAGCAGCTCGGCGTACACGACGCAGGACTGAGCCGGGCTGTCAGCGCGACGTCGCCGCCACCCGCGTCGTCAGCTGATGCGCGTGTGCGAGCAGCGTGCGGCCGAGGTCGGCGAGTCGCTCGGGGCCGAAGCGGAACTGGACGCCGGTGAGGCTCAGAGCCCACTGCGGGTGCCCCTCGCGGCTGAAGACGGCGGCGCCGAGCCCGAAGCTCCCCTCGACGATGAGTCCGGGGTTGAGCGCGTACCCCCGCGACTGCGTCTCGCGCAGCCGCGCGCGCAGCCGCTGCTCGCCGTGCGCCTCGCCCCACGGTCCGGCAGTTCCGGGTGCCGTCCGAAGTAGGCGTCCACATCGTGAGGTGGCAGGAACGCGAGGATCGCGAGGCCGGCCGACGCGACCCCGAGCGGAAAGCGCACGCCTTCGGACAGCACGAACGATCGGATCGGGAAGCTTCCCTCCTCGCGCAGGAGGCACACCGTCTCGTCGCCGCGGCGCACCGAGAGGAACGCGCTCTCCTCGGTGCGCACGGCGAGGGAGCGCACGATGTCCCGGGCGATCCCGGTGATGTCGTACCGGGATGCCGCCACAGTTCCCATCAGATACAGCTCCGGCCCCGGCATCCAGCGCCCCGTTCTGTCGTCCTGATCGACCAGCCCCTCCTGCCGGAGTGCGGTCAGCAGGCGGTGCGTCGTCGGGCGCGTCAGATCGGCGCGGCGCGCGAGATCGGCGACGGTGAGACCCTCGTCGCCCGCCGTCGTCACGAGCCGCAGCAGCCGTGCCGCACGAGCCACCGATTGCGCGCCCGGCACGGACCGTTCCCGAGAAGCGTCCACATTATGGACCCTACGGCCGACCTGATCCACATGGCAACAGCATCCGGTGTCAGAACCTCCAACTGAGCGCAAGATGGGAAGACGCATCCCCACCGACACAGGAGTCGCACGTGATCGACAAGACCTACGAGTCCGCCGCCGCGGCCGTCGCCGACATCCCGGACGGCGCGTCGCTCGCCGTCGGCGGCTTCGGCCTCTCGGGCAACCCCACCGCGCTGATCGAGGCGCTGCTGGCCCAGGGCACGACCGACCTCAGCATCGTCAGCAACAACTGCGGCGTCGACGACTGGGGCCTCGGCGTCCTGCTGAACGCCAGGCGCATCCGCAAGATGACGTCGTCGTACGTCGGCGAGAACAAGGAGTTCGAGCGTCAGTTCCTCTCCGGCGAGCTCGAGCTCGAACTCACGCCGCAGGGCACGCTCGCCGAGAAGCTGCGCGCCGGAGGCTCGGGTATCGGCGCCTTCTTCACGCAGACGGGCGTGGGCACGCAGGTCGCGGAAGGTGGTCTTCCGCGACGGTACGACGGCCAGGGCGGAGTCGCGATCGCGTCGCCGGTGAAGGACGTGCGCACCTTCGACGTATCGGGCGAGCCGCGCGAATACGTCCTCGAGGAGGCCATCCAGACCGACTTCTCGCTCGTGCACGCCCTCCGCGGTGACCGCTACGGAAACCTCGTCTTCAACAAGGCGGCCCGCAACTTCAACCCGCTCGCCGCGATGGCCGGCCGCGTGTGCATCGCGCAGGTCGAAGAGCTCGTCGAGCCGGGCGAGCTCGACCCCGACCACATCCACCTGCCGGGCATCTACGTCCACCGCATCATCGAAGTGGGCACAGACATCGAGAAGCGCATCGAGCGCCGTACGGTCTCCGCTGAGCAGGCGGCATCGCGGCCGATGCCGGAAGGAGCGTGAGCGAGATGGCTCTCAACCGCAATGAGATGGCGGCCCGTGCTGCCGCCGAGCTGAGCGACGGCTCGTACGTCAATCTCGGGATCGGCCTGCCGACGCTGGTGCCCAACAATCTGCCGCCGGGCGTGCGCGTGACTCTACAGTCCGAGAACGGCATCCTCGGGGTCGGGCCGTACCCGACCGAGGCGAACGTCGATCCCGACCTCATCAACGCGGGCAAGGAGACGGTCACGGTCCTGCCGGGCGCGGCCTTCTTCGACTCTGCGACCAGCTTCGGGATGATCCGCGGCGGCAAGATCGACGCGGCGATCCTCGGCGCCATGCAGGTTTCGGTCACGGGTGATCTCGCGAACTGGATGATCCCCGGAAAGATGGTCAAGGGTCCCGGCGGCGCGATGGACCTTGTCCACGGCGCCGAGAAGGTGATCGTCCTCATGGAGCACGTCGCGAAGGACGGGTCGGCGAAGATCGTCAACCACTGTTCGCTGCCCCTCACGGGCAAGGGCGTGGTCCACCGGATCATCACGGATCTCGCCGTGATCGACGTGACCGATGCCGGCCTCGTGCTCATCGAGACGGCACCCGGAGTGACCGCCGACGAGGTGATCGCGGCCACCGAGCCGCCCCTGGTCGTCTCGGAGCACCTCATCACGACCGAAGTTAAGGTGGAGGCATGAACAACGACGACGTCGTCATCGTCGCTGCGGCCCGCACGCCGCAGGGACGTCTGAAGGGCCAGCTCGCACCTCTGACCGCCGTGCAGCTCGGCAGTGCCGCGATCCGCGGGGCGCTCGAGCAGGGCGGCATCGCCGCCGAATCGGTCGACGCGGTGCTCGTCGGACAGGTGCTGCCCGCTGGTGCCGGCCAGAACCCCGCGCGCCAAGCGGCCGTGGGTGCCGGCATCCCGTGGGATGTGCACTCCGCGTCTGTCAACAAGGTGTGCCTGTCGGGGCTGTCCGCGATCATCGACGGCGCCCGCATGATCGCCGTCGGCGACGCCACCGTCGTCGTCGCCGCCGGCATGGAATCCATGACCCGCGCGCCCCATCTGCTGGCGGGCTCGCGCGACGGGTGGACCTACGGCTCCATCGAGGTCCTGGACCACATGGCGTACGACGGGCTCACCGACGCCTTCGACCGCGAGAGCATGGGCGCCTCCACCGAGCGTCACAACGGTCGCCTCGAGGTCACCCGCGAGATGCAGGATGCCGTCGCCGCACGATCGCATCAGCGGGCCGCCGCCGCCATCGACGCGGGCGTCTTCGACGCCGAGATCGTCGCCGTGGAGATACCGCAGCGCAAGGGCGACCCGGTGGTGGTGACCACGGACGAGGGCGTTCGCCCCGACACGACTGTCGAGACGCTCGGCAAGCTGCGCGCCGCCTTCGCCGAGGGCGGGTCGATCACCGCCGGCAACTCCTCGCAGATCTCCGACGGCGCTTCCGCGGTCGTGCTCACCACGCGCTCGCACGCCGACGAGAACGGCTGGCCGGTGCTGGCCGTGGTGGGCGCATCCGGGCAGGTCGCCGGCCCCGACAACTCGCTGCACTCGCAGCCCGCCCGCGCCATCGAGAAGGCGCTCGCCAAGCAGGGGATCGCGGCATCCGACCTCGATCTCGTCGAGATCAACGAGGCGTTCGGCGCCGTCGTCGCGCGATCGCAGACCGAGCTCGGCCTCTCGGATGACGTCGTGAACATCCACGGCGGCGGCATAGCGATCGGGCACCCCATCGGCGCGTCGGGCAACCGGCTCGTCGTGCATGCGGTGCACGAGCTCGTCCGTCGCGGCGGCGGAACCGCAGCTGTCGCGCTGTGCGGAGGCGGCGGTCAGGGCGACGCGCTCATCCTCACCCGCTGATCCCGCGCCCCAGTGGCGAGTGAACGGCTTCGCGCCGACTGTACGGCTTGCCCACGCCCGCATCCCGTGCGTTCGGCGATAAGCCGTGCACTCGACGTCCCCGCGGGGCCGTACAAGTGCCGGCGCTAGAGTCATCGGCATGATCTCGCTCGCCCCGCTGGCCGCAGACGACCACGACGAGTGGCTGTCGCTGTGGTGGGGATACCTCGAGTTCTACGAGTCCGAGCTGACGACCGAGCAGACCGAGCTCACGTTCGCGCGCCTGATCGATCCGGCCGACGACGTGCACGGAGTGATCGCGCGCGACGACTCAGGCGCGGCGATCGGCCTGGTGCACTGGCTCACCCATCCCTCCACCTGGTCGGTGGGGCCGTACTGCTACCTGGAGGATCTCTTCGTGCACCCCGACGCCCGGGGGAGCGGCGCCGGTGCCGCGCTCATCGAGCACGTGCGCGGTTGGGCCGAGAACGCCGGCTGCGACAAGGTGTACTGGCTCACCCAGCGCGACAACGGCCGGGCGCGTGCGCTCTACGATCGCGTTGCGCAGGACACCGGGTTCGTGCACTACGAGATCGACCTGCCGGCTAGCGCTGCAGACGCCTCCTGAGGAGCTTCTTGGCCTTCGGCTTGACGGGAGAGTCGTCGTCGATGAGCTTGCCCACCGACGCGCGGCGGGTGTCGACGATGGTGCCGATGACGAGGGCGAGTGAGATTCCCCAGCTCAGCCAGGCCAGCCCCACCCGCCAGGTGAACCGTTCCTCGCTGCGCAGCCCGCGCAGGAGCGTGATGCCGCCCATGACCGCCGTGATGAGCCCGGTGCCGAAAAGGTACTTGCGCATGGCACAACGCTACTGGGCACCCGGGCCGACCGCAGTCTCTTGACAAGCGCGGCACCGCAGACCCTGCGACGCCGTCGAACGCGTGCGTCGCGCTGTTAGCCTGGAATTTCCCCGGGACCAGGAGCAGGTGTGGACAAGGCCGAGTTCGTCGTCGTCGCAAATCGCCTGCCCGTGGACCGGCACGTCGACGGGGAGGGCGAGGACGCATGGCGTCGCTCGCCGGGCGGTCTGGTCACCGCGCTCGAGCCGGTGATGCAGAAGGCGTCAGGTGCGTGGGTGGGCTGGGCGGGTCAGCCGGATCTCGCGTTCGAGCCGTTCGACTTCGAGGGCACCCATCTTGTTCCGGTGACGCTGAGCGCTGAAGACGTCGAGCTCTACTACGAGGGCTTCTCGAACGACACGATCTGGCCGCTGTACCACGACGTGATCGCCGAGCCGCGGTACAGCAGGCTCTGGTGGGACGCCTACGTGCGGGTCAACCGCCGCTTCGCACAGGCCGCCGCGGCGGCCGCCGCGGACGGGGCCACCGTGTGGGTGCAGGATTACCAATTGCAGCTCGTGCCGCGGATGCTGCGCGACCTCCGCCCTGACCTGGTCATCGGATACTTCCACCACATTCCTTTCCCGGCATACGGCCTGTATTCACAGCTGCCCTGGCGGCGGCAGGTGCTCCAAGGACTTCTCGGCGCGGATGTCGTCGGATTCCAGCGGGTGGCGGACGCCGGCAACTTCGCGCGCGCTGTGCGACGCCAGCTGCGCTACGAGACCAAGGCATCCGGCATCACTGTTCCCGAGACCGACGGCACCACGCGCCTCTCGCTCGCCAAGGCGTTCCCGATCTCGATCGACGCGTCGTCGTACATCGAGCTTGCGCAGCGCCCGGACGTCCAGGAGCGTGCGCGGCAGATCCGCGAGAGTCTCGGCAACCCGAAGCGCATCTTCCTCGGGGTCGACCGCCTCGACTACACCAAGGGCATCCGTCACCGGCTCAAGGCGTACGGCGAGCTGCTGACGGACGAGAAGCTCAGCGTCCAGGACGTCACGCTGGTGCAGGTCGCCAGCCCGAGCCGTGAACGGGTCGCCTCCTACATCCAGCTGCGCGACGAGATCGAGCTCAAGGTGGGGCGCATCAACGGAGATTTCGACACGATGGGCCACACCGCGATCCGCTACCTGCACCAGGCGTACCCCCGTGAGGAGATGGTCGCGCTGTTCCTTGCGGCCGACGTCATGCTCGTGACGGCTCTGCGCGATGGGATGAACCTCGTCGCGAAGGAGTACGTCGCCTCTCGGATCGACAACCGCGGCGTGCTCATCCTCAGCGAGTTCGCCGGTGCCGCCGACGAGCTCGGCACGGCAGTGCGGATCAATCCGCACGACATCGAGGGCCTCAAGGAGGCCATGATGCGGGCGGTCGAGATGAGTCCCGGCGAGCAGGGGCGCCGCATGCGCTCGCTCCGCCGACGGGTCCTCGAGCACAGCGTCGAGGACTGGTCGAGGGAGTTCCTCGACGCCCTGGCGGCCTTCCAGCACCCGAGGAGAAGCGTGACGGACGACCGGACCTCTGTGCACATCGACGACCCGGCGCTGCACGACGCGCTCACGCGGGTCGCGGCATCCGATCGCCTCCTGGTCGCGCTCGACTTCGACGGCACGCTCGCACCACTGGAGGATGAGCCGATGAAGGCGCGGGCGCTGCCTGCTGCTGCCGCGGCGGTGGCCGCGCTCGCTGCGCTGCCCGATACTCCGGTCGCGTTCGTGTCGGGCCGGAGCCTCCACGATCTGCGGGAGATCGCCGAGCACGCCGACGATGCGCAGATCTTCCTCGCGGGTTCTCACGGCGCCGAGTTCTGGGTGCCGGGCGAGGGTCTGCTGGAGACCGATGACGACGCCGACGCCCCGGCGCTGCGTGATGAGCTTCGCAACGAGATGACGGCCCAGGTCGGCGGCCTGGATGGTGTGTGGGTCGAGCCGAAGACCTTCGGCTTCGGCATCCACACCCGTGTCGCGAGCGATGAAGACGCCCAGACCGCCCGCGATGCCGCCGACCGGCTCGTGCAGGAGCGTGCGCCGCACTGGCGACGCCGCACCGGTCACAACATCGTCGAGTACTCGTTCCGTCACGAGGGCAAGGACTCGGCGATCGCATCGCTGCGCGAACGCCTCGGCGCGACCGCCGTGCTGTTCGCGGGCGACGACATCACCGACGAGGACGCACTGGCGAGCCTCGGCGCCGAAGACCTCGGCATCCGGGTCGGGGATGGAGAGACGGCTGCGTCGGTGCGTGTGGGAAGCATCCAAGAATTGGCCGCGGCGTTGGGTCTGCTCGCCCGGATGCGCGCCGGCCGGCGGCAATAGGATCGAAGAATGCCTCAGCCCGACAGCAACAGCATCGATATCAAGCCCCGCAGCCGCGTCGTTACCGACGGCATCGAGGCCACGACGTCCCGAGGCATGCTCCGGGCCGTCGGGATGGGCGACGCCGACTGGGACAAGCCGCAGATCGGCATCGCGTCGAGCTGGAACGAGATCACGCCCTGCAACCTCAGCTTGGACCGGCTCGCACAGGGCGCCAAGGAAGGCGTCCACTCCGGCGGCGGATATCCGCTGCAGTTCGGCACGATCTCGGTGTCGGACGGCATCTCGATGGGCCATGAGGGCATGCACTTCTCACTCGTCTCGCGGGAGGTCATCGCCGACTCCGTCGAGACCGTCGTGATGGCCGAGCGCCTGGACGGCACCGTCCTGCTCGCCGGCTGCGACAAGTCCATCCCGGGGATGCTGATGGCCAGCGCCCGGCTCGACCTCTCCAGCGTCTTCCTCTACGCCGGCTCGATCGCACCGGGCTGGGTCAAGCTCAGCGACGGCACCGAGAAGGACATCACGATCATCGACTCGTTCGAAGGCGTCGGCGCGTGCCTCGCCGGTCGGATGACCGAGGCTGACCTCAAGCGCATCGAGTGCGCGTTCGCCCCGGGCGAGGGCGCCTGCGGCGGCATGTACACCGCGAACACGATGGCCTCGGTCGCCGAGGCACTCGGGCTGAGCCTGCCCGGCTCTGCCGCGCCCGCAGCCGCAGACCGCCGCCGCGACTACTACGCGCACCGCTCGGGCGAGGCGGTCGTCAACCTGCTCAGGCTCGGCATCACCACCGGCGACATCCTCACCAAGGAGGCGTTCGAGAATGCGATCGCCCTGGCGATGGCGCTCGGCGGCTCGACCAACGTCGTGCTGCACCTGCTCGCGATCGCGCGGGAAGCGGATGTCGAGCTGACCCTGCACGACTTCAACCGCATCGGCGACAAGACGCCGCACATCGCCGACATGAAGCCGTTCGGCAAATACGTCATGAACGACGTCGACCGCCACGGCGGCATCCCGGTCGTGATGAAGGCGATGCTCGACGAGGGCCTCCTGCACGGCGACGCGCTCACCGTCACCGGCAAGACCCTCGCCGAGAACCTCCGCGAACTCGACCCCGACCCGGTGGACGGCGACGTCATCCACCACCTCGACAACCCGATCCACGCCACCGGCGGCATCACGATCCTGCACGGCACGATCGCTCCCGAGGGCGCCGTGGTGAAGTCGGCCGGCTTCGACGCCAACGTGTTCGAGGGACCTGCCCGCGTGTTCGAGCGCGAGCGTGCCGCGATGGACGCCCTCGAGGCCGGAGAGATCGCCGCCGGAGACGTGGTGGTCATCCGCTACGAGGGGCCCAAGGGCGGCCCCGGCATGCGCGAGATGCTCGCCATCACCGCCGCCATCAAGGGCGCAGGGCTCGGAAAAGATGTACTACTCTTGACGGACGGCAGATTCTCAGGCGGCACAACCGGCCTGTGCATCGGCCACATAGCACCCGAAGCGGTGGACGCTGGTCCCATCGCCTTCGTGCGCGATGGTGATCTGATACGGGTCGATATCGCGGCTCGCACTCTCGACCTACTCGTCGACGAGGCTGAGCTGGGTTCCCGCCGCTCTGGCTGGGAGCCGCTTCCTCCGCGCTATACCCGTGGCGTCCTGGCCAAATACTCCAAGCTCGTGCGCTCCGCTGCGGAGGGCGCGGTCACGGGTTAGCGCCTGCCCCCAGCAATCCACTCGACAGAGGATCATCATCATGCCCGCCGAATCCGCCACGGCCATCCCTCGGCCACCCGCTCGCACCGCGCCTGCGCCCGTGCTCACGGGCGCGCAGGCGGTCGTCCGCTCCCTCGAGCTGCTCGGCGTCACCGACGTCTTCGGTCTGCCCGGCGGGGCCATCCTGCCGGTCTACGACCCGCTGATGGACAGCACGGAGCTCCGCCACATCCTCGTCCGTCACGAGCAGGGTGCCGGCCACGCCGCCGAGGGCTACGCCGCGGCATCCAACAAGGTCGGTGTCGCCATTGCGACCTCGGGGCCCGGCGCCACCAACCTCGTGACCGCGATCGCCGACGCCTACATGGACTCGGTGCCCATCGTCTGCATCACCGGCCAGGTGTTCTCCAACCTCATGGGAACCGACGCCTTCCAGGAGGCCGACATCGTCGGCATCACCATGCCGATCACCAAGCACTCGTTCCTGGTCAAGCGCGCTGAGGACGTCCCTGCTGCGATCGCCGCGGCGTTCGAGATCGCGGGCACCGGTCGACCCGGCCCCGTGCTCGTCGACATCACGAAGGACGCGCAGCAGGCCGAGGCCCCATTCGTCTGGCCGCCGAAGATCGATTTGCCCGGCTACCGCCCGGTCACCAAGGCGCACGGCAAGCAGATCCAGGCCGCGGCGCAGCTGCTCGCCGAAGCGAAGAAGCCCGTGCTGTACGTCGGCGGCGGCGTCATCCGCTCCCGCGCCTCCAGCGAGCTGCTCACGCTCGCCGAGACGACCGGTGCACCCGTCGTCACGACGCTGATGGCGCGCGGCGCGTTCCCCGACTCGCACGCGCAGCATCTGGGCATGCCCGGCATGCACGGCACGGTTCCGGCCGTGCTCGCGCTGCAGGACGCGGACCTGCTCGTCTCTCTGGGCGCGCGCTTCGACGATCGCGTGACCGGCAAGGCGGCGCTGTTCGCACCGCACGCGAAGGTCGTGCACGTCGACATCGACCCGGCCGAGATCGGCAAGATCCGCGCCGCCGACGTGCCGATCGTGGGCGACCTGAAGGATGTCCTCGTCGACCTCGAGGCGGCGTTCCGCGGCCAGATCGCGGGCAGACGCCCGACACGGACGAATGGTGGTCATTCCTGGACGGCCTGCGCGACGAGTTCCCGCTCGGGTACACGCAGCCGACCGACGGGCACATGTCGCCGCAGTACGTCATCTCCCGCATCGGCGAGCTGACCGGGCCCGAGGGAATCTATGCCGCCGGTGTCGGCCAGCACCAGATGTGGGCGGCGCAGTTCATCAAGTACGAGCGTCCGAACGCATGGCTCAACTCGGGCGGTGCCGGGACGATGGGCTACTCGGTGCCCGCAGCGATGGGCGCGAAGGTCGCCGAGCCGAACCGTCACGTGTGGGCGATCGACGGCGACGGATGCTTCCAGATGACCAATCAGGAGCTCGCGACCTGCACGATCAACAACATCCCGATCAAGGTCGCGATCATCAACAACTCCTCCCTGGGCATGGTGCGCCAGTGGCAGAGCCTGTTCTACGACGGCCGCTACTCGCACACCGACCTCAACACCGGCCACGGCACGGTCCGCATCCCCGACTTCGTGAAGCTCGCGGAGGCCTACGGATGCCTCGCGATCCGCGTCGAGAAGGAAGAGGACGTGGATGCCGCGATCAAGCTCGCCCTCGAGACGAACGACCGCCCGGTGGTCATCGACTTCGTCGTGAGCGCCGACGCGATGGTGTGGCCGATGGTGCCGCAGGGCGTCAGCAACAGCTACGTCCAGTACGCGAAGGACCACTCGCCGGCGTTCGAAGAGGAGGCCTGAGCCATGTCGACTCACGTGCTGAGCCTCCTCGTGGAGGACAAGCCGGGTCTGCTGACCCGCGTCGCGGGGCTGTTCGCCCGTCGCGGCTTCAACATCGAATCGCTCGCCGTGGGCGTCACCGAGGTGCCCGGCCTGTCCCGCATCACGGTCGTCGTCGACGTCGAGGAGCTGCCGCTGGAGCAGGTGACCAAGCAGCTGAACAAGCTGATCAACGTCATCAAGATCGTGGAGCTCGATCCGGCGTCGTCGGTGCAGCGCGAGCACATGCTCGTGAAGGTGCGCGCCGACAACGCGAGCCGCTCGAACGTGCTCGAGGTCGTGAACCTCTTCCGCGGATCGATCGTCGACTACGCGGCCGACGCGCTCGTCGTCGAAGTCACCGGCGACAAGGGCAAGGTCGAGGCCTTCCTCCGCGCCGTCGAGCCGTTCGGCATCAAGGAGCTCGCGCAGTCGGGGCTGCTCGCCATCGGGCGCGGCGGCAAGAGCATCACCGAGCGCGTGCTGCGCAATTAGAAAAGACCGGTTGTCGAGTGGCGGCGAGCCGCGTATCGAGACACGCATTCCCAACTGCAAGGAGAAAGATACCACCATGGCCGAGATCTTCTACGACGCCGACGCCGACCTGTCACTCATCCAGAGCAAGAAGGTCGCGATCGTGGGCTACGGCTCGCAGGGCCACGCCCACGCCCAGAACCTCCGCGACTCCGGCGTCGAGGTCGCCATCGCCCTGAAGGACGGCTCGAAGTCGACCGCGAAGGCGCAGGAGGACGGCTTCGAGGTCAAGAGCGTCGCCGACGCCACCGAGTGGGCCGACGTCATCATGATCCTGGCGCCCGACCAGCACCAGCGGGGCATCTACAACGAGAGCATCAAGGACAAGCTCACCCCGGGCAAGACGCTCGCCTTCGCGCACGGCTTCAACATCCGCTTCGGCTACATCGATGCACCCGAGGGAGTGGACGTGATCCTGGTCGCGCCGAAGGCGCCCGGTCACACCGTCCGCCGCGAATTCGTCGCGGGGCGCGGCATCCCCGACATCATCGCCGTGGAGCGCGACGCCTCCGGCACCGCGTGGGACCTCGCCAAGTCGTACGCGAAGGCGATCGGCGGCACCCGTGCCGGCGTCATCAAGACCACCTTCACCGAGGAGACCGAGACCGACCTGTTCGGCGAGCAGGCCGTGCTCTGCGGCGGCACCTCGCAGCTCGTCCAGTACGGCTTCGAGACGCTGATCGAGGCCGGCTACCAGCCCGAGATCGCCTACTTCGAGGTGCTGCACGAGCTGAAGCTGATCGTCGACCTCATGTGGGAGGGCGGCATCGCCAAGCAGCGCTGGTCGATCTCCGACACGGCCGAGTACGGCGACTACGTCTCGGGGCCCGCGCGTGATCGACCCGCACGTCAAGGAGAACATGCAGGCGGTCCTGGGCGACATCCAGTCCGGTGCGTTCGCCAAGCGGTTCATCGCCGATCAGGATGCCGGCGCCCCCGAATTCCTCGAGCTTCGCGAGAAGGGTGCCCACCACCCGATCGAGGCGACCGGCAAGGACCTGCGTGCGCTCTTCGCGTGGAAGCAGACCGACGAGGACTACACCGAGGGTTCAGCCGCGCGCTGACCCGCAGCTCAGTTTCGCAAGCCTGCTCCGCACTCGGATCGAGTCCGGGCGGGCTTGCGGGTTCCGCGCGAATCGAAAGGTTCTGCGGTGCGATGAAGGGCCGTCCCCAGAAGGGGCGGCCCTTCCTCGTGTATCACTCCGTGGCGATCACCCTCCTCCCCAGTAGCCCGAATCAACCACTGACCAGGGCAGAAAAACCCAGATCAGAGCTGATCCGGGTCTACCCAGGAGGAAATCATGAACGCCATTCCGGAGAGCCGGCCCCAAGCTGCCGCGTCGCGCTTCGCGCGAGGCGTCGGCGTCGCCGCGCTCAGCACCATCCTCGTCGTCGGCCTCGCCGGCTGCATGACCGGCCGCGTGGCCCCCGACGTGAGGCAGAACGCCCAGGCTCCCGCCGGAGTGGATCTGTCGCAGCCGGCCGACCGCATCGCGGACCAGCTCGCGCTGCAGGCGGCGATGAACCGCGCGAACAGCATCCGCTTCGAGGGTCGCCCCGCCGACCGTGTGGCCGAAGCGCTGGCGCGCGAGGCTCAGGGCACGCAGGCGGCTCAGGTCACGCAGACCAACCCGTACGCGGGCATGCCGGCTGACCGCGCCGAGTACCGCATCGGGCTCAGGCAGGTGCGATGAGCCGCGCGACCGCGAGTGTGCCCGGCTGAGTTTCGACAGCTTCCATCGTCGAACAGCCGGGCACGCCTCTGTGCGAGACCGGGTGTGGGTGTGTGTGGGTATCAGCCGCACCCCCGCGCCGCTCCTCCATGGTGAGGTCGGGGGAGACCTCCGTCAGAAAGGGAACTGCGATGAACGTCGAACCGTGGGGCACGACCGGGCCAGGAGCCACGACTCTGGTGGTTCCCGGCATCCAGTATCTTCTCCGAGCTCACGGCCACGCGGTCGTGGTCACCGGCAGTTACGACGCGGCGACGACAGCGGCCGTGACCGCCGTGCAGTCCTCGGCCGGCATCACAGCCGACGGCACGGTCGGTCCGCAGACCTGGCCGCATCTGGTCATCCCTACGCAGAACGGATCGACCGGTGACGCGGTGCGCGCCGTGCAGCAATTCGGACTGGTCCCGTCGCCCGGCATCGACCCTCTGGTCGTCGACGGCTCGTTCGGGCCGGTAACGGAAGACCGTGTGCGTTTCTTCCAGGAGTCCTGGGGGCTCAGTCAGGACGGCATCGCCGGCCGCGAGACCTGGTCGTTCTTCAGCACCTTCCAGCCGGGGCCGCGTCCATGGCCGCTGGTGAAGGTCGGTGCGACGCAGGCAACGAACTGGCGCGTGCTCGCTGCCCAATACCTCCTGCGTGCCCGCGGCGCGACGATCGTCGCCGACGGCGCGTTCGGTCCGCTGAGCGGCGAGGCCGCCCGAACGTTCCAGATGACGCTCCGGGCCACCGAGATCAGCACCACGCTCGGGCAGCTGGACTGGCCCTCGCTGATCCAGAACGTCAGTGTCGGCGACACCGGAGACGCCGTGCGCGCGGCGCAGACCCTGCTCCCGGGAAACCTCACCGTCGACGGGGACTTCGGCCCACTGACGGATGCCGCGGCCAAGCAGTTCCAGAACATGTTCGCCCCACCGCCCGACGGAATCGTCGGGCCGAACACGTGGCATGCGCTGACGCTGCGGATCTTCGACTGAGACAGGCCAGCCGAGCAGGCGCGCGCCGCGAAGGCGCTAGGCCGCCTCGGCGCGCCGGCTCTCGCGGCGCAGGCGCGCGATGCGATCCAGGGCAGCCTCTTCCGACGTCGATCGTTCGCCCAGCAGCGCGCGAACGGACCGCAACACCACACCGGTCGCGGGGACGGCGACGAACGCGGGCTTGGACAGCCCCAGCATCCGGCGGTGCTCGGGATCGAGTGAGGCGACCGCGCCGGCGAACATGATGCGGTAGGCGGGCAGCATCCCCTTGGCGAGAGGGGGATTGCGGATGAAGCGCACGACGTCCTCGACTCGCGCGTCCGTCTTGAGGATGCCGGCATCGGCGACGCCACGCAGGCGACCGCGGAGGTCGGCGGCCGTCATCGGCGGATCCGTCAGACCGATGAGTGCGCCCGCGGTGGCCCACTCCCGGACGTACGCGTCGGGGCCGCCGGGGATCGGCGCCTCCCAGATCTCGTGGCAGGTCAGGAACGAGTCGGTGAAGGCCAGGTGCACCCACTCGACCAGGTCGGGATCGCTCGCGCGGTAAGGGCGCAGCACCTCGCCCGCATCGCGGTATTCGCCCTGCACGCGGCGATGCAGCCCGCGCACGTAGGCGGATGCTCGATCGGCCGTCGCCCGATCGCCGAAGGTCACGGTGATGAGCCACCGGATGGTGCCGGTCAGCCGGCCGAGGGGATCTTCCCGGTAGCGCGACCAGTCGTGGACGCCCGCCATGGCGCCCGGATGAAGCGCCTGAACCAGAAGCGCGCGGATGCCGGCGACCATCGTGGCCATGCCACCGTGCACCGCCCACGCCGCCGATCCCGGGCCGAAATACCCTTCGTCGACGCCTTCGCGGATGTCGAGCACCCACTGCGGCGATCCGTCGTCTGTTCCCGAGAGAGTCTGCAGCAGGTGCGACCTCCATCGGTCGGTGACGGCGGACATACCGCCAGTACACCACGCGCCGCAACCGTCGAGGGTCGGTCGGCCCGTCTTCGGCGTGAACCCCTACGCTGGGCGCATGGCTTCGGGCAGAGACGACGACGCGCTCGCGTGGGACGGCGACGACGACCCGACGCTCGACGTCGGCACGGCCCCTACGAAGCCGATCGGCGAAGAGCCCCCGGAACCCGATGTCGATGCGTCGGCGGCGACGGATGCCGCTCCGGCGGCGCTGCCGCAGGGCTACACCGCCGTCGGCAAGGGCAGCGGCGAGGTGGGACGCGTCAACCGCGACGGCACCGTCACGATGCCCGGCGACCGCAAGCCGATGGGCAACGCGACCCTCATCGGCCTCGGCATCCTCGGCGGGGTCTACCTGATCTACGCGATCGGCTGGATCATCGGCGGACTGCGCCTGCAGGGCCGCGCGCAGTACCTCGTCACGGACATCATGTACCAGGGGAGCCTCTGGCTCGCCGTCCTCGCTCCGCTGCTGTGGTTCGCCACGGTCTTCCTCCTCACGATGCGCTCCCGCGCGTGGGTGCGGTTCGTCTGGCTCATCGCGGGCGTAGCCCTGCTCCTGCCGTGGCCGTTCATCATGGTCGGGGCGGTGGGCCAGTGACCGAGACGACGACGGATGCCGCATCCTCCGACCGCAGGACACCCACGTGGCTCGTGGCGACCATCGGCGGAGCGTTCGGGCTGTTCTACGCCTACGCGGTGTGGAACGCGCTCGGCAACCTCATCCAGGCCGCTCAGCTGCCGACCGGCCTCAACGGCCTCGGCTGGTTCATCTGGATCTTCGCGACGCTGTTCCCGATCATCGTGTGGGCATTCGCGTTCACACTCGGGTACCGCCGCCCGGCGCATCACTTCATCCTCGTCATGCTCACCGGGCTCGCCCTGGTGGCGGTCTTCTGGCTCGACGTCGTCGCGTACACCACGCTCAACACGGCGTCGCTGCTGGGCTGACCGCCCGCCGCGGGCTGTCACACGGCCGGGGGCACCGGGAGCGAGCGGCTAGAGTGTGACCTGAATGCGCCCCGATGGCGTGCGGCGCAGCATCCACTCGTCTTCAGGCCGCAAGTCGCGTGCCCACCGCTCCAAAGGATCCGCTGTCGTGCCGAAGCCTGTCGTGCTCATCGCCGAAGAACTCTCTCCCGCCACGCTCGACGCCCTGGGGCCGGACTTCGACGTCCGCCAGGTCGACGGCACCGATCGGCCGGCGCTGCTGTCGGCGCTCGCCGACGCCAACGCCGTGCTGGTGCGCTCGGCGACGAAGATCGACGCCGAGGCGCTGCAGGCGGCGCCGGTTCTGAAGGTCGTCGCGCGCGCAGGCGTCGGCCTCGACAACGTCGACATCAAGTCCGCGACGACGGCGGGCGTGATGGTGGTCAACGCGCCGACCTCCAACATCATCTCCGCAGCCGAGCTCACGATCGGCCACATCCTGAGCCTCGCTCGCCGCATCCCCGCCGCGCACGGCTCGCTGTCGCAGGGTCAGTGGAAGCGGTCGTCGTTCACCGGGACGGAGCTGTTCGAGAAGACCGTCGGCATCATCGGCCTGGGCCGCATCGGCGCGCTCATCGCGGCGCGGCTGAACGCCTTCGACATGCAGGTGATCGCGTACGACCCGTATGTGACGAGCGCCCGCGCCCAGCAGCTCGGGGTGCAGCTCGTGACGCTCGACGAACTCGTCGAACAGAGCGACTTCATCACGATCCACATGCCGAAGACGCCCGAGACCACGGGGATGATCGGCGCCGAGCAGCTGAGGCGCATGAAGCCCACGGCCTTCGTCGTCAACGTCGCCCGCGGCGGCCTGATCGACGAGGATGCGCTGTTCGAGGCGCTCACCGCAGGCGAGATCGCCGGCGCGGGCCTGGATGTCTTCAACGCGGAGCCTCCCGTCGACAAGAGGCTGCTCGACCTGCCGAACGTCGTCGTCACCCCGCACCTCGGCGCGAGCACCGACGAGGCCCAGGAGAAGGCGGGGGTCTCGGTTGCGCGGTCCGTGCGCCTAGCCCTCGGCGGTGAGCTGGTTCCCGACGCGGTGAACGTCGCGGGCGGGGTCATCGACCCGTACGTGCGGCCCGGCATCCCGCTCGTCGAGAAGCTCGGCCAGGTCTTCGCAGCCCTGTCGCACTCACCGCTCACGAGCCTCGACGTCGAGGTGCACGGCGAGCTCAGCCAGTACGACGTGAGCGTGCTCAAGCTCGCAGCGCTCAAGGGGCTGTTCACCAACATCGTCAGCGAGAGCGTCTCGTACGTGAACGCCCCGCTCCTGGCCGAGCAGCGCGGCGTGGACGTGCGCCTGATCGTCGACGACGTGAGCGACGAGTACCGCAACGTGATCACGCTCCGCGGCGCGCTCTCGGACGGGTCGCAGCTTTCGGTGTCGGGGACGCTGACCGGCACGAAGCAGATCGAGAAGCTGGTCAGCATCAACGACTACGCGCTCGAGCTGCCCATCGAGAAGCACCACATCGTGATGCTGTACACCGACCGCCCCGGCATCGTCGCGATCTACGGGCAGAAGTTCGGCGAGGCGAGCATCAACATCGCCGGCATGCAGATCGCCCGCAAGAGCGCCGGCGGCCAGGCGCTCAGCATCCTGACGCTGGACTCACCCGTCAGCGATGAGCTCCTCGACGACGTGCAGAGCGCCATCCAGGCCGACCTGTTCCGCCAGATCGAGATCACCGAGTCCTGACCGATGGATGCTCCCGCCTTCCGCAGCATGGCGCTGGGTGGTGCGGAGCGTTTCGACTACGCGGACGTGATCCTCATCAGCCGCCCGCCCTCGACCACGACCGACCCCCGGGTCTGGGCCGAGACGATGTTCTCGCCTGCGGGGGCTCCCGCGCTGGTGAAGGCGGCGATGGGACTGCGGATGGCGCTCGCCCCGCTGATCGGGCTGCGCGCCGCACCGCGCGGCGTCTTCGACGTGCGGCGCGTGCAAGCGGATGAGGCGCTCATCGAGTTCGTCGACGACCACCTGACGTTCTCGTGCGGCGTGGGGGTGGATGCCGCGACCGTGCGGGTGACGACCGTCGTGCGGTTCAACGACTGGCGCGGGAGGCTCTACTTCACGCCCGTCAGCCTCGTTCACCCGTGGGTCGTGCACGCGATGCTGCGCCGCACCCGGCGGGTGCTTGCCCGCCGCGGTGACTCCGCGCGGCGGTGAGGGCTTCCCGCCGTCCGCGTTCGCTACGGTGAGCCCATGCGTCTGATGAGCGGCCCCGCCGCCCGCGTGGGCGGCTCCGCGGTGTCGTGGCTCCTGTTCACCTTCTGCTTCACGCTGCTGTGGCTGACCTCGGGCCTGGTGATGCGGCTCGGCGGCTCGTGCGCGACGGGTGGCCCGTACTTCATCGAGACGCCGTGCCCCGATGCGGTGCTGGCATTCGCTCCGTTGAGCATCTTCGGCGGGATGGCCGCCGTCGCGATCGGCCTGCTGTTCGCGCGCGGGTTCGGGACGCCGGTGGTGGTCTGGGCGTGGCCGATCCTCTTCGTGGGACTCGGGATCGACTTCCTCCTCGCGGCATTCGTTCCGGGTGGCGTCGCCAACCTCGTCGTGGCGATCGTCTTCATCGTGATGGGGCTCGTGCCGCTCGTCATCGTGCTGCGGGTGGGTGTGGCGCGGCTCCTGATCGGCACCACGAACGTGCATGACCGCGCGTTCCTGGACGACCGCGGACCGACGCCCATCTTCCGCATCGCCGGCAGCACCGACGAGCGGTCGGCGGCTCGGGCCACGCCGCGGGACTGGGCACTCGCGCTCGCGGTCTCCCTCCCGGCGATCGCGGTGGGCGCCTGGCTGGCTCTGATCCTGTTCCGCGCGTCGACCGCGGTGCCGGTCTGAATCATTGCTCCGGGTGCGCGCCTTGCCGGTTCTCGCGGCATCCGTTCGGGCGTTCCCAGCAGTGAGCGGCAAGTCGCGGGGCGGATAGGCGATCAGCGGCCCGCGGCGGCGAGGACCAGTGCGATCAGAGCGTCGAGGTCGGCGCCGGTCGGCACGGGTCCGGGGATCGACCCGCCCTCGAGAGCGTTGTTGAAGTACAGCCCGTCGCTCACGAGCATGACGAGGTCGAGCGCCGTGGCGTCCTTCGTGTGGGGACGCAGTGCGTCCTCCCAGCGCACCCTGATCTCGCGCAGCGCCGAGCTCGCGGCGGCGCTGCCGCCCTGGGCCAGTCGCGACGCGGCGATGATCACGCGATCGAGCGGATCGTTCTGCATGACCGACGACCGGAGGAAGTAGGCGATCGCGCCCTCGTCCGCGGTGGTGATCGCGTCGATGTCGATGTCGACGAGCCGGTTGAGACGCTCCACCATGCCCGCGGCGAGCGCCTCCTTGGAGCCGAAGTGGTACAGCAGGCCGCCCTTGGACACGCCGGCGCGGCGGGCCGTGGCATCCAGCGTTGCGGCGCGCTCGCCGTCCTCGATGAGCAGTTCCTCGAACGCGTCGAGCACGCTCTCGCGGGCGTGGGGAGGGCGACTCATGGCCCGATCGTACCCATCGCATCGGATGCCATATCTGTTACTATACCGACTGGACGGTCTAGAAACTGAGGAAGAGATGACGAACACGCTGACCCGCATCCCGACGACGGTAGCCCCGCGCGTCGGATGGCGCGGATGGGCGGCACTCGTCGTGCTCATGCTGCCGGTGCTGCTGGTGTCGGTCGACAACACGGTGCTGAGCTTCGCGCTGCCGCAGATCGCCCTTGACCTCGAGCCCAGCGCGACTCAGCAGCTGTGGATCATCGACGCCTACCCGCTCGTCCTTGCCAGCCTCCTCGTCACGATGGGTGTGCTCGGTGACCGGTTCGGCCGGCGGCGGATGCTGCTCATCGGCGCAACCGGATTCGGCGTCGTCTCGGCGCTCGCGGCATTCGCACCGAGCGCGGAGTGGCTGATCGCGGCCCGGGCGGCGATGGGGGTCTTCGGCGCGATGCTGATGCCCTCGACCCTGTCGCTCCTGCGCAGCATCTTCACCAACCGCGATCAGCGCCGCCTTGCGATCGCCGTGTGGGCGGCCGGCTTCTCCGCGGGCGCCGCGCTCGGCCCGGTCGTCGGCGGCGTGCTCCTGCAGCACTTCGCGTGGGGCTCGGTCTTCCTCCTGGCGGTGCCGGTGCTCGTGCCGCTGCTCGTCCTCGTGCCGATCCTCGTGCCCGAGAGCCGTGACCCGAAACCCGGCCGGTTCGACCCGACCAGCGTCGTCCTGTCGCTGGCGACCATGGTGCCGATCGTGTACGCGATCAAGGAGTTCGCGGTGCACGGCTTCGAGACCTGGATGCCTGCAGTGCTCGTCGCCGTCGGCGTGGGCTTCGGCATCCTGTTCGTGCGACGCCAGAACCGGCTCGAGTCGCCCATGCTCGACATGGCACTCTTCCGGCGCTGGACGTTCTCCGGCTCGGTGCTGGTGAATCTGCTCAGCGTGATCGGGCTCGTCGGCTTCCTGTACTTCGTCGCGCAGCACCTTCAGCTCATCGTCGGCCTCTCCCCGCTCGAGGCAGGACTGGCGCTCGTGCCCGGACTGCTCGCCATGATCGTGGCCGGCATCGGCGTCGTGCCGATCGCCAAGCGGGTGGCTCCGCGCATCGTCGTGCCCGTCGCGCTGAGCTTCTCGATCCTCGGCTACCTGCTGGTCGCCGTCAGCGCCAGCACCGGGGCGCTGCCCCTGCTCATCGCGGCGTTCGTCTCGCTGGGCGTCGGGATCGGCGCGGCCGAGACCGTGTCGAACGAGCTGATCCTCGCCAGCGCGCCGCCCGAGAAGGCGGGCGCCGCCAGCGCCGTGTCGGAGACCGCGTACGAGCTGGGCGCGGTGCTCGGCACGACCATCATCGGCGGACTGCTCGCGGCGTTCTATCGCGGCAACCTGGCGCTGCCCGCCGGCCTTCCCGACACGGCCGTCGACGCCGCGCGGGAGACGCTCGCCGGCGCGGTTGCGGCATCCCACACGCTCGATGACGCGCTGGGCGAGGCGCTGCGGGATGCCGCGGCCCATGCCTTCGACGCCGGTGTCGGCGTCACGTCGCTCATCGGAGCCGGGCTCATCGTCGTCGCCGCGGTCATCGCCGCGCTGACGCTGGGCGGCCGCGCGAAGTCCGCCCACTGATCTCAGGTCGCGCCGGGTGCGACGTGCACAACTCCTCACATTCGGAGGCGCACACACAGCGCGGCCGCGGAATTCCGCGGCCCCGCGCGCACCGGGTCGCCGGATTTGAGGAGTTGTGCACACCGCGCGGTGGCGGCACCCGTCGCGTCGTGGCGCTGCGACGCCCGCCGCTACGCTGGCAGGGACAGAAGGAGAGCAATGTCAGGCGTGCAGGAAACCAGGACCGTGAGGCTCGCCGTCATTCCCGGTGACGGCATCGGTCCCGAGGTCATCGCGGAGGCGGAGAAGGCACTGGATGCCGCGACGGCGGGCTCCGGCATCCGCTTCGACAAGACGCGCTTCTCGCTGGGAGCCGCCCGTTTCCTGGAGACCGGAGACACGCTGACCGATGAGGATCTCGCCTCGATCGCCGCGCACGACGCGATCCTGCTGGGCGCCGTCGGAGGGCTGCCGGGAGACCCGCGCCTGAAGGACGCGAACATCGAGCGGGGCCTGCTGCTGAAGCTGCGCTTCGAGCTCGACCACTATGTCAACCTCCGCCCGTCGAAGCTGTACCCCGGTGCGCCCGGGCCGCTCGCCGACCCCGGCGAGATCGACTTCGTCGTCGTGCGCGAGGGAACCGAGGGTCCGTATGTCGGCAACGGCGGGTCGATCCGCCGGGGCACCGAG
The DNA here is from genome assembly GCA_963717585.1 of uncultured Actinomycetota bacterium. Classification (GTDB taxonomy): domain Bacteria; phylum Actinomycetota; class Actinomycetes; order Actinomycetales; family Microbacteriaceae; genus Microbacterium. The sequence continues at coordinate 42,940 of CAVQWI010000007.1, read as the reverse complement.
CACGAGATCGCCAACGAGACATCCGTCAACACCGCATACGGCATCGAGCGGGTGGTCCGCTACGCCTTCGACCTGGCCGAGCGACGCCGGAACAAGCTGACCCTGGTGCACAAGACCAACGTGCTCGTGCACGCGGGCGGCATGTGGCAGCGGATCGTGAACGCCGTGGCGAAGGAGCACCCCGGAGTCGCCGTAGACTATCTGCACGTCGACGCGGCGACGATCTTCCTGGTCACAAACCCGTCCCGATTCGACGTCATCGTCACCGACAACCTCTTCGGCGACATCCTGACCGACCTGGCCGGCGCCGTCACCGGTGGCATCGGCCTCGCAGCGTCCGGGAACATCAACCCGGATGGCGCGTTCCCGTCGATGTTCGAGCCCGTCCACGGTTCGGCGCCCGACATCGCGGGGCAGCAGAAGGCCGACCCCACCGCCGCGATCCTCTCGATCTCGCTCCTGCTCGACCATCTCGGGCTGCACGACGAGGCACAGCGTGTCACCCGCGCGGTGGAGGACGACATCGAAAGCCGCGGCGGCAGCCGCACGACCGCCGAGATCGGCGACGCCATCGTCGAGCGACTGCGGGCGTAATCTGGAATCCGGCTCGCATCGCGGGCGCACCAATGCTTTGGACGTGACATGACACTCATCGGAATCGACCCCGACACCGGACTCGCGCCACTCGAGTTCGCCGTGACCAAGAACCTCGCCGCGAAGAATCCCGCGCAGCGCGACGAGATCCTCGCCAACCCCGGCTTCGGCGTGAGCTTCACCGACCACATGGTCGACATCTGCTGGTCGGTCGGCGGCGGCTGGCACCGCCCCCGGGTCCAGCCGTACGGCCCGATCACGCTCGATCCCGCGGCTGCGGTGCTGCACTACGGCCAGGAGATCTTCGAGGGCATCAAGGCCTACCGGCACGCGGACGGCTCGATCCACACCTTCCGGCCGGACCAGAACGGTCGTCGCCTGCAGCGGTCGGCACGGCGCCTCGCCCTGCCCGAGCTGCCGGTCTCGTACTTCATCCAGTCGCTGCGCGAGCTGATCGCCGTCGACGGCGCCTGGGTGCCGGACGGCCAGGACCAGAGCCTGTACCTGCGCCCCTTCATGTTCGCGAAGGAGGCGTTCCTCGGCGTGCGCCCCGCGCACAAGGTGAATTACTACGTCATCGCCTCTCCCGCGGGCGCCTACTTCAAGGGCGGCGTCCAGCCGGTGTCGATCTGGCTCAGCGAGGAGTACTCCCGTGCGGGCAAGGGCGGCACGGGCGCGGCGAAGACCGGCGGAAACTACGCGGCGTCGCTGCTGCCGCAGTCCGAGGCGTATGAGCACGAGTGCGACCAGGTCGTCTTCCTCGACCAGGACCGCAACGTCGAGGAGCTCGGCGGAATGAACATCGTCTTCGTCCACCGGGACGGCACGCTCGTCACACCGGAGTCGCCGTCGATCCTCGAGGGGATCACCCGCGACTCGATCCTGCAGCTGGCGAAGGACCGCGGCCACAAGGTCGAGGGTCGCGCGGTGTCGTTCGACGAGTGGCGACGAGGCGTGGCCTCGGGCGACATCGTCGAGGTGTTCGCATGCGGCACCGCGGCGGTCGTCACGCCGATCGGGCTGCTCAAGGGCAAGGACTTCATCGACGAGCAGCCCGTCGGCACGCTCGCGCTGGAGCTGCGCCAGGAGCTCACCGACATCCAGTACGGCCGCGCCGAAGACAAGCACGGCTGGCTGCTTCGCCTCGACGCCTAGCTCGACGACGGATGCCGCGCCCTGAGTAGGCTGAGCCGGTGAGGATCGCACGCTTCAGCCACCAGGACGCCATCCGCTACGGAATCGTCGACGACACCGATCTGGTCGTCCTCGAGGGCGACCCCATGTTCGCCGGTTTCGACACGACGGGGGAGCGCGTCCCGCTCGGCGACGTCGCTCTGCTCGCCCCCGTCATCCCTCGCTCGAAGGTCGTCTGCGTGGGTCGCAACTACCGTGCGCACGCGGAGGAGCTCGGCAACGAGGTGCCGGCGGAGCCGATGCTGTTCCTCAAGCCCAACACCGCCGTGATCGGCCCGGGCGATGTCATCGTGCGCCCGCCGCAGTCGCAGTTCACCTCGTTCGAGGGGGAGCTGGCCGTCGTGATCGGCTCGATCGCCAAGAACGTCATCGCGGACCGGGCGTCCGAGGTGATCTTCGGGTACACGATCGCGAACGACATCACCGCCCGCGACCTGCAGAAGACCGACGGGCAGTGGGCGCGCGCGAAGGGCTTCGACACGTTCTGCCCGCTCGGTCCGGCGATCGAGACCGAGTTCGATGTCGCATCGGCGACTCTCGAGACGCGCTTGAACGGCGCCGTGGCCCAGAGTGCGCCCCTCACCGACATGATCCACTCCGTCGCCGACATCATCGCCTACGCGTCGGCCGCGTTCACGCTGCTCCCAGGAGACGTCATCCTCACCGGCACACCCTCGGGCGTCGGCCCGTTCGTCGCCGGCGACACGATCGAAGTCGAGATCTCGGGTCTCGGAACGCTGCGCAACAGTGCCCGAGATGCCTGACACCACAGCCGCGATGCCGCATCCTGGAGCATCTCGTCGGACGAGCTGACCCGCGTTCGACGCCGCACGATCTGGGTGCTCTCGATCGGTCAGGTGCTGGGCGGCATCGCCTTCGGGGCGACGATCTCGCTCGGTGCCGTGCTGGCCGCCGAGATCTCGGGCGACGAGGCGTTCTCCGGCCTCGCCACCGCGTTCATCACCCTCGGTGCCGCAGCGCTGGCCGTACCGCTCGCCGCGTTCGCGAGCCGGCGCGGTCGCCGGATCTCTCTCGCTTCAGGCATGCTCCTCGCGTTGGCGGGTGTCGTTGTCGTCGTCGCCGCGGCCGCGGTCGTCTCCTTCCCGCTTCTGCTCGCTGGCGTTCGCGCTCATAGGCGCCGGGCAGGCCGCCAACCTGCAGACGCGCTTCGCCGCTGCCGACCTGGCCACCGATGCGTCACGCGGCCGCGACCTGTCGATCGTCGTCTGGGCGACGACGATCGGCGCGGTCCTCGGCCCGAATCTGGTCGGTCCGGGCGAGGTCCTCGGTCAGGCGATCGGGATGCCGCCACTCACCGGACCCTACGTCTTCGCGGTCTTCGCGCAGGTGGCGGCGATCGCCGTGTACGTCATCGGGCTGCGCCCCGACCCGCTGCTGCTCGCTCAGCGCGTCGCGCGGACGGTTGCGAGGGGTGCGACGCGATCGCCCGTGCCGACCGGCCGCTGGCCGCGCGCTACGCGATCATCGCGATCGCCGGCGCGCACGGCGTGATGGTCGCGGTCATGGCGATGACCCCGGTGCATCTGCTCCACCATGGTGCGACGCTGACGATCATCGGCCTCACGATCAGCCTGCATGTCGCCGGCATGTTCGCCCTGTCGCCGGTCTTCGGCATCCTGGCCGACCGCATGGGCCGGGTCGCCACGATCCTCCTCGGGCAGGCGCTCCTCGCCGCGTCACTGGTGATCGCCGCCATCGGCCAGGAGTCCGCATCCGCGGTGACGGTCGCGCTGATCCTGCTGGGGCTCGGCTGGAGCGCGGCCACCGTGTCGGGCTCGGCGCTGCTGACCGAGTCCTCGAGCGAAGCCCTGCGCACGCGCCGCCAGGGCCGAAGCGACCTGATCATGAATCTCGTCGCCGCGACCGGCGCGATCCTCGCCGGAGTCGTGCTCGGCTGGATCGGCTACGGCGGACTCGCCCTCTGTGCACTGGTCATCGTCGCCGTGGTGACGGCGCTGGCGTTCCTGGGTCGCAGCGGGCGTGCTGTCGAGGTCGCACCGGAGCCTGCGGGCGGCTGAGCGCTTCAGCGCCCCAGCGCCGCCAGTAGCCGCTCGAACGTCGTCCTCGTCGTTGAACACGTGGAACGCGACACGGGCGCGTCCGGCGCGGCCCGACGCCACGATGCCGGCGGCGGCGAGCCGAGCGAGGTCGGTGCCGTCCTCATCGGTCCAGGTGACGATCGCGCTCGCGCGCTCGGGCTCGGCGAGTCCGAATCCCGCGCGGAACGCCGCGGCCAGGCCCGTCGCATGGGCGTGCAGTGCCTCGGCGTCGAGCGAGGCGAACAGCTCGAGCGCCGGCTCCGCGCCGACGAACGCCTGCCAGGCGGGCGAGACATCGAACCGCGACGCGTCCGACGCGAGCTCGACCTCATGCCCATAGCAGGACACCCAGGGATCGCCGACCCGCGTACCAGCCCGCGAAGATCGGCGGCACGGACGCGGCGAAGTCCGTCGCCGATGGCCATGAACGCGACTCCGCGCGGGGCGCAGAGCCACTTGTAGGCGTGGCAGATCACGGCGTCGAAGTCAGCGGCGTCCACCGGCATCCAGCCGATCGCCTGGGTCGCGTCGCACAGTGTGCGGGCGCCGTGACGCGTCGCGGCGGCGCGGATGGCTGCGGCATCCGCCACCTGCCCCGTGGCCGACTGCACCAGCGAGAAGGCGACGAGCCACGTGTCGGCGGTGACCGAGTCCGCGAGTGCGTCCAGCGGCGCGGTGCGAAGGCGGATGCCGCGACCCGCGTGCGCGAACGGCAGCACCATCGACGAGAAGTCCCCTTCGACGCACAGCACCTCGGCGCCGTCCGGGACGGATGCGGCGATCAGACCGGCGAACACCGAGGCCTGCGAGCCGATGGCGATGCGCGCGGGGTCGACTCCGACCAGCCGCGCGAAGGAACCTCGGCTGCGCTCGACGACCGCGGTGTACTCCGCGGCGCTGGCACGACCCTCCGCGGAAGCATCGAGATCGGCCAGGACGGCCGCGCGGGTGGAGTGCGTCGGAAGTCCGACGGTGCACGCGGCGAGGTAGGAGCGCCCGCCGGCGAAGGCGGCGCGGACGTTGCGAAGATCGGCTGCGGCGAGGGCGGTCATGACACCAGGCTCCTCTCGCGGGGCATCATTCGTCCAGGGCACGTGTTCTATGCGAATCATGCGCTGGAGTTATGCTCGACGGATGACTGATCGCCTGTTCGACGACCCCGAGTTCGATGTGCAGACCCTGCGCGTCGTCAAGGCGATCGCGGACGAAGGCTCGATCACCGCTGCCGCGGCATCCCTCGGCTACAGCCAGCCCGCACTCAGCCAGCAGATGAAACGACTCGAGCAGAAGCTCGGCGTTCCGCTCATCGAGCGGGTGGGTCGGAGCGTCCGGCTCACCGAAGCCGGCCGGGTGCTCGCACGGCATGCTCCCGCGGTGACGACGGCGCTGGATGCCGCGGCCGGCGAGCTCGCGGAGCTTCGCGGGCTGCGGGCGGGGCGCGTGCGGCTCGTCGGCTTTCCGTCCGCGTCGCCGACTGTCGTGCCGCGGCTGCTCACCGAGCTGGCCGAGCACCACCCCGGTGTCACGATCACCTACGTCGAGGCAGAGCCGCCCGAGGCTGTCGAAGCCGTGCGCGAGGACCGCGCCGACATCGCCCTGACCTTCAGCTATCCCGGCGACCGCGACGACCCGCACGGCTCCAGCGCCAGCGGACTCGCGGTGCACGCGATCAGCACCGACGAGCTCCTCGCCGTGCTGCCCGACGGGCACCCCGCCGCATCGGGCGATCACATCGACGTCGCGGCCCTCGCCGATGAGAACTGGATCGCCGGCTGCCCCCGGTGCCGTGGTCACCTGCTCGAGCTCTGCGGACGAGCCGGCTTCGAACCGCGGATCGGCTTCGAGACCGACAACTTCGTCGCCGTCGAAGGTCTTGTGGCGCAGGGGATCGGCGTCGCGACGCTGCCGCGCATGGCGGTCGAGTCATTCCCTCTGCTGCCCGGCATCGTCACGTCCCCGCTTCCGCCCGCCGAAGCGCGGACCATCCACGTCGTCACGGCGCACGGCGCCGAGCGCGTGCCGGCGGTGCGCATGACCCTGAACGCGCTCGCCCGCGTGCTGCATTAGCCGAGAGCAGCGGCAGCCGCCGCCACAGTGCGCGCGACGACGGCGAACTAAGCTGGACGACGATGTCTACACCCGATCCCCGCACCACGACCGCCTCCGGTGTCGATGTGCGCGTGCGCTTCTGCCCGTCTCCCACCGGTCTTCCGCACGTCGGTCTCGTGCGCACCGCCCTGTTCAACTGGGCGTACGCGCGCCACACCGGGGGCACCATGGTGTTCCGGATCGAGGACACGGATGCCGCGCGCGACAGCGAGGAGAGCTATCTGCAGCTGCTGGACGCGCTGCGCTGGCTGAGGATCGACTGGGACGAGGGCGTGGAGGTCGGGGGACCGCACGCGCCGTACCGGCAGTCCGAGCGCCACGACATCTATCGCGCGGTGCTCGCCAAGCTCATCGAGGCCGGCTCGGTGTACGAGAGCTACTCGAACGCCGAGGAGATCGACGCCCGCAACGAGGCAGCCGGCCGCGCGAAACAGCTCGGATACGACAACCACGACCGCGACCTCACCGACGAGCAGCGCGCAGCATTCCGCGCCGAGGGGCGGGAGCCCGCGTACCGCGTGCGCGTTCCCGACGAGGACCTCACCTTCGTCGACCTCATCCGCGGCGAAGTCACCTTCCCGGCCGGATCCTTCCCCGACTTCGTCATCGTCCGGGCCGGCGGCATCCCGCTGTACACGTTCGTGAACCCGGTCGACGACGCGCTCATGGGCATCACCCATGTGCTGCGCGGCGAGGACCTCATGCCCTCGACCGCCCGCCAGCTCGCCCTGTACCGCGCGCTCATCGACGCCGGCGTGACGACCTTCATTCCCCGTTTCGGGCACATGCCGCTCGTGCTCGGCGACGGAACGAAGAAGCTGTCCAAGCGCGACCCGCGCGCCGATCTGTTCCTGCAGCGGGAGAAGGGGTTCATCCCCGAGGGGCTCCTGAACTACCTCTCGCTGCTGGGTTGGTCGCTCAGCCACGACCGCGACGTCTTCTCGCTCGACGAGATGGTCGCGGCCTTCGACATCGCCGACGTCAACCCGAACCCGGCGCGCTTCGATCAGAAGAAGGCGGAGTCGATCAACGGCGACCACATCCGGATGCTGGAGCCGGGCGATTTCGCGCAGCGCATCGTTCCGTACCTCGCCTCGGCAGGCGTGGTGACCGTGCCGCTGAGCGAAGCGGACGCGACACTGCTCCGCAAGGCGGCGCCGCTGATCCAGGAGCGGCTGCCGCTGCTGGGAGATGCGCCCGGACTGCTCCGCTTCCTCTTCACCGACGACATCTTCTACGAGGACGATGCCCTGGCGGGCCTGCCGGAGAACACCGGAGTCGTGCTCGCGGCGTCCGTCGCGGCCCTCGAGCTCGTGCCCGAGGACGAGTTCACCGCCGCCGCCGTGCAGGAGGCGCTGTCCTCCGCGCTGATCGAGGGTCTGGAGCTCAAGCCGCGGGTCGCCTACGGGCCGCTGCGCGTCGCGGTGAGCGGTCGGCGCGTGTCGCCGCCGCTGTTCGAGTCGATGGAGCTGCTCGGCAAGGCCGAGTCCGATCCGCCGTCTCGTCAGCGTTCGAGACCTTCCGGGCGGGCTGATTCGCGACCCGCTCGGTTTGGCCGGGCGGTGCTGCGTCGCGTAGACTTGACCCTTGGCACCGGCTTCGCGCCGAGCGCCTTGGGGTATGGTGTAATTGGCAACACGGAGGTTTCTGGTACCTTTGTTCTTGGTTCGAGTCCAGGTACCCCAGCAGTGAAATCCGCAGGATTCCGCCACAGAATCCCTCCTCGTTCGAGGGTCTCCGCTCGGCCTGAACGGCCCGGAGACCAGAAACGAGACCAAATACTCGCGCGAGTGTCTTCGCGGAGTAGGTGCGTCCCGATTCCCACGCGGGCGCACGGTGGCGTACGGGTTGCCCCGGAAGAATCCGGCGCACCTTGTGTGCATGGACGCATCGACAGTCGGCACTCCCGGGTTCAAGACCCAGGCGGAGATCGCCGAGATGCTCCAAGTGCCCGAGCGCACGCTGGAGGACTGGCGTCTCACGCACCACGGTCCGCCCTACCTGAAGCTCGGCCGGCACGTGCGGTACGACCCGGCTGACGTGTACGCCTGGGCCAGAGAGCACCGGCATGCCTAGGCCGCGGATCCCCGCCGGCGAGGTCGGCGCGGTGCAGATCACCAGGCTCGCCGACGGGCGGTATCGCGCCCGCGGGCGGATGCGCGACGACGCGGGGGAGCTGCACCAGCTGCGCGCCACCGCCGACACCAAGGATGGCGCTCTCGCCGAGCTGCGCCAGGCGGCGGCGCAGCTCACCAGCAACGGCGAGGGGGCGCTCACCGGGGCGAGCACCATCGCGGCGGCCGCCGACGCGTGGCTCGTGCACGTCACCGGCCGCGCGGACGCCGGCAGCCTGGCCTACTCGACGCTGGAGTCCTACGAGACGACCGTGCGACTCATCCTCAAGCCGGCGTGCGGCGGGATCGCGCTCGACCAGCTCACGGTGGGCCGGGCCGACCGGATCATCCAGGGCATCTTCCAGGGCGGCTCGCTCTCCAAGGCGCGCCGGGCGCGGGCCGTGCTCGGACTGATCTGCGGCTACGCCGTGCGCGACGACGCGATCCCGCGCAACCCGGTGCGCGACGTGCAGCGGCTGCCGATGCCGGAGAAGAAGACGTCGGTCCTCACCGCGGCGCAGGTGAGCGCGATCCGCGACCTGATGCACCGCTGGCGGGCGACCGGCGGCCCCGGCCCCCGGCCGAACTACCGCGCCCTGATCGACGGGATGGACATCATGCTGGGCACCTCCGCGCGCGTGGGGGAGTGCATCGGTCTGCGACGCAAAGACGTCGACATGACCAGCAGCCCGCCCACCCTGCTGGTGGACGGCACGATCGTGCACACCAAGAAGCAGGGACTGCACCGCAAGAACGCGCCCAAGCGCGCCCGGCAACGCCGTCGCGTCGCGCTGCCCGCGATGGCGGCCACCGCGGTCCGCAGCCGGCTCACCGTCGCAGGGCCGGGGGAGGAGGCGTACCTGTTTCCCACCAGCACCGGGCGGCCGATGAGCGTGAGCAACTACGAGCGACTGCTGCGCACGTTCGTCGAAGACAACCGCGCCGCGCTGATCGCGCTCGATGTGGACGTCGAGGAGTACAGCACGCACCTGTACCGGCGCACCACGGCCACCCTCGTCGAGCGAGCCGCGGGGATCACCCTCGCCTCCCGGCTGCTCGGGCACGCGAACGAGCAGATCACCCGCGCGAGCTACGTCGTCTCCGCCGTCGAGGTCGACCCGATCACGATCGACATCCTCGACGACGTGCTCGGATCCTGACAGAAGAAGGAAGGTGCGACATGAAGACGGGACGACCGCCCCTCGAACTCGGCACACACGGCAAGATCTCCACCCGCACCGTCGGCAGCGGGCGACACGTGCGCCATCGGCGCGAATGCGGCTGTGGGATGGGGATATTCTCCGGGTCACTGCCACCGCAGATACGGCGTCGGACGCCCGAGCACTTCTGAAACTCCGGATGGCGGAGCGACTGCGGTTGTCCGAGCTCGATGCCTGGCGATATCTCACGCCGGACGACCCCTTCGACGAACTCGTGTACATGTGGCTCAATGACCTCGGATGGCTCTCGGATGCGAGCGAGGCTGCGTGCGAGTTGTGTCAGCGCATCGTTCGAACGCAGCTCACGCCGGCATTCGGCGATTTGACGATCGGTGAGATCACTGCGGAGAGGATCGAACATCACTTGGCTATCCAGAGAGCCACGTCGGAGGAGGCCGCCGCCTACTCGCGCGAGGCGATCGAGTTGCTCCTGAATCTTCGCGGTCGGCGAGGGCGTGATCATCTCGAACCCGATGGGATTCGCGGCGCGAGATGAGACACCCGGGCGTCTCGGCGATCTGAGCGCCCACAGGAACCTGGTTCGCGGACGTATAGCACTTCGTCGCGAAGAACGTCTGCGCGAAGCCGGGCTCACACACGACTGAGGTCGTCGGGGCACAGCTGGGCGCCGTCACTACGGAGGCCGGGCGAGCGGAAGATGCCGAGCTGGGACTGGCATCTTCCGAACCCGATGCAGGGGGTCAGGGGTTCGAGTCCCCTCAGGTCCACCAAAACTCCCGGTAAAGCGTCAAATCTTCACTCCCTGATCAGGGAGCTTGAATGTTTGGTAGTCGTTTACTGGACACTTCGCCGAGTCGCAGCAGTGCGCTCTCGGACCTTCTCGAAGTATCTGGAAGGTACGCGGCACCGCCCGCGCACCTTCGCTATATGGACGGCGTTGGCACCTCAGAGTCGGGACACGGGAACTACGTGTCGTTGGCTGAGCTTGCCGCGCAGCTTAAAGTTTCCGTGCAGACGATCTACGACCTGCGGAGCAAGGGTCGTGGCCCCCGTGGGTTCCGTGTCGGCACGCAGTCTGAGGTTCCGTGCGGAGCCGGCTCAACCGCATCTTGGCGGCCGACTCGGACAGCCCCAACGCCATCGCCGCCTCACGGACCGTGAAACCCTCCAAGGCGGTCATCGCCAAGAAGAGTCGCGTCGGCCGGGCGAGCCGCCGCGATCGCGGCACGAAGCGCGATCAGGTGCACGTCATCGAGATCGGCGATCGGATCGGCCGGGTCAGGCACGACCGAGGGTGGAGGCAACGCGGCGAGAAACCGCTCATACCGGCGCTTGGCGCGGGCGGCGTTCCGCGAGACGTTCCGCGCCGTCACGATCAACCACGGCAGCAGGGAACCATCCACGAACCTGACCGATCCCCGCCGGCGCCACAACTCCAGGAAGGTCGCCGCTGTCAGATCCTCCGCGCTGCTCGCAGTGACCCCGCCCGCGATCAGGTGTCGGAAAACACGGTCCCGGTGCCGATCCCAGATTGTCCCGAAGGGGCGGCTGTCGCCAGAAAGCACCAGCCGCCACACCGCCTCGTCGGAGTCATCCACCACACCTAATAATGTCCGCACGTCGCCGAACAGTCACACCGTATCCAAAGCAGCCCCGACCTTCGAGCGCCAATCGTATGGGGACCGGCTTATGCATACTCGGTACGGAGCGTATTCTGCACCGCATGAACGCTGCGCGCCGGCTGCCGAACATCGGCGCACCTGCCACAAGAGCCCTTGACGAGGTGGGGCGTGCGGGACCTGGATGACGTCAAGAAAGCCGGCCTCGATCACCTTGCGACACTCCACGGAGTCGGGCCGAAGGCAATTCGAGTGCTGAGAGCCGCGCTCGAGGAATAGCCGACGATCCTGTGCGGAGAGCCACCATTTATGAGCCTGCGCCTCTCTTGCGACGCTCTGCCCGAGGAGGTCAGCTCCGATTCTCGGTATCCTTCCTCCTCCGTCCTTTGTTCTCGATACGTTCTCGACTCCCACTGCCGCGACTGCCGCGACTGCGCGGAAGGAGGAACCCATGTTGGCACTTGAGGCTCGGCGGGCGACGGACGCCGCAATCGCAATCGCCACATCGCTTCATCTGGAGGTCGGCAACGCGGTTATCTTGAACAACTCGAACAAGCTCACTCTGCGTCTTCAGCCCTGCGATGTCGTAGCGAGAATCGCCCTGAAGCACGATACGTCTGCACAGTTCGAGATCAGACTCGCGCAACAGCTTGTCGACGCTGGTTGTCCGGTCGCTTCTCTCGACCCGCGTGTACCCCCTCGCGTCTATGCGCTCGGCGACTTCGTTGTCACGCTATGGACCTATTACGCATCGGCGACTTCTGAACAGGTACCACCGCCTGACTATGCCGCCGCGTTGATGCGTTTGCATGCCGGCATGCGCACACTCGACGCCCCGGTACCTCACTTCATGGACCGGGTGGACTCGGCTCTTCGCCTTCTCTGCGACCCAAAGTAGAGCCCCGCTCTCAGCGACGCAGACAGAGCCACACTCCTTCACACGTTGAGAACGGTCGCACCGGCGATCAACGAGTTCGGTGGCGCGCAGATGCTTCACGGCGAACCTCATCCCGGGAATCTGCTGGATACGAAAGACGGGCCACTATTCATCGACCTTGAGACATGTTGCCGCGGCCCGATCGAGTTCGATCTCGCCCATGCGCCTGACGCAGTGAGCCGCTACTACCCGACTGTAAATATGGAGTTACTTCGTGAGTGTCGACTTCTCGTGTTAGCACTCGCCACGACTTGGCGATGGGACCAAGACGACCAACTCCCAAATGGCCGCCAGCTCGCCGCGGAGTGGCTCGAGCAGCTCCACCGCACCTCAGGACTCGCCAGTGATTAGAAACCTGGATTCGGGGGCCAACCGGCGCCCAGATGATCGCAGCGCCATTGTCGACAGATCCGCGTGGAGCCCGGCACTCCATCCCATCGAGAGGTTACGCGTCGCGCTGAGGGACCCGCCTGCGAACAGTCGAACTCCCTGAGAGCAGTGCCGAAGATCGCAAGCGCAGAGTGCGCGCGTGTGAGAGACATGACACCGCTGGCCATCGCGAGCGAGCAAGCACCACATCTCCTCCTCCGGTCAATGACCGGCGCACTCGATAGACGCCTACCCCGATCCAAGGTCTCTCCGCGTCCCGTTCCCGCCTGAGGCGGTGCTTGCGCGCGCCGCTAATCAGTTGCCGCAGTGCGCTCGCCGCGTTGCGCACATGGGATCCAGGCGGCTCACGATGTGGGTGGATGTCGACATGCCGGTGAGTATCCGCGGTGAGCCCCGCCGCCACCTCTTTGAATGCCCGACGAGCGGAGCGGTTACGTACCCAGCAGCGGAAGCAGCGCGAGCACCTGCGCGCCGAGCAGTGCTCCGAGCGCCCCAGAGGCGGTATCCCCAAGGAAACCGCCCAGCGCCGCCAGAGCCCGCTTGGCCCGCGAGGGCGAATCGGCCGCGACGGCGTTGCGAGCGCTATCGATAAGCAACTCGACCTCGGCGCTCATGTCCTCGGGAAGAGTGCTCACTGCCTGCTCGATGGCGTCGAGAACCTTTATTACTTCGGTTCCCCAGTTCGCTACAACGAGCGTCTGCGCGGCGCCCGGGCTGGCGTTGGCGACATTGGCGTTACCGTGCACCGTGGTTGTGAAGTGCTGCGCGGGCGCCGGCTCGGGGTCGTGAACAGAGCGTGAACCCTCCACTACCTTGCGCCCCTTTTCGGTTGTCCTGGGACGAAGGGGTGCGTCGTACTGGTCGACGCTCGGCCCTTCGATAAACCCAGCTTTCTCGAGTAGCGCGCCCGCCCTCTCGAGCTCGTCAGGCGTGAAGGGCACACCGTGGAACCCCGGGCTGGTCGCGAGGAAGGCATTGGGGTCCGGAACGCCTCCTCGCACCTCGACCTCGTCATACAGCCAAATCAGGTAGAGATCCTGCAGTTGCTGGCGCCGCAGTACAGGGTCGCGGCGCAGGCGGTCGAACTCCTCTGCCTTCGCCTTGCCGGCGGGCTGAAGCCAGACACCCTGGAGACCTGCGACCGAACTGAACCCCTTGACCAGCCCGCGCTGTATCAGCAGCTCGAGATTGTGCTCGACAGCATCGCGGTCGAGGTCGTCCGCGTCGAGGTGCGCGGTGACCTGGTCAACGCTGACGGACACGGCCGCCGGGACCCGCATGAGGTCGTGAAGTGCGAGGAGGACACGGAGGGTTCGCGACGTTTCGGGCGAGATATCGGATGGCACGACCCCAGGTTATCGGCGGCGGCCGACGGCTCTATCCGCGCGGGTCTCGCGTGGTCGTCGGAGACATGTGGGCAGCTGCGCCTATGAGGACCGTCTTGCGAGCTGGTGGATTCCTGAGCCGAAGGTGATCAGGCCGGCGAGAACAGTGTCAGGCGCGCGATGCCGAAGCCGATTCCCTGAATTCGCGCTGCGAGGCCTGCTGACTCTGCTGGCGCCAAGGCTGAGTTGATGGATGCCCAGGGGTCGTAGACCATAGCCTGGCCCCCGGGGCGAAGGACGCGCGCCACTTCGGAGATGCCTGTGGCAACGTCGGGCCAGTGATGCATGCTCGCGGTGGACACGACAACACGGACGCTGGCACTGGGGTGAGGAAGCTCGGCCACGTCTGCAACGGTGAAGGAAACGCGTGAAGCATCAGCCGCATGGGCTTCGGCAAGTTGCCGCGCACGGACGATCATCTCTTCAGAGAGGTCGATCCCTTCCACACGAAGCTCGCGGAAGGCATCGGCGATCAGGAGAGGCAGCCGTCCAGGCCCGGTTCCGACATCGACGACCAACGCATCGCGCTCGAGCCTGACAACCCCCAGATCCGCGACCACGCGGCGATACAGCCGTGCGGCGATGCGGGACGCGATCGCGTCGTAGAGTGCCGGGTGGCGGGCCATGCCTCCCATATCGGGCCCACCGTGATGGCCGATGAGATTCCGGATCGCGTTGACCATGTCGCTCCTATAGTTGTATCGGACAACTGAGGAGAGGCTAGGTCAGAAAGTTGCATGACGCAACCCTGAGCACCGCAGAAGACGAGCTGGGGCGAATCGTGCGGCGCCTCTTGCGAACGATGCACGTCCTCGACGGCCACGATTATGGCGGCGTTCGCGTGACCCTTTCCGAAGTCATGGCGCTCGGTGAGCTGAATGCTGATCAACCACTTACCCAACGTGAACTTGGCGACCGACTCGGATTGGACAAAAGCACGATCAGCAGACTGGTCGGCGCCATGGAGAGTCGGGGTTGGCTGGTTCGAGAGCGTGACCCGAGAAATCGCCGCTTCGCGATTGTGAACCTGACAAAAGCTGGATCCGACACGGCCGAGCGCGTCGCTAGACATGTCGCAGGCATGCATGTCCAATTGCTCGCTGCTCTGACCGAAGACGAGCGGCAGGGGCTGATTGCGGGGCTGTCAGGCATCGCCCGCGTCATCGACCACACCAGCGGAGGACCCGACGAGCAGTAGTGCCCGGTGGCCGACGAAGTGCCCAGGGAACGGCTCCTTCGAGAACGGCACCGAGCGCCCAACCCCCGAGTCGGGCTTCTCTTCGCAGCCCGGGGCCAACAACACGCTTGCGGGCTGGCTGGTCGGAGTCGATTTGAAACATACATCGACGCAACTGCGAACGAACTTGTCAGACGGCTCCAACGCAGCTGAACCGGCAGTGGTCGGGCAGAAACAGCGCAATGCGCAATTCCATCTCTGATCGGTCCCTATCCGAGACGATTGTCACAATTGCGGGGCTTGCATCCGTTGAGGGTTCCTCCTCGGTCCCGCATCAGTGCTGGGCGATCCATCCCGCATGAATCGGACACAATTGCTGGTCGTCAACCCCTTGGCGAAACAACCATCTCTAGGCGACGCTCGAGCAATCCAGAAGGCGACGCTCGAAACGATCCCGGCGAAGGAGACGCAATGTCGACCAACTCACCCGAAGAGGCGCACGAAGAGACCGCGATCCCCTGGCCCGCGCAGATGGAAGAGCCCAGCACTGAGAAGGACCCCGGCGAGCAACCACAGAAGGACGCCTCGGCCGAGCCCGAATCGAACGGCGAGGCGAGCGGCGTGTGAGCGGAGAGCTGAACCACCCACTGTGCGACCGATCGGGCCGGCAGGCCCACTCCGTTCCCCTCCATCGTGCAGGCGGTCCGCTCTACGAGGCAATTGTCACCAATCCGATGACCAGCGCCCGGCTAAGGGTCCCCTTACGCTCGGCGGTTTTCGCGCACGCCGCAGTCGATGTTGTGAGCGGTGACGAGGTCGATCTGGTGCACGGGGTCGCGCTCGAGCCCCATGGTTTCGCGTGGCTTCGGGTCACGCCGCTCTGACCGCGCTCGAACGCCGGGGCACGGCGGCCGGCGCCGGTCGACCGAGCAGAATCGGAGAAGCGTGGTTGCTTTGTCGTTCCTAAGCTGGCCGCATGTCAACAATCGAATTCGTGACCGTCGGGGTGACCGACCCCGCGGCCGCCGAGAAGTTCTACCGGGACGCCTTCGGCCTCGGAGAACGGGTCCGCGTGCAGGCGACCGCTGAGCCGACGTCGGGATTTCGCGGGTTCACCCTGTCGCTGGTCGTGGCCCAGCCCTCGACCGTCGACGGCTTCCTCCGCAGCGCACTCGAGGCCGGCGCCACGTCGCTCAAGCCGGGAGCGAAGTCGCTGTGGGGCTATGGCGGCGTCGTCCAGGCGCCGGACGGCGCCGTGTGGACCATTGCGTCGTCGTCGAAGAAAGACACCGGTCCGGCGACACGGCAGGTCGACGAGTTCGTGCTGCAGCTCGGTGTCGAGGATGTGACCGAGAGCAAGCAGTGGTATGTCGACCACGGCGTCCCCGTCCACAAGGCGTATGGGCGCAAGTACGTGCAGCTCGGCGACCAGTCCAGCCCGATCACGCTGGCGCTGTACCAGCGGCGCGCTCTCGCGAAGGTCGCGGGGATGGACGCCGAGGGAACCGGATCGCACCGCCTGCTGATTAGCGGCACTGCCGCGCCGCTCACCGACCCTGATGGGTTCGTCTGGGCGGGCCGCTGACGGCGGCGATCTCGCGTTCTGCGTGCCTCCGCATCACGGATTCGCGTGAACGCGCCCGGCGGGCTCGGGCCCTCGGCCCGCCGCATCGAACCGATCCGAGAGGGCGTATCGCAGCAGCACGACGTCGCCGATCCGGCGGGTCTCGGCCAGCTCCGCGCGACGCGCGGCGGTCCATGGAAAGCGGCCGGCGCCCACGAAGCGCGGCGCGAGTGATTCGCCGACGAAGAACGGCGCGATCACGAGCTGCAGCTCGTCGACGAGGTTCTCGATCAGGACTGGGTGTGCACCTGCCCGCCGCCCTCGATCATGAGGCGGCGGACGCCCCGCTCGGCCAGGTCGTCGGCGACCGCGGGCATCGTGACCTGCTCTCCCAGCGCGATGACCGTGGCGACATCGCCGAGCGCGCTGCGGACCCGCGTCTCGGTCTCTTTCGGGCAGAAGACCAGCTACTCCACGTCGCCCGCACAGAAGAACGCGGACGTCACCGGTAGGTCTCCGCTGCAGGTGACGGTCACCTTGGCCGGTGACGAGGGGAGCCCCGACGCGAGCCTCAGCATCCGTCGTTCCTCACTCCGCACCAGCGGGCGCGGGTCGCAGCTGATAGGCCTGCCGGCGGTCCCACGGTCATCTGATCGACGGGAATGCGATAGGAACACCTCACGCACAGGAAAGAGAGCTTCGCTGGCGTCCCGAGGTAGGGGCTGGAGCTCAACATAAGGAATGATCTGGTTCCCGCGGGTGCGGAAGCTGGGGTGACTCTTTGGCTGGTAGGCGATCGTCAACCACGTCGCGAACTTATCGCACACACTGCCGCGATCGACGTACTCGCGAAGGTTGGAGTCGCGGCGGCCGCCGACGCTGGTGCGCCGCGCTGCGTGGGAGCCGTGGGAAGGGCCTCGCGCACGAACGCAGGGCTACGCTCGACCACCGTCAATCGAGCGCGCTAACAGCCGCGGGCGACCGACGCCATGCGCGCACTGCGCGTGGCAGGACCGGCTTGCGGACGCGAGTGATCCCGATCGAGGGTGCGTGTGGCCACTGCCCATGGCGGCCACGAACATGAAGTCTGAGAAGCGTCGGCTGTACCACATCGCCGGGCTGGGCGGCGTTGGAGCGCTTGTCGCGTGGGCAGCCCAGCCGGTGATCGTGTCGGACATCGCCGATGCGCTCGGCATGCGAACGCGGGATCTGTTCGACCACGACGGCCGCGCTCGCGAAATCCCCATATTCGCAGCTAGCCCTGCGACGCGTACGGGTCGGCGCCCACCTCGTACTCGTAGACGTGGACTTGGTCGCCCTTGAGCACGAATCGGGTGAGGCTGTCCCTCTCGGGAATTTGCGCGTCCCTGATGATGTCCATGCCTGTGAGGGAACACGCTTGGTAGCTGAACACCTGGCCCCTCCTCTCACCCAAGGGGCCCACGAACAGGCAGGTCATGCCGGAGCGAGATTCTCCGCTCCAGACACTCCCGAGGCTCCTGGAAGTCCTCGTAGCGGCTCACCTCATCGGCGTCGATGCCCAGACCCTCGAGAGTGCCGTTCGGGTCGATCGACGTATCGGCGTCCTCACCGACCGACTTCAGCGCGAGCACATAGTCCGGTGCGGGCAGGTAGGGCACAACTCCCGGCCATGCGTAGAAGCGGGGCATCTCTGCCGTCGCCGTCTCGGTCGGGATGGGAGTGGACCCATCACCAATCAGCTGGGACATCCACGCCCCGGCCGCGATCAGGACGAGCGCCGCGATGGCGCCGCAGAGGATTACCAACCAGCGGCGGCGCCACCACGGTGCCGCGAGAGGTCCCTCGATCGGGTCGGAATCGGCGATCGACCCATCGGCGGGGTGTTGCCCGGTGACCGACACTCCGGCTGGGTCACGCTCGGAGAACTCCCCCGATGTCGAAGCCGGGCGCTGCCCTTCGACAGGATCAGAGACCGGGACGCGCTCCGAGACCTCGGCGCGGCCTCTCGCGAGGGCATCGACGGCGGGAGTCAGCTCCCGGCGTTGTGCGTCTTCCAGTTCTGAAAGCCGAGCCTGGGCCACCGCATCACCCGCGATGTCGGCATCCGGTCCGTACGCGCGCCGTCGCAGGCGCCCCAACTCGTCCGTTCCCTCGAACTCGACCGACCCCGCGGGGCATCCATGCCCTCATTCTCCACCAGGGCACCACCCGGGGCGAGGGGCACCCCGGCGCCAGCAACAACCCCACAAACTGCAGAAGAATTGCGGCGGACTTCCCCTCGTGATGTGCCCGGCGGGTGGATGTGCCCGGACTGCGACACACCGACTAGCCGACGCCCTGCGGCGTCAGGCCGAGCCCTTTGGTGACGTCCCCTGTATCAGGAGCTGATCGACGCGGGAGCGCAGGGTTCATCGGCGCTGCCCCGTTCGAGCGCACGCCCGACTCACTCGCGCAGCAGAACGGGTCTCGGCTGCGCACGCTGACCGCGCCGGAGAGCAATGCTACAAGCACTGAACCGTGGTTCCCGGATCGGTGAGCGGTCCCCCTGCGAGACGATTGGCGACGATCGTGGGGGTGGTGCCCGCCCAGGGATCCCTGACGGACTGCGTCAGCCTAGATAACCTTGGCTGGTGGGTCTCACAGACTGGGCGGAACGGAGATGGGCGGCGCGCCAAGGCGACAGCGAGGCGTTCGAGCGTTTCATCGCCGATTACGCACCGTTTCTCGAATCGCTTGAGGCCAACCGTGAGTGGCTGCGCTCACGAATCCTCGACCTTGGCGGGAACCGGCAAGACTTGCGTGTGCTTCGCCAGTACGAGCAAGCGCTGGAAGCATGGGGGACGCATCTTGCGACCGCCCTTCAAAATCCTGTGCTCAGGGCCGAGATCGAACGACGGATGCAAGAGGACAACGACCTAGACAGGTGACGGGTTCGCGGGCCATGCCATTGCTAAACCGGCGAACGAATCGTCCTTCGACGTCCGCTCACCGAGATGAGTGTCAACAATCGGCCGACGGTGTCCGGTCGAGGATCGCAATCGTGCGCTCCTGGGCACGCGCGCGACGCCCCTCTTCGGGCATTGCCCGATTGTGGATCGTTGGCCACCATCCGGGCGGCGGCTCTCTTCGAGGTCGACGATTCGCGCAGTACCTGCGGGCGTGCCCGAGGACGTGGTGCGTGGAATCGCGAGCATGCGGAACATCGCGTCGCATTTGAGGTATCGCTCCATGAACGACGACGTGGTTTGGACGACCCAGACGTCGCATCTCGCGCAGGACCTCGCGGCCTGGCCTGCAGCGGCCCCGCCGTGAAGCGATCGGCGGGGATGAAGGCGCGACGGAGAAGATCAGCCTTCTGCCATGGTGACGCGGATGCGAGTTCACGTTCACCGAGGGGCCGGTCGGCGTTCTGCGCTGCCGCGGTCAGGTCCTCGCGGATGAGATGAGATCCGCGAGGATCCGCTGCCCGGCGGGCCACTCACCCAGCGCGCTGTCGGCGTTGATGTGACCGAGAGCACCGATCACGTGCAGGGACGCACCGGAGATCTCGGACACCCGAGCTGCATAGTCGACCGCAGCATACGGGTCATTGGTGCTGGCCACAACGGCGCTAGGCACCCCGAGCGGGGAGGCGACGACATCGCGGAACGACCCGGCGTCCGGAGGGAAGCTGGGTGCGGTGGGGTCGGGCGGTGCGACGAGCAAGATCGCGGCGACCCGCCCTGGTGCACCTTCACGAGCGGCCCACTCGAGTGTCGCCAAGCAGCCTCCGCTGTGGGCAGCGAGAGCCGGAGACGTGGCGCAGCGCGCGATCGCTGCCTCGAGTGCACGCACCCAGTCCTCGAGGTCAAAGACGTCGAAGGATGCAGGCTCGGTACGTCGGCAGTCTGGGTGGGCGGCCTCCCAGAAGGTCTGCCAGTGGTTCGGGCCGGAGTTGTTCGCCCCCGGCACGATGACCAACGGGACCCTTTCGATCTCGGGCAGTATCACAGCCAAAGGCTAGTTGTTCCCGCCCCCTGCCTCCAGACGGCGGATGCGCCCCAAGTGTGTTCCACATCTGTTGCACGTTCGAGGCCTTTGCAGGCGGCACGAGGAGGGCGCCCTCGCGGAGATCGACGTGGGTATGCGCATGGGACCCGAGGTAGCAATCGCGTACGCGCAGACGCACCCGGCATGATATCGGTCCACAGTCGACGCGCAATTCCCCCACACGGCTATTTGCGGCACAGCCGCCGCCGTCGTGCCTCGCTTGTATTCGAGTAGGCGTCGATCGCACGGCCGACCGCCTGCCGCCGTGGCTCCGGCTGATCGCCCGCAGGCGTTCCGCTTGCGCGCATCGCACGAATGAGGATGGCTTGCGACCGACGTTGGTCGTTGATTTCGTCGGGGCTTTTCGAGATTATTCGCGCATGAGTGACAAGTCGGATTCCGAGCAGATCGACGACATTATCGCGCAGCAGAGCGGTTGGAAGCGGGATGTCCTGATCGCGCTTCGCGCTGCGATCAGAGCCGCCGACCCGGCTGCCATCGAGGTGGTCAAAGACAAGAAGCCCTCCAAACCGGAGGGGGTTCCGTTCTGGACGCACGACGGAGACGTCTGTTTCGTCGATGTGCTCAAGGGCGCCGTGAGGTTGACGTTCGCCAAGGGCGCACGCATGGAGAGCAGCGATCTCTTCAACACCCGGCTGGACAGCAAAGTTGTCCGAGCGATCGACTACTCAGAGGGAAGCCACGTGGACGACGAGGCGGTCAAGGGGCTCGTCGCAGAGGCTGTGGAACTCAACGTCGCCGCCAAGTGACAGCATCGCGCGAACAAGCCGACCGATTAGCGCCGCGCTCAGCGCATCGATGCATGTCCACTAATGGGCCAGCCCGGGGGCCTCTCACCATCACGGGATAGGACGCGGCGGTGACCGTCCCGTCGCTGATGGTGGCACTCGAAGTCGGTGAGCAGTTCATCTCGTCGGCGCCGGGGAGCAGGTTATCGTCGCCGCCAAGTGACCGGACGACCACTTTCGTGCGGGTTCAACTACTCCGCCTCGGGGTAGAGCATGCCCACGAGGGTACGCGTCGCCGCCGCCGGCGAGAGGTCGTCGAGCAGCCCGGCCGGGACCTGCATGGGCGGGAAGTGCGCGGGGAGGGGTGCGCTCGCGTCGATGGGCAGCCCGACGGCCCGTTCCAGATCTGCCAGCGCGATGATCCCCTGGCGGTCAAGCCGCAGTCCTTCCTCGTTGAGCTCGAGGATTGGAAGCGAGCCGGAGGCATTGTGCGGGGCCGACGATTCGAACAGCAGCGGCAGGCTGTGCCGGCGGCAGAACTCAGCAGCATCCTCGATCTCAACGATCTCTGTGGAGCCGGCCTCGTTCATCGACGTGGCTGCGACCCACTGCACGCCGGCGTGCCACAGGGCTTCGATGAAGCCGAAGGTTCCCGGCATCCTCCGCGGATCGAACACCTGCACCCAGTGTTTCCCCTGATTCTCCGAGATGAGGTGCTCGGGAATCCGGTTGGTGGGATGAGCGGGCGCTCGGACGGCGATCATGCATGCCAGCTCCGCCGCGAACCATGGGGTTCCGAGCAACCGTTGCACCTCGGGCGGCAAGGATGCAGCGTCGATGAGGTCAATCAACTCTTGAGCGCCGACACAGATCCCGAGCGGTTTGAAGCCCCGACCGGCGCCCTTGATCGCCATGATCCGCTCGGCGACACCCGCGTCGGCCCCGTCGACGATGAGTCCGAACACCGTGCCGAAGTGCGCGCCAACCACGTCGCCCGATCGGATGATCTCGACGGCGCGAGCGACAGCGCCGTTGTTATCGAACGAAACGATTTCCACGGCATCATTCCACCATGCGGCCGCCCCGCGACGGCGTCCCGACCGGGCACCCTGCCACAGACGCCGCCGGTGACGGCGACCACGAGATCGTCGATGGGCGTGCTAATCAACTGGCACCGTCACACCCATGCCACGCACCCACCGTCCTTCCAACCGCCTCGACGAGCGCGCGTCGTTCACCGGCGTCGTCGACAGCGGAATCGAGGTGGCCTACCTCCGGGCGGGAGGAGCCGCTGTGGGAGCGGCCGCATCGCGACGGCGTCGACATCACCGACCGGCCTGACCTCTGGACGCCCTATCAGCGGCATCGTCGCGAGAGCTTCGAGGAGCGGGTGACGCGGTATCGGGCTGAGGGGCGGGTCTGAGGGAGACGGAAGAGGCGATCCCAGCGGGGGATGAGAGGCGTGCTGAACTGCGAGGACGACGCCGTGCGGTTGTCGCCCGCTAAGCGATTCTGCCGCGCGACTCGACCCTCGGCTGGGCCGGCATGGCCGCGATTGGTCGGGCGTCCGAGCGCAGGTGATGCGGGGCACTCGTCCTCCGCCTCGAGCCCCACCCCGCTGTGATATCAGCGACGGCCGTGCGGGTCCCGACGAACACGATCGCACCCACCAGCGCTGCGACCCCGGTGAAGCATGCGAACGCGAACCCCGTCCAGTGCCCTTCCGCGGCCGCCCGCCAGGCCAACAGGCCGAGTGCGACGACGACCGCGTACGGCAGCACCACGAACAGCGCGGGAGCCGCGACGCGATCGACGATCTTGGGCGTTCGCGCGAACGGGATCTTGCGCCGGGTCATCGCCTGCTCGATCGACTTGATGACTCCGGCGAGGTTGACGGGAATGAGCACCAGGTTGAGGGAGAAGACCCACAGCACGTCGATCGCCCGGTGGCCGCCTGCCCGCAGGTCGAGTGCCATCGCGGCGAAATAGGGCAGGGCGATCACGAACAGCAGCGGGCTCATGAGCCGGCCCGCCTCGGGCAGGACGAGCATGAGGATCACGCCCATGGTCGTCCACGCGATGGAACCGAGATAATCGACTCGGAGAAGCAGTTCGCCTGGACGCATGTGCTCGCCGCGAGCGCGGCGGCCGCGCACGACATCCCTGATCTTCGGGAGGATGATGAGGCCACCGTTCGCCCAGCGCCTGCGCTGGACCACGAGCGACCCGAAGTCTGGTGGGGTCGCACTGAAACTCAGCCGCTCAGGATAGTTGTGCAGGCTCCAGCCCTTGGCCGCGAGGTCCATGCTCGACTCGGTGTCTTCGATGACGGTGCGGTCCTGTATGTAGGTGCGCACTTCACGCGTGCCCGCAGGGCCGTCTTCCGTGCGCACATCGACGATGTCATCGAGAGCTGTCGCACGGATGATGGCGTTCGCGCCCACCCAGAACGTCGCGTCGAACGCGGACTTGCCCTGGTGCTGGAGGTGCTGGAGATCCGTCGTCGCCCCCGCGATCCGCTCGAGCCTCGTCGAGGCACCGCGGTACGACGAGTACGGCGTCTGAATGACCGCCATGCGCTCGTTGCCCGGCTGCTCGAGCACATGGACGAGCCGCTCGCAGTAGCCGGCCACGAGCAGGGAGTCGGCATCCAGCGTGAGTAGGTAATCGGATGCCGGGATCACGAGATCCGCGTTCTGAGCGTGCCTCGCCTGCCGCAGGACGCGCACGGTGCCGCCGGCGCTCTGATCCTCGTCGACGACCCACGAGCCGCCCATCAGACCGATATACGAGTTGAGGTTCATCGCCTTGTTCGCCTCGTGCGAGAGCGAGGCGTAGCGCTTGCGCTCGAACACGGAGAGGCGCGCGTCGAAGATCCGCACCAGGCGCAGCAGAAGGGCGCGGCGCTCGTGGACGTCCGGCAGCGCGTGAGCATGCTCCGCCGCGATCCGCGTGCGGAGGTCGTCGGCGACGGCGGACAGTTCGCGAGCAAGGCCGCGCAGCACCTGGTCGACGAAGAACTGATCAGCGTGGTCGACGACGTCCTCGGCATCCGCCATCACCGACAGCCACTGACTGGCGCGCGCATAGAGAAGGCGACCTCCCGCGCCTTGGCGGCGGCGACCGTGCGGGGCGTGTGGTCGTGCTCGGCGTGCGCGGCGGCGAGGGCAGCGGCGAACTCTCGGGCCGGTTCGCGGAGCGCAGCCTCGATGTCACCGGGCAGGCACCGGGTGCGGTCGAGCTTCGCGAGGACCGCCGGGTCGGCAGGGAACGGATCGTCGTCGACCAGCAGGACGACGCGGATCGACGGAAACTCCTGCAGCGCCGCCGACCACAGCGTGGCACGCACGACGCGGGCCTCCTCCGCATACGACGGCACCAGCACGGTCATGGACTGCGCGCCTTCGGCGAAGTGCGCGACGAGCTCGGACCGGGAAGCGCGCTCATGCCGGCTGAGCCGATGCAACGCGCCCGCCCGCGCCATCAGGTACATGAGGGCCGAGAAACTCATGCTCGCCGTGACCAGCGCGAACACGACAACGAGCAGAATGTCGACGGCGGCGAGCGTGCCGTGGACGGCCTGATCGGCTACCCGGAGGGCGGTACCCGCACAGAAGCAAGCGCACGCGATGACCGTTGCCGCGATCGCCACCCACCCGAACGCCCGCGACACTGCGCTGGGGCGAGCGTGAATCGCATCCGGGTGGTCGGCCCGCACAGGTGACGGGAAACCCGTGGTCGAATCGACGATGACACGGGAGTCGGAGCGGGCGACCGGCGCGGTGCCCGGGCGCACGAGCACCCACCAGGGGTCTGGCCGGGGAACCTTGAGCGGCGCGGGGGTGGGGGCGCCGTCGACACGGCGCGAGGGGACGTACGTCAACGGAGCATCTCTCTTCCGCTAGCAAGATTCATCCCCAGGTTGAACCTTAGCGTTACGAGCTCACGCGCGATACTCGCGAGACGCCGGCGACACGAAGGGTGGCGCGCGAGCGCAACGAGAGCGCCGCGTTCGACATCCTGCGCGGCTGACCTACCAGAAGGCCGCCACGGTGATCGCGAGCATCGCCCCGGTGATGGCCGGCCAGTAGAGGATGCGCGCCCAGGCGTTGCCGTACTTGAACAGCCCGAGGTGGGGCCTCGCGACCAGCAGTACCGAGTTCATCGCGACGGCGAGGATCGCGAAGTAGGTGATGACGTGCAGGCCCTCGAGATAGACGAAGCTGGGCCAGCGCACCTCGTTCCGCAGCCCGTTCTGGGAGATGAGCACCGCGAAGACGTATGCGGCGCAGGTGAACAGCACCGCGCCCGGCCGAACGCCGAACTGGTCGAGCCGCTTCGAGTTGCGTCCGATCACCATGACGATGACGAACAGCTGCAGCAGGATGATGAACGGCGCGATCCCCTGCGAGAAGAGCGGTCCGAGCAGGTATCGCTCGGCGTGGATGTTGAAGTACAGCTCCGGCTTCGGGATGAACTTGTAGTTCTGGATGCCGAAGTCGGCGTTGTAGGAGGCGAGCCGATAGCTGAAGTAGCTCTCCTCGATCTTCCAGTTCTCAAGCACCACCATTGGGTCGACACCGGGAAGCGTGGTCGGGTTCGTGTCCTCATACGCGCCGATGTCCGGCACCAGGAAGACGTTCTGCTCGAAGTCGACCGACCACATCCGCAGCCAGATCTCCTGCCGGTCGAGCGGGTACTCGCCGTAGTCGAACTGCTCGCGCAGCGTGGTCTTGAAGTTCCACCCGACCAGCACCTCGTCGCCCTGCACGGCCTCGTACACCTTGGAGAAGTTGGTGGTGTCCGCCTCGGGGAAGACCACACCCTGATCGATGTCCTCGCGGTCGAGCGGGTAGAGCTGCCACAGGTACCCCGCCATCTGCAGGGTGTAGGGGCCCTTGAACTCGAGGGACTGGATCATGACGCCGGTCGGGATGTACGTGGGCACCTCGGCGTCGAGCCCGGTGTCGACGTTGGCGTCATTGAACGCGTCCACCTGAGCCTGGGTGATGACGCGGGTCTCGTCGGGCGCGTCCTGGTCATCCTCGGAGATGGCGGCCGCGAGTCCCACAGACGGACGAAGTAGCGTCTGACGCTTGCGAAGTTCAACGCGTTGACATCGGCCCGGGTCGCAAGCGCCGAACGCAAGGGTTGGTCACCTCAGAGCTGCGAATCTCGGAAGAGGGTCGGGTTCGTCGCGGGCGCGGATGCCTCGGGCTTCTCTTCGGCCGATGACGTGCGCAACCGCGTCATGGGCAGGGTGCGTGAGACCATGCGGCCCGAGTTCCTGAACCGCATCGACGAGATCGTGCTGTTCCAGAAGCTCGACCAGTCGCAGCTGGAGCAGATCGTGCGCCTCATGCTCGGGGCGACCTCTTCGCGGCTCGCCGCGCGTGAGGTCGCCTTCGAGGTGACGGATGCCGCGGTCGCGCTCCTCGCGGAGCGCGGCTACGAGCCCGAGTACGGTGCCCGTCCGCTGCGCCGCGTCATCCAGCGCGAGATCGACGACCGCATCAGCGACCTCTTCGTGAGCGGTGCGCTCGGCGACGGCGAGGGCGTGCGCGTGGATGCCGCAGGCGGCGAGTTCGTCGTGGCATCCGTGCCGCGCGCCACGGTCGACCTCGCCGCCTGACCGGTCGTCGAGCAGCGCCGCCGAAGGCGACGCGTATCGAGACGCCCCACTCAGAACGCCCGGCCCATCACGAGGGCCGGGCGTTCGTTCGTGGCCGTATGGGCTTCCGGGAAGAACGCGGCGACCGGCCCGGGCAGCTGTAGCCCGTCGCATCCGTTCGCTCTGGTGTCAGTCCTCGGGCCCGAGGACGCCGAGACTCTGGCGGTCGCCTCCGCGCGTCCCTATGCTGACGGAGTCAAGGCGAGCTCGATGGGGAGTGGCGATGCGTTCGACGGGGTGGTTGGCAGTACCGGGATCAGTACCGACGGGTCGGGGGCGTGGTCGAGGGCGCAGGCGTCGCGCCGCGGCATCCGTCGCCGTGACCGCGCTCATGAGCGCCGCACTCTTCGGTGGAGCCGCAGCGGCCAGCGCCGCGCCGCCGCCGTCGCAGGCCCCGGGGGCCCCTGGCGCCCAGGCGACCTGGACCACCGGAGCCAAGCAGGGGGTCGGCACCTCCACGACCACGGACTCCAAGGTGTGGTACACCCTCTCGGAGGGCACGCTGGCCGAGGTCTACTACCCGCGGGTCGACGTGGCGAACAGCCGCAGCCTCGAGCTCATCGTCACCGACGGCTCCACGTTCACCGACCTCGAGTCGCGCGACACGACCCATGAGGTGCGCCTGGAAGACCCGCGGGCGCTCGTCTACTCCCAGGTCAACACCGACAAGGACGGCCGCTACGAGATCGTCAAGACGACGTTCACCGACCCCGCCCGCGCGAGCGTGATCATCGACATCTCGGTCCGCTCGCTCGACGGCGGCACGTATCAAGTGTTCGCGCAGTACGACCCGTCGCTGGCCAACAGCGGCAGGCACGACTCCGCCCGCTTCTGGCGCGGCGCGCTCGTCGCCGAGGACCTCACCGGCGACCCTGGCACCGGGGCCGAGCCGATCGCCAGCGCCCTCGTCGGCGACAAGGCCTTCGTGGCGACCTCCAACGGGTTCGCCGGCGTCAGCGACGGCTGGACCGACCTGAAAGGCGATCACCGACTCGACGACCGCTACGCGGAGGCGCTCGACGGCAACGTGGTGCAGACCGCCGAGCTGAAGCTCACGGGCCCCCCGAAGAACGCGTCGGCGACCCTGGTGCTCGGCTTCGGGGCATCCGCCGAGGCCGCACGGAAGACCGCGAACGCGACCCTCGGCACTGCCGGGCAGGGCGTCGACGCGGCCGCCGAGGCATACGCCGACGGCTGGCACGACTACCTCGACGGCGTGAGCGCACCTCCGGCGAGCGTCGCGGGCGACGCCGCGCTCACCACGCAGTACCAGGTCGCGGCGATGACGCTGAAGGCGCACGAGGACAAGACCTACCGCGGCGCGAACATCGCGTCGCTCACGATTCCGTGGGGCCAGGCGCAGAACGCGAACGAGGCGGGCGTCGGCGGGTACCACCTCGTCTGGGCGCGCGACCTCTACCAGGTCGCGACCGCGCAGATCGCCCTCGGCGATTCGGATGCCGCGAACCGCTCCCTCGACTACCTCTTCGACGTGCAGCAGAAGAGCGACGGGTCGTTCCCGCAGAACTCGCTGCTCGACGGCACGCCGTATTGGGGCGGCCTGCAGCTCGACGAGGTCGCGTTCCCGATCGTGCTGGCCTGGCAGCTCGGGCGAACGGATGCCACGACCTACGCCGAGCACGTGAAGACCGCCGCCGACTTCCTCGTCGCCCGCGGCCCGTCGACCCCGCAGGAGCGCTGGGAGGAGGAGGGCGGCTACTCGCCCAGCACCATCGCCGCCGAGATCGCCGGACTCACGGCCGCCGCGTCCATCGCCGCATCGAACGGCGACGAGGCGTCGGCCGCGATCTACACGGGCGTCGCCGATGACTGGCAGCGCAGGGTGCAGGACTGGACGTTCACCACCACCGGCCCGATCGGCGACGGCCGGTACTACCAGCGCATCGACGACAACGGCGATCCGAACGATGGGCACACGCTCGACATCAACAACGGCGGCGGCGCCTGGGACGAGCGCTCGATCGTGGATGCCGGGTTCCTCGACCTGGTGCGCCTCGGCGTCAAGCCGGCCGCGGATGCCGCGATCATCGAATCGCTCCCCGAGGTCGATGCGACGATCAAGGTCGACACGCCGAACGGTGCGCTCTGGTACCGCTACAACCACGACGGCTACGGCGAGAAGGCCGACGGGTCGCCCTACGACGGCACCGGCGTCGGCCGCCTCTGGCCGCTGTTGTCGGGTGAGCGGGGCGAGTACGAGCTCGCGAACGGCCGATCGGCCACCACGTTCCTCGACACGCTCGCGGCTACCGCCAACGACGGGTACATGATCCCCGAGCAGGCCTGGGACCAGCCGGATGCCGCGGGCTTCGTGCTCGGCGAGGGCACCGGCTCGGCCACGCCGCTGGCCTGGTCGATGGCGGCGTTCGTGCGGCTCGCGCAGTCGATCGACGCGGGCAGGCCGATCGCGACGCCCTCCGTCGTCGCGGACCGGTATGCCGACGGCGCGCTTCCCGCCGGGCCGGGCCTCACGGTCACGGAGCCGGTCGCCGGTGCCGTCACCACGGAGCCGACCGTCACCGTTGCGGGCTCGACCGACGCGGCATCCGTCTGGGTGGCGGCCGGAGGGCACGCCGTGGAGGCATCCGTCATCGGGGGCGCCTTCACCGCCGACGTGCCGGTCGTGCTGGGCGCCAACACCATCACCGTGGTGGCGGTGGGCGCCGATGGCGGCACCACGGCCGTGCAGGTGCCGGTCACATCGACGAACTTCGGCACCGAGGTCGGCACGGTGGACGACCCGTCGGGCGACGACAACGGCCCGGGCGACTACGTGTACCCGACGAACAGCGTCTTCAACCCGGGAGCGTTCGACCTCACGCAGCTCGGCGTCTACGACGACGGCGAGTCGATCAACTTCGTCACGACGCTGGCCGGCGAGATCGGCAACCCGTGGGGCGGCAACCAGATGTCGGTGCAACGCGTGGACATCTACGTGAGCACGGATGCCGCAGGCGCCGCCGTCGCGGCCCGGCCCGGCACCAATGCGAACCTCGCGAACCCGTACGCATTCGTCGTCGGCGGATCGGGCTTCATCCAGCCGACCGTGCGCGATGGGACGGACGCCGTGCTCGCGAACGCCACCCTGCTCGTGCTGCCGGCGACGCGCCAGATCGCGATGTCGGTGCCGAAGGCCGTGTTCGACGGGGTCGACCTCGGGGGCGCGACGTACCAGGTCGCCCTGATGTCGCACGCGGATCCGAACGGCGAGGGCACGGGCGGCATCCGGCCGGTCTATGACTTCGACTACTGGAACACGAGCCCCGACATCGGCATGGGCTGGATCAAGGAGTACCGCTTCGGCGGCGGCGCAGGCGTCTGGACCGACCAGAACGAGGCTCGCGACACCGACACCCGCGACGCGAACACCATCGACGTGCTCGTGCCCGACGGCGCGACGCAGTCGACGGTGCTCGACTGGCGCGCCGGGTCACCCGTGGTGCTGCCGTACGTGCCACTGGGGTAGCCGGGTCGGGTTGCGCGTGGACGCCGCCGACGGCGAGTTCGCCGCGGTAGAAACAGACGGATGGGCGTAGCCAGGACGATGTCGCCGCTGGCGCTAGCGTCGTGTCATGAGACGCGCTGCCGAACTCGCCGCCCAGGTCTTCACTTCGCGCGAATCACTGCTACGCGACACTGCGGAAGACCAGCGCGTTGCCTTTCTGCTTCTCGATTCCGCCACTGAGACGCTCATGGTCCGGCGCATCCCCAACTACTTCGCCCCCGCGATCGCCCGCCCCAAGATCCTCGAGGACGTCTACCGTTTCCGGGTGCAGATGCCCGAAGGGAAGCTCAACCGCGGCGGGTCCAAAGCGTGGCTCGCCGAGGCACCCCACAAGCCCATGAGCTCCTACCGCCGCAACCCCCGCCGGCGCACCGCAGCAAGGCCCAGGTCGGCATCCGCTCGATCGCCGAGTAGCCACCACCGCTCGAGCGCGCGGCGCCGAACGTTCTGGGGAAGTGCCGGCGGTCCGCACAGCGCAGAAGGCTCCCCCTTGGAATGAGCGTTGCCGCCGCTGTCCGCGGGGCTCGGCTAGCCGATCGGGATTGGCCCGGCTACGTCGGGGCTCTCGAAGGCCGCGATCAGGCATTCGATACGGGTCTGCCGACCCTGGTGAAGGCTCGCGAGACTGACGCTATTCAGCCACGCCTCGCATAGCAAAATGGAGTCGTCTCAAAATGCGGGCGGCTGCCAATGGTCGGTCGCGAGTTTCGCACGCAGACCGATTGGGCGAGCCAGAATCGATCCGCTCAGGGCGTGGGAGTCGTGTCGGCTCTTCGGGCCGCGATTCCGTGAAGGAGGAGATCGATCCATCGGTCGAGGGTGTCGGTGGGTTGGCCGGCGGGGATGTTGTGGACGAGGAGATAGAAGTCGTCGATTGACAGGTCGGAGCGGACGGTGCGGTCTACGCGGGCTTGATTGATGATCGATTGCAGGGCGGCGCGGCCTCGTTGCAGGTCTGAGGCATCGCCCTCGTCGGCGTCGAGAGCGGCTGCGGCGACTTTCGCGGCTTGGTTGGTCGCGGTTGCGATGACGATGTCCCGTAGGAGCGCGGTGAGCTCGGTGTATGCGGGACTGCCATCGCGCACGGCCGCCGCTGCGGTCTCGCTACGATCCGCCATCTGCGCGAGGAACTCGCTCACCACCGACGCGACGAGATGCACCTTCGTGGGGAAGTGACTGTAAAGGGTGCCGACAGCAACGCCCGCAGCAGCAGCGATCTCATCCATGCCGACGTCGGGACCGTGGAGGGTGATCTGCGCTCGGGCAGCCTCCAGGATTTTCCCGCGATTGCGCCGTGCGTCAGCGCGCAACGGCTTTCCTGGTGGCTGAGTCACGGAGTTCATCCTGTCATGGCTGATCGTCCCGCTTGCAATTACTCGAACAATGGTTCAAGATATAAATCGAACCACTGTTCAACTTAGCCGAAAGATCAGACCATGACCACCACCACCACCAAGAAGGTCGCACTCGTCACCGGGGCATCCTCGGGAATGGGCCACACGTTCGCCATCCAGCTGCACGAAGCCGGGTTCCTGGTCTACGGCGTCGCCCGACGCACCGACCGCATGAACGACCTCCGCGCTCGCGGTATCAAGACCATCGCCATGGACATCACCGACGACGAATCGACCGGCGACGGTGTCCGCCGGATCCTTACTGAGACTGGTCGGATCGACGTTCTCGTCAATAACGCCGGCTACGGGTCCTACGGCGCCGTAGAGGACGTTCCTCTCGAGGAAGCGCGCCGCCAGTTCGAGGTGAATGTGTTCGGCGCCGCTCGACTGGTCCAGCTCGTTCTCCCGTCGATGCGGTCATACAAAAGCGGCACCATCATCAACATCACCTCCATGGGTGGAAAGATCTACACCCCGTTCGGTGCCTGGTACCACGCCACCAAGTTCGCATTCGAATCCTTCAGCGACTGCCTCCGCCTGGAAACAAAACCTTTCGGCATCAACGTCGTCATCATCGAACCCGGCGCGATCCGCACCGAATTCAACGGCATCGCCGCCGACCACCTCATCGAAACGTCCGGCAAAGGCGCGTACGCGGACAAGGCCGCGAAGGTGGCGAAGGCAGCCCGGGCCGAGAACACCGCCACGACGTCGCCCCCGGAGCTCGTAGCCAGAACCGTCGTCAAAGCGGCCACCGCACGCCGCCCCAAGACGCGCTATGCCGTCGGGTTCGGCGCCAAGCCCCTCATCTTCACCCGCAGCATCCTCCCCGACCGGGCATATGACGCAATGATCCTTCGCGTCAGCGGAGCCCGCTGACCACGCACGGAAACGCACCGCGTACGCCGACAGACTCTGCGACTGAAGTCATGTGACATCCGCGTCTCTAGAACTCGACGAGAGCCCTGCTTCGTCGCACACATCAGAGGAATACCTAAGGTCCGGAATGCGGGAGGCTGCCAGGTGCCCGTCCCGAGTTAGACGCTCGTACAGAGCTGAGACGAGCAACCGCCACGAATTGCCGTCGTCGGCAGATTCTTGGGCCGTCAGCGACGAGGATGGCGCTCGTCGGCCAGTGTTCGCGGCCGTGAAGGACCTGCGCGGCGCGAGCTCCGGTGGACTCGACGGAAGGGCTCTGCGAGGTCGCGCGTTCTCGTCGATCGCTCGCAAGACGTCAGCAACCGCGATCTCGCTACGGCCTCTTGGGCCCGCTCCGAGGAGGCGGCCAAAGTGACTTGGCCGCTCTGACGCGAACGTCCCGATTCACCCTTCCCCACTCAATGAGGAGAACACCATGACAACGCTCGACATTGCCGCAATCGAGGTGCGTGCCGCCGTCGCGCGCGAATCCGGAGCCCTCCTCCAGATCGAAACCCTCCGTCTGCGGGACCTCAAGCCGCACGAGGTGCTGGTTCGGAACAAGGCCGCCGGGCTCTGCCACACGCGCTCGCCATCGTAGGAGTGGTAGGGCTTCCCCTTGCCCCTCATCCCCGGGCACGAGGGGGCGGGCATCGTGTTGGCCGTCGGCGAGGACGTGACTCTCGTGGCAGAGGGCGATCACGTCGTCACCGCCATGATGCCCTGGCTTGCGACCGCCCTTGCGACCGACGTTGGTCGTTGATTTCGTCGGGGCTTTTCGAGATTATTCGCGCATGAGTGACAAGTCGGATTCCGAGCAGATCGACGACATCATCGCGCAGCAGAGCGGTTGGAAGCGGGATGTCCTGATCGCGCTTCGCGCTGCGATCAGAGCCGCCGACCCGGCTGCCGTCGAGGTGGTCAAATACAAGAAGCCCTCCAAACCGGAGGGGGTTCCGTTCTGGACGCACGACGGAGACGTCTGTTTCGTCGATGTGCTCAAGGGCGCCGTGAGGTTGACGTTCGCCAAGGGCGCACGCATGGAGAGCAGCGATCTCTTCAACACCCGGCTGGACAGCAAAGTTGTCCGAGCGATCGACTACTCAGAGGGAAGCCACGTGGACGACGCGGCGGTCAAGGGGCTCGTCGCAGAGGCTGTGGAACTCAACGTCGCCGCCAAGTGACAGCATCGCGCGAACAAGCCGACCCGATTAGCGCCGCGCTCAGCGCATCGATGCATGTCCACTAAGCTAAGGCGCCAGCCCGGGCCGCCGCTCACCATCACCGGACAGGACGCGGCGGTGACCGTCCCGTCGCTGATGGTGGCCCTCGAAGTCGGTGAGCAGTTCATCTCGTCGGGCCCGGGAACAGATCATCGTCGCCGCCAAGTGACCGGACGACCACCTTCGTGCGGGCTCGACTACTCCGCCTCGGGGTAGAGCATGCCCACGAGGGTACGCGTCGCCGCCGCCGGCGAGAGGTCGTCGAGCAGCCCGGCCGGGACGTGCATGGGCGGGAAGTGCGCGGGGAGGGGTGCGCTCGCGTCGATGGGCAGCCCGACGGCCCGTTCCAGATCTGCCAGCGCGATGATCCCTTGGCGGTCAAGCCGCAGTCCTTCCTCGTTCAACTCGAGGATCGGAAGCGAGCCGGAGGCATTGTGCGGGGCCGACGATTCGAACAGCAGCGGCAGGCGGTGCCGGCGGCAGAACTCAGCAGCATCCTCGATATCGACGATCTCTGTGGAGCCGGCCTCGTTCATCGACGTGGCTGCGACCCACTGCACGCCGGCGTGCCACAGGGCTTCGATGAAGCCGAAGGTCCCCGGCATCCTCCGCGGATCGAACACCTGCACCCAGTGTCGCCCCTGATTCTCCGAGATGAGGTGCTCGGGAATCCGATTGGTGGGATGAGCGGGCGCTCGGACGGCGATCATGCATGCCAGCTCCGCCGCGAACCACGGGGTTCCGAGCAACCGCTGCACCTCGGGCGGCAAGGATGCAGCGTCGATGAGGTCAATCAACTGTTGAGCGCCGACACAGATCCCGAGCGGTTTGAAGCCCCGACCGGCGCCCTTGATCGCCATGATCCGCTCGGCGACACCCCCGTGGGCCCCGTCGACGATGAGTCCGAACACCGTGCCGAAGTGCGCGCCGACGACGTCGCCCGATCGGATGATCTCGACGGCGCGAGCGACAGCGCCGTTGTCATCGAACGAAACGATTTCCACGGCATCATTCCACCACGCGGCCGCCCGCGACGGCGTCGCGACCGGGCACCGTGCCCTAGGCGCCCCCGGTGACGGCGACTACGAGATCGTCGATGGGCGTGCTAATCGAGCGGCTGCCGGATCATCACTCTCACCAGCACCGCGCAAGGCGATCCGATCCGAGCGCGTCGAGGAGGAGGGCGACGAGCTTGCCGCGGATGAGAGCGGCACGGTCGCATGAGTTGGGCGGATGACCTAGGCGACGTCCCCACGACGGCCTTTGGGGTCGTCGAGGTCGACCCCCGACGAGAACGCCCCGACCTGGCCGTCCCGGACGAGTGCCGAGGCCGGCCCGCTCCCCGAATGCGGCGTCGAGGGAATCGAGTGGTAGTCATTTAATGGACGGTTCAGAAACATCGAGAGTCCTCGAAGACCGTCCAAAACCTCGAACTCCGGTCGCGTATGCTGAGAGTCACCACCGCTGGAGTGAAGCCGAAGGGCTGGATTCCGGGGGGTTTTGGGCGTCCGCGAGACTATCCGGGCCTGTGGCGCAGCTGGTAGCGCACCTGCATGGCATGCAGGGGGTCAGGGGTTCGAGTCCCCTCAGGTCCACCAACGAGATGAGCGCCCCCTTGCGGGGCGCTCGTCTCGTTAATCGGTGCTGGACTCGAACTCCTGGGCGGGCCCACGCCGCAGAGGCTCCGCGTGCCGCAGCGGCGCGTGGAGGGGCGGTGGGGACGAGTCCCCTCAGTCCCCAAAAACTCCCGGTAACGAACCGAATCTTCACTCCCTGATCAGGGAGCTGCAATGTTGGGTAGTCGTTTACTGGACACTTCACCGGGTCGCCGCAGTGCGCTCTCGGACCTTCTCGAAGTATCTGGAAGGTACGCGGCACCGCCCGTGCACCTTCGCTGAATGGACGGCGTTGGCACCTCAGAGTCGGTACACGGGAACTACGCGTCGTTGGCCGAGCTTGCCGCCGAGCTGAAGGTTTCCGTCCAGACGATCTATGACCTGCGGAGCAAGGGCCGTGGACCTCGTGGATTCCGCGTCGGCACGCAGTTGAGGTTTCGCAAGAGCGAGATCGACGCATGGGTCCACCGCATGGAGCTGGCCGACGAGCATCGACACAACGCGGGAGTGTTGTGAACGGGGGGCGGCCGCGCACTCTGATCGGCTCATACGGAACCATCAGCGTCAGCAGGCGGGAATCGTCGTACGTGGCGTTGGCGCGCATTCGCGACGCCGACGGGCGCCTGCGGAGAGTGACGGGTGCTGCGCGTACGGAGTCGGCCGCTCGAGCCCGTTTGAAGGAGCGCCTCCTGGACAGGCCGGGCTTCGGGGCGGGAGGCCTGCTCGACCTCAAGCCTCGAGCCCGGCTGAACCACCGGCGCGGAACTCCATGCGAGGCGGACACCGAGCGATCGTCGACCGTTTTCAAATCGGGCGCACTCCCGGCCGCAGCCGGCATGGTGAGGTGACGACTGCAGAATCTGGCGTTGTCAAAGCTCCAGCCGCTGGCTAGATTCGCATTATTCCCTAGGGAAGGACAGATTATGAGCAGCCACGATCGTTGAAATACCGAAAGCCAGCCCCTGCCGACCGAGTCGCGCGGGGGCTTCGTCTTCCCCGAGACCCGATCGTGGTCTATACGCCGATCGCCGCGTCGACGGTCGCGGTGCCGATCATCGCGACCCTCGCGGCCCCGCACGTATGGAGCCGCGCCTGGTGAGGATGCGCACCTGGATGATCCGCAATGGCGATGCGATCACGAGCGTCATCGGCATCGTGATCGGTGTCGTCATCGTCGGAATGGGACTCGGGCGGCTCTGACAGGTTGCGCAAGCAACCCATCCTTGGTGCTACGTTCGCGTTGAGTACCGCACCTGGGGACGTCCGGTCTGGCCGTATATCGGTTCCCGCACGGCGAGCCCGGCATCCACCATGTGCTCGAGGTACCGGCGGGCACTGACCCTTGACATGCCCAGCGTTTCCGCAAGCGTTCCCGCCGACACCGCCTCGTCCTGCTGCGCGAGGGCCTGGGCAACCAGTTCGAGCGAGACGGGGGAGACCCCCTTGCGCTGCCCAGCTGCGGCGAGTGCGTCTCGGTGCAGGAGCGAATCGACCGCCGTCTGGTCCAGCTCTTCCGCGTCGAGCAGGGCGACGTCACGTTCATGCGAGCGCCACACCTCGTCGAGGCGTTCGTGGAGGGCCTGCATGCGGAACGGCTTGACGAGGTAGTGATGAACCCCCTGCCCGCGCGCCAGCCGCACGGTCTCCTGGTCTCGGGCGGCCGTCACGGCGATGACCTCGACATCCGATCCCGCCGCCCGTGCCCTGGTGAGAACCTCCGTTCCCGGCATGTCCGGAAGGTAGATGTCGAGGAGCATCACATCCGGGCGGTACACCCGCAGCGCATGCAGGGCCGCAGCCCCGGTGGTGGCCACGTCGACGACCTCGAAGTGCGGATGACGCTCGACGAACCCTCGCGCCACGTGCGCGACGGCGAAGTCGTCCTCCACGATCAATGTGCGAAGGCGAGTCATGCCTCTGCTCCCGCTTTCGTGGTGGTGTCGGAGGCAGACCGGCCGATGCTGGGCAGGTGCACGGCGAATCGGGCACCGCCCCACGGCGAATCGGAGACCTCGATGCGACCGCCGAAACGGCTGACGACACGGCCGACGAGGGTCAGTCCGTATCCTCGTTGCCACTCGTTGGGCTTCGTCGAGTACCCGAGCCGAAAGACTTCCTTCCGGTTCTCTGCCGGGACGCCGGGGCCGTCGTCGTCCACGACGATGTCGATGGCGTTCTCAATCGCACGAATGGCGAGATCGACGCGCCCGCTCGGAGTCACGGCGTCGATCGCGTTGTCGAGCAGATTGCCGATGATCGTCACGAGCTCGCTCGGTCCGCCACTGGGCAATGAACTGTCAGCAGCGACTGTGAGCCGAACGCCGAGTTCTCTCGCTCGGGCCTTTTTGGCGAGGATGAGCGCAGCGACCTCAAGGTCGTGTACTCCATCGTGTGAGTCGAGTTCCGAGATCGCGCCCCCGTCGCCGGTGCGATCGATCATGCGGAGAGCCGCCTCGGCCTCCCCGAGTTCGATGAGGCCGCCAAGGGTGTGCAGCGTGTTGGCGAACTCGTGCCGCTGGGCTCGCAGACCTTCGGTCAGGCTCTGCGCGCCGGCCAGTTGCCTCAATGCGTGGTCGACTTCGGTGCGGTCCATGAGGATCACCACGCTTCCGACGGGTCGGTCGCTCACGCGTACGGGCGCGGCGCGTGCCAGCAGCACCCTTTCACCCGCAAGAAGGATCCGCTGGGGCATCTCTTCCCCATCGGCACCCGACGAGCTGGCCAACAGGCTGTCGAGGTCTGCGTCGACGAGGCTGTCGAGCGCCTTGCCGATTGCTTCGTCCGGCGAGGCGAGGCCGAGCAGCCTTGCCGCGGCATCATTGCACAGCGAGACCCGCTTGTTGGCGTCGAAGGCAAGCAGCCCTTCGCGAATCCCGTGCAACGTCGCCTCACGCGTCTCGAGAAGACTCCGTATCTCGTCCGGTTCGAGCCCGTGGATTCTTCGCCGGACCATGCGACCGATGCCCGTCGACGCCACCATGCCGATGATGGTCGCGATCGCCAGGGCGGCACCGAGCAGAGTGAGCTCACCGAGAAAGTCGTTCATCAGTTCGGACTCGAGAATCCCGACGGACACCTGCCCCATGACGCGGTCGTCCTCGCCGAACACCGGCACCTTGACTCGCCAGGATTCGCCGAGTGTTCCCGTCTCGGTCCCGACGAACATCTCGCCGGAGAGTGGGACGCTCGGATCGGTCGACACCATTTCACCGATTCGCTCTGGATTCGGATGAGAGAAGCGGATGCCCCGGTCGTCGGTGACGACGACGTACGTGACGTTGGACGCCTCACGGATGACCTCGGCGATGGGTTGAATGACCGCAGAGGGATCCGGGTCGTCGTATGCCTCCAGGACGGCAGGAAGCTGCGCGACCGACTGGGCAACGGCCACCATGCGCTCCTGCGACGCCAGGCGGATCTGACGCTGCTGCATCCACGCCGCCATGAACCCGGTCGCGAGCACGATGCTGAGGACGATGACGGTCTGCAGGACCGCGATCTGCGTCCTGAGCCTCATCGCCTTGATCACTGGGTCATCCTAAGCACGCACCGGCCGAGGTCATTCCGGGTTCTGGGCTTGCCGTCTCTTCTGTTCGGCCGCCGCGAGCTTGGCCGCCTCCTCGGTCCGAATCGTCGCCGTGGAGACATCAGTCGGACGCTCGCCCGGTGCCCACATCTTGTCGATGGCCGCGGCGGGCGACGCGGTCGCCGCCAAGGATGCCTCCAACGCATGCTCGTACTTGTTCTTGCGCCGTTTCAGCCACAGCCCCGCGACCAGCAGAACGATCATCACCACGTAGCATGTCGCCGCGAAGGGGTGGAGCACGAGGTCGACCACGTTGCCCTGGCTGAGCTGCAGCGCCTTGCGGAGTTGCTGTTCGCCCATCGGTCCGAGGATGAGCCCCACGATGAGCGGCGCGATCGGGTAGC
The DNA here is from genome assembly GCA_963717585.1 of uncultured Actinomycetota bacterium. Classification (GTDB taxonomy): domain Bacteria; phylum Actinomycetota; class Actinomycetes; order Actinomycetales; family Microbacteriaceae; genus Microbacterium. Next base: position 3,578 of record CAVQWI010000007.1, on the reverse strand, counting down.
CAAATCGGCGCATGACATAGCCCAGAGCGCCGACGATCAGCAGGATCAGGATGTCGAGCGTAGAGAAGCTCACCGCATACGCACCGAGCGTTGCGAACGTGAGGATGCCGGCGTACAGGTAGGGCCGCGGGATCTGCAGGAGCTTCACCCATACCCCAGCCAACGGCAGGTTGAGGACGATCAGCAGGACGTTGCCGATGTAAAGGCTTGCGATGAGCGCCCAGACGAGGTCGCCCTGATTCTGGAACAGGAGCGGGCCCGGCTGGATGCCGTACGACTGGAACGCCGTCAGGATGATCGCCGCCGTCGCCGTTGTCGGCAGACCGAGGGTGAGGAGCGGCACGAGCACACCGGCGGCGGCGGCGTTGTTGGCCGCCTCAGGTCCGGCGACACCCTCGATCGCTCCTCGGCCGAACTGATTTCCTTCCTTCGCCAGCTTCTTCTCAGCCGCGTACGACAGGAAGGTGGCGACGTCCGCACCGCCGGCGGGTATCGTCCCGATGGGGAACCCGATCACTGTCCCTCGCAGCCACGGCCGCCATGACCGCCGCCAGTCGTCCCGCTTCATCCAGGTGCGCCAGCCCCGCTGCACGGGAATGATCGACACGGGGCCATGGCGCAGGCGTGAAGCGACGTAGAACGCCTCGCCGACCGCGAAGAGTCCGACGGCGACCAGCACGACGCTGACCCCGTCGGACAGCGCCAGTATGCCGCCGGTGTACCTCGCCTGACCGCTCGTAGCCTCGGTGCCGATCAGTCCGATGAACAGGCCGATGCCCAGGGACGCAAGGCCGCGGGAAGCCGACGCGCCCAGCAGCGCGCCGACGGTGATGAATGCGACCACGATGAGCGCGACGAAGTCGGCCGGGGTGAGTGTCACGCCGAAGCGGGCGATGATTGGAGCGAACAGCGTCAGCAGTACCGTCGCGATCGTGCCGGCCACGAAGGACCCGATGGCCGCGGTGGCCAGCGCCGCCGCTCCTCGCCCCAGCTTGGCCATCTTGTTGCCTTCGATGGCGGTGATGACTGACGCCGATTCGCCCGGTGTGTTCAGGAGGATGCTCGTCGTCGAGCCACCGTACATGCCGCCGTAGTAGATCCCGGCGAACATCACGATCGCCGCGGTGGGTTCCAGCGACATCGTGAGCGGCAGCAGGAGCGCGACCGTCATCGCGGGTCCGATGCCGGGGAGGACGCCGACCGCAGTGCCGATGAGGACACCGAGAAAAGCGAAGATCAGGTACTCGGGCTGCATCGCCGTTGCGAAGCCCTCGATCAGTGCGTTGATGCTGTCCATGTCTGTCGCCTATCCGAACAACGGCCCGGGGCCGTACCACTGATCGAAGGCCCATCCGCGAGGAAGGAACAGTCCGAGGAACTCCCCGAAAAGGAGCTGGGTTGCGATCCCAAGGATGAGACCCACCAGGAACGCCACCCACGGCCGCTTGGCACCGAGAGTCCACGCAGCTCCGCCGAAGAGCAGCGCGGCTGTCAGCCACCAGCCGAGGAACTCGAGGGCGAAGATGACTCCGACCAGTAGAGCGGCGAGCTTCGCCATCGTCCACCAGTCAGTCTTCGCGTTCGGGTCGATATCCTCGCCCTCCTCGCGATGCCCGAGCTTCCCTCGAAGGACCTCGACGACGAGGACGGCGCCGGCGCCAAGAAGGATGGCCGCGACCATGAACGGGAAGACGCGCGGTCCGACCTGGGCCCCCGCCGGCGTGCGGATTGCGAAGGCGCCCAGGAGCGCGTACATCCCGAGGGCGAAAACGATCCCGGCGAATATCAGTTCGCCGATGCGGTCAGCCGTCCACGCGGGACGCGACATTCTCGTCGCGTCCCGCGTGAACCATCCCTGAGTCACTGAGTCAAGCCGATGCTCTTGAGGGTCTCCTGCACGCTGGCGATGTTCTCGGTGAGGAAGGTCGAGAACTCCTCCCCGGTCTGGAAGGCATCCGTCCAGCCCATCTCCTCCAGCGTCGTCTGCCACGCCTCCGTCTCGTGCAGCTCCGTGATGAGGTTCACGAGGGCCTCAGCCTCTGCATCCGAGATGCCGCCGGGGGCCAGAACGCCTCGCCAGTTGGTATAGACCACGTCGTACCCCTCGTCCACCATGGTCGGGGTGTCCGGGAGCAGTGCGGCGGGCTCCTCGCTTGAGACCGCGAGCGCGCGGAGATCGCCCGATTCGACGTACTGGGCGAACTCGCCGACACCGGAGATACCGGCAGAGGCGTTGTTCCCGAGCAGGAGCGCGACCGCCTCGCCGCCGCCCGCGTTCGGGACGTAGTTGAGTTTTTCAGTGATCTCCTCCTGCTCGAGCCCGCTTGCTTCCAGCAGAAGACCGGCGAGGATGTGGTCCGCGCCACCGGCTGATCCGCCGGTGATGGTGACAGCCTGGCCGTTCTCGTCGATGTCGTTCACGAGATCTTCGAGAGTCTCGTACGGCGAGGACGCAGGGACCACGATGACGAGCGGCTCCTCCGTAAGCTTCGCGATAGGCGTGGTGTCCTCGATCCGCGTTTCCGCAGAGTTGGTCTCGACCGCGCCGACCATGACGAGTCCCATGACCATGAGGCTGAAGGGATCGCGTTCGTTCGCGAAGGAGGCGAGTCCCACCGTTCCGCCGGCGCCTCCGATGTTCGAGACCGGCGCCGACTCGACAAGTCCCTCGGCGGTCAGGTCCTCCGACAGCGCGCGGGCGGTCTGGTCCCATCCCCCGCCGGGGTCGGCCGGCGCGATGAGCTGCACGGAATCCGGCGCCGCGACGGCTTCGCCACCGTCCGTGCTCTCCCCGCCGGCATTTCCACCCTGGGGGTTGCATCCCGCAAGTGCGAGGACCGCGAGTGCTGCGATACCTGCTGTGACGATTCGATTGCGCATGTCTCTTGGCTCTCCTTTGAGCGATGGCGGCGGCACTGATACCGCCTCCGGAGAGGGTAAGCCTTGCGGCTCGAGGACTCGGTGTTGTGGAACTAATTGCTGGTTTAGTAACTTTTGGCCACTTGCACAAGGCCTGTGCCCGCGGCTGAAGGACTCCGTTGCGCGACCGGCTTTCGTTCGGCTCCATCGGGTGCCGCTGGGGCCGCATGGACATCATCGAGTGGTGGCCGAAGCTGGCCTCCGGCGCAAGGGCGTGGCTTATCTTGTCACGATCGCTGCGGGCGACCGCCCGCAAGGATCCCTGAATCGGGCGCAGCCCGCATAGGGATCCGATCCGAGCGCGTCGAGGAGGATGGCGACGAGCTGGCCGCGGAGGAGAGCGGCACGGTCACGTGTGTTGGGCGGATGATGACCTATGCGACGTCCCCACGACGGCCTTGAGGTCGTCGAGGTCGACCCCCGACGAGAACGCCCCGACCTGGCCGTCCCGGACGAGTGCCGAGGCCGGCCACGCTCCCCGAATGCGGCGTCGACGGAATCGAGTGGTAGTCATTTACTGGACGGTTCAGATATCTCGAGAGCCCTCGAGTACCATCCAGAACCCTCGAAGACCGATCGCGTACGCTCGTTTCATCACCAGTGGAGTGAAGCCGAAGGGCCAGATTCCGGGGGTTCTAGTACGAAGCGAGACCATCCGG
>CAVQWI010000006.1:0-176887 GCA_963717585.1 uncultured Actinomycetota bacterium | reverse complement strand
CCGACACGGTAGCCGTCGCCGCGGACGGCGACAAGGGACGGTGTGACGGCCCGATCGCAGTGTGCGCGATGCTATAGTCCACGTGGACTAATCCACATCGATCAACAGCGGAGCAGCAATGAAGGACGCCGTCGACCGGCTCACGCCCTTGGGCCTCATGGTGCTCGCCCTGCTGCGCGAGGGCGACATGCATCCCTACGAGATGATGCGGCTGATGCGCCAGCGCCACGACGACCGCCTGGTGTCGATCACGAACGGCACGCTGTACCACACGGTCGGGCGCCTGGAGCGGGCAGGACTGCTGGACGAGGTCGGCGTCGACCGCGACGGCAATCGCCCCGAGCGCACGACCTACACGCTCACCGGCGCGGGGCGCACCGCGGTGGAGGAATGGGTGCGGCGGGAGCTCCCGCGGATCGATCACCCCGCCGAGTTCCGGATCGCGCTCGCCGAGGCGCACAACCTCGATCGCCTCGAAGTCGTCGACCTGCTGCGGGCGCGGCGCGCGAGCCTCGTCGGCGAGCATCTCCTGCACAGCGGGGGGCGCGCCAAGGCGCTCGAGCGCGGCATCCCCGAGCAGTTCCTCATCGAGGTCGAGCGTGAAGCCGTCATGCTCGAGACCGAGCTGCGCTGGATCGACGACCTGATCGAACGACTCGACCGACATGCCTTCGCGTGGGGAGCCGACGAGCTCTTCCCCCACTCGGAGCGCTATCTCACCGACCGGAAGGCCGCACGGCTATGACAGAGCAGACCACCCGGCGCGCGGCATCCGCTGCCCGTACTCGGCGATTCCGAGCGCAACCCGTGGCCGGCCCTCTGGGCGCTCGTCATCGGATTCTTCATGATCCTGGTCGACACGACCATCGTCTCGGTCGCCAACCCCGCCATCAAGGCGGCGCTGGATCCGAACACCACGAACCTCGACAACGTCGTGTGGGTCACATCCGCGTACCTGCTCGCCTATGCGGTGCCGCTGCTGATCACCGGGCGCCTCGGCGACCGCTTCGGGCCGAAGCGCATCTATCTCATCGGCCTCGTGGTCTTCACGCTCGCGTCACTGTTGTGCGGATTCTCGGGGACCCTCGAGATGCTGATCATCGCGCGAGCCGTCCAGGGGCTCGGTGCGGCGCTCATGACCCCGCAGACGATGGCGGTCATCACCAGGACGTTCCCGCCCGACCGTCGCGGCGCGGCGATGGGGCTCTGGGGGGCGACGGCGGGCGTGGCGACGCTCGTCGGGCCGCTCGCGGGCGGCCTGCTGGTGGACTCCCTCGGGTGGGAGTGGATCTTCTTCATCAACGTTCCGGTCGGAATCGTCGCCTTCGTCATGGCCTGGATGCTCGTGCCGAACCTTCCGACGCATGCCCACCGCTTCGACATCCTGGGCGTGTTCCTCAGCGCCATCGGCCTGTTCCTGATCGTGTTCGGACTGCAGGAAGGGGCGCACTACGACTGGGGCGTCATCTGGGGGCCGATCACGGTGTGGTCGGTGATCATCCTCGGCGTGGCTGTGATGGGAGTATTCATCTGGACTCAGGCGCGCACGAAGAACGAGCCGCTCGTGCCGCTGGAGCTCTTCAAGGAGCGCAACTTCGCCTTCTCAAACCTCGCGATCGCCACCGTCGGGTTCACCGTCACGAGCATGTCGCTGCCGCTGATGTTCTACATCCAGCTGGCGCGGGGCCTCACCCCGACGCAGTCGGCTCTCCTGCTCATCCCGATGGCGCTGCTCTCGGGTGTCCTCGCTCCCTTCGCCGGCAACCTGCTCGATCGCACCGACCCGCGGTTCCTGCTCGTACCCGGCCTGCTCGCGGTCGCCGGATCGCTCGTCTGGTACTCGTTCCTCATGACGGCCGACACGCCCATCTGGATGTTCCTGCTGCCGTCTGCGCTCATGGGCATCGGAAACGCGGGCATGTGGGGACCACTTGCCACCACGGCCACGCGCAACCTGCCGATGCAGCAGGCGGGAGCGGGCGCCGGCATCTACAACACCACTCGAACGGTCGGATCGGTCATCGGCTCGGCAGCGATCGCCGCGTTCATGCAGAGTCGCCTCGAGGCGAACCTCCCGGGAGCGGCTGAATCGGGTGGCGACTTCGGCACCGGCGGGACGCTTCCGGACTTCGTGATCGACGGCTTCTCGACCGCCATGGCGCAGGCGATCCTGCTTCCCGCGTCCGCGCTGCTCATCGGCGTCGTCGCCGTGCTCTTCCTGCGGCGGCCGAAGGCCTCCGGCACGGCGGCGTGGCATGCCGCCAACGCGGAGCTCGCCGCGGAGGCGGCTCAGGAGGACGCCGGCCGAACGGAGCGCTGAGTCCGAGCGGCGGTTCAATCCGGATCGAACGGGTCGATCGGGGCATGGTGGTCGAAGGCCACCGTGCCCCGCCGCCAGTAGCCGCTGAGCTGTGCCTGACTCGCGCTCAGCCCGAGTTCGCGGCGCAGGTGCCGGCGCACGGCGACGAGGGCCGATGCCTCTCCCGCCGCCCACACGAAGACCCCTTCGCCGATCGGCGGCAGCTTCTCGAGCGCGGCGAGCGTCGTCGCACCCGTCGCGTCCGGCACGACGACCTGCACCCGGATGTCGACGCCCGGCACCTCGCCGAGATATCCGGCCACCCAGTCACCTGAGCCGGCGACCGCCGCGACGACGTCGACGCGGGTTCCGGAGGGGATCTCGCGGACCCAGCGGCTCGCCGAGGGGAGCGAGGTCTCGTCGCAGATCAGCAGGAGCCCGTCGATGTCCTGCGGCGCCCGCCTCGATCCGCGCGGTCCGAGCACGACGAGGGCATCGCCGGGCTCTGCCGACTCCGCCCACGACGACGCTGGTCCGGGATCGGGGTGCACGAAGAAGTCGAGATCCACCTCGATCCCGCCATCGACCGCCCGGGGAAGAGGAGTGAAGTCCCGCGCGATGGAGGCGCGGTCGGGGCGGACGATGCCATCCTCACCCGGGCCCACGGGCGTGGGCGCGACGAGCTCGCCGGTCGCGGCATCCGGGAAGAAGACCCGCACATGGTCGGCCGGGCCGGCGCTGGAGAAGTCGGCGAACTCGGGACCGGAGACGGTCACCCGAACGATCGGCGGCGCCACCCGTTCGACCCGCACCACCGTCGCCTGGCGCGCGGTGAAGCGGTTGCGGCCGCCGTCACGGGCGAACCTGCCGGCATCCGCGTCTCGGCGCGCACCCCGCTCGCCTCCGGGAACTGTCGCATCGCTCATGCCGTCCAGCCAACCACAGGCCCGGGCGCGGAGTGCTCAGTCCTCCACGACGCGGAGCGCGATGTCGGTGCGGTACTGGCCGCCCTCCAGCTCGATCCGGCTGAGACCGCGGTAGGCGCGGTCGCGGGCCTCGGCGAAGGTCGTGCCGAGGCCCACGACGTTCAGCACGCGACCCCCGGTCGCGATGAGGGCATCGCCGTCCACCGCAGTGGCCGCGTGGACGATGTGCACACCGTCGACGGATGCCGCGGCATCCAGCCCTCGGATCTCACGGCCGGTCAGCGGCGCGTGCGGGTAGCCCTCGCTCGCGAGGACGACGGTCACGGCGACGGCGTCGGCGAAGGCGGGACGCGGCTGATCCTCGAGGGTGCCGGATGCCGCGGCCAGCAGCAGCTCGGACAGCGGATCGACCAGGCGCGGGAGGACGACCTGCGTCTCGGGATCGCCGAAGCGGGCGTTGAACTCGATGACCTTGATGCCGTGCTCGGTGAGGATCAGCCCGGCGTACAGCAGACCGATGAACGGCGTGCCCTCGGCATCCAGCTGACGGATGACCGGCTCGGCGACATCGCGCGTGACGAGGTGGATGAACGTGTCCTCGTCGCCGAACAGGTCCGACAGCCAGGGAAGCGGCGAGTACGCACCCATGCCGCCGGTGTTCGGCCCGGCATCGCCGTCGCTGAGGCGCTTGAAGTCCTGGGCGGGGCTGAGCGGCAGCACGCGGTCGCCGTCGCTGAGGAAGAACAGCGAGACCTCCGGGCCGGCGAGGAACTCCTCCACCAGCACCGCACCGGAGGGCAGGAACGCCGGCCGCGTGCTCGAGCGCCGCGGCGCGGTCCTCTGTCACCAGCACGCCCTTGCCGGCCGCGAGGCCGTCGGCCTTCACGACGTGCGGGGTTCCGAGGTCGTCGAGCGCCGCACCGACCTCGTCGAGGTTCGTCGCCCGGATCGCGCGACCGGTGGGGACGCCCGCGGCCTCCATGATCCGCTTCGCGAACGCCTTGGACCCCTCCAGCTGGGCGGCCGCGCGACCAGGGCCGAAGACCGGGATGCCGCGCGCGCGCAGTGCGTCCGCGACACCGGCCACGAGCGGCGCCTCGGGTCCGATCACCACGAGGTCGACCGCGTTCTCCTTCGCGAACGAAGTGACGGATGCCGGCTGATCGGGATCGAGGGCGACGATCGTCGCGTCGCGGGCGATCCCGGCGTTCCCCGGGGCGGCGAAGACCTCGTGCTCGGCATCCTCCGACCGGAGCGCGAGGATGATGGCGTGCTCGCGCGCGCCCGAGCCGAGGACCAGGATTCTCACTCGGCCAGCCTACCGACGGGCAGGAGGCGTCCCTCGGCCGCCGAGCGCCTCGAAACCGATCCGGATACCCCGTGCCGAGTCGCACCAGCGGTGGGACAATTGACCCATGGCAGCCGAGCGCGCCGACTCAGCCGGCGAAGGCGACGATGACGAGCGTGTCGTCGACGAAGAGGTTCTGGCCGTCGTCGTGCGCCCCTCGCCCCGGTACGGGCGCTTCCTCGGCGTGGGCATCGTCGCGGGCCTCATCGTCGCCGTCGTCCTGACGTTCATCACCGGAGCCGGCGAAGACCCGGGCGGGCCCCTGTCCACCGGTGCCTCCGGCGCACTGCGGGTCTTCGGCGTCACGGCCGCCGTCTGCGTGAGCGTCGGCCTGGTGGTCATGGGCACACTCGCGCTGATCCTCGATCACATCTCGTCGAAGCATGCCCGGCGAGCGAGCGCCGAGCACGCCACCACCTTGGTCGTCGATCTCGACGCACCGGCGGGCGATGAGGTGCCGGCCTGGGTGCGCGACGCCGACGACCTCACCTGACGCCTGGTCGCCGGCCGGGCGTACCGTTGACGGGTGCCGAAGAAGATCGGGCTCGATGAGGGTCGCTCTGCGCTCGCCGCGGTGGCGTCGGCCGCAGCGGCAGCCGGCAAGCCCGCGCGCCACGACCTCGCGACGGCGGTGCGGTATCTCCTGCAGCTGCTGGTGGAGAAGGCGCCGGGCGCATCCGTCGAGGTCCGGGTGCCGCCCTTCGGTGCGGTGCAGGTGATCGAGGGCCCGCGTCACACCCGCGGCACGCCGCCCAACGTCGTCGAGACGGACGCTGCGACCTGGATCGCCGCTCGCGACCGGCCAGGAGCGATGGGCGGATGCCGCGGCATCCGGTCGCATCGTGGCCTCGGGAATCCGCGCCGACCTCACGGAGCTGCTGCCTCTTCGACCCTGACTGCGACTGACGGCTCCGAGCGCCAGGCGGACCCCGCCGCGGCGGGCGGGTGAGACAATGGAGGCATGGCCGAACAGGCACCGACCCCCCATCAGCAGGATGCCGCGACACCCGCGACTGCGAGCAGCGTCAGCGACGCCGAAGAGGTCGTGGAGGACCGCATCGAGACCGTTCGGCTGCGGCGTGTGCCCAAGTACTCGGTGTTCCTGATCGCGGGTGCGGCCCTCGGCATCCTCGTCGCGATGCTCCTGACCTTCTCGTTCGACGGCAGCGGCGACGTGAGCCCGAACACCGGCCTGATCTACTCGTCGACGCAGGTGTTCGGCTTCCTCGCGCTCATCTGCATCACCGTCGGGGTGGCGCTGGGTGGCGTGGTGGCGCTGATCCTCGATCGCGTGCTCGCCCGGCGGACGAGGGAAGTCGCAGTCGATCGCGAGCGCATCCGCGTCGAGGACTGACCCTCGACGCGCGGTCGGGCTCTAGGCGAGCTCGGCGATGATCGGATGGATGGCGGCGTCGAAGGCGACGACATCGCCGCGGAGGCCATCGGTCACGGCGATGGTGAGCGACCCGATCCACCACACGCCGCGCTGCGTCAGCGGCAGCACCTGGACGTTCAGCTCGAACGAGTGCGCGCGACGGCCCACCTGGCGCTCGTGCTCGGCGATCGCGCTCGCGTAGGCGCGGTACGAGACGCCGGGCTTGGCCGCGGCATCCTTCCGGTAGCGCTCATGCGCGGACTGCGAGAACGCCAGGGCCTCGGCCGCGTGCGGGATGATCGCGTCCCGCAGCACGTCCGAGCCCTCCGACGGCAGAGCAACCAGCGTCTCGAAGCCGTCGACGAGTTCGAGCGGCACCGGGGACGGGTGCGCGGTCGGCTCGACGGTCATCGCCCAGAACTCGCGCCATTGGCGCTCGAGCAGAGCCTGCGCCTCTTCGTTGCGATCGTTCACGCGGGGAGGGATGCCGCGCAGGTGCGGCAGCTCATCGGGCGAGCGGATGCCGAGGACCTGGCGCAGATACAGCGCAAGCAGAACCGGCTGGCCCGCGTCTTCGCGGATCAGCCACTCCGGAGCACCCGTGCCGCCCATGCCGTCATTCTACGGCGGGGGGCCGACGGCGCGGACCAGGAGGGCCCGCCTGGCCGGGCATCCACCCTCACGACCCGCCGGTAGGCTGGATGCGTGGCCTCACCCTCCCGCGACGCCTCCTCCCCTGGAACCGCGCCTGTGAACCCCTATGCCGAAGCCGGGGTCGACACCGCTGCCGGTGACCTCGCGGTGGAGCTGATGAAGTCGGCGGTGCGACGCACGCACGGTCCTGAAGTGCGGGGCGGCGTGGGCGGGTTCGCCGGCCTGTTCGACGCATCCGCGCTGCGCAGCTACGCCCGTCCGCTGCTGGCGACGAGCACCGACGGCGTGGGCACGAAGGTCGCGATCGCACAGGCCATCGACAAGCACGACACGATCGGACTCGACCTGGTCGGCATGGTCGTCGACGACATCGTCGTGGTGGGCGCCAAGCCGCTCTTCATGACCGACTACATCGCGTGCGGCAAGGTCTTCCCGGAGCGCATCGCCGACATCGTCGCGGGCATCGCGCGCGGCTGCTCCGAGACCGGCACAGCGCTCGTCGGCGGCGAGACGGCCGAGCACCCCGGCCTCCTCGGCCCGAACGACTACGACGTCGCGGGGGCGGCCACCGGTGTGGTCGAGGCGGATCGTCATGCTGGGCGCCGATCGGGTCCGCGCGGGCGACGTCGTCCTGGCGCTGGCGAGCAGCGGCCTGCACTCGAACGGCTACTCGCTCGTGCGGCACATCGTCGCGCGCGGCGGCATCCAGTACGGCGATCGCGCCGCTGATCTCGGCACACGCGGCACGACGTGGGGCGAGGCTCTGCTCGAGCCGACCCGCCTGTACACCTCGCCGCTCCTGCGCCTCATCGGCGATGTGGGCGACGGCGTCCACGCGCTCAGCCATGTGACCGGCGGCGGCATCGCCGCCAACCTCGCGCGCGTCCTGCCCCAGGGCGCCTGGGTGGAGGTCGACCGCTCGACGTGGTCGCCGCCGCCGGTGTTCCGCGTCCTCGCCGACCTCGGCGACCTCGAGCTCGAAGCGACCGAGGGCACGTGGAACCTCGGAATCGGATTCGTGGCGGTCGTCGCGGCTGCCCAGGCGGATGCCGCGGCATCCGCCCTCGCACAGGACGGCATCGCGGCATGGCAGGTGGGGGTCGTCCGCGACGGCGCGCGCCCGGACGACGTGCACGGCACCTTCGAGCAGGGCGCCAAGGGCGTCGACGGCGGCGCCGTGCGACTGGTCGGAACCTACAGCGAGCACGGAGCGGACTAGACCCCATGTGCGGCATCGTCGGAATGGTCGGGCACGGCTCGGTCAACCAGGAGATCTACGACGCCCTCCTCCTGCTGCAGCACCGCGGCCAGGACTCCACGGGCATCGCGACAGCCGAGCGCAACGGCGTCTTCCACCTCTTCAAGGCGAAGGGCCAGGTGCGCGAGGCGTTCCGCACGCGCGACATGCGGGGCCTCCTCGGCGACATCGGACTCGGCCACGTGCGCTACGCCACCAAGGGCACGGCATCCAGCGAGGAAGAGGCGCAGCCCTTCTACGTGAACGCCCCGTACGGCATCGTGCTCGTGCACAACGGCAACCTCACGAACACCCGCGAGCTGACCGACGAGCTCTTCCACAAGGATCGCCGCCACCTCAACACCAGCAGCGACACCGAGCTGCTCGTCAACGTGCTGGCCAACGAACTGCAGGCCTCCATCTCGGGGCTCGACCTCGACCCCGAGCAGGTCTTCAGGGCGGTCTCGCGCGTGCACGAGCGCGTCGAGGGCTCGTATGCGGCCATCGCCCTGATCGCCGGCTATGGCCTGCTCGCATTCCGCGACCCGTTCGGCATTCGGCCGCTCATCATCGGAACGCGCCCGGTGGCGGACGCAGCGACCGGCAAGACCGCCTACGAGTGGATCGTCACCTCGGAATCGCTCGTGCTCGAGAACGGCGGCTTCGAGGTGGTCCGCGACGTGATGCCCGGCGAGGCCGTGTTCGTCGACCTCGACGGGCATCTGCACACCAAGCAGTGCGCGTCCGACCCGCGCCTGGTGCCGTGCTCGTTCGAGTACGTCTACCTCGCCCGGCCCGACTCGATCATGAACGGCATCTCGGTGTACGAGGCCAGGCTCCGCCTCGGGGAGCGCCTCGCCGACACGATCGCGAAGTACACGCCCATGGGTGCGATCGACGTGGTCATGCCCATACCCGACTCGTCGCGACCGGCTGCGATGCAGGTCGCCCGCAAGCTCGGGCTCGAATACCGCGAGGGGTTCTACAAGAACCGGTACGTCGGCCGGACGTTCATCATGCCCGGGCAGGCGGTGCGCAAGAAGAGCGTGCGCCAGAAGCTGAACGCGATGTCGAGCGAGTTCAAGGGCAAGAACGTGCTGCTCATCGACGACTCGATCGTGCGCGGCACGACGAGCAAGGAGATCATCCAGATGGCCCGGGATGCCGGTGCCCTGTCGGTGACCTTCGCCTCGGCGGCGCCGCCGGTGCGCTACCCGCACGTCTACGGCATCAACATGCCGTCGCGCCACGAGCTCGTCGCGCACGGCCGCACGATCCCCGAGATCGCCAAGGAGCTCGGCGCCGACTACATGGTCTACCAGGAGGTCGCAGACCTGAAGGCTGCGATCCTGGAGGGCTCCGACATCGACGACCTCGACATGAGCTGCTTCGACGGTCGATACGTGACCGGGACTGTGTCGGAGGAGTACCTGGAGTGGGTCGAGGGCTCGCAGGAGTCCTGAGGCGGCCGTCCGTCAGCGGAGCGGCGATCGCCGCGCAGCATCCGAAGCCTCACGCGGGTTCACTTGCGCCGCTCGGCCGCTGAAGGCCGCTCGCAGAGCGACCGGATGTCGCAACTCGGCGTGCAGAGCCGCGGACCGGGCCCCTAGGCTTGATAAGTGACCCCCGCGCCTGCCCGACCACTGTGGCAGGGGCGGTCCCTCGCCGTCGTCGGCATCGTGCTGTTCGCCTTCTCGCTGCGCTCGGCCGTCGCGAGCCTCTCGCCGCTGATCGACCACATCACCGTCGACTTCCCGATGCCGGCAGCGATCATCGGCCTCATCGGCACGGCACCCCCCGTCTGCTACGCCGTGTTCGGCATCCTCACGCCGCTGTTCGAGCGCCGGCTGGGGCTGGAGCGTCTCACCGTGATCTCGATCGCCGTCGTCGCGGTCGGCATGGTCGTGCGCGGGCTCGCGGCCGACTCGATCGGACTGCTGCTCGGGACGTCGCTGATCTTCGCGGCCGTCGGTGTCGGCAACATCCTGCTGCCGCCGCTGGTGCGCACCTACTTCCCCGATCGCATCGGGTTGATGACCACCATCTACTCGACGACGATGGCGGTCGCGTCATTCACACCGCCGCTGGTCGCGGTGCCCGTCGCCGACGCATCGAGCTGGCGGTTCTCGCTCGGCATGTGGGCCGCGTTCGCGGCGCTCGCGATCATCCCGTGGATCGTGATGCTCGTGCGGGCGCGCTCTGCGTCGGTCGACGACGACATCGAGCCGCCGAACCCCCAGGTGTTCGGGCGCATGTGGCGTCTGCCGCTGGCGTGGGCGCTGGCGGTCGGCTTCCTGGCTGCCGGCACCATCGCGTACACGTCCTTCGCGTGGCTGCCCCAACTGCTGGTCGACACGGCCGGTGTCACGCCTGCGGCGGCCGGTGCGCTGCTGGCGCTGTTCGCGCGCGATGGGACTGCCGGCATCCCTGCTCGTGCCCCTTCTGGTGACGCGGTACAACGCGACGCGAGCCCTGTTCGGCGTCGCCGTGACGACGGGACTCGCCGGGATCGCCGGCCTCCTCTTCGCACCTCAGGCTGCGCCATGGCTCTGGGTTGTGCTGATCGGACTGGAACCGCTTCTGTTCCCGCTGACGCTCGTGCTGCTCGGCTTGCGAGCCCGCACGCACGAGGGCTCGGTCGCCCTCAGCGGCTTCGTGCAGAGCGTCGGCTATGCGATCGTCGCCCTCTTCCCGGTCGGCATCGGCCTTCTGCACGGCGCCACCGGCTCATGGACGGCACCGCTGATCGTGCTCGCATTCGTCATCGCGGCGGCCGTTCCCGCGGGCTTCGTGGTGGCGCGTCGCACCACGATCGAGGACGAGTGGGAACGCCGGCACGGCGGCTGGTGACGCGGAGTCGATTCCCAGACAAGTCGCGATATATCGTGTTAGCGTTTGCGTCATGAACCGCGAGTCGCTGCCGAGCAACGCCGATCAGGCCGCCGTGTGGGGCGGAGAGCACCTGTCCGACGATCTCGAGCGCACCGTGCGCGCGGAGATCGCCGATGCCGAGCGTCCCGACCACCCGGTCAGGCGGATGCTGCGCAGCGTGCGGAGCTGGGTGGCGCGGCATCCGCGCCTGGATGTCGCCTACCGCACGGGCGTCGGCGTCCTCGGCGGCTTCCTGACGGTCGGGGGCGTGCTGCTCATCCCGCTGCCCGGACCCGGGTGGCTCGTGGTCTTCCTGGGACTCGCCGTGCTCGGCACCGAGTTCCCGTGGGCCCGCCGCATCGCCGGGTGGCTGAAGCGAATGCTCGATCGCTTCTGGGCTTGGTGGAAGGCATGGCGCGCGCAGCGCGCGGCGCAGCGGAGAGCGGCCTGAGCGTACGCGGCCGGAGCGCGGCGATCTGAGGCCTAGGCCTTCTCGCCCTCGTACTCGTCGGCGTACTGGTCTGCCCACTTGTCGACGTACTGCTCGTCGTCGGGGTGACCCAACTCCTTCTCCAGCGCCGAGTAGTTGACACTCGGGCTGTAGGACTTGAGTTCGCGCGCGATCTTGGTGTGCTTCGCCTTCTGACGGCCACGCCCCATGCGAGACCCCCTCATTTCTGAGTAGCGGGCGGTGCGGGGGCATTCCGCCGCTTCGACCCGGGCATTCACGAAACCGGCTCGAGGCCGGTAAGAGTAGCATTCAGGATAACACGGAGCCCTTGGTCGCTGACCGCTCCGACCCGGCATGGAAAGGGCGAATCCGCATGGCCGACGAAGCACCCGAGGGCCCGCCGGCAGGGGATGCCGCGGCTGAGCCGCTGCCCGCCGCAGACGCCGACGCGCTGCGCGGGGCGGTGCTGGTGGGAGTGGTGCCCGGCCTTCCGTCGCGGGTGCTCAAGGAGGGCGCCCGGTACGCGAAACTGCTGCGAGCGCCGCTCGTCGTGGTGCACGTCGACGTCACCCGGTTCGTCACCTACGAGGACCCCGACGGCTACGTCCACTCCGCACCGATCGACATCAACGTCTCAGCCGGCGAGAGCGATCTCGCCCTCGTCGAGGCCGAGGCGGCGAGACTCCTCGAGGGTCACGAACTGGAGTGGAGCGTCCGGCAGCTCGTCGGGGATCCGGCGATGGCGATGAAGCACCTCGCCGACCAGGTCGATGCGAGGCTGCTCGTCGTGGGCACGCGCAAGCGAGGCCTCGGCGAGTCGATCCGGGAGTTCTTCACCGGCTCGGTGGCCGCACGGCTCGCACATCGCCAGCAGCGGCCCATCCTGGTCGTTCCGCTCGGCGAGCCCGTGCCCGACGACGAAGAGATCTGGCCCGGCTGAGCCCCGGCACCGCAGCGGTGGCCGCTCCGCTCAGGAACCGGAGGCCTTCGCTGCGGAAGGCCTCCGGATCGCTGAGCGAGGTCTGACGAGGCGAGGCGAGGTCAGCCGCGCAGCGAGCGCGTGACCTCACGGGCGACGCCCTCGAGCGAGCTCATGAGCTCGTCGATGACGGATGCCGCCAGCGCGCCTCCGCGCGCGACGTGGGAGCGCAGTTCGCTGCGCACCTGGGCCCGGAACTCGTTCATCGCGGCATCCGCACGGTGTACCTGCTCGCGGCTGGCCGTGCGGGGGTCGTCTCCCGCGGGAGCCTCGCTCGCGTTCGCCTGCTCGTCGCGGCTTGCAGCGGCCAGGTCGGCGCGCAGGCTCTTCATCGCCTCGCGGACGCTGCCGCGCACCTCGTCGGCGATCAGGCGCACCGAGTCGGTGAGTCCTGCCTCGATGCCCTCCAGGTCGCCGGATCGGGAGGCGACCTCCGCGCGACCGGCATCGGTGATCTCGTAGACGGTCTTGCGTCCGTCCACGGTCTTGGTGACCAGCCCCTCCTCCTCGAGCTTCGCCAGCCGCGGATAGATCGTGCCGGCACTCGGCGTATAGGTGCCGCCGGTGCGGTCGGAGAGCGCCTGCATGATGTCGTACCCGTGCCGCGGACCCTCGTCGAGGAGGCTCAGGAGGTACAGGCGCAGATCGCCGTGCGAGAAGACGGGTGCCATCACCACTCCTCCTCTGCTTCGCCCGCGGAATCGGCGGCCGGCGCGTTCGAGGCACCGGCGCGGCGCAGCACGGTGATGTCGCCGGAGACCGAGTTGGCCCGGACGTCGACGAACGAGCCGCTGAGCTCGCCGACCGATCCCGTGAAGTTGGTGAGCGGTCCTGTGCCCAGGCCCGAGCGCACGACGCCGTCCACCTGGACGCGACCGCTCACGCTGCGCACCGCGAAGTTGGCAGGCTGGCGCTCGTCGAGGCGGATGGTGCTGGTGCCGCTGACCGTGTTGAGACCGACCTGGTGGGCATCGCCCGTCGTATCCACGAGCATCGCACCGGACACCGTGTCGATCGTCGCTTTGCGGACGCTGCCCGTGGCGGCGACATCGCCCGAGACGCTGTTGGCGCTCAGGGCACCTTCCAGCCCGCGGATCTGCACGTCGCCGGAGACGGCGTTGACCGTGAGGTCGCCGGTGAGCCCGTCGACGATGATGTCGCCGGAGACGGTGTTCAGGCGAGCGTCCTTGCGGATGCCGGAGACCAGCGCGCTGGCGCTGACCACACCGAGCGTGAGAGCGACCTCGCGGGGGACCGCGACGCTGATCTCGGCCCTCGGGCCGCCGGCGCCGAAGTTGCGGAAGACCTCGAGGAAGTTGTCCCACCGCAGCTGCGGGTGGTCGATCTCGACGACGTCTCCGGTCACCTCGATGCGCAGGTCCTTGACGGTGACGCCGTGCACCTCGATGCGGGCGCCCGGCTCATCGTGGCCGATCACGTCGATCTGTCCTCCGACGAGGCTCACCTTGAGCTTTCGCACCGTCTCTATGTCGATGACGCGCGTTTCGCCCGGGTGGATGATCCACTTCTCGAGGGTCATTGTGTGCTCCAGATTCGATTCGATGACGGATGATCACGATATATCGCGAGATTCAACTCAACACGATATATCGCGTTGTTGTCAACAGGACGGGCCGAGAGTTCCCTGAGAGCCGACTTGACATTGACGTTGCGTCAACGTTTAGCGTGGAACGCATCACCGACGAGAGGAGGGAGAAGGCATGGAAACCGAGGAGTGGTCGATCCAGCAGATCGCGAAGATCGCCGGTACGACCAGCCGTGCGCTGCGGCACTACGGAGAGATCGGCCTGCTTCCGCCGTCGAGCACGGGAAGCAACGGCTACCGCCACTACGACCGAGCAGCGCTCGTGCGGCTGCAGAGGATCCTGCTGCTGCGCGAGCTCGGCCTGGGTCTTCCGCAGATCGGCGAGGTGCTCGACCGGGACGCGTCACAGGAAGATGCGCTCACCGGCCACCTCGCGTGGCTGGAACAGGAGCAGGACCGGCTGGCACGGCAGATCGTGTCGGTACAGCTCACCATCGAGGCATTGAGAGGAGGTGAACGACTCATGGCAGAGGACATGTTCGACGGCTTCGACCACACGAAGTACAAGGACGAGGTCGAGCAGCGCTGGGGCGAGAAGGCCTACGCCGACAGCGACCGCTGGTGGCGCGGCATGAGCGCCGACGAGAAGTCCGCGTGGAAGCAGCGCGCATCCGATCTCGGCCGAGACTGGATCGACGCGGCAGAGCGGCGCATCGACCCCGCCGGCGACGAGGCCCAGGCGCTTGCCGCACGGCACGTCGCCTGGCTGACCGACATCCCCGGAACTCCGGCGGCGACCACCGGCGGCGACGCCAAGGCATACGTCATCGGGCTCGGCGAGATGTACGTCGCCGACGATCGGTTCGGCGCGAATTACGCGACGATCCACGGAGGCACCGCGGGTGCCGAGTTCGTGCGCGACGCGCTCCGCGTCTACGCGGAGGCGAACCTGTAGGCGGGAACCGCCCAGACGACGGATGCCGCAGCCCGGCGCGACTGCCGGTTGCGGCATCCGATCGTCCCTGCGGACGATCAGGTCCCGACGCGCCGCGCGCGGGGAAGATCGAGCACGCCATCCCTGGCCGCCTGGACTGCGGCGGCCACCGCCCCGAGGACGACCACCTCCGCACCGAGCGAGGACGCGTGCAGCTCGGGCATCGGCAGGTCGAGTTCATCGGGCAGGGCGCGTCGCGCGGCCTCGATGACGGGTCCGATCCCGTCGGCGACCGCGCCGGAGACGATCACGCGGCGTGGATCGAAGAGACTCCCGAAGATCCCGGTGATCACCGCCAGCATCTCGCCGACGCGCTGCGCGACCCGCAGGGCATCGGGGTCGCCGGATGCCGCGAGCTCCAGCACGTGGCGGCCGTCGAGCTCCGCCGTCCGGAGCTTCGCCAGCGGGTGGTCCGCGTCGACCTCGCCGTTCGCGACTGCCTCACGTGCCCACTGGGCCGCGCGATAGCCGAGTCCCCACGCGCCGCCGACTCCTGTCACGCGGTCGAAGGCCACCATCTCGGCGACACCGCCGTGCGCGCCGCGGAGGATCCGGCCGTCCACGGCCACTCCGGCGCCGAGTCGCTCGCCGGCCAGCAGCACCACGAAGTCGTCACAGCCCGCGGCGGCGCCGGTCGCTCGTTCGGCGACCGCGGCGAGGTAGGCGTCGTTCTCCACTCGCACGAGCGGGATCGGCCCGGCGAAGTCAGCGATGAATCCGGGATTCATGCGACGCCAGAACCCGTCACGGTGCGGCGGCGACGTGCCCGTCGCGTTGACCGGCGCCGGAACCCCGATGCAGAGCGCGATCACATCCGCACGAGTCAGGCCCGCGGCCGTCGAGCGCGCCATCCAGCGCCCTGCCCGCAAGCGCGCGGCGCTTGTCGGGAGCATCGTCCTCGGGATCGAGGTCGAGGCTGTGACGCACGAGCGTGGCGCCGCGCAGATCGGCGACCGTCGCGATCAGGTGACCTCGTCCGGCGTCGATCCCCACCACCGCGCCGGCGTCGGCCCGCAGTTCGAACCGACGCGCGGGCCGCCCTTTGCGGTACTCGCCGCCGGCGCGCGCGTTGGGGAGCTCGCGCAGCAGGCCGCGGTCGCACGAGCTCCTCGATGACGTCGATCGTGGTCGAGCGGGTCAGCCCCACGTCGGCCATCGCGTCGCTGGCGGTGAAGTCGGCGGCATCCCAGGCGTGCTCCAGGACGGCCGCGAGGTTCGCGCGACGTACGGGGTTCGGCGAGGAACCGACGATCGTGTCGGACACGGCTATTGACCTTTCACTCCGTGTTCGTCATTATGGTCCCAACATTTTGATTCGAGTGCGTAAATCTAATGCGGGAAACAACATTCCCGACCCGACGATGGGTCGATGGAAGGCGCATTGACGTGCCTCATTCACAGGGAATGCCGACGCGCTCTGCGGGCTCGATGTCGTCCCCGCGCACTGGCAAGATCGGAAGGACAACGGTGTCTGGAATCTCAGGACGGAAAACGCGCGCAGTGGCGGCGGGCCTCGCACTCCTCCTCGCGGGCGGGGCGCTCGCTGGCTGCGCCGCCTCCGGCGGCCGGGAGACGATCCGGTTCGCGCTCGCCAAGCCCGAGGCGATCCTCTACATGACAGATCTCGTCGAGGAGTACAACAGCTCGCAGGACGAGGTGCACGGTGGTGCTCGACACCTCCGGCATCGACGCGGTCTCGGCCGGGTTCGTCCGCGGCGATCCGCCCGACATCGCGCTGAACAACTACAACCAGGAGACGGCGCGCTTCATCCAGCGCTGCGCCATGTCGGATCTCTCCGACACGGCAGCGGCGCAGAGCGTCCGGGAGGACCTCGACTCCGTTCATGGATCAGTTCGGCGTATGCCCCGGCCGCACGAGCGCGATTCCGTACTCGGTCATGGGCGCTGCGGTGATCTACAACAAGGCGATCTTCGAGCAGAACGATCTCGAGGTGCCCACCACGTGGGACGAGCTCATCGAGGTGTGCGAGACCCTCGAGGCGGCGGGGGTCACACCGTTCTACGCAACCTTCGCCGACAACTGGACGATCGGGCAGGGCTGGTACGACTACACCGTGGGCGGCATGCTCGACACGGTCGAGTTCTTCGACGGGCTCGCCGAGGAGGGCACCAACGTCGGGCCGAACTCGGCCGTCTCGTTCCAGAAGGATCAGGCCGAACCCGTCGACAAGATGCTCGAGCTGTCGCAGTACGTCAATAGTGACGCCGCGAGCCGCACCTACGGCGACGGCAACACGGCGATGGCGAACGGCGAAGCCGCGATGTACATGCAGGGGCCATGGGCGTTCGGCGAGATCGAGAAGGCGGCTCCCGACCTCGACCTCGGAATGTTCCCCCTGCCGGTCACCGACGACCCCGACGACCTCAAGGCCCGCATCAACATGGACCTCGCCGCCTGGATCCCCGAGGCCTCGGAACACCAGGAAGCGGCACGCGCGTTTCTCGAGTACCTCTACCAGCCGGAGGTCATCCAGGCGTACAACGAGTCGCAGTTGGGATTCGTGCCGACCAAGGCCGCCCCACCCGTGTCGGACGAGCGCATCCTCGGTCTCCAGGAGTACATCGATGCGGGCGAGATCTACCAGGGTTCGACGCAGCTCGTGCCGCGGTCCATCCCGATCATGAACTACGCGCAGGCCATCATGCTCGGCAGCGATCCGCAGAGGATCCTCAGCAACATCGACGCCGACTACGCGCGGCTCGCTTTCCGTCAGCAGTGATCCGGGAACGAAGGAGTCCCTCATGACAACCACGACCACCCTCGTCACGCAGGGTGCGCGACGACCCGGGCAGGCGCGCGCCCGTCGCCGCGTCGAGCCCATCTACTACTGGTTCCTGGTTCCGACCCTGATCCTGTTCACGCTGGCGATCACGGTCCCCGCGGTGATCGGCATCTTCTTCAGCTTCACCAACTCCATCGGCCTCGGGGAGTGGAAGTTCATCGGGTTGACGAACTACCTCGCGCTGTTCAGCGACCCGCTGGTCGTCCAGAGCTACCTGTTCACGTTCGGCTTCTCGCTGGTCACGGTCGTCGCTGGTGAACATCATCGCCCTGCTCCTCGCGGTGGCCTTGACGTCGCGGATCCGGCTGAAGACGCCGTTGCGCACGATCTTCGTGATCCCGATGGTGATCTCGGCCATCGTCATCTCGTTCGTCTTCAAGTTCCTGTTCTCCAACTCGCTGCCCGCGTTCGGCACCATCTCCGGCATCGCGTGGCTCCAGGAGAGCATCCTGGCCAACCCCGACTGGGCATGGCTGGCGATCGTCATCGTCACGGCGTGGCAGGCGATCCCGGGTGCGCTGCTCATCTACATCGCCGGCATCCTGTCGATCCCCGGAGAGGTGTACGAGGCCGCCGACATCGACGGGGCGAGCAAGACCCAGCAGCTCATGCGCATCACGGTTCCGCTCATGTTCGGGTACATCGTGATCAACGTGATCCTCGGCTTCAAGGGCTTCCTGAACGCGTACGACGTGATCAAGGGCCTCACCGGCGGCGGACCGGGAACCTCGACGTACAGCATCGCGATGACGGTCGTCTCGGGCCTCACCACCGGCGACTACGCCTACCAGATGGCGAATGCGACCGTCTTCTTCGTCATCACGGTCCTCATCGCCATCATCCAGCTCTCGATCACGCGCGGAAGGAACGCCCTCTGATGTCTGTTCAGCCAGCTCTCGTCGTCGAAACGGTCGAGGCCACGGAAGTCCTCGAAGG
The DNA here is from genome assembly GCA_963717585.1 of uncultured Actinomycetota bacterium. Classification (GTDB taxonomy): domain Bacteria; phylum Actinomycetota; class Actinomycetes; order Actinomycetales; family Microbacteriaceae; genus Microbacterium. Next base: position 158,467 of record CAVQWI010000006.1, on the reverse strand, counting down.
CGTCGCTCCGAAGCCGGCCAAGGGCCGCTTCAGCATGGAGCGGGTCAACTGGACCGGCACCATCATCCTGATCCTCTGCGCGATCACGGTTCTGCTTCCCCTGTACGTCACTGTCACGATGGCGTTCAAGACGACCGCCCAGGCCGTCGACGGCAACGCGTTCTCACTGCCCGCGCCGTTCAGCGTCGAGGGTTTCGTCGCGGCGTGGAACCTCACGAACTTCCCGCTCGGGGCCGCCATGTCGGTGCTGGTCACCGCGGGCACCGTCGTCGCGACGATCTTCCTCGCGGCGTTCGCCTCGTTCGCGATCGTCCGCAACTGGGATCGGAAGTTCTTCCGCTACTCGTTCTTCTACCTGCTCGCGGCGATGTTCATCCCGTTCCCCGTCGTCGCCCTGCCGCAGGTGCAGATGACCGGCCTGGTCGGGCTCGCCAACCCCGTCGGCGTGATCATCCTCGCGACCATGTTCCAGCTGAGCTTCAGCGTGCTGCTGTTCACGGCTTTCCTGCGCTCGATCCCGTTCGAGCTGGAGGAGAGTGCGCGCATCGACGGCGCGTCGACGTGGCAGACCTTCTGGCACATGATCTTCCCGCTGCTCGCGCCGATGAGCGCGACGATCGGCATCTTCGCGTTCCTGTACGCGTGGAACGACTTCATGATGCCGTCGCTCATCATCGCCGACCCGGCGCTGCAGACCCTTCCGGTGGCGAATTTCCTGTTCCAGAACCAGTTCAGCAACAACTACAACGTGTCGTTCGCGTCCTACCTGATGGCGATGGCGCCGGCGATCATCGTCTACCTGTTCACGCAGCGCTGGGTGATGGAAGGCGTGACCCAGGGCGCCGTCAAGGGCTGAGCTCCCGCCGCGCCAGTGCAGCCGGGAATCGACTCCGGCGCCACGACCCCACCGATAGGAAAGGAGCCCGGTCTCCGTGGCCACTGCCGTAGACACCGTCCCCTCGCCCGCCTTCGACCGGCAGGACGCGACGTGGTGGCGCCAGGCCGCGGTCTACCAGGTGTACCCGCGCAGCTTCGCCGACGCCAACGGCGACGGGCTGGGCGACCTCGCCGGCATCACCTCACGGTGCCGTACCTGTCGGCACTCGGGATCGACGCGGTCTGGCTGAGCCCGTTCTATCCCTCCGCGCTGGCCGACGGCGGCTACGACGTCGCCGACTACCGCGACGTCGACCCGCGTCTGGGGACGCTCGCAGACTTCGACGAGATGCTCGCGGCGCTGCACGCGCGCCGGCATCCGTGTCGTCGATCGACATCGTGCCCAATCACACGTCGGACCTGCATGTGTGGTTCCCGGAGGCGCTCGCCGCCGGCCGCGGATCGGCGGCGCGCGACCGGTACATCTTCCGCGAGGGGAGCGGCCCGGATGGTGCCGAGCCGCCGACCGACTGGGTCTCGGCGTTCGGCGGCTCGGCGTGGGAGCGCGTGGCCGACGGGCAGTGGTATCTGCACAACTTCGCCGTCGAGCAGCCCGACCTGAACTGGGGCAACCCCGAGGTGCGTGCCGACTTCGTGCGCACACTGCGGTTCTGGTCCGATCGGGGCGTCGACGGATTCCGCATCGATGTCGCCCACATGCTGACGAAGGACCTCGCGGGGCCGCTTCCCTCGCAGGCCGAGCTCGACGCCCTGCCCCGCGACGGCCGGCATCCGACGCTCGACCGCGACGACGTGCACGACGTCTACGCCGAGTGGCGGGCGGTCTTCAACTCGTACGACCCGCCCCGGACGGCTGTGGCGGAGGCGTGGGTCGACCGATCGCGCATCCCGCTCTACGCACGGCAGGAGAGTCTCGGCCAGGCGTTCAACTTCGACCTGCTCGAGGCGGACTTCGACGCCGAGCAGTTCCGCCGCATCGTGACGGCGAACCTCGAGCTGGCCAAGGCCTCGGGATCGTCGACCACGTGGGTGCTCTCCAACCACGACGTCGTCAGGCACGCCACGCGCTACGGGCTGCCTCATCCCCGACGCGGCGCGGACGGGCGCCCCGAGCGCAAGCACGGGAACGAGTGGCTGCTGTCGGGCGGCACGGAGCCCGTCCTCGACCGTGCGCGGCGGGCTTCGGCGCGCACGCGCCGCCACACTCTTCGTCCTCGCCCTGCCGGGCTCCGCGTACATGTACCAGGGCGAGGAGCTGGGACTGCACGAGGTCGCCGAGATCGACGATCTGCAGCGGCAGGACCCGACCTTCTTCCGCAGCCCCGGCATCGATATGGGCCGTGACGGATGCCGCGTTCCGCTGCCGTGGACGCGCATCGGGGCATCGTTCGGCTTCGGAGAGGCAAAGGCGCACCTTCCGCAGCCGCCCTGGTTCGCCGACGTGTCGGTGCAGGCGCAGGAGGGCGACGTGCACTCCACTCTGGAGCTGTACCGTCGTGCGCTGGCGCTGCGGCACGAGCTGCAGGCGGCCGAGGAGCTCGAGTGGGTCGACACCGGCCGGGCCGATGTGCTGCACTTCCTCCGGCCCAACGGGTGGTCGGTCGTGGCGAACTTCGGCGACGAGGACTACGAACTGGCGGGCTCGGATCTGGACAACACCACGGGCGTGGTCGTCTCGAGCGCCGATGCCCCGTTCGGTGTCGTCCCGGCGGAGTGCACGATCTGGCTGACGCCCCAGTGATCTGACTCCTATGGCGCCTGCCGCCCAACGACGGATGCCGCGTCCCGACGAAGTTGTCGAGGCGCGGCATCCGTACTCCCGAAGGGAGTATGACGGTCGGCCAGGGGGAGGCGGCCGACCTGTGAGTCACGTGCGGCGGTTGCCGCTGATGACTCTGAACAAGAAGACGATCAACGCGATGACACCCACGATGATGGCGACCCACAGAAGCCAGCTGAGCGCTGAGTTCAGGCCACCGAAGATCGCGAGGATGATCGCGATGATGATGATGATGATGAGGGCGAGGTTCATGGAGGCTTCTCCTTCTGTCGCCGGATTGCGAGGTTATGGCGCGACCCGGATGCCTCTTGGCGGCACGGATAAAGAATGGCACCTCGAGGGCCTCCGTGGGGAGGGGCTTGACGCAGATCGAGCCGCGGTGATAGCGCATCCAGCTCGTCTCGGCACCGTTTTTCGCTGCCCTGACCGCCGGTTACCGGCGTCTCAGAGGGCTGTCAAGCCCTTCGGTGGCGCTCGGCGCGCACGTACGGTCGACACAGATCGAGGAGGACATCATGCCGAATGCACGCGGGTCGGCCACCCTGAAGAATCGCGAGCTCTACGAAGAGCTGCGCAATGAGGGTGCGTCCAAGGAGAAGGCGGCGCGGATCTCGAACGCGGTCGAGCGAGACGGTCACAAGGCGGTCGCGCGCCGTGGCGGCACGTCCGGCGATTACGACGACTGGACTGTGCCGCGCCTTCGAGACCGTGCCAAGCAGCTCGGGATCTCGGGATACTCCGGCAAGCGCAAGGCGGAGCTCATCTCGATGCTGCGTCAGCACTGACGCGCGCAGCCGCGCTGACAGCACAAGACAAGAGGCGATGTGGCAAGACTGGTCCGGGTGCGCCCGGGAGAAGACCCCGGGTACCGACGCACCAGGTCCGGCGGCGGCTTCCGCTATGTCGACGAATCGGGATCGCCCGCCTCCCCGGCGGATCGCGAGCGCATCCACGGTCTCGTCATCCCTCCGGCCTGGGAGGACGTGTGGATCGCCGTGGAGCCGCATGCGCACATCCAGGCCGTCGGAGTCGACGACGCGGGGCGCCGGCAGTACCTCTACCATCCGCGGTGGAGAGAGCGGCGCGACCGCCGCAAATTCACCCGGGCACTCGAGCTTGCGGCGGCGCTGCCGCACGCCCGCGGTCGCGTGACGACGGCGCTGCGGCGCGACGACCTCGACCGCGAGCGGGTGCTCGCGGCATCCTTCCGCCTCTTGGACGAGGCCGCGCCGCGCATCGGATCGGCCCGCTACCTCGCGCAGCACGGCAGTCGCGGGCTGACCACCCTGCAGCGGCGGGATGCTTCGGTCGACGGATCTGTCATCACCCTCTCGTTCCCGGGCAAGAGCGGCAAACGTGCGCTCATCGAGATCGACGACGAAGACCTGGCCGCCGTGATGACCGAACTGAACGCCGGCAGGCCGCGCTCGCCGCTGCTGTCGTACCGGCGGGGCAACCGTCGCGTTCCGCTGACGCCGGCAGACGTCAACTCCCACGTGCGCTCCCTCACCGGCGGCGCGTTCACCGCGAAGGACTTCCGCACGCTGCGGGGCACGATCATCGCCGCGGAGACGCTCGCCCGCATCGGCACCGTCGACTCGGAACGGGACCGCAAGCGCGCCGAGGTCCTCGCCGTCCGGGCCACCGCGGACTCGCTGGGCAACACCCCGGCGGTGGCGCGGAACAGCTACATCGACCCCGGCGTGTTCACGGCGTACAGGCGCGGCCGGCTCCTGGCGCTCGACGTGTCGCCGGAGTCGGCCATCCAGCGGCTGCTGGTCGGCTGAGCGGCGGCCGCGACCGCAGCCTGGCAGCGCCGCGGCCGAGGAATAGTGTGGTGCAGTGCCACGCCGACCCGCGATCAGTGTGCCGATGCTCGGCGCCGTCGTGGCGGGCGGGTTCATCGGCGTCGCGCTCCGCGAGATCCTGCTCCTCCCGTTCGGCGACGGGTCCGCCGCGTCATCGCACTCGCTCGTGCTGGCGGCCGCGACCATGGCCGTCAACGTCGTCGGGTCGTTCGCGCTCGGCCTTGTCGTGGGCCGGCTCGGCGACGGCCATCCGATCGCCCGCGCGTTCCTCGGAACCGGGGTGCTGGGCGGCTTCACGACGTACAGCGCGTTCGCGGTGCAGACCGGTCGCGCTCCTCGGCGCCGCACCGGTGGCGGGCGTCGCGCTCGCTCTGCGTCTCAGTGCTGCTCGGCATCCTGGCGGCCGCGCTCGGAGTGCGTCTGACCCAGCGACCGCCCGGCACGGCATCCGGGGCGTCGCCGGCGCCCGAGGCGACCTCGTGAACGCATGGGTGCTGCTGGCGGCCGCGGCGGCGGGCGGTGTCGGTGCGGGCCTGAGGTACATCGTCGATGTGCTCGTGGTCGCAGACAAGCCCGGCCGGCTGACGGCGGGCATCCTGGTCGTGAACATCACCGGCTCGTTCGCGCTGGGGGTCCTGACCGGGCTGGGCGCATCGCTCGTCGCCGGTGAGGCGGCCTGGATCGTCGGTGTGGGGCTGCTCGGGGGGTACACCACCTTCAGCACGGTCTCGATGGAGTCGGTGCTCCTGATCCGCAGCGGCGAACAGCGACGGGGGTGGCTGAACGCTGCCGGCACGCTCGTGCTCGGCGTCGCCGCGGCCGCTGTCGGGCTCGCGATCGGGCAGCTCTTCGTCTCGCGTGCGTCCTCCGCCGCGAAACCCTCCGCCGCGATCGTCCGATCCTGCGCGAGCACGCGAAAGCTAGCCGCGGGGCGGGATCTCACGGCCGACATGCAGTTTCCGGCATGGGATACTGAGGGCTCGATACATTCGCGTATCGCCCGCACGGGCCCGCCCCGCGGAATCCGACCCGGCGCTTCACCCGGGCATCCGAACTGCACCCAACGAAGGCCACCGTGTCTAACCTCGCCGTCCTGAGCCTCAAGAACCGCGCGCTCATCGCCCTGATCACGATCGTCGCGGCGGTCTTCGGAGGTCTCGCGCTCACGAGCCTGAAGCAGGAGCTGATCCCCTCGATCGAGTTCCCCCAGCTCGTCGTGGTCTCGACCTACCCGGGCGCGTCGCCCGAGGTCGTCAGCAACGACGTGTCGATCCCGATCGAATCGGCGATCCAGGGCGTGGCCGGGCTGGAGTCGACATCGGCGACGAGCACGACGAACGCCTCGATCATCCAGGCGTCCTTCACGTACGGCACCAACCTCGCCACCGCGGAGCAGAAGCTGACGCAGGCGATCAACCGCATCAAGAGCCAGCTGCCGGAGGGCGTCGATCCGAGTGTGATCTCGGCGAGCATCGACGACTTCCCCGTGATCCAGCTCGCCGTCACCGGCTACGACGACGAGCAGACGATCCAGGCGCAGCTGGAGAGCACGGTGGTGCCCGAGCTCGAGGACGTCGCCGGGGTCAACGCCGCCTCGATCGTCGGCGGCGTGGGCCAGCGCATCACGATCACCCCCGACCAGGAGCAGCTCGCCGCCAGCGGATACTCCCAGCAGGCCATCCGCGACGCGCTGGATCAGAACGGAGTGCTGTTCCCCGGCGGCGAGATCACCGAGGACAGCCAGACCCTCACCGTGCAGACCGGGTCGAAGATCACGTCCGTCGACGAACTCGCGGCGCTGCCGCTCGTCCCGTCGGACGCGGAGCAGTTCCAGGCGGGGACCGTCACCATCGCGGATGTCGCGGCCGTCGAGGAGGATCAGGATCCGGTCACGACCATCTCGCGCGTGGACGGCAAGCCCGCTCTGACGATCGCGGTCACCAAGCTCCCCGCCGCCAACACGGTCGACGTCTCGCAGGGCGTCCTGGCCGTCCTCCCCGACCTCGAGGAGAGCCTCGGCGGCGCGACGTTCACTGTCGTGTTCGACCAGGCGCCCTACATCCAGCAGTCGATCGAGGCGCTCGCGCAGGAGGGTCTCCTGGGCCTGTTCTTCGCGGTGCTGGTCATCCTCGTGTTCCTGCTCTCGGTGCGCGCGACGCTCGTCACGGCGATCTCGATCCCGACGAGCGTCCTGATCACGTTCATCGGCATCCAGGCGTTCGGGTACTCGCTCAACATCCTCACGCTCGGCGCGCTGACGATCGCCATCGGGCGCGTGGTGGACGACTCGATCGTGGTGATCGAGAACATCAAGCGCCACTACGTCGGCGACGCCGACAAGATGCAGTCGATCCTGCGCGCGGTGCGCGAGGTGGCCTCCGCCATCACCGCCTCGACGGTGACCACCGTGGCGGTGTTCGTGCCCATCGCCTTCGTCGGCGATGTCACGGGCGAGCTGTTCCGCCCGTTCGCGCTCACCGTCACCATCGCCATGACCGCATCCCTGTTCGTGGCGCTCACGATCGTCCCCGTCCTTGCCTACTGGTTCCTGCGACCGGGCAAGCCGATCCTCGACGAGGGCGGGCGCGAGATCGATCCCGGAGGACGCCGCCGCGCCGCCCAGCCGACTGCAGAAGTCGTACCTGCCGATCCTCCGCTGGACGCTGAAGCACTCGTGGGTCACCCTGCTGCTCGCCGTGCTCGTCCTGGCGGGCACGGTCGCTGCCGCACCCTTCATGAAGACGAACTTCCTCGGCGACTCGGGCCAGAACACGTTCACGATGACCCAGGAGATCGGAACCGCACCGAGCCTCGAGGCCGAGGATGCCGCGTCGGCGGAGGTCGAGGAGATCCTGCTCGGCATCGACGGCATCGAGACCGTCCAGGTATCCATCGGATCGAGCGGCTCCGCGCTGCGCGACGCCTTCACAGGCGGAGGCAGCGGCATCACGTACTCGATCACGACCGACCCCGATGCCGACCAGGTCGCCCTGCGCGAAGAGGTCCAGTCCGCCGTCGCCGAACTCGACGACGCCGGGACCTTCACGGTCGCCGGCGGCGGCGGAGGTTTCGGGTCCAGCGACATCGAGATCGACGTCACCGCGCCCGACTCGGCCACGCTGGAAGAGGCGACGGATGCTGTCGTCGACGCCGTGTCGGGCACGGACGGCGTCGGCCAGGTCTCCAGCAACCTGTCCGCCTCGCTCCCCTACATCGCCGTCACGGTCGATCGCGACGCCGCGGCATCCCTCGGGCTCTCCGAGGTCGCCGTCGGTGCGCTCGTGTCGAACACGATGCAGCCGCAGCGGATCGGCTCGGTGGAGATCGACGACACCGCGCTCACGGTGTACCTCGCGGCATCCGAGACGCCGGCGACGATCGAGGAGCTGCAGCAGCTGACCGTCCCGAGCGCCACGGGGCCGATCCCGCTCGAAGAGGTGGCGACCATCGAGGAGAGCGAGGGCCCCACCTCGATCACGACCGAGGGCGGGCAGCGGACCGCCACCGTGACCGTCACACCCTCGACCGACGACCTGTCCGCCGCATCCGCCTCGGTGAACACCGCCCTGGCCGAAGCCGACCTGCCGGACTCCGCGGATGCCGCCCTCGGCGGCGTCGTCTCGCAGCAGCAGGATGCCTTCACGCAGCTCGGTCTCGCGCTGCTCGCGGCGATCCTGATCGTCTACATCGTGATGGTGGCGACGTTCAAGTCGCTGCGGCAGCCGCTCCTCCTGCTCGTGTCGGTGCCGTTCGCGGCGACCGGCGCCATCCTGCTGCAGATCATCACCGGCGTGCCGCTGGGCGTGGCGTCGCTCATCGGCGTGCTGATGCTCATCGGAATCGTCGTCACGAACGCGATCGTCCTCGTCGACCTGGTCAACCAGTACCGGATCAAGGGTCTCTCGGCGCACGATGCCACCGTCGCGGGCGGATCCCGTCGTCTGCGTCCGATCCTGATGACCGCCCTGGCGACGATCTTCGCCCTCACCCCGATGGCGCTCGGCATCACCGGGCACGGCGGCTTCATCTCCCAGCCGCTCGCCATCGTCGTCATCGGCGGCCTCGTCTCGTCGACCGTCCTGACGCTGCTCGTGCTCCCGACGCTGTACAACCTCGTCGAGGGTGCGAAGGAGCGGCGACTCGCCCGTCGCGCGGCAGGCTCGACCGAAGAGCCGGATGCCGCCCCCGGCGCGCTCGAGCCGGCTCTGGTGGGCGCGGGCGCCGCCGGCGCCACCGGGACGGTGCTGACCCGCCGCGAGCTGCGGGCCCGCGAGGCCGCCGCATCCGCCGCCGGCACGGTCGTCGCCGCGGAGGCGGCAGACGTCGACGTGCCGCCCCTCGACGAAGGACCGGATCTCGAGATGCCGGAGGAAGCGACGACCGCGGTCGTCGTGGGTGCCGACTATGTCGAGCCCGCGGCCGGCGCGGACGAATCGCAGACCGGGATCGACGATGCAGCGTCCGAACCGCAAGCGGCGGGCTCGGCTCCCGACGGATCCCAGCCCGGGCAGGGCGCTGAGATCGCCCCCGACGCATCCGAGCACAGGACCGACGGGATCGAGCCGTCGCCGGACGACGGTGAGAGCGCGGCCGAGGAAGATCAGGTCGCGCCCCACTCGACCGCTGAGGGCGAGGTCGCCGACCCCGACGGAGAGGCTCCGATCGACGATGCGGGTGCGTCATCCGATTCCGAGATCTCGGAGCCGCGCGATCACGACGCATCGACGGGCGACGACGGCAACCCCGACCGCGCGGAGTAGCCGGGTCCCGAGGCCGATCTGCGAACTACCGCCGATCGACCGCAGCTCGGGCAGCGCCTGCTGGGCGTTGCCCCGGGTCGGGTTGACGCGACGTCGTCCCGCGGGCTGCGCCTCGCTGCGCTCGGGAAGCCCGACCTGGTCGCGTGCCGGCGCCCGATCGCGGCCCCGACGCCGGCCCGCGTGACACGGTCGCCGCTGCGGCGTGGTGGGCGCGCGGGACGACACCGGCGATGTGGCGCATCCTGCCCAGTCGCCGGGCGTTCACGCGGGGGCGGGAGTGCTCGCGCTGGTCGTCCGATGTTGCGCGCGAAGAAGAGCAGCCAGAAGAACACCTGGCTGAACACGATGAGCTCGAACGCCGCCATGTTGATGAACCCGGCGATGTAGACGGCGATCGTCACCACCATGCCGACGCCGATGCGGCGGGTGACGCGGGAGACGGCGACGTGCATGCCGCGCAGCATCCATCGGCTTGACATCAGGATCAGGGTGAAGCAGAAGACCGCGCCCGTGGAGCCGCGGTCGTGGACGAATTCATTGGTGTTCTGGGGAAAGAAGCCGACCAGCGACAGATTGATGCCGAGCAGTGCGACCAGGAGCGGAACGAAGACGGCGGAGCGGCGGTTGGTGAGAACCGCGGTTCCGGCGTGGCGCACCATCTCCACTCGCAGACAGGCCGCGAAGGCCACCACGCCGACCGCGCAGGCCACGATGGTCGAGTTGAAGACGTAACCCGAGAACACCGAGAACGTCCCCAGGCGGCTGAAGTGCAGCTGCCACCACAGCGGGTCGGGCGTCGTCGCGATCGACAGCAGGACGCCGATCGACAGTAGAGCGGCCGTGGCGAAACCCACCTGTGCAGCGGTGGTCCGGGCTGTCAGTGCACGCAGTCGGATGCCCGGGATGGGGCCGGCGAGTTGGGACGCGTCGGTCAGCAGGGCCACGGTGCAGGTCCGGCCTTTCATGAGGCGGTGCGGTAGCGCTCCCGCCCTGCAGAAACTCCAGGCCGCAGCCGCCTACCCCCCGGTCGTCAGCGCTGGTCGGACGTTGGTGCGCCCCAAGCAGCAACCATTTCTCTGATCGAATCTATAGGTTCCTCTCAGAAGTGCGGCGAATTGACCCGACTCATTGACACTTCACTCGCGCTGGCCGGTCACTCCGAGGAAGCGGATGAACACCGCGATCCAGCCGAAGATCAGCGCGAAGACGATGATCTCGAAGGCGGTCAGGGAGAAGTAGTCGCGACGAACAGCACGACGGACGCGACCGTCGCGGCGAGGAACGCCCACGCCGACAGGAAGTACGTCCGCGGCATCCCCCGCAGCAGTTTCGGTCCGGCGATGAGCAGTACGAGGAACATCACGGCCATGCCCGTCGCCGAGAGGTTGTGCAGGAGGAGGCTGAAGTCGACGGGGAAGATCCCGACGCAGGCGAGCATGATGCCCATGATCACGAACAGCGTCGAGACGATGCGGGATGCGCGGGCATTCGTCAGCTTGCCCGCTTCGACGAGCGCGTCCATGTCGTTCGCGATGTAGACCGCGAACGTCGTCACCAGAAGGCCGCCCGCGATCAGCGTGCCGTTGAACACGAGGCTGGAGAGGTCGTCGAATGTTCCGAGCTGGCTGAAGTGGACCATCCACCAGTCGGGGTCGGGGGTCGTCACCATGGCGGTGAGCGTGCCGATCACGATGAACGCCATCAGCAGCGACGACATGCGCTGCGTCGTCATCCGGGACACGGAGAGGTAGACGAGATAGACGTTCAGTCCGAGGGTCACCGCCATCAGCACGATCGCCCAGAAGGTGATCACCGGCAGGCCGATGAAGCCGAGCCCGAGAACACGGTAGATCGCGTACGTCGCGAGGAAGGCGAGCACCGTGTGCACGATGACCACCGAGATGGTGTTGACCGTGAACTTCCAGGCCGGCAGCGATCGGCGCCACTCCTGCCCGGGGCTGTTGCGCGAGCGCCAGTACCCGGTGCCGGCCGCTGCCGCCGCCACGACCGCGGCGCCGATCGCGGCGCAGAGTCCGAACGACCCGACGTCGTTCGCGAGGGGCAGCTCGGGAAGCAACCAGCGCGATGACGAGCCCGTAGATCGCCCCGAGCGCTCCGCCCGCGAATGCCGCGTAGATCGCCTCCGACTCGGCGTGCAGTGTCGGCGGAGGGGTGGTGCGATTCGGCGCGCAGCGAGGCGGCTTCGGTGGTCATGGCGTCAGTGTAGAGCCGGGTTGCCGCCTCCACCGGCATCTCCCAGGGTGCTGCGGGAGGCATCCGATACAGTGAAGAGTCGGCTCTGGACACCGCACATGCTGTGCGGGTGGGTTTGTGAGTCCAAGGGGCCGATGGTGGGAGCGAATCCGCTCCGGCGACCATCACGTTGAATGGCCCCCGGCCGACGACAGTCCGGGCAACTCCGTGCCGCATTGTGCGGCGAAGCGGCAGTGCTACGGCGGCAGTGCGAACTGTCGCGGTGAGTCCTGCGCGCGAGTGCTGTTCTCACATGAGACAACCCAGAAGGACATCGATCATGCCCAAGAGCAAGAAGCCCGCCGGCGGCCGACCGGCAAAGAACTTCGAACCGCGCTACGGCGAGAAGAAGACGGCGCGGTTCCTGAGCGAGCGCAGCGAGTCGAAGGGCGACCGCGCCCGCTCCGGCCAGAAGCCGGGCAGCAAGAGCCCGAGCCACCGCGGCTATCGCGCGGCCGATGAGGCTGCCTCGGCTGCCCCGAAGACCCGCTGGACGGCGACGCAGCGTGCCGGTCGCGACGAGGCCCGCGGCATCCGGACGCATTCGCAGGGCGACCGCCCGGCGCGTTCCTATGGCGACGACCGCCCTGCCCGCTCGAACGACGATCGCCGTGCGCGCTCGTACGACGATCGCCCCCAGCGCGACTACGGCAGCGACCGCCCGCGGCGGACGTATGACGAACGCCCGGCACGCTCCTCTGCAAGCGATCGCCCGGCTCGCTCCAACGACGAGCGTCCCGCGCGTCGCGAGTACAGCAGCGACCGCCCGACGCGTCCGGCGTACGACCGCGATCGCGCACCGCGCTCATACGACGACCGCCCCAAGCGCGACTACGGAAACGACCGCCCGCAGCGCTCCTCCGACGAGCGTCCCGCCCGTCGCCCGTACGGCAATGACCGACCGGCGGGCTCGTATGACGACCGTCCCCAGCGCGGCTACAACGCCGACCGTCCCCGCCGTGACGACCGCGATCGCCGCCCCGCGGCGTCCGCCGGCCGTTCCGACTGGAACGCGCCCGCACGCACCGCCGCGCACGAGCAGCACGTCGACGTCGTGCATGAGCGCCTGCAGGCGGACGCGATCCAGGCGACGGATGTCGACGGCGTGAGCTTCGGCGACCTCGGCCTCGGCGACAACATCGTCCGCACCCTCTCCGACCTCGGCGCGGCGGCCCCGTTCGCGATCCAGGCGGCGACGATCCCCGAGATCCTCGCGGGTCGCGACGTGCTGGCCCGCGGCCGCACCGGCTCAGGCAAGACCATCGCGTTCGGCGCGCCGCTCGTGGAGAACGTGCTGCGCGCCCAGGCCGGTCAGCGCCGGGAGTTCGGCCGCAAGCCGAAGGCGCTGATCCTCGCCCCCACGCGCGAGCTCGCCCTCCAGATCGACCGGACCATCCAGCCGATCGCACGCAGCGTCGGCCTGTTCACCACGCAGATCTACGGCGGCGTCCCGCAGGCGCGTCAGGTCGGTGCGCTCAAGAAGGGCGTCGACATCATCATCGGCACACCGGGTCGCATCGAGGACCTCATCACCCAGCGCAAGCTCGACCTCAGCGACGTCATGGTCGCCGTGATCGACGAGGCCGACCACATGTGCGAGCTCGGATTCCTCGAGCCCGTCCAGCGCATCCTGCGCGAGACGGCCGACGGATCGCAGAAGCTGCTGTTCTCGGCGACGCTCGACCGCGAAGTCTCATCGCTGGTCGACGAGTTCCTCGTCGAGCCGGCCGTGCACGAGGTCGCCGGTGAAGACCAGGCCTCCAGCACGATCGAGCACCGCGTGCTCGTGATCGAGCACCGCGACAAGGCGGAGATCCTCGACCAGCTCGTCGACCGGGAGGGCAAGACCCTCGTGTTCGCCCGCACCCGTGCGTATGCCGAGATGCTCGCCGAGCAGTTCGCGGACGTCGGCATCCCGGCCGTCTCGCTGCACGGCGATCTCAACCAGGCACGCCGCACGCGCAACCTCGAGCGCCTCACCTCGGGTCGGGTCAACGTGCTCGTCGCGACCGATGTCGCCGCTCGCGGCATCCATGTCGACGACATCGATCTGGTGATCCAGGCCGACGCGCCCGACGAGTACAAGACCTACCTGCACCGCTCCGGCCGCACCGGGCGGGCGGGTAAGTCCGGTCGGGTCGTCACTCTCATCACGCGTCAGCGTCAGCGCCGCATGAACGAGATGCTCGAGCGCGCCGAGATCGAGGCTCCGTTCGAGAACGTGCGTCCGGGCGACGACACGATCGAGGCGCTTCGACTCGCTTCGCTGCGGCGCTCGGAGTACCGCGGGTCCGCAGCGCACTCGACGGTTCGGCGGAGATCACGCGCTTGCGCAGTCCCGCCAGCCGCGTCCCGCAGCGCCGTGCCGCAACCGCGAATCACCCGGAACAGGCCGATCCGGCGTGAGGTTGCAGAGGGCTATCCCTCCGGCGGGTCGAACTGGCTGACGATGAAGCGCGCGCCCTGCGGGTCGACGATGACCGCCTCCTTCGTCCATTCGGTGTCATCCCGCGACTCGACGCGCGCCCCGAGTGTCTCGGCGAGCGCAGCGCTCTCATCGCGGTCGCCCACCGTGAACCGGATGGCCCAGAACGCGGACGAGTCCGGCGTCAGGCCGGCGATCACGTCGGCGAAGCCAGGGGGAGCGAACGCCTGGCGCTCGTGGATGCCGGGGTCGATGGTCGCTGCGAGATGGTCGCCGTATCCGGGCAGACGGATCATTCCGGCGCCGAGATCGGGATCGATGCGCCAGCCGAACACGTCGCCGTAGAACGCGAGGGAGGCCTCGGGGTCGGGCGTATGCAGATCACTGAAATTCCACGCGCCGGGGACGTTGACGATCTGCGACCCGGGATGCGACCCGGGCTGCCACAGACGGAACACGGCGCCGTGCGGGTCGGCGCACGTCGCGCTCCAGCCGTACGGACTGCCGTCGGTGGGCGGCACGCCCACGATGCCGCCCGCCTTCTCGACGCGCACGCACGTGTCTGCGATGTCGTCGGATGAGAGGTAACTCACCCATCCCGCACCGGTGTCGCCCGCTTCGAGCGCGCCGACGTCCTGACCGTCGAGCTGCGCGAAGAGGTAAGGCTGATCCGACCCGGTCTGCCCGGCCTCGAGGAAGCTCCAGCCGAACAGCGCGCCGTAGAACGCCGCACCCGCTCGGACGTCCGGCTGCTCGACATCCACCCAGCACGGGACGCCGGCTGGATAGGTGCGCTTCACGTCGCGTCCGTCGGCCATGGATCCTCCTTCGCCGGAGCGTCGGCTCTTCGTCCACGGTGCCACGACGGCGGATGCCGGACCAGGGGTTGACGCGTGCCGCCGCGCTCAGAGCAGGCTCTCGAGGAGCTCGGCGGCGCGGGACGGCCCGCCCTGCGCCCTGAGCTGCGCGCCGACGCGGGCAGCGGCATCCCGGAACGAGCCGTCGGCGATCACACGATCGAAGCCGGCCGTGACCTTCGCGACGCTCGGTGTGCCCGTCCGGAGATCGACACCGGCACCCGCCCACGCCACGCGCGCCGCGATCTCGGGCTTGTCGAGGTCGCCGCCGGCGATGACGAGCGGGATGCCGGTGCTCAGCGCTGCGAGCACGCCGCCCCAGCCGCCGTTGGTGACCACGACGTCGGTGCGCGGAAGGAGCTCGGCGTAGGGGAGGAAGCCACCGACTCGCGCGTTGGGCGGGACCGGGAATGGCAGCTCGTCGCGACCGGCGACGCCCGTCGCGACGACGACCAGCACATCGCGGTCAGCGAGCGCCTCGAGGGCAGGGCGGATGAGGTCGGCGGGGTCGATGTTCTGCGTCCCCTGCGTCACGTGGACGATCCGCCGACCGTCCAGATCACCCCACCAGGCGGGCAGCGCGGTCGCCGCTGAAGTCGGCGACCGCAGCTCTCCGACGAAGTGCAGTGAGGGCGGGCGGTCGGTGCGTTCGTAGTCGAGCCGCGGGATGCCGGTGGCGACGACCAGTCGCGGTGAGAAGACGGTCCGATCGAACGCCCGCTTCGACGGCGACAGCCCGAGCTCGGCTCGGGCTTGCGCGAGCGGCCTGCGCAGAGGGGCCGAGGCGAGCGGCACGGCGGCCCGGAGCGCGGCATCCCGCAGTCTCGTGAGTGGATTGCGCCCCGGCCGGAGCCCCATTCCGCTGGGCGGCCCCTGCGTGCTCGCCATGTTCAGTGGCAGAAGCGCCACCGTCGCCCAGGGGCGGCCGGTCTGCTCGGCGTACAGCGCCATCCCCACCGAGAGCTCGTCGCCCGCCATGGCGTCCCACGGCTCGCGTTCCCACTCCGCGGCGAGGTCGGCGACCTGGGCAGGCGCCGTCTTGATGAAGACGTCCTGGACGTTGATCAGCAGCTGCCCGAGTCCTTTCTTGCCGACCAGCCGGGGGAACGTCTCCTGCACGTTGTTCTCATCGAAGTCGGGTGCGACCCGCCACGGAACGAGAGTCGCACCCGATGACTCGACGCGATCCCGGAACGCAGCGCCGGTGTAGAACCGCACCTCGTGGCCGCGCGCGACCAGCGCCTCGGCGATTGCACGCACCGGAGCGACGTGACCGGTGAAAGGCATCGCGCTGAGCATGAACCGAGCCATCGGCACCTCCTGCACACATTGTGGCGTCAGGATGTCTGCTGATACATCCTGCGCACGCGGTGGAGGCCGCGGGAGTTCACTCAGCGGGCCGGGGTCCGGCGATCTCGGCGACCCGCGCGCGGTCCGCGCCGAGCGACAGCAGCCGCGACCGGACCGCGGCAAGCGCACGGTAGTACGGGTCTCTGCTTCCGTGCAGCAGCGAACGCGTGTTCGCCGCCTCGAGGAACGAGACGAGCTCGAAGGTCAGCTGGCGCGGATCATCCAGCCCGGGAAGCTCGCCGGCGGACATGGCGTGCTCGATCGAGATGGTGAGGTAGTCCTCCCACTCGGTCGTCGCTGCGACGACCGCGTCGCGCACGGCGCCGGGCCGGGCGTCGAGCTCGACCGAAGCAGCCGCGAAGAAGCAGCCGCCGCGGAACACGCGATCGTCGGAATACGCGAGCCACTGCGAGATGAGGGCGCAGACGCGTGCCAGGCCCCGTTCGGTCCGCGCGCGTGCGGGCGCGATCACCCGGTCCACGAACACCTCCCGTGCTGCGGCGACCGTCGCCAGCTGCAGCTGCTCCTTCGAGCCGAACAGGGTTGCTACTCCGCTCTTGCTGTGACCGGACGCCTCCGCGAGCCGACCGATCGTGAGGCCCTCGAGGCCGTCCACCGATGCCGTGTCGATCGCGTGACTGAGGATCGTCCGGCGCGACTCGTCGCCCCTCACGCGACGACCATCCAGCTGCTGTTGCGCCATGGACCTATCTTATCGTACGATCGTTCGTATTCATACGTACGATCGTACGTACATCCGCTGATCGGAGTCGCCATGGCCATCGCCCACTTCCTCGCCGCCTCGGCCGTTCGCGTCGCCGGATCGCTCTCGCCCAGGTGGGGCGCCGCCGTGGCCCTGCCCGTGTTCGCGCACGTCGCGGCCCCGCATCCGGTCGGCCCTCTGGATGCAGCGACGATGTGGCGCGCCGCCCGCTCCACCGTGCGCGTACCCGGCATCGAGAGGAGTGGAACCGACGTCACCGTCTACGAGTGGGGTCGTCCAGCGCGGCGAGGTCGTCGTGCTCGCCCACGGCTGGAACGGTCGCGCCGCCCAGTTCGCAACGCTCGTGCGCGAGCTCGTCAGCGAGGGATACCGGGTCGTGGCCTTCGACGCGCCGGCGCACGGCGACTCCGGCGCGCGGGCCGCCTACATCATCGACTGGGTCGAGACGCTCGGCGCGCTGCAGCAGCGCTACGGTCGCTTCGCCGCTGTGGTCGGGCACTCGTTCGGCGGTCTCGCGACGCTCATCGCGACCGCTGACGGAGTCGCCGCCGACCGCGTGGTCACGGTCGCCGCTCCTGCGGACGCCGATCTCCTGCTGACGCAGTTCCAGGCCATGCTGGGCTTCGACGACCGCACGGCGGCCGAGCTTCGCATGCGATTCGCCCGGCGCTACTTCCCGCATGAAGAGGATCCGTTCACGCGGCTGTCCTCGTTGCGGCATCCGGTCCCGCAGGCGCACGCGCCTGCTGGTCGTGCACGACGAGGGCGACCGGGTGGTGCCCTTCGCGGAGTCGGCGCGCATCGCCGACGCCAACCCGAGCGCTCAGAGGCTGACCACGCGCGGCCTCGGTCACAGCCGCGTCCTGCAGTCCGATCAGTTCCTGGACGCTGTGCTGGATCTTCCTCGCGACGCCCGTCCCCGCAGTCGATCCCTGATCGACGAAGCGGAATCCGTCGTGCGCTGCGCCGACCGGCAAGCCTTCGCGCACGCCGGCTGAGATCGACCCGCTCAGAAGAGCGTCGCGGGCGTCTCGGCGGCGGCTGAGCGACCCCGCGACGTCGTGACGATGCCGGCTGAGCGCCGATCGGCGCGCGAGGCCAGCCCCGACACCGGAGTGCCGCGAGGGTGATCGTCCTCGGCGTGGCCGTCCAGCCCGTGTACGCGAATCAGCGGGCGCACGCGTTTGGCGAGCCACGTCCGGTACGCCTGGGGAGCGGTCGTCGCGGCCCCGGGGTACAGCCCGAGATACGACGAGACGAGATCGGGATGCCGCTCGCGCAGCCACTGCATGAACCACTGCTTCGCGCCCGGACGAAGGTGCAGGGCGCCGTATACGACCCGGGTCGCGCCGGCAGCCTTGATCCGCGTCAGTGCCTCGTCGATCGCGGCGATCGAATCGGTGAGGTGCGGGATGATCGGCATCAGGAAGACGGTCACGGAGAACCCGGCGTCGGTAGCCGCGCGCACCGTCTCCAGACGCGCGGCGGCGGACGGGGTGCCCGGTTCGATGGCGTGCTGCAGCGCGTCGTCGAAGACGGCGATCGACATCGCGAGCGAAACGCGCACGGATGCCGCGGCATCCCGCAGGAGCGGGAGGTCCCGACGCAGCAGCGTGCCCTTGGTGAGTATCGAGAACGGCGTTCCGGACTCGGTGAGCGCGCCGACGATGCCGGGCATCAGCTTGTAGCGACCCTCGGCGCGCTGATACGGATCGGTGTTCGTGCCGAGCATGACCGGCTCGCGCAGTCCAGGAACCGCGGCGCAGCTCCTTCTCGAGCACGTCGGCGACGTTGATCTTCACGATGATCTGCGTGTCGAAGTCGCGGCCCGCGTCGAGTTCGAGGTACTCGTGCGTTCCGCGCGCGAAGCAGTAGGCGCAGGCATGCGTGCATCCGCGGTACGGGTTGACCGTCCAGTCGAACGGCATCGCCGAAGCGCCGGGAACATGGTTGAGGGCGCTCTTGCACATGACCTCGTGGAACGTGATGTCGGCGAACTCGGGCGTGGTCACCGACCGAACCAGACCGTTCAACCGCTCGAGACCGGGGAGGGCCGCGGCATCCGCCACCCCGAGTTCCTGCCCCTGCCACCGCATGGATACATGGGAACAGAAATACGAATGTGTGTCAAGATGAGCTCGCACAGAGTATCGATTTCGGACGGAACTGCCGCGAAGGCTCGACCCTGACGCCTCCGCACGGAACAATGGGAGTGTGACGGCCCCCGAACCGCACAATCCCCCTCTGTCCCGTCGCGCCGCCAGGCTGCAGCGTGAGACAGCGGTCGAGCGCGCCCTTTCGGAGCATGTGCCTGCGGTCGCCGCATCGGAGCACGCCCCGTGCCGGAGTTGCTGCGCCCGCGGCTCGCGGTCACCTCGCATTCGCGTCGGCCGGTCCGGTTCCGAGCCCCGTGTGCAGACCGTTCCACTGCCTGTGATCGATCTCGCAGGCGCTCCCACGTCAGCAGCAGGCTCAGCAGTCACCGCCGCAGAACCGACACCCGCGATCTTCCGCCCTCCGCCGCGAGAGGCGGTACGGTCCCGCCCGCAGGACCCGCAGCCCACCCGGCAGGTCACACCGACCCGCGTCGGAGCACGGGCGAGGCGACCGACGGCGGCAGAGACGCGGCGAGCGGAGAAGACCGCCCAGCTGATGAATCCGTCCGCGTCTCCGGCTCGGCATGCCCGGTCGACGCGCGTCCTGCGCGTGGGAGCTCGTCGCCGGCCTCGCCGTCGTGGCTTCCTTGGTCATGGGCTCGGCCGCGACCGTGACGGCAGCCGTCACCGGTCAGCCGCTGTTCGGCACCGCGGAGGCCCGCTCCATCGCACCGGCCGCAGACGAAGTCCGCTCCGTGCCCGCCGCCCAGCCGGGCGTTCCCATGCCGCCGCCCGCGCAATCGATACCCGCACCGATCGTCGCCTCAGCACCCGTAGCCGTCGATCTGTGCGCGATACCCGCCTTCACGAACGCGCTCGCGGCCGGAGACGATGCGGGCGCGATCGCCGCGGCGGGCGGAGCAGAGACGTTCCGGACTGCGGTCGCCGGCGGGTCCGCGCCGTGCGTCGCCCTGGACGACCCCGCCCGCATCTGGGTCGTGCTCAACAAGCAGCGTCCGCTGGTCCCGTTGGACTACCGGCCGGAGTCGCTCGCGATGCCGCTCGGACATCCGCAGCGTCGAAGGCGGCTCGCTGCGGTCGGATGCTGCGGCCGCGCTCACCGCGATGGTCGGTGCAGCAGCGGCGGCGGGAGCCGGCGAGATCGCGCTGGAGAGCGGATTCCGGTCGTACGCGACCCAGGTGAACACCTACGGCAGCCAGGCGGACGCGCAGGGCGAGGAGGTGGCCGACCTCTCGAGCGCTCGCCCCGGTCACAGCGAGCACCAGTCGGGGCTCGCCTCCGACCTCGTGGCGTGCTCGGACAGCGTGCGGCACGCTCGACGATCTCGCCGCCACCGCGCAGGGTCAATGGCTCGTGGCGCATGCTTGGGAGTTCGGGTGGATCACGCGCTACGAGGACGGGTACACCCCTGTCACGGGCTACACCTCCGAACCCTGGCACCTCCGCTACATCGGAACGGAACTGGCTCGCGCCTACCACGACGGCGGCTGGCACACGCTGGAGGAGTTCTTCGGGCTTCCGCCCGCTCCCGGATACGCCCAATAGTCGAGCGGCAACCGCGGGACCGCGCTGCGACCGCCGGTTGTGGCATCCGACAACGCGCGGTACCCAGTGCCGCAGGTCGTGGGATGCGATCCCACAGGCGTTCATCCTCCCCGCTCCGCTGGTGCCTTAGAATCGCCAGCGGCGACGCGGCTGCACACCCACCGACCGGCCCGCGCCACCGACGTGGACAGAAGGGCAGGGCGCACATGGAGCGCGACATCTACGACGAGGACCACGACGCGTTCCGCGACGTCGTCAAGGAGTTCGTCAAGCGCTACGCGAGCGAGCAGAAGCGCAAGCAGTGGGACGAGGCCGGAGAGATCGACCGCGCCACCATGCTCGCCGCCGGGGAGGCCGGCATCATCGGCCTTTCGGTGCCCGAGGAGTTCGGCGGGGCAGGGATGCTGCAGGATTACCGGTTCCGCGCGGTCGTGCTCGAAGAGACGATCGGCGCGGGCTACGGCTCCCTCGCCGGCGCGCTCGGCATCCAGGACGACCTTGCCGTGCCGTACATCGCGCACATGGGCACGCAGGAGCAGAAGGAGAAGTGGCTCCCCCGGATGGCCACCGGCGAGGTGCTCGGAGCGCTTGCGATGACCGAGCCCGGCGCCGGATCCGACCTGCGCGGAATCAAGACGACCGCTAGGAAGGCCGAGGGCGGCTATCTCGTCAACGGTGCCAAGACCTTCATCTCGTCGGGCAAGACGGCCGACATGGTGGTGACCTTCGTCAAGACCGGTGAGGGCAACAAGGCGGACGCGTTCAGTCTCCTGATCCTCGAGAGCGGCATGGACGGCTTCGACCAGAGCAAGAAGCTCGAGAAGATGGGCTTCCACGGGTGGGACACAGCCGAGCTGTCGTTCGTGGACGTGTTCGTGCCCGAGGAGAACCTGATCGGAGGCAGGGAGGGGCTGGGCTTCATCCAGCTGATGATGAACCTCCCTCTCGAGCGGCTCTCCATCGGCGTCGCAGCCGCAGCCGCCGCCGAAGCCGCGTTCGTCTGGACGCGCGACTACACGCTGAGCCGCGAGGCATTCGGCCAATCCGTCGCCGACTTCCAGAACACCCGGTTCAAGCTCGCCGACATGGCCACGACGGTCGACGTGATGTGGGCCTACATCGACCGCGCCATGATGCTGTACAAGGACGAGAAGCTCACGGCCGAGGAGGCCGCGAAGGTCAAATTCTGGGCGACCGATCGCGAGTGGGAGCTGCTCGACATCGGCGTGCAGCTGCACGGCGGCTACGGCTACATCACCGAGTATCCGATCGCCCGCGCGTTCCTGGACGCCCGCGTGCACCGCATCTACGGCGGTACGAACGAGATCATGCGCGACATCGTCAGCCGGCAGATCGTCGGCAAGCGATAGCGGACTCAGCACACGGTTCCGGATGCCGCGACCCTCCCGTTCCGCGGGATCCGGGTCGCGGCATTCCTTCATCCGACGGCGAGCTGTTCGTCGACAGGGGTGGTGCGATGGACCAGCGGCGGGCTAGCGTCGACGGAGCTGCCCATCCGGCAGCATCCCCCGAACCGGGTGTCGACGAAGACGCCCGGCCGTGAAGGAGAACAAGATGAATCTGTCTGCACGACCTTCCCGAAGAGCGATCGCCGTCACCGCGGCGACCGCCACAGCCCTCGCGCTCGTCGTACTTCCGACGAGCGCCGCACTGGCCGCACCCGCCCGCGGCCGGCGTGCGACAACCGAAACAACAACACGATCGCCAAACTGACGGAGTGCGTGTCCGAGCCGCGGGTGTGACCGAGCATCTCCAGGCGTTCCAGGCGATCGCCGATGACAACGGCGGCAACCGCGCCGCCGGTCTGCCCGGCTATGACGCGAGCGTCGACTACGTCGTCGAAACTCTCGAAGCCGCCGGCTGGAACGTCACGCTCGATACCTTCGATTTCACCTACGTGGGTCCTGCCGAGCTCGAGCAGACCAGCCCGATGGCGCCGCCGCCGCCCCCTACGAGACGGGCGCCTTCACCGGCACCGGCTATGGGACGGTCCAGGGCACCGTGATCCCCGTCGATCTCGCGATCGCCGACCCTGCGAGCACCACCAGCGGGTGTGAAACGACGGACTTCGCAAGTCTGAACTTCTCCGGGCACGATGGACATCGCGCTCATCCAGCGCGGATTCTGCAATTTCTCGGTCAAGGCACTCAACGCCTACGCCGCCGGTGCAGAAGCCGTCGTGATCATGAACCAGGGCACACCCGATCGGCTCGACCTGATCGTCGGCACGTTGGGCGGAGCGGATGTCGTTCCGATCCCCGTCGTCGGGGCGTCCTTCGCTGACGGTGTCGCGCTTGCGCAGGCCGGCTCCACAGCGCGAGTCTTCGTGCCCTCGCCCGAGTCGCGCCCGCAGGTGAACGTGATCGCAGAGCTGCCCGGCAAGAACGACAGCAACGTCGTGATGGCCGGCGCGCACCTCGACTCGGTAGCAGCAGGCCCGGGCATCAACGACAACGGCAGCGGCTCGGCCGCGCTTGCTCGAGCTCGCGCAGAACCTGTCGAAGCTCAAGCCCGAGAACACCATCCGACTCGCGTGGTGGGGTGCGGAAGAAGCAGGACTTCTGGGATCGACCGCATACGTCAATGAGCTGCCGCAGGCGGAGCGCGACCGCATCGCGCTGTACCTGAACTTCGACATGATCGCGTCGCCGAACTACATCTTCATGGTGTACGACGGCAACGAGTCGAGCTTCCCGGCCCCGGTGGTGGTGCCCGAGGGGTCTACCGAGATCGAGACCCTGTTCGAGCGCTACTTCACGAGCGTCGGCGAGCCGTACGACGACGCGGAGTTCAGCGGTCGCAGCGACTACCAGGCGTTCATCAATGCGGGCATTCCCGCAGGTGGACTCTTCACGGGCGCCGAAGTGCCCAAGACCGCCGAGCAGCAGGCGATCTGGGGCGGCGTCACCGCGGGTCTGGCTTCGATCCCTGCTACCACCAGGAGTGCGACGACATCGACAACATCAACGGCGCACGCGCTGGAGATCAACTCCGACGCGATCGCGGTGGCCGTTCTCGCCTACTCCTACTCCACGGAGCTGGTCAACGGCGTCGTCGGCAAGTCGGTGCCCGGCGGGCTGAACCTCCCGGACCCGGCGGGTCCGGAGGGCACGTTCACCGAGGACGATGGTGGCCTGAGCCACGACCACGTGCTGAACCTGCACTGATCGAACGCACGGGGGTCCGCCGCGTCAGCGGCGGGCCTTCGTGCTGTCGAGGGGCCGGCTAGCCGGAGTCCCCAGGGGAAGAAGAACCAGAAGATCACGGCCGTCGCGGCCAGGAACAGCACCACGAACACGATGTCGCGCGCTCGGAACGGAACGATGTGGCGCTCAGTGCGGTCGGGGTGGGCGCCGAAGGCGCGGGCGTCCATCGCCAGGGCCACGCGCTCCGCATGACGGATCGCCCCGGCGAGCAGCGGCACGACGTACCCGCTCCAGCGGGCGATCGCGGCGAACGGTCCGCGGCCCCCGTGCGCACCGCGCACGCGGTGCGCCTGCCGGATCACCTCCAGCTCATGGCCGAACCGCGGGACGAACCGGAACGCGGCCAGCGCGGTATAGCCGATGCGGTAGGGCACCCGCAGCTGCTGGACGGTGGAGCGGACGAGGTCGGGCCCGGTCGTGCTGAGACCGACGATCAGCGCGAGGGCGACGATCGCCGCGATGCGCAGACCGGTGGCCAAGCCGACGAGGAGCGCGCCACCGTACAGGGTCCACGAACCCAGCTGCCAGATGATGACGCTCTGATCGACGTGGGACGGGTCGATCCACAGCGAGAAGCCGAACCCGATCGCCAGCGCCCCGATCGGCAGCCCGAGCAGCACGGCGACCAGCCTGCGCGTGAAGCTCACGCCGACCAGAAGCACCAGGTACGAGAGCGCGAGGAAGGCGAGCGGGGTCGCGGCATCCCGCACGAAGACGAGCAGCACCATCGCGGGTACGGGCGCCAGCAGCTTCGCGAGCGGATTGAGGCGGTACAGGAACCGCACGGGCGAGGCGGAGACGGCATCCGCGTACGGGTCGACCGCCATGCGCGGCACCTGGGCGGCGAGGATCGGGCCGGTGGCGGTCATGGCGCGCGCCCGGGCGGGTCTGTCGCCGGCCGAGTGCTCCGCAGCCCGGTCGCGGGGGACGCAGTCGGCAGGTCGCTCAGCCGCGTCACGCCGGCAAGTCCGGGATGCTGCGTCATGGCGACGAGTGCACGCGCCAGCGGCGGCAGCCGGAGACCGGCGCTTTTCGATGAGGTCGGCGTCCGAGAAGATCTCGGGGGTTGAGCCGTGGGCGAGCACGCGACCCTCGGCCAGAACGATCATGTGATCGGCGTATTCCGCGACGAGCTGCATGTCGTGGGTGACGACGATGATCGTCGTGCCATCCCGGTTCAGCTCGCTCAGGAGCGACAGCAGCTCGTCGGCGCGGGCGCGATCCTGCCCGAACGTGGGTTCGTCGAGTGCGAGCACAGGAGCACCGGCCACCAGCGCGGTGCCGACCGACAGCCGGCGCTTCTGCCCGCCGGAGAGGAGGAACGGGTGGGTCCGGGCCCGTCCGGTGAGCCCGAATCGCTCGAGCAGCACCTGAGTGCGAGCTCGCACCTCGTCGTCGGGCAGGTGCTGGAGGCGCAGTCCATGCGCGATCTCGTCGAACACGGTGTTCGCGATGAACTGGTGCTCGGGGTTCTGGAACACGAACCCGATGTGCGAGGAGAGAGTGCGCGTGTCGGCGCGGCCGACGTCGAGCCCGTCGATGTGCACGGTGCCGCGCGGCGGGGAGATGACACCCGCGATCGCCTGGATCAGGGTCGTCTTGCCGGCGCCGTTCGCTCCGACGATCGCGACGAACTCGCCTTGCCGCACATCGAGGTCGATGTCATGCAGCACTTCGCTGCGGCCGCGCCTCAGCGACAGCCCTCGCGCGGTGATGAGAGGTGCAGACTCCGAAGGGGACGACGCTTCGACGGGCTCAGTGACCGCCATCGGAGACCGGGTCGTCGAGCGACGCGGACGACGCTTCGACGGGCTCCGCGACCGGCGGCGACGACTCCAGGGCGGCACGCAGCTCTGCGGGCGTGAGCGGCAGCGGCTCCAGGCTGTACCCGGCACGGCGCAGACGCAGAGCAGCAAGGGCGGATGTCGGCAGCCACACGCCCATCGCATGCAGCTCGTCGGCGCGGTCGCGCAGCACGGCGTCGACCGTGCCGTCCGCCACGAGCCGGCCCTCCTGATCGAGTACCACCGCCCGGTCCACGAAGCCGATCGCCGCGTCGAGATTGTGCTCCACGAGCAGGATCGCGCGGTCGCCCGCTGCGACGAGCTCACCGAGTGCCGCGTAGACCTCCTCGATGCCGCGGGGATCGAGGTTGGCGGTGGGCTCATCCAGCACGAGCAGGGGCGAGCCCATGGCGAGTGCGCACGCGATCGCCAGTCGCTGGCGGCCGCCGCCCGACAGCCGGTCGGGATTGTCGGCACGCCGCTCCCACAGCCCCACGCGCCGAAGGGCGGCCTCAGCGCGGGCGAGGACGTCGGCGACCGGCATCCGCAGGTTCTCCGGCCCGAACGCCACCTCGTCCAAGATCGTGCCGGTGACCAGCTGCGCATCGGGGTCCTGGAAGACCATGCCCACGTGCGTGCTGAGCTGGGCGACCGTGGTGCTCGCGGCATCCAGCCCGCCGACCTCGATCGTCCCGCGCACGTCCGCCGGCAGCGCCTGGGGGATGAGGCCGTTCAGCGCGAGCGCGAGGGTGGACTTTCCTGATCCGCTGGGTCCGAGCAGCAGCACGACCTCACCCTGGGCCACGTCGAAGCTCACCGCCGCGGGGGTCGCGGCATCCTCACCGTCGTGGGTGATGGCGACATCGCGAACCCGCAGCAGGGGTGCACCGTCACCGCCGGGCCGGGATGCGTGCGCCGCGGCGGAAGGATCGGGCTCGACTGCGGTCACGGGTCTTCCCGGGGAGGTGGCTGAGTGTCTCCAACTTAGCCGACCCTAACCTGGCCGCGTGCGTGTCAGCGGCGGCTCGTTCGCGCGACCCCCGCGCGGCGCAGCGCCGCCCCGATCGCGAGTCCGACCGCGGTCCACAGCACCGGACCGACCACGAACAGCGCGATGTAGACGATCTGGCCCCACAGCGGGAATCGCGAGACATCGGCGGCGAACCAGATCGGCACGGCGATCACTGCGCCGACGAGCACGGCGGAGAGGAAGAAGCGCCACGGCTCCCAGCGCTGGTACCGCCCGAGAGCGGCGATGCCCTCCTGCAGAGCGCCGATGAGCAGGGCGGTTCCGATGTAGCGCCCGATCCACAGGGGCACGACCGCGCTGGCGACCAGCGCCGCGATCAGATGCGTGATGAGCGCCACCCACGGACGGCGCAGCAGCTCCTGGGCGATGACGCCGGGCAGGACGTGCACCCCGAGCACGAGGCCGTACACGATCGGCACCGCGGCCGAGACCGGTCCGCTGATCGCCCCTGCCCCGGCGGAGAGGGCGCCCGTGGCGACGCCGATCGCGGCGCAGGTCGAGCAGCACGCTCGTCGAGAGTCGGGATGCCGGAGCCACCAGCCCAGCGTAGTGCTCGCCTCTCATCGCATTCTCACGAGCCCTATCTCCCCGCGGACCGGAGGATTAGGTTTGCCACAGTTGCGGGAACGATGCCCGCAGTGATGCCTCACACGGGGGAGTCCGTCATGGGTCGCCGAGCTCAGTGCGCATGCAGCATGCGTCACGCTCGTCGCGCTCGCCGTCGGAATGCCGACGGGTGCCTTCGCTGCGACGCCGGTCGACGACGTCGTCGTCCCGATCCCGCTCGACTCGCCCAGCGGGTCGTACATCGTGCTTCTCGACGAGGCCCCGGCGGCGACCTACGAGGGCGGAATCACGGGCATGCGGTCGACCATGCCCGATGCGGGCGAGAAGCTCGACACCCACTCCGAGGCGGTCGAGGAGTACTCGACGTTCCTCGAGGAGCGGCAGAACGAAGGTGGCCGCAGACGCGGGGGTCGAACCCGCCGAGACCTACCAGATCACGCTGAACGGGTTCAGCGCTGCGATGTCGCCCGAAGAGGCGGCGCACGTGGCTGCGGCGGACGGAGTGCTCGCCGTCTATCCGGACGAGATCTTCCGGCCCGACGCCGCGCCATCTGCCCGACTACCTCGGCCTGGAGGGCGCGGACGGCGCCTGGGAAGCCGTCGGCGGAACGGATGCCGCCGGCGCCGGAGTCGTGGTCGGTGTGATCGACACCGGCATCGCGGCGGAGAACCCGTCATTCGCCGGCCAGAGGCTGAGGGCGGCCAAGGGCGCGGCGCCGCATCTCGCCGGCACCGAGGTCGTGTTCGAGAAGGCCGACGGCCGGGAGTTCCGCAGCCGTCGGGTGACCGGCCCGAAGTGGACCAGGAGCCGACTACTCGACGAAGGTCATCGGTGCGCAGTATTTCGCCTCGGGAGCGACGAGCGCCGGCTTCGACTTCGACCACGACGTGCTCTCGCCTCGCGACGTCGACGGCCACGGCTCCCACGTGGCGAGCATCGCGGCCGGCAACAACGACGTGGACGCGACGATCGAGGGCGTCTCGTTCGGCGGCATCTCGGGCGTCGCGCCTGCCGCCAAGATCGCCGCGTACAAGGCCTGCTTCGTCGGGGCCGACCCGCTCGACACCGCCGATGACATCTGCGTCGGCAGCGACCTGCTGGCCGCGGTCGAACAGGCGGTCGCCGACGGCGTCGACGTGATCGACTACTCGGTCGGCGGCGGCGCCGCCGCTACCGGGTGGGCGGCCGACGACATCTCGTTCTACAACGCCGCTGTGGCCGGCGTGTTCATCGCGGTCAGCGCGGGCAACACCGGTCCGGGCCCCTCGACCGTCGGCCAGCGCGGAGCGCCGTGGTACACGACTGTGGCGGCAGCAACTGTCCCCGCCTTCGAGGCCACCGTCCAGCTGTCGACCGGATGGGATGCCGTCGGCGTCTCGGTCACGGTGCCGTCCGGCGCGCCTCTCACGGCCCCGGTCGTCTACGCGGGGGACGCGGGGCTGGCCGGATCGGCCGACGCGCACCTCTGCTACCTCGGCAGCCTCGACCCCGTCAAGGTATCCGGCAGGATCGTGGTGTGCGACCGGGGGACCAATCCGCGCACCGAGAAGTCGCAGGAGGTGGCGGACGCCGGCGGCGTCGGGATGATCCTGGCGAACGTCGCGCCGGACTCTGTCGACAGCGACTTCCACTCGGTGCCGACGGTGCACATCGACGCCGCGGATCGGGCGGCGCTGCTGGCGGAGCTTTCGGCCAGCCCAGGCGCCACGGCGACCCTCATCGGTGAGAACGTCACCGGCGTCCAGGTCGCGACGCCTCAGATCGCCGGGTTCTCGGCTCGCGGACCGTCGCTGGACGACGCGGGCGACATCCTCACGCCGGATGTCGCGGCTCCCGGTGTCGCGATCCTGGGGGCCGGGCAGGACACGTCGACCGGCAGGCCGACCTGGGATATCGCGTCGGGGACCTCGATGGCCGCTCCGCAGGTGGCGGGGCTCGCCGCCCTGTATCTCGGGGCGAATCCGGACGCGACCCCGGACGAGGTCAAGTCCGCGATCATGACGACCGCGTACGACACCGTCCATGCGGACGGCTCGGCCGACGTCGATCCGTTCGCGCAGGGAGCGGGGTACATCGATCCGCGCCGCGCGCTCCAGCCCGGGCTGCTCTATCTGAACGGCCCCGCCGAATGGGCCGGTTTCCTGCAGGGCCAGGGGCGCGCCGACACCGATGCCCTGGAGCTCGAGGGCAGTGAGATCAATCTGCCGTCGATCGCGATCGGAACCCTGACGCAGCAGCAGACCGTGACCCGGACGCTCACCGCCACGCGCGCCGGCACCTACCGGGCCACCGCGAGCATCCCCGGCGTCGCCGTCACGGTGCGTCCGTCCACGCTCGAGTTCGCAGGTCCCGGCGACACCCAGGAGTTCGCGATCACGATGACCGGGCGCACAGCACCGGCAGAGGTGTGGGCCACCGGCTTCCTCACCTGGACCGGCGAAGACGGCACTGTGGTCCGCTCGCCGTTGGCCGTGAAGCCCGCGACTGTGGATGCGACCGCGCTCGTCACCGCCGACGGGATCACCGGCAGCATCCCCGTGTCGGTCGTGCCGGGTGTGTCAGGCGATGTCCCTCTGCACGTCGCCGGGCTCGCTCCCGTGCAGCTGCTCGTGGACGCAGACGACTCCGTTCCCGGACACTCCGGCGACGGTGATTCGGGCGATGCGAACGGGAACGCGTCGTGGCTCGTCGAGATCCCCAGCGCGTCCCCGCTCGCGCAGTTCACTCTGCAGGCATCGGACGACAGCGACCTCGACCTGTACGTCTATCGTGTCGCAGGGCCGACCGACTCGACCTACGACGCACGATGGGTGCCCGCCACTCGTTCGGGCGATGAACAGGTGACACTCGAGAACCCCACCGCAGGGACCTACCTCGTGGTCGTCAACGTCGGCGCAGCGGGTGAGGAGACGACGTGGGACCTGACCTCCGCGGTGGTCGCCTCGGGCGGCACGGGATCGCTGTCCAGCACGACCGACGGGCTGGACGCATCTGCGGGGAGGGACGCGCGCTACACCCTGACCTGGGCGGGTCTGCAGCCGGACACCCGCTACCTCGGCGTCGTGACGTACGGAGACTCGGCGGTGCAGACCGTCGTGCAGGTCGACTCGGGCGCCGCCCCGCCCGAGACCGATGCGCAGCCCACCATCGAGGGCGACTCCGAGATCGGCGAGACCCTCACCGCGACATCGCCGACGTGGACGCCGGAGGAGGTCGAGCTGTCCTACCAGTGGCTCCGCGACGGCGAGCCGATTCCGGGGGCCGACGCCGAAGACTACGAGGTCACGTCGGCGGATGTCGGCACCGCGCTGTCGGTGCGGGTGACGGCGATCGAACCGGGCAACGTGAACCCGGGGATCGCGGTGAGCGAGGGCATCGTGATCAACGCCGGCTCCATCGTCGACGTCGCGATGAGCCGTTACGTCGGGACGGTGGCGGCGCCCTACGCGGTCACGGTGCGGGTGACGACCTCGCGCGGCGCCCCGGCCTCGGGTTCGGTCGACGTGTGGGTGGACGCGACGCGGTTCACGGGAACGCTCGCCGACGGGCGGGTCACGTTCAACTCTGCCCGAGCAGACGCCCGGCGTCCACGTCGTGGTGGCCGAGTACGCCGGAGGCGAGGGTGTGGACGGCTCCACAGGAGTGTCGGGCTTCGTCGTCCAGCGGTGAAAGACCTGCGCTCGGGGACGGCGCGGGTCAGATGCGCCGGCGACGGCGGGTCAGCCGCACGCCCGGCAGCGGCGGAGCGGGCACGCGCTCGTCCCCGTGGTCGATGACCCGCCCGAAGCGCGAGGCGCCCGACTCCCACGCGTCGCGCGCTTCGACGATCTCCTCGTGGGAGCGACCCACGAAGTTCCACCACATCACGATGTCGTCTTCGAACGGGGCGCCGCCGAGGAGGAACAGGAGCGCTCCACCGTCGCTTGTCACGCGGACCTGATCGCGGTCAGTGCCCAGGTACAGCAGGTGGCTGCGGTCGAGTTCGACGGTCTCGTCGGTCGACGGGATGCCGGTCTCGACGATCGCGACGCCCTCCACGCCGACCAGCGCGTACTCCCAGTCCTCGCGCAGCGGCACCTCGACGCGCGCGCCGGGTGGCAACCGGAGTTCCGCGCCGACGATGGGCGTGTAGGCGCTTGCCGGTGAGGCCACGCCGGCGAACTCACCGAGCACCACCGTCGCAGTCGCGGGCTCCGCCGCGCTTGCCGCCAGATCGACGGTGGGCAACTCCTCGTGGCGTTCGAAGGCGGGCGCGCCGTGACGGCGGGACTCGGGGAGGGCGACCCACAACTGCAGCGCATCGAGGGGAATCGCCACCTCGCCGAGAGAGTACTCCGAGTGCGCGATCCCCTCGCCGCTGGTCATCAGGTTCAGGGCGCCGCGTCGCACGATGACGTCACTGCCGACCGAGTCGCGGTGGCGGATGTCGCCTGCGAACGGCCAGGTCACGGTCTGCAGGCCGATGTGCGGATGCGGCTCGACCCGCATCCGCGTCACCTGCGGGCCGAATCGGTCCAGGAAGCACCAGGCGCCCACGAGCGGGAGATCGCGCTGCGGCAGGGATCTGTGCACCGACATCGCGCGTACGCCGCCCAGCGGCACCTCGCGCGACTCGAGCAGCAGCGCCCGCGGTCCGTCGCAGGCCGTCGCCGACTCGGCGACGACCGACTGGTCGGCATCCAGGCGCGTCATCGCTCGAAGCCGGGCGCATTCGGCCACTCGACCGTCAGCCCCGGCACCTCCCGGCCGGTCAGGTACCGCACGACGAACGGGCATCGCGGCACGATCGTCTCCCCTCGGCTGGCGACGTCGGCGAGCGCCTCGCGCACGAGGATGCCGCCGAGACCGCGGCCCGAGAACGCCGGATCGATCTCGGTGTGGGGGAACACGAGACGCCCGCGCGAGTCGATGGTGAACTCGGTGAATCCGCCCAGCACATCGCCGACCCGGATCTCGTAGCGCCCCGCGTCGTCGTTGCGCTCGACCCGGATCTCGGCGGTCGCAGCCGAATCGGTCTCGGTGTCGGCTTCGGTGGGCTGAGTGGTCATGAATGTCCCTTCGTCCTCGTGTTCAACGTACGGTCCGTCCGGGCATTCCGCCAAGCATTCGCAGCGGCCGGCCGGTCGACGTCTTGGCGCGCACTGCTGGCGGGACAAGTGGGCTCCAGGGCCGATCCCGCCGCGGCCTGACAGACTCGTGTGGTGCCGACGACCTTGCGTGACCGCATCCCGATGGGGGCAGACCCCGACGCGGCGTACGACGGGTTCGTGGCGTGGGCCGGTGACCAGGGCCTTGCGCTCTACCCCGCCCAGGATGAGGCCGCGATCGAGATCGTCTCGGGTGCGAACGTCATCCTGTCGACCCCGACCGGCACCGGCAAGTCGTTGGTCGCGATCGCGGCGCACGCAGCATCCCTCGCCCGCGGAGGGCGGACGTACTACACGGCGCCCATCAAAGCGCTCGTCAGCGAGAAGTTCTTCGCCCTCGTCGACATCTTCGGCGCGGAGGACGTCGGCATGGTCACCGGCGACTCGTCCGTCAATCCCGACGCTCCGATCATCTGCTGCACCGCAGAGATCCTCGCGAACCTCGCGCTGAGACAGGGTTCCGACGCCGCGGTCGACCAGGTCGTGATGGACGAGTTCCACTACTACGGCGACCCCGATCGTGGCTGGGCCTGGCAGGTTCCGCTGCTGCTGCTCCCCCGGGCGCAGTTCGTCCTCATGTCGGCCACCCTGGGCGACGTGTCCGACATCGCCGCCGACCTGTCCCGCCGCACCGGCAGGCCGACGGCCGTCATCACCGGGGTGGAGCGGCCCGTGCCGCTGCACTTCTCCTACGCGCGCACGCCCGTGCACGAGACCGTCGAGGAGCTGCTGGAGACGGGACAGGCGCCCGTCTACATCGTCCACTTCTCACAGGCGGCGGCGATGGAGCGGGCGCAGGCGCTGTCGAGCGTGCGGATCGTCAGCCGCGAGCAGCGGGACGCCATCGCCGAGGCGATCGGCGGCTTCCGCTTCACGACCGCCTTCGGGCGCACGCTGTCGCGCTATGTGCGGGCCGGCATCGGCGTGCACCACGCGGGCATGCTGCCGCGCTACCGGCGCCTGGTCGAGACGCTCGCCCAGCGCGGGCTGCTGCGGGTCATCTGCGGCACCGACACCCTCGGCGTCGGCATCAACGTCCCCATCCGCACCGTGCTGATCACCGCGCTCGCGAAGTACGACGGACAGCGGATGCGGCAGCTCACCGCGCGCGAGTTCCACCAGGTTGCGGGCAGGGCCGGGCGTGCCGGCTACGACACGGCCGGAACGGTCGTGGTCATGGCGCCGGAGCACGAGATCGAGAATTCCGCGGCTGTCGCCAAGGCCGGCGACGACCCCAAGAAGCTCCGCAAGATCGTGCGCAAGAAGGCGCCGCAGGGCTTCGTCAACTGGGGCGAGGCCTCATTCGAGCGGCTGGTCGCGGCCGAGCCCGAGCCCCTCGAGCCCCACCTGCAGCTCACCGCTGCGATGCTCATCAACGTCATCGCGCGCGGCGGGGACGTCTTCGCGAACGTGCGCTCGCTCGTGTTCGACAACCACGAATCGCGGGCCCGCAGGTACGAGCTCGCCCGCCGGGCGCTCGGGATCTTCCGCACGCTCGTCGCCGCCGGGGTGGTCGTCGCAGATCCGCCGGCCTCCGCATCCCCCGCCGAGCTGCCACTCGATGTCGCTTCGGAGGGGTCGACTCCGACAGCGAGTGGCAGCTCGCGCACGAGCGAGCGGCCGACCATCCGGCTCACGGTCGACCTGCAGCCGAACTTCGCCCTGAATCAGCCGCTGTCGCCGTTCGCGCTCGCCGCCATCGGCCTGCTGGACCCGGGTGATGCCCCCGATGCCGCGGGCACCGGCCACTACGCGCTCGACGTGGTCAGCGTCATCGAGGCGACCCTGGACGACCCGCGTCCGGTGCTCTCGCAGCAGCAGTTCCTCGCACGCGGCGAGGCGGTGGCCGCCATGAAGCGCGAGGGCCTCGAGTACGACCAGCGCATGGAGCTGCTCGAGGAGATCACCCACCCGAAGCCGCTCGACGCGCTGCTCGCGCAGTCCTTCGAGGTGTTCGCATCGAGCCAGCCGTGGGTGCGCGACTTCGAGCTCTCGCCGAAGTCGGTCGTGCGTGACATGTTCGAGCGGGCGCTGTCGTTCTCCGAGATGATCCAGGTCTACCAGCTCTCGCGCAGCGAGGGCCTCGTGCTGCGCTACCTCAGCGACGCGTATCGTGCGATCCGCCAGACGGTGCCGACGGACGCGCAGACGCCGGAGCTCCTCGACATCATCGCGTGGCTCGGCGAACTCGTGCGGCAGGTCGATTCCAGCCTCGTCGACGAGTGGGAGAGCCTGATCCACCCGGGTGCCGTCGTCCCGGGCGAGGAGGTCGTGCCGCCCGCACCGCCGTCGGTCCTCACGAACCGCCGGGCGTTCCTGGTCCTCGTGCGCAACGAGCTGTTCCGCCGCGTGCGCCTGGCGGCGCTGCAGCGCGACGACGAACTCGCCGAGCTCGACCCCGACGTCGACTGGTCGGCCGCCCTGGACGCCTATTTCGACGAGCACGACGAGATCCTCACCGGTGGCGCGGCGCGCTCGCCGCGCCTGGTGACGGTGGATGAGACGGATGTCGCGGCATCCGGTGTCTGGCGAGTCGAGCAGACGATCGACGATCCGGCGGGCGACCACGACTGGCGCATCCGCGGAGAGGTCGATCTCGCGGCTTCGGAGGAGGAGGGCACCGCGGTCGTGCGCATCACCGAGGTGCTGCGGCTCTAGCTGCGCGGGCGCGCGGGCGCGAAACACTCCGATCGCGAAACCGTGCGCGAATTGCGTCGCAGGCAGAGGGTCTCGCGCACGTCAGACGGTTTCGGCGTGAGCTACGTCCTGCCCGCGCCGATCGAGCTGCCCGGCGCGCGACAGCAGCTCCGCCAACTCGCCGCGGGAACCGATGCCGAGCTTCGTGTAGACCTTGCGCAGGTGGTACTCGACCGTCTTCGGGCTCAGGAAGAGTGCCGCGGCGGCCTCCCGGGTGGTGCGGCCTTCGGCGAGCATCATGCTGACCTGCAGCTCCTGGGGGTCAGTGCCGCCGATCGTGTTCGCGCCCGTCGTGCGCACATGCTCACCGGTCGCGGTGAGCTCTGCCCCCGCGCTGTTCGCTCCAGACCGCGAGCGCCGAGGTCGGCGAAGGTGTCCAACGCCGCGCACGGAGCCGCCCGCGGGCGTCGATCCGCCGACCGGCTCGGCGCAGCCGCTCACCCGTACGCGAGGCGACGTGCGCGCCGATCTCGAACCTGTCCAGGGTCTGCTCGTGCCAGGCCGAGGGCGGACTCGAACCAGCTCGTCGAACGTCATCGTCGCTCGGCCACCTGCCCGCACGCGCGGTCGGCCGCGCGCGAGCGCCCACGGCTGGCCCTTCGTGATCGCCGTGCTCGCGATAGCTGCTCGCGCGACGATCCGCGCCTCCGAGCGACGGCCCAGCCGCATCAGCGCATCGGCCAGCTCCGGCGCCGGGGCGAGGTCGACGTCCTCGAGCTGCGAGTCGCTCCAGGAGGCGATCAGCTCGGAGAGCGGTCGCGCCGCCAGATCCGCGTGACCGAGTGACAGATCCAGATCGCCGAGCGCGTACTCGACCCATGCCTCACCGATGTGGATGTCGCGCGCGGTGCACAGCGCACGCGCCTCGGCGGCG
Organism: uncultured Actinomycetota bacterium; assembly: GCA_963717585.1. Lineage (GTDB taxonomy): Bacteria > Actinomycetota > Actinomycetes > Actinomycetales > Microbacteriaceae > Microbacterium. Next base: position 122,623 of record CAVQWI010000006.1, on the reverse strand, counting down.
TGGGTGCGGCATGCCTCGGCCTTTCCCGCTCGCGACTCGAGCCAGCAGAGCCCCGCCAGCGACATGGCCAGCTCGGTGGTCTGGCCGGTCTCTGTCGCGAGCCGGATCGACTCGGTGTAATTCGCCTCGGCCCGCGCCCACTCCGTCGTCGTCGCCTGATCCCGGGCGACGTGGAAGAGCACCGCGGGCAGCGCCCCGACGCCTGCTGCCCGCGCACCTCGTCGACCAGGCGCGCGAAGCCGCTCCCCACTGGTCGGCGTCGCGCAGGTACAGCGGTGCCAGCATCAGCCACGACAGGCGGCGCGGATCGTGCAGCAGTTCGGGATCCGTCTCCAGCAGGGCACTGCCGCCCGGATGTCGTCGGCGCCGCCCCGCCCGGCGAGCATCCGCGCCATGCCCGTCGCCATCAGGCCCAGCGCGCGCGCGCGGGGCTCGGTCACCGGGAGCTGTGCTGCCGCGCCAGCCGGTCTGCCAGTGCCGAGCCGTCCGCGCGTCGCCGAGGTAGTAGGTCGCGTGCACCGCGTCGGCCAGGAGCGATGGTCTCATCGGCGTCGGGCCGGAGGATCGGCCGCCGCGATGCAGGATGGTCGAGCGCTTCCCGCAGCGATCCGCTGCGCGCCGCGATCGCCGCCCGCAGTTCGAGTCTCACGCACGCCGTCGGAGCCGCCGCGCCGGCCGCGGCAGCGGCGTCTCGCGGACGTTCTGATCCAGCAGCGCCAGAGCGCGCTCGCGCATGCCCGGCCGTCCAGGCCATCTCCGCGGCGCGCAGCAGTCGCTCCAGCGCGCACATCGTCGTCCGGCGTCAGCCGTGCGGACGCGCTCGAAGGCGCCCGAGGCGACCGAGTACGCGGCCCGGGCGACGGCGTGCTCGCCTGCCTGCGGCAAGCAGGTCGGCCACCTCCTCGTCGGGATGCCAGATCGCTTCGGCGAGATGCCACGCCCGACGGTCCGCGTCGTGCGCGGGAGTCACCGCCGCGGCAGCGCGATGCGCCTCGCGCCGATCTTGTGCGCGACGCGCCCGAGTACGTCGCCGCGCGCAGCAGCGGGTGCCGGAACTCCACGCGATCCGCTGCTCACGCGTGATCAGTCCGCGGTCCTCCGCCTCGCCGAGCCGGCCGATCGTCGATGCCCAGCGCTGCGCAGGCGTCGGTGATCAGCCGCAGGTCGGTGCCGCAGACCGCCGCAACGAGCAGCACCGCCCGGCACTCGTCGTCCAGCTCGCTCCAGCCGCCTGCCGAAGGCGTCGATGACAGCCCGCGGCACCCGCAGCGGAAGCCCCGTCTCGATGCTCTCGATCGACGTCGTGATCGGCGGCGCCGCAGCTCGAGCAGCGCGAGTGGATTGCCCGTCGGTCGCCTGGTGCAACAGCCGCATGTGCTCCTCGGTGACGGCGTCGCCCGGAGCTACGCGTGACCAGCGGCCGTGCGGAGTCGAGATCCAGCCCGCGGACCGTCAGCGTCGGCAGACCCGCGGCCACCGGGTCACCCTCCGGGCTGCGGATGCCGAACAGGGCCATCACGCGGGTCGGCGGCAAGTCGGCGCGCGGCGAACACCAGAGCATTCGCCGAAGGCGTCGTCGGCGAGGTGCAGGTCGTCGACGACCACGGCGATCGGTCCGTTCTCGGCGTAGCGGCACAGCAGGCTCAGCACCGCGGCACCGATCGTGAACCGGTCGCGCGCGATCGGCTGCCGCGCGTCGCCGCGGGGGAGCTCGAGGGCCGCGGCCAGCGCATCGGCCTGCGCCGGCGGGATCCCGTCGAGCACGCCCGAGCGCCGGGACGCAGCAGCTGCAGCAGCGTCGCCGAACGGTATCTCGCGCTCGGACTCCAGGCCGGTCGCCCGCAGCACGCGCACATCGGTGAGCCTCGTCGACGGCGTCCTCGAGCAGAGCGGTCTTGCCCACTCCGGCTTCGCCGGCGAGCGCCAGCACGCCGCTCGTTCCCAGGCGAGCCGCAGCCACCAGGCGATCGATCGCCTGCTGCTCGGCCTCCCGACCCACCAGCATCCCTCGAGTTTAGGACCGCGTCCGGGCTCGAGGACGTAGGGCGGGCTCCACCGGACGCGGCTAGGGTGGTCCCCGCGCGGCAGCCGGTGTTCCGTACGTTCGAGGCATCCATCGGACACCGAAAGACAGAAGGAGCCTTCACCATGTCCACCACCGCAGCAGTCGACCGCAGATCGACACCGACAAGCTCATGAGCTTCGTCTTCCACGCCGTCGACGAAGTCGGCGCGACGCTCAACGCCGGCCTCGTCGTCATGGGCGACAAGCTCGGCTACTACCGCGATCTCGCCGCTCACGGTCCGAGCACGCCCGCCCAGCTTGCCGAGCGCACCGCAGACCGCCGAGCCGTACGCCCGTGAGTGGCTGAACGCCCAGGCGGCCGGCGACTACGTCACCTACGACCCCGCCACCAAGCGCTACACGCTGCCTGCCGGAGCACGCCGTCGCGATGACCGAACCCGACAGCCCTGCTTCCTGCCCGGCTTCTTCCAGTTCGCCCTCGGCACGCTTCACGACACCCAGCACATCGTCGATGCCGCCCGCAGCGGCGCCGGGTACGGCTGGCACGAGCACGACGCCGACGTTTACGTGGGCTGCGAGCGCTTCTTCCGCCCGAGGTATAACGCCAATCTCCTCGACTCCTGGATCCCCGCTCTCGACGGTGTCGCAGCAGAAGCTCGCGACCGGCGCGTTCGTCGCCGATGTCGGCTGCGGCCATGGGGCGTCGACGATCCTGATGGCTCAGGCGTTCCCGGCCTCCACCTTCGTAGGGTCCGATTACCACTCAGCGTCGATCGAGATCGCGCGAGATCCGTGCCGCAGAGGCGGGTGTCGGCGACCGCGTTCGGTTCGAGGTCGCCTCCGCGCAGGAGTTCGGCGGCACGGCGGCTACGACCTCGTCGCGATGTTCGACTGCCTGCACGACATGGGCGACCCGGTCGGGCAGCGCGGCATGTGCGCGAGGCCATCGCCGATGACGGCACCTGGATGGTCGTCGAGCCGATGGCGGCGACCACGTCGAAGACAACCTCAACCCGGTGGGGCCGGGTGTACTACGGCTTCTCGACGCTGCTGTGCACCCCGTCGTCGCTCTCGCAGGATGTCGGGCTCGCCCTCGGCGCGCAGGCCGGTCCCGCGCGCATCCGGGACGTCACCACGGCCGGTGGTTTCACCCGCTTCCGCAGCGTCACCGAGACGCCCTTCAACCGCGTGTTCGAAGTCGCGCCCCTGACGGCTGGCTGGTCGTCAGGAGCACACTGGCGGGATGGCGACGCATGTGGGGCAGCAGTCATACGTGGGTGCGGGCGCAGCGCCGTCCGAAGCGGGCGCTGTTCCTCTCCTCCCCGATCGGCTCGGCCACGCGCGACGCGATGTCGCCATCGCACAGGAGCTGCAGAAGCTCGCACCCGGATCTGCAGATCGACTGGCTGGCGCAGCATCCGGTCACGCGAGTCCTGGCGGATGCCGGCGAAACCGTCCACCCGGCATCCGCCTTCCTCGCGAACGAGTCCGCCCACATCGAAGACGAGTCGGCCGATCACGATCTCCACGCGTTCCAGGCGATCCGTCGGATGGACGAGATCCTGGTGAACAACTTCATGGTGTTCAACGACGTCGTCGACGAGACCTATTACGACCTCGTGATCGGCGACGAGGCATGGGATGTCGACTATTTCCTGCACGAGAATCCCGAGCTCAAGCGCTTCGCGTTCGCCTGGATGACCGACTTCGTCGGATGGCTGCCGATGCCGAGCGGGGGGATGCCGAGGTCGCCCTCACCGCGGACTACAACGCCGAGATGCTCGAGCAGCGAGCCCGTTACCGGCGCCTCCGCGATCGCGTCGATCTTCGTCGGCAATCCCGACGACATCGTCGACGTCTCCTTCGGTCCCGGGCTGCCCCGCATCCGCGACTGGACCTACGCGCGAACTACGACTTCGCTGGCTACGTCACCGGGTTCGCACCGCCGTCCGCGGGGAGCGGGCGGCGGTTCGGGCGCGCCTTGGGCTACGGCCCGGATGAGCTGCTCTGCGTCGTGACCGTCGGCGGGTCGGGCGTCGGTGATGCGCTGCTGCATCGCGTGATGGACGCGATCCCGGTCGCGCGGCGTGGCGCTGCCTGAACTTCGCTTCCTCGTCGTGACCGGACCTTCGGATCGACCCGGGCAGTCTGCCCCGGCGGCGGGGCGCGACGGTCCGCGGGCTTCGTGCCCGACCTCTATCTCGCTCTGGCCGCGTGCGATGTCGCCGTTCGTGCAGGGGGGCTCACGACCTGCATGGAGCTCGCCGCCGCCCAGCGGCCCTTCGTATACGTGCCGCTGGAGAACCACTTCGAGCAGAACTTGCACGTGCGCCATCGACTGCTAGCAGTACGGCGCAGGAAGATGCATCCGCTATGCCGAGGCGAGCGATCCCGCCGCCCTCGCCGCCGCGATCGTCGCCGAGGCGGCTGCGGTCCGTCCAGTACCGCCCCGTCGAGACCGACGGAGCCGCGCGCGCGGCCGCGATGCTGGGGGAGCTGATCTGATGCGCGCGCTGGAGCCTGCCGATCAGCGGCTTCGTCGATCGCGACGGGGTGGCGATCCACTACGAGGTCTACGGCGACGGATCGCCCACGGTCTACCTGCTCATGCCCGACATCGATCGTGCAGTAGCCGGGGGTGGAAGGCGCAGATCCCGTTCCTGGCGCGATACTTCCGCGTGGTGGTGAGCGACCCGCGGGGCAACGGGCAGAGCGGCACACCCGACGACGCCCGAGGGCTACGAGGATCGGCTCATGATCGACGATGCGTGGGCGGTGCTGGATGCCGTCGATGCCGAACAGGCGGTGCTCGTCGGGCTGTGCACGGGAGCCGGGTACGTCGTCCTGATGGCCGCGGAAGCACCCGACCGCGTGCTCGGAGTCTGCGCGATCAACCCCGGGCTGCAGCTGAGCCCGCCGCTGCCGCATAAGGTCGAGTTCGACTTCGACGCGCCGCGCCACGTCGTACGAGGGCTGGCAGAAGATGAACCGGCACTACTGGCTCGAGGACTGGCCGGATTTCGCGCAGTTCTTCTTCGCGCGAGATGTTCCCCGAGCCGCACTCGACCAAGCAGCGCGAGGACTGCGTCGGCTGGGCGATGCAGACCGACGCCGGAGGCGATGATCCTGGCCGGATACTCGCCGCCCTATCCCGGCGACGAAGCCCGAACCGTCGCCGCGGTCTGCGAGCCGGTGCGGTGCCCGGTGCTCGTCATCAGCGGCTCCCTCGACAGATGCCAGAACCCCGTCGCGCAGCTATCGGCTCGCCGAGCTCACCGGCGGCGAGCACGTGATCATCGAGGGCGGCGGCCATCTGCCGCAGGCTCGCGACCCGGTGAAGGTCAACCTGCTGCTGCGGGACTTCGTGCGGCGCGTCTCCTCCTGACTTCGGCGCACCCGGTTCGCGAAACCCTCCGAACCTCGCGAAACCCTCCGCGAATTGCGGTCGCAACGGAGGGTTTCAGGGCGGACCGATTGTTTCGCGCTCGATGAGGCCGACGGGCGCGGGGGTGTCGGCGACGCGGGCTACCCTTGAGCCGATGAGCATCCCGTCCGCCGACCCCTACGCCGATGCGGTGTGGGCGACCGACGACGAGCCTCCGCCCGACGATCTCTGGGACCAGCAGGCCGACGCAGGCTTCTGGACACCACCTCCGGACGACGGATGGATGCCGGGCGGGCCGGATGCGGCATCCGCTCGTGGCGGGCGCGCGCGGACAGGGGCCTCCGCACCCGCGATCGTGCCGAAGGCCTCGCCCTCGCGCTTCGCAACTCCCGCGGAGGCGCTGCACACCGTCTTCGGCTACGAGGCGTTCCGCGGCAATCAAGCCGCGGCGATCGACCAGGTGGTCGCGGGCGGCGATGCGGTCGTGCTCATGCCGACCGGCGGCGGCAAGAGCCTGATCTACCAGATTCCCGCGCTGGTGCGGCCGGGCACGGGGCTGGTCGTCAGCCCGCTGATCGCCCTCATGCACGATCAGGTCGACGCCCTGGTCGCCAACGGCGTGCGTGCCGCGTACCTCAACTCCACCCAGGCCGCCACGCAGCGCGCCGCGGTCGAACGCGCATATCTGTCCGGCGAGCTCGACCTGATCTACGTCGCCCCCGAGCGGCTGTCCAATCCCTCGACGCGCGCTCTGCTTCAGCGCGGCACGCTCAGCGTCATCGCGATCGACGAGGCGCACTGCGTCTCTCAATGGGGCCACGACTTCCGGCCCGACTACCTGACGCTCGGCGAGCTCGGCGCCCAGTTCCCCGGTGTTCCCCGGGTCGCGCTCACGGCCACCGCGACCGATGCCACGCACCGCGAGATCACCGAGCGGCTGCGCCTGCCCGACGCCGAGCACTTCGTGGCGAGCTTCGACCGCCCGAACATCCAGTACCGCATCGATCCGAAGGTCGAGCCGCGCAAGCAGCTGCTCGCATTCATCCGATCCCAGCCCGAGCGCGCCGCGGGCATCGTGTACGCGCTGAGCCGCAAGAGCGTCGAGCAGACCGCCGAGTACCTGCGCACGCAGGGCATCGATGCGCTCGCGTACCACGCCGGCCTCGACGCTCCCGTCCGCGCGGCGCACCAGGCGCGCTTCCTCCGCGAGGACGGTGTCGTCATGGTCGCCACCATCGCGTTCGGCATGGGCATCGACAAGCCCGACGTGCGCTTCGTCGCCCACATCGACCTGCCCAAGTCCGTCGAGGGGTACTACCAGGAGACCGGGCGCGCCGGGCGCGACGGCGAGCCCGCGGTCGCCTGGATGGCGTACGGCCTGGGCGACGTCGTGCAGCAGCGCCGCATGATCGACCAGTCGCCGGGCGAGCGCAGCTACAAGATGCGCCTCGGTCAGCACCTCGACGCGATGCTCGCTCTCTGCGAGACGGTGGGATGCCGCCGCCAGAACCTCCTCGGCTACTTCGGCGAGGCATCCGGCGCCTGTGGCAACTGCGACACCTGCCTCGAGTCACCGGAGACATGGGACGGCCTCGTCCCCTCGCAGAAGCTGCTGTCCACCATTGTGCGCCTGCAGCGCGAGCGCGGTCAGGCGTTCGGCGCGGGGCATCTCGTCGACATCCTGCGCGGCACCTCGACCGACCGCGTTCGGCAGCAGGGTCACGATGCGCTCACGACCTTCGGACTCGGCGCCGATCTGTCCGATCAGGACTGGCGGAGCGTCATCCGCCAGCTGCTGGCGCGGGGCATCCTCGTTCCCCAGGGCGAGTACGGCACGCTCGCCCTCGGCGAGCCGGCCGGTGCGGTGCTGCGCGGCGACTCGGCCGTTCCGCTGAGGCGCGACGTGCTGGGCAGAGCCGGTGGCGGATCATCCCGGGGCCGCAAGGCGACGGCATCCGAAGGTCTCGATGTGGGCGACCGGCCGCTCTTCGAGTCGCTTCGCGAGTGGCGTGCAGGAGTCGCGAAAGAGCAGGGGATGCCGGCGTACATCGTCTTCGGCGACGCCACGCTGCGCGCGCTCGCCGAGCATCGTCCCGCCACCCTGACCGACCTGGACGGCATCACCGGCATCGGCGCCAAGAAGCGCGAGGCATACGGGGAGGCCGTGCTCGCGGTGATCGCCGGCGCCTGAGTCTGCCGAGGTCTGGCTCGAGCACGGGATGCCGCCGGTCGAGCTCACGATGCCGCTCGTCGAGCTTCTTAAAGAAACGCCCCCTATACTTCCCTGGGCCCATCGAAGAGGAGCAGGGTGAAGAAACGTACGGCGTGGATGGTCGGCGTGGCGCTCGTCGCATCGGCCGCGGCGATCACCGGAGCTGTGGTGCTCGGCGCGCCTGACGCGCCACCGCCGCCGCCGCCGACGATCGCTGTCGTGCCCCAGCCGGTCGCGGTGCAGGGCGTGCGCGGAGACGCGTTCGAGCTCGCGCCTGACGCACGGATCGTTCTGGATGCCGATCCGATGGAAGCGGGAGAGGTGGCGCGAGCAGCTCGCCACGCTGTTGCGCGCTGCAGCGCCTTCGAGCTCCCGATCGTGCGCGGCGAACCCGAACCCGGCGACATCGCGCTCGTATTGGGCGAGGAGAGGCACCCGAGGGCCACGGAGCCGAGGGATACGTGCTGCACTCCGATCAGGACGGCGTTCGCATCCGCGCGAACACGGCGGCCGGTCCTGTGGAACGGGACGCAGACCCTGCGCCAGCTGCTTCCGGCAGCGATCGAGAGCGGACAGCCGCTCGCCGATCCGCTCGAGGTCGTCGCCGTCGAGATCACCGAGTACCCTCGGTTCGCCTATCGCAGTGCGATGCTCGACGTGGCCCGCCACTTCTTCACCATCGAAGAGGTGGAGCGGTACATCGACGAGATCGCGATGCTGAAGATCAACACGCTTCACATTCATCTCTCTAACTATCAGCGCTCTCTCATCTAGATCAAGTCGTGTCCTCTGCTGCACGCGAGATCCGCCGCCCGTTCCACGTGCCCTTTTTTTTTTTTTTTTTTTTTTTTTTTTTTTTTTTTTTTTTTTTTTTTTTTTTTTTTTTTTTTTTTTTTTTTTTTTTTTTTTTTTTTCCCCCCCCCCCCCCCCCCCCCCCCCCCCCCCCCCCCCCCCCCCCCCCCCCCCCCCCCCCCCCCCCCCCCCCCCCCCCCCCCCCCCCCCCCCCCCCCCCCCCCCCCCCCCCCCCCCCCCCCCCCCCCCCCCCCCCCCCCCCCCCCCCCCCCCCCCCCCCCCCCCCCCCCCCCCCCCCCCCCCCCCCCCCCCCCCCCCCCCCCCCCCCCCCCCCCCCCCCCCCCCCCCCCCCCCCCCCCCCCCCCCCCCCCCCCCCCCCCCCCCCCCCCCCCCCCCCCCCCCCCCCCCCCCCCCCCCCCCCCCCCCCCCCCCCCCCCCCCCCCCCCCCCCCCCCCCCCCCCCCCCCCCCCCCCCCCCCCCCCCCCCCCCCCCCCCCCCCCCCCCCCCCCCCCCCCCCCCCCCCCCCCCCCCCCCCCCCCCCCCCCCCCCCCCCCCCCCCCCCCCCCCCCCCCCCCCCCCCCCCCCCCCCCCCCCCCCCCCCCCCCCCCCCCCCCCCCCCCCCCCCCCCCCCCCCCCCCCCCCCCCCCCCCCCCCCCCCCCCCCCCCCCCCCCCCCCCCCCCCCCCCCCCCCCCCCCCCCCCCCCCCCCCCCCCCCCCCCCTCTGGCTCGAACACGGGATGCCGCCGTCGAGCTTCTCGGCCGCTCGTCGAGCTTCTTGAAGGAACGCCCCCCTATACTTCGCTGGGCCCATCGAAGAGGAGCAGGGTGAAGAAGCGTACGGCGTGGATCGTCGGCATGGCGCTCGTCGCGTCGGCCGCGGCGATCACCGGAGTCGTCGTGCTCGGCGCGCCTGACGCGCCACCGCCGCCGGCGCCGACGATCGCTGTCGTGCCGCAGCCGGTCGCGGTGCAGGGCGTGCACGGAGACGCGTTCGAGCTCGGGCCCGACGCGCGGATCGTGCTGGATGCCGAACCGATGGAAGCGGGAGAGGTGGCGGAGCAGCTCGCCACGCTGCTGCGCGCCGCGAGCGGGTTCGAGCTGCCGATCGTGCGCGGCGAGACCCGAGTCCGGCGACATCGCGCTCGTGCTGGGCGATGAGGAGGCGCCGGAGGGTCACGAGGCCGAGGGATACGTGCTGCACTCCGATCAGGACGGCGTGCGCATCCGCGCGAGCACGGCGGCGGGCCTGTGGAACGGGACGCAGACCCTGCGCCAGCTGCTGCCGGCAGCTATCGAGAGCGGACAGCCGCTCGCCGACCCCCTCGAGGTCGTCGCCGTCGAGATCAGCGACTACCCCCGGTTCGCGTATCGGAGTGCGATGCTCGACGTGGCCCGCCACTTCTTCACCATCGAGGAGGTGGAGCGGTACATCGATGAGATCGCGATGCTGAAGATCAACACGCTTCACATGCATCTCTCGAACGATCAGGGCTGGCGCATCGAGATCAAGGGATGGCCGCTGCTGAGCGAGGTCGGCGGCCGGTTCGAGGTGGATGGCGGTCCGGGGGGCTTCTACACGCAGGACGAATTCGCAGGGATCGTCGAGTACGCCGCGGCACGCAACGTCATGATCGTGCCCGAGGCGAACATGCCGGGTCACACCCACGCCGCGATGACCGCCTACGGCGAACTCACCTGCGACGGAGTCGCCCCGCCAGCCGGACACGTTCCCGGGCGGTGCCGGCACATCCCTGTGCCCGACGAGCGCGGACGCCGAACGAATGGCCGCCGACGTCATCCGGGAGCTGGCCGCTCTGGCACCAGGGCCGTACCTGCACCTGGGCGGCGATGAGGTCACGGGATTCACGGAAGACGAGTACGTGTACTTCGTGAACCTCACCTCGTCGGTCGCCCACGAAGCCGGCAAGACCGTCATCGGCTGGCAGGAGCTCGGAGCATCCTCCGACCTGCCCATCGGCACCATCGGCCAGTACTGGGGGCTCACCGAACCGGACGAGGTCGGCGAAGGGCTCATGCGCTCCTTCCTCGATCAAGGCGGGCAGATGATCATCTCGTCGCCCGACGTCGCCTACCTCGATCAGAGCTACCCCGACGATTCCAGCCGGGGGGCCGGCTGGGCCGGTCCGACCGGGGTCGCCGAGGCGTACGACTGGGACCCCGCCGAGATCTTCGACGGCGTCGGCGACGACCAGATACTGGGCATCGAGGGCCCCCTGTGGACCGAGACGGTCGTCTCGATCGAGGATGCGGAATACATGGCGTTCCCTCGACTCGCCGCGCTCGCCGAGATCGGGTGGTCACCCGCCCCCGCGAACGGAGCGGCCCGCGACTTCGACGAGTTCGGACAGCGCCTGGTCGCCTTCCTCGGGCATTTCGAGGCGCTCGGTGTGAACTTCCACCGCTCCAGCGACCTGCCCTGGTGACATCGGGCTGGCCGAATGGATCGGCGGACTCGTCCCGGCGAGCCGCCGGTCGGGCCGCGCGATCGCGTCGCACTGGGGCCTGCGCCGCCGCCGACCCTAGGCTGGCGGACGTGGACCGACGACGGTCCCGTATCCGAGGGCGCGACACCCGTGCGGGCCGGGGAGGGTTCGCCGATGAGCCTGAGCAATATCGAGATCGCGCAGAGCGCGCGCATGCTTCCCATCACCACCGTGGCCGAGCGCCTCGGCATCCCCGAGGAGAGCCTGGAGCCGTACGGTCGGTACAAGGCCAAGGTGGCGCTGGACTATCTCGCCGCGATAAGGCAGCGACCGCAGGGCAAGCTGGTCCTCGTCACCGCCGTCTCGCCGACGCCAGCCGGCGAGGGCAAGACGACGACCACGGTCGGGCTCGGCGACGCGCTCACACGTATCGGCGAGCGCGCGATGATCTGCCTGCGGGAGCCCGCGCTCGGACCGGTGTTCGGCATGAAGGGTGGCGCCGCGGGCGGAGGATACGCGCAGGTCGTGCCGATGGAGGACATCAACCTTCATTTCACGGGTGACTTCTCTGCGATCGCGTGGCGACCAATCTTCTCGCGGCGATGATCGACAACCACATCCACCACGGCAACGCGCTCGGGATCGACGTCCGCCGGATCACCTGGCGCCGCGTCCTCGACATCAGCGATCGCGCTCTCCGCGACGTCGTCGTAGGCCTCGGCGGCCCTGGCAACGGATACCCGCGGGAGTCCGGCTTCGACATCGTGGTCGCCTCGGAGGTGATGGCCATCTTCTGCCTCGCCACCGACCTGCCCGACCTCAAGGAGCGGCTCGGAGACATCGTCATCGGCTACACCCGCGACCGCATGCCCGTGCACGCGCGCGAGCTCGGAGCGCACGGCGCGATGACCGCCGTGCTGCGCGACGCACTGGCGCCGAACCTCGTGCAGACGCTCGAGAACACGCCCGCCTTCGTCCACGGCGGCCCCTTCGCCAATATCGCCCACGGGTGCAACTCGTACCTCGCGACCGGCGCCGCCCTGCACCTGGCCGACTACGTGGTCACCGAGGCCGGGTTCGGCGCCGACCTCGGCGCGGAGAAGTTCGTCGACATCCTCTGCCGCACGACGGGCCTGCGTCCCTCTGCGGCTGTCATCGTCGCGACGGTGCGTGCGATGAAGTTCCACGGCGGCGTGGAGGTGGCCGACCTGCCGAGCGAGGATGTGCCCGCCCTCGAGCGCGGCACGGTGAATCTCGCGCGGCACCTGGCGACCGTCCGGGGCACGTTCGGGCTGCCTGCGGTGGTCGCGATCAACCACCGAGCCGAAGACACCGATGCCGAGGTCGCCGCGCTGGTTGCCGCGGTCGAGCGGATGGGGGCGGTCGCCGTCGTGGCGAGGCACTTCGCCGAGGGCGGCGCAGGCGCCGAGCAGCTCGCCCGACGAGGTCGTCCGGCTGTGCACCGAGCCGTCCGAGCTGGGGTTCACCTATCCCGATGAGGCTCCCTGTGGGAGAAGATGCGCACGATCGCCACGCGCATCTACGGCGCCTCCGAGATCACCGCAAGCACTGCAGTGCGCGCGCAGATCCGCCGCCTTCAGGACGAGGGGTACGGCGCGTATCCGGTCTGCGTCGCCAAGACCCAGTACTCGTTCTCCACCGATCCACGGCTGCGCGGGGCGCCGTCGGGGCACGCCGTCGACATCCGCGAGGTGCGTCTGGCGGCGGGCGCACGGTTCGTCGTCATGGTCTGCGGAGACATCATGACGATGCCGGGACTGCCCGCCGTGCCCGCCGCCGTGACGATCGACGTCGATGAGGGAGGGCGGATCGTCGGGCTCTTCTGAACGCGCCATCACGATTAGAAAACCTAGCGACGTTCGGTTTATAGTTGGCCCCATGAGCAACGACGCCCGCACCGACGGTTCCAGCACGACTCTGAGCGCCGAGGTGGACACCCGATTCCGCGACGCTTCGCTCCCCGTCGACGAGCGCGTCCAGATCCTCCTGTCGCAGATGACCGTCGCCGAGAAGGCCGGCCTGTTCTTCCACAGCATGATCACCATGGGTGCTGATGGAGAACTGTCCGACGGCGACGCGACATTCGGGCTGCCCGCCACGACGGAATACGTCGTGGAACGCGGCATGAATCACTTCAATCTGCTCGGCCCCGCGCCCAGCGCGCGCGAGATCGCCACGTGGCACAACAAGCTGCAGGAGCTCGCGGCATCCACTCGCCTCGGCATTCCCGTTACGGTCTCGAGCGACCCGCGACACGCGTTCAGCGACAATCCCGGCGCCGCCATCCTCGCCGGCCCGTTCTCGCAGTGGCCCGAGCCGCTGGGCATGGCCGCCACCCGCGACGCCGGGCTCGTCCAGCGCTTCGGCGACATCGCACGCCGGGAATACGCCGCCGTCGGCATCCGCGTCGCCCTCCATCCCCAGATCGACCTCGCGACCGAGCCGCGCTGGTCGCGCGCACTGCAGACCTTCGGCGAGGACGCCGACCTCTCCGGTGAGCTGGGTGCCGCGTACATCCGCGGGTTCCAGGGCGATGCGTTCGGCGTCGGCTCCGTCTCGACGATGACCAAGCACTTCCCCGGCGGCGGACCGCAGAAGGACGGCGAAGACCCGCACTTCGAGTACGGCCGTGAGCAGGTCTACCCGGGCGACAACTTCGAGTACCACCTCAAGCCCTTCGCGGCGGCCTTCGCAGCCGGTGGGCGCCAGATCATGCCGTACTACGGCATGCCGGTCGGCACCGAGCACGAAGAGGTCGGGTTCGGCTTCAACAGATCGGTGCTCACCGGCCTGCTCCGGGAGCGCTTCGGCTTCGACGGCATCGTCTGCACCGACTGGGGGCTGATCACCGACTCCGAGATCATGGGCCAGCCGTTCCCCGCCCGCGCGTGGGGCGTCGAGCACCTCACGCCGGCCGAGCGCATGGCGAGGGCCCTGGATGCCGGCGCCGACCAGTTCGGCGGCGAGAGCTGTCCCGAACTGCTCGTCGAGCTCGTCGGCAACGGCACCATCAGCGAGGAGCGCCTGGATGTCTCGGCGCGACGCCTGCTGCGCGAGAAGTTCCTGCTGGGCCTGTTCGAGAACCCCTACGTCGACGTTGAAGCGGCGGACGCGATCGTCGGCTCGGCCGAGTTCCGCGCCGCGGGCGATGCCGCCCAGCGCGCCTCGATCACCGTGCTGACGAATGGCTCGACGGCTACCGGCGTCCCCGTGCTCCCTTTCGCCCGCGGCGCGAAGCTGTATGTCGAGGGGCTGTCGGCCGAGGGCGCCGCGAGGTACGGCACGGTGGTCGCCACTCCTTCAGAGGCGGATGTCGCGATCCTCCGGCTGCAGGCTCCGTACGAGCAGCGCGCCACGGCGTTCGAGAACTTCTTCCATGCCGGCTCTCTCGATTTCCCGGCCGATGTGATCGCCCACGTCCGGGCGGTGGCGTCGCAGGTGCCGACGGTGGTGGATGTCTTCCTCGACCGCCCCGCGATCCTCGAGCCCCTCACCGGGACCGCTGCCGCGGTCGTCGCCAACTGGGGCGTGAGCACCGACGCGCTGCTGGATGTGCTGACCGGCGAGGCTCCTGCGCACGGCCGCCTGCCGTTCGACATCCCACGCAGCATGGCGTCGGTGGAGGCATCCCGACCGGACGTGCCCTTCGACACGGAGGATCCGCTCTTCCGCTTCGGCCACGGTCTCGCGCTCCCGTAGCCGGAGGAACCGACCCGAGGGCGGCCTCCAGCTTCGATGAGGCCGCCGCTCGCGCCGGCTGGTCCGTCCGTCAGGGTACCGAAACCGACAGTTCGTATTCATCCCCGTCGACCGAGATGATCTCGATGCATGCCGGGGTGTCGCCATTGTCGTCCGAGTAGGTGCAAGTCAGCTGAGTACCGGGGAAACCTGGTACTCCCAGCGCGCCTGCCGCGTACAGAGAGGCGGATGCCGTCGAGGGCATGCGTCGTGGTGCGGGTACCAGATGCCGCCTGAGCTGTCCCGGGCTGCCCCGGTCGAGCTCAGCGGGCGGGGAAGGTTCGCACCCGCTCGACGTGCAGTCGCAGGGGATGCGCCGAGGTGTCCCGGGTTCCGGCAGGGTCGGGCAGCTCGTACACGTCGAGCATCAGCTGAACGGGATAGTCGATGCGCTGGGGCACGGTCTTGACCCAGCGCCCGTCGATGAAGAAGCGAAGACGGTCGTCGTCCCACTCGACGGCATAGTCGTGGAACTGCGTGAGATCGCCCTCGACGCGAACCTTCTCGAAGTCGAGCGTGAGCCGGGGGTCGTTCTGAGGCTTGACGCCGACGCCCACCCAGCCGCCCGTGTCGTCGAGTTCGCTGCCGAAGATCTCGCACACGCAGATCTCACCGGAATCCTCGGGCCGATCCTCGAAGCCCACCGGCCAGAGCGCGACCATGGCCCGCGGATGCCGAATGGCGCGCATCCGCACCTCGATGACTCCGAAATGAGTCAGCCACAGTCGCCGCTCGGGCTGCTCCTCCCGCACGACCAGTCCATCGCGGAACCGATGCTGGCCGATCGGACTGCCGAGCGCGCCCGAGAACTGACCGGTCTGCAGATGCGAGACGCGGTTGTCTCCGTCGTAGCGGGGCGACCATGGCGCCGTGTCGGCGTCGATCCGCAGAGTCAGCCCCGGGCCGCCGATCTCCCAGCGTGCCGCGGTCGCCTCGCGCGACGACCAGTGCGGCAGGTAATGCGGCCACCAGCGGCTCTCGTCGAGCGCATCTCCGTCGAAACGCTCTTCGACGTCGGGCTCGCGGCCGTGCAGCCGCAGCGGCGACATGTCGAGCGCCCAGATGTTGAAGGTCAGCTGCCCACCGCGCCACGGCTCGGTGTTGGATCCGAGGTGCTCGAACCCGGCCCGCCGGCACAACGCGTTCGACGGCCCGTTGTCGACACCGGGGTACGCGACCAGGAGGTCCCGGTCGCGGTCCTCCTCGGATGCAAGCCGGCGGATCACGTCCCGAAGCGCCGCGCCCGCCACGCCCCTGCCCTGCCACTCGGGCAGCACGTTCCAGCCCGTCTCGTAGGCGGGGACGCCATCGTGCTCCGTCTGCCACCAGCCGATGCCGCCGGCGGGCTCCCCGTCAGCGTCGATGCGGAACATCCGGGCACGGTTCTCGGTCCAGAGCCGGAGGTAGCGCTCGTGTCGTTCGCGCAGCTGCTCGGCGGACTCGGGACCTCCGAGGTGTTCGGTCATCTCCGGAGTGTTTCCGCGCTCCAGCACCGGAAAGTCGTCCTGGCTCCACCGCTGGAGTGTCACCTGCATCGATTCGCACCTTCCGTCGGTCGCCATTCTCGAGCCGGGTTCCGACGCCCGCAAGGCCCGCTCGCATAGCAGGGCGCCGAGCCGGGCCGGCCCGGCACCGGCGATCCGCCTGTCCGCGTGTGCCGGGCCGTTCACCTCTTCTGGGGCGGGGGATGCCGCGAAACCGCCGCGCGGAGTGCGACCCGCCGGGCCCGACCGCAATCGCTGTCGGGAGCGCACAACGACCCCTCCGCGGCGTGCTGAGAGACGTTGTGCACATCATCCAACGGAGTTTGCCCGGGCTTGTGGGAGTCCTACCGTCTTACTGACTTCCCTCCTCTCACCGAAAGGTGACGCCATGGCCGACGCCGCCGTCCGTTCCAAGAAGCCCGCCACCAGCAGGCGCACGCCCGCCGGCGGTGCCCCCACCGCGCCGCACACCGCCGCTGAAGCATCCGAAGCCCGAATCGATGTCGCCAACGGTGACCGACCTGCTGCTGGGCACCTGGGCGGACACCCGCCGCGAGGCGCGCGAGATGATCAAGGACCCGGCGTTCTGGCGGGTCGACGGGATGCCGCATGGCGGAGCACCGCGAGCGCGTGCTCAGCCAGATGCACCTGCTCGTCGACAACGGCGGCGTGCGCCGGGCGTTTCCCGAGGAGTACGGCGGCGAGGCGAACAACGGCGCGAACATCGCGGGCTTCATGGAGCTCGTGCTCGCCGACCCCAGCCTGCAGATCAAGTCGGGCGTGCAGTGGGGCCTGTTCGGCTCGGCCGTGCTACCAGCTCGGCACGAAGGAGCACCACGACAAGTGGCTGCCGGGGATCATGGACCTGGAGATCCCCGGTGCGTTCGCCATGACCGAGACCGGGCACGGGTCGGATGTCGCGGCCATCGGCACGACGGCGACCTACGACCCCGACACCGAGGAGTTCGTCATCAACACGCCGTTCCGCGGCGCGTGGAAGGACTACCTCGGCAACGCGGCGCTGCACGGCATGGCGGCGACGGTCTTCGCGCAGCTCATCACGACGGCGTCAACTACGGCGTGCACTGCTTCTTCGTTCCGCTGCGCGACGAGACGGCGACTTCCTGCCCGGCATCGGCGGCGAGGACGACGGCGTCAAGGGCGGCCTCAACGGCATCGACAACGGCCGCCTGCACTTCGATCACGTCCGGGTCCCGCGCGACGAACCTCCTCAACCGCTACGGCGACGTCGCCCCCGACGGCACGTACTCGAGCCACATCTCCAGCCCCGGCCGTCGCTTCTTCACGATGCTCGGCGCCCTCGTCCAGGGCCGCGTGTCGCTGGACGGCGCCGCGACCCCGGCATCGCGATCGCGCTGTACATCGCGCTCACCTACGCCAACCAGCGCCGCCAGTTCGATTCCGGCGCCGGCAGCGATGAGGTCGTGCTGCTGGACTACGGCAAGCACCAGCGTCGCCTGCTGCCCTCTGCTCGCGCCGAACTACGCGTAGTTCTTCGCCCACGACGAGTTCCTGCGCAATTCGACGCCGTCTTCAGCGGCGCGGCCGACACCCCGAGACGAGCGCGAAGACCTCGAGACCCTCGCAGCCGCGCTCAAGCCGCTGTCGACCTGGCACGCACTGGACACGATCGCAGGAGGCGCGCGAAGCGTGCGGCGGCGCAGGATTCCTCTCCGAGAACCGCCTCGTCGGGCTCGCACCAGACCTCGACATCTACGTGACCTTCGAGGGCGACAACAACGTCCTGCTTCAGCTGGTCGGCAAGCGGCTGCTCAGCGACTTCGGCAAGCAGTTCAAGGGCAAGGACGCCGGGCCCTCGCCGCCTACGCGCTCGGACAGACAGCCGGCAAGGTCTTCCACGGCGCCGGCCTGCGCCAGCTCGGCCAGTCTGTCACCGACTTCGGCTCGACCGCCCGCGCGATCGAGCGTGGCCTCCGCGCCGACCAGCAGCACGAGCTGCTCGCCGGCCGCGTGCAGCAGATGGTCACGGATGTCGCGGCGCGCCTGCGTCCGGCATCCGGCCTGTCGCAGGCCGACGCGGCCGCACTCTTCAACGCGAACCAGTCCGAGTTGATCGAAGCTGCCCGCGCGCACGCCGAGCTGCTGCAGTGGGAGGCGTTCACGGATGCGGTGAACTCCATCGAGCACGACGGCACCAAGCACGTCCTCACCTGGCTGCGCGACCTGTTCGGACTCGGGCTGATCGAGAAGCACCTCGCCTGGTACCTGATCCACGGGCGACTGTCGTCGCAGCGGGCGGGGCGGTGTCCTCGTACATCGACCGGCTCTGCCTGCGTCTGCGGCCGCACGCGCAGGACCTCGTGGACGCTTTCGGGTTCGCGCCGGAACACCTGCGCGCCCCGATCGCGTCCGGAGCCGAGCAGTCGCGTCAGGACGAGGCCCGCACGTACTACCGGGAGCTCGCCGCATCCGGCGAGGCGCCGATCTCGGAGAAGGTCGCCAACAAGAAGTAGCCTCCATCGCGAGACGGCAACCCCGGCTGGACAGTGCGGTCAACTCCACCGCTTCCACGTGCCGTTGACGTCTCGCGTTGTCGCAGACTCGAGTGTGTCAAGAATTCTTGACACATCGGTTGAGACGCGCGTAGTCTCGATGTAAAGGATTTTTTACATCAGGAGGCATCATGCACGCTGTCGTCAGCCGTCGGTACGGCGGCCCCGAAGTGGTCGAGATGGCCGACCTGCCCGACCCGGCGCCGCGCAGGGGAGAACTGCTGGTGCACGTGGAGGCGGCCGATCTCAGCGCGGCCGATGCCGCGCTCCGTTCCGGCTCGCCCTTCGCCGCCCGGCTCTTCGCCGGACTCCGCAAGCCGCGGATCGCCGTGCTCGGCGCCGACTTCGCGGGGACCGTCGCCGCCATCGGCGACGGCGTGACCCGCTTCGCCGTCGGCGATGAGGTGTGGGGTGCGACGGGCGCCGCGATGGGGGCGCACGCCGAACTGGTCATAGTGCCCGAGGACGGCGCCGTCGCGCTGCGTCCTCCGACACTCACGGCGACGGATGCCGCGTCCCTCGTCGACGCGACCGCTCTGTCGTTCCTGCGCGACACCGCGGAGCTCCGGCCGGGCGAGCGGATCCTCATCAACGGCGCGTCCGGCGCGGTCGGCACCGCGGCGGTACAGCTCGCCGTCGACATGGGAGCCGAGGTCACGGCGGTCTGCAGCTCGGCGCGGGTCGAGCTCGTCCGCGCCCTGGGCGCGACGCACATCTACGACTATCGAGAGGTGGACGTGACGACCCGCGCCGACCGATACGACGTGATCTTCGACGTCGTCGGCAACATGGGCTATCGGCGGGCGCGCGGCATCCTGACGCCGACGGGGCGATACCTGATCACCGTGCCGACATTCGGCGCCCTCGCCTGGCACGGGCTCACGCTCGGTTCACGGGGGCGGCGCTCGCGGATCGCCTTCACCGGACTGCGGAAGGCGGGCGTCGTCCGCGGAGACCTCGAGGCGACGAGTGCGCTCGTGGAGTCCGGCCGCATCCGTGCCGTCGTCGACGGCGTCTACCCGTTCTCGAGCGGACGGGCCGCGCACGCGCACGTTGCGCGCGGCAAGGCCGGCCACGTCATCCTCACGCCCTGATCGATCGTCGCCGGCCGCGCATATCCTGGCGGAGTGAGCCCCGACATCCCGAATCGCGACGTGCGAGAGGGCGACGACGGCATCGCGCGGTGCGCGTGGGTCGGCGACGATCTCGAGTATCGCCGCTACCACGACGAGGAGTGGGGCGTGCCCCTGCACGGCGACCGCGCGCTCTTCGAGAAGCTGAGTCTGGAGGGCTTCCAGGCAGGCCTGTCGTGGATCACGATCCTGCGCAAGCGACCGCGCTTCCGCGAAGTGTTCGCGGGCTTCGATCCGGCGGCGGTCGCCGCCTTCGGCGAGGGAGACATCGAACGGCTGATGGGGGATGCCGGCATCATCCGCAACCGCGCGAAGATCGAGGCGACGATCTCCAACGCCGGCTCGTGACTCGGAGATGGCCGACGGCGAACTCGACCGCTGCTCTGGTCTTTCGCGCCCGCCGCCCGGCCGTCCCCGGCCCCGATCCTTCGCCGAGTTCCGGCGGTCACCGCCGAGTCCACGGCGATGAGCAAGGCCCTCCGCAAACGGGGTTCCGCTTCGTCGGACCCGACGACGATGTATGCGCTGATGCAATCGGCAGGCATGGTCGACGATCACGTGGCGGGATGCTGGCGAGCGGACTGACGGACGCAGATGCGCCTGAAACCGGATGACCGAGGAGAAGATCGTGGACTACGGACACCCGCTGGAATTCGGCGCATTCATCACTCCCACCTCGGCCGACGCCGGCGTCCCCGGTCGCGTTGGCGCAGAAGGCCGAGGAGGCCGGTCTCGACCTGGTGACCTTCCAGGATCACCCCTACCAGCCGCGGTTCCTGGACACCTGGACGCTCATGTCATTCGTCGCAGCGCGGACCGAGAGCATCCGGATCGCGCCGAACGTGCTGAACGTCCCGCTGCGCCCGCCTGCCGTGGTCGCACGCGCTGCGGCGAGCCTCGACCTGCTGTCGGGCGGCCGGTTCGACCTGGGTCTCGGAGCCGGCGGATTCTGGGACGCGATCGTGGCCATGGGCGGCGCGCGGCTCACCCCCGGCCAGGCGGTCACCGCGCTGGAAGAGGCCATCGATGTGATCCGCGAGCTGTGGGACACCGACCAGCGCGGCGGAGCATTCACCTACGGCGCCCGCCATCACGTGCACGGAGCCAAGCGCGGGCCGCGGCCCGCGCACGACATCCCGATCTGGATCGGCGCCTACAAGTCCCGGATGCTGGCTCTCACCGGCCGCAAGGGCGACGGCTGGCTGCCCAGCCTCGCGCGACCCCTCGCCGGGCGACCTCTCGCGGGGCAACGCCGCGATCGACGAGGCCGCGATTTCCGCCGGGCGCGAACCTCAGGAGATCCGGCGCCTCCTGAACGTCGGGTCGATGCAGGACGCGGAACGGCTGGCCACGATGGCGGTAGAGGACGGCATCGCCACGTTCATTCTCGCCAGTGACGAAGCGGCGGGCATCCGCCGCTTCGGCGAGGAGGTCGCTCCGGAAGTTCGGTCGCTCGTCGCCGATCATCGTGCCGCACGCTGATTCGGCCGTGGCCGGCCATCGGAATCAGCGGCGTGGATCGGGCTCCACGAGGGCCGCGAGCATGGACCTCAGCTGCGCGTGCCCCTCTACCCCGAGACCCCAATCGATGCGCTCCTCGATTCCGTCGATCGTCGTGATCGCCGCGGCGACGCACTGCATGCCCAGGGGAGTCCAGCCGGATGATCTTCGCTCGTCGGTCGGCGGGGTCCGGCTCCCGGAAGACGTAGCCGAGCTGCTCGAGTTCGTCTACGAGTCCGCCCATGCCTTGCGGGGTCATATTGGCCCCCCGCGCGAGCTCGGTCAGACGGGCGCCCTCCGGTCCGAGCTGGCCGAACACGGCAGAGTGCTTGGGCTTCTGCGGATATCCCGCACCCACGACGCCGTCGACGATCTCGAATCCGAGGAGGCTGTAGGCGCGACCCAGCATCGCCACGGTGTTCACGCGGTGATCGGGGGTCTTGCGCGAAGCGTCGCCCGATGTCACACTGACGATCATAACAAAGGTGCCTGAAATTCTGGTTGCTTGACGTCTGGGCACGACTTGGACAACCGCCGCTCTGTGGCGCGTCACGCCCGCGCCTCCTGCAGCTCTGTCGCCGATGGCGGCGAATCCGGCCTATTCAGAGAGCGGCGCGCCGCCCTCTGAAATCGTCGACGCGACGTGTGTCGTCGTTCCGATCACAGATCCGAGGAGTATCCCTGTGCGCAAAGTGTTCTCTATCGTCACCATTCTCGTGGTGATCGCCGTCGTGCTCCAGTTCTACTTCGCGGGCATGGGGGTCTTCAGCGTTCCCGACGAGGGCCTGTTCGGCATCCATGGCCCGGCGGGGCGCATCGTGCTGCCGATCCTGTTCCTCCTCTCTCCCATCACCGCGGCGATCGCTCGCGCAGGTAAGCGGACGATCTGGCTGACCGTCATCGCGATCCTGCTGCTTGCCCTGCAGACGGTGATCTTCATCCTCACCGGCGTGATCGAAACGTCGGACCCGAGTCCCCGCAGATCTCGCTCGCCGCGACGATGACGGTCAGTCTCCATGCCCTCAACGGTGTGGCGATCCTGGTCCTCACGGGCGCGATCGCCCGGCGTGCATGGATGCTCGCCTGGCGTCGTCCCACTGCCGCATCCGCGGTCGCGGAGGACGCTACGCAGCCTGCAGCAACCGCTCCCACCTTGCCGTGAGCGTCAGCGCGACCCAGCTCATCGCGCTCGCTCTCGGATTGGCGGGTGCGGTGTGCTGGGGCGCGGTGGCGACCTCCACCTCCGCGGTGCGCGCCCCGCCTGGTGGGGCGTGGTGGCCCTCGCCGCCACGGCGACCCTCGGAGCCCAAGCTGCCCTGGCGGCCCTCTGGGCGCAGAACTGGTGGTTCGCGGCGGATCGCGTCCTCACTTCCGCACCACTGTCGATCGCGGCCCTCGTGTGGTTCGTGATCTCTGCCGTCGCCGACCTGAGGGCGGGCGGCCAGGCATTGACGTCGTCGCGCATCGCCGCCTGGGGTGGTGCCTTTGCCGGAGCTGCGAGCGTCTTCGTGCCCTTCGTCCTCGGGGCGCCCCTGTCGCCGTGGGCGGGGCGGCAGTGATCGTCACCGTGTGCGGAGCGACCGCGGTTGCCGGCCTTTCGCTTGCCGAGCGCCGCGCCCGTCGACCGGTCACCACTGTCATCGCCGCGGTCGGCGCGGTCATCATCACGGCAGCCGGTCCTCCTTGGCTGCTGATGCCGCGCCCGGCCCGCTCTCGGCCGCCCACGCCCACGGCGAAGGCGCCGCACAAGGCGTTCCGGGCACCGGTGAGGTCTCGTCCGTCATCGACCTGCGCGGCGACGCCGAGCGCACGCCCGACGTGAGCTTCACCGTGGAGGCGGGCACGCAGACGATTGAGCTTCCTTCCGGCAGGTCCGTCGAGGCATGGACGTACGGCGAACTCGGCGGCCCGGCGCTGGAGGCGACGGAAGGCGATCTCGTCGAGGCCACCCTGCACAACCGCGACATCGATGAGGGCGTCACCATCCACTGGCACGGCTATCCGGTGCCGAACGGGGAAGACGGGGTGGCGGGGGTGACGCAGGATGCCGTCCAACCAGGCGACAGTTACACCTACCGATTCGAGGCGACTGAGCCGGGCACGTACTGGTATCACACCCACCAGCGGTCATCGATCGGCGTGGTGAAAGGCCTGTACGGCACACTCGTCGTCCACCCCGCCGCGCGCGACTCCGCTGCTGTGGACATGACCGTGCCCCTCCACACCTTCAACGGGATCTTGGGTTTGGTCAGACCGATGATATCGTCGTGCGGACGGTCGAGCCCCGCGCGGATGTGCGGATGCGCCTGGTGAACATCGACCAGGTATTCATGTCCTCACCGTGACCGGCACGGCTTTCCGCGTACTCGCGATTGACGGCACGGATGTCGGCCACCCGAGTGAGATCGAGGCCGTTGCTGATAGCATCCCTGCCGGCGGCCCGGACGACCTCGGCTTCACTATGCGCGAGGCGGGGGTGACGGTGACCGATTCGGCGTCACGGACGGCGTCGATCGGCCTCGTCCCGGGCGAGGGTGACTAACCACCGGCGCCGGCGATCGCGACGGGCGTCTTCGACCCCCTCGCCTACGGCTCGGGCCCCATGCCGGAATGGGCGCTGGAGCCGTTCGATGTCGAGCGGACGATCGTGCTCGACCGGCTTCCGCGCTTCGTGCAGGGCATGCCGAACTACGGCTACACCGTCGACGGCCGTGTGTACCCGTACATCGATCCGACGATCGTGGATCTCGGCGACACCGTGAAGATACGCGTTGTCAATCGGAGCTTCGAGACCCACCCGATGCATCCGCACGGTCACTCGGTGCGGGTGCTGTCGGTCAATGGGGCGGAGCCCGCCCAGCCGCTGTGGCTCGACACCTTCGATGTGGGTCCGGGAGAGGTGTGGGAGGTCGCCCTGTACGCAGACAACCCGGGCATCTGGATGGACCACTGCCACAACCTGGAACACGCGGCGCTCGGGATGGTGACCCACCTCGCCTACCGCGACGTGACCACGCCCTTCGAACATGGCGGACCAGCGGGCAACGCTCCCGAATGACCGTGGAGTGGAGGCAAGCATGACCGAGCAGCTGCGGATCTGGGCCGGACTCCAGGGATTCATCAGCGCGGCGTCGCTGATCGCCCTCCTCCTCTTCTTCGGCCTGGCGACGCCCTTCGGGAACGAGCAGCGCCAGTGGTCGTGGCTCGGCCCGGTGAACGACTGGCTCTCGGTGCTCGGCGCCGTGCCCTGGATCGTCGCCTCGGTGCTCCTGGCTCTGCGAGTGCGCGCACCATGGTGGTTCTGGGCGCTGACGGTGCTTCTCGCGATAGCGGTGCTCGCGGCGGCACTCGTCACCGTGCTGATGCTCGCCGGCAGGGCGTCACTGCAGCTGCAGTTCGCGTTCGCCATCCCCATGATCGCCATCTCCTTCCTGTGGCTCGCCTTCGCGGGCGTTCTCGGCACGAGGTCGGTGGCGCTGCCTGCGTGGATGGGCGTCTTCGCCGTCGGGATCGCCGTCGCATTCGCGCTGGGTGCGGTGATCGTCGGAGTCGCGTTCGCCGTTCCGGAGGCGACGGGCTGGCGGATGCCGCTCCTGATCACCGGTGCCGTGCCCGGTTTCCTGGCGATGATCGCCTTCCCGGTGTGGTGGATCTGCGTCGCCTCAACGGCTCGGTGACCGCCGGCCATCGCGGACGGATGCTGTCCGCGGCGGCAGCCAGACTGGGCGCTAGTCTGATTCGCCGGAGGAACCGCCAATGACCGATCCCGCAGCATCCGCCCACATCGCCGATTCGCACGCGGTCATCCGCGTCGTGGGAGCCCGCGAGAACAACCTGAAGAACGTCAGCGTGGAGATACCGAAGCGCCGGCTGACCGTGTTCACCGGCGTCAGCGGCTCGGGGAAGTCGTCTCTGGTGTTCGGCACGATCGCCAACGAGTCTCAGCGGCTCATCAACGAGACCTATCCCACGTTCGTGCAGCAGTTCATGGGCCAGCTGAACCGTCCCGAGGTCGACGCACTCGAGAACGTCAGCCCTGCGATCATCGTCGACCAGGAGCGGATGGGAGCGAACTCCCGCTCGACGGTCGGAACCGCGACGGACGCACAGGCGATGCTGCGCATCCTCTTCTCCCGCCTCGGCCAGCCGCACGTGGGCTCGCCGCAGGCCTTCTCCTTCAACATCCCCTCGGTCTCGGGTGCGGGCGCCGTCACCTTCGAGAAGGGCGGCAAGACGGTCAAGGAGCGCCGCTCGTTCGAGATCACCGGCGGCATGTGTCCCCGATGCGAGGGTCTCGGCGAGGCGAGCGACATCGACCTCGACGAGCTGTTCGACAAGACGAAGTCGCTGGCCGACGGCGCGATCGCCGTCCCCGGGTACAACGTGGACGGCTGGATGGTGAAGGGGTTCACCGAGTCGGGGTTCGTCGATGCGAACAAGCCGATCCAGGACTACACCGAGCAGGAGCGCCAGGACTTCCTCTACAAGGAGCCCACGAAGGTCAAGCTGCGCGACTTCAACATGACCTACGAGGGCCTGGTCCCGAAGATCACCAAGTCCATGCTCCAGAAGGACCGCGACTCCCTGCAGCCTCACATCCGAGCCTTCGTCGAGCGGGCCGTCAAGTTCACCGCCTGTCCGGACTGCGGCGGCACCCGGCTGAACGAAGGCGCGCGCTCCTCGAAGATCAAGGGCGTCAACATCGCGGATGCCGCGGCGATGCAGATCACGGATCTCGCCGCATGGCTCGCCACCGTCGACGACCCCGAGGTGGCGCCGCTGATGGCGGGCCTGCGCGCGACGATCGACTCCTTCGTCGACATCGGACTCGGGTACCTCTCGCTGGACCGGTCGTCGGGCACGCTGTCGGGCGGCGAGGCGCAGCGCACGAAGATGATCCGGCATCTCGGTTCTGCGCTGACCGACATCAGCTACGTCTTCGACGAGCCGACCGCGGGTCTTCACCCGCACGACATCCAGCGGATGAACGCGCTGCTGAAGCTCCTCCGCGACAAGGGCAACACCGTGCTGGTCGTAGAGCACAAGCCCGAGGTCATCGAGATCGCCGATCACATCGTCGACCTCGGGCCGGGGGCCGGTCGAGCGGGCGGCGAGGTCCAGTACACCGGGACCGTCGAAGGGCTCCGGTCGTCGGACACGATCACGGGTCGCCACCTCGACGATCGCGCGAAGCTCAAGGATTCAACGAGGCCGGTGAAGGGGGCGCTGGAGATCCGCGGGGCGACGCAGCACAACCTCAAGAGCGTCGACGTGGACGTCCCGCTCGGGGTCCTCACCGTTGTCACCGGAGTAGCCGGTTCAGGCAAGTCGTCGCTCATCCACGGCAACGTCCCGGCCTTCGACGATGTGATCGTGGTCGATCAGGCACCGATCAAGGGCAACCGTCGCAGCAGTCCGGCGACCTATACCGGCATCCTCGACACGATCCGGTCCGCGTTCGCCAAGGCGAACGGAGTGAAGCCCGCGCTGTTCAGCGCCAACTCGGAGGGCGCGTGCCCCGCGTGCCGGGGGCTCGGCGTGATCATCACGACCCTCGGGTTCACGCAGACCGTCGAGACGCTGTGCGAGCTCTGCGGCGGCTCCGGCTTCAGCGACGAGGTCCTCGAGTACCGGCTCGAAGGCAGGAACATCGCCGAGGTGCTGGCGATGTCGGCGGCCGAGGCTGCCGAGTTCCTGGGGAAGGGGCCCGCCCACACGATACTCGTGCGGATGATCGACGTCGGGCTCGGCTACATCACGCTCGGACAGGCGCTCAACACCCTCTCCGGAGGGGAGCGCCAGCGGCTCAAGCTCGCGATCAGCATGGCGAAGAAGGGCGCGATCTACGTGCTCGACGAGCCGACCACCGGCCTGCACCTCGCCGACGTCGACAACATGCTCGCCATGCTCGACCGTCTGGTAGCCGCGGGCAACAGCGTCATCGTCATCGAGCACCACCAGGCCGTCATGGCCCACGCCGACTGGATCATCGACCTCGGCCCAGGAGCCGGCCACGACGGCGGCGCGATCGTCTTCGAAGGCACCCCGGCCGACCTGATCGCGTCGGGCAGCGGACTGACCGCGAAGCACCTGAAGGAGTATGTCCGCGCCCCCTGACGCCCATCAGTGGCAGCGGAGCGGGATGTCGCCTCCGCGCCCTTCGATACGGCGCTGCGCGCCTACTCAGGAACCGGGCATCGGGACTGGCGGGGGCGCCGGCCGTAGGCCGACGCCGGGGCATGCTGAGTGGAGGGGAATCCCGCGCAGCAGACCAATCGTGCGCGAACCGGATTCAGCGCCCGGCGTCGAAGAGGTGCCGTCCGCCGTGCTCGAGCACCTTGACGACGACACCGCGACGGTGAAGCTCCGCCACCGTGCGCGTCTCCTCGTCGATGTCGCGGCCGAGCGCATGCACCGTCGCGACGACGAGCACGTCGCCGGTGCGCAGCGTGCCGAAGAGCCGCACCAAGCGCTCCTCCCATGACTCGAGCGTCTCCGGTGCGGGGTGGCGGAAGCCCTCGATCGGCACGCCGAAGCGCGTCAGCTCGTCGCGCTGGGCCACCACGCTGGGCATGTCGTCGCGGGAGATCACAAGTCCGACGAGCCGCGAGCCCGCTGGACGAGCCAGCCACCAGTCGCGATCCCGCTGCAGCTCGGTGAAGCACTTCGGGCAGTCCGCCGCCAGATGCGGCAGGTGAAGGGGGCTGGTCTCGGCGTGTGGATCGTCGGCGAGCGCGGCGGAACGCGTCATCGCGGCATCCGTCATCTCGCTCATGCACCCATTCTCCCCCCGACTCCGCCCTCCCCGATACCGCCCAGGCCTCGGCCGCGGCATCCGCTCACGGTTCGTGGTCGAGTCGCAGCTCCAGGCTCAGCTGATCGGCGTCCAGTTCGGCCAGCGCGTGGCGAAGCGTCGGCGTGCTGAACGTCCCGTCTCGGGACAGCGCGTTCAGGCGCGTCCGCATGGCGGCGATCATCGCGAGGCGCAGCTCGAGCACGTCGCGCGCATACGCAGACGTGTCGTCATCGGGCGGCTGGGTCAGCCTCGAGCCCACGACCTCCAGCAGCTCGGGCGAGAACGCCGACCCGTCCCTGCGCGTGAGCGAGCCCGCAGTGAGGCTGGATGCCGCGGCCGTGCGCATCTCGCCGTCCAGCCTCCGCTGCTCGTCGACCGAGGGTCCGGAGCGGCCGGAGCCCTCCATCTTCAGCAGGCGGACGAGCCAGGGCAGCGTGAAGCCCTGCAGCATGAGGGTGCCCACCGCCACGAGGAAGGCGACGAAGACGAGCAGGGCGCGCCCGGGTGTGTCGCGGGGGAGCGTCTGGGCGGCGGCGAGTGTCACCACACCGCGCATGCCGGCCCACACGATGATCGTGCCGTGCTTCCAGCCGAGCGGAGACGACTGGTAGTAGTCGAGGTCGGCGAGCGCACGTGTGACGCGGCTGCGCATCAGCTGGATGCGCCGCTCCTGCCGCTCGGGAGACGCCTGCGGTCGAGTCCTGCCGTCGCGGCGGACGCGCCCGGGCGGCGCCCCGTTGGCCGCGACCTCGTCTATCCGGCTGTTGAAGCTCTCCAGGCGGTCGCGGTTCAGCCGCCTCGCGCGTCGGCCCTGGGTCGAGACGAGGACCGCGACGTACCCGGAGCGGACGAGCAGGATGATCCCGACCGCTGCCGCCGCGAGCCAGGCGGCGTGAGCGAGGCCCTGGTCCTCGGCGAGGTTGGCCTCGACGATCTCCTTCAGCTCGAGGCCCATCACCAGGAACACCGCGCCCTCGAGCATCAGCTCCACCGTGCGCCAGTTCAACTCGTCCGACAGTCGCTGCTCCGGAGTGAACCAGCGCGCCGCGCCCTGTCCGGTCACGATTCCGGCGACGACGGCCGCGACGAGGCCCGAGCCGCCGAGCTGCTCCGTGGGCAGGTATGCGACGAACGGCACGACGAAGCTCAGTGCGGTGTTCGCCGCCGAGTGGGCGACCCAGGCGCGGGCCCGCAGCGCGAGCAGCCCGACCAGCGCGCCGATGACGACGGCGATGAACACGCCCCAGACGAACGCCCACACGGCTCCGCCCACGGGCACGCTGCCGACCGCGATCGCGGCGACCGCGGTCCGCAGCAGCACCAGCGACGTCGCGTCGTTGAGCAGGCTCTCGCCCTCGAGCATCGTCACGACGCGCGGCGAGATCCCGAGCTTCTTCACGATCGACGTGGCCACGGCGTCGGTCGGGCTCAGGATCGCGCCGAGCGCGATCGCGAGATACAGATCCATTCCGGGGATCACGAGCATGAAGAAGAAGGCGAGGGCCGCCGCGCTCATCAGGACGAGGAGGATCGACAGACCGGCGATCGGGCGGAAGTCGCGCCGGAACTCGATCGCCGGCAGGGAGACCGCGGAGGAGTACAGAAGCGGCGGCAGCACGCCGACCAGGATGATCTCGGGGTCGATCTCCTGCGGGGGAACGAACGGCAGCAGACTCACTCCGAGCCCGATCGCGACGAGCGCGAGTGGGCCTGCAATGCCGATGCGCGGGCCGAGTGCGGTTGCCAGGGCGACCACCACGAGCCCGACGACTGCGATGACGAGGGCCTCCATCGTCGCTACAGCACCCCGAGCGCGCGCACGGCATCGCGTTCGGCGACGAGCTCCGCGACCGAGGCATCGATGCGTGCGCGGGCGCGATCATCGACGGCGAGCCCTTCCACGACGCGGTAGCCCTCACCCTCGGAGAACACCGGGAAGGAGCAGACCAGGCCCTCGGGGACGCCGTACTCGCCCCGCGAGACGACCGCGGCGGAGGTCCAGGCCGTGCCGGCCTGCTCGTCGCGGACGTGCTCGATCGCCGCATTGGCCGCGGATGCGACCGACGACGACCCGCGCACCTCGATGATCTCGGCGCCGCGCCCGGCCACCCGCGGGATGAACACGTCGTCGAGCCAGGCTTCCGCGGCCTCCCGGCCACCGAGGCGGTCGGCGAGCGCCTCGATGATCGCCTCGCCGCGCAGTCGCGCGTGTGAGACATCGGGGAACTGGGATGCCGAGTGATTGCCCCAGATCGCCAGGCCGGTGATCTCGTCGGGCGGAGCCCCCAGGGCGGCGCTCAGCTGCCCGAGCGCCCGGTTGTGGTCGAGACGGGTGAGGGCGGTGAATCGGTCGGCGGGGATGTCCGGCGCGGATGCCGCGGCGATCAGGGCGTTCGTGTTGGCGGGATTTCCGACGACGACGACCCGGATGTCGTCTGCGGCACCGGCGCCGATCGCGGCACCCTGCGGCCCGAAGATGCTCGCGTTCGCCGCCAGCAGGTCGGCGCGCTCCATTCCGGGTCCGCGCGGTCGGGCGCCGACGAGCATCGCGATCTGGCAGCCGTCGAACGCGGCGACTGCGTCATCGGTGACATCGACCTCCTGCAGCAGCGGGAAGGCGCAGTCCTGCAGCTCGAGTGCTGCTCCTTCCGCGCTGCGTACGCCCTGCGCGATCTCGAGCAGTCGCAGCCGCACGGGCCGGTGAGGGCCCAGCATCCCACCGGCTGCGATGCGGAACAGGAGCGCGTAGCCGATCTGTCCACCCGCACCCGTGACGGTGACCGTGGTCGCAGCTGAGGCGTGCGCGTCAGCGGACCCCGGGAGTGGGGCTGAGTCCCACGGCGGAGAAGGCGCCATGACCCCGAGCCTATTCCCCGCCCACGGTCGGTTCATGCCGCAGCCGCGGCCGTCTGCGCAGCGCGCGGCAGACGCCTTTACCACACGGAACCGAAGAAATCCGCAACCGCGAGGGGTCCTCGCCCGGACGTCCCCGCGCGGGTACGTTTGCGGCATGACTTTCAACGACAACGCGAACGTCGGCGGCAACACCGCTCGCCGTCGTGGTGGCGGCGTCGCTCTGGCCGGCGGCGGTGTCGCGGGCCTGGGCGCCCTCGCCGTGCTGCTGTTCCAGCTGTTCACAGGGACGGACATCTCCGGGCTGGTCGGCGGGGGCGGCGTGCCCAACCCTGCAGACACCGGGAGCGAGATCGCCAACTGCGAGACCGGCGCCGACGCGAACGCGAGCGACGAATGCCGGCTGGCCGCGGCATCCCTGTCGATCAACCAGTTCTGGGCTGAGAACGTCCAGGGCTATCGTGAGCCGCAGCTCATCATCGTCGACGGGCAGACCGGCACGGCGTGCGGCACGGCGTCCAACGCGACCGGGCCGTTCTACTGCCCGCCGGAGGAGTCGATCTACGTCGACCCGACCTTCTTCGCGCTGCTGCGGGAGCAGTTCGACGCGACCGCGGGTCCTCTCGCACAGCTGTACGTGCTGGCGCACGAGTACGGCCACCACATCCAGCAGATCACCGGCGTCATGCAGCAGTACCCGAACAACGGCACCGGCGAGGACAGCAACAGCGTGCGCACCGAGCTGCAGGCGGACTGCTACGCCGGCGCGTGGGTCGCCGCGGCATCTCAGACCGAGGACGAGAGCGGCGTCCCCTACCTGCAGGCGCCGACGACGCAGCAGATCAACGACGCCCTCAACGCGGCCGAGACCGTCGGCGACGACCACATCCAGCAGGAGTCCGGCGGCGGCGTGAACCCCGAGTCATGGACGCACGGCTCGAGCGAGCAGCGTGCCCGCTGGTTCACCACCGGGCTCGAGGACGGCGCCGGTGCGTGCGACACGTTCTCGGTGCCCGGGAGCAGCCTATGACCGGAGCCGACGACCTCGACTGCCTCTACCCCCCGATCGAACCCTACGAATCCGGCACACTGCTCGTCGGCGACGGCCATCGCGTCTACTGGGAGCAGAGCGGCAACCCTGCCGGCAAGCCGGTCGTCTTCCTGCACGGCGGGCCGGGGGCGGCGACATCACCCTGGCAACGGCAGTTCTTCGATCCCGCGAAATACCGCATCGTGCTGTTCGATCAGCGCGGCTGCGGCCGCAGCACGCCGCACGCGAGCCGGCCGGACGCCGACATGCGCTTCAACACGACGTGGCACCTGGTGGCCGACGTCGAACTGCTGCGCCGCAACCTCGGGATCCCGCGGTGGCAGGTCTTCGGCGGATCCTGGGGCAGCGCACTAGCCCTCGCCTACGCCGAGACGCACCCGGAGTCGGTCACCGAGCTGGTGCTGCGCGGCATCTTCACACTGCGCCGCCACGAGCTGGAGTGGTTCTACGAGGGCGGCGCGTACTCCATCTTCCCGGACCTGTGGGAGGAGTTCATCGGGTCGATCCCGGTGCTGGAGCGCTCACGCATGATCGAGGCGTACCACCGGAGGCTGAGCGACCCGGATCCCGCCGTGCACGTGCCCGCAGCCGTCGCGTGGTCGAAATGGGAGGCCGCGACGCTCACCCTGCGGCCGGATCCCGAACTCGTCGCCTCGATGACCGAACCGGCAGCCGCGACGGCGTTCGCCCGCATCGAGAATCACTTCTTCCTGCACGACGGCTGGTTCCGCGACCAGCAGCTGATCGATGATGCCCACGCGCTTCGCGGCATCCCGGGCGTCATCGTGCAGGGTCGGTACGATGTGTGCACGCCGATCATGACCGCGTGGGACCTGCACCGATCGTGGCCCGAGGCGGACCTGGTGGTGGTCGACGACGCCGGACATTCCGCGACGGAGCCCGGCATCGCCGCGGCCCTCGTGGCTGCGACCGACCGCTTCGCAGACCGCTGAGTCGCCCCGCCCCTGCGGGCGAGTCAGGCGGCGCTCAGCGTCCCGTGATGAGGTCGGCCGCGACCTCGCCGATGACGATGGCGGCTGCGTTGGTGTGACCGCGGATCAGCGACGGGATGATCGACGCATCGGCGACGCGCAGACCGTCGACGCCGCGGACGCGAAGCTCAGGATCGACCACGGATGCCGCATCCGACCCCATCCGGGCGGTCCCGACCGGATGGTAGAGCGTGTGCGAGTAGCGCCGCAGCGAGAGCTCCGCGCGCTCCTGCGGCGTCATGTCCTCGCCGCCCTCCGGCTGCACCCAGCCGCCGGTCGTCACGGCGCGCAGCGCGTCGGTCGCGATGAGGCGCTCGCACTCCGCGAGACCGGCCAGCAACGTCGCCTCATCGATGCCGTCGGAGTCGCTGAGATACCTCGGATCGATCTCGGGCTTGTCGTGAGGGTCGGCCGAGCGCAGCCGGATGGTCCCGCGGCTGCGCGGCCTGAGGAGCATGGCGGCCACGGTGAGGCCTTCGGCCGGCAGCGGTACGAGCCCCTCACCGACATACGGTGCCGACGCGAAGATGATCTCGATGTCGGGCAGCACCCCGGGCATGCCGATGCGGTCGGCCACCTCGGTGCGGACGAACCCGTGCGCTTCGCCCACGTTCGAGGTCAGCATGCCGCGGCGCGTGGTCAGGTAGCGCGCGAGCTCGCCCATCGACTCCGCACCGTAGAGAGTGCCGCCGTGGGCCGCCGGAGCAAGGCCCGCCACGAGGTGGTCCTGCAGGTTGGCGCCCACCTCGGGGCTCTTGACGACCAGCGGGATGGCGTGCTCGGCGAGGTGCGCTGCCGGCCCGATGCCCGAAAGCATCAGCAGCTGGGGCGTGTTGATGGTGCCGCCCGCGAGGATCACCTCCCGCCGGGCCCTGGCGTGGCGGGTGACACCGTCGATCTCGACGTAGACCCCGGTCGCGCGAGGCGGCGCGTCCGCGGTGAACGTCACGCGCCGCACGAGAGCGCCCGTGACCACGCGCAGGTTGCGCCGCTTCCTCGCCGGCCGGAGGTACGCGTCGGCGGTCGAGGCGCGCGCGCCGCGTCGCTGCGAGACCATCGTCTGGGCGAACCCCTGCCGCTCGGGCAGGTTCGGCGCGGTGCGGGTGTGGCCCGCCTCCTGCGCCGCCTCCAGGAAGGCCTCCGTGTGCGGCCGGGGGTCACGCTGATGCTCGACGGACTGGGCGCCGTGGGCGCCCTGGGTGGGGTCGGCGGGGTCCTGGGTCCGCTCGACGCGCAGGAAGTACGGGACCAGTGCCTTCCAGGACCAGCGTGGACCGGCGGCATCCGCCCAGTCGTCGTAGTCGGCTGCGAACCCGCGGATCCACATCATCGCGTTGAGCGAGGATGAGCCCCCCAGAGTCTTGCCGCGCGGCCAGTAGATGGTGCGGTTCTCGAGCGCAGGCTGCGGGACGGTGTCGTAGTTCCAGTCGTACTCACCGCGGAAGAGCGTCTTGAACGCGGCCGGCACGTGCAGCTGCAGCGCCTTGTCGCGGCCGCCGGCCTCGAGCAGCAGAACCGACACGGCGGGGTCCTCGCTCAACCGGGCGGCCAGCGCCGCGCCGGCCGATCCGGCGCCCACGACGATGTAATCGGCGATGAGGTCACGGGTTTCGCGGCCGGACCGCGGTTTCATGCCCGCAGCGCCTGGAAAAGCGTGCGTGCAAGCCGGGCGACGTTCCGGTCCATGTGGTACCGCGTCAGTCCCTCGTTGACGGCGGTTCCGGTGCGGGAGTGCAGGAACCACGGCGGCTTCGGCAGGACGAGGGCCGCCGAGAGGCTGCGCGACTTCAGAGCCGTCGAGATCGAGCGCGGGAACGGCCGGAACGGACCCCGACTGACCGAACGCTCGACGCGGTCGAGCAGAAGGGCGTTGTGCACCACGCCGATGCCGCTCTGGACGTTCTCGAGCGTGCCGCCGGGAAACGCCCCCCAGGGAAGGATCGGGGTGGCGTACACGAACGCGGTCCACGAGTTGACAGCGATCGCGCCGTAGTTCAGGTCGGCGATCGCGCGCTCGAACGCGTCGCCGAGGGCGGACTGCGTGTCGGGATCGATCAGCACATTGGCGCCAAGCGTGCCGGCGATCTTCTCGTTCGCGTGAGTGATCGCCGCGTCGAGGAACTCCTGGCCGTTGCCGGCGAGGGAGACGACACCCAGCACGGGCGCGAAGTACTCCGTGGTCTCGAGGGCGGTTGCGTCCTGACCCTCGGTGACCTCGATCAGCAGCCGGCTTCGGTCACCGGATCGCTCGGCATCGGGATAGTGGGATGCCGCGGCGCTGAGCTTCTCGTCGCTGCGGGGGTACCAGAGCGGGCGCTTCGGCGCCGTGGCGAATGCTGACCGCAGGGCAGCGAGGAACTCATCGCGCTGCGCCCAGTCGGAGCTGAGGATCACCACCTGGCCCGCGATGCAGTTGTGGCCGCTGTTCTCCAGCCGCATCGTGACGATGTGCTCGGCGTGATAGCGGAGGTCGGCGTCGGTCCAGCGGCCGGGGACGACGATGATCGGCGACACCCCTCCGAGCTCCGCGGTGATCGGCTTCCTCAGCTGCGGGCGACCCTCCCGGCGACGCCGCGCGGCCGAGGCACCGGTGCCCCAGACGATCGCGTCGAAGGTGGGAGCGGCACCGGTGATGTGGACGTGGTCGATACCGTCATGGCCAGTCAGGTACCCGCCCACGTCGCCGCCGCCACGCACGATCCGGAGGAAACCCGGTTCGATCAGCGGCGCCAGCGCGCGTTCGAAGACGGGGACCAGCGAGTCCTGCGTGGGATTGACCTTCAGGATGACGACGCGGTTGTGGGCCAGCAGCTCGTAGAAGGCGTCGAGCACTGCGATGGACGCGACATTGCCCGCGCCCAGGACGAGTCCGACCCCGCCGCTGCGGGTCGGCTGGAGTTGAGCGAGTCCTGCGGCGGAGCGGGCATCGGCCGCGGTCACTCCCTTTTCGAACCACACTTCGCCCGTGTAGCCCGCCAGGAGGACTCTGTCCATGGCGTGCTGCGGGAACACGTGGGCTCGCAGCCGACCGCCGGGAGCCGCGTCCAGCCTGACGTCGTCGAGCGGGCTTGCGCCCTTCGCCAGTGCTCGCATGGTCGTCCGGTAGGACTCGAGCGCGACGAGGGCGGCGTAGGGCCCCTCCAGCCACAGCTCTCCGCGCAGGGCGTGTCCCGGCTCCATGCCGGTCGCGAGTGCGGCGGCATCCGCCCACTCCTCCGCGTGTGCGGCGGTCGTCGCGTGCAGGCGCTCGAGCAGCCTTGTGCGCTGATCCAGCGTGAGGTGCGACCAGGTTCGCGATCCTGTGCGGACGTCCGCCACGGCCGCGTCGAGCTTCTCGCGTTCCGCCTCGGAGAGTGCCGTCGCGCTGGTGCGGGCTTTTGAGTCAGGCGCCGGCTTGGTGGCGGCTGCGGTCGTCGCGGCAGCCGTCTTCGCGACGGCGGCGGACTTGGCGCTGGGCGTCACAACGCTCTCCTTCGGGCGGGATCTTCAGCTTACGCGCTGGAACGCAGTCTCACCCTGAGTGGGTCCGGATGTCACCTGCTCGGCTCGATGTCGGAGCGGCGCAGCCGGTAGCGGGCGAGTGTGAGGAGGCTCACGGCGATGAGCGTGGCCGGCACCAGGCTGAAGCTGATCACGATTCCCGCGATGGCGGCATCCGGCTGGGTCACGAACTCCTCCGCGGTCGACGACACGTAGCCCGTCACCGAGAGGATGACGGTGAGCGCGGTGGCGCCGAGGGCGAACCCGATCGTCTCGCCAGCGGTCCACACGCCGCTGAACGCGCCTGCCCTGCCCGGCCCGTTCGTGATCTCGTCGTGGGAGATGACGTCGGGCAGCATCGCCATCGGCAGCGACTGCATGCCCGCGTAGGCGATGCCCGCCACCGCAACCGATCCGTAGATCCAGTCGCCCGGATTCCACAGGGCGATGACGATCGTCAGCGCGGCCGCCGCGAAGACGATGCTCGCGATCGCGAAGGTGCGCTCCTTGCCGAGTCGTCGTGCCACCACGCCCCAG
The DNA here is from genome assembly GCA_963717585.1 of uncultured Actinomycetota bacterium. Taxonomy (GTDB): domain Bacteria; phylum Actinomycetota; class Actinomycetes; order Actinomycetales; family Microbacteriaceae; genus Microbacterium. The sequence goes on along the minus strand of CAVQWI010000006.1, from coordinate 85,646 downwards.
CCCGGGGCGGCGATCAGTGCCGGGGCGATCAGGGCGATGAACAGCAGCTGCACCGCGTCTTCGGAGCGCATCACCCACGTGGCGACGTACTGAGCTCCGGCGAGCATCAGGCCGGTCGCCAGGGCCTGCAGCACGAACGTCGACAGCAGCGCCCGGAACGGCGCGCTGCGACGGAGAGACCGGATGCCGTCGGCATAGTGCTCGCGCATGGGCACGCGTGCGATCTTCGAGAGCGCGGCCTCCGTGAGGAGCGCACCGCCGGCGGTGACCGGGCGGCGGGCGACCGTCGTGGCGATCAGCATGCCTCCGGCGATCACGATGCCCGCGACGACGCCCATCACGAGGTAGCCGGTCGTCGGGTCGTCCGACATCGCGCGAAGGGCGGGGCCACCCGCGCCGAACAGCAGGATGGAGAAGGTCAGCACGACCACGCGCCAGGTGAGCAGGCGTGTGCGCTCGTCGTAGCCGGGTGTCAACTCGGCCGGCAGTGCGATGTAGGGCACCTGGAACAGGCTGAATGCCGTTGCCGTGAGCAGGAACGCGATGAGCACCCAGATCGCGCCGACCACCGGTCCGAGCGTCGGCGGCACCGCGAAGGTCAGTGCGAACAGCGCCGCGATCGAGCACGCACCGATCAGCATCAGTCGCCGCCGGGTGCCGTGCCGAGCGAGATCGCGATCGGTCAGGGCGCCGATCACCGGGTCGATCACGACGTCCCAGATCTTCGCGGCGGTGATCACCACCCCGGCTGCGAGGGCGGCGACGCCGAGCGAATCGGTGAGGTAGTAGGTCAGCACGAGGCCCGGGAGGGTGGCGAAACCGCCGGTGCCCAGTGAGCCCGCCGCATAGCGCGCGATCGTGCCTGAGGACAGGCGATCGGGCCGGGCAGCGGTGTACGCGGTCTCGGCGCCGGCGTCGGGAGCGTCGGTGCTCATCGCGCCAGTGTAGTTCTGCGCTTCATCGGTGCTGTACGCCTACGCGGTCTCGGCGATGACGGCGTGGCGGACGGCCACGATGCCGTCGAGGGTCTCGGCGAAGCTGGTCGACAGCGGCGACAGTCCGATGCGCAGTCCGCCCGGATCGCGATAGTCCGGGATCACATCCTGCGCCCAGAGGCGCGCGGTGACGCCGCGCATGGCCGGATGCTGCAGCGTCACGTGGCCGCCCCGCTCGGCCGCGTCTCGCGGTGACGCGACGGTCACGCCGATCGGACCGAGGAGTACGTCCGCAAGCCGTATCGCGAACTCGGTCAGGGCGATCGATTTGGCCCGGACCGCCTCGATGCCGACATCCTGAAGGAGGGCCAGAGTGTCCTGGAGCGGGAGCATGCCGACGATCGGAGGCGTGCCCGACAGGAACCGTCGCATCCCTTCGGCGGGCACGTAGCGCGGACCCATCGTGAAGACGTCGGCGGCACCCATCCACCCCTGTATCGGCTGGGCGAGCCGGTCCTGGTGGCGGGCGGCGACGTACGCGAACGCGGGCGAGCCGGGGCCGCCATTCAGGTACTTGTACGTGCACCCCACGGCGAGATCGAAACCCCAGGCGTCCGCCTCGACCGGCACCGAGCCGGCCGAGTGGCACAGATCCCACAGGATGAGTGCGCCGGCGTCGCGTGCGATGCTCGTGAGGGCAGGCGCATCGGCGAGGTAGCCCGACCGGTAGGCGACGTGGCTGAGCACCACGACCGCGGTCTGCGGTCCGACCGCTGAGCGGAGGGCGTCGGCGGTCACGCCCGATGAGCGATCCACCTCGATCCACCGGACCCGCCCTCCGCGCTCGGCGGCGATGCCCTCGACGAGGTACCGGTCGGTGGGGAAGTTGTCGGTGTCGACGACGATCTCGATGCGGTTCGCGTCGACAGCCCGCTGCGCATCGAATGCCGCGCGGATCAGCTTGTACAGCATCACCGTCGTCGAGTCTGCGATGACGGTCTGGCCCGGGGCCGCGCCGATCACCGCACTGCCGACGGCGTCGCCGATCTCGAACGGCAGCTCCATCCACGATTCGTCCCAGCCGCGGATGAGCCGGCCGCCCCACTGCTCATGGACGAATCGCTGCAGTCGATCGGCGCTGCGGCGCAGGGGCCGGCCGAGGGAGTTGCCGTCGAAGTAGACCAGCGGCGTATGCGCGCCGATGAATTCGCCCCGTACCCGGGCCAGCGGGTCGGCGGCATCGAGCGCAGCGGCCTCGGCGGCGAGCGCATCGGGCGCCGGCTCGCGGACGGCATCCGGGCCGGGACGGTCAACCGTGGTCATCGTGGATCAGCTCCTCGGAGGGGACGACGACCGCGCCCGCGAGCCAGGCCGGCACCGCGTCGAGGTCGGAGGGCGGATCGCCGGCGACGAACGTGGCGACGGCGCGTGATCGCTGCGCCTTGGGCCAGGGGTCGGTGAGGGCGGAGAGCAGCGCGGCCCCCCGCAGTCCCGCCCCGTGGAGCGCAGCGAGCTCTCGAGCGTTGACGCCCGTCGGAAGGTCGCCGTTGCCCAGATCGGTGCCGTACAGGACGGTTCCGCCCGCACGCCGGAACCGCTCGAGATTCGTGCGAGCGATGTCACTGCTCTCCGGATCAGCGCGATGGATGTCGAGCGTCGAGATCCATCGCTGCCCGATCCTGACAGCTGCGGCGATGAGCGACGGATCCATCAGCTCGCTGAACGGTGTGTGGGCCAGGGCGTCGACGCCCGCGTCGATGGCGGCATGCGCCATGCCGGGGCCCTCGACGTGCGCCACCACGGGCAATGCGTGCGTGCGCGCCGCCGCAACGATCGCCGTGAGCGTGGCGGCATCGAGGACGGGCCCGGCCTCGGAGTTGAGAACGATCTTGATGACGGACGCTCCGAAGGACGCCTGCTCGTCGACAGCGGTCGCCGCGCCGCCCGGGACACCGGGATGAGTCGACGGGTCCTGCACCTGCCGGATGGTCGCCGGCGGTGCCCACGAGCGCCCGACAGGATATCCGTCGGGCGCCGTGAGGAATGCTCCGGCGTATGCCACTCGGGGCATGCCCTTCCGAGGCCGTCGAGCCAGGGCGACGGGGTCGCCGCCGAGGTCGAGGACTCCTGCGATGCCATGGACGCGCAGCCGTCGCTCGTCGATGAGATGCAGGTGCACGTGATGATCGATCAGCGGCGGCAGTGAGACGCCGGACTCGCCGGTGATCGCACGGCGGCACAGCCCGGTCTCCTCGCCGAGGAGCTCGCGCAGCGCGAAAGGGTCGTGGTGCGGCATCCGGTCAGGCGCCGATCTCGGTTCTGACCGCGAACAGCTCGGGGAAGAAGGTCAGCTCGAGCGCCTTCTGCAGGAAGGGCACTCCGCTCGAGCCGCCGGTTCCCTTCTTGAATCCGATGATCCGGTCGACGGTCTTCAGATGCCGGAAGCGCCAGAGCTGGAAGTTGTCCTCGAGGTCGACGAGCTCCTCGCACGTCTCGTACGCGGCCCAATGCGTCTGCGGGTCGGCGTAGATCGACGCGAAGATCGGCACGAGTTCCGGCGTGAAGGTCCACGCCTGAGTGACGTCGCGCTGCAGCACCTCGTCGGGGATGGGATAGCCCGAGCGCGCGAGCAGGCGGAGGAACTCGTCGTACAGGCTCGGCGCCTCGAGCGTCTGGCGCACCAGCTGCTCCGCGTCGGGATCGGCGGCGAAGACGCGCAGCATCCCCGCGTTCTTGTTGCCGAGCGTGAACTCCACAGCGCGGTACTGCGCGGACTGGAACCCGCTCGCATTGCCCAGCACTCCGCGGAACTGCGCGTATTCGGCAGGCGTCAGAGTCGCCAGGACCGACCACTGCTCCGTCAGCGTGCGCTGGATGTGCTTGACGCGCGCGATGCACTTCAGAGCGGGGGCGAGCTGGTCTTCGCGCAGAAACCGGCAGGCCGCGGAGAGCTCGTGCAGCACGAGCTTGAGCCAGAGCTCGGTCGTCTGGTGCTGGATGATGAACAGCAGCTCGTCGTGGTGCTCGGGCGAGCTCAGCGGATGCTGCGCGGCGAGCAGAGTGTCGAGCTCGAGGTAGCCGCCGTAGCTCATGCGGTCGGAGAAGTCGGTGACGACCGTCCCTTCGATCGCGCGCGTATTGCGTTCGACGCCCTCGCTCACCCGCCCAGCCTACTCAGCCGCGACTGCGCCCCACCATGGCGCGGCAGCCTGCTCGCGCACGGGAGCGCCGCGGCATCCGGAGATACCGCGGCGCTGCGCGTCCTACCAACTCGTCGGCTTGGTTGGGTCGTAGGCCCACACCTGGAAGAAAGCGGTGAGGTCTTGACCGGAGACCTCCGCCGACAGCGCGATGAAGTCCGCGGTCGTCGCGGTCCCACCGCCATAGCGTTCGACCCAGGTCTGCGCGAGCTCCCAGAACGCGGCGTCGCCGATCTTGAGACGCAGCGCGTGCAGGAGCGCCGCGCCGCGGTCGTAGACCGCTGTGCCGAACAGGCCGAGTGCACCCGGATCGGCCAGGACGGTGTTCCACGTCGACGAGGTGGCCGACCGGTTCATCACGGTGGTGAACCGCTGCTCCGCCGTCAGGCCACCCCGGCTCTCGGTCCAGATCCAGGACGAGTAGGTCGCCCACCCCTCGTTGAGCCAGATATCGGCCCAGCGCTCGGGGCTGACATGGTTTCCCATCCACTGGTGGGCCAGCTCGTGAGCGACCGTGCCCTCGCTCGCGGTGCGCGAGAAGAACGACCGGGTCTGCGTCTCGAGGGCGTAGCTGACGGAGTCGTCATCGACGATCGCCCCGTATGCGACGAACGGGTACGGGCCGAAGCGCTCCGAGAAGAACGCCATCATCTGACCGGTGAGCGCCAGCGCCGCAACCGGGGTGCCCAGCCGCGCCGGATCGATCGCGTCGATGATCGGCGTGCCGTCCGGCGCCGTGGACTGCTGCAGTGTGAAGTCGCCGACCGTCGCAGTCGCCAGGTACGCGGCCATCGGATCGGGGGCATCCCAGCTCCAGGTGGTGAGTCCGTTCGCTGAGGCCGAACCTTCGAGCAGCCCGTTCGCCACGGCGACGAGTCCATCGGGCACCGTGATGTCGAAGGAGTATGTCGCCTTGTCGGTCGGATGGTCGCTGACCGGGAACCACGTCGCTGAGCCGTCGGGCTCGCTGACCACCATCGCCCCATCCCGCGTCGTGACCCAGCCGTAGAGGGCACCCTCGATGTCGGTGGGCTGAATGGTCGTGCCTGCGTACGTGACGACCACGGTCGCGCTCTGGCCGGCCTTGAGCTTCGGCCGCGGGCTGATCCGTAGTTCGTTCTCGACCTGGTCGAAGCCCATGCTCTTCCCGTTGACGACGACCGACGAGGCCGTCAGTCCCCGCAGGTCGAGGTTGAACCGGTCGAGATCCGCGGTGGCGACGAGGTCGATCGTGGCGACGCCGGCGAGCGTTCCCTCGAGCGGCGCCGGCTCCGGCGCGGGCGGCGTGTAATCCAGGTCGAGGTTGTAGTGGATGACGTCGATTCCGCCGTTGCCCGCCAGCGGGAAGTAGGGATCACCCGCGCCGTCGGCGCCGGGTCCGTATCGTGGCGTCCCGGGTGTGCCGGGTGCGGCGGCGGCAGCCGTCGCACCCAGAAGCGTCACCGTCGCCACGGCGATGGCGGTCAGGACGACTCGAAGATGGCGTGGGGGGGTGGGCATGGGAGCCTCCAACAGTCCGTTCGGTCAGTTGACGCTCACGCTATCCATATGAACGCATCCCGTACACACCCGGGGCTGATTGCTCCCGTCACCGCCGAACGGCGGGTCACGTCTCGACGCCGGTCAGCCGCGGATCAGCCCACCGACGCGACCTCAGATGAGCGAGAGTTCGCGGAGCTTGCCTTCGACGTCCGCGTTGGACGGCTCCACGTGATGCGACGAGTCGGGGTACACCACGACGGGGATGCTCGTTCGGCCGGAGATCTCGCGGGCGATGTCGGCGGCGGGAGGGTCGGTCTCGAGGTCGACATACGTGTACGCGACTCCGAGGGAATCGAGCTGGCTCTTCGTGCGAACGCAGTCCCGGCACCAGTCGGCGCCGAACACGGTGATGGTGGAGGGGGAGGAAGTCATCCCTCCATTCTTCCGGATGGATGCTGGGGGACTGCCGGATGCCGCGCACCGCAGTGTTGGAATCCTGAGCTTCGTGGTGGTCGCTCGCATGCGACGATAGATGCGCCCATGCAGCTTTCGATCATCGTTCCGACATACAACGAGGCTCCCAACGTCGCGGAGCTCGTTCGTCGTGTCGCCGCGGAGACCGACGGCATCGATGCAGAGATCATCTTCGTGGACGACAGCACGGACGACACACCCGCCATCGTCCGGGAGGTCGCGGCATCCGCAGCTCTCCCGGTCCGGCTGATCCACCGCGAGCATCGCACGGGTGGGCTCGGCGGAGCGGTTCTCGAGGGGCTGGCCGCCGCTGCATCAGACGCATGCCTGGTGATGGACGGCGACCTGCAGCATCCGCCGGAGGAGATCCGCGACATCTACGATCGCTTCGCCCGCGGCGACGTCGACATCGTCATCGCGTCCCGCTACGCCGGTGACGGAACCTCGACGGGCCTGGCCGATCGCACCCGTGTCCTGGTTTCGAAGTCGACGACGGCGCTGACGCGAGCCATGTTCCCGATCCGCCTGAAGGGCGTCTCAGACCCGATGACGGGCTTCTTCCTCGTCGACCGACGGGCGGTGGATGCCGCGATCCTGAGGCCGCGGGGATTCAAGATCCTGCTCGAGATCCTGGCCCGCAAGAACCTGCGCGTCGCCGAGGTGCCGTTCCACTTCGCGCACCGGCACGCCGGCGAGTCGAAGGCGTCGGTGCGCCAGGGCATCCATTTCCTCACGCAGCTGACTGCGCTGCGGTTCGGCAAGATGTCGCTGTTCGCCGTCATCGGCGGCCTGGGCGCGATCGCCAATGTGCTCATCGTGTGGGCTTTGACCCAGTTGGGCGTCAACTACATCGCCGCGGCGATCATCGCCTCCGAGGTGACGATCATCGGCAACTTCCTGCTGATCGAGCGCTTCGTCTTCCAGGACATGAGGGGCGAGGCATCCGGCGTCTGGACACGCTTCGCCAAGTCGTTCACCTTCAACAACGCCGAGCTGCTGATCCGCATCCCGATCGTCGCGCTGATGGTCTCGGGTGGACACATCTCCGCCGTCATCGCCACGGCGATCACGCTCATCGTCGCGTTCGTCGTGCGGTTCGTCTTCCACTCGCTCGTCGTCTACGCCCCGCGCAAGGCGGGCCTCCAGGCCAGCAAGGCCCGCCAGTTCGTCGAGGAGCTCGACGCGCAGGCCATGTCGCCCGGCGAACTGTGACAGCAGGCGGATGCCGCGGTCGCCGGCATCGCGCGTGATCAGCCGATCAGGCCGACGATCGCGTCGAGTCCCATCCCGTAATTGACCCGCACCACCGGCAGGGCGAGCTTGTCCGTGCCGATCGAGACGTAACCGGGCTCGATCGTGCGTGCCATCTCGAAGCCGGCCTGCGTCACGCCCTGCTTGGCTGTGTCGTTGTAGTGGCCGAACGGGTAGGCGATCACCTCCTTGACACCCAGCACCGACGCGGAGGCCTCGAGGTCCGCGGCGATCTCGTCGGGGGTCAAGTTGACGATCCGGCCCTGGCCGTTCGCTCCTGCCTGATGCATGTCGTGGGTATGCGAGCGGCGCAGCACGTAGGCGTTGGGCGCCGGGTCCTGCCGGTGCGCGGTGATCATGAACGACGTCGTGAGCAGCTTGTACTTGTCGACCACCGGGGCGGCGAGGTCGAACCAGGTCTGGTCGGCGTCGTCGTCGGTGATGATCACGGAATGGTTGGGCAGCCACAGGCGCCCGTCGATGAACGCACTCAGCTCGTCCCAGGTGGGCAGGTAGAAGCCGCCGGTGGCGATGTGATTCATGTGCGCGTCGAAGTCGCCGATGTAGGCGTAGTTGCCCCGGAGCCACCCGTCCTCGCCCTCCGGGCGGGTGGTGAACTGGTGGTACATCATGATCGGGATCCGCGCGTTCTCGGCGGTGTTCTCCTCTGGGGTCTTCCACGAGCCGTGAAGCGTCACCTGCCGGTCCGTGCAGACGACGAGTTCGGAGCCGTTGACGCGACCGGGAATGGCGAAGGCTGCGGCGTCCTCGGGTGTCGCGTACCACCCGGCGAACACGAGCCCGTCGCGCTGCGGCACCGGCAGGCCCGCGTAGAGGACCCCCTGCGTCTCGAGGATCGGCTCATCGGCCACCCCGTCGCCGGCGAAGCTGACGGCGCAGGCGGCCGGGTCATCGGTCGTGGCCAGCAGCTCCTGTGCGGCGGTCAGCGGCTCCGACGGTGCCTCGGACGGCGCAGTCGTCGCTGCCGCAGAAGCCGTCGGTCCGGCGGTGGCCTGTCCTCCGCCGCGACTGATGGCGAGCACCGAGACCGTCGTCACGATCGCGGCGACGAGCACCGCCGCCGAGATGAACGTCACGAGACGCCGGCGACGACGAACGCGAGGAGAGACGCGCGACGTGCGCGCACCGTTTCGTGTTGAGTCGGTCACGGCCCTTATCCCGGAGAGAGGTTGGCGCCCCGACCGTCGGACATGCGCCTCACCGCACATCGTACGGTGTCGTCCCTGGGAACTCGGGGAACCCACGCGCGCCCGCGGGGACGTGAGGTTCGCGATACCCCGGCGCTCGCCTGGGCCGGCTCGCTACGCTGTGGCTCATGACAACGCTCGTGCTCACCGTCGTCGGTGACGATCGCCAGGGCTTGGTCGCCGCGGTCGCCGAAGTGGTCACAGCCCACGGCGGCAACTGGGAGAACAGCCAGCTCGCCGAGCTCGCCGGTGCGTTCGCAGGCATCATCGAGGTCTCGGTCGCGCCCGATCGGCTCGACGAGCTGAGGTCGGCGCTGACCGGCTTGGACGGCCTGCTGACCGTGGCGACCCATACCGGCGAAGCCGGCTCTGCGGATGCCGCTCCCGACCGTCAGTTCGCGTTCCGCGTGCTCGGCAACGACCACCCGGGCATCGTCCGCGAAGTCTCCTCGACCCTCAGCGACTACGGCCTCAGCATCGAGCGGATGACGACCGAGACGCGGGATGCCGCGATGTCGGGCGGCCGCCTCTTCGAGGCGACCATCGCGGCCAAGGTTCCGGCATCCGTCGATTTCGACGCGGTGCGGGCTGCGCTCGAGCACCTGGCGGCCGAGATCCAGGTGGACGTCACGCTCGGCACGTGACGCGAGTCGGCTCCGCGGCGATTCCGGGCGCCTGATGCGGCGTCAGCTGCGCTGTGCGGCCGCTACGAGCTGAGGCAGCGCGCGTTCGATCGTGTCCATCGTCGCGGTGAGGGAGAGTCGGAAATGCTCGGGGCGGTCGAAGATCGTCCCCGGCATGACGTAGACGCCCTCTGCGGCCAGTGCATCGGCGTAAGCCCGCGCGTCGCCGCCCGGAGCGACGCCCCACAGGTAGAACGTGCCCTCCGGGCGGGTGAGCGTGTACCCCGCGTCGGTGAGCGCGCCGTAGAGCCGGTCGCGCTTGCGGGTCAGCTCCGCGATGTCGATGGACACGCTCTCCAGCGCGGGGGCGGCGTACTGCATGAGCGCGTTCGGAAAGCCCCAGCCGATGGCGAGCTGGACCGGAATGAACGCGCCGCGCAGCTCCTCCCGCTCGGAGGCGGGCATGAGCGGCGACAGCGCGAGGTAGCCCAGTCGCTGACCGGGGGCGAGGAGGACCTTGCCGTAGCTGTAGTCGATCATCGTCCACGGGTAGGAGCCGGCCGGGCTGGCGAAGCCGATCCCGTCGAAGCGGATGCGACGGTACGGCTCATCGGACAGCAGCCAGATCCGGTGTCCGTGTGCGCGGGATGCACCTTCGAGAACCCCGGCGAGCTCGTCCCACGTCTCCTTCGGGAACACCCTTCCGGTGGGGTTGGACGGGGAGTTCACGATGACCATGCGCGTTCTCGCGGTGATCGCGCGTGCGATCGCGTCGATGTCGAGTGAGAAATCCGTTCGCGTCCAGGGCTGCCGTGACCGGGACCAGATTGGCGGCGTGCAGCATCGGCTCGTAGCAGAACCATCCGGGAGCCGGAATGATGACCTCGTCGCCGGCGTCCGCGACCAGCGCCAGCGCCAGCGCGATCGCCCCGAAGGCGCCCTGAGTCATCGCGATGTCGTCGGGATCGAACGCCAGCCCGAGCTCGCGGCTGAGCCCTTCCGCCACCGCCTCCTGCGCCGGCCGCTCACTGGACTTGTACGCGTACCAGTCGACCGATCTCGGTTCGAGCTGCGCACGCATGGCATCGGTGAGACCGGACAGAGCCATCTCGTGCGGATTGCCGAAGGTGAAATCCAGCGCATCGGGATCCTGGACGAGCGACTGCATGTGGGTGAGGAACGCTGTCACCCGTTCGATCGACGACCTCGCTCTGACCGCCCGCTCCGACATCGCCATGTCGATCCCCTCCCCGACGCCGCTCCGTCGCGGCACGCGCTACAGACTCCCAAGTCCGGCATCCGTCGTCAATGGGCGCGTGGAAGCGGGCGTGGCCGGATTTTTCGCCTCGCGGCGGCACCGCATATTCTGTATTGCTGCCGCTCGGCGGCGTTCTGACCGCAGGAGAGTTCGCGTTGCACCACGCCGTAGTGGCCCTTGTCGCCGCAGTGTCCTTGCTGATGGCACCGATCGCTTCGGTCGACGACCATCCACACCGTCTCCATCACCTTCGACGGCCGAGACACCCGCGGCGTCTCCTGAACCGGTCGAGCCGCCGTCCGTGGATCCGCCCCCCTCCGCCCAGCTGACGACGCCTGCCGAGCCCGCGCCGGACGCCACGCCCGGACCCGCGCCGGATCCCGGCGTTGTGCCTCCGCCCGCCGAGTCGCCCCCTCCCGCCGATCTGGGCGAGCAGGTGGAGGAAGCCATCATCGAGCAGTCCACTCAGGACGTCGTACCGGGGCCTTTCGAGCCGCAGCCGGTGCCGTTCACCGCGCCCGCCGGCGGTCGCTCCGCAGACCGTGCAGTGCTACGGCGACAGCCTGCTCGGGAGTGTGTGCGGGCCGGACCCGTCATATCCGCTCAACGCGGTGCTGCCGGGCTGGACGACCCTGGCGTATTCCCTGGGCGGTCACACCTCGACGTCCATCGCGGTCAACGCGGGCGCCTACCGGATGCAGCTCACGCAGCCGGTCACCATCGCACCGACCGAGGCGACGAATCTGCCCGAGCCGTATCTGGCCGAGGTGCCCGTCAACATGATGGGCGGCGTGACCCTTCGCGTGTCGATCGCCGGCCTCACGGGCACCCTCATTCACCGACCCGACATCGGCATCAGCTGGCGATTCGTCCGCGACACTCCCGGTGACCCCATCGAGGTGGCGCCCGGAACCCCCATCGTGTCGCTTCAGGCGATGGCACCCGGTGCCGCCTCGATCATCTGGGCCGGTACCAACAACCTCACGGCGCCGGAGCAGATCATCGCTGACGTCGAGGCGATGGTCGCGTTGCACAAGAGCGTTTCCGACCAGCCCTTCTGGGTCGTGTCCATCACGCCCGCGTGGGGCAACTCGGGATCGATCTACGGAATAGCGCGCTCGCAGGTGAACAGGGAGCTCGATCAGCGCTACGGCGATCGCTATGCGCCTCTCGACGAGTACATCGGGAACGGGGCGATCACCGACTCCGGCCTCGTCCCGACGGCCGCCGATCGGTCGTGGATCGCCTCGGGACTGAACCCTCCCGCGTTCCACTCCTCGCAGGACTGGGTCCACTTCAACCGGACGGGCAACGAAGCGATCGCCCGGTTCCTCGCCCGGTTCGTCATCGGAGGCACGACCGCGGCGCAGCAGCGCGCGCTCTTCAATGCCGAGGCCGCCCTGCAGGTGGATGTGCAGGGATCCACCGTCACCTTGCGCGGCTGGGCGTTCGACCGGAGCGACCTGTACGAGCGCATCCCGGTGGGCATGACGATCGATGACCGGTGGATCGGGGCCATCTATGCGGGCGATCCGTCGCCCGAGCTCGGCGCTTTCGGTGTGCCGGCCAGCCATGGCTTCCGCTGGTCGACGGCGCTGGCGGATGGCCGGACGTACAAGATCTGCATCGTCGGTGTCGGCATCGGAGCGGGAGCGAACGCCTACCCGCCCTGCGTGTCGGTGACGATCCCCGTGCTCCTGCCGCAGGGTGATCTCAGCCTCGTCGACGTCGGCAGCGGGACGATGGCCATCATGGGGTGGGGCTTCGATCACGCCAACCTCTATGCGCAGATCCCGGTCGGCATCATCGTCGACGGGCGCTGGCTCGGCGCCGTGACGGCCGCATTGCCGAGCCCCTACCTTCGCCCGTACGGGGTTCCCGGCGATCATGCGTTCTTCGCCGGTGCCCAGGTCGGCAGGGGAGCGCACTCGGTATGCGCTGTGGGGGTTTCCAACGCCACCGGCAGAAGCGCCGTGCTCGGCTGCAGCTCGATCGTTCTGCAGTAGCGCGCTCGCCGGAACGAGAAAGGCCCCTCTCCAGTAGAAGCCGAAGAGGGGCCAGTGGCTCCGACGGGCGTCGATCCCGTGACCTCACGATTTTCAGTCGTGCGCTCTACCAACTGAGCTACAGAGCCTCGCGGCATCCGTGAATGCCGCGTCCTAAACGAAAGGCCCTCTTCGAAGAAAGGGCCCGTCGCTGTGGAGCGACCCTGACGGGACTTGAACCCGCGACCTCCGCCGTGACAGGGCGGCACGCTAACCAACTGCGCTACAGGGCCATGCGTATTGAATTGTATGTCGGGAGTGACCCCAACGGGATTCGAACCCGTGCTACCGCCGTGAAAGGGCGGCGTCCTAGGCCGCTAAACGATGGGGCCGGAAGAACCCGGGGGCTCACCGTTACCGACGCTCAAGCATACGCAATCCGCTGAGGATCCGCCAATCGGGCCGGGCTCGGCAGCAGCCGGCGGCGCGCAGAGGCCCGCGCGCGGGCAGTGCGCCGGCGGTGGCGACGGATCGAGCGATCATGGGCGCGCCCCGCTCCCGAGGCGCATGCCCTAGGTGAAATGGGGAGGTGCGCGCCGGCGCGAACAGGAGCAGGATTGTGAATCCGAGCGTTCCCGTTGCACATGTGACTGATGTTGCTAGTGTGAGGGAAGTCGACTCCACGACGGGAGGTGCCCGTGGAATCAGAGAAGCCCCTCGACGAGTGCGGCTGCGCGCCCTCGTCGGCTGAGCGGCGCGGCTCTGGCCCGCGGTGAGCCGCCGCGGCGCGCTCGGTCTCGGTGCGCTCGGAGTCGTCGCGCTCGGCGCTATCGGCGGCCCGCTGATCCCCGCCGCCTTCGCCGCCACCTATCCGTCGTGGGACGACGTTCAGGCCGCGAAGGCCAACGAGGCGGCCAAGGCCGCCGAGGTGCAGCGGATCCAGGGACTCATCGCGAGCCTCACCGGTGAGGTCGCACGAACCAAGGCGCTCGCCGAGCAGGCCGCCGACGCCTTCTATGTCGCCCAGCAGGAGTATTTCGACGCGGCCAAGCGCGCCGAGTCGCTGCAGGCGCAGGCGGATGCCGAGGCCGCCAAAGCGGTCGATGCCGCGAACAAGGCAGGCCGCGTGGCGGCCCAGCTGTATCGCAACGGCGGCGACGACACCTCGATGGAGCTGTTCTTCTCGAGCTCGGCCGCCAGCGCCGACGACCTCCTCGCGCGCCTGGGCACGATGGACAAGCTGATCGAGCGCAACCAGGCGGTCTACGCCGATGCGAAGACCGCGCGCGACGCCGCGCAGAGTCTCAGCGACCAGGCCGTCGTGGCACGGAACGAGCGCGACCGGCTGCAGGCGGTCGCCGAGCAGAAGATGGTCGAGTCGCAGCAGGCGGCCGACGCCGCGAAGGCCGCGCTCGAGGAGCAGACCCTGCACCTGGGCGAGCTGCAGGCGCAACTCGCGGCGCTGCAGGACACGACCGCCAAGACGATCGCCGACTACCAGGCGGGAGTCGAGGCCGCACGCATCGCCGAGGAGCAGCGCCTGGCCGCCGAGCGCGCCGAAGCGGCACGCCTTGCTGCGGCTGCCGCCGCGAGCGGTGGCGGCGGTGGCGGCGGAGGAGATGGCGGCGGCGGAGGAGGAGGCGGCGGCGACGGTGGCGCCGTCGTCGGCAGCGGATGGGCCCGGCCCTCGTCCGGGTGGCAGACCTCAGGCTATGGTCCGCGGTACGTGCAGTGCGGCAACGGCTACTGCTCGAGCGGATATCCACTACGGCGTCGACCTTGCGGCGGGCTGCGGTGCGGGGATCTACGCGGCCTCTGCCGGCACGGTCGTATACGCCGGCTACAACGGCGGCTACGGCAACTACATCAAGATCGACCACGGTGGCGGGATCGGAACCGGCTACGCTCACATCCGGCCGGGCGGGATCTTCGTCGGCTACGGGCAGTGGGTGAACGCCGGCGATCTGATCGCGAGCGAGGGCAACACGGGCAACTCGTTCGGCTGCCATCTGCACTTCGAGACCTATGTGTGGGGCAGCCCCGTGAACCCCATCGACTTCATGGCGGCGCGGGGCATCTGGGTCTAGCGACCTCAGACGGTCTTGGGGGCTTCGCCCTCACCCTGGGTCTTGGTCTGGCCCTCGTGCTCGGCGAAGCGGACGATCGCCTCATCGAGGATGCGGTCCGCCTCGGCCTTGCCGCCCCAGGAGTCGACCTTGACCCACTTGTTCGGCTCGAGGTCCTTGTAGTGCTCGAAGAAGTGCTCGATCTCCTTCTTCGTGTAGTCGGGGACGTCCTCGAGATCCTGGATGTGGCTCCAGCGCGGGTCCTTGGTGAGCACGGCCACGAGCTTGTCGTCGCCGCCGGCCTCGTCCTTCATCTTGAGCACGCCGACCGGGCGCACATTGACCATGACGCCGGGGAAGAGGGTGACATCGAGCAGGATGAGCACATCGAGCGGATCGCCGTCCTCGCCGAGGGTGTTCTCGAAGAAGCCGTAGTCGGCCGGGTAACCCATCGGTGTGAAGAGCACGCGATCGAGGAAGACACGCCCGGTACCGTGGTCGACCTCGTACTTGACGCGGCTTCCGCGGGGGATCTCGATGACGGCGTCGTGTGCGCCCATGCGTGTGCTCCTTGATGACGGGTGTGGGATGCCGCCGACCAGCCTACCCGCGGGCTCTGGGCGGCCCGAACTCCAGCGGTACCGTGGGTGGGTGAGCCATCGGCCGAGCCTCGATCCGTCCGTCGCCGAAATCCGGCTGGCCGTGCGACGCGCGCTGGGTCGTCTGGTACCGGGGTCGACGGTGATCGTCGGCCTCTCCGGTGGAGCGGACTCGCTCGCGCTGACGGCGGCGACAGCATTCGAAGCGCCGAAGGCCGGTCTTCGCGTCCTCACGGTGACCGTCGACCACGGCCTGCAGCCGGAGTCTGCGGCGGTTGCACGGTCGGCGGCAGCACACGCTGAGGTTCTGGGACTCGAGGCGCGCGTCGTTCGAGTGGAGGTGGGCGACGAGGGCGGCCCCGAGGCTGCGGCGCGCAGCGCCCGTCTTCGTGCGCTGGCGGATGCCGCCGCCGACGCGGGCGCCGCGGCGGTGCTCCTCGGACACACGCTCGACGATCAGGCCGAGACCGTGCTGCTGGGCCTTGCCCGAGGATCCGGAGCGGGCAGCCTGCAGGGGATGGCCGCGGAATCCGATCTGGTGCCCGGCGTCCTGCTCCTGCGCCCACTGCTGGACGTGCGGCGAACCACCACTCACGCAGCGTGCCGGGCAGAGGGGCTCGAGCCCTGGCAGGATCCGCACAACGCCGACCGCCGCTTCGCGCGCGTCCGGGTGCGCGAGACGGCGCTTCCGGTGCTCGAGGCCGAACTCGGCCCGGGCGTCACGGAGGCGCTCGCCCGCACCGCGGCGCAGCTGCGGGAGGACTCCGAGGCGTTCGAGGAGATGATCGACGAGACGATCGAAGACATCGTCGAGCACGCCGAGGCGGGCATCTCGGTGTCGGTGGCCGCGCTCGCTGCGAACCCCGCGGCGCTGCGGCACCGCATCATCCGCCATGTCGTCGCGGCCGAGTTCGGCGCGAGCCTGACGCGCGCGCAGACTCTCGAGGTCGCACGGCTCGTCACCGACTGGTCGGGGCAGGGGCCGCTCGACCTGCCCGGCTGCACCGCACGCCGCGCCGGCGGGCGCCTGGAGTTCACAGCATCCTGAGCAGGCGGGCGGGCGACCTACTTGTTGCCGCCCAGAAGCCCGCCGAGCAGACCTCCGATGTCGATCCCGCCGGGTGAGGCGCTGCCACCGCTCCCGCTGCCACCCGACGCACCGCCGCCGAGAAGACCACCGATGAGGTCGCCGAGTCCACCGCCCTGAGTCTGCGCGTCCTGCGTGGGAGCCTTGCTCTTCTGCTGGTTGGCGATGAGGCCCATGATGATCGGCGCGAGGATCGGCAGGAGCTTGCCGAAGTCGATCCCTGCGGTCTTCGGCTCATCGGTGAGCCTGGCCGCGACAGCATCCTCCTGCCCGCCGAAGATGTGGCCGAGGATCTTCTGCCCGTCGGCCGTGTCGAGCGCTTTCAGGTCGACCGTGCCGCCGGCGACTTCACCGCCGTGCTTGCCGAGGGCCTTCTCGATCGCCGCCGCCCCCTCCGGAGTCTGGGCGTTGCGCTGCAGGCCGCTGAGGATGGTCGCACCGCCTTGCTCGACTGCGCGCTGCTGCCTCGCTGGGATCGACCCCGAGCTGTGACGCGATGTCGTCGATCGGCAGCGCCTTGAGAATGTCGTCCAGTCCGGCCATCCGCGAACTCCCTCGTTCAGACGGGCCCGTCGCCCATCGCGGCAAGCCTATTGTCCGCCCCTGGTGCGGGCCACCCACCGAGATCGCGATGCCGGGGTCCGCGCCTGCGGCCATAGACTCGCAGGATGCGTGCGGCGGACATTCAGAGCGACATCACTCAGGTGCTCGTCACGGAGGAGCAGATCCTCGAGAAGCTCGAGGAGATCGCCGCCCGGGTCGCCGCCGATTATGCGGGCAAGGACCTCCTGCTCGTCGGCGTGCTCAAGGGCGCGATCATGGTCATGGCCGACTTCTCACGTGCTCTTCCGACAGTGGTGCCGATCGACTGGATGGCGGTTTCCTCCTATGGGGCGGGCACCCAGTCCAGCGGCGTGGTGCAGATCCGCAAGGATCTCGACACCGACCTGCACGGCAAGCACGTGCTCATCGTCGAGGACATCATCGACTCGGGTCTGACGCTCAGCTGGCTGCTCAAGAACTTCGCATCGCGGGGTGCGGCATCCGTCGAGGTCTTCGCTCTGCTGCGCAAGCCGGAAGCCGCCAAGGTGCACGTCGAGTGCCGCTACGTCGGGTTCGAGATCCCGACCGAGTTCGTCGTCGGGTATGGCCTCGACTACGCCGAGAAGTACCGCAATCTGCGGGATGTCGCGGTCCTCGCTCCGCACATCTACGCCTGACACCGGTTCAACCCGACCCCCTGCACAGCCACCACCGCTGCGCGAGCCACCACCCGCTGCTCAACCCCACCGCTGCGCGGGATGGCCCCTCCGCTCAGCATGCCCCGGCGTCGGCCTTCGGCCGGCGCCCCCGCCAGTCCCGATGCCAGCTTCGCTGCGGGGCCATCCCGCTCCGCTCGCCTCTGAGAGAGAGCGGAGTGATTCGTCCTTCCCGCGAAGCTGGCATCGGGTCTGGCGGGCGACGCCCGAAGGGCGCCGCGGGCATGCTGAGCGGGAAGGACGAATCACGCAGCGACCCATCCGAAGCGAGAGCGGGCGCCGAGCTCCCAGCAACCTCCGATACGCCGTGGGCGAATGCACAGACTGGGCATAGACAGCCCGCGATACCCTGATTCCACCGTTTGCCGAGGCCCCCTGCCGTCGTGCGGACGGATCGTCGACGAAAGGGAACGGGCGCCGCCCGCACCATGGACTTCAAGAAGATCACCCGCAACCCGCTCTTCTATGTGCTGTTGATCGGGATCTTCCTGATCGTCGGGTTCTCGCTCATCTCCAGCCTCGGCGGTGCCAAGCAGATCTCGACCCAGGAGGGATTGAAGCTCCTCGGCGGGTCCACCGTGACCGAAGTCCTCAACACCGACGGCGACCAGCGCGTCGACATGAAGCTGTCCGAGCCCTACGAGGGCGCGAGCGACGTGCAGTTCTACTACGTCACGGCTCGCGCCGCCGAGGTCGTCGACGCGGTCAATGCGGCAGATCCGGCCGACGGCTTCAACGATGCGGTTCCGCGCCCGAGCTGGTTCGACGGCTTCCTCTCGCTCATGCTTCCGCTGCTGCTCCTCGGCGTGCTCTTCTGGTTCCTGCTCTCCAGCGCCCAGGGCGGCGGCAGCAAGGTCATGCAGTTCGGCAAGTCGCGCGCGAAGCTCGTGAGCAAGGAGAGCCCCACGGTCACCTTCGACGACGTGGCCGGCGCCGACGAGGCCATCGAGGAGATGCAGGAGATCAAGGACTTCCTGAAGGATCCCTCGAAGTTCCAGGCCGTCGGTGCGCGGATCCCGAAGGGCGTGCTGCTCTACGGCCCTCCCGGAACCGGCAAGACCCTCCTCGCCCGCGCCGTCGCGGGTGAAGCCGGCGTCCCGTTCTACTCGATCTCCGGTTCGGACTTCGTCGAGATGTTCGTCGGCGTCGGTGCGAGCCGCGTGCGCGACCTCTTCAACCAGGCCAAGGAGAGTTCGCCCGCGATCATCTTCATCGACGAGATCGACGCGGTCGGCCGTCATCGCGGCGCCGGCATGGGCGGCGGCCACGACGAGCGCGAGCAGACGCTGAACCAGATGCTCGTCGAGATGGACGGCTTCGACCCCAAGGTCAACGTCATCGTCATCGCGGCCACGAACCGCCCCGACATCCTCGACCCGGCGCTCCTGCGCCCGGGACGCTTCGACCGCCAGATCGGCGTCGACGCGCCCGACCTGAAGGGCCGCAAGCGGATCCTCGAGGTGCACGGCCGCGGCAAGCCGCTCGCCGAGGGCGTCGACCTCGAAGTCGTCGCGCGCAAGACCCCCGGCTTCACCGGCGCCGATCTCGCCAACGTCCTCAACGAGGCCGCCCTGCTGACCGCACGCTCCAACGCCCAGCTGATCGACAACCGCGCCCTCGACGAGGCCATCGACCGCGTCATCGCCGGCCCGCAGCGTCGGACGCGCGTGATGCGCGACAAGGAGAAGCTCATCACGGCGTACCACGAGGGCGGTCACGCGCTCGCGGCGGCGGCGATGAACAACACCGACCCGGTGACCAAGGTCACCATCCTGCCCCGCGGCAAGGCGCTCGGGTACACGATGGTCCTTCCCCTGGACGACAAGTACTCCGTCACGCGCAACGAGCTTCAGGATCAGCTGACGTACGCGATGGGCGGACGCGTCGCGGAGGAGATCGTCTTCCACGACCCGACCACCGGTGCCTCCAACGACATCGAGAAGGCCACCGGGATCGCTCGCAAGATGGTCACCGAGTACGGCATGACCAATGAGGTCGGGCCGGTCAAGCTCGGCTCGGCGAGCGGCGAGGTCTTCATGGGCCGCGACATGGGCCACGGGCGCGAGTTCAGCGAGAAGCTGGCCGAGCGCATCGACCTCCAGGTTCGCGAGCTCATCGAGCAGGCCCACAACGAGGCCTATCAGGTCATCAACGACAACCGGGATGTCCTGGACCGGCTTGCTCTCGAGCTGCTCGAGAAGGAGACGCTCGACCACATCGAGCTCGCCGAGATCTTCAAGGACGTCAAGCGGCTCCCGCCGCGCCCGCAGTGGCTCTCCAGCAACGAGCGCCCGGTCTCGTACCAGCCGCCGGTGGAGGTGCCGCGCCGCGTGCACCCCGAGGGCATCGCGGCTGCCGTCGAAGCCGAGCAGGGTGCGGCCGAGAAGGCTCCGAAGCGTCGTCCCACCGGACAGGCGCGACCCGCGACCGCGTAGGCTCGGCCCGTGGCCGTCGACCGTGAACGAGTCGCCGCGCTCGTCCGCGAACTGCTGGCGGCGATCGGGGAGGATCCCGAACGCCCCGGTCTGCGACTGACCCCGCAGCGCGTCGGCGATGCGTACGCCGAGTTCTTCGCAGGCGTCGGGGCGGATGCCGCGGCTCCTCTCGCGCACACGATCTCGGTCTCGCGGGGGCCTGCGCCGGAGACGCTCCCCTCGGGCGCGGTGATGCTCCGCGACATCCGCTTCCGCTCGATCTGCGAGCACCACCTGCTCCCGTTCCGCGGCCACGCGCACATCGCCTACCTTCCTGGAGGGCAGGTGGTCGGGCTCGGCGCGCTGCCGAAGGTCGTCGACATCCTCGCGTCGCGTCCGCAGGTGCAGGAGCGCCTGGGGGAGCAGATCGCCGACACGATCGCGGATTCCCTCGACACCCGCGGTGTGCTGGTCGTCCTGGACGCCACCCACGAGTGCGTCACCATGCGAGGCGAGCGCCAATCGGATGCTTCCACCGTCACGATCGCCGCGCGCGGCGAGCTGTCCGAACCGGCCGCCAGGGCGGAGTTGATCGCGCTGCTCGGAGCGTCGCGCGAATGACGACCCTCATCATGGGGATCGTCAACGTCACCCCCGATTCCTTCAGCGACGGTGGTCGCTTTCTCGATTCCGACCACGCCATCGCGCACGGCCTGCTCCTGCGGTCGCAGGGCGCGCACGTGCTCGATATCGGCGGCGAATCCACCCGCCCCGGCGCCGAACGGGTCGCGCCCGGCGTGGAGCAGGAACGCGTGCTGCCGGTGGTGCGGGCGCTCGCCGACGCCGGCGTCGCGGTCAGCATCGACACCATGAACGCGTCCACGGCCATGGCCGCAGTGGAAGCCGGGGCGCGGATCGTCAACGACGTCTCGGGCGGCCTTGCCGACCCCGACCTGCTCGCCGCGGTCGCGAGCACTGACGCGGACCTCGTCCTCGGGCACTGGCGCGGCCCGTCGACGGACATGTACGCCCGGGCGGAGTACGAGGACGTGGTTCAGGAGGTGATCCGCGAGCTCGCCGAGCGGGTCACTGCCGCTGCCGAAGCCGGCATCCCTCCCTCCCGCCTGATCGTCGACCCGGGAATCGGCTTCGGCAAGAAGGGCGCGCAGAATTGGGAGGTGCTGCGGGCGCTTCCGCGCATCATCGGCATGGGCCATCGTGTGCTCGTGGGTACCAGCCGCAAACGGTTCATCACCGAGACTCTCGCCGGAGAGGACGACACCGTCGCAGTGTCAGACGAGCGCCGAGATCTTGCGACCGCGGTGACGAGCGTCCTGTCCGCTCAGGCGGGAGTATGGGGCGTGCGTGTCCATCAGGTCGCATCGACCAGGGACGCCCTACGCGTCGCTGACTGCTGGCAGGACCCGAACGCGGTCGGTGGATGAGCTTCGGCCCGCCGCGACGAGAAGAGAGACGATGGACTTCGCTGACGAGATCACCCTGACCGGACTCCGTGTATTCGGGCGGCACGGCGTCTACGAGGACGAGCGCCGGGTCGGGCAGCACTTCGTGGTCGACGCCACGCTGTACGTGAGCACCGCGGCAGCGGCCGAGAGCGACGACGTCGCCGACACCGTCCACTACGGCGAGGTCGCCGAGCGCATCGCGGCTATCGTCGCGGGCGAGCCGGTCAATCTGCTCGAGGCACTCGCAGAGCGCATCGCGGACGCCCTGCTCGACTACAGCGGCGTGCGCATGGTCGCCGTCACCGTGCACAAGCCTGATGCGCCGATCGACCTGCAGTTCGCCGACGTGGCGGTCACCATTCGTCGTGCCCGACGAGACTCCCCACAAGATGCCCTTGCTGACGCGCGTCCTGAATGGGGCTCCGCCGCAAACCCCCAGCTTGTGACGCGCGCCAGCCCGGCGGACCGGAGCGGCGCTCGTGAACCGGCGGCTGGCCCAGGGATTCGACGGGCAGGTCACCCCTGCCGATCGGGCGCCCGTCCGGGCCGTCGTCGCCCTGGGCGCGAACCTCGGCGAACGCGCCGCCACCCTCGATGCGGCGGTCGCCGAGCTCCGGCGGCTGCCCCTGGTCGACGAGGTGCGGGCGTCGGCCCCGGTTGAGTCGGTCGCGGTGAAGGCGGAGGGGCCGGATGCCGCAGCTCCGCCGTATCTGAACTCCGTCGCGCTGGTCACCACCCGTCTCGCGCCTTCGGTGCTGCTCGCCTTCCTCCAGGCCATCGAGACGCGCCACGGGCGGGAGAGGCGCGAGCGCTGGGGGGACCGCACGCTCGACCTGGACCTCATCGCGTACGGCCCGGTGATCAGCCGAGACGACGTCCTCACCCTTCCGCACCCGAGAGCCGCTGAGCGCGACTTCGTGCTCGTCCCGTGGCTGAGCGTGGATCCGGATGCCGAGCTGCCAGGCCTCGGCAGGGTCGACGCCCTGCTGGAGAACCTGCGGAGCTCCTCGTGAGACGGACCGGAGTCGGCATCCTGATCCTCGCCGCCGCCATCGGAGTCGCTGCCGGGTTCCTGCTCGACCAGGCACTCACCGCCGCCGGCCGAGCGACCTTCATCCCATCGATCACGCTGCCGATCTTCCTGGCGCTGCTGGGAGCGATCGTCGTGGCGCTGGCACTGCCGATCCGCCGCGCCACGCGCGGGGCGATCGCTCAGCCGGTCAATCCGTTCTGGGCGCTGCGCATCGCGATGCTCTCGAAGGCGTCGAGTATCGTCGGCGCGGCCGTCGCCGGCTTTGCCGGCGGACTGGCGCTGTTCCTGCTCACCCGGCCGGTTTCCCCCTCACTAGGCTCGTTGGGGACCATCATCGCCACCGCCCTGTGCGGCGCGCTGCTGGTCGCAGCGGGACTCTATGCCGAGCACCTCTGCACGATCCGGAAGGACGATGATGACGAACAGCCCGGAGGCGACGGGCCCGGACTCGAGACGCATGACCACTGAACAACGAAGCGGGCCTCGTCGACGCAGGCAACCCCGGGGGCATCGCATCCGGCGACACCGAGACGCCGGCCGTCCCGGACGTGCTCGACGACGGCACGTATCGGGCGATCCGCGAGCCTCGCTCGGCGGCGCGCCTTCCGCTGGGCGACGGGACGTGGCATCAACTCGCCCGCCAGTACGTGTGGGTGCAGCTCATCTCCACGGGCGTCGTCGCGCTGATCGTGCTCGGCGCGGTGATGCTGCTGACGCTCCTGTGGGGCCAGTGGTGGGCGTGGATCCCCGGGGGGATCTTGCTCATCATCCTCGTCTGGACCCTGATCATCACCCCGCGTCAGGCTCGCGCCTACGGATACCAGCTGCGCCACGACGACCTCGTGTTCCGTCGCGGCATCCTCTGGCAGCGGGTCGTCGCCGTGCCGTACGGGCGCATGCAGCTCATCGACATCACGCACGGCCCGCTCGACCGGGGATTCGGCATCGCTCAGCTCAAGCTCGTGACCGCCGCCGCCTCGACCGGGGTCGTCATCCCGGGGCTCAAGCAGGAAGCGGCGGAGCAGCTGCGCGACACGCTCGTCGATGTCGCCGAGGCTCGCCGGACGGGTCTGTAGGTGCACGCACAGCCTCCGCAGCCGGGCACCGAGCCCGCATCGGGCAGCCCCGCGCAGCATCCGGCCGCCGCCGCGCCATCGCTGAGCGACGGCGAGTGGCATCGACTGCACCCGCTGACCCCGCTCTTCCGCGGGGGGCTGTTCCTCGTCGTCATCGCCGGTCTCGTGATCGCGAACCTCCGCGACCGGCTCGTGTTCATCTTCCTTCCCTGGCTCGACGAAGACATCGACGTCGAGGTCGAGGAGTGGCAGGGCGGCGATCCGATCGACTACATCCTCGCGAACAACCTCGTGCTGGTCGCGGGGCTCGTGCTGCTCGGCGATCCTCATCCTCCTGATCGGCCTGTTCTACCTGTCGTGGCGCTTCCACACCTTCCGCATCACCGGCGACGACGTCGAGGTGCGCAGCGGCGTGCTCTTCCGCACGCACCGCCGCGCACCCCTGGATCGCGTGCAGGGAGTCAACCTGACCCGGCCGATGTTCGCGCGCCTGGTCGGGATGGCCAAGCTGGAGGTGGTCGGCGCCGGACTGGATTCGAACGTGAAGCTCGAGTACCTGTCGACCTCGAACGCCGAGGCGGTCCGCGCCGACATCCTCCGTCTCGCGTCCGGGCGACGCCTCGCCGAGGCGCGAGCGACAGGAGCAGCCCCGAGCACCTCGCGGCGGGCGGCCGCGGCATCCGTCGTCAGTGCGGGCATCACCGGCATGATCTCGGGCGCCGAGGAGCCGGTCAGCGAACCGGAGTCGGTCGTGCAGATCCCGGTGGGCCGGCTCATCGCATCTCGCCTGCTCAGCACGTCGACGCTCTGGCTTATCGTCCTGATCGTCGCGATCGTCGCCGGATCGATCGCCGGAACGCCGTGGGTGCTGTTCACGCTCGTCCCCGCCGTCATCGGTTTCGGCGCGTACTGGGTGCGAACCATCACGCGGTCACTGCGCTACTCGATCGCCCCGACGCCGAGCGGGGTGCGCATCACGTTCGGACTATTCACGACGATCACCGAGATCCTGCCTCCGGGTCGTGTGCACGCTGTCGAGGTCGATCAGTCGATCCTCTGGCGGCCGTTCGGCTGGTGGGCCATCACCGTCAACCGGCTCTCCGGGCGAGGCCTCGCCGACGGCAGCAACGACCAATTCACGACCGTTCTGCCGGTAGGCACTCGCGACGACGTGGAGCGGGTCCTGCGGCTCCTGCTGCCCGACCTGCCCGAGAGCGAGTGGCCGCTCGTGTTCGAGCACGGGGTGCTCGGTCCCCGGGCCGACGATCCGTACACGAACACGCCGAAGCGCGCCCGCCTGCTGCGCCTGCTCTCATGGAAGCGCAACGGCTTCCTGCTGCTGCCGGATGCGCTGCTGATGCGTCGCGGCGTGATCTGGCGCAAGCTCGCCGTCTTCCCGCTGGCGCGGATGCAGAGCATCGGCATCGAACAGGGCCCGGTCGATCGCGCCCTGTCGGTGGCCGGCATCCGCGCGCACACGATTTCGGGCCGCGTCTCCGGCCGGCTCGGAGTGCTCGACCGGGATGCCGCGCTCGGCGTGTTCGCGGATGCCGAGGCTGCCGCGATCGTGGCGGCCGCCGCGGACCACAGCCACCGGTGGGCGGGCGACGCTTCGGCGGGCTCAGCGACCGGGTCGGAGTTCGAGGCGTCCTCACCGGTACCCGAGCCGACCTCACCGGTACCCGAGCCGACCTCCGCACTCCCCGAGCCCGTCGAGGGGTCACCCGCCGCGTCCTCCGCTCCGGTCCCCGAGCTCGTCGAGGGGTCGCACCCCGAGGAGCGGTCGTGAGGCGCGACGGACGGCTCGGCGTCGGGATCATCGGCGCGGGACGCGTCGGTCCCGTCGTCGGGGCCGCGCTGGGTGGTGCCGGGCACGCAATCGTCGGCATCACCCGCGGGTCGGATGAAGAGCGTGTGGAGGCGATCCTGCCCGGAGTTCCGGTGCTCGATGCCCTCGAAGTGGTCCGCCGTAGTGAGCTGGTCATCGTCGCCGTGCCGCACGGCGAGCTGCCGGGCCTCGTGGCCGGGCTCGCCGAGCTGGACGCCTGGCAGCCCGGCCAGCTGGTGCTGCACACCGATCCCGCCTATGGCACCGCGGTCCTCGGCCCGGCGATCGCCAAAGGCGCCATCCCGCTCGCCGTGCACCCGGCCGTCGCGTTCACCGGGACGTCGATGGATCTCCGCCAGCTCTCGCACTCCTATGCCGCGGTCACCGCGCCCGGTCCGGTCCTACCCATCGCGCAAGCTATCGCGGTCGAGCTCGGCTGCGAACCGGTCGTCGTCGCCGAGGAGTCGCGCCCGATATACGCCGAGGCGCTCGCGACCGCGACGGAGTTCTCGCGGTCGATCGTCCGGCAGTCGACCGACCTGCTCGCCGAGGCAGGGGTACCGAGCCCGGGCCGGTATCTGTCGGCTCTGATCCACTCGACGGTGGATCATGCGCTGTCGGAGGCAGGGTCGGTGGGCGGAAGCGAGCCCGGGGAAACGATCGGCGGGTGATTCGCCGGGGTCGACGGAACCGCGCGCATGGACCAGCCGGCATCCGGCGGCAGCAGCGCGGCCGCGGGACTCGGGCCGAAGGGACCGCTGAGGAGCCGCCGATAGACTTGGGCCCGACTTCCGAGGAGCCCCGAACCGATGAGCATGACGCCTGCGCCCGACGACGCATCCGAGCCGACCGACGAGGATGTCTTCGAGCAGAAGGCCGTTCGTCTGGCCAAGCGGGAGCGGCTGATCGCAGACCGACCGGATGCCGCAGGCGGTGCGTACCCGGTGTCTGTGCCGATCACCGACACCATTCCCGCGCTTCGTGCGCAGTATGGGGAGCTGGAAGCCGGTGCGGAGACGGGCGTCACGGCCGCAGTCGCGGGCCGGGTGGTGTTCAGCCGCAACACCGGCAAGCTCTGCTTCGCGACCTTGCAAGCCGGTGACGGCAGCCGGATCCAGGCGATGGTGTCGCTCGCCGGCGTCGGTGAGGAGTCGCTGCAGCGCTGGAAGGAGCTCGTCGACCTCGGCGATCACGTCTTCGTGAGCGGCGAGGTGATCTCCAGCCGCCGCGGCGAGCTGTCGATCATGGTGGCGGACTGGCAGGTCGCTGCCAAGGCGATCCTTCCCCTGCCGAACATGTACGGCGAGCTCTCCGAGGAGAGCCGCGTGCGCAGCCGCTTCCTCGACCTCATCGTGCGCGATCAGGCTCGGGAGACGGTGCGGGCTCGGGCGAAGGTCAACGCCTCCCTGCGTCAGACCTTCGCCGAGCGCGGGTACATCGAAGTCGAGACGCCGATGCTGCAGGTGCAGCACGGCGGCGCAACCGCGCGTCCCTTCACGACCCATTCGAACGCGTTCGACACCGACCTGTACCTTCGCATCGCGCCCGAGCTCTTCCTCAAGCGCGCGGTCGTGGGAGGCCTCGATCGCGTGTTCGAGATCAACCGCAATTTCCGCAACGAGGGCGCCGACTCCACCCACAGCCCCGAGTTCGCGATGCTCGAGTCGTACGAGGCGTACTCGGACTATCACGGCATCGCCGACCTCACCCAGGACCTCGTGCAGAACGCAGCGCTCGCGGTCGCCGGCACGACCACGGTCACATGGGCGGACGGCACCGAATACGACCTCGGCGGCCAGTGGGACCGCATCTCGATGTACGACTCGCTGTCCGCGGCATCCGGTGCTCAGATCACCCCCGAGACCTCGCTGGCCGAGCTGCGCGCTTTCGCGACGCGCGAAGGCGTCGAGGAGCCGCCGCTCGCGACCCACGGCAAGCTCGTCGAGGAGCTGTGGGAGCACTTCGTCAAGCCGGGATCTGACTCGCCCGACTTTCGTGATGGACTTCCCGCTCGACACCAGTCCGCTCGTCCGCGAGCACCGGTCCATCGCCGGTGTGGTCGAGAAATGGGACCTGTACGTCCGCGGGTTCGAGCTCGCGACGGGCTATTCCGAACTGGTCGACCCGGTCATCCAGCGAGAGCGGTTCACCGAGCAGGCCAAGCTCGTCGCCCGCGGCGACGCCGAGGCGATGCGCGTCGACGAGGAGTTCCTGCGCGCCCTCGAGCACGGGATGCCGCCTTCGGGCGGCCTCGGCATGGGCATCGACCGTCTGCTCATGGCGGTCACCGGTCTCGGCATCCGCGAGACGATCCTGTTCCCGCTCGTGAAGTGAGTCCGATCGCTCGACGGCACCGGCGCGGTCAGTGAGGACGGCGAAACGCCCAATCCGGCAGATGGCCGGCGTGCACGAACGACCGGACGATCTCGGCGAGCCCGTGCTCGGGCTCGATGTCGCAGGCCATCGCCGCGTAGCGTTCCGCGTGGGTCGACCGGCCGAGCGCCCACGCGAGCCACGCGCACGTCGCGAGCGGTCCGGCACGCACCTCTCGGGGGGCCGCCGCCGCGATACGTCGGGAGAGAGCGAGCGCGGCTTCGAGCCGGTCGGGATCCGGCCGCTCGCCCTCCCCCCACATCTGCATCGCCAGATGCGTCGGGTACTCCTCTCCCGACTCCCAGCGCAGCTGAGCATCGAGCGCCTCGTCGCCGGCGGCCATCCCGCCGCACCACTGAACCAGCGCGATATCGCGCAGTGCCGGTCGCGCGAGACACCACGTGAGCGCTGCCGCATCGAACGGTGCGAGGGATGCGGCATCCCACCCGAGCGCCTCCTCGAAGAGAGTGGGCAGGTCGTCGAGGGCGCACACCGTCGCGAGCGCCTGAGGGTCCACCCGCCGACCGTCGAGGTCCTCGTCGCCTGATTCCGAGGGGTCGACCCCGACATCCAGGTCGGCGTGTGCGCCTGTCCTCGCCTGCTCCGGTCCGCAGAGCAGGCGCACCGCAGCCTGCAGGGCTGCAAGCGCACGCGCCGTGCGCTCCCGCTCGGCGAGGTCGACGTGTGGCAGGTCTGCGCCGGCCGCCTGGTCGCCGTGGCTGACCGACAGGTGTTCGCTGCCCTGCGGCGACTCGACGAGCTGGAAGAGCGGGCGGCCGGACTCCGGGCACGTCGGATCGAAATGCGATCCCCAGGCGTCCGCGGCGACGCACAGGGCGTCTGTGACGCGGATGCCGCAAGCATCGGCTCGCCGTTCCAGGGCCTCGATGATGTCGCGATGCGGCAGGCCGCCGTCGCTGAAGCGTGCGTCGGTGTAGGCGACGGCGGCCACGGCATCCGCCTCGGGAAGACGGCACACCATGCCGATGAGCGTCGCCGCGATGCTGTCGAGTTCATCGAACCCGGTCTCGGCCGGCAGATCGAACCGCATCGCGCCGATGCTCCGTGATCCCGCGAACGGGATCAGCACCAGGCTTCTGGTCGGGTGGTACCCGAGCATCTTCGGGACCAGGGACAGGAACTGCGCCGCGCTGGCGGCCTTGACGATCGTGGTCATGCATCGACACTGGAGGCCCGGCGTTCGGCGAAACCCACCGGCGGGCGGCCTGGGGATCGACGTCCGCCGACGCCACGGTGTGGAGGAGCAGGCGGCCGGTATCCTGGACTGATGGAGAGCTACTGGGTCGCGGTCTTCTGGTCGCTTCTGCCGACCGTCGTGGTGAGCGCTCTGTTCTTCTTCATCCTGCGCAGCATCCTCCGTGCCGATCGCACCGAACGACGCGTGTACGCGCGCATCGAGGCTGAGGAGCGCGCGAAGCGGGGCCTGCCGCCACTCCGCCTGCGCCGGCACCGTCCGAACCGTGAGGCGAATCTCCGTCCGGGTTCATCGCTGATCGAGGCGACCCGCGCCGACCGCAGCGGCGATTCGCGTCGGTCATGTTCTCAACCATCGCGGCGTCGCCCGAGAAGCTGCCGCGCAGGCATGTAGGTAGTCCACCTAATCGTCGAGAAGTCGGTCAGTCGATCGAGCACCGGATCGTTCTCGCGGAACTTGCGGGCGAACCAGCGACCGGACTGCAGCATCACGTCGATGTCCGCTTCGGTCAGCGGACTGGATGCGGGGAATCGTGCCATCTCGCATAGTGAAGCATGCCCGCCCAGTTGTGCAGGTCGGAGTCGTTGCGCAACACGGTGTGGGAGCAGTCGGACTCACTGGGGATGCGTGTATGGCTGTAGTAGCGCAGAATCTTCCGGTCCGCCTTCCCGAGGGAAGCCGCCGCTCGGCCGGACAACGCGAAGAGATCGCTGCCCTTATGAAGAGTGAATCCCTCACCGAAGGGGGTTCGCCATCGACGTCGGTGAAGATATGGCGGCAGGCCACGTGGTTCCTTCGACATGGTCAACCCAGGCACATGCTTCATGACCTGCCTTATTCGGTGCCGATCGGTCCATCGCGGCAGTCGGTACGAGCGGACCAGGTATCGATTGAGGAACAGAGGCAGATCAGGATCGTCGTCGGGTTCCTCCAACACCATGTCGGCTCCGCTTCGAGATGAGCGCGGATTCGAATTCACGAAGTGGTCGGATCGGATAATCCTGACCGGTCAGAATGGTCAACCAGTCGTCCGGCTCCAGGCGCACTCGGGCGATTATTGCGAGCAACGACTTCAGGTAGGTGTCATCGCCCCAGGTGATCGGCGTCGCCGTCAGCCAGAGCTCGGCCGTCAGCGTCAGCCAGCACGTCAGCCGACGGCGGAGGCATTTTCCGATCATGACTGACGATGATTCTCGCCTCCGGACTGTCACGCCGGAGCCTGATCACCAGCCTCTCGGTCTGGCGCGGCGTTGTGTAGCTGGTTACCGCGTACACGAACACACTGCGATCCTATTTCATGGCAGATCCCGGCGATCCTTGGACCTGCTCGCCGTCGGACGGCCCTCCTCACCGTGAGGCTGCACGTCGGAGATCGGCGAACCGGGTCGACGCAGATTCAGAACCTCCGTCAGAATCGCCACGAGCTCCGACATCGATCTCGTCCCGCAGAGCTTCCAGGCGCGCGCGACCGGTTTCCAGATCGGGTTCCAGGTAGTTTCCCTCAGCCCACTCGTTCCACGACTTCACCCACACCAGTCGTTCCTGCCAGGGTCGGTCGGCGACCGAGGCCACGGCGTCCCGCACGTGCGCGCGGAAGTACTCGGGCTTGGAGTCCGTGAGAACGATGCCGTCCCGTCCCGATCGCGGCGTGTTATCGAAGTTCGGCACGATGCACGGATACATGTCCCGTCCCCATTCAGCGGGGCGCGGGAACGTTCTCGTGAGTATCTGTACACGATCGGGTGTCGAAGTATCTTGTGCCGAAAACGAACCGCACTCATGCCCCCCACCGGCGGTGCGAACGGCAATCGCTGCTGAAATGCGGCGTCGAATCCGTCAGCCCGGAAGCCCCAATAGTCGTGGCTGTTCGCGGCAACGAGATGCAAGCCGCCGAGCCCGGCCGCCCGGGCCATCTGCTGCCACCTGTCGACGAACCTCGCAGCATCCGGCAGCTCGGCCGGACGGTAGACATACAGCACCGGGCGGTCGTTCACCCGGAAGTAGCGATCGTCACGGAACGCGGGCAGCAGCGCATCGAAATGCGCTCGATCGTCGCTGTCCGAGTAGATCTGTTCAGCAAGGATGCGATTCTTCGCACCGTGCCACACCCCCGTCCAGGACTCGTTCGCCCATCCGAGGCAGAACGACATGGATGTCTGATCCGAACTTGAGACTTCGTTGAACGGACACTCCAAGATGCGCCGTCCGTTGCCGAACCCAGTCGTGCCAGAAGCAGAATGCCTCGATGCCGTGAGACGTCGCGAGCTCCGCTTGCGCTTCGCGGGTCTCGGGGAGTCGGAGGTCGTAGAACCCGAGATCTGCGGGGATTCGGGGTTGGACATGTCCGGGGAACAGCGGACGCGCGCGAGCGACGTTTGTCCATTCGGTGAAGCCCGGACCCCACCATCGATCGTTGTCGGGCACGGATGAAACTGCGGTAGATAGAGTGCGATGGCACGTGCAGCCCACTTCGACATGGCCCGTTCCGCCTTTGGTCATTCGGCCCAGATGTCGTGATGGTATCCAGGATCAGCGCTCATGAA
Source organism: uncultured Actinomycetota bacterium (assembly GCA_963717585.1). GTDB lineage: Bacteria > Actinomycetota > Actinomycetes > Actinomycetales > Microbacteriaceae > Microbacterium. Next base: position 54,270 of record CAVQWI010000006.1, on the reverse strand, counting down.
GCATTGCGCGCCGCAGGCGCCGCCCGACTTCGCAGCCCACCCGTTGAGCCGTGGCGCTACAGGAACAGCGCGCGGTAACGTATCGATCCGGTCAGCCGCCCCGCGCGGCGAGCCGCTCTCCCCACCCAGTCGCGGCGATGCGATTCGGACACCAGCATCAGGGGCGCCATCAGGAGCAACCCGATCGATCGAACGAGCGCCTCCACGCGTGTGGAAGAGCGCGGGGCGCCGTTCAGCTCGGTAGATCGAGTACAACTGCGCCGCCGCTGCGCCCCATTTGAATTGCTGTTTCCAGACATCCCGCAGCTCTGCACGCATCGTGTACGAGACAACAGCATCCGGAACCCGATGAATCGTGTGCCCGGCCAACTGGGCATCCCAGCAGAAGGCGGTGTCTTCGCTCGCGATCAGCGACTCGCGAATCCGCCGACGGCCTCCCAGACATCCCTCCGGACGCCGAGATTGTTGGATGCCGCAGCGTCGAGGAATCCCGTTGACGGCGCCACCACCGACCACCGCGTGGCCCGACCGAGCCCCGCCTGTGCGTCAAATGTCCGCACCGCCGTCTCGCGCGAGGTGCCGGCGATCAGTGGATGTCGCCCCGCGGCCTCGGCCATGCTCGCGAGCCATCCCGGCTGAACGACGTCGTCGGCATCGACGAAGAGCAGGTAGTCTCCGCGAGCGGCGCGCGCTCCGACGTTGCGAGCGTGGCCGGCGCCGCGACGCGCGGATGCGTCCACGACCGAAAGGCCAGGCAGCCTGGCTTCCCAGTGGGCGACGTGCTCTGCCCGTGTCATCCGTCGAACCGTTGTCCGCGACGATGACTTCCCACCCGCCGCTCCAACTCTGGCGCGAGAGGGCTTCCAGCTGCGCATCGATGGTTTTCGCGGCGTTGAACGCTGGAATGACGATGGAGATCGCCACGGCGTCGGTCACGCGCCCATGTTATCCATGGCGGAATTCCAGACTGACTCGCCTGCGCCTGCGCCGGCTCATCGCGGGGTCGGAAGGCCCAGTACGCTGGGAGAACGCGCGGGCGGGGAGGCCAGCTGAATGACGATCACGTTCGATGCGTCGTGGTGGCTGATCCTCGTCTTCATCACAGACCTCGCCATCCGCATCGCCGCGATCATCATCGTGCCGCGCAATCGCCGCCCGACGGCGGCGATGGCCTGGCTGCTGGCGATCTATTTCATCCCGCTCATCGGGGTGTTCCTCTTCCTGCTGATCGGCAATCCGCGGCTTCCGCGCAAGCGTCGCCGCATGCAGGACCAGATCAACACCTACATCCACGACACGAGCGAGCACCTCGACTTCGGAACGCTGCGGCCGCACGCGCCCGACTGGTTCACCTCGATGGTCACCCTGAACCGCAACCTCGGCGCGATGCCGCTCGCGGGCGACAACGCGGCGCACCTGATCTCCGACTACCAGGAGAGCCTGGACGCGATGGCCGACGCGATACGCGAGGCCGACCGGTACGTCCACGTCGAGTTCTACATCCTGCAGACGGATGCCGCGACGGACAACCTCTTCCGCGCGCTCGAGGAGGTCGCGGCGCGCGGGGTCACGGTGCGGGTGCTCCTGGATCACTGGGCCAACCGCGGCAAGCCGTTCTACAGGAAGACGCTCAAGCGCCTCGACGCGATGGGCGCGCAATGGCACCTGATGCTGCCCGTGCAGCCGTTCAAGGGCAAGTACCAGCGCCCCGACCTCCGCAACCACCGCAAGCTCCTCGTGATCGACGGTCGCTCGCATTCATGGGCTCGCAGAACGTCACCGACTCCACCTACAACCTGAAGAAGAACATCAAGCGCGGGCTGCACTGGGTCGACCTCATGGCTCGGCTGGAGGGGCCGATCGTGGCGTCCGTCAACGCCGTCTTCCTCTCGGACTGGTACAGCGAGACCGACGAGGTCCTCACCGACGAGATCGACCTCTTCGACGTCACGTCGGGCCCGGGCGACCTGGACTGCCAGATCATCCCCTCCGGCCCGGGGTTCGAGTTCGAGAACAACCTGCGCCTGTTCCTCGGGCTGATCTACTACGCACAGCGCAAGGTCATCATCGTCAGCCCCTACTTCGTGCCCGACGAGGCGCTGCTGCTCGCGATCACCACCGCCTGTCACCGCGGGCTGCACGTCGAGCTGTTCGTCTCGGAGGAGGGCGACCAGGCGATCGTCTACCACGCTCAGCGCAGCTACTACGAGGTGCTGCTGCGGGCCGGGCGTGAAGATCTGGATGTACCGCAAGCCGTACATCCTGCACAGCAAGTCCATGACGATCGACGACGACTTCGCCATCATCGGCTCGAGCAACATGGACATGCGCTCGTTCGGTCTCAACATGGAGATCTCGATGCTCGTGCGCGGCGAGCAGTTCGTCCGCGAGATGCGCGACGTCGAGGCGAGCTATCGCGCACTGAGCCGTCAGCTCACGCTCGAGGAGTGGGAGAAGCAGCCGCTGCGCTCCACCGTGCTCGACAACCTCGGCCAGACTCACCAGCGCGCTGCGGTCGGGAGGAGGAGGTCTGACTTCGCGGACCAGACACTCGCGACGTCGTCGTCGTCTCCCTCGAGGCGTCGATGACGTCTCGAGACGAAACCAGTGCCTTGTCGACCGCCTTCTGGAGCACCGATCCGGGCATGCGTGTCCTCTTCATCGAGCCCTCCGCGCGATCGCCTCCACGACCTCCTTACGGCGGCGTGCGTCGTCGCGTGGTGCGCACCCGCGTACATCCAGGTCACGGTCGACGACTGGTGCTCTTCCAGCCCGACGAAGCTGCTGCCCGTTTCGTCGGCGGCGCCTCCGACGCTTCGTGGCGAGCGGCAGGTCCTGAGGGAGGATCGAGAGCCTGCGGAGTGCGGCGCCCCCTGATCTAGGTAGACGACACTCAGGGAGCAAGAGATCGTCCGCGCCCGCGTCTGGCCGCGGTGTACGGCGTGGCCGACGACTGGCTCGCCGCTTCCCGTCCGCCTCGGGAGCTGGCCGCCTGGCCAGGAACAGAACAGATCCTGCTGGATAGGTGCGTCGAGGTGGTTGGTGTCTGCTCGACCGCGCTCGCAGGTCGGCGGTGCGGATCGGGCAGTACGGCTGATCCCGATGCGGTCGACGTGGCCGCGTACCGGCATCCTTTCCCGCGGCCGTCGGACCTGCCCCCGCGCCGCCCTCTACGCCGGGACGCTCCACGAGACCGCCTCGATGTCGAGCTGAGTCGCCCGCTGCGCGGAGGAAGACTCGGCGCGCCGGCTCGGTGCGTGCTCGTCGGGCCTGACGCGCTGACCGCGACCAGCCGCGAAACGCTTGTGGATCCGGGCGCACTCCTGCTGGGACCGCGCCCGCACACCGACGTACCCGCCTACCTCCAGCACGCCGACGTTCTGGTCGTCCGCACGTCGTCGATCGGTTCACCGACAGCCTCGATCCGATCAAGCTTCTACGAATATCGCGCCGTCGAACGGCCGATCGTCAGCACCGCAGTCGCGGGGTTCCGCGACAGCACGGCTTCCGGGGCTCGTCGTCGCCACCACCGATCGGTTCCCGGCAGCCCTCCTGGCGGCGATGCGCGAGCCCGTGCCGACGATCCGCGACGCCGACGTGCCGGACTGGTCCGAGCGGGTCGCGGAGATGGCCGAGGTGCTCAGAATCGGTCCGCGGTCGGACATCCGCTCGCGCACGTCGGACGGATGGTTGCTGTGCACGAGGACCTGCAGAGTGATCCACGCCATCACCCCCGGCGATCACTTCTCGCCCCTGACCGGGTCCGCCATCCCCACCGTCGTCGACGGGCTCGCCCGCGGTGCGTCGGGCAGCCGGCGACCCGCGGCACCGCTCGTGGTGGACGCTCGACCTACCGTCCGCGCTACGACAGCGCGGACGTGATCGAATACGAACCGGCGCGTGCGCCCGGCCGGATCCGCCGCACGCTCGACGCACGGCGGGCGACTCGGGATGCCGCGCTCGGCAGTCGCGGCGTACTACGGGCCGACCGCAGCAGTCGCTTCGCGCCCAGCCGCCGTCGGTCGTCCTCGCGCACAACGCGCCGATCCTGCCGTGGCTGCTCCGCCACGATGACCACCGCGTGGTCCTGTACGCGCACAACGAACTGCTGCGCACCTACTCCCGGGCGGAGGCGGGACGGATGCTGCGCACCGCCGTCGCGATCGTGTGCGTGAGCGAGTCGCTCGCCAGCGCACCCGCGATCGCCTGCCGGGCGACCTGGCCGCGCGGGTGCACGCGGTCAGCAACGCCGTCGATACCGAGCGCTTCACGCCGCGCGATCAGACGAAGCCGCCATCTCCGCAGTCCCGGCCGCTGCGGGTCATGTTCGTCGGCCGGATGATTCCGGACAAGGGTGCCGACGTCCTCCTGCAGGCGGCGTCCGAGTTCGGCGGCGAAGACATCGAGGTCGTGATCGTCGGCAGCGAGGGCTTCGACCCGCAGAGCGCGCTGTCGCCGTACGAGCGCGAGCTCCGCGCGCTTGCCGAGGACTCCGGCCTCGCGTGACGTTCCAGCCGTTCGTCGACCGGGACGCCCTGCCGCCGCTGCTGCGCACCGCCGATGTCCTCGTCGTGCCGTCGCGCTGGGCCGAGCCGAGCGGGCTGACAGTCGGGGAGGGGCTCGCGACCGGGCTGCCGATCATCGCCAGCCGAGTCGGCGGCATCCCGGAGGTGCTGGGATCCGCCGGTATTCTCGTGGAACCCGATGACGCAGCCGGCCTCTCCGCCGCGCTCCGGCGACTCGCCGACGACCCGGGTCTGCGGCTGCGGCTCGGGCGCGAGGGACGGCCCGCGCAGCGCAGTACGACTGGACCCGCGCATGGCTGCGGCTCCGCAGTCTCATCCGAGGCGCCCTCTAGGCTGGCACCGTGCTCGCTGCCGACTCGGAAGTGGCCGTGCCCGCGGGTTCGGCTGACTCTGGGCCGGGCTGCGGTGCAGACGATCGCCGACCACGCGGGCATTGAGCTGCTGCACATCAAAGGAAACGCCGTCGACGCCGCGCTGCGCGAGCCCACCGCCATCGGCTCTGACATCGACATCCTGGTCCTGCCTGCGCACGTCGAGAAGCTTGATCGGGAACTGAGAAAGCACGGATGGCGCGTGTACAGCACCTTCACCTGGGGCTCTCCCTTCGGGCACGCTCAGACCTACACCCATGAGATCTGGGGCTACGTGGACGTGCACCGCTGGTTCCCGGGCATCCGTGCGGATGCCGCGCGTGCGTTCGCCCTGCTCTGCAGCGGGTCGCGCATGGTCGAGTTCGGCGGCACGCCTTCCCGGGTTCCAGGAGTCGTGGACAGGCGGCGATCCTCGTGCTCAACGCGGCCCGTGGCGGTCGCGATGGGGCGGACATGCGGCGCGTGTGGCACGACGCCGCCTCCGGAGCGTCGGCGTGAGATCGAGAAGGTCATCGACGCGTTGGACGCGCGCGTAGCGTTCAGCGCGGCGACGGGCGACCTCGAGAGCTTACCGCCACGAGAGAACTACCGCCTGTGGAAGGTCATCTCGGAGGGCGGGATCGCGTTCGGCCGAGTGGTGGGCGCGCGTTCGAGCCGCTCCGACGATCAGGTCATGCGATGCGGATCATCGGGCGCGCACCGCTGGTGAACGTCGAGCACCTGTCGCACCGTCTGGGGCGACAGCCGACTCGACGGGAGATCTTCGTCGAGTTCTTCGCGGGCCGAGTGCGAGCCGTAGGGAGATGCTCGGCGCGCACGCGGCAGGACTGGCGGATGAGCCGGCTCGGGTCGCGGGAGAACGTGGGCGTCGATGTTGTCGACGACGTCGTCTACGTCGCGCCGCTTCCGGACGGACCGATCGCCGTCCTTGACGGCATCGCAGCCTTCATCTGGGACGAAACGCTGGGGACTGAACGCGAGCACGTCGCATCGAGGGTGGCGGCGGCGACGGGAGACCCGTCGAGGAGATCGATGGCGCGGTCTCCGGCTTCATCGACGACCTGATCCGACGCGGCCTGCTCCTAGCGCGGTCGGGCGCTCTCGCCGCCGATCAGCCGCCTCCCGGCGCATCCTGGCATACTTGAGCAGTCATCAAGGGAGGGCGTGATGCGGACGACAGCGCAGGCGCACGTGGCTGCGCCGCGAACGCCTCCTCGACTGGCTCGGGGGCCTGTGGCGTTGGCTCTCCTGGCCCTCGGCATGGCGTTGGCTCGTGTACTTCCTCCTCGATCGCGGGGTGCCGAACGCGCCGATGTTGCGGTCATCCTCGCGCTACTGGTCATCGGGGCGGTGCCTCACGGCGTCGGAGCCGATGGCGATCGCGCTGATGGCGATCCCGGTCTCTTCGTGTCGCAGGGGTGGGGCTGGGGGGCGGGATCTGTCGGTCTCGGATGTCGCGCTCGCCGCGGCTTTCGGAACAGCCTGCTGCTCGGCAAGCGGCCATACAGCCGGCCGCTGCGGCAGCTGCTGTGGCTCAACCTCTTCTACCAGTTCACGACACTGTTCACCGTGATCGTGAACCCGGACGCCGCCAACACGATCGAGTGGTTCCATGCCTGGCTGCTCGTCTCCGGTGCCCTGATTGTCGGTTGGGCGCTGGGGCGGGCCGGATATGCGCGGCTCGCCCTGGCGACCATGGTCGTCACCGCCTGCGTCATCGCCGTCGGAACGTACGTCTCAGCGCTCCTCCAGTACGCGCGCGGCGACTTCAGCCCGGTCTACCCGGCTGGCCGTTCGCGATGCACAAGAACTTCGCGGGCACGACGCTGGGGTTCGGCGCGCTGATCCTGTTACGTCAACCCCGAGTGGGTCGGCTGGTCGAAGGAATGGTCGCGCATCGGTCGTTCTTCCTACTGGTCGTCGCGATCGTGATGACCCAGTCCCGGCAAGCGCTCATCGGGCTGGCTCGTCGCGCTCATCTGATCGCGTGCTTCGGCGGGGAGTGACGGTCACTCCCGGCTCGTCCTCCTCGACATCCCCGGCATTGGTTGATCGTCCGACGGTCATCGAGCAGATCGAGTCGCAGAACCAGTTCAACTCGTCTTTCAGCGCGCTCGACTGGCTCCGCGAGGTCTATGCGCTCTGGAGCGTCACCGGTCTTCGGGCACGGCCTGAGGTACTGGTACGACGACACTGTCGCCCCTTCCAGCCGCCGCAGGCCGAGGTCGAGGTGCTTGCATCGACCGGCGTCGTCGGGCTTATCGGATTCGTCGTGATGTGGATCGGGGATCGTGGTGTTCTGTGGCGCGTGGATCCGCGCTTCGGCACGCTTGCGCTCGCCGTCGTCCTGCGTCGCGCTCGTTCAGGCGCAGTTCGATCTGTTCTGGGTCGCGGCCCAGGTCTCGATCCCGTTCGTGATCGCCGGGATCTGCCTGGGGGCGATGGCCCGCGACCAGTGAGTCGCCGGATGCCGCTTCCCGCGCTCCAGCTCGTTCCCACACGGAGGAGCAGGATCTGCAGATCGCGTGACGTAGCATGGACTCCACATGTGGGGCGATGCACCGCGCCGCGGTGGAGGGACTGCTCAAACTCGGGGTGCCGATGGAACTGCGCGACTATCTTCGCGGGCTTGCGACGTCACTGGGTGGCGATCGTGCTGATGACCGCGCTCGGCGTCGGTGCTGGGCTACGGGTGGACGCTGCTCCAGACGCCGGTCTATGAGGCGACCGCGAGCGGATTCGTGGCGTCGCGACAGACCGAGTGACGTCGGGATGTCAACCGTCGGCGACAGCCTCGCGCGCTCGAAAGTCCAGTCCTACCTCGACATCGCGGGCTGGCGGATGGTTGCCGAGCACGCGATCGACGAGCTCGGCCTCGACACGACCCCGGAGGCGTTGGTCAACGCAGGTCACCGTGACCAACACGCCTGACACGGTGATTCTCAAGATCGCCGCGCGCGGGCCGACCCCGATGGAGGCCCGCGATCTCGCGGAGGCGTGGATCCGCGGAATGGTGGTCGCCATCGACGGCATCGAAGGCACCGGCGCGCCCGGTTCGTCGGCGGTCACCATCATCCCGGGCGACTCAGCATCCTTGCCGTCCGATCCGCTTTTCCCGGACGTCACGACCTCACTCATCGTGGGCGGCGTGCTCGGCCTCGGCTTCGGTATCGCGTTCGCGTTGATTCGCACCGTGTCCGATCGTCGGATCCGTGTCACGGACGACGTCGAGAGCAGAACGGTGTCGCCGTGGTCGGGTCCATCCCCGTCGTGCCGCGTCTCTCGGGAGGGCAACGGGTGTTGGCGTCGGGCCGGGACGACGATAGAGACTTCGCCGTGCGCGAGGCGTTCCGCGTGGTGCGCACCAATCTTCAGTTCATGGACGTGGACAACCCTCCCCGCAAGATCGTGGTCACGAGCCCCCTGCCCGGCGACGGCAAGTCGTCCATGGCCTGCAACATCGCAGTGACGCTCGCCGCGAGCGGCAAGAGCGTCGTGCTGATCGACGGCGACCTGAGTCGGTCGACGGTCGCAGCCTCGATGGGCCTGCCAGCGGGCGCCGGTCTGACCGACGTGCTTGCCGGCCGCGCGGAGCTGACCGACGTTCTCCAGCGCGCTCCGCAGTCGTCCAACCTCCTCGTGCTCGCGGCGGGCAGCGTCCCCCCGAATCCCAGCGAGGTCCTCGGCTCTGCGCGAATGTCGAAACTACTCACCGACCTGGCGAAGTTCGCGACCGTCATCATCGACGCGCCGCCCATCCTGCCCGTCACGGATGCGGCAGTGCTGACGCACCAGGCCGACGGAGCGCTGCTGGTCGTCAATGTGGGCAAGACGACCTACGATCTCGTGGACAAGGCCCTCGGCTCGCTGCAGAAGGCACGGGGACGCATGCTCGGTATCGTGCTCAACCGCGTTCCCATGAGGGGGGTGAATGCCTCCCCGTACGCGTACGCATACACCCGCAGCTATACCGCGCCACAAGCGGCGAAGGGTGCGAAGCCCAGTTCGGGTGGCGCCAAGGCCGCCAGCCCGAAGGCGCCCGCCCCACTGCCGGTCGCCGACGCCCATCCATCGACGCGTTCGAAGCGCTCGTGAGAGATGGCGATATGGTCGCAGGCGACGTGGCGAACCCTCGTCCGCGTGCCCGACGCGGCCAATGAGTGCTCGAGCGGAGCACGCGCCGGCCGGCCCAACCGTCTGATGTCCGCGCTCGACCCCATCGCGATGAGCGAGGCGGATACCCCTCCCCGCGTGACTGTGGTGGTGCCGCTCTACAACGGTGCCGAGAACCTCGCCGAGACGCTCAGCTCCATTCAGCGCCAGACCCACCGCGCCGCCGAGGTGCTCGTCGTCGACGATGGATCGACCGACGGCGGGGCTCAGGTCGCGCGTGATCATCCCGTCGGCGCAACGGTGCTGACGCAGCCGAACCATGGGGTCGCCGTCGCGCGCAATCACGGGCTCGCGGCGGCTTCAGGGGACTGGTCGCCTTCCTCGATCAGGACGATCTCTGGCATCCCGATCACCTACGCCGTGCAGTCGCATGGCTTGCACAGCATCCCGATGAGCGCATCCTCTTCTTCCATGAGATCGCCTTCTCAACCCTCGAGGATGCCGGCGAGCTGGAGACGATGGACCGCCTCGCAGGCGGCTGGGCCAGCATCCGAACTCCTCGCGGCAAGGCACTCTGAGACACTCATCGAGCGTGCGGACGTCGATGGCAGCGACCAGGTCGCCCGCCACGACGTGCGCACGATGCTGCGCGGTCCGATCTCGATGACGACCAGCTTCATCGCGGATCCCGCGCTCTTGAGGCTCGCAGGCGGTTTCGCGCCGCACGCCCTGGCGATGGACGACTACTGGCTGCTGGTGAACGTCGCGCGTCTCACGCCGATCGCACGCGTCGATCAGCCCACTGTCTTCTACCGAGTCCACACCACGGCGACGTCGCGCACCACGCGACTCGGACTGCCGTTCCTGTCCTCCGCCGCCGCGCTGCGATTGGGCGGGGGACTCGTACCTACGCGCGAGGGACTGCGGGGCGGGCTGGACGGACGGCTGCACCGGCACCTGCTCGACGAACTGCTCTCGTCCCCCGAGTACCGCGATCCGCTGTTCCGCGGGGCGGTCGACGATCTGGCGCGGCTGCTGTGGCCGCGCGGCGGTCATCGCCGGTCCCGGTGGCGTGCACAACTCGCAGCGCGCGCACCCTGGCTCCGCCGCGCGGTACGAGCGCTGCGGCGCCGCTGATTGACGTCACGGGCGTGTATACAGAAGGTCTGCCGCCGCTGTGCGCCACCCGCGCGCGTACGTGTGATATCGGCCGGCGAACAGTTCGCGGACGAGCGCTGGAATCCGCCCGACCCCTGGTGATGCGGCCCGGACCGACAGGAGCTGCTCCAACTCGACAAGGGTCCTCGCATCGTCGGGCCTGCACACCTCGAGTATGTCCCTCTTCCGAACGCGATCGAGGACCAGCCGCACCCGCGCGAGCTCCTGGTCAAGGTCGTGTCGGCTCGCAGGTCGCCGAGGGGTCTCCTCCCCGATCGGGTTCCGGGCAACCTGCATGGCGGTCACCTGCATCGCGTGCTGGCGATAGTGCGTGAAACAGTGCGGCTCGGCCACGATCGCGCCGGGCAGAGACGCCAGGACCGCGATCCACCCATCGTGCAGGAAGGTGATCGGGTCCGTCCAGCTCTATGGGCAGGGGCAGCACAAGCGGTAGGAGCGTGGCACGGAACGCCATGGTCGCACCCGTCACGGTCATCCCCTGCAACAACCGCCGCAGTCCGCGGCCCGCGGTGAGCGCGGCCACCGCATCCCCTCCCAGACCGACACTCGCCCACAGGCGGCGATCCATCAATCGGCCGCGCTCGTCGATCAGTTCGGCGTCCGAAAACCATAGGCCAACGCGCGGGATCGCCGAAGCTCTCCTCGATCGCGCGTATCCGGTCAGGGAGCCAGACGTCATCCTGATCGGCAAGGGCGATGACTGCGCCTCGGCACTCTCGGAGCACCCGTTCGACGTTCGCGCGCAAGCCGACGTGCGTGCCTCCGATGATGCGGAGCGGAACCTCGGATCGCGTCCGCACGGACTCGATCACCGCGAGCGTGCCATCGTTCGACCCGTCATCGCCGATCACGATCTCCAGGGGTCGAGGCGACTGCGCGACGATCGACTCGAGCTGCTCCTGGAGGAATCGATCGCCGTTGAGTGTGGTCATCGCGACCGATACGCCGCTGTCCATTCCTCGAGTATTCCGCAGCATCCCCTCTCGTGTCCGACCGCGCGAACCCCGCCGTAGGATCGACGTGGACGACCAAGGGGGAGGACCTGTGGCCGAAGCAGAGCAGGACGCCGTCATCGCAGCTGAGGAGGGCGCAGGACTCGCCGTTCGCGCGCGTTGGCGTTCTACCTGCCGCAGTTCCTCCCGATCCCGGAGAACGACGAGTGGTGGGGCCCGGGCTTCACCGAGTGGACCAACGCGGCGCGCGCCCGGCCGCTCTTCCCCGGGCACCAGCAGCCGACCCTGCCGGCCGACCTCGGCTTCTACGACCTGCGGGTGCCCGAGACCCGCCACGCGCAGGGCGAACTCGCGCGCGCGCTACGGCGTCGAGGCGTTCGTCTACTGGCACTACTGGTTCGGCGGCGGCGACCGCATCCTCGAGCGTCCGTTCCGCGAGGTGCTCGGCAGCGGCGAGCCCGACATCGGCTTCGCCTCGCGTGGGCGAACCAGTCGTGGACCGGCACCTGGCACGGCGCCCCGGACCGCGTGCTGAAGCAGCAGACCTACCCCGGGCCCGAGGACGACGCGGCGCACTTCGAGACGCTGCTGCCCGCGTTCCGCGACGAGCGCTACTTCCGGGTGAACGGCAAGCCCGCTGTTCTACGTCTTCCGGCCCGAGGAGCTGCCGGATGCCGCCGCATTCGTCGATCGGTGGCAGGGCATGGCGCGCGCAGGCGGGGCTGGACGGGCTCTACCTCGTCGCCGAGATGAGCGACCTGCTCGGCCGCGGCGCGCGATACACGGATCGCGGCTGCCGACGGATTCGACGCCGAGCGTGTACATGCGGCTGCCCGTCGAGGTCGACGCGCTGGACGACCGCTGCCGCATGCGGGCCGCGGCGCAAGCTGCATGGGCGGTCCCGAGATCTGGCCGTACTCCGACACGATCGTCGACACCTACCCGCGCGGCCGCCGACGTCCAGCCGTGCGTGTACCCGAACTGGGACAACACGCCCCGAGCCGGTCGACGGCGGGCTCGCCGTCACGGGTGCGACACCCGAGCAGTTCCAGCGCAACGTCGAGCCGGCCGTGGCTCTGCTCGCCGATCGGCCGCCGAGGAGCGCCTGCTCTGGGTCAAGTCGTGGAACGAGTGGGCCGAGGGCAACCACCTCGAGCCCGACCTGCGAGACGGCCATGGCTGGCTCGAGGCGCTGCAGCGGCAGGGATCTGCCAGCGTGACGCGACTCCGGTCGCGCATCCGACGCCGCTCCGGATCGCGATGATCTCGTACTACCTGCCGAGCGAGAGCAAGATCGGCGTCGGCTACCAGGTGCACGCGCTCGCGAACGAGCTCGCGCGCCGCGGGCACATCGTCGACGTCTTCAGCCCGTGCGCGCCGGTCGACGGGCGCCCGCTACGGGCACGTCCACGTGCCGCTGACCGGTTCGCTGCGCACCTTCCGGTTCGCGTTCGCGATGCGTCGGCGCGACCTGTCGTCGTACGACGTGCTGCACGCGCACGGCGAGGACTACTGGATGTGGCGCCGCCGCGTGCCGATGCACGTGCGCACGCTGCACGGATCGTGCTTCGAGGAGGCGCTGCGCATCCGCGGGGTCAAGGAGAAGGCGCGGATGGTGCTGCTCGGGTTCACCGAGGTGCTCGCGAGCGTCGTCGCCGACCGGACGGTGCTCATCTCGCCGCAGACCCGCCGATGGACGCCGTGGGTGCGGACGGTGATCCCCAACGGCGTCGATGCGCGCGCGGTTCGCTCCGCGACGGCACGCCGCAGGCCGACGAGCCCGACGGTGCTGTTCGTCGGCACGTGGCGCGGCCGCAAGCGCGGCGCCGAGCTCGCCGAGCATCTTCGCGCGCGAGGTGCGCCCAGCGCGTGCCCGACGCGCGAGCTGCGGATGGTCACGCAGGATGCGCCCGCCGGCTGCCCGACGGGGTCGTCGCGCTCGGGCGGCTCAGCGACGACGAGCTCGCAGACGAGTACCGGCGGGCCTGGGTCTTCTGCCTGCCGTCGACGCTACGAGGGCTTCGGCATCCCCTACGCGGAGGCGATGACGGCGGGGCTGCCGGTCGTCGCGACCCCGAACGTCGGCGCGCGCTTCGTCACCGACGAGGGTCGGTTCGGCTCGCTCGCCGAGCTCGATGCCCTCGCAGGGCCGCTCACCGACCTGCTGACCGACAGGGCTGCGCGCGAGCGCGAGAGTGCAGCCTCAGTCGGGCGCGCCGCTGAATTCGACCTGGGGCACGTCGTGGATCTGTACGAGCGGGTGTACCGGGCGCGCAGGCGGCCGAGCCGGGCGCGGCGACGGGCGCCTCGACGACCGTGACGCATTTCGCATCCCTGCGCTCGCTCAACGACCAGTGCATCCTGTTCACTGTCGAATTCGACGACATGACTCGATCGCGCAGCGCGCCGACCGACGGACCCGGAACGGTTCGGAGCCCCCACCATGCGACGTCCCGCGCGTAGCTCCACTCGCGACGCCGGAACGCGCCGGAAAGGTCGGCGAGGTTCTCGCGCGCCGCCTGATCGCGGAACGCACGCAGGTTCGCCTCCAGCCTCGCCGCCAGGTCGGCGTCTCCGCGGCGCGCGGCCAGATCGCGCTGGCGGACGATGTTGCGGTGGCTCGCCGATCGGCCGCGCAGGTTGCGCGCCGTTACGTTCGAGCTGTGGCGGCGATACCCCACCAGCGGAGCGTCCACCGCGGTGAAGTCGCCGACCTGCAGCAGACGCATGATCAGGTCGTTGTCCTCCGACGGCTCCGCGGCCGGGTCGCATCCGCCGACGACGAGGTACGAGTCCCGCCGGATCAGCAGAGTCGTAATCCGAGGGAACGGGGCGATGCCGCTCAACATGTCGCCCGCTGACGCGGGCCGCGCAACCCATCCATCGCCGAACGGCGTACCGGCGGCATCCATGTACCAGCCACCGGCGGCGCACGCGATCGCCTCGGGGTGCGCTTCCAGAGCATCGAGCTGCCGCTCGATGCGATCGGGATGCCAGACGTCGTCGTCGTCGAGGAAGGCGATCCACTCGCCGGTCGCGCGGCGCGCACCGGTATTGCGGGCGACCGACAGGCCGGACGCCTCCTGCCGCACATACGCGATGCCCAGGTCTTCCGCTGTGTCAGCCAGTCCAGGCGCCGCTGAGCCGTCGTCGACGAGGATCACCTCCGCGACGCGAACCGTCTGCGCGGCGACGGAAGCCGCCGCTTCAGCCAGGTACGGCCCGCCGCGATTCGTCGGAATGACGACGCTGACCGAACGCTGCCCCACATCGACTCCCCGAGCTGCGCACGACCGCGCCATCCGCCCCGCACAGTCTAGACTTCGAGCGTCGGGATGAGCAGTCGGGTGGAACGACCGTGGGCAAAGGGGAGACGAGGCGCATCTCGGCGTACGTTCTCTTGGCCGACCCGAGTTTTCTGGCGGAGAGCATCGGCGCCTACTACCCGTACGTGGATCGGATCGTCTTGTCGTACGACGAGTCGTCGACGTCGTGGACGGGCACTCCGCTTCCGGTCGAACAGTGTCTCGCGATCGTGCGCGATCTCGACACCGAGGGCAAGTGCGTCGCCGCCCCCGGCCGCTACGCGCGGCTCGGCCACGACCCGCTGGAGAACGACACCTTTCAGCGCCAGGCCGCGCTCGATGCGGCGTCCGAGGACGCCGACTGGGTGCTGCAGCTCGACACCGACGAGGTGATGCCGCGTCCTGATGCGTTCTTCGCCGCGCCTGTCGCGAGCGGCGGATGCCGGCGCCGCCGGACTGGACTATCCGGCGCGCTGGCTCTACACCCGCGCGCGACCGGGCCGGTACCTGGAGCAGACCACCCGCTTCTGGCGCTACGCGGCGTCGTACCCCGGTCCTCTCGCCGTGCGGGCGGGCACCCGCCTGCGACTGGCCCGTCAGGCCGACATCCCGCTCTATCGGGTCGATCTGCGGCCACGGAACACCGACCCGTGGCATCCCGCAGACGCTCCCGTGGATGAGGTGATCCCAGCGGCGGACGCGGTGCTCCACTTCTCGTGGGTCCGCGACGCAGAGGTGATCCGCAGGAAGTTCGGCTGGTCCGGTCACACCGACGAGATGAAACCCCCACGCGTATACCGCCGGTGGGCATGGCGCACGCAGCATCCTGACTGGACCGTGCTCACCTCGCCGCTGCGCTCGCAGTCGGGTGGCTGGTACCGGCTTTCGCGCATCCCCGAGCCGCCGGGTGGAACGCCCGTGCGCTTCGAGGCCGACGGGGAGGACGCCGCGTGACCCGCGCCGACCAACCGGCGCTCAGCGTCTGCATCGTCACCTACGAGCGGCCGGCGTTCGTGCGTCGATGCCTCGAGTCCCTCGACAAGAACCTCACTGCCGACGTGGAGGTCGTGGTGGTGGACGCTTCTGCGAACTCGCAGGCGGCGATCGTCGCGCAGGCTCGACCCTCAGCCCTGTACATACACCGTCCGGAGCTCGCCGGGTGGATGACCCGGTCGCGCAACGAGGCGCTGCGTCACGTCACAGGCGCAATTGTGAGCTTCCTCGACGATGACGTCGTCATCAGCGCGACATGGCAGGAGGCGGTCCTCGCGGCCTTCCAGGATGACGCGGTGGATGCGGTCGCCGGCCGAACGCGCAACAGGCAGCCGGGCGAGGAATCGTACGAGCCGCCGATCGGCAGGCTGCTGCCGGACGGATCGCTGACGGAGGGGTTCGCCTCGCTTCCCTCCGAGATCGTGCTGGTCGACCACGGCATCGGCGCGAACATGTCGTTTCGGCGTACGAGTGCTCGCCCGGCTGGGCGGATTCCGGGACGACTATCCCAGGCACGGCAATGCGCGAGGACACCGACATCTACCTGCGCATCAAGCGGTTGGGTGGCAAGGCGGTGTTCTCAGCCGGACGCTGTCGTGGACCACCTGCCGGCGCCACATGTGAAGGGTGCCCGGTTCGACACGCGCTACAAGCTCTACGCGCGCCGCAATCACATGGTGCTGCTGGCCCGGTATGACGGCATTCGCTCGCCCCTGCTGAGGCGATGGATCGCCCGTGAGTTCCGGGAGGTGGGCCGAGCGCCGGGTGCTCTCCGGAAAGCGCAGCGGTTCGTCGTCACCGCCCTCGGCATCGCCTGGGGCGCCGCGGCCATGGCGCGGAAGGCGCGGTGGCGTCCGCTGCCGCCCGAACGCGATGACCGTGGGGGCCGTGAACTGCAGGGCCTCCTGTCGCGCTGAGGCCTGCTCGTGGAGAGCTAGGGTGAAGCCGATGAAACCGGCTCAGTTCGTTCGCCGCGCCGCGCGTCACGTTGCGTGGCGCATCGAACGGGCGTACACGCATACCGCCGACCGCCTGCGGAGGGGTGATCGGACGGTCATCATGACTCCCCGGCGGGGCTGCGCTTCGGCAACTGGCTGTACCTCTGGCTGGATGCACACGAGCGGTCTCGCAATGGTGCGCCGACGCTCGTGCTGTATGTTCCTGCGATGGAGCCGTGGCTGGAGGCGTTCCCGTCGCTCCGGTCGCTGACGATCACTCGCGATCGGATGAGATTTCATGACCGTCGAGAATGGGATGAGCAGTCGTGGCACCAGAAGTTCGGCGACGATTTCTCGCGGGCGGCTCTGCGGGCATTCATCGCGGAGATGCTGGCGCCGTTCATCCGGCCAGATCGGACGGACGCCGTCGTGTTGAACATCCGTCGGGGTGACTACTACTCGAACCCCGGACTCCGCGAGCGGTACGGCTTCGATCAGCTCGGGTACATGCGTTCGGCGCTGCAGGCTGCGGGAATCTCCGATCGCGCGCTGGTCGTCTCGGACGACATCGACTGGTGCCGCGAGAACCTCGACAGCCTGATCCGCCAATCGCACGCGGAGGTCCACTACGCCGAGCCCGGAGCGGTGTCGAACTTCCGGGCGATCGCGGCTGCCCGCACCCTGATCGGCACCAATTCCACCTTCTCGTACTGGGGCGGCTACATCGCCGATGCGCTGCACGAAGACTCGATGATCGTGATGCCGCGGTTCCACGCGCGCATCGACGAGAACACCGACGCCTACCAGCTCGACCCCGAATGGACGATCATCGACGGGTTCCATTGAGCCGGGAGCGCCGTCACGGGAAGTGACCGAGGAGGGTCAGGTCAGGTCGCCGAGCTTCACGAGCTGCGCGAACTCTTCGCTATCACCGCGCACCTGCTCGAATGTCCCCTCAGCCTCGATGCGCCCGTCCTTGAGGAAGATGAGAGTGTCGGCGCCGCGCACAGTCGAGAGCCGATGAGCGACGATGAGGATCGTGAGGCTCCCGTTGAGGGTCGCCAGCGTCTCGGTGATCTCGTGCTCGGTCGCGTTGTCGAGGGCTGAGGTGGCCTCGTCGAGGACAAGCACCGTGGGGCGGCGGTACAGCGCGCGAGCGAGACCGAGGCGCTGCCTTTGGCCACCCGACAGGCGGACACCGCGTTCGCCGACCGCCGTTTGAAGGCCATTCGGAAGCTCGGCGACGAGGTCTGTCAACTGGGCATGCTCGATGACTTCGCGGATTCGGTCTTCGTCGACGTCACCGGGGTCGACGCCGAAAGCGATGTTGGCGAGCACGGTGTCGTTGGTGAGGAAGACGTCCTGGGGCACGACGCCGAGCGTCGCGTACCAGCTGGCCTTGTCGTCGACGACCGAGCGCCCGCCGCATGTGATCGCTCCCGACGTCGGGTCCTGGAGACCGAGGATGAGGTCGAGCAGTGTGCTCTTTCCGGCGCCGCTCGATCCCACGAACGCCGTCGTGCGGTTCTGCTCGATCACCAGTGACAGGTCCGTGAAGACGTCTTCCGCGGCGTCCGGGTAGCGGAAGCCGACATGGTCGAGGGCGATGTCGCCGGCATAGGGCACCGCATCGCGCCGAGTCTCGTCGTGCGTGCCGCCCTCGTCGAGTTCGGCCACGGTGTCCAGCACGATCTTCAGGCCCACGCCGCCGGATCTGATCGTCCCGAGGGTGGTCGAGACGCGGGTGAGGGTGGGCAGCGCGCGGAGCGCGGCGCCGGCGAAGACGCCGAGCACCGTGAACGCAGCGCCCGGGGTGTCCTGCGCGAACAGGTAGAGCGAGATGCCGACGATGGCGATCACGAACAGGATCTCCAGCGAGTAGCGCGGGATCTCGGAGAGGATCCCCATCTCCCGGGCGGCGCGCGCTTCCCGCAGCCGGGCCGCGCGGAATCCGTTGACGAACATCGAGGCGCTCGACGTGAGCCGCGCCTCACGGAAGCCGTCGAGAGCCGGCATGAGGAACTGCCATCCCTGCAGACTCGCGTCGGCGACTTCCTCACCCAGGTGCGATTGCCGGCGACGCAGCCCGCGCTGCAGGCCGAAAACGAAGCCCGCGAACAGCAGAACGGTGAGCAGCGTGACTACCGGCGACGCGATCGCGAGGACGATGACGATCCCACGAGCATCAGCACGTCCGTGCACATGCTGATCACCGCCAGGAGGACGGAGGTTGCCTGCGCTGTTCCTGCAGTGATGTTGCGGTAGACCTCGCTGAGTCGACGCGAGCGGTGGTGCGCGTACGGCGCGAGAACGTAACGATGCATCAGCTCTGTGGCCACGAGGGCAGACACCCTCGAAGTCTGGCCGAACAGCCACCACCGGAACAGCAGCGCCAACGCGCTCTTGACGACGAACAGCACGGCGACCGCGGCGGCGACCACAGGGATCAGGACGGAGGGGGATGTCGTTCCGACGATGTCGGCGATCACGGCAAGAGCGCCGCTATCAGCGCTGGCACCGGAGATCAGCTGCGTCAGCGGAATCAGAGCGGCCACCCCGAGCATGTCGAGAAGTGCGAGGACGATGGATGCGGCGACGGTGGTCATCGCCCACACTGTGGGGTGGGCGCCAGCCAGTCGCAGCAGCTGCGCCAACTGACGGATGACGCTCGGATCGCGCGGTGCTTTCGACATCACTTCCCCTCGACTTCTGCGCGCACGGAGCCCCGACGGGAGCGCATGTCGTCTACGGATCATAGTTGACCTACCGCGGTGTTCCCTGCGGGGCCCGAGGCCTGCCTCGACGGAATGCGGGTGCTGAACTCCGGCGGTCCACCAGGAGGGCCGAATGTTACATCTCTGTGACGCGGTCGACGCAAGCGTCGGGAATCGGCTATATTGACTAGGCGCACTGGGGAGCCGCGTTAACGTCGTAGTTTTTCACCCGCCCCGGATCACCATCTGCCGGGGCGCGGACATAAGGGGTTACTCAAGATGACTGAATTCGAGCCGCAGCAGCCGAGCGGTATCAGCCGACGCACCGTCACAAAGGCGATGGCGTGGGCCGTTCCGGCGATCGCGATCGCAAGCCCGGTTCCCGCATTCGCGGCGTCCCGAGGCACCCTGACCTTCACGGGTGACAACTGCAAGCTGCCGGGCGACTCGTCCGATCCGTGGAAGAACGGCGCCGTCTACATCTTCAATGTCACCAACACGACGGCCAACCCGATCACCATCTGTATCACCAGCGTTCTCCGGAGCAACTCCGCGATCCCGGCAACCAACGTCACCGTCATCCGGCTCGTTGGATCGGGCCCGCACTGCACCAGCATCGGGCAGTGCTTCGTTGTCGCGCCGGGAGGAACGCAGACCTACGCCCTCGTGACGAGTGAGTGGCCGAGCAGCGCGAACGGCGACTTGATCGTGAACTTCACTGTTGACGGGACAGCGGCAACGCCCGCTACGTCGGAGTCGGGCACTCTCAGCCCGATCACCTCGAACCCGAGCTGCGCCATCGGCGGAAGCTGCAGCATCAGCACGCCGTACCTTCAGTGCGTTCTGCGGGGGCTTGGACAGGCGAGCTGTCCGACGATCTAACTCGTCGCTGATCGTCGTCGGCTGGCAACGAGCCGGCGACGAACAGTGGAGCGGTTGGCGCGGCCTGCCGGGCTGGTGACTTCGGCGTGCGCCGGGTCGCCTGATCCTCAGGTCAGCGACGCGGCGTCCTGTCGCTGAGCTCTTGACAGGGCGCAGTCCGTCGGCGTGACGTCCCCAGCATCCGCTGACATCGCTTCACGCGGTGTCGCTTTCGGTGACTTTCGCACCCGCGCTCGCCGACTGCTCATAGGCGCCGAGCAGTCAACCCCTGACTGAGCGCCGTCCGGCCATCCGGCGATAGAGCTGGATCGTCGACGCTGCCTGTTCTGAGACCGTGAACTTCTCACGTTGGCGTGAGCGGGCCGCATCGCCATAGGCGACGCGGCCCGCTTCGTCCTGGGCGAGCGAGCTGAGCCGCGAGCCCGCGTGCCCAGCATCGTCGGCACGGAACAGCGCACGGTCGTCGAGACCAGCGAGTATCTCAGCGGGTCCACCGGAGTCCGGCGCAATCACGGGCAGCCCCGAGGCCATCGCCTCCAGAGCCGTCAGACCGAACCCTTCGATCGGGCAGGTCGCCAGAAGGATCGACGCGCGCGTCATCAGCCGGTCGACGTCGTCGCGATATCCGAGGAACCGTACCGCCGGTGCGACCCCGAGCTGCTCGGCCAGTCGCTCGGCCGGTGCGCGATCGGGGCCGTCGCCCGCGATCTCAAGAGCCCACCCGTCGGCGGCAAGACCGGATGCCGCGAATGCCTCGACCCCGAGCAGCGAGTGCTTCTCGGGCTGAAGGCGCTGCGCCATCAAGACCACCCGCTGTCGTGAGTCGAACGGTTGGTCCGGGCGTGCGTCGATCCCGGGATACACCACGGTGGAAGGCACTCCGATCGCGTGCGCCACATACTGGCTGATCGAGATATCGGCGTCCAGGTGGGGGCGGAGAAGTGGGTCGAGGGGCAGAACCCTTCCGCGCCTCTTGGCGAAATGGCGCGTCGAGATGAGGGCTGGACGGCTGCGATACCCGGCGAACGCGAGGATCCCAGCGGCATCCGCCGCCGTCATGTGGGTGTTCACCACATCGACATCGTTGCGCCGTGCTCGCATTGCGCGCGCTGCCGCGGTCACCGAGGATACGGAAGCGAACCGGAGACCCGCCGCAGCGAGGGCAGGGCGCATCCTCACCGGATCGCCGCCGGCAACCGAGACATCGTGCCCGGCCGCGGCCTGAGCCACCGCGAGTCGCAAGACGAACTGCTCTACGCCCGCGAACTCGTCTGTGCAGATCGTATGCAGGATGCGCAGCCGGCCGTCGGTCACCACCTCGCCTCTCACGTCGGTCGCTCCGACCGGCGCTCACGATCGACCCGCGCTGCCAGTTCGAGGTACCGCGACGCGGCGTAGCGCCATGTGTGGCGCGCGACGCTCGCCCGCGCCCGACCTCGCCACGCCGTGAGGTCCGCCGCGGCGAGCGACTCGAGCCGCCCTCCGATCTCCGCTGCATCCGGCTTCACGAGGTATCCGTTGACCCCGTCGACGATGACGTCCGGTGCGCACCCGACGCGCGTCGCGACGACCGGAAGGCCGCTCGCGAGCGCCTCGAGCACGACGAGGCCGTATGCCTCGTATCCACTCGGGAAGACGAACACGTCCGACATTGCGAAGAACTGCTCGACATCCTGCCGGGGTCCGACGAAGAGGACCCGCTCGGCCACGCCGAGGCTCTCGGCCAGCGACCGCGCCGAATCGATCGTCGATGCCACCCCGCCGACCACCAGCAGCATGACGGTCGGGGCGTGGACAAGCGCCCCGACGGCGTGTCGGATGCCCTTGCCGGGCAGATCGTGGCCGACGAAGAGCGCCACGCGATGCTCCTCGTCGAGACCGTATTCGCCGCGCAGGCGGGCACGCTCGTGTTCGGCGGGGGGCGCGAACCGCTCCAGATCGACGCCGTTCGGGATCGTCACCACGGGCGGCCGGACTCTCCCGTACAGGCGCGATGAGGTCGTCGCGGCCGCCGGACGTGAGAGTGACGATGACGCGATGCATGCCGACCGCGATACCGGGCGCGCTCGTGCAGGTAGGTCAGCGGCTGGATCGGGTTGAGAAGGATGCGCCACAGCGGGCGTCCGGCCGCTCGCAGCGCCCGGAGCATGCTCCCGTGGTCGACGAAGACGTCGCCGGCCAGCGCTTCGCTGTGGCAGATCGAGACCGCGTCGGGGCGTGCGGCGAGGTACGCCCGCGCTCGTCGGGTGCCCACGAAGCGGAACCAGACGATCCGCCGCATGCGCGCGAGTCGGCCCCGCACGCCCGTCGTCGGATAGTGGAACGGATCCGTGCCCGCGAGCGACATCGAATGTGAATGCCTCGACGGTGGCACCGAGCGCGCGGAACTCGCGGTCGAGGTTCCACGCGACGCCCGGCACGCCGCTCCCGGGCCGGATGAACGGAGCGATCTGCACGATGTGCATCACGCCGACCGCCGCATGCCGGGCGAAGGCGCGACTCGACCCGCACCGGCCCCAGTCGGTACAGCGCCGCCCGTCGTCGCGCCGCGCGCCCGCGCTCGCCGGGCAGAACGAGGCAGCGCGCCATCGCACCCGCCCACGACCGCGGCCCGGGCGGCCTGCCAGCCCGCCGCGCCGAAGTGCTTGCGGAAGTAGCGCTCCTGCGACGCGTGGAAATGCGCTTCGCGGCGCCGATCGTCGGTGCTCGTCGCCGCGCCCACGTGCACCGCGTGCACGTCGGGCACCGCGGCGTGCCGCCAGCCGAGCAGGTGCGCCCGATACGCCCAGTCGGTCTCCTCGGCGTAGAGGAAGAACCGCTCGTCGAATCCGCCGACCTGATCGAGCGCCTCGGCGCGCAGCAGCAGCACCGAGCCGATGACGAACCGGGCGCCGCGCTGGAGTCGCCCGAGCCCGACCGCCTCGCAGCCACGCGTTGGCCGGCGACGGGAAGGGCCACTCGACGCGAGCGGGGTGTCCGTGCTCGTCGGTCTGCGCCGGGCCGACGCTCGCCAGGTCGGGCTCGGCGCGCAGACGCGCGCTGCAGCACCGTGCGATCTGATCGGGCGCGATTCGCGCATCCGGATTGAGCAGCAGCACGTCGGCGCCGGGAGCTAGCCGATCGGCGAGCGCCGAGGTTGACGCCGGCGCGCGAAGCCGCCGTTGCCGTCCGGCGTCGATGTACCGCGCACCCGAGCTCGTCGCACAGAGCGGCGATCTCGGGCAGCGACGAGTTGTCCACCACCGTGACCGGCAGTCCGCGCACCGGCTCGAGGGCTTCGCGCAGCAGCCCGGGGCGCCGTAGGCGACGACGATGATCTCGACGGGTCGGGCTCGGCATGCAGTCGGATGCTCGTGCACGCACCGATCGGTAGAGATCGAGGTAGTCGTCGGGCGACCGCATCCCACGTGCACTCCGCGGCGCGCGCGACAGCCCCGCCGCGCGCAGTTCGGCGCGCGCGGGCCCTGCCGCCGTCGACGAGCGCGCCGCGAGCGCCGCGCGCGTCGCCCTGGCGGCACCACGATGCCCGCGCCCGCCGACCACATCGGGCAGCGCGCCCGCGTCGCTCGACGACGACGGGAACCCCGCACGCCATCGCCTCGACGGCGACGCGGCCGAACTGCTCCGTCCAGCGCGGCGTCGGACAGCGACGGCACCGCGATCACGTCGACCGACCGATAGAACGTCCGCGACCTCGCTCGGGCGGCAACCGCGCCCGACGAGCTCCACGCGGTCGGCGACGCCGAGCGCGGCCGCTCGCGCTGCAGCAGGGTCGAGCGACGAGCGGCCCCGCGCCGGC
This sequence comes from uncultured Actinomycetota bacterium, assembly GCA_963717585.1. GTDB lineage: Bacteria > Actinomycetota > Actinomycetes > Actinomycetales > Microbacteriaceae > Microbacterium. Next base: position 30,497 of record CAVQWI010000006.1, on the reverse strand, counting down.
GATCCGCAGCCGCAGCCGCGGTTCGAGCGCGAGCGCCTCGAGAAGCAGCGTCGATGCCCTTCTCGGGAACGAGTCGGCCGATGAACCCGACGACGATCACCGGTCGTCCGTCGGCGCGGTCGGCGACGCGACCGCGGCACATCGCCGGGTGCGAACAGCCGGGTCGATGCCGAGCGGGATCACCCGCGCGCGGCCGGCGAAACCCTTGCGCTCGGACGATGGCGGCGGCCTCGCGATTGCAGGCGGAGATGCCCGACGCAGTGCGCAGCGCCCACCGCTCGAGCCAGCGGAACGGGATCGGGTAGCGCTTGCGCAGGTTCTGCGCGGTGTAGAGCACGACGGGAGCGCGGATTGCGGCGCAGCGCGCGCAGCAGCAGCATCTCGGCGGTGGCGAGGGCGAACGGCTCCTCGTGGATGTCGATGACGTCCCAGCGCTCGCCGAGCGCCCGCCAGAGCGGGCGGGGGTCGTAGAGGAAGAGCGCGGGATGCCGCCCGACCGTCGCGACGCCCGTGACCGTTCGCCGTCGCGAGGCGCGAGGGCGACGAGCGCCGCCGCCCTCCTGGCTGCGGCGAGCGCTCAGGAGCGTCACATCGACGCCGAGCGCGCGAGTGCTCGCTCGCGGCCGCGCCAGTCGTCGACGGCGGCGCTGTGCGAGACCCTCAGTACGCGCACGGCACCTCCCGCTAAGCTTCTCCGGCTGTAACCATAATCGCGCTCCGGCGGCGGCGTCGGCGACGCGGGGAGGCGGCGATGGGCTGAGCGGCTTCACGATCCTGGCCGTCTGCACCGGGAACGTGCACCGGTCGGCCCTCGCCGCAGCGCTGCTCGACCGGTGGGCGGACGTGGTACCTGCCGTCGAGCATCGCGCAGCCGGTGTCGCGTGAGGCAGCGCAGGGCACGAGCGCGCCCGTCGGTGCGCCGATGGGCGACCGCCGCGCCGCGATCGCGCATGCGCTCGGGGCCGACGGCACGGCGCACCGCGCACGCCAGCTCACCGACGAGCTGATCGCTGACGCCGACCTGGTGCTCGCGGCATCCCATCGCCACCGCGACGATCTGCTCAAGCGCGTTCCGTCAGCGATGCGGCGCGACCTTCACGATCCGCGAGGCGGGCCGGATCGCCGAGCGTCTCGGCACCGCGCCCGACGCCGGCAGCGTCGACGACCTGCGCCGGCACGTCGCCGTGCTCGCCGCGCATCGACGTACCGCCGCCGATCCGGCTCGAGACGACATCATCGACCCGCAGGGGCTCGGCGACGACGCGTATCTCGCAGATGGCGAGCGAAGAGGTGCCCGCGCTCGCCCGGCTCGCGCACGTGCTGTTCGGGATGCCGAAGCGCAGACGTCGTGCGCATACCGACGCGGCAGCATCCAGGATGCGGCATCCGCGCTGGGCATTCACGGCGTGGGACACGGATGCCACGTGACCCTGGCGGAGCGCAGGCCCGCGGGCCGCGGCCGCGGGTGCTCCATCTCGACCACACGGCCGCCGCGGGCGGAGCGGAGTTCGCGCTGCTCCGGATGCTGCGGCGCGGCGCCGTCGTGGCGTCGCTGTCGTGCTCGTGCCGCCGACGGACGGCCGGGGCGTCTTCGCCGAGCTGCCGCGTCGAGGTCGCCGCGTGCGCGTCGCCGGCGTGCGCCAGCCGGCCGGCGTCAGCGCCGGCAGGCTCGGCTCCGTTCGTCGCCGCGACGTGCACGGCTGCTCGTCCAGTCCGTGGCGACCCGGGCTGCACCCGGGCGTTCCGCACGGCCGACATCGTCGATGCGAATACCGACCCGCGCGGCCGCTTACGGCGCGCTCGCGGCCGTGGACGTCGCGCGTTCCGTTCGTCGTTCACCTGCGCGACATGGCCGACCCCGAGGCGCTCGGCGTGCCGGGTTCGCTGATCATGACGCGGCTCGTGCTGCCCCGCGCGGACGGTGTGGTCGCCGACACCCAGCGCGACCCTGGACTCCGCGACGCCCTTCCTGCGGATCGGACGCCGCTCACCGCCGTGATCCCGAGCGCGTCCGGTCTGCACCCTCGGCTCGCTCGGCCCCGCGCTGCCCGGGCCCGCTGTCGGGTCGGCATGCTCGCCCGGATCGACCCGTGGAAGGGCCAGGCTGCTGCTCCTCGAGGCGTTCGCCGCGGCCTTCGCCGAGACGGCGACGCGCGGCTCGAGTTCGCCGGCGGGGCGCCGTTCGGGCACGAGGATACATCGCCGAACTGCGGTCGCGCCGCCGAGCTGCGGCATCGCGGATCGCGTCGCCTTCCTCGGCCACGTCGACGACGTCGATCGCGCTGCTCGACGCATGGGATATCGCCGTGCAGGCACTCCACGCGCCCGGAGCCGCTCGGTCAGAACGTGCTGCAGTATCTCGCCGCCGGCCGCGCGGTGATCGTCGCCGACGAGGGCGGACCGACGGAGTGGGTCGACGACGACGTGAATGGCCTGCGGGTCGCGCCGCGCGACGTCGGCCGCGCTCGCCGCGGCGCTGCGCCGCCTCGCGGACGATGTGCCGCTGCGCGATGCGTCTCGCTCGCGCCGCCGCGATACGCCGGGGCTGCTCGATGATGCCGAGGTCGCCGCCGCCCACGCCGACTTCTACGCCGAGCGTTCTCGGCCGGCGGCGGCCCGCCGCGATCCGGCGTGCCCCACCGGTAGCATCGGACCGTGTGCCCGGAGCACTCGCCATCGCTGCTGCCCTTGATCGCGGCCGGCGTGCTGATCGCGAGCGCGGTCGCCAAGTTCCGGCACCCCGACGACCTCGCGGGCTGGGCGGAGACTCGGCGTGCCGGGCGCTCTGCGCCGGCAGCTGGCTGGTGCAGTCGCATCCGTGGGGAGAGCTCGCGCTCGGTGTCGCGCTCGTAGCGCTCGGCGGCGTGCTCGGCCTGATCGCCGCCACTCGTCGCTTCGCGCTCATGGCCGCGTACCTGTGGCTCGTTGGATCGCGGCGCTCAGCGCCGCACGCGACGATGCCTCGTGCGCATGCTTCGGCGCGCGCCGACCGGTCACGCGGCGTGACCATCGTGCGCAACGCGTGGCTCACGCTCCTCGCGGCCGGCACCGCCGCGGTCATCTGGGTGAATCCGGCGCTCGGGGCGCGCGCTCGCGGCGGCCGCTGACGCGTGGGCCTGGGTCGCTCGGTGCCGCCGATCGCGGCCGTGACGACCGCGGCTCATCGTCTGGCCCGACGGTGCGCACGGACCCCGCGACGGCCTCATCGGCGACGTGTGCTGCGCGCCGAACGGCGGTGACGCGCTCGACGACATCGCACCCGCGACCCCCGCGGTGCCGGTCGATCCTGCGCCGGACGGTTGCGACCTGTGCATCTGCGTCCCAGCATCGCCGTCGCGCTGGCGGCGCATGCCGAGGTCGCATCCGGCTTCGTCACCGAGACCTGCGGGCTCACCGCACGGCCGTCATCGCTGCACATCCGAAGCGACTATGGATGCAGCCGTCGGCGACTGGACCCTACTCCGACCGCAGTGCATCCACGAGCGCCGACAGGATGTGCGCGGTTCGATCGCAGGACTGACGCTGCCTCCGGTGGACGGGCTCGCGACGCAGTGATATCGCCGCGACTTCGTGGACGACGTCTACGAGAATCTGCACGGCGAACCGCCCGCGTCGGTCGACAGCTCGACCTGAGTCCAGGCCCTGCTCCTGCCGTGACCGCTCCGTGATCGAATTCCCTGGCGAAGCTCAGTCGGGATACGGGAGGATCAGGGCATGACCCTCGCGCGCCGCCTTCTCGCCCTCCCCGTCGCTCTGATCCTGGCGGGCGGAGCGCTCGCCGGCTGCGCGACGCCGGCAGCCAGCGGCCCATCGGCATCGCCGAGCACGGGCGGCGACAGCACCGAGTTCGAGATGGATGCCGCCTGGCTCGACGACGGCCGCATCATCGGCCTGGTCACCATGGGCAGCTCCAGCTGCGTGCCGGCCGCAGAAGAGGCCACCCTGGAGGCGGACGGATCACTGTCGGTCACGCTGGTCGAACCCGACGCCGACACGGCCTGCACTGCCGATATGGCTACACGCGTGACGCTCGTCGAGGTGCCGGAGGGCGTCGACCCCGCCGAAGACCTCGCCATCACCGTGACCGGCGACGGCTTCTCCGGCGAGCACGGAGCTCGAGGGCGCCGAGGGGCTTGCCGGTGGCGGCATGACCGACTACCTGCCCAGCGCCGGCTGGACCGGCGCCGACGGACAGTTCGTGCTGCTCACCTGGGGCTCGTCCTCGTGCGCACCGGTGATCTCCGAGGTCGCGGCATCCGGGCCCGCCGAGGTGACGGTCACCTTCGAGACGCCCCCGGCAGACCAGGTCTGCACGATGGACATGGCTCCCCGCGCGACCGTCGCCACCGTCGAGGGGCTCGAAGAGGACAGCGACGTCATGCTGGTCCTCACCGGCAGCCCCGAGTTCGACAACGTGACGATCCCGATCTACGGCTCCAACTGATCCCGCTCCGCACGAGATCACCCGCGTTCGCGCTGGACTGGTCGCGCCCTCTCGCCCGGCGGGGGCGCTATGCCCATGGCGAACAGCGCCGTATCGGCATCCGCCCGTCGTTACCCTCGTAACAAGGCGCTTCGATGCGCCAGTTGCCCAGTGCCGGAGGAATGGATGATGTTCGAGAGATTCACGGACCGTGCCCGTCGTGTGGTCGTCCTCGCCCAAGAAGAGGCGAAGATGCTCAACCACAACTACATCGGCACCGAGCACATCCTGCTCGGTCTGATCCATGAGGGCGAGGGTGTCGCCGCCAAGGCCCTCGAGTCGTTGGGCATCTCGCTCGACGCCGTCCGCGAGCAGGTGCAGGACATCATCGGCCAGGGTCAGCAGCAGCCGACCGGGCACATCCCGTTCACGCCGCGCGCCAAGAAGGTGCTCGAACTGTCGCTGCGCGAGGCGCTGCAGCTCGGCCACAACTACATCGGCACCGAGCACATCCTGCTCGGCCTGATCCGCGAAGGCGAGGGCGTCGCCGCCCAGGTGCTCGTCAAGCTCGGCGCCGACCTGAACAAGGTGCGCCAGCAGGTCATCCAGCTGCTGTCGGGATACCAGGGCAAGGAGCCGGCTGCCGTCTCCGGGGCAGCTCACGACAACCCGCAGGCCGCGCAGGGAGGTTCCGCGGTGCTCGACCAGTTCGGCCGCAACCTGACGCAGGCGGCGCGCGAGAACAAGCTCGACCCCGTGATCGGGCGCGAGAAGGAGATCGAGCGGGTCATGCAGATCCTCTCGCGTCGCTCCAAGAACAACCCGGTGCTGATCGGCGAGCCCGGCGTCGGCAAGACCGCCGTCGTCGAAGGCCTCGCGCAGGCGATCGTCAAGAACGACGTGCCCGAGACGCTGAAGGACAAGCAGGTCTACTCGCTCGACCTCGGCTCGCTCATCGCCGGCTCCCGCTACCGCGGCGACTTCGAGGAGCGCCTGAAGAAGGTCACCAAGGAGATCCGCACGCGCGGCGACATCATCGTCTTCATCGACGAGATCCACACGCTCGTGGGGGCCGGCGCGGCCGAGGGTGCCATCGACGCGGCATCCATCCTCAAGCCGCTCCTCGCCCGCGGAGAGCTGCAGACCATCGGCGCGACCACGCTCGACGAGTACCGCAAGCACTTCGAGAAGGATGCCGCGCTCGAGCGCCGCTTCCAGCCGATCCAGGTCGCCGAGCCGTCGCTCCCGCACGCGATCAACATCCTGAAGGGGCTGCGCGACCGCTACGAGGCGCACCACAAGGTGCAGATCACGGATGGCGCGATCGTCGCCGCCGCGAACCTCGCCGACCGCTACGTCAGCGACCGGTTCCTGCCCGACAAGGCCATCGACCTGATCGACGAGGCCGGCGCCCGCCTGCGCCTGTCGATCCTGTCGTCGCCGCCCGAGCTGCGCGAGTTCGACGAGAAGATCGCGAACGTGCGCCAGCAGAAGGAGCAGGCGTCGGAGGACCAGGACTTCGAGAAGGCCGCATCGCTGCGCGACGAGGAGAAGTCCCTGCTCGCCGAGCGCCTGCGCCTGGAGAAGCAGTGGAAGAGCGGCGACGTCGCAACCCACGCGGTCGTCGACGAAGGCCTGATCGCCGAGGTTCTGGCGCAGGCCACCGGCATCCCGGTGTTCAAGCTCACCGAGGAGGAGTCCAGCCGTCTGGTCTTCATGGAGAAGGCCCTGCACCAGCGGGTCATCGGCCAGGAAGAGGCGATCTCCGCGCTCGCGAAGACGATCCGCCGCCAGCGCGCCGGCCTCAAGGACCCGAAGCGTCCGAACGGCTCGTTCATCTTCGCCGGCCCGACCGGCGTCGGAAAGACCGAGCTCGCCAAGGCGCTCGCGGAGTTCCTGTTCGACGACGAGGCCGCGCTGATCTCCCTCGACATGTCGGAGTTCGGCGAGAAGCACACCGTCTCGCGGCTGTTCGGCGCCCCTCCGGGCTTCGTCGGCTTCGAAGAGGGCGGCCAGCTGACCGAGAAGGTGCGACGCAAGCCGTTCAGCGTGGTGCTGTTCGACGAGATCGAGAAGGCGCACCCCGACATCTTCAACTCGCTCCTGCAGATCCTCGAAGAGGGTCGACTGACCGACGGTCAGGGCCGCATGATCGACTTCAAGAACACGGTCATCATCATGACCACCAACCTGGGCGCGCGCGACATCGCGGGCGGCCCGGTCGGGTTCCAGGTCGAGGGCGACACCGCCACCTCGTACGACCGCATGCAGGGCAAGGTCAAGGAAGAGCTGAAGCGCCACTTCAAGCCCGAGTTCCTCAACCGCGTCGACGACATCATCGTGTTCCCGCAGCTGTCCAAGGAGGAGCTGGTGCAGATCGTGGATCTGTTCACCAGGCGCCTCGGCGAGCGACTGCTCGACCGCGACATGACGATCACGCTGACACTGGCCGCCAAGGAGAAGCTGATCGAGATCGGGTTCGATCCCGCCCTCGGCGCCCGGCCGCTGCGTCGCGCAATGCAGCACGAGGTCGAGGATCGCCTGTCGGAGCGCATCCTGCACGGCGAGCTGAACGCCGGCGACCACATCACGGTCGACGCGGTGGACGGCGAGTTCGTCTTCGAGAACGGCCCGCGCGGCGAGAAGGTCGCGGTCGGAGTCGCCTCGGCGGGCGAGATCACGTCCACGCCCGACCTCGCGGTGGCCAGCGGCGAGTAGGTCCCGAGCCGGCACAGCCCGGTTCACACGAAGAGCGGATGCTGCGGCATCCGCTCTTCGTCGTTTCGGTGGCCGTTTCGTACGCGCTGACCGCCGAGTCGGCGACGGGCTGAGCGCACGATCGCTCGGCGCTGAGCCGCGCGGGTCAACCACGACCGCGAGTCGGTCCCTGAGCGAGCGGAGCGAGACGAAGGGGCGCTCCGCGCCAGGCCGTGCACTCCAGCGAGAGGTGCCGAGCGCACGGGTTGACCGCGCCGCTACGCCGTGCGCCGGCGCTAGGCCGTGCACTCGTGTGGGAGGGGCGGCCGTAGGCTGGAACGGTGAGCGATTACACGGTGCGGGCGGCGCGGGCAGCAGACATCCGCGGCATCCGTGACCTGCTCGAGCCGTACGTGCAGCGCCGCATCCTCCTCGGGAAAGACCTCGTCGTCCTCTACGAGGCGGTGCAGCAGTTCGTCGTCGCGGAAGACAAGTCCGGCACGCTGATCGGCTGCGGCGCGCTGCACGTGATGTGGGAAGACCTCGGCGAGGTTCGCACCCTGATCGTCGCGGACGAGTGGCTTCATCGCGGCGTGGGCCGCAAGATCGTCGGCGCGCTGGAGGCCAGCGCCCGGTCGCTCGGCCTCACCCGGCTGTTCTGCCTCACGTTCGAGGTCGATTTCTTCACCCGCCGCGGGTTCACGCCGATCGGCGAGCAGGTCGTCGACCCCGACGTGTATTCGCAGCTCATCCGCAGCCCGGACGAGGGCATCGCGGAGTTCCTCGACCTCGCGCACGTCAAGCCGAACACGCTCGGCAACACCAGGATGCTGAAGCGCCTGTAGTCGGTACGCAGAACCTGCGCGAGACGCGTCAGCGACCGGCGAACACCGGCGGACGCTTCTGCTGGAAGGCTGCGAACCCTTCGCGGTAGTCGTCGGTGTCGCACAGCGCCGCCTGGGCGGCGTTCTCGATGTCGACCGAGGCCCACAGGGCGAGCCGCTCGTCGCGGATGCGGGCGATCAGGGCTTTGCTGGCCAGGAAGGCGGCAGTAGCTCCGGATGCCGCGCGGGCGGCGGCGTCGACGGTGGCGCCGAGCACCTCATCGGCCGGGAAGACCCGCGAGAAGAGGCCGGACTGCACCGCTTCGGTGCCGCTCATGAGGCGTCCGGTGTAGATCAGGTCGAGCGTCTTGTGTGCACCGAGGCGCTCGTAGAAGAGCGCGTGCCCGCCCGAGTCGAGCGTCGCGCCGAGCGCGGCGAACGGGGAGCCGATCTTCGCGTTGTCGGCGACGTACACGACATCCGTCGCGATGAGCAGTCCGAGGCCCGACGCCGAGGCAGGCGCCGTGTGCGGCCGCGAATGTCGGTGCCGGAAACGCCGCCATGCGCTGCAGCAGCGGTGTCACGATCCCGCCGAGGTAGCCGATGACGTCGTCGTCGCGCGGGTCGACGCCCGAGATGTCGCGGCCCGCGCAGAAGGCGCGTCCTTCGCCGTGCAGCACGAGGGCGCGGACGCCGGCAGCCTCGGCCTCCGCGTATGCGGCGGACAGCTCGCCGAGCGCCGCCTCATCCAGGGCATTGAGCTTCTCGGGCGCGTTCAGAACGACGGAGGCGACGTCGTCGGCGATGGTGAGGTCGATCATGGCGGTCTCCGCTCTAGACGTCGTAATCGACCACGACGCGCGGGGTCTCGGGGTGCGATTGGCAGGTCAGGACGTAGCCGCGGTCGAGCTCCTCGGGCTCCAGGGCGAAGTTCTGGGTCATGCGGACCTTCCCCTCGACGAGGCGCGCCCGGCACGTGCCGCACACACCGCCCGCGCAGGCGAACGGAACGTCGCCGCGCACGCGCAGCGCGGCATCCAGGATCGCCTCGTTCGCCGCGACCGGTGACTCGACGGTCGACGACAGCCCGTCCAGCGTGAACTCGACGGTGTACATCTCGTCGCCCGGACGCAGCTCGACCGGGCGTCCGCGGTCGACGCGAGGTCCGTCGGCATCCGTCGTGAACAGTTCGAAGCGGATGTCGCTCGCGGGCACGCCGTGACGCTCGAGCGTCTCGCGACACAGGGTGACGAGCTCGAACGGGCCGCAGAGGAACCACTCGGTGACGGATGCCGGGTGCACGAGCCGGTCGAGGATCGCGTCGAGCTTCTCGGCATCGATGCGGCCCGACAGCAGGGGTGCCGCGCGCTGCTCGCGCGAGAGCACGTGGTGCAGTGCAAGACGGGCGGGGTAGCGGTCCTTGAGGTCGGCGAGCTCCTCGAGGAACATCACATCCTGTGTCGCCCGGTTGGTGTAGACGAGCGTGAAGCTGGCGGTCGGCGAGGCGGCCAGCACGGAGGCGGCGAGCGCCATCATCGGCGTGATGCCGGAGCCCGCGGCGATGCCGGCGAGGTGAGCGCCGTCGAGATCGGGCAGGTTCGAGGTGAAGGTGCCCTCCGGGCTCATGACCTCGATGCGGTCGCCCGGCTTGAGGTTCTCGTGCGCCCACACCGAGAACAGGCCGCCCAGGTCGCGTTTGATGCCGACGCTGATGCGGCCGGGAGTCGGCGGGCGGCAGATGGAGTAGCTGCGGCGGACCTCGTGGCCGTCGACGTGCGCGCGGAGGGCGACATACTGGCCGGGCAGGTAGTCGTAGTCGCCGTGGAGCTCCGGCGGAACGGCGAACGTCACCTCGATGCTCTCGGCGGTGAGCGGCCGCACCTCGGCGATCTCGAGTTCGTGGAAGCGCGCCCGGCGTCGCGTGGCGGTGCTCATCGGCGCGCTCACAGCACCTTGAAGGAATCGAACGGCTCCAGGCAGGCGCGGCACTCGTAGAGCGCCTTGCACGAGGTCGAGCCGAACCGTGCCACCTCGCGCGTGTCGAGCGAGCCGCATCGCGGGCACTTGACGGCGAGGCGCACCCGGATCGGACCCTGCGCGAGCGTCGCGCGACCGGACGGCGGGGCGATGCCGTACTCGGTGAGCTTCCGCTTGCCGGCATCCGTCATCCAGTCCGTCGTCCACGCCGGAGTCAGGGTGGTCCGCACGTCGACCGTGCCGTACCCGGCGGCGGTCAGGGCGAGGATGACGTCGTCGCGCATCGTCTCCAGCGCCGGGCATCCGCTGTACGTCGGGGTGATCGTGACGATCGCCCGGTCGCCCTGCACCTCGACGCTGCGCAGAACCCCGAGATCCTCGATCGTGAGCACGGGCACTTCGGGGTCGGTGACGGTCGCCGCGACCGCCCATGCGTGCTCGCGCGAGTGCGCGGCGGACGACGCTTCGACGGGCTCAGGCGACCGCTTCAGGTCCCTGGGCGACGGTGTCGAGCCCCTGAGCTCGTCGAAGGGTCGTGGAACCGCTCACCAGGTCACCCCCGGATGCTGCCGCGCGAGCACCTGCATCTCGGCGAGGATGTAGCCGAGGCTCGAGAAGTGCCGGCCATGGCGTCCGCCGCCGGAGGAGACGAATCCGGTCGGAAGCTCGAGGTCGGCCTCCGCGAACACGGCCGCCACGACGTCGTCGAAGCCGGAGCGCAGGCTCGACGGCCGAACGGCGATACCGTCGAGGCGGTCGATCAGAGGCTCATCGCGGAACAGCTCGTCGACGTAGGGCCAGATCTGTCCGAGAGCGCGGATGATGCGCGAGCGCGACTCGTCGGTGCCGCCGGCGAGGCGCAGCACCCACTGGATCGCGTGGTCGCGGTGGTAGTCGACCTCTTTGACGGACTTCTCCGCCACCGCGGCGAGGGTCGCGTCGGTCGAGTCGCACAGCGCGGAGTAGAGCTCGAACATGTACGTCGCGACGACGAACTGGCGTGCGATGGTCTGGGCGAAGTCGCCGTTGGGCTGCTCGACCATCCACGCGCAGCGGAACTCCGGCTCGTCGCGGAAGTAGGCGAGATCGTCCTCGGTGCGCCCGTCCGCCGTGCCCGCGTAGCGCAGGAGCGACCGGGCGTGTCCGAGCAGGTCGAGCGCGATGTTGCCGAGCGCCACGTCCTCTTCGAGTTCGGGTGCGCGGGCGATCCACCAGGCGAGCTGCTGCGACAGGATGAGGGCGTCGTCGCCGAGCCACAGTGCGTATTCGGCGACATCGGGCGTGGCGACCAGGTCGCCGACGCCGGCGAGTTCTGCTGAGAGGCTGATCTGGTCGACGGTGACCGAGCCGTGGACGTCTCCCTCCGGGACGGTGGGCAGGGCTGCTTCGCTCATAGGTGGGGCACCCCCTCAGAAGCGGTGTAGTACGCGGCATGACGGTAGTTCTTGCCCGCGGGGCTCTCGAAGAAGGCGCCCTTGGCGTCGGGGTCGCTCGTGGTGATCGCATCGGCGGGCACGACCCAGATCGAGGTGCCCTCACCCCGGCGCGTGTACAGGTCGCGGGCGTTGCGCACCGCCATCTCGGCGTCGGGCGCATGGAGCGATCCGGCATGCACGTGGCTCAGCCCTCGGTTAGCGCGCACGAAGACCTCCCACAGCGGCCACTGCTCCTGCGGGGGATGCGCCTGGGGTGCCCATCAGGCCACCGCCCCTTTGACACCAGTCGGTGGTCGAGTAGCGCGCGCAGCGCGCGTATCGAGACCCTTGCGTGCATACTCCGCCGCCGCTTCGCGCACCCACGCGCCGTTCTCGTGAGCCTCGCGGCGGGCGCGCAGGCGCTCGGCGTTCATCGGGCCACGACCGGCGAGCACCTCGAAGAACTCGGTCCAGTCGATCTCGCTGTGCTCGTACTGCTGGGTCTCTTCGTCCCAGCGCAGATTCGGGTCGGGCAGCGTGATGCCCAGCGCCTCGGCCTGGGGCACCAGCATCCCGATGAAGCGCTGACGCAGCTCGTCGTTGGAGAACCGCTTGATCTTCCATGCCGTCGACTGGGCGGAGTTCGGCGATTGGTCATCGGGCGGGCCGAACATCATGAGGCTCGGCCAGTACCAGCGGTTCACGGCATCCTGTGCCATCTCGCGCTGCGCAGGTGTGCCCTGCATGAGCGTGAGGAGGATCTCGAAGCCCTGTCGCTGGTGGAACGACTCCTCCTTGCAGATCCGCACCATCGCGCGGCCGTACGGCCCATAGGATGCGCGGCAGAGCGGCACCTGGTTGCAGATCGCGGCGCCGTCCACGAGCCAGCCGATCGCGCCCATGTCGGCCCACGTCGGGGTCGGGTAGTTGAAGATCGAGGAGTACTTCGCCCTGCCGGTGATCAGCTGCTCGGTCATCTCGTCGCGGGTGATGCCGAGGGTCTGCGCGGCGGAGTACAGGTACAGCCCGTGGCCCGCCTCGTCCTGCACCTTGGCCATCAGGATCGCCTTGCGCTTGAGGCTCGGCGCACGGGTGATCCAGTTGCCCTCGGGCTGCATGCCGATGATCTCGGAGTGGCCGTGCTGCGAGATCTGCCGGATCAGGGTCTTGCGGTACGCCTCGGGCATCCAGTCGCGCGGTTCGACGCGCGAGTCGGCCGCGATGATCTCGGTGAAGCGCAGCTCTTCATCCGAGAGTTCGCGCTCGGCGACGCCGCCTTCGACGACGGCGTGGTCTGCGGGGACTGTCATCTTCGACTCCTGGGCTTTTACAGAACGATCGTTTAGTTATTATTGCAGACATGGAGCGACCCACGAAAGCGATGATGGAGCGCGACCTCGCCTCGGCGGCCCTGGGGATGGTCGTCGACACCGATGAACCGGGCTATGCCGTGGTGCACATGGTCGTGCGCGACGACATGACCAACGGCTTCCACATCACCCACGGCGGGATCGTGTTCGCCCTGGCCGACACGGCCTTCGCGATCGCCTGCAACGAAGACGACCGCATCACCGTCGCGCAGGGCGCCGACGTCACCTTCCTGAAGTCGACGGTGACCGGTCAGACGCTCACCGCGACCGCGGTGCGTCGCTCGCTGAACGGCCGCAGCGGACTGTACGACGTGACGGTCACCGACGACGCCGGCGACGCGGTCGCCGAGTTCCGCGGCCGGTCCCTGACGACCGACCGGCGCCTTCCCGACCGCTGACCTGGGTGCGGGTCCGCGCACAGCGGCGGGGATCAGTGACGACACGCGGGGATCCGGCATCCGCAGACGGCGCGTCGGCACGGTCTCCGCATGTGTGCACGCGTCGCAGGGCTGCGCGCCTCAAGCCGCAGTGAGCTCCTTCTGAACCAGGGTGAGCACGTCGTACTGCGCGACCACCTCGTCGTTCTGATTCCGGATGACGGCATCCCAACGGACTTCGCCGTATTCGTCTGTCTCGCGCGGCGTGATCTGCTTGGCCGTGAGTTCGACGCGGATCTCGTCGCCGGGTGACACCGGCGTGATGAATCGCAGATTCTCGAGTCCGTAGTTGGCCAGCACGGGGCCCGGCTCGGGGTCGACGAACAGACCCGCCGCCCACGAGACCAGCAGGTACCCGTGCGCCACCCGCCCCGGGAAGAACGGGTTGGCGGCCGCGGCATCCTCGTCCATGTGCGCGTAGAACGTGTCGCCGGTGAAGCGCGCGAACGTCTCGATGTCGTCGAGCGTGACTTCGCGCGAGGCGGAGACCACCTGGTCTCCGATGCGCAGTTCGGCGAGCGACTTGCGGAACGGATGCCGCCCGCTCGAGTTCGCGGCAGCGCCGGCGTGCCATACCCCGGTGAGGGCCGTCAGCATCTCGGGCGAGCCCTGCACGGCCGTCCGCTGCATGTGGTGCAGCACCGCACGGATGCCGCCGAGCTCCTCGCCGCCGCCGGCACGACCGGGGCCGCCGTGCACGAGGTTGGGCAGAGGCGAGCCGTGACCCGTCGACGAGCGCGCGTCGTCGCGATCCAGCAGCAGCACCCGCCCGTTGAGCGCGGAGATGCGGCTCATCAGCGCGACGGCGACCTCCGGGTCGTGCGTCGCGATGCTCGTGACCAGCGATCCGCCGCCCCGGACGACGAGGTCCGCCGCATCGGTGACGCTGTCGTACGCGATGACGGAGGTGACCGGGCCGAAGGCCTCGACCTCGTGCACCGCGTCGGCCGCGGCATCCGAGAATCGCAGCATGAGGGGCGTGAGGAACGCGCCTTCCGGAGAAGTGCCGACCGAACCGTCGGCGCGCGTCACGTCGGGCGCTCCGGTGGTGCCGATCACGATCTCGCCGCCGGCGGCTTCGAGCTTCGCGACCTGGGCGAGCACGTCGTCGCGCTGCGCGGTGGAGGCGAGCGGGCCCATCGTGACGCCCTCGGCACGGGGGTCTCCGACGATCACGCGTTCGGCGATGCGGGTGCGCACGGCATCCACGAGCGCGTCGACGGATGCTGCGGGCACGATCGCCCGGCGGATCGCCGTGCACTTCTGCCCGGACTTGGACGTCATCTCGGTGACCAGCTGGCGCACGTACGCATCGAACTCAGGCGTCTCCGGCACGGCGTCGGGGCCGAGCACCGATGCGTTGATCGAGTCGGTCTCGCTGGTGAAGCGCACCCCGCCGGTCTGCACGCTGTCGTTGGCCCGCAGCTTCTCGGCGGTCGAGGCGCTGCCGGTGAACCCGACGATGTCGCCGAGCCGCAGATGGTCGAAGAGGGTCGGCACGCTGCCGCTGACCAGCTGCAGCGACCCGTCGGGGAGCAGGCCGGATTCCACCAGGATGCGCACGAACGCCTCGGCGAGGTACCCGGTCGGAGTCGCCGGCTTGATCACGGAGGGCATACCCGCGAGGAACGCCGGCGCGAACTTCTCCAGCGCCCCCCACACCGGGAAGTTGAAGGCGTTGATCTGGACCGCGACGCCCGTCAGTCGCGTGTAGATGTGCCGCCCGAGGAACGAGCCGTCCTTCGAGAGCGGCTCGACCGGGCCGTCGACGTAGACGCGTGAGTTCGGCATCTCGCGGCGGGCTTTGCCCGAGTACGAGAACAGCACCCCGATGCCGCCGTCGATGTCGACCCACGAATCGGCCTTGGTCGCACCCGTGCGGGCGGAGAGCTCGTAGAGCTCCTCCTTGCGCTCGGTCAGCGCGAGAGCGAACTGCTTGAGACGCACGGCTCTCTCGTGGAAGGTCAGCGCGCCGATGCTGGCCTGGCCGACGGTGCGGGCGTATTCGAGCGCTCCTGCCAGGTCGAGCCCCGTCGTGCTGACGCGGGTGACGATCTCGCCCGTCGACGCGTCGCGCACCTCCAGGGCATCGGAGTCGTCCGCCGGGGTCCACCAGGAGCCTCGGATGTAGCTGGGCAGGATGTCGGTCATCATGTCTCCTGTCGATGTGTGCGACCGGGCTGCGGTCGCTGAGCCTGTCGAAGCGTCGGCGCGGTTCGGTCGCTGAACCTGTCGAAGCGTCGCTCATCGCCGGCTCCGCTTCTCGAGGAACTCGGTCATCCGGCGCTCCTTCTCCGGGCTCTCGAACAGCTCGGCCTGCAGCTCGAGTTCGATCGCCGGATGCTGCTCCCGCGGCGCGCGGAGCGCCCGTTTCGTGTGCATCGTGGCGAGGCTGTCGTTTGCCGCGATCCGATCGGCCAGAGCGTGGGCTGCGCTGAGCAGCTCATCGCCAGGATGCAGCGATGACACGAGTCCCCACGCGAGCGCCTCGTCGGCATCGAGGATGCGGCCCGTGAGCAGGAGCTCGCTGGCGCGCGCTTCGCCGACGATCTCGCGCAGCCGCCATGTCGCGCCCGCCGCCGCGATGATGCCCAGGCCCGTCTCGGGATTGCCGATCCGAAGGGTCGGCGTGCCGATGCGCAGGTCGGCCGCATACGCGAGCTCCGCGCCGCCGCCGAGCGCGTAGCCGTCGATCGCGGCGATCACGGGCATCGGCAGCTCGTGGATTCGGATGAACGCAGTCGCGTTGATGCCCTTGCGGGCATCGGCCGCCCGTCTCTCCCGCAGCTGGGCGATGTCGGCCCCCGACGCGAAGACACCGCCCGCGCCGGTGAGGATCAGCGTGCGCGGATCGGCTTCGAGCTCGGCGCACACGGAGTGCAGGGCGTCGATCGTGGCCTGGTCGATCGCGTTGCGCTTGTCGGGCCGGTTCATGGTCACCACGACGCGATCGGGAAGGCGCTCGATCAGCACCGTCTCGGCCATCGCCGTGTCACTCGCATCGTCGCGCACGCCAATACCTTACCGATCGTTCAGGAAAAGCGCCCATCGAGCCGCGGCGCGATGCCACACTGGGAGGCGTGTCCTCGTCCTCCGCCCCGACCGAACTCGCTGTCGCGCGCCGAGGGCGCCCCGGATACGACCAGCGGCAGATCCTCGAGATCGCCGTGGATGTCTTCATCCAGCACGGCTACGACGCGACCTCCGTCGCGTCCCTCGCCACGCGGCTCGGGCTGTCGAAGTCGGCCCTGTACCACCACTTCGAGTCGAAGGAGCACCTTCTGAGCGTGGCCCTCGACGAGGCGCTCGGCGGCCTCGAGGGCGTGCTCGACGAGCCGGGCGCGCGCGAGGGCGGCGCGGGGGAGCGCCTGGGGTACGTGCTGCGCGGCGCGGTCCGCGTGCTCGTGGACCGAGCTGCCATACGTGACGCTGCTCCTGCGCGTGCGGGGCAACAGCGACGTCGAGCGGCAGGCTCTGGAGCGTCGTCGCTCGTTCGACCACGAGATCACGGGCATGGTGCGGGCGGCCCAGCAGGAGGGCACCGTCCGCGACGACGTCGACGCGTCTGTGGCGACCCGACTGCTGTTCGGAATGGTCAACTCGATCGTCGAGTGGTACCGACCGACCGGGCCGGAGGGCGCGGCCGAGCTCGCGGACGACGTGCTGACCGTCGCTCTCGACGGCCTCCGCACGCGCTGAGCCGGGGCTGGGGCGCGCGCCGAGCGTGTGGCCTCCGACGGCACGGGCTTAGCCTGGATGCATGAGCGGCGGAACTCCTCGCAACCGGCACGCGTCGTCGGTGTACCGACGCCGCCGGCTCGTCGTGCTGCTCGCGCTCGTGGTCGTCGCCGGGCTGGTGTGGCTCCTGATCGCCCAGCCGTGGCGCGGCGCTGCCATCCTGGCTTCCGACCCGACCCCGACTCCCACGGAGGTGGCGGCGACCGATCTCCCCGTCCCCGAGACGACGACACCCGCCCCGACGCCCGAGCGTCACGCCGACCCCCGACACCAGTGCTGTCGCCGCAGCATCAGCCGCGACCCAGCGCCAGCGCGACGCCCAGTGCCAAGCCGTGCGTCGCACGAGACGTCACGGTCGAAGCGCTCACGGACCTGGACACGTACGAGGCCGGCCAGAACCCGCTGCTGTCGATCCGGCTCACCAACAACGGCACGGCCGACTGCACGCTCAACGTGGGAACGAGCGGCCAGGCGTTCACGATCGTCAGCGGCAGCGACGTGTGGTGGCGGTCCACCGACTGCCAGACCGAGCCGAGCGACATGGTCGTGCTCCTCGCTGCGGGCCAGTCGGTCGCCAGCGCCTCGCCGCTGACCTGGGATCGCACCCGCTCATCGGTGAGCAGCTGCGCCGACTCGAACCGTCAGACCGCGCCCGGCGGCGGAGCCTCGTACCATCTGGGCGTCGAGATCGGCGGCATCGCGTCGACGCAGTCGAAGCAGATATTCCTCTACTGAGGCCGGTCGCTCGACCGTGGTCGAAAATGTCCCCCGAAGAGGGGACAGACGGACTGAGGAACGCGCGCGTACCGTTGATCTCAGCTCCCGTGAGTCACGGTTCCCTAGCTGTCCCCAGCAGCGCCTCGTCCCCAGCGAGATACGGAGCCACCGGAGAGCATGTGGCCCTCTCGAGTCACTCCCCGCGCAGGGGGTGGTCCGAGGGGGCCACGCTTCGCGCGGTGTCTCGGCGTGCGCGGTCGTCCCTGCGTTGCGGCGGCTCGCGGCATCCCGCGGGCAGAGCGAAGGGTCGGAGCATCCCCCCGGACCACTCCGACCCTCGCTGCCCTGCTATGACTTGTCGCCGAAGACCTCCGACTCCATCGCGTCGTAGCCCTCCGCCTGCGGGTCGCCGTGGGTGCCCCCGGATAATGCGTACTCCTCCTCCGGGGAGAGCACGAGGCGGTGGCGGAAGAACAGTGCGAACCCGACGAGGATCACGACGTAGACGATGAAGATCGCGATGATCGCGGGAACGAACGTCGGGTTGAGCAGGAACCCGACGAAGATCAGCGCGGCGATGACCGCGGCGATCACGGCGCCGGGGATGCCCCACGGGCTGACGTAGGGCCGCTTGGCGTTCGGGAACTTCTTGCGCAGGATGATGAACGAGATCATCTGCAGCAGGTACGCGAGCACGGCGCCCCACACCGCGATGTTGAGGACGATCGCGCCGGCCACTGCTCCCGCGCCCTCGTTGAGGGCGGCCACGGTGTCGAGGACCACGAGCGCGATGAAGCCGATCACCGCGCCGACTGTGAGCGCGACCCACGGCGTCTGGCGCTTGCCGGTCAGCGAGAGGAACTGCGGGTAGTAGCCCGGCACGCGAGAGCGAGTACATGTTGCGTCCGTAGGCGAACATGATGCCCTGCAGCGAAGCGAGCAGTCCGACCAGTGCGAACAGCGCAAGCAGGGCGGCGAGCTGGTCTCCGACGATCGCACGGAAGCCGTCCAGCAGCGGCTCGGCCGCGACGCCGGTGGCCTCCGCGCCGATGACGCCGGTGTTGAGGAACAGCACCAGCAGGCCGGTCACGATCAGCGTGCCGCGGGCCCAGAATCCCGCCTTCGGGATGTCGCGCACCGGGTTCGTGGATTCCTCGGCGGCCAGCGGCAGCTCCTCGATGCCGAGGAAGAACCACATCGCGAACGGAAGCGCGAACAGGATCGGGAAGACGCCGTGCGGCAGGAAGGCCGACTGTCCCGGGTCGGGCTCGATGTCCCACAGCGTGTCCCACTGAGAACGCGCCCGAGAACAGGGCCATCAGCGAGAAGACGACGATGATGCCGATCGAGATGATCGAGACGACGATCGCGAACTTGAACGAGATCGCCGCGCCCGCCGCGTTCAGCGCGATGAAGGCGACGTAGAGGATGATCCACCACACCCATGTCGGCATCGAGAAGTTCGAGCAGCTCGCTGGTGATCGCGTCCGCGTAGGAGGCGGAGAAGTACACGATGACGGCGGTCGTCGCGACGTACTCGATCGTCTCGGCGAGCCCCGTGACGAGGCCGCCCCAGGGGCCCATCGCCGAGCGGGCGAACGAGTACGCGCCGCCGGTGTGCGGCATCGCGGCTGCCATCTCGCCGATCGAGAAGATCATGCCGTAGTACATGGCCACGAGGATGACGAAGGCGATCAGCATCCCGCCGAATCCGGCGAAGTCGATGCCGAAGTTCCAGCCGGAGAAGTCGCCCGAGATGACGGCGGCGACGGCGAGGCCCCACAGTCCCCAGATTCCGGCGGAGCGCTTCAGCGTCCGCTTCTCGAAGTAGCCCTGGCCTGCCCGCGTATAGGTTGCGCCGGCAACCTTGGCGGAATCACTGCGCGACTGTGTCATCGATCCTCCGTGCATTCGGGTGCGGCGCGGAGCGGGCGCCTTGCGCACGATTGTGTTGCCTAAAGGTGGGTTCTGTCTACCTTTGGAGCGAACTTCGTGATTACAGTGGACGAAGCGCGAACGCCCGTCATCGGCGCTCGACGACTCGCAGTGCACAGCGCCAGGGAAGGTGTCGGATGCCAGGGAACCTCAGCATCTCGGAGTTGAACGCGGCGATCGCAGCCGATGAGATCGACACCGTGATCGTCGCCTTCGCCGACGCGCAGGGCCGCCTCGTCGGCAAGCGGGTGTCAGCCCGTCTCTTCCAGGAGGAGGTCTTCTCGCACGGCGCCGAGGCCTGCAACTACCTGCTGTCGGTCGACGTCGACATGAACACGGTCGACGGCTACGCGATGTCGAGCTGGGAGAAGGGGTACGGCGACATGGTGCTGCTGTCCGACCCCGACACGCTCCGCCGCATCCCGTGGCTTGCCGGGACGGCCCTGGTGATGGCCGACCTCGGGTGGGAGGACGGCGACGCCGGTCGCGCAGTCGCCGCGCGCGATCCTGCAAGCGCCAGCGCGATCGTCTCGCCGAGCGGGGCCTCACGGCGTATGCGGGCACCGAACTCGAGTTCATCGTCTTCGACGACACGTACCGGGATGCCTGGGCCCGGGGCTATCGCGACCTCAAGCCGTCCACCGATTACAACGTCGACTACGACCTGCTCGCCTCGGGTCGCCTGGAGCCGCTGCTGCGCGACATCCGCCGCGGCATGGACGGCGCGGGCATGTACTGCGAGGGCGTCAAGGGCGAGTGCAACCTCGGCCAGCAGGAGATCGCGTTCCGCTACGCGGAGGTGCTCGAGACCGCCGACCAGCATTCGATCTACAAGAGCGGGGCGAAGGAGATCGCCGAGAAGCACGGCAAGGCGCTCACCTTCATGGCGAAGTTCAACGAGCGCGAGGGCAACAGCTGCCACATCCACCTGTCGGTCCGCGGCGAGGACGGCAGTCCGGTGATGGCGGGCGACGGCGAGTACGGGTTCAGCCCTTTCATGGAGCACTGGATCGCCGGCATCCTGGCGACGCTGCGAGAGTTCACCCTGCTGTACGCGCCCACGATCAACTCGTACAAGCGCTACCAGAAGGGCACGTTCGCGCCCACGGGCGTCGCGTGGGGCCTCGACAACCGCACGTGCGCGCTGCGGGTGATCGGCCACGGCCAGTCGCTGCGCCCGGAGAACCGGGTGCCGGGCGGCGACGTGAACCCGTACCTCGGCATCTCGGCGATCATCGCCGGCGGCCTGTACGGCGTCGAGAACGAGCTGCCGATGCCCGACCCGCTCGCCGGCAACGCCTACTCCTCAGGGGTCGACCACCTGCCGACGACGCTGCGCGATGCGGCGCAGCTCTTCGAAGAGTCGACGATCGCGCGCGCCGCCTTCGGCGACGACATGGTCGAGCACTACCTTCATCAGGCGCGGATCGAGGTCGAGGCCTACGACGCCGCCGTGACGGACTGGGAGCGGATCCGTGGTTTCGAACGCCTCTGACGACGCTTCGCGCGAGGAGAGCGCGACCCACCGCCGCGCGCCCGTCATCGGTCTCACGACGTACCTCGAGCAGGCGAAGCAGGGCGTGTGGGACGTGCAGGCTGCCTTCCTTCCGCACGTGTACTTCGACGCCGTGGCGGCGTCGGGCGGGGTCGCGGTGCTGCTTCCCCCGCAGCCGAACCCCGAATTGGCGGCATCCGTCGTGCTGGACGGACTCGACGGGCTGATCCTGACGGGCGGCAAGGACGTCCAGCCTGAGCTGTACGGAGCGGAGCGGCATCCGTCCACCGACCCGCCGCGGCCGGATCGCGATGCCTGGGAGCTCGCGCTGTTCCGAGGAGCCGAGGAGCGTCGCATTCCGGTGCTGGCCATCTGCCGAGGGCTGCAGCTGGTGAATGTGGCTCGCGGCGGCACGCTTCATCAGCATCTGCCCGACGCGCTCGGCACCGAACGGTTCCGCGTGGGCGGCGGGGTGTTCGCATCCAACACCGTCGAGGTCGATGAGGGCACGGCGCTGGCCGCGCTCGTCGGTGACGGAGATCTCGACGTGCACAGCTACCACCACCAAGGAGTCGACCAGCTCGGCGACGGGCTCGTGGTCACGGCGCGCACCGACGACGGCGTCGTGCAGGCGGTCGAATCGACCGGCGACGGCTACGTGCTCGCCGTGCAGTGGCATCCGGAGCAGGATCTCGAAGACCGACGGCTGTTCGCCGGGCTCGTGGCCCAGGCGTCCGTCTATGCCGAATCACGGCAGAATTCGGGAGCGATGTCATGAGCACCGTGACGGCCGACACCTTCACGGTGATCAACCCGGCGACGGCCGCGCCCGATCCGCGAGGTCCCGCGTGCGAGCGTCGGCGAGGTCGATGCGGCGATCGCCCGCGCGGTCGCGGCCCAGCGCTCGTGGGCGGCGCTCGCTCCCGTAGCGCGTGCCGACGCGCTGCGTGCCTTCGCGCGGGTCGTCGAGGACCATGTCGAGGAGCTCGCACTGCTCGAGGTCCTCAACTCCGGCCACCCGATCAGCTCGGCGCGGTGGGAGGCGTCGCACGTCGCCCAGGTGCTGAACTACTACGCCGGATCGCCGGAGCGGCTCTCCGGCCTGCAGATCCCCGTCGCCGGAGGCATCGACGTCACGTTCCACGAGCCCTACGGCGTCGTGGGGATCATCGTGCCGTGGAACTTCCCGATGACCATCGCCGCGTGGGGCTTCGCGCCGGCGCTCGCCGCCGGCAACGCGGTGGTGCTCAAGCCCGCCGAGCTGACCCCCCTGACCGCGATGCGGCTCGGCGAGCTCGCGCTCGAGGCGGGCCTGCCAGAAGGCCTCTTCGCGGTGGTCACCGGATCTGGCTCGGTCGTCGGGCAGCGGTTCGTGTCGCACCCCGATGTGCGCAAGGTCGTGTTCACCGGCTCGACCGAGGTGGGCACGGATGTCGCGGCCGGCTGCGCTCGCGCGCTGAAGCCGGTGACGCTCGAACTCGGCGGCAAGAGCGCGAACGTGATCTTCGAGGACGCCGACCTCGAGCGGGCGGCCGCGTCGGCTCCCGGAGCGGTGTTCGACAACGCCGGGCAGGACTGCTGCGCGCGCAGCCGCATCCTGGTGCAGCGCTCGGTGTTCGACCGGTTCCTCGAGCTGCTCGAACCGGCTGTCGCGGACTGGCGGGTCGGCGATCCGCACGATGAGGCCACCGAGATGGGACCGCTGATCTCGGCGGCCCACCGCGACACCGTGACCCCGTTCGTGAAGCACTCGCGCGTGGCGTTCCGGGGTTCGGCGCCGGGCGGGCCGGGCTTCTGGTTCGCACCCGCCGTCGTGCTGCCGGACTCGCCCCGCGACCGTGTCGCGCAGCACGAGATCTTCGGTCCGATCGTCGCGGTGCTGCCGTTCGATGACGAGGCCGACGCGATCCGTCTCGCGAACGACACGATCTTCGGGCTCGCCGGATCGATCTGGACCGAGAACCTCGGTCGCGCGGTGCGGGTCTCGCGGGGAATCAAGAGCGGGGTGCTGTCGGTCAACTCCCACTCGTCCGTTCGCTACACCACCCCGTTCGGCGGAATGAAGGCCTCCGGTCTCGGGCGCGAGCTCGGTCCGGATGCCGCCGAGCACTTCACCGAGACGAAGAACGTGTTCTTCGCGACGGACAGCGCCTGATGGGGATGCTGGCGCCGGGCCGTCGCCGGGTTTCGTGTCCCGAAGGTTGTTGCCCGAGGGCCGTCCAGCCAACACATTTCGGGACATGGGTCGATGACCCTCGGAGCATGACGGGGAGAGGGAACAGCAGATGGATCTGACCCAGAGACTGAAGGACCGCGTCGCCGTCATCACCGGCGGAGCGAGCGGGATCGGTCTGGCGACCGCACACCGGTTCGCCGCCGAGGGCGCGACCGTGGTGATCGCGGACCTCGACCCGACGACCGGCGAGGCCGCGGCATCCGGGGTCGGAGGGGTCGTACCGCCACGTGAACGTCGCCGACGAGGGATCGGTGGACGCGCTCTTCGACGGTGTCGCGGAGGAGTTCGGACGCGTCGACATCGCGTTCAACAACGCCGGCATCTCCCCCGCCGACGACGACTCGATCGAGACGACCGAGCTGCCCGCGTGGGACCGCGTGCAGGACGTCAACCTCAAGAGCGTGTACCTGTGCTCCCGGGCTGCGCTGCGGCACATGCTGCCCGCAGGGCGCGGGTCGATCATCAACACCGCGTCGTTCGTCGCCCTCGTCGGCTCGGCGACGTCGCAGATCAGCTACACCGCGTCCAAGGGCGGGGTGCTGGCGATGACCCGTGAGCTCGGAGTTCAGTTCGCGCGGCAGGGGATCCGGGTGAACGCGCTCTGCCCGGGTCCGGTCAACACGCCGCTGCTGCAGGAGCTCTTCGCGAAGGACCCCGAGCGGGCGCAGCGCCGGCTCGTGCACGTGCCGATGGGCCGGTTCGCAGAGCCCTCCGAGATGGCGGCGGCCGTCGCGTTCCTCGCGTCGGATGACGCCTCGTTCATCACCGCAACGGCCTTCGTCGTCGACGGCGGCATCACCAACGCCTACGTCACACCGCTCTGAGGCCAGCGTCATGTGCACAACTCCGCAAATTCGGCGCCGGAAGCCCCGTTCCGGGCCTGTTCCGGCCCTGGGCGGCGCAGATTTGCGGAGTTCTGCACACGACGCTGCGTGGAAAGCCGCCGCGCCATGACCGAGGCGCCGCTGCGGGAGGTGCGCCGGGCGGTCTACCGCCCGCTGCGCGAGGGCAACGCGCTCGAAGACACCGTCGCGCGCCTGGTGCAGACCATCCGGCTCGGCGTGGTCGCGCCCGGCGAGTCGCTGCCGCCGGAGCGCGAACTCGCCGGCCTGTACGAGGTGAGCCGCGACACCGTCCGTGAGGCGATCCGCGAGCTCGCCGACACCGGATATCTCGTCCGGCGACGGGGCCGGTACGGCGGCACGTTCGTGGCCGATCCGCTGCCGCAGCCGCAGCATCCGGGAGTCGTGCCGCTGGACGAGCTGGACGACGTGCTCGGGCTGAGACGGGTGCTCGAGGCGGGCGCCGCCCGGACCGCGGCCGGGCGGACGCTCGACGCCCGAAGCCCGCACCGAGCTCTGGGCCCGCCACGAGGCGGCGACCGCAGCCGATGCCGCCGACTACCGGCGGCTGGACACCCTCCTGCACCTGACGATCGCGGAGCTCGCCGGCATCCCGTCGCTCGTCGCGCTCGCCGCCGAGAACCGGGCGCGGGTCAACGCGTGGCTCGACACGTTCCCTCTGCTGCCGCGCAACATCGAGCACTCGAACGCTCAGCACGAGCGGATCGTGACCGCGATCCTCGCCGGCCGGGCGGATGCTGCGGAGGCGGCGACTCTCGAGCACCTGGCCGGGTCGGAGGCGCTGCTGCGCGGCTTCCTCGCGTGACCGCGACGCTTCGGCTCGCCCGTCGCTCAGCGACCGGGACCGACGGTCGCGCCCGGTCGCCTCGAGCGAGCGAAGCGAGACGAAGCGGCACGTACGCTGAGAGGGTGCCCGAAGAGCTGCCCGAGTTCCGCAACACCGCGCTCAGCGACGCGCTCCAGACCCAGGACCTCGCAGCTGTCGCGTTCGCGCTGCAGACACGGACCGACCGTGGTTCCACTGGCCCCTCCGGATGCCGCCGCCGACGCCTCCGACATGGACGGCGTGTGGACCTACCGCGACCCGGAGACCGGCGATATCGCGCTGCTCCTGTTCAGCGACGTCGCCCGCAAGCCGGCCTCGCTTCCGTCGGAGGTCGCCCTGAACACTCCGGGGTGGCTGCGCGCCTTCCTCGGACTGCACGAGGACGATATCGCGACGGTGTTCTTGGACATCGCCGGTCCGCACCCGATGCAGGCGAGTCCGGCGGCGCTGATCGCCGCGCTCGACGCCTGATCGACCAGCCGGAGCTCTCAACGGCTCGCCGCAGGGTGCTCTCGACTTCCGACCGCTGGGAGTGGCATCATCGCCGGATGGAGTTCCTGATCGTCGGCGTCGTCTGCGCGGCGGGCCTCGTGATCCCGCTCGCGCTCGGCATGAGCGACTATCGGCACACGCACCGCCGCCACTGAGCGAAGCGCACCGCGGCCACTGAGCGAAGCGCAGCGACGCGCAGCGAGGCGCTAGAAGTCCGGGATGTCCTCGCCCGGACGGCCGCGCGTACGAGCCCGCACGTCGTCGAGGGCGCCGCGCACGGTCCGCGAGCGGTTGTCGATGAGCTCGGTGTAGCCGAGGCGCGCCGCCTCGCTGCGGCGCTGCGGCGACTGCGTCACCGGCCGGATCTCGCCCGCGAGGCTCAGCTCGCCGATCGCGGCGATCGTCCGCGGCACCGACTGGTTGCGCACCGACCCGGCGACCGCGATGGCGATGGCGAGGTCGGCGGCGGGCTCGGTGAAGCGGACGCCGCCGACCGTCGACACGTAGACGTCGAGGTTCGAGGTGACGATGTCGGTCCGCTTCTCCAGCACGGCGAGCACCATCGCCACCCGGGCGCCGTCGACGCCGTTGACGATCCGGCGCGGGTTGGGCGCCGACGTCTTGATCGTGAGCGCCTGCACTTCGACCGGCAGCGCGCGCCGCCCCTCGAGCGCGATGGCGACACAGGTTCCGGGCTCCGGGTTGCCGTGGCCGAGGAACAGCGCACTCGGGTCGGCGACCTCGGCGATGCCCGAACCGGTCATGTCGAAGCATCCGACCTCGTCGGTCGGTCCGAAGCGGTTCTTCAGAGCACGCACGAACCTCAGCGACGTCTGCCGGTCGCCCTCGAACTGGCACACCACGTCGACGAGATGCTCGAGGATGCGAGGACCCGCGATCGATCCGTCCTTCGTGACGTGCCCGACGATGACGACGGGCAGCCCGCGCTCCTTCGCGACTCGGATGAGGGTCGACGCCACCTCCCGCACCTGGCTCGGGTGCCCGGCCATGCCCTCCGAGAGCGACGACGAGACGGTCTGCACCGAGTCGACGATCAGGAGCTCGGGCCTGACCTCGTCGATGTGACCGAGGATCGTCGCCAGGTCGGTCTCGGCGGCGAGGTAGAGCTCGTCGTGCAGCGCCCCGGTGCGCTCGGCGCGGAGGCGCACCTGGGCGGTGGACTCCTCCGCGCTCGCGTACAGCACCCGCCGGCCGGCTCGTGCCGAGGCCGCCGCGACCTCGAGCAGCAGCGTCGACTTGCCGACGCCCGGCTCGCCCGACAGCAGGATCGCGGCGCCGGGCACGATGCCGCCGCCGAGCACGCGATCGAACTCTCCGACGCCGGTGGTCCGTCGCGGGGCGTCGCGGGTGTCGATCGCCGTGATCGGGCGGGCGGCCCGCTCGCTGCCGGGCGAGATCGGGCGTGACCGAGCGGCTGAAGCCGGTGGGTTCGGATGCCTCCACCACCGTTCCCCACTGCTGGCACTCGCCGCAGCGGCCGACCCACTTCAGGGCGGTCCACCCGCACTCGGTGCACCGGTAGGGCGCGGTCGCGGTGGGGCGTCGGGTGGCCATGTGCCCAGGCTATGCGCGGCATCCGACAGTCGGCTGTCGCGTCGCGGCGGGGCGCGGCATCCTGTCGTATGCTCGCCCCATGCGCGTCGATTCCGCCCACCGCCGTATCGCAGCCCTGCGCGAGGAGGTGTTCCGCGCCTTCACCGATCCCGGCATGCTCGCGTCCTGGGTGCCGCCCGAGGGCATGACCGGGCACCTCGAGCACATCGACGCGCGCGCCGGCGGCGGGTTCCGGATGGTGCTGACCTACGAGATTCGGGCGAGGGTCGCGGAAAGTTCTCGGACGACTCCGACGTCACCGAGACGCGCATCATCGCGCTCGAGCCGCCGAAGCGGATCGTATGGGCGGTGGAGTTCCCCTCCGGCGATCCGGCGTACGAGGGCACGATGTTCATGGAGTGGACTCTCGAGCCGGCACCCGAGGCGACGGACGTGACCGTCGAGGCGAAGGACGTGCCGCCCGGAATCGACCCTGAGGAGCACGCCGCCGGGCTCGCGTCTTCACTGGCGAACCTCGCCGCGCTGTTCGAGGGTCACTCCTCGACGCGCCACACTCCGACCGGAGCGTAGGTCGAGTCCGAGATCGTCTCGGATGCCGTGCCGGACGCCAGGTCGTAGTACTTGAGATTGCCCGCCCAGTAGCGGAGGATCCGGCCGAGCTCCTTGAGCGTGTCGTCGGCCATCACTCCCGCGTCGAGGTCTACTTCCAGGATGAACTTCATGACGGGATGCTAGGCCGACGGAGCGGTCCTGTCACCCGAGTCCGAGCGCCGGGGCACCAGCAGTCGATCGGGCGGATCACCCTTCTCGAACCCGTACGGCGGTGGGCGCTAGCGAAGTGAGCGTGCGACCTCCCGCAGGGCGTCGGCGGACCGGCGCAGCAGGGCGAGTTCGTTCGGGGAGAAGGGTGCTTCGCGGATCGGCCGGGCGCCGGACGAGCTGACCACGGAGGGCACGGAGAGCGCCACGCCGTGAATGCCGTGGTAGTCGTGCAGCACGGTGCTGACCGGCATCACCGCGTGCTCGTCACCGAGGATCGCCTCGACGATCCGCGTGCTCGACAGGCCGATCGCATAGTTCGTCGCGCCCTTGCCCTGGATGACCTTGTAGGCGGCATCCCGCACATCGACGGCGATCGCGTCGAGCTCGTCCGGGCGACATCCGCGGGTGACCCTCGGTCTCCCACTCCAGGATCGGGACCGTGCCGATGGTCGCCTTCGACCACAGCGGAAACTCGGTGTCGCCGTGCTCGCCGACGATGTAGGCGTGCACGCTCGAGGTCGACACGCCCGCGCGATGCGCGAGCTTCCATCGCAGCCGCGAGGTGTCCAGCACCGTGCCCGAGGCGAAGATCCGCTCCGGCGGCAGACCCGTGCTCCTCCTGCGCGAGGACGGTGAGCACGTCGCACGGATTCGTGACGATCACGTAGATCGCGTGCGGTGCGACCTCGAGGAGCTGAGGCAGCATCTGCTTGAGGATGCCGGCGTTCACACCGGCGAGCTCGATCCGCGATTGGCCGGGATTCTGCTTCGCGCCGGCCGTGATGACCACGACGTGCGAGCCCTCGGCGACCGAGACGTCGCTGCCTCCGACGATGTCGCTCGACCCGGTGAACTGCGTTCCGTGCGCGAGGTCGAGCACCTCCGCCTCGACCTTCGCCGTCGCGATGTCGTACAGCGCGACGTGTCGCGCCGACCCGCGGATCAGCGCCGCGTAGGCGGTGCTGGCGCCGACGCTGCCTGCGCCGACGACGGTGAGCTTCGAGTTCTCGATGACGGCCATGCGATCAGTGTGACACCGGCTGCGGCTGAGCTGACAGCCGGCTGCCGGCGGTGCGGCGGGTCGCCGGCAGCCGGCGCATCGGGCCGCGATCCAGGCGCCGCCGGTGCGTGCGCTGTCCAGAGCGAGCCTGTCACGCACCGTTGCGCGACCTTGCCCTCCTGCGCGCGGCATCATGCGGAGGTCGCCGCGACCTGGTGAGGGTCCCCCGGTCGCTGAGCCCGTCGAAGCGTCGCGGAACGGCCCTCGCCCCTCCCGCCCGCGCCTAGCCTGGCAAGTGCGGTCGGATGCGGCATCCGTCTCGGCAGAGACGGAGTGCGCGGCATGGAATTCGGACTCCACATCGCGGACTTCACGTGGACCAGCGGGCAGCGCCAGCTCGGACCGGCGCTCGCCAAGCATGTGCGCAACGCGGAGGCGTCCGGCATCCAGCGCATCACGGTGATGGATCACTTCTGGCAGCTGCCCGGGATCGGTCCGGTCGAGCACGAGATGCTCGAGGCGTACGCGACCCTGGGATTCATCGTCGCGCACACCGAGAAGGTGCTGCTGCACACGCTCGTGACGGGCGTCATCTACCGCGAGCCGGCGCTCCTCGCCAAGCAGGTGACGACTCTCGACGTGCTGTCGGGCGGGCGCGTCGGTCTCGGCATCGGTGCGGCCTGGAACGAACAGGAGTCCAAGGGTCTGGGCTTCACCTTCCCGCCCGTCGGCCAGCGGTTCCGGCAGCTCGAGGAGACGATCCAGATCTGCCTGCGCATGTGGGCGGAGGAGGAAGAGCCGTACGAGGGTGTGCTCTGGCAGCTCGAGCGCACGCTCAACTCTCCGCAGAGCATCAGTCGTCCGCACCCGTACCTCATGATCGGCGGCGGGGGCGAGAAGAAGACGCTGCGGCTGGTGGCACAGTACGCGGATGCCTGCAACCTCGGCGCCGGTCCGCACACCGCCCACAAGCTCGACGTCCTGCGCGGGCACTGCGATGCTGTCGGGCGCGACTACGACGACATCGAGAAGACGGCGATGATCGGGGTCGATCCGGATTCGACTCCGGATTCGGTTGCCGAGACCGTGTCAGGGCTCGCGGACCTGGGCTTCACGGCGACCTACGTCTACTCGGTCGGCATCAGCGAGCCGGAACGGGTTGTCGAGGTCATCGCCGGTGCGGCGGCGAAGCTGCAGTGATCGTTCGTGCGCGTCCAGGCCGGCGATTCGCGGCGCCGGGCGTCGTGACGTAAACTCTTCGGCGGTGACGTGTCCGAGCGGCCGAAGGTGCAACTCTCGAAAAGTTGTGTAGGGTAACCCCCTACCGTGGGTTCAAATCCCACCGTCACCGCCACCGAAAATCCCAGATCAGCGCCATATTCGTGTGGCGCTGATCTGCGTTTTGGGAACGAATCGTGAACAAATTCTGTTCACACTTTGTTCACGGCTGCCCTGCCCGAGGGCAGTCAGCGGACGCGGCTCGATCCCTACTTGCGCGGAATCGCGCGGAAGTCCAACCCGTCGATAGACCGCACTTACCCTGGGCGACGGGACCACGGTAGGACGGCTAATAACACGGTCGAACATCCGAACTCGAGAAGTCCGGGCAGTGTGCCGCAAAGGGTGGTTGGCGGGGTGGGTTTTGTGCGCCTACTTCGTTCCCGCTGGAGCCGACCACCTGAAGGTATGGCAATGCGCGCAGTGCTGACTGGATG
>CAVQWI010000005.1:0-12827 GCA_963717585.1 uncultured Actinomycetota bacterium | reverse complement strand
GCTTGCCTCCACTCCACGGTCATTCGGGAGCGTTGCCCGCTGACCCGCCGTGTTCGAAGGGCGTGGTCACGTCGCGGTAGGCGAGGTGGGTCACCATCCCGAGCGCCGCGTGTTCCAGGTTGTGGCAGTGGTCCATCCAGATGCCGGGGTTGTCTGCGTACAGGGCGACCTCCCACACCTCGCCCGGACCCACATCGAAGGTGTCGAGCCACAGCGGCTGGGCGGGCTCCACCCCATTGACCGACAGCACGCGCACCGAGTGACCGTGCGGATGCATCGGGTGGGTCTCGAAGCTCCGATTCACAACGCGCATCTTCACGGTGTCGCCGAGATCCACGATCGTCGGATCGATGTACGGGTACACACGGCCGTCGACGGTGTAGCCGTAGTTCGGCATGCCCTGCACGAAGCGCGGAAGCCGGTCGAGCACGACCGTCCGCTCGACATCGAAGTCCCCGCTGTCAAGTGCTCCTGAGACGGCGATCGCGGCGTCGGAAGGCGGCGCCGCCTCCACCGAATCGCGACCGACGAGGTCGGCCAAGGGATCGAACGCGGTCGGTGGCACGGTCAGTGCCGGGATGTCGTCTCCCGCGCGGGGCAGGAGCGCCATACCCGCCTCGCGGGCCGCCGCCACCCCGACCCGAACGGGCGTGTCCGGCATCTCGAGCACCACATCGAGGCGACCGCCGGCGGGGATCACCAGCGAACGCTCCTCGAGAAGGGCGGATGCGACATCCGTTCCATCGATGGCGACGACTCGGAACGGGGCACCCTGCACTGCGAACGTGTGTGGCGTCTGGTCGGTGTTGATGAGACGCAAGCGCACGGAGTCGCCTGGCGGGACCACGCGTTCCTCGAGCACGTCGCTCGTGCCGAGGACGATCTGCCCCGACAGGGTGTGGACGGGCAGCGTGATGTCGACGTCCTCGGTCGGGCCCGATTCCGGCTCCACGACGAGCGTGCCGTAGAGGCCGCGGACGACGCCTTCCGACCCGCGCTGGTGCGTGTGGTACCAGTATGTTCCCGGCTGGGTCAGGGCGATATCGGCGTCGAACTCCTCGCCGGGCCGTACGACGTCCTGGGTGACGCCAGCGACACCGTCGAACGCATTGGCCACGGGGTAGCCGTGCCAGTGGACGGTCGCTCCGCCGGCGACATCGTCGTTGGTGAGGTGGACGTCGAGCGTGTCTCCGACCCGCGCGACGATCGCGGGCCCAGCGAGCTCGCCGAAGGTCCACGCCTCCACCGTCCGGCCGGAGGGGAGCTCGATGGTCTGCTGCTGGGCGCGAAGCGAGACCTCGATGCTCTCGCCGCCTCCGCTCATCTCGGTCGGCGCATCGATCAGGTCGGTGACCGGAGTTCCAGCCGCAGCAACCTCGGCGTCCGGGCCGTGTGCGTGAGCATCGACCGGACCGAAGCCCGCTGCGTTGAGCGCGCCCGCCCCGGTCATCGCGAGCAGGCCGACCACCACGGCGCCCGCGATCAGGCTGACGGCGGCCACTCCAGCAGCGATCGCCGGGCGCCGCAATCCCGACCCGCGCCCCGCGCTCGATGCCCCGGGCGGTCGGGCGTATGCGAGCCCCGCGACGACGCCCGCGCCCAGCACGGCGGCGACGACCGCCGCTGCGGCGACCGGTCCAGCCGGGGCGCCGACGATCACGGTCAGGACGATCTCAGCGCCTGCGGCCGCCGCGGCGGCGGCGAAGGTGCCGGTCGTGACGGCATCCCTCCAGCCGGTTGCCGCCCTTCCGCGCCGGGGCAGCCACCACGACAGCGCCGCAAGAAGAGACGCGGCCGTGCTGATCGGCAAGCCGACGAAGGCCTTCTCCTGAATGAAGCCTGTGTCCAGCTCAGCCAGGAGGCCGACGATCACCCAGCGCCCGGCGAGCAGGACAAGAGCGCCGGCGACGAGGAGGCTGGTGACGCGCGCAGGCGGCGGTGCAGCGCGACTCGACCGCACGGAGCGGGCGAGAGCGAGTCCCCACGCCGCTGCGCCGGCCGCTGCGAGCAGCAGATACCCGAGGCCGAGCAGCACCGCGGGCATCAGGCCGTCCCTTCACGCGCTCCCTTCACAGGGACGGCGATGCCCCGGGCACGCTGGCGGTCACGGGGGCGTCCGCGGACTCTGCGTCGCTGGCCGCCGAGGTCCGCACACGCGGCCCCAGCGCCTTGACACGGAAGAACACCCAGATCGTGAGCAGCAGCAGCAGCGTTCCGCCCAGACCGTGAAGACCCAGCACATACGGAGTGGCACCCGGTGTGCTCATGTTCGGCGGCGGCGACGCCCCCATGGCGCCCGCGATGATGAAGTAGACGGTCTGCAGGGCCAGCAGCGCGAGCCCGACGAATGTGAGACCGATGTTCTTGCCGCCGATGCGCGCGATGAACCCGAAGATGATCCACAGGATCAGAAGGATCGGGATGATGATGCGCCCGTTCGTGCCGTGGAACGAGAACAGTTCCTTCTCCGGCTCGGAGAAGTGCCCGAGGGCGGCGAGGTAGAGCTGGGCGACGAGCGCCAGGGTCAATAACGCGTTGATCGTGAGGAATGCTTTGCGCATTCTCAACCTCCTCGATGAGATGCCGCAGCGCGGCGTAATCGGAATACGACAAGGAGGCGAGGATGCGCAGATCTGATACCTCACGGCAGCCGACCGTACGCGGCCGGGACTTTCACTAGAGCCCCCCACTAGTGGTAGTCAGCGATAGTGTAGGGATCATGATGGCGGTAGTCAACGGGAACGGGCGGAAGGATGGCGATCCGTCGTCGTCCCCGCGGACCGCGCTCCGTCAGAGCCGCAAGCAGAAGGCGCTTCAGACCCGCTGGAGAGTTCTCGAGGCCGCGCGCGAAGAGTTCATCGCGAAGGGCTACCACGACACCACGATGGCGGCGATCGCCGAGCGTGCGGGGGTCGCGGTGCAGACTGTGTACCTGATCTTCCGGACCAAGGCGCTGCTCATCGAGGAACTCGTCGGCATCGCAGTCATGGGCACGCGCCCGGACGGCACGTCCGAGGGTGATCCGGAAGAAAGCGAATGGTTCGCGACCGCATTGAGCGAGACCGACGCCCGGCGCGCGCTCGCGGCCTTCGTCGACGGAGCGATCCCGGTCTACGCCCGTGCAGCCGCGATCAGCGAAGTCGGTCGCTCAGCGGCCAAGGGCGATCCCGACATCGCCGAGTGGTGGATCCGCTCGGAGCGGATGCGCATCTCCGCCGCGGAGCGCGTCGTCAAGGCACTCGAAGAGCACGGGATGCTGCGACAAGGTCTGACGGTGCCGACGGGCACCGCGATCCTGTCCACCGTCCTCAGCGACCACACGTATCTCGAGTTCACCGTGGACAACGGCTGGACCGATGAAGAGCTCGGTTCCTGGCTCAAAGTCGCGCTGCCGGCGCTGATGATCCGCGACGCCGCCTAGGCTGGGCGCCCCTCTTTCCCCAGCGCCGCTGCGCGCCAGCATCCCTCGACGTGATCGTCGACCATGCCGGCCGACTGCATGAGGGCATACATCGTCGTGGGTCCGACGAAGCGGAACCCGCGTCTGCGGAGGGCCTTGCTCATCGCCGTGGACTCCGGGGTGACCGCCGGAACATCGGCGAACGATCGCGGCCGGGACCGTCCGGGCGCGGGCGCGAACGACCAGAGCAGTCGGTCCAGCTCACCGTCCGCCATCTCCGTCGTCAGCGCCGCGTTGGAGATCGTCGCCTCGATCTTCGCGCGGTTGCGGATGATGCCCGCGTCGCCCATCAGCCGTTCGATGTCATCCGCACCGAAAGCGGCGACCGCCACAGGATCGAAGCCCGCGAACACCTCGCGGAAGCGCGGTCGCTTGCGGAGGATCGTGATCCACGACAGGCCCGCCTGAAAGCCCTCCAGACTCAGCTTCTCGAAGAGCGCCCGATCTCCGTGCAGGGGCACACCCCACTCCTGGTCGTGGTAGCGGCGATACTCGAGGTCGTCGCCCACCCACGCGCACCGCGCGATGCCGTCGTCGCCGTCTCGCACGTCGCGGTTCAGGATGTCGGGGCTCACTCCGCCAGGATATGCGCGGCCGGCGACGATCGATCAGGGCGTGAGGATGACGTGGCCCGCCTTGCCGCGCGCGACGTGCGCGTGCGCGGCCCGGCCACTCGAGAACGGATAGACGCCGTCGACGACGGCTCTGATGCGCCCGGTCTCCACGAGCGCTCTCGTCGCGTCGAGGTCTCCGCGTACCACCGTCGCCTTGCGCAGTCCGGTGAACGCGATCCGCGAGCGCCGCCCCCGTGAGCCGAGCGTGAGCCCGTGCCAGGCGAGGGCGCCGAAGGTCGGCACCGTGACCAGGTACCGTCCCGTCGGCGTCAGGATGCCTCGCGCCCGCCGATAGCCCATGTTGCCCACGACATCGAAGATCACGTCGTATCGCTCAGCTCGGGTGGTCACGTCCACCTCGCGATAGTCGTAGATCTGGGTCGCACCGAGGGCGCGGACGAGCTCGACCCGTGCCGAGCTGCAGACCGCCGCGACCTCGGCTCCCATGTCGACCGCGAGTTGAACCGCGGCGGTGCCGACGGCGCCGGACGCGCCGTTGATGAGGATCCGTTCGCCCCGTCGGAGGTCCGCGGTGTCGCGCAGGAACGAGAGAGCGGTCGCGTCGACGAGGGACGCGGCATCCGTTGCCGAGAGGGCCGGAGGGCGCAGCGCGACGGCGCCGTCCTCAGGCACGACCACCAGTTCGGCGTGCGCCCCCATCGCGGCGCCGGTCGCACCCCACACCGCATCGCCGACGGCGAAGCGGGTCACGCCGTCGCCGATCGCGGCGACGGTCCCGGCGAAGTCGGCGCCGAGCACGGCGATCCGCGGCTTGCGGAGTCCCGCGAACAGCCGGGCGGCGAAGGGCGAGCCGGAACGGAGCGCGGCATCGGCCGCGGTCAGATCGGTCGCCTCCACCCGCACCAGCAGTTCGCCCGCGCGTGGAGCAGGGTCGGGCAGGTCGGCCACCTCGACAACTTCGGGGCCGCCGTACCGACGGCTGACGACAGCGCGCATGATGCCTCCTATGTAAAAAATCCTTTACATTGAGGCTACGCGCGTCACGACCAATGTGTCAAGAATTCTTTACACATCCCAGTC
This sequence comes from uncultured Actinomycetota bacterium, assembly GCA_963717585.1. GTDB lineage: Bacteria > Actinomycetota > Actinomycetes > Actinomycetales > Microbacteriaceae > Microbacterium. The sequence continues at coordinate 7,712 of CAVQWI010000005.1, read as the reverse complement.
CGCAACGATCGCGAGACTGCAACGGCACATCGAACCGGTGGTATTCCCGCAGCCTCGACCCGCGGTTGCAGTCCTGCGGGCGGAGGCTACTTCTTGTTGGCGACCTTCTCCGAGATCGGCGCCTCGCCGGATGCTGCGAGGTCGCGGTAGTACGCTCGGGCCTCGTCCTGACGAGCCTGCTCGGCTCCAGACGCGATCGGCGCACGCAGGTGCTCCGGGGCGTAGCCGAACGCGTCGACGAGGTCCTGCGCGTGCGGCCGCAGGCGCAGGCAGAGCCGGTCGATGTACGACGACACCGCACCCGCCCGCTGCGACGACAGGCGACCGTGGATCAGGTACCAGGCGAGGTGCTTCTCGACCAGCCCGAGTCCGAACAGGTCGCGCAGCCAGGTGAGGACGCGCTTGGTGCCGTCGTGCTCGATGGAGTTGACCGCATCCGTGAACGCCTCCCACTGCAGCAGCTCGGCGTGGGCGCGCGCGGCTTCGATCAGCTCGGACTGGTTCGCGTTGAAGAGGGCGGCCGCGTCGGCCGGCGACAGGCCGGATGCCGGACGCAGGCGCGTCGCGACATCCGTGACCATCTGCTGCACGCGGCCCGCGAGCAGCTCGTGCTGCTGGTCGGCGCGGAGTCCGCGCTCGATCGCACGGGCTGTCGAGCCGAAGTCGGTGACGGTCTGGCCCAGCTGGCGCAGCCCAGCGCCGTGGAACACCTTGCCGGCTGTCTGCCCGAGGGCGTAGGCGGCGAGGGCTTTGGCGTCCTTGGCCTGGAACTGCTTGCCGAAGTCGCTGAGCAGCCGTTTGCCGACCAGCTGGAGCAGAACGTTGTTGTCGCCCTCGAAGGTCACGTAGATGTCGAGGTCGGAGCGGAGCCCGACGAGGCGGTTCTCGAAGAGGAATCCTGCGCCGCCGCACGCTTCGCGCGCCTCCTGCAGAGTGTCCAGCGCGTGCCAGGTGGACAGCGGCTTGAGCGCGGCTGCGAGGGTCTCGAGGTCCTCGCGGTCGTCATCAGTGTCGGCTGCGCCGCTGAAGACGGCGTCGAACTTCTGGAGGAACTCGTCGTGGGCGAAGATCGACGCGTATGTCGTCGCCAGCCGAGTGAGCAGGCGGCGCTGGTGCTTGCCGTAGTCCAGCAGCACCACCTCATCGCTGCCGGCGCCGGAGTCGAACTGGCGGCGCTGGTTGGCGTAGGTGATCGCGATGTCCAGTGCGATCGCCGAGGCCCAGGAGGCGGCGCCGTCCAGCGACACCCGACCCTGGACGAGAGTGCCGAGCATCGTGAAGAAGCGACGGCCGGGGCTGGAGATGTGGCTCGAGTAGGTGCCGTCGGGGGCGACGTCGCCGTACTTGTTGAGCAGGTTGGTGCGGGGCACCCGGACGTGGTCGAAGTGCAGGCGTCCGTTGTCGATCCCGTTGAGGCCGCCCTTGAGGCCGTCGTCCTCGCCGCCGATGCCGGGCAGGAAGTCGCCGTTCTCGTCGCGCAGCGGAACGTAGAAGCAGTGCACGCCGTGGTTGACGCCGTTCGTGATCAGCTGCGCGAACACGGTGGCCGCGATGCCGTGCAGCGCCGCGTTGCCGAGGTAGTCCTTCCACGCGCCGCGGAACGGCGTGTCGATGACGAACTCCTCGGTGTCGGGGTCGTAGGTCGCCGTCGTTCCGATGGCCGCGACATCCGACCCGTGCCCGGTCTCGGTCATGGCGAACGCACCGGGGATCTCGAGACTCATGATTCCGGGCAGCCACTTGTCGTGGTGCTCCTTGGTGCCCAGCTGCAGCACGGCCGAGCCGAAGAGGCCCCACTGCACGCCCGACTTGATCTGCAGGCTGGGGTCGGCCGCGACGAGCTCGGTGAAGCCGGCGATGTTGGCGCCGTTGTTCGCCTCGCCGCCGTACTCCGTCGGAAACGCCCGATGCACGCCGCCGTTGTCGACGAGGAGGTGCATCTGGCTGAGCACGCGCTCGCGGTGCTCCTCCATGCTGAGCCCGTCGACCCTCCAGAACGCCGGGTCCTTGATCATCTCGCGCGCCTCGCGGCGGGTGTCCCCCCACGTGCCCAGCAGCAGGTCGGTCACCTTGTCGACATCTATGCGGGCTTCGGATGCTTCGGCAGCGGTGTGCGGCGCGGTGGGGGCACCGCCGGCGGGCGTGCGCCTGCTGGTGGCGGGCTTCTTGGAACGGACGGCGGCGTCGGCCATAGCGTCACCTTTCGGTGGGAGGAGGGAGTCAGTAAGACGGTAGGACTCCCACAAGCCCGGGCAAACTCCGTTGGACGATGTGCACAACACCTCTCGTCACGACGCACAGGGGTCCTTGTGCGCTCCCGACAGCGGTCATTCGGTCGGGCCGAGGCGGCTCTTGCTCCGCACAGGGCGGACTGCGGCTACGCGCTCCGCGCGCGGGCCTTGCGCGTGTCGGAACCCGGCTCGACAATGGCGACCGACGGAAGGCGCGAAACGATGCAGGTGACACTCCAGCGGTGGAGCCAGGACGACTTCCCGGTGCTGGAGCGCGGCAACACTCCGGAGATGACCGTGCACCTCGGAGGCCCCGAGTCCGCCGAACAGCTGCGGGAACGACACGAGCGGTATCTCCGGCTGTGGACCGAGAACCGTGCCCGCATGTTCCGCATCGACGCCGACGGGGAGCCGGCGGGCGGCATCGGCTGGTGGCAGACGGAGCACGATGGCGTCCCCGCCTACGAGACGGGCTGGAACGTGCTGCCCGAGTGGCAGGGCAGGGGCGTGGCGGGGAAGGCGCTTCGGGGCGTGATCCGCCGCCTGGCCTCCGAGGAGGACCGCGACCGGAACCTCCTGGTCGCCTACCCCGGCGTCGGCAACGGACCGTCGAACGCGCTGTGCCGGCGGGCCGGATTCGAGCACGTCGGATCCGACACCCAGCCGTGGCGCGGTGGGCAGCTGACCTTCAACATCTGGGCACTCGACATGTCGCCGCTGCAGCTGCACGGTCGTGAGCCCGACGTCGACGAGCGTTTCGACGCAGGTGCGCTCGACGAGAGCCGCTGGTGGCCTCATTACCTGCCGCACTGGTCGTCGCGCGAGGCGACCGAGGCACGCTGGCAGACCGAGGGCACGGGGCTCACTCTGCGCATCGACGCAGACACCGCGCCGTGGTCGCCCCGGTACGACGGAGACAATCGCGTCTCGCACCTGCAGACCGGACAGTTCTCGGGCGAGCTCGGCAGTCCGACCGGCCAGCACCGCTTCCGCGAGGGCCTCCTCGTCCAGCAGGAGCAGCCGGAACGGCGGCTGTGGCTGACTCATTTCGGAGTCATCGAAGTTCGGCTGCAGGCGATCCGGCATCCGCAGGCCATGGTCGCGCTCTGGCCGATCGGCTTCGAAGACCGGCCCGAGGACTCCGGCGAGATCTGCGTGTGCGAGATCTTCGGCGGCGAACTCGATGACACGGGCGGCTGGGTGGGCGTCGGCGTCAAGCCTCAGCACGACCCCCGGCTCACGCTCGACTTCGAGAAGATTCGCGTCGAGGGCGATCTCACGCAGTTCCACGACTACGCGGTCGAATGGGACGAGGACCGTCTTCGCTTCTTCATCGACGGCCGCTGGGTCAAGACCGTGCGCCAGCGCATCGACTATCCCGTTCAGCTGATGCTCGATGTGTACGAGCTGCCCGACCCGGCCGGAACCCGCGACACCTCGGCGCACCCCCTGCGACTGCACGTCGAGCGGGTGCGAACCTTCCCCGCCCGCTGAGATCGACCGGGCGGCCGGAACAGCTCATGCGGCTCTTCCGAACAGGTGGCGGGCGGCTTCGAGATCTTCTGCGACGAACGGGAGTACGAGGTCGCCCCGGATACTCAGCGGACTTGCACCTACGCGGACGACAATGGCGACACCCCCGCCTATATCGAGATCATCTCCGTCGACGGGAATGAACACGAACTGTCGGTTTCGGTACCCTGACGGACGGACCAGCCGGCGCGAGCGGCGGCCTCATCGAAGCTGGAGGCCGCCCTCGGGTCGGTTCCTCCGGCTACGCAAGCGCGAGACCGTGGCCGAAGCGGAAGAGCGGATCCTCCGTGTCGAACGGCACATCCGGTCGGGATGCCTCCACCGACGCCATGCTTCTCGGGATGTCGAACGGCAGGCGGCCCCGCGCAGGAGCATCGCCGGTCAGCACATCCAGCAGCGCGTCAGTGCTCACGCCCCAGTTGGCGATGACCGCCGCAGCAGTTGCGGTGAGGGGCTCGAGGATCGCGGGGCGGTCGAGGAAGACATCCACCACCGTCGGCACCTGCGACGCCACCGCGCGGACGTGGTCGATCACATCGGCCGGGAAATCCAGGGACCCGGCGTGGAAGAAGTTCTCGAACGCCGTGGCGCGCTGCTCGTACGGCGCCTGCAGCCGCAGGATCGCGACATCCGCCTCGGCGGGAGTGGCGACGACCGTCCCGTACCTCGCAGCGGCCTCGGCGGACAGCCCCTCGACATACAGCTTCGCGCCGCGGGACAACGGAAGCGCGGGGACGCCGGCATCCGTCCCGCGATTCGTCAGCACGGTGATCGATGCGCGCTGGGCGGCATCGCCGGCCGCGCGGAACTCTGGCGAGCCGACGATGGCGTCCGCCGCTTCGACGTCGACGTAGGGATTCTCGAACAGGCCGAGCAGGAACTTCTCGCGCAGCAGGCGTCGCGCCGAGACGTCCAGGCGCTCCTCGCTGATGGTGCCGTTGCCGACGAGCTCGACGAGCAGATCGGGACAGTTCTCGCCGCCGAACTGGTCGGCCCCGGCATCCAGGATCATCGCCATGCGCTCGGCCGGCGTGAGGTGCTCGACGCCCCACGCGCGGGCGGCGAACGGCTGACCCATGATCTCGGAATCGGTGATCAGACCCCAGTCGGTGCATACGATGCCATCGAAGCCGAAGCGCTCCCGGAGCAGGCCGGTGAGCACCGATCTGTTGAAGCCGAACCCGACCTCTTCGTGCTCGGTGCCGACCGGCATGCCGTAGTACGGCATGATCTGGCGCCCGCCGGCAGCGAAGGCAGCCGCGAAGGGCTTGAGGTGGTACTCGAAGTGGTCGCCCGGGTAGACCTGCTCACGGCCGTACTCGAAGTGCGGATCCTCTCCGTCCTTCTGGGGTCCGCCGCCGGGGAAGTGCTTGGTCATCGTCGAGACGGAGCCGACCCCGAACGCATCGCCCTGGAACCCGCGGATGTACGCGGCACCCAGCTCGCCGGAGAGGTCGGCGTCCTCACCGAACGTCTGCAGCGCACGCGACCAGCGCGGCTCGGTCGCGAGGTCGATCTGTGGATGGAGAGCGACACGGATGCCGACGGCCATGTATTCCCGGCGTGCGATGTCGCCGAAGCGCTGGACGAGTTCGGCGTCGCGGGTGGCGGCCATGCCCAGCGGCTCGGGCCACTGCGAGAACGGGCCGGCAAGGATCGCGGCGCCGGGATTGTCGCTGAACGCGTGCCGCGGGTCGCTGGAGACCGTCACGGGAATGCCGAGGCGAGTGGATGCCGCGAGCTCCTGCAGCTTGTTGTGCCAGGTGGCGATCTCGCGCGCGCTGGGCGCCGGGCCGAGCAGATTGAAGTGATTCATGGCGCGTTCCACGACGTAGTCCGTCGTGGAGGGAAGCCCGAATGTCGCGTCGCCGTCCGAGAGTTCTCCGTCAGCGCCCATGGTGATCATGCTGTGGAAGAACAGACCGGCCTTCTCGGCGACCGTCATCTGCGACAGAAGGATCTGGACGCGCTCGTCGACGGGGAGTGAAGCGTCGCGGTATCGCGTGTCCACCTCGGCGCTCAGAGTCGTGCTGGAACCGTCGGTGCGGGCGTCGTTGCTCATGGGCCAACTATAAACCGAACGTCGCTAGGTTTTCCAATCGTGACGGCGCCTCAGAACAGCCCGACGATCCGCCCTCCCTCATCGACGTCGATGGTCACCGCGGCGGGCACCGCGGGCAGCCCCGGCATCGTCATGATGTCTCCGCAGACCATGACGACGAACCGTGCGCCCGCCGCCAGACGCACCTCGCGGATGTCGACGGCGTGCCCTGACGGCGCCCCGCGCAGCCGTGGATCGGTGGAGAAGGAGTACTGGGTCTTGGCCACGCAGACCGGATACGCGCCGTACCCCTCGTCCTGAAGGCGGCGGATCTGCGCACGCACTGCAGTGCTTGCGGTGATCTCGGAGGCGCCGTAGATGCGCGTGGCGATCGTGCGCATCTTGTCCCACAGGGAGGCCTCGTCGGGATAGGTGAACCCCAGCACTGACGGCTCGGCGCACAGCCGGACGACCTCGTGGGCGAGCTGCTCGGCGCCTGCACCGCCCTCGGCGAAGTGCCTCGCCACGACGGCGACTGCTCCCATCCGCTCGACCGCGGCAACCAGCGCGGCGACTTCGGCATCGGTGTCTTCGGCTCGATGGTTGATCGCAACCACCGCGGGCAGTCCGAACGTGCCCCGGACGGTCGCCAGGTGCCGCGCCGAGATTCACGGTGCCGCGCTCGAGGGCGGGCACATCCTCGCTCGGCAGGTCGGCGACCTCGACGCCGCCGTGGAACTTCATCGCACGCACCGTCGCGACGATGACTGCCGCCGAGGGGCGCAGCCCCGTCGTGCGGCACAGGATGTCGACGAACTTCTCCGCGCCGAGGTCGGCGCCGAACCCGGCCTCGGTGACCACGTAGTCGGCCAGGTGCAGGGCGGCGCCGGTCGCGAGGTACGAATTGCACCCGTGGGCGATATTGGCGAACGGGCCGCCGTGGACGAAGGCGGGCGTGTTCTCGAGCGTCTGCACGAGGTTCGGCGCCAGTGCGTCGCGCAGCACGGCGGTCATCGCGCCGTGCGCTCCGAGATCCCGCGCGTGCACGGGCCTGCGATCGCGGGTGTAGCCGACCACGATGTCGCCGAGCCGCTCCTTGAGGTCGCGCAGGTCGGTGGCGAGGCAGAAGATCGCCATCACCTCCGAGGCCACCACGATGTCGAAGCCGGACTCACGCGGGTATCCGTTGCCAGGGCCGCCGAGGCCGACGACGACGTCGCGGAGAGCCCGATCGCTGATGTCGAGCACGCGGCGCCATGTGATCCGGCGGACGTCGATCCCGAGTGCGTTGCCGTGGTGGATGTGGTTGTCGATCATCGCCGCGAGCAGATTGGTCGCCACGGCGATCGCAGAGAAGTCACCCGTGAAATGAAGGTTGATGTCCTCCATCGGCACGACCTGCGCGTACCCTCCGCCCGCGGCGCCGCCCTTCATGCCGAACACCGGTCCGAGCGCCGGCTCCCGCAGACAGATCATGGCGCGTTCGCCGATACGTGTGAGCGCGTCGCCGAGCCCGACCGTGGTCGTCGTCTTGCCCTCGCCGGCTGGCGTCGGCGAGACGGCGGTGACGAGCACCAGCTTGCCCTGCGGTCGCTGCCGTATCGCGGCGAGGTAGTCCAGCGCCACCTTGGCCTTGTACCGGCCGTACGGTTCCAGGCTCTCCTCGGGGATGCCGAGGCGATCGGCCACGGTGGCGATCGGAAGCATGCGCGCGCTCTGCGCGATCTCGATGTTGCTCAGGCTCATCGGCGAACCCTCCCCGGCCCGCACGGGTGTCGCGCCCTCGGATACGGGACCGTCGTCGGTCCACGTCCGCCAGCCTAGAGTCGGTGGCGGCCGAGGCCCCCGTGCGACGCGATCTCGCGGCCCCGTTTGCTCGAGCCAGACCTCGCCAGACTCAGGTGCCG
>CAVQWI010000004.1:0-191227 GCA_963717585.1 uncultured Actinomycetota bacterium | reverse complement strand
GGTCTGCCGGGCCGTCAGGGTTCGGGGACCGCGCGCCAGGCCGCGCAGTCCGAGGAACCGACGGATGGGCGCCACGACGGCCTGCGCGTCACCCGCATAGGGCAGATGAGAGCGCCCGGGCAGCACCACCAGCTGCGCGCCGGGGATGCCGGCAGCGAGCGCTTCGGCCTGTTCGACGGGAGCGGCCCGGTCTTGGGCTCGATGCACGATCAGCGTCGGGGCGCGCACCTGTGCCAGGAGCTCACGAACGTCGAGGTCGTAGCTCAGCGCCAGGAGCGCCCGGGCCGTGGCCGCATTCGAGCTCGCTCGCTGGTAGCGACCGAACTCCGCCCGTGCACCGGCAGGCGCATCGGGGGCGAAGATGTCCGTGAGCACGTCCGAGCCGAGGCCCCAGTGCGACTCGACCAGCCCGAGAACGTGGTCGCGCACGCTGGGCGAGGCGATGTTCGCGCCGGACGCCCAGCCGCCGTACAGCACGAGCCGCCGGACGGTCTCCGGACGCGCCGCGGCCCAAGCCACGGCGACCAGCGCGCCCATCGACGTGCCCATCAGGTCGAAGGGCTCGGGTCCCAGCGTCTCGGCGACGGCGGCGAGCTGCTCCAGTTCGAACGCCATGGAGGGCGGCCGGTCGGATGCCGCTGACAACCCGCAGCCGGCACGGTCGTAACGCACGAGCCCGCAGCCCACCGCGAGACTCTCGTAAAAGGCGCGCTCCTCCGGCGACTCCCAGCTCAGCTGCAGATGGCTGAGCCAGCCGCTCACATACAGCAGCGGGCGGCCGGCGCCGATCGTGGCATAGGCGATCTCGGCGCCATCGATCGTGGTGACCCGATCAATGCGTTGCTGCACACTTCATTATGGCGATGGCGCAGGCGGCGGCATCCGGCGGCGAGATCGCCATCGTTCCGTCACTCCGGTTGATACGCGGGCCGGTACGAGCTCGACCACCATTCGGTGCGCGATGACACATCTCATTGGCATCTCGACGGCCGCCTCGTAGGGTGGCGTGAGGCGGTGCTGCGGGCCACATCGCAGGGGCGCTGTCTGATCTCCCCATTCAGTCGGACTCACAGGAGGATGCTTCATGCGATCTCGGGCAGGCACGCAGTCACACGACAGCTCCACCGCACCACTCCGGCGACGCCTCGCCGCCGGTACCGCATCGATCATCGTCGCGCTCGGCGCCGCAGGCATCGCGGCACCCGCAGCGCAGGCGGCCGGCCCGGCCACGATCGATCGCGTGGCCGTTTCCGTGTCCGCGTCCGCGTCCGCCGGAGTCTCGACCGAGAAGCCGACCCCGGACGATTTGGCGAGGTCGAACGTCCTGGTGAAATCGCGCGGGGGCAAGGGTGAGACACCGGTCGTGGTGGTCACGGTCAAGTCCAAGGCCAAGGCCGCACCGACCGGAGAGGTCTTCCTGTACACCGATGTCACCCTCCTCGGACAGGGCGAACTCGTGGACGGCACCGTTACCTTCACTCTGCCGGGCTTGACGCCGGGGCAATACCCGCTGGATGCCCTCTATACGGGGGATGCCGTCACGAGCGCCTCGGGCGGCACGCTGCTGCTGAAGGTGCGCTGACGCTCGGGTCAGCGCAGGTCGATCGTCCTCGCGTCGGACACACGCCCGCCGACCTCGACCTGCTGCCCGAGGTAGCGGACGTGGGTGTAGAGGAGCGAACCCTGTCCCTGCACGATCTCGAGGTCACGTCCGAGCTCGGCGGTGAGTCGCACAGCGGCCGCTCCCGTCGCTTCGTCCTCTCGGATCCCGAGATCGGGCGCGAACATCCTCGCCCGAACCCGCCGAGCCGACTCGTCGGACCACGCCCACACGTAGTACAGACCCCGGCCGCACGCATCAGGATCGACCGCCTCGACCTCTGCGGGGGACTCGAGCTGGTCCAGTTCGAATTCCGGCGCCCACTTGGGCAGCGCGGTGGCGAACACCAGGTCGCCGTCGAAGCGTACCCGCACGTTTCCCGCCGGGACGCTGATCGACGTGACATCCTCTCCGTTTCCCGCCAGCCATGCAGCCAGCCCCACGGTGGGGTGACCGGCGAAGGGGAGCTCCCGTGCCGGGGTGAAGATCCGCGCTCGGGCTGTTCCGTCGCCGACTGAGTCGATGAAGATGGTTTCGCTGAAGCCGAGGTCTGCGGTGATCTCCCGCTCACGCCGACGCGTCGACGGGGACGCCCAGACGATGCCGAGCGGATTGCCGTGCCCTCCGCTCTCATCGACGAACACGTCCACGACGTTCACGAGAAGGCTCACGTCAGCCGATTGTTGCAGGGCTGGTCTCGATGCGCGAGCCACCTGCGTTCACGCCGGCGCTCACCACTGATCGTGCGCCGTCGCGAGCGGGCCGTGACGCGTATGCCCCAGCGTCGCACGCGTGTCAACCGCCGGTTGATCCGGCGCTCCGTGGGTAGCGTAGCCACCTGAGCCAACGAGGAGACGACGTGACTGGGGCCGTGCGCACCGCCGACCGACCGACGGTGTCTGTGGTGATTCCGGTGAAGGACGACGACACAGAGCTCCGGCGGTGTCTGCGCGCACTGTCCCTGCAGAGCGTTGCCCCGGATGAGGTCATCGTCGTCGACAACGGGTCGTCCGATTCATCCGTCGCTGTCGCCCGGGAGGCGGGCGCGCGAGTCGTCCGATGCGAGCGGCCCGGCATCCCGGCCGCGAGTTCGGCAGGCTACGACGCCGCCACCGGCGACCTCATCCTCCGTCTGGACGCCGACTGCCTGCCCGCTGAGACATGGGTCGAGACGATGGTCGAAGCGTTCGCCGATCGGCCGGATGTCGCCGGGTTCACCGGTGGCGCACGATTCATCACCGGACCCCGCGTGCTGCGCGCACCCCTCGCCGCGATGTATCTCACGGCGTATGCCCTGTTGACGGCGCCGGCTCTCGGGCACCTGCCCGTCTTCGGATCCAACCTCGGGCTGCGGCGGGACGCCTGGCGCGGCATCCGCTCGTGTGTCCACCGGGACGACGCCGACCTGCATGACGACCTCGACCTCGCCTTCCACCTCGGCGAGCGGCATCGGATCCGCTTTCTGCGACATGCCGCCATGGGCATGTCGATGCGTCCTCTCACCAGCACGGCGGGATCTGGACGACGCATTGCGCTCGGCTTCCGCACAGTGCTGATGCACTGGCCGCGCGACTTCCCGCCGGTGCGATGGGAGCGTCTCGCCCTCCGACGTCTGCTGGATCGCGCTGCGCCCGCACTTCAGCAGGTCGCCCGTTGAGCCGCGCTCCTCTGGTCGGACGCGCCGAGCCGCCCGACCTGCACGTGATGACCTTCAACGTCCGCCGCCGGATCGACAGAGCATGGGGGCGGCCCGCCGACCGCTGGTCGAGGCGCCGGCCGGCGGTGCAGGATCTCCTGCGCACGGAGCAACCGGCGCTGCTCGGCGTGCAGGAGGCGCTGCCCGATCAGGCGCAGGTGATCGCCGGTGCGCTGGGCGACGGGTATCGTTTCGCGGGGCGCGGCAGTCGGGCCGGTGGGCGGGGCGAGGGATGCCCGATCTTATTCGACACCGAGCGTCTCGAGCTGCTCGAGTGGGAACAGACGGCGCTGTCCAGCCGGCCCCACGAGCCCGGATCGCGGACATGGGGCAATCTCATCCCGCGCATCCTGGTGCAGGCGGCTTTTCGCGACAGGGCGACCGGGGCAACCTTCGTTGCGCTCAACACGCACCTCGATCCGTTCTCGCCGGCGTCACGCGTGCACGCCGCCGGAGAGATCCGCCGCCGCGTGGCCATGCAGCCGCTGCCGGCCGTAGTCACGGGCGACCTGAACGCCCGCCCCGGTTCGCCCGCCTTGCGCGAATTGTGCTCGGGTGACGTGCTGACCGATGCCTGGACCGCCGCGTCGGAGCGCTTGACGCCCGCGTGGAAGACGTTCGCGAGCTATCGCACGCCGAGAGCGGGCCTTGCACCGGGAGGCGAGAGCCGGGACGCCCGGATCGACTGGATCGCAGTCTCGCCCGCCGTGACCGTGAGCCGCGTAGCGATCAACGCACGGCGATTCGATGGACGGTGGCCGTCCGATCACCTGCCCGTGCAGGCGGTCGTGCGCATCCCGCAGCGGGACGCGCCATGAAGGGTCTGAAGCAGAACTTCCTGCGGCCGCCGGTGACCTCCGGCGAGTACGCAGCCGACGCCCTGCGGGTGATCGGGCTCCTGAGTGTGGTCGCCGCGGCGATCTGGTGGGAGCCGACGGATGCGGGCATCCTCGCTCTTGCGCTGCCTGCCCTGCTCGTCCCCCGATTCGTCGGCGTGCGATCGTCATTCGACATCGTGTATTGCCTCACCGTTCTGGTCGCGGCGTGGAGCAACGTACTCGACCTGTACCGCACCGTCGCGGCGTGGGATCTTCTGCTGCATGTGGTGTGCACCGGTGTGATCGCCGCGATGCTGTATCTCGTGTTCTCGCGATTCGGAATCGTGCCTGCACCGGGCAGTGCGTCATTCCGTCCGCGTATGGCGATCGCGATCGTCCCCGCGCTCGGGCTCGCCGTCAGCGCTCTGTGGGAGATGATCGAGTGGCTGGGATACACCTTCGTCAGCAACGAGATCTTCGTCGCCTACGGCGACACGATCGCAGACATGGCCGTCGGAGGCCTCGGCGCAGTGGCCGCCGGGATCGTGGTGGCGTTCGTCCGTCTCGAGCGGGCGACGACGGAAAGCCCCGCGTTATCCGGACGAGCCAGTCCTGTTCGACCTGCACGATGAGGGCAGACGGGACGAGATCACCTGGAGGAGGACGAGATGGCCAAGACCGTGCTCTACATGTCGATGTCGTTGGACGGATACATCGCCGGCCCGAACGAGACCGACGAGAACGGACTCGGCGATGGGGGTGACCGGCTCCACGAGTGGGTGTTTCCTCCCGAGGGCGGCGTCAATTCGCAGATCTACGACGAGTTCATGTCCACCGGCGCCGTCATCGCCGGTCGCGGCACCTTCGAACCGGCTTCAGGCTGGGATGGCGATCACCACGACGGGGTGCCGATCTGGGTGGTCAGTCGCAAGCCCGCGCCCGCATGGACCGCGGCCTGGGCGAACGTGCACTATACGAGCGACGTCGAGACGGCCTTCCGTGAAGCCAGGAGTGCCGCAGGAAGCAGGGACGTCCTCGTGCACGGGGCGAGCACCGCGCAGCGCGCCATCGCCGCGGGGATCCTCGACGAGCTGGAGATCCACCTCGTCCCTGTGCTGCTCACGGCGGGCAGGCGTCTGTTCGATCATCTCGAACCGAACCAGCGCGAGCTGGAGCGGGTCAGGGTGCTCGAGGGGGAGGGCGGCGTCACGCACCTGCGGTATCGGCTCCAGTACTGACCGAGGCGGGCCGCCTCTTCCGAGTGCGGCCCGCCTCCGATCCTGCGGTGCGGCTAGCTGATCCTGCGGCGGTAGATCGCCATCGCGAACAGGTACGCGACGACGAGGATGCCGACGCACCAGGCCAATGCGATCCAGATGTCGTTGCCGACCGGCTGCTGTGCGAACAGATCGCGGATCGTGTTGACGATCGGCGTCACCGGCTGATTCTCGGCGAACCATGCGACGGGCGCCGGCATGGTGTCGGTCGGCACGAACGCCGAGCTGATGAACGGAAGGAAGATCAGCGGGTAGGAGAACGCGCTCGCACCGTCCACCGTCTTGGCTGACAGACCCGCGATCACCGCGAGCCAGGTCAAGGCAAGCGTGAACAGGATGAGGATGCCGGCGACTGCGAGCCATGCCAGCACGCTCGCGCCGGTGCGGAATCCCATGATGAAGGCGACGCCGATGACGATCACCAGCGAGATCACGTTGGCGACGAGCGAGGTCAGCACGTGCGCCCACAGCGCACTGGACCGTGCGATCGGCATGGACTGGAAGCGCTCGAAGATCCCGCCCTGCAGATCCATGAAGAGCCGGTAGGCCGTGTACGCGATCCCGGAGGCGATCGTGATCAGCAGGATGCCGGGAAGCATGTAGTCGATGTACGAGTAGGAGCCGGTGTCGATGGCGCCGCCGAAGACGAACACGAACAGGATCATGATCGCGACCGGCGTTACAGCCGTCGTGATGATGGTGTCAGGGCTGCGCAGGATGTGGCGCAGCGACCGGCGCGTCAGGACGGCGGTGTCGCCGTAGAAGTGGGTTGTCATCGTCGTTCCTTACTTTTCGGTGGCGGCCGTGCGGTCGTCTGCTGTCGCTGTCGCCGACGTCGCCCGTGATCGCGAGGAAGACCTCCTCGAGGGTGGGCTGCTTCTCGACGTACTCCACCTTCGCGGCGGGCAGCAGCTGCTTGAGCTCGGTGAGGGTGCCGTTCACGATGATCCGGCCCTGGTGAAGGATCGCGATCCGGTCGGCGAGCTGTTCGGCCTCGTCCAGGTACTGCGTGGTGAGCAGCACCGTGGTGCCGCGGCTGGCGAGCTGCTTCACCGTCTGCCACACCTCGATGCGTGCCTGGGGATCCAGGCCCGTGGTGGGCTCGTCGAGGAAGATGACCGGCGGGTCGCCGATGAGGCTCATCGCGATGTCGAGCCGACGCCGCATGCCCCCCGAGTATGTTCCGGCCCTTCGCCCGCCTGCATCCGTGAGCGAGAAGCGCTCGAGCAGGTCGTCCGCGACCGCGGCGGGGTCCTCGAGGTGCCGCAGTTGAGCGACCAGCACGAGGTTCTCACGTCCTGTGAGGATCTCGTCGACGGCCGCGAACTGCCCGGTGAGGCTGATCGACTCCCGCACGTTCTGCGGCTGCGTGTCGACGTCGAACCCGTTCACGCCGGCCGAACCGGCGTCCTGCTTCAGCAGCGTGGACAGGATCTTCACGACGGTGGTCTTGCCGGCTCCGTTCGAGCCGAGCAGGGCGAAGATGCTGCCGCCGGCGACGTCGAAGTCGACCCCACGCAGTACGTGGAGGTCTTTGAAAGACTTCTCCAGGCCCTGCACCCGGATGGCGGTTGCGGTGGTCATTTCTCGTCCTCTCGCCTCAGTCCCTGAATGGTGTCGGTGAGGCGTGCGCGCTCCTTGTCGATCCAGCGCTTGCCCGAGTAGGCGGCGGCGAACGCCTCGGCGAACTCCACCGGGTCGTCGCCGACGATCTCGTCGACGGGCGTCCCATCGGTCGCGGCCCGCTCCCACAGGTCGGCGAAGTCGTTCAGCATCGTCATCATCATGGCGGGGTCGCCGTCGGTGATTCCGCCGTTGTACATGAAGTACCGCTCGAAGGCCTTCGCCGCCGTTCCGTAAGGCTCGGGCAGCGCCGCGACGCGGGCTTTGTACTGCCGGTACGCCTTCTTGTCGTCGAGCGAGCCCGTGAGGAATTCGATCCATTTCGCGGCCATGGCTACTTCTCCTTCTCGTCGTTGTCGTGGTGGAGCTGTTCGATGCGTTCTGCGAGGAAGCTCCACGCCCTCCAGAACTCTCCGAGCTGTTCGCGCCCGCGCTCATTGAGCGAATACACCTTGCGCGGCGGGCCCTTCTCGGACGGGACCTTCTCCACGTCTACGAAGCCCCGCTGCTCGATGCGCACGAGAAGGGCGTACACGGTGCCTTCGACGAGGTCCGAGAACCCCTGCTCCCGCAGGCGGGCCGTGATCTCGTAGCCGTACGCGGGACGCACGGCCAGGACCGCGAGGACGATGCCCTCGAGTGTGCCCTTCAGCATCTCCGTCATCTGATTGCCCATCGCTCACCTCCGATCTACTCTGTGTTGCTGACTACCAGTAGACAGTAACACTGAGTACTGGTAGTTAGCAACACTGAATAGCAGATCGTTCGGGTGAACGATGCCTACAAACGTTCAGGCGGCGTAGGCGGAAGCGAGACGACGGATTCCCTCGTCGATCGAGACGCTCGGCGACCAGGCGAGGGCCCGCCGAGTCTCGCGCTGATCGAACCAGTGCGCGGTCGACAGCTGCTCGGCGAGGAAGCGGGTCATGGGCGGCTCGTCCGTCCCCGGGCGGATCGCCCAGATGCGCTCGATCGCCGAGCCGGCGGACCGGCCGAGCCAGGCTGGGATACTCCGGGTCGGCGGTCTCACGCCCGCGGCGAGACAGATGTCGGCGAGGAGCTCGCCCACCGGCCGAGGCTCCCCGTTGGTGAGGACCAGTGCCTGCCCGTGGGCCTCCGCCGCGCGGTCGAGAGCTGCAGCGATTCCGCTCGCCGCGTTGTCGATGTACGTCGAATCGATCAACGCCGTCCCGCCGTTCAGCAGCGGGAGTCGCCGCCGCCGGGCGCGCTCCACGATGCGCCCGACCAGCTGGGTGTCACCCGGACCCCACACGAGGTGCGGGCGGATGGCCACGACGTGCATCGATGCGCGATCGCGGGCAAGCGCGATCAGCTCGCCTTGCGCCTTGGTCCGCGCATAGTCGCCCCGCGCGCGGCTCGGGTCGGCAGGCTCGGCGCCGACCCCCGCCAGTGCGGAACCGGCATACGCGACGGATGGCGAGGAGACCTGCACGAAGCGCGACACCCCGGACCGTTCCGCCGCGTCGAGCAGAGATCGCGTCCCATCCACGTTGACGACGCGGAACTCATCCGCCGGGCCTGCGAGAGAGACCTTGGCGGCGAGGTGCACGATGCCTTCCGCTCCGTCGACCGCCTGTTCGACAACGAGCGGATCGCCGATCGATCCGAGGATGTCGGCGGCTCCCTCGACCTGCGAGGGTCGCCGCTGCAGCGTGCGCACGTCGTGTCCCGAGGCGACGAGTTCGGCCGCGACGGCACGGCCGAGGAAACCCGAGGCCCCGGTGACGAGCACGATCATGGGGCGGTGAGCTTTCCGCCGGCGAGGACGCGGTCCGCCCACGCGGAGAGTCTCGACCGGTCGATCTTGGAGTTGTGACGGATGTCGGTGGGCAGCCGGGGGACGGCGAGCACCGCGACCAGAGGGATGCCGACGCTCTCGCGGACGGCACGGGTGAGGCGCGGTTCGGCGAGGCGGGGCCGTGCGGTCGGCGGCAGCGTCTCGACCACCGCGACCGCTTGCCGAAGTCGGTGCGGGCCGACGCCGACGATCGCGGCGCGGCGCACGGCCGCGACGCGCTCCGCCTGCTGCTCGGGACCGACGGGGGCGATCGGGCCATCCGCCGTGACGATCACGTGCGGCATCCGCCCTTCGACCCACAGGCGTCCGAGGCCGTCGAGGTGGCCGATGTCGCCCGTTCGATGCCAGCGGGCCCCCGCCGCCGAGTCCACGATGTCGTCGGTCTCTCGCAGTGCGGCACGGTCGGTGAGCCAGAGCCGGTCGTAGTGATCTTTCAGGTGGGCGGCCGAGACCACGATCTCGCCGAGGATCCCCGGTTCCGCGCTCGGTGCGCCGGTCGCGCGCCCCTCCGCGTCGAGTGCGCTCACCAGCACGCGGTTGGAGCCGATCGGCGACCCCACGCACACACCCGCGTCGGGGGCATCGGCGGCGTCTCGCAGACCGTCGAGGGTGACGTCGGTCACCAGCAGGCACTCCGTCATTCCGTAGGGCGTGTGCGGTGTGGCGTTCGGCATGAGCTTCGCCGCCGACTCGAGCAGCGGCCTGCCGATGGGTGCACCGGTGGACAGGAACGTCCGGACGCGGCTGAGCGCATCGCGGTCATCGGGCGTGAGCCTGTCGGCCGTGTCGACGACGTTGAGGATCGCAGCCGGGGACAGGAAGACGATCTGCGCGTCGGATTCGCGCAGCGCCGCGGCGACGGCGGCGGCGGTGAGAGTGCGCGGCGCCGACACATCCATGTCGGGCGTTACCGAGCGAGTGCCCAGCGCCGGGCCGAGCAGCGCGAACGGCGCGAATCCGGTGACGAGCCCCGAGTCCTGCGTCACCTCGAAGTGTGCGGCGAGCACGTCGCGCAGCGCGGACAGCTGCCCGTGCGAGTAGGCCACGCCCTTGGCCGGGCCGGTGGACCCGGAGGTGAACAGGATCGCCGCATCGTCGTCTGCGCCGGGCGGGACGGGAACAGGCGCACCGTCTCCGAGCTCGAGGATGTCGCCCAGGCTGTAGGCGACGCCGAGCGCTGCGGCGGAAGCCCTCGGCAGGCGAGCCGCCGAGATGCGGGTGCCCGGCCAGCCGAGTGCGCGGGCGGCGGCGAGGCCGGGCGTCCCGCCGATGATGAAATCCGGCCACGATCCGCGCACCGCGCGGGTCAATCCGCGGATGCCGAGACCGGCGTCCGCGACGACGACGACGGCGCCGATCCGAAGGCATGCGTACACGACCGCCGAGAGGGTGGGGCCGGGCTGCACGAGGAGCGACACGCGATCGCCCTTGCGGACGCCGACCCGATGCAATCCTGCGGCAAGGCGCCGGACACGGTCGTCGAGCTGCCGCCAGCTGACGCGTCGTGGCGGCTGTGAGCCGCGGCGAGACATGTCCACGATGGCGATGGCGCCATCACCCCGGCGTTCCTCGAGGCCCTGCCAGATGGGGACGAACTCTGGTGCCGGCGATGCCGTCACGGGCGAAACGGACGCGGACTCCCGCGGCGAGGTGGTGTCGCGACCGGTCACGCGATCGGCGCGCTCGCGGAGCCACGCCAGCACAGCATCCGCGTAGGGGCGATCCTCGGGAAGGAGGTGGCTCGCGCCCTCGTATCGGTGCACGTCGGCGTGGGGGAGTCGGTCGATCAGGTCATCGAGGTAGCGATCGCTGAAGATCGGATCGCCGGGGCCCCACAGCAGCAGCGCGGGCACATCGAGCTCCGCGACGCCGGCGGCGATCCGCTCGAGCTCGGCAGAGCTCTCATGACGATGGTCGACGGGGATGTCGGAGACGAACGCGCCGATGGCCCGACGCCGATCGGCAGACCGATAGGGCGCGCGGTAGGCGGCTCTGGTGGCGGCATCCAGAGCCGGCGAAGCCAGAGCGAGGGTCGTGTCGAGGAACGCAGTGGTCGTCACCGTGGAGGCGGCGAGCACCCCGCGTGCGCCGGCGAGCCGCAGGGGTGGCGGAATCGGTGTGCCGTCGGGGTGGTGAACGGCGGTGTTGAGCAGCGCCACGCCCGCCAGCGACCGTGGATGATCGATCGCCCACCCGAGCGACACGACGCCACCCCAGTCATGCCCGAGCGTCACGACCGGTCCGTCCAGCGCGATCGCCTCCGTGAATGCTCCGAGGTCGGCGACGCGTTGCGCGAGCGGCCGGTGGGCACCGGTGCGCTCGGAGAAGCCCATGTCGAGCTGGTCCACGGCGATGACGCGCCACGCCGACTCTCCGGCCGCTGCGGCACGCACCGAATCCGTGACGATGGCTCGCCACAGGTACGACCACGTCGGGTTGCCGTGGACCGCGAGGATCGTGCCGACGATGGAGACACCGAGCCGAGCCAGTTGGTCGGCGGTGTCGAGACAGTGCCATTCGCGGGTGCGCCCGGTGTCGACGCCTCGGCCGGGAACGGCGACGATGCGGCTGAATCGCCGATCGAGTCCGGGTAGATCGGGTGGGGGCAGGGTGGCACCCTGCCTCACCAGGCGAGCTCCATCATCGCGGTGTTCAGGCCCGAGCCGACGCCCATCAGCAGCACGCGATCACCCTTCTTCAGGGTGGCCTGCTCTTCGACGAGGGTGATCGGGATGGATGCCGGCCCGACGTTGCCGTACCGGGGAAAGGTCACCGGCACGCGGGAGCGGTCGAGCTTCGCCGCCTTGACGATCGCATTGGTGTGGACGGACGACACCTGATGGGTGACGTACCGATCCATCGACGACCAGTTCCACTCCGAGGACGCCTCTTTCCAGGCGGAGACCACGAGGTCGAGGCCCCCCTTCAGAAGCGCTTTCGCGTCGGTGAACATGCCGTCGACGCTGCCCACACAGAGCTCGTGGAACTGTGTCGCGGCGCGCGTGACCCCGCCGACGATGCGGTGAGCGCCGGGGTGCTCGTCGGTGCGGCCGAGCACCGCTGCGGCGGCACCCGAGCCGAGCGTGAGCGATGCGAACTCGCTCATGAATCCGTCGCGCCCGACATCGGTTCGCAGCAGGCGGCGGATCGTGTTGACCTGTATCTCGTCGGCGTCCTCGCCGTTGACGACGACGGCGTAGCGGATCTGACCGGACTCGATCATGTTCGCCGCGAGACTCATACCGCTGACGAAGCCCAGGCAGGCGTTCGCCACGTCGAAGTTGATGGCGGAGCTGGGCAGGCCCAGACCGTGATGGAGGCGAACCGCGACTGACGGCTCGAGGTGCCTTCGCGACACGGATGTGTTGATGAGCAGACCCACCTCGGAGGAATCGACTCCCGCCTCGGCGAGCGCGCGCTTGCCGGCGGCGACCGTGGCGTCGTCGGACGATTCGTCAGAAGCCCAGTTGCGGCGTTCCATGACGCCGGCGACGCGCTGCAGGAGGCCGCCGGGCAGTTTCAGTCGTCGGAGGGAGAAAGCGAGGCGATCCTCGATCTCCTCGGATGTCGTCACTCGACTGGGGAGGGTGCTCGCGACGGACAGCAGTGAGACGTTGTCGAAGCGTGTAGTTGCATTTCCGGCCACCGGGACCTCCGTTTGAACGGGCCCGTCAGGCTCGGTTGTTCAAAGGGCCACTTTACGCCGAATGGGCTCGCGTGTGAGCCAAAGCCGACCGGCTGTACAATGCAGCCGCATACGGCCCCATCGTCAGGGCGCTGGCAGGGGATCGTCTTCCCGTGACCACGCGATCGCGATCAGCCGGCGCAGCACGTCGAGGTCGATGTCATCGAGCTTCTTGACGTAGACGCAGCCGGCGCCTTCGGTATACGCCCCCAGTGACGGCAGCAATGCGGCGCCCTCCGGCTGATCCTTGAGCCCGTATAGCGACAGTTGCGCCTTGCGCGGCGAGAATCCCGTCTTCATCCAATCGCCGCGCGTTCGGGGGTTGGCAGGCGACACGTAGCGATAGCTGCCGTAGCCCACGATCGACGGCCCCCACAGCATCGGGTCGGCGCCCGTCACCTCATGGAAGATCTCGGCGAGATGCAGGCCATCCGCCTGGCGGCGGGCGGGGGTCGCGGCGTGGAGGAAGTCGTCCACGCTCGCATTCGTCGGCACTGTCTTCGGTTCACCCATGATTTCCAGTGTGCCACTCCACGTCCTCGGGCCGGGAGCACGCGAGGGCGTCTCTCGGCTCTTGGTCAAGCCCGTTGCGCGACAGCCGAAACGGGCTGACGCTGAACGTGGAACTGCTGACGGAGGAGAGATGATGACCGGCGAATCGCATGATCAGGACAGCGCGAAGAGCGAGCAGCCGCCTGCCAACGAAGACCTGGAGGAACCGAGCACGGAGAAGGAGCCGGGCCACGAGCCGAAGTCGAAGGACGGCGGCGAACCGGAGCCGAGCCATCAGGCGGTGGGAATCGGCGTCATAGGCGGACCGCTGGTCGATCCCGAGCAGCCGGCGGAAGACGACTGAGTCGGGCTAGGACAGCGGCGTCACCGTAGCGGTTCGCGAGTCCCACCGCCGGAGCGCGACGCCGCTGCCGAGCACCTCCGGTCCGAGCAGACTCAGCGCGCGGGACAGGTCTTCCTGCCGCAGCCGCCGGGCCAGCGTGACGTGCGGTGTCCAGTCCCCCGGGGCCGTGTGCGGAGCATCCCTTCCGGGCCCCGCCTCCGCGTGAACAGAGCTGTGCAGGCGAAGCAGTTCGGGACTCATCACGACCTGGCGCGCGAGCACACCCCGCGTGCCGTGGGCGAAGACGATCGGCGCGCCGAGGACGACCGGAAGGGGCAGCTGTGCGAGCGCATCGGAGAACCGGATGTCGTCCAGGGCCGGTCGCACGAGGAGGGTGACGTGCGGTCGATTGCTCGCGGCATGGTGCGACGCCATGCTGGACAGACCGGCCTCGGCCAGACGCTCCCAGTCGGCGCGTACGCGCGCTTCGGTCTCGGGGTCGAGCAGCAGTTCGATGCTGACGATGTCGCTCATGTTCGCCCGACCGTACCAACCCCCGCCCGGCGTCGCATGGATTCCGTGAGGATGGTGCTCGCGACCGGCTCCAGGCGCTCCAGCGAGCGTAGTGTCACCTGCCGTGACCAGTGAATCCCGTGAACCGGGCGATGAGCCACCGCGTGCCAAGCGCCTCATCCTCGGCGACCCGCTGACCTCCGAGAACCTCGAGGGGCAGCTCCTCCCCAAGAAGCGCGCGCTGCCGATCTTCGCTTCCGATGCCCTGAGCTCGGTGGCGTACGCGCCGCAGGAGCTGCTGATGATCCTGCTCATCGGCGGCACCGCGTTCCTCGCGTTCTCACCCTGGGTCGCCGCCGGCGTCGTGGTGCTGCTCATCGTCGTGGTGGCCAGCTACCGCCAGCTGATCAAGGCCTATCCCTCCGGCGGAGGAGACTACGAAGTCGCTCGGACGAACCTGGGGGAGGTGCCCGGGGTGGTCGTGGCGTCCGCGCTCCTCGTGGACTACGTGCTGACCGTCGCGGTGTCGGTGGCGTCCGGCGTCGACAACATCATCTCGGCCATTCCCGAGCTCGACCCGGGCCGCATCGAACTGGCCGTCGGGCTTCGTCATCCTCATCGTGATCGTCAACCTCCGGGGCGTGAGGGAGGCATCGTTCGCGTTCGCCATCCCGACCTATGTCTTCATCGGGTCGGTCGCCGTGATGATCGTCGTCGGCCTCACCCGCACGCTGATGGGCGACCCGCCGGTGGCGTCGAGCGCCGACTATGCGGTGCAGGCGGAGTCGCTCACCCAGGCGGCTGTCATCCTCCTCGTGCTGCGGGCATTCTCCAGCGGGTGCTCCGCCCTCACCGGCGTCGAGGCGGTCTCGAACGGCGTGCCGGCTTTCCGCAAGCCGAAGGTGCGAAACGCGCAGATGACGCTGACCCTGATGGGCGGCATCGCCATCCTGCTCTTCTCCGGGCTCGTCGCGATCGCGCTGGTCTCGGGAGTCCACTACGCCGAGAACCCGTGCCACCTCATCGGCTTCGACTGCGAGGCCGGACCGCAGCCCAGCCTGATGGCGCAGGTTGCGGCGGCGACCTTCGGCGCAGGGTCCATCCCGTTCTTCGTCATCCAGGCGGCGACCGCCTGCGTGCTTCTGCTGGCTGCCAACACCGCGTTCAACGGCTTCCCGCTGCTCGGCGCCGTGCTCGCCCGCGACGGGTTCGCACCGAAGGCCCTCAACACCCGGGGTGATCGCCTGGTGTACTCGAACGGGATGATCATCCTCGGTATCGCTGCGATCGTCGTGCTGATCGTCTATCGCGCGAATCTCACCACGCTCATCCAGCTGTACATCATCGGTGTCTTCGTGTCGTTCTCGATCGGTCAGATCGGCATGGTGCGGCACTGGCGGCGTGTGCTGCGTGAGATGGCCGTGCTGTCACCGGATGCCGCGGCGCAGGCATCCGCTCGTCAGGAGCGCCGCTCGGCATACAGCGGGCTCGTGATCAACTCGCTCGGGGCGGCGATGACGATCTCGGTGCTGCTCATCGTGACCGATCACCAAATTCACCCACGGCGCGTGGTTGGTGTTCATCGCGATCCCGATCCTCGCCACGCTCATGATCGGCGTGAACCGCTACTACCGCGACGTCGAGCACGAGATCCGCGTCGATGACACGACCCACTTCGGCGCCGAGGGCGACCTCGCGATCGTGCTCGTGAACCGCCTTCAGAAGCCGGTGCTGAAGGCTGTCGACTACGCGCTGGCGGCGAAGCACGACAAGGCGATCGCCGTCCACGTCGCGGTGAGCGACGAGGAGTCCGCCGCGCTCCAGCGGCAGTGGAATGAGCACCGGGTGCCGATGAAGCTCGTCATCATCGAATCGCCGTATCGCTCGTACGCGTCGCCGGTTGCGAGATTCATCAAGCAGTACCGCGAGAAGTTCGGCGTCGTCCGTCGTGACCGTCTACCTGCCGCAGTACATCGTGGGGCATTGGTGGGAAGCGCCGTTGCACAACCGCCGCTCTCGGCGCATCGCGCAGCAGCTGATGCTGGTGCACGGCGTGTCGATCACGCTCGTGCCGTGGCTTCTCGACTCGTCGGAGCTCATCTACGGCCGTCGCTCGCGCCCCCTGCCCGGCGACCAGCGCGCCGGCCGGCCGCCGCTGGAGGTGGAGACGCACGGACGCCGTGCATCTCGTCCAGCTGGACCGCCCGCACCGGAGGCGGAGGAGGAGTCGGCGCCGGCGCTGCGCTGACGCGGCTCGGCCCGACTCGACCGCATGGAAGTCGTGAGGACCACCGCCGCGAGGCGCGGCGGGTGTTGGATCGAGAAGGTGGACGACATCGAGGGCACGGGCAACACCCGCGAGCGCGTGCTCGTGGCGCTCAGCGGCGACCCCGAGGGTGAGGCCCTGATCCGCCGGGCGGCAGCGATTGCCGGCCGCTCTCGCGACGGCGAGCTCCTGGCGATCCATGTGTCGAGCCAGGGTGGCGCGCGCACCGCGTCTCCCGGCGATCTCGCCGGCCAGCAGGTTCTCGTGGAGTCCGTAGGCGGCACATACCACCAGGTCGTCGGCGAAGACATCCCCCGCGCCATCGCCGACTTCGCGCGATCGCGCCGCGCAACGCAGCTCGTGATCGGCGAGAGCCGGCGAGGGCGCATCTCCGCCCTCCTGGGCGGTCGCGGGATCGGCACGACGGTCATCCGCGAGTCCAGCGACATCGACGTCCACCTCGTGACCCACCCCGCGGCCGGCGGCCGGTTCACCCTTCCCCGGGTCACCGGCGGGGCGCTGAGCCGGCAGCGGGTCGTGCTCGGCTTCGTCGTGGCCCTGGTGGCCGGCCCGCTGCTCACCTGGCTGCTGTACTCGGCCCGCACACCCGAGTCGATCACCTCCGAGGTGCTCGCGTTCCAATTGCTCGTCGTGGTCGTGGCGCTCGTCGGCGGCATCTGGCCGGCGCTCTTCGCCGCCGTGCTGTCGGGGCTGACCCTGGACTTCCTCTTCGTCGCGCCGCAGTTCACCGTCGAGGTCTCGGATCCGCTGCACCTGTGGGCGCTGTTCCTCTACGTGCTCATCGCGCTGCTGGTCAGCTACATCGTCGACAAGGCCGCGCGTCGGGCGCGCATCGCACGGCGTGCGGCTGCCGAGGCCGAGCTGCTCGCAACGGTCGCAGGCAACGTGCTGCGCGGCGAGAGCGCCGTACCCGCGCTCGTGAGCCGGGCACGAGAGGCGTTCGGTCTGTCCGGGGTCCGACTGGTCGACGTGGACGGAACCGTGCTCGCAACCGACGGCGAACCGGTCCGCGACGGCCGATTCGTCTCGGTGCCGGTCGGGCCACGGGGCGCAGCGCCACGCGCGAATCTCGAACTGCACGGGCGGGCGCTGGATGCCTCCGAACGGCGCCTGCTGGACGTCATCGTCGCGCAGCTCGGCGCCGCCCTCGAACGTGCCGAACTGACGGAGACCGCCCGCGCGGCCGAGGCTCTCGCCGTCGCCGACCAGGTCCGAAGCGCGCTGCTGTCGGCCGTGAGCCACGACGTGCGCCGACCGCTGGCGGCCGCGATCGCGGCTGTCGGAGGCCTGCGCGCCGCGGGCCCGAACCTGTCGGCCGAGGATCGGGAGGAACTCGTCGCGACCGCCGACGAGAGCCTCGCCGCTCTGTCCAAGCTCGTGACCGATCTGCTCGACGTCAGCCGCGTCGAGGCCGGCGTCCTGGCAGCATCCCGGCGGCCGGTCGACGCCGCCGAGGTGGTGCTGGCCGCCCTCGAGGAGATCGGCCTCGGACCCGACGCCGTGGATCTCGCCCTCGACCCCGACCTCCCCGCGGTCTCGGCAGACCCGGTTCTGCTGCAGCGGGTGCTCGTGAACGTCCTGGCCAATGCCGAGCGGCACGCTCCGGTCGGAACCCTCGTGAGCGTGACGACCGCGGTTCGAGGGCGGACGGCGCAGCTTCGCGTCGTCGACCACGGGGCGGGCATCGCCCCCGAGCGTCGCGACGAGATGTTCGCGCCCTTCCAGCGCCTGGGCGACACCGACAACACCACCGGGCTCGGTCTGGGGCTCGCACTGTCGAAGGGTTTCACCGAGGGGATGGGCGGTACGCTCACGCCGGAAGAGACTCCCGGAGGAGGGCTCACGATGGTGATCGCACTCCCCACCGCCGAGGAGGAGTCGTGAAGGTCCTGGTCGCCGATGATGATCCCCAGCTCGTCCGCGCCCTGCGGATCACCCTGTCTGCCCACGGATACGACGTGGTCGCTGCGCCCGACGGCGCTGCCGCGATCGCACTCGCCTCGACCGAGCACCCCGACATCGTGATGGTCGACCTCGGGATGCCGCGCTTGGACGGGGTGCAGGTCATCCAGGCACTCCGTGGCTGGACGAGCGTGCCCATCATCGTCGTGTCGGGCCGCGCGGGCTCGGCCGACAAGGTCGAAGCGCTGGATGCCGGCGCCGACGACTTCGTGACCAAGCCGTTCCAGATCGACGAGCTGCTGGCGCGGCTGCGCGCGCTGTCGCGTCGCGCACCCTCCTCAGCGGACGAGCCGATCGTCTCGTTCGGCGATGTCCGGGTCGACCTGGCGGCGAAGGCGGTCACGCGGGATGGCGCGCTCGTGCATCTCACCCCGACCGAATGGCAGATCCTGGAGTTCCTCGCCCGCAATCCTGGAGCGCTCGTGACCCGCCAGGCGCTGCTCAAGGACATCTGGGGAACCGAGCAGGTTACCGACACCGGCTACCTTCGGCTGTATCTCTCGCAGCTGCGCAAGAAGCTCGAAGTCGACCCCGCCCGCCCCGTGCACCTGCTCACCGAAGCGGGCATGGGCTACCGGCTCATGCTCGACGGCGCCGGATGATCATCGGTCGGCGCTGACCGGCACCGAGCGCACTTCGCCCGTGGTCAGGAGGTCCTCGATGGCATCGACGGCGGCGTCGAGGGTCTCGAACCGGCCCGGGGCGATTATGGAGCCACGGACCCAGACCACCTCGACCGACTCCTCATCGGATTCGATGAACGCCACGACGTGCAGTGCGTCTTCATCGGGCACGCGCGAGTCGCAGACGCGCCACGCGCCCTGGCAGGTCTCGATCAGCTCGAGGTGACGGTGGTCTTCCAGGTACATGCTGAACTCCTCGGATCAAGCGCTCCGCGCGTCGTCGAGAGCCGCAAGCACGATCCGTAGTCCGGAGATGCCCGAAGACCCGGCCGTTGTCTACCCAGCAACAGCCGACCTGCGCAAACCGCCAAGTCGTTATCCTCATCCTCCCTCCGCGGGGCCGATGCAGCCGACGGGTTGACAGGGCGAACGATCGGATCTATTGGACGAACGATCCGATTCGCTAACGCGTGGCGCTCCCGTTGTCAAGCGTGAGTTGCGGGCGATTCGAAGATGACAAGATTTCGATCGGACCACCGATGGCGGTTGGGGCCTGCTGTCGGTCTGGGGAAGCGCTTTGAATGCGCAAAAGGTCCTCCGAGTTCGCCCCGGGGGGCGGCGTTCTCGGAGGACCGTTCCCTTTTCGCGTGTCTCGACCGGAGGTCGGCGGGTCCGGATCTGCGGCGTTCGCGTCAAGCGACTCACGCCGCGTCGAGTTTCGCCAGTTCGGGCTCGTGCTCGAGGTCGATCGTCAATCCCGCGGAGGAGTTGGCGCCCCTGGCCAGCTCGCGCAGGAACTCGGGGTCGAGCTTCTCGGGCTCAGCCGAGTCGAACACGAATCGAAGGGGGATCGAGCAGTGCACCCAGATCGTCGATCGTCCGTCGGGATCCTCTTCGGGGTGACGCCAGGTGACGGTGAAGCTCTCGCTGCGTCGAAGCTTGGTGGTGATCACCGCACGCAGATGCGAGAGAAGGTGATCGGGGATGCTGATCGGCTGCTCGGCGGTGCCGTAAAACAATCGGCCCATCGTGACCTCCACTGCGGCCCAAACGGTTTGTTCGTCAGGTATATTACTACATGAACTAGTTACCAAGCAATTTAGTAGGTGATCGGATGACCGTCGAGAGCGACTTCTGGTACGGCAGCGATGCGGAGACCGAGCGGGGACGCGAGGTGCTCGAAGCGCTGCGCCTGTATCAAGCTGCCGAATCGGCCATGCGCCGGCGCAGCCGCGAGGCGATGTCGATGGGAGAGAACGACATCCTCGTGCTGCGCTACGTGATTCGGGCGTCCGCACAGAACTCGACCGTGACCCCGACCGACATCGCCCGCTACCTCGGAATCACCACCGCGGCGACGACGGCCCTGATCGACCGGCTCGAAGAGTCCGGGCATCTGACCCGCAGTCGTCACCCCACCGACAGGCGCAGCGTGATCATCACTCCCACGGCGCAGACCGACGGCCACGTCCGATCGGCCGTCGGAGGCATGCATGAGCGGATGCTGGCAGCCACCCGCGGCATCACGAAGGCCGAGAGCGCCACGATCATCGCCTTCCTGGAACGGATGCAGGCCGCGGTAGACGAGATCGCCACGCAGGAAGCCGGCGCGCGTACGCCCTAGAGGGCGTGGACGGCGTGTGGTTGGATCGCGGCATGAAAAGCGACGAGCTGGCTGAGGCGTACGTCGACGCCATGAACCACGCCGACGTCGCGCGCGTGCTGACACTGTTCGCGCCCGACGGCGCCGTGCATTCCCCGCTGTACGGCACGATTCCCGCGACCGATTTCTACCCCGCGCTGTTCAAGGACACGTCCGACGCGAAGTTGAGCCTGAGGGCGAGCATGAGCGGTACACGGGCCGGCCATGACGTGGTCAGTCTCTGGCTGGACTCCGAGTGGGCTTTCGCGCCCGGCGAGTCGCAGCCCTACATGTCCGTCGACGTCGCCGAGCTGGACGACAGCGGGAAGATCACCCAGTTCTACGTCGTCTTCGATTCGGCCGCGCTTCGGGACGCGTTCGACCGCCGAGGCAAGTGAGCCCCACCGGTCCGTCGCCCGGAACCAGCGACGTGAGCCGCGAACGCGTGCCTGAACCGGCCCGAAACCCGTGAATGCGGATCTAGACTCGCTTTCATGACGCAGATTCGCATCAAGGATGCTGCGGTCTACCTGGGTGTCAGCGACGACACGCTCCGGCGGTGGATCGACAACGGCGTCCTGGCGAGCGAACGGGATGAAGCCGGCCGGGCGGTCGTGGACGGTCTGGAGCTCGCTCATCTGGCGCGGAGGAACGCCATTCTGCCTGCGGACCCGTCTGAGATCGGCCGTTCTGCCCGGAACCGTTTCGTGGGATTGGTGACCGAGATCATCTCCGACACCGTGATGTCGCAGGTCGAGCTGCAGTGCGGCCCGCATCGGGTCGTGTCGCTCATGAGCACCGAGGCCGTCCGCGAGCTCGGCCTCGAACCGGGCTCGGCAGCGGTGGCAGTCGTGAAGGCCACGACCGTCATCGTCGAGGCGCCGCTGAATCCGGCATCTTCATGAGCGTCCGCGTCTCCCCGCTCGTCGGTGCCGTGGTGGCCGCCTCCGTCGCTGTCGTGCTGGCCGGCTGCGCGAGCAGCGCGCCCGCAGCATCCCCTGCTCCGCCGACCGCCGACACTCTCGAGGGATCGATCACCGTGTTCGCGGCCGCATCATTGAAGGCGACGTTCACGGAGCTGGCCGCCGACTTCGAAGAGGCCCATCCCGCCACGACGGTCGTGTTGAACTTCGCGGGTTCGGCGGACCTTGTCACCCAGATAGCGGAGGGCGCGCCCGCCGACGTGTTCGCGTCAGCGGATGAGAAGAACATGGCGAAGCTGACCGACGCCGGTCTCGTGTCGGGCCAACCGGTCGACTTCGCCACCAACGTGCTGGAGATCGCCGTCCCACCCGGCAACCCGGCCGGGATCGAGACGTTCGCCGATCTCGCGGCTCCCGACGTCAAGCTGGTGATCTGCGCGCCCGAGGTGCCGTGCGGCGCGGCGGTGATCACGGTC
Source organism: uncultured Actinomycetota bacterium (assembly GCA_963717585.1). GTDB lineage: Bacteria > Actinomycetota > Actinomycetes > Actinomycetales > Microbacteriaceae > Microbacterium. The sequence goes on along the minus strand of CAVQWI010000004.1, from coordinate 169,448 downwards.
GAGGAGGCCACCGGCGTGACGCTCACGCCCGTCAGCGAGGAGTCATCGGTCACGGACGTGCTCGGCAAGGTGACCTCCGGTGAGGCGGATGCCGGACTGGTCTACGTGACGGATGTCATCGCCGCGGGGGACGCGGTCGACGGAGTCCCGTTCGACGAGTCCGCGGACGCCGTGAACACCTACCCGATCGCGGCGCTGCAGGATGCCGCGGCTTCCGACGTCGCGGCGGCATTCGTGGCGTTCATCACCGGCGAATCCGGTCGCGCCGTGCTGGCGGCCGCCGGGTTCGGAGAGCCCTAGTCCGGCCGTGTCAGAACCTGTTCCTTTCGCAGGCGTGCCCCGCTGGGTCGTGGCGGTGGCCGCCGTCGGCGCACTCTTCGTGCTGCTGCCGCTGGTGGCGATGCTCGCTCGCGTGAACTGGGCCGAGTTCTTCCCGCTCGTCACGTCGGAGTCATCGATCGCGGCGCTCTGGCTGAGCCTTCGCACCTCGATCGCAGCGACGGTCCTGTGCATCGTGTTCGGCATCCCCATGGCCCTGGTGCTGGCCCGATCGCATTTCGTGGGCCAGAGGCTGCTGCGTTCACTCGTGCTGCTCCCGCTCGTCCTGCCGCCGGTCGTCGGGGGCATCGCCCTGCTGTACACGTTCGGCAGGCGAGGGCTGCTCGGATCGACGCTTGGAGTTCCTCGGAATCGACATCGCCTTCTCGACGACCGCGGTGATCATGGCCCAGACCTTCGTCGCGCTGCCGTTCCTGGTGCTCAGTCTGGAGGGGGCGCTGCGCACCGTCGGCACCCGGTACGAAGCGATCGGCGCAACCCTCGGCGCCCGACCCACCACCGTGCTGCGGCGCATCACCGTGCCGCTGGTCCTGCCTGCGCTCATCTCCGGCGCCGTGCTGTCGTTCGCGAGGGCGCTGGGCGAATTCGGCGCGACCCTGACCTTCGCCGGCAGCCTGCAGGGCACGACCAGAACGCTGCCCCTCGAGATCTACCTGCAGCGCGAGGTCGACCCGGATGCCGCCGTCGCGCTCTCCCTCCTCCTCATCGTCGTCGCGGTGATCGTCGTCGGCCTCGCCCACCAGGCCGGGGGCGCCGCGCCGCTCAGACGAAGCGCGAGAGCATGACACTCACCTTCTCGGCCACCGTGGCCGAACGCGGCTTCGAGGTCGAACTCCGCATCGAGACCGGCGAGACCGTCGCCATCCTGGGGCCGAATGGTGCAGGCAAGTCCACTCTGCTCGACATCATCGCCGGCCTGCTCCGGCCCGACGCCGGGCGAGCAGACCTCGACGACACGGCGCTGTTCGACCTGACAGACGGGCGCAGGCACTGGGCGGCGCCCCACACCCGCGGTGTGTCGACGCTCACGCAGGACGCCGATCTCTTCCCCCATCTCAGTGTGCTGGAGAACGTCGCGTTCAGTGCCCGCAGCAAGGGCGCCCGCAAAGCCGCGGCCCACGAGATCGCGCAGCACTGGCTCGGCGAAGTCGACGCCGTGCAGTTCGCCGCGCGGAAGCCCGCAGAACTGTCCGGCGGTCAGGCGCAGCGCGTGGCGATCGCGCGGGCCCTCGCCTCGGACCCGAAGCTCCTGCTCCTGGACGAGCCCCTCGCGGCGCTCGACGTCGCCGTCGCCCCGGCCATTCGACGCACGCTGCTGCGAGTGCTCGGCGATCGCACCGCGATCATCGTCACGCATGACATCCTCGATGCCCTCACCCTGGCCGACCGGGTCGTCGTCCTCGGCCACGGTCACGTCATCGAGCAAGGCGCCACCCGCGAGACCCTGGATCGCCCGCGCACCACATTCACCGCGGGTCTGGCCGCCCTCAACCTCCTCACCGGCACGCGCACGTCAGGCGGCATGACAACCGACTCGGGCATGCAGATCGTCAGCACCGTCCCGACCGACGCTCCCCTGGGGTCTCGCGTGGCCGCCACGATCCGCCCCACCTCGGTGCGCGTCTCATTCGATCAGTCGACCCACGCCGCATCCGAATCAGGTCACGGCGACGATCCTCGACCTGGAACCTCGAGGAGACATCATCCGCGTGAGGTCCGACACGATCTCGGCCGACCTCACTCCGACCGCGGTCGCCGACGCGCAGATCACCACCGGCATGAGCGTCGAGTTCGCCTTCGAACCGGATGCGGTCACGATCTACCCGGCGGACGCTGGTACTGAGCGAGTGGAATCACGAAGGGAGTCGCCGTGGCCGAGCTGATCTGGGAGCCGATCGCGCCGTAGCGCCGCGTGTGCAGGGTCATCGACCCCCGCTCTGCGCAGCATCGTTCGCCTCATCGTCGGAAGCGTGCTGCTCGCGGATCCTGCGGCCTTCGGCGATGTCCTTCTCCTCCTTCTCCGCTGCCTTGTCGCTCTTGCGCGTGTCGCGCGGGGGAAGCTGGATGTCCTCCTCCGCAGCGATTCCGGCCTGCAGCTGACGCCCGCGTTCGAGCTCGGCGTCGAATTCGGCACCGAACAGCAGCGCGAGGTTGGCGATCCAGAGCCAGAGCAGGAAGATGATCACCCCGGCGAGGGAGCCGTAGGTCCGGTCGTAGTTGGAGAAGTTGCTCACGTAGAACCCGAAGGCCACGGTGGCGATGGCCAGGACGACGATCGCGAGGAGTGCTCCGAGGCTCATCCAGCGGAATTTGGGCTGCTTCGCGTTGGGAGTCGCGTAGTACAGGATGGCGACGATCAACACGACGAGGAACGCGAGCACGGGCCACTTGACGATCGACCAGATCGTCTGAGCGACGTCACCGAGGCCGAGCGCATTGCCGACCGCGTCGGTGACCGGCCCGGACACGATCAGGATGATCGCCATGATCATGACCACCACGAGGGCGATGATCGTCACGAGAAGCTGAACCGGCTTGAGCTTCCAGAACGGCCGGCCCTCCTCGATCTCGTAGATGCGGTTCATCGCGCGGCTGAAGGCGCCGACGTACCCGGACGCCGACCAGATCGCGAGCAGGATGCCGATGACCACGGCGAAGCCGGCAGCAGGCGAGTCGGCCATCTGCTCGATCGGACCGCGGATCGCCTCGGCGGTGTCCTCTGGGGCGACCTGGCCGACGATCTCGAGCAGCGCGTCGCTCGCCGCCCTGCCTTGGCCGAAGACGCCCAGGAGGGAGAAGATCGCGACGAGCGCGGGGAAGATGGACAGCACCGCGTAGTAGGTGAGGGCTGCGGCGATGTCCGTGCATTCGTCGGACGAGAACTCGCGGACCGTCTTGAGGAAGACGTACTTCCACGACCGCTTCTCGATGTCATCCGGAGAGTCCGGCTTTCCGGGCGCCTCGGGATCGGGTGCGTTCTTATCGAGTCGGTCCTTGGTGGTGTTCTGCGTGGTCACGTCCCGTCCTCTCTCGTCGGCCGCGGACCTGATGCACGCGAGGATCCGCCCAGTGGTGTGGAAAGTTCTACGCGAGCCCTCCAACTTGCAGTCGACCCTTGCCAAACGTCGACGCGGCGAGTATGGCGGGCGGGGCTCATCCGTGGCGAGCGCGACAAGCTACGCCGAGGACCATCGGCGGTCAATCCCCTCCTGAGCAGGCCGACGTGCACTTATCGTTTGGGCTCCCGGCCGGAAGGAACACCCATGTCAGATGCCAGAGACACGAACCCGACTCCGAACGCGGACGACGCCGGGCAGGTGCCCGAGGTCTACCCGAGGGACGAGGACGTGAATGAGGTCGGCCTGCCCGATCACGACTTCCTCGGCCTCGATCCGGGGGACGCGAACAAGGAGACCGATCCCGGTGATCCGCCCGTTCCCCACGGTGGATGACTGCTGAGCCCGCAGCTGCTGCACGGTGCCGGACCAGCAGCTTCGGTACCCGGAGACTTCAGCGCGAGCTCCATGATCGGAGCGGGCGACACGGGCGAGCGCAAGCATGCCATCCTGAGCGCATGTACCGGTTGCGCCCTCCCGCACAACCGCTTCGGCCGTACATAGAGAACTACTGGTTCGTCTCGCACGAGCCCGATGAGGACGTCGATCTGCGAGTCGAGGTCTTCGTCGACGCTCGCGCGGACCTGATCTTCAACTTCGAGACGCCCTACCGGCGCGAGATCATCGGCGGAGCGAGCTCCCGGCATGAGCGGTCCAATCTGGATGCGCAGCGGCTCGTGCCGATCCGCATCCTGCAGCGCGGCGCGGTTCGCATCGTCGGCGTCCGGTTCCAGCTCGGCGGTCTCGCACCCTTCACTCGCATGCCCGCTCGCCGCATGGAACGGGCAGACACCGGCGCCCGAGGCGGTGTTCGGCGAGAAGACGCGAGAACTCGAGTCGGCGCTCCGCAGCGATCAGGATCTCGAGTCGAGCGCTCGGCTGCTGGACGAATTCTTCCTCGGCCGCCTGCGGCTGGACGCTGGCGCAGACGGCGTTCGAGCGCACTCTGTCCTTCCTTGTGTCCGCCGACGGCCGCATCTCCGTCGCTGAGCTCGCCGCGCGCGCTGACTCGTCGCCGCGCCAGATTCAGCGGCTGTTCGCTCGAGCCCTCGGGTTTCCCCCGAAGACCGTGGGCAGGGTGCTGCGGTTCCAGCACGCTCTGCGTCAGCTGATGACGGACCCGGAGGTCTCGCTCGGCACGGTCGCGGCAGAGGCCGGCTACTACGACCAGGCGCACTTCGTCCGAGACTTCCGCCTCTTCAGCGGCGGGGTCCCGCGCGGATATCGCGGCTATTACCCGCCCGAGGGTCCGGCGGACTTCGCGCCGAACGTCGTCGTGTTCGTACAAGACGCCGACCGGCTCGGGGCGTGAGACTGGTCCGGTCCGCACACTCGAGGAGAGCACGATGGCTGAGCACTGGTCCGGAAGCGGCACCCGCGATGACCCCTGGAACCTGAAGACACCGCCGCTCTCCTCGGACTACACGATCTATCGCGACGACACGGCGGATCCGGCGGTGCTGGTCTGCCAGGTCGGCGGAACCAGACTCACCTATCTGGCACGGGCGATCGACGACCTGCACGCGATGCTCGTCGAGCACGGGGACTGGATGCCGCTCGGCTCTGCGGACGAGCAGAAGGATGCCGCTTCCGGAACGGTCGAGGCCTGGGGCCGCTCCGAATCCAACCCGGTGGGAGGCTGGTACGGCCAGAAGAAGGGGCTGCGCGGACGGTTCGGCATGTATCTGCCGCCGCTTCTGGAAGCACTCGGGCTCGTCGAACTGGAGCACGACGCGCGCAACAATCGCATGCGCGCGATCGAGACCGCCCGATAGCGCGGCCGAGGACCAGTCGCCGTCACGCGATCGGCTCGGGCAGCGGAACCTTCGCCGGACTGGCGAGCACCGCGCCGATGCTGGCGGCGGTGACGAGGCCGATCGCCAGCAGGTCCAGCGGCGTGAGAGCCTGCTGCAGCAGGATGAAGCCCGCCGCGACGGCAGTCGCCGGCGCGAGCGACATGAGCACCCCGAACGTCGCCTCCGGCAGGCGCCGCAGCGCGACCAACTCGATCCCGTAGGGGATCGCCGTCGACAGCACAGCCACCAGGAGGCCAAGGCCCAGCAGGTCGAGCCGCAGCAGCGCCGGCCCGGCCGCCAGGACGCCGAACGGCAGGGTCACGATCATGGCCGCCGCCATGGCAAGCGCGAGCCCGTCCAACTGTGCGAACCGTCGGCCGGCTCGTGCCGAGCAGAGGATGTACACAGCCCAGAAGACACCGGCCAGCACCGCGAGCGCGACGCCCACCGGATCGAGCCGTTCGAAGCCCACCCCGCACAGCATGACCACGCCGGCGAAGGCGAGGATCGCCCACACCCAGCTCAGCATCCGCTTGCCCATGACCACCGACAGAACGAGCGGACCGAGCACCTCGATCGTGACCGCGACGGCCAGCGGGATGCGCTCGATGGCGAAGTAGAACGACGTGTTCATCCCCGCCAGCACCAGGCCGAACACGACCACGGTCATCCAGTCGGCTCGGCTGCGGCCGCGAATCGCGGGCCGCGCGATGATGAGCAGCAGCACGGCCGAGAAGCCGATCCGAAGGCTGACGACGCCCATCGGGCCCAGCCACGGGAAGATGAGCACAGCGACGGCCGCGCCGGCCTCCGCCGCGAAGCCCGCGGCGAGCACGAGCACGGCGGCGAGCGACTGCGACGACCGGTTGCGCACCCGATCCAGGCTAGGGATGACCTGCGACAGCAGAGCTCAGCGCCGCGGCATCCCTAGCGCGCGCCCTGGCGCCGGACCATCTCATCGATCCAGATCGGCGCGTACGGCGAGGTGCAATTCGGCGGCGTCGGATAATCCTTGAGCACCTCGAGCCGCTCGCCGATGTCGATGGCGCGGCTGCGCAGCGCCGGGTTGCGGATGCCGATCATCGCGAGGCAGGTGTTCATCTCCCACTGCAGGCGGTCGGGAGCGGTTTTCATCTCGCTGTCGATCGTGCCGAGGAGGGAGGGCAGATCCAGCAGCTCCGGACTCTTGACGACATCGTCGGCCGTCAGTGCCCAGCCGGCGCTCGCCACGACGGGATCCCGATCCTCGAGCCAGGCCAGTCGCAACTCCTCAGCGTGACCGCTCTTCTTGACCACGTAATTGACGAGCCAGTCGTGCACCTTCCGCGCCCGCGCCTGCCGGAGCATCGCGTCGAGCTCAGCCGCGTCGAAGGATTTGGGTCGGCAGATGAGGAGCGCGACGAGCCGAGCTGCGGTGTCATCTGTCGCCCACAGCCTCAGCGCGAGGCCGTGATCGGTTCCCAGCGACTTCGCGACGCCGCGCAGCTTGGTGAGATTGACGCCATGGTCATCGCCGTGGCGCTCATTGACCTCGCGCATGCGGGGGTCCTCGAGTGCCGCCAACTGCGTGAGCACCGCCTCGACCTCGGTGTCGGTCATCCTGCCTCCCAAGCGCTCGCAGTCAGCCTAGGCGGCAGATCGAGCCCGCCACCCCGTAGGCTCGAGCGCTATGGCAGTCGGCGCAACCATGCACACGTTCTCGGTGCAGCTGGCCGACGTCGACCGCGGGATCTACGAAGACATCGGTCTCCGCGTCGCGCGCCACCCGTCCGAGACCGCCCGCCTTCATGATGACCCGCGTCCTGGCGTACTGCCTCGAGTTCGAGGAGGGAATCGCGTTCAGCGAGGGGATCTCGTCGACCGATGAGCCGGCCGTCCTCGTGCGTGACCTCACCGGGCGGATCACCGCATGGATCGAAGTGGGCGCGCCCGACGCCGACCGATTGCACTACGGCAGCAAGCTCGCAGACCGCACCGCCGTCTACACCCATCGCGATCCCGCGAAGGTGATGGCTCTGTGGGCGGGCAAGCGCATCCATCGCGCAGAGGCGATCACGCTGCACAGCTTCGATCCCGGATTCGTGGATGCCGCAGCAGCCGTGCTCGAACGCCGCAATGCCATGACGCTGTCGATCACGGAGCGGCGGATCTATCTCGATCTGAACGGCACGATCCTCAGCTCGGCGATCGAGGACAGCCCCATCGAGTGACCGGCGTACGACGACCTCCGCTGCTCCGCATCGGTCAGACCTCGACGTTGTATGACGTGAGGGTCACCACCTCGCCGTCGCGGAACTCGTAGATGTCGCACGACGCGACCGTCGACACGCCGTCGGCGTCGCGGTAGACGGTGAGGGTGTCGACCACCACTGCATCGCCGCCGTCGACCACCAGGAAGCGCTCACGACGGACGTCGGTCTCGGCGAGTGCCTCCGCGGTTGCCCGGCAGAGTGCGACGACCGCGTCGCGCCCCTCCACGGGCGCGTCGCCGGGCGTGCGCCAGACCACCGCGTCGGACAGGTGGGCGAACGCAGGCTCGAAGTCGTGACTCGAGAACGCTTCGGCGACTTCGCGCGGTGACAGCGGCATGGAATCTTCCTACCCTGATCGGCGGAGCCGGCGCCAGATGCAGGTGAGCCTGCAGACATCCGGTGCGGTGGCTCAAGCTCAGCGGCCGAGTGCGGCGTTGACCGCTGCCGCCGAGTATTCGCGATCGATGAGCAGAGCCGTGAGGCCGACCGTTGCCGCGTGCTCGCCCAGCGTCGACTGACTGACGGTGAGGTGGCGCGTCGCGCGGGGGAGGGACCGAGGGTAGAGCGTCTCCCGTACCCCGGCCAGCAGCGGCGCCGAGGCCAGCCGCCCGCCCAGCACGACCTCGGCCGGGTTCAGGAGCGACACGACGGTGGCAACGACTTCGCCGATCACGCGTCCGGCCTCCTGTGTGAGGCGCGCGGCATCGGCGTCGCCGGCGGCGAGGTAGGCACCCACATCCGATCCCGACGTCGCCGGCTTGCCGAGCGCGGTGAGGGCGTGCGCGATCGCGCCCCCAGACGCGACGGCGGCAAGGCAGCCGTATGCGCCGCACTGGCACTGCACGTCATCGTGGCCGGCGATCTTCACGTGTCCGATGTCGCCCGCACCCCCATCTGCGCCGCGGTAGACCTGTCCGCCCAGGACGATGCCGGTTCCGATGCCGGAGGAGACCTTGATGAAGCACAGCGATCGCGAGTCCGGGTGTGCGCGGCGCTGCTCGCCGAGCGCAGCGGCGTCCGCGTCGTTCGACACGAGGACGGGCACGCCCAGCGCATCATGCAGGTGCTCCGGGATGGGATAGGCGTCCCACCCGGGCATGATCGGGGGCTGGCTCGGACGGCCGGTGTCGGGGTCCACCGGCCCCGGGACACTGATGCCTATGCCGCCGATGTGCGACACGCCTTCGGTGCGATCGATCAGGTGCAGGGTGCATTCGGTGATGGCGTTGAGAGTGAGCGCTGGGCCGTCGGAGACCGCCACGTCGATGCGGTCCTCCGCCAGGATGCGGCCGGCGAGGTCTGTCAGCGCGACGCTCGTGTGGGTCGTGTCCACACTGGCAGCCACTACGGTCGCGTGTGCGTCGTTGAAGATCAGGCGTCGCGAGGGGCGGCCGCCGGTGACGCGATCCGTGCCCTTCTCGACGAGGAGTCCCGCATCCAGAAGCGCGTCGATCCGCGCAGACACGGTCATGCGCGACAGTCCGGTGAGCTCGAGCACGTCGCCCCGCGTCAGCGTGCCGCGGTCGCGGATCAGCTCCAGCACATCACCGGGTCCGGGCATCCCGACCTCCTCGAACGATCCATCTCATTATGCTTGACAATTAGACATAACGCATCTAACTTCTTGACATATCCCCATCGGTCGCGCGGTGCGGCTGAGAACACTCTGCAGTATCGAGCGCAAGGAGGCGCACGTGAAGATCCGTGCCACAGCAGTGACAATGACGGCGGTGTGCGCAGCAGCGCTCGTTCTGAGCGGTTGCACCTCCGGGGGCGGTGAGAGCACCGACGGCGAGGCCATCACCTTCTGGGTGCAGGAGGACCTTCCCGACCGCGTCGCGGCGACAGAGGCCATCGTCGACGACTTCTCCGAAGAGAGCGGCATCGAGGTGGAGGTCGTCTCGGTCGCCGAAGACCAGTTCTCGCAGCTGATCACGTCGGCCGCCGCTGCCGGCGACCTGCCCGACGTCATCGGCGGGATCTCGCTTCCGCAGGTGCGCACCCTCTCGGCGAACGAGCTGGTCGACACCGACGCAGTCGCCGCCGTCATCGACTCCCTCGACGCATCGACCTTCTCGGAGAAGGCTCTCGAGCTCACGGCAGACGGCGACACCCAGCTGGCGGTGCCGAGCGAGTCGTGGCTGCAGATGCTGTTCTACCGCACCGACCTCTTCGACGCGGCGGGGCTGGATGCTCCCGAGAGTTACGACGCGATGCTCGAGGCCGCTCAGGCGCTGAATACGGGAGACGTGGCCGGCTTCGTCGGCGCAACGGCGCCGGGCGACGCGTTCACCGAGCAGACGTTCGAGCAGGTCGCGCTGGGCAACGACTGCCAGCTGGTCGACTCGGACGGCGAGATCGGACTCGACTCGTCGCAGTGCGTGGAGGCGTTCGAGTTCTATGGCGACCTCGTCACCAACTACTCCGTGCCCGGCGCACAGGACGTCGACACGACCCGGGCTACCTACTTCGCGGGCGACGCGGCGATGTTCATCTGGTCGAGCTTCGTGCTCGACGAGATGGCGGGTCTGCGTGAAGACGCGAAGCCGACGTGCCCGGAGTGCGTCGACAATCCGGCCTTCCTCGCGGAGAACACCGGAGTCGTGACATCCATCGCCGGTCCCGAGTCGGCAGGCGCGGCGCAGTTCGGCGAGATCACGTCGTGGACCATCACCGCCGGAGCCAACGCCGAGGACTCGCAGGCGTTCATCGAGTACATGATGGGCGACGGGTACGAGCCGTGGATCGCAATCGCGCCCGAGGGCAAGGTGCCCGTCCGTTTCGGCACGCCCGACGAGCCGACCCTGTACTCAGACCTCTGGGCGACTCTGCCCGCGGGCGTTGACACGAAGGCCCCGCTGTCGGACTTCTACGCACCCGAGGTGCTCGAAGCCGTGGCCGCAGGGCCCGAGAACATCGCCCGATGGGGCATCCCGCAGGGCCAGGGCGATCTGCTCGGCGCTCTGCAGGGAGAGCAGCCCGTGGCGACTGCCGTGAGCGAGGTCTCCCAGGGGGGCGACGCAGAGCAGGCCGCGAGCACCGCAGCGGAGGCCGCGCGTTCCGTCCAGGAGTCGATCCAGTGACACAGCTCGCAGGGGGGTCGGACCTTTCGGGTCCGCCCCCCATCCCCTCCGACGAGGAAGACATCCGGCCCGGCGAGCACCTCGCCCCCGCTCGTCGCGGCAAGTCCAGGCACAGCCGCGAGGAGAACCGCTCCGGCCTGATCCTGATCGCCCCGACTCTGATCATCATCACCGTCGCGGTGGTCATCCCCATCCTCTGGGCTGTCGCGCTCGCGTTCCAGAACGTGCGGCTGCTCAACATCCGCGGCACCGGATTCATCGGCGAGTACACGCTCGACAATTTCGTCGAGGTGCTGACCTCGCCGGGCTTCCTTACCGCGCTGTGGACCACCATCGTGTACTCGGTCTTCGGCACCGCGCTGGCGATCGGGATCGGTCTGATCGCGGCGCTCGCGCTGCGAAAGCCTTTCCGGGGTCGCGGTCTCATTCGGGCCTCACTCCTCCTGCCCTATGTCGCGCCGGTCGTGGCAGCCACGTTCGTGTGGTCGACTCTGCTCAACCCGCAGTACGGGTGGGTTAACTGGTTCGGCACCACCGTGCTCGGCTGGGAGGACCCGGTCGCGTTCCTCTCGCAGCGCTCGCTGCCCGTTTCGATCTTCGGCCTGGAGATCGATCTGCCGATCGCCCTGATCACGGTGATCCTGTTCGAGGCCTGGCGCTCGTTCCCGTTCGCGTTCCTCTTTCTGACCGCACGACTGCAGGCGGTCCCCGAGGTGCTCGACGAGGCGGCCCGCATCGACGGTGCGACGCCGTCGCAGCGCTTCTGGCACATCCTCTGGCCGCAGCTGCTCCCGACGATCGCCGTGCTGACCGTCCTCCGCTTCATCTGGACCTTCAACAACTTCGACGACATCTATCTGCTCACCGGGGGTGGAGCGGGGACGGAGGTCGTGGCAGTGCGCGTGTTCGACTACATGACCGCTCGGGGTGACATCGGAGCAGCCGCTGCGCAGGCGCTCGTGCTGGCCGCCATCCTCGCGGTGCTCGTGACCGTCTATCTCAGGCTCTTCGGCCGGCAGGAGGAGCAGGCATGACCGCGGCAACCGTGGAGAGTGCTCCCGCTCGCAAGACGAGGAGCGGCTTCAACCGCGATCGCTTCGAGAACGGGCTGTTCCGGATCCTCCGGCCGATCGTGATCGTGCTGCTGCTGCTGGTCTCGCTCTTCCCCTTCTACTACATGGTCCTGCTGAGCTTCCGGACGCTCGGTTCGCTGCTTGCCGACCCCGGTGCGCTCTGGGTCTCGGTCGAAGAGCTCGACCTGTCCACCTACCTCGACGTGCTGGCGCCCGTCTCCGACGGCGGCCAGGGATTCATCGTCTTCATGCGGAACTCGCTCCTGGTCGCGCTCAGCACGGTGGTGCTCACCCTTCTGGTGGCGATCCCGGGTGCCTACGCGGTCAGCCGGTTGAACTTCTTCGGTCGCCGCCAGGTGTCGGGACTGTTCCTGGCGGTCTACTTCTTCCCCGCCATCCTTCTGGCCGTTCCGCTGTTCGTGTTCTTCACGCAGATCGGGCTCCGGGGCTCGCTTGTCGGACTGGTCATCGTGTACGTGTCGCAGGTGGCCGCGGTGTCGATCTACACACTGCGCAACTATTTCGCGACCGTGCCGGTCTCGCTGGAGGAGGCGGCGGCGATCGACGGATGCAACCGGCTGCAGACGATGTGGAAGATCAGCCTCCCGCTGGCCATGCCCGCGCTCGTCTCGAACGGCCTGTTCATCTTCATGATCGCGTGGAACGAGTTCCTCTTCGCGCTGCTGTTCCTGGTCGAGAAGCGCGACTCCTGGACGGTGTCGCTCGGGCTGTCGCAGCTGTCGGGAAGCATCGAAGTGCCGACCACAGTGCTCATGGCGGGCTCGGTCATATTGACCCTGCCGATCATCATCCTGTTCTTCGCTTCGGAGCGGCTGCTCGTCGGCGGACTCACCGCCGGCGCCGAAAAGGGCTGAGCCCGGCTCGGATGAACTCTCGGAAAGGGAGGCTCGTGCCTCGTGCCTGAAATCGTCCAATTCACCGCGCCGGGCACGGTCGAGCTCGTCGAAACGGATGCCGCGCCCGCTCGTTTCCGGGCTCGCTGAGGATCGCGACCTGGTACTCGGGCATCTCCGCCGGCACCGAGCTGACGGCCTACCGGGGTACGAACCCGTACCTGACCTCGACGTGGGACTCGCAGCGCCGCCTGTTCCTGCCGGGTGAGCCGAGCTTCGAGTACCCCGTGCAGGGATGGGGGTACTCCGAGGTCGGTCAGATCGTGGAGATCGCCGACGACGTCGACGGCGTCCGCGTCGGCGACGTCGTCCACGGCATCTGGGGCCACCGTAGCGATGCTGTCCTCCCCGCTTCCGCCGTGGCCTGGCGCGTCATGCCCCCGTGGTCGACCCGGTGCTCGGAACATTCGCCCGCGTCGGCTCGATCGCGCTCAACGCCGTGCTTGCCGCCGACGTCCGCCTGGGCGAGCAGATCGCCATCTTCGGCCAGGGAGTCATCGGCCTGCTCGCGACGCGTCTCGCGACCCTGTCAGGCGCCCGTGTGCTCGCTGTCGACACCCAGCCGGCGCGGCTGGAGATCGCCACCGCGTTCGGCGCGGTCGAGGTGATCGACGCCCTGCGGCCGGGGGGCGCGGGCGAGCTGATCCGCGACCTGACCGACGGCGGTGCCGACAGCGCCATCGAGCTGTCCGGCGCAGATCGCGCCCTGCACGAGGCGGTCCGCTCGGTTGTGGTCGATGGTCTGGTGGCTGCATCGGGCTTCTACCAGGGCGGTGCCGCGAACCTTCGGCTGGGAGAGGAGTTCCACCACAACCGGGTACGCATCGTCGCGAGCCAGATCTCGGGGGTGCCGGTCGCGCTCACCGGGAGATGGGACCAGGCCCGGCTCGTCCGCACCGTGATGGACCAGATCTACTCGGGCGCGGTGGACGGGGCGGCGCTCATCTCCGACATCGTCGATGCGGATGCCGTGGCCGGCGTGTTCGAACGCCTCGATGCGGGCGACCCTGAGATCCTCCAGGCCGTTCTGCGGTTCGATGCAGCTCCGGAGCGCGACCGGTGATCGAAACGCCGGATTACCGCCCCCAGGTGCCCGCCCGACCGCTGAACGTGGGACTGATCGGCGCGGGCGGGATCGCGCGCACCGCCCACCTGCCGGCGTACGCGTCATGGGGAATCCCGGTCGTTGCGATCGCATCGCGCACGTCGTCCGGCGCCCGCGAGCTGGCCGCACGCGCCGGTGTAGAGACGGCACATGACACCGTCGCCGAGCTGCTCGCCGACCCGCGGGTCGACGTGGTCGACATCGCAACCGGACCGGACGGCCGGCTGGATCTGGTCTCGGATGCCATCGCCGCAGGCAAACACGTGCTCGCCCAGAAGCCGCTGAGCATCGACGCCGCCGAACTGCCGCGTCTTGAACGCCTTCTCGCGACGGCGCGGGACCGAGGCATCCGGGTCGCGGTGAACCAGAACGCCCGGTGGGCGCCCGCGTGGCGGCTGGCGACCCTGCTGGTGCGGCGCGGTGACATCGGCCAGGTCGTCGGCGTGACCCACCTCCACGACAAGCCGCTTCCACCCTTGGCCGGCACAGCGTTCGACGACGTGCCCCATATGCTGCTCAGCGACTACCTCGTGCACTGGATCGACATCACGCGCTGCTGGCTGGAGGGTGCGGAGGTGCTCACCGTGGCGGCGCAGGACTCCCGCGTTCCGGGTCAGCCTGCCCAGGCCCACAACCCCTGGCACGCCAGTGTGCAGGTGGCGGTCTCGTCCGGCGGGAGCGCCTCGATCCGCGTCGTGGGCGATGCGCGGGCGCGAGCCGGAGGCTGCCCGTTCTGGATCCACGGCACCGAAGGAACGATCCGCGGAAGCGTGCTGCTGGGCAGCGACTTCGTCGAACTCGAACGCGGCGAGGAGCGCACCCGCTTCCCTCTGGAGGGCCAGTGGTTCACCGACGGCTTCGCCGGCACCATGGGGGAGCTGATGACCGCGATCGTCGACGGTCGCGAGCCCGAGAACTCCGCCGAGCACGTTCTCGCCACCGTTCGGCTGGGCCTTGCCGCCGTCGACTCCGCCGAGTCGGGCGGTTCGCCGATCCACCCCGCCGGCCTCATCCTCAGCCCGTCGGATCATGCCCAGGCGGTCGGCGCATGATCGCGATCGACGAGGTGCCGGTCGGTCCCGACGCGAGGATCTACGCCGAGGGATGGCAGAGCTGGAGCCCGACCACCTGGTACCGGCGGGGCGACGACGCGCACCGGCCGGCCGAAGGGTGGCAGCACGTCATGCGCTTCCGTCCCGGCACGGAGCTTCCAGAGGAGGGGGTCCAGGGGGAGGGGCTCCTCGTCATCGACCCCGGCAGCGGCGAGCCGGCACGCATCTACGGAACCCTGGATGCCGCGACCGCGGTGCCCTCGATCCACGCGACGTGGCGAAATGAACGAGTGGTCGTCGAGGCTTCTTCCCCCGTCGAGACATGGACGACCCATGCCGGTTCCGCCAGCACCGGGGCCGGCGCCGGGTCGCTCGGATCGGCCGCGCTCGAGGCGTACGGCGATCGTTTCGGCGCGGCATCCGGTGCCCGTGTGGGTACGCCGGCACCCCGCGTGTGGTGCACCTGGTACCGATATTTCGAGGAGGTCAGCGCGGCCGACGTGCTCGAGAACCTCCGCGCGATCGAGGAACGGCGGCTGCCGGTCGACGTGGTGCAGATCGACGACGGCTGGAGCCTCGGCACCGGAGAGTGGACCGCGCCCAACCCGCGCTTCGGGTCACTCCCCGCCACTGTCGGAGCGATTCGCGACAGCGGCAGACGCGCCGGCATCTGGCTCGCTCCGTTCTCCGTCGGCCGCCGGTCCGACCTCGCGCGGCGGCAGCCGGATTGGCTCACCGGACCGGCTGGGTACAACTGGGGCGACGACCTGGTCGGCTTGGACCTGACCCATCCCGGCGTCCGGTCGCACCTCGCCACCGTGTTCGGGGGACTGCGCGACCTGGGCGTGGACTACCTCAAGCTCGACTTCCTGTACTCGGGGGCAGTGCCCGCCGATCGGCACGATCCCGACGCGTCACCCATCGCGGCCTATCGCTCCGGTCTGGAACTCATCCGCGAGGTGATGGGCGAGGGGGCCTATCTCCTCGGATGCGGCGCACCGATCCTGCCGAGCGTCGGCCTCGTCGACGCGATGCGCGTGTCTCCGGACACCTTCCACGAGGGTGGAGAAGACGGCTCGCAGGGTCTGCGCGGCCGCATGTCGCTGCAAGCCAGGGCCTGGCAGCACGAGCGCCTCTGGACCACCGACCCGGACTGCCTGGTGGCGCGACCGGAGTTCGCGCTACGGGAGGAGTGGGCCGAGGTCGTTCTCTCGGCGCCGGGCCTTCGCGGGTTCTCCGACCGGATCACCGAGCTCGATCCGCGCGGGATGGAACTCGTCAGACAACTCTTGAAGGAGCCGCCGGCATGACGGACGTGGATCTGGCACGCCTGCGGCACCAGCTGAGGCCGCTCGTCTCGCGACTCGACCCACAGCGCACGGATGAGATCGTCGACGGCCTCCTCGCGCTGGCGGAGCGGTGGGCGCCCGTCCTGGGGCCGACCGAGAAGGGGCGGCCCGACGAGGGCACCGCCTACCTGATCACCTACGGCGACGCCTTCCGGCGCAGCGGCGAGGCGCCGCTGCACACGCTCGCCTCGGTCCTTCGCGATCACGTGCGGGATGCCGTCACCGACGTGCACCTGCTGCCGATCTATCCCTGGACATCCGACGACGGGTTCGGCGTGGTCGACCACCGCGAGGTGAACCCCGAGCTCGGCACCTGGGACGACATCGCCGACCTCCGGGCCGACCATGCCCTGGCCCTCGACTTCGTCGCCAACCACGTGTCGGGATCCAGCCCGTGGTTCCGCGGGTGGCTTGCGCGCGACCCTCGCTACGACGGCTACTTCCTGGAGCCCGGGCCCCGACTTCGACACGTCGCGGGTGGTCCGCCCGCGGGTCACCCCGCTGCTGCACGAGTTCGCGCGCCCCGACGGCACGCTCGCACACGCCTGGACAACGTTCGGTCCCGACCAGGTCGACATCGATCCGAGCACGCCCGCCGTGCTGATCGATCTGACCGACGTCCTGCTCGGCTACCTGGCGCGTGGCGCGACAACGGTGCGTCTGGACGCGATCGGCTACCTGTGGAAGGAGTCGGGAACGACCTGCATCCACCTCCCGCAGACCCACGACATCATCCGGATCTGGCGCCGTGCTGGTGGACGCCCTGGCGCCGGGGACGCTGCTGCTGACCGAGACCAACGTCCCGCACGCCGACAACATCGCCTATTTCGGGGACGGCTCCGACGAGGCGAACATGGTCTACCAGTTCGCGCTTCCGCCGCTCGTGCTGCACGCCTTCGTCACCGGCCGGGCGAACGCGCTCGCCGACTGGGCCGCAGGGATCGCGCCGGTCAGCCCGACCGCGACGTGGTTCAACTTCCTGGCCAGCCACGACGGCATCGGCATCCGCCCCACCGAAGGTCTGCTGACCGATGACGATCGGAACCTGCTCGTCGAGCGCACCCTCGCGCGCGGAGGCCGGGTGTCGATGGCGCGCAGGCCGGACGGTTCGGAGGGCGTCTACGAGCTGAACACGAACTTCCTCGACGCCCTCGTCGAGCCGGACGACGAGAACCCGGATGACTCGGCCGTGGTGCGCGGCCTTGCCGCGCACGCCATCCTGCTCTCGGTGATCGGGGTGCCCGCGATCTACTACCACTCACTGCTCGGGTCCGGTCAGGACCGCGCTGGAATGACCGAGTCCGACATCGCCCGCCGCATCAACCGGGAGGTCCTCGATGCCGACTTCCTGCAGCGCGAACTGGAGACGTCGCGCCCGGCGCTCGGGCATGCTCGGCGGTCTCCGTCGCCTGCTCGAGGTGCGGCGGACGCTTCCCGGGTTCTCGCCGTTCGCCGGCCAGGTCGTGGAGCACCTGGACGAGCGTGTGCTCGTCCTGCGCCGGGCACCCGGCACCGACGATGAGATCATCGCGGCGATCAACGTCAGCGGGGAGACCGTGGTGCTTCCATCGCTGGTCGGCACCGACGCGCTCTCCGGCCGTCACCACGACGGGCTCACCCTCGAGCCCTACAGCTTCGCGTGGCTCAGGCCCTGACTCCGCCCCTGGTTCGGCGCCGTGCCTGGAGCTGCCGCGCCGCCGTCAGGTACCGACGGCCGCTCCGCTCATCTGACCCGAGTCGGGCTCCCACCGGAGCAGATCGCCCGGCTGGCACTCCAGCACATCGCATAATGCCGCGAGGGTCGTGAAGCGCACGGCCTTGGCCCGGCCGTTCTTGAGCACCGCCAGGTTGGCCGGCGAGATCCCGACGCGATCGGCGAGCGTTCCGACGGCCATCTTGCGCCGCGCGAGCATGACGTCCACATCGACGACGATCGGCATCAGATCACCTCATCGAGCTCTGACCGGAGGTGCTCCGCCTCGACCTCCCGCGCCAGCGCCTGCTCGAGCAGCATCCGCAGCACCAGCACCACGAGCGCAACGCCGGCGACCGCGAGGCCCAGGCCTCCGATCAGCCCGACGATGCCCGGCGCCGTGCCACCCGGTGCCAGAACCGCCGCGAGTATGAAGAAGAGGACGGATGCCGTCGCCACCGCCCCGAACACGACGTCGACGTACCGGAAGGCGGCGTTGGAGAAGACGGAGCCCTTCCGCACCATGCTGAGCAGCTGCCAGATGCAGATCGCGCTGACCTGCATCGTCATGATTCCGAGGACGATGATCACGACGAGGGTGATCCGGCCCCAGAGCGCCTCGCCCTCGAGGTCCACCCAGAAAAGTGGGCACCAGCACGACCTGGACGAACAGGGAACCCACCAGGCACAGCGCGATGACGACGCGCAGCGCGATAATCGTCAGCTTCCCCACGGAAACCTCCTAGATCGAGAGACGACGTAAATCTATCGATAATCGATCTATCATGCAAGTGGAGAATGAGAAGCGCCCGGCACGCCGAACGGCCGGGCCCTTCGAGGGCCCGGCCGTAGCAGTGGATCGATCAGCGGAACGTGTCCTTGACGTCTTCACCGACCTTCTTGACCTTGGCCTCGGCCTGGTCCATGTCGCCTTCGGCTTCCAGGCGCTCGTTGTCGGTCGCCTTGCCGACTGCTTCCTTGCCCTTGCCGGTGAGATCCTGCGCAGCGTTCTTGATCTTGTCGTCGACACCCATGACGATCTCCTTCCTGGTGGCCGCAGGAGGTGCGCGGCCTTGGTATCAATCTCACCGCGGGGGCGCGTCTCCGGTACAGGGGCTTGACAGCTCCGACAATCCGACCTCCTGTCAAGGGCTGCGTCCGACGAGGGATCGCGGACTTGCGCATGGCAGACTGTCGGGTGGCTTGGAGGTTCTGTGGGGAAATTGGTGTACGGCGCTCCGACATGGACGGCGGAGTTCGACGACAGGTCTCTGGCGCACCTGCGGATCGTGATGATCGCGAAACTGCGCCGCGGCGAGAGCTTCAGCTTCTCGTGGAAATACGAGGCAGCACACGGCGCCGGCCGGAGTTCGCTGTGGGTGCACCCGGCGATCCCCCTGCAGTTCGAGTTCTTCGGCGGGCGCGAGCCCGCACTCGAACAGGGCGTGGATCGACGCTCTGATGGCGACCGCGAACAGTCCGGCCGGGCTGGAGCTCATTCCCGAGCCGGAAACGGCGACCGGACCGAACGGCGAGACGTCGCCCGCCTGAGCGACGGGCCGAGCAGACGCAGAGATGGGTGACTGAGATGACAAGCGTGAATCGGCTCACTGTCGACGGCCATGACTACTTCCTGCCGGATCCGGTCACGGAGCTGCGCGAGAAGATCCTGGACGCGATCCGCGCGGGCGGAGGCTACGTGAACATCCCGCCGCTGCGAGGTGGTTCGGGAATCGACATCCTGTTCTCGCCCGGCATGCCCGTCACATGGACCCGGCTCGACATCGGCGGCGGTGACGACGCGGATGCGGAGCCTCAGGAGCCTCAGCCGTCGTACCCCGAGTTCTGACTCACGCCGCCAGCAGAGCGTCCAGCTCGCTCTTGGGCATCGGCGCCCCGAGCAGGTAGCCCTGCGCACGCTCGCAGCCCAGCTCGTGGGCGAGCCGCAGCTGCTCGGCGGTCTCGATGCCCTCCGCGACGACACGCAGGCCGCGCTCTCGCGCTCGAGCGACCACGTCGCGGAGCTGGTCCACGGTCCGATCGCGGTCACCGTGCATCAGAGACTTGTCGAGCTTGAGCTCGGTCACGGGCAGCCGCTCGAGCTGCTCCGCCGACGCGTGCCCGGTGCCGAAGTCATCGAGTGAGATGCCCACGCCGCGGGATCGGAGGTCCTCGAGACGGGGGACGATGAGAGCGATGTCGCGGAGGGGAAGCGATTCGGTGATCTCCAGCGTGACGCGCCTCGGGCGGAACGGCGCGCATGGCCAGCTGTTCGACGAGGTCGACCGAGAACGATGGCCTCCGCCAGCTGGGTCGGAGAGACGTTGACCGACACATCGAGTGCGCTGCCGGCGGCACGCCATGCCTCAGCCGCGGCGAGGCACTCGCTGAGCATGAAGTGCCCGAGCTCGTGGATCAGGCCGGCGCTCTCCGCGATGGGGATGAACATGTCCGGCGGAACCGCGTGCCCTCGGGAGTCGGTCCAGCGGCAGAGGCCCTCGACGCCGACGATCCCGCCCGACGCGACGTCGACGAGCGGTTGGAAGACCGCGAAGACCTCCCCCGCCCGAAGTGCGGAACCCAGGTCCGTCGCCAGCTTGTCGGAATCCAGCATGTCCTTCAGTCAGCCGGGTGGGGCCTTCGACCACAATGGCCCACGCGGAGCTCCGCATCGGCGTATAGTACGCCCTCGACATCCGCGTGGCGACGCGCTTGGATTCGTCTACGATCACTGCAGAGCAGATCCGCGCGCGCGTGCGGGTCCGGTGAGGAGGAGGCTCCGTGGTTCTGGCAGCGACTCGCGACGTCCTCCGGCGCAACAACGTGGTCGTCTCGGGCAACCCCGAAGGACGGCCCCTGGTGTTCGCGCACGGATTCGGGTGCAGTCAGGCCGCGTGGGACCTGGTCGCCCCGCAGTTCGAGGAGCAGTACCGCGTCATCCTCTTCGATCACGTCGGCGCGGGAGACTCCGACCTGACCGCGTACGACCGGGGCAAGTACGACTCGCTGCACGGATACAGCGACGACGTCCTCGAGATCCTCGACGCCCTGCAGCTGGAGGACGTCGTCTTCATCGGACACTCCGTCAGCGCGATGATCGGGGTGCTCGCCGCGAACCGCGACCCGTCGCGATTCGGTGCGCTGATCCTGGTCGGACCGTCGCCGCGCTACGTGAACGACGGCGACTACCGGGGCGGCTTCGAGCGCACCGACATCGACGCGCTGCTGGATGCGCTGGATGCGAACTACCTGGGCTGGTCGGCGGTCACCGCCCCGATGATCATGGGCAATCCCGATCGGCCGGAACTGGGCGATCGGCTGACCGCAAGCTTCTGCAGCACGGACCCGAGTATCGCCCGCCACTTCGCACACGTCACCTTCCTCTCCGACAACCGGTCCGACCTCGCCGAGGTGACGGTGCCGACGTTGGTGCTGCAGTGCACGGACGACCTGATCGCACCGCACGCCGTCGGCGAATACGTGCACCGCAGCATCCCGGGAAGCACCCTGCAGGTGCTCTCCGCTACGGGCCATATCCCGATCCTCTCGGGTTCCGATGAGGTCGTCGCGGCGATTCGCGACTACCTGTCATGACCAGCGCGGATTACGAGAAGCTGTATCGCCAGGCGCCCTGCGGTCTGATCTCGACCACCCCCGACGGGCTGATCCTCGACGCGAACGACATGTTCCTCGAGTGGACCGAGTACGACGCCGACGCCGTGGTCGGCAAGAACTTCACCGCGATCCTGGATGCCGGCAGTCAGCTGTTCTTCGAGACGCGGCACCTTCAGGTGCTCCACCTGCAGCGCAAGGTGAGCGAAGTGGCGCTGACGCTGAGATGCGCCGACGGATCACTGCTTCCGGTGCTCGTGAACTCCGTGCTCGTTCGCGACGACGGTCACGACGTCGTTCGCACCGCGGTGTTCGACACGACCGACCGTCTGCAGTATGAGAGCGAGATCCTGCACGCCCGCCGGGCGGCCGAGTCCTCCGAGGCGCGGGTGCGCGTCCTCCAGGATGTGTCCAGCGCGTTCGGGGTCAGTGCCAGCGACGAGGATGTCGCGGAGTCCTTCGCCCTCCTGGCACGCGAAGCCTTCACGGCGACCGAGTGCGCCGTGCATCTCCTCGATGACGCCGGCGAGTTGCGGCTGGTCGCCGGAGTGAACCCGCTCGTCGGCTTGGTTCCGCCGATCGCTGCGCTGCGCAACACCCCCACCTTCGTCATCGTCCACGCCGACGAGGTGGAATCGGAGTATCCGCTGCTGGCGGCAGGGCTGAAGAAGCAGCGGCTGGAGTCTCTCAGCATCATGCCTCTGGTCGACGGAGACGAGCGGCTCGGCATCCTGGTGTGCTTCTTCTCCCGCCGGCGGGACTTCGACGACCAGTTCTTCGACCTGCAGCGGGCCCTGGGTCGTCAGGCCACCCAGACGCTCGTACGCGTGCGGCTGCAGCGCCGGCTGGAGTATCTCGCGCTGCACGATCAGCTCACGGGGCTCGCGAACCGGCAGCTGCTGCAGGAGAGCCTGGACGCGGCGATTCAGGCTTCTCAACGCGCGGGCGCGCCACTGGCGGTCCTGTTCCTCGACGTCGACGCGTTCAAGTCCATCAACGACCGTCTCGGACACGCGGCCGGCGACGACGTGCTGCGCGACCTCGCGGATCGTCTTCGGCTCGGCGTGCGGTCCGGCGACATCGTCGGCCGCATCGGCGGCGACGAGTTCGTCGTGATCTGCGCCGACGCCGACCTGGCCGCGGCGATGTCGATCGCGCAGCGCATCCTCGACGTCGTCCGGCATCCGATCATCGCCGCAGGGGTCCCCGTCGCCGTGTCGGTGAGCGCCGGGGTCGTGACCTACACACCGGACGTGGATCCGCGTCCGACGCCGGATGAGCTCCTCATCCGTGCCGACGGGGCCATGTACAGCTCGAAGGACGCCGGCAAGGACCGCGTCACCGTCGCTCCGGATCAGCCGGATGCCTCCCGGAACGCGCCGCACATCGGCCGGGTCAGCTTGCCAACAGACTCCGGAGCTCAAGGGCGTCCCTGACCGCGTTGCCGCCGCCGTCGTTGTTGAAGTAGGCGTACACCCTGCGTCCCTGTCCTTCCCACTCGCGCACGCGTTCGGCCCACCAGGCCAGATCGTCGCTCGAGTAGGACCCTGCATAGAGCGACCCCTGATCGGGTCCGTGCAGGCGGATGTAGACGAGGTCGGATGTCGCGCGGAGCACGCACGGCAACCCGGCGCCGCTCATGACGCAGTAGGCCGTGCGGTGTCGTTCGAGGATCGTGAACACGGCCTCGTCCACCCAGGAGGAATGGCGGAACTCGACGACCGGCTGCATCCACCCGGGGACGCGCGCGAGGAACCAGTCGAGGCGGTCATCGTCGCGCTGCATGGTCGGCGGAAGCTGCACGAGAAGCGGACCGCGCCGGCCGGCGAGCTCGTGCAGGCCCGCCGTCATCCGCTCGATCCACTGCTCCGGCTCGTAGCAGTCGTCGGGCGTGGCTCAGGCCGCGGGGTGCCTTCACCGTGAACTCGAAGCCTTCCGGCAGCCGCCGTCGCCAGGAGGCGAAGGTGGCCGGCGGCGGCCACCGATAGAAGGTCGCGTTCACCTCGACGGTGTCGAACACCTCGATGTAGCGCGCCAGCCGATCGCGCGCAGGCAGCCCCTGGCGATAGAGGACTCCATCCCAGTGGTCATAACTCCACCCCGAGGTGCCGATGCGTGCCACCGGGTGAGTCTGACCGCCGCCTGCGACCGCGACAAGCCCTTGCGTCCGCCGCCACTCCGCCCTAGGAAAGCCGCGACCCCGCCGTCAACAGGGCGCGGTCGCCTCAGCTGATCGCGTCGACGGCGGCTTGGATCGCGGCGAGCGTGACCTCCGGACGCGAGAGCATCGATACGTGGGAAGCGTCGACTTCGCTGACCGTCGCTCCGGCGCGCTCGGCCATCCGACGCTGCACATCGATGGGGATGACCCGGTCTTCGGTGCCGAGCACGGCCCAACTGGGGATGCTCTTCCACGCCGGGGCGGCCGAGGGCGTGACGTTCGCGACGAAGGATGCCGGTCGCTGCGTGGCGACGATGGTCCAGCGGTCGGCCTCGGGAAGATCCTGGGCGAAGTAGTCGTGCACCGTGTCGGGCTTGAGGAAGGCCTCCGCCGCACCCTCGGGCGCGCCGGGGTAGCCGGCGACATCCAGGACCGTCGTCGGATCGGCGACCGCCAGGGCGGAGCTGGAGCCGTCGAGGATTCCGACCACAGTCTCGCCTTCGTCGGGGATGAACGCGTCGACGTAGACGAGCGCCCGGACATCGCCGCCCTGCGCGCCGGCGTTGGTGATGACGGCGCCGCCGTAGGAGTGTCCGACGAGCACGACAGGACCGGTGGTGCGCTGCGCGAGGAACGACGCGATGTAGGCGGCATCGGAGGCGAGGCCGCGCAGCTCGTTCGGTGGGGCGAGCACGGTGTAGCCCTGGGCCTGCAGGGGAACGCTCACGGCGTTCCAGCTCGATGCGTCCGCCCATGCTCCGTGCACGAGGACGATGGTCGGTTTGTTGCTTTCTGGCATTCGACTTCCATTCAGAAAAGGCCCTCGGGTCGAGGGCGGCTTGGGGATGGTGCAGTCGCGTCCTCTGCTGTGCCAGACGCTGATCGCCACCATAGGGTGCGGCGGGGTTCGACCGCCACAGTTCGGCCGCGCGGGCTCATGAACATCCTCTGAACCGGGCGCCGGCGCCGGCGCTCACGCCTCGAGCAGCTCGAGCAGCCGGGTCGTCGTCCGCCAGCTCCGCATCGTCATCTGCTGGAAGAGGGGCATCGCCATCAGCCGGGTGATGCGCGTCTTCGTCGCTCGTGCGGCGACCCGCGAGAAGTAGATCGCGCCGGGACCCGGGGCCACGGCATCCACGCCCTCGCGCAGCTCGGGCAGCTGGGCCAGCACGTCCTCGGCCGTGAGCGGGCGCTTCAGGAAGATGACCTCGCTGCGCAGCTCCGTGGATCCGTGGTCAGCGGGCGCGCGCGCAACGATCTCGGAGAGCTCGTCCCGAGATCGGACGATGGCGGGGATCGCCACTCCGAATCGTCTCTCGAGCGCCGTCTCGATCGTCTTCTCGGCCGCCCGCAGACGCGTGTCCCTCACGGTGAAGAGCACATTTCCGCTCTGCTGGTGGGTGCGCACATCGTCGAAGCCGGCATCCGTGACGCAGGCGACGAGATCCGGCATCCGGATGGGATTGTTTCCTCCGACGTTGATCCCCCGCAGGAGGGCGACGGCCGATCGGGTCATCGATGCACCTGACTTCTCATCGTCTTCGCCGGCAGCGGCTTCATCCCGCGAGCGGAGAGCGGGCGAAGGCCCACTGCCGCTCCCAGTCCGGGATGTACTGACGCCCGGTGCTCGTGTTCGCGCCGAGATCGAAAACCAGCTCGCATTCTCCGCTGGTCGCCTGGCAGCGCACCAGATGGCTGTGCTGATCGACGACGGCGTCCAACAGGATCGTCTCGTTCGATTCCCACCAGACCCCCCACGTGCCCCGGTCGGAGTACGGATCCCAGAGGCGCATGCCGGGGATGCCGTCGGGCAGCCGCAGCACAGTGACGTCACCGGACCCGGCGGTGGCGGACGGGCGGGCCGGACGCACCTGCAGGTGGGCTTCGCAGCATCCCGCCGATTCTCCCGGCCGTGCTCCCGTGAAGACCGTCCTCGTCCCGTCGGGCGACAGGTACGCGTCCTCCAGGCCGACCCATAGGCCAGGGAGCGGTGCCGCCTGGTCGCCCAGCGTCTTCGCCGGGTCGTAGGGGATGTCGGTCGCCTCCACGATGTCGGCGCGGACGTCCCACCGCATCACGGGGGTCTCGCTGCCCTCGTCCACCCAATAGGCGATCCCTGCCGAGTCCACACCGATCACGTGAAGCCGATGCGCGCCGTCGAAGCGACCGGCCACGGTCCGCGTCGACAGCTCCCGGTTCGTCACCGTGTCCCACATGACGAACTGCGTGGTGTCGTGGGTGGGATTGATCTGCCAGAAGGCGATCCGGCCGTCGGTGCTGAGTCGCGGATACCAGCTGCCCGGCGCGGGAAGCGATTCGACTCGTCCGTCACGCACCAGGGCCCACGCGGTCGGCACCCTGAAGGTGCTCGGCTGGTTGCCGATCATGAGCGTGTCGCCCGCCACCTCGATGGTGCCGACCGGAAACGGGGTCTCGATCTCGACTCCGTCGACGAACAGAGCCCCGTCCTGCGCATAAGGCACCTGCGGTGGCGCTCCCACGGGGAGCCCGTCGATCCAATCCTGCAGTTCCGCATCGGTCGGCAGTTCGGGTCGCGGCGACTCGACCGTGGAAACGGAGCCTGTCGGGGTCTCGGCGCGCATGCCCGCGCTGAAGATCCCGATGCCGACCGCGCAGACCAGTGCCACGGCGCCGCCGGCCGCCACCAGCTGTGCGCGATGACGGCGCACCCAGCCCCCGGCATCGTCGCCCATACCTAGAAGTGTCCCGCGCCGAGCCGAAAGATACACGACCCTCTCCGAGCGCGATGATCGGGGCCGTCACGGGCATCGGGACGATCACGCAGCGGTTCATCTCCCGCGCGTGCGCCGCCTGACAGCTCCTCGGCCCGTCGCGAGCCGGCGGTCAGGGGAACGTGATGATCTGACGCAGTTCCGACCCCGTCGCCAGCCGGTCCATCGCGAGCGGTATCTCATCGAGTCCGATGCGCGACGAGACGAGGCGTTCGAGGGGCAGACGGCCCGCGCGCCACAGCTCGACATATCGCGGGATGTCGCGGCTGGGCACGGCCGACCCGAGGTAGCTGCCGACGATGGTCCGCGCCTCGGCCGTGAGCAGCAGCGGCGACACCGCCGCGCGTGCGTCGGGAGCGGCGAGACCCACCGTCACCGTGGTTCCGCCGGCGGCGGTGAGCAGGAGCGCGGTCTCGAACGCCCGGGCAGACCCGGCGGCCTCGATGACGACGGGAGCGCGGACTCCTCGATCGATCGCGTCGGCCGGGAGGTGCGCGGCGGCGGCTCCGAGCGATTCGGCGAGTTCGAGCTTCGCCGGCAGAGCGTCGACGCCGATGACCTGCAGGCCGAGCGCGACCGCGACCAGCAGTGCCGCCATGCCGACTCCGCCCAGACCGACGATGACCACGGTGGAACCCGGCTCGGGACGTGCGGCGTTCGCGACCGCGCCGCCTCCGGTGAGCACCGCGCAGCCGAGAAGCGCGGCGATCTCGGGCGGCACGTCCGGATCGACCGCGCACGACCGATGTCCGATTCACGACGGCGTGCGTGGCGAAGCCGCTCACGCCGAGGTGGTGATGCACGTCGGCGCCGTCCCGGTGCAGTCGGATGCCGCCTCCGACCAGCGTTCCGGCCGCGTTCGCGGCCGACCCCACGGAGCAGGGCAGGCGTCCGTCGGTCAGGCACGCCGAGCACCGACCGCATCGAGGGAGGAAGGTGAGAACGACCCGATCGCCGGGGGAGACATCCGTCACGCCCGGGCCCACCTCCTCGACGATGCCCGCGGCCTC
Source organism: uncultured Actinomycetota bacterium (assembly GCA_963717585.1). Classification (GTDB taxonomy): domain Bacteria; phylum Actinomycetota; class Actinomycetes; order Actinomycetales; family Microbacteriaceae; genus Microbacterium. Next base: position 142,140 of record CAVQWI010000004.1, on the reverse strand, counting down.
GTGACCGAGCAGCATCGGCAACGGTCGAGGCCGATTGCCGTCCACGACGCTGAGGTCGGAGTGGCACACGCCCGCTGCCTCGATCCGGATCAGCAGCTCGCCCTCGGCCGGGTCATCCAGCTCGAGGTCGCCCACCGAGAAGGGGCGGGATTCGGCGTAGGGAGTGGTGGAGCCCGACTGTTCGAGCACGGCGCCGGTGATCCTCATCCCACCATCCTCTCCTGCACACCGACGAGGAGTGGACACTGCTCTATCGGCGAGTATGATAAGTAACTACTTACTTCTGTAGGAGCGGACATGAACGACCACGACACCGCCGCCGCAGTGGATTGGGCGCGCTACAAGACCATCCGCCTGGAGACGCGCAAGCGCGACGGCACGTGGGTCGCGACGCCGGTGAGCCTCGTGACGGACGACGGCCGGCTGTTCTTCCGGACCTACAAGCAGTCCGGCAAGGCCAAACGCCTTCGCAACTTCTCGGCGGTCCGGGCGGCGCCGTGCAGCTTTCTGGGGAAGCCGAAGGGCGACGCCCTGCACGGCAGGGCGCGACTGCTGGACGAACAGCAGTCGGCGACCACCCGCAGACTGCTCCGGCGGCGGCATCCCGTTCTCCATGGCGTGCTGGTGCCGCTCGTGCACAAGGTGATGCGCTACGACACCCAGCACTACGAGCTGACCCTTGCCGAAGCAGACTGACGGGGCGACCCGGGAACGGGTGCTCCTGGTCGCCCGCGACCTGTTCGGACGACAGGGGTACAAGGCGACCACCATCACGCAGATCGAGAAGGCGGCGGGCCTCTCGCCCGGCTCCGGCGGGCTGTATCGGCATTTCCCGAGCAAGAAGTCCCTGCTCGAGGCCAGTCTGCAGCAGCAGGTGGAGAGCGGTCCCGACATGGCCGCCTTCATGAGCCTGCCCGCGGACGCGGACGACCCCCGGTCGCAGCTGCTGATGATCGCCCGCGCGGGGCTCCGCCGACTCGAGCACGAGCGCGACCTGAACCGCCTGCTGCTGCGCGACCTCCGCGATTTTCCCGAACTGCTCGCCATGGTGCGCGACACCGAACTGCGCCGCGTCCACGCCAGGCCTAGCGGGCTGGCTGAGGGCGAACGCCGGCCCGGCAGCCTCGATCCTTCCGTCGTCGCCACCGTGCTGATGGGCGCGGTCAGCCACTACTGGATCATGAGGGATGTGTTCGGCGGCACACACCCTTTCGCCACCGACGAAGACGCCTTCCTGAGCGTGGTCGCCGACATGGCGGCCAGCACGCTGCTCGGCATCGAGGCGCGTGATTGACGGAGACGGCGGGGCGATGCGGCCCTCGTACGACCGATGGGCGCGCGGTATCCTGACCCTGGAGGTGGTCGACGATGCACGCGATGGTGGGCGATCGCGTCCGTATCCACGGACGCACCGTCGGGGCCGCTGAGCGCGAGGGCGAAGTCATCGAGATCCGCGGCAGCGAAGAGAGTCCGCTGCTCGTGGTGAAGTACGACGACGGCCACCAGGCCATCCTCGCGCCCGGAGGCGACTGCGAGATCCTGCACGCGGGGTGACCGCGCCGGATCGACGCCCGACCGCAGCGTCGGGTTGCTTACCGCGCCCGCGGACTGACTGAAGGGCCGACGCCGACTTGTCGGGATGCCAGACAGCGTCGGCCCGGTGCGGTGGGGGGCTGCACCACGAAGAAGCACGTCCGTGCGGCGTCCGCTGAAACTGATGCGGCCTACCGGTCGGAGCGACACTTCGCACACATAGGACGCGGAGCCGGCCGATCGATTACGCGGATCGCCGAACATATCCGACGCGCCGCCGCTCGCAGCAAGATCCAGCCCTACCGGCGGACCGCACAGCGCCGCTACGTTGGCGGAATGGACAACAGGATTCTCGGAACGACGATGCCGGTGCTGGAGATCACGATGACTCACGGTGAGGAGATCATCGCCGAGGGCGCTGACGTCTCGTGGCTGTCGCCCGGATTCGACATCGTGACATCCACCGCCTTCGGGTCGGGGGGCAAGGGCGGATTCATGAGCGGCCTCAAGCGGATGATCGGCGGCGGACAGCTCTTTCTCACGCAGTACACCGCGCCCCGTCCGGGGGTTTCGTCGCCTTCGCGGCCCAGCTGCCGGGCACGATCCGGGAGCTCACGATCGACCCCGCCGACGAGTTCATGGTGCAGTCGGGCTCGTACATGGCCAGCACAGCGCACGTCGAGGTGTCGGTGGGATTGCAGAAGAAGCTCGGCGCGGGCATCTTCGGCGGCGACGGCGTCGTGTTCCAGAAGCTGACGGGCAACGGAACGGCGTGGGTGCAGCTGGCCGGCGAGATCGTCGAGTACGAATTGGCTCCGGGTCAGTCGATGCTGATCCATCCCGGTCATCTGGCGCTCTACCGTGCCGAGATGCCGCTGGAGTTCGCGACCATCAAGGGCATCAAGAACAAGTTCTTCGGCGATTCGATGTTCCTGGCGCAGCTGCACGGGCCGGGCCATGTGTGGCTGCAGTCGATGACCGTCGCGAAGCTCGCCGCCGCATCGAGCCGTATCTGCCCGACACCTCGTCGTCGTCGAACAACGACAGCTGAATGTGGCATGAGCGGCGCGCTCCGCGCCGCCGACACCGGTGCCGAACGAGGCACCGAAGGGTGAGGGCCGACGTCGCCTCTGGGGATAGAACTAAGCGACGTCGGCCCCCGGCACTGCTTGCGACAGCACCACGAAGTCACGAACGCAGAAACACGCGCCGCAACTGATGCGCGCGCCCCACGAGCGCGATCTTCGCACTGTAAGGACGCCGGGGCGCGTGATCCGTTACGCGAATCGCGAAAGTTGCCCGGTCCTCGGCAGCGTTCGCGCCGGAGCGGTGGGGGAGGGGATCGGTATCGTGCGGTCATGGCGGAGCGAGTCGAGGACTGGTGGGCCCGTCGGCAATTCTCGCGCGGCGTGGATGTGCCGTACGCGATCGGCACCTATCGCGAAGCATGGGCGCCGTTCTCACCCCTGATCAGGCAGTATCACCCCGAGCTCAATGCGGGCATCATGCTGACGCAGATCCCGCCGGCCGCGGACGTGCTGCTGCTCTGGCAGTGCGAGGCCGGCCACATCTTCGCCGCCACCCCGACCGAGCAGCGGTCGCGACCAGGACGGGAACGGCGCAGATCGGTCTGGTGCCCGGAGTGCGCGGTGCTGGCCAGACCCCCTGCGATCCGCGCGGCGGGAGCGGCGGCGCGCGGCGCGTCCCGCGCTGCCGCTGTGTCCGAAGACACCGGCGCTGCCGACGGGGGAGCCGTTCAGCAGCGAGTGCGCGCCCCGGCCGGCGTCGGCCGTCGAGTCGAAGCTGCGCGCCGACCTGTTCGCGCGGCTCGGCGTGACGGCGGGATACAACGCGGTCAAGGTCAGCCGCCCCTTCTTCGGCCACGTCGAGGTGTGGCCCGACATCCTTCTGCCCGAGTTGAGGATCGCCGTCGAGTTCGACAGCCCCGGGCGCTTCGCACTGGAGCACGTCGGCAAGCGCGAGGAGGCGGACCGCCGAAAGGACCGCGCTCTGCGCGGCGGCCGCTGGGAGGTCGTCCGCATACGCACCGGCAAGCTGGAGAAGCTCGGCCCGTACGATCTCCAGGTGTCCTCGATCAACCGGCGCAGCCTTGAGCATCTGATCGACACTTCCGCGACATCCGCGGGCCGCTGATGGTGGACGCGTACCTGCTCTAGCGCCGGCGCTCGACCCAGGCGGGCGGCGAGAATACCGCAACGTCGGAGCCACCCGCGTCGACGGCGGCAAGGTGCGCGAAGTCGAGGTGTACTTCGGGGGCCAGGTGTGCCTGACCCCCGAAAGCGGTGCCGCTCGCGCGGCCGATGATGGCCGGCGGCTACGCTTCGACGTCGCCGCGCCAGGCTCCGGTCTCGACGGGCCGGTTCTCGATGAACTCCTTGAAGTTCTTGAGGTCCTTCTTCACCGCGTGCGAGCCGACTCCGACCAGGGAGCCACCTTCTCCATGAACCCCTCGGGCTCCCAGTCCAGCTGCACGGTCACCCGGGTGGACGTGTCGCTGAGCTTGTGGAACGTGACCACGCCGGCGTGCTCGGTCTCGCCGCCCGTGCTGGTCCACGCGACGCGCTCGTCGGGATGCTGCTCGGTGATCACGGCGTCGAATTCGCGCTCGAACCCGCCGACACTGACCTTCCAGCGCGTGTGCGTGTCGTCGAGCTGAGTGATCGACTCGACCTCGTCGAGGAATTCCGGGAAGCTCTCGAACTGGGTCCACTGGTTGTAGGCGGTACGGACGGGCACGTCCACGTCGATGGTCTCGATGATCTGCACCATGGGGTGCTCCTCACTTGGGTTCGATTCGATACTCATCCATTCAGCAGGATGATCACCCTTCCGAGTAGGGGTCGACATCCCCCGCCACGGCCGGCTCGGAAGGATGCCGGACCCGGCGCCGCGGACTCCTGCCAGAAGGGATGCTTGCGCGGCGGCGGGGGCGTACTTAGTCTGCCTGTAAGGGCTTTTGGGGGGCCGCCAGCATCGCGAAGAGGCAGGCCGTCGCCGTGGGCAGATTCATCTACGACACGATGAGCAATGCGATCGAGATCGACGATCGCACGCTCGCTCATCTGCGCATCGTCGTCATGAACAAGCTGCGTCGCTCGGAGTCGTTCATGTTCGACGTCGAACCCGGCGACGGCAGCGGACGACGCAGCTTCTGGATCCACCCATCCATTCCGATGCAGTTCCACTTCTTCGGCAGCCGCCAGCCTCACCTGAACCGGGCTTGGGTGGAGCAGCTCGATGATGGCTGCGAGCAGCCCGAACGGTCTGGTCATCACTCCCGAGCCGCCCGACGAGCCCGAGGCGCACCATACTGTTCCTGCGGCGAGCGTCGCCGGATGAAAACGAACGCAGAAAGGATCCGACCATGACTGAGTCCCCCCGGCTCGAAGGCGAACCCGATGTTGCAGCCGACCGCGAAGCGGACGCAGATCAGCCGCACGCGGAAGGGCCGGTGAGCACCGGCGACGGCGAGCCGCTGGCCGAGCCCGAGGTGCGTACGGCTCCCGACGAGGGGGCGATCCACTGGCATACCCAGCTGGAGCCCGGCATCCCACCCGACGAGCTCAACCCTCCTTCTGTGGAGGCGACGAAGAGTCACTAGCGACACGGTCACTCGAGCCCCGAGATCGAGATCACTCCTCGCCCCTCGAGCCGCGTCAGGGCGGTGACGGGGGTGGGCAAGGGGGGTACCGTTGAGGTGATGACTGGAGAAGCTCCCCGTGGCTGACTCGTTCGCTGAAGCGCTGGCCGCGCTCGACCGCGCACAGGATCGGCCGGAAGACCTGTGCGAGGTCTTCGTCGATGTCTTCCCGGTCTCGGGTGCGGCGGTGTCCACGATCGGTGAACTGCTCGGCAGCGAGACGCTCGCGGCCAGCGACGAGCGGGCCGCCCGACTGGACGAACTGCAGTTCGACCTCGGCGAGGGTCCGTGCTGGGACGCGATGCGATCGGGGGCGGCCGTGCTCCACCCTCTCATCAGCGAGAGCGGGGACCGCTGGCCCGCCTTCGCGGCGGCCCTTCGCGCCGAGGACGTCAGCTCGGTGTTCGCGTTCCCACTGGGGGTGGGTCCCCTGCGCTTCGGGGCGATCGATCTGTACTCACGCGCGCCCATCTCGCTCGACCACGACCAGGCCGAGCAGGCCGGGGCGATGGCCGAACTGGTCAGCCGCCATGTGCTGCGCCGTGCCCTCACGTCCATCGGCATCGAACCCGACACGCTCGGCAACGCCTACTCGCGCAGACTCGTGCATCAGGCGTCGGGCATGGTGCTCGCCCAGATCGACGTGTCGGCGGAGGACGCCAGGCTCGTCATCCAGGGTCATGCGTTCGCCGGAGAGCGGTCCATGATGGATGTCGCGCAGGACATCATCGACGGACGCCTTCGATTCATCCGGAACGGGACGCGGATCGAGGTCGACCGATGACCCGCCTGGCGCACGATGGACGTCTTCTGCAGACCTTCGCGCGGCTTGCCGACACCCTCGTGGACGACTACGACGTCGTCGAGCTCCTGCAGATGCTGGTGGACACATGTCGCGACGTGCTCGAGATGACGGCAGCCGGCATCCACCTCGCCGACCCTCGAGGCGAGCTCGACGTGGTCGCCTCCACCAGCGAGGCGAGCAGCCTCGTCGAATTGATGCAGTTGAACGCGGACGAAGGCCCCTGCGGAGACAGCTTCCGGACCGGACGACGGGTCTCCGCGCCGGATCTGGAGAACTCGCCGGCATCGTGGGCCCGCTTCACGGCGAGCGCCCTCCGGCAGGGCTACCGGGCGATCGACTCGCTGCCGTTGCGCCTCCGTGACACCAGCATCGGAACACTCAGCCTGCTGCGGTCCTCGCCGGGGGACGCGCCGGCAGACGACATCGTGGCCGCGCAGGCATTCGCCGACGTCGCGACGATCGGCATCCTGCACGAGAGGGCGATCCGCGAGAGTTCGATCCTCAGCGAGCAGCTCCAGATCGCGCTCAACAGCCGCATCGTCATCGAACAGGCGAAGGGCGTGGTGTCGCAGACGCGCGGCGTCCCGATCGATCAGGCGTTCACCCTCATGCGGGAGTACGCGCGCGCACACCAGATGCGGCTGAGCCTGGTCGCGGCGCAGCTCGTGGAGCGGCGGATTCACCTCTAGCCAGCCCCCTGTCGATCGTCGCCAACGCCGCCTACCATGGGAATGTCACCCAGGACCCCGGTGCCGCTCATCTGAAGTCGGGCTCGGGAGGGCTGTGATGAAGACGATCGTCACGCAGGGCGGTGCGTTCCGCACCGGGACGGAGATCGCCGATGCGGTCACGGGGTACGGTCTCGCGCTGGCACGGATCCGGGAGCTCGACACCGTGGACATCCCCTTCGTCGCCGGGGACGGCACAGTCAATCGGGTTCAATTCCGGGTGGGCTGGCTGGTCGACACCGTGGTGACCTCGGACGAGCAGTCAGCGGACGAACTGATCGAACTGGACACGATCTTCGACCTGCTCGCCAAGGCCACGGCGATAGATGTGCCTCGTGAGCAAGGATCGGCGACCCACTACGACAGATTCGGCGACGGGTTCAACTGGGACGAAGTCATCTGAGCGGTCGGCCGCCGGCGGCTGGATCGACCGCGCTCAGTCGCCCGATTGGCTCTTCCGCGGAGTCATGAACCACTCGACGAACAGCTTCGCGCGGCCGTCGTCCGCGAAGTGGACCTCCCACAGATTCGAGTAGTACTGATGACCCGGGTAGTCCACGTGACCCTTCACGATGCCGAGGTCGTCGTTCTCGATCAGCACGTCCAGTTCAAAGCTCGGCTCGCTGGGCTCGTCCTCACCCCACATGGCGACGATCTCGTCGATGCCTCGTGCGGGGTCTGCGTCGTCGGGTCGGAACCAGTACTCCGCGTCGTCCGTGAAGATGGCCCGCACATCGTCGGGTGATTTCGACTTCCACGCGCGGACGTATCCGTCCAGCCATTCACTCGTTCGCGACATCCCTCTTCTCTACCGCAGCACGCGAGTTCGATCCACCCTGTTGCGCGACGGGAGCTCCCGGCGATCCGCAGCGCATGCGCGCACGCGAGGCCGAGCTGAAGCGAGCGTCAGGCGGGGGGCGCGTCCGGGTCCAGGGTCTTCAGCATGTCCTCCTCGACCTCGTTGTCGGCGTCCAGCTGCTCTTCGGTCGTGTCGTCGCCGCCCACGGGCGAGCTGCCGTCCTCGACGGGATGCTCATCGGCTCGATGGTTCGTCATAGTCGTCACGCTACGCGCCCCGGGGCGGTATGCGGCCGCCGCTGTGCGGAAATCGGCGCGGCCACTAAGGTGGCGCGCATGAACGAAACGACTCGGATTCCGGCATCCACGTCGCTGTCGGCGTGGCTCGACAAGCTCGCTCAGCCCGACGGCGCCCCGGGCGGCGGCGCGGCGTGCGGTGTGATGCTGGCACTGTCGGCGGCGCTGCTGCGGATGGTGGCGGAATACACACCGGATGACGAGCGCGCAGAGGAGTGCGCAGCACGGCTGGTCACCCGGCGCGTCGATGCGCTCGACACAGCCGAGACCGACGGCGTGCGGTCGGCCGAGCTGGGCGCCGCGCTGCGCACGCCGACGGACGATCCGGACCGCGACGAGCGGGTTCGGGATGCCGCCACAGAGGCCGCGCGGCTCTCCGCCGCGCTCGGCGAGATCGGCGTCGGCCTGATCGACGAGCTCCGCCTCCTCGGCGAGATCGGCAATCCGCATCTTGCCGCCGATCTCGCTGTCGCCGGTGAGGCGCTCGCCGCCGGCATCGCCGGTGCCTCGATCAATCTGCGCGCGAACGTCTCGCTCGCGCGCGCACATGGTGCCCGCGAAGAGCTGGCCACCCTGCAGGCCGACATCGAGCGGCTGCGGTCCGCCCGTGCCGCGGCCGCCCGCATCGCCGACGAGACGGCGGCGCGTTTCGACGACTGACCTCCGGGCGGCGGGCTCAGGCCTCTCGAGGATCAGCTGCCGGGGCCCGGGTCTGGCGCGCTACTCATCCCGTGGTCGGGACGTTACGTGCATGTATCGGAATCGGCCGGGTGTTACGACTGCGCGAACATCGGTCGCGACGCTCGACCCGCGCCCGCCGCGGCTCCTAGTCTTTCGGAAGACCGGCTGCCGACTCGGTGCCAGGATCATGCGACCGGGCACGCCCCCGCCAGCCCGGCGGCGCGGGTTCGGCGCAGGTCAGGTCCTCCGAGACCCCCACCCCAATGGCGCGGTCTCGGAGGGCCGCCTCGGGCATCGTCGCCGGTCGGCTGAGGTGCGATGCCGGTGGCGGATGACCGACACGCGGCCTGTCTCTGTCCTCCGAAAAGCCGACAGACAGCGGCCGGCGTGATTCCTAGGCTGGTGGTGCAGTATCACCCACACGCAGGGTCGCCCGTCCGGAGTCGGGCACCGGCGCGGCTCGACCCTCGTGCGGAAGAGAGACCCCCGGTGTTCCCCCTGGACCGGGGGTCTCTGCCGTGGGTCGCCGAACGTGGATCGGCTCAGGCTGTGTCTGCACCGGTGGGTTGCGGGCTGTGCGGCTCGCAGATGACGACCGGAATCTCCCTGGTGGTCTTCTGCTGATAGCGCGCGTACCCGGAGTACGCGGCGATGATCCTCGGCCAGAGGTCTGCGCGCTCCTTCACCGTCGCTGTGCGCGCGTGCATCCGCAGTGTCCGCCCGCGGACGGTCACCTCGACATCCGGATCGGCCAGGAGATTGAGATACCACTGCGGATGCCGCGGATCACCGCCGCGCGATGCGACGAGCACGTAGCGGTCGGCGTCGTGCACGGGAGCCGTCAGCATCACCGAGCGGGGCGCACCGGTGATGCGGCCGACGGTGGTGAGCTGGACGACCGGCATCGCGCCGATCGTCCAGCCGAGGTGGCCACGGGTGAGCTTCAGGACACCCCGGTGGACGCGGTTGAGCCATCGGTGGGCGAAGAGGTTCATCGCGAGCCGGTCGTCACCGGCTCCTCGAAGAGGTCCGGGTCGGCTGCGCGGGCGACGAGGTCTTCGCCGATGAGGAACAGCTCCCGGGCGTGCTCGTTCACCGTGACCGGTCCATAGCCGACGCGCAGCCCGAACATCTCCCGCACCTCGGGCCATCCCTGCGTCGCGCGGACGAGTCGCGCGCGATCGTCGAACCGGAAGCCGCGGTCGGCGCCATAGCGCCGCATCCGCTCGGGTGAGTCGTAGTCGGGGTCGTAGGTCATGGCGACGACATTGCGGCTGGTGCCGCTCGACCGCGCCAGCCGCGCCAGCCGCGTGATCGTCAGCGAGCAGCGAGCGGGGTTCATGCAGCGCGTGTAGAAGAACGCCAGCACTGTCTCCCGTGCCGCCAAGCAGTTCAACCAGGGTGGTGGTCGTGCCGCCCTGGTCCTCGATGCGCACCTCGTGGAGGATCGTCGGATCGAGCTCGATCGCAGCGTCGGCTGCATCCGCGACGGAACGCCCGCCGGATGCCGCACCCAACTCCTGCAGGACCGCGAGCAGTTCTCCGCGGACGGTGCGCATCCAGGTCGGGGCGACGACGCCCGGCTGCCACCGCACATAGACGTCGGCGGTCTCCATGCGCACAGCGGCGTCATGAAGCAGCGGTGCCCACTCGGCTCCGGCGTCGGGGCCAAGTCCGCGCACGGCGCGCGCCGCGCCGGCGAGCACCACCGGGCTCGCGCTGGTCCGCAGCTCTTCGGCGACGACATCGAGCGCGTCGTCGGGGATGCCGCGTGCCTCGAACGAAGCGAGCAGATGGGCGCGAACGCGCTCGGCATCCGATGAGGACAGACCCGCCGTGTGGGGTGCTCCTTCGCGAAGCTGCGCACCCGTCACCGGGTGGGCGAGGAGTTCGGTGATCAGAGTGTCGACGTCGTGAGCCATCCGCTCACTCCGGTGGCTCCGGTGCGCGCGACTCCGAGAATCGGTCGATCGAGGTCTTGAGGGAGCGGGATGCCGTCTCGCCCTTGATGCGTTCGAGGTCGGCGCGGAACGCTTCCCCGTCCACCGCGTCTCCGGCCGCGGGTGTGACGGCGATCGCCGAGAGAGCGGTCGTGCGAAGGTGCTCGTCCTCGCCGTCGTCGAGCACCATGTCCCGTGCGACGTCGGCGAATCGCTCCGGGGAGGCCGCCTTCAGACTCATGGCGGCGATCTCACGCACGGCCGTCCGCTCGGACTTGTCGGACGAGATGGTCGCGAGCAGCTCCACCGATCGGGGATCGGTCGCGAGCGCCCGGAGCGCCTGCTCGCGCACTCGGGGTGCCCCGGTGCGGGCGAGCTCGCGGAACAGCGGTGCGGCGGCACCGTGCTCGTCCCGCGCGAGGAAGCGCGCGGCCGTCGCCGCCGGGACGAGTGGCTTCCGGCTGCCCTCGAGGCTCTCGCGCAGCAGCTGCTGCGCGACGGGGTCGTCGTCCAGGCTGAGGCGATCGAGCGCTCGGTGACGAAGTTCCCTGTCGTCCGACACGGCCAGATCGCGAAGCCGCTCGACGAACTCGGCGCGGAAGGGCGCGAAGCGGGTCGGCTGGAATGCGGCGCCGCCGAGCCGCTCGATCGCGACCAGCCGGAGCGCCGCGGGGGCGTCCTGGTCACCCAGGATGTCCAGGAGGAGTCGCGCCGTGCTCTCGAAGGTCGCGGCTTCGATCAGGATCCGGTCGAGATCCTCCACCGTCATATCGGATGTCTGCGCCGTCTCGACCTGGCGAACGCTCCGCGCCTTCGGGCGCGCACGGCGCACCTCGGTCACGTCCGCGACGTATGCCTTGCGGAGCGCTTCGATGTCGGGCTCATCGCTCACGGGGTGCCTCCGGTCAGCTGGAACGGCACGTCGTCGTAGGCGAAGCCGAGGTGGGTGTCGGACACGGACCCGAGATAGTCGATCGTGTCCCGGATTCGCGGACTCGAGCCCGGGGCAGCCGTCATGGGGGACGGTGACAGCGCGCCACCCGGAGCGGTCGTCGGGCGCGGGGCGGCCAGCGGTCCGCTCCACGGCCAGAGGCGGTCGGCCAGCCGATGGCCCGCTCTCGTGGACCCGGGCACGAAGGCTCGCGCGACTGCGGGGTCGTGGCGGCGGAACGCCCACTGCCACTTCGCCCACAGCCGGTCCACGTTGCAGTGCAAGAGGAAGAAGAGCGGATCCTGCGGTGCCGTTCCCGGATCGGTGATGACACCGCTCAGGTGCGAGGTGTGCGCGCGACCGTGCGGGTTGCCCTGCATGATCGCGAAGGGGGCGAAATCGGCCGCAGGCGACCCGCCGAGGGCCAGCGTCTCCTGTTCCGTGCGGACGGCGGGGACGGTCTGCGGCCCCACGCCGGGACCGCGCTCCACGCCGGGCAGGCTCGCGGCGACCCAGGCGCTGAGCGGGTTCGAGGGAGTGAACTGCACACGGTCCTGCGGGCCGGACACTCCCATGAACGAGCGCGTGAAGACGTTGGGCGCTGCCGCGTCGAACCGCCAGTAAGGCAGCGCGACCTGCCCGTCGATCGCCTGCAGCTCGCGTTCGAGGTCGAGGAGGTAGATGCGGTGCCAGGGCAGGAACCCAGGCCCGCCGTGCGCCTCGCGATCGGGTGGCCCGGCGACATGCATGTCGCGGAAGTCGGTGAACCGGCCGTTGGCCGACCCGTTGAGGATGGCCATCGCGCGCAGGAACCGGCCGCGCTCCGCGCTCGTGAGGCGGTTCGCGTCCTTGCGGATGCGGACCATCGTGGGACGACTGCCCAGCAGGGTTCCCGCGGTGCGGTCCCGGACCTCGACGATGACATCCCCGAAGCGGGTGCTCGCGTTCGGGAACGCGCCGCCCGCCCAGACGGTCGTGCCGCTTCCGTCGACGGGCAGGGTGATATCGAGCGAGGGCGCCCCGGCGTGCGTCAGCCGATCGGCGAAGAGCATCCGGCCGCCGCCTGTGAGGGTGCGGGCCGAGACCGTCACCTCCAGCGGAGTGCCGCCGGGCACCGGCGGGGACGACGCGAGGGTGATCTCGACCGGTCGCCACGTCACGTAGGCGCGACCACGGTCATCAAGCTGCGGAAACGTGACGCTGACGCTCATCGGCTCCCCCATGCCGCTGCGGTCCCCCGCAACACAGGCTAGCGCTGAGCGAGACGCGGGTCGAGGGCCGTCCGGAGCAGCAGTCCCGCCCCGGACGGCCCTCGCCTCAGACCGTGCGGGCGAACGGGTCGAAGTCGACCGGGACGGCCTCGATCGGGTCGACTGTGCTCTCGACAGTGACGAACTCTCCGCGTGCAGCGGACTCCTGCGCCGAGACCATCGTGTCGAGCACGTGGAAGCCGAGCTCTCCGGTGGCGCGGTGCGCACGGCCGGTGCGGATCGCGCGGGCCATGTCGAGCACGCCGAGGCCTCGACCGACGACGACGCCCTCCTCGGGTACGTCGGTCCACGGCTGCTCGGCCGCAGCCGTGGTGCCGGGATCGGTGCCGCGATGGCTGAAGGGCCGGGTGATCGCGGTGCGGCCCGTGAACATGTTCGGGTCGGGGAGCACGATGGTGCCCTCGGTGCCCGAGATCTCGACGACGCCCTGGCGGCGCAGCGGCGAGTCGAAGCTCAGGAACGACTGCGACTGCGCGCCCTGCTCGAAGCTGGCGAGCACGTTGATCGTCGACGGAACCTCGACCCGGAACGTCGTGCCGGCATCCGGTCCGACGAGGATCTCGCGCTCTTCGGTGGCTTTCAGGCCGAGCGCCGCGACGGCGGCTACGGGTCCCAGAATGCTCACGAGGGTCGTGAAGTAGTACGGGCCCATGTCGAACAGCGGTCCGGCGCCGTGGTCGAACAGGAAGGCGGGATTCGGGTGGAACACCTCCGGCCCCTGGTACTGCATGCTCGTCTGCGCGAACAGCGGGCGGCCGATGTCGCCCCGCTCGATCGCGCGCTTGGCCGACTGGATGCCGGGGCCGAGCACCGTGTCGGGGGCGATGCCGAGGCGGAGGCCCGCAGCATCCGCCTGCGCGAGGAGCGCCCGTGCACTCTCGCGATCGATGCCGATCGGCTTCTCGCTCCACACGTGCTTGCCCGCCGCGATGGCCTGCGACGAGATCTCGACGTGCACGGCGGGCACCGTCAGGTTGACGACGAGCTCGACGCCGGGGTGTGCCAGGACGTCGGCGGTGGTGCCGGATGCCGGTATCCCGTGCTTCTCCGCCTGGGAGGCGGCTCGGTCGGTGAGGAGGTCGCCGAGGATCAGCACCTCGATGTCGGGGAAGCTGTTGAGGTTCTCGAGGTAGGTGTCGCTGATGACGCCGACGCCGACGAAGCCGACGCCGACGGGGCCGGACCCGACGGGACTGAATGCTGCTCATCAGGCGAGGCCCCGAGCCGCGAGGAACTCGTAGCCCGTGGTGACGCCCTGCCAGATGTCGCCGGGGTACGCGTCGAACTCGATGATCGCGAACTGCACATCCGGGGCCGCGTCCAGCGCCGCGCTCAGTGCGACGACGCCCTCGCCGGCGGGCACCTGATCGGTCGGAACAGCCCCGAGGCTCGGGAGGGGCTCGAGCGTGCCGTCCTTGACGTGCAGCGCGACCACGCGATCGCCGAGGCGCTGCAGCAGCGTCACGACGTCCGCACCGCCTGCCGACGCCCAGTACAGGTCGAGTTCGAGCACCACGTTGGGGTCCAGCAGCTCGGCGAAGACCTCGAGCGCGAACCGCCCGTCGATCTTGTTGAGGAACTCCTGGTTGTGGTTGTGATAGCCGACTGTGATGCCGTGCTCGGCGGCGATGGCGGCGGCGGCATTCAGGGCATCGGCGGTCTTGGTGATCTCCTCGAGGGTCTCCCAGCGGTCCGGGGCCACGAAGGGGTCGAAGACCGTGGTCATCCCGAGCGTCTTGGCCGCGGCGAAGACCTCTTCGGGCGTGGGGACCGCGATCGAGGAGTCGAAGGGGTTCTCCGTGCCGGACGCGAGCGACGCGTGGCCGGTCGGGGAGGAGATGCCGTGGCGCGCGAACGCTGCGGCGAGCTCATCGGCCCGGGTGACGAAGCCGAAGGCTTCGACGTTGGTGAAGCCGATGGCGCTCAGCTTGGCGAGGGTGCCATCGAGATCGGCGGCGAGTTCGTCTCGCACGGTCCAGAGCTGGATCGAGACAGCCGGGTTGGTCATTGCGTGGTCCTGCTTTCTGCGTGGGCGTCGTTGCGCGTGGAACGACCGTACCAGAAAAAACCACCGCATGGAGGTTTTTCTTGCTACCATGCGGGAATGAGCCCCGCACAGCCGCCGCCGAGTGACGGGCTCGAGCCTGCGACGAAGCCGCGCTCATACGCGAAGGGGATCGCGCGCCGGCAGGAGATCCTCGACCACGCGATCGAGGTCTTCGCCGCGAAGGGCGCGGAGGGCACGTCGCTGCGTGCGATAGCCGAGAAGATCGGAGTCTCGCACGCTGCGCTGCTGCACTACTTCGGCTCGCGCGAGGAGCTGCTGGTCGAGGTGCTGCGCGAGGGCGAGCGGCGCCACAGCGATCCTCGCGACAGGGACGAGGTCGTCGGGACGATGGTGCGGGCGGCCGAGCGCAACGTCACGATCCCGGGGTTCGTGTCGCTCTACACGAGCATGCTGGCCGGGTCGCTCGAGGCCGACAAGAAGCTGTCGCGGGAGCACTTCGCGACCCGTTTCTCGGACATCCGGGCGCGGCTGGCCGAGTTGATCAGGATCGGCCAGGAGGACGGCCGCTTCCGGCGCGGCGTCGATCCGGAGGCGATGGCAGCGCT
Organism: uncultured Actinomycetota bacterium; assembly: GCA_963717585.1. Taxonomy (GTDB): domain Bacteria; phylum Actinomycetota; class Actinomycetes; order Actinomycetales; family Microbacteriaceae; genus Microbacterium. Next base: position 126,882 of record CAVQWI010000004.1, on the reverse strand, counting down.
CGTGATCGCGGCATCCGACGGTCTTCAGATCCAGTGGCTGCTCGAGCCGGACGTCGACATCGCCAAGAGCCTCACTCTGCTGAACCGCATCCTGGAACCCTGAGCGGGTCGTCGTCTCTAGTCCCGCGCGGCCTCGTCGGGCAGGGTCGGCACGACGACGATGACGACATCCTGCACCTTCCAGTCCAGCGCCGCGATCCCTTCGCGAGCCGCCTCGATCTGCGCGACCTCGACCTTGCGATGGCGCGGCACCACGAACGCCTCGACGTGGAAGACCTGACCCATGTCGCGCATGCGCACGGCCGATTCCCTCACCCAAGGCTGGGTATCCAGCTGGCGGACGATCCTGCCCGTGAGGGGATGCGCTTCGTCGTCGTCGTGGGTGAGGGCGCGCTGATCCATGAGATCGAGGATGGCGCTCCTGCAGTTCTTGAAGCCGTCCCACGTGATGCCCAGAGAGATGAACAGTGCGGCCGCGCCGTCGAGCCACCACACGCCGATCCCGACACCGAGCACGCCCACGATCGACGCGACGTTGGTCGTCCAGTCGGCCTTCGCCATGTCGGCATCCGCATAGAGCACCTTGTTGTGCAGCTTCGGAGCGAGCTTCGCCTTGGCGCGGCCGTAGACGAACGGCCCGATGATGATCACGCTCATCACGCCGACCATCAGCCAGCCCAGCCAGATCGTCTGCCCGAACAGCGTCACCGTGCCGATCGTCGGGTGCTCGCCGCGGATGAGTCCGATGGTCGCCTCGAGCGCGAGGTTGCCTCCGATGACGAGCAGGGCGACGCCCGCCACGAGATGCCCGACCCCCATTGCACGATGCAGGCCGTATGGATGCTTCAGGGTCGGCGGTCTGCGGATGACCAGCAGCGCGATCAGAAACGAGACCTGAGGCACGAGCGAGAGCATGTCTTCGATCCAGGCGGTTCTCATCGCCTGAGAGCCGCTCACCACGAGCGCGATCAGGCCGATCGTCACGATCGTGTAGCAGATGGTGAACCATTCCCAGCGGATGGCTTTGCGAAGCGCCTCCTGCTGCTCGGCCGGGAGGTCGGTGCGCCCGAGCGTCTTCATCGCGCCTCCTCATCGTCGAGGAAGGCTTCCAGGGCGGTCAGGAACCCGTTCTCGCCGAGCGGCACGAGCATGACGATGGGCGTCCCGTCCGCGGTGAGTCCGGGAAATGCGCGGGTGACTCCGACGCGCACCGTCCAGGGCGTCTGATCGGTCATCCCGCCGACAGCGAGATCCAGCGACCCGTTCTCGATGTCCTCGACGAGGTCCTCCTCGCTGCCGACGGTCCACACCGCGCGAGCGTCGTGCGCCTCCGCGAACCGCTCGACGACATCCACGAGCGGACCCGTGACATCAGCGCCGTCGACCTCCACCAGCCCTTCGCTGGGCGATGCCCCGACCCGCAGCACGCCACCGCTGACGCGGTCCAAGGTTGCGTCGGGGTCGCGTGGGATCGAGGCGCATCCGCTTAACGCGAGGACTCCGGCCAGGGCCAGCGCGAGGATCGAGCGAATGCCGCGGTGCTTCATGCTGGGCGGTTCACAGGCCTTTGCCTCCCGTCACCGGCAGTACGGCGCCCGACACGTACGATGCATCCTCGGACGCGAGATACACGTACGCTCCCGCGAGTTCCGCGGGCTGCCCGGCACGCCCGAGCGGCGTGTCGGCGCCGAATTCGGCGAGGCGCTCCGCCGGCCATCCCGTCGCCGGGATGAGCGGAGTCCAAATGGGGCCAGGGGCGACGGCGTTGACGCGGATCCCCTGGGGACCGAGCTCCTCTGCGAGAGCCTTCACGAACGCGACTTGGGCGGCCTTCGTCATCGCGTAGTCGATGAGCCCGGGCGATGGATTGAACGCCTGGATCGACGATGTGACGATGATCGAGGCTCCCGGCTGCAGGTGCGCCACTGCTGCGCGAGCCGTGAACAACAGGCCGTAGAGGTTGGTCCGGAAGACCCGATCGAACTCCTCCGTCGACAGTGCGTCGAGTCCTTCGCGGTCCTTCTGATACGCCGCGTTGAGCACCACGATGTCGAGACCGCCGAACGCGGCGACCGTATCCTCCACGATCGCCGACGCGAAGTCCTCGTCCCGGACGTCGCCGGTGAGGATGAGGCTGCGACGCCCCGCCGCCTCGATGAGCGACGCCGTCCCCTCGGCATCCGCCTGCTCGACGGGCAGGCAGGCGACGGCCACGTCGGCGCCCTCCCTGGCGAATGCGATCGCGACGGCGCGGCCGATGCCCGAGTCACCGCCCGTGATCAGCGCCCGCCGGTCGGTCAGGCGCCCGCGACCGACGTACGAGTCCTCGCCGTGGTCGGGTGTCGGCTCCGTCTGTTCGATGAGACCCGGCTGCTGCTGTTCCTGGTCGGGAAATTCATCGGCTGGGTGCTTCGATCGGGGATCGACCATCTCGTCAGTCATGAGCTCGGCCTTCATTCCGTAGCGGGCATGAAAGAAAGGACGTGCGACCGGAACTGCCGTCTGCGGCGTCCCTCCTCGTCAAACCTAGGTGTGGCTCGGGCGGGACCTCACCGGGCTTGACCAGCCGGTGACAGGAGGCTAGGAGCGCACCAGATGAAAACCCAGCGACTGGTCGGCTTCAGAAAGACGTCTCAGTCGTCGCCGACGCCGCGGCTGCCTAGACCAGCGACCGCGCCCGATCGATGAAGCGCAGGTAATCCTCGGTCTCGTCGCCGACGGTGATCGCGCGAAGGACGACCTCATCCACGCCTCGCCTGTATTCCTCGAGGCGCGCCGCGGGCGGGCCGGTGGCGGCATCCAGGACCGTGTCGTCGGGATCGATGCTCAGGCGCGCGAAGTTCGCGGCGTACGCAGGAAACCCCGCGTACCGCGCCGTCTCCGCCGCGAGACGCGGATGCGCCGCGGGGTCGAGAGCCGTTCGGACGTATAGGGCGACGGAGGCGTTCGGAGCCGATGCGTGCGCCGCTGACGCCTGCCGGCCGGCCACGCGCGGAGTCAGCCAGCTCAGCAGCACACCGTCCGACCGGTCGATCGCGAGTCTGCGCATCCGAGGTCCGAGCGCGCCCACGACGACCGTGGCCGACACGGCGGCACGCAGCTCGCTCGCTGCGTCGGCGACGAGACGGAGTGCGCCCGCGACGGTCTGCCCTGAGCCGATGCCGAGGACCAGGCGATCTTGCGGAAGCCCGCCCGCGCGCACGCGCGCGCCGATCTCGGTGACGGATCGCCTGTCGACCGGCAGCACCCCCGTCGCGAGCGTCAGACGAGATGTCACGGCTGCGGCCGCCTCGAGCACCGCCAGCGCATCGGCACCCGGGCGTGTCGTTGACCCAGAGCGCGTGGAAGCCCGCCTCCTCCACAGCCGGCGCGAGAAGGCCGGCCATCTCCGGACCGATCGATGCCGCGACCCCCACGGAGACCACGCCGCGCTCAGTCATACCTCGAGCATGCACCACCACCGGACGCGGATGGGGCGAGGATGCTGAGCGCCTGTGCGCGACGGGTCTATCTGCGGCGAACCGCCGGGTCTATTCTGTGGAGCGCCGCGATCGGAAACCGGATGGCGACAGCGGAGGTCACCGTCGACCACCGAGCCGAGTTCAAGCGAGGCTGACATGGCAACTCCGAACGAAGCGGTGATCGAACGATTGATCGCCTGCATAAACGATCGGCGCATCGAAGTCATGGATGAGCTGTTCCACGACGACGCCACGATGGACTGGCCGCAGTCGCGGGAGCGCGTGCGTGGGGCCGTCAACCGCCGAGCGGTGTACGGCTCCTTCCCGCAACTGCCGACAATCACGCCGAGGCGGATGCTGAGCGCGGGCGACCTGGTCATCGCGGAGGCGACGCTGGACTACGCAGGACCGAAGTACGAGACGGTGTTCATCTTCGAGATGGACGGCGGGAAGATCCGCAAGGAGACCGCGTACTGGAGCGAAGCGTTCGACGCGCCCGAGTGGCGGGCCCCCTGGGTCGAATCATTCTAGGAGGCCATCATCGACGGGGGCGGTCGGGTCAGCGAGGAGGGCAGGGTCGGGATGACGGCCGTCGGAGGCACCCCCGAGCAGGCGATGCAGCTCTACGACCACGCTCGGGATGTGCTTCTGGAAGAAGCGCGCGCCGCGGGTCGGGAGGCAGTTCTGCCACGCCGATGACGCCGGGTCGAGAAGGAAGCAGCGCTGAGAGAGCGGTATGTGGGCCCGCTGGGTGATGGCCCTCGGGGGCCTGCTCGCACTCCTGCTGACGCCCCCTTTCGCCCTCTCCTACTTCAGCGCCTATCGCACGCCGAGCGAGTCCCCGCCGGCATGGCTCGCCGGGCTGGAGCAGCCGCTCACCGACGCGGGCCTGGTCGAACCGGGATCGCCGGCCATGTACAACGGCTACGGCCTGCTGTATCTCGTCGCCTGGCTCATCGGCCTCGCCGGGTTGATCGGGGTTCTGACCGGCGAATGGCCGAGGTTCACCGTGCGGCTCCGTCGCGTCTGGGCGGTCGCCGTCGCATGCCTTGCCGTCGTCGCGGTGGGCATCCTCGGCGACTACGGCCTGCCCGGCGAGCTCGGCGGAGTGGGCGGGTTCGCCCTCACGGTGATCGGGTTCCTCGCCGCCGCGGTCGTCTTCGCGTTCCTTGGTGCAGCGCTTCGCCGCGAGCTGAGATCCACTCGGCGCATGGCCTGGTGCGTCGGCTCGCTCGGCATCGTCTCGGTGGTCGGGGGTATGGCTCTGGTCGGACACATCCCCTCGGGGCCGGGATGGGCATTCGCCCTGGCGGCGCTCATCGCCGGGCTGACGCGCCCCTGGCGACCCACTCGCGAGAACGGCAAGCGTCCACCGGGAGCATGAGCGGAGCCGCTTCGACCGCCGATGCCGAGCAACCGGGCCACGTCACAGAGCGTCGAGCGCACTCTCCAGGTCGGCGAGCAGGTCATCGGCGCTCTCGATGCCGACCGACAGGCGCACGACATCCTCCGGGACGGCCAGCTCGGTGCCCCGCACGGAGGCGTGCGTCATCTCGTCGGGGTAGTTGACGAGCGACTCCACCCCTCCGAGGGATTCCGCGAGCTGGAACAGCCGGGTCGACTCGGCGAACAGGCGCGCGGCCCGTCCGTCCGCGAGAGCGACCGACACGATCCCGCCGAAGGCGGACATCTGCGTGGCCGCCAGTGCGTGACCGGGATGCGAGGCGAGACCGGGGTAGTACACGCGAGCGACACGGTCGTGCCCCTCGAGGAAGCCGGCGACCGCCGCGGCGTTCTCGCTGTGCCGTTGCATGCGGATGCCGAGAGTCTTGATCCCGCGTGTGGTCAGCCAGGCATCCAACGGGCCCGAGACCGCCCCTGCGGCGAACTGGAGGAATCGCGCGCCCTCGGCCACCGAGTCGTCGTCGATGACCAGGGCGCCGCCGACGACGTCCGAGTGGCCGCCGAGATACTTCGTCGCCGAGTGCACGACCACGTCCGCGCCCAGCCGCAGGGGCTGCTGGAGGGCGGGCGAGGCGAAGGTGTTGTCGACGACGACAAGCGCTCCGGCGTCGTGGCCGAGGCGCGCCAGACCGGCGATGTCGGTGATGCGCAGGAGCGGGTTGCTCGGCGTCTCCACCCACAGGATCCGCGCGGGTCGCTCCTCAAGCGCGGCCGCGACGGCGTCGAGGTCGCTCATATCGACGATCCGCAGCCCGACGCCCCAGGGGCCGAGGATCCGCGCGATCAGCCGATACGTCCCGCCGTAGACGTCGTTGCCGAGGAGCACCTCGTCGCCCGGCTGCAGCACCGAGCGCAGCAGCGCGTCTTCCGCGGCGAGGCCGGATGAGAACGAGAGACCGTGGCGGCCGCCCTCGATCGCGGCGAGCTGCGTCTCGAGTGCCGTGCGCGTGGGGTTGCCGCTGCGACCGTACTCGTACCCCTGGCGCAGGCCGCCGATGCCGTCCTGAACGTAGGTGGTCGAGAAGTGCACGGGCGGTATGACGGCACCCGTCGTCGGGTCGAACGCCTGGCCCGCGTGCACCGCGAGGCTGTCGAAGCCTCGCGCCGGAACGGTGCTGTTGTCGGTCATGCGTCGCTCCTCGAAGTGGGGGTGGGATCGTCGTCGGGAAGCGGATAGCCGTGCGCGGTCATCCAATCATCGTCGAAGAGCTTGCTCAGATAGCCGCGGCCGTGATCGGGCAGCAGCACCACGACGACGGCATCCTCGGGCAGGTCCTGCGCCGAGCGGAGTGCCGCCACCACCGCCATGCCGCTGGAACCGCCGACGAGCAGCCCTTCCTCGCGAGCGAGGCGCCGCGTCATGGCGAACGATTCCGCATCGCTGATCCGGTGGATCTCGTGCACCACCCTGGGGTCATACGCCTCGGGCCAGAAGTCCTCCCCGACGCCTTCGACGTCGTACGTGTGCACCGGACCGCCCGAGTAGATCGATCCGACCGGGTCGGCACCGACGATCCGCACCGCGCCCGCGGAGGCTTCGGTCAGGTAGCGCCCGGCGCCGGTGATCGTGCCCCCCGTGCCGATGCCGGCGACGAAGTGCGTCACACGACCATCGGTGTCGCGCCAGATCTCCGGCCCGGTCGTCTCGAAGTGGCTGCGCGGGCCGTTCGGATTGGCGTACTGGTCGGGCTTGTACGCGCCGGGGATCTCTGACACCAGTCGGGCGGAGACGCTGTAGTACGACCGCGGATCGTCGGGCTCCACGGCCGTGGGGGCGACGACGACCTCGGCGCCGTAGGCGCGCAGCACCGCGCGCTTGTCTTCGGCGACCTTGTCGGGGACGACGAACACGCAGCGGTAGCCGCGCTGCTGGGCGATCAGCGCGAGGCCGACGCCGGTGTTGCCGCTCGTTGGCTCCACGATCGTCCCGCCGGGCAGCAGCAGCCCCTCGCGCTCGGCTTCGTCGATGATGTTCGCCGCGATGCGATCCTTGGCGGATCCGCCGGGGTTGAAGTACTCGACCTTGGCGAGGACGGTTGCCCGGATGCCCGCGGTGACGCGGTTCAGGCGGACGAGAGGGGTGTTGCCGACGAGGTCGGTGACGCTCTGGGCGAATCGCACGATGGTGTCCTGAGGGATGGGCCGCGCACCAGACGCGCGGGGAACTGTCGGGGGTCGTCGAATCGAGTGCGAGGCACTCAGCGACAACAACGACAGGTCAGCACGCCTCCACAGTAGTCGACCCCAACGGATGCCGCGACCCGCGCGCGATCCGCGCGGAGGTGTGCCTTCGCCCGCGAGAGTATGCCTTCGGTTCGGGGGAGGCGGCTCGCCTGTGAGCCGCTGGTCTGACCGCTGACCCGGGGTCGTTTGTTCCTGTGCGACTCTCCGCGGTCACACCATCGCGGGCACCGGGCGGTCCGGATAGAGCTCGTTCATCGCGCGGTCGTACCGTCTCTTCATCAGGAGGAGATAGAGCAGCCGGATCGGTGCGGGAACATTCGTGCGAAACCACTCATCCCGCTCGGCCTCTGGCACGCTGGCCAGGAGAAGGCCGAGCTGCAGCGACATCACATCCTTCGGCAGCTCCTTGCGGTGCGCCATCAGAGTGGCGCGCGTGTGCGCCTCCAGCTCGTCCCACTCCTGCTGTGAGAGGACCGCTCCGGCGACCGGCATGATGTCGTCCTCCTCCTGGCCGAGATGCGCGGAGAGGATGTCGCGGAGGACCTCGATGGCGCCGGCGAACGCATCCCGACGTCGCGCATCGGCCGTCGCGACCCACGGGGCCAGAAGCGGTTCGATGCTGGCGAGCTGAGACGCGACCTCAGCATGCTGCGCCCGCATCTGGTCGACATGCGCGACGCAGGAGGGGTCCCGCGCGGTCAGCCGATCCCAGAGGACGATGTCTTCGCTCTCGTGGTGCAGGTGCAGGGCGAAGAAGTCGAGCTGGGCGTAGGTCCCGATGACCGCCGCGCGCTCGAGGTCGCCGGCTTCGACCTCGCGGATGAGCAGCGGCAGCTCCCGGTACAGCCAACGGAAGATGCGATGAACGAGGATGAGGCCGGACGTGTCGCAACCGGGAACCTGGCCTTCGGGCAGCGACCCGGAGGACGGCAGCTTCGTGGCCATCTCGAACCCCCCGATCTCGCCGATCACATCGACCGGCGACGCACCACGCTGCGGCGAACAGCCGCATCCTACGCCCGTGCGACAATCAGCGCAGCGCACCGGCGCGATCGAGGTTCCGACGACCGCTGCCGGTGCCCTTGCCCGCCAGGTCAGCGGCACCGTACGCTCTCGACCGTGAACGACGCTCCAGGTGGGCGAGGCCTTTCTCGACGGTCGAAGACCGCCGAGTCACACACGAGGGTGATCGAGCGCCGCTGGGAGCGCCGGGTCGTCGTCGACGTGACCGTCCACCACCGCGTGGAGGCGGTCTTCCCGTACCTGTCCGACCCCACACGGTGGCATGACTTCGCTCCGGCCGTCGCGTTCCGAAAGCAGATCGATGAGGGGCCGATCCGGGTGGGCACGAGATGGATGGCGACCGACCGCATCGGCCCGTTCCGGATCCATTTCATCGACCGGCTGGAATCCCTTGACGAGAACCGACGCGTGGTCTGGCTGTCGTCGGCGCCGTGGAACTCCCGCGTCGAGTACGCCTGCGCGCAGGTCGGCGACCGGACGCGCATCCGTGCGGACTATGCGGGTGAGCTCAGCGACTCTTTGCGCTGGCAGCTGGGCTGGCTCCCGGGGCGGGCGACGCACTGGATTCTCGCCCAGGACTTCCGCCGCTTGGATCGGCTGCTGACGGTCGAGGCTCGCGCGGTCGGGCGATGGCGGCGGCATCCGCGGTCTGGGCGGGAGCGAGACTCAGCGTCCCTCGATCCCGCCTGAGCAGGACGCGCGCATCCGCGCGGGACAGGGTCGAGCCGCCCGCTTCATCACGCTGTCGATGCTGACCCGCGCGCGGACGTGCGGGCTCAGAACGACTCGAGATTGCCGCGGAGCCCTCCGTCGGAGAATTCCGAGCGCAGGATGCCGCGGCGCCGCAGGATCGGCACGATCTCGTCGAGTGCGCGGTGCAGTGTCACCGGGTGCAGGTCGCCCGAGAAGATGAGGCCGTCGTTGTCGGCATCGTCTCCGAGCGCCTGGATGAGGTCCGCGAGTTCCTCCGCGGTGCCGACCGTGCCGCTGATGCCGTCTCCGATGCGCCCGAGCCGCGCCTTGCCGGCGAGGATCTGGCGGAACGGGACGTCGGCGAACGAGTCGAAGCGGCCGCGCAGGCCCTTGATCGTCCCCTGCGAGACGTGCTCGCCGAAGATCGCCGGGTCCAGTGGCCGATCCAGATCCAGCGTGGTCAGGTCGGTCTCGAGGTCGCTCGACCAGGCTTCGGCCACCGCGAGCAGGGCGGCGTCGTCGGGGTCGGCGGACGCGGCGACGATGCGGTCGGCCTCCTCGACCGATGAGGCGACGATGGGCTTGAAGACGAAGAGGGTCTTGATCGTGTCGGGTTCTCGGCCGTGCTGCACCGCGTCGGCTCGCACCCGTTCGCGGTAGGCGCGGACAGCGTCGACGTCGAGGTTGGACAGCGCGAGCTGGATCTCGGAGTTCTCACCGGCGAATCGGATGCCGCGGGGCGATCCGCCGGGCGAGGCGACCACCGGCTCGAACGGGAGCGGCTCGGCGTTGAGAGGCCCGTCGAAGGACCAGTACTCCCCGCGATGCTCCACGGCGCGGATCTTCGAGCCGTCCGCGTAGATCTGCGACACGGGGTCGGCGATCAGGGCACCGTCGTCCCAGCTGCGCCAGAGCAGTCGCAGGGCGTCGAGCCATTCCTGGGCGCGGTCGTAGGCGCGATCGTGCGGCAGTCGCTCCTGGCCGAAGTGATGGGCGGAGCCGACATCCGTCACGACGTTCATGCCGAGACGGCCGCCGGACAGATGCTGCAGGGAGGCGAACTGGCGCGCGGCCGTGTACGGATGCCAGCCCGCGGGGTTGGCCGTCGGGATCACGCCGAGGTGCTCGGTCGCGGCGAACAGGTAGGGAGCCAGCGTCCACGGATCGTGCTTGGGTCCGCCGTACGCCTTGCGGACGCGGAGGTCGAGCGTCTCCGGGCTGATGCCGACCGAGAGCGCATCCTCGATCAGGACGAAGTCGAATCCGGCCTGCTCGAGGGTGCGCGCGCCCTCCTGGTAGATGCCGGGCTTCTGCCACGGGTAGTTCCACTCGTAGTACGGCCGGGCCCATCCGTGCGGGCCGAAGCCGCGCGAGAGGAACCAGCCGAAGTGCTGCAGCCTGCTCACAGGATGCCCGCCCGCTCGAGCAGCTCGGCGGCTTCCACGGCCGCGAGCGCCCGGTCGAGGTCGCGGATGAGGTCGTCGGCATCCTCGAGCCCGATCGACACCCGCAGGAGGCCCTGGCTGATGCCTGCCGCCTCGCGCTCGGCTTCGGTCCGCTTGACGTGCGTCGTCGAGGCCGGGTGAAGCACGAGCGACCGCACGTCGCCGAGGTGGGTCATGCGGGTGAACAGCTGCAGCGAGTCGGTGAATGTCTTCGCCGCATCCCGGCCGCCCCGGAGCGTGAACGAGAAGACCGAGCCCTGACCGCGCGGGAGGTAGCGCTGCGCGAGTGAGTGGTACGGGTTGGATGGGAGTCCGCTGTAGTCGACGGACTCGACTGCGTCGTGCGCCTCGAGCCAGTGCGCGATCTGCCGTGCGGAGTCGCAGTGCCGCTGGACGCGCAGTGACAGCGTCTCGATGCCTTGCAGGATGAAGAACGCGTTGAAGGGCGATGGAGAGGGCCCCTGCCGGAGTGCGATGACCGAACGGGCGTAGTCCAGGAACGCGGCGCGCCCCGACCGAGCCGCGAAAGTGCGCCCATCTGAGCCGGGTGCGATCGCGAGGTGGGGGTAGCGGCCCGGTGCGGCGGCCCAGTCGAACCGGCCGGCGTCGACGATGACGCCGCCGAGGACGGTGCCGTGACCGGCGAGGAACTTGCTGGCGGAGTGGACGACGATGTCGGCGCCGTGCTCGATCGGGCGAAGAAGATAGGGGGTGGCGAGCGTGTTGTCGATGACGAGCGGGATGCCGTGGCGGCGTGCGACGTCGGCGACCGCGCGCAGGTCGAGGATGTCATTCTTCGGATTCGGGATGGACTCGGCGAACAGCACGCGCGTCTCGGGACCGATCGCCTCCTCCCACGCGGAGGGGTCGTTCGCGTCCTCCACGAAGGTCGTGCTGATGCCGAGGCGCGCGAAGTTGTCGCGGAACAGCTCACGCGAACCCTCGTAGATGCTGGCGGCCGACACGATGTGATCGCCGGCGCCGGCGAGGGCGAGCACGGCGGTGGCCACGGCGGCCTGTCCGCTTCCTACCAGGAGCGCACCGGAGCCGCCCTCGAGGTCGGCGATGCGACGCTCGACAGCCGTGTTCGTCGGGTTTCCCACCCGCGTGTAGCTGTAGCCGTCATCGGACTGGACGAAGCGGTCGCTCGCCTGCTCGAAGTCGTCGAAGACGAAACCGGCGGTCAGGTAGATGGGGGTCGCGCGCGGCCGATGGCCGTCGTCGAGCTCGGCGCCCGCGTGGATCTGGCGCGTTGCGAAGCCCAGGGCCTCGTCGGCCGGCGTCATCGCGACCTCACGAGTCTGCGCGAGAACGCGCTGAGAGCCCGGAACAGCTCGCTCCACGGTGCGGGCGCGTGCGCGCGGGCGATGTGGTGCGAGTGCCAGACCTCCAGCGGAGGGATCATCGGACGGCCCTCTCGGCGACGGCCACGGGCGGAAGTGAGTGACGTGCAGGCATGGACGGAGACTACGGCGGCCGCGGCATCCGATTCTCATCGTCCGTTACGCACGGAAACATCCACCCGGATCGGCGGAGCCTCCGGCCGCGGATGCTGTCAGCCGGCGAGTGCGCGATGCACCGACGCGACGGCGCTGGAGCCCTCGCCGACCGCGGCGGCTACCCGCTTCATCGACCCGCGCCGCACGTCCCCGGCGGCGAACACCCGGGGGATCGAGGTCTCGAACGGCAGCGGTTCGCGGCCGAGCGTCTGCCACTGCGCGAGCGACTGGGAGGCGATGTCGGTGCCGGTCCGCAGGAACCCGTCCGCATCCCGGTCGAGCCCCGACAGCCAGGATGTCGCGGGGTCCGCGCCGATGAAGCAGAACAGGCCGCGGGCGTCGACCGTGCCGACGCTGTCGATGCTGACCCGCTCGAGGAATTCACCGCCGTCGAGGCCCACCACGTGCGATCCGGTGAGCACCTCCACCCGCGGGTCCTCGCCGAGCCGGTCGACGAGGTACGACGACATCCTGCTGCCGAGGTCGGAGCCGCGCACGACGAGACGCACCGGGCAGCCGTTCGCCGCGAGGTAGAGCGAGGCCTGACCGGCGGAGTTCGCTCCGCCGACGACGACCACGGGGGAGTCCATCACCTGTCGCAGCTCGAGCTGCGTCGCCGCGTAGTAGATGCCCGCGCGCTCGAAGTCCGACCAGCGATCGACGTCGAGCCGGCGGTACGCGGCACCCGCGGTGACGACGGCGGTGCGCGCCCGGATGATGCGGCCGTCCGTCAGGGTGACATCGAGCAGCTCGCCCATCGGCTCGAGCTTGACGGCCTCGCACGGCGCGTAGACGCGCACGCCGAACTTGAGCGCCTGCAGCGACGCCTGCCCGATCAGATCGCCTCCGCTGACGCCGAAGGGGAAGCCGAGGAAGTTCTCGATGCGCGCGGTCGCGGCGGCCTGTCCGCCCGGCGCGACGGCGTCGAGCAGCACGGTGCTCAGCCCTTCGGACGCACCGTAGATCGCGGCGGCGAGACCGGCGGGCCCTCCGCCGACCACGACGAGGTCGACGATCTCGTCGGCATTCGCCTGGTAGCTCAGCCCCAGGCGCTCCGCCACGATGCCCGGCGTCGCACGCGTTATCGGCTCGCCCTGGATGAACGCCACCGGAAGATCGTCGACGGTGAGGTCGTGCCCGGTCAGCGAGCCGAGCTCGCCGGCGGGCAGCTCGATGGCGGTGTGCACGAGATCCAGCCGCTCTGCGAAGCGCTGGAGGGCCATGAAGTCGCCCGAGGAGCGCGGCCCCACGAATTTCAGGGTCAGGGCAGCCGGCCCTCGCCGCAGCGACTCCCGCCTGGCCCACAGCGCGTGCAGCACGATGTCGCACAGCTCGTCGTCCTCGGTCATGAGCTTGCGCAGATCGGCGCGCGTCACCCGCAGGATGCGGCCGGGTTCGCTCATCCGCGCCGACAGGAACGCGCCTTGGCCGTTGAGCAGCCCGAGCTCGCCGACGAACGAGCGCGGGCCCATCCGCACCAGCACCGCTTCCTCGATCCACCACAGCGAGTCGCGGACCACCTCCACTTCACCGGAGTCCACGAGGATCAGGTCGTAGTCGCGGTCGCCCGAGCGGAAGACGTAGTCGCCCACCTCGACGTCCTCGGGTGTGCCGAAGGCTCGCAGCCGCGACCACTGCGCATCGGTGAGGGTCGGCCGCTGGACGGGGTCGGGCTCGGTGGCTTCCATCGCCTACAGGCTAGCCAACCGGGGCGGCCGCGGGGTCGGCGGGCGACGATCCCCGTTCGGACTGCGAGAGCGCGCGGATGAGCGACTGCGCGTCGTACGGACCGGTGTGGCGGCGCCCGTTGATGAACAGGGTCGGCACGGACGTGATGCCCATCGCCTCGGCGTCGAGCATGTCGTCGCGCACGCGCCCGGTGACCTCCGGTGAGGTCAGGTCTCGCTCGAACCGCTCCACATCCAGGTTCAGCTCGCGCGCCAGGCGGATGATGTCCGACGGACGCTGGTTCTCCTGGTCGGCGAAAAGGCCGCGCTCGAACTCGAAGAACTTGCCCTGGAGAGATGCCGCCTCCGCGGCCTCGGCGCCGGCGAGGGCGTTCGGGTGGTACTGGGTGAGCGGCGCGTGGCGCCAGACGTAGCGGAGGCTGTCGCCGAGTTCGCTCTTGACCTCCTGGATCGAACCGGAGGCCTTGAGGCAGAAGCCGCACTGGAAGTCGCCGTATTCGACGATGGTGTACGGGGCGTCGTCTGCACCGAACACGTGGTCGCGCTTCGAGTTGACCGGGCGTGCGAGGGTCTGCCCCGGGTCCAGGTCGGGGCGCGCGGCATCCGAGATGCGGAAGATCAGCGTCGCGATCAGGAAGGCGATGACGGATGCCGCGAGTACGCCGACCCGCGCCTCGTTCTGAGCCGAGGGGTCTTCGATCGCCAGGTCGACGATGAAGAGGGAGATCGTGAAGCCCATCCCGCACAGCGCCGCGCCGCCTGCGATGCGGTCCAGCGTGAGACCCGGCCCGAACTCGCCCAGCCGGAACAGGCGCATCAGGGCGGCGGAGCCGAAGACGCCGATGAACTTGCCCACCACCAGGCCGACGATGATCCCCCAGGTGAGGGCGGAGGTGAGGGCACCGGCGAGTATCTCCGGGCTGATCACGACGCCCGCGTTGGCCAGGGCGAACAGCGGAAGGATGACGTAGGCCACATACGGCGCATAGGCCGACTGCAGCCGCTCGTTGATCGAGATCGACTCGCGCAGGCTGTTCGCGGCCGCACGGGCGTATTCGGTGTTGGGGGACTGGCGGAAGGTCCGAGCCAGATCGAGGGCGTGCTCCACGTCGCGGCGATCGGGCCGGTACACGGGCACGAGCAGCGCGATCGCGACGCCGGCGAGCGTCGGATGAACCCCGGAGGCGAGGAACGCGAGCCAGACGATGACGGCGAGAGTCGCGTACACCGGGCCCCGCCCGCCGCGGAGGTAGCGGGTGAAGTACACGCCGGCGAGCCCGGCCGCCGCGATCAGGAGCGGCAGTGGATTGAAGTTCTCGGTGTACACGAGCGCGATGATGCTCAGCGCGCCGATGTCGTCGACGACGGCCAGGGCCAGCAGGAACACTCGAAGCCGGCCGGGCACGCGAGGCCCGATCAGCGCCAGCGCTCCCACCAGGAAGGCCGTGTCGGTGGAGATGACGATCCCCCAGGCGTACTCGTGGCCGGACCCCGCCGCGATCAGGACGAAGAGCAGTGCCGGGAGTGCGAGGCCGGCGATCGCCGCCGCGACCGGCACCATCGCGCGCGACCAGCTCGTGAGTTCGCCGATCGCGAACTCCCGCCGCACCTCGAGCCCGACGGTGAAGAAGAAGATCGCCATCAGCGCGTCGTTCACGAGCGCGTGCAGGGTGAAGTCGAGCTGGAGATCGCCCACGCCCACGGTGAGGTGGGTCTCCCAGAATGCCTCGTACGACAGAGTGGACACGTTGGCCCAGATGATCGCCGTCACCGTCGCGAGCAGGAGCAGCAGGGCGCCGATCCTGCTCTGCCCCATCGCCCGGATCTTCTCGGCGATGGACCGCCGCGAGCGCGACTGCACAGCGACCTGCTCGGGATCGGGAGACCGCTGGATGATCGTCAACTCAGCCATATACGTGAGCATTCTCCTCGGCCACCACGAGAGCGACAAGTCGGATCCGGCGAGCGGCATTCCCGCGCGGCGCCTGCGCCCGACGACTCCGGCGCCGGCGTGTGAGAATCAGACGTTCCTCCGGCAGACATGGACACCCTGTGATCTCGATATTCGTGGCGGTCGCCGTGCTCGTGGCGGCGGCCGTGCTCCTGCTCGCCCTGCGCAGTCGTGCGGAGCGCGACATCGCGATCAGCGCGCGCACGGCCCGCATCACCGGATCGATGCCGGTCGCCCCGACGGACGCTCCCGATGCGGCTGCAGCCCTCGCCGCCGCCGAGTCGGTCGGAAGTGCCATGATCCAGGCGGGCTACTCCGTCGAGACCGTCCAGCACGTGCTGGTCGACATCGCGCGTGTGAACAGCCTTCCCGAGAGCGAAGTGCTGGTCTTCCCCAACGCGCTGCTCGTCTCCGCCCGGGGCGAGGGTCAGCATCGAACCGGTGCCGTGACCGCCGGCGACGGACAGCTGCTCCTGTCCCAAGTCGATGAGGTGCAGCGCACGGTGGACGCCGCGCGCACCGGCGTGCTGGACCCGCGCTCGACGGTGGAGCGGATCGCCCGGATCCGCGACATGCGGCCGACGTACGGCCGCCTGGTGCGCGCGGTCGGGTATGCGTTCCTGAGCGGAGCGCTCGCCGTGCTGCTCGGCGCGTCCTGGACCGGTGTCTCACTCGCCGTCGGGCTCGGACTGATGACCGGTGCGGCGCTCCTGGTCAGCGAGCGGGTGCCGCGGCGCTACGGGGCGCTGATCACCGTGGCGATCGCGTTCGGCGTCGCACTGGCCGTGTTCCTGCTGCTTCGCGCGGGGTTCGGCAGCGGCATCCTGGCGGCCTTGCTCGCACCCCTTGTCGTCCTTCTGCCCGGCGCGCTCCTGACCACCGCGGTGCTGGAACTGTCCACCGGGCAGATGATCTCCGGCGCCGGACGCTTGGCGGCCGGCGCGATGCAGCTGGTTCTGCTCGGCGCCGGGATCGTCACGGCGGGCGCCCTCGTCGGCGTTCCGGACTTCGACTTCAGTGAGCAGCCCGACCTCCTCGGGCCGATCGCCCCGTGGATCGCCGTTGCCGTCTTCGGCGTCGCCATCTCCGTGCACCGGTGCGCGCCGCGGCGCGCGCTGCCCTGGATCCTGCTCGTGCTCTACGTCGCCTACGCCGCGCAGGTGCTCGGAGACCTCGTCCTGGGCGGTGTGCTGTCGGCCTTCGTCGGAGCTCTGGTCGTCACCCCCGTCACCGCCCTCGTCGCACGCCAGCCCACCGGCCCGGCTGCGCTCGTCAGCTTCACACCGGCGTTCTGGCTCCTGGTGCCCGGCGCACTGGGCCTTGTGGGCGTGGCCGACGTGCTGGGTGGAGACAGGGCGGCATCGGCCTCACTCGTCGCCACGCTGGCGACGATGGTCGCGATCGCGTTGGGGGTCCTCGCCGGCTCGAGCCTGTCGAACCGCATGCGGCGCCCCGCGCTCTGACGCTGCGGGGTGAGCCATCGGCTCTCCCACACCGATCGCGTCTGCGCAAGCCCTCCGGACCTGGCATCGCACTGGCGTAGCGTTCTGCGCAGCTCTCGAGGAGCGCGTCCCATGAGTACTCCGTCCACGCTGGTCGCCGACCGCTACAGGCTGGTGAAGATGCTCGGCGCGGGCGGCATGGGGATCGTCTGGCAGGCATGGGACGAGCGGCTGCAGCGCCCGGTCGCCCTCAAGCTGCTGCGGACCCAGCCGGAATTGACCGAACGGGAGCGTGAGCTCGCGACGGACCGCGCGATGCGGGAGGCCCGCATCACCGCCGGCCTTCACCACCCGCACGCGGTCACGGTCTTCGACGTCATCGAGCACGACGGGCAGCCGTGCATCGTGATGCAGCTCATCGAGTCCACGCCGCTGTCGGACCTGCTCCGCGAGCACGGAACCCTGGGCTCGTCCGAAGCGGCACGGATCGGCGCCCAGGTCAGCTCCGCGCTCGCGGCGGCGCACAAGATGCGGATCGTGCACCGGGACGTGAAGCCCGGGAACATCCTCATCACCGCGGACGGCTCGGCCATGATCAGCGACTTCGGAATCTCGCACGCCCTCGGCGATGCGACGATCACCGCGACGGGGATGATCCACGGAACCCCCGCGTATCTCGCTCCCGAGGTTGCTCGGGGGCTGCCCACGAGCTTCGCATCGGACGTGTTCTCGCTCGGGTCGACGCTGTACGCCGCGCTGGAGGGTCAACCGCCGTTCGGGTCGGACCGCAACGCCATCGCCCTCCTGCACAAGGTCGCTCGGGGCGGATATCCGCCCCCCAAGCACGCCGGCCCGTTGGCGCCGCTGCTGCGGACCATGCTCTCCCCCCAGCCGAAGCGCCGGCCCACCATGGCCTCGGTCGCCCAGTCCCTGTCGTCGCTGGACCAGACCGCGACCGCGAATCGTCTCGGTGGGGCGGCGTCCGCCGTACTGCCGTGGCTGGCGGTTCCGACGCAGCCTCTGAACGACGTCGCCACAGAGCGCATGGAGGATGCCGCGACGGAGCGCGTGGACGATGTCGCGACGGAGCGCGTGGACGATGTCGCGACGGAGCGCATGGACGATGTCGCGACGGAGCGCGTGGAGGATGTCGCGACGGAGCGCGTGGAGGATGTCGCGACGGAGCCCGTGGAGGATGTCGCGACCGAGCCCGTCGACGATGTCGCGACGGAGCACGTGGAGGATGTCGCGACAGAGCACGATGTCGCGACGGATCGCGTGGAGGATGTCGCGACCGAGCGCTTCGAAGTGACGCCTGCCGCTGCGGTCGCCGTCGCGGTCGAGGCGCCCACTCGCCCCGCGCCTCCTCCGCAGGACCCCACTGCCGAAACCCTTCGAGTCGACCAGCCCACCCGCTACGAGCCGCCCACTGCCGAGACCGAGCCGCTCGGCCGGGCTGCGCCACAGCAGCAGGAAGCGCCTGAGCCGGAATCCCCGCCTGCGCCCGCGCCGCCGTCGCCCCGCCGCGGTCGGCGCACCGCCCTCGTCGCCGGCATCCTGGTCCTGGTGGGCGTGCTCATCTTCGGTGCCGTCCTCCTCCTCAATCCGCTTCGACCGACTGTCGACGACGACGCGGAACCGCGGGCCGGCCAGGTCCCGACGGCAGCACCCACCACCGAGGCTCCCACCTCCGAGCCGGCTCCTTCTGCCTCGACACCGAGCTCGCCGCCTGCGGAGGAGCCGACGCCCGTGCCGCCGACTCCGGAGCAGCGCGCGGTGCAGACCGTCACCGACTACTACTCGATGCTCCCGGCCGACCTCGACGCCGCGTGGCCGCTGATGACCGCCGACTACCAGGAGAATCACGCGGGCGGGCGTGGTGCCTACGAGGCGTTCTGGGGGGCGATCGCCTCCATCGAGATCGCCGATGTGACGGCGTCCGCACCGGATCAGGCGCAGGCGACGCTCACCTACTACTTCCGCGACGGGAGCGTCGTCCAGGAGGTGACCGCCTACCAGCTGGTGGACGAGGGTGGAGTGCTCAAGATCGCGGCGACCGATGTCCTCAGCAGTACGGACCTCTGAGCCGCCGCAAGGCGGCCGGCCCCCGTGAGGGTCGGCCTGAGAACTCACGGCTCGCTCCCAGCTTGCCGGGACCAAACCGGGGACCACCTGCGTTCTTCTCTGTGACGCTGCAGCCAGCCGCGTCCCGACTGGAGGAAACCGTGTCACACGACTACCGCAAGACTCCCGAGGCGCTGAGCCGCCTCACCCCCTCCCAGTACCGCGTCACGCAGGAGGACGGCACAGAGCCGCCGTTCCGCAACGAGTACTGGAACAACCACGAGGCCGGCATCTACGTCGACGTGGTCTCGGGCGAGCCGCTCTTCTCGTCGACGGACAAGTACGACAGCGGCACCGGATGGCCGAGCTTCACCCGGCCCCTCGCATCCGACGCCGTCTCGGAGCACGTCGACGGCATGCTCTGGATGAAGCGCACCGAGGTGCGCTCGGCCGGCGCTGACAGCCACCTCGGCCACGTCTTCGACGACGGCCCGCGCGGATGCCGGTGGCCTGCGCTACTGCATGAATTCCGCCGCACTGCGCTTCGTGCCCGTCGCGGAGCTGGAGGAGCAGGGCTACGGTGACTACCGCAGGCTCTTCGAGGACCGCTTCGAGACACTCGGCGACCGATCTGACAACCAGGAGAACGCATCATGACAAGTGGACCCACAGACACCGGAACCGTCACGCAGACCCCCGGCACCGAGACGGCTGTGCTCGCCGGCGGCTGCTTCTGGGGCGTCGAGGACCTGATCCGGCGCCAGCCGGGCGTGCTCGACACGCGCGTCGGCTACACCGGCGGCACCAACGACCACGCCACCTATCGCAACCACTCGGGTCATGCCGAGGCGGTGGAGATCGTGTTCGATCCCACGAAGACGACCTACCGCGACATCCTGGCGTTCTTCTTCCAGATCCACGATCCGTCCACCCTGAACCGCCAGGGAAACGACATCGGCACGAGCTATCGCTCGGCGATCTTCCCGCTCACGCCCGAGCAGGAGCAGGTTGCGCGCGACACGATCGCCGATGTGGACGCGTCGGGCCTGTGGCCTCGGAAGGCCGTGACGACGATCGAGCCCGCCGGCCCGTTCTGGGAGGCCGAGCCCGAGCACCAGGACTACCTCGTGCGGATCCCGCACGGGTACACGTGCCACTTCGTGCGTCCCGGCTGGGTGCTGCCGAGGCGGGACGCGACCTCGACGGTGTAGGAGCCGGGCACCGCGATCGGATGCTGGGCTGGAGCGCGTGACGCGCTCCAGCCCTTCGTGCATCTCGCGGTGCCGGCGTCGGTCAGTGGTGATGGTGAGAGGAGCTCGGCTCCACCGGCTCGTCGGTGCGCAGCCACTGCGCCACCGGCCGGCCGTCGCGCCGCCACCACGCACCCGTCCGCCCCTGCGGCCAGCCCTCGGGCGAGTCCTCCCACTCCTCTCGGCGACCGTACGGCGTGAGGTCGAGCAGGTGGAAGGTCGGCGCGAAGGACTCCGTTCCGCGGTCGGTCGTCTCGTAGGTCAGGTACACGTCGTCGCCGTCTCGCAGGTACGACCGCATGATCCCGCCCTCGGCCAGCGCGGGGTCGTCCTGCACGAACTCGGTCGAGTACCAGGGCATCGTCCAACCCATGAAGTCGCGGTACGCGGCGATCTCGTCCCAGGGACCTTCGCAGAACACCGCGAACGTCACGTCACGCTCGGCCAGGTACGCCGGCGCGGCGGCGGCGATGTCGGCGATCGTGAGCGTGCACCCCTCGCACTGCGCGGCGGTCGGACGGCCGCGGTGCCACATGAACGCGTACGCGATGAGCAGGGGCCGCCCCTCGAACACATCGAGCAGCGGAACCGGCCCGTCTGCTCCGACCAGCGTGGCGGACGATACCCGAGTCATCGGCTGCCGCCGGCGTTCGGCGGAGATCGCGTCTCCGGCCCGCGTGTGAGCCTTCTCGCGGACCAGCAGCTCGTCCCGCCGCCGCTGCCACTCGCCGCGATCGACGATGCTCGGCAAAGGCAGACCGCTCGCCGTGGGGAAATGATCGCTCATCGTGCTCTCCTCGTTCTCAGGAACAACCCGTTCTGATCCTGGCGTCGAACGACGGCATCCGGCCTCGACAAGTCCGTCGGAAGAATCGAAGAATCTCGCGCTATCGCGTAATGGAAGGCCGCCCTGTGCGTCCTTCCAGTACGAAGTGGAGCAATACCCGAGCTTCGTGGCGCTGCCCCAACAGTGCCTCAGGGCCGGCGTCGCTTGGATTCATCCCCAGAAGTCGGCGTCGGCCCCCCAACATCTCATTCCGCTGGAAGATCCCGACTCGGCTTCCGTTGGGCGACTCCGCGTGATATGCATGCTCAGTGACTGACGATTCGAGATCGTCGCACGTTCGCACCGATTTTGGGGAATTGAGCGACGCTGAACTTGTGCGCGCAACTCGAGACGGGTCACGGCGTGCGTACGCGGCGCTATGGGCACGGCACTCGCCGGGCGCTGTGAGCTATGCGCGGACGCTCTCCGTCTACGGATGCCGACGACGTCGTCTCGGAGGCCTTCATGAAGGTCTACATCGCCATCAAGGCCGGTGGCGGACCCGAGGACGACTTCCGCTACTACCTGCGGTCCTCCGTGCGCAACACCTATGTGTCGATGGTTCGAGCGCGCCGGACCGCACCCGCCGGCGATTCCATCGAAGAGGTGATCGGCGACGACGGCGCGGAGGTGGCGACGCTCAACCGGTTCGACGACTCCGTCACCGCCCGCGCCTTCCTCTCCCTGCCGGCGCGGTGGCAGGAGGTCCTCTGGTACACCGAAGTCGAGGGCCTGTCCCGGGAGCACACCGCCTCCCTGCTCGGGATGAATGCGAACGCGGTCTCGGCGCTCGCCTTCCGCGCCCGCGAAGCGCTGCGCACCGCCTGGATCCAGCAGCACGTCGGCACTGCTTCCGACCTCGACAAGGACTGCGAGGCGGTCACCTCCCTGCTCGGCGCTCACTCCCGCCGTACGCTTCCGCGCCGCGACCGAACGCGAGTCGAACAGCATCTGGGCGGGTGCACGCGCTGCACCGCAGTCGCCGGAGAGCTCGCCGACCTTCTGACGCCCGGAAAGCTCGCGCTGCTCCTCCTGCCGGTGCTGATCGCCGGAGGCACCGCGACTGCCTTCGGGTCGAAATTCGCGGCCGGCTCGGCGGCGGCGGCGTCCGCCACGACGATCGGCGCGCCTACGGCGGGCATCGCAGCGACGGTCGGCGGATCCGGGGCCGTCAGCGGGGGAGCGGCAGCATTCGCGATCGTGGGGAAGGTCGCCGCCTGTGCGCTGGTGGCGGGCGTCGTCATCGCGCCCGCGCCGCTGCTGATCGCCGCGTCGGGCGAAAGGGCTGCGCATTCGATCTCCACGCAGGACTCGCACCCCGGAGAGTCGTCACTCAGCATCGTGGACGCTTCTCCCGGCGCGGACTCGGAAGCCGGCCCGCTCACGCATCCGATCGTCCCGGCAGACCCTGACGGCTCGGGAGGCGATCGAGCGCTTCCGGCTGAATCCGGTGGCTCCGCCTCCGGCGGCGCAGACGGTCTCGGGAATGGCAATGCGAACGACCAGGGCAACGGAAACGCCAACGCCAACGGCCAGAGCAGCGGCACCGCGAACGGCGCCGCAACGGCCAGGGCAGCGGCACCGCGAAGGGCAACGCGACCGGTCAGGGCAGCGGGACCGCCAACGGCCAGGGCAGCGGCAACGCGAATCGGCGCCGTCAACGGCCACGGCGAAGCGGCACCGCGAACGGTCCCGCCGCGAGGGCAGCGCGCGTCGGCAGGCAAACGGTGTCGCGAACGGCCAGGGGAAGGGTGTCGCGAACGGGCTGGCCGACGGTCAGGGCAACGCCGACGCCACTCCGAACGGGCCGGACGCCAACGCGAACGCCAACCGACCCCAACGCCAACGCCAACGCGACAAGCGAACGCCCAGGCCGCCGGCGCGAACGGCGACGCGAACGCCAATCCCGTGCCGACACCGAAGCGAAGGCCAATGCCCAGCGCCACCGGCCAAGCGAACGCCAACGCCAACGAGATCACGCCAACGCCAACGCCACCGGTCAGCCCAGCGAGCCCGTCGCTCCGCAGGAGTGAGCGCGGCGTCCCGCGGCGGTGCCGGATGAATCGCACTCGCCGGCGACCGTTGCGGCGCTGACACCACCGCGCCACGCTGGACGACAGGAACCGACCGCCGCCGAGGAGGCCAGATGGCGCAGCATCCGCCACCGCCGTTCGATCCGGAGCTGGACGTCGTCCTGAGGGGACTCGCCGACAAGGTCCCCCCGACCATCACGCCCGAGATGATCGGGCGCTTCCGCGCTCTGCCGGCCGACCCCACCGTCGGCGGTCTCGTCGATCGCATCGGGGCCCTCCATGAGGAGCGCACGATCGCAGGACACGCCGGCGCGGACATCGCCGTGTCGATCTTCCGGGCAGGCCAGAACAGGGCGCCGGGTCCCGGCATCCTGTATCTGCACGGGGGCGGGATGATCTTCGGCAATCGATTCGGCGGGGTGCAGGCGTATCTTCCGTTCATCGCCAGTCACGGCGCGGTCGTCGTCGCCGTCGACTATCGCCTCGCACCGGAGCATCCCGATCCCGCACCCGTCGAGGACTGCTTCGCCGCCCTCACATGGATGGATGCGAACGCGGTCGAGCTCGGTGTCGACCCGCGTCGGCTGATCGTCGCCGGACAGAGCGCAGGCGCGGGGCTGGCGGCGGGCGTCTGCCTGCTCGCCCGTGAGCGTGGAGCGCCGGCGATCTCGGCCCAGGTGCTCGTCAGCCCGATGCTCGACGACCGGGATGACACCGTCTCCGCGCACCAGATCGACGGCATCGGCGTCTGGGATCACGAGAGCAACCTCACCGGGTGGACCGCACTCCTCGGCGAGCGACGCGGCGGTGATGACGTGCCGGCCACCGCCGCGCCCGCGCGAGCCGACGACCTCGCCGGACTCCCAGCGGCATTCATCTCGGTCGGCAGCGCCGAGGTCTTCCGCGACGAGGCGGTGGCCTTCGCCTCACGCATGTGGGCCTGCGGCGGATCCGCCGAGCTGCATGTCTGGCCCGGTGGGTTCCACGGATTCGAGAACTTCGCACCCGGCGCCAGGATCACCGCTGCGGCGACCGCCGCGCGCGACGCCTGGCTGACACGGATCCTCGAGGCCTGACGATCTCGTCGAGTCCGCGCCGATGCGGGCAGGACTCGCCGAAGCGGCCGGGGGCGAGCAGACTGTCAGGGTCTGTCGCGACGATCGGCCCGAGACGCGCGACCCGAACAGGAGATAACCATGACCGAGGCTCACGAGCCCGAGCGCATGCACGCCATCTCGAGGGAGACGTGGGACACGGTCGACCAGGTGCTCGACTACGCGCGTCGCCGAGCGCTGTTCGAGAACATCCCCCTCGACAAGCCGATGCCGCCGAACGATCTGGCGCGGCTTGCCTCCGGCTCCATCACGGCCGAGGGAATCGGCGCGCGCCGCGCGATCGGGCTGTTCGAGAACGTGCTCGCGCCGGCCTGTGTCTCCACCGACCACCCCGGCTACCTGTCGTTCATCCCGTCCGCTCCGACCAAAGCGGCCCTCGCGTTCGACGTGGTGGTATCGGCCTCCGCGATCTATGCCGGCTCATGGCTGGAGGGCTCGGGCGCCGTGTTCGCCGAGAACGAGGTGCTGCACTGGCTGGCCTCCGAGTTCGGGCTCCCCGAGACCGCAGGTGGCGTCTTCGTCCAGGGCGGCACCATCGGCAATCTGTCGGCGTTGGTTGCGGCCCGGGACGTCGCGCGCCGGCGCAACCGCGCGGCAGGGGTGCCGGACCCGGCGCGGTGGATCGTCGTCTGCAGTGCGGAGGCTCATTCGTCGATCGCTTCGGCGGCGGCGGTGATGGATGTGGATGTCGCCACCGCGCAGCCCGACTCCGACGGCCGACTCCACGGCGACGCGGTGACGCGCACGCTCGATGAGCACGGCGCGGCCGTGTTCGCGGTGGTCGCGACCGGCGGCACCACCAACTTCGGCATCGTCGACGACATCGAATCCATCGCGGCAGCGACGCGCGATCGTGACGTGTGGCTCCACATCGACGGCGCCTATGGGCTGGCGGCGATGCTCGTGGAGCGCATGCGCCCCGCCTTCGCGGGCGTCGGCGACGCCGACTCCGTCATCGTCGATCCGCACAAGTGGCTCTTCGCACCGTTCGACGCGTGCGCGCTCATCTATCGGGATCCGTCCGTCGCGCTCGCCGCGCACACGCAGAAGGCGGAGTATCTCGACACGCTGACAGAGTCCGCGGACTGGAATCCGTCCGACCTCGCGATTCAGCTCACCCGGCGTGCGCGGGGACTTCCGCTGTGGTTCTCCCTGGCGACGCACGGCACCGAGCACTACCGCGCTGCGGTGGACAGCGGCATCCTGCTCGCCCGGCGCATCGCCGACGAGATCACCGCGCGTGAAGGCCTGTCGCTCGTGCGAGACCCGCAGCTGTCGGTCGTGGTCTTCCGACGGGAGGGCTGGACGCCCGCGGACTACAAGGCGTGGTCGGACCGTCTGCTGGAGGAGCAGAGGGCCTTCGTCGTGCCCAGTTCGCACGCGGGAGAGACGGTGCTGCGCTTCGCGATCATCAGCCCTCTGACCACCTTCGAGACACTGA
Source organism: uncultured Actinomycetota bacterium (assembly GCA_963717585.1). Classification (GTDB taxonomy): domain Bacteria; phylum Actinomycetota; class Actinomycetes; order Actinomycetales; family Microbacteriaceae; genus Microbacterium. The sequence continues at coordinate 101,303 of CAVQWI010000004.1, read as the reverse complement.
CCGACATCCTCGACACCCTGCGCTGACGGAGCCCGCGTCGTAGGGTCGCTGCATGGCCGACCGAGCGGTGCCCAATCTTCCGTCGCGCGATTTCGGCGCGACCATCGAGTTCTACGGACGCTTCGGCTTCGTCGAGGACTACCAGGACGACGGATGGCTGATCCTGCGGCGTGGGGCGATGCGGCTGGAGTTCTTCCGGTATCCCGATCTCGACCCGTTCGAGAGCTCTTTCATGTGCAGCATCCGAGTCGATGATCTTCCCGGCACTCTTCGAGGCGATCGCCTCGGCGGGCGTCCCGCTGACGGTGACCGGCATCCCTCGACTCATCCCCATCGCGCTGCAGGAGTGGGGTCAGCGCGCGGCGTTCCTCATCGATCTCGACGGCACGCAGCTGCATCTCATCGAGAACCCGGCCGACGAGGAGTAGAGCGCCGCAAGATGCCACAATCGCGACATGAGCGCGCGCAGCGAATTGAAGAGTCCTGGCTACGAGATCTTCATCGGCATCCTCTCGATGCTGTCGATCGTCAATCTGATGCTGGTCTGGCTCGTCTCCAGCGAACAGTCGCTGCAGTCGATCCTGCTAGTCATGAATGCGATCTTCAGTGCGATCTTCCTCGGCGACTTCACCTTCCGCCTGATCACCGCCCCGAGGCGCGCGGCCTACTTCTTCAAACAGTTCGGATGGGCCGACCTCCTGGCCAGCCTTCCGTTCCCGCAGCTGAAGATCCTGCGCATCTTCCGGCTGGTGCGCGTCTACCGGCTCTTGCGGGATCTCGGTCCGCGATCCGTATGGCGGACCTTGACCCGGGACCGGGCCGGCAGTGCGCTTCTCGTGCTGCTGCTGATGGGGATCCTGGTCCTGCAGTTCGGCAGCCTTCTGATGCTCTACATCGAGCAGTACGCCCCGGGCGCCAATATCACGAACGCCTCCGATGCCCTCTGGTACACGATCGTGACGATCTCCACGGTGGGCTACGGCGACAGGTATCCGGTGACCGACGCCGGACGCGCGTGGGGCAGCATCATCATCATCATCGGCGTCGGCATCTTCGGAACGTTCACGGGATATCTCGCGAACCTTTTCCTCAGCCCACGCAAAGGCGACGGGCGCGCCGATGACGCGAATGCCGCGGCCGCCCCGGCTGAGGACGCCGCGCCGGTCGAGCCCCCGCCGGCGCACGCCGCACCCGCCGTCGCCGCCGCATCCGAGCCGGCATCCGCCTCTTCGGCGGCCACCGTCAAGGAGCTGCGGGCATTGCTCGAGCAGTCCGAGTCGAACCTCGCCGACATGAAGCGGCTGCTGGCTTGATCGGTCCGACCGTCGTCCGGGCCGGAAGACCCTGGGCCGGCCCGGATCAGGACTCTTCGCGGTTGCGCCCTGCGCCGTAGACGGCTGCCTGTGTCCGCCGCTCCATCCCGAGCTTGGCCAGCAGTCCGCTCACGTAGTTCTTGACGGTCTTCTCGGCGAGCCCGAGTCGAATGCCGATCTCGCGATTGGTGAGCCCCTCCGCGATCAAACCCAGCACCTGGCCCTCCCGCAGCGAAAGCGCGGGTATCGGCGACTCATCGCGGACATCGGCATCCAGAGTGCTCGCCGCCTGGCTCATCACCTCCTTCGACGGGATCATGCCGCCCGCCGCCGCCCGGCGGATGGCGCCGATCAGCTCTCGGCTGCGGATGTCCTTGAGGACGTAGCCGCTCGCACCGGCCAGCACGGCCGACCTCAAGGCTGCGTCGTCGTCGTATGCGGTCAGGATCAGGCACGCGACTTCCGGTCGAGCAGAACGGATGTCGCGGCACAGGTCGATGCCATCACCGTCGGGAAGGCGCATATCGAGGATCACGACGTCGGGAGCGGTCGCCGCGAGGCGGCGGGTCGCCTGCTCGAACGAGCCGGCCTCGCCCACGACCCGCAGATCGGACTCCGCATCGATGAGCTGAGCGATGCCACGCCGGACGATCTCGTGGTCGTCCACCAAGAAGACATTGATCACGTTCGCGGTCCTCGCTCGCTGGTCATGCACCGGTGCCGCCCACTCTATGCGCGTGCCCCCGCTGGTCCCGACCCCGATCGTGCACGTCCCGCCTCGGAGTCGCGCACGATCCGTCAGATTGGCCAGCCCGCCCAGCTCGGCCGGCAGGGAGGGGCCGCGACCGTCGTCCTCGACGCGAAGAAGCACGTCGCCGTCGGCGATGCCCAGATCGATCTCGACGAACTCGGCGCCGGCGTGCTTGACGACGTTGAGGAGGCATTCACGCAGGACGGCCGTCAGGTCGTCGGCGAGCGAGGGCGACACCACCGAGTCGAGGGGTCCCGAGAAGATGACGCGGGGGGTCGCCGGCATCGCGGCCGACAGCTCGGACACGACATCGAGCATGCGATCACGAACGCGCCTTCCCTTGGCGCGCTCCTCCGAGCCCAGAGCGAAGATGATCGTGCGGATGTCCTTGATCGCCGCGTCCACTGCGTCGATCTGCGCCTCGATGGCCGCGGACGCGTCGCGGTCGACCGTGCCCGAAACCGCCTGGAGCGACAGACCCGCACCGAAGAGCCGGTGGATGACGTGATCGTGCAGATCCCGCGCGATCCGGGCGCGGTCGCGCGAGAGCTCGAGTCGCCGGCGGTCATCCCGGGCCCGAACGATCTCGATCGCCACGCCGGCCTGAGCCCCGAACGCGAACGCCAGGTCGACGTCGGCGTCGGCGAAGCCCGGGCTTCCCGGGCGGCGGGAGATGATCAGGACGCCGAGCGGCTCCTCCCCGGCGAACAGCGGGACGGCCACAGTGGGCCCCAACCCGGGAAAGCCTGCAGCCACCGATGACCGAGCTCCGACGCTCGCGGCGCGACGGGTTGCGAGCGCACGCGAAGCGAGCGTGCCCTCAGCGGCGAACACTCGGCCGCGCCACAGCTCAGCGCTCGGGCCGCGCACCGTCGTGACGAGCAATTCGGTGGTGCCGTGCGGGACCACGACGCCGACGAGGTCCACGTCGATCAGCGCGCCCACACGCTCGACGATGATCTCGAGAACGTCTTCGCCCGAGACTTGCAGCATCGCCGCCATCACGTCGGCTGTCGTCGCGCTCCACTCCTCGCGCGAACGCGCGAGGTCGTACAGGCGGGCGTTCTCGACGGCGATGCCCGCGGTCGCGGCAAGCGCCACGACGAGTTCCTCATCGTCCGGCGTGAACGGTCCGCGCGTCTCCTTCAGACAGGTAGAGGCTGCCGTACACCTGTTCGCCGACCCGGATCGGCACGCCGAGGAAGGAGTCCATGGCGGGGTGATGCGCAGGCAGTCCTCCGAAGCGCGGATCGTCCGCAAGATGCTCGAGTCTGATCGGCGCGTGCTCGGCGATCACCGCGCCGAGCACGCCTCGCCCGTCCGGCGGATGCCCGATCTTCGTTGCGGTCGCCGCGTCGACGCCGATCTGGATGAATCGCTCGAGTCCGTGGCCGTCCGGTGCGATGACGCCCAATGCGCCATAGCGGGCATCGACCAGCGCCATCGCGGATTCGACGATACGTCGCAGAACGACCTCGAGGTCGAGTCGCTCGACGACGCTCGTCGTGGCCGTCAGCAGATCCCGCAGGCGCCGTTGCGCTCGGATGGCGTCGCCGAGGTCCGCGCCGGAACCGCTCGCGGACATGTCGAGGTCACCGCGCATGGCCGCCTCCCGTCGACGCGAGTCTAGCGACGGCCCCCTTCGGATGGTTGCTCAGCTCGATCCACCGCGGGAACGACCCAGACGGGGACCTCCACGCGCGCTGCGTGGTCGGCGGCGCGCACCGCCACCCAGTTCCAGCGCCACCAGGGAGGTCTCGCCGCCGTCGAAACCCATCCCAATGGATCCCGTCGGCGTGCCCCCTCGCCTCCCCGGCGACCGCACGATACGCGCCGCCGAGTCGAACCGTAGATCACAGCGCGACCGCAAGCGAAGGGTCCAAGGTCCCGTCATCGCTCGGCCCCGCTCGCCAGGACAGTCCGCAGGCCGACGACGCCGCTCGCAGCCCTGTGGGATCGCACGCCGAGCTCGTCGCTCTCTGACGCGTCGACGGTCAGGCCCAGCGCTGTCTCGACGGCCCACGCCGCCTCGCGCGAAGATGGGCGCAATGACCATCCACGCACTTCCGTCCTCCCCGCTGTTCGCTCCGCTGCGGATCGGCGGCGTCACGGTGCCCAACCGGATCCTGCAGACCGCCCATTCGAAGCAGTATTCCGACCGCGTGGAGTCCGAGCGCGAGACCGCGTACTTCGTGCGCCGGGCGCAGGGCGGGTGCGGCCTCTTCATCGCGGGCAATCAATTCGTGCATCCCTCCGGCTCGATCCGCGGATTCGAGGACGCGTTCCGCCGTGAGGCCGTCGAGGCCGACGCTCGGATGACGGATGCCATCCGAGCGGCCGGCTCGCGCGTCTTCGTACAGCTCAACCACCACGGCGCGCAGGCGGCTCCCGACGGACCGGACGGCCCTCGCGCGGTATATGCTCCGTCGCGCATGCTGTCGCCGTCGACAGCGCACGCGACGCGGGAGATGAGCATCGCCGAGATCCGCAGATTCACGGCCGCGTGGGCGGATTCCGCCGAGATCGCCCAAGCAGGAGGCTTCGACGGCGTCGAGATCCACATGGCGCACGGCTATCTGCTGCACCAGTTCCTCTCCCCGCTGTACAACGCCCGGACCGACGCGGTACGGCGGCGACCTCGAAGGCCGCACGCGCTTCTGCCGCGAAGTGCTCGCCGCCGTGCGCGCCCGGGTCGGCGACGACTTCGTGGTCGGCATCCGCATCGTCGCGAACGAGTTCCACCCCGACGGGATGGATGCCGCCGATCTGCGCGAGGTCATCGCGGTGCTCCGCGCATCCGCACGGATCGACTTCCTCGATCTGGCGGCGGGCGGCTACCACAACGTGCATCAGGTGTTCCCGTCGGCTGCTATGCCCTACGCGTGGCTGCGCGACGAGGTCGCGGCCGTGAAGGCGGCCAATCCCGACGTGCCCGTTTTCGGGGTCGGCGCGGCGATGGCGGTCGAGCAGGCCGAAGAGGTCGTCCGCGATGGCATCGCAGACATGGTCGCGCTCACCCGCGCCCAGATCGCCGACCCCGACCTGGCCGTCAAGCTGAGGGACGGGCGCACCGACAGCATCCGTCACTGCATCCGCCTGAACCAGGGATGCCTCGGCCGGGGCAGTCGCGGTCTGCCGATGTCGTGCACGGTGAACCCGCTCGCCGGCCGCGAGCTCGACCGGCCGCCCGCGCCCGGCTGCCGCGATGCCCGAGCGATGGGTCGTGGTCGGCGGCGGTCCGGCGGGCATGCGCGCCGCCGTCGAGCTCGCCTCGGACGGCCATGCGGTGACCCTCGTCGAGCGTGCCCCGGTCCTGGGCGGTCAGCTGCTGCTCGCGCGCTCGGTGCCCGGCCGCGAGAGCATCGACCTCCTCATCGGAGACCTGCAGCGCGACCTCGCCGCGGCGCGTGTGGAGGTGCGGCTCGGAGTCGAGGCGACCGCAGAACTGCTCCGGAGCGAGCACCCGGACGGAATCGTGATCGCGACCGGCGCCGTCGCGCCGCAGGCGACGTCGCTCGCGATCGGCGGAGCGTACCTCGGCGGCTTCCCCGCGACGGGGACCGTCGACGCCTTCACCGCGGCATCCGACCCCGCCCTGCTCGGTGGCCGCATCGCGGTCGTCGACGCAGACGGCACAGCCTATGCCTCGGGCATCGTCCTGATGCTGCTCGAATCCGTCCGCGAACTCGTCCTGGTCACGCCGTTCGAGACCGTCTTCCCGCACGTCGGGGCCGGCTACGACCGGCCGCTCCTCCTCGAGCAGCTGGGTGGGCACGGCGGGTTCGAGCGGCGGGTCTCGCAGCGCGTCGAGCGGGTGCACCCGGGCACGCTCGACATCAGCGACGGTGTGACCGGCGCACGCGCAGCGCTCGACGGACTGGACGCGATCGTCGCCATCGAGCCGCGCAGCCCGGTCGGCATCGCGGGACTGATCGACGATGAGAGCCGGTCGCCCGCGCGGGTCGTCACGATCGGCGACGCGTACGCTCCGCGCACGATCGACGCGGCGATCTACGAGGCGGTCGAGCTCGCATACGACGTCGCCGGGCTGAGCGCCCTGCGCGGGTGACCGCGATGGGTCCGATCCGGCTCGAACTGCCCTTCCGCGGCAGATGGCTGGCCCGCAACAGCCCCGCGCGCCGGGTGCCGAGCCATGGCACCGACCTGTTCGGAGTGACGTACGCGATCGACTTCGTCGCGGTCGACGACCGCGGTCGATCGGCGCCGACATCCTGGAGATCGGTGCTGGCCACGGAGCCGAACGACCTGTTCATCGGCTTCGGGCAGCCGATCCTCGCTCCCTGCGCCGGCACGGTCGTCGTCGCGCACGACGGCGAAGCCGACCACGTCGCGCGCCGCTCGCAGTTCGCGCTCGTCCCCTACATGCTCGGCCAGGCGGGCCGGGTGCGGGAGGGCATCGAGGCCATCGCGGGCAATCACGTGATCATCGCCCTCGACGGGGGCGGCCCCTACGTCGGGCTCGTCCACCTTCGGCGAGGATCGGTGCGCGTGACGGTGGGCGACACGCTGCGTGTCGGCGACCCGATCGGCGCGTGCGGCAACTCCGGCAACAGCACGCAGCCGCACGTCCATGTTCAGGTCACCGACTCGCTCCGGTGGGATGCCGCGCGCGGACTGCCGATGGTCTTCCGCTCGTATCGGAGCGTCACGACCGGAGCCTCGGTTCGTCGACGGCATGCCGGGGGAGTCCGAGATCGTCGAGCACTGACGCGCGGCCCCACTGGGGCTCCGCCCCAGACCCCCGGCTTGCTGACGCGCGCCCCCACTGGGGCTCCGCCCCAGACCCCCGGCTTGCTGACGCGCGCCCCCTCGGACCTCCGGACACCTCCCTGATCAGGTCGTACGCTCGGTCGCATGGGTGAGTCGCCGGTGCACGCGCAGGGCGCGTCGGCGCAGGTGTCGGGCGTCGGACACGCGGCGGGCTTCTGGATCGTCGCCGCGGTCTTCTTCACGACCATGGCGTACTCGACGGTCCCGACTCCGCTCTATCCGCTCTACCAGGAGCAGGACGGCTTCCCGGTGAGCGTGATCACGGTGATCTTCGCGGCCTATGCCGTCGGCGTGATGCTCAGCCTCTACCTGGTCGGGACACGTGAGCGACTGGGTGGGCAGGCGCCGGATGCTGGTCATCGCCGTGGTGGTCTCGATCGTGTCGGCTCTCATGTTCCTGCTCTGGCCGGAGGTGCCCGGACTGATCGCCGCACGCTTCGTCAACGGAGCCAGCATCGGCATCCTCTCCGCAACCGCGACCGCTCACCTGGGCGAGCTCCGCGCCATTGCGCGGCCGCGGGAAGGCCTGGTGGTCGCGACCTCGGTCGCCGGCGCCGCGAATCTCGGCGGACTCGCGCTGGGGCCCTTGATCGGCGGGCTCTTCGCCGAGTTCCTGCCGGACCCGACCGAGCTTCCGCACGCGGTGTTCCTCGTGCTTCTCACGTTCGGTGCACTCGCCCTGCTGACGGTGCCCGAGACGGTCATCCCCCCGGATCCTCGGCCGCGGTATCGCCCGCAGCGGCTGTCGGTGCCACGGGCGCACCGCTCGATCTTCCTCGCTGCCGCCTTCGGCGCCTTCGCCGGGTTCGCGGTGTTCGGACTCTTCAGTTCGCTCGCACCGACGTTCCTGGCAGGCACTTTCGGCGACGGCGATCATCTCCTGGCAGGCGTCACGGGGTTCTCCGTGTTCGCATCCGCCGCGATCGGTCAGCTCGCGCTGGCCCGTGTGAGACTGCGCACCCAGCTGAGCATCGCGATCACCGCCTGCAGCGTCGGTCTGGTCTGCGTGGCGGTCGGACCGCTGCTGCCTCAGCTCGCGGTGTTCATCGCAGGCGGTGTGATCGCCGGGCTGGGCGTGGGTGTCCTCTTCCGATGCGCGATCGCCACCGCGACCACCGTCGCCGAGCCGGGCCACGCCGGCGAGACGCTCGCGCTGCTGTTCCTGATCGCCTACGCCGGACCGGTGCTGCCGGTGCTGGCCGTCGGAGTGGCCCTGACATTCGCCCCGACGTCGGCGGTGCTTCTGGTCTTCGTCGCACTGGTGCTCGCGGCGACGGTCTCGGCCGCCGCCATCATGCGTCGCCGCGCTCCGCGCTGAGCGGACGCTAGGCGGCGGACCATCCGCCGTCGCTGGCCATGATGATGCCGTTGACGTTGACGCCGTCGTTGCTCAGCAGGAAGGTGATGGATGCTGCCAGGGCATCGGCCTCGACCGGGTCGGGCATGACGGCCATCGCGGTCTGGATCCGTTCGGCGCCCAGCGGCGATCCGAAGCTCGCCTCTATGTTGGTGATCGTGGGCCCGGGGGCGACGGCGTTGACGCGGATGCCGCTCGGCCCGTACATGAACGCACTGCTCTTGGTGAGGCCGGCCACCGCGTGCTTGGAGGCCGTGTACGCGACACCGGCGGCGGAGCCGCGGAGCGCGGCCTCCGACGCGGTGTTGACGATGGAACCGCCACCCTGCGCCAGCATCGCAGGGATCACCGCGCGCATGAGCTTCATCGTGCCGGTGACGTTCACGCGGAAGACGCGCTCCCAGACGGCATCCGATACGTCGCCGACCGGGGTCATGTCGTCCATGATCCCTGCGATGTTGGCGAGGCCGTCGATCGTTCCGCCTGCGGCCTCGATGATACGAGCGACGCCCGCGTCGTCGGTGATGTCGGCGGTGAGCGTCACGACGTCGCCTCCGGTGTGCGCCCCGGCGAACTCATCCAGGCGCTCCTGGCTCACGTCGACTGCGATGACGCGACCGCCTTCGCGGGCGATGCGGGATGCCGTGGCGCGGCCGATTCCCGAACCTGCGCCGGTCACGATCACGGTCTGACCGGTGAACCGCCCCTGATCGATCCGCTCGGTCCACTCGCGCAGCGCGGCCGACGGAGCGGTTGCCGGCGCGTCGTCCGAGACGAGCGGACGCGGCATCCGGAGCCGGGGGCACGTCGCCGGCGGCGGCACGACGGACCAGGTCATCGAGCATCTCCTGCGTGAAGGCGCCGCGGCTCATCTTCACCAGGCGTTTGATCGCCAGCCGTTTGATCGGCTTGAAGACGTCGGCGCTCTGCCCGCTCTGCGCCAGCATGCCGCGCAGGATCGCACCCCCCACCGGGTCGTCGAGCCAGGTGGCGATGGAGGAGTCGCCGGTCAGCGGCGCGGTTGCAGTGCTCATGATGTGTTTCCCTTTCGACCGGACAACAATGTCCGGTATTAGGCTACACCCGTGCCGACCCCTGAGAAAGACGATCACGAACCCCCGCCGGGCTCTGCCGCGCACCCCCGACGGGCCGACGCGCGTCCCAACCGCGGGCCCGCCGCCGGGCCGGGCAATCGTGCCGCCCTGATCGCCGCCGCACGCGAGCTCTACGCTGTCGACGGCCCGAGCGCCCCGTTCAGCGCGGTCGCCAAGCGCGCCGGCGTCGGCCAGGGCAGCCTCTACCGACACTTCCCCGATCGCACGGCTCTGGCGGTCGCCGTCTTCGAGGAGAACCTCATCGATCTCGAGGAGTTCACCGCACCGGACGACCGGACCATCGACGACCTTCTCGACCGGGTCGTCTCGCAGGCGATGGTCGCGACGGCGTTCATCGACCTCATCACGGCCGACCTGCACGACCCGCGGGTCGCCCCGCTCGGCATCCGCTTTCGCGATGTCGTCTCGCGCCTGCTGGCTCGCGAACGCTCGCTCGGGCACGTCGGCGCGCATGTGGACGTCGAGGACGTGATGATGGCGACGGGGATGCTGGCCACCGAGCTCGCGCGGGCGGACCCGCCCAGCCGCCCGGAGGTGGCACGTCGCGCACGGGCGCTGTTCCGCGCGGCGTTCGCGCCACGCTGAGGGAGCTTGTGCGGCTCCGGGTCGTGGCGGTCGATTGCGGTCGACGCTGCGCAGGCCGGGATTCTACCGTGATGGGGCGCTGAACTCGCCCCCCCGCAGACGCGCGCGACCCCGACTAGGCTCGAGCTCATGGGCAGGTTCATCTACGACACGATGGCGAACTCGGTCGACATCGACGACCGGACGCTGGCGCACCTGCGGATCGTCGTGATGAACAAGCTGCGTCGTACCGAGGCGTTCATGTTCGACGTCGAGGTGGGCGACGGCAGCGGACGTCGCAGCTTCTGGATGCACCCGTCGGTGCCGATCCAGTTCCACTTCTTCGGAAGCCGCAACCCGCGGATCAACCGCGCGTGGATCGAAGACCTGATGCAGGCCGCGAGCGGCCCGAACGGGCTCACGATCACGGCCGAGCCCGAGGACGCTCCCGTCGAGGAGTGATCAGCTTTCGGACTGGATGGCCGTCTCGGCGGTCTGGAGCACGTCGAAGTCCTCGGGCGAGCCGCTTGTGACCGACCTGCCGGCGACTGTGAGCTTGTCGATCGCGAGCTCTTCCACTTCGACCTTGCCGACCGACAGCTCGGAGTCGCCGCCGCCGACGACCTCCAGCGGTCCGGTGTCGAAGTGCTCGGCGATCAGCGTGATGCCGCCTGACGAATTCGCAGAGCTCGCGAGCTCCTCGATCCACTCTCGACTCAGGTCGGTGGGCTCGGGGTCGTCGAAGACGAATCGCAGCGGGATGGAAGGATGCAGCCAGATGGTGCTGCGACCGCGCGGCTGATCATCCGGATGCCGCCAGGTGACCGTGAAGCTCTCGCTGCGGCGGAGCTTGGTGGCGATGACGACCTTCAGGTGCGCCAGTGCGCGGTCATCTATGTTGATCGGCGTCGCCGAGCCGCCGTAGTAAATGGTGCCCACCGAGTCACCATAAGCCACATCCGACCTGACCCGGCTACGCCTGTGGAAAAGCGGTCCGGATCAGAGCCGCGTCCACGCCTCGGTGAGCACGCTGCGCAGGATCTGCTCGATCTCATTGAACTCCGCGGGGCCGTGAGCGGCGGTGCCAGCTGGATCGACGTTGCCCTGACCATACGCGGGTCATCGTGCGCGGTGCCGAGAGGCGTGCGTCCGAGCGAGCTTGGGGGCGGAGCCGGTGTTCAGAGTGTCCGCGAACGCGGCCTCCGCGGTCGAGAAGAACCTGGTCGAGGTCGCCCGCCGCAGGCCGGCGATGCCGTCCGCCAGTTCGATCGCAGCCCGCTGCGCGTCGACTGATGGGGAAGAGCGAGCTGCTCAGCCTGGCGTGGGCCGGCTTCGGCCAGCCTGCGGCGCCCGTGACCGGCGTTGACGACGGAGCCCGTCGATGTACTCCTTGCCGCGGAGTCCCAGATGCGGTGACCTCGCCCTTCACGATGATCGGCACGCCGGACCCTCGGTCATGACGGATTGCGGGAGAAGTGCAGCCACAGATGGTCGCGCGCCATGACCTGCAGTCCGGCCTCGGTGCGGGACGCGCTTTCGGTGGAGATCGACATGCGCTGGCCTTCCTGGACGGCGCCCCGACGATACTCGGATCACCCCTGCGCGAGATGCCCCAGCGGGTCGGACAAAGTGTCTGCGAATGCCGCCTCGGCCGCACCGATCAGCTCGCCGGCACCACCGTCCGCACGCTCACCCCCGTCAGCCGGCGATCGGCCGCCGTCACGACGTGAGTGGGACCGGTGAGTTCGACGTCGCCGGTCGTCTCACGATCGGCGCAGGACGCTCCGACCCAGAGCCGGATCGCGCCGGGCTCGACGATGCGCTCGCCGGTGAGCGAGGTGAACGCGAGCCGCGCCGTCGGCACGTCGAACTCGACGACGGCCTCCTGCTCGGCGTCGAGAGAGACGCGCGCGTACCCCAGCAGCTGCGCGACGGGGCGCGTCACGGATGCGTAGACATCGCGCGCGTACAGCTGCACGACGTCGGTGCCCGCGCGCGATCCGTCGTTGCGCACGCGGACCGACACGGCGAAGGCGTCGTCCGTGCGGACGTGGGTCTGAACCCTGAGGTCGCTGTGCGAGAACGACGTGTACGACAGCCCGAAGCCGAAGGGGCGGACGGGCGCGCTGCTCGCGCTCGTGATCTCGTTCGGGCCGCCCAGGATCGGATGCAGATACGAGATACGGCTGTGATCCGGCGGAGCGGGGGAGCGAGACCGGCAGGCGCCCGCTCGGGGCGGTCTCGCCCGCGAGGATCGACGCGATCGCCGGTGCACCCTCTTCACCGGGGAAGAACGCCTGCAGCACCGCACGAGGCGCGGTCTCGGCATCCAGCGCCCAGTCGATCGCATACGGCCGACCGGTCAGGAGGACCATCACCACGGGGGTGCCCGTCGCGACGACCGCCTCGACCAGCTCGCGCTGCACGCCCGGCAGCTCGAGGCTCTCGACGTCGTTGCCCTCGCCCACCGTGCCGCGGCCGAACAGGCCCGCGCGGTCGCCGACGACCACGATCGCCACATCCGCCGTCGGCGGCGGCCTCCACCGCCTCGGCGATGCCGGAGCGATCGAGGTCCTCGACGGAGCAGCCGGGCGCGAACAGGACCTGCGCGTCGGCGAACTGCGCGCCGAGCAGCGTCGAACAGGCTCGGGATCTCGAACCCCATCTCCACTTCGGGGTGGTGCGCCAGAACGTGGTTCGCGAACGAGTAGCAGCCCATCAGCGCCTCCGCGTGAGCGGCGTTGGGGCCGATCACGGCGATCCGCCGCGGCTGTCGAGCGGGAGCGTCCCGTCGTTGGAGAGCAGGATGACCGACTCCTCGGCGAGGCGCCGGGCGAGCGCGCGATGATGCCGGCGAGTCGAGATCCACCGAGGTCGGGGGCTGCGTCGAACGCCTCATCGAGCAGACCGAGGCGCTCCTTCTGCGCGAGCACCCGGGTGACGGCGCGATCGACGAGGGCTTCGTCCACCTCGCCCGACTCCACGCGCTCGCGCAGGGGGGCTCCGTACGCCTCGGTGCTCGGCAGCTCGACGTCGATTCCTGCGGTCAGTGCGAGCCGCGCGGCGTCGCCGGCGTCCTCGGCGATCGCGTGCATCGTCTGCAGGAACAGGACGGAGAAGTAGTCCGCGACCACGACCCCCTCGAACCCCCAGGCGTCGCGCAGCAGTTCGGTCAGGTACGCGGTCGACGCGGCGACCGGCATCCCGTCGATCTCGGCGTAGGAGTTCATCACGCTGCGCGCCCCGCCGTCGCGCACGGCCATCTCGAACGGCGGCAGCAGCACGTCGGCGACTTCGCGCGGGCCCGCCGACACCGGCGCGTGATTGCGGCCGGACCGCGAGGCCGAGTACCCGACGAAGTGCTTGAGCGTCGCGTCGACCCCGGCATCCTGCAGCCCGCGCACGTACGCGGTGCCGATCGTGCCGACGACGTAGGGGTCCTCGGCGATGCACTCGTCCACCCGTCCCCAGCGCGGGTCGCGGATCACGTCGAGCACCGGAGCCAGCCCCTGGTGGATGCCGAGCGTGCGCATCGACTCGCCGATCAGGCGCGCCATCTCCTCGACGGTCTCGGGATCGAACGATGCGCCCCAGGCGAGCGGGGTGGGGAAGGTCGCCGCCTTCCACGCGGCGAGGCCCGTCAGGCACTCCTCGTGGACGATCGCGGGGATGCCGAGCCGGGTCTGCGTGCGCAGGCGTCGCTGCTCCCCCCACAGCCACTCCGCGCGCTCCACGGGATCGACCGGGCGGGTGCCGTACACGCGGGTGAGGTGGCCGATGCCGTGCCGCGTCGCGTCCTCGTACCGCGTCGACGAGGCGAGCTCGCCCGCCATCGGCGCGACGAGCTCATCGCCCTGATCGACCCAGTAGCCGCCCAGCTGGGCGATCTTCTCCTCCAGCGTCATCTGCGCGACGAGCGCGCGGACGCGCGCCGAACAGCGTTCGACTGCGTCCATTCGCAGGCTCAGCCCTTCACCGCGCCGGTCAGGCCGCCGACGATGCGTCGCTCGAACAGGCTGAAGAACACCAGTGCCGGGATCATCGACAGCGACGTGAAGGCGAGCACCCTCGCCGTGTCGACGGAGTACTGCGACGCGAACGCCTGCGTTCCCAAGGGGAGCGTGAACGACGCCTCGTTGTTGAGGATGAACAGCGGAAGCAGGTAGCTGTTCCAGCTGCCGATGAACGCGAGGATGCCGACCGTGATGACTCCCGGAATCGCCAGGGGGATCACCATGCGCCAGAAGAAGCCGAGCCGGCTGCATCCGTCGATCGCCGCAGCCTCCTGCAGTTCGTTCGGGATCGCCGCCAGGAACGGGACCAGGATGATGATCGTGATCGGCAGCGCGAACGCGATCTGCGGGATGATCACCCCCGGAAGCGAGTTCATCAAGCCGAGGTTTCGCACCACGATGTACAGCGGTGTGATCGCCACGGTCATGGGGAACATCAGCCCGGCGGCGAAGACCGCGTAGATCAGACCCCGCCCGCGGAAAGAGTAGCGAGAGAGTGCGAATGCGGCCATGAGTCCCAGCGCGACCGCCAGCACGGTCGTCGCGACCGCAGCGATCGTCGAGTTGCCCACTTGCGTCCAGAAGACGGGGCTCACGAGCACCTCGGCATAGTTCTGCCAGTTCCACACCGTCGGCAGCCCCGACGGATCGACGGTGATCTCCGAGTTCGAGCGGAAGCCGCCCAGGATGATGTACGCGATCGGTGCGAGCATGAGCCCGATCAGGACCAGCGCGACGAAGTAGATGAGCAGGCCGCCGCCGGAGCTCTTCTGCAAGGGTGCCGGGCGCTGCCGAGCGGGCGGCGCCTCGATGGTGGTCGCGGCCATCAGACCTTCCCTCCTGTGATGGCGCCGGCCGTGTCACGGCGGAGCAGGAAGCGCTGATAGAGCAGCGCGACGGCGAGTGAGATGAGGAACATCACGACCGCGACGGCGCTGCCGTACCCGTAGCTGGCGGCGTTGCGGCCGTTGGCCACCATGTAGGTGGCCATTGTGGACGTGCCGGCGGTGGAGGCCACGTACTGACCCCAGATGATCCACACGAGGTCGAACAGCTGAAGCGAGCCGATGATCGAGAGGAAGGCCCAGATGCGGATCGTGGGTCCGAGCAGCGGCAGCACGATGTGGCGCTGGATCTGCCAGTAGGAGGCACCGTCGATCGCGGCGGCCTCCGTGAGTTCGTCCGGGATGCCCTGGAGTCCCGCAAGGAAGAGGATCACGGCGAACCCGATGTACTTCCAGGTGATGATCACCATCAGCGTCCAGATCGCGATCGACGGGTCGGACAGCCAGTCCGCGGCGAGCGCGCCGAGTCCCATCTTCTCGAGGAGGCCGTTGAGTGCTCCGTTGGACTGGAGCATCAGGCTCCATCCGATGCCGACGACGACCTCGGAGATGACGTACGGCACGAAGATGAGCACGCGGATGACCGACTGGTAGCGCATCTTGCGATTCAGCAGCAGGGCCAGCCCCAGGGCGATCGGACCCTGCATCACGAGCGACATCACCGCGATGAACACGTTGTGGCCGAGGGCCTCGTGGAAGGCCGGGTCGGTGAGGATGACGACGTAGTTGCGCAGGCCGACGAAGTCGACGGCAGGTCCGTAGCCGTTCCAGCTGAAGAACCCGTAGTACGCCGCCAGTATGACGGGGAAGATGACGAAGGCGACGAAGACGACCAGAGCCGGTCCGATCAGGATCGCGAGTTCGAGCCGGGGTCCCCATCCCGCGCCGCGGGAGCGTCGGCCGGCGGTTGGCCGGCCGACGGGCGGCTGGCCCGATGGGGGCAGCGTCTGAACGCCGCCCCCATCGGTGACCGGCGTCCCGGGCACGTCTTCGGCGATCTGCGAAGAATCGCGCGCGGTAGCCATCAGTTGCCCTGCCTCAGGACTTCGCGGCCGCGTCGTTCACGGCATCCACGATGGCCTGGGCATCGCCCTGGCCTGCGAACATGTCGACCACCGCGACGTTCAGCGCGTTGCCGATGTTCTGGCCGTAGAGGGTGTCGAGCCACACCGAGACGTACGGTGCCTCGTTGTACGCCTTCAGGACCTCCTGGAGGGCGGGGTCGGTGACGACTCCCTGGGCCTCCTGCGAGG
This sequence comes from uncultured Actinomycetota bacterium, assembly GCA_963717585.1. Classification (GTDB taxonomy): domain Bacteria; phylum Actinomycetota; class Actinomycetes; order Actinomycetales; family Microbacteriaceae; genus Microbacterium. The sequence goes on along the minus strand of CAVQWI010000004.1, from coordinate 85,301 downwards.
CGGGCAGGGTGTACGAACGCCTCGGCGTACGCCTCCTGGTTCTCCTTCTCGACCGTGAAGTTGAGGAAGTCGACGCACTCCGCGGGCGCGTTCACCCAGCAGGTGTAGCCGTCCACGCCGCCCATCATGGCGCCGGGCTCGCCGTCGCCGTCGACCTGCGGGGAAGGGGAACCAGAGCAGGTCGGGCAGCGGCTTCTCGTCGGGCGTCAGCGATGCGATCACGCCCGGGTCCCAGGCGCCCATGAGCTCCATCGCCGCCTGGCGGTTGGCCACCAGACCGGCGGACGAGCCGGCACCCTGCTGTGCGGCGGTCGTGAGGAACCCGTCGTTGAACGGCTCGGTCTCGAGGAACGCCTGCAGGTTCTCGCCGGCTTCGAGCCAGCAGGGGTCGTTGAACTCTCGGCTCACGGCCGCTTCGTCCATCGTCTCCTTCGCGCAGGCGCGCAGCGCGAAGTTGTAGTACCAGTGCGCGGCCGGCCATGCATCCTTCGCGCCGACGGCGATCGGCGCGACTCCGGTCGCCCTGAGCGCATCGTCGACCGCCACGAGCTCGTCGATCGTGGCCGGAGGCGTCACTCCGGCGGCCTCGAACGCGTCGCCCGAGTAGAAGATGCCGGAGGGCAGCACGGCGGTCGGGTACGCCGTAGTCCTTGCCGTCGACCTCGAATGCGGAGAGCACGCCGCCCGAGCGCGGACTTGGTGGCGTCGGTGATGCCGCTCGTGAGGTCCATGGCCTGACCGGCGGCCACGACGTCGGCGAGCTTGCCGCCGCCGCGCGCCATGAAGATGTCGGGTGCGTCGCCGGAGTTCAGCGCCGTCTGGAGCTTTCCGTCCATCTCCTCGTTCTGCACCGACTGGATCTCGATCGTCACGCCGGGGTTGGCCTCCTCGAACGCGGCGACGGTGTCTTCCCAGTACGCCTTGCCGGGGCCGGTGGTGGAGTTGTGCCAGAACGTCATCGTGACGTCGCCGTCGCCGGATCCGCTGTCGCCCCCGCCGCCGGCGCAGGCGCTCAGAGCGAGCGCACCCACGACCAGGACGGCAGAACCCGCCAGGAGTCTCTTGCCATTCATGTGATTTCCGTTTCTCTTCGTCGAGTCGCACCTCGCTCGCGGAGGTGTGTGAAACCCGCACGGTCGTCGTGTTTCCGACCGCTGTGCGTTGAACCCGGATCTTGGGCATCCCGGATTTGCGTTCAGTGTCGCAATGCGACAAGCGATGTGTCAAACGTTTTCGAAAACCTTTTCCATTCGTTATCATCGGGCTCATGGCACGCCGCGCAACGATCAACGACGTCGCCGCCGCGGCGGGCGTCTCGGTCTCGACGGTCTCCAAGGCAGTGCACGGTCGCTATGGTGTCGCGCCCGAGACGATGCGCCGCGTGCTCGAGGTCGTCGAGCGGCTCGGGTACCAGTCGAGTCTCGGTGCGAGCAGCATGCGCTCGCACCGCACGGGCGTGATCGGCGTGCTGGTGCCGGCGTTCGAGCCGTTCAGCGCCGAGATCCTCAAGGGTGTCGGCGCCGCGGTGCGCGGCACCGGGTTCGACCTGCTCGCCTACAGCGGATCGCAGGACGGCACGGGCGAGGGGTGGGAGCGACGCTCGGTGAGCCGTCTGAGCGGAACGCTCATCGACGGCGTCATCATGGTCACGCCCTTCGGTGGTGAACGTCTCGGGCGAGGTGCCGATCGTGGCGATCGACCCGCACACCGGACCCGCCGATCTGCCGACCGTGGAATCGGACAGCTTCCACGGCGCGCAGCTCGCGACGCGCTATCTGATCGAGCTGGGCCACACCCGCATCGGGTTCATCTCGGGCCGGCCGGATCTGCGCTCGTCCGCGCTGCGCGACGCGGGTTACCGCAGTGCGCTGCTCGAGGCGGGCATCCGGTTCGATGCGACGCTCGTCGGCGTCGGCCGCTACCAGGAGGATGCGTCGCGAGAGCTCGCGCACGAGCTGCTCTCGCACGTGCGACCGTCCGACGGCGATCTTCGCCGCGAACGACCTGTCGGCCATTGCCGTGCTGGCGCGTCGCCGCCGAGCTGGGCATCTCGGTTCCCGACGAGCTCTCAGTGGTCGGCTTCGACGACATCCCCGAGGCCTCCGCGCCATGTGCCGCCGCTGAGCACGGTGCGCCAGCCGATGCAGCGCCTGGGCGAGGTCGCGACGAGGATGCTGATCGCGCTCATGAACGGCGAGACGCCTGAGCAGACCCATCTGCGGCTGCCGACGCGACTCGTGCCGCGGGCGACCACCGCACCGCCTCTCTGACGCGGACGACGATGCGCCGCCGCGGTGAATGGCTGCGTCAGAGGGCGAAGGACGCCGGATCGCGCAGCAGTTCGGCGAACGCGAGTTCCGCGGCGCCGATCAGCAGACGGTCCTCGGCCAGAACGGCGGTGCGGATGCTGAGGCCCTCCATGCTGGCCGGCATCGCCTGCCGAGCCACCGCCTCGACCAGCCCGTCCAGGTCGTGCTCGGCCAGTGTGGCGAGGAAGCCGCCGAGGACGACCACCGAGGGATTGAGCACATTGACGGCATTGCCGAGCGCGGTCGCGAGGATGCGCCGCTGACGCGCGAGCTCTTCGGCCGCGGTCACGGAGGTCGACGCGCGCAGTGCGTCGGCGAGCGTGGGCTCATCGGCCGAGAGCAGCTCCACCGCGGCGAGCAGGCGCGCGCGGCTGACTTCGTCCTCGAGCACGCCGTCGCCGGCCCGCCGATCGGATGCCGCGGCGATGCCGGGGCGATTCTGCCCGAACTCGCCCGCGTAGCCGCCGGCGCCGGGTACCGGCATACCGCCGATGATCAGTCCGCCGCCGATACCGCTCGCGCCGCCGTTGAGGTAGACGACGTCGTCGATGCCGCGGGCCGCACCGAACAGATGCTCGGCGACCGCTCCGAGCATCGCGTCGTTGCCCACCACGGTCGCGGCTCCGGTCGCCTCGGCGACGAGGTCCCGCACGGGTGAGTCGACCCAGCGCAGGTGCGGCGCGTTGCGGACGAGGCCGTCCGCGGCGCGGACCAGACCCGGGACGGCCAGGCCGACGCCGATGATCCGCGCATCCGCGAGTCCTTCGCTGCGCCAGGTCGCGAGCTGCGTCGCGATCATCGCCGCCGTCTCGGCCGGGGTGACGAGGTGGCTGACCTCGATGCGGGTGCGCAGGGGGATGCTGCGATCGAGGCCGATCGCGGCGAGCGTGACGGCATCCACCTCGGGGTTGACGCCGATCGCCACGACGCCCGGAGCCGCTTCCACCACGGGCGAGGGACGACCCACGCGGCGCGACGGGTCGGGGGCGCGTTCCTGCACCAGACCCTCGCGCGCGAGTTCTCCCACGAGGTCGGCGATCGTCGAGCGGTTGAGCCCCGTCGTCTCGGTGAGGGTGGCCCGCGACAGTGGTCCGTCGAGGTGCACGAGTCGTAGGATCCGAGCCAGATTGCGCTGCCGGACACCGTCGGCGGCGGTTCGCTCGGCGAAGGAGGCGGGCGCGGTCACAGGGTTCACTCTACGGCTGGACGCGGCATCCGATCTGCTATAGGTTGTTTTACGCAACAATTCCCGCGAAGGAGCGTCATGCCCACCCCCACAACCGCCGACAAATTCTCGTTCGGACTCTGGACCGTCGGCTACAACGGCACCGATCCGTTCGGTGGCCCCACCCGTCCCCCGCTCGACGTCGTGCACGCCGTCGAGAAGCTCACCGAGCTCGGCGCCTACGGCCTCACCTTCCACGACGACGATCTGTTCGCCTTCGGCTCGACCGATGCCGAGCGCCAGAAGCAGATCGATCGGCTCAAGGGCGCGCTTGCCGACACCGGGATGATCATCCCGATGGTGACGACGAACCTGTTCAGCGCGCCGGTGTTCAAGGATGGCGGGTTCACGTCGAACGACCGCGACGTGCGCCGCTTCGCGCTGCGCAAGGTCTTCCGTCAGCTCGACCTCGGTGCCGAACTCGGTGCGAAGACGTTCGTGATGTGGGGCGGTCGCGAGGGCGCCGAGTACGACTCCGCCAAGGACATCCGCCAGGCGCTCGAGCGCTACCGCGAGGCCGTCAACCTGCTCGGCGACTACGTCACCGACAAGGGCTACGACATCCGCTTCGCCATCGAGCCGAAGCCGAACGAGCCCCGCGGCGACATCCTGCTGCCGACCCTGGGCCACGCGATCGCCTTCATCGACTCCCTCGCTCGCCCCGAGCTCGTCGGCCTCAACCCCGAGGTCGGGCACGAGCAGATGGCCGGGCTGAACTTCGCCGCCGGCATCGCGCAGGCGCTCTACCACGGCAAGCTCTTCCACATCGACCTCAACGGCCAGCGCGGCATCAAGTACGACCAGGACCTCGTCTTCGGTCACGGCGACCTGCACAACGCGTTCGCGCTCGTCGACCTGCTCGAGAACGGCGGCCCCGGTGGAGTGCCGGCCTACGACGGCCCGCGGCACTTCGACTACAAGCCGAGCCGCACCGAGGATGAGAAGGGCGTCTGGGACTCCGCCGCGGCCAACATGAGCACCTACCTCCTCCTCAAGGAGCGCGCGGCGGCCTTCCGTGCCGACCCCGAGGTGCAGGAGGCCCTGGCCGCTGCCAGAGTCGACGAGCTGTCGGTGCCGACGCTGAACGAGGGCGAGAGCTACGACGACTTCCTCGCCGACCGCTCGGCTTACGAGGACTTCGACGCCGTCGGTGTACATGGGCGGCAAGGGCTTCGGCTTCGTCCGGCTGCAGCAGCTCGCGACCGAGCACCTGCTCGGCGCCCGCGGCTGAGGCATCCGTCTCCCTGGCTCGCGGCTCGTCCCGCGAGCCAGGGGATTTCCGTCGAGACCAGAGGCTGCGCCCTCCGTCTCGACGAGAATCCCCGGGTTCGGCGCCTCTGGCGCACCGGCGTACTGAAGGAGTTGCGATGACCCTCGTCATGGGAGTCGACTCGTCGACGCAGTCGTGCAAGGTCGTGATCGTCGACACTGCGCTCGGCACGGGCTCGGATGCCGCGCCCGGCGCCATCGTGCGCGAAGGGCGTGCGTCCCACCCGAACGGCACCGAGGTCGATCCGGCCGCGTGGTGGTCGGCGTTGCAGGACGCGATCGCCGCCGCCGGTGGCTTGGCGGACGTCTCAGCCTGGGCGGTCGGGGGTCAGCAGCACGGCATGGTCGTGCTCGACGACGTCGGCCGCGTCATCCGTCCCGCGCTCCTGTGGAACGACACCCGGTCCGCAGGTGCCGCCTCGGACCTCATCGCCGAGTTCGGCGCCGAGAGCCTCGCGCAGCGGACCGGCCTCGTGCCGGTCGCATCCTTCACGATCACCAAGCTGCGTTGGCTGCGCGATCACGAGCCCGAGAACGCGGCACGCGTGGCTGCCGTCGCGCTACCGCACGACTGGCTCACGTGGCGTCTGCGCGGCTTCGGCCCGGAGGGCGAGTCGCCGCGCGGACCGGTGCTCGACGAGCTGGTCACAGACAGGTCGGATGCCTCGGGCACCGGCTATTGGGACCCCGAGAGCGGCGGCTACGACCGCGACCTGCTCCTCGCCGCCCTGGGACACGACGCGATCCTTCCGCGGGTGCTGGGCGCCGACGAGTGGGTGCTGGACGAGGCCGGCCGACGCGTCGGAGGCGGAGCCGGCGACAACGCCGGGGCCGCACTCGGGCTCGGCGCCGGACCGGGAGATGTCGTGGTCTCGATCGGCACGAGCGGCACCGTCTTCGCGGTGAGCGAGCAGCGCACGATCGACCCGAGCGGCACGGTCGCCGGCTTCGCGGACTGCACCGGCCGGTTCCTGCCGCTGGTCGCGACGCTCAACGCAGCCCGCGTGCTCGACGCGGTCGCGGGTCTGCTCGGCGTCGATCACGCCGAGCTGAGTCGTCTCGCCCTTGCCGCCGCGCCCGGTGCCGGCGGCTTGTCGCTCGTGCCCTACTTCGAGGGTGAGCGCACGCCGAACCTGCCCGATGCCACGGCATCTCTCACCGGGATGACACTCGCCTCCACCACCCGCGAGAATCTCGCGCGGGCGGCGGTCGAGGGCATGCTCTCCGGGCTCGGCGCCGGACTCGAGGCACTGAGGTCTCTGGGCGTCCCGCTCGAGAGGGCGCTCCTGATCGGCGGCGGCGCGCAGTCCGAGGCCGTGCGGGCCGTCGCGCCGCTCGTGCTCGGCATGCCCGTCGAGGTCCCCGCACCGGGGGAGTACGTCGCCCTCGGCGCGGCACGGCAGGCGGCGACCGTCGCCGCGGCGTGACTCGCGCGGCGCCCGTCGCAGCCTCGTGACTCGCGCCGCGCCCGCCGCGAGTCGCGCCGCGCGCGTGGCAGCCTGACTCGCGCCGCGCCCGCCGCGGCCTGACTAGCGCCGCGCGCGTGCACAACTCCGCCAAATCGTGCCCTGGCGACGCGACGATCCGCGATTTTCCGCAGGTTGCCTGCGACGCTGCGTCGAAATTGGAGGAGTTGTGCACGCCGCATCCACCGGGCCCGCCGACCCACCGCGCTCGCCTGTCACAAACTGCGTCCCCCGCGGCGTCTTGCGACAGGCGAGCCGGGCGCACGCGAAGGGTGCCGTCACGACGAGCCCCGACCGGGCTCACAGTGATCTCGTAGCCCTGGCCCATAGCGTCGAGAGCATGACTCAGCCCCTCGACGACATCGACGACCAGGTCACGTTCTCCACCACCCAGCTGCGCGCGATGCGCGACGAGATGCAGCGGTTCCTCCTCGAGTACCGCTTCGGCATGCAGGAGATCGAGACCAAGGTCGCGATCCTGCGCGACGAGTTCCAGTACATGCACGACTACAACCCGATCGAGCACGTCTCGAGCAGGGTGAAATCGCCGGACAGCCTGGTCGAGAAGGTCGTGCGGAAGGGGATCGAGTCGGACTTCGCGTCCATCCGCGCCGCGATCACCGACATCGCCGGTGTGCGCATCACCTGCAGCTTCACGACCGACGCGTACCGCCTGTTCGATCTGCTCACCCACCAGGATGACGTCACCGTCGTGGCCGTCAAGGACTACATCGCCGAGCCGAAGGCGAACGGCTACAAGAGCCTGCACGCGATCGTCGAAGTGCCGGTCTTCCTCTCGAGCGGCCGGGTCGCGGTGCCTGTCGAGGTGCAGTTCCGCACGATCGCGATGGACTTCTGGGCCAGCCTCGAGCACAAGATCTACTACAAGTACGACCGCCAAGTTCCGGGGGAACTGCTGGTCAGCCTGAAGGATGCCGCAGAAACGGCGGCAGAGCTCGATGAGCGCATGCAGCGCCTCCACCGCGAACTGCACGGTCCGGTCGCCGGGCCGGGTCGGATGGTCGCGGTCTAGCGCGCCCGACGCCGGCGGTCGAACCGCCTGGCCGGGCCGAATCTCGCGTTGCGCCGGTGGTGCCGACAGAATGGGCACGTGCCTCGTTCCGACGAATCCTCCGATGAGCAGTCGGCTGCGCAGCTCGACGCGATCGCGGCGGAACTGTACGCGCTGCCGCCCGAGGAGTTCACGGAGGCGCGCAACGCCCGTGCAGCGGCATCCGATCGCGCACTCGCCGCTCGCCTCAAGGCCCTCCGCAAGCCGACTGCGGCGGCCTGGGCCGTCGATCTGCTCGCCCGGGACGGCCAGCTCGCCGAAGCCCTCCAGCTCGCGAGTGCGCTCCGCGAGGCGCAGGACGATCTCGACGCAGCCGAGCTATCCCGGCTGAGCCGCCAGCGCCGCCAGCTCGTCACCGCTCTGGCGACACAGGCCGTCGGCCTCGCGCGAGACCGCGGCGTCACAGTCAGCCCGGCCGCCCGCGAGGACGTCGAGAAGACCATCAACGCGGCGGTGATGGATGCTGCAGCCGCAGCTGCGGTCATGACCGGGCGACTCGTGCGCGCCCTGGAGGCGAGCGGGTTCGACGCGGTCGACGTCTCGGAGGCTGTGGGAGGCAGCATGCCCGGCGTGCCGGATGCGCCGCCGCCCAGCCGCGACGACCTGGCCGAGCGACGGGCGCGCAAGGCCGCGGAGCGGGCGCTGCGCGAGGCCGAACGCGCCTCCGGGGAGGCGGAGCGCGAACTGACGCGCATCGACGCCAAGCTCGCGAAGTCCCGTGAGCGGGGCGACCACCTGCGGGAGCGCATCGACGATCTGCGCGCCGAGCTCGCCAGGCTCGAGGCCGACGCGGAGAAGGCGGATCGCGACACCGCGCGCCTCGACGAGGAGCGGACGGATGCCGCCGCCCGGGCCAAGGCGGCCCAGAAGCAGGCGGAGAAGGCGCGGGACGCGGTCAGTGAGTGACCGCCATTGGCGGCCGCCACCTGAGATCGGGCCACCGATGGGCGACCGTCTTCATAGCGGCCGTGCTCGCCGTGACGAGCGGGGTGGTCGCCACCAGACCATTCCGTTCGCCACGCACGGCACGGTCGCCTATCTCGCCCTGCCCGGTCTGACGCAGTGGCTCGATCGGTTCGTGCCGCGCTGATGCCGGGAATGCGTCACGCACGGAACGGGCTGCACTCGATACGGTGAGGGCGTGGACCAGCTCGAGCCGACGCTCCTGATCATCCCGCTGCTCGGCGTGCTCGCTCCGCTTCTCGCCCGCAGCCTGTCTCGATGGGTCCGCATCCCGATCGTCGTGTTCGAGCTCATGCTCGGCATCATCGTCGGACCGTCGCTTCTGGGCTGGGCGATGCCCTCCGACTTGGTCGGGGCGCTCTCGGAGTTCGGCTTGGCGATGCTGTTCTTCGTCGCCGGGTCGGAGATCGAATTCGCCGCGTTCCGCGGTCGCGCGGGGCGACTCGCTGTTCTCGGCTGGCTGCTGAGCCTGGGCCTCGGGGTCGGGCTCACCTGGTTCTTCGTCCCGCCGGAGGACGCGATCGTCATCGGCATCGCCCTCTGCTCCACGGCCCTCGGAACCATCCTGCCGATCCTCCGCGATGCCGGCGAGCTGCGGACGCCCTTCGGCCAGGCGATCGGGGCGATCGGCGCGGTCGGCGAGTTCGGCCCGCTGATCGCCATCTCCCTCTTCCTCGGCGGCCGCAACCCGGGCATCGAGACCATCGTGCTCGTGATCTTCGGGGTCGTCGCCGGCCTTGCGATCTGGCTGGCGTTCCGGATGCCGCAGGGCGCCATGCATCGCGCCGTGAACGCGTCGCTGCACACGTCGGGCCAGTTCGCGATCCGCGTGGTCTTCCTCATCCTCTCTGCGCTGGTCGCCCTGAGCATCGTGCTCGATCTCGACATGCTGCTCGGCGCGTTCGCCGCGGGGATCGTGTGGCGCCTGATCATGCGGGATGCCAAGGAGTCGGATCGCAAAGTCGTCGAGAGCAAGGTCGAGGCCGTCGCATTCGGCTTCCTCGTGCCGATCTTCTTCATCTACACCGGGGTGACGTTCGATCTGGCAGCCCTGCTCGAAGACCCGATCCTGCTCGCCGTGGTCCCGCTCGTGGTCGTCGCGCTGTTCCTCATCCGGGGGCTCCCCTCGATGCTCGCGTCCCCGATCGGCTCCAGCCGCCGTGATCGACTGGCGGTCGCCCTCTTGGGAGCCACCGGTCTGCCGATCATCGTCGCCGTGACCGGCATCGGCGTGGATGAGGGCATCCTGACCAGCGCCGACGCAGCGGTGTTCGTCGGTGCGGGCATGCTGTCGGTTCTGCTGTTCCCGCTCATCGCGATGAGCATCCGCGGCGAGCGGACGGTCGCGGCATCCGTTCAGCTGGAGGACGATCGGGCGTGAGCACCGCCTCCCTCATCGAGGCCGCCCGCACCAGGCTGGGGGATGCGCCGCGGGAGGCGCTCGGAGAGCTCATCGAGCCCCGGCGGGTGCTCGGCATCGGCAGGTCGTTGCGCATCGTCCGCCGCGGCGCGGCATGGCACCTGGGCGTGCTGCTGCTGACCGACGAGGCGGTGCTCGCCACAGGAGACATCGTCCGCGCCCGGGAGGAGGTGCGCCGCGGGTTCACCGCCGAGTCGCAGCGGCGTCGCGCCGAGCTCGCCGCCGCCGCGAGACGCGGCGGGATCGCCGAGGGCGAGGTCGTCCACATCGGCTGGCGCGAGATCGATGTCGACGCGGTCGACCGGGGAACGGCATCGGAGCCTTTGGCGATGCTCGAGGGCACTCCGAGCGTGCGGTGGAGCGCGTCCGCAGGCTATATCCCGCTCGCCGCATACCTCGATGAGCGCATCGAGCTTCTGCGCCACCCGCCGGCCGGCGCCTAGGAGTCAGGCAGGGCCGAATGCGCGCGCGAACGCCCGAATCAGGCGTGCCGGTTCGGTGACGGATGCCGCGAGCACCCGGGCAGCGACCGTTTCGTAGTGGTCGGCGGGAAAGTACCCGTCATCGCGATAGACCGCCATGCGCTCGGTGAAGGCGCGCGTCGTCGGCTCGGGGTGGAACTGGGTCGCGTACAGGCGCTCGCCGACCCGGTACGCCTGCACGGGGCACGCGACGTTCGTAGCAAGCAGCGCGGCTCCGGGCGGCGCGACCGCCGATCCCTCCTTGTGGGCGGTGAGGGCGGTGAAGCGGCGGGCGAGGGTGCCGAGAAGCGGGTCGCTCTCGCCGGCCGCCGTGAGGTCGATGCCGACCGGCCCTGTGTCTTCGGGGTGAGCGCGGCTGACCACTCCGCCGAGCAGGCGGGTGACGACTCCGATGCCGTAGCAGGTGAAGAAGGCCGGGGCGCTGCCGGCCTCCGAGGGCGCCGTCATCGCGCCGGTGGCGATGCGCTCCAGGTCGGCCTCGAGACGGCGCTGGACGTCGGTCTTCGTGGATTCGGGATCGGTGACGTTGAACGGGCTCCCTCCGATCAGGAAGCCGCTGTACTGCTCGAAGACGTCGGTCGGCAGCGGCTCCCGGACAAGGTCCAGCTGCGCGAGCTGAATGGCGTCGAGATGCGCCGCGGAGCGGAACGATTCATATTCCGCCGCCGCCGCGCCCTGCTGGGGCCGCACGCATACGTAGAGCAGCGGAGCGGTCGTCATGGCGTGATTCTAAAGCCGAGCTGGGCGGGTGTATCAGAGATGTCCTTTCGCGCTCCCTCAAGTGTGGACACAATGGGCGCTATGACGCATGAGAGCGCCGAGGCATCCGTCGACTCCGCCGAGCCGACGCGCTGGGAGCGCGCTGCTCAGCTGTTCCTCAGATGGCGCGACGGGGACACCCGCGCGATGGACGAACTGGTCCGACTGATGACTCCGCTGCTCTGGCATGTCGTGCGCGCGTACGGTCTCGACCGGGCGCTCGCCGAAGACGTCGTGCAGACGACCTGGCTCACCCTGGTGCGCCGGCACGAGTCGATCGCCGAGCCTCAGGCCGTCTCGGGGTGGCTGACGATGGTGGCTCGGCGTGAGGCGTGGCGGGTGGGCAAGCTCCAACGCCGCGCGGACCCGACCGAGACCGAAAGCCTCGAACCGCATCTTCCCGCCCGGGAGTCCGCAGAAGAGACCGCCGCCACCGACGACGAATCCCGTCGCCTGTGGCAGGCAGTGGGCCGGCTGAACGATCGGTGCCAGCGTCTGCTGCGCATCGTGGCGTTCGACGAACGTCCCGATTACGCACGCATCGCCCAGGACATGGCGATGCCGATCGGATCGATCGGGCCGACCCGCCAGCGGTGTCTCGCAAAGCTTCGCGCCCTGCTCGAGGGCGACGGTTGGGGAGGGGATTCCAATGGAGACTGAAGACTTCGCCGCGGACGCGGCCCTGTTCGCCCGGATGCGGGAGATGTGGCAGGACATCGATCCTGCACCGGCCGACCTCGTCGACCGGATGGTGGCGACCGTCGCCGTCGAGGACCTGTCGCGGGAGTATGCGCTGCTGACCCTGGTCGAGGGATCCCAGCTGGCCGCCGTGCGCGGCGAGACCGACACCGCGACGCTCCAGTTCAGCGACGGAACCACGAGTGTGCTCCTGCACGTGTCGGCGACCGATGACGGCTCGTGCCGCATCGACGGGTGGGTGGATGCCGCGGCTCTCGCCATCCGCCTCAGCCAGGGGGATCGCGAGTGGAGCGCCGACCCCGGCGAGCACGGGCGATTCGCGTTCGACAGCATCCCTCCCGGCGTCTGCCGGCTTCGTCTCGTCGTGCGCGGCGCGGATGACGAGCTCCACGACTTTCAGACCCCGCAGTTCGAAGTGTGAACCACAGGATGTCCCGGCCGGGGCATCCCTTTCTCTGTGAACGAAAGGCATGAATCATGGCTGACGGCGTCGCGCCCGAAATCCGCCCGTGGAGAGAGCGGGAGGCCGCCAGTGAATCCCGAGGGGCCCTGCTCGACCCCCGGCGAGAGCCGGTTCCCGGGCTCCAGGCCTTCGCCACGGCGTATGTGCCCGGCCATCTCCTGATCTCGGGCAGCACCGACGGAGTCAGCGACCTGCTCACCGAGGCCGGCGCGGAACTCGGCTGGGAGATCGAGCAGGAGACGATTCGCACCGAGGATCAGGCCGGCGGCGAGCTGACGCGAGCCCGCATCGTCCAGGCGCCCAAGCGGAGGCGCGACGACGAGCCGGTCCCGCCCATCGACGCGTGGCGCCTTCTGCAGCAGGCTCGCCGCAAGGCGATCGAACAGCAGCGCGCGTCGGGACGCAGGGGATCGAGGTCGAGCGCCAGAGGTGCCGGGCTGGCCGGATCCGCACTGACTCCACCCCCGGAGGAGAGCGCGCAGATCAAGCGCGACATCTCGTTGGAAGCCTCGAAGGAACTCGACCGGCGGCGCGAGGTCGCGGCCAGCGGTGAGAACGATGGCGGAGACGACCCGCGACTTCGAGCCGTGGGATTGGATCACATCCTGACCATCGACCCGATCGGGGTCAATCCGCACGGTCAGACGAATCCCCACGGACAGACCAACCCGCACGGCCGGACCAATGCGCCGCACGGTCAGACCAACCCGGCCGGGGTCGTCGGCTACGCCTACCCGGGCACGGGCGGGCTGGAAGTGGTCACCTACATCGGCCCGGCGCCCGCGCGTGTTCAGCAGGTCGCGAAGGGCGGGCGGCGTCCTGTCGTGGCATTCGTCGACACCGGCTGCGGCACCATCGATGGCTGGCTGCCCGCGGGCTCCGAGCGCCGGGACGACATCGTCCGACGCGCCCTCACCTGGTCCAAGAGCAAGGGCGGAGTGATCGGCATCGACGACCCGAACACCGATCCCGAGGTCTACGGCGACCAGTCCGGTCCGCTCGACGGATTCCTGGATGCGGCCGCGGGACACGGCACGTTCGTCGCGGGGATCATCCGTCAGGTCGCGCCGGAAGCCAACCTCATCTCCATCCGGGTCGCCGACAGCAACGGCACCGTGATCGAGAGTGAGCTCATCGACGCGATCGAGGACCTCGCGGACTGGGCGGCTGCGGGCACGAAGCGAGACCCGCACCACATCGATGTGCTGAACCTGTCGCTCGGCTACTATCACGAGACTCCCGAGGACGGCCGATTCAGCCTTCGCCTGCATGAAGCGCTCTGCCGGCTGCGCGCTCGCGGATGCGTCATCGTGTGCTCTGCCGGCAATGACGCGACCGATCGCCCGACCTTCCCTGCGGCACTGTGGAAGGGCGGCGATCCAGCACTCAAACTCCGGGAGCAGGCGGGTCTCCAGCGTCACCTCGCCGTGGGGGCGCTGAATCCCCAGAACACCTCCGTCGCGCTGTACAGCAACATCGGCGACTGGGTGACCACGTACGCACCGGGAACGTCGGTGGTGAGCGTGTTCCCCCACCTCGAGGGCGGTGTCCAGTCCGGCTCGAAGAACGATCGGATGAAGCGGTATCGGCAGAGCCTCGATCCCGACGACTTCACCGGCGGGTTCGCGATCTGGAGCGGCACCTCCTTCGCCTCGCCGTTCGTCGCCGCGATGATCGCGAAGGAGCTCGGCGATTCGCTGATGACGGGGAGCAGGCTCGCCAGGGGGTCCGGATCCCCGGTCGAGAAGGCCCTGACCAAGATCACGGCGATGGACAAGTCGCGCAAGACCACATAGCCGGGCGCACCGCCGCCACGTGAGCGCTGCTCGCGCGTGGGCGCAGGGCGCGCCATCATGGCTACGTGGGGGCCACCGCAGGGGATCTGTACGAGCGGGGCGTGCTGCAGGCGAACCGGGGTCGCTATGCAGTGGCGCGCCGCACTCTCGCGACCGCTGCGGCGCGGGCGACCGCCGACGGCGACGTCGAGCTGCAGGCCCGCATAGCGGGAACGACCGCCTATGTGCTCGCGCGTCTGGGCGACGTCGATGCCGGCGAGCGGCTGTGTCTGGACATCCTCGCTCGCGGCGGTCTGTCACCTGCGACCGTGGCGCAGCTGCAGGGACAACTGGGTGCTCTGGCACTCGAGCGCGGTCTGCTCGACGACGCCGCGGAGTGGCTGACCAAGAGCATCCGCGGACTCGCGGACGCGCCGGTTCGTCAGGCCAACATGCGACTCAACCGCACCCTGGTCGACATGCAGCGCGGCCGGCTCGATGTCGTGATGGCCGACCTCGAGTTGGCCGAGACCGCGTATCGGGATGCCGGGCTGACGGACGAGGTCAACCTGGCGATCCACAACCGCGGCTACACGATGATGCTCGCCGGCGACCTCGTGACAGCGCTGAAGACCATGCAGTCGGTGCGGGAGCCGCTCGACGGCGAATCGGAAGTCTGGGCGGCCATCAACGAACTGGATCGCGCCGAAGTCCTGCGCGAGGCGGGCCTGGTGACGGAGGCCGAGACCAGCCTCCAGAGCGTCTCCCAGGCGTTCGGTCGTCACCGCGCTCCCCGCGAACGCGCGACGGCGGATTACCATCTCGCTCGATCGCTCCTCAGTCACGATCCCGAGCGCGCTGCACTCGTCGCGGCTGCTGCGGCGCGGCGCTTCAGCAGCGTCGGCAGTCCCGGCTGGGCGGTGCGGGCCGAGGCGATCCTGCTCCGCGCGCGGCTCGCTGTCGGGCGGATCGACCGCACGGGTACGCCGGTTCGGGTGCCGCGTCGCCTTCCCTCCCCCCAGTCGGTCGCCGAGGTCGTCGACCTCCTGCGCGCCCACGGCTTCGAGCCGGAAGCGGAGGCGCTCCGGCTCACCGAGGCGCTCGCTCGCATCCGCCGCAACCCGGCCGCCGCGATGCCCGCGGTGCGGATCGGCAGCCGGATGCCGCTCGAGCCGGCGCTGCTCGCGCATGAGCTGCGGGCAGCGCATGCCGCCGCCCGGAACCGGGAGTCCGAGGTGCGCAGGCACGCCGCGCGCGGCCTGGAGCTGATCGACCGGACTCAGCAGGCCGTCGGCAGCCTCGACCTGCAGGTCTCCGCTGCCATGCGCGGTTCGGGCCTCATCACGACGGGCCTGTCCTCCGCCGTGCGGTCTGGGCGGCACGACGTGATCTTCGACTGGGCGGAACGCGCTCGGCTTGCGGCCCAGCCGATCATCCCGGTGCGCCCTCCGCCCGACCCGAAGCTGGCGGCTGATCTCGCCGAACTGCGGGTCCTGCGCACCGCCGAGCCGGACGGAGACTGGCTGGCGACACCCCGAGCCGCGGTGCTGCGGGATCGGGCGCGCGAGCGCCAGTGGTCGCACACGGGGGCCGGAGAAGCGCACGCCCGGACCTCGCTCGGCGACGTGCGGGAGAGCCTCGGGAGCGAGGACGTGCTCCTCTCCTACATCTTCGACGGGATGCGGCTGGCCGTGCTCGTCGCATCCCCGACGCGGGTCGAGTTCGTCGAGCTGGACTGGAAGGCCGCCAGATCGGCTCTCAGCGGCCTCCGTGCCGACCTCGACGTGTCTGCCAAGGTGACGACAGGACCGATGGCAGCCGTCGTGCGGGCCGCGCTCGAAGATCGACTGAACGCGCTGTCGGCCGTACTGGTTGCCCCGATCAGGCGATTCCTGAGCAGCGACAGCCGCATCGTCCTGACCGCCCCGGGCGTGCTTTCGGGAATGCCCTGGATGATGCTTCCCGGCCTGCGTGCACGGGTGCTGACGGTCGCGCCCTCCGCATCGCGATGGATGCGCGATCGCAGCCAGGGCTGGGACATGTCGGAAGCGGCAGGCTTCGTGGCGGGTCCGCGGGTCGAACGAGGTGACGAGGAAGTGGAGGCCGCGGCATCCGCCTGGTCGGCCCCGACGATCCTCCGAGGCGAGCGCGCCGTCTCCGGAGGATTCATCGATCTGGCGTCGCGTGTGGACGTCCTGCATGTGGCAGCCCATGGGAGGCACACCGCGGACAACCCGCTGTTCTCCGGAATCGAACTCGCCGACGGCACCCTGTTCGGATACGACATCGACCTCGTGCCGCAGCTGCCGGCGACGGTCGTCCTGTCGGCATGCGAGGTGGGTCGGTCGTCGGTGCTGTGGGGCGAGGAGGCGCTGGGCATGACCCGCATCTGGCTGCACGCCGGAACGCGCTGCGTGATCGCGGCTCCCGTGATCGTCGCAGACGACGTCGCGTGCGACCTGCTCGCTGCCATGCACGCCGGGCTCGCCGCAGGCGAGGCGCCGAGCGTGGCGCTGGCCGCGGCATCCGAGCGCACCGGGATAATCGCGCCGTTCCAGGCGCATGGCGCGGGGTTCTGAGCCTTCCGCGCCGCCCCTTGATCCGGATTCGCGCACCGGATTCGGATCCGCGCACCGGATTCGGAGGCGTGCGAAGAATGGATCCGAATCCGCCGAGAACTTCCGAATCCGATGTATCAGCGGCCGCCCTGCGTGCTCTGCGTAGATAGAACGGCCCTGGGCAGGACGGGCACCGGGGGGTCCCGGCCGCTGGGGGCACGGAGATCGACGGGCGCATTCGGGGCGCCGGGTCTCCGGGGCCGTTCGGCGGGGGATGTCGCAGAGACCCAGGTCCGCGACATCCCCCGATCCCGAGCCGGTCGACTTACCCCGCGAAGTGGGAAGAGACCAGCGGGTTCAGCCGCGCGACGAGTTCGGCGTCCGCCCGCGGACGATGCCGATGAACGCCTCGACCGCGGGCGTGGTGCGGTCGGCGGGCCACGCGAGTGCGACCGTGGACTGCGGGGCATCGAGCAGGGGCCGATAGGCGGCGTCCTTGCGCCGGTGCAGCCGCGCGAGCGACATCGGGACCACGACGATGCCGATGCCCGCAGCGACGGTCGCGATCGCCTGCTCGGTGTCTTCGGGTGGCGCGAAGGATGCCGCGACCGCTCCCGGAACGTCGAGCCTGAGCACGTCGTCATCCGGCACGATCAGCACCTCGCCGACGAGATCGGCCAGGTCGAGCTCCTCGGCGGCGGTCAGGTGCGAATCGGCGGAGGTGACGACGACCGCGACCTCGTCGTACAGCGGAATCACGGAGAGGCCGTCTCGATCGATCGGCAGCCGCACGAGTGCGGCATCCAGCCCCTCCTCGAGCAGCGCCGTGCGCTGCATCGCGACGGCGATGGGGCGCAGCTCCAGCTCGGTCTGCGGCATCCGCTCGCGCCACGCGTCGATCCAGCCGCCCGGAGTCGCGCCCGGAATCGCCCCCAGTACGAACGTCGCCGGGGCCGGTACGGACTCAGGGCTTGACGGCGACTGCGGCGCCTTCGCGGCCCGACGGGGCGCAGCATCTCGACTTTTCCCCGCCGCACGCGTCGGCGCGGGCGACCGACGCGACCGACCCGCTGAACCGCCGTGCTTCGCCATTCCGACAGCATGCCATTCCCGACCGGCACCGGGCGCTAGGGTTCGCTCATGATCGCGATCATCGCAACGGTGTTCGGAGCGCTCGCCGCGCTCCTGCACGTCTACATCTTCGTCATGGAGAGCGTGCAGTGGTCTCAGCCGCGCGTGTGGAAGCGCTTCGGCGTGCCCGACCAGGCCGCTGCCGACACCACCAAGCCGATGGCCTACAACCAGGGCTTCTACAACCTCTTCCTGGCGATCGGCGCCATCATCGGCATCGTGCTGTACTGGGCCGGAGGCGACGACACGACGCTGCGGGCGGCGGGCCTGACACTGCTGCTGTTCAGCCTCGGCTCGATGGTCGCGGCATCCCTCGTGCTGCTGACCAGCGGACGGAAATACCTGCGCCCCGCTTTGATCCAGGGGACGCTCCCGCTGATCGGGTTCGTGCTGTTCCTGTTCGCCTGAGCGGGACTCCGGTCAGCAGGCGCCCCACATGCCGCGGGCCGCGATGGCGGCATCCGACTCGAGTGCGCGGAACAGAGCCTCGTGAAGGGTGTTCGGGGCGAAGACCATGACCGCCCCGTCGCCCTCGGAGAGGAGCTCGGCGTTGACGAACCTGCCGTCGGGTGTCCACAGGTAGAGCAGATGCCGCCCGTACTGATCGAGCACCTCGCTGTCGGGCGCCGCCCACACGGTGGAGCCGGGGGGAACCAGCTCGGTCAGCCGAACCGTCGCCTCGCCGCCCCAGCACTCCAGCGAGGGCGAGATCTCGGGTGTGTCCAGGCCGATGAGCCGAACCCGCGTGGACTCGAGGTCGGTGACGACCGCATTGGGCGTCGACACCCGGGCGCGGAGGGTGTCGCCGTCGTGCACGCTCTCCACCGTCATCTCGAATGCGTCCACCGGGATGCCGGGGATCACCTGTCCGATCGCCGCCGGTGACGGGATCGGATCCGCCGCCACAACGGAATCGCGCGGAACGAACCACCAGATCCCGACGGCGACCGCCGCGAGGCACAGGATGCCGATCGCGGCGCGTCTGATCACTCTGTGAGCCTAGGCCGCGCGAGCGACATGCTCCGTCCCGCTGGGGCTCGTGTGGTTCAGGCCGCGAGTCGCAGGCCCCGTCGGTCTGTCGCGACCCGCTCGCCGTCTCCGATGATCTCGTCGTCGCCGATCAGCGAGCCGACTGCAACGCGAGCGCCCGTGCCCACCTGGGTGCGCACGCCGATCTTCGCTCCGGCGCCGATTGCGGCGCCCGATCCGATGTGGGCGTGGGGTGCGATGTCGGCCTCCGGGCCGATGACGGCATCCGATTCGACCCAGACTCCCCGGCCGACGTGTGCTCCGGCGGCGATGTGGACTCCGGGTTCGACGTAGGCACCGGCTTCCACGATCGCGCTCGGGTGCACCTTCGCGCCGTGCGCGACGAGTCCACGACCGTTCGTGTGCTTGCGATAGCGCAGCATCTCGCCACGGTCGTTCTCGATGTCGACGTAGTTCTTACCCACGGTCCCCTCCTGCGGCCCTCATGTGCCGAGTACAGGAATAACCTGACCTCTCACCAATTCATTCCCGCGCATCGGTCCATATGGATGCACGGGGTTGACAAAAGGTATTCGGGGTCGATGGCGAATCGGATTCCCCCGGCATCGAGGCAATCCGCCGCCGGAGTCGGAGGAGCACGCAGGTCGGATCGGAGGCGCCCGGACAGATCGACCGACCATCCCCTAGGCTGTGCGGGTCGACGTGCGGCGGATCGGGGGAGTGCACCATGGCGGCTGACGGTGGCGGCGGCCTGCCGCCCCGGACGGTTCGTCCGGGGGTTGCGGACGAGAACGAGACCCTGCCCACGGTGCGCGAGGTCATCGCGCTCGATTCCGTGGCCGAGGGCCACCCCGAGGTCGTGGTCGGCGGCGACGCACTCGACGCGCGGGTGCGGTGGGTCCACCTCTCCGACAGCGCCGGGATCGCGCGCCTGCTCAACGGCGGCGAGCTGCTGCTATCCACGGGGTCGGCGTGGCCGGAAGACCCAGGCGAACTGCGTCACTTCATCGGCGAACTCGTGGATGCGGGACTCGCCGGTCTGGTGCTCGAGCTCGGCACAGCTCATCGAGCCGTCCCGGCAGTCGTGATCGAGGCCGCTCGCGAGCGGAAGCTGGCGCTGGTCGTGCTGCACCGCGAGGTGAAGTTCGTCTCCCTGACCGAGGCGGTGCACTGGCGGATCATCTCGGCACAGACGGAGGCGCTGCGGGCGCGCGACGAGGTGCGCGAGCGGTTCACGGCACTATCGCTGCGCGGTGCGCCCGCCGACTACATCGTCCATCAGCTCGCGCAGACCCTCGGGGCCCCGGTGATCCTCGAGAGCCTCGCCCACGAGGTCGTCGCAAGCGAGGCGTCGCCCGCGATGGAGGAAGAGCTCTTCGCCGACTGGGAGCTTCGCTCACGCGCTGCGCATCGGGCCGCGGAGCGCCCTGATGCGAGCGCCGGCGAGAACTGGCTGATCGTTCCGGTCGAGGCGCGCGGCATCCGGTGGGGCAGCCTGATCGCCCTGCCCGGTCCGGCGCATCCCGCCGGCCGCGCGGCCGTGCTCGAACAGGGTGCGATCGCGCTCGCGATCGGCAGGCTCGCCGACGGCGGCACCGACGAGTGGGCGCGGATCGGTCGGCGACGGCTGCTCGACGGCCTGCTCGCGGGCCGCTTCGCCGGCATCGCCGGCGCGTCGTCGCGCCTCGAGGCGGCGGGGCTCCCCGTGAACAGCGCGCGACTGTACGGCATCGTGGTCTCGGGAGTGGCCGCGACCGCCGAGGCGACGGATGCTGCAGCCCGCGGCCTGCACGGGCGTGCGCTCGCCGGGTCGGCGCCGGAGGGATTCACCCCACCGGCCACGACGGTGCTGCTGTCGCTCCCTGCGGACGTGTCATTCGGTGACGAGACCGCCCTCACCTTCGTGCATGCGCTTGCCGGCGACGCCGCCGAGCACGTCGTCGCCTCGGTGGGCAGCGCCGGAGACGGCCTGGAAGAAGCGCTCGTCTCACTGCAGGAGGCCGTCGACCTCGCTCGCGGTCGCAAGCGCCGGCCCGCGCGTGGGCCGGTCCTGCGACGCGTGGAGGATCGGCCGCTGGTGCAGCTGGTCACCGCGCTGCGCGACGATCACCGCCTCCTCGAGCACGGCGAGCGGATGCTGATGCCGCTCATCGTCCACGACCTCGAGCGCGGGGGAGATCTGCTCGACGTCCTCGAGGCCATGCTCGCGCATCCGGGCAACCGCACCGCTGCGGCATCCGCATCGCACCTGTCGCGGTCGGTGTTCTACCAGCGCCTCGCCCTCATCGAGGATCTGCTGGACGTCGACCTCGACGACGGTGAGACCCAGACGGCTCTGCATCTCGCGCTGCTCGTCCGCCGCAGCACAGGGCGCTGACGTCGCGCTCCAACCTCATGAATCGAACCCCAATCCGAGCGCATCGAGGGTCTTCAGCAGCAGGTTGCGACGACCGCCGTTGTGGTCGGCTCGATCGAGCGACCACCGGGTGGCGTTGATGCCCATCGCTGCGACCGGCTCTGGAGGGAACGGGAGCGGCTTCTCGCGCACCATGCGAAGCGACGTCCGTTCGGTCGGGACGCCCTCGAGCAGGTCGAGCATCACCTCGCCGGCGAAGCGAGTCGCGGCCACGCCCAGTCCGGTGAAACCGGCGGCGTAGGCGACCCTCCCGTCGCGGGCGGCGCCGTAGAAAGCGCAGAAGCGCGAGCAGGTGTCGATGGCTCCTGCCCACCGGTGGGTGAAGCGCAGCCCGTCCAGCTGCGGGAACATCGTGAAGAAGTGGCTTGCGAGCTTGCGGTAGGACTCGGGGCGGTCCTCGTACCGCGCGCGCACCCGGCCGCCGTAGTGGTAGACGGCGTCGTACCCGCCGAACAGGATGCGCCCATCGGCGGTCTGACGGAAGTAGTGGAACTGGTTCGCGAGGTCGCTGAGGCCCTGACGGTCGTTCCAGCCGATCGCCGCGCTCTGCTCGCCGCTGAGCGGCTCGGTCATGAGCACGTAATCGTAGACCGGCACGGTCATCAGCGTGTTGCGGCGCAGCAGCGACGGAAAGACGTTGGTTGCCAGCACGGCCTTTCGCGCCGAGATCCGCCCGGCTTCGGTGACGACGACGACTCCGGCGCCCGAGGTGTCGACACGCCGCACCGGGGAGCGCTCGAAGATCTC
The DNA here is from genome assembly GCA_963717585.1 of uncultured Actinomycetota bacterium. Lineage (GTDB taxonomy): Bacteria > Actinomycetota > Actinomycetes > Actinomycetales > Microbacteriaceae > Microbacterium. Next base: position 63,557 of record CAVQWI010000004.1, on the reverse strand, counting down.
GATGCCCCGCTCCTCGGCCGCGCGAGCGAGACCGGTCGCGAGCTTGCCCGGGTGCACCAGCGCGTTCGAGTGGGTTTCGAAGACCGCGCCGAGGTAGGCGGGCGAGGAGACGGATGCCTGGATCTCCGCACGGTCCAGCCGGACGACGCCCTCTTCGCCGCGGACTGCGGCATCCTCAGCCCACTCGTCGAGCCACCCGAGCTGGTGAGGTTCGGTGGCAACCGCGAGGGCGCCGACGCGCTCCCATTCGGCGTCGATTCCCCACTCCGCGATGTCGGCGCCCATCGCGTCGAGGTTCTGCATGCCGAGCCGGTCGAGCGTGTCGATCTCGTCGGGCCAGCGGCTGATGCCGTTGTCGCGCCCGTGGGTGAGGCTCGCCTCGCAGAAGCCGCCGTTGCGTCCGGATGCCGCCCAGCCGACCGTCCGCGCCTCGACGATCGCGATGCGCGCGCCCGGGTCGCGCCGACGCGCGAGGAGTGCGGTCCACAGGCCTGTGTAGCCGCCGCCGACGATCACGAGGTCGACGTCGTGGTCTCCGGTCACGGCCGACCGCGCCGGCTGTTCGGGCAGGTCGTCGAGCCAGAAGATGCTCTGCCGTGTCCGGGCCAGACTTCGGTCGATGACGGATGCTGGTGGTCGCTGTCGTTCGAAGACGGTCGTGCCCACGGGTATCACTTCCCTGTCGGTTGCTGCTTCCATCTTCGCGGCGCCGACGACCGTGCGGCGAGATCCCGGTGTCGCGAACCCGGCGTGCGGCCGGACGCCCTGTCCGGCCGGATCGCCTTCACAACCGGCGGACTGCGATCCACGCGTCGGCGGGCCGCACTCACGACTGGCACGTCGGGCACCAGAACGTGTTCCGCTCGCGCGTCGGATCGGCTCCGAGCGAGCCTTCGCGGATCAGCGTGCCGCAGCGACGGCACGGTCGGCCCTGCCTGCCGTAGACCCAGGTCGCACGGCCCGGGCGCGTATCGCCCGTGAAGGTCCGCCCGAAGCGGTCGCGGTTGGCGAGAAGCATCCGGGCGCCGAGATCGACGAGGGCTGCGGCATCCGTCTGCGTGGCGAGGGTCGTCGGGAGGATGCCGCGCACGAACAGGATCTCGTTGGCGTACTCATTGCCGAAACCGGCGACGTTGCGCTGATCCAGCAGGGCGACGTGCACCGGCCGATCGTCTGTGCCCAGCCGCCGAGCGGCTTCGGCCGGATCCCAGTGCGCTCCGAGCGGGTCGGGGCCGAGATGGCCGACCAGTTGATCCTCGTCGCGAGTGGGAACCACCTTGATGTCGGCGAGGTCGAAGCCGACGGTGTCCCAGGCGGATGTGCTCACCACGGCGCGTGCGGTGTAGCCCGGTTTGCGCCAGCGCCCCCCGCTCTCGTACACATGCCATGCGCCCTCCATCTTGAGGTGCGAGTGCAGGGTCCAGTCGCCGATGTGATGCAGCAGATGCTTGCCGCGGGATTCGACGTCGTGCACCGTCATGCCGCTCAGATCGACGGTGGCGGCCTGAGGCACGCGCAGCTCGAACCGCGTCACCTCCGCGCCGCCGAGCGCTTCGTTCAATCGCCGGGCGGTGCGGAAGACCGTGTCGCCCTCAGGCACGCGCCGCCTCCCGCAGCGCGTCACCCGCCGTGGAACGGCGAAGCGTAAGCCCGCGCGGAGACTCCACGAAGCCTGCATCGCGCAGCGCCCGGCCGACCGGAGTCCCGTACACGAACACGCCGTTCACCTGCTCGATCGTCAGGGTGGCCAGGCGGCGTGCCCGGGCGGTGGCGACCAGGTCGCGGGCGGCGGCGTCGAGCAGACGCCTCGTCGTCGGTGAACGCGAGCGCCGACTTGCCGCCGCGCTCGAGGTACAGCGCGAGCGAGCCGTCCACCACGGTGACCAGCCCGCCGGCCTTGCGGCCCGGGCGGTGCGTGACGCCCTCGAGCGCGGGCCACGGCAGGGCGGCGCCGTAGGGGTTCGCGGGATCGGTGGCTGCCAGCGTGACCGCGCGCAGCGGCGGCGGGTCGGGCAGGCCGGCGAACTCGCGCAGGCGGTCGACAGTGGCGGATGCCGCGAACTGCGCCGCCCCGAGCTTTTCGATGACGTAGCCGCGGCGGCAGTGCCCGGCCTGCTCGAAGCCGGCGAGGACGCGGTAGGCCTGCGCGAACCCTCCCGGCAGACCCTCGGCCTGGACCGAGCCGCGCGTGACGACGCCGTAGCGGTCCAGGAGCAGGCTGGCGGCTGCGGTGGCACGCAGGGTCGGCTCCGGCTCAGGCTGCGGCAGAAGGGACCACCGGCCGCCGATCGCGGGCGGGCGCGGTGGCGTGCTTGCACGCGCGATGCTCGCGCCTCGGTACATCCGTGCGCGCGGAGCCTTGCGCGCCGTGCGGTGGGCCTGCGATCCGCCGCCGAGCAGCATCCGGACCGGTGCGAACGTGTCATTGGTGACCCGGCCCGCCCACGTGAGGCTCCACAGGGCCTCGATGACGGACTGCTCGTTCTCGGCAGCCGCCAGCTGACGCAGCTGCGCGGCGAAGTACGCGCCTCCCGTTGCGAGCGCGTCGACGATGCGCGCCTCCAGAGAGTCCGGCACGAGATCTTCTTCCGACTGCTGCAGCGTGAGGGATGCCGCGTCAGCCGGGTGCAAGGCGATCCACCCGTCGCGGCCGGGCAGGGCGCCGTGGCCCGACCAGATCACCTCGCCGGTGGCCGTGAGCTCGTCGAGCATGCCCGGTGTGTAGTCAGCGACCCGCGACGGCAGGACCAGCGACTCCCATGCACTCGCCGGGATCGGGACGCCCGCGAGCTGCTCGATCACCGCCGCTACGCCGTCGAGCCCGTCGAGCGGGCGCGCGATGTGCTGCCAGACCGGCAGGAACCGAGCGAACGCCTCGGGTGAGACCGGCTCCACGCTTCCGCGGATTGCCGCGAGGGACCGCATCCGAAGCCGCCGCAGCACCTCGGAGTCGCACCACTCGGTCTCGTCCGATCCGGGTCGTGAGTCGGTGGACGTCGGAAGGAAGAAGCCGCTGGCGACACGGCCCTGGGCTTCGAGACGCTGGAGCGTCAGACGGGCCACTGCCACGCCCACGCCGAACCGCTCTGCGACGGCGGCGGTCGGGAAGGGTCCGTGGGTGCGGGCGAATCGGGCCACCAGGTCGCCGAGCGGGTCGGCCACGGGCTCGAGGAAGGCGTTCGGGATGCCGACCGGCAGCGCCGCGCCGAGGGCATCGCGCAGACGACCAGCGTCTTCGATCGCCGCGACCCGCGAGGCTCCGGCGATGGTCACCGGGATGGCGCGTCGGGTATCGATCAGCTCGGCAAGATGAGCGGATGCGTCGGCTTCGGCTGCCTGGTCAGCCGCCGAAGGATCGGCCGGCTCGAGCCTGGCGGCAACGTCTCCGGCGTCGAGGGGGCCGAGCATCCGCAGCAGGTCGGCGACTCCCTCGATGCCGCGCGCCCGGCGGTCGGGATCGAGGCGCTGCGCCTCCCGCTCGAACTGGGCCATGATGTCGGGATCGAGCAGCTCGCGCATCTCGACCCTGCCCAGCAGCTCGCTGAGCAGCGCCGGGTCGACCGAGAGGGCGGCCGCTCGGCGCTCAGCGAGAGGGGAGTCCCCCTCGTACATGAACGCCCCGACGTAGCCGAAAAGGAGGTCGCGGGCGAACGGCGAAGGCTGGGTGGTCGTGGTCTCGACCAGCCGGATGCGCCGATCGCCGATGCTGCGGGCGATGTGCAGGAGCGCGGGCACGTCGTAGACGTCCTGCAGCACCTCGCGCAGCGTCTCGAGGATGATCGGGAACGTCGGGTACCGGCGCGCTACCTCCAGCAGCTGGGCCGATCGCTGCCGCTGCTGCCAGAGCGGCGACCGGCGGTTCGGGTTCATCCGCGGCATCAGCAGGGCACGGGCGGCGCACTCGCGGAAGCGGGAGGCGAACAGCGCCGAACCGCCGACCTCGTCGGTGACGATCTGCTCCAGCTCGTCGGGCTCGAAGACGAACAGCTCGGCGCCCGGGGGCTCGGCGGCGGCATCCGGGACGCGCGCGATGATGCCGTCGTCGCTCGCGACCGCCGATCCCTCGACGCCGAGGCGCTCGCGTATGCGGGCGTTGACCGCAAGTGCCCACGGTCCGTGCACCTTCATGCCGTACGGGGAATGCAGGATCACCCGCCAGTCGCCGACCTCGTCTCGAGCGCGTTCGACGGTGAGCGACGTGTCGGTCGGCAGGGTCCCGGTGGCCTCGCGCTGCTCGGCGAGGTAGGCGAGGAGGTTCGTCGACGCGTTGTCGTCGAGACCCGCATCGCGAAGGCGTTCTCGCGCCTTCGCGGGCGTCGAAGCCGAGACCTCGCGGGAGAACCTGCCGAGCGCTTCTCCGAGCTCCGCCGGGCGGCCGAGACCGTCGCCGTGCCAGAAGGGAAGCTTGCCGGGCTGCCCGTAGGCAGGAAGGACATTGACCCGGTCGTGGGTGATCTCGACGATCCGCCAGCTGGTCGTTCCCAGCGTGAAGACGTCGTTGACCCGCGACTCGTAGACCATCTCCTCGTCGAGCTCGCCCACCCGTGCATTCTGCGACTCGCCCGCGACGAACACCCCGAACAGACCCCGGTCGGGGATCGTGCCGCCGCTGGTCACCGCGATCCGCTGCGCACCGGGCCTGCCGGTGAGCGTTCCGTGGTCGCGGTCCCACACGAGCCGCGGTCGCAGCTCGGCGAACTCATCGGACGGGAACCGGCCGGCGAGCAGATCGAGCGTCGCCTCGTACGCCGAGCGGGGGAGCGTCCGGAAGGGCGCGCTGCGCCGGACGGTCTCGTACCAGCCCTCCACGTCGACGGGTCCGAGTGCGGATGCCGCGACCGTCTGCTGGGCGAGGATGTCGAGCGGGTTCTGCGGCACGGCGATGGCCTCGATCTGGCCCGCGAGCATCCGCTCGGTCACGATCGCGGTGTGCAGCACGTCTCCGCGGTGCTTCGGGAACAGTGCGGCGCGGCTCACCTCGCCGACCTGGTGGCCGGCGCGGCCGATGCGCTGCAGTCCCGATGCGGCGCTCGGGGGCGCCTCGACCTGGATCACGAGGTCGACCGCGCCCATGTCGATGCCGAGCTCGAGGCTGCTGGTGGCGACCACGCAGCGCAGCGCGCCCGACTTCAGCTCCTCCTCGACCTGAGCTCGCTGCTCCTTCGACACCGACCCGTGGTGGGCCTTCGCCAGCACCGGGTCTGCGCCCGAGCTGATCCCGGCCTGAGCCATCATCGCGGCCGGGATCGCGGCGTCCGGCAGATCGAGCCCGAGTCGCTCCGCGTAGATCTCGTTCAGCCGTCCGGTCAGTCGCTCCGCGAGACGGCGAGAGTTGGAGAAGACGATTGTGGATCGATGCTCCAGGATGCGGTCGACGATCGCCTCCTCGACATGCGGCCACAGCGACCCGGTCATCTCGACCTCGCCGCTGCCGTTCGCCGTGCGGGCGGAGCGAGACTTCGCCCCGCTCCCGTCGCCGAACCAGTCCTCGTCGACGGGTTCGTCGGCTGCGGCATCCGGATCGCTGCCTGCCGGCGGCTCGGTTCCCGGCGGGGGCGGCGGGTTGAGCATGTCGTCGACCGGTACCACCACGCTGAGGTCGAAGGTCTTCGTGGCGGGAGGCGCGACGATCTCGACCGGAGCCGATCCGCCCAGGAAGCGTGCCACCTCGTCGATCGGCCGCACCGTCGCCGAGAGGCCGATGCGCTGCGCCGGCTTCTCGAGGAGCGCATCGAGGCGCTCCAGACTGACGGCGAGATGCGCACCGCGCTTGGTGGCGGCGACCGCGTGCACCTCGTCGACGATCACCGTGTGCACGCCCTTGAGCGTCTCGCCCGCCTGACTGGTCAGCATCAGGTAGAGCGACTCGGGCGTCGTGATCAGGATGTCGGGAGGAGCCGTGACGAGCTTGCGCCGGTCGGACGAGGTGGTGTCGCCCGAGCGGACGCCCACCGTGACGCCGGGCACGGTGACGCCCAATCGCCGCGCCGACTGCCCGATTCCGACGAGAGGCGACCGGAGGTTGCGCTCGACGTCGACGCCGAGCGCCTTCAGGGGCGAGATGTACAGGACTCTCGTCGGGGATGCCGACGCGATCGTCGTCCGCCTTCGCTTTGCATCGACCGGAGGAGCGGCATCCTTCTCGTGGAATATGCGATCGATCGCCCAGAGGAATGCCGAGAGGGTCTTGCCGGACCCGGTCGGAGCCACCACCAGGGCGTGCTTACCGTGCGAGATCGCGTCCCAGGCGCCGAGCTGCGCGGGTGTCGGGGCCGCGAAGGCGCCGCGGAACCAGTCCTGCGTGGCAGGACCGAACCGCTCGAGCACGTCGCTCATCCCTCCATCTTCCCTGGTGGCGGCGACATCGGGGCGGGCACGCGGTGCGCCGCGAGGGCGGTCAGGTGCGTTCGAGGGGGATGAGCAGCCAGAGGATCAGGTACAGCCCGATCGACAGCCCGAAGAAGACCACGGAGAGGACCATCGCGACCCGAACGACAGTCGCGCTCATCTCGAAGCGGTTCGCGATCGCGGCGCACACGCCGCCGATGACGCGACCGGTGCGGGGACGGACGAGCTCGGCCATGCGGCCATCTTGCCCGAACCGAACCCGCACCGATAGCCCTCACAGTTCGGCGAGCGCGCCGTCGCGACCCAGTTCGAGCATCATGTCGACGCCCAGCCGCGACAGGAACGCCTCGTCGTGACTGACCACGAGCACCGCACCTCGATATGCCGCGAGGGCTTCGATCAGCTGACCGACCGTGTCGAGGTCGAGGTTGTTCGTCGGCTCGTCGAGCACGAGCAGCTGCGGCGGCGGGTCGGCCAGCAGAAGCCGCGCGAGTGCCACGCGGAACCGTTCGCCGCCCGAGAGCGTCGAGACCGGCCGATCGACGGCCCCGCCCCGGATGAGGAAGCGGGCGAGCCGATTGCGCAGCTCGCGGTCCGGTACCGCCGGTGCCGCCCTCCGCACGTTCTCGAGAACACTCGCCGCGTCATCCAGCCCGTCGACCCGCTGAGGAAGATATCCGATCCGGTCGGTGAACGGCTCGGCCGTCGCCGAACCCAGGCTGAATGCCGCCTCCGTCGTCGCCGCGCGCGTGCTTCGGGTCGCCTCGCCCGGTGTCTCGCCGCGATCCAGCCGGAGCTGCGCGGAGCCGAACCCGAGATCAGCGCCTCGAGCAGCGTCGTCTTGCCGACGCCGTTGGCGCCCACCAAGGCGACGCGCTCCGGCCCCTGGATGATCCACGACCGCTCGCCGTCGCCGATAGCGGCGATGCGCCGCCCTGCCGGAACATCGGGATCCGGCAGGTCGATGCGGATCGCGTCGTCGTCGCGCACGCGCCGCTCGGCGGCATCCAGCGCCTTGCGCGCGGTGGATTCGCGGTCGCGCATGTCGGTTCGCATCTTTCCCGCCGACACTTCGGCGGCGCGTTTCAGGCCGCCGGCGACGATCGGCGGCACCCGCTTCTCGAGCTGAGCCTTGCGGCCCATCGCCTTTCGCCGGGCGATCTTCATCTCGGCCTCCATGCGGTCGCGCTTCTCCCGTCGCAGCAGCTGTGCGGCGGAGCGCTCGGCCTGGCGGGCGGCATCCTGCTCGGTGTCCAAGCGCTCCCGCCAGATCGAGTAGGGGCCGCCGAACACGGAGAGCTCGTTCTCGTAGAGTTCCGCGGTGTCGTCCATCAGCTCGAGCAGCGCCAGATCGTGACTGACCACGATGAGCGCCCCGCGCCACCCCCGCACGATGTCAGCGAGCCGCGCGCGTGCGTCGCGGTCGAGGTTGTTCGTCGGCTCGTCGAGAAGGGCGATGGGAGCCGCGCGCAGCCGGATGCCGGCGATCGCGGTGAGCACGGCCTCGCCGCCGGAGAGCTCGCCCACGCGGCGGTCGAGCATGTCGGGTGCGAGTCCGGCTTCGGCCAGGGCGGCGTGCGCGCGGGCCTCGATGTCCCAGCCGTCGCCCACCGCCTCGAAGTGCCGGGGGTCGACGTCTCCCGCCTCGATGGCCCGGAGCGCCGCGAGCTGATCGGCGATGCCGAGCAGCTCGGCCACGGGCCGGGCGACGTCGAGCGTCAGCTGCTGCGGCAGGTACGAGACATCCGCCGTAGCGGTGACCTCCCCGGCCGAGGCTCGAGCTCGCCGGCGATCAGACGCAGCAGCGTGGACTTGCCGGAGCCGTTGCGGCCGACCAGGCCCGTGCGGCCCGCGCCGAACGCGCCGGATATCTCGCTCAGCGCGAGGGAGCCGTCCGGCCACGCGAACGAGACGCGATCGAGGAGGACGGAGACGGTGTTGGTGTGAGCAGGCATGGGAAGCCTCCTGGGTGTGTCAGGCCTGATTTCAGGGATGCACTGACACCGCTCGCCCGGCTTCGATCAGATCGAAGGGGCGGTGCTCAACAGGAGCGTCGACGGGTCAGCGCGCGGATGCGGGCGCGGAAGCGTCGAGCAGTCTCACCGGAGGATCCTCACATAGGGAACAGGACCTACCCACGATAGCGGATGCCGGGGCCGCGGCAACCGGTCAATTCCCAGCGTCGCGTCCGGAGGCGAGCGCGCCGAGCTGCTTCTCCAGGAAGACCCGCACGTCGTCGAGCTCCTGTTCCGACACGCTGTGGGTCAGGCCCTGGTACACCCGGCCGCTCAACTCCACGTGCTCGGGCAGCCAGGCGACGGTGTGCTCGACGAGGAACGGCGGGATGACATCGTCGCGGGTACCCCTGCCCCAGAAGACCGGCGGACGCCGCTCCGCGAGCGCCTCATCGCCCGGCAGCTCTCCGGGCGTCGCGTACCCCGACAGATTGACGGCGAACGCGAAGCGCTCGGGCCGCAGCCGCATGGCCTGCAGCGCCACTGCGGCGCCCTGCGAGAAGCCGAGGAGACCCACCGCGGCGTCGGGGGCGGCGGCATCCAGCCAGCTCAGGACGCCGGATGCGGCATCCGTCACGTGTCTGGGATCACGGCCGTCGAGACCCTCGATGGGGTACCACGAGTACCCGGGGGCGGGGAACGGGGGCGTGAGCGGCGCTCGCACCGCGGCCACCACGAACTCCGGAGGCAGGTGGGCGACGAGGCCGAACAGGTCGCGTTCGTCGGCGCCGTAGCCGTGCAGGAGCACGAGCAGCGGGCGCTCGCCGCGCTCCGCGGTTTCGGCCGACCACAGAGCGGCGGTGTCATCGAGGGCGGGAAGCTCGGCCATGCCCTTCATCCTCCCAGTCGCCGCCGTCCGGGTGCGCGCGGGGCACCTGGGGTATACAGGAGACATGGCCGTACGCACCCCGGATCCCGACCCGAACGAGCGCGACGACAGCGGCACGCCTCGCGATCCCCTCGGCGGGTCCTTCGGCCGCGGTCCGATCGGCGACGGCTCCTTCGGCTCGCCCACACCGGGCAGTGCGTCCAACCCGGGCTGGCTGTCCGACGTCGAGCTCGCCGAAGCGCGCCGCCGCCTGCCGATCCTCTACGTCGAAGCCATCCCCGTGCGCACCGACGGCCTCGGGGCGGTGACCGAGGTCGGCATCCTCCTGCGCGCCACTCCGCTCGGCGAGATGACCCGCACGATCGTCAGCGGTCGGGTCCGCTACGGCGAGACGGTGCGCGATGCGCTGTTCCGCCACCTCGAGAACGATCTCGGCCCGATGGCGTTCCCGCTGCTGCCTCCCCAGCCGGTGCCGTTCACGGTCGCGGAGTACTTCCCGATGCCCGGCCTGTCCGCCTTCCACGACGACCGGCAGCACGCCGTGTCGCTCGCGTTCGTCGTCCCGGTGACGGGCACGTGCCAGCCGCGCCAGGATGCGCTGGAGGTGACGTGGATGCCGCCCGGTGAAGCGGCATCAGATGCCCTCGCGGCCGAGATGGAGGGCGGACGCGGAACCCTCGTGCGACTCGGCATGGCGTCTGTCGGCGCGCTGCGCTGATCTCGCCCGGCCTCACTCGACCTGGACGTGCGCCGATTCGACGCCCCGGCCCGGCTCCGCCCCGGGGTGGGTCGTCTCCCGTCCGATCGCGGCGATGAACGCATCGACATCGCCCTCGGTGGTGTCGAAGCTGCACATCCAGCGCACCTCGTTCTTCGCGGCATCCCAGTCGTAGAAGCGGAATGACTCGCGGAGCCGATCGGCAACGCCGTCGGGAAGCGTTGCGAAGACGCCGTTCGCCTGCGTCGGCTGGGTGAAGGCGACGCCCCGGATCGATCCGTCCGCGACCCCCGCCTCCACGCCCGCGCGCAGGCGCGCGGCCATTGCGTTGGAGTGCGACGCGTTGCGATGCCACAGGTCGCCCTCCAGCAGCGCGATCAGCTGAGCGGACACGAACCGCATCTTGGACGAGAGCTGCATGTTGAGCTTGCGCAGGAAGGTGAGGCCGGCGGATGCCCCGGGGTCGAGCACCACGATGGCTTCGCCGAGCATCGCGCCGTTCTTGGTGCCGCCGAAGCTCAGGACGTCCACGCCGATGTCGCGGGTGAACGCGCGCAGCGGGAGGCCGAGGGATGCCGCTGAGTTCGACACGCGCGCCCCGTCCATGTGCAGCTTCATGCCCAGCGAATGCGTGTGCTCGGCGATCGCGCGGAGCTCGTCGACGGAGTAGACGGTGCCCAGCTCGGTCGACTGCGTCACAGAGACCACCAGCGGCTGGGCGCGGTGCTCGTCACCCCACCCCCAGGCCTCGCGGTCGATGAGCTCGGGCGTCAGCTTGCCGTCGTCGGTCGGGACGGTCAGGAGCTTGATGCCGGCGACCCGCTCGGGTGCTCCGCCCTCGTCGACGTTGATGTGAGCGGTGGATGCCGCGATCACGGCGCCCCAGCGCGGCAGCATCGACTGCAGCCCGACGACGTTGGCTCCCGTGCCGTTGAACACCGGGAACGCCTCCACGCCGTCGCCGAAGTGGTGCGCGAAGACCTCCTGGAGCCTCGCCGTGTACTCGTCCTCCCCGTAGGCGACCTGATGGCCGCCGTTGGCGGCGGCGACCGCGGCGAGCACCTCCGGATGGATGCCGGAGTAGTTGTCGGATGCGAAGCCCCGCAGGGCGGTGTCATGGAGCGCGGTCACAGCGTCCAGCCTACGGCCGAGGTTCGGCCGTGCCCGCGCGAGGACGTGCCGTGCACTGCGTCAGGGGTGGGCGCTACCGTCGAGTGACCTGGACGGCGCTGAGGAAAGGCGAGGACATGACCGAGACGACCTTCGACGTGCGAGTGACGCGGGAATTCGACGCCCCGATCGAGCGCGTGTGGGACGCGTGGACCGTTCCCGAGGACCTGCGCGAGTGGTGGGGACCGACGGGCTTCACCTGCCCACGCGCCGAGGTCGATCTCCGCGAGGGCGGTCGCATCTTCGTCACGATGCGGGCGCCCGACGAGTGGGGCGGCTTCGAGAATCACGGAACGTGGAACATCACCTCCCTCGACCCGCCGCGGCTGATGCGCTACATCTACCGATTCGCGGATGCCGACGGCCGGACGATCACCCCGGCCGAGGCGGGCATCCCCGAGGGCGGAGCCCCCGATGCCGGCGAGCACGAGGTCGTGCTGACTCCGCTCGATGGCGGCCGGACGCGGCTGGACATGACCGAGAGCGGCTATGCGTCCGCGCAGGCGCGGGACATGTCCCGCGACGGGCTCGAGCAGTGCCTCGACAAGATGGCCGCGCTCGTGGAGTCCGGCCCTCGCTGACGGCGAGGAACCGCGGGGGTTCCGCGTGTCCGGGGCCCCCGGTAGCCTCCCGATATGACCTCCCCCGGCGAAGCCTCGGGCGCGATTGCGCCGCAGGGCGACGAGACGACACAGCCCGGAGCAGCGAAAGGCACCGCTGTCGCGCCTCCCCCCGACGGCATGCGCACCTTCATCCAGGTGCTCATCAACACCGCGCTCGCGAACATCACGACGAGCTTCCTCTGGTTCGCGCTCACTTTCTGGGTGTACATCGAAACGCAGTCGGTGCTCGCAACCGGCATCATCGGCGGCGCGTACATGCTGTTCGTGGCGATCTTCTCGATGGTCTTCGGCACGATCGTCGATCGCTACCGCAAGCACGTCGTCATGGTGCTCTCGAGCGTGGTCACCCTGGCGTCGTTCATCGTGGCGGGCGCGCTGTACCTCGCGCAGCCCGAATCGGCGCTCCTCGACATCAGCGGACCCTGGTTCTGGCTCTTCTCCGGGATCATCCTCTTCGGAGGTGTCATCGAGAACATGCGCAACATCGCACTGTCCACGACCGTCACCCTCCTCGTCCCCGTCGAGCGCCACGCGAACGCCAACGGCATGGTCGGCACCGTCCAGGGCATCGCCTTCGCCGTCACCAGCGTCTTCAGCGGGCTCTCGATCGGCTTCCTCGGCATGGGCTGGACTCTGGTGATCGCGATCGTGTTCACCCTGCTCGCCCTGGTGCACATCACCTTCATCCGGATCCCCGAAGAGAAGCCCGCGCGCGACGGCGACCGGCAGCCGATCATCGACTTCCGCGGCAGCATCCGTGCGATCAGATCCGCCCCGGGGCTCTTCGCGCTCATCATCTTCGCGACGTTCAACAATCTGATCGGCGGCGTCTACATGGCGCTGATGGACCCCTACGGACTGACGCTTTTCCCGGTCGAATGGTGGGGTGTGGTGCTCGGAGTGGCTTCGACGGGGTTCATCATCGGCGGCATCGTCATCGCCGCGCGAGGGCTCGGCCGCAACCCGATCCGCACCATGCTCCTGGTCGTCGTCGCCATGGGCATCCTCGGCGCGCTCTTCACCATCCGCGAGTGGTGGTGGCTCTACGCCGTGGGCATCTGGCTCTACATGGCGCTGGTGCCGGCCGTCGAGGCGTCCGAGCAGACCGTCATCCAGAAAGTGGTCCCGTTCCGCACTCAGGGTCGCGTGTTCGGCCTCGCCGCGGCGCTCGAGTCGGCCGCCGCGCCCGTCACCGCATTCCTGATCGCGCCGATCGCCCAGTTCTGGATCATCCCGTACATGGATTCGGACGCGGGGCAGCAGACGTGGAGCTGGCTGCTCGGCGACGGCGAGGCGCGCGGCATCGCGCTGGTGTTCCTGGTCAGTGGACTCGTGATGGTGGTCGTCGCGCTCCTCGCCTTCACGACGCGCAGCTACCGCACGCTGTCCGAGGAGTACCAGAAGGCGCCCGAACCGAACACGGACGAATCCGAGGGCGAAGAGGACGCGGCGGGCGATCGGGTGGCAGCAGGAGAACCGGAGGATCGTCGGGCTACGGACGAAGACGACGCCGACGCTGGGTACGACGGCGCCGACGGCGATGCCGTCACCCGCGAGCAGCAATTCGACCCGCGTCGCTGAACTCGGCCGGCCTGCGTCGGCGTCCGCGTGGCTAGAGTCGGCTCATGCGCGCCGATGCTCCCCTCACCGACTCCGTGACAGCGGCTCTGCTGCAGTTCCTGCGTCCCGATCAGGTCATCGCCGACCCCGCCGGCCGGGACGACTATGCGCACGACGACGCCGAGTGGGCGGAGTATCACCGGCCGCGTGCGGTCGTGCTGGCCGAGACCACCGCCGACGTGGCCTCCGTCGTGCGGTTCGCCGCCGGCGCGGGGATGACCGTCGTCGCCCGCGGCGCCGGCACCGGTCTCTCCGGCGGGGCGAACGCGCTCGCGGAGACGATCGTCGTCTCGCTCGAACGGATGACGCGCGTGCGGGAGGTCAACGCGCAGGAGCGCTACGTCGTCGCCGAGGCCGGTGTGATCAACGACGACCTTCGCACTGCCGTCGCCGCATACGGGCTCTGGTATCCGCCCGACCCTGCCAGCTACAGGATCTCCACGATCGGCGGCAACGCCGCGACGAACGCCGGCGGCATCTGCTGCGTGAAGTACGGCGTGACCCGCGACTACGTCCTCGGCATGACGGTCGTGCTCGCCGACGGCGAGGTCGTGCAGCTCGGCCGCCGCACCGCGAAGGGCGCGACCGGGTACGACCTCACCGCCCTGATGGTCGGGTCCGAGGGCACCCTCGGGATCATCACCGAACTCACCCTCAAGCTGCTCCCGCTGGGCGGCCGCGAAGAGCGTGCGATCGTCGGCTCGTTCGCCTCCCTCGAGGCGGCAGGAGACGCCGTGGCCGCGATCACCGCGGCGGGAATCATCCCGTCGGCGCTCGAGCTGATCGATCAGATGTGCGTGCGAGCGGTGGACGACTGGCGCGGACTCGGCCTTCCGCAGAGCGTCGCCGCCCTGCTGCTCGCGACGGTCGACGACCTCGGCGCTGCGGGGGCGGATGCTGCGGCATCCGTCGCCGCTCACATGGCCGCAGCCGGCGCTCTCGCCGTCGAGCAGGCCGCAGCGCCGGAAGAGGTGGACCGGCTTTTCCTGGCCCGCCGACTCGCCTACCCCGCCCTCGAGCGGCTGGGCCCGGTGCTGACCGAGGATATCTGCGTGCCGCGTGCCGCCGTTCCCGAGATGCTCGCACGCATTCGCGACACGGCCGCTGAGCACGACGTGGTGATCGCGACCATCGCCCATGCGGGCGACGGCAACCTGCATCCGCTGATCATCGCGCCGGAGAACGACGATGCCGCCAAGCAGCGCGCGAAGTCGGCGTTCGACAGCATCGTCGACGACTGCCGTGCGCTCGGCGGCACGGTCACGGGGGAGCACGGGGTCGGGCTGCTGAAGCTGCCCGGCGCACGCATCGAACTGGGCGAGCGGGTGCTCGCGATGCATCGCGACATCAAAGCCGCGCTCGATCCCCGTGGAACGCTCAACCCCGGCAAGGCCTTCTGACTCCGGCGCGCAAGGGACGCCTGGCCCTGACTCGCCGCAAGCGGCGCACTCCCGCTAGCGGGACAGCCACTCCAGCAGCACCTCGTTGAACGCCTTGGGCTGCTCGATGTTGGTCGCGTGTCCGGCCTTCTCGATCACGGTCGACTGGGCACGTTCGCTCAACGCCGCCGACGCTGCCGCATGCTCGCACGGCCACACCTCGCTCTCGCGACCTGCGACGAACAGCGCCGGCACGAGCGATGCCGCTATGGCGGGACGCCAGTCGCGCTTCGCATGGTCGCCCAGCAGTTCCAGCTCGGCTGCAGTGAAGCCGGCGCGGGCAGCCTTGAGGTCGGTCGCCTTCAGCAGGCGCGCGACGCGCACCGCGCCCTTCGAGGCCACGGAGTGCCGGCCCGGGTCGGGGATGCCGGTAGCGAAGTACGTGTCGGCGTTCGATGCGTCGTAACCGTAGAACCCGAAGGACCAGTCGTCGGAGTTGAGCATCTTCGGTGTCTGGTCGACGATGACGACGTCCCGGATGCCTTTCGCGCCGTTCGCGAGCAGGAGCGCCCAGATCGCGTTGCCGCCCATGGACTGGCCGACCACGGTCGCATCCTCCAAGCCGAGCGCCGCGATCGTCTCGCCGATGTCGGCGCCATGACGATCCATCGTGTGTGCACCATCCGCTCCGATCGCCGACGCACCGTGTCCGCGTCGGTCGAGCGCGATGACACGGTAGCCGGCCTTCTCGAGAGGGCCGAGCTGCGGCTTCCAGCTGGTCGCCGGGGCCTTGAACCCGGCGACCAGCACAACGGGTCGTCCAGCCGGGTCACCGGACTCCAGATAGTTCAGCCGCACGCCGTCCGAGGTCGTGATCTCGGGCATCGTCGCCACCCTCCAGCGCCTGCGCGCACAACGTCGTGACCGGCGATCCCGTTCGGACCCGCCGTGGCCGGTGTTGGTTCACATTCTGGCGTAGCGGGCGCGGGCGAAGCAGAACAGTCCGTAGAGGATCAGGCCGAGTCCGACGATCCAGAGGATGATCGGTCCGAACGGGAGCCCGGCGAGGGTGTGCAGCGCGGCGTCCAGCCCGCCCGCGGTCTCCGGGTCGTGGGTGAGCGCGGCGACCACGAACAGCACACCGGTGACCCCGATCGCGATGCCCTTGGCGATGTACCCGACCACCCCGAACGCGACGATCCCGGACCCGGCCGGGTCCGGCGGCAGGTCCAGGTGCTTCTTGAACGCCCGGGTGATCCCGCGGATCACGAACGCGACCCCGATCCCGGCGATCAGCAGCCCGAACAGGACCAGCAGCACGATCCCGCCCGGGGTGGACATCAGCTGCGCGCTGAACGACTGCGACGACTGGGACGAATCGGACTGCCCGCCCAGGGCGTAGACCAGCGCGGTGAACGCGATCCCCAGGTACGCGACCGCGGTGCCGAGGTACTTCGCCCGGTACCCCCACTTCTTCTTCGGATCCGGGTTGCGTTCCAGGAACGCCTCCGCGATCTGCCAGACCGCCAGGGCGAGAAGGCCCAGCACGATCAGCCAGAGCAGCAGCACCCCCAACGGGGCGTCCGCGATCTGCTCCATCGCACCACCCTGATCCGCCTCACCGCCACCCCCACCGGTCACGAACGAGATCGCGATCACCCCGATCACGATATGCAGCACCCCCAACACCACATACCCGACCCGAGCCACCACCCGGAACACCGTCGAATCCTGAGCCGCCCGAGCAGCACCCTTCGCGGTGCTCATGAGGAACGCCCCGCGGCACGAGCAAGAATGCGTGTCATTATTTCGTCCTTCTCTCGGTCGGTGGCGAGGCCTGTACCTCTTAGACGCGAGAAGGATCGATCGCTTACGCAGGGACGGGTCCCGCGGGGTCACATCACGGAGAGAATCAAAGCGGGCGACCCCGCACTGGCTCGACCGCGGCGAGATTCCGCTACTCCAGCGGTACGACGGTGTCGTTGAGGGATGCTGCATCCCGCGACCAGAGATCCACGATCGCCTCCGCCAGCGTGCCCTCCAGGCCCTCCAGCGCCTTCGCGCGGAAGATCACGGCCGCCGCGGAGAGGGGGGTGCCGGCATCCCGGGCGGACTTCGCGAAGCCCTGGGCGACCGCGCGCGTCCACGCCTCGCTCGCGGCCTTGACGGCCGCGTAGTTCGCGCCGCCGGCGAGCGGACGGGCGACCGCGGTGGACGACACGATGGCGAGGCGCCCGGCGTCGGACGAGCGCAGATCGTCGTCGAACGCGCGGCTCACGTGACGCAGCGCCGTGAGGGAGCCCTCGAGGAAGCGGTAGTCCTCGTCGCTCTGCCCTTTCAGGCCGCCGCCGCCGCGCCATCCGCCCACGAGGTGCACGACCCCGTCGACCGATCCGACCGTCTCACGAACGCGTGCGGCCAGGTCGCGCACCGCGGACTCATCGTCCAGGTCGCATGTCTCGGTTCGAACCCCGGGCAGTTCGGCGGCGATATCGGCGAGTTTCGCGGAATCGCGTCCGACCGCGATGACGGAGGCGCCCGAGGCGAGGAGCGCCCGCGCCGCCGCGCGGCCGCTCGCGCTCGTCGCGCCGGCGATGAGCACCCTGCGCCCCTCGATCCCTTCCCCTTGAGCGTCCGAGACGCTCCGCTCCTCGGCGTCACCATCTGGCGTGTCCGGGACACTCGGCATGGCGGGATCAGGCATCCGTAGCCCGGATGCCGGCCGTGGACTCGATCACCGGACGCATCTTCTTCTCGAGCGCTTCGAAGAACATCGACAGCGGGAACTCGTCGTCCATCACCTCGTCGGTGTAGCCCTTCGGCGGGCCGGCGAGCACCTCGTCCGGCAGGCCGCGCGCCCACCTGGACGCAGGGTTCGGCGTCAACGTCGTGCGCACGAGCTCGTACGCGGCGAGCCAGTGCGCCGTCTTCGGGCGGTCGATGGAGCGCCAGTACAGTTCGTCGATCGCATCGCCCAGCGCCACGACCGCGGCGGGCACCTCGTCCCAGTCGAAGGCGAGAGACGTGTCGGTCCAGTGCAGCACGCCTCGCTGGTGCAGCCAGGCGAACAGCAGCTGCCCGCCGACCGCGTCGTAATTGCGCACACGCGTGCCGGTGATGGCGAACCGGAAGATCCGGTCGAAGATCACCGCGTACTGCACGAGACGCGCGTGCTCCAGCATCTCGGACTCAGCGTCCGAGAGCAGCGCACCCGACTCGACCCGCTCGCGCAGTCGCTTCAGGATCGCGACGCACTCGCGGAACGCCGTGAGATCGCAGCGCAGCTCCTCGAGCGAGTACAGGAAGTACGGCATCCGCTGCTTGATCATGAACGGGTCGAACGGCAGGTCGCCGCGCATGTGCGTGCGGTCGTGGATGATGTCCCACATGACGAACGCCTTCTCGGCGAGCGCCTGGTCGTCCAGCATCCGCGCCGCTTCGTCGGGGAGGTCGAGCTTCGTGATCTCGGATGCCGCGCGCACGACCCTGCGGTAGCGGGCGGCTTCGCGATCCTGGAAGATCGCGCCCCACGTGAAGGTCGGAATCTCCCGCATCGCGACCGTCTCGGGAAAGAGCACCGCTGAGTTCGTGTCGTAACCCGGCGTGAAGTCGACGAGCCGCAGCGAGACGAAGAGCCGGTTGACATACTCCGTCTCCAGCTGCGCGATGAACTCCGGCCAGATGACCTCGACGATCAGCGCCTCGACATGCCGCTCGCGCGACCCGTTCTGCGTGTACATCGGGAAGACGACCAGATGACGGATGCCGTCCACACGATGCTGCTGCGGCTGGAAGGTGGCGAGGGAGTCGAGGAAGTCGGGGACGCCGAAGGCCTCAGCCTCCCAGCGCTGGAAGTCGCGGACGCTCGCGGCGAGGTAGTCCGCGTCGTGCGGGAACCAGGGCGACAGTGTGCGGATCGCCTCCACGATCGCCGCGACATGCTGCCGCGCGGCCGCGTGGTCGGCGGCATCCGGAATCGAGCCGTCCTGCGCCTGGATCCGCTGCATGCTCGTGGCCGCCTGTTTCAGAGACTGCCAGGCCCCCGTCGTCTCGACCCCGCGACCGCGCCCGTCCTCGACGTGGTTGTCGAGTAGCCCCGAAGGGGCGTATCGAGGCACGGGTTCACCGACGACGGCCTGGGTCGCACCGGCGTGGGGCGTCTGGCTGAGGGACATGGAAACCTCCGATCCGAGGCAGAGACGGAAAGATTCCGGCAGATTGCGGAATCAACCGATATTCTTCCATGTCATGGACGATCCTGTCGACTTGGCGATCCTGGCGGAGGTCTCGCGCGACCCACGGGCCACACTGGCGCAGCTGTCCGAACAGGTCGGGCTCGGTGTGTCGGCCGTGCAGGCGCGGCTGCGGCGTCTGGAGAGCACCGGCGTCATCGTCGGCTATCGGGCCCTCCTGGATCCCGAGGCGGTCGGCAAGTCGCTGTCGGCATTCATCGAGATCACACCGCTCGATCCGTCCCAGCCCGACAACGCTCCGGAGCTGCTGGAGCACCTCGCGGCCATCGAGGCGTGCCACTCCATCGCCGGCGATGCGAGCTACATCCTCTTCGTCCGGGTGGGGACGCCTCGGGATCTCGAGGGGCTCATCCGCGACATCCGTCTCGCCGCGTCCGTGAGCACCCGCACGACCGTCGTGCTGCAGACGTTCTATGAGAATCGGCCGATCGCGCTGGGCGACGACTGACTCGCACGTGGATGCCGCCGCCGGCGGCTCGGTGACCTCGAGATCTCGATGCGGCGCTACGCGCCCGGTTGTCGAGTAGCGAGCGTCAGCGAGCGTATCGAGACACGACCTTGATACGCAGCCGCATCAACGCGCGCTGCGCGCGCATTGACCCGGCTCGTATCAATCGTGCTGCGGGAAGCCCAGGTTCAAGCCGCCGTGCGACGGGTCGAGCCAGCGGGAGGTGACTGCCTTCTCCTGGGTGAAGAAGTCGAACCCGTGCGGACCGTACGCCTTGGCGTCGCCGAACAGCGACGCCTTCCACCCGCCGAACGAGTGGTACGCCACCGGCACCGGGATCGGCACGTTGATGCCGATCATGCCGACGTGCACCTCGCGCTGGAATCGCCGAGCGGCGCCGCCGTCGTTCGTGAAGATGGCGGTGCCGTTGCCGTACAGGCTGTCGTTGATGATGCCGAGGCCCTCTTCGTAGCCGTCGACGCGCACGACCGACAGCACCGGGCCGAAGATCTCGTCGCGGTAGACCGACGACGACGTCGGCACCTTGTCGATCAGCGTGGGTCCTAGCCAGAAGCCGTCCGGGTCGCCGTCGACCTCGACATCGCGCCCATCCACCACGACGGATGCTCCGTCGGTCGATGCCACATCGATGTAGGAGGCGACCTTGTCGCGGTGCACCTCGGTGATCAGCGGTCCCATGTCGCAGCCGCGGGTGCCGTCGCCGGTGCGAAGAGTGCCCATGCGCTGGCTGACCTTCTCGACGAACTCATCGGCGATCGTGTCGACCGCGAGCACGACCGAGATGGCCATGCAGCGCTCGCCCGCCGAGCCGAATCCGGCGTTGACGGCCGCGTCCGCGGCGAGGTCGAGGTCGGCATCCGGAAGCACCAGCATGTGGTTCTTCGCGCCGCCGAGCGCCTGCACCCGCTTGCCGTGACCTGTCGCGGTCTCGTAGACGTACCGCGCGATCGGCGTGGAACCGACGAACGAGATAGCCCTGACGTCGGGGTGCTCCAGCAGCGCGTCGACGGCCTCCTTGTCGCCGTGGACGACGTTGAGGACGCCATCGGGCAGTCCCGCCTCCGTCAGCAGCGCGGCCATCCAGTTCGCCGCGCTCGGGTCCTTCTCCGAGGGCTTGAGGATGACGGCGTTGCCGGCCGCGAGTGCGATCGAGAAGAACCACAGCGGCACCATCGCCGGGAAGTTGAAGGGGCTGATGATCCCCACGACTCCGATGGGCTGGCGGAGCGTGTACACGTCGATGCCGGTGGACACGTTCTCGGAGTACGCGCCCTTGGTGAGGTGCCCGAGCCCACAGGCGAACTCGACGACCTCCATGCCGCGCGCGATCTCGCCGAGCGCGTCGGAGAGCACCTTGCCGTGCTCGGAGGTGAGGATCTCCGCCAGCTCCTGCTTGCGGGCGTTCAGCAGCTCTCGGAAGTTGAACAGCACCGTCTGGCGCTTCGCGATGCTGGCGTCGCGCCACTGCCCCCATGCCGCGGTGGCGGAGGCGACGGCCTCATCGACATCGGCGGTCGAGGCGAGCCGCACCTCGCGCTGCAC
Source organism: uncultured Actinomycetota bacterium (assembly GCA_963717585.1). Taxonomy (GTDB): domain Bacteria; phylum Actinomycetota; class Actinomycetes; order Actinomycetales; family Microbacteriaceae; genus Microbacterium. The sequence continues at coordinate 42,591 of CAVQWI010000004.1, read as the reverse complement.
CTTCCCCCAGGCGGGGTTGTAGACGGGAGCGGTGCGGCTGGATGCGCCGGCCCAGCCTTTGCCGTCGACCCAGTGGTCAACGACCGCGGTCGCGGACTCCGTCGTCTCTTCGAGTGTGGTGGTGTCGGTCATGGTCTTCCTTCTTCCGCCTCGTGGGCACGTGTCTTTCCAGGGTAAGTCGCGGTCGGCCAACCCGGTAGGGCCGCCCGTGCCGGGGGATCGTCAGCCGGCGGCCTCCACAGCGGTGAGGGCCTCGTCGTAGATGGACATCGCCTGCGCGACCTCGTCACCGGTCACGACGCACGGCGGCACCACATGGATCCGGTTCTCGGCGGCGAACGGCACCAGTCCGCGCGCGGTGAGCTCCTGCTTCAGCTGCCCGATGACGGACGGCGCGACCGGTTCGCGGGTGGAGCGATCGGCGACGAGCTCCATGGCCCAGAACACGCCTTCGCCGCGCACCTCGCCGATGAGCGGATGCTTCTGCTCGAGCTCGGCCAGCCCGGGCCCGATGACGTCCGCACCGATGGAGCGCGCGTGCTCGACGATCCCCTCGGCCTCCATCGCGGCGATCGAGGCGATGATGGATGCCGCGGCCAGCGGGTGACCGGAATAGGTCAGACCACCGGGGAAGACGCGGTCATCGAAGGTGGTCGAGATCTCGTCCGAGATGATGACGCCGCCGACCGGAACGTAGCCCGAGTTCACACCCTTGGCGAAGGTGATGAGGTCCGGCACGACGTCGTACCCCTCGAAGGCGAACCAGCGCCCGGTGCGGCCGAATCCCGCCATCACCTCGTCGAGGATCAGCATGATGCCGTAGCGGTCGCAGAGCTGGCGGACCCCCGCGAGGTAGCCCGGAGGCGGGAGGAGGATGCCCGCGGTCCCGGGCACAGACTCGAGCAGGATCGCCGCGATCGTGGCCGACCCTTCGGACAGGATCACGCGCTCGAGGTGGTGCAGGGCGCGCGCGGACTCCTCCTCCGGCGTCGTCGCCCAGAACTCGCTGCGGTAGAGGTACGGGCCGAAGAAGTGCGCGTGCCCACGGGCGTACTGGTTCGGCATCCGACGCCAGTCGCCGGTCGCGACGATCGCGGCTCCCGTGTTGCCGTGGTACGAGCGGTACGTCGACAGGACCGTGTCGCGTCCGGTGTGCAGGCGTGCCATGCGGATGGCGTTCTCGTTGGCGTCGGCGCCGCCGTTGGTGAAGAACACCTTCGCGAAGCCGCCCGGCGCCTTGTCGATGATGCGCTCGGCCGCCTGCCCGCGGGTCAGGTTCGCCGTGGCCGGGCCGATCGTCGCGAGGGCGGCCGCCTGCTCCTGGATCGCCTTCACGAGCGCGGGATGCTGGTGCCCGATGTTGACGTTGACGAGCTGGCTCGCGAAGTCCAGCATCCGGTTGCCCGCGTGATCCCAGACCGTCGCGCCCGCGCCGCCGGCGATCACGGGAAGGTCGAGGTCGGCCTGCGCCAGCCAGGAGTGGAATACGAACTCGCGATCGAGCGCCTTCGCCTGTGCATCCAGGTCTTCGTCGGTCATGGCGTGCGGTTCCCTTCGCGTGGCGCGATCGTCGCGCGATCGTCTCCTCGCTACGCTCGTCGCTCCCGCACCTGGGGTCAAGCCACGGACTGTTCTGATCCGGGTGCGCACTCCGTCGAAGCGTCCGGCCCCGGGCCGCGCGCGGCGCGCGACCCGCCCATGCGGTCCCCGACCCGCCAGGCGGCCCGCGACCCGCCCATGCGGTCCCCGGGCTCGTCGAGGGGCCGACCCTTCGACGTGCTCGGGGACCGCGGCGGTCGGACCGGACGGCGGCGGCTAGTTGCCGCCCTCCTGCAGCTCGACCTCCAACGGGGTGAACTCCTCGCCCAGCAGGTCGATGTCGCCATCCTCCGCGAGCTCGTCCAGCGCCTCCTGGATGTAGTCGTTGCTGTACGCGGTCGCCGGCGGCTCCTTCGTGATCAGACGTGCGCCGGTCTCGTTGACGGCGGCCAGAGCGCCCTCGACGGTCTGGTTCCAGGCCGTCTCGTCGATGATGCCGATGCCGTCCGGTGCGGGCCAGATGAGCTTGTTGACCTCGTTCATCATCCACAGCTCATGGCTCGGGCCCCAGCCGGAGCCGGAGGCGAGGGTGATCTCCGCGGCGTCCTCGGCGTTGTCGCGCGAGAAGATCCAGCCCTTGATGACCGCCTTCAGCAGCGACACGGCCGTGTCGGCGTACTCCTCATCGGACTCGAGCCGCTCGGTGTCGGCCCAGATCGCGTCCTGCAGCATCGCGCCGACGGTGTCCTGGTAGCTGATGACGTTGAAATCCTCCGGCTGGTAGAGCTCGCCGGTCTCGGGATCGGTGGTCTCCAGGAGCTGCGCGTACTCGTTGTAGGTCATCGCCTGCGCCGCGTCGATGTCGCCCTGCAGGAAGGCGTTCATGTTGAAGTCCTGCGTGATGATCTGGACGGTCGTCGCGTCGAGGTCTTCGGCCGCCATCGCGGCGAAGATCTCCCATTCGTTGCCGAAGCCCCAGGATCCGATCTTCTTGCCTTCGAAGTCGGCGACGGAGTCGATGCCCGAGTCCGCCCACGACACCTGGAGGGTGCCGGAGCGCTGGAAGATCTGCGCGATGTCGGTGAGGTTCGCGCCCGCCTCGATCGAGCCGAGCACCTTCGGCACCCAGGCGATCGCGAAGTCGACGTCGCCGTTGGCGAGGGCGTCCTGCGGCACGATGTCGCCGCCCGAGGGGATGATCTCGACCTCCAGGCCCTCCTCCTCGAAGTAGCCCTGGTCGACGGCGGCGAAGTAGCCGGCGAACTGCGCCTGCGGCAGCCACTGCAGCTGGAGCTTGACCTGGGTCAGCTCCCCGCCGCCTTCGTCATCGTCGGAGGTCGGCGCGGTGCCGCCCCCGCCGGAGCAGGCGGCCAGGAGAAGTGCCGCCGACAGGGCGAACGCGCCTGTCGCGAGTCCGCGACGTGTGCTGTGTCTCATGTCGATCCTTTCGGGTTCCCTTGCGGGCATTCGGTGCGGTGTTGCGGGACCGGCCTCGCGAGGCGAGGACGACGGACCGTCGCATCCCGGGTGATGCGCGTCATTGCGCACCTCCGACCGGGATGCGGCGGAGCACGAGACGCTCGATGAGCGCCGTCGCGAGGTAGAAGATCAGGCCGACGACGATCGCGGCCACCACGTACGCCCAGGCGCGGGCGTATGCGCTCGTCGCGGCTGAGGTGGAGATCGCACTTCCGAGGCCACCGCGCGGGCCGCCGAAGTACTCGGCAACCAGCGCGGAGATCACCGCGAGCGAGCTGGCGATCCGCACGCCCGTGAGCAGGTAGGGCAGTGCGGTCGGAAAAGTCACCGTGCGGAAGGACTGCGCTCCGCTGGCCGCGTAGCTGCGCATGAGATCGCGATGCACCGGACGCGTCTGACGGAGCCCGCGGAAGGTGTTGAGGAAGACCGGCACGAACGATGCCAGCGCGGCGATGGCCTGCCGGCCGAACTGGCTGTCGGCGCCGAACATCGAGTTGAGCACCGGGGCGAGGGCGACGATCGGAACGACCGCGAGCGCAGCGACGATCGGCGCCGACATCCCGTCGATCGCGTGCCAGCGCGCCGCGAGCGCGGCGAGCAGGATCGCGAGGATCGTTCCGACGACGAGGCCGACCAGCGCGTTCGTCCCGGTGATCAGTGCCGCCTGCCAGATGGCGGGTCCGAATTCGGCGAACTGCTGCGCGATCGCCGCCGGGCTCGGAAGCAGGTAGTCCGACACACCGACGACGCTGACCAGGAACTGCCAGATGCCGAGCCCGAGCAGACCCACCGCGATGGGCGCGATGATCCGCAGGCGACTCTCGGTCGCCGGGCTCCATCCCGGCGCCCGAGCGGCGGGCGGAACAGGCTCGACGGCCGGTCCGCGCGCCTGGTCGACGGTCGTCATCGCTCCTCCCGGCCGGTGGTCGGCACCGGCGTGCCGTGGAGGGCTTCGCGCACGGCCGTCACCCGGTCGAAGAACGATGGGGCTTCGCGCAGCGACTCGTCGCGCGCGACATCCTTCCCGAATCCGGTCTCGATGATCTCGGTGATCCGGCCGGGTCGAGGCGACATCACCACGACGCGGTCCGACAGGAAGACCGCCTCGGGGATCGAGTGGGTGACGAACACCACGGCAGCGCCGGTCTCGGCCGCGATGCGCGAAAGCTCGGTCTGCATGCGCTCGCGGGTCATCTCGTCGAGCGCCCCGAACGGCTCGTCCATCAGCAGCAGGCGCGGCCGCTCGGCGAGCGCTCGCGCGATCGCGACGCGCTGCTGCATGCCGCCGGACAGCTGGTCAGGATGCCGGTCGGCGAAGTCGGTGAGGCCCACGAGCTCCGCGAGCTCGGCCACGCGTGCCCGTCGTTCGGCGCCGCCGACTCCGTGCAGCTCGAGCGGGAGCGCGATGTTGGCGGAGACGGTCCGCCAGGGGAGCAGCCCGGCCTGCTGGAACGCGATGCCGTAGTCCTGGTCGCGGCGCGCCCGCGTCGCCGGCTTGCCGAAGACCTCCACCGTGCCCGCCGTGGGGGCGTCGAGGTCGGCGATGAGACGCAGCAGGGTGGATTTGCCGCAGCCGGACGGGCCGATCAGCGAGACGAACTCGCCCTCTGCGACGGTCAGGTCGATGCTCTCGAGCGCGCTGACGTCGCCCGTCTTGGTGGCGAACCGCTTGCTCACGCCACGCACGGTCACGGAGGCCGTGTCGCGCGCCTGCTCGGATCCGATCCCCGGCTCTCGAACGGCCATCAGGTCGCCTCTCCTCGTCGGTAGTCCTTCAACAGCAGTCCGAGCATCGCCACCGACCCGGCGGCGACGAGCCCCAGGGCGATCGCACCGAAGATGGGCGCCCACGCCTTGGACGGGTCGCCCGACGCCTGCCCCGCGAACTGGATCAGGAGGCGCCCGATGCCGCCCTGCAGGCCGGTCGAGACCTCGGCGACCACGGCGCCGATGACCGCGTTGGCCGCGCCGAGGCGCAACGCGGGGAGCAGGTAGGGGACGGATGCCGGGAACCGGAGTCGCATCAGCGTCGGCCAGTATCCGGCGGCGTAGGTGTGCATCAGCTCGGTGTGGATCCGGTCGGGTGACTGCAGGCCGCGCAGTGCACCGACGGCGATCGGGAAGAAGGCGAGGTAGGAGGCGATGAGCGCGACCGACATCCAGTCCTGCCATTCGACGCCGCCGATCTCGATCCGCGAGCCCCAGCTCTTCACGATCGGGGCGAACGCGATGAGCGGGACGGTCTGGCTGAGGATGATCCAGGGCAGCAGGCCCCACTCGACGAGGCGCCAGCGCTGCATGACCAGAGCAAGGGCGATGCCGACCACCAACCCGACGAGCCAGCCGACCGCCGCGATGCCGAGAGTGGTCAGCGCCGCGATGGCGATCATGCCCCACAGCGGCGGCGAGCCCTCGGCGCGTGTCACCGGCGCGAGCAGTCGGGCGATCATGTCCCAGACGTGCGGCATCGCCAGGTCGGTCGTGCGCGGCAGAACGCGCGTCCCTCCGATGACCACGCCATCCGGTGGGCCGAGGAACTTGTACAGCTCCCAGACGATGGCCAGGAGCACGATCCCGACAGCGCCCCAGCCCCACGCCGACAGCGCGCGCGGCTTTCCGGTCCGCACCGTCTTCGCGCGCGTCGGCGAGGCCGGCTGCTCGCGGATGGGGTCGAGGGTCGTCGTCATGTCTTGGCCGTCACGTGCTCGGAGAGTGCCGGGATGACGGTCTCGCCGTAGACGCGCAGCGTCTCCTCCTTGTTGTCGTGCTGGAGGTAGCCGGCGAACTGCGTCACGCCGATCTCGCGGAGCTTCTCGAGCTTGGCGATGTGCTCCTGCGCGCTGCCGAGGATGCAGAACCGGTCGATGATCTCGTCCGGCACGAAGTCGACATGGTCGTTGTCGGCCTTGCCGTGCGTGTTGTAGTCGTACCCGACACGTCCCTCGATGTAGTCGATCAGCTCGGCCGGCACTCCGCTCTCGTCGGCGTGGTGGCCGTACTTGGCGACGATGTCGGCGACGTGGTTGCCGACCATCCCGCCGAACCAGCGGCACTGGTTGCGCATGTGCTCCCAGTCCTCGCCGATGTACATCGGCGCGGCGACGCAGAACGCGATCGAGTCCGGGTCGCGGCCGACGTTCTCGGCCGCCTGCCGGACGGTCTTGATCATCCAGGCCGCGACGTCGAGGTCGGCCAGCTGGAGGATGAATCCGTCGCCGACCTCGCCGGTGAGCTTGAGCGCGAGCGGCCCGTAGGCGGCCACCCACACGTCCAGCTTCGATCCCCTGCTCCACGGGAACTGCAGTGTGGCGCCGTTGTACTCGACGGGGCGGGAGTTGGCGAGTTCGCGGATGACGTGGATCGACTGTCGCAGCTCGCTCATCGACACCGGCTTGCCGTTGGTGACCCGGACGGCTGAGTCGCCGCGGCCGATCCCGCAGATGGTGCGGTTGCCGTACATCTCGTTGAGCGTGGCGAAGACGGATGCCGTCACCGTCCAGTCGCGCGTCGCCGGGTTCGTGACGAAGGGCCCGACCGTGACTCGTTTGGTCTCGGCCAGGATCGCCGAGTGGATGACGTACGGCTCCTCCCAGAGGAGGTGCGAGTCGAAGGTCCACACGTGGTTGAATCCGTGCGCCTCGGCGAGCTTGGCGAGCTGGATGGTGCGCGCGGCGGGCGGGTTGGTCTGCAGTACGACGCCGAAGTCCATGTCAATCGATCCAATCGGTCAAGTCGTGCCCACTCAGTCGGAACCATGTCCCACTTCCTGTTGTCTGAGCAGAGCGCAGGCAACAAGAAGTGGGACACGGAGGATTGGATTCATGTCAGGTACTGGGTCAGGCCGCGCTTGAGGTAGCGACCGTCGCCCTTCCGGCCGGTGTAATCGCCGCCGTCCACGATCACCTTCCCGCGCGAGAGCACCGTGTCGACGTGCCCGTCGATCTCGAAGCCCTCCCAGGCCGAGTGGTCCATGTTCATGTGGTGCGCCTTGCCGAGGCCGATCGAGGTGTGGCCGTTCGGGTCGTAGACGACGATGTCGCCGTCAGCGCCCGGCTGGATGACGCCCTTGCGCCCGTAGAGGCCGAACATGCGGGCGGGGGTGGTCGAGGTCAGCTCGACCCAGCGCTCCAGGGTGATCTTGCCGGTGACGACGCCTTGGTACATGAGGTCCATGCGGTGCTCGATCGACCCGATGCCGTTGGGGATGGCACGGAAGTCGCCGATTCCGAGCTCCTTCTGGTCCTTCATGCAGAAGGGGCAGTGGTCGGTGGAGACCATCTGCAGGTCGTTGGTGCGAAGCGCCTGCCACATGTGATCCTGGTGGCCTTCGGCCCGCGACCGCAGCGGAGTCGAGCAGACCCACTTGGCGCCTTCGAAGGATCCCCACTCTTCGCTCGACGCGCCGAGCTGCTCCTCGAGCGAGAGGTACAGGTACTGCGGGCATGTCTCGCCGAACACGTTCTGGCCCTTATCGCGTGCGGCCGCCAGCTGCTCCACCGCCTGCTTGGCGCTCACGTGCACGACGTAGAGCGGGGCGCCGGTCAGGTTCGCGATCATGATCGCGCGATGGGTCGCCTCCTCCTCCATCTGCCACGCGCGTGCGATCCCGTGGAAGTACGGATCGGTCTTGCCCTCGTCGACGAGCTGGGCGGCGAGGACGTCGATGACCGGGCCGTTCTCCGCGTGCATCATCGTGAGGAGGCCGGTGTCGCGTGAGACCTGCATCGCCCGCAGCACCTGGGCGTCGTCGGAGTAGAAGACGCCGGGGTAGGCCATGAAGAGCTTGAAGCTCGTCACGCCCTCGTCGATCAGCCCCGGCATCGCCGCCAGCGCGTCCTGATCGACGCCGCCGATGATCTGGTGGAAGCCGTAGTCGATCGCGCAGTTGCCCGCGGCCTTCTCGTGCCACGCGGCGAGGCCGTCCTGCACGCGCTCGCCGTATCGCTGCACCGCGAAGTCGATGATGCTGGTCGTCCCGCCCCAGGCGGCCGCCCGGGTGCCGGTCTCGAAGGTGTCGATCGCGGCCGTGCCGCCGAAGGGCAGCTCCATGTGGGTGTGGGCGTCGATCCCGCCGGGGATCACGTACTTCCCCGTCGCATCGAGGACGGTGTCGACGGATGCCGCGACATCCGTGCCGAGGATCTGCGACCCGGGAGCCAGCACCGCGGCAATGGTCTCGCCGTCGATGAGGACGTCGGCCTGCGAACGCCCGGTCGCCGAGACGACCGTCCCGCCGGTGATGAGTGTGGTTGCCATCCGCTTTCCTAGCTGTCGGGGATCGAGTGGCGCGAAGCGCGCGTCGAGATCACGGCTTCGCGATCAGCGTGTAGGAGTCGGGCCGGCGGTCCCGATAGAACTGCCAGTCGTCGCGCATCTCCTGGACCATGTTCATGTCGAGATCACGGATGAGGACCTCTTCGTCGGTGCCCGAGCCGCGCTCGCCGACGAAGTTGCCGCGCGGGTCGATGACCTGGCTCGTGCCGTAGAAGTCGACCGCCAGCTCGCCGTACTCATTGTCTTCCCGCCCGACCCGGTTCGGCTGGAGCACGAAGTACCCGTTCGCGACCGCAGCGCACGGTCCCTCAACCTCCCACAGCCGGTTCGACAGACCCGGCTTCGTGGCGTTGGGGTTGAAGACCATGTGCGCGCCGTTCAGGCCGAGCTCGCGCCAGCCCTCCGGGAAGTGCCGGTCGTAGCAGATGTACAGGCCGACCTTGCCGACGGAGGTGTCGAACACCGGGTAGCCGAGGTTTCCCGGCCGGAAGTAGAACTTCTCGTAGAACCGGTCGAGGTGCGGCAGGTGGTGCTTCCGGTACTTGCCGAGGATCGTGCCGTCGGCCTCGATGATGACGGCCGTGTTGTAGTACACGCCGGTGATGTCCTCCTCGTAGATCGGGAGGATCATGACCATGTTGAGCTCGGCGGCCAGGGCGGCGAATCGCTGCACGATCGGCCCGTCGGCCGGCTCTGCGTAGCGGTAGTACTTCTTGTCTTCGGTGATGCCGAAGTACGGTCCGTAGAACAGCTCCTGGAAGCAGATCACCTGTGCGCCCTGCGCCGCGGCATCCCTCGCGAACTGCTCGTGCTTGTCGAGCATCGAGGCTTTGTCGCCCGTCCACGTGGTCTGGGTGATTGCCGCGCGTACCGTCGTCATGCCGGTCTCCATCCGTCTTCGACTCAACCTCTTCGCGCTGTCGCCGACGGGGACCGGTTTCGGGTGCCGGTGGGGTCTCCCCCCGCTGTTCGATCTTGGTCCGCGGACGTTTCCCGTCGATTTCAGCCTGTGTCGGAACGGTAAAGCCTGGGGGTGATCAACGGCAAGGGGGTGGGCGGGATACATCGTGGACGGATGCCGCAGCACCGCACGCGTACATCGCGGACGGATGCCGCAGGACGGCACCCGTACATCGCGGGACGGATGCCGCAGCATCCGTACTCACGTAGCGTGAACCCGTGTTCCGCCCGCTTCAGCGCTTCCAGGTCGTCGTCGACCTGGTCGTGGCGGTCGTCTTCTTCGCGGTGGCGGTGCCCGTCGAGCTGATGGTCGGCGAGACCGGGCGAGCGATCACGATCCTGGGAGCTCCGGCGACCGCGGTCGCGGGCGTGACGATCGCGGTGATCTTCAGCACGGCGCTCGGCATCCGCCGCTGGTCGCCGCCGCTCGCGCTCATCCTCGCCTGGGCGGGAGCCGTGCTCCAGATGTCGCTCGGTCGCCCGCCGACCGTGGCCGACCTCGCGATCTTCGGGGTGCTGTACGTCACCGCGGCCTACGGAACCGCGCGGGTGTACTGGGCGGGCTTCGCGTCTGCGCTGGCCGGAGCGCTGGTCATCACGGCCTACCTGTTCCTCGGCCCGACCTTCGCGACGGGCGGGTTCTCGATCCGCACGCTGCCGGTCGCGGTCGCGATCCTCATCGCCGCGGCGTTCGCGCTGCTGCTCGCCTGGACGGTCGGCGCTCTGGTGCGCACCGGTGTGCGCGCTCGTGCCAACCGTGACGCGCAGGTGCTCGCCGAGGCCGAAGCCGCGGCAGAGCAGGAGCGGGTGAGGATCGCCCGAGACATGCACGATGTCGTGGCGCACTCGCTCGCGGTCGTGATCGCCCAGGCTGACGGGGCGCGGTACGCGCTGGCCGCCGGCCGGGGCACCGGGGAGCAGGCCGCCGCCGGCGCAGAGGACGAGGCCTCCACGGCACTCGGGACGATCTCGACCACGGCCCGGGAGGCGCTCGCGGACGTGCGGCTGCTGCTGACACAGCTCCGGCACAGCCAGACCGACGGGCCGCAGCCCACTCTGGCCGACCTCGAGGAGCTCTACGGGCAGGTGCGCGCCGCCGGTGTCGAGCTGCGCGTCGACGTCGATCCCGCTCCCGCGGGCGCACCGCCCCCGGCTGTGCAGCTCGCGGTGTACCGCATCCTCCAGGAGGCGCTCACCAATGCCCTGCGCCACGGCAACGGCGGCCCGGTCACGGTGCGGCTGGCGTGGCAGCCCGACCAGGTCGCGCTGGAGGTGCGCAACCGCATGAGAACCGGCGACCGACCCATCGAATCGGGGCACGGGCTCATCGGGATGGGCGAGCGTGCCGGCCTCGTCGGAGGTCGGTTGAACGCCGCCGGCCAGGACGGGGAGTTCGTCGTGTCGGCGACGTTGCCGATCGGCGGCATCGGATGACCGCTGTGCCGATCCGCGTCGTCCTCGTCGACGATCAGGGCCTGTTCCGCGCCGGCATCCGCATGCTGATCGACTCGCAGCCCGACCTGGAGATCGTGGGTGAGGCCTCCGACGGACGGGAAGCGCTCGCTGTGATCCGCGCCGCGCGACCCGATGTCGTGCTCATGGACATCCGGATGCCGGTCATGGACGGACTCGAGGCCACGGCCGCTCTGCTGACCGATGCTGAGCCGCCGCGCGTGGTGATGCTCACGACCTTCGACCTCGATGAGGCCGCCGCACGCGCGATCCGCCAGGGAGCGAGCGGGTTCCTCCTGAAGGACGCCGACCCGGAGTTCCTGCTCGCTGCGATCCGCACGGTGCACTCCGGCTCCGCGGTGATCGCCGCATCCGCCACCCGAGAGCTCTTCGCGCAGTTCGCGGATTCCGCTCCGAGGCCGGTTCCTGCGGCTTACGGCGATCTGACCGAGCGCGAGCGCGAGATCTTCGCGCTCGCCGCCCGAGGGCTCTCAAACTCCGAGATCGCCGGCCGCGAGTTCCTCTCGGAGGCCACCGTGAAGACGCATATCAGCCGAATCCTCACCAAACTGGCGCTGCGCGACCGCGTGCAGCTGGTCGTGTTCGCCTTCGAGCACGGCCTGACCTGACGCGCTCCGCCAGGCACCACAGCCCGGGTCGACGACCGGAGACGTCAGCGTCCCTCGAGCGCCGCCCGGTGCTTGAGGTACTTCGGCTTGCCGATCAGCCGCCAGGCCAGACGGCCCGGTGCCGGCATGTGCTTCTTGAGCCATTCGGCCCCGCCGTCGGGCTGCGAAGCGAGGATCTCACCGAGCTGGTTCCAGGTCTGCCCCTTCGGCACGGATCGCCGGCCGTGCTCGGCGTACCAATCCACCTCCTGCTGCGTGATCGTGTACTCCATCACCGGGACGATGTTCTCCTCCTCGTCGGGCAGGTGCACGCCCAGCGCTGCGTTCACGCCTTCGAGGGCGGCGAGGACCGGCTCGGCATCCGCCGCCGAGGCCGTCGCACGCCAGGCGGGCAGCGCCTCATCGAGGGCGGTCAGGTGCACGAGCATCTCGGCATGCTGGGCCTGCATGCGCTCCACGTGCGTCGCACATGACGGAGCCCGCTCGTCGAGTGCGCTCCAGAGCCGCTCGTCCTCGCCCTGGTGGTGCGCGTGCAGGCCGAGCGAGACCGTGTTCAGCTGTGTGGCGACGACCTCGGCGTGGGCCACATCGCCCGTGCTCACTCCGCGCACGAGCGCCGGAGCCTCGCCGAACGCGTGCCGGAACATCCGGTGTATCTCGATCATCCCGCTGGCGTCGCAGGTCTTGGGGGCAGGGGCGTCGCCGGTCGGCGGCATTGCAGTGGCGGGCATCGGGTCTCCTCGCTCAGGCTCATCGCGACGATAGACCCGCGATGCGGGTGGACGGAAGAGCGGATGCCGGTGCCCGCGACGACTCTGCGCGGGCGCCGCGCGCGCTACCCTCGGTGTATGCGCCTGCCCACCCTGCGGCATCCGGTCTCGGCGTATCGCCGTGCGCGGTTCCTGCCGCGCTGGGTCCGCCGCGTCGATCGCGCCGCCAATCGGCGTATCAACGCATCGCGCTCATGGCACGTCCACGACCGTGCGTACAGCCGCCTCAGCCACTCCGCCGACCGGGGTCTTCTCTGGTACGCGATCGCGACGGCTCTGTTCGCGATCGGTCAGCGCCGGGCGGCCGTCCGGGGCCTGGCCACCATGCTCGTCTCCAGCACGCTGTCGGACATCGTCGTCAAGCGGTTCTTCGACGGTCGGCGCCCGGTCTTCTCCGAAGTCCCGACGATTCGCCGGCTGCGGGCCTACCCATCGACTCCTTCGTTTCCGTCCGGTCATTCGGCCAGCGCCGCGGGATTCGCCACCGGGGTCGCCCTCGAATCGGTTCCCGCGGGGTCGGTCATCGCCCCGCTTGCCGCGGCCGTGGCCTATTCCCGGCTGCACGTCGGTGCGCACTGGCTCTCCGACGTGGTCGGAGGCGTCGCGATCGGCATCGGGGTCGCGGTGATCGGTCGGCTTGTCGTCGGCGGCCGCCTCCGAGCCATCGACGGGGCACCGCACCGGGCCGCGGGTGCGGAGGTCTCGGCGCACGACTGAGCCAAGTAGCCTCAGCACTATGCGCGCCACCGGTTCGTCCCCCGCCGCCGCTCCGGCGGACGACCGCGACGACGGCGTGCGCCAGGTCGTCGAGCGCATCGACCTTCCTGCCTCGGAGGACGGCCTCGGCCTGCTCATCGTGATGAACAAGGATGCGGGCACCGCGGTGCTGCGGGCCGACCCGCGGCCGACGATCGCGGAGCGGCTGCCGCGGGCCGTGGTCCGTGAGCTCGAGCCCGACGAGCTGATCGGCGACGCGGTGCGCGAGGCGATGGACGGCGCCGACCCGCCTCGCATGCTCGGCGTGTACGGCGGCGACGGGTCGATCGCGCGGATGGCGCACGAGGCGCTCGAATTCGGCCTGCCGCTGCTGACGCTCCCCGGAGGCACGTTCAACCACTTCGCACGGGCGGCGGGAATCGACACGGTCGACCTGGCGATCGACGCGCTGCAGGCCGGTTCGGGAATCGCTGCGACCGTCGGCGAACTGACTGCCGGCGGTCGGACAGCGACGGTTCTGAACGTCGCCTCGATCGGCATCTACCCCGATTTCGTCGCCGAACGCGCTCGGCGCCGCCCGCGCCTGGGCAAATGGGTGGGCGGGGTCGTCGCCACCTGGCGCCAGCTGCGCGACGCCGAGCCGCTCGACGTCTACATCAAGGGGAGGCATGCGCGGGTGTGGTCGGTGTTCGCGAGCGTCGGGCGGAACACCCCCGGTCAGGTAGCCACGATGCAGCGTCGCACGCTCTCCGACGACGTCCTCGACGTCCGCGTCCTGCACGCGCGAGGGTCCCGGGTCCAGGCCGTCGCGGCGCTGTCCTTCGGGCGGGGAACGCGCGCGGTGCTGCGCGCGCTGAGGCTGCTTCCGCCCGCATCCGACATCGAGCAGATCACCGCCACCGAGATCACCGTCTCGGTACGCCCGCGCACGGGGGAGGCGACGTTCTACGCCCACGACGGAGAGCTCGATCGGCGGCCGGCGGTCGGCGATGACGGCCGATACACCCTCGGGTGCCGGATCGTCCCGCGGGCGCTCCAGGCCTACGCCCCTCGCGCCTGACTCCTGCGAGGATCATCCGCGGGATGTACGGGCATGCCCCTTGCGGCCGACGCGCCCCCGACCGCGCACTTCGTAGCGTCGGAGCATGAACATCACATCGAGGGATCTCGGCCTGGCCGCCCGCGTGCAGAACCTCACGAAGACCTACGGCAGCGGCGAGAGCGCGGTGCATGCGCTCGACGGCGTGAGCGTCGGCATCCGCCGCGGGCAGTTCACCGCGATCATGGGGCCGTCCGGGTCGGGCAAGTCGACGCTGATGCACATCATGGCCGGGCTGGATGCCGCATCCTCCGGCCGTGCGTGGATCGGCGACACCGACATCACGACGCTGTCCGACCTGGAGCTGACGATCCTCCGCCGCAGACGCGTCGGGTTCGTGTTCCAGTCGTTCAACCTCGTGCCCACGCTCGACGCGATCGGGAACATCCTGCTGCCGTTCGACCTCGACGGTCGCCGGCCGAGCGCCCTGGAGCGAGCCCGCATCGACGGGCTCGTCGAGACGCTGGGGCTCGGACCCCGCCTGCGGCACCGTCCGCACCAGCTCAGCGGAGGGCAGCAGCAGCGCGTCGCGATCGCCCGCGCACTGGCGACCGCGCCCGACCTCGTCTTCGCCGACGAGCCGACCGGCAACCTCGACTCGCGGAGCGGCCGCGAGGTGCTCGGCCTCCTCGCCGCCGCCAGTCGCGACCACGGCCAGTCGATCGCGATGGTGACGCACGACCCGATCGCCGCCAGCCACGCCGACCGGGTGATCTTCCTCGGCGACGGAAGGGTCGTCGCCGACAAGCCCCGGCAGAGCGCAAAGGACGTGTCCGCGTACATGCTCGCGTCCGAGCTGGGGGCCGCCCCGCTGTCTGCGGGAGTGCCCGCATGACCGCCGCAGCCATCGATGCGCAGGTCGGGCCGCCGGCGCGGGGTTCGGCCTCCGCTCCTCTGGCGTGGCTGCGCGAGCGGGGGATGGGAGCCAGCATCCTCGTCGCGGCGATCTCGACCGCGTTCGGCGTGCTGCTGATCTCGGCGACCGGATACATCGCCGCGATGCTGAGCGCCGATCCGTACATCGGGGCCAGCGGAGTGCTCGGCTTCGTCAACGGAGTGCTCACCGTGCTGCTCCTCGGCGTCGCGGTGTACGTGGCGTCGATCGTGACCGCGAACACCTTCGCGACGGTCGTCGCGGGTCGCACGCGACGGATCGCGCTGCTGCGGCTCATCGGGGCATCGGCCCGCTCGCAGCGGTCGGAGATCGGGCGACAAGGTCTCATCGTCGGAGTCATCGGGGCCTTCGGAGGGCTGGTAGGCGGCACGGCGCTCGCCGCCGGCGGAGTGTGGCTGGCTGGCCGGATGCTGGCAGCGGGCGAGGTGCCCTTCGATCTGGTGCGCATCGAGCTGCTCATCCCCGCGACGATCGTGGCTCTGACGACATGGGCCGCGGCGTGGGCGGGGTCGCGCCGCGTGCTGACCGTGACGCCCCTCGAAGCCCTCGGCGGGTCGGTCGAATCGTCGCACGGCGCCATGGGCCGCCGGAGCGCGCGCAACATCACCGCTCTCGTGCTCGGGGTCGTCGGTGCGGCGCTGCTCGCCCTGGGGATCCTCGCGGGCCTCGTGAGTCCGCTGGGCGTGGTCATCGCGTTCCTGGGCGGCATCCTGTCGTTCACCGGTCTCGCGCTCGGCGCGGCCTGGGTGATGCCGCCGGTGCTGCGCCTGGTGGGGCGCCTGTTCGGCGGCTCCGCCACCGCACGGCTGGCGGCCGAGAACGCGCTGCGCTATCCCGAGCGGTCGAGTCGGATGGCGATCGGCGTCGTGATGGG
This sequence comes from uncultured Actinomycetota bacterium, assembly GCA_963717585.1. Lineage (GTDB taxonomy): Bacteria > Actinomycetota > Actinomycetes > Actinomycetales > Microbacteriaceae > Microbacterium. The sequence continues at coordinate 26,903 of CAVQWI010000004.1, read as the reverse complement.
AGTCGCGCTGGTCACGATGTTCGCGGTTGCGATGGAGTCGGTGAAGGCCGTGATGACGGCCGCCGCCGGCGGCGAGCTGCCGGTAGAGCTCACGACCGCTCTCGATTCGTTCGCCGCGATCATGATGGGGCTGGTCGCCGTCTCGGCGGTGATCGCCGGAGTCGGGCTGGTGAACCTCTTGACGATCGGCGTCGTGCAGCGCCGCCGCGAACTCGGGCTGCTCCGGGCGCTCGGTGTATCGAACCGTCAGATCCGTCGCATGGTGCTGCTCGAGGCCGCCCACATCACGATCGCGGCGACCACGACCGGTCTCGTGCTCGGCGTGCTCTACGGCTGGGCGGGGGCGCAGTCGCTGCTGGGCTCGATCCCGCTGGATCCGTCCGCGACGGTCGCGGTGGGAACGTTCGTCTGGCCGGCGGTGCCGCTCTGGCCCGTGGCGGCGATCGTCGCTGCGACGGCGCTTCTGACGATGGTGGCGGCCGTCATCCCGACGCGCCTGGCGACGCGCGTCGCACCGGTGGAGGCGCTCGCCGAGTGAAGACGCCCGTCCAGTCGGGGGACGGACGGGAGTCGGATGCCGCGGTCTGGCTGGGACCGCGGCATCCGTCTTCCCAGGACGCAGGCCGATCGCGATCGACCGCGTACAGGTTTCACGCCGGCGCGTCGTCGCTCTCGGACGCGGGCTCGGGATCGTGCGCCCAGGTCGGCGCCAGGGCGCGGATCCGCGATGCGCGCCACTGCCAGGTGGTCCACAGCAGAGGCCACAGCGCCAGCGCGGTCGGTCCGCCGATCACGAGCCGATCGCGCCACAGCGTCTTCGTCGGATCGCCGGGCGCGGCGGAGATGGCCATCTGGTGGTCCCACACGTCGAGGCTCGCGAGCGGGCCGGTGAGCGGGATGCCGCTGTCGCGGAAGATGCGGACGGACCCGTTCGCGTCCTGGGTGCTGCGGTCGCTGGTGTGGATGAGCTGACGCCCCATCGGCACGACGCCGGCGAGCGACAGCTGCACCGGCACATCGTCGCCGGGCTCCCACGAGGTCGGCAGCCCGCCTGGCACGAGCGGGGAGAGCTCCATGAGCGGGCCGTACAGTTCGGCCACGGCACGGGGAGAATGCAGAGCCCGCCACGCGGCATCCGCGTCGCAGTCGATCACGAGCTTCAGCAGGATGCGCATCGATCCAGTCTCGCATCCGGGGCGCCGTGCGAGCCGCGCCGCCCTCGTCTGCCGCCTCGGCTTGCGCGCTGAGTCTGTGCCGGTCGACCTCATCGCGACCCGCTTCGGCGCGAGCGCGCCCGTACGCTGGACGGGTGCCGCCGAATCCCTTCGATCAGTCCACCTATCAGGTGCGCATGGACTGGGGACTGGACGGGCTGGTGAGGCTCGCGCAGCCCGACGTCGTGGTCGTGGTCGATGTGCTGCGCTTCTCGACGACTGTCATCCGGGCCCTCGAGAACGGCGACGCATTCCCGCTGGATGCCGCAGCCCACGCCGTCTCGGTCAACGGCGCGGCCGTGGCGGAAGCGGCGGGGCGTGCCGGAGCGACTCGTGCTGCTGGGCGGGCTGCGGAACGCGACGGCGGTGGCACGCACCGTCTACGCCGAGCAGGAGCGCCGCGGCGCCCGCACCAGCATCGCGATCGTCGCCTGCGGCGAGCTCACCGGGCGGGCTGCCGACGCGCATCTGCGGTTCGCCGTCGAAGACCAGCTCGGCGCCGGGGCGATCGTCGACGCCCTCGGCACGCTCGGCATCGATCACACCTCGCCCGAGGCCGCTGTTGCGGGCGAGTCGTTCCGCGCACTCAGCCGCGCCGCGAGGCACCTGGTGACCGCGAGCGGTTCGGGGCGCGAGCTCGCCGACGCCGGCCGCGTCGACGAGGTGGTGGCTGCGGCCGCGGTGGATGCGGCATCCGTGGTCCCGGTCCTGCGGGGCGGTGTCTTCCGCGCGTTCTGAAGCACGGCCCGTCCGCCCTCCCGTTCATCCGTCACCGGTGTACACCACGCGAGCAGGAACGCGTGCATCGGTGACGGATGAACGCCGGCGAGCGGCGCCGCCAAGACCTACCGCGGAGTCAGGGCTGCCAGTCGCGTGGCCGGGCTGATCTCCCGGCGGGTCCACGCGAAGACGAATCGCTCGTCGAACCGCGGGGCGCACTTCGCACACGAGGTGGGCCGGGTCACGCGGCGGTGCCGGTACGCCAGGTGCCCCGCCGGGCAGACGCCGATCCAGGGAGCCAGCTCGGTCGCGGTCTCGCCGTGATGCGTCGTGCCGCCGACGTAGCCGAGGTCACGTGCGACGGCCTTCCACTTGGTTCCGTGCCCCGCCGAGGCGCCGGCGATCGCGTGGGCGACTTCGTGAAGCAGGGTCTGGTGATTGGTGTCGTCGTCGTAGCGTGCGGCGAGATATCTGGACACGCTGATGCGCTTGCGCGTGTAGTCGCACAGGCCGGCCCGCCGTTTGGCGTTGTCGAACCCGAACGACCAGGAGGCATCGAGGTGACGGGCGATCAGCGCATCTGCCCAGATGCGCACGCGAGAGAGTTCCGACATGGCGGTGAGAGTAGAACGTACCTACGACACTGAGCGGGGGATCGGTGCGCGGCTCAGCTGGCGACGGACGCGCTCGTGCGCCGGCGGTCGGCAGCGTCGATCGCGAGGAGGCTCGACTCGAGCTGATCGTCCGACGCGCCGGACTCCTGGCGGAGGAACAGCGCCCGCTTGAAGTCGGCTCGCGCCGACACGAAATCGCCGGCGTCATAGTGCACCTTGCCGCGGTGCTGATACGCGAAGGCTGCGATCGCGTTCCAGTCCTGGCCCTCGGCCTCGTAGGCGCACGAGGTCAGCTCCTGCTCGGCCGCAGCGTACGCGCCGCGGTACTGCAGCACCGATGCGTGCAGGATGCGCGCCCGGAGGAGGTCTTTGCGCGTGCCGGCCATGCGAGCGACGCGAACCGACTGCTCCGACAGCACCAGCGAGTCCTCCAGTCGCCCCAGCACCTTCAGCAGCCAGACGCGCTCGAGCAGCGCCGGAAGACTGCGCTGCTCGCCGATCTCTTCGAGGCGGTCCTTGCACTCGCGCGGATCGACCTGCTCACGCAGCGTGTCGGGGTCATACCCGTGGATGTAGCTCACCGTGGACTCCTCTCCGCGCGACCAGATTCGCTCCTCCAGTGTGCCCCGGCGCCGTCGCGCAGCGACGAGGGCACGCCGCTCACGACGAGAGGCGGAGACGGCAGAGATGGGTCTTCAGCGTTCGAAGACGGATGCCGCCGGTTTGGGCGACGGAGTGGCGTCGGCATCCGTCGCCACGCGAGCGCTGCGGACGAACTCGTCCAGCTCCGCCCCCTGTGCGACCTTCGCCGGATGGGGCCCGGCCGCCATCAGCCGGGGCAGCCAGTCGGAGGGCAGGGGCGATCGGGATGCCGCGATGACGAGGTTTCCGAAGCGACGACCCTTCAGCACCTGCACCTCGGCGAGGACCACGACGTTCGGGAAGACCGCCCGGACGGTCGCCACCTGGCGCCGCGCGAACGCGAGGCCGGCGCCGTCCGCGACGTTGACCAGCAGCACGCCGTCCGGCGCCAGCAGCCGCTCGGCGGCGGTGTAGAACTCGACCGTCGTCAGGTGCGCGGGAGTCTGCGAGCCGGCGTAGACGTCGGAGACGAGCAGGTCGACGTTGCCGACCATAGCCCCGGGCAGGCGGCCCAGCCCCTCACGCGCGTCGCCGATCCGCACGCGGATCGCCGCTCCTCGCGGCAGCGGCAGCTCGGTGCGGACGAGCTCGACGAGGGCGGGTTCCAGCTCGATCACCTGCTGGCGCGATCCCGGTCGTGTGGCGTGCACGTAGCGCGGCAGCGTCATCGCGCCGGCGCCGAGATGCACGGCGGTCAGCGGCTGTCCCGGCATCCGCAGCAGATCGATCACCGCACCCATCCGCGCCACGTACTCGAAGTGCAGATGCGTGGGGTCGTCGAGGTCGACGTGCGACTGCGGAGTGCCGTCGACGGCCAGCTCCCACCCGCCGGCGTAGGCGGAGCGGACCACATGCGCCAGGGTGCCGTCCGACAGGCGCACGGATGCGGGTGGTTCCTCGAACCGGGCTCGGGCCATGCCCCCACGGTAGCCGGGGCGCGGCCGCGAGGCGGAAAGCGATCGCCCGAGCCGAAACACAATCGAGACCCAGGTGTAATGGTCGTTGCGCCCGCGCGCAGGTAGCGTCGTAGCATCACACCCTTGCGGGCGAGGCCGGCGTGAAACCCGCGCTGCCGGTCGCCCGCACATTCATGGAAGGTGCACAGCAGATGCTCCACAGTTCGAGAAAGCGCTGGATGACCGGCGCCGCGATCGTCGCCATGGGCGCGATCGTGCTCACGCGCGATGCGCCAGCGAGCGCGACGGCGGCGGCACGGACGAGGAATCGTCCGACGTCGACAGCACGTTCGTCTTCGCGGCGTCGAACGACCCCGCGGGCCTCGACCCCGCCTTCGCGAGCGACGGCGAGACGTTCCGCATCTCGCGTCAGATCTTCGAGGGCCTCGTCGGCGTCGAGCCGGGTACGGCCGACCCCGCGCCGCTGCTCGCCGAGAGCTGGGAGCAGTCCGACGACGGACTGTCCTACACGTTCACGCTGAAGGAAGGCGTGAAGTTCCACGACGGCACCGACTTCGACGCCGAAGCCGTCTGCACGAACTTCGAGCGCTGGTACAACTGGACCGGGCTCGCGCAGTCCGAGAGCCTCTCGTACTACTACGTCTCGCTGTTCAAGGGCTTCGCCGACACTCCCGACACCGCGGTGTACGACTCGTGCACGGCCGACGACGCCACTCACGCGACGGTCACCCTGACGCAGCCGTTCGCCGGCTTCATCGCCGCGCTCTCGCTGCCGGCGTTCTCGATGCAGAGCCCGACGGCCCTGACCGAGTTCGACGCCGACGCCGTCGGAGGAACCGAAGAGGCGCCGACGCTGACCCCGTACGCCGAAGGAAACCCGGTCGGGACCGGACCGTTCACGTTCGACTCGTGGCAGCCCGGCGAGCAGGTCACCCTGCAGGCGAACCCCGACTACTGGGGCGAGCAAGGCCAGGTGCAGGAGATCATCTTCCGTGTGATCACCGACCCGACCGCACGCCGCCAGGCGCTCGAGTCGGGCGACATCGACGGCTACGACCTCGTCGCACCGGCCGACACCGCGCAGCTCGAAGACGCCGGTTACAACGTGATGCAGCGTGACCCGTTCACGATCCTGTACCTCGGCATGAACCAGGCCGTCCCTGAGCTGGCGAACCCGCTGGTCCGCGAGGCGATCGCCCACGCGATCGACAAGGAGGCGCTCGTCACGCAGGTGCTCCCCGAGGGCACCGAGGTCGCGTCGCAGTTCATCCCGCCGGTGGTCACCGGCTGGAACGAGGACGTCACCACGTACGAGTACGACCCGGAGCTGGCCAAGCAGCTGCTGACCCAGGCGGGCTACCCCGACGGTCTGACGCTGATGTTCAACTACCCGACGAACGTGTCGCGGCCGTACATGCCCAACCCGGAGCAGATCTTCACCAACCTGGCCTCGCAGCTGGAGGCCGTGGGGATCACCGTCACCCCGACGGGCAACGAGTGGAACCCGGCGTACCTCGACCGCATCCAGGGCGGCGCCGACCACGGCCTGCACCTCCTCGGCTGGACCGGCGACTACAACGACACCGACAACTTCGTGGGTGTGTTCTTCGGCCGGGCCTCGAACGAGTGGGGCTTCGACAACCCCGAGCTGTTCGCTGCGCTCACCGAGGCCCGCGGCACCGCGGACATCGACGAGCAGACCGAGCAGTACAAGGCGATCAACGAGATGATCGCCGAGTTCAACCCGGGCATCCCGCTCGCGCACCCGGCGCCCTCGCTGGCGTTCGACCCGCGCGTGACGTCGTACCCGGCAAGCCCCGTCAACGACGAGGTGTTCAACCTGATCGAGCTCACCGAGTAGAGATCGTACGGATGCCGCGGGTCGGCCGACTGGCCCTCCCGCGGCATCCGCTTTACTGCTCTCTCCCGGCGAACGCTCCCGACCACCTCTGACCTTCGGAGTCCCCCTCAGTGCTGCGCGTCATCGGCAAACGGATCCTCTACCTGATCCCCACCCTGATCGGTCTGTCGATCCTGCTGTTCATCTGGGTGCGCTCGCTTCCCGGCGGCCCCGCGGTCGCCATCCTCGGCGAGAAGGCGACCCCCGAGGCGGTCGAGCGGATCAACGAGCTCTACGGGTTCAACCGCCCGATCATCGAGCAGTACTTCACGTGGATCGGCTCGCTCCTGCAGGGCAACTTCGGCGCATCGATCATGACGAGCCGGCTGGTGCTGGAGGAGTTCGCCCGGCGCTTCCCGGCGACGCTCGAACTCGCGATCGCTGCGCTCATCTTCGCGGTCGGGTTCGGCATCCCGCTGGGGTACTGGGCCGCCCGCCGGCACGGCAAGTTCTCCGACCACTTCGCGGTCGCCTCGAGCCTCATCGGCATCACGATCCCGGTGTTCTTCCTCGCGTTCATCCTCAAGTACGTCTTCGCCGTCCAGCTGGGCTGGCTGCCTTCGGACGGGCGCCAGGATCCGCGGATCGATGCGACGCATCCGACCGGCTTCTACGTGCTCGACGGCATCCTGACGGGGGAGTTCGATGCTGCCTGGGATGCGATCCAGCACCTGATCCTGCCGGCGATCGCCCTCGGCACCATTCCGCTCGCGATCATCGTGCGCATCACCCGAGCCTCCGTGCTCGAGGTGCAGAACGCCGACTACGTGCGCACCGGCCGCGCGAAGGGCGTCTCGCAGGGGACGATCCGCAACCGGTTCATCCTGCGCAACGCGATGCTCCCGGTCGTCACCACGATCGGCCTGCAGACCGGACTGCTGATCTCGGGCGCGGTGCTCACCGAGAAGGTGTTCGCGTATCCCGGCATCGGCCAGTTCATGGCCGACGCCATCTTCGAGCGGGACTACGCCGTCCTGCAGGGGTTCATCATCTTCATCGCCATCGGCTATGCCTTCATCAACCTCGCGGTGGACGTGTCGTACTCGCTTCATCGACCCGAGAGTGAGGGTCTCATGATCGATTCAGACCGATGCCGCGACAGGAGGAGCCGCATGACCTCTGCCATGCTCCCACCCGCCCCGGCGGGCGGTCCCGTCGACGACAACGAGGTCGTCGACCACGAACTGCTCGCCGCCCGCACCCGAGGCGGGTTCTGGCGCGACGTCTGGGCACGCCTCCGCCGCAATCCGTCGGCGTGGTTCGGCGGCATCATCGTCCTGATCTTCGTGCTCGTCGCCGTCTTCGCACCCTGGCTCGCGCCCTACCCGCCGAATGCGCTGCCGGGGCAGGAGTACATCACCCCGACCTACATCCCCGGGCCGGGTGACCTGCCGCAGTTCCCGCTCGGCCTCGACCGCTTCGGCGGCGACGTGCTCTCCAAGCTCATCTGGGGCGCGCAGGCATCGCTCATCATCGGCATCGTCTCCACTGCCTTCGGCATGATCGGCGGCATGCTCATCGGCCTCATCGCCGGCATGTTCGGCGGCCAGGTCGACAACATCCTGATGCGCTTCGTCGACATCCTGCTCTCGGTGCCGAGCCTCCTGCTCGCCGTCTCGATCGCCGCGCTGCTCGGCCAGAACCCGTTCTCGGTGATGATCGCGATCGGAGTCGCGCAGGTGCCGATCTTCGCGCGCCTGCTGCGCTCGTCGATGCTGCAGCAGCGCAGTGCCGACTACGTGCTGTCGGCGCAGACGCTCGGCCTCGGGCGCGGCAAGATCACGATGAGCCACGTTCTTCCGAACTCGGTCGGACCCGTCATCGTGCAGGGAACCCTGAGCCTTGCGACGGCCGTCATCGAGGCGGCCGCGCTGTCCTACCTCGGCCTCGGCGGCGGGCGCCCCGAGACCGCGGAGTGGGGTCGCATGCTGACCTACGCGCAGGCGGAGCTGGCCATCGCGCCGTGGCTCGCGTTCCTTCCGGGCATCTGCATCACGATCACCGCGCTGGGGTTCACGCTGCTCGGCGAGGCGCTGCGCGAAGCAATGGACCCGCGGACCCGCATGCGCTGACGTCGGCAGGCGGCGGAGGTGTCAGACGGCGATGTCGAGCTCGTTGCCCGGGATCGACGCCAGAAGCCGGCGCGTGTAGGCATCGCGCGGGTTGGTGAAGATCTCCTCGGATGTCGCCGCCTCGACCAGACGGCCGTCCTTCATCACGCACACGTAGTCGCTGATCAGCCGGACGACTGCGAGGTCGTGCGAGATGAACAGGTAGCTCAGGCCGTACTCGGTCTGCAGGTCGCCGAGGAGGCGCAGGATCTGGTCCTGCACGAGCACGTCCAGTGCGGACACCGGCTCGTCGCAGACGATCAGATCGGGTGATAGGGCCAGCGCCCGGGCGATCGCGACGCGCTGCCGCTGACCGCCGGACAGCTCGGACGGATACCGGCGCATCATCGACTGCGGGAGCGCGACGTCATCCAGCAGCTGTCGCACGCGCGCGGTGCGCTCCTTCGAGGAGCCGCGCTTGTAGAAGTCCAGCGGCTCCTGGATGAGCCGCTCGATCGAGAACATCGGATTCAGCGAGGAGTACGGGTCCTGGAAGATCGGCTGCACGCGCTGGCGGAACGAGCTCAGCTGCTTGCTCTTGAGGCTCGCGACATCCTGCCCGTCGAAGCGGATGATGCCGCTGGTCGGGTCGATGACCTTCAGCACCATGCGGGCCGTCGTGGTCTTGCCGGATCCCGATTCGCCCACGATCGCGACCGTCTCGCCGCGCGGAATGGCGAACGAGACGTTGTTGACGGCGACGAAGTCCTCTTTGCTGCCGCGGACCTTGAACACCTTCGTGAGGTCTTCGACCTCGACGATGTAGTCCGGCGCGGCGGGCGCGGTCGCCCCGGTCTCGACGACCGTCGCGGGCCTCTCCGGCTCGACGACGGTGACTGCCGGCGCCACGTCGGATGCCGCGGCATCCGTCGCCTCGTCGGAGGTCGAGGTGAGCTTGCGGAACGCTTCGGGCCGCAGGCGCACGGCCGCGACCGACGGCGCGGCCCTGACGAGTGCCTGCGTGTAGGGCTCCTGCGGGTCCTCGAGGATCTGCCGGGCGGGGCCCTGCTCGACGATCCGCCCGCGGTGCATGACGACGACGCGCGAAGCCCGCTCGGCGGCGAGTCCGAGATCGTGCGTGATCAGCATCAGCGCCGTGCCGAGCTCGCCGGTCATGCGCTCCAGCTGATCGAGGATGGTGCGCTGGACGGTGACGTCCAGTGCGCTCGTCGGCTCATCCGCGATCAGCAGCTTGGGATTGCACGCCAGCCCGATCGCGATGAGGGCGCGCTGGCGCATGCCGCCGGAGAACTCGTGGGGATACTGCTTGGCGCGCGCGGCGGCATCGGGAAGCCCGGCCGCAGCGAGCGTCTCGACCACCCTGCGGTCGACGTCCTTGCGGGTGGCCAGCCCGTGGGCGAGAAGCGTCTCGGCGACCTGGGTGCCGATCTTCGCGACCGGATTGAGGTTCGACATCGGATCCTGCGGGACGAGCCCGATCGACCCGCCGCGGATGCCGCGCATCACGCTCTCGGGCGCGCCCACGAGGTCTTCGCCCTCGAAGAGGATGCTGCCCTTCGTGACCTGGCCGTTGCCCGGCAGCAGTCCGATGACCGCCATCGCCGTCGTGGACTTGCCGGAGCCGGACTCGCCGACGATGGCGAGCGTCTCACCCGCGGCGAGGTCGAGGTCGACGCCCTCGACGGCGTGCACCGTGCCGTCCACGGTCCGGAATTCGACCGCGACGTCGCGGACCTGGAGGAGCTGCGTGCCGGCGGCGACGCGCTCGGTGGATCGGGCCATGCGTCCATCCTGCCTGGCGGCGGTGTGCGGCGCATCCGCAGGGCGCGAGCTTTACTCAGTCGTAACTCGCCGGGGCGTGTCCTGCCGCCGATGGAGCGTGTCACAACTCAGGCTGGTTCGCGTTCGCACCGGCGCGAGTCTGCGATTCTCTGCGGCCCGCACGAAGTCGTGCGCGCAACCAGGCGGAGTTCGTGCACACACCGCTGACCTGCCTGATCCAGCCGCGCATCGCAGCGCGGCGCGCCGCCCGGCGTTACCGTGGAGCATGGCGTGGATCGACCTCAATGCCGACCTGGGTGAGACCGTCGCGGGCGTTCCGACGGCCGACGACGAGGCGATGTTCGCCGTCATCTCCAGCGCCAGCATCGCCTGCGGCGGGCACGCGGGGGATGCCGCATCCCTCGCCCAGTCGGTCGACCGCGGCCGCGCGGTTCGGCGTCGCCGTCGGCGCCCATCCGTCCTATCCCGACCGCGCCGGCTTCGGCCGTGTCCCGATGTCGCTGACCCCGGCCGAGCTCACCGCCACGATCGCGGAGCAGCTCGCGGCACTCGTCGACGCGGGAGCCGACGTGCGATACGTGAAGCCGCACGGCGCGCTGTACCACGCGGTCACCGCCGACGCGGCCGAGGCCGACGCCGTCCTGGTCGCGATCGCCGACCTCTCCGCCCGGCTCGGACGCCCGGTGGCTGTTCTGGGCCTGGGGGGCGAGATCGAGCGGGCCACGGCCGCCGCCGGGCTGCCGTTCGTCCGGGAGGCGTTCCTCGACCGCGGCTACCGCACGGACGGGTCGCTCGTCGCCCGCGGCGAGCCCGGCGCGCTCCTGCACGACCCCGCCGAGGTCGCCGCGCGCGCCCTCCGGCTGGTCCGCGACGGCGTGGTCGACGCGGTCGACGGAACCGACGTCGCCGTTGATGCGGCGTCCCTCTGCGTGCACGGCGACTCGCCCGACGCGGTCGCCATGGCCCGCGCGGTGCGTGCCGCGCTCGACGCCGACGGCATAGCGGTGCGTGCGCCGTGGTGAGCGAGCCGGCGGGCCTGCGCATCCTCCCGATGGGGGAGCACGCGATCCTCGCGGAGGTCGACTCTCTCGACGAGGCCATCGCTCTGCACGCCCGTCTTGAATCAGCGCGCCCCGCAGGGGTCGTCGACCTGGTCCCGGCCGCGCGCACCGTCCTGGTGCGCGTCGACCCTGCCCGCATGTCTCTGTCCGCGGCTCGGTCGTGGGTCGGAGCGGACGACGACGGATGCCGCATCCGCCCCCGCCGCCGAACCGCGGGTCGTCGAACTCGAGGTCGTCTACGACGGCGCCGACCTCGTCGAGACCGCGGCGCTGCTCGGAGTGAGCGCCGACGAACTCGTGCGCCGGCACGCTTCGGCGGACTGGACGGTCGCCTTCACCGGCTTCGCCCCCGGCTTCGGCTACCTGGTGAGCCCGGACTGGACCTTCGACGTCCCGCGGCTGGTGACCCCGCGCACGCGGGTGCCGCGCGGGTCTGTGGGCCTGGCCGCCGGATTCACCGGGGCCTATCCGCGAGACACACCGGGCGGATGGCGGCTCATCGCGACCACCGACGCCGCGCTGTTCGATCCGGATACCGCATCCCCCGCGCTCCTCGCACCGGGAACGCGCGTGCGGTTCACTCCGGTCGCCGCACGGGACCGCGACAGTGCGGCGGCGGGTCGGGACAGCGGGCAGACCCCGCAGTCTCGAGGTCCGGATGCAGTCTCGCGGTCGGGAGCCGCGGGGCTCCGGGTGGTGGAGCCGGGACTGCTGGCCACCCTTCAGGATCTCGGCCGGCCGGGCGCCGCGTCGCTCGGGGTGGCCCCGTCGGGCGCACTCGACCGCGGCTCGGCGCGGACGGCGAACCGGCTCGTCGGCAACCCCGAGGGTGCGGCGGTCATCGAGGCGACGATGGGCGGACTCCGTGCGGTCGCCGATCGCGATCTCTGGTTCGCGGTGACGGGCGCCTGGGGACCGATCCTGCTCGACGGCCACGAGGTCGACCCGTACGAAGCGCACGAATGGCACGCGGGGGTGGAGCTTCAGCTCGGCTGGTACGTGCACGGAGCCCGCGCCTACCTCGCGGTGCGAGGCGGGATCGATGCCGCGGCGGTGCTCGGATCGCGCTCGACGGACGTGCTCTCCGGGATCGGTCCACCGCGCCTGCGGGCAGGGGACGCCGTGGGCGTCGGCGTGGACCCCGTCGACCCGATCCCGATCGCGGCGGTGGCGCCATGGGGTGCGCCCCATGACGCGGAGCTCGAGGTGGAGCTCTCTCCGGGTCCGCGGGGGGACTGGTTCGCGGCATCCGCCCGCCGCGCGCTGTTCGAAGAGGTGTGGACCGTCACGAACGACGCCGACCGGGTCGGCATGCGCTTGGACGGTCCCGAGCTGATGCGGCGGGGAGACAGCCCCGTGGAGCTGCCGAGCGAGGGCATGGTGCCGGGTGCGCTGCAGGTACCGTCGAGCGGGCGGCCGACGATCCTGCTCGCCGACGGACCGGTGACCGGCGGCTATCCGGTCATCGCCGTGGCGACGGATGCCGCGCTCGACCTGCTCGCACAGGCGCGCCCGGGGACCCGTCTGCGGTTCCGCCACGCCCGCATCGCCTGAGTAGCCCGCCCCGCCGACTCTGCCCGGGTGTGCCTGCGCAGCCACGCGGATTCGGAACAGTGCACTGCCTTCGGATGCCGCGACCCCCCTCATCCGAATCCGACGAGGATCTCCGAATCCGCTGCGCGGCGGCGGCGTGCACAGGCGACCCGAAAGCCCCCTACCAGTGCGACAGGGACTGCGTCGCGACCGCGCGCTCCTCCTCGGGGAGCGCCAGAGCCACGGCCTCGGCGACGGTCAGCTGTGCGCCTTCGCGCTCGCCCGCGGCGACCTCTTCGGGATCGGTCTTGCGGACGGCGTCGAGGGAGAGCGAGTGGACGGTGAACGCCTCCACGTCGAAGACCCCGATCCGATGGCGGATGGCCGCGGCCGCGGCCGACAGCGCTCCGGCGCGGCGCGCCTCGCCGTGGGCTGCGGCGATCGCGCAGATCCCCTCCAGGCCATAGGCGACGCCCTCTTCGTGGTGCAGCTTCACCGAGTCGACGAGGGTCCGCCGGAATACGGTCTCGGCTTCATCGACCTTTCCGCCCACCAGCAGCAGCCGCCCGATCTGATTCCCCGCCACCGAACGGGTGAACAGGTCTCCGCCCGCCTCGGCCACCTCGCTCGCCCGCTCGAAGTGCTCGAGCGCTTCCTCGCGCGATCCGCGCAGCCACGCGACGCGCCCCAGCGACACGCGCGTGATCGCCTCGCCCCAGCCGTTGCCGAGCTTGTGCAGTCGCTCGACGGCGTCGTTCAGTTCGCGGGCGGCGGTGTCGATGTCGGGATCGGGCAGCTGCACCCGCGCCGTCGCCCGCGCAGCGAGCGCCATGGCCGCGGCATCCTCGTCGCCGCTCTCGGTGAACAGGCGCACGCACTCGCCGAGTCCGGCGACGACCTCCTGGGAGGGGCGCTGCCACATCTCGCCCCACAGCGCGAAGAACCATGCGATCGCGCGCGAGTGCGGACGGATCGGCTGGTCCTTGCCGAGCAGCTCGAGCATCCAGACCCGCACGCCGCCGAAGAGGCCCATGATCCACCAGTAGATGAGCAGGCCCCATGCGAAGTCGGCGGCGTCGTCGAGGCGGTCGGTGTAGACGAGGTGGCGAACCGCGGCGCGCAGATTCGCGAGCTCGAGACTCAGCGCGGCGAGTGTCGAGGCCTGGCTCGCGCTGCGCAGCTCTCCGGCGTCGCGTCGCACGCGGGCCGTGTAGTAGTCGGCGTGCGCGTTGCGCATCAGCCGGGCCTCGCCGCGCTCCTTGAGGCGCCCCATGGCGTACTCGCGCACGATCGCGAGCAGCGACAGCACGGGGCGGCCATCGACCTCGGTCTGCTTCACGAGCGAGCCGTCGATGAGCGCCGTGATGCCGTCGATCGCGCGGCCGTCCCACGAGCGGCCGGCGCCGATCGCTTCGACGGCGTCCAGCGAGAACCGCTCGGCGAACACCCCGAGGTCCTCCAGCAGATCCCGGTCTTCGCTCGAGAGCAGCCCGACGCTCCAGTCGAGTGTCGCCCGCATCGTGCGGTGCCGGTCGGGGAGGTCGCGGACTGCCGCGGTCAGGAGGGGCAGGCTCCGCTTCAGGCGTTCCGCGATGCCGGCCGGGGTCAGCATCCGCAGCTTCGCAGCGGCGAGTTCGATGGCCAGCGGCAGCCCCTCGAGACGCCGGCAGATGTCCATGACCGCCCCGGCGTTCTCCTCCGTGAGCTCGAACGTGGGCTTCGCGGCCTTCGCACGGTCGACGAACAGGGCGACGGCAGCGGACTGCTGTGCGCGCTCGAGCGTGCCTGGCGCGTCGGGACCCGGCGTCGTCAGCGAGCGCACGTCGTAGACCTGCTCGCCGCGGATGCGCAGCACGATCCGGCTCGTCACGAGGAAGCTGGCGGTCGGCGCGACGGTGTACAGCCGCACCAGCACGGGGGCCACGTCGACGATCTGCTCGAAGTTGTCGAGCACGAGCAGCACGTGGCGTCCGGCCAGGGCGCGGGAGATGCGCTCTTCGAGCACCGCTTCGCCGTTGTCGCGGATGCCGAGGGTGTAGGCGATGGTGGGCAGCAGGAGTGCCGGCTCGAGCACGTTCTCGAGGCCGACGAAGTAGGTGCCGTCGGGGAAGATGTCGCGTGCCGCGATCGCGACCTCGATCGCGAGGCGGCTCTTGCCGATGCCCCCGGGGCCGATCAGGCTGACCACCCGGTCGGTGCCGCGGGCGAGGAGCTCGCGCACCTCGGCGATCTCCCGCTCCCTGCCGATCGTGGTGGTGTACGGGACCGGCACGCGAGCCACGAGCGAGGACGCGGCATCCGATTCGGTCGCCGTAGTGTCCGTCCTGGACTCCTCGAAGCGCTCGGCCAGCAGGGTCGCGAGGTCCGCCGCAACCTGATTCTCGAGCTCGTCGGCGGTTTCGAAGGGCAGGTAGGCCGCGGTGTCGTCGGTCTGGATGCGCGCGATGAGCTGCGTCAGGCGCTCCTCGCGGCTGCTGCTCTTCTTGATGTAGATCAGCTTCGGCATGGACCGCGGGGCGAGGTTGTATTCATCCTCCAGCCCCGAGATCTGCTCGTCGGGCGCGACCCAGCCGTAGCTGTCGGCGTAGATGCCGACGAACACATCGCTCTGGGCGAGGTATGACCGGTACAGCTCGCGCGGCGGATGCGGGCGGGCACCGAGCTCGAACATCACGGGGGCCAGTTGCATGCGCTCGATCGCGGAGCGCACGGCGCGGCGTTCGTCGGCGAGCTCGCGCAGGGTCGAACTTACGAACACCCGGATCCGCTGGTCGGGAGTGCGGATCACGGACGGCTGCGCCCCGGTCATGACCACATCATGGCCTGACTGGTCGTTCGGAGGCCACCGATCGGGCGCGCGTCTGCGAAGCAGATGCCGCGACGTGCCATCGCGGCCCCTCCGGCGACGGAGGTCGGCTGCTCGCCGGCATGATGGTCACCCACTGTGCGAGCGCCCCTCGGACCGCGTCGTCGGCGTCGGGCAGCGCGAGCGCGACGGCCTCGGCCCTGGACATCTCGGCGCCGGCGCGCTCGCCTGCGGCGACGCTCTCGGGGCTGCTCTCGCGAACGGCCTCCGGGGGCGCGTTCGGTTCGGCCACGCCCGCATCGCCGAGTACCCGCCACCCCGACCCTGCCTGCCTGTGCCTGCGCAGCCACGCGGATTCGGAACAGCGCACTGCTTTCGGATGCTGCGACCCCCGTCATCCGAATCCGACGACGATCTCCGAATCCGCTGCGCGGCGGCGGCGCGCACAGGCGGACCGGAAAGCCCGCCCTACCACTGCGATAGAGACTGCGTCGCGACCTGGCGCTCCTCCTCGGGGAGCGCCAGTGCCACGGCCTCGGCGACGGTCAGCTGTGCGCCTTCTCGCTCGCCCGCGGCGACCTCCTCGGGATCGGTCTTGCGGACGGCGTCGACGGAGATCGAGTGCACGGTGAACGCCTCCACGTCGAAAACGCCGATCCGACGGCGTATCGCCGCGGCCGCGGCCGACAGCGCTCCGGCGCGACGCGCCTCACCGTGGGCGGCGGCGATCGCGCACATCCCCTCCAGGCCGAATGCGATGCCCCCCTCGTGGTGCAGCGTCACCGAGTCCAACAGGGTGCGCCGGAATACGGCCTCCGCCTCGTCGACCTTGCCGCCGACCAGCAACACGCGACCGATCTGATTGCCCGCCGTCGAACGTGTGAAAAGGTCGCCGCCGGCGTCGGCAAGCTCGCTGGCCCGCTCGAAGTGCGCCAGCGCGTCGTCGCGCGCGCCACGGAGCCACGACACACGGCCCAGAGAGACGCGGGTGATCGCCTCGCCCCAGCTGTTGCCGACCCGGTGCAGCCGTTCCACCGCATCCTCCAATTCGCGCGTGGCGGTGGCGATGTCGGGGTCCGGCAGTTGCACGCGCGCGGTCGCCCGTGCGGCCAGCGCCATGGCCGCGGCATCCTCGTCCCCGCTCTCAGTGAACAGCCGCACACACTCGCCGAGACCGGCGACGACCTCCTGCGAGGGGCGCTGCCACAACTCGCCCCACAGCGCGAAGAACCACGCGATCGCCCGGGAGTGCGGACGAATCGGCTGGTCCTTGCCGAGCAGCTCGAGCATCCAGACCCGAACGCCGCCGAAGAGCCCCAAGGTCCACCAGTAGATGAGCAGACCCCATGCGAAGTCGGCGGCGTCGTCGAGGCGGTCGGTGTAGACGAGGTGGCGAACCGCTGCGCGCAGATTCGCGAGCTCGAGGCGGAGTGCGGAGAGCATCGTCGCCTGGCTCCGCCCGCGCAGCTCCCCGGCGTCGCGCCGCACGAGCGCGGTGTAGTAATCGGCGTGCGCGGCGCGCATGAGGTCGGCCTCGCCCCGCTCCTTGAGGCGCCCGAGCGCGTACTCGCGCACGATCGCCAGAAGCGAGAGCACGGGGCGGCCATCGACCTCGGTCTGCTTCACGAGCGAGCCGTCGATGAGCGCCGTGATCCCGTCGATCGCGCGCCCGTCCCACGACCGGCCGGCCCCGATGGCTTCGACCGCCTCGAGCGAGAACCGCTCGGCGAAGACGCCGAGGTCCACGAGCAGATCCCGGTCTTCGCTCGAGAGCAGCCCGACGCTCCAATCGAGTGTCGCGCGCATCGTCCGGTGCCGGTCCGGAAGATCCCGGACGGGGGCGGTGAGCAGGGGCAGGCTGTGCTTGAGCCGCTCCGCGATGCCGGCCGGCGTGAGCATCCGCAGCTTCGCGGCCGCCAGTTCGATGGCCAGGGGAAGCCCTTCGAGCCGGCGGCAGATGTCCATGACCGCGCCGACGTTCTCCTCGGTCAGCTCGAACGAGGGCTTGGCCGCCGTGGCCCGGTCGACGAACAGTGTCACCGCCGCGGACGCTGAGCGCGCTCGAGCGTACCGGGGGCACCGGGCGCCGGTGTGCTCAGCGCGCGCACGTCGTAGACCTGCTCGCCCCGTATGCGCAGCACGATCCGGCTGGTCACCAGGAAGCTCGCGGTCGGCGCGACCGTGTACAGCCGGACGAGCACCGGCGCCACGTCGACGATCTGCTCGAAGTTGTCGAGCACGAGCAGCACGTGGCGGCCGGCGAGGGCGTGAGAGATGCGCTCCTCCAGCGCGGCTTCGCCATTGTCGCGGATGCCGAGCGTGTAGCCGATCGTGGGGAGCAGCAGCGCGGGTTCGAGCACGTTTTCCAGACCGACGAAGTAGGTGCCGTCGGGGAACACGTCGCGTGCCGCGATCGCCACCTCGATCGCGAGGCGGCTCTTGCCGATCCCACCTGGGCCGATCAGGCTGACCACCCGGTCGTTGCCGCGGGCGAGCAGTTCGCGCACCTCGGCGATCTCGCGCTCCCGGCCGATCGTGGTCGTGTACGGGACCGGCACCCGCGCAACGAGTGATGGGGCTTCCGTGTCGGGCGTGTCGGCGGAGGAGCGGGACTCCTCGAAGCGTTCGGCCAGCAGGGTGGCGAGGTCACCGCCCACCTGATTCTCCAGCTCGTCGGCGGTCTCGAAAGGAAGGTACGCGGCGGTATCGTCGGTCAGGATTCGAGCGATGAGGTCTTTGAGGCGATCCTCGCGCGTGGTGCTCTTCTTGATGTAGATGAGCTTCGGCATGGACCGCGGGGCGAGGTCGTACTCGTCCTCGAGCCCCGATATCTGCTCATCCGGCGCCACCCACCCATAACTGTCGCCGTAGATCCCGACGAACACATCGCTCTGTGCGAGATAAGACCGGTAGAGCTCGCGCGGTGGATGCGGTCGCGCGCCCAGCTCGAACATCACGGGCGCGAGCTGCATCCGCTCGATCGCCGAGCGCACGGCGCGTCGCTCGTCGGCGAGCTCGCGAAGGGTCGAGCTCACGAACACGCGGATCCGCTGGTCGGGAGTGCGGATCACGGACGGCTGCGCCCCGCTCATGACCACATCATGGCCTTCCTGCACGATCGGGAACAGGGACCAAAGTCACCACTGCGCGAGCGACTCCCGAACGTCGGCATCCGCGTTCGGCAGCGCGAGGGCGATCGCCTCGGGGAAGCTCATCTCAGCACCCGCGCGCTCGCCCGCCGCTACGCTCTCGGGATCGCTCTCGCGGAGCGCCTCCAGGGGCGCCACGTGAACCGCGAAACCCGCGATGTCGAAGATCCCCGTGCTCTGCCGGGTGGCGGCCGCGACGACCGCGAGCGCGCCCGCACGCCATCCATCGCCACGCAATGCCGCGACCGCGCACATGCCCTCGAGCGCATATGCCGCACCCTCGACGTAGTGGAGCCGAGCCGACAGGCTGAGGGTGAGGAACCACTCCTGCTCGGCCGCATCGACCTGACCGAGCATGAAGAGCACGCGCGTGCGGTTGTTGCCTGCGACGATCCGAGTGTGCATGTTCTGGCCCTCGTCGGCCACCTCCGCCGATCGCGAGAAGTGCGCCAGGGCCTCCTCGATCTGTCCGCGCACCACCGCGAGGAAGCCGAGCCCCACCTCGGCCATCGACTCCGCCCAGCCGTCCCCGAGCTCGCGAAGCTTCGCGACCGCTTCGTTCAGCTCCGCCTCTGCCTGGTCGGCATCCAGGTCGGGGAACTGCAGGCGCGTGGTCGCACGGGCGGCCAGCGCCATGGCTGCAGCATCCTCGTCACCGCTCTCGGTGAACAGCCGCACCGACTCGCCGAGCCCGCTGACTACCTGCTCGGACGGGTGCTTCCACATCTCGCCCCACATCGTGAAGAATCCCGCAGCCGCACGCGTGTGCTTCGTGATGGGCTGCTGCTTGTCGAGCAGCTCGAGCATCCACAGCCGAACCTCGCTGAAGAAGCCCGATATCCACCAGTAGACCAGGAGCTTCCACGCGAAGTCACCGGCATCATCGAGTCGGTTCGTATAGACGAGGTGCCGCGCCGCTGCGCGGAGGTTGGGCAGCTCCAGGCCGAGGAGCCTCACGGCCTCGGCCTGTCCGGGGCCGCGGAGGTCGGGCGCGACCCGCCGGACCAGACCGACGTAGTAGTCGGCGTGCGCAACCCGCACGATGTCCGCCTCCCCGCGCTCCTTGAGGCGTCCGATCGCGTACTCGCGCATGGTCGCCAGGAGCGAGAAGGTCGAGCGCCCGCCGATCTCGACCTGCTTGACGAGCGAGGCGTCGACGAGTTCCGACAGCGCGTCCAGGCCGTGCCCGTCCCACGATCGTCCTTGCCCGACCGATTCGACGGCGTCGAGCGTGAATCGCGTCGCGAAGACGCCGAGATCCTCGAGGAGGGCCCGCTGCTCCGGTGGCAGGAGGCTGACGCTCCAGTCGATCGTCGCGCGCATCGTGCGATGGCGATCGGGCAGGTCGCGAACGGACGCCGTCAGCAGGGGCAGGGTGTGCTCCAGGCGCTGGGCGATGCCCTCCGGGGTGAGCAGGCGCACTTTCGCCGCGGCGAGCTCGATCGCCAACGGCAGCCCCTCCAGTCGCCTGCAGATGTCGGTGACGGCCGCGGCATTCTCGGCGGTGAGGGTGAACTCGGGCTTGACCGCCTGCGCGCGGTCGACGAACAGCTGCACCGCTGCCGATCTGCGGGCGCGCTCCAGGCTCACCGGCGCCGTGCCCTCGGGCGCGGGCAGACCCTCCACCTCGTACACCTGCTCGCCGCGGATGCGGAGCACGATGCGGCTGGTCACCAGGAAGCTCGCGGTCGGCGCGACCGTGTACAGCCGCACGAGCACCGGGGCGGCACCCACGATCTGCTCGAAGTTGTCGAGCACGATCAGCACGCGACGCCCCTCCAGGGCGTGGGAGATGCGGTCCTCGAGGCCCGCCTCGCCGTTGTCTCGAATGCCGAGGAAGTAGGCGATCGTGGGCAGCAGCAGGCCCTCCTCGAGAACGCCCTCCAGAAGGACGAAGAAGGTGCCGTCGGGAAACAGATCCTCGGTGGCGTGCGCGACCTCGATCGCGAGACGGCTCTTCCCGATCCCGCCCGGGCCGACGAGGGTCACCACCCGGTCCTCGCCCCTCTGCAGCAGCTCGCGCACCTGGGCGAGGTCGCGCTCACGACCGATCGTGGTCGTGTAGGGGGCCGGAACCCGCGCGACGAGGGATGCCGACGGCTCCCCATCCTCACTTTCGGACTCGGGCCGGGACTCGTCGAAGCGCTCCGCGAGGAGCGTGGCCAGATCGCTGACCACCCGGTCGGCGAGCTCGTCGGCGTCGTGGAACGGGAGGTACGCGGCGGTGTCGTCGCTCCGGATGCGCGTGATCAGCTCCTGCAGCCGATCTTCGCGGTGATCCGAGGCCTTGATGTAGATGAGCTTCGGCATGCCCGGAGGGGCGAGGTTGTACTCGTCCTCGAGGCCGCTGATCTCCTCCTCGGGCGCGACCCATCCGTAGCTGTCGGCGTAGATTCCGACGAAGATGTCGCTCTGTGCGAGGTACGACCGGTACACCTCACGGGGAGGGTGAGGGCGCGCTCCGAGCTCGAACATCACCGGGGCGAGCCGCATCCGCTCGATGGCCGTCCGCACGGCGCGTCGTTCGTCGGCGAGCTCGCGCAGGGTCGAGCTGACGAACACCCGGATCCGCTGATCGGGCGTGCGGATCGCGGGCCCCAGGCCCCCAGTCATGAACACATCATGGCCTCATCGGCCGCTCTGCGCACTAGTCAGCGCGCGGAATCGGACGCAACCGTCCGCTTCGCACCGGCCAAACCATCCAGGGCGAACTCCGTCGCCTCCCGGACGGTCATCGCCCGACCGCGGACGCGACCCGCCTCGAACACCGGCGCGGCATCGGAGCGCAGGACCGACTCCACGAACGGCTCGAACGTGACGATCGACGCCTGCTCGCCCACTCCGGTCAGTTGGCGGATGGCCTCGGCCGCCCCGGTCAGGACGCCGGCGCGCTCGGCCTCCCCCCGCAGGACCGCGATCGCGATCAGGCCCTCGAACCCGTAGGCCGCGCCATCCACGTTGTCCAGAATGGTCGCGAGCCGCAGATTGCGCTCGAACAGCTCCGGATGCTGCTCGCCCAGAGCCAGCCCCGCCCAGGCGCGGTTGGTCAGGGCCAGTGTTGCCGCGAACACGTCGCCTGCGGCATCCGCCTGGGCGAGCGCCTCGTCGAAGAGCCGCACCGCCCCGGTCAGGTCGCCGCGCACCACGTGCACTCGGCCGATCGTGACCTTCGCCATGGACTCGACGGTCGGCGCGATGCCCTCGACGATCGCCAGCGCGGCTCGTCCCGACTCCTCGGCGCCGTCCAGATCGGGCGGGATCTCGCCAAGATAGGCGAGGGCGAGCGAGCACAGCGCGAGGGCCTCGCTGTCGCGATCGCCGACCAGCCGGAAGAGGCGGACACTCTCCTCGAACGATCCGGGTCCGACTCCGCCGCGCTCCTGCCAGAGGCTGACCCACGAGGAGAAGCCGAGCGCGATCGCCCTGGTGCGATCGGAAACGTCCATCCCGGTCGCGAGGATCGCGTCCATCCATCCGCGCGCCTCGGGCATGAGCCCGCGGATCCACCAGTACAGGAACAGATCCCACACGACGTGCGAGAGGGTTTCGATCTCGCCCGTCTCGAGGAGGTGGCGCCCTGCGGCCCTCAGATTGTCGCGCTCCGAGCCCAGCCGTTCCAGCGCCGCGAGCTGTGTCGGCCCTTGCAGCTGCGGCGCTGTCTTCAGCGCCAGTCGCGTGTAGAAGTCGGCGTGGAGCCGGCGGACCTGATCGGCGTCGGGGCGCTCGTCGAGGCGGGTGACGGCGAACTCGCGGACGGTCGCGAGCATCCCGAACACCGTGAGCGCGCCCACGTCGCGCGAGCGGACGAGGCTGTTGTCCATCAGGTCGGCGAGCAGCGACAGGAAGTCGGCGTTCCCCGCGGCTCCGACCGCCTCGGCCGCATCCAGACTGAACTCTCCGGCGAACACGCCGAGCCGCATCAGCAGGTCACGCGACTCCGGCTCGAGCAGGCTGACGCTCCACTCGATCGTCGCCTCGATGGTGCGCTGCCGGTCGGGCAGGTCACGGGCTGCGGCCACCAGGAGCGGGAGTCGCTGATCCAGCCGGCCGACCATGGCTGCCGGCGACAGCAGCCGGATGCGCGCGGCCGCGAGCTCGATCGCCAGGGGAACGCCGTCCAGGGACGCGCAGACCCGCACCACCGCCTCGATGTTCTCCGGCGTGACGTCGAACAGCGGGTTCGCGGCCCGGGCGCGGTCGCGGAAGAGCTGCACGGCGGGGGAGTCGATCGCGGTCTCCACGCGCAGCGCACGGGAGGGATCGGGCAGCGCGAGCGGCTCGACGTCGAAGACGTGCTCGCCGCGCAGCCGCAGCCGCGCACGACTGGTCACGAGGAAGGTCGCCTCGGGCAGCTCGGTGAACAGCCGGACGATCAGCGGTGCGGCATCCAGCACCTGCTCGAAGTTGTCGAGCACGATCAGCATCCGCCGGTCGCCGGCAGCACGGCCGATGTCGGAGGCCGGATCGCCCCTGCCCGAGTCGCGCACACCGAGCTCGGCGGCGATCGCAGGAACCACGCGCGCGGGATCGGTGACGTGCTCCAGCAGGACGAATGCCACGTCCGCGTCGCGCGAGAGTGCCATTCGCTGGGCCACCTCGATCGCGAGGCGGCTCTTGCCGATCCCGCCCGGGCCGACGAGGGTCACCAGCCGCACGCCGTCGCGGGCGATCAGATCGAGCAGAGCGCTCACATCGTCCTCACGTCCGATCGCCTCGGTGTACGGCGCGGGCACCCGCCGAACGGCGTCGCGTGCGACATCCGCCGGCTCGCTGCGGGCACGGTCGAAGCGTTCGGCGAGGAGGGTCGCCGAGATCGGCGGTGAGGCGCTCGGCGAGCTGCTCCGGAGTGGAATACGAGGCGTACGAGACCGTGTCGTCCGCCTTGATCCGATCCAGCAGCGCTGCCAGCTTCGGCTCGCGCGCCGTGGACTCTTTGAGGTAGATGAGCTTCGGCATGTCGCCGGGGGCCAGGTCGTACTCGTCTTCGAGACCAGAGACGTCTTCCCCCGGCGCGATCCAGCCGTAGCTGGCGCCGTACACGCCGACGAACACATCGCTCTGCTGCAGGTAGGCGCGGTAGAGGTCGCGCGGCGGATGTGGGCGCGCGCCGAGCTCGAACATGACCGGGGCCAGCCGCAGGCCCTCGATGGCGGCGCGAACGGCGCGGCGCTCGGCCTCGAGCTCGCGCAGAGTCGAACTCACGAACACCCTGATCCGCTGGTCCGGCGTGCGGATCACGGGCTGCGCCCCGAGGTTCATCCTCGCCTCGCTGCTTCGCGCATCATGGCGAGATCGGCTCCCGCGCGGCGACGCCTTCCGTCGCGAACTGCGCGGCCTCGAACGCGCCGAGCTCGAGTCCTTCCGCCTCGCCCGCCGCGAGCTCGTCCACCGCGCTCGGTCGCCCGCAGCTCGTCCAGGAAGCGGACGTGATAGACGAACGCGGGGGCGTCGATCGCGGCCGTCCGCCGGCGGATGCTCGCCGCCGCACCCGCGAGCACTCCGGCGCGACGGGCATCCCGCCGCCGCGCCGCGACGGCGCTCAGACCCTCGAGGCAGTACGCGATGCCCTCCTCGTGCCGCAGCGCGACCGAACCTGAGAGGCTTTCGAGGTAGGCCGCCTCAGCTTCTTCGAGCCGGCCGGCGAGCAGGTTCATGCGCCCGACATGGTGGAGCGCGACAGTGCCTCCGAATCGCTCGCCACTTGCCCGCGATGCCTCTGCACCACGGCGGAAGAGCTCCATCGCGTCGTCCATCTTGCCCCCGAGCAGGGCGATGCGTCCGAGCGCGACGAACGCTAGGCACTCACCCCACCCGGCCCCCGCCGCCCGGAACGCCTCTGCGCCTGCGCGCAGCCACCCGGTGGCCGCAGCGACATCAGGTGTCGAGCTGTTGATCTCGGCGACACCGGCCGTCGTCGTCGCCATCGCAACGCCGAGCAGATCGCCTTCAGCCTGGAACTCCGCCGCCGCATCCAGGAGCGTGGAGGCGATCCCCGGCCTGTGGGTCGTCCACGCGTCGCGCCATCCCGCATAGAAGCTGACGATCGCGTGCACGCGCGAGGATGCTGCCTCACCGGTGCGCTCGAGCATCTCCTCCAGCCACACGGCCACCTCCATCAGGTATCCGCCGACCCACCAGAACACGAACAGGCGCCAGGCGACGTCGCACGCCGTCTCCGCGTCAGCGCGAGTGACCATGTGGCGCACGGCGGCGCGCAGGTTTCCGCGCTCGAGCCTCAACCGGGCGACCGCCGCGAGCTGGTCGCCGGTGCCGAGGTGGTCCGCCTGCGTGCGGGCGACGGCCGTGTAGACGGCGGCGTGGGCGTCGCGGACGGCCTCCTCGGTGCCGGCCGCAGCGAGCAGCTCCGCACCGTACTCGCGGACGCTCACCAGCAGGGAGAAGGCGTGCTCACCGTCGACGTCGGACTCGTCGACGAGCGACGAGTCCACCAGCGTCTCGAGCGCTTCGAACACGTCGAAGTCCCATTCCCGCAGTCGTCCGAGCGCTTCGACCGAATCGAGCGTGAACCCAGGCGCGAACACGGCGAGCTCCGTGAGGAGGCGGCGGGATGCATCGTCGAGGAGTCCCGCCGACCACTCGATCGTCGACCGGAGCGTTCGCTGCCGCCCCGGGAGGTCGCGCGACGAGTCGACCAGCAGCGCGAGCTGCCGGTCGAGTCGGCGAAGGATGTCGGCCGGCGTCAGCACCCTCGTGCGCGCTGCGGCGAGTTCGATCGCGAGCGGGACTCCGTCGAGCACGCGGCAGATTCCGACCACTGCGGCGAGATTCGCTTCGGTGAGCGCGAACATCGGATTGGCGGCGAACGCGCGCTCGGCGAACAGCTCGACGGCAGGCGCCGTCCGTGCCCGAGCGAGCGAATCGGGCGACGCGAGATCGTGGGTTGCGAGCGGTCCCACGTCGTATACTCGCTCCCCGCGCACCCGCAGCACGACGCGGCTCGTGACGAGGAGGGCGACGTCCGGCGCGATCGTGTACAGCTGCACCAGGATCGGCGCGGCGCTGACGATCTGCTCGAAGTTGTCGAGAACGAACAGCAACCGGCGCTTGTTCAGTGCGATGGACAGACGCTCTTCCAGCTGCAAGCCGGTGGTCTCGCGGATGCCGAGTGCGTACCCGATCGTCGACAGGAGCAGCTCGGGCTCGAGGACGTTCTCGAGCGGCACGAACACTATGCCGTCCGGGAAGAGCGAAGCGGCCGCTTCCGCGGCGGCGATCGAGAGCCTGCTCTTGCCGATTCCCCCAGGTCCGGAGAGCGTGACCAGTCGCGTGCCCTTGTCGCTCAGGAGGGCGACGATGTCCTCGATCGCCTTCTCGCGGCCGATGATCCGCGTGAACGGCGCGGGCATGTGCGATTCGACCGCATCGGCCGATACCGGGGAGGTCTGCGTCCTGCGCGACTGGTCGAAGCGCTCGGCGAGCAGAGTCGCGAGGTCGCCGGCCACCTGCTCCTCGAGGTCGGCGGCCGTGTCGAAGGGGAGGAACGCGACGGTGTCGTCGGCTCGGATCCGCTCGATCAGCTCCCGGAGGCGGTCGTCGCGGGCATGCGAGGTCCTGATGTAGATGAGCTTGGGCATGGATGCCGGTGCCAGGTTGAATTCGTCCTCCAGACCGGAGATCTCTTCGTCGGGCGCGATCCACCCATAGCTGTCGCCGTAGATGCCGACGAAGACATCGGACTGCGCGAGATACGCCCGATAGATCTCGCGTGGCGGATGAGGACGTGCGCCGAGCTCGAACATGACGGGTGCGAGTCGGAGTCGCTCGATCGCGGCTTTCACGGCCCGACGCTCGTCGGCGAGCTCGCGCAGCGTCGAACTGACGAACACCCGGATCCGCTGGTCGGGCGTGCGGATCGTGGGCTCCCGTGCCCCCACCATGATGCACATCATGGCCCTCATGCTCGTCGGGCGCCACCGTTATCGCACCCGCGCCGCTGGTGCTCATTGCGGGCTCTTCCCCGGCCGCTTGTCCAGGAGTATCGTGCGCGGCGGGTGGCGGTGTGGCCGTCCCGCGGGGAGTTGCTGGGGATGATCGTCGCGCTTCTCGAATGAAGGGGAAACGATGAAGAAGATTGCGCTCGGATGCCTCGTCGTAGCCGGTCTCGTGTTCGGCTCGGCCGGCGCGGCGGTGGCCGGGGAGACGAGGGGCAATGGGGATCCGAATGACAACAGCGGTCAACCTCGGTCGGCATGCCACTACTCCGGTCTCGACCAGCCTGACGCCGTAGAGGCCGAGGCGGGCCAGCCTCCTGAGTTCAATGACGATGCGTTGGGGGAGCGCGGCAACCAAAGTCCCGCGGGCAAGGACCGCTACCACGGCGTCCAGAACTGGGGGTCATTCGCCCGGACGGGCGATGCGCCGCCGTCCGGTCCCGGCGAGGAGTGTCGCGGAAACGCGCCCTGACAGCAGCGCCGTCTGCTGGAGGCCGTCCTCGCCGCTGGTCGGGAGGGCGGCCTCGTCATGCGCGCAGTG
>CAVQWI010000003.1:0-341416 GCA_963717585.1 uncultured Actinomycetota bacterium | reverse complement strand
ATGAAGGATGAGGAAGGCTCGGCCCGCGCGCACGCGATCTTCGACCCGATCGCAGCCGAGTACCTCACTCGTCCGAACGTCGACATCGGCCCGATGTTCGGCAGCGAAGGACTCCGCGTCCGCGGCAAGATCTTCGCCTTCGTCGGCTATCGCGGCGGGCTCACGGTGAAGGTGCCGGAGGCGCGCGCCGATGAGATCGTCGCCGAGGGGCGTCGCGAAGCGGATGGTGATGCGCGGCCGCGAGATGCGCGAGTGGCTGACCGTCGATCGCGGCGAGCACGACCGGTGGGCGCCGCTGATCGCGGAGGCCTACGCGTACCTCGACGAGATAACGCCCTAGCGAGCCGCCTCGCCCGCGGCATCCCGCACTCGTAGCGCGATAATGGGCGGGTGACCACCCCTCTCGCCCTGCCCGGCTGGCGCCATGTCTACTCGGGCAAGGTGCGCGATCTCTATATGCCGGACGGCCTCCCTTCGACGGGCTCAGGGACCGGGACTCAGGCGCCGGCGGATCGCGGCGGCCGAGGAGCACCCCGAGCGGATGCTGGTGGTCGCCAGCGACCGGGTGAGCGCGTTCGATCACGTGCTGGAGCCGGGGATCCCCGGCAAGGGCGTGCTGCTGACCACCCTCAGCCTCTGGTGGTTCGACCTGCTGGCCGGCGGCGACGACGGGCGCAGCATCCCGAACCACCTGGTCTCGGATCACACCCTCGACGGCGGTGCGCGCTCGCTCATCCCCGCCGAAGTGGCCGGTCGCGCGATGCTCGTCAGGAGCCTCGAGATGGAGCCGATCGAGTGCGTCGTGCGCGGCTACCTCACCGGTTCGGGATGGCAGGAGTATCGCGAGAGCGGCACGGTGTGCGGCATCCGGCTCCCGACGGGGCTCCAGAACGGCGATCGCCTTCCTGCGCCGATCTTCACCCCGGCGTTCAAGGCGCCGATGGGGCAGCACGACGAGAACATCTCGTTCGAGCAGACCGTGCAGATCGTCGGTGAGCCCCGTGCTGAAGAGCTTCGCGACCTCTCCCTGGAGATCTACGAGCGGGCGTCGCACGTCGCCGAGTCGCGCGGGCTGATCCTGGCCGACACGAAGTTCGAGTTCGGCCGCGACGACAACGGCCTGCTGACCCTCGCCGACGAGGTGCTGACGAGCGACTCCTCGAGGTACTGGGATGCCGCCGCCTGGGAGTCGGGAGCGACGCCGGCCGAGCGCATGGCGAGCTTCGACAAGCAGATCGTGCGCGATTGGCTGTCGGCCAATTGGGATCGGACGGGCGTTCCGCCGGAGCTCCCGCCAGAGATCGTCGAGCGCACAGCCGACCGCTACCGCGAGCTGCTGGAGCGCCTCACCTCGTAGGCGGCAGACAGTGGACACCGGCGGAGGGGAATTCTCGGACGCCGCAACCGGTTGTCTATGCACATGAATGAAGTACTGGCGAGCATCGGGCGACAAGCTCGCCGCCGACACGTCGATGGGCGCGGTCACCCTCCTCGTCGGCGACCTCGACGGCATGACGCGCTACTACCGCGATGTCGTGACGCTCGAAGTGCTTACGGCGGATGGCGACACCGTCACCCTCGGCCGCGCAGGCCGGCCCATCGTGATACTGCGGCACGAGCCTGCACTCCGGCACGCGACACCCGGGTCGGCGGGCCTCTTCCACACCGCGATCCTGTTCGAGACCCAGGCCGCGCTCGCGGCCGCGCTGTACTCGGTCGCCCGGCACGCGCCCGGCACCTTCACCGGCTCGGCCGACCACCTCGTGAGCCAGGCCTTCTACTTCACCGACCCCGAGGGCAACGGCATCGAGCTCTACTGGGACCGCGCCCGCACGGACTGGTCCTGGGTGCACGGCCAGGTCGAGATGGCCACTCTGTACCTCGACCCGAACGCCTTCCTCGGCGAGCACCTGACCGAGGAAGCTGCCCAGGGCGCGACCGCGGGGGAGGCGGCATCCGTCGGCCATGTGCACCTGTCGGTGGGGGATGTCGCAAGCGCCCGCGCCTTCTACGTCGACGCCCTCGGCTTCGACGAGACGGCCGGACTCGGCAACCAGGCCGTGTTCGTGAGCGCCGGCGGGTACCACCACCACATGGCGATGAACGTGTGGAACTCGCGCGGAGCAGGACCCCGGATGCCGGCCCTGGGTCTCGGCCGGGTCGATCTCAGCCTGCCCGACGCCGACGCGATCGGCGCGCTCGGCGAGCGACTGCGAGACCACGGCTTCGCGGTGCGCGACGACGGCCGCACGCTGTCGTTCGACGATCCCTGGGCCAACCGGATCCTGGCGTCCGCTCCCTGAGCCTTCCGCCACTCGTCGGCTGCGGCGCGGTGTCGCTTTGCAGGTGCCGATCGCGGCTGTTCGCCGCGCTCATCGAGGCGCCGGGCTGGATCAGACGCTGTCGCGGATGATGAGCTCGGTCTGCAGGATCGTGACGCGCTGCGGTTCGGCGCCGGCGAGCAGTTCGAGCAGCACGCTCGCCATGCGCTCCCCCTGCTCGTGGGACGGCTGACGCATCGTCGTGAGCTGCGGAATGACGGATGTCGCGACCGGCGAGTCGTCGAAGCCCATGATCGCGACGTCCTCGGGCACGCGCAGTCCCGCCGCGGTGAGTACCGACAGCGCACCCCGGGCCATGAGGTCGCTCGCAACGAAGATGGCATCGGGATGCTCGCCCCGCTCGAGGATGCGGCGCATCGCGTGAGCCGCGCCGTCGGCGGTGAAGTCGCCGTCCTCCACCGAGTCCTCGTCGAGACCCGCGGCGGCGAGCGCGTCGCGGAAGCCCTGCAGGCGGTCGACGCCGGCCGGCATCGTGAGCGGACCGGTGATGGTGCCGATGCGACGATAGCCCCGCTCGATCAGGTAGGCCGTGGCGTCGCGTCCGCCCTGGATGTTGTCGACGTCGACGTAGTAGGCGTTCTCGCGCTCGCGCACCGGGCGGCCGCCGTACACGACCGGCACCGCGGCCGCGATGCGGTCTATGAAAGTGTCACTCGTGTGGTGCGACACGATGATCGCGCCGTCGATGCTGCCGCCGCGCACGTAGCTGGTGGTCTTGTCGCCGGCGTCATCACTCGCGATGAACAGGTTGAGCACGTACTCCGACCGGCTGACGCGTGCGTTGATGCCCGACACGACCGACGCGAGGAAGGGGTCGCCGAAGAAGCGGGTCGTGTCTTCGGGCACCACGAGTGCGATCGCGAGGGTCTGCCTCCTGGCGAGCGAACGCGCGGCGCGGTTGGGCACGTAGTTGAGCTCCTCGATCGCCCGCCGCACCGACTCGAGCGCGCTCGGACTCACCGCCGTCGACCCGTTGACGACCCGCGACACCGTCGAGCGAGAGACGCCCGCCGCGGCGGCGACCTCCTCGATCGTGGCAGGCGCTCGCGCAGCGTCTGTCGTCGTGTCGGCGCTCATGCCCTGCCCTTCCCCAGATCGTTCGTTCGATGCCTCCGAATGCTACGCCCCTGATACCGCCGAAGTCGGCTCGATGTCATCGAGCGCTCGCGCGCTGATGATGCGGGCGTACTCCCGGCCGCTGTCCTTGATCGAGCGCGCCTGCGAGTCGTAGTCGACTCGCACGATACCGAATCGCTTCTCGTAACCCCACGCCCACTCGAAGTTGTCCAGCAGCGACCAGTAGAAGTAGCCGCGGACATCGACGCCGGCATCCAGCGCATCGAGGATGGCGCCGAGGTGCACGCGCACGAAGTCGGTGCGCTCGGTGTCGTGCACGCGGATGACGTCGTCTTCGACCACCGCGACGTCGTCGTAGGCGGCGCCGTTCTCGGTGACGAACAGCGACGTGCCGGCGGGAGCCGCATACTCCTCCGATACCCGCACAAGCAGCCGGGTCAGCCCCTCGGGCTGCACCTCCCAGTTCATGGGCGTGCGGGGCAGGCCGCGCTCGTGCCAGAAGATCCCCTCCGACGACGGGAACGGCGACTCGCCGCGTCGATCGGTCGGAGCATCGCCCGGCTGCGGGGGCACCGCCGGGGCATGTCCGCCGACGTACTCCCCGTGGTAGTAGTTCACCCCGAGCGTGTCGATCGGGGTCGAGATCGCCTCGAGGTCCCCCGGCAGGATCGCGGCGCGCAGTGCGTCATCGGCGATCTCTTCGAAGATGTCCTGCGGGTACTCGCCGCGGAAGATCGGGTCGAGGAACCACCGGTTGAACTGACCGTCGATCCGCCGGGCGGCATCCAGGTCGGCGGGATCCGCGGGATCGACCGGATCGGCGACGGTGAGGTTGAGCGTGATCCCGAGGTTCAGCGACGAGTCGCGTTCGCGCAGCTCCCGCACGGTCTGCCCGTGGCCGAGCAGCAGGTGGTGGGCCGCCAGCATCCCCTCGCTCTTGCTGTAGTGCCCGGGCGCGTGCAGCCCGGCGGTGTAGCTCAGGAACGACGAGCACCACGGCTCGTTGAGGGTCGTCCACACGTTGACCCGGTCGCCGAGCGCATCGTGCATGTCGAGGGCGTACTCGGTGAAGCGGTCGGCGGTGTCTCGGACGGCCCAGCCGCCCTTCTCCTGCAGCGCCTGCGGCAGGTCCCAGTGGTACAGCGTCAGCCACGGCAGGATGTCGGCATCCAGCAGCTCGTCGACGAGGCGCTGGTAGAAGTCGATGCCTTCGGGATTCAGTGCACCGCCGTCCGGGCGCACACGTGACCACGATGTGGAGAAGCGGTACGTCTGGAGTCCCATGGACTTCATCAGCGCGACGTCGTCCCGGTAGAGGTGGTAGTGATCGCACGCCACCTCGCCGTTGTCGGCGTTGATCACGGCTCCCGGAACCCGGCTGAACGCGTCCCAGATCGAGTCGCGGCGACCGCCCTCGGCAGCGGCGCCTTCGATCTGGAACGCCGCGGTGGCCGCCCCGAACAGGAAGTTCGACGGAAAGGGGCGCGCCAGGCTTTCGGGCAGGCGCGCAGAGGCCTCTCGGATGTCGGTGGTCATCTCAGCCTTTCACCGCGCCGGCCATGATTCCGCTCACCAGCTGCTTGCCCGCGAAGGCGAACAGGATGAGGAGCGGGATCGTCGCCAGCAGCACGCCGGCGAGCACGATCGAGTAGTCGATGAAATAGTTGGACTGCAGGAGCGACAGTGCGACAGGGAGCGTCGGGCTCTGGCGGTCGAGCACGATGAACGGCCAGAAGAACTGGTTCCACGCGTTGACGAAGGTGAACAGGAACAGCATCGCCGCAGCGGGGCGCGCGGCGACGACGCCGACCGTCCAGAAGGTGCGGAGCATGGATGCTCCGTCCACGCGCGCCGCCTCGATCAGCTCGTCGGGCACCGTCTGGCTGAGGTACTGCGTCATCCAGAAGACCCCGAACGCGCTCGTGAGCGCGGGAACGATGATCGCGCCGATCTGCCCCGTCCAACCGAGGTCGGCGAACAGGATGTACAGCGGCACGACGCCGAGCTGGGTCGGCACGGCCAGTGTGGCGACCACGAAGACGAGCAGCCCCTTGGCCCCGCGGAAGCGGAGCTTCGCGAACGCCCATCCGGCGAGCGTGGAGAACACGACGACGGATGCCGCGATCACGGTCGAGCTGAAGATCGAGTTCCACAGCGCGGGCCAGAAGTTGACGGCGGGGTTGTTCACGACCGTGATCGCGTTGGCGATGAAGTTGCCGCCCGGGATCCAGGACATGTTCGGATCGTTGAGGGTCGACGCATCCCCCGATCCGATCAGGAACGACCAGTAGTACGGGAAGATCGCCGAGACGATGACCACGGCCAGGCCCATGTAAACCCAGAAGCCGGGTCGGGTGCCGCGGATGCGGGTGGTCCGGCCGTTCCGGCGGCGACGACCGTCGTTCGGCAGGTTCTCCTCGACGATCGCGAGAGGCGGTGTGCTGATGGCGCTCACTGGGCGACTCCCTTCTTGCGGCCGCGCGGTCTGACGACACCACGGCCGCCGTCGTCGCGGACGAGGCGCCGAGTGATGGCGAGGTTGATCAGGCCGATGAGCATGATGATGAGGAACAGGATCCACGCGAGCGCGGCAGCCCTGCCGAAGTTGAACTCGCCCCAGCCGATCTTGTACAGATACAGCGTGATCGTCAGCCACTGCTGATCGGCGCCGCCGTTGCCGTTCTGGTCGTACATGCGCGGCTCGTCGAAGATCTGGAGGCCGCCGATCGTCGCCGTGATGATCACGAAGATCAGCGTGGGCCGCAGCGACGGCAGCGTGATGCTCCAGAACTGGCGGAACGCGTTCGCTCCGTCGATCATCGACGCTTCGTAATACTCGCGCGGCACCGCCTGCATCGCGGCGAGAAGGATGAGGGCGTTGTATCCGGTCCAGCGGAAGTTGACCATCGTCGCGATCGCGATGTGGCTCCAGAACGGGTCCTGGTGCCACGGGATCGCCGGCAGACCGATGTCCGTGAGGACGCTGTTCACGAGGCCGTGGTTGTCGCCGAACAGGTTGCTGAAGATCAGGGCGACCGCGACGGGTGCCATGACGAAGGGCAGCAGCACGCTCATGCGCCAGAAGGTCTTCGCGCGGATGTTGCGGTCGAGCATCGCGGCGATGAACAGCGCGAGGATGAGCTGCGGCACCGACGAGAGGATGAAGATGCTGAACGTGTTGCGCAGCGCGACCCAGAACTGCTCCTGGCTGAGGATCCAGATGTACTGGTCGAAACCGACGAACGTGCCGGTGTTGCGCACCAGGTCCCATTCCTGGAACGAGATGACCGCGGTGTAGGCGATCGGGAAGAGTCCCACGATCACGAACAGGATGAAGAACGGGGAGATGTAGAGGTAGGGCGAGACCTTGAGGTCCCAGCGGCTCAGCTTGCTGCTGAACGACATGACGTGCCGGGGGGTTCGCTCGGTCTTCCGAGCGGACGAGTCCGGTGACGCCGTCGCGCGTGTGTCAGTCGCAGTCACGTGAGGCTCCGTATCGGCGATGCGGGCCGGGGTCAGCAGCCCAAGGAGGGGAAGGAGGAGTGGGGGCCGCGCGGCGAGGCACGACCCCCACTCTCCTCAGTCGATCAGATGCTGCTCAGTCGATCAGAATGCTTCGACCTCGGCCACGTAGGTGTCCCACGCGGTCTGCTGGTCTTCGAGTCCCTGGAAGACTCGGGTGATGGCATCCTGGAGCGCCTGGTTGTACTTGATGAAGTCGACGCTCTTGTACGTGTTCACCGTCACCGCCTCGGAGCGCTCGCCGAAGATCGTCCCGGTCGGCGCGTCATTGAAGTACGCGTTCGCCGAGTCCACGATCGCCGGGGAGCTCTGCGCCTCGATCACGCTGGGGTACTGACCCGCGTTGACGAAGGTCTTCTCCTGCGTCGCGGCAGAGGTCAGCCAGTCGGCGAGGGCGAGCGCCGCCTCGACGTTCTTGCCGTTCGCCGGAACGGTCAGGTACGAGCCGCCCCAGTTGCCGCCGCCGTTGGGGAATGCGTTGGCGACCTCCCAGCCGGTGACCTCGGGTGCGTTGCCCTCGATGATGCCGAGCATCCATGCGGGGCAGAGCATCGAGGCGAACTCGCCGTTGGCCATCGAGGCGTTCCAGTCGTCGGTCCACTGGTCGGCGTAGGCCGCGTTCGGGATGGCGCGCTCGACGACGGCGTTGTACGCGTCCTCGAGCTCCGGGTTGTCGGTCGCGACGACCGTGCCGTCGGGCTCGTCGTAGGGGAACTCGATCTGGTTGACCATGCCCTGGAACACCGAGTGCGCGGCGTCGATCATCGGCTTGCCGGTGGCGGCCTTGTACTGGTCGGCGACGTCGAAGTAGTTGTCCCAGTCCCCGTCGAAGAGCGCGGCGACCTCGTCGGGGGTGCTGGGCAGGCCGGCGGCCGCGAACAGATCGGCGCGGTAGCAGATCGCCTGGGGTCCGATGTCGGTGCCGAAGCCCACGAGCCGGCCGTCGGGATCGGTCGCAGCCGCTTCCTTCCAGTCGAGCCAGCGGCCCTTGGCGCTGTCGGGCACCTCGGCCAGCAGGTCGGAGTACTGCATCGCCTCGGTGAACCAGTCGACCTCGACGGCCTCGATGTCGGCGAGGCCCTCCTTGCCGAGCTTGGCGAAGTAGTTCGTGCGGGCGTCCTGCGAGATGGCCGCCTTGTTGTGGACGATCTTGATGTTCGGGTTCTCGTCCATGTACTCCTGAAGGAGTTCATCGTCGTAGCCGAAGTCGTTGAACGTTGCGAGCGTGAGGGTGATCTCCTCATCCGGGTCGCTGGAGGGCGAGTCGCCGCTCGATCCGGCACAGCCGGCGAGCACGATGGCGGAAGCCGAGAACGCGGCTACAGCCACGGCGCCCCTGCGGAAGGCACGTGAGTTCACTGTCACTCCTTTGTGTTGTCAGGGTTGTGTTGCAGGTGGTGAGGTTCGAGCCGGGTGCCCGTACCAGGTGTCGTGGGAGCGTTCCCATCGGACGGTAGCTCACGTTATGGGATCGCTCCCACGAAGTCAAGAGAGCGCTCCCACGACGAGGTCACGGTTTCATCACGACGCCGTTCTGGCCCGGAACCGCGCGGATCTGCCCCGAAACGTTTCAAGGTATCGCGCGTCCACGGCTTCGGGCCGCGGAAGAGCAGCGGATGCCGCGGCCGTAGACTGGACGGACACGCCCGCCCGCGACATCCGGAGCCTTCATGCCCACCATCGTCGTCGACGTCATGCCCAAAGCCGAGCTGCTCGATCCGCAGGGCAAGGCCGTCTCCGGCGCCCTCTCGCGGCTGGGACTGTCGGAGTTCACCTCCGTGCGCATCGGCAAGCGCTTCGAGCTCACAGTCGAGGGAGAGGTCGGCGAAGACGTGCTGGCCAAGGCCCGTGAGATCGCCGACGACATCCTCTCGAACTCGGTCATCGAGGACGTCGTCGGCATCGAGGTCGTCGAGTGACCGCTGCCGGCACCCCGCGGATCGGGGTCATCACCTTCCCCGGCTCGCTGGATGACCGCGACGCGCAGCGCGCGATCCGCATCGCCGGCGCCGAGCCGGTCGCGCTCTGGCACGGCTCGCACGATCTCGACGGCGTGGATGCGCTCGTTCTTCCCGGCGGCTTCAGCTACGGCGACTACCTGCGTGCGGGTGCGATCGCGGCTCTCGCGCCGATCATGGCCGAGGTGAAGGATGCCGCGGAGCAGGGGATGCCGGTCCTCGGCATCTGCAACGGCTTCCAGATGCTCGTGGAGGCACAGCTGCTGCCCGGCGGGCTCATCCGCAACGCCCACCAGCAGTTCGTCCGCCGCGACCAGAGGCTCCGGGTGGAGAACACGTCCACCGCGTGGACGTCGGACTTCACCGACGGCCAGGAGATCGTCATCCCGCTGAAGAACGCCGACGGCGGCTACATCGCGTCCGAGTCCGAGCTCGACCGGCTCGAGGGCGAGGGACTCGTCGCGTTCCGCTACGTCGGGATCAACCCGAACGGGTCGCTGCGCGACATCGCCGGACTCACCAATGCGCGCGGCAACGTCGTGGGCCTCATGCCCCACCCCGAGCACGCGGTCGAGCCGGGGTTCGGGCCCGACACCACGGCCGCGATGCGCTCCGGTGTCGATGGGCTGCCGTTCTTCTCGTCGGCGATCGCAGCCGTGGTGGGCGCGGCGGCCTGAGGCGCAGCATCCGGTCACCCGTCGATGCCGCCGGGTGTCTTCGGGATCAGACCGTGCCGGCGGGCGGCCACACCCCGATGATCAGCGCCATGATGAGCACCGTCACGAGCTCATGCGCGATGTTCAGCACGGTCAGCGATGTCGGGCGGCCCTCGAAGGCATCATGGGTGATGAACCGCGCGGCGGTGAATCCCGCCCACAGGGCGATCGATGTCGCGATCGCCGTCCACAGGTAGCCGCCGCCGTAGAAGTGCCACGCGATCGCCGTCGCACCGGCGAGCACCCACGCCGTCACGAAGCTGACCAGGACCGTGACGATGATGGCGATCGTCGCGGATGCCGCCGGCCGGTCCATGTCGACGTTCGCGAGCTTCGACCAGCGCGTGCCGAACACCTTCCGCGCGTACCAGATCGATCCGACGACCATGCTCGACGCGGTCGCGAGGAGCACCGCCCAGTAGTTGATCTCGGGAACCATGACAGCCTCCTCCACGTGAGCCCACGGCTCGCGCCGAGAGTATCGCCGCCACGCGCCGGTCGCCGACAAGCGC
Organism: uncultured Actinomycetota bacterium; assembly: GCA_963717585.1. Classification (GTDB taxonomy): domain Bacteria; phylum Actinomycetota; class Actinomycetes; order Actinomycetales; family Microbacteriaceae; genus Microbacterium. The sequence goes on along the minus strand of CAVQWI010000003.1, from coordinate 331,289 downwards.
GCCGGACGGGCGGCGGCGCGGCCGGTAGCGTGGAACGGTGAGCACCCCGTCGCTGGTCGTGACCGTCCCCACCGAAGAGCTCGCCGCCGGACTGCAGCCCGTGCCGGATGGCGTCGAGCTGCTGCTGTGGGCGATGGATTCGCCGGCACCGCGCAACGAGATCGACATCGTCGTGCCGCCCTACATGTCGATGGCCGAGATCCTCCCCCGGCTGGCCGACGTGCGAACTCGGCTCGTGCAGAGCCAGTCCATCGGCTACGAGGGCATCGCCGACCATCTGCCGCCCGGCCACGTGTTCGCCAACGCCTCCTCGGTCCATGAGACATCGACGGCCGAGCTCGCGCTCGCTCTCGCCCTTGCCTCCCAGCGCCGCCTGCCGACCTACGTGCGCGCGCAGGACGAGCGCCGCTGGGCGCCGGAGTTCTCGGCGAGCCTGGCCGACCGCCGCGTGCTGCTGCTCGGCTACGGCGGGGTCGGCAAGGCCGTCGCCGCACGCCTCGCGCCGTTCGAAGTCGACCTGACCGTGGTCGCCTCCAGCGCCCGCGACGAAGACGGGATGCCGGTGCACGGCGTCGACGAGCTGCCCGAGCTGCTTCCTCGGGCCGAGATCGTCATCGTCACGCTCCCCGGAGGCGAGTCGACCCACCACATCATCGATGACGCCGCCCTCTCGGCTCTCCCGGATGGAGCCCTCGTCGTGAACGTCGGTCGCGGCCCCCTGATCGACACGGACGCACTCGTCGACCACGTCCGCCGCGGGCGTGTTCGGGCCGCGCTCGACGTGACCGATCCCGAGCCGCTGCCCGAGGAGCACCCGCTGTGGTCGCTCCCCGGCGCGCTCATCGTGCCGCATGTCGGAGGAGCGTCGAGCGCGATGAAGCCGCGTGCGATCCGGCTGATCCGCACCCAGATCGAGCGGATGCTGGCGGGCGAGCCCCCGCTGAACGTCGTCTACGAGAGCTGAACCTCAGCGCCGGTCGACGTCGGCGCCGGACCAGAGGTCGCCGCACTCGACCTCGAGGGCGCCGTGCGCCGACAGATACGCGCCCGCGCCGGCATCCCCCGCCACCGACTCGCGCACAGCCGGCCAGTGCTCACGACCGATCAGCACCGGGTGGCCCGGGCGACCGGCGTAGACCGCACGGGCCAGCGCACGCGACGGGGGTGCGGCCGCCAGCGCCTGCTCGCAGACCCGGATGGCCGCATCCGGTGACGCGGACGGCGTGTCGACCGGCGTGAGAAGCACCGCGTCGGCCGGCAGGGCGGATGCCGCGTCCAACCCGGCCCGGATCGTCGCGCTCAGCCCCTCCTGCCACGCCTCGACCGTGACCACCATCGCCCCGGCCGGGACAAGGGATCCAGCCTCGGCCGCCGAGGCGCCCAGCAGGACGATCACCTCGTCGCAGCCCGCATCCCGCAGCATGCGCACAGCCCGGGCCACCCATGCGGTTCCGTCGGGCTCAGAGGCCAGGGCCTTCGGACCGCCGAACCGGGTGCCGGCGCCCGCGGCGAGGACGAGTCCGCAGAGCGCAGGAGAGGACGAGGCCACGTCACGACGCTAGCGCGGTCACTGCGGCGTAGCGCGGTTGAAACACAGGGCGACTAGCGTGGCACCATGCTGGAGCTGGCCGCCGACCTGCTGCCGCGACTGCGTGCGCGGGAGCGACTCGCGGTCGTCACGGTGACGCGAGTGTCGCGCAGCGCGCCGCGGGGCGTCGGGGCATCCATGGCCGTGACCGCCACGGGTGAGGTCATCGGCTCGATCTCGGGCGGTTGCGTCGAAGAGGATGCGGTGATGCTCGCGCTGCAGGCGCTCTCGGACGGGGCCGGGCGGACCGCGAGCTTCGGCTTCAGCGACGCGGACGCGCACGCCGCCGGGCTCGCGTGCGGTGGGGCGATCGACGTCGTCGCCTATCCGCTGAGCATCGACGACGCTGTCGCCGTCGAGGCGCTGGAGGCGGTGCTGCGCGACGAGGCCGTGGCCGTCGGGCTTGTGATCGCCGGCGGCGCCGACGGTGCCGGAGACCCGCCCAACCCAGTCGGCCGCATCCTCCCCATCTCGGCGGACGGGCCGGATGACAGCATCCTCACCCTCTCGTATGCACCACGCCCGCGCCTGGTGATCCTCGGCGCCGGCGACTACGCGGCTGCGCTGTCGAAAGCCGCCGCGGTCGCCGGCTTCGCGGTCACGGTGTGCGACGGCTGGGGGATGCTGGTGACCCCCGAGCGCTTTCCCGACGCGGAGCAGCTCATCGTCCAGCTTCCGGATGAGTATCTTCGCGAGAACGCCGCCCACCTCGACCCGCGCACCGCGATCTGCGTCCTCACCCACGACGAGCGCCAGGACGTCCCGGCGCTGCGGGTAGCACTGCGGCTGCCCGTCGCATTCGTCGGCGCCGTGGGCGCCCGCCGCACCGTCGCCCGGCGCGCAGGGCTGCTGCGCGCGCAGGGCGTGACCGAGGAACAGCTGGCTCGCCTGCATTCGCCGCTCGGACTGGATCTCGGAGCCGAGAGTCCGCAGGAGACGGCGATCTCGATCCTCGCCGAGATCATCTCGGCCCGTCGCGCCGGATCGGGGGCGGCTCTGCGGGATGTGGCCACGCCCATTCACGCGGCTGCGCACCGAGCCGATGCCGTGGCGTCTGCGACGGAGGCGGGCGCCGCGCAATCCTGCTCCCCCGCTCAGTCGTCCGGACGCCGAGCATGACCGATCCGGCCCGCGCAAGCGGCCTCGGCGCCGATGAGCGGGGACACCTCGAGCACGCGGTCTCGCTCGCGGCGGCGGCGCGACTGCGCGGCGATCATCCGTTCGGTGCGATCGTGGTCGCCCCCGACGGCACGGTCGTGGAGGGGCTCAACTCTGTGGTCACCCGGAGAGACCCGACCGGACATGCCGAGACGAACGTGGTGCGAGCCGCGGCGAGGGTGCTGGCGGCCGAGGTGCTTGCGGCGTCGACGCTCTACACCAGCACCGAACCCTGTGCGATGTGCGCGGGTGCGATCTACTGGGCGGGCATTCCCCGGATGGTATATGCCTTTGGCGGAGGCGACCTGCAGGACATCGTGGCGGCGCAGGAGGGCATACCCACTTTGGGCCTGCCCTGCCGCGAGGTGTTCGCTCATGGCGGCAGGAGCGTCGAGGTTGTAGGCCCCATTGATCTGCCCTCTGCCGCGGCCGTCCACTCGGGCTTCTGGACAGAGGAGGGCGATCCGTGACCGCCCGGATCGTGGTGGAAGGCGGCTATGTCGCCACCGTCGACAGCGCAGGCACCGAGCACGCGACCGGACACGTCGTTCTCGAGGACGGTCGAATCGCCGCCGTCGGCGCCGGACCTGCGCCGGCCGCGCTGCGCGAAGGCGCCGAGGTCGTCGATGCGACGGGATGCCTCGTCACGCCGGGCCTGATCAACACGCACCATCACCTCTATCAGTGGCTCACCCGCGGGTACGCGCAGGACGCGATCCTGTTCGACTGGCTGACGGCGCTCTACCCGCTGTGGTCGCAGATCGACGCGCGCCTGACCGGGATCGGAGCGGCAGGCGGGATGGCCGTGCTCGCCCGCTCAGGGTGCACCACCGTGGGCGATCACCACTACATCTTCCCGCGGGGTTCGGGCGACATCGTGGGCGCGATCGTCGAGGCGTCCCAGCGCATCGGCGTTCGGCTGCACGCGACGCGAGGGTCGATGGACCTGGGGGCCTCGCAGGGAGGCCTGCCGCCCGACTTCGCCGTGGAGACGACGGATGCCGCCCTCGCCGCGTCAGCGGAGTCGGTCGAGCGCTATCACGACGCCTCGTTCGGCTCCCTCGTCCGGGTGGCGATCGCCCCCTGTTCGCCGTTCTCGGTGACGGCCGACCTGCTGCGCGAGGCCGCGGTGCTCGCCCGCTCGCTGGGCGTCCGGCTGCACACGCACGCATCCGAGACCGTGGAGGAGGATGCCTACTGCCTCGAGCGGTTCGGCATGACTCCGACGCAGTACCTCGAGTCGGTCGGGTGGCTCGGCTCGGACGTGTGGATGGCGCACTGCGTGCACCTGGACGACGCCGCGATCGAGCGCTACGCGGCGACCGGGACCGGCGTCGCGCACTGCCCGTCGTCCAACGCCCGCCTGGCCTCGGGCATCGCGCCGGTGCGCGACATGCTGCGCGCCGGGGTGCCGGTGGGGCTCGGCGTGGACGGGGCCGCATCGAACGAATCGGGTCAGCTCGGTATCGAGATCCGCGAAGCGGTGCTGATGGGGCGCCTGCGCACCGGCGCCGATTCGTTCAGTGTGCGCCAGGGCCTGTCGATCGCGACGATCGGCGGTGCCCGGGTGCTCGGCCGCCAGGATGAGATCGGCTCGCTCGAGCCCGGCAAACTCGCCGACATCGCGGTGTGGCGCGTCGACGGGGTCGAGCATGCCGGCATCCTCGACCCGGTCGCGGCCCTCGGTCTCGGCGCAATGCCTCCCCTTGCGCGCCTCTACGTCGGCGGCCGTGCCATCGTGGAGGAGTCGCGGCTGGTCACGGCCGAGGAGCAGGTTCTGGCCGAAGAGGTCGTCGCCGCATCGCGTGAGCTGACCGAGCGGCTCTGATCGGTGCAGAGGTCGAAGGGAGCCGAGTGGATCTGAACACGATCGAGTCGTATCGGTTCGCGACCTCGCGCGCCGACCTCGCCCTCGCTCCCGGTGAGAAGGTTCTGGGCGGCGGCACCTGGCTGTTCTCCGAGCCTCAGCCGGACCTCACCGGCCTGGTCGACCTGTCGACCATGGGCTGGCCGGATCTCGAGATCACGCCCGACGGCCTGCGCATCGCCGCGACGTGCACCATCGCCCGGCTCGTCGCGTTCGCCGAAGGCGCGGGGGCTGTCCGCGCGCCCGCAGACTGGGTGGCGGCATCCGTCTTCCCCGTCGCCGCGAACGCGCTGCTCGCTTCATTCAAGGTCTGGAACACCGCGACCGTCGGCGGAAACGTCTGCCAGTCGTTCTGCGCCGCGTCGATGGTCTCGCTCGCCTCGGCGCTCGACGGCGAAGCCGTCATCTGGACGCCGGACGGCGGCGAGCGCCGGCAGAGCGTCGCGTCGCTGATGACCGGCAACGGCACGAACAGTCTCGGCGCGGGCGAGGTGCTCCGCGCCGTCGAGCTGCCCGCGCACGCGCTTCGCTCCCGCACACTGATGCGCAAGATCGCCCTCGCCGAGCTCGGACGGTCCGGGTCGGTCGTGACGGCACGCGTGGATGCCGACGGTGGCACGGTGTTCACGGTGACCGCGGCGACCCTGACACCGACCGTTCTGCGATTCGACAGGATGCCGTCGGCGGACGGGCTCGCGGACGCGGTCGGCGCGGCATCCGGTTACTACTCGGATCCGCTCGGACCGGCCGACTGGCGCAGGGCCGTGAGCATCGTGCTCGCGGAGGAGCTGCGCTCCGAGCTGGACAGCGGGGCCGCCCGATGAGGTTCGACGTCAACGGGACAGCCGTGGAGGCCGACCCCCGGCCCGGACAGTGCCTGCGAACCCTCCTGCGTGAGAGCGGTCAGCTCGATGTGAAGAAGGGCTGTGACGCCGGCGACTGCGGCGCCTGCTCGGTGCTGCTGGACGGGGAACCGGTGCACTCGTGCATCATCCCCGCAGCACGCATGGAGGGTAGGGCCGTGACGACCGCCTCGGGCCTCGCACCGGGCGACGACCTGCACCCCGTGCAGGACGCGCTCGTCGAGCACTTCGGCTTCCAGTGCGGCTTCTGCACACCCGGCATGGCGGTGACCGCCTCGGCCCTTCAGGAGAGCGACCTCGACCGGCTCGAGACGCGGATGAAGGGCAACCTCTGCCGGTGCACGGGCTACCGGGCGATCCGTGAATCCATCACGGAGTCCATGCTCGGCCCGGTGCGTGCAACCGGATCCCGCTCTCCGGTCGCCGAGGACGCCCGCGGGGTCGGACAGAGCGTGCGGCCTCCCGCGGCCCGCCGCGTGGTGCAGGGCAAGGAGCCGTACACGTTCGACATCGTCGTACCCGATGCGCTGACCCTCCGAGTCCTGGCGAGCCCGCACGCGCACGCACGGATCGTGCACATCGACACGTCCGACGCGGAGCGCCTCGACGGTGTGGTCGCTGTCTTCACGCACCGCGACGTGCCGGCGCGACGATACTCGACCGCGCGTCACGAGCACCCCGAAGACGACCCCGACGACACGCGCATGCTGGACGACGTCGTGCGCCACATCGGCCAGCGGGTCGCGGCGGTCGTCGCCGAGACCGCGGAAGCCGCAGAGGCCGCATGCCGGCTCATCCGAGTGGAGTACGACATCCTGCCGGCGGTCTTCGACCCCGAGCTGGCCCGCAGCGCGGGAGCGCCCATCATCCATCCGGGTCGCACACCCGAGGACCGCGTGGAGGATGCCGCGCGCAACGTGCTCCAGTCGATCCACGAGGGCTACGGCGATGTCGATGCCGCGCTCGCCGCGAGCGAGGTCACCGTCAGCGGCGAGTGGCGCACGTCGCGCGTGAGCCACTCGCAGCTCGAGACGCACGGCTCGATCGGATGGCTCGATGACGACGGTCGCCTTGTCATCCGCACCAGCAGCCAGGTGCCGTTCCTGACCCGGGATGCACTGTGCGCCGTGCTGGACCTGCCGCCCGGAAGGGTGCGCGTGATGACGGCACGCGTGGGAGGCGGCTTCGGGGGCAAGCAGGAGATGTTCACCGAAGACCTCGTCGCCCTCGCAGTGCTGCGCACCGGCAGACCGGTCGCCTACGAGATGAGCCGCACCGACGAATTCTGGCGGACGGCGGTCCGGCATCCGATGCGGGTCAGGGTCACGCTGGGTTCGAACACGGACGGTTCTCTCACCGCCATGAAGGTCGATGTGCTGAGCGACGCGGGCGCATACGGCAATCACTCCCGCGGGGTGCTCTTCCACGGCTGCGCGGAGTCGATCAGCCTTTACAACGCACCCGCCAAGCGCGTCGACGGCGAGGCGGTGTACACGAACAACATCCCGTCGGGTGCGTTCCGCGGCTACGGACTCGGACAGGTGATCCTCGGGGTCGAATCGGCCATGGACGAGCTCGCGCTCCGTCTGGGCATCGACCCGTTCGAGCTGCGACGCATCAACGCGGTGCGAAAGGGCGATCCGCTTCGGACCCATGAAGAGGCGGAGGAGGACATCGTCTGGGGCTCGTACGGGCTCGATCAGTGCCTCGACCTGGCCGAATCCGCGCTGATCCGCGGCAACGGCGTCGCGGCTCCGGCCGGTGAGAACTGGCGGGTGGGCGAGGGGATGGCCGTCTCGATGATCGCCACGATGGCGCCCTTCGGGCACATCTCCGAGACCTCCGTCACCGCGACGCCCCAGGGCCGATTCCTCGCGTCGGTCGGCACCACCGAATTCGGCAACGGCACCACCACGGTGCACACCCAGATCGTCGCAACCGACCTGGCGGCGACCGCGGACCGGATCGAGCTGCGCAGCTCCGACACCGATTCCGCGCGCTACGACACGGGCGCCTTCGCATCAGCGGGAATCACCGTCGCGGGCAAGGCGCTGCACGCGGCATCCCTCGCCCTGCGTGACCGCCTGCTGGCTGTCGCCGAGCGTCTGGCCGGCGCTCCGGGCACCCTCGAGCACGGCGGAGTGCGTGTGGGCTCGCGCCTGATCGGCTTCGCCGAGCTCGTCGCCGCGGCTCCCCCGGAATGGCTCGGCGCCGAGGGCATCACCGCCGACGGCAGCGAGTACGGCGGGCAGCGATCGCTGGCGTTCAACGTGCACGCCGTGCGCGTGGCCGTCGACATCCGCACCGGCACGGTACGGATTCTGCAGTCGGTCCAGGCCGCCGACGCCGGCTTCGTGATGAATCCCGAGCAGTGTCGCGGGCAGGTCGAGGGCGGTGCCGCGCAGGGACTCGGAAGCGCACTGTACGAAGAGGTCATGACGGATGCCGGAACCGTGCTCAATCCCGTCTTCCGGCTGTACCGCGTGCCGCAGTTCGCCGACGTCCCGGTCACCGAGGTGTACCTCGCCGACACGGCGGATGAGCTGGGGCCGTTCGGTGCGAAGTCGATGAGCGAATCGCCCTACAACCCGGTCGCACCCGCCATCGGAAACGCCATCGCCCGGGCGCTCGGCACCCGCCCGTACGAGCAGCCGTTCTCGCGCGACCGGGTCTGGCGCCTGATGCACGGCGTGGTGGCTCCGACCGGGCACGCGACCTAGCTGCCGCCCCTGAGGCCCCGGCCGCGAGGCTCTTCTGCGGGTGCATGCCCATGCCGGCGCCGGCGGACGAGGTCGTCAGGGTCGCTCGCCCGCAAGCTGCAGCACGGATTCCGCAAGGGCACGGATGCCGAGCGCGACGTCGGCGGCACTGACTGCCTCGTCGGGGTGATGACTGATCCCGTCCGGATTGCGCAGGAACAGCATCCCGACGTCCGTGATGGCTCCGATGGCCATGCCGTCGTGTCCCGCGCGGCTGAAGATCGTCGCCGGGTCGTCGGCTCCGTCGGGCAGCGTCGCGAGAATTCCCTGGCGCACGACGTCGCGAAGGAGAGGCGCGCACATCACCGCGGCGGCGCTGTGCACCTCGCGCGCACGCCAGCGCAGTCCGCGGCGGCCCATGATCTGGTCGAGCTCGCGTGAGATCGCGTCCCAGACGCGATCCCGCGAGCCGTCGAACTCTCCGCGCAGGTCGAGGCTGAGGTGCGCTTCACCGGGAACGATGTTCACGGCGCCGGGAAACGCCTCGAGCTGGCCGACCGTGCCGATGATGTGATGCTCGTCGCGGCAGATCCGCTCGACGGCGAGCGCGGCCTCGCTCGCGCCGAGCAGGGCGTCGCGGCGCATGTCATAGGGCGTGCCACCGGCGTGCCTGGCTTCACCCTCGACGATCAGCTGGAAGCGACGCGCACTCGCGATCGACGACACCACCGCGAGCGATTCGCCACGCCGGTCCAGTTCCGGACCCTGCTCGATGTGGGCCTCGAGGTAGCCGACGAGCTCGTCGGGTCGTCGTGCCGCCTCCCCGATGCGCCCGGGGTCGAGGCCGAATTCGAGGAAGGCCTGGCGGAGCGTCGTTCCGTCGGCGTCGGTGAGCGTCCACCAGCGCTCATCCCAGATGCCGGCCACAGCCGACGAGCCGAGCAGGGCCTTGCCGAAACGCGTGCCCTCCTCGTCGGAGAAGGCGACGACCTCGACCGCGAACGGCAGTGGCGGGATGCTGCCGCCGCCGTCCGCGCGCGGGGTGCGCAGCAGGCGAACGACCTCCAGCGCCATCAGCACGCCGGCGATCCCGTCGAACCGGCCGGCGTCGGGCACCGTGTCCAGGTGCGAGCCGAGCATGAGGGCGGGCACGTCCACGGAGCCGGGACCGGTCCCTGAGCCTGCTCCCGCTCCGGTCCCTGAGCCTGCTCCCGTTCCGGTCCCTGAGCCTGTCGAAGGGTCGAGCCGTCCGAGCTGGTTGCCGGCGGCATCCTGTCGCGTGGTCATGCCGACCTCGCGCATCCACTCGGCCGCCAGCCGGTTCACCCTGGCGTGCTCGGGCGAGAGGTACACCCGCTCGATCGCCCCGGGCGTCGCCGTGACGCGAGCCAGTTCGTCGCAGCGCGCCATCACGCGCCGCGCGGCCGCCTGATAGACATCGGGCGGGAACTCGGGCAGGCGGGTGCGCATGCGCTCAATCGCCACCCGAAGCCGGCGGCGCTCCGTCGTACACGTCGGCGGCCGCGTCGACCCCCCCGCCGGCCGGCACCGACGCGCCGAAGCGGCGGAGCACGGCCTCGAGGGAGGCCAGGGTCTGCAGCACGGCATCCTTGCGGGCGTTGTAGCCCATCGTGCCGATGCGCCAGACGCGACCGTGCAGGGGTCCGAAAGACGTTCCGATCTCGATGCCGTGATCCTGGAGCAACGCAGCCCGCGCGGCATCCCCCGGAACCCCGTCAGGGATCTCCACCGCGACGACGTTCGTCATCTTGTGGGCGACGTCGCCGAAGACGACCAGCCCGAGCCCGCGCACGCCGGCCAGCATCGCCTCTCCGCTCAGGCGATGCCGCTCCATCACGGCGTCGCGCCCCTCGAGCAGCAGCAGGCGCGCGCATTCTCGGGCGGCGTAGAGCATCGAGGTCGCCTCGGTGTGGTGGTTGAGGCGGCGCGGGCCCCAGTAGTCGAGGATCATGCCGAGGTCGAAGTAGTTGGAGCGGATGAAGTCGATGGCATCCACGTCGCCGGGCTCGCGGATGCCGGCCTCGATCTTGGTGCGCGAGCGGATCACCTCCACAGCGCGGTCCGACAAGGTGATCGGCGACGATCCGGACGGACCGCCGAGGCACTTCTGCAGTCCGGCGGTCGCGGCATCCAGCCCCCACTCGTCGGCCTCGAAGGGGTTGCCGCCGAGCGACGCCGTCGCGTCACTGTAGAAGAGCGCGCCGTGCTTCGCGCAGATCGCGCCGACCTCGTCGAGCGGCTGCAGCATCGTCGTGGACGTGTCGCCCTGCACCAGGCCGAGCAGCTGGGGCTTCACGCGGACGATGGCCTCTTCCAGCGCCGACACCGGGAACACCTCGCCCCAGGGCACCTCGATCGTGTGCACCTCGGCCATGGCCCGCTCGGCGATCTCGGCCAGCAGATGCCCGAACCGGCCGAACACCGGCACGAGCACGCGGTCCCCGGGGCGGATCAGCGAGATCATCGCGGCCTCGATGCCCGCGCGCGACGTGCCGTCGATGAGCAGGGTCGCATCGTTGGCGGTGGACCAGACGCCACGGTAGAGCTCCTGCGTCTCGGTCATGGTGGCGGTCATGAACGGGTCGTACTGCCCGACGAGCTCGGCCGACATCGCTCGCAGGACGCTCGGGTACGCCGAGATCGGTCCCGGACCCATGAGCAGGCGCGGCGGCGGCGAGATGGGTCCGGGAAGCACGGTCACGATGCCGCCTCTCTGGTCTGGGCGAGCGCGAGTGCACGGCTTCGCGCCGAACGCACGGCCTGTTCGCGAGGAGAAGCCGTGCACTCGGCGGGATGCCGCTCACTCGCCGCCGTCGAGAAGATCATGAGCCCGCCACCGAGTTCTCCAGGCGGCGGGCGAGCCGCACGAGCGCGATGTCGGTCTCCGCGCGGGAGGTGAGGCAGACGCCGACCGGCGCAGGGCCGATCTGCGACGGAACGGTGAGCAGCGGCGCCGACAGCGACGGCAGCCCGGCGATCGCCGCAGGGGTGGTCATGCGCAGGGTCGCGGTGCGGACGGCGTCGACCCGTTCGCCGACGGCGGTGCGCAGGGGGGCCGGCCCGGGAACGGTGGGCATGAGCAGAACGGCATCCGCCACGAGGGCCCGGATGCTGTCGGCGAGCGGCTCCAGCGCGGCCCGAGCGGCGCTCTCGTCGGCAGCGGTCACCCCCGATGCGATGCGGAATCGGTCCGCGACGGCAGGTCCGAGGGCGCCCCAGTGGGCGCTGACCCAGTCGCCGTTGTTGCGCCATGCCTCCGCGCCCTGAACCGTGCGGAACGGCAGGAAGTACTCGTCGAGGTCGCCGATCGAGACGGGCTCGAGGGCCGGGGCATCCGCGGATGATCCGAAGCCGCTCCAGCAGCGCATCGAAGGCGGCGCGCGTCTCGGGCTCCGCTGAGGCGAGCACCTGCTCGGGCACCAGGAACCGCCACGGCAGGTCCTCGTCCGATTCGCCGAGGACGCTCTCGGTCGACTCCGAGCCGTCGTAGCTCAGGCACCAGTCCACGACCCGCTGCAGCGTGGCGCCGTCGCGGGTCAGCCACCCGATCGTGTCGAACGACTGCGCGAGGGGAAGGAGTCCCTGGCGGGGCACCAGGCCGTGCGTCGTGCGGAGTCCCCAGAGCCCCTGATACGACGCAGGCACTCGCACGGAGCCTGCCGTGTCGGTGGCGAGCCCGATCTCGGCCTGCCCGGTTGCGACGGCGGATGCCGGACCGCTGGACGAGCCGCCCGGCAGGGCGCCGGGAAGCGCGCCGTTCGGCGGGGTGCCGTAGTGGGCGTTGTCACCGGCGATGCTGTACGCGAACTCGTCGGTGCGCGCGATTCCCCGTAGCGACGCACCGCCGCGCAGCAGGTCGGTCACCGCCGGCGCGGTGGTCGTCTCGGGGCGCACCTCGTCGAGGTAGGCCGGGTTGCCCGCTCCGATGCGGTAGCCCTTGATGGCGAAGAGATCCTTGACCGCCACGGTGAGCCCCGTCAGCGGGCCATCCCACGCGCCCTGCCAGAGTGGGTCGCCGACCGTCCGCCACACCGAGCGGTCGAGCGCCTGCGCGCGCGGCGTGACATGGGCGGCCGTGATCAGCCAGCGACCGTCGATGCGCTCCCAGATCTGCGTCTGCAGTCCGGTGCCGCCTTCTGCGTACCGCGAGACCGAGACGAGCAGCGCGACGTCCTCGCCGAGTTCGCGGTGCTCGATGCGCTCGATCGTGCGCCGCGCCACCCCACCGCGCACACCGCGGAATGCGCTGATCGCGTCGTGGCCGACGAGGAGCCCCGCGGCATCCCCCCGCATCGTTTCGTCGGCCGGAGCGAAGGAGGCGTCGAGCACGTCGAGGTCGTTCGCGAGGATCGCACGCTCGTAGGCGGTGAACGCGTCGAGCAGGTCGGCCGGGATGGTCTCGGCCCCGCGAGGCTGGGGCTCAGTCATAGGTCGCCGCTCCCGTCATGGGTCGCCGCTCCGTCGCCGTGCTCCGGACGCAGGAGATTCGCCCGGTACAGGACGATCCGCGGCGGATTCTCCGGTTCCCGTCGAATCGCCTGTTGTCGATGACCGTCCCCGCTGCCGATCCACTCCCGCGAAGTCGGCCTCGCGGATGCGCGCATGCACACCGCAGACGATGTCGACCACCTGAGAGATGTCGAAGTCGGTGGCGGCGCTCAGGTACGCGTAGGCGAGGTGCTCCTGCATCCCCCATCGCGCTTCGATGAGCGTGAGGGCGGATCGCACGCACTTGCGCATCGCCTCGTTCAGATCCGGGTCGAGGCCGGTGGGCACGAGGTAATCCGGTGTGCGAACGAGCGGCCCGGTGACTTCGCCGAATTCGGCGAGCGCCTCGGCGCGCGGGATGACGTCGAAGCGGAGGGTCGCGCGCAGGGATGCCTCGAGCGCGGTGAGCGCCACCTCGCCGTCGCCCTGAGCGAAGTGCGGATCTCCGACGTAGGCGAGCGCACCCGAGACCTGCACGGGCAGGTAGAGCATCGTTCCCTCGACGAGGAGGTTGATGTCGATGTTGCCCCCGTGGGATCCGGGCGGGACGGAGTGCGGGCGCTCGTCGCCGCCGACGGCGACCCCCATCGTTCCGAGGAACGGCGAGAGCGGGAAGGCGACGACGCGCTCGCCGTCGTCGTCGACCGGAAGCACGCCCACCAGGCGTCCGTCGCGCTCCTGGACAGGAGTGAAGATGCTGACGTGGTAGTCGCCGCGCGGCAGTTCGCCCACGAGCGCGCCCTTGCCGTGCCGGTTCGAGATGACGCCGTACGGCACGCGCGGCACGAGTTGCTCCACGGTGATCCGCAGGAGGTCGCCCGGCTCAGCCGTCTCCACGTGGATCGGACCGGTCACGACGTGCGGGCCGTCGACGGCGGGGTCGCGGGACAGCTCGGCGGCGATCGCGATCGCATCCCGCAGGACGGAGGTCGCGTGCACGCCTTGGCTCGTGAAGTAGGCGAGCGGGTCCTTGCCGTGATCTTCGAGGATGCCCTCGTGGCTCACCGTGTCGATCGTCACGGACTCGCCGGGCGCGATGCGCAGGACCGCGGCATCCGTCTCGCAGGGGAGCCGGCCCCACAGCACCGTCTGCGGGGTGGAGCGCAGGTAGTGGTCGCCGGGCAGCGGACCCTCACCGGGCTGCAGGACGGCCAAGTCGATCGCCATAGCCCCATCCAACTGCATCCGCGTTTCGCGCGCGTGGACGCGCATCATCGCGCTTCCGCTGCCGTCCGCGCGGACAGGAGCCGGCCGCGTGGGGTTCCGCGGAACCACGGGGCCTCGCCGGCGCCACCCTCGGTGACGTTGTACATCGACCTGCCGTGCAGCCACGTTCGACGGATGCTGCCGGTGAGCGCACGGTGGTCATATGCGGTGATGGGGTTCTTGTGCAGCAGGCGCCGCGCATCGATCAGCACGCGGGTCGTCGATGCCGAACACGGTCAGGTGGGCGGGCGCGCCGGGCTCGATGACCCCGGCACCTCGGAGACCGGCGATCCCCGCGGGCCCGGTCGTGAACAGCGGAAGGACGCGCTCGAGGGGGATGCCGCGACCCCGCGCTTCGGTCCAGACGGCCGACAAGCCGACCTGCAGACCGGCGATGCCGCCCCACGCCAGGCCGAAGTCGCCGCCGCCGGAGCGCTTGAGGTCGACGGTGCTCGGCGAATGGTCGCTCACGATCGCGTCGATCGTGCCGTCCACGATCCCGTCCCACAGGAGGTCGCGATTCGAGGCCTCGCGGATCGGCGGACAGCACTTGAACTCGCTGGCGCCGTCGGGGATCTCCTCGGCCACGATCGTCAGATAGTGCGGGCACGTCTCGACCGTGAGCGCGATGCCCTCGGCCTTCGCCTCCCGGATGGCCGGCAGGGAGTGGGCATCGCTCAGATGCAGGATGTGTGCGCGCGCACCGCTTCGGCGGGCCGCGTCGATCACCGCGTCGATCGCGGATGCCTCGCTCGCCGCCGGTCGAGAAGCGAGGAACGCCTCATATCCGCGGCCGAGGGGCCCGTGATCGTGCAGCAGCGCCGGATCCTCCGCGTGGACGATCAGCCGCGACCCGAGGGCTGCGACCTCTTCCATGGCGGCGGACAGCTGAGCTGCGGTCCAGGTGCGGGAACTCCTCCACGCCGGAGGGCGAGAGGAAGCACTTGAAGCCGAAGACGCCTGCCTCGTGCAGCGGTGCGAGCGAGCCGAGGCTGGCGGGCACCGCCCCGCCCCAGAATCCGACGTCGATGTATGCGGAGGGCGCGGCGGCGGCCCGCTTGATCGTCAGCGCCTCGGCCGTCGTCGTCGGGGGCAGCGAGTTGAGCGGCATGTCGATGATCGTGGTCACGCCGCCCGCCGCGGCGGCGAGGGTCGCCGAACGGAAGCCCTCCCACTCGGTGCGGCCCGGCTCGTTGACGTGCACGTGCGAGTCCACCAGGCCGGGCAGCAGCACCGCGTCGTCCGGAACCAGCACGGCGCGCGCCCCGGCGACCTTCTCCCGGACCTCGACGACATCGGCGATGCGCCCGTCCTCGACCACGATCGCCGCCGGCCGGAATGACCCTCCCAGGAAGGTCCTGCCGGCACGGAGGACGAAGCGCTGTCCGCCATCAGCCCGATCGACCTCGGCGTCCGCCGTGCCGGCGCGACGGCAGCCGTCTTCGGCCGGTACGACCACATCACCGCGGTGTACAGCACGGCGCCGAGCACTGCGCCGATCACCCAGGCGAAGCCGCTGAGGCCCTTGAGCTCGGGACCCACACCGCGGCGATCGAGAAGACCGCGGCGATCGCCGATCGCGATGAGCGCCCGCACGTTCCAGCCCCGCTGGTAGAAGTAGCGGCCGGACTCGTCCATCGAGAACAGGTCGGCGACCTTCACGGAGCGTCGCTGCACGATGTAGTAGTCGGCCACGAGTACACCGTAGAGCGGTGCGAGGATCGCGCCCAGGGTGTCGACGAACATCGGCAGGCCGATCTGGCTGATCGTCGCGACCCACAGGCGCGCCGACGATGAAGCCGAGCGCCGCCGTGAGGTACCCGCCGGTCTTGAAGCTGATGCGCTGCGGCGCCAGGTTCGACAGGTCGTACGCGGGCGGGATGAAGTTCGCGACGAGGTTGATGCCGATCGTCGCGATGACGAAGGTGATCGCCGCGATGATCGTCGAGGAACACGTTGCCGACCAGGCCGACGATCTCGGCCGGGTTCGTCAGCGGCTCGCCCTCGCCGCCCTGCAGCACGATGTACGCGCCGGCCGTGGTGAACAGGCTGAGGAACGTGAAGAACGTCAGGCTCACCGGGCAGGCCGTAGAAGTTGCCGCGCCGCATCGCCTTCTCACTGCGCGAGAACCGCGCGAAGTCGCCGAAGTTGATGATGACGGCCGAGAAGTAGGCGATCATCGTGCCGATCACGCCGAAGAAGGCGGCGACCGCGGCCCAGCCCTCGACCGAGGAGTTGTTGAAGATCGAGCCGACCGCGGGCAGCAGGCGATCGCCGGCCTGCACCCAGATCGCCACGAGCAGCGCGATCATCACGACGTACACCGCCGGGACCGGCGAAGTTGAGGAACTTCTCGATCCAGGCGATGCCCTTGAGGAAGAGCACGACCTGGAGCGCGGCGACGAAGACGTACGAGACCCAGTCGATGACGTCCATGCCGAGGAACGTCGGGAAGCTCGGGGCTCGAGGAAGATCGCGTTGAGGGCGAGGGCGACGGCCGTCGAGGCGAAGTACGTCTGCGCGCCGTACCAGAAGATCGCCACGATTCCGCGGATCAGGGCGGGGAACTGCGCGCCCTTCACCCCCATGCTGGAGCGCGCCATCACGGCGTACGGGATGCCGTACTTGACGCTCGGCTTGCCGGTCAGGTTCACCAGGAAGTTGACGAAGAAGCCGGCCAGGATGATCGCGGCGAAGACCCACCATCCGTTGATGCCGGCGGTGATGAACAGGCTCGCCGCCAGGGTGTAGCCCGGCGAGGCTCTGCACGTCGTTCGTCCAGACGTTGAAGAACTCGAACGCGCCCCAGCGGCGCTTCTCCTCCGGCAGCGGCGCCAGATCCTCGTTGTAGAGGCCCGGGTGCGGATCGGCGCCGACTTCCGTGTCGAAGGCGACCCGGCGGCGGGAAGGGTTGTAGTCATGCGCAGCCTCCAGTGGGGGATGGGACTGGATGGAGCGGATGACGGCGACGGTGGCGTCTGAGCTCAAGCTATGGCCGGCGCGCGGCCCTCGATTTCGGCCGTGTAACGGCTGTGTGCCCGTCGGGCGCGGCGGAGTTACCGCGCCTTCACACCGGCGAAACGCCGGAGCGGTACGATCGTACCAGTGTGGCGGTCGCATGCTCCTGGACGAGTTCAATGAAGCGGATGCCGCGGCTGCGGCATCCGTCGTCGTGGTCTGGGCCGCCATCCCGGGTGGGTCGACGCGGTCGTCGCCGGACGTCCGTACGCCTCGGTCGATGCGCTCGCAGACCGCGCCGGAGGCCTGGCCGAGGAGTGGAGCGCCGCCGATCTCGACGCAGCGCTCGCGCACCACCCGCGTATCGGACAGAGGGCCCGTCGGTGCCGGCGCGGAGGCCGCTGCATCCCGTCGCGAGCAGTCCGCGATGACGGATGCTGCGCAGTCGGTCACCGACGCCATCGCCGACGGCAACGCCGCCTACGAGGCGCGGTTCGGCCGGGTCTTCCTCATCCGGGCCGCGGGCCGGTCGCCGGAGCAGATCCTCGACGAACTCCGGCGGCGCCTGCGCAACGACGACCAGGCCGAGGTCAGGGAGGCACTCGGGCAGCTTGCGGAGATCGCGCTCTTGCGCCTGCGGGGGGCCGTGGCGGAAGGATGAACGCATGACCAGCCACCTCACCACGCACGTGCTCGACGCCGCATCCGGAACGCCGGCCGAGAACCTCGTCGTCTCTCTCGCCCAGCACCTGCCCGGCGGCAGCACGGCCGGGATCGCCCAGGGCTTCACCGACGCCGACGGGCAGGCTCGAACTCGGTCCCGATCGCCTCGAGCCGGGCATGTACGCCCTCACGTTCGGCACCGGAGCGTGGTTCGCCGACCGCGGCATCCCCACCTTCTATCCCCTGGTCACCGTGACGTTCACCGTCGAGGTCGCGGCCGACGGCACGAGCAGGCACTACCACGTGCCGCTGCTGCTCAGTCCGTTCGCCTATTCCACCTACAGAGGGAGCTAGCCATGAGTGACGTGTCCGTCAGTCTCGGCGCGAACAAGTACGGCAAGGCCGAGAACCGTGTCGTGCGGATCTACCGGGACACGCCGCGCCACGAGATCGTCGACCTCAACGTCACCTCGCAGCTGCGCGGTGCGGCGCTGGTCGATTCGTACCTGACCGGCGACAACGCACTGGTCGTCGCGACGGACACGCAGAAGAACACCGCCTTCGCGTTCGCGAAGAAATACGGCGTGCCATCGCCGGAGGAGTACCTGCTGAAGCTCGCTGAGCACTTCACCTCCTCGTTCGACTGGATCGAGGGCGGGCTGTGGCAGGCCGAGCAGTACGAGTGGGAGCGGATCCTGGTCGACGGGCAGCCGCATGATCACTCGTTCGTGCAGAAGGCTCAGGGCACGCGCCTTGCGACCGTCCAGGTCGTGGACGGCGCGACGCACGTGACCGGCGGGGTCAAGGGCCTCGTGGTCCTGAAGTCCACCGGCAGCGAGTTCGCCGGCTTCCCCCGCGACGAGTACACGACGCTCGTCGAGACCGACGACCGCATCATGGCGACATCGGTCACCGGACGCTGGCGCTTCCTGCCCGAGGCGGTGGAGGCCGGCATCGACTACAACGGCCTGTACGCCGAGGTCTCGGCTGTTCTGCTCTCCACCTTCGCGACCGTGCACTCGCTGGCGTTGCAGCAGACCCTGTTCGCGATGGGCAAGGCTGCGATCCAAGCACGACCCGAGATCGCAGAGGTGCGCTTCGCGATGCCGAACAGGCACCACTTCCTCTACGACCTGGAGCCGTTCGGACTCGAGAACCCGAACGAGGTCTTCTACGCAGCAGACCGGCCGTACGGTCTGATCGAAGGCACCATCACGCGCGACGGTGCCGCTCCCGCACCCGACGCCTGGCTGGACCTGCCTGCGTTCGCATAGCTTCGCCGCACACGACGGATGCCCCGGCGCGGTCGCGCACCGGGGCATCCGTCGTTCCGGTGTCAGGCCTTCGGGTCGCCGTCTTCCGGGATCTTCGACACGTCGACGGGCAGGCCGTCGCCGCCCTGCTCCGCCGCGAGC
Source organism: uncultured Actinomycetota bacterium (assembly GCA_963717585.1). Classification (GTDB taxonomy): domain Bacteria; phylum Actinomycetota; class Actinomycetes; order Actinomycetales; family Microbacteriaceae; genus Microbacterium. The sequence continues at coordinate 312,362 of CAVQWI010000003.1, read as the reverse complement.
TCATCCGAGAGCACCTGGGTGGGGATGAGCCCGGTGCCCTCGGCCTCGGGATGCACCAGAGCTGCCGCCGCCGGGCCGCGTACAGCGTCGGATGCGCCGATCGAGGGGTCGGTCAGGCGGGCCTCGCGCATCTGCTCGGAGTTGAGGAGGAGGTTGAGCAGGATCGCCGTGATCGCGCCGGCGCTGATGCCGGAGTCGAAGATGAGCGTGAACCACTGCGGGAACTGGTCGTAGATCGTCGGTGTCACCGTCGGCAGGAGTGCGACTCCGACCGAGATCGCGACGATCAGGACGTTCTTGTTGTTGAACCTGACCTTCGTGAGGGTGCGGATGCCGGATGCTGCCACCATCCCGAACAGTGCGATGCCGGCGCCGCCGAGCACGGCGCTCGGCACCCCTTCGACGATCGCCGAGACTTTGGGGATCAGGCCGAGGACGACGAGGATCACGCCTGCCGCCGTCGCGACGAAACGCGAGCGGACACCGGTGAGCGAGACCAGGCCGACGTTCTGCGCGAAGGCCGTGTACGGGAACGTGTTGAACACGCCGCCGATGACCGTGCCCAGCCCGTCCGCGCGCAGGCCGTCGGCGAGCTGGCGCCGGCTGACCGGCTTGTCGACGATCTCGCCGACGGCGATCATGTCGCCGGTCGTCTCGGTCATGATCACCAGCCCGACGATGAGCATCGACACGATCGAGGCGACTTGGAACGTCGGCAGGCCGAAGTGGAACGGGGTGATCAATGCGAACCATGCCGCATCGCCCACGTTCGACCAGTCCACCATTCCGGGAACGAACAGCGCCGCGATCGTTCCGAGCACGAGGCCCAGCAGGATCGAGACACGCTGCAGCGGCGGCGGAGCGAACCTCTCGATCAGGATGATCAGTGCGAGCGTGCCGAACGCGAACGCGACGTTGATCGGCGCGGCGCCCTCGGTCGATCCGTCGACGATCCAGCCCGCTGCGACGCGCATGAGCGACAGGCCGATGATGAGGATCACGGTGCCGGTGACGATCGGAGGGAAGAAGCGCAGCAGCTGGGAGAAGAACGGCGCGACGAGGATCATGAAGAGCCCGCACGCGATCGTCGCGCCGAACACCGCCTGGATGCCTTCGCTCTGACCGATCGCGATCATCGGTCCGACTGCGGCGAAGGTCACGCCCTGCATGAGCGGAAGGCGCACGCCGAATCGCCAGAAGCCGACGGACTGGATGATGGTCGCGAGGCCCGCCACGAACAGGTCGGCGCTGATCAGGAAGGCGAGATCGCCCGCCGAGTATCCCAGAGCGCCGCCGACGATGAGCGGCACCGCCACCGCGCCCGCATACATGGCGAGGACATGCTGGAGTCCGAGCGGCGCGAGCCGCGCCAGAGGGGGGATCGAGTCGACCGTGTTGGCGTTGCGCTTCGCCGCCTTCGCGGCTTTGCGCTCGGTGACTTCTGTTGCGGCCATGCGCGCTCCCTTGTTCGAGGAAGGCGGCGCCGCGGACGGTCCGCCTCGTTGCCTTTCGGGCACACTATGCTCGCGGCAACCCCGTCACCAGGTTCGGGCCTCAAGCGTTCCGCAGAGTTAACGGCGCTGTTACGCGGGCGCAATGCCCGGCTCGAAGACCCGACACCCGGCTGCGGCACAGGACGGACACGGATGGCCGGAAGGAGACGTCGTGACGATCTACCGCGGTCATGTGCTCCACGTGAGCGGCGCTCCTGCTCTCGATGAGGCCACGAGCGCGCTCGTCTCCGAACCCGACGGCGCCCTCGCGGTCGACATCGCGGGGCGGATCACCTATTCCGGCGCGTGGGCCGGTCTGCCGGCATCCCTCGCCGACGACGACGTCGTGATCACCGGCGGCTTCCTGCTTCCGGGCTTCGTCGACACGCACGTGCACTTCCCGCAGACGCTCACGACCGACGAGTTCGGCGGAGGTGAGCTGCTCGAATGGCTGGAGCGGTGCGTGTTCCCGGCGGAATCCCGTCTGGCCGACCCGGTCTTCGCAGACCTTGTCGCTCGCGAGTTCGTCCGACGCCGGATCTCGGCGGGAACCACCGCCGCTCTGGTCTTCGGCTCGGCCTTCCCGGAGGCCCAGGATGCGCTCTTCACTCGGACGCTCGACGCCGGTCTGCGCGTCGTCAGCGGTCGCGGCATCCAGACGGTCGGCCCGCCCAGCGCCGCGGCCCTGCTGACCAGCGAAGACGACGCGATCGGCCTGGCCCGAGATGAGATCGACCGCTGGCACGGACGGGATGCCGGAGGCCCGGCGCGGAATGCCCGAACCGCGCTCGCGCAGGTCGCTCTCGTGCCGCGGTTCAGCCTCGCGGTGACCGGCGAGACGCTCGAGCGGCTCGGCGAGCTGTACGCGAGTGCGCAGGTCGAGGGCGTCTACTTCCACTCCCACCTCAACGAGAACGACCGGCCGGGCGACGGGGAGATCGCGGCGGTGCGCAGCCGGTACGGCGTCGAGACCTACCTCGACACCTACGACGGCCGGCACCTGCCCGGGTCGGAGCTCGGCGGCGAGAGCCTGCTGGGCCGCCGCAGCATCCTGGCTCATGCCGTGCACTGCACCGATGGTGAACTGCACCGGCTCGCCGAGACCGGCAGCTCCATCGCCCACTGCCCGACATCGCAGCTCTTCCTCGGAAGCGGCACGATGCCGTGGCGCCGGACGGCGGCATCCGGAACCACGATCGCGATCGGAACCGACATCGGAGCCGGTGATGAATGGCTCATCCCGCGGGTCCTGAACGACTGCTACAAGGTGCACATGAGCGAGCACGGCGATCGCTCCGTCGCGCTCGAACCCGCTCAACTGCTCTTCCTCGGCACGCTCGCCGGCGCCCGGGCCCTCGATCAGGAGCAGACGTTCGGCAATCTCGACGTCGGCAAGGATGCGGATTTCGTCCTCGTGGATCCGGCCGCGCAGCCGGGCTTCGAACTCTCCCTCGAGGCCGCGGTCGACGGCGGGCCGGAGTCGCACCTGTTCACCCTTCTGATGGGCATGAGAGAGGCTTCCGTCGTCGCGGTCTTCGTCCGCGGAGTCCGCGTGGTCGCGCCTGAGATCGACACCGAGTAGGCACAAACGCGCGCGAGCCGGCGTGGCGGTGCCCATCGCCGACGCATTGAGACGGACTTCCGCCAGGTGGGAGCGCTCTCTCAAACTTCGGTCGACAGAACGTCAAAAGTAGTCAAATTCGAGCACAACATTTGCTTGACCGTCGGGCTGTGCCGGGCATACGGTCCCTAGTGAGTTGCAGCAAGGCCGCCCAGCTTCCACCGGGCGGAAGACGCCCCCCGTGTCTGCACGTCCCTGCCGCATCCGCGAGCGTCGACGCTCGAAATCAACCTGTGCAAGGGAGCAAAATGGACGATCTGACAGAACAGGCCAACGAGGACGCACGCGTACTGGGCCGGAGCCTGGGTCTATCGCGCCGGCAGCTGCTGGCAGCCACGACCGGCGTGGCGGCAGCCGCGATGGTCGGCATCGGGAGCGGGCATGCTCACGCCGCGCCACCGACCGATCCGGGCGGCAGCGGCGGAAACGGCAACGGCGTGCTCGTTCCTCCCGGCAAGCGCGGCATCATCCTCTACACGGTGCGGGACGCGATCAGCCGCAACCCGCTCATCACCGACCCCGCCCTTCCCACCGGTTTCAAGCAGGTTCTGCAGCAGCTCTCGAACATCGGCTACAAGCAGGTCGAGTTCGCCGGGTTCGGCCAGAATGTCAACTCCGAGGGCGGCAACCTCAACACCCCCGAAGGCGCGGTGCTGCTCCGTTCCTGGCTGGACACCTTCGGCCTCGAGGCCGAGGGCAACCACGGGAGCATCCCCGGTTCGATCACGGAGGCGACTCTGGCCCAGTTCGACGCTGCCTGCGAGGTCGCGAACATCCTCGGATTCGGCCACATCGGCACCGGCAACGATCCCACGAGCAGCAACTTCCTCGCCGACTGGCAGCTCGCGGCGGAGCGCTGGAACATCCTGGGTGCGCGCGCAGCCACGCACGGGCTGAAGCTGTACACGCACAACCACGATGCGGCGTACAACTTCCTCATCGACACCGGTCCTGTCGACGCCACGGGCCGGCCCACGCGTTCGAGCGGCGTGCGCAAGCTGGAATGGTTCCTGCAGAACACGGATCCGAATTACGTCTATCTCGAGATGGACATCTACTGGGCGCACGTGGCCCAGTTCCGGTTCCCGACGTACACCGCCGCCGACGGCAGTGTCGTCTCCCGGCCGTTCGATCCGGCGGGGCTCGTCGCCGAGCAGACGCAGCGGTTCCCGCTGTTCCATGCGAAGGATGGCGCGCTGACGGCCGCGGGCTACTCGATCGTCCCGTTCGGCCAGGGTGACATCGACTACACGACCTTCTATCAGCGCATCGGCGCCAAGGGGTCGCACAACTCGATGTACGAGCAGGACAACGCCGCGACGGTCCCGGCGCCGGCTTCGCCATCGCTGTCCATGACGAACGCCGCGACGTCGTACCAGGCGCTGGCCGCACTGCGCGGCTGAGCACTGCCGCCGCATCACTGCCGGGTCGCGTCCTTCGGGGCGCGGCCCGGCATTGTTTGTTCAACGATGGTGCGGCCGACCGGGCGTCGGCGTCGGGCGTCGGGCGTCGGGCTGAGCCCGATGACAGCGGCTGGAAGGTGCGGATGAACACGCCTGAGTGCGTAGGCCGCACGAAACCCCGACCACGCCTCAGCCGCGGAACACGGTGTGCACGTCGCCGACCACGTCGCGCCCGCCGAGCACTTCGATCTCCATGAGCACGGCAGTGCCGATGACCGACACTCCGAGCTGCGCGAAGAGCGAGTGCGCCGCGGCCAGCGTTCCACCGGTCGCAAGCACGTCGTCGACCAGGAGAACCCGGGTGCCCGCGGCGAGATCGTCGTGCACCTCGATCGTCGCCTCGCCATACTCCAGGGAATACGCGACGGATGCTGCGGGCCGCGGCAGCTTGCCGGCCTTGCGCACCGGCACCAGGCCCACGTTCGCCGCAATCGCGACCGCGCCCGCGAGCAGGAAGCCGCGCGCCTCCACTCCAGCCACGACGTCGAAGCCATCCAGGAACGGCTCTATCAGGGCGTCGATCGCCGTCCGCAGTCCGACGGCATCCGCCAGCAGCGGCGTGATGTCGCGGAAGAGGATGCCGGGTTCGGGGTAGTCGGGGATCACTCGGATCAGCGACTCGGCGGAGGCGAGGGCGTCGGCGGAGGGCACGGGCCCACTGTATCCACGAGACCAATCCCGGGCTGCGACCCGACACGTCGACCGACCCGCAGCCGACCGTCGGCAGCACTGTCTCCCGGGTGCGTCTCCCGCACCGGCGAAGGCCCCGGTGTAAGCGCTTGCACTATCCTGGAACGATGACTTCGCCCGACGTCGCCGAGCGTTCCGATGCCCTGCCCTCCCGACCCGGAGCGGAGTGGTGGCGCACCGCCGTGATCTACCAGATCTACCCCCGTTCGTTCGCCGACAGCTCCGGCGACGGCGTCGGCGATCTCCCCGGCGTCACGGCCCATCTCGACGATCTCGTCGACCTCGGCGTGGACGCCCTGTGGCTGAGCCCGTTCCAGCGCTCGCCTCAGAAGGATGCCGGCTACGACGTCGCCGACTACTGCGACGTCGATCCGCTCTTCGGCACGCTGGGCGACTTCGACGACATGCTCGAGCAGGCGCACGAGCGCGGCATCCGCGTCATCGTCGACCTCGTACCCAACCACTCCTCCGACCAGCACGCCTGGTTCCAAGCCGCCCTGACCGCAGGCCCCGGAAGCCGCGAGCGCGCCCGCTATCTGTTCCGTGAGGGCAAGGGAGCCCACGGCGAACTGCCGCCGAACAACTGGGAGTCGGTGTTCGGCGGCCCGGCGTGGACCCGCGTCATCGAGGCCGACGGCACACGGGGGCAGTGGTACCTTCACCTGTTCGACTCGTCGCAGCCCGACTTCGACTGGTCCAACGAGGAGGTGCGCGAGGAGTTCCGCCGCGTGCTGCGCTTCTGGCTCGACCGGGGCGTCGACGGATTCCGCGTCGACGTCGCGCACGGGCTGATCAAGGCCGCGGGGCTGCCCGACTACACGCCTCCCGCCGAGGCCGACTCGATGGGCGGCGAAGAGCCCGACGTTCCGTACTGGGGACAGCCCGGCGTCCACGACGTCTATCGCGACTGGCACAGCATCCTCGCCGAGTACGACGGCGATCGCGCCCTGTGCGCCGAGGCGTGGCGGCCGAGCCCCGACGACACCGCACTGTGGGTCCGCCCGGACGAGATGCACCAGGCGTTCAACTTCCCGTACCTCCTCACCGAATGGGATGCCGCGCAGCTGCGCGCCGTCATCTCGGAGTCGCTGCGCGCCTTCTCGGCGGTGGGCGCACCCAGCACCTGGGTGCTCTCCAACCACGATGTCGTCCGGCACGCCTCCCGCCTCGCGCTCACCGCGCCGAACCCGCAGGGGTCGGGCATCGGGCCGAAGTCGGTCGGCAAGCCGATCCCGGATGCCGGACTCCGGCGAGCGCGGGCGGCCACCGCCGTGATGCTCGCCCTCCCCGGCTCCGCGTACATCTACCAGGGCGAGGAGCTGGGCCTCCCCGAGGCCGTCGACCTGCCCGACGTCGCGCGCCAGGACCCGACATGGTTCCGCACGGCCGGCGAGCGCTACGGACGAGACGGCTGCCGGGTGCCTCTCCCATGGTCGGCGACCACCCCCGCCTTCGGATTCAGTCCGACGGGAGCCTCGTGGCTGCCGCAGCCCGCCCAATGGGCTGCGCTCGCGCGCGATGCCCAGCTGGACGACCCCGGGTCGACGCTGTCCCTGTACCGCGCTCTTCTCGATGCCCGCAAGGACAATGAGCTCGGCTCGGGGACGCTGGAATGGCTGACCGGATTCCCCGCCGGCGTGCTCGCATTCCGCAACGGGAATGTGGCCGTCGTGGCGAACATCGGCTCCACGCCGATCGCCCTGCCGCACGGCGAGGTCATCGTCACGAGCGGCCCGATCATCGACGGCGAGCTGCCGGTCGATACCGCGGTCTGGCTCGAGCGCACCGGAGCTTGAGCGCCGACGCGGCGAAGGGACGACGTGGTCAGCATCGATGAGGTCGCTCGCTTCGCGGGCGTCTCCACCGCCACCGTCTCCCGCGCGCTCAGCGGTCGAGGCCACGTGTCGGATTCGACCCGCGCCCGCGTGGAATCCGCGGCCAGGTCACTCGGCTACGTCGTGTCTTCGTCCGCCTCCAGCCTCGCCTCGGGCCGCACCCGCAACATCGGCGTTCTGCTGCCGTATCTGGACAGCTGGTTCTTCAGCACCGTGCTCAGCGGGATCGCGTCGGCCCTGATGCGGCGAGGCTACGACATCACGCTCTACAACCTCAGCGCCGACCGCGTGCAGAGAGCGAGCGTCTTCGAGACGTTCCTGCGCCGGCAGCGCGTCGACGGCGTCATCGCGATCTCGATCGAGCTCGGCGCCGATGAGACCGAGCGATTGCGCGAACTCGACCTGCCCATCGTCGCGATCGGCGGCCCCAACCCCCGCCTGTTCACGCTCAGCGTCGACCAGCTCGCCGTCGCGCAGCTGGCCACCGAGCACCTGATCGGCCTCGGCCATCGCGCGATCGCGCACATCGGCGCGAGCCCGGAGTTCGACATCGACTTCCATATCCCCACCCGGCGCAGGCAGGGTTTCGAGCAGGCACTGGCGGATGCCGGCGTCCCGGCCCGGCCGGACCTCTACGAGCCCGCCGACTTCACGATGGACGGCGGCTTCCGCGCCGCCATGCGTCTGCTCGGCAGAGCCGCAGAGCGCCCGACCGCGATCTTCGCGGCGTCCGACGAGATGGCCATCGGCGCTCTGCTCGCATCGCGCGAGCTCGGCCATCGCGTGCCCGAGGACATCTCGGTCGTCGGCATCGACGGCCACGAGCTGGGCGAGTTCTTCCGGCTGACGACCGTCGACCAGTTCCCTCTCGGCCAGGGCGAGCGCGCAGCGGATGCGATCCTCGACGCACTCGAGGCTCCCCGAATCGGGGGCGCTGCGCGAAGAGCCCGGCCAGCTGCCGTACGAGCTCATCGTCCGCGAAACCACTGCTCGCCTCGAGCCCTGAGCCGGCTCTCCGGTGACGGAAGGACGGCGCCTCGGCCCCGGATAGGCTCGACGGCATGACCATCGACCTCGAAGCCCTCTACACCGACCTGCACCGGCATCCGGAACTGTCGTTCCAGGAGACCCGCACGGCGGGGGTCGTCGCGCAGAGGCTGGGCGCGCTGGGCATCGAGTTCGAAGAGGGCATCGGCAAGACCGGCGTGATCGGCGTCATCCGCAACCCGGCCACCGACTCAGCCGACGGGCCCGTGGTCTGGCTGCGTGCCGACATGGACGCGCTCCCGGTGAGGGAGCTGACGGGGCTGGAGTACGCCAGCACCGCGCGCGGCACCGACCCCGCCGGAACCGACGTGCCCGTGATGCACGCGTGCGGTCACGACATGCACGTGACGTGCCTGCTCGGCGCACTCGAGCGCCTCGTCGCGACCAAGGACGAATGGTCGGGCACGATCGTCGCGGTCTTCCAGCCCGCCGAGGAGTACGGCGCCGGATCACTGGCGATGATCGCCGACGGCGCGCTCGAGCGCTTTCCGAAGCCCGACATCGTGCTCGGCCAGCACGTCACACCGCTTCCGGCCGGAACGATCGGGGTCCGCTCGGGCACCCAGATGGCGGCATCCGACGGCCTCACGGTCACCCTGCTCGGCCGCGGCGGGCACGGGTCGCGTCCGCACTCGACGATCGACCCGGTCGTCATGGCCGCCGCCACGGTCATGCGACTCCAGACGATCGTGTCGCGCGAGGTCGACCCGCGCGACGTGGCCGTCGTCACCGTCGGCTCGATCCACGCCGGCCTGAAGAACAACATCATCCCCGCGGACGCGAAGCTCGAGCTGAGTCTGCGCTACCCCGACGAGGACGCACGCACCCGCGTGCTCGCGAAGGTGGAAAGAGTGGTCCGGGCCGAGGCGCAGGCCTCGGGGGCGGAGGAGGAGCCGGTCATCGAGATCGACCACTCTCTGCCGCCGACGATCAACGACGTGCACGCGACGGCGCAGCTGACGCTGGCGTTCGATCGCGCCTTCGGCGAGGGGACCGTCGTCGACCCCGGCATGTTCACCGGCAGCGAGGACGTCTCGTGGTTCGCCCGCGAGTCCGGTGCACCGCTGGTGTTCTGGTTCTGGGGCGGCATCGACCAGCAGAAGTTCGCGGACGCGAAGGCCGCCGACACGATCGAGCGCGACATCCCCACGAATCACTCGCCCTACTTCGCCCCGGTGATCCAGCCGACGCTCGACCGCGGCGTCGATGCGCTGGTGGTCGCAGCGCGCGAGTTCCTCGACTGATCCACCGGCCGCCCATACCGGATCGCGCCGCGCGCAACCCCTCCGTCAGCACGCTTCGCGACTCGTAGACTTGCGGCTCATGACGACCCGCGAGCAGGCCCTCCCGCAGGCGTCCTGGCTGCAGCGCGGGTGGTGGTGGGCGCTGGACTACGCCTACGCCGGGCGCCGGCAGCTCGCGGTGCTCGCCGCTCCGTGGACGATCGGCCGCGCCCGCCCCTCGCCTCGCGGCTGGCGCGACGGCTCGCCCGACCTCCCCGAGATCGTGCTCCTGCCCGGGGTGTACGAGCACTGGACCTTTCTGCGCCCTCTCGGCAACGCGCTGAACGCCGCCGGCCATCGCGTGAATGTCGTTCACGGTCTCGGCACGAATCGTCGTCACATCGCCGACACGTCCGAGCGACTCGCTCGCGCTCTCGCGAAGCGACCATCTCCTCCGGCCGGCCGTGTGCTCGTGGCCCACAGCAAGGGCGGGCTCATCGGCAAGCACCTGCTGGTCTCCTCGGGGGCGGCGGCCGCAGCTGCGATCGAGGGCGCGACCGGAGGCGATCCAGCGGATGCCGCGGCAGGCGCCACTGCACCCCCGGAGGCGGGTGCGATCGCCGAAGCGCCGCTCGGCGTGCTCGGCCTCGTCGCGGTGTGCACGCCGTTCCACGGCTCCAGGCTCGCCGGCCTGTTCCTCGTGCCGAGCATCCGCGCTTTCCTGCCGGATGACGAGACGATCGTCATGCTCGGTCGCGAGGACTCGGTCAACGGCCGCATCGTGTCGATCTTCGGCCGATTCGACCCGCACATCCCGGACGGGAGCGCGCTCGACGGGGCGACCAACGTGATCGTGCCCGCCTCGGGCCACTTCCGAATCCTCGGCGCGAAGGAGACGCACCGCGCCGTGATCGAGGGCGTCGCCCTGCTCGCCGCGCGCTAGCCTCGCGGATCGAGTCCGCTGCATCGCCTCGGGTCGCGAGGGTGCCGTCAGCCGAGTCCCGCGCGCTCCTCGCCGTCGCTCGCGCCGGCGACGGGCTTGCGCGAGAGCCCGACCGAACCGGCGTCCTTCGCCGTAGACAGAGCCGCCGCGACGGCGACCGACTCGTCGACGTCGGGATAGGTCGGGCGCAGCTGCACCGCGTGCTGACGCTTGTGCTCGCGTGCCGCCTTGCGAGCCGCATAGATGAGGTTGAGTGCCTCGACGAGGATCGCGAACGCCATCGGCGCGTAGATGAGGGCCTTGTCGATGTGCACGCCGAAGCCCTCTGCGACCAGGAACACGCCGATCAGGAGGAGGAACGACAGGGCGAGCATCTTCACAGTGGGGTGCTTGTTGACGAAGGTGAAGATGAAGCGCGATGCGAAGAGCATGATGCCGAAGGACAGCACCACGACTGTGATGATCACGACGAGGTTCTCGGTCATGCCGACTGCCGTGATGACCGAGTCCAGCGAGAAGACGATGTCCAGCAGCAGGATCTGCGTGATCACCGACGCGAAGGTGACCTGGGCGACCTTCCGGCCCGAGCTGTGCTCCTCTTCTGCGCCCTCGAGCTTGTGATGGATCTCGGTGACCGCCTTGTAGACGAGGAAGATGCCGCCCGCGATGAGGATGAAGTCCTTCCACGAGAAGCCGATGCCGAACCACACGACGATGTCTTCCTTCAGCGTGATGATCCAGCCGGCGAAGAACACCAGCAGCACCCGGATGAGCATCGCGAGGGTGAGCCCCAGGTTGCGCGCCCTCGCCTGCTGCTCCTTCGGGAGCTTCGAGGCGAGGATCGAGATGAAGATGACGTTGTCGACGCCGAGCACGATCTCCAGAACGAACAGCGTGACGAAGACGGCGATCAGATCGGGGGTGAATGCGAAGGAGAAGTCCACCGTTTCATCGTAGGTGTGGTACCCGCGCGCTCCGACGGGCGGCCGCCCGCGGCGGCGCCTCGCGACGTAGCCTGGAGTAGTGAGCACCTCGACCGAAACCTCGACCGCGCTCGACCCGCGCGCGCTCCGGGGCGACTTCCCGATCCTCGGTCGACTCGTCGACGGCCACCCCCTCGTCTACCTCGACTCCGCTGCGACCAGCCAGAAGCCCCGCGCCGTCATCGACGCCGAAGCGGCGTTCCTGACGACCGAGAACGCCGCCGTGCACCGTGGCGCGCACACGCTCGCCGCCGAGGCGACCGAGCTGTTCGAGGACGCCCGAGCCACGGTCGCGCGATTCGTCGGGGCGGCGCCCGAGCAGTTGGCGTGGACCAGCGGTGCGACCGCGGGGCTGAACCTGGTCGCCTACTCGATCGGCAACGCCACGCTCGGACGCGGCGCGCCCGCGAGCGCCCGCTTCGCGCTCGCCGAAGGCGACGAGATCGTCGTGACCGAGGCCGAGCACCACGCGAACCTCGTGCCATGGCAGGAGCTGGCGGCTCGCACCGGTGCCGTCCTTCGTCACATCCCCGTCCATGACGACGGCACGATCGACATGGATGCCGCGGCATCCCTCATCGGCGAGCGCACGCGCATCGTCGCCTTCCCGCACGTCTCCAACGTGCTCGGCATCGTGAATCCCGTTGCCGACCTGGTTTCCCTCGCACAGGGGGTCGGCGCCCTGACGGTCCTGGACGCATGCCAGTCGGCTCCTCATCTGCCGCTCGACCTGCCCGCCCTGGGCGTCGACCTCGCCGTGTTCTCCGGTCACAAGATGCTCGGTCCGTACGGCATCGGCGGCCTGTACGGCCGATCGGACGTCCTCGACGCGCTGCCGCCGTTCCTCACCGGCGGCTCGATGATCACGAAGGTCACGCTCGACCGCACCGAGTATCTGCCGCCGCCCCAGCGGTTCGAAGCCGGCACCCAGCCCGTCTCGCAGGCGATCGGGCTGGCCGCGGCCGTGCGGTACCTCGACGCGGTCGGAATGGATGCCGTGCACGCGCACGAGCGCCGGCTCGAGCGCCGACTGCGGGAGGGCCTGCGCGAGGTCGACGGCGTGCGCCTGCTCGGCGACCCGTCGACACGCTCAGGACAGGCGGAGGTGGACCGGGTGGGCCTCGCGGCATTCGATCTCGAGGGGGTTCACGCCCACGATGTCGGCCAGTACCTCGATTCGCGCGGCATCGCGGTGCGCGTCGGCCATCACTGCGCGGCCCCGCTGCATGCGCGCTTCGGCCTGACCGCGTCCGTGCGCGCATCGACTGCCCTGTACAACACGACCGACGAGGTCGATGCGTTCCTGGCGACTCTGGCAGACGTGCGCCCGTTCTTCGGAGCCGGTTCATGAGCGGCCTCGAGTCGCTGTATCAGGAGCTCATCCTGGAGCACTCGAAGCGGCCGCACGGCAAAGGCCTCGTCGACGAGGCGCCGGTGACATCGAATGGTGCACACCTGACCGGCACCTCGCATCAGCGCAATCCCATCTGCGGCGATGAGATCACGCTGCGCGTGCGGCTCGACGATGCCGATGTCATCCGCGACGTCACGTGGGACGGCGCCGGGTGCTCGATCTCGCAGGCGTCGGCATCCATGCTCGCCGTGCTCGTCGAAGACAGGGAGGACGGGATGCCGCGGGCCGAGGCCACTTCTCTGATCGACGGATTCCGCGAGGCGCTGCGCTCGCGCGGCACGATCGCGATCGACGAGGAGACGTACGGCGATGCCGAGGCCCTGAGCGGCGTCTCGAAGTACACCGCGCGCGTCAAGTGCGCGATGCTGGCGTGGGTCGCCCTCGAAGATGCGCTGGTCCGCGCCTCCTGACCCCAGCACCGATTCCGTGAGACTGCATCTGCACCTCGAGACTGGGGGATCTTCCCGCAGTCTCGAGTTGCCGTGCAGTCTGAACGGTCCTGAGGGGCGCCACTAGACTGGAGGCCGTCCGGCGTCCCCGATTCCTGGAGCTGAGCCGCGTGACCACCCCCTCCCCGACCGCCTCGGCGCGCGCCATGGCGGACACCGTGCAGAACGCGGCATCCACTCCCGAGCGGGAGCAGCCCTACGCCGCGCTGGGCCTCAAGCCGGACGAGTACGCGCGCATCCGCGACATCCTGGGCCGCCGCCCCACGAGCGGCGAACTGGCGATGTACTCGGTGATGTGGTCGGAGCACTGCTCCTACAAGTCGAGCAAGATCTACCTGCGCCAGTTCGGCGAGAAGGTCTCCGACGAGATGAAGACCCGCCTCATGGTCGGCATGGGCCAGAACGCCGGCGTCGTCGACATCGGCGAGGGCTGGGCGGTCACCTTCAAGGTCGAGTCGCACAATCACCCGAGCTACATCGAGCCGTTCCAGGGTGCTGCGACCGGGGTCGGCGGCATCGTCCGCGACATCATCTCGATGGGTGCGCGGCCCGTCGCCGTGATGGACCAGCTGCGCTTCGGCGCGATCGACAACCCCGACACCGCGCGCGTCGTGCACGGCGTCGTGTCGGGAATCTCGTTCTACGGCAACTGCCTCGGCCTGCCCAACATCGGCGGCGAGACGGTCTTCGACGCGGTGTACCAGGGCAACCCCCTCGTCAACGCGCTCGCGGTCGGCATCCTCCGCCACGAGGACCTGAAGCTGGCCAACGCGTCCGGCGCGGGCAACAAGGTCGTGCTGTTCGGCGCGCGCACCGGCGGCGACGGCATCGGGGGGGCGTCGATCCTCGCCTCCGACTCGTTCGACTCGACCGGGCCGACCAAGCGACCCGCCGTTCAGGTCGGCGACCCGTTCGCCGAGAAGGTTCTCATCGAGTGCTGCCTCGAGCTGTACCGCGACGACCTCGTCGAGGCGATCCAGGACCTCGGCGCCGCCGGCATCTCGTGCGCGACCAGCGAGCTCGCCGCGAACGGCGGCAGCGGCATGCGCGTCGACCTCGAGAAGGTGCTCCTGCGCGACCCGTCGCTCACGCCCGAGGAGATCCTCATGAGCGAGAGCCAGGAGCGCATGATGGCGATCGTCGCTCCCGAGAAGCTCGACGCCTTCCTGGCAGTCGTGAACAGGTGGGATGTCGAGACCAGCGTGCTCGGCGAGGTTACCGGCGACGGGCGCCTGGTGATCCAGTGGCACGGCGAGGTCATCGTGGACGTCGACCCCGCCACCGTCGCCGTTGACGGACCGGTGTACGAGCGTCCCGTCGCCTACCCGAGCTGGATCGACGCCCTGCGCGATGATTCGGCGAGCGCCCTCAGCCGCTCGGACGACCCCGACACCCTCCGCCGCCAGTTCGTGCAGCTCGTCGCGAGCCCGAACCTCGCCGACACCTCCTGGGTGACAAACCAGTACGACTACTACGTGATGGGCAACACGGCCCTGTCTTTCCCCGACGATGCCGGCATGATCCGCGTCGACGAGCACTCCGGACTCGGCTTCGCGATCGCGACCGACTGCAACGGTCGCTTCTGCCAGCTCGACCCGTACGAAGGCGCGAAGCTCGCGCTCGCCGAGGCCTACCGCAACGTCGCCGTCAGCGGTGCGGTGCCCACCGCCGTCACGGACTGCCTCAACTTCGGCAGCCCCGAGAACCCCGAGGTCATGTGGCAGTTCTCGCAGGCGGTCGCGGGTCTCGCAGACGGATGCCTGGAGCTCGGCATCCCGGTCACGGGCGGCAACGTCTCCTTCTACAACCAGACCGGCGACCAGCCGATCTTCCCGACCCCGGTCGTCGGCGTCCTGGGCATCATCGACGACGTCGCGCGCCGCATCCCGAGCGGATGGCAGGACCCGGGCGAGAACATCTACCTCCTCGGAGTCACCGCGACCGAGCTCAGCGGATCGGCCTGGGCCGGCACGGTGCACGGTCACCTCGGCGGGCGCCCGCCGGCGGTCGACCTCGGCAACGAGAAGCGACTCGCCGAGCTCCTGCACGCGGCATCCCAGCAGTCGCTGGTCTCCAGCGCGCACGACCTGTCGGCCGGTGGCCTGGCACAGGCGCTCGCCGAGGGCGTGCTCCGCTTCGGCGTCGGAGCGCGCGTGTGGCTCCGCGAGATCATGGAGCGCGACGGGGTGGATGCCGCATCCGCTCTCTTCGCGGAATCCACCGGACGCGTCATCGTGACCGTGCCGCGCGAGGACGACGTCAAATTCCGCGGGCTCTGCGAGGGTCGCGGCTACCCCGTGCTGCGGATCGGCGTGAGCGATTCCCCCGGCGAGGCGGTACCCAACGGGGGCATCACTCCAGACCCCCGGCTCGCAGGCGCACCCCGAGCCCGCGCTCGAGGTGCAGGGCCTGTTCTCCCTCGGGCTTTCGGAGCTGCGCAAGCTGTCCGCCTCGACGCTTCCGGCCGCCTTCGGTCCGACCGTGTCGGAGCCCTCCGGGCACGCCGCGTAAGCTGGCGGCATGGCGAAAGACGACGAGTACGCGGACTACAACGAGACCAGGCAGCGGCGGGTCAAGGTCGTCGCGTGGGTCGTCATCGTGGCGCTGATCCTCGTCGGCGGCGGCGCCACCGTGCTCGCCCTGATCTTCGGCTGACCGCCGAAGGCGGACACCCGAAGCGGTTGTCGAGGAGCGCGCCAACGCGTATCGAGACGCGGCTGACCTGCCAGTGCGCTGACCACCCGGTCACGCGACCCGCGCGACGGTTAGCATGACAGGGTGGAGCCACTCTTCCAGTTCCTCGGCAGCTACTGGTGGCTCGTCTTCCCTCTGATGGGTGTGATGGGCGGCATCGGCAGCGCCTGGGAGCGTGGTGCCCGTCGTCGGCACAAGCGGAGGCTCGAGGTGCTGCACGCGAAGGCCGAGCTCAAAGCCGCGCAGGCAGCGGCCCGTGGCAAGCCCGTCGCCCTTCCCGCGCCGTCCGCCGCACCGGCACCGAGCCCCGCGCCGGCTGCGAGGTACGGTGCCACCGGCGCGCAGGCGACGCAGCTCGAGCGCCTCTTCGCGGCGCAGGACGCAGTCACCGCCCGATGGCTGGACTACGAACTCGACGTCGCCAAGCTCATCGCCTTCCCGGCGATGAGCGATGGGCGACAGCCGCTCACGGCCGCGTTCCTGCGCGCCAAGCGCGTCGCCGACGGGCTGCGTCCGGCATCCGCCAAGGCGCGCCTCACGAGGGACCAGCTCACCGAGTACCGCAACGCGGTCGCCGACTTCGAGGTCGCCTTCGACGTCGCCGAGCGCGACGCCCGCCGCATCAAGGACTCGTCGTTCACCGTGATGGAGCGCAAGCGCCTCGACACGGCCAAGCAGCTGCTGACGATCGCGATCGACCAGGCCGCGACGCCCGCCGAGCGACAGGTCGCGTACCGCCGCGTCCGCGAAGAGCTCGACGGGCTCATCTCCCTCTCCGACGAGGCGATCGAGGTGCTCGAGGGCAAGGTCGCCCTCGAGCTGACGACCGGCGTGATGCCTCAGGTGCCCTCGGCCGACCCCCGCCGCGCCCCCGCCACACCGCCGCGCCCCCCAGACATCAACACCGACGGATGCCGCCGCCCCCCGCGACCGCATCCCCGCCCCGCGCACCTCGCAGCCCGCCCCCTGGCCGGTGCCCGCGCGCAGCTCCGACACGGCTCCGGGCCGCGTACCCGCCCCAAGTCCCACCCCTGAGCCGGGCACGCGGCGGCCCGCCGCCGCCTAGCCGCTCACGCCGAGTGCACGGCTTCCCCCCGAGGGCACGGCTTGGCCGCGCGGATTGGTCGTGCGCTCGGCGGGAAGCCGTGCGTTCGGCGCAAGCGCGGCGAGACGGGATTGACGACGCCCCGGTGGTATGGTTACCTAGTTGAGTAACGAACCAAGCAAGCGGAGGACGATGTGATCGAAGAAGGCCGTGCCCTCTTCCTGCAGATCGCAGAGGGCGTCGAGGACTCGATCATCGACAGAAGCCTCTCCGAAGAGAGCCAGGCGCCGTCGACGAACGAGCTCGCCGCGTTCTTCCGCATCAACCCCGCGACCGCTGCCAAGGGAGTGAACATGCTCGTGGACAAAGGCGTGCTCTACAAGCGCAGAGGCGTCGGCATGTTCGTCGCCCCCGGCGCCCGCGAACGCCTCCTCGCCGAGCGCCGCACTGCGTTCGCCGACAAATACGTCGAGCCGCTCCTCGCCGAGGCGCGCAAGCTCGGCATGGGTCCCGATGACCTGAGCCGCCTGATCCTCGACCGTGCCGACTCGGTCGCCGCAGTCGCCACCGACATCACGGAAGGAACTTCACGATGACCGACGTCATCGAGGTCCGGAACCTCACGAAGCGCTATCGCGACACGCTCGCCGTCGACGACGTGTCCTTCACGATCCAGAAGGACACCATCTACGGTCTCCTCGGCCGCAACGGAGCCGGCAAGACGACCGTCATGTCGATCCTGACTGCGCAGAACTTCGCGACCGGCGGTGAGATCCGCATCTTCGGCGAGCAGCCGTACGAGAACACCCGGGTTCTGCGGCGCATGTGCTTCGTGCGCGAGAGCCAGAAGTACCCGGACGATGCGAAGCCGCACCACGCGTTCCACGCGGCGAGCCTGTTCTTCCCGAATTGGAGCCAGGAGCTCGCCGACCGCCTCATCGACGAGTTCCAGCTGCCGGTGAAGAAGCGCATCAAGAAGCTCTCCCGCGGACAGCTGTCCGCCGTCGGCGTCATCATCGGCCTCGCCTCGCGCGCCGAGATCACGTTCTTCGACGAGCCCTATCTCGGGCTGGATGCCGTCGCCCGGCAGATCTTCTACGACCGGCTCCTCGAGGACTACACCGAGCACCCGCGAACGGTCATCCTCTCCAGCCATCTGATCGACGAGGTGGCGAACCTGATCGAGAAGGTGATCGTGATCGACCGCGGCCACATCGTGATGGACGAGGACACGGATGCCGTCCGCGACCGCGCCGCGAACATCGTCGGCGACGCGGACGCCGTCGAGTCCTTCGCCGCCGGCCGAGAGGTCATCCACCGCGAAAGCCTCGGGCGGGTGACGTCCATCACGGTGCTGGGCGCACTCAGCGCGGACGACCGCGAGCGCCTCGCCGTCGCGGGGCTCGACGTGGCGCCGGTGTCGCTTCAGCAGCTCATCGTGCGCCTCACCCAGCACACTCGGGGAGACGCCCCGATCGACACCGTTCCGACGACCGACGAAGGAGCCCTGCGATGATGACCACGGATGCCGCTGCGCCCTTCGCGCCCAGCTCACTGCCCCGCACGCCCAGCCGCACTCTCAGCGTCGTGCGCATGCAGCTGATCAACCGGCAGACTTACATCTGGATCCCGCTGATCATCCTCGGCGGCGCCTTCCTGCTCGCCCTCGCGGTCTACGCGATGCTCGCCAACGCCGGCGTCACCGGACCCAAGTACGGAGGCGGCGCCCAGGCACCACTCTGGTACTTCGGCGTGGTCGGCATCCAGGCCCTCACCCTCACATTCCCGTTCTCGCAGGCGATGAGCGTGACGCGCCGCGAGTTCTTCCTCGGCACGCTCCTCACCGCGGCGCTCACCTCGTCGATCCTCGCCGGGATCGCGGTCGTCGGCGGCCTGGTCGAACGGGCGACCGACGGGTGGGGCGTGAACGGATGGTTCTTCGGACTGCCGTGGATGTGGGAGGCCGGACCGCTCGGCGCGCTGCTGGTCAACTTCGTCGCAGCGATGCTGTTCTTCGTGATCGGATTCTGGGCGGCGACGATCTACAAGCGCTTCGGCGGCATCGCCCTCACGTTCGTGCTGGTCGGCATCGGCGCCCTTCTCATCGCGGGGATGTGGCTCATCGGCCGGCTGGACGCCTGGGCATCCGTGCTCGGGTGGTTCTCCACGGTCGGCGTGGTCGGCCTGTCGCTGTGGGGTCTGGTCCTGGCCGCGGTGCTCGCCGCGATCGCCTTCCTCACGCTGCGCCGCGCGATCCCCTGATCGCCTCGCCCCGGATGCCTCGACCCGCACGCAGGGGCCGGGGCATCCGCCGGTCACCGCTGAGGGATGCCGCGACGCTCAGCGCAGCGGCACCGCCACGTCGCTGCCGCCTTCGCGGGTGAGCCGAGCACCCATCTGCACGAGGCTCGGCTGGTCGACGAAGCCGCCCGCGAAGAGGGCCTGGCCCTGCGTGAAGCCGGTCGAGCGCTCGAGAAGCGATTCGGGGGCGTAGCCGAAGACGCCGGCGAGCTCCGCCAGGTCGCGAGGCGAGCTCATGCGCATGAGCGCGAGGTTGTCGCACTGCGAGAGGGCGTTGGGATGCAGCTTCGACGGCCGCTGCGTGGACAGCAGCAGCCACAGGCCGTACTTCCTGCCCTCCGCGGCGATCTGCACGATGCGCTCGGTGAGGAGCTTCTCGACGGGCGTCGCCGGGTCGGGCGTGCACAGGTTGTGGGCCTCGTCGATGACGATCAGACGCCCCACGCGCTGCGCGCGGTTCTCCCAGAGGTGATCGAGCACCGCCAATGCGGCGGCGCGCGATTCCGCCGGTGTCGAGAACCCGCCGAGGTCGATCACCGTGGCATCCGGCCGTTCGTCCAGGTCGTCCGTGACGCTGCGCTCCCCCCACGCCCACAGCTTCCAATCCCCGACTCCGAGGTTCTCAAGACGCATCGCGAGCTGATGCCGGATCCGATCGGGGTGCGAGCGCATGAACCCGACCAGGTCGTGGTCGGGGATCAGCCCGACGTCTCCCTCCATCCGAAGCATCGTGTTGTAGTCGTCGGCGTCGAAGAGCGGATCGATCTGCAGGATCGCAGCGCGCGAGCGAAGCGGCATCGAGAGGAAGCGGGCGCGCAGAGGCTCACCGGCTCCCTCGGTAGAGCGCCGGATGCGGATGTCGCGGGTCGCGAGCTCCTCGGCCTCAGCCGGGGGTGCGCTCTCATGCAGATCGCCGAGGCGCACGAAGTCGGAGTTGGGATCCAAGACGACCAGCGGCAGGCGCGTATGCAGCATGATCTGCTCCAGCGCGACTCCGAGCGCGTAGGTCTTCCCCGAGCCGCTCTGCCCGCACCAGAAGGTGTGGCGATTCAGCTTCGGCGCCAGAAGCCGGGCGGGCGCCGCACTCTCCGACTCGAGGAGAGTGCCGATGGTGAGCTCGCTTGCCATTATGGGCTCCTGTTCGGCGGAGGTGGATCAGAGTTCTTCGGCAGCTTCGACGTGGTGCCGGATGACCTCGGCGACGACGAACGTGAACCACTTCTGCGCGAACTCGGGGTCCAGTTCTGCGTCGATGGCGAGCGAGCGCAAGCGGGTCAGCTGCTGCTCCTCGCGAGCCGGGTCGGATGCCGGCATCCCGTGCTCCGCCTTCAGCACGCCGACCTGCTTGGTCGCGCGGAAGCGCTCGGCGAGGAGGTAGACGAGGGCGGCGTCGATGTTGTCGATGCTGCCGCGGAGTCGATGCAGAGTCTCGAGCGCTTCGGCGTCATCGGCGCCCGGTGCAGACAGGTGATCGGTCATGTGGTTCCTCCTCGCCCCTGACGATACCGCGCGCGATCGAAACCCCCGCTGGCGGGCCGGTGACCGCCGAGCATGCTGACCCCTAGAGTGTGTCCATGACCGATGGCACCCCCTCGCCCGAGCCACTCGCGGTCGACCCGGCGGCAGGCACCGACGCCGCCCCGACCGTCGATGGCGCCGCCCCACTCGAACCGATCCTGCCGCACCGGCCGTTCTGGGCGCGCCTGGACAGTCCCTTCACCGTGGGGTTCCTGCTCACCATCGGCGCCCTTGCAGCAATCGTGCTCGGAATCGCCATCAGCAACATCGCCACCGTGGTCATCTACATCGCCCTCGCCATGTTCGCGGCGCTGGGCCTGGATCCGGTCATCAACTGGTTCGGCAGGCACAACGTCAAGCGGCCGTGGGCCATCGCGATCGTCTTCCTCGCGTTCGGCATCGTCGGTGCCGGCCTGGTGGCGCTGGTCGTGCCGACCCTCATCGACCAGAGTCGTTGCTTTCATCGAGGGAATCCCGGCGACGATCACCAACTTCGAGAGCTCGGACACGTACGCCTGGCTGGAGGGGATCTTCGGACCGGGTCTGACGACCCTCGTGGACGAGGTCCAGAAGTTCCTGCTCGACCCCGGGAACATCGCGGCGATCTCAGGCGGAGTGCTGAAGGTCGGCGTCGGAATCGCGACGGCCGTCTCGGGCGCCCTGATCATCGTCGTGCTGACCCTCTACTTCGTCGCATCGCTCCCCGGCATCAAGGAGTCGCTGATGCAGTTCGCGCCGGCCCGCAACCGGGCGAAGGTGCGGAGCATGACCAACCAGATCACCGAGTCGATCGGCGGCTACCTCATGGGAATGGTCATCCTGGCGTTCTTCAATTCCGTGGTGGCGTTCCTGCTGCACCTGTTCCTGGGTCTGCCCTACCCGCTGCTGATGGGCGTGCTCGCGTTCTCGATCACGATCATCCCGCTGGTGGGTCCCGTGCTGTACTGGATCTTCGCGACCATCGCTCGCCCTGTTCAGCAGTCCCCTCTCTGCGCTGATCTTCGCGATCGCTACCTGATCTACATCCAGATCGAGGCGTACGTGATCACGCCGAAGGTGATGAGCAAGGCCATCTCGATTCCCGGCTCGCTCGTCGTCATCGGCGCCCTGATCGGCGGGACGCTGCTCGGCCTTCTCGGCGCGCTCATCGCGGTGCCGGTCACGGCGTCGATCCTGCTGATCATCAAACAGGTCTTCATCCCGCGGCAGGACGCGAAGATCTAGCGCGTCCGGGACTCAGCGTCGCGCAGGCAGCAGGCAGGTCGGCGTCGGCGCCTCGGCGCGGGATCTGACCCGTCCCGGCACACCCGTGCGGACATCGAGGGTCAGTGACACGACGTCGTCGGATCGCTGTCCTGCGACCAGGAGTGTGTCGCGCACCACGACATGATGCCGCGGCCAGTCCACTCCCGCGTCCGCCAGCCCGACCGGCTCGATCCGTTCACCAGCGCCGCGCACCCGCAGCGTCGCGATCGTGTTGCTCCCCCGAAGACCCGCATAGAGGAACTCCCCGTCGCGCGATCGGGCGAGTTCGGCTGCGCTGTCGCCCGCGGCACGGAGGGTCGTCGCGGGTACTCCGCCGAGCAGCCGCCACCGGCCGTCCGCCCCCGCACCGAGCGTGAAGATCTCGCACGAGAACTCGGTCACCACATGCAGGTGGCCACTCGGATGCAGCACCATGTGCCTCGGCCCCGTCCCCGGGGGCAGCACCACCTCGTGGTCCGGTCGCAGTCCGTCGGGGCCGGAGCGCCAGATCCGCACCAGGTCGAAGCCGAGGTCGGTCGTCGCGATCCGGCCGTCGTCGAGGAAGACCGCGGAGTGCGCGCGCGAGACCCGCTGGGGCGGGCCGTCCTCCACGACCTGACCCGCACCGAGGAGCACTCCGCCGCCCAGCTCCTGCGCGCTGTCCTCCACCTCGTCGTACCCCGGCACATACGCGGCGAACTCGTCGCCCAGCGCCGCCCGCAGCGAACGCGACGCCGCCGCGAGCTCGGCCTCGACCTCGGTGTCCCGCTCCGCAGACGGATCCAGCGCGACGGCGGCGAAGGGGTCGACCGGCCCGGCGAAGGGGTCGACCGCGGCCGCGCCGAGCGACGGCGCCGACGGTCGCCCCGCGGCATCCAGCCCGATCCGGACGACGCGGCCGTCACCCCAGCAGCTGGCGATCAGCGATCGTCCGTCCGGGGCGACGGCGACGTGGCACACCGCGGCGCCCGCTTCGACCGGTGCGCCCAGCGGTGCGAGGGTCGACTCTCCGGTGCGCGCGAACGCAGCGACGGTCTGCTCGCCTTCGAGCGCCGCATAGATGACATCGAGCGACGGATGCTGCGCCAGCCACGACGGCGAGTCGGCGCTCGCGGCATCCCCCGCGAACGCCATCGGACCCCCGGCCGATCCGTCGTCTGACGCACCGGCGAGGAGCGTTCCGATCCCCGACGCGCGGCCGTCCATGTCGGCGGTGTAGGCGCCGAGCCAGAACCTCACCTGCGGGTTCCTTCCCACCGCTGAGGTTCGCGGTCACCGAACACGAATCGCCTCATCAGTCGATGAGGTCGTGCCGGACGATGACGGCATCGCGCGACGCGCCGACCCCGATGACCGAGATCCGCGTCCCGCTGATCTCCTCGAGCGCGAGCACGTAGTCCTGCGCAGCGAGCGGCAGGTCCTCGAACGTGCGAGCGTCTGAGATGTCTTCCTTCCAGCCGGGGAAGTACTCCAGGATCGGCTTGGCGTGGTGGAAGTCGGACTGGTTGACCGGCACCTCGTCGAACCGCCTGCCCTCGACTTCATAGGCGACGCACACCGGGATCTCGTCGAGGCCGGTGAGGATGTCGAGTTTGGTCAGCACGAGGTCGGTGATGCCGTTGATCCGGGTCGCGTAGCGGGTGATCGGCGCGTCATACCAGCCGACCCGGCGCGGGCGGCCCGTGGTGGTGCCGAACTCGAAGCCGCGGGAGCGCAGCCACTCGCCCTGCTCGTCGAACAGCTCCGTCGGGAACGGTCCGGAGCCCACCCGGGTCGTGTACGCCTTCACGATGCCCACGATGCGGTCGAGCCGGTTCGGCCCGACGCCCGCACCCGTGGCGGCGCCGCCGGCGGTGGCAGAGGACGACGTCACGAACGGATAGGTGCCGTGGTCGATGTCGAGCATGGTCGCCTGCCCGCCCTCGAAGACGACGACCTCACCGGCATCCAGCGCCCGATTCAGCAGCAGGGACGTGTCGCAGACCATGCCGCGAAGGCGGTCGGCGTAAGACGAGGAGATCCTCGACGATCTCGTCGACCGTGATCGCCCGCCGGTTGAAGACCTTCACGAGAAGGTGGTTCTTCTGGTCGAGCGCGCCCTCGACCTTCTGGCGCAGGATGTTCTCGTCGAAGAGGTCCTGCAGACGGATGCCGACGCGGTTGATCTTGTCGGCGTATGCCGGCCCGATGCCGCGACCGGTCGTGCCGATCATGCGCTTGCCGAGGAATCGCTCGGTGACCTTGTCGAGGGTGCGATGGTACTGCGTGATCACGTGGGCGTTCGCGCTGATCTTCAAGCGGCTCGTGTCCAGGCCGCGCGCGTTGAGCGCTTCGAGTTCGGCGAAGAGCACCTCGAGGTCCACGACGACACCGTTTCCGATCACCGGGGTGACGCCGGGAGAGAGGATGCCGGACGGCAGCAGATGCAAGGCGTACTTCTCGTCGCCGATCACGACCGTATGACCCGCGTTGTTCCCGCCGTTGAACTTCACGACGACATCGGTGCGATCCCCGAGCAGATCCGTGGCCTTGCCCTTGCCTTCATCCCCCCACTGGACTCCGACGATGACGATGGCGGGCATGTTCACTCCTCGGGAAGGATCCGACGGTACACCCCATCCTATCGACGCCTCCCGCACGTCCCCGCGGCTTGCCGACCGCGGGTGCGACGGCTAGTGTCACCTGCCCGCCGATAGGGTGAGCGCATGCTTCGCACCCCCGCCTGGGCTCGCGCCTGGTCAGTCCTGCGGCTCGTCATCTCGGCCGTGATCATCACGGCGATCGTCGCCCAGCTTTCACTGTCCGTGGCGACGCGCGATCGACCGCGGAAACGACGTCGACGACGGTGATCGCGAACTTCTTCAGCTTCTTCACGATCCTCTCGAACGCGGCATCCGCCATCGTGCTCATCTGGGCGGCCGTCTGGTACTTCACCCGAGGTGCGCGAGCGGCAGCCGAGCCGCGGGGCTCGCCGTCGCGCTCGCATGCGTGACGACGTACATGATCGTCACGGGGCTGGTCTACAACATCCTGCTGCGCGGAATCGAGCTTCCGCAGGGCAGCGAGCCGATCCCCTGGTCGAACGAGACGCTCCACGTGGTCGCGCCGATCTTCCTTCTCCTCGACCTCTTCCTCGGACCACTCCGGCGGAAGCTGAGCGTGGAGCGCGGTCGTCGCGATCGCGAGCTTCCCGATCCTCTGGGTCGTCTACACCCTGGTGCGCGGGCCGCTGGTGACGAATCCGATCAACGGCGACCCGTTCTGGTACCCATACCCGTTCCTGAATCCGAACAACTTCGACAACGGCTACCTCGGCGTGACGGCATATGTCGTGGGCATCGCTGTCGCGATCCTCGCGGTCGGGCTGCTGGTGGTCTGGGTCGGCCGACGGCGTGGCGCTTCCTTGTAGATACTCCACAAGAATCCTGTCCCCCATTTGGGACATTTCGCGGCTTGCGGCACCAACGTTTCCCGACTATGATCCCGCCGAACCGATAGATCTCTTCCATGGGGATGCCACACATATCGGGGGAATTGGAAGGGGTCGTCATGCATTGGGCATGGTTCAGAATCGCGGCGGCAGTGACAGCGCTGTCCGGAGTCGTCGCGGGATTCATCGTCAATATCGACCGGGCCACACGAGAAGCACAGGATCTCGAGCTGGTGCTGGTCAATTACTTCAGCCTGTTCACGATCGTGTCGTCGCTGCTCAGCGCCGTCGCGCTCGTGGCCGCCGCATCATGGGCGATGCGGCACCCGGGAATATCACGCGAGCCCTTCTGGGTCGCCCTGGGGGTCGCAGCCGTTGCCGCTCCCGTGCTGCTTCTGGGCCTCGTGTACAACATCCTGCTCCGCGACGCGCCGTCCGGCGTCGCACTCGGAGACACCGCGGGGATCGCGCTGCTGGACTCGTACGCGGTCGAGGTGCTGCACGTCGTGCTGCCGATCTATTTCCTGCTCGATCTGCTGCTGGCACCGCGACGCCGCGGGCTGCCCTGGCGGACGCTCGCCGTGTTCGTGGTGTACCCGCTGGGGTGGACGGCCTACACGATGGTGCGCGGCCTCCGCGTGGTCAACCCCGACGGAAGCACGGAGTGGTGGTATCCGTATCCGTTCCTGGACCCCCACAACGCGGGTGGGTATCCGTCGGCGTTCGCCTACATCGCAGCGATGACGGTCGGATTCGTCGCGATCGGTGCGATCATCGTCGCGATCGGCCGGTACCGCGAGAAGCGAGCAGCGACGCGAGGGGCGGCGGCCTCGGCCGCCGGCGCGCTGCACGTCTGACACACCGGGGGGATGCCGGGTCGGGAAACCGACCCGGCATCTGTCGCGTAGGCGGCTATCGCGCGCTCAGTAGACTCGAAGGATGTCGAAGGTCCTCCAGTCCCTGCCCGTCGGCGAGCGCGTCGGCATCGCTTTCTCAGGGGGCCTGGACACATCCGTCGCCGTCGCATGGATGCGAGACAAGGGCGCCATCCCCTGCACCTACACCGGCGATCTCGGCCAGCCCGACGAGGACGACATCGACGCGATCCCCGGCAGGGCCCTCGAGTACGGTGCGGAGATCTCGCGGCTGGTCGACTGCAAGACCGCTCTGGTGGAGGAGGGTCTCGGGGCGCTGGCCTGCGGCGCATTCCACATCCGGTCAGGCGGCAAGACCTACTTCAACACCACGCCGCTGGGCCGGGCGGTGACCGGCACCCTCCTCGTCCGTGCGATGAAGGACGATGGCGTCGACATCTGGGGTGACGGATCGACCTACAAGGGCAACGACATCGAGCGCTTCTACCGCTACGGTCTGCTGGCCAACCCGCGGCTGCGCATCTACAAGCCGTGGCTGGACGCCGACTTCGTGACCGAGCTGGGCGGCCGCGCCGAGATGTCGGCCTGGCTCCTCGAGCACGGCTTCCCGTACCGTGACAGCGCCGAGAAGGCGTACTCGACGGACGCGAACATCTGGGGCGCTACCCACGAGGCCAAGACGCTCGAGCACCTGGACGTCTCGCTGGAGACGGTCGAGCCGATCATGGGCGTGCGCTTCTGGGATCCGGCGGTTCACATCGATGCCGAGGACGTCACCATCACCTTCGAGCTGGGCCGGCCGGTGGCGATCAACGGGGTGGACTACGCCGATTCCGTCGAGCTCGTGCACGAGGCCAACCGCATCGGCGGCCGGCACGGCCTGGGCATGAGCGACCAGATCGAGAACCGCATCATCGAGGCCAAGAGCCGCGGCATCTACGAGGCGCCCGCCATGGCGCTGCTGTTCATCGCGTACGAGCGCCTGGTCAACGGCATCCTGAACGAGGACACCCTCGCGACCTATCACGAGCAGGGACGCCGCCTCGGCCGCCTGATGTACGAGGGACGCTGGCTCGAGCCGCAGTCGCTGATGCTGCGCGAGTCCATCCAGAAGTGGGTCGGCTCCACGATCAACGGCTCGGTCACGCTGCGCCTGCGTCGCGGCGACGACTACACGATCCTCGACACGACCGGATCCAGCCTCTCGTACGCTCCCGAGAAGCTGTCGATGGAGCGCGTCGGTGACGCCGCATTCGGCCCCACCGACCGCATCGGGCAGCTCACGATGCGCAACCTCGACATCGCCGACTCGCGGTCGCGCCTCGAGCAGTACGCCGGCCTCGGGCTGATCGGCGGCGCCACCGGCGCCCTGGTCGGCCGCATCACCGCGGGCGAGGCGGACGAGATCACCGAGTCGGCTGCGCCTGTGGATGCCGAGACCGAAGCGCTCGACGGGGCGATCGAGGCGGCATCCGACTCCGCGATGTACGACGCGGGCACGGACTGACCCGCACCGCGGCGCGCGCTCAGCGACGGCGCAATCGACCCGGTCGGCCGCCACGACCGCGCCGATCCGAGCGAGGTTCGGCGGTGAGGCGCGCGCGGGTTACGATGCCTGACGGTCCTTCTTGAATGGGACCCAGGTTCGCGGTGCCTGACACCGCGTTCCCGCGTCCTTGATCGAAAGTTCTTCAATGTCGAAGCCCGTCACCGCGTCCACGCCGATCCCGGAGGGTGAGCGCCCGAGGCGATCGGTCGGCCGGACCATCGGCGCGATCGCCTTCGGCATCGTCGCGAGCGTCATCGTGATCGCGCTCATCGCGGCAGGATTCGTGGTGTGGACGATCCAGCGGTCGTTCCCGCAGCTGGAAGGATCGGTGGCCGTCGAGGGACTCGAGCGCGATGTCGAGGTGCAGCGCGACGAACTCGGGATCCCCACGATCACCGCCTCCAGCAGCGAAGATCTGTTCTTCGCGCAGGGCTACGTGCACGCGCAGGACCGCTTCTGGGAGATGGACTTCCGCCGGCACGTCACCGGCGGGCGGCTCGCCGAGCTCTTCGGGGAGTCTCAGCTCGGCACCGACGCCTTCCTGCGCACGCTCGGGTGGCGCAAGATCGCCGAGCAGGAGGTCGCAGCCCTCGACCCGACGATCGCGTCGTATTACGAGGCCTATGCCGAGGGCGTGAACGCCTACCTCGCCGACCACGACGGGGCGGACGCATCGCTGGAGTATGCGGTTCTGGGCCTGCAGAATCCCGACTACGAGATCGAGCCGTGGACGCCGGTCGACTCGGTGGCTTGGCTGAAGGCGATGGCCTGGGACCTCCGCTCCAACATCGAGGACGAGACCGAGCGGGCGCTGCTCGCGCCGCAGTTCACCTCCGACCAGATCGATCAGTTCTACCCGGGCTATCCGTTCGACAGCCACCCGGTCATCGTGCCCACGATCTCCACCGATCCGGTCGGCGAGCGCTCCCGCCGGCCCCGGTGAGCACGGTTCGCCAGCGGCCTCGATCGAATGGGACGAGGTCGACGGTGTCATCGAGGCGGTGAGCGAGCTGGTCGGCGGTGCCGGCGAGGGGATCGGGTCGAATTCGTGGGTGGTGTCGGGGGACCTCACCGAGAGCGGCATGCCGCTCCTTGCGAACGATCCGCATCTGGGCGCCGATCTGCCCAGCGTCTGGCATCAGGTCGGCCTCAAGTGCCTCGTGGTGACGGATGCCTGCCGGTTCGACGTCTCGGGCTTCGGCTTCTCGGGGGTGCCGGGTGTGATCATCGGCCACAACAACCGCATCGCGTGGGGTTTCACGAATCTCACCACCGATGTCACCGACCTCTACCTCGAGAAGCTCGACGGCGATCAGTACTGGCGAGACGGGGCTCTGGTGCCCATTCAGGAGCGAACCGAGACGCTCGAGGTCGCAGGCGGGGATGACGTCGAGCTGCGCATCCGCTCCACCGTGAACGGGCCCATCGTCTCGGGCCTCACGCCCGACTTCGATGGCATCGCCGCGGACCCCTACACCGGAACGGACGGGGTGATCGCCGAGCCGGCCGCGCCGCCGGAGGGAGAGTACGCGATCAGCCTGCGATGGACGGCACTGGATGCCGGCACGGCCGCGGCATCCATCTTCGCGCTCAACCTCGCTCAGGACTTCGATGACTTCCGGGCCGCCGCCGCCCTGTTCGACGTGCCCGCCCAGAACCTCGTCTACGCGGATGTGGACGGCAACATCGGCTACCAGACGCCCGGCCGGCTCCCGATCCGCGGTGCGGGCGACGGTTCCATGCCGCAGCCGGGGTGGGACTCGGCCTACGCATGGCAGGGCTTCATCCCTTTCGACCAGCTGCCGGTTTCGCTCAACCCCGCCGAGGGCTACATCGTCACCGCGAACAACGCCATCGTCACCGATGCGTACCCCTACTTCCTCACGCGTGACTGGGACTACGGCTGGCGCGCCGCGCGCATCGTCGACCTCCTCCAGCGCAAGGCGGCGGCCGGCAAGCTGACCGCCCAGGACATGCGCGACATCCAGGCGGACAACGAGTTCGCGATGGGCAAGCGCCTCGCCGCGGCGTACAGCGGTGTCGAGACCGGACGGCGTGGTCCGGACGCCGCTCTGGACCTGCTGCGCGGGTGGGACGCGCAGAACAGCGCCGACTCGGATGCCGCCGCCTACGCCAACGTGCTGTGGGATGAGCTGGTCACCGACCTCTTCGTGACCGGTCGTGAAGCCGCCGGTCCCGTGAGCGGGCAGGGGCGCCTGTTCCTCCTCGTGGGCGATCTGCTCGACGATCCCGATTCCGAGTGGTGGATCAACGAGGAGCTCGGCGTGAACGGTCAGGCGGAGATGCTCGAGCACGCCGCTGATGCGGCCTACGACCGGCTCGTCGCGCTCCAGGGAGACAACCCGTCGAGGTGGAACTGGGGCTCGCTGCATGCGCTGATGCTCACCAGCGGCACGTTCGGATCGTCGGGCATCGCGCCGATCGAGATGCTCTTCAATCGCGGTCCCTACCCCGTCGGCGGCGGGTCATCGGTGGCCAACGCGACCGGATGGGACATCGGTGCGGACTTCGAGACGCTGACCGTGCCGTCGATGCGCATGGTGGTCGACCTCTCCGACTTCGACCAATCGGGCTGGAATCACCTGACCGGAACGAGCGGCCACACATTCCACCCGAACTACGTGGATCAGACGCCGACCTGGCAACGGGCCGAGCTCACACCGTGGGCCTTCAGCGATGAGGCGGTCGACGACGCGACGACGCACACGCTGGAGCTGATCCCCGCCGGCTGAGACCACCGCACACACGGGATGACAAGGAGTTTCGGAGGGGTCGTCCAGAAACGGCGTCTACCGTTGACGAGTTCGCCGCAGCATCCGCCCGAGGATGGCGCGACGGATGCCTCGGCACGTTCGGTCGATACAGAAGGCCCCCCGGTCACCCTGATCGCACGGCGGAACGCTTGTCGGTGGCGTGCCAGCCTGCACGGGTCGCGTGATTCACGACTTCCCTCCGCCTCCGTCCGGAGGCATCGCAGGGAAGTCCGATCATAGGAGTCCTGTGCGCTTTCGCACTTTCACCCGCCACCGCGCGATCGCGCGCACGAAGCGGAACCTGATCCCGGTCGCAATCGTCTCAGCCCTCCTCGCCGCAGGCGGCATCTCTGCCGGAGCCGCTGCCAGCGCGGTGGAGATGAGCACCTCGTCGCCGACCCTCAGTGCAGTCGTCGCTCCCACGGTCGAGCGGGATGCCGATCAGGACGCGGCGTTCTACGTCTCGGTCGCGCGCGCGGTCGAGGATCACGCCGCCGGCAAGGTCGACACCAGTGCACTGGACAAGCACATCACGGAGCTGCGCGACTCGTCGTCGATGCCGGTGAAGTCGGTCCGTGCCCTCACCCAGCTCGTCCGCGAGGCAACGGGAATCGTGACGGCCGCCGTCGCGGAATACGACGCGCAGTTGGCTGCGAAGGCGGCCGCCGAAGCCGCGGCGGCGCAAGCTGCTGCCGCGGCCGCGCAGGCTGCCGCCGAAGCCGCGGCCGCGCAAGCCGCCGCCGAAGCCGCCGCATGGGCTGCGGCGAACGCGAACACACCCGACGGTGCCCGCGCCACCGCCCGCGCCATGGCGGCATCCTCCTACGGGTGGGGCGACGGCGAGTTCTCCTGCCTCGACTCCCTCTGGCAGAAGGAATCCGGCTGGAACTACCAGGCCTACAACCCGAGCGGCGCCACCGGCATCCCGCAGGCGCTGCCGGGCTCGAAGATGGCCACCGCCGGGTCGGACTGGCAGACCAGCGCCACGACGCAGATCGCGTGGGGTCTCGGCTACATCCAGGCCGTCTACGGTTCGCCCTGCGCCGCGTGGGGACACTCGCAGTCGGTCAACTGGTACTGATCCGCGCCGGTCTGGACTGCGCTCAGCCGCCCGCGGCGGGCGGGGTCTGGCGCGACTCGGCGAGCTCGTCGACGATCAGGGCACGCTCTTCGATCGTTCCGTTGCGATAGGCCTGCCGGCCCACCATGTGCGCCGACAGCGGCGCCGTCGCGAGCTGGATGAGCACGACCGGCACGAGGAACGCGACCACCGGCCACGATCGCAGCGACAGAGCGATCGCGAGGCAGATCAGGATCAGGCCCAGGACCTGCGGCTTGGTCGCCGCGTGCAGCCGCGTGGGCACGTCGCGGAAGCGCAGCAGGCCGATCGCGGCCGTCAGGCACAGCAGTGCTCCGAGAAGAATGAGCACCAGCGCCGCGGCATCCAGCCATGCGTCCAGCGGAGTGGCGGCATCCGTCACGGGACTGTGGGGAACGGCGAACGGTGCCGCGGCGAAGGTGGCGAGCAGCGGAATCATCATCGGTCGACGTTGTCCTTCCTCGCCACGAAGCGTGCGATGGAGATCGAGCCGAAGGCGCCCACGGCCGCGATGATCAAGAGGACCGGAAGAGTGCGCGTGTGCTGGTTGATCGCCATCTCGGCGCCGAGCACGCACATGACCTCGGTCAGCAGCACATCGGAGGCGACCGCCCGGTCGAGGATCGAGGGTCCGATGACGATGCGCCAGAGGGTCAGCAGGGCGGCGACGCCGAAGACGATGTAGATCGCAGTCAGCAGGATGTTCACGGCGTCCTCCCGACCGATGCTGCCGAGTCCGGGTTCACCTGGGCGACCTGGGCGCGCGAGCCGACCGCCATGACGATCCGCCGCTCCCACCGGAGCACGCTCGCACGCTGCGCCTCGACGTCGCGCTCGTCGCGCATACCGATCACGTGCAGGTAAAGGATGCGCCGATCGCGATCGGCCTCCACGATCAGCGATCCCGGAATCAGGGATGCCGTGACCCCCGTGTGCGTCATGATCAGGTCGTCGTCGATCCGCAGGGGCACGGCGATGATCGCGGTGCCGGGCTGACGGCGAAGATCGAGCACCTGCCATGCCACGGTCAGCGAGCCGCGGACGACGGCTCCGATGAAGGCCAGGACGAAGACGGCCCCGTACCAGAGGTTGACGCGCCCGGAGAGCTCGACCGGCGGCAGGCGGAACACGCGTGTCACGGCGATGGCCGCGATCAGGCCGGTCACGAAAGCCAGCACCGTGAACTGACCCCACAGCAGCATCCACAGTGCCACGAGCCACACGAAGAAGGGCAGCTGCCGCCACACCTGCTGCGCCACGGTGCGCTTGCCCGTCGGCGTGCTGCCGGTCGAGCCGCGACCGGGATCGCCGGCGCTGTGCCCCGCGCTGTGGCGTGGCCGGGACGTGTGGTGGATCGGAGCGGTCATCGGCCCGCCTCTTCTTCCAGCTGCGAGATGCTCACCGGCTCGAGCAGGCTCGCGCCGATCCGTGCGCACACGTCGTAGAGCGGACCGGCGAAGAGCGTGAGCGCGACCGTGACCGCGACCATCCCCGCAGTGGCGGCCGTCATGATGCGGGGGATGACGCGACGCTCGGTCTGGATGGCGGCCGCGGGTGCGGCACCGAGGTACGAGATGCGCGCCTCGGTCTCGGCGGAGTCATCCTCCTCCCGCCAGAAGGCGAGGTTCCACGCCCGCATCAGTGCGTAGAGCGTCAGGAGGGAGGTGACGATTCCGCCGACGATCAGCACGATCATGATCGGCGTGCCCACCTCCGCAGCCGCGTCGAACAGCGCGTACTTGCCGATGAAGCCGGAGAACGGCGGCAGCCCGCCGAGATTGACGGCCGGGATGAAGTACAGCACCGCGATCACGGGCGCCGCGCGCATGAGCCCTTTGACGCGCAGGATCGACGTGCTTCCGGCGCGGCGCTCGATGAGTCCCACCGCGAGGAACAGCGTGGTCTGCACGACGATGTGGTGGACCATGTAGTAGATGGTGGCTCCGATCGCCGCCGGCGTCGCGATTGCGAGCCCGAACACCATGTAGCCGACGTGACTCACGAGTGTGAACGACAGGATGCGCTTCAGCTCCGCCTGCGCGACGGCGCCGAGCACACCCACGATCATCGTGGCGAGCGCCACGATCATCAGCAGGAAGTTGACGTCGTTCTCACTGAACAGCAGCGTCTCGGTGCGGATCATCGCGTAGACGCCGACCTTGGTCAGCAGGCCCGCGAAGACCGCGGTCACCGGCGCCGGAGCGGTCGGATAGGAGTCGGGGAGCCAGAACGACAAGGGGAAGACGGCGGCCTTGATGCTGAATGCCAGAAGCAGCAGCACGTGGAGCACGGTCTGGGTCTGCTGGGGAAGCTGCGTCATGCGCTCCGAGATCTGCACCATGTTGACCGTGCCGAGCGCTCCGTAGATCACCGCGATCGACGCGAGGAACAGGATCGACGAGACGAGTGAGACGACGATGTAGACGACGCCGGTGCGGATCCGCGACTCGGTGCTGCCCAGCGTGATCAGCACGTACGAGGCGACCAGCAGGATCTCGAAGCCGACGTAGAGGTTGAACAGGTCGCCGGCGATGAACGCGGTGAAGATGCCCGCCGCGAGGATCAGATACGACGGATGGAAGATCGACACCGGGGTGTCGTCATCGCCGTCGGCGGCACCCTGGCCGACGGAGAACAGGAGGACGGCGAGCAGCACGATGCTCGAGACGACCACGAGGAGCGCCGCGAGGCGATCGACGTAGAGCACGATCCCGAACGGGATGGGCCAGTCGCCCACGGAGACCGCGATCGGCGCGCCGCCGGCATCCACAGCCACCAGCAGCACCGCCGCGATCACCAGCACGACCGTCAGGGTCACGACCGAGACGGCGACCTGCGTCCTGCGGTGCCGGCCGGCGATGAGGGCGATCGCCGCCCCGAGCAGCGGCAGGGTCACCAGCAGCGGAACGAGGGCGCTCATGCGTCGTCACCGTCCTCCGGCGGTCGGATGCGGCGCGGGGGCTCTTCGCGGGACCGGGCGGGACGATCGGTGGGGGCGTCGTCGCGGATGCCGGCGAAGTCCCTGCTGCCGAGGAGCGTGATGGGGGCGGTCGCCGATCCCACGAAGTCCGTCGTCGTGTCGTCGCTGAGCAGCTCGGCCTCGTCGTCCATCGCGTCCTCGGCGACCTGGCCGCGCTCGCGCAGTGCGATGTCCTCGGCGTCGTCTTCGACGGTGTCGGCCTGGCCGAGCTGCCAGGAGCGGTAGATCAGGGCGAGCAGGAAGGCGGAGATGCCGAACGTGATGACGATCGCGGTGAGCGTGAGCGCCTGCGGCAGCGGATCGGACATCTCGTCCGTCGATGCCGCGGCGCCGAAGAAGGGCGCGACGCCGGGCTCACCCATCACGATGAGCAGCAGCAGATTCGTGGCGTTGCCGAGCAGCAGGAACCCGATCAGCACGCGCGTGAGGCTCCGCTCGAGCATCGCGTACACACCGCATGCGAACAGCACGGCCATCACGACGATGAGGACGAGGGAGACATCCATCAGGCGATCACCCCGCTCCGGCTGCTGGACTCGGTCGCCGCCGCGGTGTCGCGCAGCTCCTGGGTCTGCCGGTCGACCTCTGCGCCGAGGCTGCGCAGCACGTCGAGCACCAGACCGATGACGACCAGGTACACCCCGACGTCGAAGAGCGTGGAGGTGACGAACTCGAGGTGGCCGAGAACCGGCACCTCGATCTCGACGAAGGCACTCGTCAGCGGCGGTGCGCCGAAGAACAGCGGGATGATCGCGCAGGCGACCGCGATCGTCATTCCGGAGCCGAGCAGCCGCCCGGCGTCGGTCGGTGCGGCGGCGCCGAGCTCGTAGCGACCGCCCGCGACGTAGCGCATGACCAGCGCCATTCCCGCGACCAGTCCGCCCGCGAAGCCGCCGCCCGGCAGATTGTGACCAGCGAACAGGAGGTACAGCGACACGATGATGATCGAGTGGAACAGGATCCGCACCACGACCTCGAGGATGATGGAGCGGTTCTCCGGCCGCACGCGCTGGCCCCCGACCAGCCACGCCATCCGCTCGGATCCCGGTCGGTCGCCCCGCGGGCGGACGCCTTCGTCGGTCTCGACCAGCGGGCGCCGGGTGCGGGCGGCGGCAGGCGGCAGTGGCGCGGTCGAGCGCGACAGGTGATCGGCGCGGTGGGTCACGAAGACGAGCGAGGCGACGCCGGTCGCCGCGAGGATCAACACGGAGAGCTCGCCCATCGTGTCCCACCCGCGCAGGTCGACGAGGGCGACGTTGACCACGTTCTTGCCGTGCCCGATCTCGTACGCCAGGTCGGGGAAGGAATCGGAGATCGGCTTCGCCGAACGCGCCGCGGTCGCGACCACCGCGACGGCCGCCATCGTCGCGCCCACCGCGGCGGCGAGCACGGCCCGCGCGACCGGCCAGACCGACGCGTTGTGCTCGCCCATGCGCGAGGGGATTCGGCGCAGCACGAGTGCGAAGGCGACCAGCGTCACCGTCTCCACGAGGATCTGGGTGACGGCCAGATCCGGCGCGCCGCTGGTCGCGAACAGCAGCACCATGCCCAGGCCGGTCACCGACACGAGCACGACGCCCGTGTACCGCTTCTGGGCGCGGACGGCCACCAGGCCGGCGGCGATCATGATCGGTGCGACGACCAGCTGCATCGGAGTCTGATATGCGTCCAGCTGCGCCTGCCACTCCGAGCCGGCCAGCAGCGCCGTGCCCTCGGCGGCGACGAACACGACGAAGATCGTGCCGACGTACACAGGCAGCGAGCCGCGTTGCGTGAGGCTCGTCGTGATCACCGAGATCCGGGCGATGGCGCGCAGCGCGGCGTTGTAGACGTCGGCGGCGGTGAAGGGCAGCATCCGTCGCTTCCAGCCGGTCGCCAGGACCAGCCAGAACAGGGCGGCGCCGGCCGCGATGGTGCCGAGCGAGATCCACAGCGCCGGCTCGAGTCCGTGCCACAGGGCGAGGTGCGCGGGATGCTCCGGCGGCGCCACTCCCGCGCTCGAGGCGGGCGCGAGCGCGGCATAGGGCGCGAGTGCGACATCGAGCAGGGGTGCGGCCAGCCCGGCGACGACGGTGAGCCCCGACAGGAGCACGGGTGCGCCGAGGAAGCCGAGGGGCGGGTCGGGCCACTCCGTGCGCTCGAGGGGCACGCCCGCGGTGTCCCTCTTCGTCCAGAACGCTCCCCAGAAGAAGCGGATGCCGTATGCCGCGGTGAGAATGGAACCCAGGACGATCCCGACCAGCCCCACGATGCCCCAGACGGCACCCCCCGCCGCCTCGTGGAGGAAGGCGGTGAGCACGCTCTCCTTGGCCACGAACCCGACGGTCGGCACGACGCCGATCATCGAGGCGATGGCGATCCCCGAGAAGGTCGCCATCACCGGTGCCTGCCGCCCGACTCCGCTCAGCTCGCCGATGTCGCGGGTCGAGAGCTGGCGGTCGATCACGCCGACGACAAGGAACAGTGCGGACTTGAACAGCGCATGGCTGATCAGCAGGGCCAGGCCGGCGAGCGCAGCATCCTGGATGCCGTACCCGAGCACGACGGTGAGGAAGCCGAGCTGGCTCACCGTGCCGAACGCCAGGATGCGCTTGAGGTCGCTCTCGCGCAGCGCCTGGATGCCCCCGAGGAGCATCGTGAACACGCCCAGCCCGACCACGATCGGGCGCCAGACCGCCGATCCGGCGAAGACCGGTGCGAACAGTGCGATCAGGTAGATGCCCGCCTTGACCATGGCCGCGGCGTGGAGGTATGCGCTGACGGGGGTGGGGGCGGCCATCGCACCGGGCAGCCAGAAGTGGAAGGGGAAGATCGCCGACTTGCTGAGTGCGCCGACCAGCAGAAGCACGAGGGCCGCGTCGATGACCGGTCCGGTGGGGGCGGCGGCGAGGATCTCCGAGATGCTCGTCGTGCCGGCTTCCACGACCATCAGCACGACGCCGATCAGCATGACCAGTCCGCCGAGAGAAGTGACCAGCAGGGCCTGGAGGGCTGCGCGGCGACTCGCCGCGCGACGGTTGTAGAAGCCGATGAGGAGGTAGGACAGCACGCTCGTGATCTCCCAGAACATCACGAGGACGACGAGGTCGTCGGTGACGACGAGGCCGTACATCGCGCCGGCGAACGCGAGCAGAACAGCCGAGAACTGACCGACGCCCTCCGTCTTGCCCCGGAAGTACCAGCGGCAGTACAGCAGGATGAGGGCGCCGACCCCGGTCACGATGAGCGCCATGACCCATGAGAGAGGGTCGAGCCGCATCGAGAGCTCGATGCCCAGCGGCGGGATCCAGTCGAATGTCTCGAACGGAATGTCTCCCGACAGCACCTCGGAGGTCTGGAATGCGGTGTAAGCGAACGCAACGATCGGCAGCAGCGCCCCGACGTAGAAAGCCCGCGCGCCGATGCGGCCGACGAGCCACGGCAGGAGCATCGGCAGGACCGCGAACGCGCCGAGGAGGAGCAGCATGCGCGGCCTCCTCGGGGTCGTCGGCCGGACGGCACACGGCGGCGGCTCGGGCGATCGGGGTGTCCGATCCAGTCTATCGGCGCGTCGGAGCGCCTCTTCCCCGCGGCGGGGCAGCGAGCCTCCGGGGCAGAGTCAGGGGCGGGGTGCGGTGGTGTTGCCCTCGCGGAAGAGGCAGGTGAAGCGGATGGATGCCGCGACCTCGCCGGCGAGCATCGCGGCGACCGCCTGCCCTGCCGCACGGCCCTTGTCCGCCGCAGGCTGCACCAGCGTGGTCAGCTCGTACGGCGCGAGGCCGTCCACCACGATGCCGTCGAACCCGGTGACGCTCAGCTCGTGCGGCACCCGGAGCCCGGCCTCTTCGGCGGCGCGGATGACTCCCGCGGCGAGGAGGTCGCTCTGCGCGAGAACGGCGGTCGGGCGTGCCCCGGGATCGGCCAGAAGCGCTCGGCCCGCGGCCAGCCCCTCGTCGATCGAGCTGCGCTGCGCGGCGTAGGCGGGCGCGTCGGGGAAGACCTCGCGTGCGCCGGCGAGCCGCTCGCGCGTGACGTCGATCGTGACCTGCTCGTCGGCCGCGAGCCATCCGCGCTCCCGGCCCGCCCGCACCGGCAGCGTGACGATCGCCACATCGGCATGACCCAGAGCCCGCAGGTGGCTTGCCGCCTGCCGCTGCGCCTCGCGGTTGTCGAGCTCGATCCTCGGGATGCCTTCGCCCGCGTCGCCCTCGATCACGACGACGGGGATGCCCCGCGCCGTCACGGCGGCCAGCGATTCGCGCAGCATCCCGCTGCAGCCCACGAGCACCGCGGCATCCAGCGGGGCCGTCGTCAAGGTCGGCTCCGTCCCGAGCGGCGCCTGATCGCGCAGCAGCAGGAGCCCTGCGCCGATCGGTGCGACCGCGTCGGTGAGCCCGTCCATCATCAGCGTCTTGACCGGGTCGAGGAACGCCGCGCCGAGGTGCTCCTCGAACACCACGCCGACGATGCCCGAGCGCCCGCGACGAAGCGACGCCGCGCGCGGGTCGGGACCGGTGTACCCCAGGGCGGCCGCCGCCTCCAGCACGCGCTGACGCGTCGCATCCGACACCGCCGTCTTGCCGCTGAAGACCACCGACGCGGTCGAGGGCGAGACGCCGGCCTCGCGGGCGACGTCGGAGATCGTGGATCTGCGCGTGCTCATGACGGATCGATGGTACCGCGCGGCATCCGCATCACCGAATCGATTCGACGAATCACGAATCGACTCGGTACTCTGGTGCCCATGGACTCCGAGCTCACCCGATCCCAGTTGGTGCGCTGGCGTGCCGCCGTCTTCGCGATCTTCCTCGCGAGCGGCCTGTCCATCGCCACATGGGCGGCGCGGGTGCCCGACATCAAGCAGGACATCGGGGTCGACAACGCCCAGCTCGGGCTGATGCTGCTCGCCGGCGGGATCGCATCCATCCTCGGCGTCACGGCCAGCTCCGTGATCCTCGCCCGCTTCGGCGCGCGCAAGGGGATGCTGGGCGCGATGATCCTGTTCGGCATCGGCGTGGCGATCATCGGCTTCGGCGCGACCGTCTTCTCCTCGCCCGCCCTGGTCACCGTCGGGCTCCTTCTCTGGGGCTTCGGCAACGGCGCGGTCGACGTCATGATGAACGTCGAGGGCGCTGCGATCGAGAAGCAGTCGGGCAAGACCATCCTTCCGCTGTTCCACGCCTTCTTCAGCTTCGGGACCGTGATCGGTGCGGGTCTCGGCGTCGTCGCGATCGCCCTGGGCGTGAGCGTCGTCGTCCACCTGAGCATCATGGCGGCGCTCATCGTCGTCATCGCCTTCGTCAGCATCGCGAACGTCCCCGCCCGCGAGGCCACCCTCGACACACCCGACCCGGACGAGAAGCTCGGCTGGCGCGAGCGCCTCAGCATCACCCTGTCGGCATGGCGCGAGCCGCGGACCTACGCGCTCGGGGTCATCATGCTCGGCATGGCCTTCGCCGAGGGCGGCGCGAACGACTGGCTCGCACTCGGCGTGGTCGAGGGCCACGGCGCCGATCCTGCGCTGGGCGCCGCCGGCCTTGCCGTCTTCTCGGTCAGCATGACCGTCGTGCGCACCTTCGGCGGCCCTCTGGTCGATCGCTTCGGACGCGTCGCGACCCTGCGCGTCCTCGCCCTGACCGCGACGGTCGGCCTGCTGCTGTTCATCCTCGCCCCGTCGATCCCGCTCGTCTTCGTCGGTGCGGCGCTGTGGGGCGCGGGCGTCTCGCTCGGCTTCCCGCTCGGCATGTCGGCCGCCGCCGATGACCCGGCCCGGGCCGCCGCGCGCGTGAGCGCGACGGCGACGATCGGCTACATCGCGTTCCTCGCCGGCCCGCCTCTGCTGGGCCTGATCAGCGAGCAGATCGGGCTGCTCAACACCCTCTACATCCTCGTCGCGCTGATCATCGCCTCCGGCCTCGCGTCTCCTGCCGCACGGCCGATCGCCGGATCGCAGGTCGGCGCCGGGCACCCCCACCGGCCGGCCGACCTCCGCCGAGCGCTCGGACTGACCGGCATCCGCGGTCTGCGAGTCCGGCCGGCTGTGCGCGGCTAGGCTCGACGGGTGCGCCTCGTGATCGCCCGCTGCTCGGTGGACTACACCGGCCGCCTCAACGCGCACCTCCCGCTGGCCACGCGGCTGCTCGTCCACAAGGGCGACGGCAGCCTGCTGGTGCACTCCGACGGCGGATCGTACAAGCCGCTCAACTGGATGAGCCCGCCGTGCACACTCACCGTCCATCCGCCCGAGCAGGCGGATGCCGAGGACGGCGTCATCGAGATGTGGAAGGTCTCGCACGCCAAGACCGGGGATGCACTCCTGGTGCGCATCTACGAAGTGGTGCACGACACCTCGCACGAGCTCGGCGTCGACCCGGGCCTCGTGAAGGACGGGGTCGAGGCCGACCTCCAGCGGCTGCTGGCCGAGCAGGTGAGCGTGATCGGCGACGGGCTCACCCTGGTGCGCCGAGAGTTCCCGACCGCGATCGGGCCGGTGGACCTTCTGCTTCGGGATGCCGCGGGCGGCACGATCGCCGTGGAGGTCAAACGTCGCGGCGACATCGACGGCGTCGAGCAGCTCACCCGATATCTCGATCTGCTCGGACGCGACCCGCACCTCTCACCCGTGACGGGCGTGTTCGCGGCGCAGGAGATCAAGCCTCAGGCCCGCGTCCTCGCGGCGGATCGCGGCATCCGCTGCCTCACGCTGGACTACGACGGCATGAAGGGCGTCGATTCCGGCGCCCCGCGACTGTTCTGACGGCAGGTGAGCGCGGTCGATCGGCTCAGTGCTGAGGGCGAGCCGGACGCGAATAGGCTGATGCAATGCCGAGTCGCTCACCCTGGACGTGCATCCTGTGGGACGTCGACGGCACGATCGTGGACGCCTCGGACGGCATCCTGCGGCGCCTCACGATCACCCTCGAGCACTTCGGCAGGAAGGCGCCGACGCGTGCCGAGCTCGTGCACTGGATCGGCCCGCCGATGTTCGAGTCCTTCCAGGTGACCGGCGGCATGAGCCCGGACGGCGCGGCTGAGGCCGTCTCGTTCTACCGGACGCTCGGCAAGGCCGACGGCTACACGACCGGTGCGAAGCTCTTCGCCGGGATGGGTGAGCTCATCATGCAGATCGCGGCGGCGGGTGTGCCGCAGGCGACCGCGAGCTCCAAGCCGGAGATCCAGGTGGCGGCCCTCATGGATTATTTCGACCTCTCGCAGTGCTTCACCGCCGTGGTCGGGGCGACCGCCGACGAACGCACGCTGGCTGCCAAGTCCGACATCGTCGCCGAGGCGCTGCGGCGGCTCGAGGCGACGGGCGTCGACACCAGCCGACCGGTGCTGGTCGGCGACCGCCATCACGACATCGAAGGCGGCGCTCACCGCGGCGTGCCGGTGATCTTCGTGCGCTGGGGGTTCAGCTGGCCTTACGAGGCCGAAGGCGCCCAGGCCGCCGTCGACACGGTCGATCAGCTCCGCGAACTGCTGCTGGTGAGGAATGCCGATGGCTGAGGTCGCCGCTGCAATCCTGGGGTGGGCGGTGCCCGCCCTGGTCGTCTTCGGGATCACGGCGATCGCCGTCGCCGTCATCGTGTGGGCGATCCGCGCATCGCGGCGCTCGCCCCGGGCGCGGGCGGCAGCCGATGCGCTGCGTGCGCAGGCGGGTGTCGCCCTGGTGAAACTGGACGACGCCGTCGACGAGCTCGACCTCGAGGTGGGCCTGTCGGGTGCGCTGTACGGCGGCGGTGCACCGGCATCCCTCCGTCGTGCCCGGCTGACCGCCCAGCACGTGCGGGATGCCTCGTTCGAGGATTACCGGGGGACCTCCGAGCCGAACACCACGCCCGACGAGATCCGGCGGATCGCGGCGCGCATCGAGCGACGCAGCACCGAAGCGCTCGCGACGATCTCGGCCGCGCGTGCCGAGCACGCGGGGTGGGTGCTGGCCAACGTCTCGGCGGCGTCGCAGATCGCCGCCGCCCGCACGCGCCTCGCCGCCCTGCGGGCGAGCATGGGCGACCCGGCGGCGCTCGTCGCCGAGCTCTCCTCGAGGTACGACGAGGACGAGTGGTCGGATGCGTCGCGGGCTGCGCGCGCGGCCGTCGACGGCGCAGACGAAGCAGAGCGGCACCTCGAGGCGGCGGCGCGGAACGCCGATGACCCGAGCCGCACCGCACTCGTCGAGCTCGCCAAGGGCGAGCGATCCCTGCGCCGCGCGGAGTCCGAGGCACGAACCCTCGAGGAGACCCACCGGCTGGTGACCCAGGCCGCGCAGGCGGTGCCCGGCGAGTTCGCCGCGGCGCGGACCGCGCTGCGGCAGGCGTCCGCGACACGCGAGCAGCTGGAGTCGACCGACGCGGCACGGCTGGGTGGCGAGCTGCGGGTCATCGACGCCGAGCTGACGCAGTTGGAGACGGATGCCGCGCGACGCCCGACCCGGACGATCGACCGCATCGCGCGCCTGCGCGATCGCCTCGACCTCGCCCTCGGCGACGCGCGCACCGCGCAGCAGCGCATCCGCGGTGCGCGCACCGCACTGCCGGGCACTCTCGCGGCGGCGCGCAACGCCG
Organism: uncultured Actinomycetota bacterium; assembly: GCA_963717585.1. Classification (GTDB taxonomy): domain Bacteria; phylum Actinomycetota; class Actinomycetes; order Actinomycetales; family Microbacteriaceae; genus Microbacterium. The sequence goes on along the minus strand of CAVQWI010000003.1, from coordinate 269,148 downwards.
TCGCGCACGCCGAGGCATCCGTCGCCCATACGCGTGCGAGCGCAGACGCCAGGTCACGGCTCGTCTCGGCCCAGCGGGAGCTCGCCTCCGCACGGCAAGCCCAGGACCCGGTGGAGGCTCTGGATGCCGCGCGCCGCGCGATGCGCGACGCGGAGGACGCGCAGGCGCTCGCCGGCTACGATCGGCTCGCTGGTCGCTGACCCGTGCAGGGTCGCCGCTATCGTGAACCCATGACCGACGTCGAGTCCAAGCCGCGCCATCCCGCCATCCGCGTGGCGGCCAGGATTCCCGCGACGCTGACGCTCATCGCCGTCATCCTCGCCGTCGGCGTCGTCTTCGCGGGGCTCTGGATCCCGTTCGAGGACTCCGAGCTCTGGGAGGTCGTTGCCTACGGTCTTCCCGCGCTGCTGGAAGGGCGATGGTGGACGCCTATCACCGGCACATTCTTCGTCAACCACCCGGTCGTCTACATCTTCACGATCGCGAGCTTCGTCGGCATGGCCTACCTGGAATGGCGGAAGGGAAGCCGCGTCGCACTGGCGTACTTCGGCGTCGGCCAGCTGTTCGCGATCTTCGGCAGCGCGCTGCTGCTGTGGCTCTTCGCCCTGCTGCCCTGGCCGTGGGCACAGGTGCAGGCGATGGAACTGGACGTGGGGCCGTCGGGCGGCACCTTCGCCTGCCTCGCCGCTGCCGCCGGACTCCTGGCCGCTCCCTGGCGCGTGCGCGCGTGGGTGGTGCTCCTCGGCTTCATCGTCGTCACGCTCTTCTTCTGGGGATCGGTCGCTGATCTCGAGCACGCCCTCGCCGTGGGGCTGGTACTCGTCGTCGACCGGTCGCTGCGTCTGCAGCGCACCACCCTCCGCGAACAGAGACTCATCGCGTTCGTCACGATCCTGGTGCTCCTGGCCGTTGAGGTGCTGACGTTCTTCATTCCGACCGACGGGCCGTTCGGCCAGACGTCCGCGAGGGAAGGCTCGATCCTGGACATCGGGATCGACGTCGTCATCGTGCTGATCCTCGCGAATGGGCTGCGTCGAGGACGACGATGGGCATGGGTGCTGAGCATCATCCTCGCCGTCTTCAACGTGCTGACCGGCATCCTGTTCGTGTTCCTGCTGCTGTTCGCGCCGCTCGACCAGATCAGCAACTCGGTCGGCGACCTGAACGTGGCCATCGCCCAGTCGGCGGTGTGGGCCATCCTGCTGATCTACCTCATCTGGGTGCGGGGCGCCTTCCGGGCGCATCGCAAGGCGACGATCGGCACCGGCGCCGAGCCGACGGTGGACGACGTGAAGAAGGCCCTGCAGGACCACGGCGGCGGGACGCTGTCGTGGATGACGACGTGGGACGGGAACAACTACGCCCGAACGTCCGAGGGCATCGTCGCCTACCAGAAGCGGGCGGGCGTGGCCATCGTGCTGGCGGACCCGCTCGGACCGGAGGCGTCCCGCGCCGGGTCGGCGCGCGAGTTCATCGTGATGGCCGAGCGTGCGGGCCTGATCCCGTGCTTCTTCAGCGCAAGCGATGCCACCAGGGATGCCGTGCCGGCCACCTGGCGGAGCCTCGTGGTCGCCGATGACACGATCGTGGACCTGCCCGGACTGGAATTCACCGGAAAGGCCTGGTCGGCGGTGCGGACGTCGATCAACCGCGCGGCGCGGGAAGAGGTCACGTTCCGCATGACGCGGCTCGGCGAGGAGTCCTGGGGAACGCAGCAGCAGCTGCGTGCGATCTCGGAGATGTGGGTCGGCGACAAGGGTCTGCCCGAGATGGGCTTCACTCTCGGAACACTCGACGAGGCGAAGGACCCCGAGGTGCGGCTCGCCCTGGCGGTCGCTGCCAACGGCGATGTCGACGGATTCCTGTCGTGGCTGCCGGTCTACGGCGGCGGCGGGAAGGTCCGCGGCTGGACGCTCGACCTCATGCGCCGACGCGACGGCGGCTTCGGTCCGGTGATGGAGTTCCTCATCGGCTCGTCGGCCAAGCACTTCTCCGAGGAGGGCGCCGAGGTCCTCTCGCTGTCGGGCGCGCCGCTCGCGCACGACTACCCGCCGGACGCGGGAGCCATCGCGAGTCTGTCCGATTGGCTCGCGAACATGCTCGAGCCGGTCTACGGCTTCGGGTCGCTGCACCGCTTCAAGGAGAAGTTCCACCCGCGGTACGAGACCATGCACCTGCTGTTCCGCGACGAGAGCGACCTGACGCGCATCGGCGCCGGCCTCACCCGCGCCTTCCTGCCCGACGCGACGCTGCGGCAGTTCGCCGGCGCCGGGGTCGAACTGGTGCGCGGCGAGCGCGACTGAGTCGCGGCATCCGTCCTCGAAGAGTTCACGCGCTCGCAACGCTCCTTCACCGTCCCGAAACGCCCGCGATCGACGCCGCGCATAATGTCGGAGCATGTCCACGCCTCTCGCGCGCGTCCCGTGGATCGACATCGCCAAAGGGGTGGCGATCACCCTGGTCGTCGTCCACCACGCTCTGCAGTTCCTCGGCGCCTACGGGTGGAGTCCCGGACCGCTGTATCGGGCTGATGCGGGCCTGACCACGATGCGGATGCCGCTGTTCTTCGCGGTGTCGGGACTCCTCGCCGCCAACGGCGTGCGGACCTTCACGTTCGCATCGCTGTGGCAGCGCCGCATGCTCCTGCTCGTCTACCTCTACGTGCTGTGGGGTCTCGTGCGCGCGATCTGGTTCTCGTTCGTGCCGTGGCCGCTCGGCGAGCTCGACCCGTGGATGCAGCTGCTGGTCTCGCCTGTCCAGCCGTGGTCGGGCCTGTGGTATCTCTATGCGCTGGCGCTGTACATGGCGCTCGCGTGGGTCATCCGCTCGCTGCCCGTGTGGTCGCAGCTGGCGGGCGGGGCGGTCGTCTCCGGCCTCTTCGCGAGCGGCTTCATCCAGCTCGGCGTCGGGTACACCTGGCGGTCCATCGGAACGTACTTCTTCTTCTTCCTGCTCGGCATGCACGCGCGGGGTCTCATCCTGCGGTTCGCCGAGCGGGTGACGTGGGTGACCGGCGTCGCCACCCTCCTGGGTTACGGCGCGCTGGCGACGGGCATCGTCTTCATCCCGCAGCCGCTGCGGTGGATCGCGACCCTGCCGGTCGCGGTGGTCGGCGTCGCGGCCGGGGTGGCACTGGCGGCTCTCCTGGCCAAGATCGGGCATTCTCGGGAGGGGATTCGCCGCGATCGGCATGCGGACGCTCCCGGTCTACGTCCTGCACGTGCTCGTGATCTCGGCGCTCGCCCCGCTCCTGCCGGCGGGCATCGTGCCCACCCTGATCGCGGCCCCGCTGCTGGCCGCAGTTGCGATCGCCGCGTGCCTGGGGATCTACTCGGTCACCGCGCGGGTGCCCGGACTCTTCACGCTTCCGCCGGGACTCGCGAAGCGGCCGGTGCGAGCGGCCGACAGCTGAGCCGGCGCCGCTCACCGGCGCGACCCACCGACGACAGCGGTCGACGGCTCAGCTCCGCGGACGGTCGTTCGACCTCAGCCGCGGCCCAGTCCCTTGTACGCGAAGCCCGCGGCCTTCCACGCGGCGGAGTCCAGTGCGTTGCGGGCGTCGATCACCAGCGGCTGCCGCATGATCGAGGCCACGTAGCAGGGATCCAGCGCCGTGTACTCGGGCCACTCGGTCACGAGGACGGTGAGGTCGGCATGGCGCAGGGCCTCGTCCGTGACCTGCGTGTAGAGCAGCTGAGGATGCCTCGCCCGCGCGTTGTCGAGGGCTTCGGGGTCGGTGACGACGACGTCCGCGCCGAGGCCCTTCAGCCGTACGGCGACGTCGAGGGCCGGCGAGTCGCGCACGTCGTCGGAGTGCGGCTTGAACGACACTCCCAGCACGGCGACCTTCCGCCCGAAGACCGAACCGCCCAGAACCTCGACCGCCAGGTCGGCGACCCGGTCTCTTCGTCGCATGTTGATGGCATCCACCTCCTTGAGGAACGCGACGGACTCGCCGCGTCCGAGCTCTTCGGCGCGCGCCGTGAACGCGCGGATGTCCTTCGGCAGGCATCCGCCGCCGAAGCCGACACCCGCGTTCAGGAACCGCCTGCCGATGCGAGCGTCGTGGCCGATCGCGTCGGCGAGCTGGGTGACGTCGGCGCCGGTCACCTCGGCGATCTCGGCCATCGCGTTGATGAACGAGATCTTGGTGGCCAGGAACGCGTTGGCTGCCACCTTGACGAGCTCGGCTGTGGCGTAGTCGGTGACCAGCCGCGGTGAGCCGCCGGCGATCGCTTTGGCGTACACCTCGTCGAGGATCGGTACGGCGCTGTCGTCCGACACTCCGTAGACCAGCCGATCGGGCTCGAGGGTGTCTTTGACGGCGTAGCCCTCGCGCAGGAACTCGGGGTTCCACGCCAGGCCGGCACCCGACCCGCTGGCGGCGATGACCTCGTTCAGACGCGCGGCCGTGCCGACGGGCACCGTGCTCTTGCCCACCACGAGGTCACCCTCGGCCAGGTACGGCAGCAGCGAATCGATCGCGCCGTCCACGTAGGTCAGGTCGGCCGCGTACGACTCCTTCGACTGCGGGGTGCCGACCGCGACGAAGTGCACGGTCGCGCCCTCCACCTCGGCCATGTCGGTCGTGAAGCGCAGTCTCCCTGTTTCCAGGGCGGACGCGAGGATCTCGGGCAGCCCCGGCTCGAAGAACGGAGCAGTGCCCGCAGCGAGACTCGCGATCTTGCTCGCATCGACGTCGACTCCGACCACCTCGTGGCCGAGCTCGGCCATCGCCGAGGCGTGGACGGCACCCAGGTAACCGCATCCGATCACCGACAGCTTCATCGCTCCTCCCCCAGTTGCTCTCCGGTCGTGTTCTCGATGAAGCAGCGGATCACGCGTCTCCTCTCGTGGCGTCGTGCGTCGTGGTCAGTTGCGGATGGTGATGCTCGTCACCGAGCTGGTGCCGACGTTGCCCGCCGCGTCGTTCGCGCGGGCGATCACCGGGTAGGTGCCGTTCGGGTACGAGCGCGACGAGAAGCTCGCTCGCCATGTGCCGTCGGACTGCCTGGTCGCCGGCGCCCAGACGGGTCGAGCCCGACCAGAAGGTGACCGAGGTGACCCCGACGTCGTCGCTCGCCGTCGCCACGATCGTGCTCGTCCCGGTGACGACGCTTCCGGAGGCGGGCGACGTGATGCTGACGGTCGGAGCCGTGCGGTCCGGCGTCGGCGTGGGCGTCGGCGTCGGAGTCGGCGTCGGCGTCGGCGTCGGCGTCGGCGTCGGAGTCGGCGTCGGTGTCGGCGTCGGTGTCGGAGTCGGCGTGGGAGTCGGCGTCGGCTCCACCACGCCGCCGGACGGAATCGTCGAGGCGAGGTAGCCGTACGTCCTGCCGGAGATGGGGCTCGAGTTCGGGTCACCCGCGTAGGAGTGCCCGCGCGCGTCCGCCGCCACCGCCTGGTTGCGCAGGATGCTGCGGATCTGGGCCGGTGTCTTGCCCACGCAGTCGCGACCGGGCAGCAGGCAGTTCAGCGCCACACCGCTCAGCGCAGCCGTCGACATGCTCGTCCCCGACTGGATGTACCCGAACCGGTTGCCCTTGAGGGTCGTGTACGGGCACATGCCGGGCGAGGCGATCACGTGAGCCGCGTCGGCGGCCGAGACGGCCCAGTTGGAATTGACCGCGGGGGTGTCATCCCGAGTCGAGACCGCGCACGGAGCGCTGCCCGGTGCCGCCCGGCCTGCCGTCGTAGTCGGCGACGTTGGTGGCCGTCAGCACCTCGTCATAGGCGCCCGGCAGATAGCCGGCCATGTTCGCCGTCGAGTTGCCGGCGGCGGCGACGACGAGCACGCCCTGCGCGACGAGGGAGCAGATCGCCTGGTGGAGCGCATCGGAGTTGGAGTACCCGCAGTTGCCGTCATCGGCGCCCGGCGCCGTGATGCTCATGTTGGCGACGGCGATGTTGTACGTGTCGGCGTTGTCGGCCACCCAGTCGATCGCGCAGAGCAGGGTCGACAGCGTGCCGCGGTTGTTCGCATCCATCGCGCGCACGGAGTAGATCGGCGCGCCGGGCGCGACGCCCACCGTGCCGAAGCTGTTGTCGAACGCCGCCATGTATCCCGATACGCCCGTGCCGTGGCCGTTGCCGTCGTTCGCGTCACCTGTGCCGAGACAGTTCACCGCCATCGCGCGGTTGTAGTCCGTGTGCACGTTGACACCCGAGTCGATCACGGCGACAGCCGGGCCGGCCCAGGTCGGAGTGACGCCGTCGCCTGCTCGGACCGGAGCTTCATCGGCCTCCACCGCGCCGATGTTCGGTGGAACGACCTGCGCGGCGCCCTCGAACTCGACGTCGGCGCTCACGGCCGTCACCCGCGCGTCGGCAGCGAGCCGTGTCGCCTGCGCCGACGTGAGCGAGACCGTGAAGCCGTTGAGCGCGCTGTCGTACAGCTGCTCGATCTTCACCCCCGCGCGCGCGGCGAGGCCCTTCGGATCGACGCCGTCCGCGAGCGCCACGACGTACTTGCCGGCGGGCAGCGGCGCCGCAGCCGCCGGGGCCACCGCCCCGATGCCTCCTGCGATGAACGCCAGCGCCCCCAGTGCCGCCACTGCGCGGCCGCGCCAAGACGTCATGATCTGCATGCTCACGAGAGTCCCCACTCTTCTCAAACTGCTCAGACTTCAGTTGCGGTCGTGGCCCACAGTACGGACCGCGTATTTCGCGCTCGTGACTTCTGGCGAAACTCCTCGAACGCCTCCATCGTGCGGACGGCGATCGAGTCCCACTCGTAGGGGGCGACGTCGGCGACATCCTCGCGGACCGGAGCGCAGGCCCAGTCGAGCGCTTCGACCAGATGCTCCGCGTCGAGGTCACCCTCGTACAGACGAACCCACTGCTCGCCCACGTCGTCCTGAAGCTCCTTCATCGCTCCGAGGTCGGGAACCAGCACCGGCCGGCTGGCCGACAGCGCCAGGATCGCGGACCCGGAGTTCTGGATGCGCCGGTACGGCAGGACGATGAGGTCTGCCGCGGCCAGCACGACGGGCAGGACGTCGTCCGGCAGGAACCTCAGGTCCAGGCGCACGCGCGGATCGTCGCCGGCGGATTCGCGGATTCGCTCCGCCAGCTCAGCCGGCGCATTGCCCGAGACCAGGAGGACCGCATCCGTGTCCGCCTCGCGGAACGTGCTCACCAGGTGAGGGACGTTCTTGTAATCGCGGATCTGGCCGACCGACGCGACGACCTTCGCATGCGCCGGCAGACCGAGACGCTCCCGCGCCTGCTCGCGGGTCACCGAGAAGTCGTAGGCGCTCCGATAGTGCCCATGCCGGGTGACCGCACCCGGCGTGGCTGCGAGTTCGGGGTAGGCACCGCGCGCGGCTTCGAGTCCGCCATCCGTCAGCGCGAGGATCCCGTCGATGTTGCGCATGAGCAGCCGGTGCGCCGCGCCGCGGATGCGTCGCGATGACCGCTCCTCGTGGGCCGCGACGTTGTGCACGGTCCACACCATCACCGTCCCGCGCGGGCGGGACAGGGCCAGCGTTCCGTAGAAGAGCGTCAGGCGTGCCAGGTGGATGCTGCGACGAGGCCCCGTGAGGAACGACAGGTCGGGCCAGTGCAGATGGACCACGTCCGTCCGGCGGAAGAGCATGTGCCAGTAGTTGAGGTCGGCGACCCTCGCCCCGCGCCGCTGCATCGCCCGATAGAGATCGCGGTTGTACGGGTTCGCCTTCTGCGTGCGGAAGGCGGGTTCGGCCTGGACCACCAGCGGACGCGGTACCGAGGGGCGCACCGAACCGGCCGGCGGAGTGCGGCCGAAGAGCGCACGCTCGGCGACCGGGTATCCACGCCGCCACGATGCCCGCAGACCCCAGACATCCCGCCAGGTGCGCTTGCGCGATCGGGTGGCGATCTCGAGGAGCCCGCGCACACCCGATCCCGCCTGCAGCAGAAGGATGCCGATCACCGCGAGGATCGTCGGCCAGACGGCCCAGAGGTAGGTCACCTTGCCGGCCATGACCATCGCCATCTTGCGGCCGCTCGATCCGGTCGATCCACCGACGTCGTGCTGGATGACGGCATCCGGCACGATCACCGGGCGGAAGCCGCGCTTCCACGCACGCGCCGAGAATTCGGCGTCCTCGCCGTAGAGGAAGAATCGCTCGTCCATGCCGCCGAGCAGCTCCCAGTCGCGGCGACGGGCCAGGAGCAGGCATCCCGTGACGATCGGCACTTCGCGCACGCTGTCGCGGCGCCATCCGCCGAGCGACTCGGGGTCGAACAGCTCGGAGCCGCGGAAGACGGTCGACAGTCCGCCCGCGAAGCACAGCAGAGACCACAGCGTCGGAGCGCCCCAGCACGAGGACGGGTCGAGCGTCCCGTCTTCCCGCACGGTGCGCCCGCCGTAGATGCCATGCTCGGGGTGCTCCGTCGCGAACCGGAGCAGGGCCTCGAGCGAACCGGGGAAGGCCGTCGCGTCGGGGTTGAGAAGCAGGACGAACTCCCCGTCGCCGGCATCCACCCCGCGGTTCACACCGCGCGCGAATCCGACGTTCTCGCCGACATCGACGAGAAGGACCTCGGGGTGCGCCGCCGCGATGGCCTCGACGCTGCCATCGGTCGAGCCGTTGTCCACCAGCACCACCCGATGACCCGGAAGGTTCTGCTGCAGAACGGAGGAGATGCATTCGAGCGTGCGATCCCGCGTGTTGTAGTTGACGATGATCACGTCGACCGTGGGCGTCATGCAGCTCCAGCCGCGACGGGGATGCGCTCTGCGAGCGGCCGCGTGCCGATGACCTTCGCCGGCACGCCGCCGACGATCGCGTTCGCGGGCACGTCCTTGGTGACGACCGCGCCGGCGGCGACGATCGCGCCCGCTCCGATCGTGACACCGGCCAGCACGACGACATCGGCCCCGAGCCAGCATCCCGACCCGATCACGATGTCGCTCTCGATCTTCGGCTGATCCATCACAGGTGTGCCCTGCTCGATGCCGTAGTTCGATGCGGTGACCGTCACGCGCGGGGCGAGCAGGCATTTCTCGCCGAACGTGATGCGGCCGACGGAGTTTCCGGCCCAGATGGTCGAGTACTCGCCGATGTGGGTTCCGCTGCCGATGGTGATCCGCTCGGCGTTTCGGAACGACACGTTCGGGGCGAAGGTCGCGCCGGGCCCGCGGTCGAGCTTGCGCACCTGCGAGACGTGGGCGTACCCGTAGAAGTGCAGGATCCGCAGCCCATGGAAGTAGACGCGAGGATCGATCGCCGAAAGCAGCGCCTTGGCGTAGCGGCTCACGCGGCCTCCCTGCGACCGGCGGCGAGCTCCTCGAGGATCGCCTGAAGTCGGTCGGCGCACCCCTGGACATCCAGCTCGGCGCGGCCTGCGACCGTGACGTTCAGGACTCCTTCGTACGTCGACGCGAAGACCGAGAACTCGTCACGCGGGTCGGATGCCGGCAGGGCGACGAGGTTGCGCACCTCCGCGCCTGCGAGATAGCGCCTGTGGTCGGCCCACGGGACGATGGTGGCGTACCCGATCGCGCGACCCTGCGGAAGCGGGTCGATCTCAGTGCCCCGTGAGAAGGCCACGACCTGACGGCGAACCTCCGGGACCAGCTCGTTCAGCTCGGCGCCGGGTGCTCCGTGCACCCGGGTCAGCAGGACGTGATTGCGGATCTGCCGGTCGTTCTTTGTGCGGCGCGAGACCGGGACGAAGACGTCGATGCCGAGATCATCGTCGTCGACCGCGCGCATCGCCGCCGCGACGAGGAGGTCGTTGAGCGATCCGCGCAGCTTGGCGGCCGCGCGGGCGCTGGTGGAGGCGTCCAGGGAGAAGAACGACACCGTCGTGGGCGGGAGGTACGTCTCGCGGAGGTTCTTCCGCCGGATCATCCACTCCTTGAGGAATCGCGTGTTGCGACCGCCCATGCGCTTGGCCCGCTTCACGATCGGCTTGCGCCAGTACTCCGCCCAGCCCGCCCGGACGGACGGCTGCTCGCGAGCCCACGCGACCGCGGCGTGGACGGGGATGGTCAGCGACGTGCGCGGTGCCCGCACGGGGGTGCGCTCGGGCATCGGCTCGGGCACGGGATCGGGGTCCGTCACGAGTGTGAGGCTGTCGAAGGCCCATTTCGCGTCGCCCACGACGTGGTGGAGCCGGAACCCGCACGCGATGTCGCCGTCGTTCAGCCGGGTGACCGTCATGTCCCACAGCGGCTTGTTCCGTGCGAGCGGCGGCCGGTTCACACCGGCGAGCCGCTTGATCGACTCGGGGGTGAGATCGTCGGTCCCGTCGGCGAAGTGCACGTGCTGCACGACGTCGTAGTCCTCGTCGGGGACCCAGGCCGGCGCGGTCAGGCCGAGCGGCGAAGGCATGAGCCGCTTGCCGAGCTCGGGGATGCGTCCCATCGACTGCGACACGGCCGCGAGCACGCGCTCGCGATCGATGCTGCCGTCGGGCTGAGTCAGCGGCGCACCGTCGACGACGAACACTCCGGCCGTGTGCATCGCCTCGAAGGCGAGGCTCGTGGCCATGTGCTTCTCGTCGAGGGTGCGCATGAGGTCAACGCTGACCGGTGGGGTCTGCGTCTGCGTCATGCGGTCTCCTCTCGGGCCGCGGATGCGGCGATGGTCACCAGCGCGGGGATGCCGCCGGTCTGCCAGGGCGGCACGAAGCGCTCGCCGACGAGCGGGGTGCGCCAGGTCGCGCGAAGGCCCTCCGCCATGCCGGTCAGCAGGGCCACATCGTGGTCTGCCGGCTTCCCTGCCGCCATGGCGCGCGCGATGCGGGCGATCGTGCCGACCGCACAGCCGCCAGCCGACGCTGACCCCGAATCCCGGATCGGTGCGCAGCCACTTCGAGACGAGCGCCCCGAGCCCGCGGCCGTAGCCGCGGTGCAGCTCGACGTACGCATCTCCCACGCGGGTGTTGGCGTGCAGCACGACGCAGGTGCCGTCGTGGACGATGCCGGTGCCGCCGCGAAGGATGCGGATGAAGATGTCGAGATCCTCCGCACCCGCCATCCTCTGGCCGGCGCCCATCAGGTCGTCGAAACCGCCGAGGCGCAGGAGCACGTCTCGCCGGAAGGCCATCACCGCCCCGTGGCCGGCATCGATGCCGGACAGCGGGCGCGTGTACCTGGTCTGACGGTGGTACGGCACGTCTGCCGAGACCGTGTGGTCCAGCATCCTGCCGGTCGCCGCCGAAACCGCCTCTTCCTGGAAGTGGGCGGCGAGCTTCTGGACCCAGCCGTCCGTCGGACGGCAGTCGTCGTCGGTGAAGATCACGATCGGCCGATCGGCGGTCGTGATGCCGACGTTCCGCGCGACCGAGAGTCCCTTGCCGGACCGCACATACCCGACACCGGCTGCCTCGGCGACCTCCCGGGTCGCCGAAGTGGCACTGGCACTGTCGACCACGAGGATCGCGACCTCCGACGGTGTCGACGCGTGGATCGCCTCGAGCGCGCCCTCCAGCATCTCGGGCCGGTCGCGCGTGCAGACGATGACGGTGACATCAGACGGGGACGGCATCGACGCGTCCCCTCTCTGCGCCGGGCGGGGTCGAGTGCACTGCGTCGAGCGCGGCGCCGTACGCCGCCTCGAGATTCGCCCCGGCCGCCTCCCACGTCAGCTCCGGCGAATGGGCGATCGACGCCGACGACAGCTCGGCGAGTCTCTCCCGATCGTCGGACAGCAGATCGAGCTGCCCGGTGAGCGTGGAGACGTCCCGCGGCTCGTGGAGGAGCCCGTGCACGCCGTCATCCATCATCGCGCCGGCCGCGCTGGAGACCAGTGGCACGCAGCCCGCGCCTTGCGCCTCGTAGGTGACCAGCGCGCTGCCCTCCTCGATCGTCGGCAGCAGCAGAACGTCCGACGCGGACAGGGCAGCGCCGACCGCCGACGAGAAGCCGACGACGCGCACGCTCGGATGGCTCAGCTCGTCGCGCAGCAGATCGCCGTAGGCGGGGAGCATGCGTCCGACGATCGTGAACGTGCCGTCGCGGCTCGCGTCGGAGTCGAGCCAGGCGCGGAGCGCATAGTGCAGTCCCTTGCGCGGTTCGCCGAGGCCCACGTAGATCGCGCGGAGCGGTCGTCCGTCGGCCCGGCGCGGTTCGACGCGGCGCGTGCCCGGAGTGAATCCGTACTGATGGCGGAAGATGCGGTCGGGTGAGAATCCTTCCGCGGCGAAGGAGTCCGCCACGACGTCGGACGGCGCGAGGACGCCGGTCGCGGCATCCCACTCGGCTTGCTCCATCCGCAGGTGGGCATCATCGGCCGTGTGGGCGGTCGCGACGGCTCCGGAGAGCCCGAGCGACCGCACCTCCTCCTCCACCGCACGCCAGGCGCGGACGGTGTGGGTGTTCGGCGCCTCTCGGACGACGGCTGCACCGCCGGCACGTGCTGCGGCCGCAGTGGCCCCGGGCGCGAGCGGCCACAGGTGGACGACATCCGGCCGCACCCTCTCGTAGGTACGCTCCGCCACGCGGTCGTGCCACGCGAAGGCGCGGTCACGGCCGACGGCGCGATGCGGGATGCGGCGACCACCGAGCGCGAGGCTCTGCGTCACGGTCGCGCCTGCGACCGGACGGGCGACGCTCGCTGCGACGACGGTCACCTCGTGTCCGCGCCTGACGAGCTCGTTCACCTGGTTCCAGGCGGTCCATCCGATGCCCGGCGAGCCCAGGGCATGCGGGAATGAGACGAGTATCTTCATGCCGCCCCCCAGCTGCTGATCCGCTCCGCGAGACCCTTTGCGGTGCCTTTCCTCAACTCTTTACGGGCCAGCGGCGACGACGCAACTCGATCAGCGTCCTGCCACCGAAATGTCTCCAGCCATTAACAATCCGGCAACACGCTCGGATTGTGGGGCGTTCATGATGAACGTGGGATCAATCTCGTCGACAGACGATTTGCTTCTCGTCCAGCGCCACCGGCGGCACATTCATCACTCGCCCGTGGGGGCGTTACGGGAGTGAAAAAATGGAAGTACCGAAGTATCTTCAGATCCTCTGGAACAGCAAGTGGCTGCTCCTCATCGGCCTCTTGATCGCGGCGCTGGCGGGTTTCTTCGCCGGCTTCAAGATCGACAACGGCGAAGTGGTACCACGAGCCGAGCAGGTCTACACCTCGAGCAACACGGTCCTGATCAGCAGTCAGACCCAGCCGCTGTACACAGCGGTCATCCCGGGTCAGGCGCTGGTCGAGGGCCAGACGCAGCCGACGGATGTCGACCTGACCTCGAAGGCGATCCTCTACGCATACCTCGTCAGCGGCAAGGACATGCGCGCCTCCGTCGAGGGGACGATCGGCGACCTCGCCGATACCGAGCAGCTGACGGCCCTGCGCCGCACCACCCAGCCGGGTGGAGACGAGGCCTTCCCTGGCCGCTACAGCCTGCCGATCATCGAGGTCGTGGGAGTGTCGACCGTACCCGAGCGCGCGGAGGAGATCTCCACGACCGCGACGGCCGCGTTCCTTGATCAGGTGGTCGCGGACCAGGACGCACAGGCCGTCCCCCCGACCGACCGGGTCATCCTGTCGGTGCTCGACGAGTCGCCGCCCGAGGCGGTGGAAGGCAGCAACCCGATGATTCCGGTCGTCGTCGCCTTCCTCGGCGTCTTCCTCCTGTTCGTCGCTGCGGCCTTCATCATCGCGGGCGCCAAGTCCAGCCGTGCGAAGAAGAAGAAGGCCAAGAGCGAGCTTCCGCCGGAGGTCGCGGCGGAGGACTCCGACCTCACGGACGAAGGGCCCTCGACCGAGCTCACGTCGCGCACGTCGCGCCGTGACAAGCGCAGCGACACGGCGCCGGTCGAAGAGGGCTCCGAAGAGCGCGAACCCGCTCCGGTGGGTTGATCGGAGCTTCCGTGACACTCCTTCCCTCCACAGAGGGCACACGCGAGGCGCCCGCGGCCGACGAGTCGAGCCCGGATGCCGCTCCCGATGGAGAGGGGACCACCCTCTCCATCGGGAGGCAGATCGCGGCCGTGCTCGTCCTCATCGCGATCGCCGCGGTGAGCGTGTTCTTCCTGCCGCCCCTCGTGGCGGGAGGCGTGATGATCGGCGTCGCGGTCCTCTACCTCGGGCGCAAGGCGATCTTCTCCTTCACCGGGGGCCTGGTGATCCTCGTCGCGATCATCATGTTCATCCCGGTGCGCCGATGGTCGCTGCCGATTCCGCTCGACTTCGCGCTCGAGCCGTATCGCGTGATCCTCGTGCTGCTCGTGCTGGTCATCCTCGGCGCGCTGCTGGTCGACAAGAAGCGGACCTGGCAGCCCGTCGCCTTCGGCTGGCCGATCGGCATCTTCTTCGCGAGCCTCGTGATCTCGATCCCGATGAACGGGACCGAACTGGTGCAGCAGGGCCTCGCATCGGACGCCGTGGGTGCGGTGGTCAACTACGCGATCCTGCTGTCGACCTTCTACGTCGTGCGGCAGCTGCTGACCCGAGAGACGCTCGTCATCGGCCTTGCCACCGGGCTGGTCTGGTGCGGCGCGATCGTGGCGGCGTTCGCGACCTTCGAACGCGTCACGCGCTTCAATGTCTTCCTCAGGCTGGACTCGTTCCTCCCTCTGATCGCGCTGCGTGAGGAGGCGGAGGCGTTCCGCGCGGGCGGCTACCGCTCGTACGGCTCGGCGCAGCATCCGATCGCCCTCTCAGTCATGCTCTGCATGCTGATCCCGCTCGCGATCTACCTCGCGAAGTACGGCAAGTGGCCGCGCAACGAGCTCAGCCGCCGCATCCTCTACGGGATGGTCACCGGCGTCCTGCTGTGCGGCGTGCTGTCGGCCGTCTCCCGCACGGCCGTCGTCGTGCTCGCGGTCATGTTCCTGGTCACGCTCATCTTCCGCCCGTGGCTCGGGCTGCTGCTGGTGGCGTTCGGCCTGCCCGCGCTGGTGCTCGGGTTCCTGGCCGTTCCCAAGGTCTTCGACACGCTGCTGCTGTCGTTCCTCGACATCGACGGACTCGTGGCCTCGCAGCAGACGTCGCCCGGATTCCGAGGTGCCGGCCGATTGGCCGACCTCGGCCCGTCACTCGAGCAGTTCGTCGTCCGCCCGTTCTTCGGTACCGGGGTCGGCAGCCGGATCGTGGTGGGCGACGAGCAGAACGCCTACATCCTCGACAACCAGGTCCTCGGCTCGATGCTGGAGACCGGTGCCGTCGGAGTGATCGGCGTCGCAGCGCTCACCCTCATCCCGCTGATCATGATCCTGAGGTGGACGCTGACCGTCGCCAGGAACGACCCGCGCTTCGGGTTCCTCGGGTTCGCGATCGTCGTGTCGGGCGCCGGATACACCGCCGCTCTGTTCTTCTACGATGCCTTCGGCTTCTACCAGACGTTCTTCGTGCTCTGCATCCTCTATGCGATCGCGGCATGGCTGCTGACAGCGAGCCCGCCGACGCTCCGCGCGCGAGCCGAGCGGGAGGCGACGACGACGCTCGAACCGGAACGGGTCGCCGTATGACGCCGCCCAGGCTGAGCATCGTGATTCCCGCGCACGACGAGGGGGCGCTCGTCGCGCGCACACTGCGCCATGCGCTCGGAGGCGCCGCGCCCGGAGAGTTCGAGGTGATCGTCGTCGCCAACGGCTGCACCGACGACACGGCGGAGCACGCCGCGACGGCCGGTACCGGCATCCGGGTGGCGGAGATCCCGAACGCCTCGAAGATCGCCGCGCTCAACGCGGGCGATGCGCTCGCGACCGCGCTGCCCCGCATCTACCTCGATGCGGACGTCACGGTCGACGCCGACGCACTCCGGGCTCTCGCCCGGGTTCTGGACAACGCGGTTCGCCTCGCGTGGCGGCTCCGGCGCTGCGTCGTCGACAGCTCCCGCTCGTCGTTCGCCGTTCGCCAGTACCAGCGCATCTGGGCGGAGTCGGACTACCGTCGCAGCGGCCATGTCGGTTCGGGCATCTATGCGGTCAACGAAGCCGGCCGTGCACGCTGGGGAGCGTTCCCTGACGTCATCGCCGACGATCGCTTCGTCCAGCAGCGCTTCCTGCCCGAGGAGCGGATCACTCTGGGCGACCACACCTTCACGATCCATGCGCCGAAGGACATGAAGACGCACATCCGCCGCGCGACGCGTATCGAGGTGGGCAACCAATCTCTTCCGAGCACGGTCCAGGTGGCGAGCCAGGATGCTGCAGGCTCGCGCTACGGCAGCCTGCTCCGCCGCGTCGCGAAGCGGCCCTCGCTGTGGTTCGCGCTCCCGTTCTACGCGTACGGCTACGCCGTCCCGCGGCTGCGTGCGCGCCGGCTGCTGAACCAGGGCCTGGCGGTCGGCTGGTCTCGCGACGCGTCAACGCGGACGCTGGTGGACGTATGACGGCACCGACGTCGCCGCCGACACCCGACGCCCCGGCCGCCGCCCCGAAGAACCTCGGGCACACCGCCTCGCGCGGTGCGGCGGTGACCGCAAGCGGCCTGTGGCTGAAGACCCTCATCCAGCTCGCCTCCACCATGCTGCTGGCTCGCCTGCTCGATCCGAGCGACTTCGGGCTCGTGGTCATGATCATGGCGATCGTCGGCGTCGCCGACCTGGTCCGCGACTTCGGCATGACCGGAGCGATCCTCCAGGCGCGCACGCTCACCCAGCGCCAGTGGTCGGGGCTGCTGTGGTTCTCGGCGCTCCTCGGCGGCGGCCTCATGCTGGTGATCGCGGCCTGCGCGCCGCTCATCGCGGCCCTCTACGGGGAGCCTCAGCTGCTGGTGCTGACGCTCGCGGTGGCACCGACGCTCTTGCTCAACGGCCTCGCGATGCCGATGCAGGCGTCGATCCAGCGGGAGCTGCGATTCGGCACGCTCGCCATGATCGACATCGTCGCGATGCTGGTCGGCGTCGTCCTCTCGCTTCTCGCCGCGGTCCTCGGCTTCGGGGTCTGGTCCCTGGTCATCCTCGCCGGGGCGGGTCAGGTCTACCGCCTGATCGCACTCTGGGTGGCCGCGAAGCCCCGGTGGGGCACGCCGCGCCTCGGCCGCGACGTCCTTCCGCTGATCACCACCGGCGGCAGCATCTTCGGGGTGCAGCTGCTCAACTACGCCGCACGCAACCTCGACAACGTGATCATCGGCCAGCAGCTCGGCCCGGCGGCGCTCGGCCAGTACTCGCGCGCGTACGCCCTCTTCCTGCTGCCGCAGCAGCAGCTGAACGGACCGCTCGGCCGCGTCGCACTCCCGGTGCTCAGCCGCCTGCAGGACGACGGCGAGCGCTACCGCCGCTACATCCGTGCCGCGCTGTCGATCATCGGCTACCTCTCACTGCCGACCTACGCGATCGCCGCGGCCGTCGCCGGTCCGCTCGTGGCGGTGCTGCTCGGCCCGGGGTGGGAGGAGGCCGCGGTCGATCTTCAGCCTCCTCGCGATCGCGGGCATGGCACAGGCGATCGGCAACGTGCAGGGCTGGCTCTTCATCACGCTCGGCCGCGCCCACCGGCAGCTGGTCTACTCCCTCATCACGAGGCCGATCGTGATCGCCATGTTCTTCGTCGGCATCTGGTGGAACGGGATGGAGGGGCTTGCGCTCCTCTACGGACTGATCACGCTGGTCATGCTGGTCCCCGGGTTCACGGTGGCGATCCGGGGGACGTTCCTCCGCGGATGGACCGACCTGTGCGCTCCGCTGATCCGGCCCGTGGTGATGACACCGTTCGCCTTCGCCGCATCATGGGCCGTGGTGTCGCTGACGACCGGATGGCCGGCCATCCTCCAGGTGATCCTCGGCGGGGCGGCCGGCGTGGCTGCGATGGCGGTGTTCCTGGTGATCCCCGCGTATCGGCGCGACACGAAGGCCATCCTCGACTTCGTCCTCAAGGCACGACGGCCGGCGTCGCGCCGGAGCGCATCCGACCCCGACCTGCCGGAGAACACGCCGGCCGCGGTGCTCGGGGTCGCCGAGATCGGGCCCGATGAGATTTCGAGCACCCTGCGTGCCGAGCAATCCGCAGCGAAGGGCGGTAGGTCGTGACACCCACCAGCAGATTCAGTGGCGGCAGACTGGCGGTCGCGGCGGTGCTCGCGGCGATGCTCGCGCTCACCGGCTGCGCCGCCGCGGAGCCGGAGCCGGTGGCCACGCCGACAGCCAGTCCGACGCTGCCGGACATCTCGACGATCGCCGTCGTCGGCGACTCGATGTCCCTCGGAGTCAATGCGTGCTCGGAAGCGGGAGTGTGCGAGCGCGCGTCGTGGGCCGTCGGCACCGACCCGGCCGTGAACTCGGTCGCCAGCCGCTGGGGACAGCTGACCGGCACCGCACCCGAGACGATGGCGCTCGCCCGCCCCGGCGCGGGCATCGGGACGAGGGACGCCGCGATCCGGGCGCTCACCGACTCGGAGGCCGACCTCGTGCTCGTCCTCGTGGGCGCCAACGACGTGTGCACCGCGAGCACGTCTGCCATCACGCCGACGGCGACGTTCGCCGCCGGATACGCCGATCTGCTCGCACGCACGCACGCCGCGCTGCCCGACGCGACGGTGGTCGCGCTGTCGATCCCCGATCTCCTTCAGCTGTGGCGTGTGGGGCGGGATGATCCGAGCGCGGTGAACGCGTGGAACTCGAGCACGTCGTGCACGTCGATGCTCGACGATGCGACATCAGACGCGCCCGACGACGAGGCGCGCCGCGCAGCCATCCAGGACACGATCGACGCGAACAACGCTGCGATCGTCGCGGCCTGCGCCGCGAGCGAGGGCTGCGTCTCGGACGACGGCGCGGTCAACGCCGTCGAGTTCACCACGGCCGAGGTCTCGACGCTCGACCACTTCCATCCCTCGATCGCGGGACAGGCGGCGATCGCCGCGGCCGCATGGGATGTCGTGGAGAGGGCGCTCGTCCCGTAGGGCCGGGTACCGGTCCGCATGAAGACGAAGCACCTTCTGGCCGCCGTCGCATCTTCGCGCCTGTGGTCCCCCACGATGCGGACCCGGCTCCTGCGCCGAGCCGGGACGACCATCGGTCGCGCACGCGTGCTGCCCGGCATCCGCTTCATCGGAGATCCCTCGGTGCTCAGCATCGGCGACGACGTCTTCGTCAACGCGGAGCTGCTCGTCGGCGCCAACGCGCCCGTCACGATCGGGAGCGGCGTTCGCATCGGCCCGAGATGCACGCTCGTGCCGACCACGCACGAGCTGGGTCCATCGGCGGCGAGGGCGGGAAGGACGGTCGCGGCGCCGATCGTCGTGGGCGACGGATGCTGGCTCGGCGCCGGCGTCACCATCCTCTCCGGCGTCACCGTCGGGGCGGGTGCGGTGATCGCCGCCGGCGCCGTGGTGACGGCGGACTGCGAACCCGACGCGCTCTACGGCGGCATCCCCGCCAAACTCCTCCGGCGGCTGTGACCGCCGGTTCCGCGCTGCGCCGCTAGGCGGCGATCGCCATCGGCGGAGCCTGGACCACCTGCACCGTGCGGGCGGCTGCGTTCAGGAGCACGTCGGGGTGGAGCTCCTCGGGCATGCGCATGAAGGCCAGACCGCGGCGCTGCATCTCGATCGCGATCTGCAGCTGATGGTCGTCGATGTGCTCGCCGTGCCGGGCGAGACGGGGCACCAGCACGGGAAACTTCCCCTGCTCGAACGCGGTGATCGCCGAGCCCGTCCCGGAGTGCGCGATGACGACATCGGCCTCACGGACGGCTTCGTTGAGCTCGGCGTGAGGCACCCGGTCACGCCCCTCGATGCCCCAGCGGGAGACATCCTGCGGGCCGGTCTGCCACAGCACCTCGTCGCAGTCGGCCAGAAGAGGAACGAGGGCGTCGTACAGCCGGTCGAACCCGTAGCCCTCCTGCGTCCCGACCGTGACGACCGCCTTGCGGATGTGCGTCGGGATGCGCGTCGTCGGACCGGGCACGAACCCGTCGTAGATCGACCCGCCGTACTGCCAGCGCGAGCTCTGCCACGAGGGGTACTGGGTGTAGGTGTGCACGCGACCCAGTCGTTCCAGGATGCGGCCGGACATGGAGGGCCCGTCCGCGCGCGCCGCGCTCTCGATGTAGTGCGCCTCGGCTCCTCGCGCGGCCGCCATCGGCAGCACCGCGACCGCAGGACTCGAGCCCGTGCTGAACGCGCGATCCCATGTGTGCTCGCGCATCACGCGCGACGCGAGTGATCGCAGCCGCCAGAGGTTTCGGAGGTCCCGGGGGGCCACGAAGGGCGCGTAGTGCACTTCGCGCCCTTCCAGAAGCGACGAGGACAGTCCGTTCTCGAACGTGATCCAGACCTGATCCTCCGGTGCCACCCCCAGTCGCGACGAAAGCGTGAACAGCTGCTTGAGGTGCCCGCCGCCCGAGCAGACCATCATCGTCTTCGGCATCATCCGCCCCTTCTAGTACGCGCCGTCGTGCTTGAACATCTGGATGACCGTTCGCAGCAGCAGCATCAGATCGCCGGTGAAAGACCAGTTCTCGACGTAGTAGAGGTCGAGGCGGACGCTGTCCTCCCAGCTCAGGTCGCTTCGACCGCTCACCTGCCACAAGCCCGTGATCCCGGGCTTGGAGAGGAGGCGGCGCGTCTCATGACCGGCGTAGAGCTCCACTTCGCTCGGCAGCGGCGGGCGCGGACCGACCAGGCTCATGTCGCCGCGCAGAACGTTCCACAGCTGAGGGAGCTCATCGAGCGAGAATCGCCGCAGCACCCGCCCGACGGACGTGATCCGGGGGTCGTCCTTGATCTTGAAGAGCACGCCGTTGCCCTCGCTCTGCTCGAGCAGCTCGGCGCGCCGGGAGTCGGCATCCATCACCATCGAGCGGAACTTGAGCATCGTGAAGGACGATCCGCCGACGCCCACGCGCTCCTGCCGGAACAGCGCGGGTCCGTTGTCGCTCAGGCGCACGGTCAGCGCGATCACACCCAGCACGGGCGAGAGGACCAGGAGCGCCGCTGCTGAGGCGAAGACGTCGAAGGCCCGCTTCACGGTGTGCGCGACGCCCGTGTACTGAGGCAGCTGCACGTGGACCATCGGCAGCCCGACGACGGGGCGGAGGTGAACGCGCGGGCCGGCCACATCGGTCAGCCGCGAGACCAGGATGAGCTCGGCGCGGGAGTTCTCGAGCTGCCAGCCCATCTCGCGGATGTGATCGCGACCGCCGGGCAGGTCGCCGGCCAGGATGAGCGCCCGTGCGCGCGAGTCCTTCGTGGCATCCACGACCTGGTCGAAGTCGACCTGCGGAAGGGCGGCGAGCGAGGCCCTGGTCGCGGGCGAGGCATCCTCGAGGCGGTCGAAGATCGCGACCGCGATCGAGCGGTATCCGGCGCGCACGTTCCGCGCGAGCTCGTTGACGGTCCGCTCGACATCGATCGCCGAGCCGACGACGATCGCTCCCGTCAGGCAGCGTCCGTCGCGCCGCATGCGCAGCAGGATGCGGCGCCAGGCCAGCCGGTTGCAGATCAGCAGCGCCCATCCGAAGGGAAGGGCCAGCGCCACGTAGCCGCGGGCGAACTCGATCTGAGCGAGGTAGCAGAAGATGGCGACGACGCCGAAAGCGATCAGCGTCGCATTCGTGACGCGCTGGTACTCGGTCAGCCCCTCGCCGATGATCCGCTTGGCCCGGCTCTTGGCACCGGACAGCGCGATCAGCCACACCGCCGCGACGCATCCGGCGGCGATGACATAGCCGGGGCCGGTGTCGGGCAGGCCCGAAGGCCCGACGCCGAAACGGACGAATGTGGCCGCGATCAGCGACAGGGCGATGGCCAGAGCGTCGCCGATGACGATGCCCGTGACCAGGCGCGGGAACCAGGCGAGCGTCAGGGGCTGCCGTGGCACGACCCCCCGGGCGATCGCATCCCACGACTCCGCGCTCTGCGCGGGCAGGGAATGACTGACAGAGCTCAACTCCGACCCCCCAGGATCATCGAGCGAAAATGACTGTTGGGGCGGCTGTGACCCGGGCTGGACCCGTCAGTCGGAACTCGACGTGTCGCGGTGGAGCGGGTGGAGCTGTTGGAGTCTGTGGAGCTGTTGAAGCGCGGCCCGGCGAACCGGGACACAGTTCAAGGCTAGGGTCGCGGAGGTCGAAGCGACATGTCTGAGGCGAGGTTTCACACGGACGAAGAGAACTCTTCACCTCGACGTAACATGAGGCTCCGGCACGACATGTCGAGGATCACGCGGTGCCGCGATGCCCAGCTGTGCCGGGCGACGAAATCGGTCCGCTCACCTTCGGTCGCGATGCCGAGCTCGAGCGCCCGGTCGAGCATCGGAGTCATCTCGGCCGTGCTGGGCGCGAGGAGCACGCGGTCCCCGAGATCGCGCACCGGAGGCAGGTCGATGGAGACCACCGGCAGACCGGCGGCGAGATACTCGTACACCTTGAGCGGGCTCATCGCCTCGGTCAGCGGGGTGCGCCGGTGAGCCAGCAGCGAGACGTGACTGTTGCGCAGGGCGGCGACGAGCTCGGCCCTGCCCACTCCCTGATGGACGTGCACATTGGGGATGCCGCGCAGCGGCCGGATGTAGTCGCCATCGGGCACCGGACCGAGCAGGACGAAGCTCGACCTCGGGGCGGGCGGCCGCCAGAGCCGCCACGCCTTCGGTGTCGAGCCTGGTGTCGATCGTGCCCACGTAGATGGCGCGCGGACCGGGGATCGCGGCGAGCCAGTCCGGAGCCGGCGGAACGGGGCCCGCCCACTCGGCCGGCTCGACGCCGTTCGGAACGACGGCATGAGGACCGAGCGGGTCGATGCGCTCGATGATCTGCTCCGACACCGCGACCACGCCCACCTCGGCCTCGCGCATCTGGCGGTATGCGGCTCGGTATGCCGGCCAGTACGCGCGGCGCGCCTCCGAGCTCAGCCAGTCGTCGCGGCCGAAGTAGGTCACCGTCGACGCCCAGGCCAAGGGCGCGAAGCCGGCGACCAGAGGATTGGTGGTGATGACCCTCGGCGAGTGCAGGCCCATCTCCTCGGCGGCGCGGCGGAGGCTCTCGTCGTATCGCCGGTACGCCGCGACGAGACGTCGCCGTGAGGTGGCGTCGGCACGGGAGAGCCGCACCGGCTGCACCAGCATGCGGTGCGCCGCGCGGCTGAAGCCGTCGTCCCGTCCGCGCACCCGGCGTGCCGCCTCGCTCGCGAACGAGCGATACGGGTTCGCCACCAGGAGGCGGCCCACGCGCGGACTCGACATGAGCGTCTGCAGGATGCGGTCCGGCGGCCGCATCATGCCACGCTGCGCCGCGTCGGCGTACGTCTCGTACGAGAAGGTGAAGACGTGGTCGAGCGCGACCGGGGCGGCGGAGGTGCTCATGCGTCGATCTTCCGGAGCACCTTCGCCGGCACGCCTGCCGCCACCGTGCGCGCCGGCACATCGCGCGTGACGACGCTGTTGGCGCCGATGACGGCCCCGTCCCCGATGGTCACGCCGGGGAGGACGACCACGTTGTGGCCGAGCCACGCACCGCGGCCGATGGTCACCGGTGCGATCCGCTCGAGCGGCTGATCGCGCACCGCGAGCCGTGGGTCGTGGAAGCCGTGCATGTGGTCGGCGATGTACACACCGCGCGCGAGGGCGGTGGCCTCGCCGATGGTCACGCGCTCGACGGCGGAGATGGATGTCTGGTTCATCCGCACGCGATCGCCGATGTGGATGACCGCGCCCGGCGCGTCGAGCCGCGGAACCATGAACCACGACGACGGCCCGATGAGCACCTGGGACCCGATCGCCACCTTCTGCGGATTCCCGGCACGGAACGGCAGCATGATCCGGCTTCCCCGGCCCGAACGAGGCGAAGCCCGGCCCTGCGATGAGACTGAAGGCCGCATCCCTGGCTCGCTGCGCGATCTCGAAGAGCTTCAGGCCGTTGATTCGCGGCACACGACGGTCGGCTGAACTCATGAGACGAGCACCTCCTGGCGCGCGGCGCTCAGGCCGTCGACGTTGGCGGCGGCGAGGGCGACCACGCCCGCACGGCTCTCGAGCAGTCGCGCGCGTGCGCCCTCCGGATCGTCCAGGATGCCGCGCAGCACCGGCTCCACGCGGGCGGCGAAGCCGTCGCCCGGCTGCACGCACAGTTCACGCCAGCCGAAGAGCCGCATCAGCCCCTCCACCTTGCCCTGGGTCGCGACCGTGATGGGCGGGGTTCCGGCCAGGAGCGCCATGACCGCGAGGTGCATGCGGCCGGTGACCACGACGCTCGCGCGGGCGGCCAGGCCGCGGATCTGCGCGGGAGCCAGGAGGCGCTCCACCAGCGACACCGAAGGATCATCAGCGAACTCCGCGGCGATGCGCCGGCAGAGCGGGAGGTCGTCGGCGCCGGGCCGGGATACGTGCGGGACGATGATCACTCGCATCCCGTCGGCACGGAGCTCCGCGATGATCGTCGCGTAGTCGTGCACCTGCGAGTCCCCGGAGCCGACGAGACCGGAGGCGTTGATCAGTGCGATGCGCTCGTCCGCCGGGACGCCGGGGGCGATGCCGGCGAGCACGTCGTCGTCTCTGCTCGTGGCGAGGAAGACGAGGTCGGCGGTGTCGGTGACCGAGATGCCGTCGCGGCGGGCCCGCTCCGCCGAGAGCGGGTCGCGCAGGAGCATCCGCACGCCCGCACCGGACGCCCGCCGGATCGCCGTCTTGGCGGCGGGGTTCGGGCGTGTCGTTCCAGCTGAAGCCGAGGATGCGCGGCTCCCAGCCGAGCCGTGCCAGGCGCTCGGCGAGACCGGCGCGATTGACCGAGGCGCGCAGCACGTAGGCGCCGTCCATGATGTCCGCTCCGACGACACTCACCGATGCTGCGGCGCGCAGCTCCCGATCGAGCTTGGCAGCATCCCGCCAGTGGCCGATCGCGGAGCCGTAGACCAGCGCGGGCAGCGGCACGAGCCGCATCCGCGCACTCAGTCGCGTCGGGATGTCGATGTCGCCGATCCGCCTGACGACGACCACGACCGGACCGGCGGTCGCTTCGACGAAGGCCTCGACCAGCGCCTGGTCGCCGATGTTGCCGCCGCCCGGGGGCGCGATCAGCAGGTGCGCGGTGCCGTCACCGCGGCGCGTGCGCAGGGTGAGCCGATCGACGAACCGGATGAGGCGCTCCGACTGCAGTGGCGCCAGCAGCCAGCGCGGCGGCCTCATGCGGCCGCCTCGGTCGAGGCCTGCGGAGCGGGCGGTGGATCCTGCGTCTTCAGGGAGCGCACGACGTTGCGGATGCGTCGCTGCGCGACCCGTGGAATGCGGGGAAGGCGCTCGAGCAGGCCGTTCAACGGGGTCGGGCGCCAGCCGGCCCACGGCGTTCGGTCCAGGAGGGCGAACCAATCGGCGAGCCAGGGGTGCTCGCAGCCGGGCTCCCAGGGCTTGGGCCTGCCGGAATAGTGGACGACGAAGGGATCGTCCCTGAGCTCCTGGAACTGCTCCTCGTCGAACGGACTGGCCGCGGCATCCGCGTACCGGTACACCGCGACCATCTGGTTCCAGCGCGGGTCCATCATCCGCGTCCGGGGTGCGAGCAGCGCGTTCAGTGCGTCCTGGTCGGGGAACTGCATCGCCGGGTATTCGCGCAGGAATGCGAAGGCGGACTCTGCGAGCCGTTCGCGGCGGAACGCGCCGATGTCCATGACGAGCACGCCCGACTGGAAGTACACGCCGGCGGGATCGTAGGGGTACCGGGCCTGATCGACGGTCCGTGCGATTCTCGCGGCATTGCCGTTCTCGAGCGGAAGATCCCGGACCGCGAACAGGGGCTGCTCGCCCATGTCCTCGTCCCAGAGGCTCGCGATGTCGCCGCGGACGATGGTGTCCGCGTCGAGGTAGACGACCTTGTCGACCACGCGCGGCAGCAGCGCGGGCAGAAGCAGGCGAGCGTAGGCCGACGGAGGGTAGGGGCGCGTCGATCCCGCCGCGAGCGATCGGACCAGGTCCTGGGCCTCGGCGCGCACGGTCAGCCAGTTCACCGTGGTCCGGGTGGGGTCCGCGCTGTGAGTGATCCTCCGACGCGACCGGGCATTCAGTCCGCAGTCGACGACGTGCACGGACCCGGTGCGCCCGGCACGGGCGAGGCTCTCGTCTACCGAGCGAACGGCGGCGGCGAGCCCTTTCGACACGACATTGTCCGCGGCGAATGCGATATGCACCCGCGGAGCATCATCCGGTTGCACGATGCGCTGTCTCCGGCCGACCTCTATACGGCAGCCCACGCTGCGCGCAGGCGGTCGTCGCTGGGCATGGGGCTGCGCGACTCGAGCCAGGCGGCGTCGATGGACGACAGCGACGGGTCGCTCGTGAACGAACCGGAGGTCGCCGCGGGGGGCTTGGTCGCCGACACCTTCGTGTTCTGCACCGACTTGAATGTGCCGCGAACGTTTCCGATGAAGGTGGAGTTGGTGGCCGACATCACATCGACCGAGCCGACGCCGTTGATCGCCGCCGGGTAGCCGGACGTGAAGGCGTTTGCGCCTGCCGGCAGCGGGTACCGCACCAGCATCCGGTCTCCGCCGACGAACAGGCAGTGGTCGAACAGAACGTCGTCGGCACCGCCGGAAGGGATGAACCCGGCGTTCGTCGAGGAGAAGATGACCGTGTCGCGGAAGACCAGCCCGGTCTTGGCCTCATTGCCCGACAGCTGCAGTGTGTCGCAGTGGGCGCTGGACCCGGCCGCCTTGTACGACGGGGCGAGATAGCAGCCGACCACGGAGACGTTGATGTACGGCTGGCCGCCGGTGCGGAACGCCCAGGTGTCGGCGTCGATCAGGCGGGCGTCCGCCGTGACGCACTCGACCAGCTCGACGTCCGAGGTGACCACGGCCGAGTTGGAGCTGATGTTGAACGCCTGCCCCTTGGACCATGCCCACGCGAAGTCCTGCACCCCGCTGAGCACCATGGAGTTGGGAAAGAGCCAGAAGCCGACGAAGCTCACACCCGCGACCAGGTCGAAGCGCAGGGAGTCGGCGAACGTCACGGTACCGACTCCGTCGCGGGGCATCACGAGCACGCGATAGGGCAGGCCCGTCTTGCCGACGCCCTTCAGCACCGGCGGCTTGCTCGAGCCGGCACCGAAGCCCGGCAGGACGCCGGGCTTGACGAGCACGCGCGTCTTGCCCTTCGGCGCTTTCGCGATCGCCTGCTTGATGCCGTCCGCGATCGCCGCCCAGGTCGGATTGACCTCGACGGTGAAGTCGAACGTGTCGGTCGGCGCCGGCGTCCTGGACGGCCAGTGCTTGCCGGTCGGACCGAATTCCCCGCTTCCCAGCGATCCCACCGACGCGACGGCGGGGGATGCTGCGGGCGAACCCGTCTTGACCCCACTCGGCGTCGCGCTGGCCGCACCGGGAGTGATAGCAGTCCGACCCAGGTCGCATCCTGCCAGCAGCATCGGCGCGGTGGTCAGCAGGGCGGCCAGCGCGGTACGGCGGGAGATGGAAGCCATCGGCAGGTCCAATCGGATCGCGATCATGGAGGGTCACCATCGGCCCGCATTCGACGCTATACGCGACGTGAGTCCAGCAAGTTACGGGAAACAAAAATCCGCACGAGCAAGAGCTCGCGCGGATCTTCGCGTGAATGGCAGTGAAGCGGGCGCTGCGAATATCGCCGAAACCCGCCTCACTGTGCGCAGCGCCGGACGCTGCGCGGTAGGTCGGTTAGACCGGACGAATGTTCTCAGCCTGCAGGCCCTTGGGGCCCTGGGCTACTTCGAACTCGACGCGCTGGTTTTCTTCAAGCGAGCGGTAGCCGCCCGACTGGATCGCGGTGTAGTGCGCGAAGACGTCGGCGCCGCCGTCATCAGGAGCGATGAAGCCGAAGCCCTTCTCCGCGTTGAACCACTTGACCGTGCCCTGGGTACTCATGTATTGCCGTTCTGTGGGGTGCCCGCGCCATCTGCGTCGAGTCCCATCCAGGTTATCGAATCGCAGGCGCGCCGGAAGATCTCCGTGAAAGATGGTGACACAAACGTTGCACACCCCATCGCACGCCCGGGCTGAGCAATTCACTC
Organism: uncultured Actinomycetota bacterium; assembly: GCA_963717585.1. Taxonomy (GTDB): domain Bacteria; phylum Actinomycetota; class Actinomycetes; order Actinomycetales; family Microbacteriaceae; genus Microbacterium. Next base: position 241,292 of record CAVQWI010000003.1, on the reverse strand, counting down.
GAAGCCCGGGCGTCGACGGATCCCCCCGGATAGGCCACGCGTGGCGTGACCCGCACATTCTACTGATATATCGGCCGTTCAGCGAGGAATCCGCGCGGTGAATTCCAGCATCCGCCGCGATCGGCTGCCGAGGTCCATGCGCATGAATCCTCGGTCGTAGACTGGGCCGGTCATGACAACGCCGTTCGCACCTCTGGAGCCGCGCGGAGCCGTCCTCGGAGACGAGGTGTATGCGCTCCTCGGTGAGGCGATCCTCGACGGCCGGCTCAGCGCCGGCGAGCGACTGCGCGACCAGGAGCTCGCGGAACGCCTCGGGGTCTCGCGCACGCCGGTGCGCGAGGCGCTGCAGCGACTGGAGCGCACCGGCCTGGTCGAGGTGTCGCCGAATCGCTACACGCGCGTCTCCGCTCCGAGCGCCAAGGTGCACGCCGACACCCACGAGTTCTTCGTCTACCTGATGGGCAACGCCGTGCGCCTCGCCGTCCAGCGCTGCACCGACGACGAACTCGCCCGCACCCTCGAGCACGCGGATGCGATCATCGCCGCATCCCGCGTCGACGATCACGCGGGCATCATGACCGCGACGTCGCGGTTCTTCGACCACATCATCGACGACACCGACAACGTCGCCTTCATCAAGGTGATGCACGAGGCCGAGCTCGCGATCCGCCGCAACCTCGCGGGCTGGCACCCGTTCGTGGAGTGCCCGATCCGGCGCACCGAGGGGTACGTCCAGTTCCGGGATGCCGTGGCCGAACGAGACGGAACGCGGGCCGAGGCGATCCTCCGCGACCTGCACGGCCTGGCCTGATCCGCCCTTATGCGAGTCGTCGGCCGTCGATACCGTTGACCGCGTGGGGCACATCGAACTGCGGGACCTCGACGACGACGATCTCGACGCGATCTTCGAGATGATGCGCGATCGCGCCGCAGTCGAGATGGCCGCGTTCACCGCGGCCGATCCCGATGACCGCGACGTCTTCGACGAGTGGATGGCACGCCATCGAGCGGCACCGGATGTCGCGATGTACGTCGTCACCGAGAGGGGCGGCTTTGCGGGCACCGCTGCGCTCTTCTCGGTGGAGGGCGACCGCGAGGTCACCTACTGGATAGCCCGCCACGCGTGGGGGCGCGGCGTCGCGACCGCGGCGCTTCGCCTGCTCATCTCGCGCGAGCCCGAACGGCCGCTGTTCGCCCGCGTCGCCGCGCACAACGCGGCATCGATCGCGGTGCTGGCCAAGCTCGGCTTCACCGAGGTCTCGCGCGACTTCGACTTCGCCCCCGGAGTCGGGCGCGAGGTCGAAGAGATCGTGATGGTGCTCGTGCCGGTGCTGGAGTAGCTCGAACCGCAACGCTCATGGAGATGACAAAGGGCCCCAACAGGGACCCTTTGTCATTTCGTGCGCGAGGGGGGAGTTGAACCCCCACGCCCTTTCGGGCACTGGCACCTGAAGCCAGCGCGTCTGCCTATTCCGCCACTCGCGCGAGATGCGGCATCCGTAGGCGCTCGCAACTCAACTTCCCGAGGATATCACGCAGTCCTGCCGCCCTCGAATCGTCGCCGGGGTCCCGAAGCGCGTGCAGACGGAAGGAGATGTGCCGGGCGGAGGACCGATTCGGCGGGATTCGTCCTCCCGAGTGCACAACTCCTCCACATCCCGGCATCCGCGGACGTGGCGCCGCGCGTCCGGCTTCTGGAGGCGCCGAGAAAGAGCCTCGCGCGGCGCACGCACCACCTTCCCGGTCGTCCACAGCGTATGCAATTAGCATGTACCGACCGGCACCCCCTGCCTAAGGAGTCGTGTGGGATTACTTGACAGCTTCGAGAAGGGTCTCGAGCGCGCCGTGAACAGCGCGTTCGCGAAGACCTTCCGCAGCGGCATCCAGCCCGTCGAGATCGCGTCCGCCCTGCGGAGCGAACTCGACAAGAAGGCCGCCATCGTGAGCCGCGACCGCATCCTGGCGCCCAACTCGTTCACGGTGCACCTGTCGGCGGCCGACGATGAGCGCATGCGCACGCTCGGCGGCACCCTGGGCGAGGAGCTCGACACACTCGTCCAGAAGCACGCGAAGTCGCAGGGGTACACGTTCGCCGGGCCCGTGTCGATCACCCTCGAGCGAGACGACCAGCTCTCGACGGGCACACTCCGGGTGGAGTCCGCCACGGCCGAGGGCCGGGTCGCCTGGCGAGGCGTGCTGGATGTCGAGGGCAAGCGGCATCCGATCGTGAAGTCGCGCACCGTCATCGGGCGCGGCAGCGATGCCGACATCACGGTCGCCGACTCCGGCACGAGCCGCAAGCACGTCGAGATCCTCTGGGACGGCGAGCGCGCCATGGTCCGGGACATGCAGTCGACCAACGGCACCCTCCTGAACGGTCGCAAGGTGGTCGAGGCCGCACTGGCGCCCGACTCGACCGTCACGATCGGCCGCACCGACATCGTCTTCCGGGTCGTCGCGCAGGCCGCCCCGCCGCGTCCGACGCAGCCCGCCGCCGACGTCACCCGCGCGTTCGACCGGCGCGACGGAGGTCAGCTGCCGTGAGTGAGCTGACCCTGCTCCTGCTGCGCGTGGGATTCCTCGTGCTGCTGTGGTTCTTCGTGTTCGCGGTGGTGTACTCCCTTCGCGCCGACCTGTTCGGTGTGAAGGTGCGACGGATGCCGGAGCCGGCACCCGCGGCGGCGCCCGCTCCCGCTCCTCGCGCCACCGCTCCCGTCGCGGGGCCGAAGGCCGCTCCCTCCGCCAAGAAGGGCGGGCTCGCCACCACCGACGCCGTCTCGCGCATCGTCATCACCAGCGGACCGAAGTCCGGGCTCGAGCTGCCGCTGGGCAGCGAGCCGCTGACGATCGGGCGCTCGAGCGAGTCCGGCCTGGTGATCCGCGACGACTACACCTCCAGTCATCACGCCCGCCTCGTCCTGTGGGGCGAGCAGTGGATGATCCAGGATCTCGATTCGACGAACGGCACCTGGCACGACGGCGCCCGCGTCAGCTCGCCCGTGCCGATCATCACGGGTGCCCCGATCAAGGTCGGCGCGACGACCTTCGAGCTTCGGAAGTAGCAGACCCTCGACACATGGTCTTCCAGGGCTCGAGCGCCGCCATCTCGCACACCGGCAAGGTGCGCTCCAACAATCAGGACTCCGGGTACTCCGGCTCGAACCTGTTCGCCGTCGCCGACGGCATGGGCGGGCATGCGGGCGGGGATGTCGCGTCCAGCCTGGCGATCGCGCGTCTCGAGCGTCTCGATGTCCCGTTCGATTCCACCTCCGCCGCCGAACGGGCGCTCCGCGACGCGATCGCCGACGCTGCGGTCGAGCTGATCGACACGGTGCACCTCAAGCCCGAGCTGGCCGGCATGGGCACCACCGTCAGCGCCCTCCTCATGGTCGACGACTATGCGGTCATCGCGCACATCGGCGATTCGCGCATCTACCTCTTCCGCGACGACGCCCTGACCCAGATCACCACCGACCACACGTTCGTGCAGCGCCTCGTCGACTCGGGCCGCATCACGCCCGAGGAGGCGCGGTTCCACCCGCGTCGGTCGGTGCTGATGCGCGTGCTCGGAGACATGGACGCCGATCCGGAGCTCGACACCTTCATCATGCCGACGCAGCCCGGCGACCGGTGGCTGCTGTGCTCGGACGGCCTCTGCGGCGTCGTCGACGACGCGCACACGGCCAAGGCGCTGGCGCTGGGCCTCGCACCGGGTCGCACCGCAGACAATCTGCTCAAGCAGGCACTGGATGCCGGCGCCCCCGACAACGTCACCATCGTCCTCGTCGACGTCGGCGGGCAGCATCCGATCTTCTCCGGCACGCCCACGATCGTCGGCTCGGCCTCCAATCCGGTGGGCATCGAGGTGCCGGCCGCCCGCTCCGGCCGCGGCGGGTGGCTGCACCCGAACCGGCAGGCGGCGAACGAGCCGACGCACTTCGAGCCGGCCGCCGAGTTCCTCGAGGAGCTGATCGAAGAGGATCGCCGCCGCTCGAAGCGACGCCGGATCGGCTGGATCGTCGGCCTCGTGATCGTCCTCGCCCTCATCGCGGGGGCACTGTTCGCTGCGTACAACTGGACCCAGACCCGCTACTTCGTCGGGGCCGACGACGACACTGTCGTGATCTTCCAGGGCATCCAGCAGAACATCGGACCGATCGCGCTCTCGACGCCGTACGAAGACACCGAGATCGCCCTGGCCGATCTCCCCTCCTTCAGCCGGGCGACCGTCGAGCGCACCATCTCGGCACGCTCGCTCGCCGACGCCGAGGCGATCGTCGATCGTCTGCGCAGCTCCGCGGAGGCCACCCGATGAGTGCCCCGAACAGCACCGAGTCCATCGCCGCCGACACGGCGGTGATCCGCGCGCTCCGGCGCATCCGGGTGCCGCAGACGCAGCGCAACCGCGAGCTGTTCCTTCTGTTCTTCGCGTTCGTCATCAATGCGGGGAGCATCGCGCTGGTGCAGTTCGGCGCGCTCGGGGCTCTCGACGTGACCTTCTTGTTCTACTGCGGCGTGCTGACCGTTCTGGTCATCGCGCTGCACATCGTGCTGCGGTTCCAGGCGCGGGACGCCGATCCCTTCGTGCTCCCGATAGCCACGGTGCTGACCGGCCTCGGGATCGCGATGATCTATCGCATCGACATCGCCGTGGAACTGCAGGGCTGGGACGCCTATTCGACGAAGCAGATCGCCTGGGCAGGCATCGCGATCGGCGGCGCCTTCGCGGTCGTGCTCTTCCTGCGCAACTACCGCGTGCTCTTCCGCTACACGTACATCGCCGGCTTCGTGGGCGTCGCGCTGCTCATCCTCCCGATCATCCCGGGGCTCGGCACCGATGCGAACGCGGACGTCTGGGTGTCGCTCGGCTTCTTCTCGTTCCAGCCCGGCGAGTTGGCGAAGATCGCACTGGCCATCTTCTTCGCCGGCTACCTCGTGCGCACTCGGGAGAGCCTCACGTCCGTCGGCACCCGATTCCTCGGCCTGACCTGGCCGCGGGCGCGCGAGCTCGGTCCGCTGCTGGTGATCTGGCTCATCTCGCTCGGCATCATCGTGCTGCAGCGCGATCTCGGCACCGGTCTGCTCATCTTCGGCATGTTCGTCGCGATGCTCTACGTGGCGACCGGCAAGACGAGCTGGGTGCTCATCGGCGTCATCCTCGCCGCTGCGGGCGCGTTCCTCGCCTCGCGCGTGCTCCCGTACGTCGGGGGACGGTTCGCGAACTGGCTGAATGCGTTCGACCCCGAGGTGATCGATCGCAGCGGCGGCAGCTATCAGCTCGTCCAGGGGATCTTCGGACTCGCGCAGGGCGGGATGATCGGCACCGGCCTCGGCCAGGGCCGGCCGTACATCACTCCCCTGTCGCAGAGCGACTACATCCTCCCGAGTCTCGGCGAGGAGCTCGGCCTCATCGGCGTGTTCGCGATCCTCTGCCTGTACATGGTGTTCACCAGCCGCGGCATCCGCATCGGGCTCGCGGGGCAGGACGACTTCGGGAAGCTGCTGGCGACGGGCCTGTCGTTCACGATCGCCCTCCAGGTGTTCATCATGGTCGGCGGCGTGACGCGGGTCATCCCGCTCACAGGCCTGACCACGCCGTTCCTCGCCGCCGGCGGTTCGTCGCTGGTGGCCAACTGGCTGATCGTCGCGATCCTGCTGCGGATCTCCGACGCCGTACGCAGCCGCCCGCGGGTGGTGATCGGCTGAACCGGCAACCGCTGCGCGCTCCCCGTTCCCGGGGGTGCGCATGACAAAGGAACTGAGACGTCTCAGCGTCCTCATGCTGCTGATGTTCCTCGCGCTGTTCGCCTCGACGAGCGTGATCCAGGTCGTGCAGGCCGAGACCCTCGCCGAGAACTCGCGCAACACACGCGCGCTGTACGACTCCTACGAGGTGCAGCGCGGTTCGATCATCGCCAGCGGGGCCGCGATCGCCAGTTCGGTGCCGTCCGACGACGTGTACAGCTGGCAGCGCGTCTACACGGATGCCGAGATGTGGGCCCCGGTCACCGGGTACATCAATGCCGCTCTCGGCGCCGCAACGGGCATCGAGCAGGCGATGAACCAGGAGCTGAGCGGCACCGCGGGATCCCAGTTCCTCGACCGCATCGAGCGCATCTTCACCGGCCAGCCGCCGCGCGGCTCGAACGTCGAACTGACATTGGATGCCGCGGTGCAGCGCGCCGCGTACGACGCGCTCGGCAGCCTCCAGGGCGCGGTCATCGCGATCGAGCCGTCGACCGGGCGGGTCCTGGCGATGGTCACCAGCCCCAGTTACGACACGAACCTGCTCGCCTCGCACAGCACGGACGAGGTGAACGCCGTCTACGACGCGCTCGACGCGGACCCCGCTCATCCGCTCTTCAACCGCGCGATCGGCGGCGACCTCAACCCACCCGGCTCGACGTTCAAGCTCGTGGTTGCGTCGGCCGCACTGGCCTCGGGCGCGTGGACTCCGCAGTCGACCCTGCCCAACCCGGCGTCGTACCAGCTGCCGCAGTCGAGCACCGTCATCTTCAACGCCAGCGGCGGCGCATGCGGACCCGGCGACACTGTCACGATCGCCGACGCGCTCCGGCTGAGCTGCAACATCCCCTTCGCCGAGCTCGCCGTGCAGCTCGGCGACACCGCGATCCGCGAGGAGGCGGAGAAGTACGGGTTCAATTCGTCCTTCTCGATCCCGCTCGATTCCACGGCATCCAGCTATCCCCGCGGGCTGGATGAGCCGCAGACCGCTCTGACCGGATTCGGCCAGGGGCAGGTGACGGCCACCCCGCTGCAGATGGCGATGGTGTCGGCGGGCATCGCGAACGGAGGAATCGTCATGAATCCACGCATGGTCGACCAGGTGATCGGCGCCGACCTGTCGGTGCAGCAGACCTTCGAGGACACCGAGTTCGGGCGGGCGCTGGAGCCCGACGACGCCGCGGAACTGGTGGCGATGATGGTCGCCAATGTCAATGACGGCGCGGCGTCGGGTGCAACAATAGACGGAGTCGACGTGGGTGGTAAGACCGGCACTGCAGAGAACGGGGCCGATCGGCCCTACACACTGTGGTTCACCGGCTTCGCTCCCGCAGCAAACCCGGAGGTTGCGGTTGCGGTCGTCGTCGAGGACGGCGGCGGTGAGGGTCAGTCGGGCAGCGGCAACACGATCGCGGCACCGATCGCGAAGAAGGTCATGGAGGCGGTGCTGGGACGATGAGACCGACGCAGGGAGTGACCTTCGGGGGCCGCTACGAGCTGGACTCGCGGATCGCCATCGGCGGGATGGGCGAGGTGTGGGAGGCGACCGACCACGTCATCGGCCGGACCGTCGCCATCAAGATCCTCAAAGACGAGTACATGGGCGACCCGGGCTTCCTCGAGCGCTTCCGGGCCGAAGCGCGCCACGCCGCCCTGGTGAACCACGAGGGCATCGCGAGCGTCTTCGACTACGGCGAGGAGGCCGGCAGCGCGTTCCTCGTGATGGAGCTCGTGCCCGGAGAGGCGCTCTCCACGATCCTCGAGCGCGACGGATCGCTCTCGACCGACAAGACCCTCGACATCGTCGCGCAGACCTCGGCCGCACTCCAGGCCGCCCATGCGGCGGGTCTCGTGCACCGCGACATCAAGCCGGGCAACCTGCTCATCACGCCCGACGGCCGCGTCAAGATCACCGATTTCGGCATCGCCCGCATCGCCGACCAGGTCCCGCTCACCGCTACGGGGCAGGTCATGGGCACCGTGCAGTACCTGTCGCCCGAGCAGGCCTCCGGGCACCCGGCATCCCCCGCCACCGACACCTATTCGCTGGGCATCGTCGCCTACGAATGCCTCGCCGGCAAGCGCCCCTTCACGGGTGAGTCGCAGGTGGCCATCGCGATGGCCCAGATCAACGAGCAGGCGGCGCCTCTGCCGCCCACCGTCGCCGTGCCGGTGCAGAACCTGGTGATGGCGATGATCGCCAAGAAGCCGGAGGACCGCCCGGCATCGGCCGCAGCAGTCGCCCGGGCGGCGACCGCCCTCCGGCGTGGCGACGTCGCGGCCGCCGCGGCGGCCGTGCCCGCGATCGCCACGGGCGCCGCCGCCGGCGATGACATGACCCAGCTGCTCACCCCGGCGGGGGCGACCGTAGCCGCAACGCAGCTGCTTCCGACTGAGGATGCGGTCGAAGAGGTTCCCGAGAAGAAGCGCAGCCCGTGGACATGGCCGCTGATCGCGCTCATCGTCCTGCTTCTGCTCGTTCTGGGAGGCACCATCTGGGCGTTCTTCGCGAACCAGCAGCCCACCCCCGAGCCGACGACTTCCTCGGCGACCCCGACGCCCACGCCCACGCCGACCCCGACACCGACCGCCTCGACGATCGCCGTCGACTCGCTCGGCCTCGCAGGGCTGGACTGCACCGAGGCGGCCACGATCGCCCGCGGTGCGGGCGTGGAGGCGGTGGACTGCGTCGGCGGCGACCCTGCTCCTACTGCGGACGACGTGAACAAGGTGTATCGCGTGAGCCCCTCTGGCAACATCCCGCCTTCGCAGCTGCTCACCCTCACGTTCTACGTCGACCAGGTGGCGCTGCCGGCGCCGGCCGCGCCGACCATGGCGGGGACCGTGGTCGCGGGCCAGCAGACGCAGGTCTCGTGGTCGGGCTACACCTGCCCTTCGGGGACGGGTTCGGTCAGCGCGTACAACTTCACCGCTGTGCAGGGCACGTTCTCCAACACCGGCCAGTCGACCGCCTCCTTCGGACCGAACGACCGCAACGGGCAGCTGCTCGCCGACAACAGCCCCGGCCAGACGATCATCGTCACCTACACGGTGACGTGCTCAGGCGGTTCGGCCGGCCAGCGAGAATCCGGCCCGTCCGGTGAAGCGAACTCGCAGATCGAGCAGCCCGAGCCCAGCCCCACGCCGACCCCGTAGGTCTCGATTGAGGAAGAGCGGTCCTCACCGGTTAGGCTGACTCTGTTCCACCCCAGGGAGTGACCGTGACAGCTGAGCCGCGCGTGCTTTCGGGGCGCTACCGCGTCGAAGAGCTCATCGGCCGCGGCGGCATGGCCACCGTGTATCGCGGATACGACGTGACGCTCGGCCGCCAGGTCGCGATCAAGCTCCTGAACCGCGACCTCGCGAACGACAATGCATTCCGCACCCGCTTCCGCATGGAGGCGCAGGCGGCATCGCGGATGGCGCATCCCACGATCGTCCGTGTCTACGATGCCGGCGAGGACACCGAGACCAGCCCGGACGGGTCGGTGCGACCGGTTCCCTACATCGTGATGGAACTCGTCCACGGCGCACTGCTGAAGGACGTGATCTCGTCCGGCCCCGTGCCGGTGCCCGACGCCGTGCGCTACGTCGACGGCATCCTGGAGGCTCTCGAGTACTCGCACCGCGCGGGGGTCGTGCATCGCGACATCAAGCCGGGAAACGTGATGGTCACGGATGCCGGTCAGGTGAAGGTCATGGACTTCGGCATCGCTCGCGCAGTGTCCGACTCCTCGTCCACCGTCGCCGAGACCACCCAGATCCTCGGCACCGCCGCGTACTTCTCGCCCGAGCAGGCAAAGGGCGAGCCGGTCGACGCGCGCGCGGACGTGTACTCCTCGGGCGTCGTGCTGTACGAATTGCTGGCCGGCCGCCCTCCGTTCCGTGGCGAGTCTCCGGTCGCCGTGGCCTACCAGCACGTGAGCGAAGCTCCGCTCGCTCCATCCGAGGTCAACGAGGCGGTGCCTCGCTCGCTGGACACCGTTGTGCTCCGCGCACTCGCGAAGGATCCCTTCCAGCGCTACCAGGACGCGGCCGCGTTCCGCGAGGCGCTGGATGCGACCGTCGGCGGGAAGGTGCCCTCGAAGCGGGCGGTCGGCGCTCTGACCAGCGAGCTGTACGGCCCGAACCCGAAGCAGGCAGCCGAGACCGCGCGGTCGCTTCGGCAGCTCAGCACCGACACCACGATGAAGCGCACGCAGGCCGGCCCGCCGGTGGCGTGGATCTGGGCGGGCGTGGCGATCCTCGCCGTGCTCCTGATCTCGGTGCTCTTCTGGGTCCTGTCGATCCGCCCCGGCGGGGATGTACCCTCGAATGCGCGCATCGTGCCGGACGTCACAGGGATGACCTACGAGCGGGCGAACGTCGAGATCGGGGAGGACGACCTGATCTCCTTCCGCGTCGACGAGCCCAACGCAGACGTCGCCGAGGGCAATGTCATCCGGACCGACCCCGCTGCGGGCCAATCGGTCAGTCCTGGCCAAGAGGTTCGCGTCTACGTCTCCACCGGCCAGGCGACCACCACCGTTCCGCCGCTGGAAGGACTGGGGCAGGATGCCGCGGCCGCGGCGCTGCAGGCCGCAGGGCTGGCGCTCGGCTCGGTGACGCCTCGCAACGATCCGGGGCTCGCGGCCGGCACCGTCATCTCCTCCGATCAGCCGGCGGGAGCGACGCTCCCGCTCGGAGCCACCGTGAACGTCGTGTCGGCCACCGGCCGGGTGGTGATCATCGACGTCACCGGCTACACGCTCGAGGCCGCCACCCGGGAGCTCGAGGGCCCGGAGTCGCAGCTCGTCGTCGTCCCCCAGGAGGACCCCTCGTGCGCGGCGGCGACCCCGCCGGTCGTCACGACTCAGTCGATCGCCCCGGGCGAGGCGCCGATCCACTCCGAGGTCACCCTTACCTACTGCACCGGCGCCTGAGCGGCGCCGGCAGGGTCAGCGCCGCGGGTGCAACGAGGCGCCGCGCAGCGGCGCATCCGCGAAGCCCAGCGTGCCGAGCCAGTTGCCGAGCAGCCGGTGTCCGCCCTCGGTGAGCACCGCCTCGGGGTGGAATTGCACTCCCACGATCGGCGCGTCGCGGTGCGCCACGCCCATGATGACGCCGCTGTCGGTCTGGCTGGTGACCACGATCTCGGGAGGAAGGGTGCCCGGCACGATCGCAAGCGAGTGATAACGCGTCGCCGTGAACGGGCTGGGCAGACCGTCGTAGAGCGCGCTGCCGTCGTGCTCGACGAGCGAGGTCATGCCGTGCATGAGCTCAGGCGCATGCGACACGGTCGCACCGTACGCTTCGGCGATCGCCTGATGTCCCAGACACACGCCGAGCAGCGGGACCCCCGACGCAGCCGCCGCGCGCACCACCGCGATCGAGGCACCGGCGCGCGCCGGGGTTCCGGGACCTGGTGAGACCAGCACGCCACGGTAGGGCGCGATGACGGATGCCGCGGCATCCGCTTGGATCGCATCCGCCTCGATGAGGTCGGTGTCGGCACCCAGCTCGTGAAGGTAGCCGACGAGGGTATGGACGAAGCTGTCGTGGTTGTCCACCACCAGGATGGATGCCGGCCCGCTCGCCTCTCCGATCGCCGCCTCGCCCACACCTGGAATTCTAGCCAGCGAGGCAGTCCACCCCGCGGGCAGGCGGCGCCGGGCGGCGCTCCGCCTGGGAGGTAGGATGTGCGTATGGCACGACCCGGCAAAGACGACGACTCCCTCGTGGAGCGCACCGAAGGCGAGGCCGCACCCAACCCGGTGTGGTTCAAGCCGATCATGATCGGCCTCATGCTGGTCGGACTCATCTGGGTGCTGGTGTTCTACCTCAGCGGCAGCAACTTCCCGATCCCCGGCATCGGCGCCTGGAATCTCGTCATCGGCTTCGGAATCGCGTTCATCGGATTCCTGATGACGACGCGCTGGCGATAGCCCAAACCTGAGAGCCGGCCTATGCCCGATCCGACTGCCCAGAAGTTCGAAATTACACACGTGTGATTCATCCCCAGCTGTGGATGAACCTGTGGATAACGGTCTCAGAAGTGGATCAGGGGCGGCAGCAGGAGCAGAGCGAACAGGCCGACGGTCACGGCGATCAGCAGCCACACCTGCAGCGCCCGGCGCCTGACCGATCTCGTTCGGGCGTAGATGAGACCCACCAGCGCGCCGACGACGAGACCACCGACATGAGCCTGCCACGCCACCTGGAATCCCGGGACGAATCCGATCACGAGATTGATCCCGAGGATCAGGAGGATGCCGCGGATGTTCGCGCCGATGTGCCGGCCGATCACCAGGAGTGCGCCGAGCAGTCCGAAAACCGCTCCCGACGCGCCGACCACCCAAATCCCGGGCGCGATGAGCGCCACCCCCACGGAGCCGCCGAGTCCACTGAGCAGGTAGAGCACGAGGAAGCGCCATCGGCCGAGGAGCGGTTCCAGGCTGCGCCCGATCATCCACACCGCGAGCATGTTCAGCGCGAGGTGGAAGAAGCCGCCGTGCACCACCAGCACGGTGAACAGACGCCAGGGCTGGAAGGGCGCGAACTCCAGCGAGGGCATGACGAACAGGCTGTTGAATGCCAGGAGCTGCTGCACCGGAGATCCGGGGATCAGCTGCGTGAGGTACACGAGCAGCGTGACACCGATGATCCCGTATGTCACCAGCGGCCGGGTGTCGCGCACGGTCACCGCGCGCGGGCTCGACCAGCGGCGCTCGGCCTTGCGCTGCGCCGGGGTCGCCGATTTCTGCTGCTCGCCGAGGCATTCCGGGCAGATGACGCCGACGGCGCCCTGGGTCTGGCACTCCGGGCAGATCGTGCGCAGGCATCGCTGGCACAGCACGAAGCTCTGCCGGTCGGGATGCCGGTAGCAGAAGTTGTCGCTGTTGCGACTGAGGTCCGGTGAGGCCACGGGGCGACGAGTGCGCGCGCTACACCGTGACGACGTCGATGGACTCGATGACGACGGGCTCGATCGGGCGGTCGCCCGCGGCCGTGGGCAGTTCGCTGATGGTGTCGACGACCGCCTTGGAAGCGTCGTCGGTCACTTCGCCGAAGATGGTGTGCTTGCCCTGCAGCCATTCGGGACCGCGGCCGCCCTGACCGGGAACGGTGATGAAGAACTGCGATCCGTTGGTGCCCTCGGGTCGGCCCGTGATCGCGTTGCGACGCAGGCCGGCGTTGGCCATGGCCAGCTTGTACGGCGCGGTGAAGGTCAGCTCCCCGTTGATCTCGTCGTCGAAGTTATAGCCCGGCCCACCGGTGCCCTGCCCGAGCGGGTCGCCGCCCTGGATCATGAAGCCCGAGATGACCCGGTGGAACACGACATCCTTATAGAGCGGCCCCTCACCCGGCTTGCCCGTGGTGGGGTCCGTCCAGTCGCGAGATCCGTCCGACAGGCCGACGAAGTTCTCGACGGTCTTGGGGGCGTGGTCTCCGAAGAGGTTGACCACGATGTCGCCGTAGTTTGTGTGCAGGGTGGCAACCGCTGTGTGCTGAGGCATGTCGTACATTCTCTCAGAGTTCCATGGGAACCCTCCCGTCTGCGGTGCCGTCTGGCAAGATGGGAAACTACATCCCCCGGCCTTTGGGAGGGCAACGTGAGCGTCAACCGCAAGCGCAAGAAGGAACTACGCCGACTCCAGGTGCAGGCGAACAACCTGTGGGAGTCACAGCAGGTGCTCGTCGGCGAGGCCGCGAACGTCGCCCGCGAGGCGACGCGGCAGCTCGGCCACCTCAACCGGGAGCACGTCATCCCCGGTGTTCAGGCGAGCTATGGCAAGTACGCCGCGCCCTATGTCGACAAGGGCATGCAGTTCTCCAAGCAGGTGCTGACCGACAAGGTCGTCCCGACGGCAGGCGCCGTCGTGGGATCGGCGCTCTCGGTCTGGGACGCCGCCAACGACACCCGCTCGCGTCTCGCAGCCGGCAAGGGATTCTCCCTGCCCGACCCGGCCAAGTATGCGAAGAAGGCCGACAAGTACGGCGCACAGGCCTCGAAGCGGCTGGCGCAGAAGCTCGCCGTGCTCGACCCGCCCAAGCAGGGCATCGGTGCCGGTGGAGTGATCGCCATCATCCTCGGCGTCGCTGCGGCTGCCGCGGTGCTCTACGCGGCATGGCAGACGCTGCGTGCCGATGACGAGCTGTGGGTCGCCGACGACCCGCTGCGCGCGCCGGACGCCTGAGCCGATCCGCGCGAAGAGCCCCGCCGACCAGCGGGGCTCTTCGCCGTCGGTAGCCTGGAGCGATGAGCGACGGCACTGATCCCCTGGCACGCGCGCGTGGCGCGGCATCCGCCCGAGGACTGCACATCGAGATCCGCGAGCGCCCGGCGGCGAACAGCCTCGTCGAGGCGGCCGAGCTGCTGGGCATCCCCGCCGCCGGCATCGTGAAGACGCTCGTGGTCAAGCGCAGCGACGACACATATCTGTTCGCGCTGGTCCCCGGTGACCGCGCCATCTCGTGGCCGAAGCTGCGGTCGGTGGTGGGCGTCAACAAGCTCCAGCTGCCCGATCCCGCCCGCGCCCTCGCGGCGACCGGATATGAGCGAGGCACGATCGTCCCTATCGGAAGCTCGCACGAGTGGCCGATCTTCGCGGACGAGCGCATCGTCGGCGAACGCATCGCGATGGGCGCAGGCGCGCACGGATACAGTCTCTTCGTCGACGCCGACGACCTCATCGCCGCTTATGGTGCGACAGTGGCCGACATCTCGCAGGCGATCGACTGACAGCCATCATGGCCAGCGCGCGAGTCAGTCGCGTTGCGCCATCTTCAGCGCGATGTCGACCAGCTTCACGCGCTGCAGTCCGTGCACGCTCGACAGGGGGAACCATTCGGCACGGTCGGTGGATCCGTCCGTCTCGTTCCGCAGGCGGCCGCCGGTGATGCGCGCCCGGTAGACGATCCGCAACGCATGAAGCGGACCGACCGCGTCAGTCGCGAGACGCCGGGCAGCCGGGATGACCCGCGAGTGGATGCCGAGCAGCTCGCCCACGGACGCTCGGTAGCCCGTCTCCTCGCGCACTTCGCGGCGAGCCGCGTGCTCCGGGTCTTCACCGGGCTCGAGTCCGCCGCCCGGAAGGGTCCACGCGGCGCGGCGGCCCTCATTCCAGTGGGCGAGCAGGATGCGGTCATCCGCGTCGATGATGACGGCGTACGCCGCGACGCGGGTGTCCATGCGATCGACTCTACCCAGGCGACCCCTCGACGCTTCAGGGCCGAATCCATTCGTGGGGCGGAATCGCAGGTTGGCGAACGCGGCTGCCCGCGAGTTCGAATCCCGCCCCGATGATGCAAGAAGCGCCGACCCTGCGGGCCGACGCTTCTTGCATCTGTGGAGCCTAGGAGATTCGAACTCCTGACATCCTGCTTGCAAAGCAGGCGCTCTACCAACTGAGCTAAGGCCCCGGGGCTGTTGTGAGTGGGGCTACCAGGACTTGAACCTGGGACCTCTTCATTATCAGTGAAGCGCTCTAACCGCCTGAGCTATAGCCCCGTTCGGCAACGACGCAAGCGCCGTCAACCTCCAAGACTTTACCCGAACCGCAGGGAATTCACGAATCCGCACGACGCCGCGAGGGCCGGTGTGGCGCGCGGTTCGGACGCCCTTCGTTGGTTCACTGGAGACGTGAGCACCGACGACTCCTCCCACGCCGGCGAAGAGCACACCGGCGGCGTCGGCCAGCGTCTGAACTGGCTGCGTGCCGGCGTGCTCGGCGCCAATGACGGCATCGTCTCGGTGGCCTCCCTCGTGGTCGGCGTGGCCGGTGTCACGACTGACAGCGCGGCGCTGCTCACCGCCGGGATCGCGGGCCTCGTGGGCGGTGCCATCTCGATGGCGCTCGGCGAGTACGTCTCCGTGAGCAGCCAGCGTGACAGCGAACGAGCGCTGATCGCGAAGGAGACGCAGGAGCTCCACGAGATGCCCGAGGCGGAGCTCGACGAGCTCACCGCGCTGTACCGCGACCGCGGCCTCAGCGATGCCACCGCCCGTCAGGTCGCAGTCGAGCTCACCGCGCACGATGCCCTGTCAGCGCACCTCGAGGTCGAGCTGCACATCGATCAGGACGACCTGGTCAGCCCCTGGCAGGCGGCGCTCTCGTCCGCCGTGGCTTTCACTCTCGGCGCACTCCTGCCGCTGCTGGCGATCCTGCTGCCCCCGCCCGAATGGCGGATCCCGGTCACGTTCGCGGCGGTGCTCGCCGCGCTGACGGTCACCGGCGCGGTCTCTGCCTCACTCGGCGGAAGCAACAGGGTGCGGGCATCGCTCCGCCTCGTCATCGGCGGCGCGCTCGCGCTGGCCGTCACCTGGGGAATCGGCACGCTGCTGGGCACATCGGGCGTCGTCTGACGCCCGGACGCCTAATTCGAGGTGAATCCGACGAGCAGACCGCCGGTGACCTTGACGGCGAGGTTGTAGATGCCGGCGATCACCGCTCCGAGAACGGTGACGACGACGAGGTTCAGGATCGCGACGATCGCGGCGAATGCCATCACCTGGGGGAGCCCGACGAAGGCGGTGATCGAGACACCTCCGTCGGAGAAGCTCTGGAAGAACTCATCGACCTTGCCGATGAGGCCGGTCGTCTGCACGATCAGATAGACCAGGAAGAAGCTGACGACGGTCACGATCGCGAGCGCGACCGCAGCGAGGAACGACAGCTTGACGGCCGACCAGAAATCGACGTAGACCAGACGCAGGCGCACCTGCTTGGCGCTGGTCTTATGGCTGGACTTCTTTGCGAGCTTGTCGGCTACCGTGCTCATGCGTCAGTACTTTCCTCGGGGGTCTCGGCGGAGGCTTCGGGTGTGGCGGGCACGGTTTCTGCTTCCGTGTCGGCTGCCTCTGATGTCTCGGTGAGGCCACGCTCTCCGTTGCGTGCGATCGCGATGATGCGATCCTCGTCGTCGGCGCGGGCGAAGACGACACCCATGGTGTCGCGGCCCTTGGCGGGGACCTCGGCCACGGCAGAGCGTACCACCTTGCCGCTGGCAAGAACCACCAAGACCTCGTCGTCCTCGGCGACCATGAGTCCTCCTGCCAGGACGCCCCGGCCGTCGCTGAGACGTGCCACCTTGATGCCCAGACCGCCGCGGCTCTGACCGCGGTACTGCTCGATCGCGGTGCGCTTGGCATACCCGCCGTCCGTCACGACGAACACGAATGCTCCCGGCTGGGCGACGGATGCCGAGAGCAGGCTGTCTCCGCCCCGGAATGCCATTCCCTTCACGCCCTCGGTGGACCGGCCCATCGGCCGGAGGGACTCGTCGGTGGCCGTGAAGCGCAGCGACATCCCGAGCCGGCTGATCAGGAGGACGTCGTCGCCCTCCTCCACGAGCAGCGCGCTCGTCACTTCATCGCCCTCGCGGAGCTTGATCGCGATGACCCCGCCCTGACGGTTGGTGTCGTATTCGGTCAGGCGCGTCTTCTTGACGAGTCCGCCCGAGGGTCGCCAGCACGAGGTACGTCGCGACGGTGTAGTCGCGGATGTCGAGGATCTGGGCGATCTCCTCGTCGGGCTGGAGCGCCAGGAGGTTCGCGACGTGCTGACCCTTGGCATCGCGGCCGGCCTCGGGAACCTCGTACGCCTTCGAGCGATAGACCCGGCCCTTCGTGGTGAAGAAGAGGAGCCAGTGATGGGTCGTGGTGACGAAGAAGTGCTCCACCACGTCGTCGGCGCGCAGCTGGGCGCCCTTGACACCCCTGCCGCCGCGGTGCTGCTGCCGGTAGTTGTCGCTGCGCGTCCGCTTGATGTACCCGTCACGGGTGACCGTGACCACCATCTCCTCCTCGGGGATGAGGTCTTCGACCGACATGTCGCCGTCGAAGCCCGGAAGGATCTGCGTGCGACGGTCGTCGCCGAAGCGATCGACGATCGAGGTCAGCTCCTCCCGGATGATGGTGCGCTGACGCGTGGGGTCGGCGAGGATCGCCTGGAAGTCCGAGATCTGCGCTTCCAGCTCGGCCGCCTCGTCGATGATCTTCTGGCGCTCGAGGGCGGCGAGCCTGCGCAGCTGCATCGCCAGGATCGCGTCCGCCTGGACGTCGTCGATCTCCAGCAGCGACTTGAGGCCGTCGCGGGCGTCGTCGACGGTCGGCGACCGGCGGATCAGCGCGATGACCTCGTCCAGGGCATCGAGGGCTTTGAGATAGCCGCGCAGGATGTGCATGCGCTCTTCGGCCTTGCGCAGCCGATACTGCGTGCGCCGGACGATGACCTCGATCTGGTGGTCGATCCAGTGCGTGATGAAACCGTCGAGGGGGAGGGTGCGGGGCACGCCGTCGACGATGGCGAGCATGTTCGCGCCGAAGTTCTCCTGCAGCTGCGTGTGCTTGTACAGGTTGTTCAGGACGACCTTGGCAACGGCATCCCGCTTCAGCACGATCACCAGACGCTGACCGGTGCGACCCGACGACTCGTCGCGGATGTCGGCGATCCCGGTGATCTTGCCCTCGCGGGCGAGATCGCTGATCTTGACCGCAACGTTGTCGGGGTTGACCTGGTACGGGAGCTCGGTGATCACGAGGCAGGCGCGCCCCTGGATCTCCTCGACGTTGACGACGGCGCGCATCGTGATGGATCCGCGACCTGTGCGGTACGCGTCCTTGATGCCGCGGGTGCCGAGGATCTGCGCGTGCGTGGGGAAGTCGGGGCCGGGGATTCGCTCCATGAGCGCCTCGAGCAGCTCCTCGCGCGTGGCGTCCGGGTGCTCCAAGGCCCACAGCGCGCCGCTGGAGACCTCGCGCAGGTTGTGCGGCGGGATGTTGGTCGCCATGCCGACCGCGATGCCGACCGATCCGTTGACCAGGAGGTTGGGGAACCGCGCGGGGAGCACGGTCGGCTCCTGGGTCTGCCCGTCGTAGTTGTCCTGGAAGTCGACGGTGTCTTCCTCGATGTCGCGCACCATCTCGAGCGCGATCGGGTGCATCTTCGTCTCGGTGTAGCGCGGGGCGGCAGCCCCCTGGTTGCCGGGAGACCCGAAGTTGCCCTGACCGAGCGCGAGCGGGTAGCGCAGCGCCCAGGGCTGGACGAGCCGTACGAGCGCGTCGTAGATCGGCGCGTCACCGTGCGGGTGGTACTGACCCATGACCTCGCCGACGACGCGCGCGCACTTGCTGAACGACTTGTCGGGGCGGAACCCGCCGTCGTACATGCCGTAGATCACACGGCGGTGCACGGGCTTGAGGCCGTCGCGGACATCGGGCAGGGCACGCCCGACGATGACGCTCATGGCGTAGTCGAGGTAGCTGCGCTGCATCTCGGCCTGAAGATCGACCTGGTCGATGTGGCCGTGGTTGTGCTCGGGGGCAGCAGGACGTTGTTGGTCAGTCATCGGTTTCGTTTCGTTTCTTCGCAGCCGGATTCGCGACGTCTGATCTCAGGATCAGATGTCGAGGAATCGGACGTCCTTCGCGTTGCGCTGGATGAATCCGCGGCGGGACTCGACGTCCTCGCCCATGAGAATGGTGAAGATCTCGTCGGCCGCGGCGGCGTCGTCGATCGTCACCTGGCGGAGCGTGCGGGTCTCCGGATCCATGGTCGTCTCCCACAGCTCCTTGTCGTTCATCTCGCCGAGGCCCTTGTAGCGCTGGATCCCGTTGTCCTTCGGGATCCGCTTGCCCCCTGCGACACCCTCCGCCAGCAGCGCGTCGCGCTCGCGATCGCTGTAGACGTACTCGTGCGGCGCGTTTGACCACTTGAGGCGGAACAGCGGCGGCTGGGCGAGGTAGACGAAGCCGGCCTCGATCAGCCCGCGCATGTAGCGGAACAGCAGGGTGAGCAGAAGGGTGGTGATGTGCTGGCCGTCGACGTCGGCATCCGCCATCAGCACGATCTTGTGGTACCTGGCCTTGTCGATGTCGAACTCTTCGCCGATGCCCGTGCCGAATGCCTGGATCATCGCCTGGACTTCCTTGTTGCCCAGCGCTCGGTCCAGCCGTGCGCGCTCGACGTTCAGGATCTTTCCGCGCAGCGCGAGGATCGCCTGCGTGTGCGGGTCGCGCCCCTGCACCGCCGAGCCGCCGGCCGAGTCGCCCTCCACCAGGAAGATCTCGCTGATCGAGGGATCCTTGCTGGTGCAGTCCTTCAGCTTGTCGGGCATGGCGGCGCTCTCGAACACGCTCTTGCGCCGAGCGGTCTCGCGCGCCTTGCGGGCGGCCAGTCGTGCGGTGGCCGCATCGATCGCCTTGCGGATGACGTTCCTCGCCTGGGCCGGGTTGCGATCGAACCAGTCGCCGAGGCGGTCGCCGACGACCTTCTGCACGAAGGCCTTGGCCTCGGTGTTGCCGAGCTTGGTCTTGGTCTGCCCCTCGAACTGGGGTTCGGACAGCTTCACCGAGATCACGGCGGTGAGCCCTTCGCGCACGTCGTCGCCGGAGAGGTTCTCGTCCTTCTCCTTCAGCAGACTGTTTGCGCGTGCGTACTTGTTGACGAGCGTGGTGAGCGCGGCGCGGAATCCCTCTTCGTGCGTGCCGCCCTCATGGGTGTTGATGGTGTTCGCATAGGTGAAGACGTTCTCGGTGTAGCTGGTCGTCCATTGCATCGCGACCTCGAGCGCGATCTTGCGCTCGGTGTCCTCCGACTCGAAGTCGATGATGTCCTCGTTGACGTGATCCGCCTTGCGGACGCGGTTCAGGTACTCGACGTAGTCGACCAGGCCGCGCTCGTAGAGGAAGCTGTCGTTCGGCTGCTGCAGGACGACCTCGCCCGGCTGCAGCTCCTCTTCGTAGGCCGCACCCGGACGCTCGTCGACGAGGTCGATGCGCAGCCCCTTGTTGAGGAACGCCATCTGCTGGAAGCGCGTCCGCAGGATGTCGTAGTCGAAGTCGACGGTCTCGAAGATCGTCTCGTCGGGCCAGAACGTGATGGTCGTGCCGGTCACGTCACTCGGCTCCGCCCGTTCCAGAGGCGCCACGGGAACTCCGCCGTCGCGGTACGACTGCCGCCATACATATCCCTGGCGGCGAACCTCCACCTCGAGCCTGCTGGAGAGCGCGTTGACCACCGACGATCCGACGCCGTGCAGTCCGCCTGAGACGGCGTAGCCCCCGCCGCCGAACTTGCCTCCGGCGTGGAGAACGGTCAGCACGACCTCGACCGTGGAACGGCCTTCGATCTTGTGCGTGTCGACCGGGATGCCGCGGCCGTCGTCGACGACGCGCACGCCGCCATCGGGCAGTATCGTCACCTGGATGGTGTCGCAGTAGCCGGCGAGGGCTTCGTCGACGGAGTTGTCCACGATCTCCTGGACCAGATGGTGGAGGCCTCGCGGTCCGGTCGAGCCGATGTACATGCCGGGGCGCTTTCGGACAGCCTCGAGCCCCTCGAGAACCTGGATCTCATCGGCGCCGTACTCGACGTGAGTCCGTTCGGCTTGCACTGGTTCCGCGGAGTGCTGTTCGGGTCGCTCGGGCAAGCTGTCGGGGGTCTCGGACGTCATATTCTCGGCGCGCTCCACATCCTGATTCGGGGCCACCCCAGCCTACCAAGTAACGGGTGCCTTCCGCGTCATTGTGCGCCCCTGTAACGGCCTGGATTGCGCTCGGATAGGACGGGAGGTATCTCACCCGTAGGTATCGCGCGGACCACGCCCTGGAGTCGTTCTGGGACCCCATTTCCAGGAGGGGACGTCAGGCCCGATGAAGCGGATGCCGTCGACCCCTGCCTCGGGGAACCTCCGCACGATCTCCGACAGGATCTGGGAGCGCATCAGCTGGAGCTGCTTCGCCCATGCCGTCGAGTCGGCCTGAACCGTGAGAGTGCCCTCCGTGAAGGCCACCGGCCGGGTGTGCCGCGCGGTGTCCGTCGCCGGCCACTTCGGCCCACGTCCGGACGACGTCTTCCCGGGCCAGCTGGGAGTCCCAGCCGGCATCGCGGGTGAGGTCGGCGAGTACGTCCGCGACGCCCTTGGGATCGCGGCCGGGGGTGAACGGGGCGTTCTCGTCATCCGGTCCTCGGCGCCGGCGCTTCCGGTACGCCCGGGCCGACGGCTCGAGTCCGCGCAGGCGCAGGTAGGTCGCGACGGTCTCCGGGACCGCGTCGGCATCCCGCTTCTCGGGCGTGGATCCTGGCGCGCGGGGGGTCGCACCGTCGTCCGCGGGGCCGTGCTCAGGCATCCGTCGCCGCCATGATCCGCCCGGCCTCGACGCGCACCACTCGTGCGCGCAGACCGACCGGCACGTCATCGTCCACTGCGGCCGTCACGATGACCTGTTCGTAGCCGGCCGTGAGGTCGGCGAGGCGCGCTCGGCGATCCGTGTCGAGTTCGGCGAACACATCGTCGAGGATCAGCACCGGGTCGCCGAGCTGCGACTCCGCACGCAGCAGCTCCGCCGAGGCGAGTCGCAGGCTCAGAGCGACCGACCACGACTCCCCGTGGGAGGCGTATCCCTTGACCGGAAGATCCCGCACCCGCAGAAGCAGATCGTCGCGGTGCGGCCCGACCAGGGTGAGACCCCGCTCCAGTTCCGATGCACGGCGGGCGATGAGTGCTTCCTCGAACAATTCGCCGATGTCACGGGCGGTCGACTCCGCGGACGCGGCCGCTGGGTCCTCCTCCGGATCCCCACCGCGGATGGAGAGCGCCCACTCGAGTTCGGGGCGATGGTCGGCGCCCGCGATCGCTGCGTATGCCTCGCTCAGCGGACCCTGAAGATCTTCGGCGAGGGCGAGGCGCGCGCGGATGATCTCCGATCCGATCGTCACGAGCTTCTCGTTCCACACATCGAGGGTGGAGAGCGAATCGCCGCGGATGCCGCGTGCCTTCGCCGACTTCAGGAGCGCCGTCCGCTGCTTGAGCACGCGGTCGTAATCGGCGAAGACGCCGGCCAGGCGCGGACTGCGCTGCACGAGGAGCTGGTCCGCGAAGCGGCGACGTGATGACGGATCACCGCGGACGATCTGGAGGTCCTCCGGGGCGAACAGCACGACCTGGGCATATCGCGGAAGCTCCATGACCTTGACCGGCGCGCCATTGATCCGTGCCTTGTTGGATCCCTGCCGGTTCAGCTGCACCTCGAGCAGCACATGGCGCTCCCCGTGAACCAGGCGTGCTCGGATGATCGCGGCATCCGCGCCATCGCGCACCATCGGTGCGTCATTGGAGACGCGGTGCGAGCCGAGCGTCGCGAAGTAGGCGATCGCCTCAGCGAGATTCGTCTTGCCCTGGCCGTTGCGGCCCACGAACACGTTCGGACCCAGGCCCAGTGAGACCTCGGCGCGCCGCATAGTTGCGGAAGTCGACGAGACTCAGGTGCTCCACGATCACTGTGCAACCTTATTCCGCGGTGCTGACGCAGGGTGCTGCGGGTGATCGGTTCGATGCGCCCGCCCGTGCTGCGCCGATCAGGCCAGAGCGGCCTCCACGACGTCGGCGAGCTCGGCCTCGCGCCCGAGCCGGCGAGCCGCCTCGAAGCGGGGCGCATCCGGTCCGGTGAGCACGCGGTCCAGGAACGGCTCGAAGAACGAGAGCGGAGACCGGGTGGGGAGCCCCTTGCGCGCCCGGATGTCTTCGGCCGCGCCGAGCATCCGACCGGCGCGGTCGATGTCCGACGAGGTGGCCGCGACCGCGAACATGCCCTCGAGCGCATCCGCGAGGCCCTCCTCATGTCCGATGGTGGAGGCCAGCAGCAGCTGCTCGGCGAAGCACTGACGGGCCCGGTCGGGCTCGCCGCCGACGATCCGTGCCCAGCCGAGGTGACTGAGCGCGATCGCCTGGCCCAGGGTGTCGCCGATGTCGCGCGCCACCGACAGGGTCGTCTCGAACCGCGCCACCGCATCATCGACTCTGCCCTGCGCGAGCCAGAGCCGCCCGAGCATGACGCCCACCATCGCGCCGCCGAAGTCCACGTCGAACGCCTCGGCGAGGTCGAGGGCGTGCCGGGCGTTCCGCTCCGCGGCATCCACGTCCGGCGGCACCTGGGCGTATTGAGCCATGGCCAGCGACGCGCGCGCGAGGGCCTCCCCTCGCCGGTCGGCCACCCGGCTGAAGTACTCGAGACCGCGCGCCATCGCCGGGAGGACGGAATCGTCCGACGTGCGCCAGTAGCTGATCGCGCTCAGACAGTACTCGGCGATCACCCTGGAGCGCTCGCTCAGCTCGACACCGGGTTCGAGCAATCGTGTCATCCAGATTCGAAGCTCACCCGCGCGCCCGCCGCCCCACCAGAACGAATACACCGGCCAGGCCAGTTCGGCGACGTCGTCGAAGCGATTCATCGCCAGGAGGTGCTCAACCGCCGCACGCAGCTCGTCCTGTTCATCGAGCAGCCGCGTGACCCGCTGGACCTGGCCCCTCCAGGTCGTCGCGGCATCCGCGCCGACGCCGAGTGCCACGTAGAAGTCCGCGTGCCGATCCTGACAGTCGGCGAGTGAACCACGCTCGGCCAGCCGGTCGCGGCCGTATTCGCGAACCGTGGCGAGCATCGTGAACCACGGACGGCTCCCCCGGTCCTGCTCGCGCACGAGGCTGCCGTCGACGAGCGCTCCCAGCGCCTCGACGGCATCCGTCCCGCCGAGGCCGTCAGCCATCCACTCGACCGCATCCAATCCGAAGCCGGTCCGGAATATCCCCAGCCGCAGGAGCAGTTCCCTCTCGGCATCCGACAACAGCTGCGCGCTCCAATCGATGGTCGCCCGGAGGGTTTGCTGGCGCTCAGGAAGGTCGCGTGCACCGCCGACCAGCAAGGGCAGGGCGTGGTCGAGACGTTCGAGGAGCGCAGTCGGGGTCAGCACGCGCAACCGTGCGGCGGCGAGCTCGATCGCGAGCGGGACGTTGTCGAGCGCCGCGCAGATGGCGGCGACCTGCGACGAATTGTCCTCCGTGAGCTGGAAGTCCGGCTTGACCGAACGCGCGCGCTCCTGGAACAGCTCGGCGGCCTCCTGCGAGCGAAGAGGTCCGAGCGCGACGTTCTGCTCGCCGCGGAGCCGCAGCAGTATCCGACTGGTGCAGAGAACGGATGCCGAAGACCCGCTGAGCAGCGCGCCGACGTCCGGTGCGGCTTCGACCACCTGCTCGACGTTGTCGAGCACGAGCAGCACCCGGCGTCGGCCGAGCGCACCCGTCAACTTCTCGGCGAGCGGCCGATCACCGGTATCCGGGACGCCGAGGGCGTTTGCGATCGCAGCGATCACGAGACCGGCATCCAGGACCGGCGCCAGGTCGACGAAGACGACTCCGTCGGGAAACGCCCCCTCCACCTGGCGGGCTGCCGCGAGCGCGAGGCGGCTCTTGCCGATCCCGCCCGGGCCGGTGATGGTCACGAGCCGCTGACCTTCGTCGGCCAGCATCCTTGTGACCGCGTCGAGTTCACGTTCGCGACCGACGAGCCTGGTGAGAGGCGAAGGAGGCCGGACCGGCTCCGTCGAGAACACCTCCGCGGCGGGTTCGCCGAGCGGTGAGTGCCGGCCTCCGGCGGCGTCGAACCGCTCGGCGAGCAGCGTGGCGAGGTCGGCCGTGACGAGATCCGCGAGCTCCGCGGCATCCGTGAATGCCACGTAGGAGGCGTCGTCGTCGTCGCGGATGCGGGCGAGGAGATCGTCCAGGCGCTGCTGGCGGTGCTCGCTGCGCTTCAGGTAGATCAACTTCGGCATCTTCGGGGCGAGGTTCCACTCGTCCTCGAGGCCCGACACATCCTCGCCCGGCGAGATCCACCCGTACTGCTCCCAGTACAGGCCCACGAAGATGTCACTCTGGTCGAGGTAGGCGCGATAGAGCTCGCGCGGCGGATGCGGCCGCGCACCGAGCTCGAACATCACCGGCGCCAGAGCGAGGCGCTCGATGGCGGCGCGGACCGCGCGGCGTTCGGCGGCGAGCTCCTTCAGCGTGGAGCTGACGAACACGCGCAGGCGCTGGTCGGGCGTCCGGATGCCTCCGACGGCGACCCTGTGCATGGGTCACAGTCTGGTGGCAGGCTCCTGAGGTGTCCAGCGATTGCGCCCGGTCACGGTGGTCCGCTCAGGTGACCCGGGGTCGAGCCGGCGTCAGCGCAGAAGCAGGTTCGGCTGCAGCAGGTACTTGAACGACTCGGCGCCGGCCTTGTCGACCGACGTCTGCGGCGTGATGAGCACGGGGCTCAGCTTGTTCGCGTTGTCGCTGGAGGTGAACGTGATCCGCACGAACTCGCTCTTGACGGCGCCGAGGGACTCGAGGAGGTACTGCGGATTGAGTCCGAGCGTCACGTCTTCGCCGACCAGGTTCGCGTCGACCGACTCCGTCGCGCGGGCCTGCTCGGTGCCGGAGGCGTCCATCGACACGCTGTCCGTGGTGAAGGTGAAGCGCAGCGGGGCCGAACGGTCGAGGACGAGCGAGACGCGCCGAACCGCCTCGGCGAGCTCGGCGGTGTTCAGCACGGCGTGGTGCTCGGTCTGCTCGGGGAAGAGACGGCGCACCGGAGGGAAGTTGCCCTTGATCAGCAGCGAGGTCACGGTCTTGTTGCCCGCCGTGAAGGCGATGATCTCGCGGTCGCCCGACCCGGAGAACGCGATGGAGATGTCGCCGCCGTGTGCGAAGGTCTTGCCGACCTCGGTGAGTGTGCGCGCCGGCACGAGCGCGGTCGTCTGCTCGTCGGATGCCGCGCTGCCGCCATCCCAGGGGATCTCGCGGAGCGCGACGCGGTAGCGGTCGGTCGCAACAAGGCTCAGCTGCGTCCCGGAGACCTCCAACTGCACGCCGGTCAGCACCGGCGTCACGTCATCGCGCGAAGCGGCGAAGGCAACCTGGGCGATCGCGGTCGCGAAGTCCTCGGCGGGCACGAGCCCCGTGTCGCCGGACACCTCCGGTATCGCCGGGTACTCCTGGACAGGCATCGAGGCCAGCGTGAATCGTGCGGACCCGCAGCTCAGGACGATGCCCCCGTCGTCGTCGACCTCGACCTGGATCGGAGCGTTCGGAAGCCGGCTGGCGATCTCGGACAGAAGGCGTCCGTGCACCAGGATCGTGCCCGGGTCATCGACCGTCGCCTCGATCGTGGTCCGGGCGGAGGCCTCATAGTCGAACGCTGCGAGCGAGAGGCCGCTCTCGGATGCTTCGATCAGCACACCGGCCAGGATCGGCTGGGGGTTGCGCTGCGGCAGGAGCTTGACGACGAACGACACGGCTTCGCTGAACACATCGCGATTGACGTGGAACCTCACTGGCGCTCCCTTGACATCGGCTTGGGCTCTCTCATGCTAGTGCCCCGCATGCCGCCCACCCCAAGACCGCGGCGCCGGACCCCGCCCGCCCGTTGAGGTGATCGAACGGTTTCCCATCAGCTATATCTCTGTCATCTTCTTAACGGCTGTGGGAACTGTGGATAAGTGTGCGGATGCGTGTCGGGACACCGAAACTACAACCGTGTGAGATGTGGAGTGGCTGCGGAGTACGTTATCCACAGCCGTTCGGCGCAATGGCGTTGTCCCCCGTCATCCACAGGCTCACCCTCGCTTCACCCGAAGTTTCCGCAGGCGGTTGAAGTTATCCACAGGTTTTCCACATGTGAAGAACGGGAATGATGCCGCCGTCGTGCCCGCCTGTCAAGACCGAATCCGGCATATATCGAGAGGAGGTCCGAGCCGGACCAGGCAGGCCGTCGCACGCGGCCGGCTCGGCGTCAGCGAGAGCTGCGGCCGAGCTGAGCTGTGATCTCGGAGACCTGGTTGTAGATCGAACGACGCTCCTTCATCAGGTCGCTGATCTTCTTGTATGCGTACATCACCGTCGTGTGATCGCGATTGCCGAACAGCTGCCCGATCTTCGGCAGCGAAAGGCTGGTCCGCTCGCGACACAGATACATCGCTATCTGGCGCGCCGTGGCGACCGCCTGAGAACGACTCGAGCCGTACAGGTCGTCGACGGTCAGCTTGAAGTACGCCGCGGTCGCCGTGATGATGTCGGTCGGGGAGATCACGTTGGCGTCGTCCTGGTCGACGATGTCTCGCAGCACCGTCTGCGCCAGCGACATGTCGAGCGTGGAGCGGTTCAGGCTCGCGAAGGCGGATACCCGGATCAGGGCGCCCTCCAGCTCACGGATGTTGGAGGATACGACGGTCGCGATGTACTCGAGCACTTCGTCCGGGATGTGCAGTCGCTCGCTCTGGGCTTTCTTGCGGAGGATCGCGATGCGGGTCTCGAGGTCGGGTGCCTGGACGTCGGTGATCAGACCCCACTCGAAGCGGCTGCGCATGCGGTCTTCGAATCCGGTCAGGTGCTTGGGCGGCACATCGCTGGTGATCACGACCTGCTTGTCGTGATCATGCAGCGTGTTGAAGGTGTGGAAGAACGCCTCCTGCGTCTCGGCACGGCCCTGCAGGAACTGGATGTCGTCGATCAGGAGGATGTCGACATCCCGATACCGCGCCTGGAATGCGGAGCCCCGGTTGTTCGCGATCGAGTTGATGAAGTCGTTCGTGAACTCCTCGCTCGACACGTAGCGAACGCGGATGCCGGCGTACAGACTCAGCGCGTAGTCGCCGATGGCGTGGAGGAGGTGCGTCTTTCCGAGACCGGAATCGCCGTAGATGAAGAGCGGGTTGTATGCCTTGGCCGGTGCCTCGGCGACTGCGACCGCAGCGGCATGGGCGAACCGGTTGGACTGGCCGATGACGAAGTTGTCGAACGTGTACTTCGGATTCAGGCGCGTATCGGTGCGGGAGGCCGCGGAGGCCGCATCGATCGTCTCGGCGATCGGCGCGCGGGGCGGACTCGAGGGCGAGGTCGCCTGCACCTGGATCGGCGCGGTCAGCCTGCTGTCTGCGAGTTCCGGATTCACCACGACACGGAAAGCCGTTGCCGACGGGTCGTGCTGCTGATGCTGGTCGACCCGCGTGAGGGCTTCCATGATCGGGGTGCGCATCCGCTTGTTGATCTGTGCCGCCGTCAGATCATTGGGCACGTCGAGATAGAGCGTGCCGCCCATGACTCCCTGCGGGACGGCGAGACTGAGAAAGCCCTGCAGCTGGGGCGTCACGCGGTCATCGGCGGCGAGCTCGTCGAGCACGGCTGACCAGACAGGAACATCTGGAACTTCGTGCGATGACATGGCCCCCCCGGGAGATTGATGCGCCGCAGGTTCGGAACGGGGATCGTCACGTCAAGCCTGTGGATAACTGCCCGAGCCACGCTAGTCAGCGGGCCTCACGGGAGCAAACTCCACTGTAAGACCGCACCGCGTGTCATTGCCAGGAGTCTGAGAATGTATTGGGGATAATGCTTGGCCGGACCCGCCCAGTTTGAGTTATCGGTCCCGAAAACGTAACCTTAATCGGTTGACTTATGCCTTGACGGCAGTCCCGTAGCCACGTCCCCGGTCTGAGCGTCCCGGTGACACCTGATCCGGAAGTGATCTCATGACCAAGCGCACGTACCAGCCCAACAACCGCCGCCGGGCCAAGAAGCACGGTTTCCGCGCCCGCATGCGCACCCGCGCCGGCCGCAGCATCCTCTCCGCTCGTCGCTCCAAGGGGCGCACCGAGCTTTCTGCCTGACCCCCCAGCGGTGCTCGCGAGGCCGAACCGACTCACCCGCGGAGCGGATTACAAGGCCGTCGTCCGCCGGGGTCTTCGCTGTGCGAACGCTCACACCGTCACCTACGTGAATTCATCGGGCGAGGATCGGGCGGCTCGGTTCGGTTTCATCGTCAGCAAGCAGGTCGGCTCCGCTGTGGTCCGCAACACCGTCCGTCGTCGGCTCAAGGCGGTCTGCCATGACGAGCTGCAACGTGTTCGTCCGGGAGCAGACATCGTCATCCGAGCCCTGCCGTCCGCCGCGACGGCTGATTTCAGTGCGCTGCGCGACGAAGTCTCCCGCTGCATCACGCGGAGGGCCGCATGAGCGCCGACCTGCCGGCGGCATCCACCGGTCACGGCCATTTCGAAACATCCGCCGCTCTGCAATCACTCCCGCTGCTGCCGCGCAACGCCGTGTTGAGCTTGCTCCATGGTTACCGTGCGACCATCTCCCATGCCTATGGCGACGTCTGCAAGTACTACCCCTCGTGCTCGGCTTATGCGGTCGGGGCGGTCCAGCAGCACGGTGCAGTCAAAGGCTCCGTGATGGCGGCGGCCCGGATCGCGCGTTGCCACCCCTGGGCGGCGGGCGGTGTCGATGACGTTCCCCTCCACAGAAGCTTTCGGTACGAACTGACTCCTCATGGGTTCGTCGTGCCTGTCCCCCTGAGAAAGGACTGATCCGTGCCGGATCTGATCGGAATCATCCTCTGGCCACTCAAATGGCTGGTCGAGCTTGTGCTCGTCGCGTGGCATTGGCTGTTCACTGCAATGGGGCTGCCGGCGGCAGCGGGGATCACCTGGGTGCTGGCCATCATCGGACTGGTGATCGTGGTGCGGTCAGCCCTCATCCCGCTCTTCGTCAAGCAGATCAAGAGCCAGCGCAAGATGATGGAAATAGCCCCTGAACTGCGGAAAGTTCAGGAAAAGTACAAGGGCAAGAAGGATCAGCTCTCGCGCGAGGCGATGAGCCGCGAGACGATGGCCCTGTACAAGAAGCACGGCACGAGTCCGGTCTCGGGATGCCTTCCGCTTCTCGTTCAGATGCCCGTTTTCTTCGCGCTGTTCAGCGTGCTCAACGGCGTCCAGACGATCAAGACCGACCCGAACCACACCGGCGTCGGCCCCCTGAACAACGAGCTCATGACCGAGTTCTACAACGCGAAGCTGTTCGGCGTCGCTTCGCTGCACGACACTCTCGTCGGCGCCTGGGAGGCGCAGGCAACGGGCTGGCAGGTCACGGTCGGCATCCTGCTGGTGCTGGTGGTCTTGATGATCGTGTCGCAGTTCTTCACGCAGCTGCAGATCATCTCGAAGAACCTCTCTCCCGAGGCCAAGACCGGCCAGGCGTACCAGATCCAGAAGATCATGCTCTGGGTCCTGCCCTTCGCGTTCGTCTTCTCGGGGGTCTTCTTCCCGCTCGGCGTGGTCATCTACTGGTTCACGAGCAACGTCTGGACGATGGTCCAGCAGTTCGTCGTGATCCGGAACATGCCGACGCCGGGCTCCGAGGCTGCGAAGCTGCGCGAGGAGCGCCTGGCCCGCAAGGGCAAGGCGATCGACGCCGCGGGCAAGATCATCCCGATGGAGAAGTACCAGGCCGAGCAGCAGCGCCTCTATGAAGAGGCGGAGCGCGCCAAGGCCGCCGCCCCCAAGCGCCAGCAGCCCGTGGGCAAGCAGCGCGCGAAGAAGCAGGCGCAGAAGCAGCCTGGCGAAGGCGGACCCAAGCCAGGCGGTGGGTCTGCTGATCCGGCCGCGGGCTCCGCCGGCGCGGCATCCTGAACTTTGCCCTCCATCCGAACGAGCTCGAGGACCCGATGACCACCGACTCTGACACCACCCCCGTCGACGACGCTCCCGTGGAGCGTGCCACCGCCACCGTGGAGCAGCTCGAGCAGGAAGGCGACATCGCCGCCGACTTCCTCGAGGAGCTCATGGACATCGCCGACATCGACGGTGACCTCGCGCTGGATGTGAAGTCCGGCCGCGCATACGTCTCACTCGAG
Organism: uncultured Actinomycetota bacterium; assembly: GCA_963717585.1. Classification (GTDB taxonomy): domain Bacteria; phylum Actinomycetota; class Actinomycetes; order Actinomycetales; family Microbacteriaceae; genus Microbacterium. The sequence continues at coordinate 210,061 of CAVQWI010000003.1, read as the reverse complement.
TCGGAAGAGCCCGGCTCTCTGGCGCTGCTGTCGGATCCCGACACCGTGCAGGCGCTGCAGGAGCTCACTCGGATCGCCGTGCAGAACCGCACCGGCCGGTTCTCGCGTCTCATCCTCGACATCGGCGGCTCCCGCGACACGCGTCAACGCGAACTGGAGGCCCTCGTCGACCGCGCCGTCGCGCGCCTCGAAGAAGGCGCCACCCAGGCATCCCTCCCCCCGATGTCGAGCTACGAGCGCAAGCTGGTGCACGACATCGTCGGCGAGAAGGGTTTCGTTTCGGAGTCGTACGGCGAGGGCGCGGACCGCCACACGGTGATCAGCCGCGGCTGATGTTTCACGTGAAACGTCGATGAGCGACATCGAGCGCGAGCCGGATGCCGCCGCCGAGATCTTCGGGGACCGGATAGGACTCGCCCGTCGGTTCACGGAGGCGCTAGGTGAGCACGGTGAAGAACGCGGGCTCATCGGACCGCTCGAGCCGCCCCGGTTGTGGAGTCGTCACATCCTGAACAGCGCCGTCACAGCGCCGCTCTTCTCGGGCCGTGTGGGCGACGTGGGCTCCGGAGCTGGTCTGCCGGGAATCGTGCTGGCCATCGCACGGCCCGACGTCGAGTGGATTCTGATCGAGCCCATGGAACGCCGCGTCGCCTGGCTCACCGAGCAGATCGATGAGCTGGGACTCGACAATGTCGAGGTTCTGCGCGCGCGGGCGGAGGATTGGCGTCGGGGTCCGGTTCTGGATGCCGCGACCGCGCGTGCCGTGAGTGCGCTGCGCACGCTCGTCCCCCTCACCGCTCCACTGGTGCGCGACGGCGGGGAGCTGATCCTGCTGAAGGGCGCGAACGCCTCAGCGGAGATCGAGGCCGCGGATAAGCAGCTGCGGAAGTACCGGCTGAGCAACGTGCGCCTCGAGGTCATCGGCGAGGGTCTGCTGGACGAACCGACGCGCGTGGTGCGGGCGACCGTTCGCGGCTGAAGGCCGCCGTCCGCGTGATGTTTCACGTGAAACGGTGGCGTGGGCCGCGTGGTCGGCGATCGAGTAGCCCGCGGAGCGGCGATCGAGTGCCCCGTGAACCGGTGATCGAGTAGCCCGCAAAGCGGGCGTATCGAGATCGGGACCGGCGCTGGTCTCGGTACGCGGCTTCGCCGCTACTCGACCGCCGGCGCTGGGCACACGCGACGCGACGCGCACCTATCGAGTGAACGCGTGCCCGGTGATCGAGTAGCCCGCGCAGCGGGCGTATCGAGATCCTGGGAGCGGCGCTGGTCTCGGTACGCAGCTTCGCCGCTACTCGACGCGCCGGTAGGTGAGCGGTGATCGCAGCCCGCGCAGCGGGCGTATCGAGATCGACTCGCTCCTCCACTGGGCCCACACACGGGGACCAGTTCCCCCGATTCAGCCACACGACGAGGTGCCGCCTCACCCGGATGGCGATCATCGTGTGATGCCGTTCATGTACATCCTCGAGTGCAACGACCGATCGCTCTATGTCGGGAGCACCTGGGACCTCGACCGTCAGGCTTGCTCAGCATCAGGAGGGTGAGGGCTCCGAGTACACGAAGCCCCGGCTGCCAGTGCGTCTTCTCTATTACGAGTATTTCCACAGGATCGAGAACGCGTTCCAGCGTGAGAAGCAGGTTCAGGGGTGGGGACGAGCCAAGCGACTCGCGCTGGTCCACGGTCAGGAGCACAAGCTGAACACGCTGAGCCGTAAGCCAAAGCGCGCGGTCGACTAGTTCTGCGGAAATGTTTCACGTGAAACGTGGGGTCGGTCTCGATACGCGGCTTCGCCGCTACTCGACCGCCGGCGCGCCTCGGTGTGGGAGCGGTGATCGAGTAGCGCGCGCAGCGCGCGTATCGAGATCCTGTGTCCGAGCCGCTTTGGTCTCGATACGCGGCTTCGCCGCTACTCGACCACCGGCTTCGCCGACTGAGGCTGCTCCGGCCATTGAACCCGTACCGGCCCAGCTCGATGTTTCACGTGAAACGCCACGGCTGGCGTCGATACGCGGCTTCGCCGCTCCTCGACCGCCGATGTTGCCGCGATCGACCGCTGGGATCGCGGCAGTCACGGAGGGGGCGATAGGCGGTGACCGAGCCGCGACTAGAGTGGAACGCGATGTCCGTCGGCGCGCGAAAGGGAGGCTGTTTCACGTGAAACAACCCGAGAACGCCGGATCTCCGGCATCCTTCTCGTTCGACGACAGCCCCATCGCACGTGAACTCGCGGATCTGACCGCCCGCCGCCGTGTGTTGGAAGACGTCTCGGTGCGGCTGAGCGGCCGCACCCGCGTGATCACGGTCTCGAACCAGAAAGGCGGCGTCGGCAAGACCACGACGACCGTCAACATCGCGGCATCACTCGCCGCAGTGGGCGCTCGGGTGCTCGTGATCGACCTCGATCCCCAGGGCAACGCCTCGACGGCCCTCGGAGTGCCGCACACCGCCGATATTCCGAGCATCTACGACGTGCTGATCGACGATTTCCCCATCGCCGACATCGTTCAGACGAGCCCGGAGTCGCCGGATCTCCTCTGCGCCCCCAGCACGATCCACCTCGCCGGTGCGGAGATCGAGCTGGTGTCGCAGGTCGCGCGCGAGCACCGGCTGCGCACCGCCCTCGACGAGTACCTACGCAACCTCACAGAGCGCCTGGACTTCGTCCTGATCGACTGCCCACCGTCGTTGGGCCTGCTCACCATCAACGCTTTCGCGGCCGCCCACGAGCTTCTCATCCCGATCCAGTGCGAGTACTACGCGCTCGAGGGCCTCAGTCAGCTGCTCGGCACCGTCCGCATGATTCAGAAGCACCTCAATCCCGGGCTGCGGCTCTCCACGATCCTGCTGACGATGTACGACGGGCGCACACGCTTGGCTCAGCAGGTCGCAGAAGAGGTGCGGCAGCACTTCCCGGAGGAGGTGCTCGCCACCGTCATCCCACGATCCGTCCGCGTGTCGGAGGCGCCGAGCTTCGGGCAGACCGTCATCGCCTACGATGGGCATTCTGCCGGCGCCATCGCGTACCGCGAGGCAGCCGTCGAGATCATCCGCCGCGACACCGCGGATGCTGCGGCCGACGAACACGGGAACACCCGCACACCCGTGAATGAAGGGGATTCCTGATGGCCAAACGAACCGGCCTGGGACGGGGGATCGGCGCTCTCATCCCGACGAGCGAAACGTCCTCGGAGTTGCGCCCAGTCGACGTGTTCTTCCCCGGTGCACCCGCGGACGACCTCGAAGAGCTCATCGAGGTGCCGGGCGCGCGGCTGGCACAGATAGATCCGCACGCGATCGTTCCGAACCCTCGGCAGCCCCGCACGCATTTCGACGCCGACGACCTCGCCGAGCTGGTCCACAGCGTCCGCGAATTCGGCGTGCTGCAGCCGGTCGTCGTCCGCGACGTGGGCGACGGCACCTACGAGCTCATCATGGGCGAGCGGCGAACGCGCGCGGCCCGCGATGCAGGCCTCACCTCGATACCCGCAGTCATCCGCGACACGGCTGACGAGCATCTGCTCCGCGACGCCCTGCTCGAGAACCTCCACCGGTCCGAGCTGAACCCGCTCGAGGAGGCCTCCGCCTATCAGCAGCTCCTGGCTGACTTCGGCATCACGCAGGAGGAGCTCGCCAGCCGCATCGGTCGGTCCCGTCCGCAGATCAGCAACACGATCCGGCTGCTCAAGCTGCCGCTGCCGGTTCAGCAGCGTGTTGCGGCCGGCGTGCTCACGGCTGGTCACGCTCGGGCGATCCTCTCGCTCGACGACCCCGACGCGATGCAGCGCCTGGCCGACAAGATCGTCAACGAAGACCTGTCGGTGCGCGCCGCCGAGGCGGCGGCGAAGGCGCCGGATGCCGGTCGCCAACGACCCTCGAGACCTCAGGCCGGCGCGCGCCGGGCGCACCTCGATGAACTGGCCGAACGACTGGGCGATCGCCTGAACACCCGGGTCAAGTATCTCACTCGGTGCAAGAAAAGGCCAGATCAGCATCGATTTCGCCAGCATCCAGGATCTGAACCGGATCCTCGGTGAACTCGGCGAGACGGGCTACGACTCGCTCTGAACGACGGCGGCACCGAGCTCCGCCGCCCGTCGCCGCAGCACGGTGGTCTCGGCATCGTTTCCGGGCAGAGCGGCCGCTGCCAGGAACTCCGCGGCTGCGGCATCCGTATCCCCGGTCTGCTCCAGCAGTTCGGCCCGCACCGCGTGCAGGGGCCGGAATTCGGAGAGCTCGGCGGCAACCGCCTCGACCTCGATGAGCCCCGCCTGCGCACCGTCGGCCATCGAGACGGCGACCGCGCGGTTCAGGCGCACGACGGGCGACGGGCTGAGCGTGTCGAGTGCGTCGTACAGCCGCACGATGCGCGGCCAATCGGTGTCGGCGGCGGTAGGAGCCACCGCGTAGCACTCCGCCACGGCCGCCTGGAGACCGTAGTAGCCCAGCCCACGCCCGAACGCCTGCGCCTTCGCCAGCGCGGCCCGTCCGCGGCTGATCGCAGACCGGTCCCAGCGCCGGCGATCCTGATCGGCGAGCGTGATCGGCAGTCCGGCCGCATCGACACGAGCCGCGAACCGCGACGACTGGAACTCCATCAGGGCGATCAGGGAGAAGACCTCCGGCTCGCCGGGCATCACGGCGGAGAGCTGCCGGGCGAGGCGCACCGCTTCGCGGGCGACCTCCGGCCGGATGGGATGCTCGCCCCCGCCGGCCGCGTATCCCTCGGTGAAAAGCAGATAGATCACCTGGAGCACGCTGGCAAGCCGCGCCGGCCGGTCCGCGCGGTCGGGCACCTCGAACGGCACGCCCGCTTCGCCGAGTGTGCGTTTCGCACGCACGATCCGCTGCTGCACCGCAGGAACGGTCATCAGCAGCACGCGGGCGATCTGCTCGGTGGTCAGGCCGGCCACCGTGCGCAGGGTGAGTGCCAGCCGGGCCTGGGCGGGCAGCACCGGGTGGCATGCGACGAAGACCAGCCGCAGGACGTCGTCATCGATGCGGTCCGGGTCACCGAGCTCCGGAACGGCATCCCACTGCTCGAAGGTGCGCAGTTCGCTCCCGATGAGCGTCTCGCGCTCGGTGAGCCTCTCGCGTCGTCGCCAGCCGTCGATCGCCCGCCGCTTGGCGACGGCGAGAAGCCAGGCACCGGGATTGTCGGGGATCCCGGACTCCGGCCACTTCGCAAGCGCCTCCAGCAGCGCGTCCTGGGCGAGGTCTTCAGCCCATCCGAAGTCGCCGGTGTGACGGGTGAGGGCGCCGACGATGCGCGCGGACTCGCTGCGCCAGACAGCCTCCGCGGCGCGGCGAGCACCGGCCTGAGTCATGCTGCCAGCGTAGGCGCGCGGGGAGCCTCGATGCGTGAATCGCATCGTAGGGTGGATGAATGGCGACGCACGATGAGCCTCCGCGGCGGCGGGCAAGTCTCGAGCTTCTCCGGGCCGAGGCATCCGATGAACTCTCGGTGCTCGTGGATGAACGACTCCGTTCGGGCGAGGATCCGTGGGAGTTCATGGAGGACCTTCCGACGGTGGACGAACTCGTCGTCCTGACACTTCGGGCCGAGAACATCGCCGCCAACGGGGGCGCGCGTCCGAACGCGGCGCGCCACTATCGGGTGCTGCGCCAGATCGCACTGGACTACCCGGCGCTGACGACGGCCGTGTGGCGGCTGATCGGCGACGGGGGCTCGCACCGCGTGTGGGATGCCGCGGTGCGAGCCGACGCGTCCTGAGCTCACGCCTGGGCGGCGCGCCACTCCTGTGCCTTATTGAGCCACTCGTTGTCGTCCGGCAGATCGATGTCGGTGAACTCGTTGACCCGGCGCACCTCGAGACCCACTCCCGGGCCGAGGGGGCACTTCTTCGCCCAGTGCTCCGCCTCTTCGCGGTTCGCGACCTCGAGGATCCAGAATCCCGTGAACACCTCGCGGGCCTCGGCGTACGGGCCGTCGGTGACGACCGGAGGTGTCGATGAGAAGTCGACGCGGAAACCGTCACTCGCGTCGCTCAGCCCTTCCGCGGTGAGGAAGACGCCGGCCTTCTGGAGTTCTTCGTTGTAGGCCCCCATCACGGCGACCACCTGTTCCATGTCCAGGTCCTGCGCTGCCCGGGCGGCTGCTTCGGGCTCGACCTGCATGATCATCATGTAACGCATTGTTGCTCCTTCATCAGTGCGAGCCGCTGGCTCGGAGCGACCCGAACGGCCTGCCTCACTCTTCACGTCGAACGGCTTCGGTGCGGATCGACAATCGTCGCGAGATTCAGTCCCCTCCGCGAGAATGCCATGCGGGGCATATACGGAAAAATCCCCGGTGAGGGGGGATTCAGCCACCGCGAAGGTGATTCGAATCGCCCCCGTCACCGGGGTGAATTCTGGCTCGCTGGAGGATCAGGCGAGGTAGGCGGCGAGGTCCTGCTCGATCGCGAACTTCGGCTTGGCGCCGATGATGGTCGTCTCGACCTGACCGTTCTTGAAGACCTTCATCGCCGGAATCGACGTGATCTGGTACTTCATCGCCAGGTCGGGGTTCTCATCGACGTTCAGCTTCAGCACCGTGATCTTGTCGGGGTTGTCGGCCTGGATCTGATCCAGAACGGGCGCGACCATCCGACACGGCCCGCACCACGCTGCCCAGAAGTCCACGAGCACAGGGCCATCGGCCTGCAGAACGTCCTGCTCCCAGGTAGCGGAAGTCGTCGCCTTGGCGGTCATATTCATTTCTCCTTGGTTGGAAGTCTGTCAGTCGTAGGAACAGTGGCGCGCTCGGGATTGTTCCGGCGCTCGGGCGACTCTCAGGCGGCCGCGACGCCGGTCTCGGCCTCGTCGGTCTCGCGATCCGGGGTCTCGGTCGCCACCTCGATGTCTTCCGCGACCTGAGGATCACGACTCTGCTCGAGCGCGGCGAGGAAGTGCTCGGCGTCGAGGGCGGCCACCGTGCCGCTGCCCGCCGCCGTGACGGCCTGCCGATAGGTCGGATCGATGACATCGCCCGCGGCGAACACACCGGGCTCCGACGTGCGCGACGACCGACCGTGAACCCAGATCGTCCCCTCGGGCGTCAGCTCCAGCTTGCCGTGGACCAGGTGCGTTCGCGGGTCGTTGCCGATCGCGACGAAGAGGCCGTCGAGTGGGAGCTCGCGGGTCGAGCCGTCCACCGTGGAGCGGAGGAGGACTCCGGAGACGGCATCCTGTCCGAGGATGTCGACGACCTCGGTGTTCCAGATGAACTCGATCTTCTCGTTCGCCATGGCGCGCTCCTGCATGATCTTGGATGCGCGCAGCGAGTCCTTGCGGTGGATGACGTAGACCTTGGTCGCGAATCGGGTGAGGAAGGTCGCCTCTTCCATGGCGGAGTCGCCACCGCCGACGACGGCGATCGTCCGCTCGCGGAAGAAGAATCCGTCGCAGGTCGCGCACCAGGACACACCCCGGCCGGACAGTCGCTCCTCGCCCGGAATGTCGAGCTTGCGGTAGGCGGAGCCGGTCGCGAAGATCACCGACGAGGCTTCGTGGACTGCGCCGCTGCCGAGCTTCACCGTCTTGACGGGCCCGGCGAGGTCGAGCTCGACGACGTCGTCATAGAGGACCTCCGCACCGAAGCGCTCCGCCTGCGCCTGCATCATCGTCATGAGCTCGGGGCCCTGAATGCCGTCCGGGAAGCCGGGGAAGTTCTCCACGTCGGTGGTGTTCATGAGCTCGCCGCCCACCTCGACCGAACTGGCCACGACGAGCGGTTCCAGGTTGGCGCGCGCCGCGTAGATCGCAGCCGTGAAGCCGGCCGGACCCGACCCGATGATGATGACCTGACGCACGTGCGCCCCCTCTTCCGTAGCTCCGGATGCTTCAACACATCGTAACCGCGAGGCATTCCGCGAGGGTGGGCGGGTCCTGTGTGTCACCGGGTCGCCTGCGCTCGACCCCGCGGACTACCGCCGGCCCGGCAGAAGGCGCCGTGCGAGCTGCATCGCCGGACCCAGCTCGGGAGCGCGCAGAAGCGCCAGGAATCCCGCGTAGACGACGAGAGAGACGGCGCCGATGATCGCCGCCCCGACGGCACCGAGCAGCTTGTCCGAGACGGTCCAGCCGTCGATGCCGCCCAGCAGCAGGAAGGTGAGCCACCCGGCACCTGCGGCGGGTACGGCGGCGAGCGCGAAGCGCCCGAGCGACAGCATCCACGAGCCGATCCGCAATCCGCCGAGTCGCCTCTGGAGCAGCCAGGTGGCGATCACGACCTGCACGATGCTCGCGAACGACTGCCCGAGCGCGATGCCGGCCGCGATGTACTCCAGCGGCAGAGCGGATGCCGCCAGCGCCGTCACGACCACCAGCGCGCACTGGAGCAGCGTGAAGAAGAACGGCGTGCGGGTGTCGTTGTAGGCGTAGAACGTGCGCTGGATCACGAAGAGGACCGCGAGCGGGACGAGGCTCACCAGGAAGCACAGCAGCACTCCTGCGGCAGACACCGCCTCATCGCGACTGTCCGTGAAGATGCGCGACGCCGGCACCGAGGCAGCGGCGAGAGCGGCCGTGGCGATGACGATGAACACGCCGAGCGTGCGGATGCTGCGCCCCACGTCGCCGCGCACGTCGTCGTCGCGCCCGGCGGCCGCGTGCTCGCTCAGCTGGGTGAAGTACGGGGTTCCGATCGACAGGACGATGATCGAGTACGGCAGCATGAACAGCAGCCACGCGTTCTGCGTCACGAGCACGCCCGGGTAGTCCTCGGCGGCCTGCGACAGCACCCGCGACTGGACGAGGCCCGCGAGTTGTCCGGCGACGACCATGAGGAACGTCCACCCGGCCAGGCGCCCGAGATGGTCGAGGCCGACGCCGCGCCAGCGGAAGTCGGGGCGCACGTGCAGCCCCGTGCGCCGCCAGAACATCAGGAGGATGACTGCCTGCACGACGATGCCGAGAGTCGCGGTTCCGGCCAGCAGGGCGATCATCGCCGGAGTCCACTCCGAGACCGCCGCGGTGGACCCGAAGAGCAGGATGAACACCACGAACCCGGCGATGGACACGACGTTGTTGACGATCGGCGCCCAGGTGTACGGGCCGAAGATGCGCCGCGCGTTCAGCGCCTCGCCGACCAGGGCGTACAGCCCGTAGAAGAGGATCTGCGGCAGGCACCAGTACGCGAACGCCGTCGCGAGAGCCTGCTGATCCGGCGGGAACCCGGGCGCATACAGCTGCACCAGCCAGGGCGCGGCGATCGTCGCGAGGGCGGTGACGGCGACGAGGACCACGGTGCCGAGGGTGAACAGCTTGGACACAAAAGCCCGACCGCCATCGTCGTGGCTGGCCGCCTTCACGATCTGCGGCACGATGACGGCCGTCAGCAGGCCGGTGGAGATGATCGTGTAGATGTTGTTCGGCAGCTGATTCGCGATCGCGAAGGCGTTGCCGGCGCCGGTCGTCGCGCCGACGGCGGACACCAGCACGACGGCGCGCAGGAACCCGCTCAGGCGCGACACGATCGTGCCCGCGCCGATGAGGACGCTCGCCCGGCCGATGCCGCTCATCGGGTGTCCTCGCCGGGTTCGGATGGGCCGGCAGGGGTGTGCTCGTTCGCGGCGAGGGCCGCGGGTGGCGCGGGAGCTGCGGCGGAGCCGGAGGCGGCGGGCCGGCGGGCGCGGCATCCTGGCTCTTGCGATTCGAGCGCCGGGAACGCAGCCGGAGGATCGTGCGCACGATGCCGAGGAGGAGGAATCCGCCGACCAGCAGCGACAGGACGACGATTCCGATGCCCTCCCAGTCGGCGCGCACGTTCACGTCGACCGCCTGGGGCGCGCCGATCGGCTCCAGCGTGCGACTTCGCAGCTGCAGCTGAACGGTCACCTCGCCGTTGCCGACGCGGGACTGGACGGGAACCTGCACGCGCGTGTTGCTCTGCGGCCCCGCCGTCGCCTCGGTCGCCTTGGCGACGTCGAGCCGCAGATCGTCGGGCGTGGCGTACAGCACGACGTTCACCGGGTAGGGGAGGTCGTTGCGCACCCAGATGGGGATCGGCGCTCCGGCGCTGAAGAGGTTGATGGGGCTCGGCGGCAGGATCCCGACGCTGTCCAACGTCGTCAGGGTGCTTGCGCGGTGCTCGACGACCGCCGCCTGCCACCGGACCGGATCGGGAAGCCAGGCGAGCCCGAGCACCTGGAGGATCTCCGCGCGCTCCGGACCGGTGAGCTGCGAGGAGTCCTCGAGGATGGTCGCGAACCGGCTGAGCTGCGCCTCCTCTGCGAACATTCCGGATGCCGCATCCACTCGCACCTGATCGACCGGGGCATCTGCGATCTCGACGGACGTCGGCAGTCTCGTCGCGATTCCGCCGAGCGTCACCGGAATCACTCCGGGCGCCTGCGAGGCGGAGGTGATCGCCGTACGCAGCGCGACCCGGGAGCGCTCGTCCGCCCGATCGACCGTCACGACGACCGGGTTGCCGCCGCTGTCGGCGACGGCGAAAGAGAGGAATGCCGCCGCCGCGGTGAGGGGCGCGCCTCGCAGAGTGGTGTCGGCGGCCACAGAGGCGTCGTGCAGCTCACGGGAGGCGTCGGCGTCGTAGACGATGAGCTGGGCATCGCCGGCGGCCGCCCGGCCGGGGACGCTCGCGCCGGTTTCACCCGCTCGCGTCGAGGTGGACGGCACGAGCGTGAGCGACTCCCGGTCGTCCACGACGATTCCGCCGAGGGTTGCGACGACCTCGGGCGTCGCTGTTCCGGTAGCAGGCCAGTAGACGCCCGCGCGGGCCCCGCCGACGTCGAGCAGTTCGGCGAGAGTCGGGGTCACGGGCTGAGTGGGGCCGGCCGTCGGGGTCGCGGTCGGGCTGGGCTCCGTGACCGGGGCGAAGTCCGCGGGGTTGATGTACGCCTGCAGTGAAAGCGGACGCAGCGGTCGCTCCAGCCCGGCCTGCAGCTGCGCGGCGACGTCCGCGTCGCCGAACTGGAGCGCGAACCGGGAGTTCGCGAGCGCTTCGAGTCGTGCCAGCCACGCAGCGGCGCCGGGAGGTGCCGCCGTGCCCAGAACCCGGATGGCGGCGGGGATCGCCGGGTCTATCGCGAGGATCGATGCGGTGCCTTCGACCGCATCGAGCTGGTCGGTCAGTGATCCGGTCGGCGAGGTCAGTTCGGTGAGCTCTGTCGCCGTGAGCAGGCCCCCCGCCGTCTCAGGCCCTGTGATCGGGACGATCACGCCGATGCCGACCCCGGCCGCGCCCTCGGGCGGCACGATCATGGCACTCGTGGACTCGACACGGCCTGTGGTGGACTCGTACGTCGCCGCCAAGGGGTAGACACCCGGCGCACGACCGGCGAGCAGCGGATCGCCCGGTGCGATCAGGATGCCGCTCACCTGCTCTGCGCCCGGCAGCGCCGCCTCGAGCGTCGTGGACCCCGCGGGGATGACCGAGACGTCCTCGGATTCGCCGGCGAGCCAGCTCGACAGTGCCGCCCGGTCCGGCAGCGGTTCGGCGCCGAGAAGCAGCGTGACGACCGCAGCGTCGGTCGCGGCATCCGTGCCGTTCTGCATGCCGACCGATACCGCCAGCCCTTCGCCGGCGCGAACGATCCCATTGCCGAGGGGAGAGAGCGTGAACACCGCCTCGCCGGTCGGCTGGTCGGCTGTCGGCTCCGGCGTCGGGGCGACCTGCGCGCTCCGAGGCGGGGCCGTGGCGGGTGCGGCGAGAGCGGGTGACGAGACCAGCGGTGCTGCCACGAGCAGGATCGCGGCCGCCGCCGCCATGACCGCGCTGCGCGGGCGCGCGCGCAGCACGCGTCGAAGCACGCGCGGTCCCGAAGGCGGGGAGGTGACGGTCATGTGGGATTTCGCTCCTGTGCGATTCATGACCGCACGATCAGGTGAGATTCTACGGTCCGACCCTCCGAGCAACCCGTGCCGCGCCCGGTGGCGCGCGGGCAGACCGGGCTCGCCCGTGGGCGACGAGAGAGTTGAATGGACCAGTGCTTCCCGAACCCGACCCCGCGCTGTGCCGGGCACTGGCTGCAGATCTCGGTGATGCGGGCTTCACCTCCGAGGCGCTGCGTTCCGCGTGGGGCGAAACGGCCGACACCGCGATAGCCCGGGGATTGCGCGGCCCCGCCGATCGAGCGCTCGGCGACCGCCTCGACTCCCTGGCGGTGCTCGGGCGACTCCTCGTGCTGGGCATGCGACAGCCTGCAGCGGCCGCGGAGTCCGCGCTCGCGCGCACGGGCGTCGATGGGCTGATCCGGTTGGGCCTCGCTGCCCGAGAAGGCGGTGATCTGGTCCCGCGGGCGATCGTCCGCCCACAGTCCTTCGCCGATGACCGCGGATCGGGACAGTGGTGGATCGCGAGCGACCTCGATGAGGCAGCACTCGGCGGCCCACTTCCGCAGGACCATGTGCTCGGCGTGGGCGGCGCCTCCCTCACCCTCGCCGCGCTGCAGCTGCCCACGCGCGTCGCACGCGGGCTGGACCTGGGCGCCGGATGCGGCATCCAGTCCCTCCGGGCGCGGCGGGATGTCGCCGATGTCATCGCGACCGACGTCTCGGAGGCGGCGCTGCGCTTCACGCGCTTGAACGGCCTCCTCAACGGCGTGGCGGGAATCCGGACGCGGCTCGGATCGCTGTTCGCGCCGGTCGCCGGCGAGCAGTTCGACCGAGTGGTCTCCAATCCGCCGTTCGTCATCACGCCGCGCCGGGCCGGTGTGCCCACGTACGAATATCGCGACGGCGGGATGCAGGGCGACGACCTCGTCGCCGCCGTCGTGACCGGCGTCGGTGCGCATCTCGCGCCGGGCGGCGTTGCACAGCTGCTCGGCAACTGGGAGAGCCGCGAGGGCGAGTCGGGGCTCGAACGCGCTCGGGCGTGGGTCGAGGCGTCAGCGATCCCGCTCGACGCCTGGGTGATCGAGCGGGAGTCGCTCGACCCGCTGTCGTACGCGGAGCTGTGGATCCGTGACGGAGGCACTCTTCCGGGCACTCCCGAGTTCGCGGACCTCGTCGACGCATGGCTGGATGACTTCTCCGTCCGTGGAGTGACCGAGGTGGGGTTCGGCTACGTGCTGCTGCGGCGGCCGGCGGCGGGCGCTCCGACACTGCACAGGTACGAGCGGGTGCCGCAGGCTCTCGATCCGCGGACGGCGCTCGGTTCGCACTGCGCCGAGGCGCTCGCCGCCCACGACCGGCTCGCGGTCCTCGATGACGACGCCCTCGCCTCATCCGTCCTCGTGGTCGGCGCAGATGTCACCGAAGCCCGCCATCACCTGCCCGGCGTCGAGGCGCCGAGCGTCATCGAGCTGCGGCAGGGCGGCGGGTTCGCGCGCACCGTGCCCGCCGACCCGGGACTCGCCGCACTCGTCGGAGCCTGCGATGGCGACCTGCCGGTCGGCGTGCTCGTGGACGCGATCGCGTCGCTGCTCGAGGTGGAGCCGGCCGAGCTGCGAACCGAGCTGCTCCCTGCCGTGCGGGAGCTGGTGTTCACGGGATTCCTGCGCTTCGACTCCTGACGCCCGTCGAGCCTCCAGGAAACGGGCCGCGTGCGGATGCTGCCCAGCGTCGCGTCGCGGACAACCGACCTCGCCGGTCGGCTCGGAGCGCCGTCTTGCCTGGCCGGTCGGCTCGGAGCGCCGTCGATAGGCTCGGTGCATGCTCAACATGGCCGAGGGTGTCGCGCGCCTGGGCGCGCTCGCCGAGTCGCCGATCGTCGCGCGGCTGGCCGCGGCGTTCGACGCGGCCGGACACGAGTTGGCCATCGTGGGCGGCCCGGTGCGCGACGCGCTGCTCGGCCACGCGACGAACGACCTCGACTTCACCACCGACGCCCGCGCCGATGAGATCCTGCGAATCGTCAAGCGGATCAGCACGGCGCAGTGGGACGTCGGCCGCGAGTTCGGCACGATCGGCGCGCGGATCGAAGGCGAGCAGGTGGAGATCACCACCTACCGTGCCGACAGCTATGACGGGGTCACGCGCAAGCCGACCGTCGAGTTCGGCGACACCCTCGAGGGCGACCTGGCGCGACGCGATTTCACCGTCAACGCGATGGCGATGCGCGTTCCGGCTCGGTCCCTCGTCGACCCGAGCGGCGGCGTCGAGGACCTCCTCGCCCGCCGCTTACGCACGCCCGCCGACCCCCGGATCAGCTTCGGAGACGATCCGCTCCGGATGCTTCGCGCCGCACGGTTCAGCGCCCAGCTCGGGTTCGACGTGGATCCCGACACCGTCCAGGCGATGAGTCAGCTGCGCGAGACGCTGCGGATCATCAGCCCCGAACGCATCCAGGCCGAACTCGTGCGACTTCTGCAGACCGACGACCCCGTGCGCGGCATCCGCCTGCTCGTCGATACCGGGGTGATGGAGCAGTTCCTGCCCGAGGTGCCCGCGCTACGCCTCGAGGTCGACGAACACCACCACCACAAGGACGTCTACGAGCATTCGCTGACGGTGCTTCGGCAGGCGATCGATCTCGAGCGCGAACGATTCCGGGATGCGGCCCCTGACGTGCCACTGCGTCTCGCGGCGCTGCTGCACGACATCGGCAAGCCTGCGACGCGTCGCCTCGAGGCCGGTGGCGGGGTGACGTTCCACCATCACGACATCAAGGGCGCGCGTCTCGCGCGAAAGCGCCTGCAGGCCCTGCGGTTCGACTCCGACACGATCGCCGCCGTCGCCCGGCTCATCGAGCTGCACCTGCGCTTCTTCGGGTACGCCGAGGGAGCGTGGTCGGACTCGGCCGTGCGGCGCTACGTGCGGGATGCCGGCCCCGAGCTCGAACGCCTGCACATCCTCACCCGCGCCGACGTGACGACACGCAACAAGCGGAAGGCGGCCCGCCTCGCGGGCGCCTATGACGACATCGAACGGCGCATCGACGAGCTCGCGGCGGAAGAGGAGCTGAACGCCATGCGCCCGGCGCTGGACGGCAACCGGATCCAGGAGGTGCTGGGCATCCGCCCCGGACCCGATGTCGGCAGGGCGTACCGGTATCTGCTCGACCTGCGCCTCGACGAGGGTGTGCTAGCCGAGGACGAAGCCGAGCGCCGGCTGCGCGCCTGGTGGGCCGAGCAGAGCTGAGGGCGTTCCTCATCCGCCTCGCGCTGGCAGGATGAACCCCGACGAGGGGAAACCATGACCACCGACTCCGCGGCATCCGACACCCGGCCCACTTCGACGCTGGCAGCGCTCGCCGAAGCATGCGGTGTGGCGACCGAGTACTGGTCGTTCTTCGGCGAGCGCGTCGAGGTGCCGGCGGCCACCCTGCGGGCTGTGCTGAGCGCGATGGGCATCGACGTGTCCACGGATGCCGAGGTGAGCGACGCGCTCACGGCAGTCCGGGAGCGACCATGGACGGAGCTGCTGCCTCCGTCGCTGGTGGTCACCGAAGGTGGGGGCGAGCTTCACGCGCACGCCGTCGACGGGCACGACGTCTCGCTCGCCATCGAGCTCGAGGATGCTTCGTGGCGCGACCTGCCCGTGCCGGGGCAGGTACCCGATGCGCAGTCGGTCGGCGGCGCGACGATGTGGCGGCTTCGCGTGCCGGTGCCGGCCGACCTTCCGCGCGGCTGGCACACCGTGCATGCCACGGAGCGTCGCCACGGATCGCCCGAGGCGACGCGCACCGCTGCATGCACGCTGGTCGTGACGCCTGAGCGCCTCGACCCGCCGCCCACCCGCCCGGGCAGGCGCGGGCGAGCGTGGGGGCTGATGGCACAGCTGTACTCCGTGCGCTCCCGCGGGTCCTGGGGCATCGGGGACTTCGCGGACCTCGGCGACCTCGCCGCCGTGGCGGGGGTGCGCGGCTCGGACTTCCTGCTGGTCAATCCCGTGCACGCCGCCGAGGTGACCAGCCCCATCGAGCCGTCGCCCTATCTGCCGTCGACGCGCCGATTCCTCGCCCCGCTGTACGTGCGTCCGGAGGACATCCGCGAGACCGCATATCTGTCGACCGAGCAGCGCGCAGCGGTCCGTGATGCGTGGCAGCGGGTGTCATCGAGCAATGGAGACGCCACCCGCGTCGACCGCGACGCGGCGTGGGCGGCGAAGAGGTCTGCGCTGGAGACCATCTTCGCTGCGCCGCGTTCGCCGGGTCGGCAGGCGTCGCTCGACGCCTACATCCAGCAGCAGGGGCGGCCCCTCCTCGACTTCGGGCTCTGGTGTGCTCTGGAGGAGCACTACACGGAGACTCTCGGCGGGGGCGAGCGTCCGGCCGAGGCATCCGACCTGTCATCGCCTCTGGTGGCCGAACTCCGGGAGACTCTCGCCGAGCGCGTCGCCTTCCATGTCTGGCTCCAGTGGATCGCGGACGAACAGCTGGCGCACGCGCACGCCGCAGCGAAGGCATCGGGCATGAGCATCGGTGTCATGCACGACCTGGCCGTGGGCGTGCACCCCCGCGGGTCGGATGCGTGGTCGATGAGCGACATGTACGCGGACGGGATCACCGTGGGCGCCCCACCGGACATGTACAACCAGCAGGGGCAGGACTGGAACCAGCCACCGTGGCTGCCGAACGAGCTCGCACGTGCCGGCTACGCCCCCCTGCGCGACATGATCCGGACCCTCCTCCGCAACGCCGGAGCCCTGCGGATCGATCACGTGATCGGCTTCTTCCGCCTGTGGTGGATTCCGGCGGGACTCGGACCGGCGGCCGGCACCTACGTCCGCTACGACCATGAGGCGATGATCGGCGTGCTGGCGCTCGAGGCGAGCCGAGCGGGGGCCGTCGTGATCGGCGAGGATCTCGGAAACGTCGAGCCGTGGGTGAGGGACTATCTGTCGGCGCGCGGCATCCTCGGCACGTCCGTGCTGTGGTTCGAGTACGAGGACGGCGGCTTCAAGCCGCCCGAGCGCTACCGGGAAGCGCTGCTCGCGACGGTGAACACCCACGATCTTCCGCCGACGGCCGGATACCTGGCCGGCGAGCACGTCGACCTCCGCGCGCGACTGGGCCTGCTCACCCAGCCCGTCGATGAGGCGCGAGCCGACGCTGTGGCCGAGCGCGATGCGATGCTCGCCGTGCTGCGTGAACGCGGGCTGATCGGTCCGGATGCCACGGAGGAGCAGATCATCGAGGCGCTGCACATCCTGCTCGTGGCGTCACCGGCCGAGCTGCTCGGCGTCGCCCTCGTCGACGCCGTCGGCGAGCGCCGCGTGCAGAATCAGCCCGGCACCTCGACGCAGTATCCGAACTGGCAGGTGCCGCTCGCCGATTCAGCGGGCCACGCCGTGCTGGTCGAGGATCTTGCCGGGACACCGCGCTTCGTGTCGCTGACCGCAGCGGTCGAGAACGCGCTCCGCCTGTCCGCTCAGCAGCGCGGCGATCGGTGACTCGCCTCGCGTCTACGGCGAGAAGGTGCTCCACAGCCAGAACACGACGAAAGCGCAGGCGATCACGATTGCCAGCGTGGCCGGCCTTCGGTGGCCACCCCGGCACGGGTCGCAGCATTCCCGTCGGCGCCGCGAAGGGCAGCCCGCATCGACCGCGAACCGGTCGAACACCCGGCAGAATCGGATCGACGAGGAGGTCGCCGATGCACCCGAGGGACCCGAACGACATCGCGGCGCTGCGCGCGGCATCCGATGTGCTCGCGATCGACGCGAAGCTGAGCGAGGGGGAGCGCGCCGTCCGTGATCGAGTGCGCGCGTTCGTCGACGAGCGAGATCCGCCCCCATATCGCCGACTGGTTCGATCGGGCGCACTTTCCCAGCGAGCTGGCGCCCTGCCTTCGGCGAGCTGGGCGTGCTCGGCATGAATCTCGAGGGATACGGATGCCCTGGCCGCAGCGCCGTCGAGTACGGGCTCGCCGCCCTCGAACTCGAAGCCGGCGACTCGGGCATCCGCACATTCGTCTCGGTGCAGGGCTCGCTCGCGATGGGCTCGATCCATCGCTGGGGCAGCGAGGAGCAGAAGCAGGAGTGGCTGCCGCGGATGGCGCGCGGCGAGGTGATCGGCAGCTTCGGACTCACCGAGCCGACCGCCGGCTCCGACCCGTCGAGCATGCGCACGTTCGCCCGCCGGAACGGGGACGACTGGCTCCTCGAGCGGCTCGAAGCGGTGGATCGGGCTCGCCTCGATCGCGCAGCTGGCGGTCGTCTGGGCGATGACCGATGACGGCGTGCGCGGCTTCCTCGTGCCGACCGACGCTCCGGGCTTCGAGATCACCGTGCTCGAGCCGAAGCTCTCGATGCGCGCGTCGGTGCAGTGCGAACTGCGCTTCGACGACGTCCGGGTGCCGGCATCCGCGATGCTTCCGGGTGCGCGGGGTCTGCGCGGTCCGTTCTCCGCACTCAACGAGGCGCGGTACGGCATCGTCTGGGGAGCCCTCGGCGCCGGGCGCGACAGCTACGAGGCCGCCCTCCGGTATGCACTGGCGCGCGAGCAGTTCGACCGCCCTCTCGCCGGGTTCCAGCTGACCCAGCAGAAGCTCGTGAACATGGTCGTCGAGCTGCAGAAGGGCGCGCTGCTCGCGCTTCACATCGGCAGGGCGAAGGATGCCGGAACACCTCCAGCCGGCGCAGATCTCGCTCGGCAAGCTCAACAACGTCCGCGAGGCGATCGCAATCGCTCGCGAGGCCCGCACGATCCTGGGCGGGAACGGGGTGCTGCTGGAGCACTCTCCGATCCGGCACGCGGCGAACCTCGAGTCGGTGCGCACCTACGAGGGCACCGACGAGGTGCACACGCTGATCCTCGGAGAGCATCTCACCGGCATTGGCGCGTTCCGGTGAGCTCGGCCTGCGGCCGCCGGCGACGTCACGGAGGTCGCCGATTCGGACGCCACCCTGGCATCCGGTAGCATAGGAGGGTTGTCCGGCTGCGACCCAGTTCGCGGAAGTCCGTGGCACGTGCACACACCCTCCTGCTGCCGGGAAATGCTCGGCAGCCGTTCTAGTCCGAAGGAGGTGGGTTAGTGACGCACCAGTACGAACTCATGGTCATCCTGAGCCCCGAGATCGATGAGCGACAGGTCGCTCCGAACCTCGACAAGTTCTTGAAGGTCATCACGAACGACGGTGGCTCGATCGACAACGTCGACATCTGGGGCAAGCGCCGTCTTGCATACGAGATCCAGAAGAAGACCGAGGGCATCTACGCCGTCGTCGCCTTCACCGCATCCAGCGCCGCCACGCAGGAGCTGGACCGCCAGCTCAAGCTCAGCGAGCAGGTCATGCGCACCAAGGTCCTGCGCGCCGAGGAAGCGATCGCCCTGATCGAGTCCGAGCGCGTGCGCGCCGAGGAGAAGGCCGCCCGCAAGGCCGCCCGCCCGGCCAAGCCCGTCAAGCAGGACGCGTAACGACGATGGCCGGCGAGACGATCATCACCGTCGTGGGCAACCTCACGGCCGATCCCGAGCTGCGCTACACGCAGAACGGACTCCCCGTCGCGAACTTCACCATCGCGTCGACGCCGCGCAACTTCGACCGCCAGGCGAACGAGTGGAAGGACGGCGAAGCGCTGTTCCTCCGCGCGAGCGTCTGGCGCGAGTTCGCCGAGCATGTGGCCGGGTCGCTGACGAAGGGCTCCCGCGTCATCGCGACCGGTCGCCTGAAGCAGCGCTCGTACGAGACGCGTGAGGGCGAGAAGCGCACGGCCATCGAACTGGAGATCGACGAGATCGGACCCTCGCTCCGCTACGCCACCGCACAGGTGACGCGCGCAGCAGGCGGCGGCCAGTCCCGTGGCCAGGTCTCCGATGAGCCGTGGTCGACGCCCGGCACCCAGGCGGCTCCCGGCTGCCGGTGCTGCCGCCACCGGCGGCGACTCGTGGGCCGCTCCCGGCGCCTACGGCGACGACACGCCTTTTTGACGCGACGCGGATCACTGCGGCGCAGCCGCGTTGATGCGTGGCGGGTCAAGGTCGAGTAGCCCGCGAAAGCGGGCGTATCGAGACCCTCAGTTCCCGGAAACCTCGGTTGAGGCATCCGACCTCTTCAAGTAAGGAAAGAATATGGCTGGAAAGTCAAGCGGCGACCGCCGCAAGCCGCGGAAGGGCGCGAAGAACGCAGCCCCGGCGAAGCCGACCCGCGTCGGCGTCATCGACTACAAGGATGTCGCCACCCTTCGCAAGTTCATCTCGGAGCGCGGGAAGATCCGCGCCCGTCGTATCACCGGTGTCTCCGTGCAGGAGCAGCGCCTCATCGCCCGCGCGATCAAGAACGCGCGCGAGATGGCGCTTCTGCCCTACGCCGGCGCCGGCCGCTAAGGAGCACCATGTCGAAGCTGATTCTCACGAACGAGGTCGCTGGGCTCGGTAGCGCCGGTGACGTCATCGAGGTCAAGGACGGGTACGCCCGCAACTACCTCATCCCCCAGGGCTTCGCGGTCGCCTGGACCCGCGGTGGCGAGAAGCAGGTGGCGTCGATCCGCGCCGCCCGCGACTCCCGTGCGATCCACGACCAGGAGGAGGCCGTCGCACTGAAGGACGCCCTCGAGTCCAACAAGGTCAAGCTCACCGTCAAAGCGGGCTCCGAAGGTCGCCTGTTCGGCTCGGTCAAGACCGAGCATGTGGCCGACGCCGTGAAGGCCGCGGGCCTCGGCGACCTGGACAAGCGCAAGATCCACATCACATCGCCGATCAAGTCGGTGGGCGAGCACGAGGCGACCGTTCGCCTTCGCGACGACCTCACCGCCGTGATCACGCTCGTGGTGGTCGCCGCCAAGTAGCGCGAACCTCTTCCGCTCACGCGGAACGGATGCCGCAGACCCCCTCTTCACGAGGGACCGAGGTCTGCGGCATCCGCCGTTTCATAGCCGACCGTCGCGTCGCTGTCCAGCATCACCGAGACTTCGGGGGAAAACGGGGGGAATTGTGCACAGGTCGCCCCGGTCGGCGGCAACCTTCAAGTGCTACTTCAAGCACATCTGATTCCACAAGCCGGAAACTGGCAAACACCAGATCAGAGGTAGATAAGACCTGAACTTCCGACCCGCTGCAGGACTTGTCCACAGACGTTGTGCACAGGGTTGTCGGCGTTTCGCGCAACCTGTCCACAGACTTATCCACAACCTCTGTTGCAAGTCATGGAACCCCTCTCTAGCGTTGGGTTCGGCCCACGGGGGGAATTGACGCACCACACGTCAACGCAGACGGGTGTCGGGGGTTCGTGTTCTGCTGAAGGCGGGACGAGAGGGATGCTGGGCATCTCGTCTCGTCCCTCTGGAGTGCGCTCGGGCGCGCAGAAAGCCCCCGTGAGACGCCGCCGTGCCGTGGCCAGATGACGTGGAGGACTGTGCTTATGTCGATTGCCGACATCTCCGAGGAGCGCCTGGGGGGACGCCGAGAGCACGAGCGCACCCCTCCGCATGATCTGCTGGCCGAGCAGAGCGCCCTCGGCGGCATGCTGCTGTCCAAGGACGCCGTCGCCGACGTCATCGAGACGCTGCGGGGCGCGGACTTCTATGTCCCCAAGCACGAGCTGATCTTCGACGCGATCCTCACCCTCTACTCGCACGGCGAGCCGACCGACGTCGTGGCGGTCACCGACGAACTCATCAAGACCGGCGAGCTGCAGCGCGCGGGCGGCGCAGACTACCTGCACACCCTGACTTCGATCGTTCCCACGGCGGCGAATGCCGGCTACTACGCCTCCATCGTCGCCGAGCGCGCGCTGCTTCGCAGGCTCGTCGAGGCCGGCACGCGCATCGTGCAGATGGGCTACTCGGGGCAGGGCGACGCCCTCGACCTCGTCAACAACGCCCAGGCCGAGATCTACGGCGTGGCCGGCCACGAGAGCGCGGACGACTATGTGCCGCTGACGGTCGCCGTCGATGCGGCGGTCGACGAGATAGAAGCCGCCCGCGGTCGCGACGGGCAGATGACCGGAGTCCCGACCGGTTTCCAGCAGCTCGATCAGCTGACCAATGGCCTGCACCCCGGCCAGCTGATCATCATCGCGGCACGACCCGCGCTCGGCAAGTCGACGCTCGCGCTGGACTTCGCCCGCTCATCGGCGATCAAGCACAACCAGCCGACGATCTTCTTCTCCCTCGAAATGGGTCGCAGCGAGATCGCGATGCGCCTGATGAGCGCGGAGGCCGCGGTGCCGCTGCAGGCGATGCGAAAGGGGACGCTCGACTCGCGCGACTGGACGACGATTGCTTCGACGCGCGGCCGCATCAATGATGCGCCTCTCTATATCGACGACAGTCCGAACATGACGCTGGTCGAGATCCGCGCAAAGTGCCGGCGGCTCAAGCAGCGCGAGGGCCTCAAGATGGTCGTCATCGACTACCTGCAGCTCATGACGAGCGGCAAGCGCGTGGAGTCGCGGCAACAGGAGGTCAGCGAGTTCTCCCGCGCCCTGAAGCTTCTCGCGAAGGAGCTTCAGGTTCCGGTCATTGCGCTGTCGCAGCTGAACCGCGGACCCGAGCAGCGCGCCGACAAGAAGCCCGCGATCTCCGATCTGCGTGAGTCGGGCTCACTCGAGCAGGACGCCGACATGGTGATCCTGCTGCACCGCGAGGCGGCATACGAGAAGGAGAACCCCCGTGCCGGCGAGGCCGATCTCATCGTCGCCAAGCACCGCAACGGACCGACCGACACCGTCACGGTCGCCTTCCAGGGACACTTCTCACGCTTCACCGACATGGCCGTCGGACTGTAGGTCGCTTGTCGGATCCCGATGAACCTTGCGTTTTCCACGCTAGTTTCCATCGACTTCTGCGAGTGAGCTGCGCTATACCGCTGGGGCGGCCGCCAGTCGCGTCGGCAGCTAGACCGGCCCCGCCCCGATCAGGCCGCGAAGGCCTGCTCCGAAGGCGGGGTCACCTCCGAGTCGGGACGTGCTGGGGCGCGTACCGCCGGAGCCGGAGCCTCCGCTCCGTCGGCCCGCATCCAGGCCTTCCGCACCTCGCCCACGAGGTCGCCGCCCGAGCTCAGCGCCCGCCGGGCGTAACTCAGGGCCTGACGCGCGTCGGTCCCGAACTGCTTGCCCGCGGTGATGACTGCGGGGTCGCGACGGACCAGGTCTGCGCGATACACGCTGTTCACGGCCTGCGCCTTGAGCAGGCTGATGTCGATCTTTGCCATGATCAGAACCTTTCCTACGAGGCCTCCGATTGGACGCCATGAAGTGACGGTACAGACTTATCGCACACTTAGCAACACTAAGTTGGATTTATAGTGCTATGGTGAGCGACGTGACCACCAGCTATTCGGCGGAAGCGCTCGGCCAAGTGATCCGCGAGCTGCGCGAAAGTCGCGAGCCATCCATGAGCCAGGACGAGCTCGGCAGGCGCGCGAACTATGGAGCCGGTCGGGGCGTGTCCATCTCGCGAATAGAGACCGGGGCCAATCGACCGAGCGCTCAACGCTTCCGCGACATCGCCGAATCCCTGGGTGTGGAGGAGGATCAGCTCGCGGAGCTTGCCCGCGCCCGAACCGCCGTCATCGCGGACCGTCAGGGCACGGGCACTGACACCAGCCCGCGCTCCCGGCGCAGGGCGACGCGGGATCGACTGCAGTCGATTCAGGAGCTCGTCAAAGCACGGACGGATCGCATCGAAGAACTCGGAACCGCATTCAATGAGGCGCACGAGCTGGCTCGGGATCGGTTCTTCCTCGAGTTCGTCGCGGCGGCGAACGCGATCAGCGGAGCACAGGTGCCCGAGCTGCCTGCGGAAGAGCCGCGCGTGGACAGCTCACAGGACTCGCAGCCGGAAGCGGCGGCGGACGGCGAGAGGCTGTCCGGCAGGATCGCCGGCGCTCTCGCCGACGGGGCGGGTGGCGCCGCCCGAGCCGGGATGGGTGGCGCCGCCGCCTATTCCACCTTCAGCGCGGCGGCCGTGCTCGGCGCGGCCTCGATCCGAGGGGCGGGGTCCGGTCTGTCGGGTGTTGCAGCCACGAACTCCACACTCGCGCTGCTCGGCGGCGGAACTCTGCCCGCGGGCGGCGCCGGGATAGCCCGCGGCATGCTGCTGCTGACCGGGATCGTCGCCGCGCCCCTGACCATGCTCGCCGCGGGAGGGCTCTTCCTCGTGGCCCGGCGTCGGAGCAAGCAGGAGGACGAGCGACTCACCGCCCAGCTCGACCAGTCCGAGGCCGCGATCGTCGCCACTCAGGAGGGCTTCGACGCCCTTGCCGACGTTCTGCCGCGCGCGACTGACCTCCTCGTGTACATCGGAACCCATGCTGCTCATGCGCTCGATAGGTGGCGTCAGAGCGTCGGTGCGGGAGCCGTCGACTGGCGTGACCTGACACCCGGGCAGCGACAGGCCTACCGGGACTTCGTGAGCGTCGCAGCGTGCGAATTGTCGGTCGACGGCATAGACGCCGGCAAGTTCATGACGACCGAGGGTGACGACAGGAAGCGCTTCATCGCTGCCGTCGACGAGACGCTCCTGCACGCCGACCGAACAGTCCGCGCTCTGGTCTGATCGCCGGCGCGATCAGCTGACGGCCTTGCGCACGAGTTCGGTGAACTTCTTCTCGACGGCAGGAGTCCAGTTGCGAACGGCGAAGCCGATCGGCCACACGTCGCCGTCATCGAGGGCGGCCTTGTCTTCGAAGCCGATGGTCGCGTAGCGGGTCTTGAACTTATGGGCGGGCTGGAGGAAGACGACCATCTTGCCGTCGCCGTTCGCGAAGCCCGGCATCCCGTAGTAGGTCTTGGGCACGAGGTCGGGTGCGACCTCGCTGACGACCTTGTAGAGGCCCTCCGCGAGGGCCTTGTCGTCAGGCTCGAGGCCGGCGATCGCGTCCAGCACCGACTTCTCACCGGCTGCACGGCTCTTGCCCGCCTTCTCCTGGTCTCGCAGTTCCTTTGCGCGCTGCTTGACGGCGTCGCGCTCCTCCTGGCTCAGTCCTGAGGACGTGTCGGCCTTGGCCATGATGGTTCTCCTTCGCGGATCGTGGGCGGCGCCCGCTGCCGGGGCCTCGAACTCAGGCTAGGCGCGGCATGCCGCATCGCGCTTCTCCGATCCTGATCGATCCGAGACATCCGCTCGTCGGGCGGCACGCAATACTGGTCGAGTCCGTACGTGTCCGCGCGTCCGTGCCCTCTCGCCGATCGAAGGAGTCCGCATGTCTGCTGTTCCCGCCACCGTCGGAGTCATCGGCGGAGGGCGGATGGGCGCAGGCATAGCCCAGGTGTTCGCGCAGGCCGGCGCGTCCGTCATCGTCATCGAGCGCGACCAGGTGGCCGTGAGCGCCGCCCGCGCCCGGCTCGATGACGGCCTGACCAAGGCCGCAGCCCGCAATCCGTCGGTGGATGCCGCGACCCTGCTGTCCGGCATCCGGGTGGGCACCGACTACGAAGCGCTTGCCGCGGCCGATCTCGTGATCGAGGCCGTGCCGGAGGCCTTCCCAGTGAAGGCCGAGGCGCTGTCGGCTGCCGAGCGGGTCGTCGGCGAATCCGCGTGGCTCGCGACCAACACCTCGTCACTGTCCGTCACGGGGCTGTCCGACCTGCTTCGGCGGCCCGAGCGCTTCTGCGGTCTGCACTTCTTCAACCCCGTTCCTCCGTCTGCGCTCGTCGAGATCGTCGTCACGACCCGGACCTCACCCGAGCTGCGCCAGCACGCCGAGAACTGGGTTCACGCGCTCGCGAAGACCCCTATCGTCGTTCACGACGCTCCCGGGTTCGCCAGCTCGCGCCTGGGTGCCGCGATCGCCCTCGAGGCGATGCGCATGCTCGAAGAGGGGGTCGCCAGCGCAGAGGACATCGACGCCGCCATGGTCCTCGGATACCGCCACGCGACCGGACCGCTGCGCACGTCGGATCTGGTCGGGCTGGATGTGCGACTCGGCATCGCCGAGTACCTGCACGAGACGCTCGGCGACAGATTCGCCCCGCCCCGGATCCTGCGCGACAAAGTGGCCGCCGGCGAACTGGGCCGCAAGACCGGGCGCGGCTTCTTCGTCTACCCGGAGGCGTCTTCGTAGGCCGAGTCTCGGTCGAACCTCCTCTGGATGCCCGGCCCCTGGGGATGCCGCCGGGGGCCTGGGCCGGAGGAGGGGGTGCCGAGACTGCGGAATAGGGCTATGTTGCTGGCTGGGGAGCGGCATGGGGCCCGCGCGGGTTCCGTTGGAAGGAGCCGGTCCGATGAGCTTCAAGGTATCGACCGCGAAGGTCGACATCACACCACTCCCAGGCGTCAACCCGTACATGGGCGGCTATGGCACCCAGGGCGGACCGCGCACCGTCGTCAGCAATGATCCGCACGCGCAGCCTTTGTATGCTCGCTGCGCGGTGATCTGGGACGATGGGCATCCGTTCGCCATCGTCTCCCTCGACATCCTCGGGATAACGCGGGCACTGAACCTCGCCGTGCGGGCACGAGTCGTGCCCCTGGCCGCGTGGGCGTCCAAGGACATCGTGCTGGTGGCCAGCCACACCCACAACGGGCCCGTTATCGGCCGGACCCTCGACCCGTTCATCACCTACGGCATGGGGCCGGTGGAGCTTGCTTTCGTCGATGCCTACACGGCGTGGCTCGAAGATCAGATCGTCGCCGTGGTCGCAGCCGCGCTGGCGGCGCCGCGAACCAGCGTCACTCTGAGTACGGGGTCGGCATCCGAGGCGTTCGCCATCAACCGGGCCGGCCTGCCGACCGTGGAGACCGACGTGCCCGTGCTGATGGCGCGCCGCACCAACGGCATGCTCCGCGCCGTGCTCTTCAGCTATGGCTGCCATCCGGTCAGCGCAGGAGAGCAGGAACAGTGGGACGGCGACTGGCCCGCCGAAGCATGCGACGTCGTCGAGCAGCGAGACGGTGCCTTCGCCCTTTTCATCCCCGGCCCCGCAGGCGATCAGGACCCGGCGGGGATACGGAGCTGGGCCCTGCGCGACGAGCATGGCGCGACGCTCGGCAGCACGGTGATGGAGGTCGTCGCGGCACCGCCCCGCCGGCTGACGGGACCCATCACGTCGGACCTCCGCGAGGTGACCCTGCCGCTGGACATCCTCGACACCCCCGCGAACCTGGCGGCCGTGCGCGCCGCGTTCGAAGTGCGGATGCTCGAACCCGGCCGGTCTTCCGGCCTGGTACCATCCGGCACGGCGCGGAGATGATCGACCGGATCGACGGCGGCACCTTTGCGACGAGCGTGCAGAATCCGTCGCAGGTGTGGCGGATCGGCGGAGATCCCGACCTGCAGCTCGCGTTCCTCGGCGGCGAACTCGTCAGCGGCTACGGCGCCTACTTCCGACAGCTTTTCGGCGGAGCCGAGGAACTCCTGATCGGCGGCTACGCGAACGAGACGAACTGCTACATCCCCGGCGAACAACTTCCTGCTGCCGCTCGCGCCCATCGTGGGGCAGTTACGAGGGCGGATGGGACTCCGACTCTCCGGGCATCGCGGGTGGCAGCATGACGATCTACCCGCAGATCGCGCATTTCCTGGCGGGTGACTCCGGGCGCTGAGGCCGCGGTGATCGAGGCGCTCACCGAGCAGCTCTCCTGAGAGACACCGGGGCGGTGGCGCCAGCCTTCGCGCGCCTACAATGGAGCGCGGGTCGTCTGGGGTGCACCGGTCGGTCTGCGACGACCAGTGCTAACCAAGCGGGAGGGGCCGGTTGGATGAGCTTTCAGATTTCGGCTGCGAAATTCGACATCACACCGGCGCCGGGTGCGAATCCGTACATGGCGGGGTACGGGGTGCAGGCCGCACCGCGCACCGTCGAGAACGATGCGCCGTACGCGGACCCGCTGCTCGCTCGCTGCGTCATCCTGTGGGATAGACGGCAAGCCGCACGCCATCGTCTCGCTCGACGTGCTGGGGATCCCGCGCAGCATGCACTTGGCGCTGCGGCCACGTCTGGTCGCTCTGGCGAATTGGCCGTCGTCACGCATCGTCCTCGTCGCCTCGCATACCCACAACGGACCGGTGATCGGCGATTCGCTGAACCCCTTCATCGCCTACAACATCGTCGACCTGGGTCTCGTCCGCCAGTACACCGCCTGGCTGCAGGATCGCATCGTCGACCTCGTCAAGACCGCGCTGGCGCGAACCGCACGGCGGTGACTCTCACGTACCGGGTCGCCTCGGGAGACTTCTCCCGCAATCGCGCGGGACTGCCGACCGTGGAGACGGCGATTCCGGTGATCGCGGCAGAGCGCAGCAATGGCTCCTTGCACACGGTGCTGTTCAGCTACGGGTGCCACCCCGTCAGCGCCGGCTGGCAGGAGCGCTGGGACGGTGACTGGCCCCAGGGGGCATGCGCAGTGCTCGAGGATCAGACCGGCGGCTTCGCGATGTTCCTGCCAGGACCAGCGGGGGACCAGGACCCGGCCGGCGTGCGGGGATGGCCGCTGCGCGGACAGCCTCGCCGTGGGCGACGGCGATGGAGGTGAAGGCGGCGGTGGACGGCTACGGGCGAGAGCTGACCGGGCCGATCTCCTCGAACATCCGTGAGGTTACCCTGCCGCTGGATATCACGCCCACGCCGGCCAATCTGGCGGCCGTCCGTGCGGCGTACGTGGATCGGATGGGCAATCCGCTGGGACAGCCGGCCTTCTACCAGCGTCACGCCGAGATGATGATCACCCGCAT
This sequence comes from uncultured Actinomycetota bacterium, assembly GCA_963717585.1. Classification (GTDB taxonomy): domain Bacteria; phylum Actinomycetota; class Actinomycetes; order Actinomycetales; family Microbacteriaceae; genus Microbacterium. The sequence goes on along the minus strand of CAVQWI010000003.1, from coordinate 181,597 downwards.
CGACAGCGGCGGCTACGAGCTGAACGTCATCAATCCGTCTCAGGTGTGGCGCATCGGCGCAAGCCCGGAGCTGAAGATGGCGTTCGTGGGCGGCGAACTGGTCAGCGGGTACGCGGCCTACTTCCGCGCCCGACATGGCGGAGCGAACGGGTTGTATATCGGCGGCTACGCGAATGAGGTCGAATGCTACGTCCCGGCCAACAACTTCCTGCCTCCGCTGGCGCCCTCATGGGGCAGTTACGAGGGTGGCTGGGACCCCGACTACCCCGGGATCGCGGGAGGCAGCATGACCGTCTATCCACGGATCGGCCGATTCCGGGCGGGATCGAACGGCGTCGAGTCGGCGATCATCTCGGCGGTCGGGGGCCAGTTGGGCTGAGTTGCGATCAGGCGGTCGCGATGAGCCAGTCGGCGAACAGCGCCGCCTGCGGTGCTTCCGGTGCCAGTGCTACGGATCCGGCGATGATCGGCCGACCGAACTCCGCGAGAGCTCTGATAGAGCCGCGTGGGGTCGACGCGGGTGCTCGCCGTCAGCACGGTCAGGAAGGTGCGCTCCCGGTCGGTGACGTTGCCGCCCGCCTCGGCGACGACGTCCGACGATCGCCGATTCCTCCGGGGTGAGCCGGAACTGTCCGATGCCGACGTAGGAGACGACGCAGCCGGTGAAGGTCATGTAGCGCGAACTCGCCCAGACCTCCTCCAGCCTCCCCAGCGGCGCGAACGCCGGCACGGGTGTGACGCAGTTGAATCGGTAGCGCGGCACCGACGGGGCCTCTTCGAGTGCCGTCGCGGCCGACGTGCCCCGGATCGTGGGCGCTCCGGCTGCGAGCGCCGGCGTGGCGGGCGCGAGCATCAGCGCGCCGAGCGACCAGCCGCCCGCGAGGGCGAGCTTGAGCAGCGTTCGCCGTGTGACGGGGCGCGGGAGCTCGGGTGTCATCACTGGCTCCTCGCGTCGAGTTCGTCTTCCACCAGGCCGGCGTGCGGTGCTTCCGGGCAGAGCTCCAACGTGGCCTGCAGGAGCGAGGTGGGCAGCGTGGAGAGGCCCTCCTCGCTGGTCGGCGCTACTCGCACGCAGGTCGCGAGGACCGAGAGGTACAGATCGACGGGGTCCTCGTCGGGCAGGTCGGCGGCCGCCGTGCCGGCGATGCTCTCCTCCTCTGCGGTCAGTTCGACCGGCTGGTCCGTGCCGCTGGATGCGACGCAGTGGTCTATGCGCACGTAATTCGTGGATGCCCAGGCTTCCTCGAGACCGGTGAACGGACCGATGACGGTTCCCTCCGGACCCACGCACTCGATGAGGAAGCGCGGTCCATCCGCGGTCGGCGGCGGGGCATCGGTGATCGACGAAGAGTCCTCGGAGGTCGGCGCCGGCGATCCCGTCGTCGACTCGGAACCGTCGGGGGTCGACGATGCCGAAGCGGTGGCCGACGGTGAGCCATCGGGATTCAGCGCCGGTACGCAGCCGGCAAGGCTCGCGGCGAGGGCAACGGCGAGCGCGAGCCCGGCGAAGGCGGAGGTCAGTCGGGAAGCGCTCATGCGATGAGCCTCATCCCCTGCCAGCCGCTGCCGACCTGACGCTGGCTGCCCCAGCCGCCGGTGCCATTGCCGGGATACAGCCACAGCCGCCCGGTGGTGTCGCGGGCGAGGACGTCGACCTTGCGGTCGCCGTTGAAGTCGCCCGGTCCGAGGATGGCGGTCATGATGTTCCAGCCCGTGCCGATCGAACGCTGCGCGCCCCAGCCGCCGGTGCCGTTTCCGGCGTAGAGCCACAGGACCCCGTTGCTGTCGCGGGCGAGGACGTCGGCCTTGCCGTCACCGTCCCAGTCGCCCGGCCCGAAGATCGTGGACATCACGTTCCAGCCGGTGCCGATGAGACGGGGGCTGCCCAACCCTCCGGCTCCGTTGCCGGGGTGGAGCCTGAGGGCTCCGCCGCTGTCGCGGGTGATCACGTCGGCCTTGCCGTCACCGTCCCAGTCGCCCGGCGAGAAGATCGCGGTCATCGCGCCCCAGCCGGTGCTGACGACCGAGGAGGACCCGAATCCGCCCGCGCCGTTGCCGGGGTAGAGCAGCAGCGCCCCTGCAGTGTCGCGGATCAGCAGGTCAGGCTTCGCGTCGCCGTTGAAGTCGCCTGGCGTGATGAGCACAGCTGCGCTCTGGGCGTTGCTCACGACCGCCTTCCAGTCGATCCACAGCCCGGCGCCGTCGCCTCGGTACAGCCAGATGGTGCCCCCGCTGTCCAGGGCCAGGACATCTGCCTTGCCGTCGCCGCTGAAGTCATGGGGCACGACCGGCCCGGGCGGGGGTGTCGGGGTGGGTGTCGGTGTGGGCGTGGGTGTCGGTGTGGGTGGGCGTGGGTGTGGGTGTGGGTGTCGGGGTGGGTGTCGGAGTCGCCGTGGGAGTCGGCGTCGGCGTCGGGGTGGGTGTCGGTGTGGGTGTGGGCGTGGGTGTCGGTGTCGGAGTCGGTGTCGGGTCGCCGTGGGTGTGGGTGTCGGTGTCGGTGTGGGTGTCGGCGTGGGCGTCGGAGTGGGTGTGGGCGTCGGAGTCGGGTCGCCGTGGGCGTCGGTGTCGGTTTCGGCGTCGCTGTCGGTGTCGGTGTGGGCGTGGCTGTCGGAGTCGTCGTGGGCGTGGGCGTGGGAGTCGGTACGGGCGTGGTGAGGTCGATGACGGATCCCGTCGCGGTCACCACGGGCGACGCGATCAGGCCGGGGTCGTCGGCGGCGAGAACGGCCGCCCCACGCATCGCCAGGCCGCCGACGCGCGTGAATCCTGTGGCAAACGCCGGGGTGATCTGCCCGTTGCTGGTCTGGACGCGTTTGATCGTGTCGCCACCGACCGTCGTCGCTGTCGCCGTTCCGGCGTAGAGCATCCCGGTGGCCGGATCGTACATGAGCCGCGCGACCGCACCGAGCGCGTAGGAGGCCGTCGCGACTGCGCCCGATCGGTCGTCCTTCAGCGGCAGATACTGCGTGAGCGCGGATGCCTCCGCGATATAGAGCAGAACCCGGCCGGAGGAGTTCATCGGGCCGGCCGCGACAGCGCGGGCTCCGCTCGAGGCGACGAAGCCGACCGTCTGGATGAGCGGCTGTGTCGCTTCGGGATCCATGATCCGCACGATGCTTCGCGCCCGCTCGAAGACGACGTACGCGTTGAGATCCGCGCCGACCGACACCGCAGTCGGGCGCAGGTCGCCTCCGAACAGCGTGAGCGTGCCCCCGTAGCTGAAGGTGCGTGCCGACGGACTCCATCGAGCGCGGATCACGCCGGAAGACCCCGCGGCGGAATCCGGAATGAGGGCGACCTCATCGCCGCTGCCGCGGTTGGCGGGCGTCGGATCGGCGAGTGCCGGCGCGCCAGGGAGCACCGGGCCGTTGACACCGTTGCTGCCCGCACCTCCGAGGCACGTGTTCGACTCGATCGCTCCCGGGGTGGAACCGGACGGTTCGGTGACCCGGCAGAATCCCTTCAGCGCGTCGGACACCCAGATCCGCCCGGCGGGATCGACGAGCAGCCCGCGTGGCGCAGTGACACCCTTGGCCACGACCAGACGAGGTTCGGCCGACATCGCAGCCGGCAGCGCGCCGCCGAACGTCGGGCCGACGACCAGTGACAGCCCGACGAGCGCTACGAAGACCGCTCGTAGCGACGTACGCCATTTGCGGTGGACGATTCCGCCGTCCGCGGCGGAACGCGAAGGATCGCGTGACACCAGATTCCCCAGTCGAACCGGCGAGTCCCTACTACCCCAGTCGAGTACTCGCCAGCAGCGTCGATCCTACGCCGAGGGGACGGCCATCACCAGACACGATTCGGCAACGCCGTGTGCGGCGAACGAGGGAGCTCAACCGTCACGGCGTGCGTCCCCGAAGCCGGCGGGGATCCGCCTCGCACCCCGGGGAGCGTCCACGCACGCCCCTTAGACTTGAGGCATCCCTCCTGTGAACGCAGGAACCGCTCCGCGCCAGGAATCGTCGTGACCACAGCCCCAGCAGCCCGCACCCTCGAGGTGCGTCATGTTCAGCTGGCGCGTGCGGCGATCGCGGCGATAGCCGCCGTCATGGTGACGTTCTCCCCCGACCATTCCGCCGCGGTCGGGCTCGCGATCTTCAGCGGATTCGCCTTCCTCAACGCCCTGGTGCTGCTGGTCGCGTCGAAGGCGGTCTACCCGCCAGGCCGCCGGTGGCCTTCGGTCGTGCTCGGAGTCCTGTTCGCCGTCGCCGGGCTGGCGAGCAGCATCGCGCAGCTCCGCTCGATCACCATGTTCTTCGTCATCCTGATCGCGTGGGCACTCTCCAGCGGGATCATCGAGACGATCGCGGGCGCTCGCGGCCTGCGCGAGTCGCGTGGTCTGACCCCCGAAGCATCCCGTTCCGAATCGCGCGACGGGCTGACCGTCGGCATCCTCACGCTGGTGCTCGGCCTCGCGCTGCTGCTCGTGCCGACGCGGTACTCGCTGCAGTACGCGATCGAAGACGCGAACGCGACGTTCACGCTCACCGGGATCATCATCGGCGTCGGCATCTTCGGCGGCTACGCCGCCATCCTCGCCGTGTACCTCGCGATCGCAGGATTCTCGCCGCGGAAGACGCCGCCCCTCAACACCGAGGCACCGGAAGAGCGCGTCGCAGACGAGACGTCCACTGCATCCGCGGCCTCGACCGACGAAAGGGGCGCGGCATGACCGACGACAAGCCCACCCGCCGCGACCTGATGAAACCCGTCCAGCTGCTCGGCCTCGCTTTCGGCGCTGCGCTGTTCGCCGGCATCGTCACCCTCGTCTCGATGGGCTTCTTCCAGCAGCGCAGTCCCGAGCAGGCGCCGGCCGCCCTCCAACTGGCCCTGATCGTCGCGGGCATCACGTTCATCGTCGTGCTCGTCATGGTCGCGCTCCTCCTGCTCGCCGTCGACCCGGCGCAGGTGCAGAAGAAGGTCGACCGCCCGGTGCTGCTTCCCGACGAGAGCGCGGGCGACTCGACCGACGATGCGACGACCGGTGAAGGCAAGCAGACGGGTGCAGACCCGGATGCCTCGGCACCCGGAGACGGCTCGAAGCCGGTCTGACCCGGCTGCCGGGCCGTCAGAGTTCGTCGACGAGCTGCGACGCGAGACCGGTGTACGTGGCCGGTGTGAGCGCGAGCAGGCGCTGCTTGGCGGCATCCCCGATGTCGAGGCCTTGGACGAACTCCGCCAGCTCCGCGCCGCCGACCCTGCGGCCTCGGGTCAATTCCTTCAGGAGGGCGTACGGGTCGGAGATCTGCGACCGTCCGGCGGTGATCTCGGCTCGCACCACGGTCTGGATCGCCTCGCCCAGCACCTCCCAGTTCGCCTCGAGGTCGGCATCCAGCACCGGCTGAGCGAGGGAGATCTCACCGAGGCCGCGCCTCAGGTTGTCGAGCGCCAGCAGGGAATGGCCGAGCGCGACGCCGATGTTGCGCTGGGTCGTCGAGTCGGTGAGGTCGCGCTGCAGGCGCGATGTGACCAGCGTCGCGCCGAGGGTGGCGAGCAGTCCGCCCGAGATCTCGAGATTGGCCTCGGCGTTCTCGAAGCGGATCGGGTTGATCTTGTGGGGCATCGTCGAGGACCCGGTTGCCCCGGCGACGGGAATCTGCGAGAAGTAGCCGAGTGAGATGTAGGTCCAGACGTCGGTGGCGAGATTGTGCAGGATGCCGCCCGCATGCCGGACGCGATCGTAGAGCTCGACTTGCCAGTCGTGCGATTCGATCTGGGTCGTGAGGGGATTGAAGCCGATGCCGAGCCCCTCGATGAAGCCCCGCGTCAGCGCCGGCCAGTCGACATCGGGCTCGGCTGCGAGATGCGCAGACCACGTCCCGGTCGCCCCGGAGAACTTGGCGAGGTACTCGGATGCCTGCACCTGAGCGGCGACGCGCTCGAGGCGCCAGACGAACACGGCGAGCTCCTTGCCCATGGTCGTCGGCGTAGCCGGCTGACCGTGGGTGCGCGCGAGCATCGCGGCATCCCGATGCTCCTCGGAGAGGGAACGGAGCGCCGAGGTCACGTCGCGCAGCTTGGGCAGCCAGACGGTCGTGACGGCGCGCTGAACCGTGAGCGCGTACGACGCGGAGTTGATGTCCTCGCTCGTGCATGCGAAGTGCGTGAGCTCCGAGATCGAATCGAGTCCGAGGGCCGACAGCCGGTCGCGCACGAGGTACTCGACGGCCTTGACGTCGTGCCGAGTGACCGCCTCCTTCTCGGCGAGCCAGTCGATCTCGGCCTGTCCGAAGTCGCGGTACAGCGCCCGCAATCGATCCTTGTCCGACTCGGCGAGCGGCGACGTCCCGAACAGCGAGCGGTCGGTGAGGGCGATGAGCCACTCCACCTCCACCTCGACCCGGGCGCGGTTCAGGCCCGCCTCGGAGAGATGATCGGCGAGCGGAGCGACCACTTCGAAGTAGCGTCCGTCGAGAGGACTCAGAGGCTGAGGGGGAAGAGAGGTCACGGGACTCGATCATACCGAGCGGGTCCGTCGGGTTCGGGGCGTCGCGCCACGCTCGACCGACTCGGTCGGGGCGGTTTCACCCAACCGAGACACAAAAGGGGTTCCGCGCGTCGGAGTTCGCGCATAGCCTGAGGCCACCGACTTCCCCCCCGATCGGAGATCTCCGTGCGCCGTTCCCCCCGCCGCATCGTCGCGGCTGCCGTTTCCCTCCTCCTTGCCGGTACAGGCGCGCTGGTGCTCGCACCGCCTGCGTCTGCAGCGTCCGGTGACCTGCTCTTCAGCGAGTACATCGAAGGCTCGTCGAACAACAAGGCGCTCGAGATCTACAACCCGACCACCGCGCCGGTCGATCTCGCCGCGGCGAAGTACTCGGTGCAGCTCTACTTCAACGGCAGCGTGACGGCCGGTCTCACGGTGTCGCTCAGCGGCACCCTTGCACCGGACGACGTGTTCGTTCTCGCTCACGCATCGGCCAACGCCGCGATCCTCGCTGCGGCCGATCAGACCAGCACGTCAGGCTTCTTCAACGGCGACGACGCGATCGCGCTCGTGAAGAACGGCGCAATCGTCGATGTCATCGGGCAGATCGGCGTCGACCCGGGAACCGAGTGGGGAACGGGCCTCACTTCGATGTCGGACAACACGCTGCGTCGCGCCGCCGACACCTGTGTCGGCGATGCTGACGGCACGAACGCCTTTGATCCGGCTGTCGGGTGGAGCGGCTTCGCCACCGACACGTCCGACGGCCTCGGGATTCACGAGGCCGACTGCGCGCTCGACCCCCCGACAGAACCCGACCCCGATCCCGTCCCGGTTGCGGACTGCACGCTCGACGTCGCGACGATCGGATCTGTGCAGGGCTCCGGCACCGCCTCCCCGGTCGTCGGAACGACCGTCCACATCGAGGGCACGGTCGTCGGCGACTTCCAGGGCGCCGACAGCCTGGATGGGTACTTCGTGCAGGATGCCGGAGACGGCGACGCCGCCACATCCGACGGCATCTTCGTCTACGCACCAGGGGACGCCGCCCTCGAGGTGTCGGTGGGCGACATCGTCAACGTCGCGGGCGTCGTCAGCGAGTATGCGTCGTCAGGCGGAACGCTCACCGAGATCACCGCGGGGGACGCGGAGGTGTGCGACATCGGAGCAGCCCTCCCCGCGCCCGAACCGCTGAATCTGCCGGAGACGCCGGAGGAGCGTGAGGCACTCGAGCAGCTCGAGGGCATGTACGTGACCCTTCCGCAGACGCTCACGATCCTCGAGCACTTCGAGTACGGACGCTACGGAACGCGTGGAAGTCGGACTCGACGCGTCAGGTGACGCCTACCGCGATCGTCGAACCGGGCGCGGAGGCGATCGCGCTCGCAGCGCAGCAGGCGCTGGAGCGCATCACCATCGACGACGGAAGCTCCGTGCAGAACCCCGACCCGCTGCTCCACCCGAACGGCGACATCTTCAGCCTCGAGAACGATCTTCGGGCAGGAGATCAGCTGGCGAACGTCGCTGGCGTCCTCGACTACCACTTCGGGACGTGGGCGGTGCAGCCCACGGCTCGTCCCGACTACACCGCTGCCAACGCGCGGCCCGAACTGCCCGAGGTCGGCGGAGACCTCACTGTCGCGAGCTTCAACGTCCTGAACTACTTCACCACGATCGGCTCGCGCGGAGCCGAGAGCGACGTCGAGTTCGAACGACAGGAGGCGAAGATCGTCAGCGCCATCGCGGCGATCGACGCGGATGTCGTGGGCCTGATCGAGATCGAGAACAGCGCAACGGACGCGGCCGTGGCGACACTTGTGAATGCCCTGAACGAGACTGTGGGTGCCGGAACCTATGCCTACATTCCGACCAGCACTCTCGGAACCGACGTGATCACCAACGCGCTGATCTATCAGCCGGCGTCGGTCCGTCCGCTGGGCGAGGAAGCGGTGCTGGACAGCACCGTGGATTCGAGCTTCCTCAGCATCAACCGCCCGGCGCTTGCTCAGACCTTCACGTCAGTGGGACCAGGTGAGCCGGTGACGGTCGTCGTGAACCACCTCAAGTCGAAGGGCTCCGCGTGCACAGGAGACCCAGACCTGGGTGACGGCTCGGGCAACTGCAACCTCACGCGCACGGCCGCGGCCCAGGCTCTCGTGAAGTGGCTCGCCACCGACCCGACCGGTCAGGACACCATCGGGCGCGAGCTCATCATCGGAGACCTCAACTCCTATGACAAGGAAGACCCGATCGACGCGCTGATCGCCGGCGGGTTCACCGACCTGCTCCTTCGTGATCAGGGCGAAGAGGCCTACTCGTATGTGTTCGACGGGCTGGTCGGCTACCTCGACTACGCACTCGCCGGAAAGGAGCTCGTCGATGACGTGACGAGCGCCGACGTGTGGAACATCAACGCCGATGAGCCGCCGATCCTCGACTACAACGTCAACTTCAAGTCGCCGGGTCAGGTCGAGGCATGGTTCGCTCCGAACGCCTATCGCTCGAGTGACCACGATCCCGTGATCGTGGGCATCGATCTCGACACGGTCGCGCCGACCATCGAGCTGTCCGCCAGTCCGGCATCCGTCTTCCCGCCGAACGGCAAGGCCCGCACGGTCACGATCGAGATCGATGCGGCCGATGACTCGGGCGGAGAGGTCGATGTCGAGTTCGTCTCGGCAACGGCGGCGGGCAACAAGAAGGCGGCTGTCACGCAGCTGACCGACACGACGTTCTCGGTGACGGCTGCCGTCGGAGCGGTGTACACGTTCACCTACACGGCGACGGATGCCGCGGGCAACACGGCGTCGGCGACGACCGAGGTGCGGGTCCAGCGCTAGCCGAGCCGACGATCCGCCCCACGTCACCCCGTGGGGCGGATCGCCGGCTCGAGCTGGCGGAACAGCGAGCGGCTGCCGTTCTCGATCATGAGCAGCACCTCGTCGAACATGCCCGGACCGGCATAGTACGGGTCGGGCACGTCGAGTGAGCGCGCGCCGTTCTCGAACGACATGAGCAGGGCGATCTTGTCGGCATCAGCCTCGGTACGGGCCCACCCGCGCAGGATCCGCTCGTGGCTGCGATCGAGGGCGACCACGAGGTCGTTGCGAGCGAAGTCCGCGTGAGCGAACTGTCGCGCGCGGTGCCGGGTGCCGTCGTAGCCGTGCCGGGCGAGAGCCTCGATCGTACGCGTGTCGGCGCGCTCGCCCACGTGCCAGTCACCTGTGCCCGCGCTCGTCGATGCGACGCGGTCGCCCAGGCCGGCGGCATCCGCGAACCACCGGAAGACGACGTCCGCCATCGGAGATCGGCAGATGTTGCCCGTGCACACGAAGACGACGTGGAAGGGCTCCACGGCGCTCGCAGTCATGGATACATTGTGCGACGGTCGACCGCTCCTGCACAGCCGCCGTGTGATCGCCGCTCTCCTCCCACATCGCACGACGGTCAACCGGGGCGGACTCGAGCGGATCAGGGTTGCATCATGTCGATGATCTCCGACCCTCGCGCCGCGGAGACGCTCGAAGCTCTCGCGACGGTCGAGCGGCAGTTGACCGATGCGGCACGCCGCCTCGACGACCTGTCCGCTCGGTCCGCGGCGGTAGCCGACCGGACGAACTGGCGAACGGATGCCGCCACGATGTTCCACGAGACCGCGGAGGCGTGGCGGGCCGAGGTCGCTGCGCTGTCCGGCTTCGTCGGCCGCGCCCGAGAGGACGTGGGACGGGTCCGCGCTCGGATGGAAGCGCACATCTGGGAGCACCACCTGTGAGCGACGACCTCGACATCCGAGGCGGCGGCGCCGTCGCGGTGGACACTCAGACTCTGCGCACGGCCGCCGACGGCTTCGAGAGCCTGGCCGCGGAACTGGACGAGATCGCCGCATCTGTGGGCTCGTCGGCGCTGCGGCTCTTCGCCATCTCGCCTGTCGCGTGGGAGGTCTCACCCGACGTGGAGGCTGTCAGGCGCCTGGTGCTCGTGGCAACGGACGATGCCCGCGCCCTGGCCTCGGCCCTCCGCGACACCGCGGCGGTCTACGAGGTCGTCGAGCTGAGGGCAGAGCGGGCGGCAGCCGACGCGGCGGGCGATTCGGTGGCAGTCGCACGCATCGACGCACGGCTGGACGCACTGGCGCGCGAGCACCCTGATGCGCAAGCACGCGCGACGATGGCATCTTCGGGCCACTGGCTCACTTGGCCCGCCGAACTGGCTCGTCAAGCGCCGGGCATATTGTGGTGGCTCGCTCCAGGCTTCCACGCCACCGCGATTCCGGCGGCGTGGGCCCTCCAGCGCGCGGTGGGGACGCTCGGGGCCGGCACGGTCTCCGCCGCGGCACGTCTCAGCGGTCCCGTCCGTGACGTGGTCGTCACGTCCATCGCCGTCCGCGGCCCGGCGACGCCGCCCGCATCCCTCGCCGCCGCCGCCGACCGGATACCGCGAGGCGGAGACGCCCGCGTCCGGGTAGAGCGCTACACGATGCCGGATGGCTCCCGCACCTTCGCGGTCTACGTCGCGGGCACCCAGACGACCGCGCCCCAGACCCGCGAGCCCTTCGACATGGCCTCCAACGTCGAGCTGTACACGGGTGAGAGGTCGGCGTCGTTCGACGCGACGCTCGAAGCGCTGGAGCGGGCCGGCGCAAAGCCCGGCGACACCGTCCACGCATTCGGTCACTCGCAGGGGGCGATGGTCGCCGCGCACCTGGCGCTGGAGGGCGGCTACGACACGCAGACGCTCGTCTCGTTCGGCTCACCCATCGAAGCCGACGTCGGTGACGGAACGCTCAGCGTCTCGCTGCGTCACGACGACGATCCGCTCGCCGCCCTTGCGGCCGGGGGGCACGCCGGGTCGGTCGGAGCACCCGGCAGCTTCATCGCCGAACGCACGGCCGATCCGCTGCTCGGCCTGCACGACCTGCGGATGCCGGCGCACGGGATCGAGCAGTACACGCAGACCGCGCAGCTGCTGGATGCTTCCGACGACGCGCGGATGACCGCCGTTCGTCAGGTGTTCGACGAGCTCGGCACGGCGACATCCGTCGAGGTGACCGAGTACTCCGCCGAGCGGATCCTCCCTGTTCCGCAGCCGCGCCCTCAGCGGGCGCCTGCGGCCCCGGTCAGTCCTTACGCTTCGGGCGCAGGATGATGCCGAACACCCAGTTGATGAGCGAGATGATGATGGCCGCGACCACGCCCCACCAGAAGTCCTCGACGCGCAGGCCCCAGCTCCAGAAGCTCGTGATCCACGCGGTGAGCCACAGCAGGAACGCGTTGATGATGAGCCCGATCAGACCCAGCGTGAGGATGTAGATCGGGAACGCGAGGATTTTGATGACGGTGCCGATGAACGTGTTCACCAGCGCGAAGATCGCCGCGACGATCAGCAGTGTGATGACGAACTGAATCGTCTCGCCCGGCGGGAACGCGATGACCGAGACCTGGAGCGCGGGTATCAGCGTGCACGATCCAGATCGCGAACGCGTTGACGACGACACGGATGAGGAAGCCCATAGTGCGCCAGTCTGCCATGAGGGGCTTTCCGGTGCGCGGAGCGCGTGGCCGTGCGAAGGCGGATGCCGCGGCACCCGTCGACGCACCCGGTGCAGCTCCCGCCACATCCCCGGCCGGCTCACGTGACGCCTAAACTCGGCAGGGTGACCGACGCCCCCCTGCCGCCCGACGACGCTGCGATCCCGGTCCGCGTCCGCCCCGAGATCGCCGCACTCCCGCCCTACAAGCAGGGCAAGCAGGCCGGCCCCGACGCATTCAAACTGTCCAGCAACGAGAACCCCTTCGACCCGCTGCCGGGAGTGCTCGAGGCCGTGCAGGCCGCGACTGCCCTGAATCGCTATCCGGACGCGACGGCGGGCCGCCTTCGACAGCGCATCGCCGAGCGCTTCGATGTCGACGACCGGTCGATCCACGTCGCCGCCGGCAGCGTCTCGATCCTCGCGCAGCTGGTGCTCGCCACCTGCGCACCCGGCGACGAGGTGATCTTCGCGTGGCGCTCGTTCGAGGCCTATCCCTGGCTCGCGATCGTGGCGGGCGCCACACCGGTGCAGATTCCGCTCACCGCCGACGCGCGGCACGACCTGCCCGCGATGGCAGCCGCCGTCACCGAACGCACCCGCGCGATCATCGTCTGCAGCCCCAACAACCCGACCGGCCCGATCGTCACCCAGACGGAGTTCGACGAGTTCCGCGCTGCGGTGCCGTCCGACGTCCTGATCATTCTCGATGAGGCATACGCCGAGTTCGTGACCGATCCCGACGCGGTGGACGGATTGCGTGTTCTCGGTACGCAGGGCCACCACAACGTCGTGGCCCTGCGCACCTTCTCCAAGGCCTTCGGGCTGGCGGGCCTGCGGATCGGCTACGCCGTCGGCCACCCTCGCATCCTCGATGCAGCGCGCAGCACCAGCATCCCTCTGTCGGTCACGGCGCAGGCCGAGGAAGCGGCTCTCGCGAGCCTGGACGCGGAGGCGGCGCTGCTGGAGCGGGTGCGGACGATCGCGGAGCGCCGCGACAGACTCGCGGCAGCCCTCCGCGACGCCGGCTGGCGGGTGCCCGAAGCACAGGGCAACTTCGTATGGCTTCCGGCCGAGGCCGAGACGATGACGGTCGCCGGGGCATTCGACGCCGCCGGCCTCATCGTGCGACCCTTCGCCGGGGACGGGCTGAGGATCAGCGTGGGCGAGGAGGACTCTGTCGAGAAGGTCCTACGGATCGCGGCATCCGTTGTGAACGACCTCCCAGAGGGCCATCCGGGGCGCGGGCTAGCGTAGAACGGTGACCTCGCCTCAGAACGCCGGAACGGGTGACGCGCCCGAACTCGTCCGTGTGCTCGCTGCGGACGGCTCAGTCGCGCCGACGCCGGCAGCCGAGCAATACCTCGAGATCATCGAGGGGCTGGCGGATGCCGACCTCGAAGGGCTTCTATCGCGACATGTTCGTGATCCGGGCCTTCGACCAGCAGGCGACGAATCTCCAGCGGCAGGGTCAGCTGGCGCTCTGGCCGCCGAGCTTCGGGCAGGAGGCCGCGCAGGTCGGGTCGGCGCGTGCGGCCCGCGCTCAGGACCACCTGTTCCCCTCGTATCGCGAGCACGTGGTCTGCACGATCCGCGGCGTGGATCCGGTCGACATCATCCGGCTCATGCGCGGTCTCACCCACGGCGGCTGGGATCCGTTCGACCCGAAGAACGGCAACACGCACATCTACACCCTCGTGCTCGGCGCCCAGACCCTGCACGCGACCGGCCTGGCGATGGGCCTCGCCTTCGACGGCAGATCCGGATCGGGCGACCCCGACCGGGACGAGGCGGTGATCGTCTACTACGGCGACGGAGCGTCGAGCCAGGGCGATGTGCACGAGGCGATGGTGTTCGCCGCGAGCTACCGCACGCCTCAGGTCTTCTTCCTGCAGAACAACCAATGGGCGATCTCGGTCCCCGTCGCGACGCAGTCGCGCGCGCCGCTGCACCGCCGCGGCGCGGGCTACGGCATCCCCAGCATTCCGATCGACGGCAACGATGTGCTGGCCAGCTACGCCGTCACCCGCGTCGCCCTCGACGAGGCGCGCTCCGGCTCGGGTCCGCGGGCCATCGAGGCTCTGACCTACCGGATGGGCGCCCACACCACGAGCGATGACCCGACGAAGTACCGCACCTCCGCAGAGGAGGACTCGTGGGCCCGCGCGCGACCCGATCGCGCGGATGCATGCCTATCTCCGCGGGCGGGGCGCGTCGGACGCGTTCTTCGCCGCGGTCGAGGCCGAGGCGGCGGCGGTGGCGGACGACGCGCGGGTGCGCACGAGCGCACTGGGCGGCGTGCCGACCGATCTCATGTTCGACCACGTGTACAGCGAGCCGCATCCGCTCATCGACGAGCAGCGCGCGTGGCTGGCCGAGTACGAGTCCTCCTTCGAGGAGGGGGCATCGTGACCGATCGAAGCGCCGCCGATGGCCCCCGGCACCGATCGCCATCGAGACGATGCCCTTCAGTCGCGCACTGAATGCCGGCCTCCGGCGCGGCATGGCGGACAGCGATCGTGTGCTGCTCATGGGCGAGGACATCGGCCGCCTCGGCGGGGTCTTCCGGGTGACCGAGGGATTGCAGGCCGAGTTCGGCGACCGGCGGGTACTCGACACTCCGCTGGCGGAGTCGGGCATCGTCGGCACCGCGATCGGTCTCGCGATGGCTGGGTTCCGCCCGGTGTGCGAGATCCAGTTCGACGGATTCGTCTTCCCCGCGTTCGACCAGATCACCTCGCAGCTGGCGAAGATCACGAATCGGCACGAGGGCGCGCTGAGCATGCCGATCGTGATCCGGATCCCCTACGGCGGGCACATCGGCGCGGTCGAGCACCACCAGGAGAGTCCGGAGGTATACTTCGCTCACACGCCCGGACTGCGCGTGGTCAGCCCGTCGACGCCGAACGACGCGTACTGGATGATCCAGGACGCGATCACCTCGCGCGACCCGGTGATCTTCCTCGAGCCCAAGAGCCGCTACTGGCAGAAGGGCGAGGTCGATGCCTCCGCCCGCGCCCTCCCGCTCCACGCCAGCCGTCTCGTCCGCCGCGGCACCGATGTGACCCTGGTCGGTCACGGCGCGATGGTCACGACGCTGCTCCAGGCGGCGGCGCTCGCCGAGTCGGAGGGCACGAGCTGCGAGGTCATCGATCTGCGCTCCCTCTCCCCCGTCGACTACGGCCCGATCCTCGACTCGGTTCGCCGGACCGGCCGCATGGTGTACGCGCAGGAGGCGCCGGGTTTCACGAGCCTCGGCAGCGAGATCGCCGCGACGGTCATGGAGAGGGCGTTCTACGCGCTGGAGGCGCCGGTGCTGCGCGTGTCGGGCTTCGACGCCCCGTTCCCGCCCGCCAAGCTCGAGGGCGCGTTCCTCCCCGACGCCGACCGGGTGCTCGAGGCGGTAGACCGCACACTGGCGTATTGAGCGACGCTCTTTCCGTGCGACGGCGACTGCTGAACGTATCACCCGCGCGTTGCGGCGCGTCGCACGGTCACGTCGGCCGAAAGGACACCGGATGAGCACCCAGACGTTCCTCCTGCCCGACGTCGGCGAGGGCCTGACCGAGGCCGAGATCGTGTCGTGGCGGGTCGCCCCCGGCGACGATGTCGCCGTCAACGACGTGCTCGTCGAGATCGAGACGGCGAAGTCGCTGGTGGAGCTGCCCTCGCCGTTCGACGGTGTCGTCGGCGACCTGCTCGCCTCCGAGGGCGACACCGTCGCGGTCGGCGCGGCCATCATCACGATCGCCGGCGCTGACGCTTCCGCGCCGCCGGCCACCGCCGGTCAGAGCGAGCACGGCGAACCCCGACGAGCCGAGGCCGGCGGCGCCGTGCTCGTCGGCTACGGCACCGGCGGCCACGTGCAGTCGCGTCGGCGCAAGCCCGCCGAGCGTCCGGTCGCGGCATCCGTCGGCGTCGTCGCCAAGCCGCCGATCCGCAAGCTCGCGCGCGACCTCGGCATCGACCTCACCGACGTGTAGCCCACCGGCGCGGCCGGCGAGGTGACCCGCGACGACGTCATGAAGCAGGCGTCGCAGGCGAGCGTCTTCCGCAACATCGAGACGCCCGAGTGGGGCGAGGTGCGTGAGGAGACCATCCCCGTCGCGGTGCCGCCGGCTGCGGCATCCGCCCCCTCCTCCCGACCCGCGCCAGCCATCGGCACCGGCCACCCAGCCGACGCTGCCGCCGGGCGCGAAGAGTCGATCCCGGTGCGGGGCGTTCGCAAGGCGGTCGCATCGCGGCATGGTGCAGAGCGCCTACTCGGCGCCGCATGTGTCGGTCTGGACCGACGTCGACGCGAGCCGCACGATGGAACTGGTCAAGCGGCTCAAGGCCTCCCCCGACTTCGCCGACGTCAGCGTCTCACCGCTGCTGATCATGGCGCGCGCCGTGATCTGGGCTGTGCGCCGCACCCCGAACGTCAACGCGGCCTGGGTCGACGACCGACAGCGGCGCGCGAGATCTGCTGCGCCACTACGTGAACCTCGGGCATCGCGGCGGCCACGCCGCGCGGGCTGCTCGTGCCGAACATCAAGGACGCCCAGGACCTGAACCTGCGCGGCCTCGCCAACGCGCTCGAGAAGCTCACGCTGACAGCGCGCGAGGGCAAAACCTCCCCCGCCGATCAGACCGGCGGGACGATCACGATCACGAACATCGGCGTCTTCGGGATGGATGCCGGAACGCCGATCATCAACCCCGGCGAGGCGGGCATCGTCGCCCTCGGCACGATCCGGCAGAAGCCCTGGGTCGTCGACGGCGAGGTGCGACCCCGCTGGGTGACGACCGTGGCCGGTTCGTTCGATCACCGGGTGGTCGACGGCGACGGGATGTCGCGATTCATCGCCGACGTCGCCTCCGTGCTCGAGGAGCCGGCGCTCCTGCTCGACTGAGCGCGCGCGCGTTGCGCTCTGCGTCGCGCCGCGGCGTGACGACCGGCCGCGCTGCGCGCGACCCGCCGGGTTTGAGAATGATTATCAATAGCCTTAGGCTGGGGACATGCTTCGACGCCGCCTCGCCATGTCCGTCGCACTCGCCTCGGCATCTGCTGCTGGCGCTCGCCGGCTGCGCGTCGGCCGAGGCGGACGCGACGGACGACGGGCGGATCCAGGTCGTGGCGTCGACCGATGTCTACGCGCAGATCGCCGAGGAGATCGGCGGCGAGTTCATCGATGCGACGGCGATCGTCTCCTCCTCCGCGCAGGACCCGCACTCGTTCGAGCCGAGCGCGCGCGACCAGCTGACGGTTCAGCGCGCCGACCTCATCATCGAGAACGGCGGCGGCTATGACGCATTCGTCGAGCGCTCTTGTCGAGTCCAGCGGATCGACCGCGCCGGTGATCACGGCGGCCGAATTCTCCGACGCGTGGACAGGCACCGATGCCGAAGATGCGGGTGCGGCCGAAGATGGGCACGCCGGGCACGCCGAGGGCAGTCGAGCCGACCCGGCCGAGGACGCCGACGGAGACCACTCCGACCACGGACACGTCGAGGGATTCAACGAGCACGTCTGGTACGACCCGCACACCATGGAGCACCTCGCAGCGGAGATCGCAGCTCGAGCTGTCCGAACTCCTGCCGGCCGAGGCCGCGACGTTCGAGGCGAACGCCGAAGCATTCGCCGCGGGCATCGGCGACCTCGAGACGGCCCTCGGCGAGATCGACGCGGCCCATGCGGGCGAACAGGTCTTCGTGACGGAGCCGGTGCCGCTGTACCTCGTCGCTGCGGCTGGGCTCGAGAACGTCACTCCCGACGCCTTCAGCCAGGCGGTCGAAGAAGGGCAGGATGTCGCGCCCGCGACACTCCTCGAGTCGCTGAAGCTGCTGCGGTCCGGCGACGTCCGGGCGGTCATCGCCAACACGCAGACGGGCGGTGCCGAGACGACCGAGGTGATCTCGGAAGCGGAGGCCCGGTCCATACCCGTCGTCGAGTTCTCCGAGACCCTGCCCGACGGCCAGACTTATCTCTCGTGGATGCTGGCGAACATCGACGCGCTGGCGGGGGCGCTGGATCAGTGACCGCACCCTTCGCGACTTCCGCACCCCTCGAGATAGCCGGTGCCGCGCTCCGGCGCGGTGATCGCGAGCTGTGGAGCGGACTCGACCTCACCGTCGAGCCGGGCGAGCTCATCGCCGTCCTCGGGCCGAGCGGATCGGGCAAGACGACGCTGCTGCGGGCGATCCTCGGCCTCGAGCAGCTGAGTTCGGGCCGCATCGTCGCCCTCGGTGAGGACGTGCGCGGGCGGGGCAACCGGCGGATCGGCTACGTCCCGCAGCAGCGTCCCCTGCCCGCGCGACACCGCCTTGAGGGGCCGCGACCTGGTCGCGCTCGGCGTGGACGGACACCGCTTCGGGCTGCCGTTCCCCCGCCGGGCGGATCGCGGACGCGTGGACCGGCTTCTCGGAGAAGTCGGGGCACGGGAGTTCGCCGACCGCCCCGTCGGACTGCTCTCCGGTGGCGAGCAGCAGCGCCTGCGCGTCGGCCAGGCGCTCGCCGACGACCCGCGACTGCTTCTGTGCGATGAGCCGCTCACGAGCCTCGACCTCGCGAACCAGCAGGCGGTCGTCGGGCTGATCGATCGGCACCGCAAGAACGCCGGCGCCGCCGTGCTGCTGGTCACGCACGACATCAACCCGCTGCTCGGCAAGGTCGACCGCATCCTCTACATCGCCAACGGCCGCTTCACGCTGGGTGAGCCCGGCGAAGTCCTGCGGTCCGACGTGCTGACCGACCTGTACGGCGCGCACGTCTTCGTGCTGCGCGCGGGCGACCGCCTCGTCGTCGTCGGCGCGCCGGATGCCGAGGAATCGCACCACCACCACGAGGTGCAGGAGTGAACTGGCCCGACGTGTGGGATGCGATGTTCGGAGGCGTCGCGGACTACGGCGAGATCCTCCTCCTGGTCTCGAACTCGGTCATCGCCGGCGCGGTTCTCGGCCTCGTCGGCGGCCTCGTCGGCGTGTTCGTCATGCAGCGCGACATGGCCTTCGCCGTCCACGGCATCAGCGAGCTGTCGTTCGCGGGCGCCGCGTTCGCGCTGCTCGTCGGCTTCGACGTCGTCACCGGCTCGATCATCGGCTCGCTGATCGCCGCGGCCATCATCGGGTGGCTCGGCGCTCGGGCGCGCGACCGCAACTCGATCATCGGCGTCCTCATGCCGTTCGGTCTGGGCCTCGGCATCCTGTTCCTGTCGCTCTACGACGGCCGCAGCGCGAACCGGTTCAGCCTGCTGACCGGTCAGATCGTGTCGGTGCAGACCGGCCAGCTCGGCTGGCTGATCGCCATCAGCGCGTTCGTGCTGCTCGGGATGCTGCTCATCTGGCGACCGCTGCGCTTCGACTCGCTCGATCCGCAGTCGGCCGCCGCGCGAGGGGTGCCCACGACAGCGGTCTCACTCGCGTTCATGCTGCTGCTCGGGCTCATCGTCGCCGTCAGTGTCCACATCATCGGCGCACTCCTGGTGATGGCGCTGCTGGTCACGCCCGCCGCAGCCGCCATGCGCATCGCAACGGGCCCGATCGCCGTGCCCGTGCTCGCGACGGTCTTCGGCTTCGTCTCGGCCGTCGGCGGCATCCTGCTCGCGATCATGGGGACGCTGCCGGTGAGCCCCTACATCACGACGATCTCGTTCGTGATCTATCTCGTCTGTCGCGCCATCGGCACGCGGCGCGACCGGGTGACGAGGTCGACCGCTGTGCGGTCGACCGAGAGCACCCGGGTCGCGCTCAGAGGCGCTCGGTAGAATTCGGCATATGGTTCAGCGCAACACGTGGCAGCGCGACCGGGTGCGCGAGGCGCTCGGCGACGCCGGCGGCTTCGTCAGCGCGCAGAGCCTGCACGCGACGCTCCGCGAGGAGAACACCGGCATCGGGCTCGCGACCGTGTACCGCGCCCTGGCCGGGCTCGCCGCGCAGGGCGACGCCGATTCGCTGCAGAGCCCCGAGGGTGAGAGCCTCTACCGCGCCTGCAAGACGCCCGGTCATCATCACCACCTGATCTGCCGCTCCTGCGGGCTCACCGTCGAGATCGAGGCGACGGATGTCGAGCAGTGGGCCCGCCAGACGGCCGCCGTGCACGGATTCAGCGAGGCCGAGCACGTGGTCGACATCTTCGGGCTGTGCGCGGCCTGCGCCCAGACTCGAGCGAGCGAGCGTGACGGCAACTAGGACGCCGGGCGTCGAAGCGCGTTCGCGCGCGGGACGGCAGGGCACGTGGGCCGCCCTCGGCCTCGGCGTCCTCGTCATCGGCGCCCTCTTCCTCATCGATGCATTCGCGCCGTCGCTCTTCGCGGCATCGCTCCCCACGCGCGCCCAGGACGGCCTCACGCTCGCGATCAGCGTGCTCATCGAGTCGCTGCCCTTCGTGGCGCTCGGCGTCGTGCTCTCGATCGGCGTGCAGGTGTGGGTGCCGCCGGGCGTGATCGAACGATGGATGCCGCGACGCGCCTGGGCGCGGAGGGCCGTGCTCTCGCTGCTCGGCATGGTCGTGCCGGTGTGCGAGTGCGGCAACGTGCCCTTCGCACGCGGGCTGATGATGCGCGGGTTCACCGTGCCCGAGACCCTCACGTTCCTCATCGCCGCGCCGATCGTGAACCCGATCGTCATCATCACCACGCACCAGGCCTTCGGCTTCAGCGACGGCATCCTGATCGCCCGCCTGCTGGGCGGGTACGCGATCGCGAACCTCATCGGCTGGCTCTACAGCCGGCATCCCGACCCCGATGGCCTCCTCACCGACCGGTTCCGTGAGACGTGCGAGCTCGTCGTCCACGAGCCCGGCGGCCGCGGGCGGCGCAGTCTCGCCCAGTTCGTGATCGAACTGCGTGCGGTCATGCCCGCGCTCGTGGTCGGGTCGGCGCTCGCCGGAGCGGTGCAGGTGCTCATCCCCCGGGATGCGCTCCTGGCCATCGGATCCAATCCCGCACTGTCGATCGTCGCGATGATCGCCCTCGCGATGGTCGTGTCGATCTGCTCCAACGTCGATGCCTTCTTCGCGCTGTCGTTCGCCTCGACGTTCACGCCGGGTTCGATCGTCGCGTTCCTGCTGGTCGGCCCGCTCGTCGACGTCAAGATGCTGGCGCTGATGCGCACGACATTCACCACCCGCACGCTCGCGGGCCTTGTCGTGGTCGTCATCCTGTCGGCGTTCGCGATCGGAACGGTGGTGAACCTCCTTGCGTAGCGCAGGCTTCGTCGGCACCCGCTGGCTCGGCGTCGGGCTCGCCTCGGTGCTCGCCGTCGTGACGCTCGGGCTCGCTGCCACGGGTCGGCTCGGGCTGTACATCAATCCCGAATCGGCGTGGTTCGCAGTCGGCATGGCGATCGTGGTGCTCGTGGGAGCCGCGCTCAGCTTCACGCTTCCGCTCGGCGCCGAGGCCGATCACGGGCACGACCACGGCGGGGCCCCCGAGCCGGTCACCGAGCACGGCGATGCGTCCGATCCGGTCGCCGAGCACGACCACCACGCCCGCCCACCCCCTGGCCGTTGCGGCGACCGCGATCGGCGGGGTGGCGGCATCCGGTGTCGTGCTGCTCACGCTCGTGCTTCCGCCCGCCTCGCTGTCGGCCGAGCTGGCGATGTCGCGCGACATCGGCGCCCCGCCGCTGTTCGCCGGTTCGGATGTCGTCACCCTCGCCGCGACGGGCGATACGAGCTCGTTCGGGGTCGGCGAGTGGGCGACCGTGTTCGCGACCGCGACCAACCCCGACGCCTTCGACGGCGATGCCGTGACGCTCACCGGCTTCGTCACTCCGGGCGAGGGCACCGCCGAGGCCTTCGACCTCACGAGGCTGGTGATCACGCACTGCGTCATCGACGCACAGCCCGCGAGCATCTCGATCTCGACGCCCGCCGGGACTCCCGACACCGGCCAGTGGGTGACGATCTCCGGCACGGTCACCGCGAACGCCGATGGCCGGCTCGAGATCGACGCGACCTCGGTCGAGCCGATCGACGAGCCCGAGGACCCGTATGAGTACTGACGAGCCGACGCGCCGCGGGCGTGCGCGCAAGCGCCGCGGACGGGCGTTCATCGGGACGTTCGCGGTGGTCGTCGCCGTGATCGGCGCCGTCGGGCTCGCGGGGGCGGCGGCCGGTGTCGCTCAGGGGCCGCGGGTGTCGTCGGTGCAGGTGGATCCGGCGGCAGCGGCAGCGGCATCCGGCGCCCGGCTCATCGTGACGACCTCGCAATCGCTCGACGACGTCGACGAGAGTCAGGTCACCGTGACCCCGGCCGCGCCGTTCTCGGTCGACACGTCCGGGCGAAGCGTCGGCGTGAGGTTCGGCATCCCGCTGTTCGACGACACCGAGTACACCGTGCGGTTCGAGGACGTGCGAGGGCCTGGGCGGCGGGCCGTCGGTGACCTTCACGGAGACATTCCGCACGCCGCCGACCGACGTGTTCCTGCTGCAGCGGACCTCCAGCGGCGACACCATCTACCGCACCGACCTCACCGGCGAGGAGGCGGTGCCCGTCTTCACGAACGACCACATCGAGGACTTCCGGGCCACCTCGAGTCACCTGGTCATGTCGGTGCGCGACGGCGACGAGGCCCGGCTGCTCGTCACCGACCTGGACGGGAAGTCCGAGCGCGCGCTGCCGCTGCCCGGCGACGGGTTCGTCTCCAACCTGCAGACCGCCGACCGGGGCGAGCTGATCGGATACACGTTCTCCGACGCTGATCTGAGTGACGCCGGTGGACTCGAGAGCGCCCTGTTCACGGCGTCGCTCAAGGAGAGCGAAGCGGATGCCGAGCCCACCGCGGTCACCGTGACCGGCGCCGAGTCGCGAGTGGCCGAATGGCGCTTCGTGCCCGACACGGACAGCATCCTGCTGCTGACGTTCGACAGCTCGCTGCTCCTGACCGGCTCGGCGGGCCAGAATGCGACCGCACTCGGCTCGGCGTTGGCCATCGAGGGCATCGCCCGCGGCTCGTCCGAGGCGATCGTGCGCCGCATCGACGGCACCGTCGTGATCGACCTGTCCGACGCGACGGAGGCCCCGCTCGTCGCAGCCGATGTCGATCTGGGTCGGCTCGGTGCGGTGACTCCGGTGCCCGGCGGCGGAACGGTGCGGCAGGGCGCGCCGGTGGACGAGTCGGGGATCCCCACCGGCGCCACCATCGCGTTCGTCGCGGAGGACGGCGCGGCGGAGGTGCTCATGGAGGTGCCGTCGAAGGAGGCCATCGTCCTGGAGACGTGCGTCTCGCCGAGCGGCCGCTACGCGGCGGTGCTCACCGCCCCCGACGCGGTGGCGAACCCGTACGACGCCTACCTCCTCCCCCTGCCGCAGCGTGTCGAGACGCGCGTCCTGGAGATCGCCACCGGTGCCGAGGTGGTCGCGCTGTCGGGATTCGATGTGTCGTGGTGCCAGGTGCCGCCCCGATGACAGGCGCCGCGCATCACGCAGGAGCACTTCGATGAGCGTGCAGGACTTGCGCCCGGCGACCCGCGGCGACCTGGCGGGACTTCCGGTCGACGTGGCCCCGCGGCTGCTCGGAGGCGTGCTGACGACGGTCATCGACGGTGAAGCCGTCGCCGTCCGGCTGACGGAGGTGGAGGCCTATCACGGTGCCGGGACGGGCGAGGTCGCAGATCCGGGCTCGCACGCGCGCATGGGACGCACGCAGCGCAACGCGACGATGTGGGGCGAGCCGGGTCACCTGTACGTGTACCTCAGCCACGGCATCCACTCGTGTGTGAACGTCGTGTGCGGTCCGGAGGGTGTCGCCGGTGGGATCCTGCTGCGCGCCGGCGAAGTCCTGACCGGCCGGGATGCCGCCGCCCGGCGCCGGCGGGAACGCCGCGGAGTGGTGCGATCCGATCGCGACCTGGCTCGCGGTCCGGGCCGTTTCGGCGACGCGATCGGGCTGCGGCATCCGCTGCACGACGGGATCGACGCGATCAGCGGGATCGCGCTCGCCGGAGCGGTCGCCCGGCTGCAACTGCCCACCGATCCCGTCGATGAGATCGTGGCGGGCCCGCGCGTCGGGGTGGCCGGTTTCGCGGGGACGGATGCCTTCCCATGGCGCTTCTGGATCGCCGACGATCAGACGGTGTCCGCATTCCGCTGGGGCCGCGGCGCTCGAGACGCCGCGATCCCGCCCTCTTCCTGACCCACGGGTCAGGACGGGTTCACCGCAGGCTCGTCACCGCCGTGAAGGCCGTGCGCAGTGCCCGCACCTGGCGCTCGTAGCGAGCGGCGAGGTAGATCAGGAGCGCGCCGCCGATTCCCAGCCACAGCCACCATGGCACGACCCCGTATACGGTCTCGATCCAAGGCCAGAGCTGGTTGACCGCATGCACGAGCACGACGGCTGAGCCCAGGATGAGAGGGGCCTGGAGCCGCCAGACGGCTCCGATCACGACGAGCCCGATCCCGATGACCCCGAGCGCGACCACCCGCCACAGCGTCGTCGTGCCGAAGTCGTAGAGCAGCGACGGGACCGTCAGCAGTGCCAGGCCGGGTCCGAGCGTGGGCCAGGTGCGCAGCGCCGAGGTCTTCCGCAGCGCGCGGGCACCGATGAAGATCATGCCCAGCGCGGGCGGGACGGTCACCAGTTCGAAGGGACGAACCGCGAAGAGCGTCAGGGCGAGGATGCCGAACAGGCCGGCCAGCACGGCCGCGGTCGGCGCGAAGGAGACACCCAGTCGGGCGCGCCACAGCCATCCGATGACGCCCGCCGCGGTGAGAGCGCTCATCGTCAGCACGGTCCGCCAGTCGTCGCCCTCGCCGCCGAGCAGCAGGAGCTCGGCGGCGGCGAAGATCACCAGAGCCACCGTGAACACCACCCGGACGACGTCCGCGACCGCGGCGGACGGCGTCGAGCGCAGTGCCATGACTCCGGTCGCGATGAGGATGCCCACTCCGACGAGCACCCACAGGTCGGGCTCGATGCCGGCATCGCCGCTGGCCGCGAGGCGGGCGAATCTGGTGCCGGCGGCGAGAAGCGCTGCGAGCACCCCCGCTACCGCGAGCACCGCGCCGACTCCTGCCCATCGCCGCCAGCGAAGCATCGCCGCACCGCCGACGCCGACCGCACCCGCGAGCATCGCGGTCAGCGAGGTCTGCACCAGCTCGCCGTCGGATTGGACGAACACGACGGCCACGACGAGTGCGGCTCCTGCGGCGGCCAATCCTGTCGAGGCGAGCGGAGCCGTATCGTCATCGCTCATCCACACCATCGCCGCGCTGACGACGAGCGCCCCCAGACCGGCTGCCGCCGCTGCGAAGTCGCCGGAGACCACCGCGGGATCCAGGAGAGCCCTCACCCCCATCGCGAGCGCGCCCGCGGCGAGCAGGACCGCCGATGGAGTCTTGAGCGCCGTCGAGTCCGCGATCGGGGCGACGACGCATCCGATCGCAGCAAGAAGGGCCCCGGCGATGAGAAGCCAGGTCCGGGGGTCGTTGGGCGCCGCGATGACGGTCGGCGCGACGGCGAGCGCGAGCCCGGCGAGCCAGGCGATCCGCTCACCTCCCGGCCAGCTGAGTCCGGCGCGAGCTCGCCTCCACATCGCGAGCGCAGCACCGCCGAGCAGCACCGCGGCGAGCGGAATGGTCACCGATTCGACCGCGTCGATATCGCCGATCAGCAGTGCCTGGGTCGCGACGACTGCAGCACCCGCGAACGCCGTCCAGCGCGTCGCGCTCGCCAGCGGTGTGCGCTGCAGGGCGGCGGCCGTCAGATGCAGCGAGCCCAGGATCGCCAGCGCCACAGCTACGACGAGCGGCTCGTCCAGCGACGGGCCGGCGGCGAGGGAAGCGAGCGCGAGCACGATCGGCGGCACGATCGACGCGAACCGCACCTCACCCGTGGGCGCAGGGAGACCTGTGGGCAGGGCGACGGGGGCCGGGCGGAACGGAGAGCTGCGCACGAAGCCGAACGCCGAGGCGTACGCGGAGCCCACCAGCAGGAGCAGCCAGCCCGTCTCCTCCGGGGTGACGGCTCCCTCGACGGCGACGATCGCCAACGCGACGAGAGCCACGACCGCGCCGGCAAGGGCGGGCATCCCGACCCGGCGGAGGGGTGTCCACGCGAGGGCGACGGCCAAGACGCCCGCGACGATTGCGACGACCGTGCCGCGCACGGGCGAATCCGGCTCTGCCGCCAGGCCCAACGGCAGCCATGGTGCCACCACCGCCACGATCGCGGGCAGGACCAGGGCGAGGGTGAACCCTGCGATCACCGCGATCGTCGCCTCGGCACGGCGCCGAAGCCAGACCAGCGCCGCCGCGAAGACGATGAGCGACACGGCAGGAGGCAGCGCGAACGCCTCGATCTCGTAGGAGGAGCCTGATCGATCCAGCCACGACCACAGCGCGAGCGTCCCCGCTGCCAGCGCGGGCCAGGCCAGCAGTCGGCGGGGAGCGGCTGCGAGCAAAACCCCTGCGGCGCGAGTCTGTGGGATGCCGCTCGGTACGCCGGTCTGCGCGCCCGCCCACCCGCGCGTGACTGCGGCCCCGGCGAATCCGAGCGCGACGATCAGGAGAACCGCCCAGCGCACATCCATCGTCACGGACCAGACGACCGCGATCGTCGTCGCGAGCGCGCCGAGGTCGGCGAGCCGGCGCGGGAGCAACAGGAATCGCGCCTGCGCGTCCTTCGGGCGCGGGGCGAGCGGATGCGACCGCGGGGCTGTCGGCATCCGCATTCCCCGCTGCAGCAGCCGGTGCGCGCAGCCGGAAGGTGCGAGCCGGAGTCAGCGCAGCCAGCCAGACAACCGCGGCCGCGCAGCCTGTGACGGCGAGCGCGATCCATCCGCTCTCGGCGATTCCCAGGGACTCGAGTACGGCCGCGGCGAGGCAGGCCGCTGCCGGCGCGACGAGGGCCGCCGCACCGACCGACGGCACGGCGTCGATGCGCGTGCGCCCCAGCGCGATCATGATCAGCAGACCGAGCAGTGCGGCGGTCCGGGCGATGCCGAGCACGGGTTCGCCGATCGCTGCCGACACCGACCCTTCGGTGGCGAGGGGGGCGAGGTAGCCGAGGAGGGAGATGGCGAAGAGCGCATAGGAGGATGCGGCCAGGCCCGTGCGGCTCACCGGGTCCAGACGCAGCGCGACCGCGCTCGCGAGGGCGACGACGGCGACCCACTGAAGCAGCGCGAATGCGGCGCGTGGGTCGATCGCGACGTCGAATGCCGCCGCGATCGCCGCGGGCGCGATCGCCGCCGCCACCGCAGCCACGACGACCGGCGCGACAGCGAGCAGGAGGCCGCCGATCGCCGGCGGCCGCACTACAGCCCGCGCGACGATCGGCACAGCGATCGCCACGAGCACCCCGACGACCCACAGCCAGGGCGTGGTGAGGCCGGCCAGGAACGCCGCGGCTGCACCGATTCCGGCGGTGACGCCCCACCCCGTTCGTGCGGTGCCGCGCGCGAGGGCGAGCAAGGGCGATCGTCGCGATCCCGATAGCAGCGCCCACGGTCACGCCGGGAATCGCGGTTCCCACTGCCCCGAGCATCACCAGGATCGCGGCCGCGACGGGTCGCAGTTCCCGCAGGACAGGACGATCCAGAGTGCGGGCGACGAACAGGAGCGCCGCGACGATCAGCGCCGCGATCGCGGGCGCCACCTCGTCGGTCGCGACGTCGGCCTGGAATGCCGGCACCTCCCACGGCACCCACACCTGGACGACGAATGCTGCGCGCATCGCGCTGAGTACGAGGAGCTGGACGATGCTCACGCCGGCGACGAGCGCCGCCGCGATCCGAGCGGCGACGATCGACGTGTCGCGCCTCTGCCACCGATCCAGGCCCACGGCGACAGCGACGGCGATCACCGGTGTCGAGAGGTTCGTCGTAGCTCGACAGCGGCGGTTGCGTCTGAGCGGCGATCTGCCAGCCGAGCGACGCTGTCACCGCACCTGCGATGGCCCCTGCGGCGCCCGACAGGACGCGCGCCGCGGGGAGGGCTCGGTCCCGCGTGGCCGCAGCAGCACGGCGTACGCGATTCCCAGCACGATGAGGAGCCCGGCGACCACGATCTGCACCGGGATCGACTCGAGGCCGAACACGAGCATCGCCGCTCCCCCGACCAGCGCGGCGGTGCCGACCACCGCCAGAGCGGTGCGCTCGAGCACCGAGTCGGCTGCCGGCCGCGCTGCAGACCATGGCGCGGGGAGAGCGTGCGCGAGTCCGCCCGCCGCGGTGCCCAGGAGACCGGCGGCGATGGCACCGCTCGGCTCGAGCGGGACGAGTCCGGCAATGAGCAGCCCGAGTCCTGCGGGCAGGGCGAGGGTGGCGGCGAGATCCGGGCCGCGCAGTCGCGACACGAGCGACCAGATACGGCACAGGATGCCGACCGCGAGCGTCGCCACGCCGGCATAGACCACCGGATCCACTGCGCCGGCGCCGAACAGGTCGTTCGCCCGGACCGCCCAGCTGTCGAGGCCGAGCAGGATCACGCCGAGCACCGCGATGGCCTCCGCGGTCGCCGTGAGCGACCACCGCCGCAGCAACGAGGCGACGACCATCGTCGCGAGGGTGATCCCGCCGATGATGAGTGCCCGAACGCGGATGTCGGCGATGTTCCAGGCGAGGACCAGGAAGAAGATCGCTGCGACGCCGACGAGCGAGACACCGACGATGAGCAGCAGCACGGGAACGGTGAGCCGGCGTCTCCGAGGCTCAGGGCGACAGGACGGGCGGCGGGATAGGCGGTGGTGTGGGCGGTGCCGCAGCCACTGATGCCGCGACGACCGGTGAGGCGGCGACCGGTGCCGCCACGACCGGTGAGGGCGGCGACCGGTGCCTCGGCGACGGGCGCAGCGGTGACGGGAGCGGGAGCGACTGCCGCAGAGGCGACAGCCGCGGGGGTGGCGGGTACGGAAGTGACTGCCGTGGAGGCGACTGTCGCGGAGGCTACTGCCGCAGGAGCGACGGCCGGTGCCTCGGCGACAGGGGAGGCTGCTGCCACGGCGACCGGGGCAGCATCCGTCACTCCGATCGCCACCACAGGCGCCGGTGCGTCGGCGATCGCGGTGACGGTGACGGCTGGCGGCGGAGCCGTCACAACCCACGTATGCGTCGGTTCGAACGGAGGCGGCGACTCCACCTTCGCGACGGCGGGATGCGCGAGCGCGGATCTCATCGATGAGGCGCTGGCGCTCGGCCTCGAGTTCGAGCATGCTGCGTCCGAGCTCGAGCAGCCGAGCCGCTCGAGGATCGAAGACCGCCAGACCGCAGTGCGAGCAGGTCGGTCCGGTCAGGCCGGAGAAGCATCCCGGACACAGTCTGGTGTCGGTGAGCGCGTACGGTGAACCCGGCCACATCGCCGCATCGGCGTCTGAATCAGACATCTGCACTCCTCGTCGAGTTGCGGAGTCTCATGATTCCACACGCTCGATGCCGCATTCCGTATATGCCATGATCGAGTGCTGACGTCCCTGCGAATCCGAGCATCGTCGCTCCTGTTCGCCCCGCGCCCACCGTGACCGCCACGACGATGCGGAAGCATCTCAGCCAACCCGCCCGCGCACGCCCGGTACAGGGTCGAAGGTCCTGTCCCGATGGGGCGTCTCAGCCAGCCCGAGGACCATCCGCGAGGTGCGGGCGAGCCGCCGGGGCGTGCTAAACTGACTCTTTGTCTGCGCGCACTCCAGCACGCAGTTCGTACCCTTCCTTCACAGCCAGCCGCTTCGACGCGGTCCCTGCTCGTGCGGAGGGTGCAGACAAGGGATCTTGGGTGGGACCGTCCGGTTCCACGGTATTCAGGAGGAAGAAACCATGGCAGCAGTGTGCCAGGTGACTGGAGCTGTTCCCGGCTTCGGTCACAACATCTCGCACTCGCACCGCCGGACGAAGCGCCGCTTCGACCCGAACGTGCAGAAGAAGACCTATTACGTGCCGTCGCTGGGCCGCAACATCAAGCTCAACGTGTCGGCCAAGGGCATCAAGGTGATCGATGCCCGTGGCATCGAGGCCGTCGTCCGTGACATGCAGGCGAGGGGTGTGAAGCTCTGATGGCCAAGAAGGCTCAGGACGTCCGTCCGATCATCAAGCTGCGCTCGACCGCAGGCACGGGTTACACCTACGTGACGCGCAAGAACCGCCGCAACAACCCCGACCGCATCGTGCTGAAGAAGTACGACCCGGTCATCCGCAAGCACGTCGAATTCCGAGAGGAGCGCTGATCCATGGCTAAGAAGAGCAAGATCGCGCGCAACGAGCAGCGCAAGGTGGTCGTCGACCGCTACGCCGCGAAGCGCGCCGAACTGAAGAAGGCGCTCGTCGATCCGACCAGCACCGACGAGCAGCGCGAGGCCGCTCGCGTGGGCCTGCAGAAGCTCCCCAAGAACGCTTCGCCCGTGCGCGTGCGCAGCCGCGATGTCATCGACGGCCGCCCCCGCGGGATGCTGACGAAGTTCGGAATCTCGCGTGTCCGCTTCCGCGACATGGCACACCGTGGCGAACTGCCCGGCGTCACCAAGTCGAGCTGGTAAGCGACAGCACCACGTGAGAAGAGGCGGATCCCCTGTCGGGGGTCCGCCTCTTTCTCGTGCCGGGATGCCGGCGCTCAGGCGTCGGCGGACACGACCTGCGCGTGGCTGACCGCCCAGTCCTGGTGATGAACCGAACGCTCCGTTCACAGAAGACCCATCTCAGAAGAGCTGACCGAGCTCGCGGACCCGCCGGAGACCCACCGATGGCACGATGGGAGAACCGAGGGGAACAGATGAGCACCACTGTGATGGAACATGACCCGGGTGCCTCCCCCGGCATGCCGCGGATACCTGGATGGACAGGACCGCGTCGCGCCCGCGTTCGCCCGCACGGCGCGCAGCGTGATCGCTGCCACCGCTCCCGGGCGGGGGTGAGCATGCCGCTGGACCCGTTCTTCGCGGAGCGACTGCGCGTGCATCGCCGATACCTCCTCGACCGCGCCGTCAGCGCGGCGCGCGCCCGCCTGCTCTCTCTGTGGCCGTTCGAACGCGAGGCGGCCGCCCCCGTCGCGGGGCGGACGAGTGCGCCTACGGCTGCGTCCGGCCGTCCCGCGGCTCCGGCTCAGGCGACTCCGGCGCGGCGACGGGCCAAGCATCGTCGAGCCGCTCTGGCCTGGGATCGCACCGAGCTCGAGACGGTGGGCACCCCCGGCCCCGACGTCCGCACGGAGGAGCATGTCGTGGCGGTGCCGGGCGGTCCCGACGTGCGAGTGCGGGTCTACCACCCGAGCGCTTCGCCCGACGAGCGCGTGCCGGCCTGCCTCACCTTCTTCGGCGGCGCGTTCCGGATCGGCGGGATCGACTATCCCACGACGGATGCCGCGAACCGGCGGCGTGCTGTCGACTCGGGGGTGGCGATGGTGGCGGTGGACTATGCACTCGCCCCCGAGCACCGGTATCCCGTCCAGATCGAACAGGCCCATGCGGCTCTGGTCTGGCTCTTCGACAGGGCCGAAGAGCTCGGCATCGACGCCGAGCGGATCGGGGTGGGAGGCACGTCCGCGGGCGCGTGCATCTGCGCCGCCCTCACGCTCGTGAACCGCGACCGCACCGCGCTGCCGATACGCCTCCAGGTGCTCGAAGTGCCGGTCACCGACCTGACCGGGAGGCACCTGGATCTGCGGGCCACGCGGGCGATGCGCATCCCGACGTTCATAGCTCTGCGCGAGCTGCGCTCCGTTGCGCGTACGTATCTGCCCGACCGATGACTGGCAACGGAGCCGTACGCGTCGCCCCTCCGCGCGACCTCGCACGAGGGCCTCCCACCTGCCGTGATCCTGACGGCCGAGTACGATCCGCTGCGCGGCGACGGGATCGCCTACGCCGCGGCGCTGCGGCGGGCTGGGCGTGGAGGCGAGCGCCGTGCAGTACCTCGGAGTGACGCACGACACCTCGATCTTCACGCGCGTGCTGCCGGCCGCTGAGCGCTGGCATGCCGACGTGGTGTCGGCCCTGCGCCGGCTGCACGGGGCTGTGAATGCCAGCCTCCTGAGCGAGACGGCGATCGTGCGGGGCGCGTGCTGCTTCGGCAGCTGAGGCGCCGCGTGCGCCACTTCAGTCACAAAGGCCCCATCGGCACCAGCGACACGCCGATGGATTGAGTCAAGGGGGCCCGAAATCCGCGGAATTCCGCGGAAAGTAGGTATATTCGGGGGCGGTCGATCAGACCAGCCGGGGGGCACTGCCGTCCGGTCCGAGCAATGAAAGGCGGCGCGTGCGCCGCCTTGGAGGACAACCACATGGCTGACAAGTCCATTACGAAGACCGAACTCGTTGCGAGCATCGCGAGCGCGACGGGCCAGAGCCAGTCCGCCGTGTCGGGCGTGCTCGACTCCCTCTTCTCCACCGTCTCCGATGCGGTCGCCAAGGGCAGCAAGGTGTCGATCCCCGGCTGGCTCTCGTTCGAGCGCGTCGAGACGTCGGCTCGCACGGGCCGCAACCCGCAGACCGGTGCAGAGATCAAGATCCCTGCCGGCCAGCGCGTCAAGGTCACCGCGGGCTCGAAGCTGAAGGCCGCCGTCAAGTAGACCGACCGGTCGCCGAGAGGGGGATGCCGCACTGGCGGCATCCCCCTTCGCATGCGCTCCCGGTCCCCGAGCCGGTCGAGCGGTCGTCCGCGCGCCCCAGACGCTTCCACGGGTCAGCGACCGAAGGGCGGCTCCCGCCTAGGCTTAACCCGTGATCCCCGCACCTCCTCTGTCCGGCGCCGCCGCGCCGCGCGCAGCCTCGGATCGCCTGGGCCCAGCCCGCGCGCTGCGGATAGCCGGACCCGCCATCCTGGTCGTTGCCGCGCTCGCCGCGCTCATCTGGGGACTCATGGTGGGCGGCGGTGCGGCACCGTTCGCGATCGGCGACCCCGGACCGCTGGTTCGGTGGGGTCTGCCGGTGGCGACGCTCATCGTGAACCTGTCCGCGGCCGGGATGGTCGGCGGGCTCGTGACCGCTCTGTTCACCCTCAAGGCAGGAGAGCGCGAGTTCGACGCGGCGCTGGACCTCGCGTCGATCTCCGCTGCCGTCTTCACGGTCGCCGCGGCGACCACGGGCTTCCTGACGTTCGTCAACACCTTCAATCCGGCCCTCGGCATCGGCCCGGAGTTCGGCGCGCAGCTCGGCCGCTTCCTCATCGAGACAGAGGGCGGCCGCACATGGCTCATCACGGCGGTCGCCGGCGCGGCGATCACGGTGCTGACCTTCGCGGTGCGCTCGTGGACCGCGACCCTGATGGTCGCGATCCTCGCGATCGCAGCCCTCGTCCCGATGGGCACCCAGGGTCATTCCGGTGAGGAGTCACATCACGACGCCGCGATGATGGCGCTCATCCTGCACATCATCGCGGCGGCGATCTGGCTCGGGGGGCTGGTGCTGATGATCGTCATCCGGCCCCTCGTGGGCCGCGATGCGATCGCGACGGCGATGTCGCGCTACTCGAGCATGGCGCTGGCGGCCTTCGTGGTCGTGGCGATCTCGGGCACGGTCCGAGCCGCGATCGGTGTGGGAGCGTGGGAGAACCTCGCCACGCCGTACGGTGCGATCCTGCTGGTGAAGGTCGGTGCCCTTCTCGCGCTGGGCCTGCTCGGTGCCTGGTATCGCCGACGGCTCATCGGACGCATGGGGGAGGATGCCGGGTCCCGGCGCTTCTGGGGACTGGTGGCACTGGAGCTGGCGTTCATGGGCATCGCCAGTGGAGCGGCTGCTGCTCTCGCCCGCACGGCGCCGCCCACGCACCTCCAACCTGCCCGCGGTGCGGACGCCCGCCGAGATCCTGACCGGTGCACTCGCTGCCGCCCGAGTTGACGCTCGACCGGTGGTTCACCTCGTGGAATCTCGACCTGCTGTGGGCCTTCGCCGCGGGATTCGGCATCTTCCTGTACGTCGCCGGTGTCTGGCGCCTGCGCCATCGAGGCGATCGCTGGCCGCTGTACCGCACGGTGCTGTGGGTGGCCGGACTGCTGCTGCTGTTCTGGGTCACCTCCGGCCCGGTGAACGCCTATCAGGACTACCTCTTCAGCGTGCACATGGTCGGGCACATGCTGCTGACGATGGCCATTCCGCTGCTGCTGGTGGCAGGGGCGCCGGTCACGCTCGCGGCGCGAGCCATCCGCAAGCGCGACGACGGCACGCGCGGCGGCCGGGAGTGGATACTCTGGGCGGTGCACTCACCGCTGGCGCGGGTGCTGACGAATCCGTTCGTGGCCGCCGGACTGTTCGTCGGTTCGCTGTGGGTCTTCTACTTCACGGATCTGTTCCGGTGGTCGCTGTACGACCATCTCGGGCATGAGTGGATGACCGCGCACTTCCTGATCACCGGGTACCTGTTCGTCCTCACCCTGATCGGCATCGACCCGGTCTCCTATCGCCTCCCCTACCCCGGCCGGCTCGTGATGCTCATCGGGGTCATGGCGATCCATGCCTTCTTCGGAATCGCGATCATGATGCAGTCCGGACTGATGGTCGCCGAGTGGTTCGGTGCCATGGGGCGGCTGTGGGGTGCCTCCCCGCTCGAGGACCAGTACATCGGCGGCGGCGTGGCCTGGTCGATCGGCGAGATTCCGACGCTGATCCTCGCGATCACGGTGGCGATCCAGTGGAGCCGCAGCGACGAGCGCGCGCAGAAGCGCGCGGACCGGCACGCGGACCGCACCGGGGACGCCGAGCTGGAGGCGTACAACGCACGGCTGGCGGCGCTCGCCGAGCGCGACGCACGACGCTGACCGCCGGCTGGGCCGTCCCGCCCGGCGGGGCGCGGCATCCGTCACCGTCCGTCGGGGCCGCTCACCGTGATCTGCGCCGTCGCCGTCGGGCTGCACGGCGATGCTCCCCGTGACGACGAACGGCACGTCTTCGGCGACGTGCTCGACCGAGCCGTCGAAGAGGGAGCGGATGTCCACCTCGATGTGCGCGGTCGCGTCCGCCTCGGGGATCCGCCAGCCCGCGCCGTCGGGCACGACGGAAATGGTCGGGAGCGCCGCGATCGACCACACGGGCGGTGACACGATGCGATCCTGCACGAAGTAGCCGAAGGGGCAGGCCGTCGGCTGAAGGACATCCTGGGTCGCGCACGACGTCAAGAACTCATCCACCCGCTCCTGCACCAGCTCCACGAAATCCGGTGTGGCGAAGGCCTGGATGTCGACGGCGACCATGGTGAACGGGCTGTCGGAGAGAACAGCTGCGCCCCGGGTCGCGGAGACCGCGGTGTCCACCGACACCGAGTAGATGCCCGGGCGAGAAGACCAGCAGCGTCATCGGCGCCTGAGGGTCGGCGTCGGCGCCCTCGGGGGAGACTTGACGCTTGTCGACCGTGAAGCCGTTCACGTCGAACGTCATCGACCCTTTGACGGTCAGATCCATCAAGGCGAGCGGGCTGGTTGCGAAGCTCCAGGTCGGTGCGAACCCCACCGACCCTTCGCTCTGCACGTGGAAGGTCGTGGTGCCGGGGAAGGCGCCGGCGTGGTACCTGGCGGTCACCAGGACGACGCCGTCTTCGCTCTCCTCCTCGGAGAGGATCTCCACATCCGTCAGCGTTGCGAGCGCGTCGCGGCGGAGCAGGGCGTCCGAGGCGGTGGGCGGGAGACCGGCCGCTTCGAGCTCTGTCGAGTCGACGGCGACGCCGGGCACGGCGAGCGCGTCGGCGGCGCGCCCGTCGGCGAGCATCCCGAGGTAGCGGTTCACGAATGCCGAGGGGCTGTAGAACTCGCGGTAGACCGCTGCCGTAGCCGCCGCGACGGCGGCGATCAGCAGCAGTCCGACGATCGCCGAGCAGGGTCAGATCCAGCGCGAGGCGTGGACGACGGAGCGGATGCCGCGGGCGTCGATGCATCCGCAGCGGCGTGCGCGCGCTCCTCAGCCGTGTCCATCGCCCCCCGGTCCACGAGCCCAGTCTAGGAACCACGGCTGGAGAAGCGCCCGATGGCGTCTCGGGGCGACGCGCAGCCCATCGAGCGACGCCACGGATCCTCGCCGCCCGCGCATCTGTCCACCGGTCGAGCGCGGACGGCGCCGGTCGCAGCATCCACTCGTTAACATGAACCGGTGAACACACCTCCGCTCTCGCCCGAGCAGGAGGCCCTCTTCCGCCTCATCGAGGACACGCGCGATCACGTGTTCGTCACGGGTCGCGCCGGGACAGGCAAGTCGACGCTCCTGCAGCACCTCGCATGGAACACGTCGAAGCAGATCGCGGTCTGCGCGCCGACGGGCGTCGCCGCGCTCAACGTCGAGGGGCAGACGATCCACTCGCTGTTCCGCCTGCCGATCGGGCTGGTCGCCGGAGGGGAGATCGACCAGTCCGACGCCGACGCGCAAGATCCTCAACGCGATCGACACGCTCGTCATCGACGAGATCTCGATGGTCAACGCCGATCTCATGGACGCGATCGACCGGTCGCTGAGGCAGGCGCGCGGGCGCAGAGCCGAGCCGTTCGGCGGCGCGCAGGTCGTCATGTTCGGCGACCCGTACCAGCTCGCCCCGGTGCCGCCGCGCGGGGATGAGGCGCGATACATCCGCGACCACTACCGCTCGTTCTGGTTCTTCGACGCGAAGGTCTGGGTCGGCGACGTCGGCGGCGACGGGATCATCGACATCGGCGCCCACGGCGCGCAGCTGCACATCCGCGAGCTCGTCGACATCCACCGGCAGGCCGACCCGGCGTTCAAGGCGATGCTCAACGCGGTGCGCTACGGCCGCGTCACGGCCGACATCGCCCAGGTGCTCAACGACACCGGTGCACGCACGCCGCCCGATCCGGCAGACGGCGAGCACCCGATCATCACGCTCGCGACCCGCAACGACATCGTCAACTCCATCAACCGCCGGCACCTCGAGCGAGCTGATCGGCCGGGAGCAGACGGCGTCGGCCGAGATCACCGGCGACTTCGGCCGGGGGGATGCCTCGTACCCGGCGGATGTCGACCTCAAGCTCAAGGTCGGCGCGCAGGTCATGTTCCTCCGCAACGACACCAGCTCCTACGGCGACCCCCCGCGGTGGGTGAACGGCACGATCGGCACGGTCACCCGGATCGCCGGCGGCACGGTGCGCGTGGAGGTGGAGGGCGAGGAGTTCGACGTGGAGCCCGCGGTATGGGAGCGATTCCGCTACGCCTACGATGCGGGGTCGAAGTCGCTGACCCGAGAGATCGTCGCCGAGTTCACCCAGTTCCCCCTCCGGCTCGCGTGGGCGGTGACGATCCACAAGTCGCAGGGCAAGACCTACGAGCGCGCGGTCGTCGATCTGGGATCGGGCGCCTTCGCACCCGGGCAGACCTACGTGGCGCTGAGCCGGCTGACCTCGTTGGACGGCCTCTACCTGTCGCGCGCGCTCCGCCCCAGCGACATCCGCGTCGATCCCGACGTGCAGCGATTCATGGCGGGGGTCCGGGCCGCGGCTCAGGCGACCTGAGAGGCCGCCTTGGCGGCGGCGAGATCCTCGAAGACCTCGGTGTTGAGGCGGTATGCGAGCAGCACCTCGTCGATGACGCGCTCCTGCTCGGCGGCATCCCAGGGCGCGGCATCCAGCTGTTCGCGGTAGACGTCCTTGAAGGCCTTGGGGTCGGCGATGTCGTCGAAGACGTAGAAGCCGATGCCGTTGGTCTCGAATCCGAAGCGTCGCGCCATGAGCCGGCCGATGAACTGGCCGCCCGACAGGTCGCCGAGGTAGCGGGTGTAGTGGTGGGCGACGAAGCCGCCCGCCCACGTGCGTCCGACGAGGTCGATGCGGTCGATGTACCGCTTCGTCGTCGGCAGCGGCGAGATCCGGTCGCGCCAGTCGGCGCCGATCAGGAAGCCGAGATCGGCTTCGAGCGCCGGCAGCCGCGTCAGCTTGTCGGAGATGAAGACGCGAGCCACCTGGTCGCGGCGCATCCGCTCGGCTGCGCGTTCCAGCGCGTCGTACATGTACCAGTGCTGCACGACCAGCGAGATGTAGTCCTCGCGCGTGCCCTCGCCCTTCATCAGGTCCGACATGAACCCCGCGCCCTCGCTGCTCGAGTGGGCTGAGCTCGAACGCTCGCGCAGCGCGGCGGAGAACGGGATCGGGTCGCTCATGATCCACAGTCTAGGGGTAAGGGTGCCCTAACCTCAGGCGGCGAATCAGGCGTGCGGGCGAGGCTCGATTCCGAGCCGCCGGCAGGACTCGTCGTACAGGGCCACGATCTCCCGCCGCACGGCCGGCCGCTCGTCGATGGGTCCGCCGGGCCAGTCCACCCGCACCACCACCTCGTCGCCGCCGGCCAGCAGCACGCGCCAGTCGCCGCCCTCGCCGTCGAATCCCACCATCCGCGCCGAGATGACGTCGGGCTGGGAGCAGAACGCCTTGGCGATCAGCAGGTTGTCGTCGTCGTGGTCGCCGTTCATGTGGGCGAGCACGGCTCCGATCACGTCGTCGTCGAAACGGTGCGGTCATGCACATACACTACGGATGGCCATGACGGGTCCGCGCCTGTGGTGTGTTTGAATTCATTCCAGACATCGGGGGGTGAGTGATGCGGGTTGGACACCCACGACGGCGTGCTGCGCTCGCGCTCGCGTCGGCCCTTGTGCTGTCGCTGGTCGCCGCAGGGTGCGCGCCGGACGAGCACGTCGAGATCGACGTGCCCGCCCAAGTCAGCGCCGACTTCCCCGAATCGACCGCCACTCAGCTGCAGGATGCCGTCACCCACGCCATGACGGCAGCCGGGGCTTCCGGTGCCATCGTGGGAGTCTGGGCGCCCTGGAGCGGAACGCTCGTCACGGGTCTGGGCGTCGATTCCCCCAGCGGATCGGAGGTCACGCCAGACATGGAGTTCCGCGTGGCGCAGCTCACGCGTCCGATGATCTGCGACGTGCTCTACGCCGTGGCGGCCGAAGGAACCGTGCGCACCGACGACTCGGTGGCCACCTGGGTGCCCGGCGTTCCGGATCTCACGGACATCACGCTGGGTCAGCTGTGCGACGGCACATCCGGCATCGGCTCGTACAGCGCGCAGCTCAAGGGGATCTTCCTCTCCAACCCCGAACGCGTCTGGAACCCTCGGGAGCTGGCGAGCTACGGCATCGGCCAGCCGCGCGACGC
Organism: uncultured Actinomycetota bacterium; assembly: GCA_963717585.1. GTDB lineage: Bacteria > Actinomycetota > Actinomycetes > Actinomycetales > Microbacteriaceae > Microbacterium. Next base: position 142,641 of record CAVQWI010000003.1, on the reverse strand, counting down.
CGAGCCCGGAGTCGCCTATCGCGATTCGGACGCGGGCTACATCCTGCTCGGTCTCGCACTGGAACGCGCGACGGGACGGAGCGCCGCGACCCTGCTCGAGGACTACGTGTTCGATCCACTGGATCTGGGTGCGACCCGGCTCCCTCCCAGCGCGGCCGCCAAGCCGGACGATGAGGTCCCGTTCCTGACCGGCCACCACTCGCTGATCGACGCGACCGGAGTGATGAACTGCACCGAGCCGCTCGATGTCACCTCCCTCTCCGCGAGCAGCGGCTTCACCGACTCGGGAGTGGTCTCGAACATCGAGGACCTCGGCCGGTATGTGACCGGACTCGCCGCGGGCGCGATCCTCCCGGCGGGCGTCGATCGATTCGATCAGCCGCTCGCGGTGTACGCCGGGGCGCCGTCGTGGTACACCACTCGAGGTGGCGCGATCCAGGCGGGTTCGCTGACCGGCCAGTTCGGCTCTGTGCCGGGCTACGCGACGGCCGCATTCTCGGACCCGACGTCGGGCCTCACCGTCGCCGTCGTGCTGAACAACTCCGCGGTCGGCGGCGCCTTCGCCGAGTATCTCGCCTGGGAGCTCGCAGCGATCGCCTCGAAGGCTCCCGCGGCCGACGGAGGTGCGGCACCCGAGGCCGGCCTTCCGTGGACGGCGCAGCAGTATCACGACGCGATCGCAGCATCCGCGATCTGCGCCGCGCCGCCCGCGTGACGCAGCGGTGATGACATCGAGGACGGGCACGACGCCCGCCATCGCGCTCGTGGTGGTGGGTCTCGCCTGCCAGGAGGTCGGCGCATCCCTCGCCGTGCTGCTGTTCCCCGAGGTCGGACCGCTCGGCATGGTCATGCTCAGACTCGCGTTCTCGGCTGTCGTGCTGCTGCTGATCGCACGGCCGGGTCTGCGCGGACACTCGCGGGACGGCTGGCTCGCCGTCCTCGGCTTCGGTGTGGTGCTCGCCGTCATGAACGGCCTGTTCTACCTCGCCCTGGAGCGCCTGCCGCTGGGCGTGACGGTGACGATCGAGGTGCTGGGACCCCTCGTTCTGTCGATCGTGGCGAGCAGGCGGCTCTCGGCCTGGCTGTGGGCGCTGCTCGCGCTCGCCGGCGTGGCGGCGCTCGGGGGCGGCGGCTGGGAGCGCCTCGATCCGGTCGGGGTGCTCTTCGCACTCGGGGCTGCCGCGAGCTGGGCGTTCTACATCCTGGCGTCGGCGCGCGTCGGCCGCGAGTTCCCGAAGCTGGACGGGCTCGCTCTCGCGATGACCGCCGGCGCCCTCATCTCCCTTCCGTTCGGGATCGTCTCGGCGGGCTCCGCGCTGCTCCGACCCGAGCTGCTCGCCCTGGGGGCCGCGGTCGCGATCCTCTCCTCGACGATCCCCTATGCGCTTGAGCTCATCGCCCTGCGACGGCTTGCGGCGGCCGCGTTCGCCATCCTGATGAGCCTGGCGCCCGCGACGGCAGCACTCGCCGGATGGCTGCTTCTCGGACAGGAGCTGGTCTGGCTCGAGATCCTCGGGATCGCCCTGGTCATCATCGCAAGCATCGGTGCGGTGCGATCGGCGAGCAGGGCGGCGCAGGGCGGCGCAGCATCCGATGCCGCGAAGGCCGAATCCGTGGAATCCGGCGCTGAGCTCGAGGAGCCGTTCGCCGGGCCGCTTGCCTGACCGCCGGTCGGCGACGTTCAGGCACCGCCGGCGACCGCTCGCGCGTAGCCTGGGGTCTGGAGAGCGCCCGCCGTCACCGATGGGGCTTGCCTGAAGCGCTCAGAGGGGATGCCGCATCATGTGTCGCTGGCTCGCGTATCGGGGAGAACCGCTTCAGCCGTCCCTGCTCATCCTGGATGCGCAGCACTCGCTCGTCGCGCAGTCGCTGAACTCCCCGCTCGGTGCCGAGACCGTCAATGGCGATGGTTTCGGCATCGGTTGGTACCCCGCCGACCCGTCGGAGGGCGGCCATCCTGCGGTATTCCACAGCATCGAGCCGGCGTGGCATGACCAGAACCTGCGCGAGATCAGCCGGGCGGTGCGCAGTCCGCTGTTCTTCAGCCATGTCCGCGCGGCGGGCGGCCCGCCGATCCAGCAGACGAACTGCCATCCGTTCCGCTACGAGAACTGGCTCTTCATGCACAACGGCTTCCTGGCGGACTTCGGCGCTGTCAAGCGAGAGCTGACGTTCGCGGTCGATCCGGCGCTGTACCCGCACGTGCGCGGCACGACCGACTCCGAGGTGCTGTTCCACCTCGCCCTGACCTTCGGCCTGCAGGACGACCCGGTCGCGGCGATGCAGGAGACCGTCCGGCTGGTCGAATCCGTGGGCCGGGAACACGGCGTGCGCTTCCCGATGCAGGGGACGATCGCCGCCTCGGACGGCGCAACCCTGTGGACGTTCCGCTACTCGACGCAGGGCCGCTCGCGCACGCTGTTCCACTCGGTCGACATCCCCACGATCCGCGAGATGTACCCCGATGCCGAGCGGCTCGCACTGTTCGGGGACGACGCGCACGTCGTGGTCTCCGAGCCGCTGAACGATCTGCCCGGCACATTCGTCGAGGTGCCCGAGTCCACCGTGGCGATCCTCGACCCGGACGGGTACCGGCACCTGCCTTTCCTCGCCGCGGCATGAGATCGGCGCCCGGGGCCGGAGGCGTCGGTGCTGCTCAGCCGATCGCGTCGCGCCACGAGTGCTGCGGAGCGTAGCCCAGCATCCGTCGGGCCTTGTCGATCGACAGCAGCGTCTCGTTGTCGCCCACGCCGTCGCGGAGCTCGACGCCGGGGAACACCTCCGCGACCAGCTCGGAGTTCGGTCGTGACATCACGGTGTCGGCTGCGGCGATGATGAAGCGCTCGAAGCCGGGCAGGGACGCATCCAGCGCGCGCTGAACCGCCTGCGCGCCGTCACGGGAATCGATGTAGCCCCAGAGGTTCCACTTGCGCAGCGTCGCGTCAGCGTCGAACGCGGAGAACCCGGCGTACTCCTCCGGATCGATCACGTTCGAGAAGCGCAGTGCGGTGATCGACAGAGTCGGATCCCACCGCACGAGTTCGATCGCCAGCTGCTCCTCGAGGTGCTTGACGAGCGAGTACACCGACTCGGGCCGGGCCGCGTACTCCTCGTCGACCGGGATGTACGGGGGCGGGGTGTCGAAGGGCAGACCCAGGACCGTCTCGCTCGACGCGTAGACGATGCGACGGATGCCGAGCCGATGAGCGGCCCAGAAGACGTTGAAGGTCGCGGCGATGTTGTTGTGGAACGTCGCCACATCGCTCAGGATGCCCGGTGCCGGGATCGCGGCCAGGTGCACGAGTGCATCCACGCCGTCGTGCTGATCGTTCACCCCGGCGATGGCGTCGATGACCTGGCCGTAGTCGCGCAGGTCGACCTTCACGAAGCCGGGCCCTCGCTCCCCGTGCTGGTCGAGATTGACGACGTCCTCACCGGCCGCGCGAAGCTCGCGCACGACCACCCGCCCGAGCTTGCCCGACCCACCTGTCACTGCGATGCGCATGGTCTCAACTCTGGCACTGCCTGGCGGGCGACGTGAATCAGCGCCCTGCGAACTCGGCCAGGCGGGCGCGTCCCGCGCCGATGTGCTGCTTGAGGCGGGCAGCGGCTGCCAGCACCGCCGGGTCGTCGGCCTGCTCGGCGGTGATGCGGGCGGGGTTGAGCGACGTGGTGTTCGACCAGGCGCGCACATCCGCTTCCTTCGAGAACGCCCTCGACGCGTCGCCGCCGATCGTCTGCATCACCGCCCAGTCCTCCGGGGTGTCCGAATAGGGCGACGGCCGGCAGATGCGGTTCTTCTCGTCATCCTCGTCGCGCGTCGCTTCCACATAGCCGGCCAGGGCAGCACCGAAGCAGGGGAAGCCGACCCGCACGGGTTGCGGCGTGATGGCCTCCTCCGTCCAGATGGGTCGCAGGCCAGGATATTTGAGCCCTTCAGCTGCGCAGTGCACGACGAGCGTGTCGACCGGCGTCCGCACGTCGCCGTCCGCGAAGGACAGGCGGCCGGGGCCCACAGCGCGCAGGTGGCCGCGGCGGACGACGTCGTCGATCGTGCGGGCGAGCTCCAGTTCCCACGTGGCGAGCGTGGGCGTCTTGGCCATGGTGGGCACCACGGTCGGATCGATCCGCAGCATGATGCCGGCATCCTCCATGCGGAAGAAGACGTCGTCGGGGCTGGTCGCGTTCGCCGCGGCGATCATGGTGTCGGCGGCCATGCCCAGGAACACCGCCGGGTCGGGCTGCACCACGGCGCGGTTGAGCAGCCACGGGTCACGCGGCCGCACCCACGTGATGGCGCTGGGGGAGACCCCGTTCTGCAGGAGCCAGACGCAGGTGTCGGTCGCGGTCTTGCCGGCGCCGACGATGACATACCTCGCGGGCGCGTGCTGGATGCGGACCAGTTCATTGACCGCTACGACTCGGGCCCCCTCTTCGACCACGAACGGCGGGGGACTGAGCAGTGGGATGTCGGGCGACAGATACCGCGCGTCGACGACACGCGAGCCAGGCGCGAAGAACCGGGTGCCGCTCAGCATCGACACGAACCGGCGCCCGCCGAGGTACTCGGTGCGCCCGTGGAACCGCACCCGGCCTGTTGCAGTCATGTGTTCGAGCACGCGGGCGTAGTACTCGGAGACTTCCGCCGCACTCGCCCGTTCGTGAAGCCCGCGTTCGGGTCCGTCGGTCCGAACCCGGCCGCCGCCCAGCAGGGTCGAAGCCACGCCGTAGAACGCCGATGCCTGATGAAGTCGCACGAACCCGTAAGCGTCGAGCCAATGACCGCCGGCGCTGTGGCGGCGATCGAGAATCGCCACCGACGCGTCCGACGCGGAGGTGAGCGCGTCGACGAAGGCCATGCCCATCGCGCCGGCCCCCACCACGAGGTAGTCGACGTCGACGGTCTGATCCATGGGCTCATCTGAGCAGTGGCCGCCCTGCGCGTCAATGGGCCGATCAGCGCCGCCTGGATCGGCCGGCAGGAGGTGGAGCCACTATCGCTTCGCCCGCGATGGTGAGACGATCCAGAGACGACGCGGGGGGGTTCGCGATGTCCATCATCGACACTCCGGTCGACGGCGACGAAAGCGTGGCTGATCTCTACGGCGCCGAGATCGCCGACCTCGGCTACGTTCCCAGCCACATCCGGATGATGGCAGTCAACCCCGAGGCGTTGCGGGTGTTTCAGCAGCTGGCGCGCACCATCGTGTCGCAGCTCGGCCTGCGCCGCTTCGAGCTCGCGACACTTGCCGCAGCCGCCGCGATCGGCTCACAGGCGTGCCTGTACGCGCATGGCCGCAAGTCGCTGAAGGTGTTCGACGAGGAGCAGCTCGCGCGCATCTCGCGCGACTATCACGATGCGGGCCTCAGCGACGCGGACGTGGCACTGATGGACTTCGCCGCCAAACTCAGCCGCGATTCGGCCTCGATGACGGATGCCGATAGCCTGCGGCTCCGCGAAGCCGGCTTCACCGATCGCGAGATCGTCGACATCGCGCTCGCGGCATCCCTACGCAATTATTTCAGCCGAGCCCTCCACGCCCTCGCCGTCGACGTCGATGCGCCGCCCGGACTCAGCCCCCGCCTGACGGAAGCGCTCACGCTCGACTGACCACTGCACGCACGGCCTGCGGCCGCACCCGAGGGCGATTGAGGGGATGACGGGAATCGGCCACTCCGCCCCTCCGCTCGCCGCTGCGCGGCGTGCGGAGCCTCGGGCGGAGCGGGACCCCCCGAAGCGAGTCGATTCGGACGGCATCCACACGAATGCCCTCCCGCACGACCTTTCGGCCGCACGTGAGGGCATTGGAGGGGATGACGGGAATCGAACCCGCGCTATCAGCTTGGGAAGCTGAAGTTCTGCCATTGAACTACATCCCCGGCAGGCCTTTCGGCGCCCGGCCAGCATAACAAACAGCACCGGCGCGGCCGCGCCGAGACAGGGGATCCGTGCTGAACAAGGGGGTGAGGCCCTCTGGTTCGGCGCGTTCGCCCCGTTTGGGCGACGCACGGCCCCGTTTGGGCGACGCACAGCCCGGTTTGGGCGACGCGCGGCCCGGCATCCGCTCCCGACGCTCGGTAGGCTGGCGGCGTGCTGCTCTCAGACCGCGACATCCGCCTCGAGATCGACGCCCGCCGCATCGGACTCGAGCCGTGGGAACCCGAGATGGTGCAGCCCTCGAGCGTCGACGTGCGGCTCGACCGCTACTTCCGGCTCTTCGACAACCACAGGTATCCGTTCATCGATCCGGCGGAGGATCAGCCCGAGCTGACGCATCTCATCGAGACGCCGGCCCTCGAGCCGTTCATCCTGCACCCGGGCGAGTTCGTGCTCGGCAGCACGTTCGAGCAGGTCACCCTCCCCGACGACGTCGCGGCCCGTCTCGAGGGCAAGTCGTCGCTCGGACGTCTCGGACTGCTCACCCACTCGACCGCCGGATTCATCGACCCGGGGTTCTCCGGCCACGTCACGCTCGAGCTGTCCAATGTCGCCACGCTTCCCATCAAGCTGTGGCCGGGGATGAAGATCGGACAGCTCTGCTTCTTCCGCCTGTCTTCGCCGACCGAGAACCCCTACGGCTCGGGCCCGTACGGCAACAGGTACCAGGGGCAGCGCGGACCCACGGCGTCGCGTTCGTTCCAGAACTTCCACCGCAGCGACGTCGGCGTGACGGATGCCGGATCCTCCGGCCGCTGAGTCCTCCCAGCCGAGGCGATCCGACTAGAGGCCGACCACCAGAGCGAGCGACGTGTCGCCGCAGGCGATCAGTTCTGCTCCACCGGCCAGGCGCGCACGGACGGGCGGCGGCTGCGCCTCGCGCAGAGGCTCCAGTGCGTCACCCAGGCCGTCGAGCCGGAGCATCGACCCCGGCTCACGGCGTGCGTCGGTCGCGGTGACGATGCGGCCGGATGCGTTCACGATCACGATCGATTCCGCGCTCGCTCGCAGGAGCGGCTGGAGCTCGCGCTCCAGGCGATCGACGAGGACGTCGGTGCCGACCACGCCGAGCAGCCGTCCGCCCACGACCACGGGTGTGGTGATCGTGACCGTGTAGTCGTCCGTGCACACGTAGTCGACGTACGGGCCGGTCACGTGCCGCGCACCCGTGCGCGCCGGAAGGCGCCACCACTCGAGTGTCGTGTAGTCGCGGAACTGGTCGTTGGAGGGGTCGTCGATCGTCGCGAGCCGACGGATGCCGCCGTCGCCCCCGAGCCACCACGCGAGGTGCCAGTGCGCATCGGAGAGCAGCCCGGGTGCGGCGACGAAGCCGGCGCCGGTGATGAGTCCGTCGGCCCGCGAGCGCGGGAACGGCGCACGCCTCCACGACCGGATCGAGGGTCAGCGCGGTGGGTGCGGCATCGGCATCCAGGCGCGCCTGAAGAAGATCGCGCCAGTCGTCGATCGTGGCGAACAGGTCGTCGATGGTGGCGGCGACACGCTCGGCGATGTCGGGCGGCGACAGCGTGGCACTGTCGTTCACGGCGGTGGGATTCATCGTGCTCCTTGCCGGGCGAGGTCGGCGGATGCTTCGAGCCGCACCTTCTCGTCGACCAGCCAGTCCAGTGCCCCGGTCGCCTGGGCGATGGTCGCAGCACGTGCCGCGGCGGGATCGACGGCGCGGATGGCGTCGATCACACGGGTGCGGTTCACGGCGCTGACGTCACGGTACTCCTGTTCCCGCAGGCAGAGCCAGAGCAGCGGCCCCGCCTCGCTCTGCAGGCGCACCTCTTCGCGGACGAGGCGCGGCGACTGGCTGATCGCCGCCACTTCGAGCTGGAACCGGCTCAGCGCACGACGCGCTCCGCCCGCGGTGGTTAGCTCGGCACCCTCGTGGATCGCGACGAGGCTCTCCAGGTCGTCCGAGCTCGCGCGGTCGGCGGCGATCTCCGCGGCGGTGCCGGCGATCGCAGCGACGTGCAGTGCGAGATCGCGCAGCTCGATGCGGGAGTGCCCGCGCACGCGTGTCTCGAGGAGGCGCGCCGCCGCATCGCGGTCGTAGGTGACGAAGCTGCCGCCGTCGCGTCCGCGGCGGGTGCGCACGAGCCCGCGGTCGCGCATCCCCTCCAGCGCCTCGCGAGCTGTCACCAGCGCGACGCCGAGGCTGCGCGAGAGCTCCGATTCGCTCGGCAGGCGCTCGCCGTCGCGAAGCACCCCGCTGACGATCGCATCGGTCAGCCGCTGCTCGACGAGCTCGGCTCTTCCGGTGCCGTCGAGGGGGGCGAAGACGACCGATCGGGCGGCATCCTGATGCCCCGTCGCGTTCGGCATGTGTGCGGCGCTCCCTGCGTCTGGCCGTGGCACTCGTATCTGTGACAAGACCGTAACACCAGGACCCCCTGTTAGACATATGGTTCCATATGATTTAGTAGGCACCGACGTCGAGGGGGATCGTCCGATGACCGAGCAGCCAGCCATCCGGTTGAACGGGCTCACCAAGGAGTTCGGCACCGTGACCGCGGTCGATCACGTCGACCTCGAGATCGCCGCCGGTGAGTTCTTCTCGATGCTGGGCCCCTCGGGCTCGGGAAAGACGACCGTGCTGCGCCTGATCGCGGGTTTCGAGCGTCCGACGAGCGGCACGATCGAGCTGTTCGGCAAGGACGTCACCGCCCGTGCGCCGTTCGACCGGGATGTGAACACGGTGTTCCAGGACTACGCGCTCTTCCCGCATATGAACGTGCTCGACAACGTCGCCTACGGACTGCGGGTGCGCGGCATGCGGCGCAAGGAGCGGCACGATCGCGCGATGAAGGCGCTCGCCGCAGTGCGGCTCGAGCAGCTCGCCGCCCGCAAGCCGTCCGAGCTCTCGGGCGGCCAGCGTCAGCGCGTCGCTCTCGCCCGAGCGACCGTCGTCCAGCCCAAGGTGCTGCTCCTGGATGAGCCGCTCGGGGCGCTGGATCTCAAGCTGCGTGAGCAGATGCAGGTCGAGCTCAAGCAGATCCAGCGCGACCTCGGCATCACCTTCATCTTCGTCACGCACGATCAGGAGGAGGCGCTGACCCTCTCGGACCGGATCGCGGTGTTCAATGCCGGACGCATCGAACAGCTCGGGGCGCCGCGCGAGCTCTACGAGCAGCCCGCATCGCGCTTCGTCGCCGACTTCGTCGGCACATCGAACCTGTTCGACGCCGACCGGTCGACGCATCTGATCGGACGCGTCGGCGAGCATACGATCCGGCCGGAGAAGCTGACCCTGTCGCACGAGCCCGGCTCGGGGGAGGGCGTCAGGTCTGCTCCGGGCACGGTCGTGGAGTCGATCTACGTGGGCAGCGCCATCCGTCGCGTGGTCGACCTGGATGCCGGTGTCCGCGTCACCGTCCTCGAGCGCAACGACCGCAGCCGCTCCGGCGACGAAGGCCGCGGAGACCGCGTACACGTGAGCTGGCACGACGAGGATGTCGTCGCGCTCATACCCCCGGGCACCTGACCCGGGGAGCAGGAGCCGAGGGGGCAGCCGTCCCTTACGGAACACAGCACCCGAGAGGAACAACCATGATGCACATGACACGCGGCATCCGTGCGTCGGCGCTCACCGCGCTGGCGATCGGATCCATCGTCGCGCTGACGGCGTGCGGCACGAGTTCGGGCGGTGGCGACACCGGCGGCGACGCGGCCGAGGAGCTCGGCGAGATGGAGGAATCGGTCTCGATCCTCGCCTGGCCCGGCTACGTCGAAGACGGAAGCAACGACCCCGAGGTCGACTGGGTCACCGGTTTCGAGGAGGAGACCGGCTGCACCGTCGAATCGAAGACCTACGGCACGTCCGATGAGGCGGTGAACCTCATGAAGACGGGCGACTACGACGTCGTCGCGGCATCCGGGGACGCGACGCTCCGCCTGATCGCAGGCGGAGATGTGGCACCCGTCAACACCGACCTCATTCCGAGCTACGCGGGCGTCTTCGACTTCCTGAAGGACCAGGAGTGGAACTCGGTCGACGGGGTCTCGTACGGCGTTCCGCACGGCTACGGCGCCAACCTGCTGCTCTACAACACGGAGGTCGTCACACCGGCACCGACGTCGTGGGACGTCGTCTTCGACGGGGCGAGCGCATACACCGGCAAGGTCACCGCGTACGACTCCCCGATCTACATCGCGGATGCCGCGGTGTACCTCATGCACCACCAGCCCGATCTGAAGATCGAGAACCCGTACGCCCTGGACGAGGAGCAGTTCCAGGCTGCGGTCGATCTGCTCAAGGAGCAGCGTCCGCACATCAGCGAGTACTGGTCGGACTACCTCAAGGAGATCCAGGCGTTCGAGACGACGGACTCGGTCGTGGGGACGACCTGGCAGGTCATCCAGAACGTGCTCTCCGGTGAAGAGGCTCCCACCGATGTCGTCCTGCCCGAGGAGGGGGCGACCGGATGGTCCGACACCTGGATGATCGCATCCGAGGCGAAGAGCCCGAACTGCGCGTACGCGTGGCTGGACTGGATCGCCAGCCCCGAGACGAACGCTCAGGCGACCGCCTACTTCGGCGAGGCGCCCTCGAGCCAGGAAGCGTGCGACTACCGCGACGACTGCGAGGCGTACCACGCCGGCGACGCGGACTACGCGGCGCAGATCTGGTACTGGACGACGCCGATCGCGGAATGCGTCGACGGCCGCACGGACGTCGAATGCGTCGACTACGCAGCCTGGACCGAAGCGTGGGCTGAGATCAAGGGCTGACACCGATCACCGAGGGCGGCGGACCCGAAACGCCGCCCTCGGTCCCTCCCGGAGCACACATGACCGCGACACCCGTCACCGACGAGCGCCCGACGCGCGCCGTCCCGCCACCGCGGGACACTCCGCCGCGCAGGCTGTCGTCATTCCTGACCACGCACCCGCGCACCCGGCTGGCGCTGCTGCTGACGGCGCCGCTGTTCTGGCTCGTCGTGGTCTACGTCGTGGCGCTGGTGCTCCTGCTCATCACCGCGTTCTGGTCGGTGGACTCGTTCACCGGCGAGATCACCACCGAGTGGACGCTCGACAACATCATCACCGTCCTCACCGGCGCGCTCTACCAGACCGTCACACTGCGCACCCTGGGCGTCGCACTGCTGGTGACGCTGATCGATGTCGTCCTGGCGCTCCCGATCGCGTTCTACATGGCGAAGGTGGCCTCGCCCCGCGCCCAGCGCATCCTGCTGATCGCCGTGCTGATGCCGCTGTGGGCGAGCTATCTGGTCAAGGCGTACGCCTGGCGCTCGGTGCTGTCGCAGGACGGCATCCTGGAGTGGCTCCTCGCCCCGCTGGGCCTGCACACGCCCGGCTACGGGCTGACCGCGACCGTCATCACGCTGTCGTACCTGTGGCTGCCGTACGTCATCCTGCCGATCTACGCCGGCCTCGAACGCGTTCCCGACTCGCTGCTCGAGGCTTCAGCCGATCTCGGCGGCAAGACCTGGCGGACGCTGGGCAGCGTCGTGCTTCCGCTCATCTTCCCGGCCATCATCGCGGGAACCATCTTCAGCTTCTCGCTGTCGCTCGGCGACTACATCACGGTCAACATCGTCGGCGGCGCCAACCAGATGCTCGGCAACCTCGTCTACACGAACGTCGGAGCGGCGAACAACCTGCCGCTCGCCGCGGCGATCGCGCTGATCCCGATCGTGATCATCTTCGGCTACCTCGCGATCGTGCGCCGCACGGGCGCCTTGAACAACCTCTAGGACGACGCATGCGACTCGGACGGACCGCCCGGCTGGTGCTGGGTGCGGTGACCGGAATCATCCTGGTGGTGGTCTACGTGCCGCTGATGGTCGTGCTCGTGAACTCCTTCTCGACATCGACCTCGCTCACGTGGCCGCCGCCCGGATTCACGCTGGAGTGGTGGGGGCGCGCCTTCGAGAGCGCGGGGGCGCGCGAGGCGGTGCTGACCAGCGTCCAGGTCGCGATCATCGCGACCGTCGTCTCGCTCGTGCTGGGCACCCTCATCTCGATCGCGCTGCAGCGGTTCGACTTCTTCGGCCGCGATGCGATCAGCCTGCTCATCATCCTGCCGATCGCGCTGCCCGGCATCATCACCGGCATCGCACTGAACAACTTCTTCCGCACGATCATGGGCATCCCGCTGTCGATCTGGACCGTCGTCATCGCGCACGCCACGTTCTGCATCGTCACGGTCTTCAACAACGTGATCGCCCGGCTCCGCCGCACCGGCACGAACCTCGAGGAGGCCTCCGCCGACCTCGGTGCCGGGATCTGGACGACGTTCCGCCTCGTGACCTTCCCGCAGCTGCGCTCGGCACTGCTCGCCGGCGGTCTGCTGGCCTTCGCGCTGAGCTTCGACGAGATCATCGTGACGACCTTCACCGCGGGCTCCGGGGTCACCACCCTGCCGATCTTCATCCTGAACAACATGTTCCGGCCGAGTCAGGCGCCGATCGTGTCGGTGATCGCCGTCGTGCTCGTGATCGTCTCGATCGTGCCGATCTACCTCGCGCAGCGGCTCTCCGGGTCGGAGCAGCAGCGCCGTTAGACCCGTCAGTCCGAGTCGGTCCGCTCGTCGGGGCGGGGCGGGCGCCGACGCTGCCACGCGTCGAGGATGTGCCGCCTCATCGCCTGCTCGGCGGCGTCGGGGTCGCCGACCGCGATGGCCTCGTAGACCGCTTCGTGCTCGGCGAGCGTGATCTCGAACCGCGTCGGACGCGAGAAGCGGGCGCTGGACCGAGCCTGCATGAACAGCGTCCTGACGATAGAATCCGCGAGCCGGTTCCTCGACATCTCGCCGACGATGGCGTGGAAGACGACGTCGGCCTCGCCGAACGCCGTCTGGTCGGTGACGGTCTCGCGCATCAGCTGCAGAGCATCCGCCAGGCGCGCGACATCCTCCGCGGCCGGCGTGGTCGCGGCATCCCGTGCGATCACCGCCTCCAGCGCCGCGCGCACGACGCTCAGGTCGTCGAGTGTGCCGAGCGTGGCATCGTTCGCGACGAGGGCCGCAAAGACCGTCTCGTCCGCCATCTTCCACGCCGAGGCTGGGGCGACCTGGGTGCCGCGCCCCTGTGCCACGGTCACCAGTCCCTTCTCCTCCATCCGCTTGACGGATTCGCGTATCACGGTGCGGCTCACGGCGAACTGCTCGCACAGCACCGACTCGGGTGGCAGGCTGCTGCCCGGCGGCAGATCACCCCGCACGATGGCATCGACGAGCTCGGCGACAACGGTGACGCCGAGGCGCGGTGCCTTCGTGCGCACGGGGATGGTGGGCACCGTCGGCCGAGCGGCGATCATGGCGACAGCCTATCCATGGAGTTCTCCTTCGAACGCGTGCCTCGAGGGCATTGCTAATACATCATACGTGTGATGTACTACTACCGCCCGACACATGTCGTCAGTGACGCCGACCAGTAAGGATGCGATATGTCACAGCAATCGTCCGCCCTCCGCCCCGCCATACGGGCCATCTCGGTGGTGGCTGTCGCCACCGTCGGGCTTCTGGCTTTCAGCGCTTGCTCCGGCGGCTCGTCAGGAGACGGTGACACCAGCGAATACGGATTCGCCCCCGTGGAACAGATGGCGGACAGCCCCATCACCGTCTGGGTCGACGCCGCGCGCGAGCCTGCCGTCACCGCCTTCAAGGAGGCGAACCCCGACGTCCCCATCGAGTTCGAGACCTACGACGGCAACGCCGGCGGCAGCGGATCGTTCCAGAGCAAGATCACGCTCATGGACCAGGCCGGTGAGGGCTGGCCCGACGTGGTGTTCTCGACGCAGCAGAACGACGCCATCTGGGCGTCGAAAGAGACCCCGAACGGCGAGCAGGGATTCGCAGCGCCGCTGAACGAGGGTTTCCTCGACCAGGACTTCCTCGACGGGTTCGTGCCGGGCGCGAATGACATCACGACGATCGACGGCACCCAGTACGGCCTTCGCAACGATCTGGCGCAGACGGTGTTCTACTACAACCAGCCGCTGCTCGACGAGTTCGGCTATGAGGTCCCCACCACCTGGGAGGAGTACGGCGAGCTCGGCGACAAGCTGGCAGCAGAGCACCCCGGCTACATTCTGGGAAGCATGGGCGACTCGTTCATGACGTACGTCTACTACGGTGGCTCGGAATCACCCGTCTTCCAGTCGCCTGAGGCGAACGTTTTCCACTCCGACACGTCGGATGAGAACGCCGTCAACGATCTCGAAGATCATCGACGGGATGCTGGCCAACGGCACGCTCGTGCAGGACAGCTTCTTCAGCGCCGACTTCGCCTCGAAGTACGCCGACAAGCTCGTCGGCTTGCCCGGCCCGGTCTGGTACACGGGCGCGATCTTCCAGGGCGGGCTCGCGCTTCCCGCCGGGCAGATCGGCGTGAGCACTCCTCTCACGTGGGAGGGCGGCGAGGTCGCCGCCGGAAACGTCGGCGGTGGTGTCTGGTACGCCTCTCGCCACTCGAAGAACCTCGATGCGGTCAAGACCTTCCTCGAGTTCGTGACCAGCTCCGATGAGTTCCAGGTCGAGCTGTCCTCCGGGTATCCGGCCTACGCGTCGGCCGCTGAAGGCTGGCTCGCCAAGCAGGCCGAGACCGGCTACTTCGTCAACGACGACTTCCAGCAGATCATGACGGATGCCGCCAGCTCCGTGTGGGACGGCTGGAACGTGACGAGCTGGAGCCCCGAGACGGCGTGGGCCAAGGTCGTCATCCCCGGGATCGCCAGCGGTGAGACCGTCGAGTCGCTGCTGCCCGCATGGCAGAAGGAGCTCGAGAACGAAGCGACCGTGAACGGCTACTCGGTCGAATAGTGTCCGACACGATCACTGCTCGTCACGGCCGCCGGTGCCGGCCCACGGGGCCGGCGCCGGGGCGCCGCGGCGGCGCCCCGGAGATCAGCCGGGCGCCACCAGGCCCGGTACGGTTACATCTTCGTGGCGGGGTACACCCTCTTCCTGCTGGCGTTCGGAATCTTCCCGACGCTGTACGCCGTCTACCTCTCCTTCACCAAGGGCGGCGAGTTCGCCGGGATCGACAACTTCGTCAAGGTCTTGGGCGACTACCGATTCCTGCCCGCGGTCGGACACGTTGCGCTCTACGTCCTGTACTGGCTGATCAGCCTCCTCGTCCTGGTCACGTCCTCGCGCTCGTCGTGCACGCGGTTCGCGTGCGCTGGCTGAGCAATGCGTCGCGCTTCCTCTTCTACATCCCCGGCGCCATCGCCGGTGCCTCCAGCGTGCTGCTCTGGCTGTTCGTGCTCGACCCCACCGTCAGCCCGGTCTCCGGCCTCCTGCACGCGATGGGCTACGAGAAGCTCGTCAACGTCGTCGCCGTCGAGAACCTCCCGGTCGTGTTCACGATCATCGCCTTCTGGGCAGGCGCCGGCGGCTGGATCGTGATCATGTTCGGTGCACTGAACAACGTCGCCCATCGAGGTGATGGAAGCGGCTCGCATTGACGGTGCAGGCGCCGTAAGACCGCGTGGTACATCCAGCTCCCGATGCTCACCAAATGGATCAGCTACATGGCGATCATGTCGCTGGCCGCGGGTGTTCCAGCTCTTCGTCGAGCCGAAGGTGCTGGCGCAGGCCACCAAGAACGTCGTGCCCGAGGACTACTCGCTGAATCAGCTCGCCTACCTCTACGCCTTCCGGCAGGGCGACTTCTCGGGGTCCGCCGCGATCTCGCTCATGCTCCTCGTCGTCTCGCTGGGCCTGTCCACGGTGTTCATCTTCCGGGGAAGGCTGTTCGAAAGTGAGTGACACCATGACAGCGACGGCCGCTTCCGCTCGCCGCAGCCGCCCGGCCGCCACGCCGGGACAATGGATGTCGCGGGTCCTGGTCGTCGTCCTGCTCGCCGCGTTCGTCCTCTTCTTCATCGTGCCCGATCATCTGGCTGCTCCTTGCGCCCACCAAGAGCAACAACGAGCTGCTGCTGGAAGGCCCGTTCTCGTTCGGCTCGTTCGAGCAGCTCGCCGCGAACTGGAACGAGCTCTTCACCTTCGGCAGCGGAGTCTTCACAATCTGGCTCGGCAACTCGGTGTTCTACTCGTTCTCCGCCCTCGCCCTGACGCTGCTGATCAGCATCCCTGCCGGCTATGCCCTCGCGCTGGTCCAGTTCAAGGGACGCCGGCTCCTCCTGGTCACGACGCTCATCGTGATGCTGATCCCGAACACCGCTCTGGTGCTGCCGATCTTCCTCGAGCTGAGCGCCGTGCGCCTCATCGGCAACCCACTCGCCGTCATCCTTCCCTTCTCGTTCTTCCCCTTCGGCGTGTACCTCACGTACATCTACTTCTCGACCGCGGTCTCGCGCGACCTGCTCAACGCCGCGCGGATCGACGGCGCGGGTGAGCTGCGGGTGTTCACGAGCGTCGCGATGCCGCTCGCGACGCCGGTGATCGCGCTCGTCGGATTCTTCAGCTTCGTCAGCAACTGGAACAATTACTTCCTGCCGTTTCTGGTCGTGGGCGGGCAGAAGATCCCGGTGCAGGTCGGCCTCGCGAACCTGCTCTCGAACGTGCCGGCGTTCAACCCGACGACCACATCGAGCATCGTCATTCAGCTGCCCACACTGGCCCTGGCGACCCTGCTGTCGGTGGCGCCGATCCTCATCATCTTCCTGTTCGCCCAGCGATTCCTCGTCGAGGGCATGACCGCCGGAGGGACGCAAGGAATGAAGATCACCGGCTACCGCACGCTCTCGACGCGGCACCATTGGCGCCGCGCCGTCGGCGATGTCAACGGACACATCGAGGATGCCGTCACCGAGGTGCCGATCCTCGTCCTCGAGACGGACGAAGGCATCGAGGGCATCGGCCTCGGTTCCCACGCCGACCTCGATCGGCTGTTCCGCGCGATCCTCGGCGAGGATCCGCGCGGCGTGTCGGCCCTGTTCGATCGGATGCTGGCCGCCGGTCTTCAAATCCGGCCACGCCGGAGCGACCTACGGCGGAGTCGCGACCATCGACGCCGCGCTGTGGGACATCAAGGCCAAAGCAGCCGGAGAGCCGCTGTGGCGGCTCCTCGGCGGCCGCGACAGGTTCATCCCGGGCTACGCCTCGGGGCTCGACATCGCGCTCAGTGATAACGAGATCGCTACGTTCTACGGCGCCTTCGCGGATCGCGGGTATGTCGCGGGCAAGCTCAAGGGCGGGCTGGACCCGGATGCCGACCTGCGGCGCCTTCGGGTGCTCGCAGACGTGCTCTCACCGCAACACCTCCAAGCCCGGGCTGATGCTCGACGCCAACGAGTCGTGGCAGGTCAAGCAGGCCGTCCGCTACGTGAGTGCGCTCGAGGAGCACGTGGACCTGCTGTGGGTCGAGGAGCCCCTGCGCCGCTGGGACGCCGTCGGGCACGCTCGGCTGAGTGCCGGCATCCGCACCGCAGTCGCAACCGGTGAGAACCTCACCGGCGTCGAGCAGTTCCGGCCGCTCTTCGATGCCGGCGCGCCGGACATCGTGCAGGCGGGCGCGGTCTGGGGCGTCACGCATATGCTGCGCCTCGCCACCGTGGCGGCTTCTCGCGACCTTCCGATCAGTCCTGTCGGCTACAACGGCAACCCGGCGGTGGCCGCCGCGATGACCGCCGTGCCGAATCATCTGACGACAGAGGTCCAGGCGCTCGAGTTCGCTCCCGGAGTGATCGTCGACCACGAGTTCGCCGACGGTGGCATCGTCATCGGCGACGACCCCGGAGCCGGCATCCGCATCGATGAGAGCCGCTATCGAGCTGGCCTCCGCCACCGACGGCTGGCGGGACCCGGCAGGTCCCCATCATCGGCCGCAGCGTGCGGGCCTGCGGGTCGTGCTCGACGGGGTCGAGCGCTGACGGCGCTGCGTCCGCGGGAGGTGCGGGACGGACCCAGCGACATCCGTCGTCGTATCGACGAATGCTGACGCTGCCGAGCGTCTAGCCCTTCGGCCGCACCCGCAGGTGGGTCACGCCACCATCCACGTCGAGTGCCGTTCCCGTCGTCGACCCCGAGAGGGGGCTGGCGAGGTACGCGATGGCGCCGGCCACCTCTTCGGGCGTCACCATGCGGCCGGTCGCCTGCCGGGCGTCGAGCGCGGCACGCTCCTTCACCGGATCGTCGAAGTTCTGCAGCATCCGATCCACGAAGGGAGTGGACACGGTTCCCGGGTTGACGCAGTTGACCCGGATGCCGTCAGCCACGTGGTCGGTCGCCATTGCGAAAGTGAGCGCGAGGACGGCGCCCTTCGAGGCGGAGTACACGGCGCGCTGGGGCAGGCCGTTGAGCGCTGCGATGGAGGACACGTTGACGATGACCGCGTGGTCCGATCGTCGCAGCCACGGCAGGCTCGCCGCGCTCACCCGTGCGGTGCCCGTCACATTGATGTCGAAGACCCGCGACCAGTCGGAGTCGGCGGCCTCTTCGACCGTGCCGATCGAGCTGATCCCCGCGCTGTTGACCACGATGTCGATGCCGCCGAAGGTGTCGGCGACACCGGCGATCGCCGCATCCACCGATGCGCGATCGCTCACGTCGGCGCGGAAGCCGGTCATCGCCTGAGGAAGCTCGGCGGGGTTCAGATCGAGCACTGCGACGCGCGCGCCACGAGCCAGGAGAGCGGATGCCGTGGCCAGCCCGATCCCTGATGCGCCACCGGTCACAACGGCGACGAGACCGTCGAATTCGCCGCTCATGCCTGCACCAGCGTCTGACGTGCACGGCCGAGGCCGTCGATCTCGAGCTCCACGACATCTCCTTCCCTCAGGTACGGCTCTCCCGGGGTGCCCAGAGCGACCCCCGCCGGGGTGCCGGTGTTGATGACATCACCCGGGCGCAGCACCATGAACTGCGACAGATACCAGATCACATGGGCGACCGGAAAGATCTGGGCGGAGGTCGAGCCGTTCTGCCGCAGCTCGCCGTTGACCCACAGCCGCAGTCCGAGGTTCTGCGGGTCCGCGACATCCTCGGCGGGCACCAGGTCGGGTCCCAGAGGGTTGAAGGTTTCGCAGCTCTTGCCCTTGTCCCACTGACCGCCGCGCTCGAGCTGGAACTCGCGCTCGGACACGTCGTGCGACAGCACATACCCCGCGACGTGGGCGAGCGCCTCATCGGGCGACTCCAGGTACCGCGCCTCGGTGCCGATGACAACGCCCAGTTCGACCTCCCAGTCCGTCTTCACGGATCGACGCGGAATCAGCACGTCATCGAAGGGTCCGACGACAGTGGAGGGGTCCTTCATGAAGACGACGGGCTCGGCGGGCACCGCTGCCCCGGTCTCGGCGGCATGATCGTGGTAGTTGAGGCCGATGCACACGACCTTGCCCGGCCGGGCCACCGGAGGCGCCACCCGCAGCTCCGCCGCGCCCTCCACTTCGGGCAGGTCGCCACCGGCAGCGGCGGCGCGAGCACGGCCGATGCCGTCGCTCGAGAGGAACGCGCCGTCGATGTCCTGCGTGAGCGGCCGCAGATCGTAGACGCGGCCGTCGTGGCGGATGATGGGGATCTCGCTGCCGGGATCGCCGAGGCGTCCGAGTGTCATGTTGGTCTCTCCTTGGTGGGGATCGGGCTGTCGTCGAGGGATGTCAACGGACCACAGGTTCGTGCCTGTGAAGCGAGTCGAGCTCTGCTCGGCGCGGATAGCCGTGCCAGTCGCCGGGATGCATGCACGCCAGCGCGCCGGCGACCGTGGCCGTGCGCAGCCGCTGCTCCGGCGTGGCGCCGGCCACGTGCTCCGCCAGATAACCCGCGATGAATGCGTCGCCGGCGCCGACGGTGTCGACGACCGCCACGGGCACGGCGTCCACCGAATGAAGCTCGCCGTCGATGACGGCGACCGCGCCTCGCGCGCCTCGCGTGACGAGCACCTCTGAGGGGCCGAGTGCAGCGAGTTCTCGAGCGAGCGACTCCGCGTCGGCCGCGGGCGCCAGCATCCCTGCCTCTTCCTCACTCGCGAACAGGATGTCGGCGCTCGCCGCCGCACGCAGGTAGCTGGTCGCCGCTTCGCCGGCGCTCCACATCTTCGATCGGTGGTTCACAGCGAACGAGACGAGCGTGCCCGAGCCGCGGGCACGCTCGATGGCGGCGAACACGGTCGCTCGTGCGGATTCGGAGAGACCGAGAGTGATCCCCGTGACGTGCAGGATGCCGTACTCCTCGATGCGGACATCCGCCAGGTCGGCGGGGTCGAGTCGGCTGCCCGCACTGCCGCTGCGGTAGTAGTCGACGATCGTGGCGCCGGCACGGGGGGTGGTCTTGACCATGAGGCCGGTGGACGCCTCAGGATCCACGATGGCGTGGACGGTCACTCCTTCGAAGCGCAGGTCGCCGGCGACGCGGCGCCCCCACGCATCATCGCCGACACGCCCGAGCCAGGTCGACGCGGTGCCGAGGCGAGCGAGGCCGACGGCGACATTGCCCTCTGCACCCCCGGTGTCGAGGTGCGCGGTCGCGAGGTGCTCGAGACCGCCGAGACCGTCGCCTCGCACCAGTCCCATGCTCTCCCCGAGCGTGAAGACGCCGCTCATGCCGTGTTCGCCCGGGCTTGATCGCGTATGTCCGAGGCCGCACGACTGCGTTCGCTGACCAGGGCGAAGTCCCCGGCGTCGATCGCGTGACGCGGCACCATCCAGCTGCCGCTCCCCGCGAACACGTGCGGACGTCGCAGATACTCGGCGAGGGTGTCCGGTCCGACTCCGCCGCTCGGAAGGAAGCGGATGCCCGGGAACGGCCCAGCGAGAGCGTCAAGGTAGGCGGGACCGCCGAGGTGCCCCGCCGGGAAGACCTTCACGTGGGTGAATCCGTCGGCGATCGCCCGCTGCAGCTCGGTCGGGGTGGCTATCCCGGGCACCATCGCGACGCCGAGGTCCGTCACCCGGCGAGAGACCTCGGGGTCGTAACCCGGGCTGACCACGAAGGACGCACCGGCATCGACGACGGCGTCGGCTTGCACCGACGAGAGCACGGTGCCGGCGCCCGTCACGAATCCGGGCACCGCGGCCGCCGCGCGGATCGCCTTGATCGCGCCGGCGGTGCGCAGCGTGAACTCTGCGCAGCCGATTCCTCCATCGAGGAGTGCGTGCGCCAGATCGGCGGCCCGCCCGGCATCGTCGATGACGACGACCGGAACGATGCCGATCGCGCTGATCGCGGTCATCGTCGAGGACATGCCGTCCATCATCGTCCGAGCCAGCCGCCATCGACAGGCAGCACCACTCCGGACACGTAGTCCGAGGCGTGGGACGCGAGGAAGACCGTGGCACCCGCGAGGTCGTCGGCCTCGCCCCATCGCCCTGCGGGGATCCGATCCAGGATCGCCGTGGACCGGTCGGGATCGGCACGAAGTGCCTGAGTGTTGTCCGTCGCGATGTACCCGGGTGCGATGGCGTTCACGGTGATGCCGCGCGAGACCCACTCGTTGGACAGCGCCTTGGTGAGTCCCGCGATGCCGGACTTGGCGGCGGCGTACCCCGGCACGTTGATCCCGCCCTGGAAGCTGAGGAGCGAGGCGGTGAAGATGATCTTGCCGTAGCCGCGACCGAGCATCGGAAGCGCCAGCGCCTGGGTGAGGCGGAACTGGCTCGACAGGTTCACCTGGACGACGCGGTCCCACAGTTCCAGCGGATGCTCCGCGGCGGGTGCCCGCTCGATCGTGCCGGCGTTGTTGACGAGGATGTCGCAGCCTCCCCGGTCGGCGAGCGCCGCGCCGAGCGCATCGACTGCATCGGGATCGGCGAAGTCGCAGGCCAGACCCTCGAACTTCCGGCCCTCGGCTGTGACGGCCTCCTCGATCGCGCTGCCCGTGGACGCGAGAGACGCGCTGACGCCGATGATGTCGGCGCCCGCCGCGGCGAGCGCTCTGGCCATGGCGAACCCGATGCCCCGGCTCGCGCCCGTCACGACCGCGGTCGTCCCACTCAGTGAGAACAGGTCGTTCACGCCTGACCCCCGACATCCACGAGGATCTTCATCGCTCGTCCGGCCTCGAGATCGGCGAACGCCTCCTGGGTCGCGCTGAGCGGGACGATTCGGGTGATGAGCAGGTCCGCGGGGATGACGCCGTCCGCCACGAGCTCGACGGCCGTCTCGAAGTCCTGTCGTTGATACACGCGGGCGCCGAGGATGCTGAGCTCCCGCCAGAACACCCGCTGCAGGTCGATCTCGCGAGGGGTCGGATGGATCGCGACGACCACGATGGTGCCGCGCACCTTCGCGAGGGCCGTTGCTCCGAGGACCGCCGCGGCGGCCCCCGACACCTCGAACACGACGTCGGCACCGGCGCCCGCCGACCATTCCTCCACCCAGGCGACCTGGTCGATCGTGCGGGGATCCAGCGTCGTGAACCCGAGGCCCTCGATCTGCGCACGGCGCTTCTCGTCGAGCTCGATGACGACGACCTCGCCGCCGAAGTGCCGTGCCACGGTCGCGATCAGGACGCCGATCGGTCCGCCGCCGATCACGACGACCTTCTCGCCGGCGGTGAGCTGCGAACGGCGGACATCGTGCACCGCGACGGCCACGGGCTCGACGAGAGCGGCGTGGTCGAGGCGCACGCCCGCCGGCAGAGCGACGAGCGTCTCCGCGGGCACGTTCCACAGCCCCTGGAGCGAGCCGGGGGAGTCGATGCCGATGAAGTCCAGGTTCTGGCAGATGTGGGTGTTGCCGGCGAGGCATGCCGGACACGTTCCGTCCCACGCGAGGGGCATGACGGTGACTCCCTCGCCGACCCTCCAGTCGGTGACGCCTTCGCCGAGAGCGGCGATGGTGCCGCTCATCTCGTGCCCGAACACCAGAGGTGTCTGCACCCGGGCGTCCATGTTGCCGTGCAGGATGTGCAGGTCGGTGCCGCAGAGCCCGGTGTACGCCACCGCTATCTGCACCTGACCCGGAGCCGGACCGGCGGCATCGGCCTCCGAGACGCGAATGGTGCGATCCCCCACGTAGCTCGCTGTCAGCATCGACGACTCCAAACATCAGATGAATTGGTCATCTCCATTGTGCACCATGTTCGGCGCGCGACCATCCTTGCGGCGAACACCGGGCTGGCATAGCATGAGCAAACGATTGATCAGCGGTATCTCGCGCTCTCCAGAAAGTGACGCCTACGCAATGGCCGATAGGAACATCAGACCCCTTGACGGACTGCTCGTCCTGGACTTCAGCCAGTTCCTGGCCGGCCCGGTCGCTGCGGTGAGACTCGCGGACCTGGGAGCGCGTGTGATCAAGATCGAGCGCCCGGGTACGGGGGACATCGGACGGACACTCGCGTTCGCCGGCCGCGTGCTGGATGGCGACACCGTGTCGTTCCATGCGATGAACCGCAACAAGCAGTCGATCACCGCCGACCTCAAGGTGGCTGCCGATCTCGCCTACGTCACGGATCTCGTGGCCCGCGCCGACGTCATCGTCCAGAACTTCCGCCCGGGCGTGATGGAGCGGATCGGACTCGACTACGAATCGGTCAGGGCGATCAATCCCTCGATCGTGTATGCGAGCGCGACAGGCTACGGGTCCGAAGGCCCGTGGCGAGACCGACCCGGCCAGGATCTGCTCGCGCAGTCCATCTCGGGTCTGCCGTGGCTGAGCGGATCGAAGGAGGACGGGCCGATCCCTGTCGGCCTGTCGATCGCCGATCATCTGCTCAGCTGTCACATCGCCCAGGGCGTGACGGCGCTCCTCGTCCGCCGGTTCCGCACCGGAGAGGGCGGTCTGGTGGAGTCGAGCCTTCTCGAATCGATGCTCGACCTGCAGTTCGAGCTGCTGAGCACCAAGCTGAACGACGACTCGATCCAGGTCGAGCGTCACGGCGAGCACTCGGCGCACGCTTTCCTGGCGGCTCCCTACGGCACCTATCCGACGAGCGACGGCTACATCGCGCTCGCGATGAACCCCATCCCCAAGCTCGGAGCGCTCCTCGAGCTCCCCGTGCTCGAGGCCATGAGCGACCCGCAGGACGCGTGGGACCGCCAGGAGGAGATCGAAGCAATCCTGGCCGCGCGCTTCGCACTCGGCACCACGCAGTCGTGGCTCGACATCCTGGATGCCGCCGATGTCTGGTGCGCGCCGGTGCTCACCCTGGATGAGCTGCTCGCCTCGGACGGGTTCGCGGCGCTGCACATGACGCAGCAGGTCGAGCGGCGCGGGACGACGATCACGACCACGCGGAGTCCGCTGCGCATCGACGGTCAGGTGCTGACCAGCGAAAAGGCTGCGCCCGCACTCGGCGAGGACGACGCCGACGTCCGTGCGGAGTTTCCGCCGACCCGCCGCCCTGCTGCTGCGCGGGAGGGTGCCCTGTGACCACGGTGCTGAAGGGCATCACGTGGGAGCACGCCCGCGGATACGACAGCGTCGCCGCCTCGGCGCAGGCATACCGCTCTGTGGCACCCGACGTCGAGGTGCGGTGGGAGCAGCGCTCGCTGCAGGCCTTCGCCGATCAGCCGCTGGAGTCTCTCGTCGAGGAGTACGACCTGCTCGTGATCGACCACCCGCACATTCCGCTCGCAGCCGAACACGGGCTGTTCGCGAGGCTGGACGGCACCGGGCACGACGACGAGCTCCGGACGCTGGCGGCGCAGTCCGTCGGTCCGTCGCACGACACCTACGCTCACGCCGGGGGGCAGTGGGGACTGGCGACGGATGCCGCGGCCCAGGTCGCGGCATACCGGCCCGACCTCATCGCCGAGCCGCCGAGGGACTGGCCTGCCGTGCTGGCGCTGGCCGAGCAGGGCCGGGTGCTGTGGCCGTACAAGCCCGTCGACGCGTTCTCGAGCCTCGTCACCGTCGCATCCGGCAACGGCGAGGAGCCCATGCGCACCCCGGGGGTGTTCCTCACCGGCGGTGCGCTCGCAGAGGCCATGGACACCCTCCGTCGCCTCGCCGCGCTGGTGCCCCCCGAGAACAGCACCTGGAACCCGATACAGGCGGCGGATGCGCTCAGCACAGGCGATCGTTTCGCCTACGTGCCCCTCATGTTCGGCTACACCAACTACAGCCGGGCCGGCTTCCGCGCGAACCGAGTCAAGTACACCGACATCCCTTCGTCTCACGCCGGCGTCGCAGGGTCGCTTCTCGGCGGCGCCGGCATCGCCGTATCGGCCGCCTGCCGGCATCTGCAGCAGGCGATCGCGTACGCGTTCTGGCTGGATTCCGCGGACGTGCAGGAAGGGGTCTACTACGACGCCGGCGGGCAGCCGGGAAACGCCGTCGCATGGGAGAGCGAGCGCACCAACGCCGACTCACTGGACTTCTTCCGCGGTACTCGGGCGACCCTCGAGGGCGCCTATGTCCGGCCACGCTTCGTCCACTACATCGAGCTGCAGAACGCGCTTTCGGAGGCTGTCAACCAGGCCCTGGTCGGTCGGATGACCGACGATCGGCTGCGGGCACGGCTCGACGAGGGCGTCGAGGAATGGCTGGTTCAGACATGAAGACCATCGATCGCTGGTTCGAGGACATCGAAGTGGGAGAGCGCCGCGACACCGTCGGCCGCACCATCACCGAGGCGGACATCGTCCTGCACGCGGGGCAGACCGGGGACTTCTTCCCGCATCACATGGACGCCGAGTGGATGTCGACGCAGCCGGCCGGCAGACGCATCGCGCACGGCACGCTGATCCTCGCCGTTGCGGTCGGGATGACCGCGGGTGACATCAATCCGCAGTCGATGAGCTATGGCTACGATCGCATCCGCTTCATCCGTCCGGTCTTCATCGGCGACACGATCCGGGTGACGGGCGGAGATCACCGAGAAGGCCGAGCACCCGAGACGGCCGAATGAGTCGGGGTACGTGCACGAGCTCGTGACCGTCACGAACCAAGCCGGTGAGACGGTGATGGTGCTGACCCACCTCTATCTCGTGAACAAGCGCCCGGAGTGATCCCTACACTGAGCCCATGGCCACGCTGAGCGACGTCGCCGAGCGCGCGGGCGTCTCGATCTCGGCAGTGTCGCGGGTGCTGAGCGACGCGCCGAGCGCGCGTGTGAGTGAGGCGACGCGGCAGCGGATCCACGAGGCAGCTCAGGAGCTGGGGTACCGGCCGAACTTCGCCGCGCGCGCCCTGAAGTTCGCCCGCACGAACGTCGTCGGGCTCATCGTGCCGGATGTCACGAACGCCATCTTCAGCGAGCTGATGCGAGGCGTCGAGGATGAGGCGCATCGACGCGGCTACATGGTTCTGCTTGCCCGCGCCGAAGCCATCCAGGAAGGCGACGACGCGATTCCCCGACTCATCGGAGAGGGTCGAGTCGACGGGGCCCTCGTCCAGGTAGGCGACAACATGCGCCGGCAGGACCTCGAGAGCCTCGTCGGAGGCAGCCTCCCGGTGGTGTTCGTGAACTCAGTGCATCCGCGGAGCGCGGGATCGGTGGTGCTCGACGATGAGCGCGGCATGCGGCTGGGCACCCAGCACCTGATCGACCTCGGTCACTCCCGCATCGCATTCCTCAGCGGTGTGCCGACGTCCGACAGCGCTGCACGCCGCGAGGCGGGCTTCCGCGCCGCAATGGCAGCCGCCGGGCTGCCCGTGCCGGCGGACCACGTGACCCGTCTCGGCTACGACCCCCGAAGCGGCGGCGCCGCTCTCGCCGCAGTCGCGGCTCTCCGGCAGCCTCCGACGGCGGTCGTCGTGGCGAACGTGAACGCAGCCCACGGCGCCCTCCTCGAGGCCCGAAGGCTCGGACTGCGCGTCCCCGAGGATCTGTCCATCGTGGCGATGCACGACGCCTGGACAGCCGAGAACGCGTGGCCGCCGCTGACCACCGTGCGCATGCCGCTCTACGAGCTGGGCCGGGCGTCGATGGGCGCGATCTTCGATCGGATCACGGCCGGGGCGGTGTCGGACATCGTCGTGACGGAGCCGGCTCCCGTCCTCATTCAGCGGGAGTCGACCGGTCCGCCGTCGCCATAGACCCGATCTTTCCGGCCGATTCGGTCCGGTCTAGCTCCAATGATCTCGTGATCTTCCATATTCATCCAATGAATCCCCTAGGATGAACAGGTCCCGATGTTCTTCGGCGTCCACCGCCGACGTCGGGGCTCACCGGAGGCACCTGCATGACAACGATCACCGCCGTCACCGCGCACGACGTTCGATTCCCGACGTCCCTGACGATGGACGGCTCGGACGCCATGAACAAGGACGGCGACTATTCCGCCGCCTATGTCGTCGTGCACACCGACGACCCGGCGATCAAGGGCCACGGATTCACCTTCACGATCGGCCGGGGCAACGATCTGTGCGTCGAGGCGGCGCGGCAGCGTGGCCTGCCTCTGGTGGGCCTCTCCGTAGAGGATGCGGTGTCCGACCTCGGGGGCCTGTATCGCGAGCTGGCAGCCGATTCGCAACTGCGATGGCTCGGGCCCGAGAAGGGCGTCGTCCATCTCGCGATGGCCGCGGTCATGAATGCGATGTGGGACCTCGCCGCGCGAATGGCCGGCAAGCCACTCTGGCGTCTGCTCTCGGACATGACTCCCGAGCAGCTGGTCGACGCTGCCGACCTGCGCTACCTGTCCGATGTGCTGACGCGTGACCAGGCCATCCAGATGCTGCAGGAGCGCGCCGGGACCCGTCAGGAGCGGATCGCCGAACTCGAAGCGCGAGGCGGGTATCCGTGCTACACGACCAGTGCCGGATGGCTCGGCTACAGCGATGAGAAGCTTCGGCGGCTGCTTCACGAGGCCGTCGACCAGGGCTATCGCCACGTCAAGCTGAAGGTCGGCGCCGACTTGGAGGACGACATCCGTCGCCTCCGCATCGCACGCGAGGTGATCGGGTGGGATGCCAATCTCATGATCGATGCGAACCAGGTCTGGGACGTGCCGGAGGCCATCGAATGGATGGGCCACCTGGCGGAGTTCAAGCCGCTGTGGATCGAAGAGCCGACGAGTCCCGACGACATCCTCGGCCATGCGGCGGTGCGGCGGGCGGTGGCGCCCATCGGGGTGGCGACCGGCGAGCACGGCATGAACCGCGTGCTGTTCAAGCAGTTCTTCCAAGCGGAGGCGATCGACTTCTGCCAGCTCGACTCCGCACGTCTGGCGAGCGTCAACGAGATCCTCGCGGTCTACTTCATGGCCGAGAAGTTCGGCGTGCCGGTCTGCCCCCACGCGGGGGGTGTCGGTCTGTGCGAACTCGTGCAGCATCTGTCGATCTTCGACTTCGTCTGCGTGTCCGCGACGCTGGAGAACCGCGTCACGGAGTTCGTCGACCACCTGCACGAGCACTTCGCCGACCCCTGCGTCGTCGAGAACGGTGCCTACGTGCTGCCCAGCCGGCCCGGCTACAGCGCCGAGATGCTCCAGGAGTCGGTGGCGGAGTACTCCTTCCCCGGACGGGTCGTACTGGGCGTCGCGCTAGATCGCCTCGGGGTCCTCGTCGGCGTGCGCGGCGCTGAATTCCTCGACTCCGAGGAGGTGCACCGACATGCGGATGCGCGCGCGCTCCGGATCGCGGCGGGCGAGCTCATCGAGAATCGCCCGATGCTCGGCCTGGGTCTCTCGCACCGAGCCGCGATGCGAGATCGCTCGCCAGAGGCGAGCACGGAAAGTCCGCCCCACCAGCGTGTCGATGATGGCGGCCAGTGGCGGGTTTCCGCTCGCACGCGCGATCATGCGATGGAACTCGGTGTCGGCATGGATGAACGCCTCGAGGTCCATGTCCGGGTCGTTCTCGAGGATGGCGTCCACGACGCCCAGCACCCGGTCGAGCTCGGCGAGTTCCTCGTCGCTGAGTCGCGTGGCCGCAAGCGCGACGCTCTCGCTCTCGAGGACGCGCCGGACCGCGAGCAGGTCGGCCGCATGGGCCGGCCGCTGGAGATCAGCGAGGAATCCGAGCGGACTGAGGAGCTGGCGCGGGTCGAGCGACGTGACATAAGTGCCGTCGCCCTGCCTCGTCTCGAGTACGCCCAGCGTGGCGAGAGCCCGCACGCCCTCACGAAGCGAGCCGCGAGAAACGCCGAGCTGAGCGGCGAGATCCTTCTCGACAGGCAGACGCGATCCTGGCCGCAGCTCGCCTCGTGTGAGCATGTCCTTGATGCTCTCGATGACGACATCGGTCTGCGAGCGGGCGCTCGTCGCTGTTTCATCCACGCTCATGGGAGCAGTGTACGGTTTTTCCGGTCATCAGAGGACTGGCGCGCTGATCAATCGATTGCCCTAAGCTGAAATGGACCAGACATCCGATGAAAAGCGGAACTCGATGACGAATCCGATACGGACAGACGCTCCTGCCGACCTGTCCCTTGAGATCGCGGACATCCGCGCAGTACTTCTGTCGCATCGG
The DNA here is from genome assembly GCA_963717585.1 of uncultured Actinomycetota bacterium. Classification (GTDB taxonomy): domain Bacteria; phylum Actinomycetota; class Actinomycetes; order Actinomycetales; family Microbacteriaceae; genus Microbacterium. The sequence continues at coordinate 113,467 of CAVQWI010000003.1, read as the reverse complement.
TACCCGCCGGGCGAAGAGCTGACGTGGGTCGGCGGGGTCATCCGTTCCTGGGATGCCGCCCTCGTGGAGGTCACGCTCGCCGACGGCTCGCGAGGAATCGGCGAAGCGGGAGCGGGGATCATGGCCGCTCCGGCCGTGCCTGGGCTGACGGCAGCCTTCCGTCCCTATGTCGTGGGCGCCGCGTTCTCGTCTCCGCTCGACGTCGGCGACCATCTGCGTGCCTACACGGCATTCTGGTCTCGCGGCGGCATCGCGAGCGGCGTCGCGGGGGCCATCGAGACCGCCGCGCTCGACGCAGTCGCCGTCAGGGAGGGCGTACCCGCCTACGAGCTTCTCGGGGGCGCGAAGCGCCCGAGCATCGAGGCGTACGCCAGTGGCGGGCTCGGCACCACGTTCGAGGAGGTGTCGGCGTGGGCGTCGCAGCAGGCTTCGGACGGCTTCGAAACCGTGAAGTTCCGCGCCATGACCGATCCGGACACCACGATCGCCCTGCTCGAGCACGTCGTGTCCCGCCTTCCATCCGGCACGCGCTTCATCATCGACGCGGTACAGGCGTGCGCCGCACGGCCGTGGTCGACCGAGGATGCCGTCAGAGTGGGCCGGCGCGCCGCAGAGCTCGGCGCGCGCTGGTACGAGGAACCCTGTCAGGCCGACGACGTCGCCGGATTCGCAGCCGTGCGGGCCGCCGTGGACGTACCCATCTCAGGCGTGGAGTCGAACGGCACCGAGCGGGAGTTCGCCGAGCTTCTGGATGCCCGCGCCGTCGATATCGTCCAGCCCGATGTGACCTTCGTCGGCGGTCCACGCGCCTTCTCGCGGGTCGCCGCTCGCGCGCAACGGGCCGGGGCCGCCTGCGTCCCGCATGTCTGGGGGAGCGCCGTGACTTTCGCTGCGAACCTGCACACGGTGCTTGCCGAACCCGAGGTGGAGCTCTTCGAGTTCTGCACGCTCCCGAACCCGCTTCGTGATGCGATGCGGGTGGAGCCGGTGCGCTTCGCCGACGGTCGCGTCTCGGCGCCGACCGCACCGGGTCTGGGGCTCGCCCTCACCCCCGAGATCGAACGACAGTTCCCATTCCAGGCAGGAGGCGGCCATGTCATCCGATGACGGCTTCGTACCACTGGCAGGTGATGAACGGCTCACCGCCGCGATCATCAGCGACTCCTGCGATGCCGCGGGGCTGCGCCACCAAGTGCTCCAGGACCGCCTCGCACCTGTCGTTCCAGGCTCCCGCGCCATGGGACGCGCCCGCACCGTGCGCTTCGCACCCTCGCTCGCCGACGACGCCGAACGACCCGTATCGGCGACGCGATAGAGGTGATCGACGGCATCCGGGCCGGACAGCTCGTCGTGATCGCGACCGATGAGAACAACGACTCCGCGTTCTGGGGTGAGCTGTTCAGCGCGGCCGCGCTGGGCGCCGGCGCGGTGGGTGTGGTCACCGACGGCAATCTGCGCGACACCGAGCGCATCGCCGCACTGGGCTTCCCCGCCTTCTCGCGCTCCCGGCGTCCGATCGACTTCCGAGCACGGCTTCGGATCGTCGACGTCGACGAGCCGGTCGAACTCGGCGGCGTGGAGATCCGGTCGGGCGACCTGGTGATGGCCGACGACGATGGCATCGTCGTCGTTCCCCGCAGCCACGAAGAGTCGGTGCTGGCGCTGGCACGTGAACGAGCGGCGCGCGAATCGACCGTTCTCGCCGAGCTCCTCAGCGGCGAGTCGCTTCGCGCGGTGTGGGATCGCCACCGCGTGCTCTGACCTCCCTGAACCACGACCGACCGGAGACATCATGACCTTTCCCGTGATCGACGCGCACCAGCACGTCTGGGACCCGGCACGAGCCGAATACGACTGGCTCGGCCCGGAGCTCGCACCGATCAACGGTGCGATGTCATTCGAAGACCTCGCGCCCGAATTGCGTGCGGCCGGCGTTGACTTCACCGTCCAGGTCCAGTCAGCCGACAACCCCGAAGACACCGCACTGATGCGCGCTTCTGCCGCCGATCACCCCGAAGTCGTCGGGATCGTCGGATTCGCACCGCTGGATGACGCGGATGGCACGGCGGCCACGCTCGACGCGTGGGCAGGCGACTCGCTGATGGTCGGCGTGCGGAACCTCATCCACAACAAGCCCGATCCGGACTGGCTGCTGCGGCCCGAGGTCGCCGCCTCGCTGGAGATACTCGAGCAGCGCGGGGTGCCCCTCGACGTGGTGGCCGTGCTTCCCCGCCACCTCGAGCTCATTCCGATCCTCTCGGCGCGGCATCCCGCGCCTTCGGATGGTCATCGACCATCTGGGCAAGCCCCCTATCGGGCTCGACTCCCGTGAGCCGTGGACTTCGCTCATCGCCGCCGCTGCCGAGAATCGTCATGTCCACGCCAAGATCAGCGGTCTGTATTCGGCGACGGCGGACATGGGTGCGTGGACGACCGCGCGCGATCAGGCCCTTCTTCGATCTGGCTCTGGAGAGCTTCGGACCCGATCGCCTGATGTACGGCGGGGACTGGCCGATCGCCGTGCTGGCCGGCGGTTACACCCGCGTCTGGGAAGGGCTCCAACCGCTGTTCGAGGGGCTCGAGCCCGAAGAACGGGAGCAGGTGCTGGGGCGCACCGCCCAGCGAGTTCTATCGCATCGATCCAGCTCGTCTCGGCGGTGAATGATCCAATCACTTGGGCGGAAATCGCATCCGATTTGATACCAATCGGGGTACCGCCGATATTCATCCGATGTATTGTCGACTCGTATCCCCACCACCTCCGGCAGGGGAGCGCGATGAGCAAACGTTTGACTTGAGAGCTACCCAGGGATAACGTTTGAGCACGGCCCGATGGGCCTTCGCAGCACCACGGCAACCACAACGGCGTTCGACCCGAGCGTCACCCTCACACAAGGAGTGTCAATGAAGACCAAGAGGATCCTCGCGGCAGGCGCAGCCTTCGTCGTGGCCGCTCTCGCCCTCGCGGGCTGTTCCGGCGGCGGCGGGGGCGGTGCAGAAGCCTCGGCCGAGGCGCAGACCGACTCCGGCGGGAAGATCACGGTGTGGGTGGACCCGCCCCGCGTGCCCGCTGCGGAGGCCTTCCAGGAGGCCTATCCCGACATCGAGATCGATGTCGTCCAGATCGACGGGACCGTGGGCGGAAAGACGGTCAAGCAGTCGTTCGCCAACTTCGACTCCGCGGGCTCCGGATGGCCAGACGCCATCTTCTTCCCCTCGAACGACGACATCGCATGGGCGACGAACTCGACGAGCGACTACGCAGCGGACCTGACCGAGCTCCTGCCGGACGTCATCGACGGCTACGACCCCGCGGTGCTCTCGTTCTGCGACATCGACGACAAGATCCGGTGCCTGCGCAACGACGCCGCTCCGGACGTCTTCTGGTACAACAAGGCCTTCTTCGACGAGAACGGCTACTCGCTCCCCACGACGTGGGAAGAGTACGGTGACCTCGCCGTCAAGATCGCCGCGGAGCACCCCGGGAAGATCAGCGGATTCCTCGGCGATGCGTACGCGGTCAACCGCTATCTGCAGGCATCGGGCTGCCCCACGAACGACCGGGTGTCCGAGACCGAGGCGCACATCGATCTGAGTGACCCGACGTGCGTCCGGGCGACCGAACTCCTCACCAAGATGTACGAGGGGGACGCGCTCAGCACGCAGGGCATCTTCGACGGCGACGCGGCCGAGGCCGGCGCCAACCTCGTGATGAGCCCCGGAGCAGTCTGGTGGGGCAACTACCTCTTCCGTGACACGTGGAAGATCCCGGCCGGCCAGATGACCGCCGTGGCGCCTCTCCCGTGGGACGGCGAGTCGGAGCCGGCGACCGGAAACGAGGGCGGCGGTCTGTGGGGCGTCTCGTCGCACATCAAGGGCAAGCAGCTCGAGAATGCGCTCACCTTCGCCACGTTCGTCGCCACCGACCCCCGCTGGCAGGTCGACCTGAGCACCGGTCTTCCCGGCTACGGTCCGGTGCAGGATCCCTGGCTCGCGAAGATCGAGTCCGACGCGTACTTCGCGGAGATCCCCACTGTTCAGGAGGCCTTCAAGGATGCCGCCTCTGCGGTGAACCCCTACTCGTACATGCTGTACGACACGGGTTCGGTGTGGACTGAGACGGTGAGCCCGACGCTCATCGGCGGAGGCAGCATGGAGGACGCCATCGCGGCATTCGGCGACGAACTCGTCAACCAGGCCAAGTCGGTCGGCTATACCGTTCAGTGACGCTCTCGTGCGCGGGGCGTCGGTCGACTGACCGGCGCCCCGTGCACACCCCACCTTCGAGGAAGAGGCCATGACGACGACCGTCACAGAGACGCTCACCACCGGACGCCGCGGGGCCGGCGCGTCCGGGCCCAAGCGCCGTCGCACTCTGCACCGCGCCGAGGCTCGGGGCGCGTGGGTGCTGATGACGCCCTACGTTCTCCTCTTCCTCGTGGCCGCGGCCATCCCCATCGGCTACGCCTTCTACATCTCGCTCCAGAAGCCTGCGACCCTGGTGAACCCGCAGACCGGCTTCGGCGGTCTGGACGCCTTCGTCACCGTGGTGACCGACTACCGCTTCATCGGCACATTCGTGAACATCTTCTCGGTGATGATCATCTGGCTGCCGTTGATGATCCTCGGTGTGGTCGGTCTGGCGCTCCTCATCCACGCGAGCCCGGGGCGCTTCGGCGGCTCGATGCGCTTCATCTACTTCGTTCCGGGAGCCCTCGCCGGCATCGCCAACTTCGTCCTGTGGGTGTACCTGCTGAACCCCTCGGTGTCACCCATCGCGTTCGTCTGGCAAGGGATGGGGCTCGACACGCTGAAAGAGATCACCACCACCGAGAATCTGCCGTGGATCCTCACCGCGATGCTGTTCTTCCAGGGTGTAGGGACCTGGATCATCATCGTGAACGGCGGGCTCAACGGCATCCCGGAAGAGATCTTCGAAGCCGCCTCGCTCGACGGCGCGAACGCGTGGCAGACGGCGTGGCGCATCAAGCTTCCGCTGATCCGCCCCTGGATCGGCTACGCGGCGCTGATGAATCTGGCGTACGGGTTCCAGCTGTTCCTCGAGCCCTACCTGCTCAGGCAGATCTCTTCAGGCTCGGTCGAGGCGGAATGGGCGCCGACTCAACTCGGGTACGCGTTCGCGTTCACGAATCGGAACTTCCCGGCGGCAGCCGCGATGTCGATCATCCTGCTCGTCATCACGCTCGCAATCGGAATCTTCATCGTGTTCCGCAGCGGGCTCTTCGGAGAAGAGAAGGAGAAGGCACGGTGAGCGCCGTGACCGAGATCCCCGTCGATCGGCCCATCGTCGATCACCCGGTCGGACGGCGACGCTGGAGCGCCGGGCGGATCGCCCGGGTCACCGTCATGGTCGTGGTCGCCGCCATGTTCGTCATCCCGATCGTCGGATTCATCGCGATGGCGTTCCGCAATCAGGCGGGGGTCGCGGCCGACAGCGATGGCTGGCTCGGGCTGCAGGGCATGTCGTGGGACAACGTCGTCTACAGCTGGAACCAGATCACCGGCTTCGGGCCGGGCGGGGGTGGTCTGTACCAGCGCTGGATCCTCAACTCGCTGATCCTCTCCGTCGCGGGCGGCCTTCTCGCTCTCGTGGCTGCGCTTCCCGCGGGCTACGCGCTTGCCCGCCTGCGGTTCGGATCGCGCAAGTTCTGGCTGTTCGCGACGCTGCTCGCCATGGTGATGCCGAACACCGTGCTGGTGATTCCGCTCTTCCTCGAGGTGAACGCCGTCGGGGCAGTGGGTCAGCTCTGGCCGGTCGCGGTGATCATGGGCTTCTTCCCGTTCGGGGTGTACCTCAGCTACATCCACTTCATGACGACGATGCCGCCCGAGCTCGTGGAGGCGGCCCGGATCGATGGACTCGGTGAGATCGCGATCTTCTTCAAGGTCGGCCTGCCCATCTCGAAGCAGGCGGTCGCCCTGGTGGCGTTCTTCTCGTTCGTGGCGAACTGGACGAACTTCTTCCTGCCGCTGGCGCTTCTGACCTCCAACCAGGAGAACAAGACCATCTCGATCGGCATCCAGGAGCTGATCGGCGCCAGCCCGCTCTTCAACGCGACCGTCGCGGCCGGACTCGACGTGAAGCTCTACATGCCGCAGCTCGCGCTCGCGACGGTCATCTCGATGATCCCGCTGCTCATCGTGTTCCTCGGCGCCCAGCGCTTCCTCATCCGCGGCCAGACCGTCGGCGCAGTGAAAGGATGACTACCGTCACCGGCTTCCCAGAGCGCCGTCCCGCCGCGGCGTACACCGTCGAGCTTCCGACCCGCCCGCGCCCGATCGTCATCATCGGCACCGGCGGGATCGTGAAGGATGCCCACCTTCCCGCGTACCGCAAGGCCGGCTACCCGGTCTGGGGCCTGGTCAACCGCACCGTCCCTCGCGCGCAGGCACTCGCCGACGAGTACGGCATCGACGAATGTGTTCGGGACGGTGCGCGAGGCCGTCGCCGCCGCACCGGATGACGCCGTATACGACATCGCGCTGATGCCCGAGCAGTACCTCGACGCCCTCGAGGCGCTGCCGGACGGAGCTCCGGTGCTGATCCAGAAGCCTCTCGGGCACACGCTCGAGCAGGGCGCCGCGCTGCGCGACGTGTGCCGCCGGAAGGGGCTCGTCGCCGCCGTCAACACGCAGCTGCGCTTCGCGCCGTATGTCGCTGCCGCCCGCCGGCTCATCGCGGAGGGCGCGATCGGAGAGCTGTACGACTTCGAGATCCGGGTGTCGGTCGATACGCCCTGGCACCTGTTCCCGCACGTGTTCGGCCTCGAGCGTCTCGAGATCAACATGCACAGCGTCCACTACATCGACCTGGTGCGCTCGTTCCTGGGAGATCCGGACGGGGTCAGCGCCGTCACTGTGCGTCATCCCGACAAGAGCGACGTCGCGAACACGCGTTCGACGATCCTCATGCGCTACCGGGACCGGCCGCTGCGGGTGACGATCAGCACCAATCATGATCACGCCTTCGGTCCCGCGCACGAGGAGAGCTTCATCAAGTGGGAGGGCACGCACGGCGCGATCCGCGCCCAGATGGGCCTCCTCCTGGACTATCCCGAGGGAGGTCCGGACGCGCTCGAACTCGTGACGCTCGACGACAAGGCCGGGGCGTGGCGACCGGTGGCGTTCGAAGGCTCGTGGTTTCCGGACGCCTTCATCGGCTCGATGGGAGCACTCCAGAGGTTCGCCGAGGGGTCGGTGCCGACGCTTCCGACATCGGTGGACGACGTCCTGCACACCATGGCGGTCGTCGAGGCCGCGTATGCATCCGCGGAGCGAGAGGGCATCCCCCTCGAGATACCGGACAGCGAAGGCGCACAGGCGGCAGACGTGAAGCGCGTCGCGTCCGTCATCGGGCTCAAGGCAGAGAACCGTGAAGAGTATGAGCGGTACCACGCAGCGGTGTGGCCGACGGTCCTCGCTCGCCTCACGGCGAGCAACATCCACAACTACTCGATCTACCGCCACGGCGAACTGCTGTTCGCGTACTTCGAGTACACGGGTCAGGACTACGAGAGCGACATGGCAGCGATAGCCGCCGATCCGGAGACCCAGCGATGGTGGGCCGTGCAGGAGCCTTTGCAGAGCCCCCTCGAGGACCGTGCCGAAGGCGAGTGGTGGAAAGAGCTGCCCGAGATCTTCCATCTCGACTGACGGTTCGCCCGTTCCCGACCTCGGGCGCAAGTCCACGTACGCAGACCCCGGAAGGACCCACCATGCGCACTCGCGCGACCCGGCGCGGCCTGGCGCTGACGGAACTCGGCCTCGGCGCCGCCCAGCTCGGCAACCTCTACCGACAGACGACGGATTCGGAAGCGTCCGCGACGATCGACGCCGCCTGGCACTCCGGCATCCGCTACTTCGACACGGCACCCCACTACGGCGTGGGGCTCTCGGAACGGCGTCTCGGCGGGCACCTGCGGGAACGCCCGCGCGACGAGTACGTCATCTCCACGAAGGTCGGGCGACTGCTCGTGCCCAGCCCCGAAACCGCCCACCAGCGGGACAGCGATTTCGATGTGCCGGCGGACCCGCGACGAGTGTGGGACTTCAGTCGCGACGGGATCCTGCGCTCGGTCGAGGACTCGCTCGCGCGTACCGGACTCGACCGCTTCGACATTCTCTACATGCACGACCCCGACGACCACTTCGAGCAGGCGTCGACCGAAGGGATCGCTGCCCTCATCGAACTGCGCGACCAGGGCCTCGTCACCGCGGTCGGCGCGGGCATGAACCATGCGGCTCCGCTCGCAGAGTTGATTCGGCGCGCCGACGTCGACCTCGTGATGTGCGCCGGCCGTTTCACCCTGATCGACGACGAGGCCCTCACCGAGCTGCTGCCGCTTGCCGCGGAGCGGGGTGTGGGTGTGGTTGCAGCGGCCGTGTACAACTCCGGACTGCTCAGCACACCGAGGCCCGCACCGGGTGCGCTCTTCGACTACCAGCCGGCGCCGGCCGAGCTCATCGCGCGCGTGAACCGCATCGCGGACGTCTGCGAGGGTCACGGGGTGACGGTGCCAGACGTGGCGATCGCGTATGTGCTGCGGCATCCGGCCGTCGTGAGCGTCGTGCTGGGCGCCAGGGGCACCCAGCAGGTGCATTCGAATGTCCAGCGGGCGCAGGCTCGCATACCGAGCGCGCTCTGGCAGGAGCTGGAGGCTGAAGGCCTCATCGCCGATCCGGTCTAGCGTGCGGGATTCTCAGTGGGCGGTGCGGACGCCCACGAGATCGTGGATCAGCACGGCGGCGACGCGCGCACCCTGGCCGGCGGCGACGATCAGCTGCTGCGGACCCGGGGCCGCGGCATCCCCCGCGGCGTACAGCCCCGCGATGCTCGTGCGGCCCGACCGATCGACGAGAAGGTGACCGTCCGGGTCGCGGTCGACGTCCAGGCGGCCGAGGAACTCGAGCGCCGGATCCCAGTGCGGGCGGACGAATCCGCCGGCGATCGGCGATGCGGGTGCCGTCCTGCAGGCGAACCGCCGACACCGCGCCGCGGTCGCCCTCGAGATCGTCGATCCGCCGGCGCTCGACGACGATTCCGGATGCCGCGAGCTCGGCCTCTTCGACCGTCTCGACGACGTCCGCGCCGTTGGTGAAGACCGTGAGGTCATCCGTCCACCGCGCGATGAGCCGCGCGCGAGCGGGAAGATCCGGCGTCTCGCCGATGAGTGCGAGGGGGCGATCCTGCAGCTCCCACGCGTCGCACGCCGCACAGCTGAAGAGCGACATCCCGTAGAAGCCCCGCAGACTCGGAATCGCGGGAAGCGTCTCGCGCAGACCCGTCGCGATCACCGCCGAGCGGGCGGCGATGACGGTCGGAGCGCCGGACCGGTGGCTCTTCACCGTGGCGACGAAACGTATGCCGTCCGCGGCATCCGCCGGCGGCTCGGCCGTGCCGAGGGCGGTGAGATTCGTCCGGTCGAGCACGCGCACCGTCGGATACGCGCTGAGCTCGGCGCGAGCGAGCTTGCGCAGCTCGAGGGGGGAGATGCCGTCTCGGGTGAGGAATCCGTGCGAACGCAGCGTGGCGGCGTTGCGCGGGCGCCCCGCGTCGACCACCAGCACGCGTGGTCCGAGCGCGGGCGAGGTTCAGCGCCGCCGACAGACCGGCAGGCCCACCGCCGACGACCACCACGTCGACCACGACGGGCGCGCCATCCGGCGGCGCGTCAGCCATGAGCCTGAGGAGGCAGCGCCGCGATGAGCGGATGGTCCTTGGCGTACACGCCCACCTTCGCCGCGCCACCGGGTGAGCCGATGTCGTCGAAGAACTCCACGTTGGCGAGGTAGTAGTCCTGCCACTCGTCGGGAACGTCGTCCTCGTAGTAGATCGCCTCGACCGGGCAGACCGGCTCGCAGGCTCCGCAGTCCACGCACTCGTCGGGATGGATGTAGAGGGAGCGCTCACCCTCGTAGATGCAGTCCACCGGGCACTCGTCGATGCACGCGCGGTCCTTCACATCGACGCAGGGCAGCGCGATGACGTAGGTCACGACAGGGCGAGGCTGTCGGCGCGCGACACGTCGACCTGCTCGTCGCGCGGCACGACCTTGACGCGCTCACGGGTGTGCACGTGCGTCGCGCCGAGCGCGCGCTCGTGGGCGTCGAGGGCGAGCCAGCCGTCCCACGTCGTGTAGGCGACGTCCCGCTCCTCGAGCAGCGCGAGCACGTCCCCGTCCACCGCGGGCGCGGTCAGGACGCCGGCGGATGCGTCCGCGACCAGATGCGCGACCGTCTCCATCGCGTCTGACTTCGTGTGACCGATGAGCCCGACCGGACCGCGCTTGATCCAGCCGGTCGCGTACAGCCCGGGGATCACGACGGCCGAGGCGTCGGCACTCCGGAGTGTCGCGAACGACGCGGCCCTCGACGTTCGGGATGACGCCGCGCACCGCATCGAACGGGACATCGACGACCCGCGTTCCGTAGTAGCCGACCGCGCGGTAGACCGCCTGCACGGGGACGTCCCGCAGCTCTCCGGTTCCGCTGGACGGCCCCATCCGCATCCGCGGCGGTCCGCTCGAAGCGGATGCCCTCGACGCGATCATCGCCCAGGATGGCGACGGGTGCGTGCCAGAAGTGCAGGTGCAGGCGGCGGCTGGCGCCGGTCGACCCGCGTGTGCGCCACGCCTCGAACGTGCGCAGGATGACCTTCAGCTGGTTGCTGGAGCCGGCGGCGAGCTCGAGATCGGCGAAGTCCTCGTCGGCCAGGACGATGTCGACGTCGGGCACCTCGCCCAGCTCGCGCAGCTCGATCGGGGTGAACTTCACATCGAGCGGTCCGCGGCGCCCGAAGACGTGCACGTCGGTGACGGCGGAGGCCTCGAGCCCCGCCAGCACGTTGTCGGGCACCTCGGTCGAGCGCAGGTCGACGGCGTGCTTGGCGAGCACCCGGGCCACGTCCAGCGCGACGTTGCCGTTGCCGATGACGGCGACCTCGGATGCCTCCAGCGGCCACTCGCGCGGCACGTCGGGGTGTCCGTCGAACCACGCGACGAAGTCGGCGGCGCCATAGGAGCCGGGCAGGTCGATGCCGGGGATGTCGAGCGCGGCGTCGCGGATCGCGCCGGTGGCGAGGATCACCGCGTCGTACCGCTCCCGCAGGTCGTCTATCGCGAGGTCGCGGCCGATCTCGACGTTGCCGATGAAGCGGATGGTGCGACGGCGCCCACCGTCCGTCGCCCGCGGCTCAGCCGAGGCGTCGAGCATCTCGTGGAGGGAGTTCACGATGCCTTTGATGCGGGGGTGGTCGGGTGCGACGCCGTAGCGGATCAGGCCGTAGGGCGCGGGGAGCGAGTCGAACAGGTCGATCGCGACCGAGCCGCCGGCATCCTTCACGGAGTTCGCGAGGATGTTGCCGGCGTAGATGCCCGCGGGGCCCGCGCCGACGATCGCGACGCGCAGGTCGAGGGGAGTCGCGACGGGGGAGGCCGTCGCGGAGTTCGCAGTGGTCACAGTGACGTGGCCTTTCGTTCGATGTGCGCCGCCGGTGTCGCGGCGCGGAGTTCGGCGGGAGCATAGGGGCTGAGCGACACCACGTCGCCGACGATGACGACGGCGGGGGAGCGCACCGAGCGAAGGGCGGCCTGGTGCGCGATGGTCGCGAGCGTGCCGACGGTGACGCGCTGGCCGGCGCCGTAGCCGTCCTCGATGATCGCGACCGGGCAGTCGGCACCGCGCTCGCCGCGGGAGAGGGTCATCGCCGCGTTGGCGAGGGTGCCGATGCCCATGAGCAGGACGACGGTGTGGTCGCGGCCCCCGCCGAGCTCGCGGATCTGGTCGTGGCCGGTGACGACGGTGAAGGCCGTCGCGAGCCCGCGATGCGTCACCGGGATGCCGGCGATCGCGGGCACCGAGATGGCGCTCGTGATGCCCGGCACGACCTCGACGTCGACCCCCGCGTCCTGGCAGTGCGCCAGCTCTTCACCCCCGCGGCCGAACACATAGGGGTCGCCGCCCTTGAGGCGCACGACGGTCTTGCCCTCGCGGGCGAGGTGCACCAGCAGCGCATTGATCGCATCCTGCGGTACGGCGTGATGGCCGGGCAGCTTGCCGACGTCGACGACCTCGGCTTCGAGGGTGACGCCTTCGGTCGCGAGCCCGTCGAGCACGCCCCGGGCGCCGAGCCGATCGGCGACGATGACGTCCGCGGACTCGAGCGCGCGCAGACCCCGAACCGTGAGCAGGCCGGGGTCGCCGGGGCCGGCGCCGACCAGCCAGACCTTTCCGGTCATCGGGCACCTCCGGACAGCAGCAGACCGCGTCGGTTCAGCATCCGCCGCTCGAGGGGCCCGAAGAAGAGCAGCTCGATCAGGATGCCGATGAAGAGGATCAGGAGGATCGTGGCCAGCACGCCGGCCAGGTCGGCCAGCTCGCGCGACTGCTGCAGCATCGAGCCGAGCCCGAAGCCGATCGTGCCGCCGACGGCGATGATCTCGGCGGCCATCAGCGACCGCCAGGAGAAGGCCCAGCCCTGCTTGAGGCCGGCGAGGTAACCGGGAAGGGCGGCCGGGAGGATCACGGCCGTCGCGAGCTGGATGCGCGTCGCACCGAGCACGGTGCCGACGCGCCGCAGCTGCGGCGGCACCTGGTCGACGCCGGCGATGAGTCCGTTGACGATGGAGGGGATCGCACCCATCAGGATGACGAAGTACACCGTCGCATCCGACAGGCCGAACCAGATGATCGCCGCCGGCACCCACGCCACGGACGGCAGAACCTGCAGACCTGAGATGATCGGCCCGACCGCGCGCCGCAGCGGACGCACCTCGGCCAGCAGCAGACCGATGGGCGTGCCGACGACGATGGCGATGAGGAAGCCGACCACTCCGCGTTCGAGGCTGGTCACGACCGCCTCCTGCAGGCGCCCGCTCTCCCACGCGGCGCCGAGCGCGCCGAGCACGTCCATCGGGCCGGGCACGATATCGGGTCGCGGCTGCGCGATCATGACGTACAGCTGCCAAGCCGCGATGAGGACGGCGACGAAGACGAGCGGCGGAACGACGCTCGCGGTGATGCGGCGCCAGCGGCTCGGCGTGCTCGCCGATCCGGTCTGCAGCCGGTCCAGGCCCGCCTCGAGGCTGCGGAGGTCCTCCGACGAAGCGGATGCGGCATCCCCTCGCGCGGGAATCGGTCACGGTGTCATGCGGCATTGCGGCGGATCTCCTTCCGCAGCTGGTCGGTGATCTCGATGGACAGCGCCGCCACCTCGGGCGACTCGATGCGGCGGCCGGTCGTCTGGGCGATGCGCCACTCGCCGGCCACGCGGCCGGGGCGGCTGGAGAGGAGGACGACGCGCTGGCCGAGGCGTGCGGCCTCGCGGACGTTGTGCGTGACGAACACGATGGTGCGGCCGGTGGCCCGCCACACGCGCTCCAGCTCTTCGTGCAGCAGGTCCCGGGTGATGGCGTCGAGGGAGGCGAACGGCTCGTCCATGAGCAGCACCGGACGGTCCTGGGCGAGGGCGCGCGCGAGCGCGACCCGCTGGCGCATGCCGCCGGAGAGCTCGTGCGGCCGCTTCTCCGCGGCATCCGCGAGGTTGACCGTGTCGAGCAGGGCGAGCGCCTTCTCGCGGCGCTCGGCGCGCGGGACGCCGCGCAGGCGCAGTGCGAGCTCGACGTTGCGCCGCGCGGTCAGCCACGGCATCAGGGCGGACTCCTGGAACATGACGGCCGAGCCGGCCGCCGGCGTTCCGATGCTGCCGGCCGTCGGCCGCTCGAGTCCGGCGATGAGATTCAGCAGAGTCGACTTGCCGCAGCCCGAGGCACCGAGCAGGCACACGAACTCGCCGGGTGCGATGTCGAGGGTGATGTCGTCGAGCACGACGGGCCCGTCGCCGAACCGCTTGCTGACGCGCTCCATCCGCACGGCCGGCTCGCGCGTCGGCACGGCCTCGCGCACCGGCATGACGCTGTCGAAGCTCGGAGCGAGGGGGCTGGGCGCGCGGCCGCCCGGCGCGGCGTCGATCGACACCGCACCGGGGGCCTTGCGAGCGGACGGGCTCACGGCTATTCCTCTCCGAGCCCCGCGGCCGAGACGGACTCGGCACCGGATGCTGCGAGCAGGCCGTTCAGCAGGCTCAGATCGAACAGTCCGTCGATCGAGCCCTCCTTCTGCGTCCCTGCCGCGAGCCCGTTCTCGACGAGCGTCTCGAACGTGTCGGCGTGCGGGTCGAACGAGAACGTGACGTGCTCGAGTGCCCGGGTGATGACCTCGTCGGCGAGCGGCTTGCCCGTCTCGGCCTCGAGGGCCGCGTTGATCACGCCCGGCGCGTCCTCGGGGTTGTCGGCGATCCACTCGACGGCCGCGATGTGACCCTCCAGCAGGTCCTCGACGACGTCGGGATGCTCGTCGAGGAAGTCGGCCCGCACGAGCAGCACGGTCGTCGGGAACTCCCCGTCCTCCCACAGATCGGCCTCATCCACGAGGACGTGCGCGCCCGCATCGATGATCAGGCGCGACACCCAGGGCTCCGGCAGCCAGGCGCCGTCCAGTTCGCCCTGCTGGAACAGCGTCAGGGTCTGCGCGTTCTCGGTCGGCGTGATGTTCACGTCGCCGCCTCCCGAGGTGTCGGTCGCGAAGCCCTCTCCGGCGAGCCAGCTGCGGAGGGCGACATCCTGCGTGTTGCCGAGCTGGGGCGTCGCGAGGGTCGTGCCCGCGAGGTCGGCCGGGGCTTCGATCCCGTCGCGGACGACGAGCGCCGCGCCGCCGGTCGCGGCGCCGGCGACGATGCGCGCCGATTCGCCACCGGACTGGATGAAGGTGTTGATCGAGGGGTTGGGTCCGATGTAGGTCGCGTCGATCGCGCCGGCCGACAGCGCTTCGATCGCCGCCGGACCGGCGTTGAAGACCTGGGTGGTCACCTCGACGTCACCGAGGGCATCGGCGAAGAGGCCCTCTTCGAGGCCGACCAGGGCGGGCGCGTGGGTGACGTTCGCGAAGTAGCCGAGGCGCAGCTCGGTGACCTCGTCGACCGGCCCTGTGCTGCCTGCGGCGGAGGCGCAGCCGGCCATCATCGCCGCCACAAGTCCAAGAGTGGTGATCGTCGTCGCGGTGCGGATGGTGTTCACGGGTCGCCTCCTTCGTGGGGCATTTCGGTGGTGTGCGCGCCCGGTCAGGCGCGCACGATTCCGGCGGCGAGTGTTGCGCCGTCGGACGGATGGATGACGAGGAACGAGCCCCCGTGGCGGTTGACGCTGTACCGCTCCAGCGGCAGGTCGGCCGCCAGTCGCAGGCGCGCCCGACCGATGTCGTTCGTGCTCAGCGCCTCGGCGGGCTCGTGGACGAGGGCGTCGAGGTCGTACCGCGATTCGATGCGGGCGACGACCGCCTGCACGGTGGCGGTGCCGTGCTTGACCAGCACACGTGAGCCGGCGGTGAGCGTGCGCGCGTCGAGCTGGAAGAGCTCCACGTCGACGTCGCGTCTGCCCGGGGGCAGGGTTCCCTCCGCCGCCAGCAGCGCGCCGCGGGCGGCATCCACCTCGTCGGCGAGCTGCACCGACACGGACTGGGGCGCGGCCGCCTCGTCGACGTCGGTGCCGGCGACCTGGATGCCGGTGATCGTCGTGGCGACGCGCGCCGGGAAGACCTCGACGCGGTCGCCGATGCGCACCGAGCCCGATGCGACCCGCCCCGCCACGGCGCGGTAGTCGCGGAGCCGCTCGACCGCGGACGCGTCCGCGGCGAGCTCGGGCGACAGTCCGCCCTGCGGCCGCAGCACGAGCTGGACGGGCAGGCGGAACGCCTCGAGCGCCTGCTCGACCTCGTCCTGCGCAGGAAGGGACTCGAGCAGTTCGAGCAGGGCCGGGCCGTCGTGCCAGGGCGTCCGCTCCGACCGCTCGACGATGTTGTCGCCCTTCAGGGCCGAGACGGGCAGAACATGCACGTCTTCGATGCCGAGGTCGGCCGTCACGGCTCGGACCTGGGCGGCGACCGGAGCATAGGCCTCTTCGGAGTAGCCGAGCAGATCGATCTTGTTTACGGCGACGATGACGTGCGGCACCCGCAGCAGCGCGATGACGGCGAGGTGTCGGCGGGTCTGCTCGAGGACGCCCTTGCGACCGTCGATCAGCACGACCACCGCGTCAGCGGTCGTGGCTCCGGTGACCATGTTGCGGGTGTACTGCACGTGCCCCGGGCAGTCCGCGAGGATGAAGCTGCGCGAGCCGGTGGTGAAGTACCGGTAGGCGACGTCGATCGTGATGCCCTGCTCGCGCTCTGCGCGCAGCCCGTCGGTGAGAAGGGCGAAGTCGAACTCTCCGTGGGCGAAGCCCCGCTCGGCGGAGGTGCGCGCGACCTGCTCCAGCTGGTCGGCGAGGATCGCCTTCGAATCGTGCAGGAGCCGTCCGACCAGGGTGGACTTGCCGTCGTCCACCGAGCCGGCGGTGGCGAAACGGAACAGGCTGCCGGAGATCGGTCCCTGAGACCGTCGCGGGGTCGACGCCTCGACAGGCTCGGCGACCGAGACGTGGGCGGTGGCTGGAGCGGTCATCAGAAGTACCCGTCCTTCTTGCGGTCTTCCATCGCGGCTTCCGAGATGCGGTCGTCGGCGCGCGTCGCTCCGCGCTCGGTCAGGGTCGAGCGGGCGATCTCGGTGACGATCGAGGTCAGGTCCGCGGCATCCGATTCGACCGCGCCCGTGCAGCTCATGTCGCCGACTGTGCGGTACCGGACGACGCGGCGCTCGATGCGCTCGTCGGCGAGGGGCGGCGAGAACTCGCCGACGGCCCGCCACATGCCGTCCCGGGCATACACCTCTCGCTCGTGCGCGAAGTACAGCGGCGGGAGCGGGATCTCCTCCCGGGCGATGTAGCTCCACACATCCAGCTCGGTCCAGTTCGAGATCGGGAAGGCGCGCACGTGCTGGCCGGGGGTGTGGCGGCCGTTGTACAGGCTCCACAGCTCGGGACGCTGGTTGCGCGGGTCCCACTGTCCGAACTCGTCCCGCAGCGAGATGATCCGCTCCTTGGCGCGCGCCTTGTCCTCGTCGCGTCGTGCTCCGCCGAATACAGCGTCGTGCCTGCCCGCGGCGATGGCGTCCAGCAGAGGGACGGTCTGCAGCGGATTGCGGGTGCCGTCCGCGCGTTCCTGGAGTCGGCCGTCGTCGATGTAGTCCTGCACGCGCGCCACTTCGAGCCGCACGCCGAGGCGCCGCACCGTTTCATCGCGGAAGGCGAGGACCTCGGGGAAGTTGTGCCCGGTGTCGACGTGGAGCACGGGGAATGGGACGCGCCCGGGAAAGAAGGCCTTCGCCGCGAGGTGGAGGACGACGACGGAGTCCTTGCCTCCCGAGAACAGCAGCACGGGCCGCTCGAACTCGGCGACCACCTCGCGGATGATGTGGATCGCCTCGGCCTCGAGCAGGTCGAGCGTGGAGAGCGCGGTGACGGCGGTCACAGGTGCAGTCCGCATTCCGTCTTCGAGAGCCCCGCCCAGCGCCCGGAGCGCGGATCATCGCCGGGGGCGACGGCCTGCGTGCAGGGTTCGCACCCGATCGAGGGGTAGCCGTTGGTCACGAGGAGGTTGACCGGCACCCGGTGCGCGCCGGCATAGTCGAGCAGGTCATCGAAGGTCCACGCCGCGACCGGATTGATCTTGACGAGCCCGTTGCGCTCATCCCAGGCGACCAGCGGAGTGCCGGCTCGGGTGGGCGCCTCCTCGCGGCGGACGCCGGTGAACCAGACCTCGTATCCGCCCAGGGCATCCTGAAGCGGAGCGACCTTGCGGCGTGCGCAGCACAGACCCGGGTCGCGCGAGTAGAGCTTCTCGCCGAACTCGGCGTCCTGCTCGGCCACCGTCTGCGCCGGCAGCACGTCCACGATGCGCACGTCGAGCGCGCGGCCCACCTCGTCGCGGGTGTGCCGTGTCTCGGCGAAGTGGTAGCCGGTGTCCAGGAACAGCACGTCCACACCCGGGAGCTGCTCGGCGACGAGGTGCGGGAGGGCGGCATCCGCCATCGAGCAGGCGACCGCGGCGGCATCCGCGCTGAAGTTGCGGGCGACCCATGCGACCACCTCGGCGGGGGATGCCTCGTGGTCGGTGAAGGAGCCGAGCTCGACGTTGCCGCGCTCGGCCAGTTCGCGCAGCTCGTCGGCGCCGCGGCGTGTGGTGGTGCGCGGGGCGAGCGAGACGGTCATTGAAGTGCCTCCTCTTCTGCACGGTGGGCCCACTGGGCGAAGGTCTCGTCGATGGCGGCATCCCGGTCCTCGAGGAACCGGCGCACGACTCGCTCGGTGTAGTCGGCGATCCCGTCCGCGGTGACCTTGAGACCGCGGACCGTGCGGCCGAGGCCCGCCTCGTCGCGGTCGGCGCTGGCGAGGCCCCCGCCGAGGTGCACCTGGTACCCCGGAACCTGTTCGCCCGAGTCGTCCATGATCAACTGGCCCTTGAGTCCGATGTCCGCGGTCTGGATGCGCGCGCACGAGTTGGGGCAGCCGTTGACGTGCAGCGAGATCGGA
The DNA here is from genome assembly GCA_963717585.1 of uncultured Actinomycetota bacterium. GTDB lineage: Bacteria > Actinomycetota > Actinomycetes > Actinomycetales > Microbacteriaceae > Microbacterium. The sequence continues at coordinate 94,988 of CAVQWI010000003.1, read as the reverse complement.
TGCGGCAGCTCGAACCGATCGAGACGCTTCTCGAGGTCGAGGACGGCGGCGGTCGCGAACGCCTTGGTCTCGACGATGGCCAGCTTGCAGAACTCGATGCCGGTGCACGCGATGGTCCCGCGGCGGATCAGACTCGGGCGCGCGGACAGCCCGAGCGCGTCGAGGCCGGCGATGAGCGACTCCACGCGGTCTTCCGGGATGTCGAGGATGACGATCTTCTGATGCGGAGTCGTGCGCAGCCGGGTCGAACCGTGCGCCTCGATGAGATCGGCGAGCTCGGCGAGGGCAGGTCCGGAGACGCGGCCGACGATCGGAGTGGCGCCGACGTAGAACCGGCCGTCCTTCTGCCGGTGCACGCCGACGTGGTCGCCGTGCGCGAGCGGCTTCGGCGCGGCGGGACCGTCGGGCAGCGCGTACCCGAGGTACTCGTCCTGCAGGACCTGCCGGAACTTCTCGGCTCCCCACTCGGCGAGCAGGAACTTCAGGCGCGCCTTGTTCCGCAGGCGCCGGTAGCCGTAGTCGCGGAAGATCTGCGCCACGCCGTGCCACGCATCCGCCACGCGGTGGGGCGCCACGAAGACGCCGAGCCGCTCGGCCAGCCGCGGCGTGGTCGACAGGCCGCCGCCCACCCACAGGTCGTAGCCGATGCCGAGCTCGGGATGATCCACCGCCACGAATGCGACGTCGTTGATCTCGTGCACGACGTCCTGGCTCGGATGCCCGGTGATCGCGGACTTGAACTTGCGAGGGAGGTTGGCCAGCGACTCGTCGCCGATGAAGGTGGAGGTGATCTCATCGATCTGGGGGGTCGGGTCGATCAGCTCGTCGGCCGCGATGCCCGCGACCGGCGAGCCGAGGACCACTCGGGGCACGTCTCCGCATGCCTCGGTGGTGCCGAGCCCCACGCTCTCGAGGCGGCGCCAGATCTCGGGCATGGCTTCGACCTGGATCCAGTGCAGCTGGATGTTCTGTCGGTCGGTGAGGTCGGCGGTGTCGCGGCCGAATTCCGTCGAGATCCCGGCGATCACACGCAGCTGCTCGGTCGTCAGCTGGCCGCCGTCGATGCGGACGCGCAGCATGAAGTACTCGTCCTCGAGCTCGTGCGGTTCCAGCGTCGCCGTCCGGCCGCCGTCGATCCCGGGCTTGCGCTGCGTGTACAGCCCCCACACGCGGAAGCGCCCGTGCAGATCGGTCGGGTCGATCGAGGCGAACCCGCCCTTCGAGTAGATGTTCTCGATGCGCTCGCGCACGGCCAGGCCGTTGTCGACCTGCTTCCACTCTTCGTTTCCGTTCAGCGGAGCCGTGCCGTCGATCTTCCACTGCCCGTTGGGCTTGGAAGAGGGACGCGGCGGACGTGCCCTGGCGGCCTCGCCGGGCGCCGTCCGCTCGGCGCGCGGAGCGCCGGTACTGCGCGCACCGGTATCGCTGATCGTCATGGGGGACCTCCGCACTGCCCAGACGATGCCTGGGGAGGGCCCCGTCGAGCCCACGGGGTGAGGCTACGAGGCTGTGGATGCCGCGGCATCCCCATGCGTCACGCGCCGGAACGGGGCGTAACGCGGCGTCACAGAGTTGACGCCGCCTCCAGGTAGCGGTCCTCGCACGAGGTCGACGAGAGGCTTCGCCGGAGGGTCGTCGTCCAGGAGCGGGCGGGCGACCGGGCTGCCGTCGGCGAGCCGGACGGCGAGATCGTGGAAGTAGCCCGGGGCCAGCAGATAGTCGGCGACCACCGCCCCGCGACCTCCCGCGCGTGCTGCGGCGACCGCGGCGCCCAGGCGCGGCTCGGCCGCGGCGAGGAAGCCCACCGAGACTTCGCGACCGAGCAGGTCGGCGAGCATCGCGCCGGTCGCGCGGCAGTCCTGGTTCGCCCGATCGTCACTGGAGCCGGCGACGGCGAGCACGATCGCGTCGTCCCGATCGGCGCCGAGCGCGGACAGCCGGGACGCGAGCACCTCCACCAGCCGCGGGTCGGGGCCGAGCGCAGCCGAGATCGCGACATCCGCGTGCCCGGCGGACTGCTGCCGGAGGTCGACGCGCACGTGGTAGCCGGCCGACAGCAGCAGCGGGACGATGACGACGGGATGATCCGGTTCGAACGACGCGAGGGATGCCGCGACGTCGGGCTGCTGCACGTCCGACATGGCCGAGGCGCACGGTGACCGCGGGCAGCGCTGCGGCAACCGCCTCCACGAGCCCGGACACTGCGGCCTGACCCGCAGGTGAGGCCGTGCCGTGCGAGATCGCCAGAAGCGCAGGTTTCGACATCGGAACCATTCTGCTGGTCGAAGCGCCGGACTCCCACTCGCGAGCAGACGACGAGAGGGGCACGACCCTTTCGGATCGTGCCCCTCCCGGCTGTGTGGGCGTCAGACCGTGTCGGTGGCAGCTGCCGCCGCGTCGGCGGAGCGCCCGCGAGTGAACCCGGCGTCGAAGCCGCGCTCGTACGCGCGCTGAGCCGATCGGCCAGAACGCTCGCCCCGGCGACCGCTGTGCTCGTGGTGCGCGCCGTGCTGGTGCGCGCCGTGCTCGTGGTGCGGGTGGCACGGGTGCGCGTGGCGGCCGTAGCCTTCACCGTGCGAGCCGTGCACCTCGCCACCGTGCCGGCCGTGGCCGCGCTCGCCGCCGAAGCGCCCGTGACCCCATCCCGGGCCGAAGCCCGCGCCGGGTCCGAAACCTGCGCCGAACCCGGGGCCGAAGCCAGCGCCGGGCCCGAAGCCGCGGCCGAAGCCGGGGCGACGCGGCATCCGCGCGTTCTCGTCCCAGCCGAGTTCGCGTGCGATCGCCTCGAGCGAGGTCATCGTGGTGGCGAAGTCTTCGGGCGAGACGGCGTCCGCGACGCGGGAGCGGATGGCGTCGACCATGGCGCCGAGGCGCTCCTTGGCGGCTCGGCCGTCCTCGGTGAGCGTCCACGTGCCGTCGCCCGACTCCTCCACCCAGCCGCGGTCCTCGAGGCCGCGCAGTCGCTTACCCTTGCGGGCGAAGCGCTCGGCGAAGGCGGGCAGCTCCGCGTCGCCCGAGAGCGCGTTGAGCAGCATCCAGTCGCGTCGCGTGACGCCGGCGCCGTCGAACGCGGCTGCGAACTCGCGTGAGAGCAGACCGTCGACCGCGCGCAGCCAGTAGCCGAGCGGACGACGGTCGGTGGGCACGCCCTCGCGGGGTGTGCCGTCGGTTCCCTCATCGGAGGGTTCGTTGATATTCGTGTCTTCGTTGTTCATCAGAAGTCCTTTCGCGGGGCGGCACGGAGAGGCCGCCGTAGTTGCATGTAGAAGAACATGTAGTTGTAGTGTGACATGTAATGCGGACATATGTCAAGTCACATGTAAATTCGACTCATGACCTCTCCATCGCCCGACCCCGCCGATGCGATCGCCGCGGCGCTCGCACGACTGCGGGGTCGACGGATGCCGCGCCCGCCGTGGGACGGCGGGCACGGGCACGAGCATCACCACCAGCACCACGGCGAGCCGGGCTGGATGCGAGGCGGCCCGCACGGCGGCATGGGCGGTCCGCCGCCGTGGGGAGCGGGACCGCGCCTCGGCGGGCCCGCGCGGCTGAGGCTGCTCGAGGCGCTGGCCGCGGCATCCGGCCCGCTGTCGGTGAGCGAGATCGCCGACGCCGTCGGCGTGGATCAGCCGAGGGCTTCGCGGCTCGTGCAGCAGGCGGCGCAGATGGGGCTCGTGCGACGTGAGGCGGACGCAGACGACGCCCGTCGCACGCGTGTGGCCCTCACCGACAACGGGCTCGCGATCGTGCGCGGATTCCGCGGCGAGCGGCGCAGCGCGATCGATTCGGCGCTCGGCGCCTTCACCGAAGAGGAGCGCGCGGAGCTCGCGCGTCTGCTCACGAAGCTCGCAGACTCGTGGCCGGGGTGAGAGCCGCCCGCTCCGGAGGTCTCCGGGTCAGAAGCTCGTGACCAGATCCCCGAGCACGGCCTTGACCTTGGTCGGGTCGGTGGCGTCGTAGTAGTGCGCGCCCGTCGCGCTCGAGATGGACTGGAGCGTCGCCACGTCGGCGTCGGCGCCGTAGGCCAGCGTGAAGACCAGCACCGGAGTGCCGCCGTGATGGAGGTGACCCAGGTTCTGCAGCATCTGGTCCGCGCCGATGGTCGCGGCGGTAGGCGTGTCGTTCTCCCCGTCGCTGAGTACGACCACCGCCGTGATGCGGTCGGGCGACCACGACTGCGCCTGCTGCGCCGTGAACGTGTCGACCGCCTGGTAGAGCGGTGTGTCGCCCATCGACTGCAGCCCGCCGAGGGCGCCGATGAATGCATCCCGCGACGTGCCGATGTCGGCGATCGGTGAGACGGCGCCGGGCACGAGCGCTCCGCCCTCGGCCTGCGCGAACGCGGCGAGGCCGACGCTGTCGCCCTCGGTGAAGTGATCCAGCGCGAGCGCGATCGCGTCCTTCGCTGCACTCAGCTTCGTCTCGGTGGCCGAGATCGGCTCGTCCATCGATCCCGAGACGTCCACGAGGAACAGCACCTGCGCGCGCTTGCGCACCTCGGGGAAGGCGGTGTTGACGGCAGCGACCACATCCTGCCCCGGCAGCGCGAGCCTGCCCTGCGGGTCGTCGGCGAGGTTCGCCACCGACGCGACGCCGGAATCCAGCGCGCCGTTCAGGTCGCGGTAGCCCGAGTCGCGCACGATCTGCTGACCCTCGGCCGTTCCGGCGAAACGGATGAAGTCGGCGGCAGCGGCCGCTTCGTTCTCGTCGACCCAGTCGCCGGTCAGCGCGACAGCGGGGTTGTCGGCGGCATAGAACCCGTCCGCCGGGTAGATGGGCACGAGCTTCTCGACCGGCGGCTCGCCGGCCGTGCGGGTCACGCCGTCGCGGCTGGTGATGCCGCGGTTGTAGTCCCAGACCGACTTCTCGTCCACGATGACCGCCGAGAGGAAGTCCGCGGCCGATCCGGTCTGCTCAGCCTGCCGGGCATGCCACAGGAAGTGCTCGGGGGTCGCCATGTAGTGGCTCGTGGCCAATTCGTGCTCGCGCACGATGTCCTTCACGGACTCGTCCGCGACCGACGCCGCGGTGATCTCGTCGAGCGATCCCTCGGCGGTGCCGAAGGAGGCGAACATCGCGGCCTCGCCGGAGGTCGCGACGACCGGGCTCGTCTTGCCCAGCTTGAACGGGCCCCACTCGGAGTGACCGAGGTCGCCCCACAGATCGGCGTCGCCGGCGGCGTCGAAGACGTCCTGCCACTGCGGCGGCTCCTCGTCCCAGCCGATGGCCTGTGCGAGCGGCTCGGGCATGGCCAGCACGATGTCGGATGTCGCGACGCTCGTGGATTCCGCGGGTACCACTGCCTCGCCGCCGTTCGCCTGGGCCAACGACAGCCACGTGTGTGCGTCGGGCAGCCACACGGTGGGCCGCGCGTCGGCTGCGACGTCCGGGAATCCGGCCGCGGCAGCCTCGGCGGCGATGCCGGACTTGTCCTTCGTGGGCGTGACGGTCACGCAGAGCCCGTTGATGTCGCGGGGCTGGGCGTTGTATCCGGCCGCCAGGTTCTCGACCATCTCGGCGTTCTCGAACGAGGAGAGGACCGGCACCGCGACGCACGGGCCGCCACCGGCGAGGCCGGCGGGCTCGTCGTCGGGGAAGACGAGAAGCTCTTCGGTCTGGGATGCCGGATCGCCGGCGCCCGCCTGAGCGCTGTTGGATGCGGCGAGGGAGGTCACGATCATCGTCGAGACCGTGCCGATCGCGGCGACGAGGATCACGATGCCGACGATGCTCGTCCACAGCAGGAAGCGCTGCCGTCGGGCTCGGCGCTCCTGGCGACGCTGCTCGATGGCGCTGGGCCGGGGCGCGCTCACGATGCCGGCTCTGAAGGGATGGGACCGAGCGCGGCGTCGATGCACGCGCGAATGGCGGGGTGGGGCAGGGGCATGTGGGGAATCCTCAGGCGGGGGAACCTGATCGGGGAGGGGTTGCTCGGTGAATCCTTTGGGGGACTCGCCAAGGCTGAGCCTAACGCGACCGCACTGTGCAGTCACTGGGAGTTCAGTGCGAGGCGGTGTTCAGCATCCCGAGGATCACGGCCGTCCACCAGCCGACCTGCGAGACGACGGCGCTCCACAGGCACCACAGCTTGAGGGAGGCGGGGATCGAGGAGAACCGCGCCCCGGACGGAAGCCGGCCGAGCTCAGCCGTCAGCCGGGTCATGGCCACGCCGTTCATCGCGACGAGGAGAACGGCGAGCATCTTCACGATCGTCCTCGGGTCCGACAGATTCGGCTGCAGCAGCGCCCCACTGCCGATCAGCCCGATGATGCCCAGCCACGCGATCACCGAGATCAGTCTCTCGTTGCGCCTCAGGTCGTCGAGCCCGCGTCGATCGGTGATCCACAGAAGCCCGGTGAACTCGAGGACCACCGCCGCGCCGAGCCCGACGATCACCGAGCCGAGGTGCGCGAACAGCGCTGTGAGGTGCAGCCAGGGAGGGGGAGCCAGGGCGGTGCTGACGGCGAGCGACACGTAGAGCGCGAAGATGACGGCCCAGTACGCCACGGCGCGCCGATGCCGGGCGGAACGGCGCCGCTCGGACAGGGACATCGTCACTTCGGGTGGGCTCTCTCGCTATTCGGGTTGGCAAAGACCCCCGGAGTGAGAGTAGCGGAATCTCGCGCGGCCGCCCTGACCGCGTCAGTCGTGGAGGCGCTCCTGAACGGCCTTCACGGGGATCAGCAGCACCAGGCCGATCGCCAGGACCAGCACGATGCCGAGGATGCCGAAGTACGCGGCGCCGAAGACCGACACGAAGATCGCGAACATCATCGGCGCGAGGAAGGACACCGCTCGGCCCGTCGTGGCGTACAGGCCGAAGACCTCACCCTCGCGCCCGGGCGGGATGATCCGCGCGAGGAACGTGCGCGACGCGGACTGCGCCGGACCGACGAAGAGGCAGAGGGCGAGGCCGGCGGTCCAGAAGACGATCTGGCCGCCGTCGTGGAGGAAGAACACCAGCAGGCCCGAGATGATGAGGCCGATCAGCGCCGCGACGATGACGGGTTTCGCGCCGAGCTTGTCATCGAGTGCGCCGACCGCGATGGTGGAGATGCCGGCGACGACGTTCGCGGCGATCGCGAAGATGATGACCTCGCCCGCCGAGAAGCCGAAGACGGATGCCGCGAGCACGCCTCCGAAGGTGAAGACGCCGGCGAGCCCGTCGCGGAAGACCGCACTTGCCAGCAGGAACCAGACCGTGTGGCGGGACTCGCGCCACAGCTTGGCGATGTCGCGGCCGAGGCGCGCATACGAGGCGAAGAAGCCGATGCGCTCGCGCTTCGCGCCCGCCCCGCGGTACTCGGGCACGGCGATCAGGACGGGGATCGCGAAGAGGCCGAACCAGAGTGCGGACACGAGCATCGCGACCCGGATCGGCAGGCCGTCCTCCTCGGGGACGCCGAAGAGCCCCTGGATGAAGCCGAAGTACACCACCAGCAGCAGCACGATGCCGCCGATGTAGCCCATGCCCCAGCCGAAGCCGCTCACCTTGCCGATCGACCGGGGAGTCGAGACCTGGGAGAGCATCGCGTTGTAGTTGACGCCGGCGAACTCGAAGAAGACGTTTCCGGCGGCGACCAGGAACAGCCCGAACCAGAGGAACGACGGATCGGGCTGCACGAAGAACATGGCGGCCGTCGCGGCCACGACGATATATGTGTTGACGGCGAGCCACAGCTTGCGGCGGCCCGAGGTGTCGGAGCGCTGACCCGTCACCGGCGCGAGGACCGCGATGAGAAGACCTGCTCCGGCCAGCGCCCAGCCGAGCTGCGCCTCGACCGTCCCTTCCGGCCCGAAGCTCGAGCTGGTCAGGTAGACCGTGAACACGAACGTGGTCACGACCGCGTTGAAAGCCGCGGAGCCCCAGTCCCACAGCCCCCACGCCAGGACCACGCGCTTGCGCGTGCTGGAGGGCCCGTCCGCGACGACCGCGCTCGCCAGGGCGTCAGTCGGCGTTATCCCCGAGAACTGCGGCAGGTCGGGACTCATCCGTGGGACCTCGGGATCGCTTCTCTCGGTCACGCTGGAGCCCTTCCGTGAACAGCGGGTGCTTCGGGGCACGCGCACCGCGACTCTGCGGCTCGCTCAGGCTACAGCGGCGCACGATCCGGCGCTCCACGATCGGCCGGTTCCCTTCAGCGACCTGGATGCGATGATGTACGCATGCCCACCCACGTCGAGCGCGCCGAACTGCCCGGTATCGGCGTCCGCCATGACATCGTCACGGAGGAGGGCAGACGGCTGTCGGTCCTCAACCTGCGTGACGGCGGCCGAGAGCTCGCCCTGGCGGATGAGGATGATCCCGACCGCGCCAGCGAGACGATCGCCCTCACCGATGACGAGGCGACCGCGCTGAGCGAAGTGCTCGGCGGCTCGCTGATCCTCACCCAGCTCGCCGGCCTGCGTGAGCAGGTCGCGGGGCTCTCGATCGAGCAGATCCCGCTCCGCGCCGATTCGCCGTTCGTCGGCCGCGCGCTGGGCGACACCAAGGCCCGCACGCGCACCCGCTGCTCCATCGTCGCCATCATCCGGGAGACCGAGGTGCTTCCCGCACCCGGACCCGCCGATAGCATGCACGCCGGTGACACCATCGTCGCCGTGGGCACCCGCGACGGGCTGGACCACCTCGTCCGCATCATCGCCGGAACGGGATAACCCGGGATGGACCACGGCGCGCTCGTCCTCATCGAACTAGGCGCGCTCGTCCTCGGGATCGGGCTGCTCAGCCGCATCGCCTCCTGGTGGGGCATCTCGCCGATCCCGCTGATCCTGATCGGCGGGCTCGCATTCGGCGAGGGGGGATTGTTCCCCTTCTCCCAGGGCGGGGAGTTCATCGAGATCGGCGCCGAGATCGGCGTCATCCTGCTCCTGCTGATGCTCGGCTTGGAGTACACCGCGCAGGAGCTGGTCGGCAACCTGAAGGGCTCGCGGATCGCCGGTCTGATCGACATGCTGCTCAATGCAGCGCCGGGCGCGCTGATCGCGCTGCTGCTGGGATGGGGGCCGGTGGCCGCCGTGGCGATGGCCGGCATCACCTGGGTGTCGTCTTCCGGCGTGATCGCCAAGGTGCTGCAGGACCTCGGCCGCCTCACCAACCGCGAGACCCCGGTCGTGCTGTCCATCCTCGTCATCGAGGACTTCGCGATGGCGTTCTATCTTCCCGTCCTGACCGCGCTGCTGATCGGCACGAGCCTGCTCGCCGGGACGCTGTCCGTGGTCGTCGCCCTGGTGGCGGTGGTGCTGATCCTGTACATCGCGCTGCGTCACGGCCGGATCGTGTCGCGGCTGGTCTGGTCGAAGGAGGCCGACGTGCTGCTGCTGTCGGTCCTCGGCCTCGGACTGCTGGTCTCCGGCCTCGCCGCCGGAGCGAACGTCTCGTCGGCGGTGGGCGCGTTCCTGGTCGGCATCGCGATCTCGGGGCCTGCGGCCAAGCACGCACAGAGGGTGCTCACGCCCCTGCGCGACCTGTTCGCCGCGGTCTTCTTCCTGTTCGTCGGCCTCTCCACCGACACCCGGGACCTCATTCCGATGCTCGTCCCGGCGATCCTGCTCGCGGTCGTGACGATGGGCACCAAGCTGCTGACGGGGTACATCGCGGGCCGCCGGGCGGGCATCGGCGAAGCCGGCCGGTGGCGCGCGGGCTTCGCACTGATGCCGCGCGGAGAGTTCTCGATCGTGATCGCGGGGCTGGCGGTCGCGGCGGGCGTGGACAGGTCGCTCGGCGCGCTGGCCACCGCGTACGTGCTGATCACGATGATCGCCGGGCCGCTGCTGGCCCGCATCCCCGACGCCCGCCGCTTCAAGGCGGCGACCGCTCGGGTGCAGGCGAACCGGCGAGCCCGTCAGGCTGCGTAGCGAGCCGGAATCAGGCCGGCCCGCCCGCCCATTCCTGCTCGAGGATCGCGTAGATGCCGGTGTCCGCCCAGTCGCCCTTGAACCACATGTGCTCACGGAAGTGGGCTTCGTGACGCATCCCGAGCCGCTCGCAGAGGGCGACGGATGCCGCGTTCCGCGGGTCGAGTTCGGCGTAGACGCGGTGAAGGCCGAGCTCCCCGAACGCGAGGTCCAGCACCAGTGCGGCCGCCTCGCGGGCGTAGCCCCGGCCCTGGAACCGCGGGTCGAGCAGCCAGCCGATCTCGGCGGTCTTGTCGTCGACGCTCGCGAGCTTCAGGTACATCGTGCCGATCAGCCGACCGGTCGAGTCCCGGATCGCCGGCTGCACGAAGTCGTCCGGCGAAGCGAGGCGCGTGGCGCCGGCATCCCGTGCCAGCACCTCGGCGACGCGCTCCCGAGAGCGTGGCTCGTAGAGCAGGTACTCGCACACGGCGGGGTCGGACTGGATGGCGTAGAGGGCGTCGAGGTCGTCGGGCCCGAGGAGCTCGAGGCGCACCCGCGCACCCTCGATCGGCCGGAAGTCCCAGGGCAGTGCCATGGGCATCATCCTCGCAGGGCGCTCGCGTTCCTGCTTCAGACGTCGCGCACAGAGCCTGACTCGATGGGCGGTGTGTGGCACTTCCGCGGCGATGCGTCGAGGTGCTTAGGTGAACCATGACCTCCTCGCCCCCGGAGTCGGGCGTCGCCTTCAACGGCCGACTCGCCATCCTCCTCGCAATGGCCATGTTCGTCCTCGTCTTCGACACGTCGCTCATGAACGTGTCCATATCGGCCGTGGTCGCGGACCTGGACACGACCGCCAGCGGGGTGCAGGGCGCGATCGCGCTGGAGGCCCTCGTCTCGGCGGCGTTCATCCTCATCGGCGGCAAGACAGGCGACCTGATCGGCCGCAAGTTCGCGTACATCCTGGGGCTGCTCGGCTATGCCGTCGGCGCGATCGCGATGACGCTCGCGCAGGACCTCAATACGATCATCATCTTCTGGGCCGTGATCGGCGGCCTCGGCGCCTCGCTGCTGCTGCCGTCGATGCAGTCGCTCATCCACGGCAACTTCCAGGGCGCGCATCAGAAGCGCGTCTACGCGCTGGTGGGTGCCTCCGCGGCGATCGCCGCAGCGGTCGGGCCGCTGCTCGGCGGATTCATCACGACGTTCCTGTCCTGGCGGGTGGGCTTCCTGCTCGAGGCGGTCATCATCGCGATCGTGCTGGCCGGCATCAAACTGGTCAAGGACGTCCCGTTCACCGGCGACCGGTCGATCGACCTGGTCGGGTCCGCGCTGTCGGTCATCGGCATGGGCGGCGTCGTCCTCGGCATCCTGGTGTGGCAGGAGGGCGGCGGCTACGTCGCACTCATCATCGGCCTGGGAGTCGTCGCCCTCGGCGGTCTCGTGTTCTGGCTCAACTCGCGCAAGAAGCGCGGCAAGCCGACGCTGATCGACCCCGCGCTGTTCGCGTCGAAGCCGTTCCGTGCCGGCGTGAGCGGTCAGCTGCTCCAGCAGATCGCCCTGGGCGGAACGATGATCGTGCTGCCGCTTTACCTGCAGATGGTGCTCGAGTACAACGCGCTGCAGGCGGGCCTGTCGATCGCCCCGCTGTCGCTCAGCATGTTCGCCGTCGCACTGATCGCCGGGCGCATCGCGAAGGGCCGCCCGGCGAACCTCATCCTGTGGGGCTTCGTGCTCACCGTCGTCGGGCTCGTGGCCATCGTGCCGCTGGTGCCGATCGCCGACTCGGGCTGGTGGCTCACGATCCCGCTCCTGATCAGCGGGTCCGGACTCGGACTGCTCGTCTCGCAGCTCAACAACTACACGCTCTCTCCGATCACCGATGAGCGGGTGAGCGAAGCGGCGGGCGTGAACTCCGCGGCCGGATCGTTCGGCCTGTCGTTCGGGCTCGCCTTCGCGGGCGCGATCATGCTCGCGACGCTTGCGGCGGGCTTCACAGCGCTCGCGGACTCGTCGAGCGTGCTGACCGCGGAGCAGCAGCAGCAGGTGTCGTCGGTGCTCGAGGAGGACGCCGAGCTGATGTCCAACACCGGGCTCGAGGAGCTGCTCGCGGACGAGCCTCCGGAGGTCTCGGCGGAGATGGTGCGCATCAACACCGAGGCGCGGCATCTCGCCCTGCAGGTCGCGCTGCTGATCCCGATCCTCGCCGGAACCGCGGGGATCCTGAACGGCTTCCGGATGCGCCGACTGCCGGATCCGGTGGCCGCGGGATCGGGTGAGACGCTCCTGGGGTGAGCTTGTCTCAAACTTGAGCCACCTCGTATCAACTTCATTTGACACGCTCAGGATCGCTCGATAATGTTGAGTCATCGCGGCTCAACCCTTCGGCGAGCTCAGGGACCACCCTCCGCACAGCACAGGCGAAACCCGCGAGAAGACGTACAGAAAACCCCGGGGACCGGCATCCGTCCGCCCCTGAACAAGGAGAGAGAATCACATGGCCCGTGCTGTTGGAATCGACCTCGGAACCACGAACTCCGTCGTCAGCGTGCTCGAGGGCGGAGAACCCAAGGTCATCGCGAACGCCGAAGGCTTCCGCACGACCCCGTCGGTGGTCGCATTCACCAAGGACGGCGAGGTGCTCGTCGGCGAGACCGCGAAGCGCCAGGCCGTCACCAACGTCGAGCGCACCATCTCGTCGGTCAAGCGCCACATGGGCACCGACTGGAAGTTCGAGGTCGACGGCAAGAAGTGGACGCCGCAGGAGATCTCCGCGCGGATCCTCGGCAAGCTCAAGCGCGACGCCGAGGAGTACCTCGGCGACACGGTGACGGATGCCGTCATCACCGTCCCCGCCTACTTCAACGACGCCGAGCGCCAGGCGACCAAGGAGGCCGGCGAGATCGCGGGCCTCAACGTGCTGCGCATCATCAACGAGCCGACCGCCGCGGCTCTGGCCTACGGGCTGGACAAGGGCAAGGAGGACGAGCTCATCCTCGTCTTCGACCTCGGTGGCGGAACGTTCGACGTGTCCCTGCTCGAAGTGGGCAAGGACGACGACTTCTCGACCATCCAGGTGCGCGCCACCGCCGGTGACAACCGCCTCGGCGGCGACGACTGGGACCAGCGCCTCGTCGACTACTTCATCAAGCAGTTCAAGGACACGACCGGCGTGGACGTCTCGGGCGACAAGATCGCCCTCCAGCGCCTCAAGGAGGCCGCGGAGCAGGCGAAGAAGGAGCTCTCCAGCTCCATGTCGACCTCCGTCAACCTCCCCTACCTGTCGCTGACCGAGAGCGGCCCGGTGTCGCTGTCCGAGACGATCACGCGGGCCAAGTTCGAGGACCTCACCAAGGACCTGCTGGACCGCACCAAGAAGCCGTTCGAGGACGTCATCCGCGAAGCCGGCATCAAGGTCGCCGACATCGACCACGTCGTGCTCGTGGGTGGCTCCACCCGCATGCCCGCCGTCGCCGAGCTCGTCAAGCAGGAGGCCGGCCAGGAGGCGAACAAGGGCGTCAACCCGGATGAGGTCGTCGCCGTCGGCGCCGCCCTGCAGGCCGGCGTCCTCAAGGGCGAGCGCAAGGACGTCCTGCTCATCGACGTCACCCCCCTGAGCCTCGGCATCGAGACCAAGGGCGGCATCATGACGAAGCTCATCGAGCGCAACACCGCCATCCCGACCAAGCGGAGCGAGACCTTCACCACCGCCGACGACAACCAGCCGTCGGTCGCGATCCAGGTCTTCCAGGGCGAGCGCGACTTCACCCGCGACAACAAGCCGCTCGGCACGTTCGAGCTGACCGGCATCGCTCCTGCTCCGCGGGGCATCCCGCAGGTCGAGGTCACCTTCGACATCGACGCGAACGGCATCGTGCACGTGTCCGCCAAGGACAAGGGCACCGGCAAGGAGCAGTCGATGACGATCACCGGCGGCTCATCGCTGCCCAAGGACGACATCGAGCGCATGGTGCGCGAGGCCGAGGAGCACGCCGCCGAGGACAAGAAGCGTCGCGAGTCGGCCGAGACCCGCAACCAGGCCGAGCAGCTGTCGTATTCGATCGACAAGCTCATCAAGGACAACGACGACAAGCTGCCCGAGGCGGTCAAGACCGAGGTGCAGGCCGACGTCGACGCGCTCAAGGCGGCCCTGGCCGGCGAGGACGACGACGCTGTGAAGACGGCGTTCGACAAGCTGAACCAGAGCCAGGGCAAGCTGGGCGAGGCGATCTACGCATCGAGCCAGGCGTCGCAGCCCGACGCTTCGACGGCCGCACCGGCCGACTCCGAGGCGGGCGCAGGCAGCGGGTCCGAGGACTCGTCCGCGCAGTCGTCCGATGAGGACGTCATCGACGCAGAGGTCGTCGACGACGAGGACGAGAAGAAGTAGGTCATGACCGACAAGAACTTCGACCCTTCGACGGGCTCAGGCGCCGGAGACGGTGAAGACGAGGTTCGACCGGACGAGCAGGGGGCGGATGCTGAGCAGGCAGCAGCATCCGGCTCCGGCTCCCAGCCGGACGAACTCGACGAGGAGCTCACCGTCGACGACATCCTGGGCTCTCCGCAGAACACCGACGCCGCGGCGGAGGATGCCGTGCTCGCCGACCTGGAGTCGGCGCTGCTCCTGGACCTCAAGCGGCTGCAGGCCGAGTACGCCAACTACCGGAGGCGCACCGAGGACCAGCGCGAGCGTGAGATCGAGCGCGCCAAGGGCGAGGCCGTGAAGGGCCTGCTCCCCGTGCTCGACGATCTCGACCGCGCCGACAAGCACGGCGATCTGGTCGAGGGAACGCCCTTCGCGGCGATCGGCGACAAAGTGCGTGCGGTCGCCGAGAAGCTCGGCGTCATCTCGTACGGCAGCGCCGGCGAGGCCTTCGATCCGCAGCAGCACGAAGCGATCTTCCAGGCCCCGACGCCGGGTGTGACCGAGCCGACGATCCTCGAGGTCGTCGAGGTCGGCTACCGACTGGGTTCGGTCGAGCTGCGACCCGCCAAGGTCGTCGTCGCGGTGCCGGCCGACCCTTCGGCCGGCTCAGGGACCGGATAAGGCGCCATGGCCAGTCAAGACTGGTTCGACAAGGACTTCTACAAAGTCCTGGGCGTCGAGAAGAGCGTCAGCGACGCCGACCTGAAGAAGACGTACCGCAAGCTCGCCCGCAAGTATCACCCCGACTCGAATCAGGGCGACGCGAAGGCGGAGGCGATGTTCAAGGAGGTCAGCGAGGCGTACTCGGTGCTGTCCGACCCCGAGCAGCGCAAGGAGTACGACCAGATCCGCGCCATGGGCTCGGGAGCCCGCTTCACTGCGGGCGACCAGCCGGGCGGTTTCGAGGATGTCTTCAGCATGTTCGGCCAGGGCCGGGGCGGCCGCCAGTCGCCCCAGGACTTCGACGACATCTTCAGCATGTTCAACCAGCAGCAGGGCGGCGGGTTCGGCTCCGGCAGGTTCGGGCAGTCATCGGGCGGCTTCCGGGGCTATGGGGGACCGCAGCGCGGTGCCGACGTCACGGCCCGGACGACCATCGACTTCATCACCGCCACCAAGGGCGAGACGATCACGCTCCAGGGCGAGGACGGCAAGCCGTTCAAGGTGAAGATCCCCGCCGGCGTGGCCGACGGCCAGAAGATCCGTCTGCGCGGACGTGGCAGGCCGTCCCCGGACGGCGGCGAGACCGGCGACATCGTCGTGCAGGTAACCGTGCGGCCGCATCCCGCGTTCGTCCGGGAGGGGCTGAACCTCAGGGTGACCGTCCCGGTGACCTTCACCGAGGCGGCTCTGGGGGCGACGATCGAGGTTCCCACGCTCGGCGGCGACCCCGTGAAGCTGCGGGTGGCGCCCGGCACGCCGTCGGGTCGAGTGCTGCGAGTCAAGGGACGCGGCGTGCAGACCTCGAAAGGCACGGGCGATCTGCTCGCCGAGGTGCAGGTGGCGGTGCCGTCGCATCTGGACGACGCGGCCCGCGAGGCGCTCGAAAGATTCCACGACCTCGAGCCGAAGGACAACCCGCGCGCCGACCTGATGTCGAGGGCGCGCGGGTAAGGATCGAAGAGCGAGGTGAGAAGTATGCCGGAACGAGACATCGATGAGGACGCGCCGATCTTCGCGATCGCCGTCGCGGCCGAGCTCGCCGGCATGCACCCGCAGACCCTCCGCCAGTACGACCGACTGGGCCTCGTCGTGCCCGCTCGTACGCAGGGTGGATCGCGCCGCTACTCGACGCGTCACGTCGAGCAGCTGCGCGAGGTCGCCCGCCTGTCCTCGGACGGCATGAGCCTTCCCGCCATCGCCCGGATCATCGAGCTCGAGGACCGCGTGCGCGAGCTGCACCTGCGCGTCCACGACCTCGAAGCCCGCGTGCGCATCGAACTGGAGAACCGGCCGGGCGCGCGCGTGTTCGCCGCCGGTGCCACCGGCTCGGTCGTGACCCTGCGGCAGGGCAGGCGCGTGCGGCGCGCGACCGACATCGTGGTGTGGCGCCCTCGGCTGGCGATCGAGCCATCCGAGGCCGACGCTCCACCGTCTGCCGACGACCCCGAACGAGGCTGATTCCGGCTGCCGCTGCCGCCGTTCGCAGGCGCGGAGTGAGCGCGGCTCTAGACTCACAGGAACTGTGCGAAAGGGGTCTGCGTGGGTTCGAAACGTGCTGTCGTGGTTCGCGGAGGCTGGGAGGGTCACCATCCCGTGGAGGCGACCGACCTGTTCCTGCCGTTCCTCCGTGAGAGCGGCTATGACCTGCGGATCGAGGACTCGCCGTCCGTCTACGCCGACGCGGAGGCGATGGCGGCGACCGATCTGATCGTCCAGTGCATGACGATGTCGACGATCGAGCGCGACCAGGTCGACGGCCTGCGCGCGGCCGTCGAAGCCGGCACCGGGTTCACCGGCTGGCACGGCGGCATCGCGGACTCCTACCGCGACTCCAGCGACTACCTGCAGCTGGTCGGCGGTCAGTTCGCGACCCACCCCGGCAAGCAACCCGACGAGCGCACAGGCGGGCCGGAGGACAACTACCTCGACTACACCGTGGAGTTCACCCCGCTCGGGAGGAAGCATCCCATCACCGCCGGACTGGACGACTTCCAGCTGCGCACAGAGCAGTACTGGGTGCTGCACGACGACCTGAACGACGTTCTGGCCACCACGACGCATCCGGCCCGCCCGTGGCATCCGTGGCACCGGCCGATCACCTCGCCTGCGATCTGGACCCGGCAGTGGGGCGCCGGACGCATCCTCGTCACGACACCAGGACACAGCGTCGACGTGCTCGAGAACCCGTCCGTGCGAACCGTCATTGAAAGGGGAATGCTGTGGGCGACACGCCACGCGTAGGGATAGTCGGGGTGGGAGTGATCTCGGGGATCTACCTCCAGACCCTCACCGCCCGCCCGGACATCCAGGTGGCCGGCATCGCCGACCTCGACATGGGTCGCGCCTCGACAGCGGCGTCCGGCATCCCCGGCGCCCGCGCCCTGGAGGTGCCGGCGCTGCTCGCCGACCCAGAAATCGATGTCGTGCTCAACCTGACGATCCCGGCCGCGCACGCCGAGATCGCGCTCGCGGCCATCGCGAACGGCAAGCACGTCTACGGCGAGAAGCCGCTCGCCGTGGATCTGGACAGCGGTCGTCAGGTGATGGATGCCGCGTCCGCAGCCGGTGTCCGCCTCGGCTCCGCACCCGACACCGTGATCGGAACCGGAACCCAGACTGCGCGCGCGGTCATCGACGAGGGTCGCATCGGCCGGCCGATCGCCGCGACCGCGATGATGGCGACACCCGGGCCGGAGTCGTGGCACCCGAATCCCGACTTCTACTTCCTGCCGGGCGGCGGTCCGCTCATGGACATGGGGCCCTACTACATCTCGGCGCTCGTGCATCTGCTGGGTCCGGTCACGGCGGTGGTCGGCTCGGCCAGTCGCCTGCGCAGCGAGCGTGTGATCGGATCCGGCCCCCGAGCAGGGCGTGCGCATCCCCGTCGAGGTCGACACTCACGTCTCAGGCATCCTCGAGCATGCGAGCGGGGCCCTCTCGACCCTGACGACGAGCTTCGACAGCGTCAAGAGCAGTGCGGCTCCGATCGAGATCCACGGTGAGACCGGGTCGCTGTCGATCCCCGACCCGAACATGTTCTCCGGAGACGTGTCGTTCTGCGCCCTCGGGTCTACTGAGTGGGAGCCCATCGGCCTGCGAGCGGGCTACGTCGACGCCGCGCGGGGGATCGGGCTGCTCGACATGCTCGCCGCACAGAGCGAGGCGGACGTGCGGGCATCCGGCCGTCTCGCGCTGCACACGCTCGAGGTCATGACCGCCGTCCTCGCCTCGGCGCGGACGGGCGCGCGCGTGACGCTCGAAACGACGGTCGAACGACCGCCGCTCGTGCCGCTCGGACTGGAATTCGACCTCCGGCGGGTGTGAATCGCGGGTCCTTCCCGGTCGCGGGCGTGGTCTGGCGCAGCTCGGGAGCCTTCGGCAGACTTGTCGGATGCCGACCCTGCAGGATGTGCGCGCGATCGCGCTGAGCTTCCCGGAGACAATCGAGAAGGTCGACGGGCACCGCGGCGGAGCGGGCTGGCGAACCCCGGACGGTCTGTTCGTCTGGGAACGCGGACCCAGCAAGGCCGACCTCGCCGCGCTCGCGCGGCTGGACAGCACCTGGCCGGAGGGCGCGGTCGTCGGAGTCCGCACGGACGGATTGGACGGCAAGCAGGCGCTGCTCGAGACATTCCCTGAGTCGTTCTTCACGATTCCGCACTTCGACGGGTACCCGGCGGTGCTCGTCCGCCTCGCCGTGATCGATGCCGAGCTGCTCCGCGAGGTGATCACCGACGCCTGGATCCTGAAGGCGCCCAAGCGGCTCTCCCGGGCGTGGCTGGCCGAGCAGGGCTGAATACACCGCGATCGGAGCGGCGCGCCCGTCCCGCACCCACCACAGCGGGTCTCCGCGGGCCGGTGATGGTCCGCCTCTAGAGTGCAGTCGTGACCACCGTGAGGGAGCCCTCCGCAGCGAGGGGCGAGAACGAGCGCACCCAGCGCTGGTCGCAATGGACCTACTGGCCGCTTGCGGTCGCGGCCGCGATCTTCCTGCTCACCTACACCGTGCATGTCATCGGCGACGTCGAAGGCGGCGTCCTCGTTGCCACGACGGTCATCATCGGTGTGATCTGGATGATGTTCATCGTCGACTACCTCGTGAAGCTGCGGCTGTCGCATCCCCGCAGGCTGTGGTTCCGCACGCACAAGCTCGATCTCGTGCTCGCACTGATCCCCGCCCTCCGCCCGGTGCGGCTCCTCGATGCCTTCACGAGGATCGCCTCGTTCACGCGCACCGCCGCCGGCTCCATCCGGGCGCGCCTGCTGATCTACGGCGTCGGCTCCGCGCTGCTGCTGGTCTGGTACATCTCGCTGATCGTGCTGCAGTTCGAGCGACACGCCCCCGGAGCGACGATCACGAGCTTCGGACCCGCGGTCTGGTGGGCCTTCTGCACCGTGACGACCGTCGGTTACGGCGACTACGTCCCGGTGACGGTGCCCGGCCGCATCGCAGCCGTTTTCCTCATGGCCGGCGGCGTCGTGGTGGTCGGGCTCGTGGTCGCGACGATCTCGTCATGGGTCGTCGAGCGCGCGTCGCGCGGTCATGACGACGCGGTGCCGGCCAGTCGAGCCGACATGCGCGCGCTGACCGATGCTCTGCAGCAGGCGAGCGAACGAGTGGCCGCCGAGCGGAGGTCTCCCGGTGAGTGACCGGGCGGACTCGGCGGAACGACCGCACCCCGGTGCGTCGATCAGGACCTCGTGAGCGCATGAGACATCGCCAGGCCCCACCCGCCCCTCATCCGACCGCCCCGGTGCTGTCGCCGACCCTGCGCGTCCTCCTCGGGCTCGCCGCGGCCGTCATCGCGCTCGCCGGACTGTTCTTCGCCCGCGAGCTGGTCGGCCCGCTGGTGCTGGCGGCGGTCATCGTGATCATCTGCCACCCGGTGCGGCATCCGCTCGAGCGGCACGGCTGGCCGCGCTGGGCGGCGACGACCGCGGTCATCGTCGTCGCGTACCTGATCCTCCTCATCCTCGGAGTGCTGCTCTTCTTCGCCGGCACGCAGTTCGTGCGCCTGGTCGCCGACTACACCGACGAGCTGCAGGCATCCGCGCAGTCGATCATCTCCTGGCTCGGGTCCGTGGGCCTGAACGAGCAGGCATCGGATGCCGCGGCATCCGTTCTCGAGCCATCCACGATCGTCTCGTTCGTCGCATCGCTCGGCGGCACGGCGATCGGCATCCTCACGGCGCTCTTCTTCGTGGTCGCGTACGTGATCTTCATGGCCGCTGACGGAGCGCGCTACACCCGTGCCGAGGCCGCGTTCGGAGCGACCGTCCGACCGACGATCCATCGCTTCCTGAGCTTCAACTCCGGGGTGCGGCGCTACTACGTGGTC
Source organism: uncultured Actinomycetota bacterium (assembly GCA_963717585.1). Taxonomy (GTDB): domain Bacteria; phylum Actinomycetota; class Actinomycetes; order Actinomycetales; family Microbacteriaceae; genus Microbacterium. Next base: position 74,714 of record CAVQWI010000003.1, on the reverse strand, counting down.
AACGCGAGCTTCGGCGCGGTGGTCGCGATCGTCGACGGCCTGGCGCTGTGGGCTCTCGGCGTCCCCGCCCCGGCGGTCTGGGCGATACTCGCGTTCGTCACCAACTTCATCCCCAACATCGGGTTCGTCATCGGACTCATCCCGCCGGCGCTGCTGGCGCTCGTCGTGGGCGGCTGGCCGCTGATGCTGGCCGTGATCGCGGTCTACATCGTGGTCAACGTCACCCTGCAGGTGCTCATCCAGCCGAAGTTCGTCAGCGACGCGGTGAACCTCAGCCTCACGCTGAGCTTCTTCTCGGTGATCTTCTGGACGTTCATCATCGGGCCGCTCGGCGCCATCCTCTCGATCCCGCTGACGCTGCTGGTGCGCGCACTGGTGCTCGAAGGCGATCCTTCCGCACGATGGCTGCGCTGGCTGTCGGGGGACATCGTCGCCGCGCCCAACCGAGCCGAGGGTGCGGGCTGAGGCGATCCCGAGCCGGCCGGCGCTCAGCGCTCGGCGTTGAGGCGGTCGCGCCACCGCAGCAGCGGGGTCAGCACCGACAGGTCGTAATCGGGGCCGTCGATCGCCGGGATCAGGAGCCGCGTGCCGAGGGCGTGCAGCCGCTCCGCTCCGCCCTCCTCGAGCAGAGGACCGAACCCGCGGATCGTGAAGCCGCTCGACAGTTCGATCTCCGCCGGGTCGCGTCCCTGTGCGGCGCACCACTCATGCAGGACGCCGATCTTGCGCGGCAGGTCGTCGAGGCGGGTGAAGGCATGCCAGATGTCGGCGTGCTCCGCCACCAGCCTGAGCGTCTTGCGCTCGCCCTGGCCGCCGATCAGGATCGGGATGCGCCGCGTCGGCGGCGGGTTGAGCCGATCCCAGCGGCGCCGGATCCGCGACAGGTCCTCCGCCAGTGCGTCCAGCCGGCTTCCGGCGGTTCCGAACGGGTAGCCGTAGCCGTCGTAGTCGCGCTCCGCCCACCCCGAGCCGGTGCCGAAGATCAGGCGGCCGCTGCCGCTCGATCCGGCGCTGATGTGGTCGACGGTCCGGGCCATGTCGGCCTGCAGATCGGGGTTGCGGTAGGAGCTGCAGTTGACGAGTGGACCGAATTCGACGCGTTCGGTGAGTTCTGCGATGGACGCGAGCGCGGTCCATGCCTCGAAATGGCCGCCGTCCAGCGGTTCGGTGAGAGGAAAGAAGTGATCCCAGTTGAAGATCGCATCCACACCCATGTCCTCGGCTCGCAGGACGGCGTCGCGGAGCTGCCCGTACGTGGCGTGCTGGGGCGCGAGCTGCACCCCGATCCGCACAGGACGGTGCGCAGCCGGATGGCTCCCGGGTTCGCTCACGGCTCGATCCGCAGCACGCCGGGCGACTCGCCGACGGCCAGGTCGTCGACCACCCGAAGAGTGCGGGCGAGGTCGTCGACGGCGCCGATCACCGTTCCGAAGCGCTGGCGGTCGCTGCACACGGCGGTGACGGTCACGAAGTGCGTGCCCGTGTCCCACGTGTAGGTGGCGAACGGGGGAGTGCGATGATCCTGCGGCAGCGGTATCGCGAGTTTCTCGCCCCTGCCGAGATGATCGCCCCGGAAGTCCTCGGTGTCGTCGTACTCCATCGGCATCATGGCCCGGGACGCCCGAAGCTGGGACGTCGCCTCCTGCACCTGCGCCATCACGACGAGCAGCTCGGGGTCGGCCTTCCAGACCCACACGAGCACTCGCCCCGCCGCCCTTCGCATCAGGAACGGCGTCGCCTGGCTCATCGCCCACGCCGTGAAGCCGCCGGCGGGACGCTCCGCGACGCCCATCGCGCGGTTGGCCTGATTGAGCAGCATCCGGATCGCCGCCTTGCGGTGCCTGCGTCCGCCGAAGACGAGTGAACCGGTCACGGCGACCCAGCGCTTCGGGTCGGCGTCGGCCTGGAGTCGGGGCATGCATCCAGCGTACGAGGTCGCTCGACCGCCGCCGCGCCCGGGACTCGCGGGGGCCCTCGGGTAAGGTTGGAACGCGCGTGCACCGACCTGCCGCCCCGCCCCCGCGCAGAGATAGGCAACCAGCATCCCGTGACCCCGTCCGAGACGCCCGACGACACTCGCGCCGCCGAGCCGGACGATCATCGACCCCTCACGGTCCTGATCGGCGCCGACACCTTCGCACCGCATGTCAACGGCGCCGCGCGCTTCGCCGAGCGGCTCGCCGCCGGCCTGGTCGCCCGCGGCCACGACGTGCACGTGATGGCGCCGAGCGCCACGCACTGGTCGCGCGGCACGGCGACCGAGATCATCGAAGACCAGCCGATGACGATGCACCGGCTTCCGTCATGGCGCTGGTTCCCGCACGACTGGCTGACCTTCGTGCTCCCGTGGATGTCGAAGCACCACGCCCGCCGAGTGCTCGACTCCGTCAAGCCGGATGTCGTGCACATCCAGTCGCACATCGTCATCGGCCGGGGACTGGCACGCGAGGCGCGCAAGCGCGGCATCCCGATCATCGCCACGAACCACGTGATGGCCGAGAACATCCTCGACTTCACCACGCTGCCGCGCGCCCTGAATCAGGTGATGCTGGATCTCGCGTGGGCGGACGCCAAACGCACGTTCGACATGACACGTGCGGTGACGACGCCGACCCGCAAGGCTGCGGACTTCCTCGAGGCGACGATCGACATCCACGGCGTGATCCCGATCAGCTGCGGGATCGACCGCTCGAACTATCGCCCCGATCTCACTCCTCGCGACGCCAACCGCATCCTCTTCGTCGGACGGCTGACCACCGAGAAGCACATCGACGTCCTGCTGAAGGCGGTCGCGCAGCTCGACCCGCAGCTCGACGTGCACGTCGACATCGTGGGCGAGCGGCGACCAGCGCAAGAACCTGGAGACGCTCGCCCATTCGCTCGGGATCGACACCCAGGTGACCTGGCACGGTCATGCGCCGGAAGAGGAGCTGCGAACGCTCTACAGCCGCGCGAGCCTGTTCGCGATCGCCTCGATCGCCGAACTGCAGTCCATCGCGACGATGGAGGCGATGGCCTCCGGGCTGCCGATCGTCGCCGCAGACGCGGTCGCCCTGCCCCATCTCGTGCACGACGGCGAGAACGGGTACCTCTTCGAGCCGGGCAACGTCCAGGAGCTGGCGGCTCGTCTCACCGACGTGCTCACCGCCGCCCCCGAGGAGCGCCGACGCATGCAGCAGGCGTCCCTCGACGGCGTCGTGATCCACGACATCAACCGCACCCTCGACACCTTCGAGGCGCTGTACCGCGACGATCCGCTGCCCGCGTAAGCGCCCATGCACGTCGTGATGTTCGGCGATCAGCACGTCGAGTCCCTCGGCGGGGCGCAGGTGTCGATGCGGCTGCAGCGCCGATTCCTGGAGCGCGCCGGCCACACGGTCACCATCGTCGCGCCGAAGATGCACGGGCCGAGGGCGACGGGTGTGCGGGATGAGGCTTACGTCGACACACCCTCGATCCCGATCACGCTGGACCGCGAGTACTCGCTGTCGTGGCCGGGTCGCCGCACAGACCGGTTCGTCGACGAGGCCCTCGCCGGCCGGCCGCCCGCGGATGTCGTGCACGTCCAGGCGGACTTCTGGGGCGCATTCACCGGTCATCGCTTCGCCGCCCGGCACGGGCTGCCCGTCGTGCACACCATGCACAATCGCGTGGACGTCGGCATCGAGGCCACCGCTCCGTTCCCGCGGCTTGTGCTGCGTGCGCTGAACGCCTGGCAGCGGCGTGCGCTGCGCCGCAGCGAGGAACCGACGATCCCAGGAGCAGACGGCTGGTCGTACCTCCGCCGCTTCGCCGCGCGCTCGAAGGCGGTCACCGCCCCGTCATCGCACTTCGCCCGCCGCCTCGAGGAGCACGCAGTGGTTCCCGGGGCGGCCGGCGCGGCCCCGCACGTCGACGTCGTGTGGAACGGGATCGACGACGAGGTGCTGGATGCCGCGCTGGCGCTCGGCACCGCCGAACGCGCGGCCGGAAGGCCCCGGTTCGTCTGGCTCGGGCGGATGAGCCCCGAGAAGCGTCTCCTCCCGTTCCTCGAGGCGGTCGCCGAGTCGGGCATCGATGCCGACGTCGAGATCATCGGGGGCGGGGGCCAGGAGAACGCGGCGCGCCGGCTGGTGCAGAAGCTGAGACCTTCGGCGACGGTCTCCTTCGCCGGACGACTGCCCTACGCGGAGACGCTTCGCCGCATCGCTGCGGCGGATGCCGTGGTGCAGACCTCCGTCGGGTTCGAGACGCAGGGCATGACGGTGTTCGAGGCGGCGTCGCTCGGGACCCCGGCGATCGTGTGCGATCCCGACATCGGCGACGAACTCGGTTCCGGCTTCTGGGCGGTGGCGGATGCGTCGACCTCCGCTCTCGCGGACGCACTGCGCACGGCTGCGGAGCAGATCGCGGCCGGCACGGGCCCGAAGCCCGATCCGTCCATCCGCGAGCGCTTCCGGCAGTCGTCGCGCACGGCGGCGATGGCAGAGGTCTACACCCGCGCCTCGGCCTGAACCGGCGCCTGCGGCGGAACCGAAGGGGTGGTCTCGCCGCAGAGCGCGACGGTCAGGGAAGGCGGGCGGGGTTCGTGCGAACGGGGTGGTAGCCGTCGTTCGTGAGAGCGACGACCGATGCACCGATCGCGTATGCGGCTAGGGCTGCGAGAACAATGATCATCAACATGGCAGAAACGCTACGCTTGACGTGATCCCGCCACCAGTGGCAGGATGGACACACAACGCGTGATTACTGCCACTACCTGGCGCAGATCGCGGATGATCCGAGGAGTGACCGATGAAGACCGTCGCAGTGATCGTGCAGGACGGGTTCGCGCCCTTCGAATTCGGGGTCGCCTGTGAGGCCTTCGGGCTCGATCGGTCGGATGACGGCATCCCGAGCTTCGACTTCCGCATCGTGACTCCCGAGCCGGGCGTGGTGCAGTCCAAGCTCGGGTTCTCGCTCAACGTCGACAACGACCTCGCCTTCGCCTACGAGGCCGACCTCGTGGTCGTCTCTCCCACGCCACGGGAGTGGTGGGATCGGACGGACCCCCGGGTGCTCGACGTCGTCCGGCACGCGGCGGCGCGGGGGGCATGGCTGCTGAGCGTGTGCAGTGGCTCGTTCATCCTCGCCGCGGCCGGCGTCCTGGACGGTCGCCGCGCGACCACGCACTGGATGTACGCGAACACGATGGCCGAGATGTATCCCTCGATCGACGTGGACCCCGACGTCCTCTACGTGCAGGACGGCCGCATCATCACCAGCGCGGGAACGGCCGCCGGCTTGGATGCCTGTCTGCACCTCCTCCGTCAGGAGCTCGGCGCCGAGATGACCAACACCATCGCGCGGCGCATGGTCGTTCCGCCCCAGCGCGACGGCGGTCAGGCGCAGTTCATCTCCCGTCCCCTTCCCGAGGTCGCCAGTCTCTCGCTCTCGCCGGTCACCGACTGGATGCTGGAGAACCTCCGCATGGAGCTCACCGTCGATCAGCTCGCGTCGAAGGCGCACATGTCGCCGCGCACGTTCGCACGTCGCTTCAAGGCCGACTACGGCACGACGCCGGCCGCATGGCTCGGCCGTCAGCGGATCATCCACGCTCAGCGTCTGCTCGAGCAGACCGACCTGGGGCTCGACCGCATCGCGTATGAATGCGGGTTCGGCTCGGCATCCGTCCTCCGGCAGAACTTCTCCCGTGTGCTGGGCACTACGCCGACCGCGTACCGGGCCACGTTCTGCTGCGAGATCGGCATGGGCGGCTCGGCGCTCGAGCGCCGGGAGCGCGAGCGCGAGGAGTCGGCGGTTCCCGCCGCGTGACGCCGACCGTGTCCGCACGCTCCGCCTTCGATAGCGTGTGAGCGTGCGCGCGGCCCTGCGAAAGCTGTTCTCCCGCAAGACCATCGGCAAGGATGCCGTGTCGGGCCTCGTGCTGGGCATCGAGGCCGTCCCCGACGGACTGGCCGCGGGTCTGCTCGCGGGGATCAATCCCCTCGCCGGCCTGTACGCCTACCTCTTCGGAATGGTCGGCGCCACCTTCTTCACCAGCAGCACCTTCATGGCCGTGCAGGCGACCGGAGCCATGGCGCTGATCGTCGCCGACTCCGATCTGCAGAGCCGCGCCGATCCCGACCGCGCGCTCTACACGCTCGCGATCATGACCGGCATCGTGATGATCATCGCAGGGCTTCTCGGCGGCGGTCGCCTGGTGCGGTTCGTCCCCACCGCCGTCATGACCGGATTCATCACCGCCGTCGGGGTGAACATCATCCTCGGGCAGCTGTCCAACTTCACCGGCTACCCCTCCGAGGGAGCCAACCGCATCACGAAGCTGTTCGACCTCCTCGTCCATATTCCGCAGTGGAGTATCGCTTCGGTCGCCGTCGGCGCCCTGGTCATCGGCCTGATCTACCTGTTCAGGTTCACGCCGGTCGGCTCGCTGGGCCTCGTCGTGGCCGTCGTGCTCGGTTCCGCGCTCGCAGTGCTCCTGAATCTGTGGATCGCGAACCCGGTGCTGCTGCTGGATGACATCGTCGACGTGCCGCGGGGGCTCCCTGCACCTGTGCTGCCGAACATCGACGACGTGGTCTTCCTTCTCATTCCTGCCTTCTCACTCGCGTTCGTAGGAGTCGTGCAGGGCGCTGCGGTCTCTGCCGGCCTGCCCACCGCAGACGGCAAACCCGCCGACACCTCGCGGGACTTCGTCGGTCAGGGTGTGGGCAATCTCGCGTCCGGCTTGTTCCAGGGGATGCCGGTCGGCGGGTCGATGTCCGGCTCTTCGCTGATCGTCGCCGGCGGCGCCCGGACGAGGCTGGCATTCATCGTCGCGGGCGGGGTGATGGCGATCCTCATCCTCGCCGCGTCGGACCTGGTGAGCTACATCGCGATGCCGGCCCTCGCCGGCCTGCTCATCGTCATCGGCATCGGGGCCATCAAACCCAGCCGGGTGTACTCGGTGGTCAAGAGTGGACCGCTTCCCACGGCGATCATGGCGGTGACGTTCGGGCTCACGCTCCTCATCCCGCTGCAGTTCGCGGTGCTCGTGGGCGTCGGGCTGGGCATCATCCTCTTCGTCGCCCAGCAGTCGAACCACGTGCGGGTGCGGCAGGTGCACGTGCTCGACGGCGGCCGGATGCGCGAGAGCGATCCGCCGCCGGCGATCGGAGCGGATCAGGTCATCGTGCTCCAGCCGTACGGGAGTCTGTTCTTCGCGAGCGCGCCGATCTTCGAGCATCAGCTGCCGGCGGTCACCCGCGAATCACACGGCGCCGCCGTGATCATCCGGCTTCGCGGAACGGACCAGATCGGCTTGTCACTCATCGAGGTGCTGCGGCGCTACGCGCACGATCTGCGCGCCGCCGACGCATCACTGAAGCTGGTGATCAGCGAGAAGCTCGTCTTCGATCAGGTCACCGCGAGCGGATTCGCCGACGAACTCGGCGCACGCAACGTGTACCGCAGCAACGAGTGGGTGGGCGAGACGCTCCGCCGTGCCTACGCCGACGCGCTCGAGGAGCAGCACGAGGGCTGAGGGCGTTGCCGCGGAATCGCCCGTCTGCTAAACTTGAGTCTACGCGGCTCAACTTTGCGATGAGCCCGAATCCGACTTCAGGAGACACATGCAAGCCACGCAGAACCCCGGGCAGGAGGAGCAGCAGAGCGCTCTCGAGCAGTTCGGCATCAACCTCACCGACCGCGCCCGTCAGGGCAAGCTCGACCCCGTCATCGGGCGCGACAGCGAGATCCGCCGGGTCAGCCAGGTGCTGACCCGCCGCACCAAGAACAACCCCGTCCTCATCGGCGAGCCCGGCGTCGGCAAGACCGCGGTCGTCGAGGGCCTCGCGCAGCGCATCGTCGCCGGCGACGTCGCCGACTCGCTCAAGGACAAAGAGCTGGTCACCCTCGACATCTCGGCGCTCGTGGCCGGAGCCATGTACCGCGGCCAGTTCGAGGAGCGGCTCAAGAGCGTGCTGAAGGAGATCACCGAGTCCGACGGAAAGATCATCACCTTCATCGACGAGCTGCACGTGCTGATGGGCGCGGGCGGCGGCGAGGGGTCGGTCGCGGCATCCAACATGCTCAAGCCGATGCTCGCCCGCGGCGAGCTCCGGATGATCGGGGCGACGACGCTCAACGAGTACCGGGAGTTCATCGAGAAGGATGCCGCGCTCGAGCGCCGCTTCCAGCAGGTCTACGTCGGCGAACCGTCGGTGGAGGACACCGTGGCGATCCTGCGCGGACTCAAGGAGCGCTACGAAGCGCACCACAAGGTGGCGATCGCGGATGCCGCGCTGGTCGCAGCTGCATCGCTGAGCAATCGCTACATCCCCTCCCGGCAGCTGCCCGACAAGGCGATCGACCTGATCGACGAAGCGGCATCCCGCCTGCGCATGGAGATCGACTCGGCCCCGCTGGAGATCGATGAGCTGCGCCGCCACGTCGACCGGCTGAAGCTCGAAGAGCTTGCGCTGAAGAAGGAGAAGGACGACGCATCCAAGGAGCGCCTGGCCGCACTGCGCGAGCAGCTGCGCACGGAGCAGGAGCGGCTCGATGAGCTGCAGGCCCGGTGGGAGCACGAGCGCGCGTCGCTGAACCGCGTCGGAGACCTCAAGACCAAGCTGGATGCCGCGCGCATGGAGGCGGAGCGCGCGCAGCGCGAGGGCAACCTCGAGAAGGCATCCCGGCTCCTGTACGCGGAGATCCCGGCTCTGGAGCGTCAGCTCGTCGAGGCGGAGCGCGAAGAGCCCGCGGGTGACCGGATGGTCAACGATCAGGTCACCGACGAGGACATCGCGGCGGTGATCGCGGCGTGGACCGGCATCCCCGTGGGCCGTCTCCTGCAGGGTGAGACCGAGAAGCTGGTCCACCTGGAAGCTGAGCTCGGCAAGCGCCTCATCGGTCAGAAGGAGGCCGTCAAGGCGGTCGCCGACGCCGTGCGGCGCTCGCGCGCAGGGATCAGCGATCCCGACCGCCCGACCGGCTCGTTCCTGTTCCTCGGCCCCACCGGAGTCGGCAAGACCGAGCTGGCCAAGGCGCTCGCGGAGTTCCTCTTCGACGACGAGCACGCCATGGTGCGCATCGACATGTCCGAGTACGGCGAGAAGCACTCCGTCTCCCGGCTCGTCGGGGCCCCTCCGGGGTACATCGGCTACGAGCAGGGCGGGCAGCTCACCGAGGCGGTTCGCCGTCGCCCGTACAGCGTCGTGCTGCTCGACGAGGTCGAGAAGGCGCACCCCGAGGTGTTCGACGTGCTGCTGCAGGTGATGGACGACGGCCGTCTGACCGACGGCCAGGGCCGCACGGTCGACTTCAAGAACGTGATCCTCGTGCTCACCTCGAACCTCGGCTCACCGATCCTGATCGATCCGACGCTGTCGATCGAGCAGAAGCGGGATGCCGTGCAGGGGCTCGTCCGGCAGGCCTTCAAGCCCGAGTTCGTCAACCGCCTCGATGACATCGTCATCTTCCAGTCGCTCACCGAGGACGACCTCGCCCAGATCGTCGAGCTCGCCGTGGACGCGCTCCAGCGCCGGCTGCGCGAGCGCAGGCTGACACTGGCGGTCACTCCGGATGCGCGGGCCTGGCTCGCCGAGCGGGGGTACGACCCGGTGTTCGGTGCGCGCCCGCTGCGCCGGCTCATCCAGTCCGAGATCCAGGACCGTCTGGCGATGGCGATCCTCTCGGGCGGAGTACGCGACGGCGATCTGGTGCGAGTGGATGTCGCCGCCGACGGGTCGACTCTCGTGCTGACCAGCAGCGGTCCTGCAGCATCCGCCGATGACGTCGCGGAGGACGACGACGTGATCGAGGCGATCCTCGAGGACTGAGCCCTTCGCACGGATTCCCCTGCCGCAACACGCCGGTGCTCTGGGCCGATCGTGGCAGGGGAGCGGCTGAGCGCCCGCGATACGGTCGGGGCATGCACATCGCACGCTCCGGCCGCTTCGTCTTCGTCGCCCAGTGGGTGGCCGCAGTGCTGCTGCCGGTGTTCTTCTTCCTCGGGCGCGGGGTCGTCGGCGCCGAGCTCGGGTGGATGGCGATCATCGGGATCGTCTACGGGATCCTGGTGGTCGTCGTACTCCTGCTCCCGCCGGTCATGACGCTGTTCGACCGCACTGTGCGCAGGCGCCGGGCGACGCGGTTCGCCTACGACATCGGCAGCTTCGTCCTGTGGGGCGGCCTCATCGCCGCCGCGCTGGCCGTCCCGGACTCGGGCGACAGCGGTCATCTCGACTCGGCCCTCACCACCTGGACGGGCGGCGCCGTCACCTACGAAACCTCGTCGATGATCTTCACCGTCGCGGCGTTCATCGTCGGCCTGGCCTACCTCGCGGTCGTCGTGATCGCCATCATCGGCATCGCCCGGTGGCGCCGCCCGGTGGGCGCCTGATCGGCGGCGACCCGATGGCGGAACCGATGATGCGCGGCGGGGAGCCGAAGCCCGCGCGGCCGCTCTCGGCGATCGCGGCGCTGTGGCGTTCCTCCCACCCCGGCCCGAGTGTCGTGGTCACGCTGGTGGCGTTGACGCTCGGGATCGCATCGGGGCTCGAACCGTGGCGCATCGCGGTGCTGGCCCTCGCGATCCTGTGCGGCCAGCTCTCGGTCGGCATCTCCAACGACGCCATCGATGCGCCGCGCGATCGCGCGACCGCTCGAGCCGACAAGCCGATCGCGCGCGGCGACGTGTCAGTGCGCACGGCATGGGTGGCGGCATCCGCGGTTCTCGTGGTCGCACTCGTGCTGTCATTCGTGCTGAGCTGGCAGATGGGGGTCGCCCACGCCGTCGCGCTCGCATCGGCGTGGAGCTACAACGCAGGACTGAAGTCGACGCCGATCTCGGTGGTCCCGTTCATCGTGAGCTTCGGCCTGCTGCCGTCGCTGGTGACCCTCTCCGCCGATCCTGCGCGGGTCGCCGCCGGCTGGGCCTGGGTCGCGGGGGCTGCGCTGGGGGTGGCGGTGCACCTGACCAACGTTCTGCCCGACCTGGAGGACGATGCCGCCACAGGGGTCCGCGGGCTGCCGCATCGCCTCGGCGCGCGCGTCTCGGCGGTGCTCGCCGCGATCGCGCTGCTGGTCGGAGCCGTGGCCGTGCTGCTCGGCCCCGTGCCCGAGGCCGGGCTCGACCTCGTCGGCGTGCTGATCTTCGCCGGGGTCGTCGGCATCGCGATCGCCGGACTCGTCCTGGCTCTGGTGCGCCCGCCGGGTCGATGGGTATTCCGGCTGGTCATGCTCGCGTCCCTGCTGCTGTGCGTGCAGCTGGCGGCGGCCGGCCAGGCGCTGGTGGCCTGACCCGCGGTCAGGGGCCCGCGTCGAGCCCCATCGAATACGCCCACGCGAAACCGCGGCCCACCGGCGGTGCGAGCATCGCCCGAACGAGCGTGCGGCGCGCGAGGTCTCCGGCTCCGTGACGAGGTCGGCCGAGCAGGGTGTTCGCGGCGGCGAGCCGCCCGGCCCGCACCGCGGAGCGAACCCGGCGGCGCTCCCATGCCGCCAGCTCCGCGTCCGGCGCGGAGCCCTCGTGCACCCACCGCGCGAGCAGGGGTGCGAGGCCGACCGCATCGAGCAGTCCGAGGTTCATGCCCTGGCCGCCGATCGGACTGACCTCGTGCGCGGCGTCGCCGATCACGATCAGGCGCCCTCTGCGCAACTGGGGTGCACAGACCCGGCGCACACCGAATGCGGTGGCGGTGACGACCGCGTCAGCGGCGGATGCTTCGCCTCGCGTCCGCAACGCAGCCTGCAGCCGCTCCACCCGCACCGACGCCTCATCCACCGCCGGATCGGCCGCGGCATCCCACGCCACGACGCGGCGCATGGATCCGGGCAGCGGAAAGGATTCCAGCACTCCGCCCGGGGCCAGGTTGACGATCGCCATGTCGGCATCCGGTCGGTCTTCGACGACGACGTCGGACATGAGGTAGCGGTCGGGGTAGATCGTCGTCGGAACGGCGCGGTAGGCGAGCGAGCGCGCCGTCCATCCGCCGGCGAGGACGACGATCGGCGCCGCCGCATCCTCCACCACACCTCCGCCCCTGTCGATCCGCAGCTCCACCGCGGAGCGGCGGGGCCGCACAGCGGTGACGTCGGCGCCGCGATCGGGTGACGGTGCGATCGCGCCCAGCACGGCCTCGGTCTCGGCCTGGGGCAGTGTCGCCACGAAGGGGAACCGGGTCGACAGGCGATCGAAGTGGACGGTGCCGAGGACCCGGTCGCCGGCGCGGGCCTCGCCGCGGGGCACGCGCCGTGCCCGCTCGAGCAGTCGTTCGGTGATGCCGGAGTGCTCCAGAGCGGCCAGAACGGGAGCGTGCAGCCCGATCGCGCGCGTGCCCACCCCCTGTGCCCGCCGGCGTTCGAGGAGCCGGACCTCGATGCCGTGCCGTGTCAGCTCGGCGGCCAGCAGCGTCCCGACCGGGCCGGCGCCGACGACGACGACGTCAGTCATCCGTGATGCCGGGGGCGACCGCGAGAAGCCGGAAGGCGAAAGGGCGCTCCACCCGCCACGGTGATCCCAGCACGCCCGCGAGCTCGGACCGACGGTAGCTGCGGCGGATCGAGCGCAGGCCGTCGGTGCGCAGGAACGTGCCGGGTGCGAACGGCGTGATCCCGACCGCGTAGAGCCCATACGCGAGACGGCTCCGCTCGATGTCCTCGTGCATCACGATTCCGCGCGACAGCCGCCGCGACTCGTCGGTGAAGGCATGCAGTTCCGGCTGGGTGAGGTGATGCAGGACGTGATTGGACAGCACGATGTCGAAGCGCTCCCCGCCCGCGAGCAGCGCTGTGCTGTCGGTGCACCGGAATGTCGTCTGCTCTGGGGCCGGGCGCGAGAGCGCCACCTCGATCGCCCGTACATCGGGATCGACACCCACCCATTCGGCGTCGAGTCCGTCTCGCTGTGCCCGCAGGGCGAGACGGGAGATGACGTCGCCTCCTCCGCAGCCGAGGTCGAGCACCCGCGCGGGCCGGTCGAGCGACGCCAGGTAGGGGCGGATGCGGGAGCGGTACACGTGGCCCCAGCCCGAGACGATGCGGTTGATCGTCTCGAACCGGCGCAGCGTTGCGCCGAGGAGCTCGCGATCGCACTCCGGGTCGTCCATGAGCTCGCGAAGGACGACGTCGCGTTCGGCCAGGCTCACCCCGTGACTGCCAGGCGTCGTTCACTGTCGGATGCGGGGGCCACGGGGCTCGTGCGTTTGGTCAGCAGCGCCGACTCCACCGTCAGGCCCGGGCCGAACGCGAGGCCGGCGATGCTGGCACCGGAGGCGACCGCATCGTCGTGGAGCAGCGCCCGGAGGATGAACATCACCGTGGCGCTGGACATGTTGCCGTAGTCCCGCAGCACCGCCCTGGATGCGGTGAGCGCGTCCGGTGCGAGCTCGAGCCCCGTCTGCACCCGATCCAGGATGCTGCGGCCGCCCGGGTGGACGGCCCATGCTGTCGGCACCGCACCGTCGAGGAAGCCGTCGACCGCGCCCCGGATCTCACGGCCGATGATGCGCGGCACCTCGCCGGTGAGCACCATCTCGAAGCCGTCGTCGCCGATCGTCCAGGCCATGTCCTGCTCGCCCTCGCTCGTGAGGGTGGTGCCGAACCGCTCGAGGTCGAGCCCGGGCCGGTCAGCGGAGTCGGCGGTGACGATGGCGGCGGCGGACCCGTCGGCGAAGACCGAGGACGAGACGATCTGGTCGGGTGAGCTGCTCGGCCGGATGTGGAGGCTGCACAGCTCCGTGCAGACGACCAGGACGACTGCGTCGGGCTGCGCGGCGCAGAAGCGCTCCGCGGCACGCAGTCCGGGAAATGCGGCGGCGCAGCCGATGAAGCCGAGGTGGTAACGCTCGGTCGAGCCGGGCAGGCCGAGATCACGGACGATGCGGAAATCCGGACCCGGGGCGAAGCATCCGGTGCATGAGACGGTGACGACGTGCGTGATGCGGGATGCGTCCATCCCCGCGTCGTCCAGTGCCGCCTGCGCCGCCTGGCGCGAGAGGTCCGGCGCCAGACGGATGTACTCCGCGTTGCGCAGCGCGGTGCCGGGTGAGCGCAGCGCCCCCTGCGCGTCGACGAAGATCCCGTCGCCTCCGGCTTCTCCGAGCTCCGGCAGCACGGTGTGCCGCGTCTGGATCTGGGCGGCGTCGAACGTGGCGCGGATGAGGCGCTGCGTGAGCCGGTCGCAGTCGGGCTGCTGCGCGAAGAAGTCGCGGATGCGATCCTGTGTGATCGTCGTCGGCGGTGTCGCTGTGCCGATCGACAGGATGCGTGCGGTCATGCTTCACGATAGGCCGCGAACGGCGCTCGCGCGAAGGGGTTGTGCGAACCGGACGCGCGTGTCGTGCGCGCCGCTTCGGTCAGCGGGCGTCCGTCGCTCGGACATCGGGCAGATCGCGCATCGCCCAGAACGGCCCGATGATCACGAAGAGCGCCGAGAACAGCTGACCGATCGCGCCGATCCACATCGTGGGCACAACTCCGAGCCAGGTGCCGAGCGCTCCCGAGAGCAGCGCGGCGACGGGCATGACGCCCCACACCACGAAGCGCACGGACGCGTTCATCCTGCCGAGCAGCCGGGGCGGCGTGATGCGCTGACGGAACGTGACCTGCGTGATGTTGTAGAGCAGCACGGTGAAGCTCGCGACGAAGCCCTGCGCCACCAGCAGCGGGAAGGCGATCGAGGGGACCATCGCCGCCAGGGGCAGGAAGACGGCGACCACACTGAATCCGATCGAGCTGATCGGGATGGATCTTGCCTCCCCGATCCACCGCACGATGTGGGGAGTCGCGATCGCACCCACGAAGCCGCCGACGGCGCCGAGGGAGAAGATGACCCCCATCGAAGCGGGGCTGAGACCCAGCTCCCTCAGAATGAAGATGGGCAGCATCGTCATCGAGATCGTGTTGAAGAAGTTCGAGGTGCCGGTGGTGCCGACGATCCGGCGCAGCAGCTTCTCGGTGAAGACGAAGCGCAGACCCTCCCAGATCTCATGGAGGATCGGCGCGCGATCCTCTGCCGGGCGCACCGGTTCGTGGTCGCGCGTGAAGAGCAGGGCGACCATCGAGATGAGATAGGTGCCGACGGTCGTGAGGATCGCCAATGGGGCGGTGATGATGCCGACGAGCCACCCGCCGATCCCGGGGCCTGCGATGTTGGCCAGCTCGTAGGTCGACTCCAGCTTGCCGTTGGCTTCGGCGATCTGCGAAGGCCTGACCAGCGACGGGATGATGCTCTGATACGAGATGTCGAAGAAGACCGTGGCGATGCCGACGACGAGGGCCACGGCGTACAGGTGCCACATCTGCAGCTGCCCGAGCCACCACAGCAGCGGCAGCAGGCCCAGCGCGACGGCTCGCACGGCATCCGCCCAGATCATGACGTGCCGCTTGCGCATCCGGTCGATCCACGCCCCGGCAGGCAGGCCGACCACGAGGAATGCGGCGACGCCTGCAGCGCCGAGCACGCCGACCTCGAATTCGCTGGCGTTGAGGATCAGGACGGCCAGCACCGGTATCGCGAGCTCCTGGATCTGCGACCCGAATTGGCTGAAGGCCTGCCCGCTCCACATCGTGAGGAAGTTCCGGTCCCGCCACAGCGAGCGCGGCGGTGCGGTGCCTGTGGGAGCGCGGTCGCCATCGGCGCCGATCCCGTCCTCGTCCGTGGACTCGGCGACCGGGCCGGCCAGTCCGCCGGGCCGGCTGGTCTCGGCGCGGGCCTCGGTGATGAGCTCGCTTTCGGCGGCATCCGTCTCATCTGATTGGGACATGTCAATCAGTCTGCGACAGCGATTGAGGAAAGTCAATCAGTCGTCTAGAGTCAAGGTGTGAGCGAACGACCGATCATCGAGCGCGAGGAGCGCCTCGTCCTGAACGCGGACGATCCGGCGGCGCAGGCGCGCATCCGGGCGCTCAGTTCGGCGACGCGCCTGCGGGTGCTGCGCCTCTGCGCATTCGAGTCGCGCACGAACAAGGAGCTGGCTGAACTGCTCCACATCAATCCGGGCACGATGCTCCACCACGTCCGCACCCTGGTGCAGACGGGGTACCTGGCCGCCGAGCCCGATCGCGCCGGCGCGCAGGGCGCCCGCGAGGTTCCGTACCGCGCGACCGGCCTCTCGTGGCGCACGTCGATGCCGGGCGGATCGCTCGTGATGGTCGAGACGTTCCTGCAGCAGATCGCGGGTCTCGAGCCGGACGACGTCGACACCACGTGGCTCGGTCTGAAGCTGAACGCGGAGCACAAGGCCGAGCTGGAGGAGCGTCTGCATCTGCTCGTCCAGGAATTCAAGGAGCGCGGTCCCGACGCGGACGGCGACACGTATTCGCTGTTCACCGCGCTCCACCCCGATGAGAACCCGCCCTCGGCGGCACCCGGCGTGCAGAACTCCGCACAATCGGAGCCCAGCGGCGCGTAGGTGTTCCGATCAGCGCAAAATGGGGCCGATCTTGCTGAGTTCTGCACGGTGAAGCCAATCACTGGACAGTTCTTCATCGGCATTGGATGCTTGCACTGACGACACGGGAGGTCATCATGTTCACGACAGACGGCGCGTTCAGCGGATTCTCCGTCGACGACATCGACGCCGCGCGCACGTTCTACCGCGACACCCTCGGACTCGACGTCGAGGACAACGCCATGGGCTTCTTGAACCTCAAGCTCGCCTCGGGTGCCAGCATCTTCATCTACTCCAAGCCCGACCACGAGCCGGCCGGCTTCACGATCCTGAACTTCCCGGTGAAGGATGTCGAGGCCGCCGTCGACGAACTGAATTCGCGCGGGGTTCAGACCAAGATCTACTCCGACGACGAGATCCCCTCCGATGCCAAGGGGATCGTCCGCGGTGACGGCGAGGGTCCTGACATCGCATGGTTCCGCGACCCCGCGGGCAACGTCCTGTCGGTGCTCGACGACAGCTGATCCGGGATCGCCCGGCCGCGACGCCTAGAGGGTCACAGTGCGGCCCACGCTGCCGGACCCGGTGTTCCGGCCGGGTACTCGTCGAGGGGCACGGCGCCGCTGCGCCACGCGTCGAGCACCGGCTGCACGATCCGCCAGCACTGCACGGCCGTGTCGCCGCGCACCGACAGGGTCGGATCGCCGTCGAGGATCCCCTGCAGCACCTCGGCGTAGGCGAGGAGCTCCCCCTCTCCGAACTCCGCTTCGAGCGACGCGCGGTCGAGGTGGAAGGGGTCGCCCGGACCGTTCAGGTTCACCTCGAGCGCCATCCGGTCCGGGCCCAGCGTCAGCCTCAGCACCGTCGGCTCCGCCGCACCGCTGAAGCCGGTCGGCAGATGCGACACCTGCTTGAACGTCACCACGATCTCGCTCCGCCGGTCACCGAGCGCCTTGCCCGAGCGGAGGGTGAACGGCACGCCCTCCCATCGCGCGGTGGCGATCCCGACGGTCATCTCGGCGAGGGTCTCGGTGCCGAGCGACGGGTCAACACCCTGCTCGTCGGCGTATGCCGGCAGCATCCGCTCGCCGACCCGGCCGGCCGCGTAGCGACCGCGCCGCGACGAGGAGACCGGGTCGCCCTTCCAGACGCTCGTCGCCCGGAGGACCATCGCCTTGGCGTCACGGAAGTCCATCGCGCCGAGCGTCGACGGCGGATCCATGGCGACCACCGCGAGCACCTGCAGCAGGTGGCTCTGGATCATGTCCATCAGAGCTCCGGCTCGGTCGTAATACCCGGCCCGTCCCTCCAGCCCGAGCGCCTCGTCGTAGCGGATCACGACCGACTCGATGTGCTCGGCCGACCACACGGGCTCGAAGATGCGGTTCGTGAATCGCACGCCCAGCACGTTCAGCACGGTCGACCGGCCCAGGAAGTGGTCGATCCGGTGCACCTGGTCCTCGGGCACGAGGGCGGCCAGCTGCGCGTTGAGCGTGACGGCGCTGACCTCGTCCGTCCCGAACGGCTTCTCCAGCGCCAGGATCAGCCCTTCCGGCAGCGTCACCGACTCGAGCGCCGCGCATGCCTTCGCCGCGATCGCCGGCGGCACCGCGAAGTAGAACGCCGGTCTGCCCTCCGCCTCGGCGAGCAGCGCCTCGAGGGCGGCGGGCTGCGTGATGTCGGCCTGGCGGTAGACCGCCCCCGCCAGCAGCGCGTCGACGGCTGTGCCCGAGGCATCGACCGTCTCGAATGACGCCCGCACCACGGCGCGCCATCGCTCGTCGTCCCAGTCGTCCATCCCGGCGCCGATGAGACGGATGCTGCGCTCCGGCTCGCGGGTGAGGAGCTGGCCGAGCGCCGGCATGAGCAGGCGCGAGGTGAGGTCGCCCGAGGCGCCGAGCACGATCAGCGTGGTGGAGATGGCGGTCATGCCGCCACCCTATTCCCGCTGCTCATCGAGCGGGATTCTGCATGAGCATCGTGAACGACGGATGCCCCGGCCGGAGTGGCCGAGGCATCCGACGCGTCCGCGGGGTCAGCCCCCCAGTGCCTCGCGGAGCTTGACGCGGCCGCCCATGCGCAGCAGCGAGTTCTCGTAGATCTTCGCGCCGACCAGGATCGCGGCGATGCACGTTGCGATCAGGATCGCGAGCGACAGAATCGGCTCCCACCACTGCGCCTCGCCGAGGAAGAGGCGCATGGGCATGCCCACGGGCGCCGAGAACGGGATGTACGACATGATCGCCAGCACTGTCGGGTTGTCGTTGAAGAAGATCACCAGGAAGTACGGCGCCATGATGAGCATGGTCAGCGGCATCGTCGTGGATCCGATGTCCTCCTGACGCGAGACCATCGCCGCCGCGGCGGCGAACAGCGCCGCGAGCAGGATGAACCCGAAGAGGAAGAACACCGCGAACCACGCGATCGGCGCTCCGAGCCCCTGCAGGATCTCGCCCTGGCCGGTGACGGTCAGACCCACGATCGCGATGGCGGCCAGGATGAGTATCTGCCCCATCGCCAGCACCGTGTTGCCCACGACCTTTCCGGCCAGGAGCGCCCGGGTCGGTATCGCGGAGATGAGCAGTTCCACCACGCGCGTCTGCTTCTCCTCCACGACGCTCTGGGCGATCGTGCCGCCGAACAGCGAAGCGGCGAGCAGGAAGACGATGCCGAAGCCGATCGCCACGAGGTAGCGGAGGGCCGGATTGCTGTCGTCGGGATCGAGCAGTTCGACGGGCGGCACCTGCGCCAGAGCCAGCATCAGCTGGGTCGGCGCCTCCGACTCGGCGATGATCACGAAGCCGAGGGGCGAGGACGAATCGCCGACGATCGCCGCATCCACGTCGCCCGAGGTGACGAGGTCCTCGGCTTCAGCGCGGTCGGCGGCATCCGTCACGTCGAGGTTCGCCTCGTCGGGAACGTACTGGGCCGCATCGCTGGTGACCGCGACGGGTGTTCCTGAGTCGTCGCCCGCCGAGATGCCGCCCCACACGACGAGCGCGAGTGCACCCAGGAACAGGATGGCGGTCGAGATGACGAACGCCTTGCTGCGCAGCTTCGATCCGATCTCGCGCTCGGCGACGAGCCAGATGCTCTGAGCTGTCGTCGGCGCGCTGGGTGCGCCGCTCTGCAGTGTGGGCGCCGGCGAGTCGGTGTCCATCGTCATCGGATGACCTCCTTGAAGATCTGAGCGAGCGTCGGATGCTGCGGGGCGAAGCTCGCGACATCGCCCTGGGCCACTGCACGCCGCAGCACCCGCTGCGTCGTCTCCTCACCGTCGGTCTCGAACACGGCGTAGCCCCCGTCGAAGTCGAGAACTTCCACCCCCGGCTCCGCGCGGAGCCAGCCCGCGTCGCTGGCCGAGACCAGCTCGTAGCGTCGCGTCGAGTGTTCGGCGCGAAGGGCGTCGCGGGACCCCGCGGCGCGGATCGTGCCGCCGGCGATGATGACGAGCTCGTCGCACAGTCGCTCGACGACATCCAGCTGGTGAGAGGAGAACAGCACCGCCGCGCCTCGGGCGGCGCGCTCCTGCAGCACGCCGGCGACGACATCGACCGCGAGGGGATCCAGGCCCGAGAAGGGCTCGTCGAGGATCAGCACCTGCGGCTCGTGCACGAGCGCGGCGGCGATCTGCGCCCGCTGCTGATTGCCGAGGGACAGGGTCTCGACGTTGTCGTCGAGGCGCTCGCCGAGGCCCAGCTGCTCGAGCAGCGCGCGGCCGCGGTCGGTGGCATCGGATCTGGAGTAGCCGTGCAGCCGGGCGAGGTAGACGATCTGCTCCAGCACCTTCATCTTCGGGTACAGGCCGCGCTCCTCGGGCATGTACCCGAACCGCCGCCGCTCCGCCGCCGTCACCTCCGCGCCGTCCAGTGTGA
This sequence comes from uncultured Actinomycetota bacterium, assembly GCA_963717585.1. Taxonomy (GTDB): domain Bacteria; phylum Actinomycetota; class Actinomycetes; order Actinomycetales; family Microbacteriaceae; genus Microbacterium. The sequence goes on along the minus strand of CAVQWI010000003.1, from coordinate 54,484 downwards.
CGGTGCCACCGTCGTCGGCGAGCACTCCGAGCACGATGCGCATGGTGGTCGTCTTTCCGGCGCCGTTGCCGCCGACGAAACCGGTGAGGCGTCCGGGTCGCACGTCGAACGACACATCGTCCAGCACACGCCGCCCGCCATAGCTCTTCATGATCCCTCGCAGCTGCAGCATTCCGTCTCCTTCGTCCGTCCTCCCAACGTACGGATGCCGTCGGCGGGCGGCATCCCCCCGCCGACGGGTCTGTCGATGACGGGCTCCGTCGCACGGGGGAGGACCGGAGCGAAGCGGGACCGTTTCTATTCGTGGGAATAGACCCGCAGAGCATTTCCTTTCAGATGAATGGAATGTCCACGGTGGCCCCCGGCACCGGGGTCTGCCCTGTCTGAAGGAAGAACATGACCGTGCGCACCATCGGCTACATCGTCGGAAGCATCTCGAGCAACTCCATCAACCGCCGCCTGGCACGCTCGCTCGAGCGGCTCGCGCCGGAGGGGACGACCCTCGTCGAGATCCCCATCGCGGACCTGCCGTTCTACTCGCCCGACCACGACGGCGACTTCCCCCAGGCCGCGCGCGACTTCAAGCGGGCCATCGCCGCGGTCGACGGCGTCATCATCGTGACGCCCGAGTACAGCCGCTCGATCCCGGGTGTGCTCAAGAACGCACTGGACTGGGCGTCCCGTCCCTACGGTCAGGGATCGTTCAACGGCAAGCCGACCGCGGTGATCGGCACATCGGGCGGCGGCATCGCGACGGCAGCGGCCCAGCAGCACCTCAAGGCGATCCTCAGCCACATGAACGCGCCGACGCTCGGCCAGCCCGAGGGCTACGTCCAGACGACGCCCGGGCTGTTCTCCGAGAACGGCGAGGTCGCGGACGACTCCATGGCGGCCTTCCTCATCGCCTACCTCGAGGCGTTCGGCGCACTCGTGGACCGCTACGCCTCCGAGCGAGTCGCCGTCGCCGCCTAGCAGCGGTCGAGTGTCCAGGACGCGCCGCCTCGCGCGCTCGCAGTCGGGCGCGTTCTGGACGCTGACCGGGGAGTCAGGCCAGTCCGTGCCGGTGCGCGTACACGACGGCCGCGACACGGTCGCGAGCGCCGAGCTTCTGCAGCACGTTCGACACGTGGGTCTTCACGGTCGCCTCGCCGATGTACAGGCGCTGCGCGATCTCGGCGTTGCTCATGGCCTGGGCGATGAGGTGCAGCACCTCCGTCTCGCGGTCGGTGAGCTCCGCCTCCGGCGGTGAGACCGTCGCTCCGGCGGCCGCCGGAGCCTGGGCCGCTGACCGGGGGGCGTCCGCGACCGCGGAGGCGGTCCCTGCGCCGAGAACGGCGAAGCGCTCGATGACCCGCCGCGTCACCTCCGGAGCCAGCAGTGCATCGCCCGCGGCGGCGACGCGCACCGCGGCGATCAGCTCCTCCGGGCCGGCGTTCTTCAGGAGGAATCCGCTGGCGCCTGCGGCGAGCGCCTGGAACAGGTAGTCGTCGCGGTCGAACGTCGTCACGATCACGACCGCTGCGTCGATGTTCGCATCCGCGACGATCCGGCGGGTCGCCTCGAGACCGTCCATGTCGGGCATCTGCACGTCCATGCAGATGACGTCCGGGGCGAGAGCGGATGCCGCGGCCACCGCCTCGACACCCGACGACGCCTCGCCCGCCACGACGATGTCAGGCTCGGTCTCGAGGATCATGCGGAACCCGGCGCGCATGACCGCGTGATCGTCCACCAGCAGCACGCGGATGGGCGTCCGCTGCTGCGCGGTCGGCACGCTCACGCCATGACCTCGGCGCCCTGCGCGATCGGTATGCGGACCCGCACGAGGAATCCGCCGCGCGCTCTCGGACCGACCTCCAGCGTGCCCCCGGATGCCGTGGCCCGCTCCCGCATGCCCACGATGCCGAGTCCCGGCCGGTCGAGCCAGGCGCCCCGGCCGGTGTTCGTCACCTCCAGCTCGACATCGTCCGCCCCGTAGCGCAGGCGGACGTCGGCTGAGGCATCCGGCCCGCCGTGCCGCCGTGCGTTGGTCAGCGCCTCCTGGGCGATGCGATAGGTGTTGACCTGCACCAGATCCGACAGTTCGACCGGGTCGCCGACGATCGTGAGCGTGGTCGGCAGGCCGTTCTCGCGCGCGTGCTCGACGAGCTGCGGCAGGGCTGTGAGTCGGACGGTGGTTTCGCTCGGGTCGGAGTCGCTCGTCGTGCGCAGCGTCTCGAGCAGGGTCCGGAGGTCGGCCAGCGCCGCGCGAGCCGACGACTCCACCCCGAGGAGGGCCGCCCGCGCGGCCCCAGGGTCGCGTTCGAGAACCGCTCGAGCAGCCCCCGCCTGAACGCCCATCGCAGAGACATGGTGCGCGACCACGTCGTGCAGCTCCCGCGCGATCCGCACCCGATCCAGTGCGACGGCCTGGGCGCTCGTGCGCTCGCGTTCCCGTTCCAGTTCGGCGGTGCGCTCCTGGAGCGCCGCGCGCTCCATCGCGGAGGCGTAGGCCCGGTCGCCCATGTAGAACGCGCCGCCGAAGAACGCGGCGTTGACGAGGAACTGGATCAGCATGAACGCCACGAAGGGCGAGAACACTCCGACGCGGGACAGTCCCTCCTCGGTGGGGGCGGTCGCCGACTGGAATGTCGTGATCAGCAGCCACAGGAACATGCCGATGATGATGAGCACCCGCACGACGGTCGCGCGGCGCCGGTCGTCCACCCAGGCGCCCACGGTGTACATCGCGATGAACAGGCTGATGTTCCCGACGTAGACCTCCGGGATGCGCAGCGTGACACCGGCGAAGAACGCCAGGGCGACCAGTACGGCGACCACCTCGGGGAAGCGCCGGCGCACCGCCAGGGGCGCCGTCAGGGCGACTGCGTACGCCAGTGCCCACGTCAGATCGGCGGTCTCGTCGCCGTAGACGCCCGACACCGAGCCGAGGGCGGCGCTGAGGATCGCGCCGAGGAGGAGCGCGCCGGCGAGCCAGATGTCGGCGCGGAGTTCGCGCGCGTTCGGCCGAGGCCGTGTACGCAGGGGCGAAGGCGTCATCTCGGACATGACATCCACGCTACGGCCGCCCTGCTGCGACGACATCCCCCGTGGGAGGGAAACGACTGAACTTGCTATTGACAAGTATGCTTGTTTTTTGCAAGTATCGAGGCAGGCTCACCGATTGCATCCCCGCTGAAGAGTGTGAGCGTCATCGACAAAGGAGAAAGACAATGACGAGCATCTTCGTGAACATCCCCACCAGCGATCTGGAGCGATCGAAGGCGTTCTACACCGCTCTCGGCGCCGGCATCAACCCGCTGTTCACCGACGAGAACGCGGCCTGCATCGTCTGGGATGAGAACGTCTTCTTCATGGTGCTCACCAAGGAGTACTTCGCGACGTTCACCGACAAGCAGATCATCGACCCCAGGACTCAGGCGCAGACAAGCATCGGCCTCAGCCGCGACTCCCGCGACGAGGTCGACTCCGTGTTGGCCGCGGGACTTGCCAACGGGGGCAGCGAGCCCAAGCCGGTCCAGGACTACGGCTTCATGTACAGCCGTGACCTCGAAGACCCGGACGGCAACATCCTCGGGTTCCTCTACATGGACCCGAAGGCGGCGGAGCAGGGCCCCGAGGCGTACATGGCCGAGCACGCCCAGGCGTAGCGCGTGGCGACACGCAGCTACGGGCAGTACTGCGGGGTCACGACGGCCGTTGAGCTGATCGGCGAGCGATGGGCGATGCTCATCGTCCGCGATCTGCTCGTCGGTCCACGTCGATACACCGACCTCAAGCAGGGACTGCCCAAGATCCCCACCAACATCCTCTCCGCGCGGCTCAAGGAGCTGCAGGAGGGCGGTGTCGTGCGCCGCGCGCCGCTCTACCGGACGGGACTCGTCTACGAGCTGACGCCGTACGGTCGGCGGCTGGAGCCGATCGTCCTGGCGCTGGGGCGGTGGGGCTTCGAGCAGATGGGTGAGCCGGGTCCGGACGACATCGTCACCGCCGACTCCCTCACGATGGCCCTGCGGACGGCCTTCCGACCGGATGCCGCGGCCGCGCTCCCGCCTGCCGACTACGAGCTTCACCTCGGCGACGTCGCGCTGCGGGTGCAGGTGGATGGCGATTCCCTGCGGATCGCGCAGCTCGCACCGCTGGCGCCCCCCGTGGGGGCTCGCTTCCCGCGGGGGAGCCCGAGCTCGTCTTCGCGGCGGGTCCCGGCATCCGTCGGGTCATTTCCGGCGAACTGACCCCGGCGGAGGCGATCGACCAGGACGTGCTGGCCGTCATCTCCGGCGACGAGACGCTGCTCGAGCGCTTCGCCGCGGTCTTCCACATCGAACCGACAGTCGCGACTTCCGCGGTCGCGGCGTGAATGGCGGCGACCGCGCATCGGTCGTCACGGAACAGGAGCAGGGCATGCCCGGTCGCATCTACATCGACCTCTTCACCACCCTCGACGGCGTCGCGCAGGCGCCTGGCGGTCCGGATGAGGACCGCGAGTCCGGATTCCCCTTCGGCGGCTGGCAGGCGCCGCTCATCGGCGAGGTCGACGGGCGATCCGTCGGAGAGGGCATCGCCGAGATGGACGCGCTGGTGCTCGGCAGGAAGACGTACGACATCTTCGCGTCGTACTGGCCCCACCACACCGGGGCGGATTCGGACATCGCGCGGAAGTTCAACGAGATCCCGAAGTACGTGGCATCCCGCCGCCGGCTCTCGCTGAACTGGGCGGGAACATCGCAGCTGGGCTCGGACGCGGTCGCCGAGGTCGCCGCGCTTCGCGAGAAGCACCAGCGGATCCATGTGATCGGCAGTGTCGACTTCGTCCAGTCCCTGCTCGCCGCAGGTGCCTTCGACGAGCTCACACTGTGGGTGTACCCGGTCGTGCTCGGGCAGGGCAAGAAGGTCTTCCCCGACGGTGCCGCTCCGGCGACCCTGAAGCTGCTCGAACCTCCTCTCGTGTCGGCGAAGGGCGCCGTCCTGCTGCGCTACGGTCCGGCCGGCGGAGTCCGCACGGGCGACATGGGCGCCGACGACCGCGGAGTTTGAGCCGAGCGGCGGGCCCGTCAGGCCCGGAAGAACTCGTTCGCCCTGGGTGTCCAGAGCAGCACGAGACCGATCAGCACGAGAACGCCGGACACGATCCCGGACCACACCTGCGCCTGCTGGAAGAAGATCACGAACACCGCCGAGATGAGGTCCAGGATGAAGACGACCGTCACGACGATGCGCGCGCCCGGCCTTCCCCGGAGGAGCCCGAGACTCACCACGATCGTGACGATGCCGAGCACGAGCTGAACGAGGCCGTACCACAGCGCATCGGGCGCCATGATGGCGGCGAAGACCAGAAGGCCACCGGCGATGATGTTGACGGCGCCCGAGATGCACCCGATGACAGCGACGAGGGTGACCCCTCCCGGACGAGCACCGGCCATAATGGAGCCTCTCTGATCTGATCCGGGCAGACGCTCGCACGCACGGCCGGATCGTTCCCGCCTCCAAGCGGCTGGGGTCAGGCACACCGTATCGGCGTATCCGGGCGCACGTCGGGATGCCCCGCCGAGCGGCCTCAGCCGAAGATCATCGGACGATCATCGTCCTGCTCGGGCGCGGCGAGGTCGAGGTCGACCACGACGGGCACGTGGTCGCTCGGTGCCTTGCCCTTGCGCTCATTGCGGTGGATCGCCGCCCCGGCGACAGCGGTCGCCACGCTGTGCGAGCCCAGGATGAAGTCGATCCGCATTCCCTCATTGCGCGGGAAGCGCAGCTGCTTGTAATCCCAGTAGGTGAACCCCGTGGGCACGAGCGGGCGGACGACGTCGGTGAGCCCCGCCGATTGCAGAGCAGCGAACGCCTCGCGCTCGGGCGGCGAGACGTGGGTCGAGAAGCCGGGAACGACCGCGGGATCGCCGTTGTCGGCATCCGTCGGCGCGATGTTGAAGTCTCCGACCAGCGCGAGTGCGAGATCGGGCGTGGCAGTCAGCGCCTCGCTCGCGTACTCCCGGAGGGCGCTCAGCCAGTCGAGCTTGTAATAGAAGTGGGGATCGCCGAGCGAGCGCCCGTTGGGTACGTAGAGGCTCCAGATGCGGATGCCGCCGACGGTCGCGCCGATCGCCCGCGCCTCGAGCGGCGCGTCGCCGTCGTCGAGATCCTTCGCGAACCCGGGCATTCCGGGAAAGGCATATTCCACCTCGGTCAGCTGGTCGCGACTGGCGATCGCGACCCCGTTCCACTGCGAGAATCCGTGGGCTTCGACGTGGTAGCCGGCCTCCTCGAAGACCTCGAAGGGGAACTGCTCGGCTTTGCATTTGATCTCCTGCATGGCCAGCACATCAACGGACTCCCGCACTGCGAAGTCGACGATCCGCTCAACCCGGGCACGGACGGAGTTGACGTTCCACGTGGCAAGCCGCATGCGAACCAGCCTAGGGCGCGTCACCGACGCGGGTTTCGCGCGGGTCTCGGCGAAGTGCTGGCAGCGACGCCCCTGCGGTTGTCCGTGTATCAGATCCGGGTCTCGTGCACTCCTCTTCCCAGCGATCGAGCTCTCGGTCGCGGTGAGGAGCCTGATCATGAGCACTGATTGCGGCTGCCACGGCGCAGCCCCTGCCCACGGCGCGGTCGACGCGCCGCTCTCGTTCGGCGAAGACGGTGAACTGATCCCGATCGGCGAGCATTTCCCGCCGGAGGGACTGTTCCGTTCCTGCCCGATCGCCACCCTCGACGGGTCGTGGCTGCTGGAGGTCCCGCCGCGGACCGTGTTCGGCCCGACCGTGCGCGGACCACTCCGCATCGAGGTCGGCGCGTCGTCCCTGGTGGCCTCGGGCGACATGTACTCCCGGCGGATCATCCCGCCCTTCGAGCTGCCCGAGCACGTGTTCACCCCCGCGCTCGACAACACTGAGGCGACTGAGGCCGACGCGGGCGAGGACATCACGGCCCTTCCCGCGTTCTCGCTGAGGTGGTACCCCGTCTTCCCGAAATCCGAGTACTCGTGGTACTTCCGCTCGAACGGTGCGACGTACGTCGGCGGCACGCTGACGATCCAGATCGTGCGCCACCTCTGGAACCGCACGACTCAGGAGTTCGTGTCCACGGACACCGGAACGCTGACGCTCCGGTGCCGCAAACCGCTCGTGCTCAGCCCCAATGCGCTCGCGCTCGGCCTGGCCCAGAAGATGTCGGGCACCCTTGCGATCGGCGGCACGACAACGCAGGTGACCGCGACGAAGACATCGCCCATGTACCGAGGGTGCCGGGTGGAGGTCGACGCGATGGTCAACCGGGTCTTCCCGATCTCGGCGACGATCGGCTCGGGTGCGTCGGCGACGGTCCGCTCGGTGTACGCGTCCGCCGGGTGGGACGTCTCGGTCGTGACGGACTCGGTGAGCATCCCGAACGACGCGGAGCTGACCAACGCCGAGCTCGCGACGCTGCTGGCCGGCAACCGTCAGCCGGCGACCGGTGAGGAGTGGCGCCTGTGGCTGATGGTGGGCTCCGCGCAGGGCGGCCTCTTCGGCATCATGTTCGACGACGACACGGTGCCGCGCGAGGGAGCCGCCGGTTTCGCCGACGTCGAACTGGGCGGCGACTCGTTCATCGCGGCGTCGGCGCGCAATCGCCCGCTCGACGAGGTGCCCGCCGCCTTCCTGCGCACGCTCGTGCACGAAGCCGGGCACGCGTTCAATCTCTGGCACCCCAAGCACGATGTGCACAACCCGGGCATCGGCACCGAGATCATGAACCAGACGGGCGATGTCATGGGGTTCGCGAGCTCGACGAACACCTATCCCGGGAACGCCTCGTTCGTGTTCTCGGCACACGATCGAACCTCGCTGATCCACTCGCCCGACCCGCAGGTGCGGCCGGGATGGAAGAACTTCGGGTGGGGACACGGCAATCTCTCGAGCGGCCTGCCGGCGCCCGTCGACGTCGCCGGGCTGGCGTCCGACCAGCCGGAGGAGGGCCTTCTCCTGTCGATCGCCCTGCCGGCGCAGGCATACGTCGGGGAGTATGTGACCGCGGAGGTCGTGCTCACCAACGCGTCCACCGAACCCCGCAGCGTCACGACGCTGCTGAACCTCTCGCAGGGTGATCTGGTCTTCACGCACGCCGGGCCCGACGACACGCTCGAGCACGTGGTGGACGTCACGATCGGGTGCGGGCCGCGTCCGATGACGGTCCTGCAGCCGGGGGAGTCGCTGCGCGCACACGTGCAGGTCTTCTTCACGAATCAGGGCGTGACCTTCACCGAACCAGGTCGACACACCGTCTCGGCGCAGCTCGAGGTCGATCCTGTGACCACGGTCCGCTCGGAGCCCGTGACGATCGATGTGCGCACTCCGGCGTCGGAGGCCGAGGTCGACATCAGCGCCAAGACGCTCACGCCGGGCGTCGGACGTGCCATCGCCCTCGGAGACTTCGCGAACGACGAGCAGGCACGCGAGGTGCTGACCGAACTGGCCGAGCAGCATCCCGACACCGACACAGGGGCGGCCGGTGCGCTCGTGATGGCGAACGCGCTCGCGCGACCGTTCACCGACTATCGCGCCGATGAGACCAGGGATGCCGACACCGCGGAGTCCGCCCGGTTCCTCGAGCTCGCCGTCACGGGTCGCTCGGCGGAGCGCGTGACCGAGCTCGCGGTGACGATCGCCAGCCCGACCGAGAAGGATGCCCCGGTCGTGGCTGACACGGTCGCGCTGCTGAGAGAGCGCGGCAAGGGCGGCCCGCGCACCAAAGCCGCTCGCGGCCTCGTGGCAGCCGAGCTGATCGCGGCCGACTTCGCCGCCCCGCAAGGGCGCTGACCCTGCTCCGCAAGGGAAATGGACGAGGATGGGAACATGACCGCGAACGAACCGAGCGGCGAGCTCGAGCTGACTCTCCGGCTGCCCTCGACGTCGGTGCCGCTCGATCGCGTGGTCGTCGCCACCGTCGAGCTCGCGGCGGTCGCCTCCGCGGCACGGGTCAGCGCTCGCCTGAACCTCATCGAAGGCGACCTGCAGATCGATGTCACAGCGGCCGGTGGCCGAACCGTCCGCTGCGCGTGGCCATGGCCCGTCGACGCGGCGCCGCGTTCGGTCGAACTGGCGCCGGGGGAGCGCCTCATCGCGGCGGTGCCGCTTCTGGCGACCGACACGAGCCAGCCGCTCTTCCCCACTCCGGGGCGCTACGAACTCGTGGCGCGCTTCTCAGCGGGAGGCGGGCGCGAGCTCACCTCCGCACCCGTCCCCCTCACGCGCACCGCGGCCGTCGATGACGGCATCGCGACGGATCTCCGGGATCGGGATGTGCTGCAGAGCCTCCTGGCGGGAGGCGTGATGGGCGGCGCGGGTGAGGCTCTGGATCGACTGACCCAGAGTCCGGATGCTGCGACCGTCGCCTTCGCCGACGTCGCCCTGGAGCGAACGGACGCCCTCGCCGCAGCGGCCGGCGAGTCCGCGGTCGCGCTCGCCGTCGGAGCGGTCCTCCCGCCGGACGCGACAGGCCCGGATCCGCGCCGCGACGCCGTCCTCGGGAGCGCCGCACGCGAGACCCGCGCAGCGCTGACCGGAACGCCGCTCAGCGGATCCTGACCCCCTGCACTCAGCCAAGCGCCGCGCGCAGCGCGGGCAGCCGCGCAGTGAACGCGTCGACGCGCTGCCGCGTGCGCGCCGGCTCGCCGACCGCTCGGAGCGACAGCATCCCGGGGTCGCCGCGCTCGATGCCCGCCGCGATGCGGTCCGAGGCGCGCTGCATGCGATCCGCGACCGCGTCCAGCAGCGCCTCCGGGGCGACGCCACCGTACGCCTCGGCCGCCAGCGCCACGCGGCGCGCGGCATCCGCCGCCGGAACCTCGCGGAACAGCGGCACACCGCTCCAGCACAGGAACGCGAGGTCATCCAGCGGCAGACCCGGGCCGGCCTGATCCCAGTCGATCATGCCGACGAACCGGCCGCCGTCGACGATCCAGTTGTACGCGCCGGGGTCGTTGTGGCAGATCAGCTCGCCCGGCGCGGGCGCTGCCGTCGTCTGGCGCCAGGTGCGGATGCCGGGATCGTACGACCGGACGGCATCGTGGTAGCGGCGCAGCCAGCGTGCGGCGCCCACCAGTGCCTCATCGGAGACGGCCTCGGTGTCGACCGCGACGGAATCGCCGGCGAGGTAGGTCAGCACCTCCCGCCCGTCGGCGTCGAACCCGATCACGCGCGGAACCCCGTCGAGGCCGGCGATCCGGAGGTGGGCGAGCAGTTCATGGACGGCGGGGGTCCACGGGCCGGTCGGCCGGTGCACCACGACACCGTGCACGGGATCCTCGCCGCGCCAGGCTCCGCCCGACCCACCCGGCAGATGCTCCACCCGTCGAGGCTATCCCGGGGGCTCCGCCGGCATCCGTAAACTCGAGCCATGACCGCCGCCAGCACGCCCGAGCTCGAAGCCGACCGTCAGGCGCTGATCGCGCTGATCAAGGACGAGGCGGTGTTCCACGGCGACTTCACGCTGTCCAGCGGCAAGAAGGCCACCTACTACGTCGACATGCGCAAGCTCACCCTCGACCACCGGGCGGCCCCGGCGATCGGGCGCATCATGCTCGATCTCGTCCGGCGATGTGGACGGCATCGTCGCGGTGGGCGGACTGACGCTGGGCGCCGACCCGATCGCGAATGCCGTGCTGCACGAGTCCGCCCGCACCGAGGCGCCGCTGGATGCGTTCGTCGTCCGCAAGGAGCCGAAGGATCACGGCCGAGGGCGCCAGGTGGAAGGGGCGGATGTCGCGGGCAAGCGCGTCGTCGTCGTCGAGGACACCTCCACCACCGGCCAGTCCGCCCTCAAGGCGGTCGAGGCGCTGCGGCGGGAGGGTGCCGAGCCCGTGGCGGTCGCCGTCATCGTCGACCGGAGGACGGGCGCTCAGGCCGCCGTCGAGGCCGAGGGCCTGTCGTGGCTCGCCGCGATCGATCTCGACGACCTGGGACTCAGCCCGCAGTAGTCCGCGAGCGGTGCGCGCGGCACCCTCCGAGTGCGCGACACTCCGACCGGTACGTCCGCGTCGGAGGGTTTCGCACGGGCTGGAGGGTTTCGCGTCCGACTGCGCCGGCTCAGTCCTTGTCGCGACGGTTGTTGCGCATGTACTGCCACACGAACACGATGAGCGTCCCGACCAGGATGATGCCGGTCACGGCGAACAGCAGGTTCTGCTCGAATTCGTTCACGGGCGCTTCCCCTCGGCGGAATCGGCGACGAGCTTGGCGATGCGCGCGGCGCGGGTCTCGGGCCTGCGCGCCGAGTCCACCGTGGCGATGCCCACCTTGCGCGCCGATGGCGGAAAGGCATCCCATCCGGCTCGCGCTGCGGGTGCGGCATCCAGTGCTTCGGCGAGGTCATCCGGTTCGCGCAGGGCCTCGGCGTTGTCGAGAACGGTCCACGCGCCGTTCGCCTTGCGCGACTGCGATGGCCCGGCGACCGGGCTCGGCCATCAGCCCTCTCCTCGAGCAGGATGACGCGCGCCTTGTTGGTCGCGGCCCACCCGCTCGACGGGCGCCGCGGCGCGAACCACAGGCCCCCGGTCTCCTCGTCGAAGCTGCGCACGGGTCCGTCGATCCATCCGAAGCAGAGGGCCTGCAGGATCGCATCCTCGTAGCCGACGACATCCAGGCTCGACCCGGGGCGGGCGCGGATCAGCCACGCGCCGGTGGAGGTCGTGTGGTTCTCCTCCAGCCAGGCGCGCCAGGTCGCGGCATCCGGTGCCATGACCTTCTCGCCGTCGTCCAGCGCTCCCATCAGCGTCCGCCCTCGTAGAGCACGTCCGACTCGGGGAGGTCGGTCTCGACCGGTCCGTCGGTCGAGCAGATCGGCGACCGAGTCGAGCACCTCGTCGGGCCGGAACGGGTACCGCTCGATCTCGGCGGAGTCGCTGATGCCGGTGAGCACGAGCACCGTGTGGAGCCCGGCCTCGATGCCCGCGACGATGTCGGTGTCCATGCGGTCGCCGATCATGCCGGTGTTCTCGGAGTGGGCGCCGATGCGGTTGAGGGCCGACCGGAACATCATCGGGTTGGGCTTGCCGACGATGTAGGGCTCCTTGCCGATGGCCTTCGTGATGAGGGCGGTGATCGCGCCGGTCGCGGGGAGGACGCCGTCCACCGAGGGGCCCGTCGCGTCGGGGTTGGTCGCGATGAACCGGGCGCCGGCGCGCGATGAAGCGGATCGCCTTGGTGATGGCCTCGAATGAGTAGTTGCGGGTCTCGCCGACCACGACGTAGTCGGGGTCGGTCTCGGTCATGATGAAGCCCGCCTCGTGCAGAGCCGTGGTGAGGCCCGCCTCGCCGATCACGAACGCGGTCGCCGCCGGGCGCTGGCTGTGCAGGAAGTCGGCGGTCGCCATCGCGGAGGTCCAGATGGACGCCTCGGGCACGAAGAGCCCGGATGAACGCAGTCGAGCGCTCAAGTCTCGCGGAGTGAAGATCGAGTTGTTCGTCAGCACGAGGAAGGGCGTGCCGGCGTCGCGCCACTGCTGCAGGAGCTCGGATGCGCCGGGGATCGGGGTGTTCTCGTGGACCAGCACGCCGTCCATGTCGGTCAGCCAGCATTCGATGTCGGCTCGGCTCCGCATGGGCCCAGCCTATCCGGCGCGACGACGCGGGCCGACGGGCGCCATCGGTCCGCCTCATGCGGGCTCACCCGGTGTCGGAGCGCCTAAGGACAACGGTCGTAGGGTCGAAGGCGTGGTGCGAGAGCAGGCGTGGAACCCCCGAGAACCGCCCGACCTGACCGGTCGCTCCTACCTGGTCACCGGAGCGAACCGCGGTCTCGGCTATTTCGCCACCGAACAGCTGGTCGCGGGCGGGAGCTCGCGTGTACATGACGGGTCGCAGCCCGAACCGGCTGATGGCGGCGCGCGCGGCGCTGCGCCGGCGGATCGAGGAGGCCGGCGACCGGATCGAGACCCTGCTGCTGGACACGAGCAACCTGGGCTCGGTCCGCGCGGCCGCGGCCACGATCGGCGCTCGGGGCAGGCTCGACGGTCTGCTGCTGAACGCGGGCATCGTGCACCCGCCGAAGAAGCGCGAGACGACGGGCGACGGCCATGAGCTCGTGTTCGCGACGAACGTGCTCGGCCACTTCGCTCTGGCCGGCGAGCTGCTCACCCCGCTCGCACGCGCCTCCGGTCGGATGGTGTGGCTCGGCAGCATGTCGACATCCATGTGGAGGTACGACCCCGTGGACCCCCAGCTCGTCGAGGACTACACGGGGTGGCGCGCCTACGTGCAGTCCAAGGTGGCCTCGGCTGCCCTCGGGCTCGAAGCGGATCGGCGGCTGCGGGCGGCCGGAGTCCCCGTGGGAAGCGTGGTGGCGCACCCCGGCTACTCGACGAGCGGCCGGACGGCCGGTATCCGCGGCGTCAACGAGCCGTCGCGCGTCGGCCGGTTCGCCGACAACCTCCAGTTCGCGATCACCCAGTCCAAGGAGCGCGGCGCGTGGCCGCTGGTGCGGGCGCTCGTCGATCCGGATGCCGAGGGCGGCGAGTTCTGGGGGCCGAGGTTCGTCACGCGCGGTGAACCGCGCCTGGCCACGGCGTCCAGGATCAGTCGCGACCCCGAGCTCGCAGCCCGTGTCTGGGGCGTCTGCGAAGACGCGACGGGTGTCCGGTGGCCGTTCGCGAAGGCCGCCCGCGCGGCACGCGCCGGCCGCTGAGGGCCGTGCCCGCGGAGTCCGCCGGCGCTCAGGGTCTCAGGCGGTGAGCCAGACCGCTTCGGCCGCGGCGACGGGCAGCGTCACGACGGCCCCCGCGATGCGCAGGGTCTCGGCATCCGCCACCGTGACGTCGGCGCCGACCGAGACGCCCGCCGCCTCCACCGCACGCAGCAGCTCGGGGTCTCGATCCTACACCCGGAGGACGCGTCCGGAATGTCCCGGTGCGGCGGCGGCGAGCAGCACGAAGGCTTCGCGATGCACGTGGCCGGCGGCATCCGGAATCGCATCGCCGTGCGGGTCGAACCGCGGCCGGCCCAGCCGCTCGTCGATGCCCTCGAGCAGTCGATCGCTGAGCGAGTGCTCGAGGACCTCGGCCTCGTCGTGCACCTCGTCCCAGGCGTAGCCGAACTCGCTGACCAGCCACGTCTCGATGAGACGATGGCGGCGGATGATCGAAGCCGCGCGGTGCTCGCCGGCAGGCGTGAGGGAGATCGGGCCGTACGGCCGGTGCGTCACCAGCCCCTGCGCGGCGAGCTTCTGAACCATCTCGGTGACGCTCGAGGGCGCGAGCCCCAGCTCGGCGGCCAGCTGCGACGGGGTGATGCGATCGTCCTGCCACTCGGTGTGGTGGTAGATCGTCTTCAGGTAGTCGTCGACGGCGGGGGAGGCCACGCGCCCAGGCTACCGGCCGCGGCCGGGCGCGCTCACGACCCGGTGAGCACGAGCCACAGGAGCACGCCGTTGAGCGTGATGAGGAAGACGGATGCCGCGATCCCGGCGGCCGTGGTCAGAACGCGGTTGCGGAACCTGCCGAGCGTGCGCTCCTGGGCGGTGAGCACGACGAGCGGGATGAGCGCGAACGGGATGCCGAACGACAGCACCACCTGGCTCAGCACGAGGGCGAGCGTCGGGTCGATGCCGATCGCCAGGATGGCGAGCGCCGGGATCAGCGTCACGAGCCGCCGGGCGATGAGCGGGACGCGGATGTGCAGGAGGCCGTGCATGATCTCGGCGCCGGCGTACGCACCGACCGACGTCGATGCGAGGCCGCTGGCGAGCAGGCCGACTGCGAACAGGGTCGCGACCATCGGGCCGATGCCCGCCTGGAGCGCGGAGTACGCGCCCTCGAGCGTGTCGGTGCCCTCGACTCCGGCGAGGTTGGCGGCGGCCAGCAGCAGGATGCAGAGGTTGACGGTTCCCGCGATGAGCATCGCGATGCTGACGTCCCACTTGGTCGCACGCAGCAGCCGAGACGTCGAGATGCCGCGAAGCTCCTCGAGAGGCGCCGGAGTGCGGGAGCCGGGACTCGCGTCGGGCAGAGCCGAGTTGCGGCGCGCACCGGCCTTCGGCTGCCGCAGCTGTGCGCCGTCCTTGACCCCTGCCATCGCTGACGGTGCGAAGCGATCGCGGGCGAGCGCGCTGTGCGCGTAGATCGCGTGCGGCATGATCGTCGCGCCGAGGATGGATGCCGCGAGCAGCACCGAGCCGGTCCCCTCGAAGCGGGGGACCAGTCCGGCGGCGACGGCGGCCGGGTCGGGCGGCGCGATGAAGACGCCGAACGTGAAGCCGATGGCGATGATCGCGACCAGCCCGATCACGACGAACTCGAACGTGCGGGGCCCGCGTCGCGATTGGACCACGAGCAGCACGAGCGACACCGTGCCGGTGATGACGCCGCCCCACAGCAGCGGGATGTCGAACAGCAGGTTGAGTGCGACGGCGCCGCCGATGACCTCGGCGATGTCCGTCGCCATCGCCACGAGTTCGGCCTGCACCCAGTACGCGCGCCGCGCCCACGGCTTGCGGATGCGGTCGCCCAGGGTCTCGGGCAGGCTCCGTCCCGTGACGATCCCGAGCTTGGCGGAGAGGTACTGGATCAGCCAGGCCATCACGTTGCCGAGCACGACGACCCAGACCAGCAGGTACCCGAACCGGGCGCCGGCGGTCATGTTGCTCGCCACGTTGCCCGGGTCGAGGTACGCGACGCCGGCAACGAGCGCCGGTCCGATCAGCCATGCCAGACGGGCCGTGGACCGAGGTGCGCGGCGCGGAGCCGGCCGCTGGTCGCGACCGGACGGCACGGTGACATCCGCGACTGTTTTCGGCACACCGAAACTCTAGCGCGCTTTTCGGCTGACCGAAATAGAGGCACGGCGGTTCTCCCGAGGCCGGTGGCGACGTTCCCGGCATGCGCGAAGACCCGGTTAGCCTGAGCCGGTGACCAGCGAATCGCCCGACGCACGCCGCCGACCGAGCAGAACCGGCGCACGCGGAGCCCGAGCTCTCGCACGGGGTCGGTCCGTGGCCGGGCGGTCGCGACGCCTGGCCCGTCGACCCTCGGCTGGACCCCGAGCTGCTCGCCTCCGGCGACAGCCGTAACGTCATCGACGGATACCGCTACTGGCGGATGGACGCCATCGTCGCCGATCTCGACGAGCGCCGGCATCCGTTCCACGTCGCCATCGAGAACTGGCAGCACGACATGAACATCGGCTCGATCGTGCGCAGCGCGAACGCCTTCTTGGCAGCCGAGGTGCACATCGTCGGCCGTCGCCGCTGGAACAAGCGCGGCGCGATGGTCACCGACCGCTACCAGCACGTGCGTCATCACGAGGACGTCGCGGCGTTCGCCGCGTGGGCGGATGCCGCATCCCTGCCGATCATCGCGGTCGACAACCTGCCCGGCGCTGCACCGGTCGAGCGGGCCGACCTCCCGGAGAGGTGCGTGCTGCTGTTCGGTCAAGAGGGCCCCGGGCTGTCCGAGGAGGCGCTGGCCGCCGCATCCGCAGTCGTCGAGATCACGCAGTACGGCTCGACCCGCTCGATCAACGCCTCGGCCGCAGCGGCCGTCGTGATGTACGAGTGGTGCAGGCGCTGGGCGGCGTCGACCTAGATCGCGCTCAGGCCCCGGCCGTCATCCATCCCGAGCCGCGGACACGCCAACCCAGAGTGGCCAGCCGCGCGAGCATGTAGACGCCGAAGAAGGCGACCGACAGCCACGCCAGCCCCGCTGCGCCTCCTGCGCCGAGCACCGCGAGGAGGATGAGCGCGGGCACGAAGGGCACGAGGTTGAGCACGCCGGCTATCGCCAGGTACTTCGCATCGCCGGCACCGATCAGCACGCCATCGAGGACGAACACGATGCCGCAGATCGGCTGCGCGACGGCGAGCACGATCAGTGCGGGCTGGATGAGCGCCGCCAGAGCCGCATCGCCGGTGAAGAGCAGCCCGATCACGCCCGAGAGCACGCCGATCACCGCGCCGACGATGACGCCGAACCAGGCGCCCCAAGCGACGGTGCGGCTGAGGGTGCGCTCGACTTCGCGGGTGTCGCCGGCGCCGAGACCCTTGCCGATCAGTGCCTGCGCGGCGATCGCGAGGGCGTCCAGTGCGAAGGCGGCCGTCGAGAAGATCGTGAACGCGACCTGCCAGCCGGCCAGCTCGTCGGTGCCCAGGGCCGGTCGCCACGAAGACCGTGGCCAGCAGCGCGGCGCGCAGCGAGAGCGTCCGCAGGAACAGCCAGCCGCCCGAACGCGCCGACCCGCTCACGCCCTCGCGCTGCGGTCGGATCGACGCGTCGTGGCGGCGCGCGAGCCTGCCGATCACGACGACGTACGCCGCGACCATCCCCCACTGCGCGACGACGGTTCCGAAGGCCGATCCGCCGATCCCCCAGCCGAGGCCGTAGATGAAGAACCAGTTCAGCAGCGCGTTGGCGCCGAAGCCGAGCCCGGCGATCCACAGCGGGGTCACCGTGTCCTGCATGCCACGCAGGAGCCCCGTTGCAGCGAAGACGATGAGCATCGCCGGCAGCCCCCACATCGAGATGCCGAGATAGGTCTCCGCGTCGCGGGCGACCTCTGGGCTCGCACCGAAGAGGCCGACGAGCAGGGGAGTGGCGAGGTAGCCGACGAGGGCCAGAATCGCGCCGATCCCGAGCGCGAGCCACATCCCGTCGATGCCCACCGACACCGCCCGCGTCGGGTCGCCGGCGCCGAACCTGCGCGCGACCGCCGGCGTGGTCGCGTAGGCGAGGAAGACCATGAGCCCGACGATCGTCTGCAGTACGGCCGACGCGATGCCGAGACCCGCGAGCGGAGTCACGCCCAGGTGGCCCACCAGCGCGGAGTCGACGATGAGGAAGAGCGGCTCCGCGACGAGCGATCCGAGTGCGGGAACGGCAAGCCGCAGGATGTCGCGGTTCAGCGTGTCGCGGCGGCTCGTCACCCTCCGAGCTTAGGAGCCGTCCCGGACGCCGCGGTCGATCCCCAGACGGTCTGGTATGGGGTGTGCGGACGCATATCCTGTACCCATGACCGAATCCCGATCTGGTCTCGCGCTCGACGAACTCAGTGCTGAGATCCGCCCCCAGGACGACCTGTTCCGTCACGTGAACGGCGCCTGGCTGGAGCGCACCGAGATCCCCGAGGACAAGGCGCGCTGGGGTTCGTTCCACCTGATCGCCGAGCAGGCCGAGAAGGACGTGCACGCGATCGTCGAGGAGACCCGCGAAGCCGAGCCGGGCACCGAGTCGCGCAAGATCGGCGACCTGTACACCAGCTTCATGGACACCGAGCGCATCGCGGAGCTCGGCGCGTCGCCCCTGCTCGACCAGCTGGCCAGGGTCGACGCCATCACGTCGATCCCGCGCGCTCCTGCGCACCCTCGGAGAGCTCGAGCGGGACGGGATCGGCGGCCTCATCGGCCTGTACGTCGAGCCCGACCCGGGCAACCCGCAGCGGTACGTGCCCTTCCTCGTGCAGGGCGGCCTGTCGCTCCCCGACGAGAGCTACTACCGCCTCGACAACTTCGCCGACCTCCGCACGACCTACCGCGGGCACATCCAGCGGATGCTGGAGCTCGCCGGTGTGCCCGAGGCGCCCGCGTCCGCGGACCGGATCTTCGCGCTCGAGACCGAGCTTGCGACCCACCACTGGGACAACGTCAAGAGCCGCGACGCGGTCGCCACGTACAACCTCATGTCGTGGGATGCTGTCGTGCAGCTCGCCGGCATCGACCTGCACCCGTGGCTGGAGGGCACCGCACCCGGCCGCGAAGACGCCTTCGCCGAGGCGAACGTCTACCAGCCGAGCTTCCTCGAGGGACTCGGCTCGCTCCTGGTCGAGGACCGCCTCGAGGACTGGAAGGCATGGCTGCGCTTCCGCATCGTGCACGGCGCGGCCGCGTTCCTGTCCGATCCGTTCGTCGAGGAGAACTTCGCGTTCTACGGAACGCAGCTGACCGGGGTGCCCGTCAACCGCGAGCGCTGGAAGCGCGGCGTCGGCCTCGCCGAGGCTGCGATGGGTGAGGCGATCGGGCGCGTGTACGTCGAGCGGCACTTCCCGCCGGCCGCCAAGGTCGCGATGGACGAGCTGGTCGCGAACCTCATCGAGGCGTACCGCCAGAGCATCGCCGACCTCGAATGGATGAGTCCCGAGACCCGCGAGCGGGCCCTCTCCAAGCTCGATGCCTTCACCCCGAAGATCGGCTACCCGATCAAGTGGCGGGACTACTCGACGCTCGAGATCGACGCGTTCGACCTCGTCGGCAACGTCCGCCGCGCGCACATCCATGAGCACGACCGCCAGCTCGGCCGGATCGGCGAGCCGGTCGACCGCGACGAGTGGTACATGACCCCGCAGACCGTCAACGCCTACTACAACCCGCTCCTGAACGAGATCGTGTTCCCGGCCGCGATCCTGCAGTACCCCTTCTTCGAGGCCGACCGCGACGCGGCCGCGAACTACGGCGGCATCGGCGCCGTCATCGGCCACGAGATCGGACACGGCTTCGACGACCAGGGCAGCCGATTCGACGGCGACGGATCGCTGCGCGACTGGTGGACCGACGCCGACCGCTCCGCCTTCGAAGAGCGGACCACAGTGCTCATCGATCAGTTCAACGCCCTCACACCGCGCGGGCTGCCGGAGGAGCACTCCGTCAACGGCGCTCTCACCATCGGCGAGAACATCGGCGACCTCGGCGGGCTCGGCATCGCGATCAAGGCATACGAGCTGTCCCTTCGGAAGAGCGCGAGCCCGGAGTCCGAGGATGCCGACGAGCCGGGTGACGGCGACGCTTCGACGAGCTCAGCGACCGGCAGCGGCTCGGCACTCAGCGACCGGCGACGGCTCAGCGACCGCCGGCGTCGGCGGGAACGGCGTCGGGCCGGAGATCGACGGCTACACCGGCATCCAGCGTCTGCTGCTCTCGTGGGCGCAGATCTGGCAGCAGAAGGGCCGGGATGCCGAGACCATCCGGCTGCTGACCATCGACCCGCACTCTCCCAACGAATTCCGCTGCAACCAGATCGTCCGGAACATCGACGCTTTCTACGACGCGTTCGACGTGACGGAGTCGGACGAGCTCTGGCTCGACTCCGACAAACGCGTCACCATCTGGTGACACCTCCCGCGCCAGTCACCCGACCGCGCGCGGCTGCTCGAAGACACCCACAACAGAACACGCGCCATCGATGCATTCCCCACGCGCCACGCGGCGCATCCCCTCGTTCCCCCTCACATCGGAAGGAATCCTGGTGGGCATTGCCCCTGAGCCCAAACGGGACGCAGAGTCGCTACGGGGGTCGCGACGAAGCAACAGACGCCTGCCGCGCCGTGCCGCGGTCGGCCGCAGATCATTCACGTCGACGCTGAAGGCGCTCGACCAGCTCGCCACGTCCGGCTTCCGCATCTCGGTGCGCATCACCGACCTCGACCGCGGCACCACGGTGCTGGCGGGCGACGATTTCGTGATGCTGCCCGTCGCGGGGCTGGGGGTGGTGCCGCTGCTCATCGAGGTCGCCGCCGGCTTCGAGTCGGGGGCGCTGGATCCGCTGGAGATCATCGAGAAGTCCTCGCTGGAGACGGTCACCGTGGCGGGCGTGTGGCAGCACCTCAAGGCGCCTGCCCTGCCGCTCGCCGATCTGGCGGTGCTCACCGCAGCGACCGGCGACGCTCTGGCCGCGAACGCGCTCATCGAGCGAGTCGGGCTGCCCGCGGTCCGGGCCAGGATCGAGCAGCTGGGGCTGACGCGATCGGCACTGATCGACCGGTTCCGCGACGAGCGGGGGCCCGATGACGCACCGCACGTCGCGCTGGGATCGGCGCGCGAGCTCGCGGCGCTGTTCGCCGCGCTGGTGAACTCTCAGGCCGTGTCCGCGGGGGTCAGCGCGCAGGTCGCCGAGTGGCTGAGCCTCAACCACGACCTGTCGCTGGTTGCATCGGCCACCGGGCTCGATCCGTTCTCGCACGAGAACGACGAGCACGGGCTGCTGTTCATCAACAAGACGGGGCAGGATGCCGGCGTCCGCGTCGAAGCGGGAGTTCTGGCGGGTCCTCGGGCCGGCGTCTCGTATGCGCTGATCGTGTGCTTCGACGACCTGTCGATCACGCACCGGCTGCGCGCGCACGAAGCGTTCCGGACGCTGGGTGTGGATCTGATGGAGTACGTGTTCTGAGTCGGCTCGGCCGCTGCGCGAGATGTTCGGCCCGCTCAGCATGCCCCCGGCGGCCCTCGGCGCCGTTCTTTATGGGGCTCCGCCCCATACCCCCGGCTTGCTGGCGCGCGCCCCGCCAGACCCGATGCCAGCTTCGCCAGCGGAACATCCCGCTCCGCTCGCACCTCAGCCGGGTGCGATGGTGGCGGCGAGGTCAGTCGACGGACTCGAGCCGGTCGATCAGCTCCAGACCGCGACGAGCCCAGGCGATCTCACCGTTCGCGCGGTCGACGAGACCCTCGTAGGCGAGGCGCTTGAAGGCGACGGTGCGCTCCTTCTCACGCTCGGGCGTGACCGCGAGCCGCCGGACGAGCATCGGATTGTCGCGCGCGTCTATGCGACGCAGCTCCTGCTCCCACTGCTCGAGCTCCGACTCCCACTCCGCGATATGCCCCCGGAAGAACGCGCGAGCGGCATCGGGGGTGGTGTTCTCCAGGTATGCGGCGCGCAGGTGCGCCGGATCGCGTACGCGCTGATAGTCCAGCGGCGACCGCATCCAGTCGATGTACGCCTTCTCGCCGGCATCCGTCACGTGGTAAACGCGCCGCGTGCCCCGCTGACCGCGCGCCTGATCCTCACCCTCGATGAGACCCTCGGTCTCCATCTTTCGCAGCTCGGGATAGATCTGAGAGTCGGGGGCATGCCAGACGTGTCCGACGGAGAGCGAGAACTGCTTCTGCAGGTCGTAGCCCGAGAGCGGCCCCACGCGCAGCAGCGCGAGAAGGGCGTAGCGCAGGCTCACGATGCCTCCTTGTCCGCGGATGCCGAAAATGGTGCGAGGGGGTCCGCCCTTCGATCGGCTGCGATCTCATGCGAGCTCAGCAGCCTGACCGGGCGAACCCCCTCGAGCTTATTGGGCGACAGCTACGCGGACTGGTACTGCGTGCGCCATCCGCCCTGATAGGTCGCGCGGGCGACCGTCGAGTACGGCACCGGGCTGACCACGGCGCGCACCTCGATCTGCTCGTGCGGCTCGACGCTCGCCTTCTTGGTGCCGCCGTTCGGCTCGCCCCAGACGACCTTCAGCTCCGTGCCCTCGGGGACGTTCGGGTCGACCGTCGCGAGCGAGAGGCCGCGGCGCTCGTTGGCGCTGTAGCCGGTGAACATCGAGTAGCCGACGACGGTGCCGTCCTCGTCCACCACCGAGTCGTAGTTCGCCGACCCGTAGTTCGCCAGCGGCAGGTCGAAGAACTTGTAGCTCGGGCCGTCGACGTTCAGGAGCGACGTCCAGACCTTGCCGAGGTCCTCCGCATCCCACGCGAGCGTGACCTTCTTGCGCTGGCTGGCCGGGTCGATCTTCTCCAGTGCATCGCGGCCGATGAAGTCGTGGTCGAACTTCACGAAGTTGCCGTAGCCGAGCTCCCATGGGGTGAGGTAGTAGTCCTCGATGTTCTCGGAGACGAACGAGCCGGCGAGCGTGCCGGTCGCCTCGTAGCCGTCGGCCGGCAGCCACTCGCGGTAGCCGCGCTCCTCGGCGCCGGTGTAGATCGCCGGCAGTGGGGACGGGATCCAGCCCGACTCCAGCGTGTTCGACGGGTAGGCGCGGGAGCCCACGGGAACCAGCCCGAACTCGGCACCGGCCTGCACGATCGCGTTCCAGATGCGGTCGTGGTCCTCGTACGGGCCCCAGATCTCGAGACCCGGTGCACCCGCCATGCCGTGACGCAGCGTCCGGACCGTGGTGCCGTCGATCGTCATGGTGGACATGTTGAAGAACTTCAGCTGCTCGAGCGGACCGCCGTGAAGCTTCTCGATGACCTGCCAGGCGTTCGGGCCCTGGATCTGGAAGCGGTAGTAGTTGCGCTTCACCTCGTGGCCGTAGGGGCGCGAGGGGGAGCGACGGTCGATCTCGATGTCGAGGTTCGAGTAGCCGCCGGTCTCGCCGTGGTAGAGCAGCCAGTTGGAGGCGGGGGCGCGGCCGACGTACACGTACTCGTCCTCGCCCTCGCGGAACAGGATGCCGTCGCCGATCACGTGCCCGGCGGCGGTGGTCGGCACGTACTGCTTCGCCTTGTCCACCGGGAACACCGCGGTCGAGTTGATCGCCGTGTCGGAGATGAGGCGGATCGCGTCCGACCCCTTGATGAACAGGTTGTCCATGTGGTGCGACTGGTCGTAGAGCACGGCGGTGTCGCGCCACGCCTTCTGCTCCTTGATCCAGTTCTGGAAGTCGGCGGGCACGACCGGGTAGATGTACGAGCCGATCTGGGAGTTGCGCAGGAGCTCGACGGGGCTGCCCGCAGCGTCGATCACTTCCTGCAGATTCTTGTGTGCCATGGGGGAACCTCTCTGTTCGGTGGGGAGCCTCAGGTCGAGGCGCCCGTGGTGGTCACGGTCGGTCCGTGAAGACGATGGTCTGGTTGCCGTGTCGGATGACGCGGTCCTGGGCGTGCCATTGCACGGCGCGGGAGAGCACGGCGCGTTCGACGTAGGCGCCGCGGGATTGCAGGTCGGCGGCATCCATCGCGTGGTTCACGCGGGCGACGTCCTGCTCGATGATGGGTCCTTCGTCGAGGTCTTTCGTGACGTAGTGGCTGGTCGCGCCGATCAGCTTCACGCCGCGCTCCTTCGCCTTCCGGTACGGCGCGGCGCCGATGAAGGCGGGCAGGAACGAGTGGTGGATGTTGATCACCGGAACGCCGACCTCTTCGAGGAAGTCCTCGGAGATGATCTGCATGTAGCGGGCCAGCACGATGAAATCGACGTTGCCCTTGAGCAGCTCGAGGATCCGCGCCTCGGCTGCGGACTTGTCCGGCCCCTGCGAGGGGACGTGGAAGAACGGGATGCCGAACGAGCGGACGTCCTCGGCGGTGTTGGTGTGGTTGGAGATCACCATCGGGATCGTCACCGGCAGTTCTCCGCGGCGGTGCCGCCAGAGCAGTTCCAGCAGGCAGTGATCCGACGTGGACGCGAGGATCGCCATCCGCTTCGGGACGGACTGGTCGGTGAGGATCCACTCCAGCCCGAGCGCGCCGACGGTCTCGGCGAGGTCCGCTTCGATCTCGGGGGTCGCCGCGGCCAGGTCGGGGCGGTGGAAGACGACCCGCTGGAAGAAGTTGCCGCCGTCCGCGTCGTCGGAGTACTGGTCGAGCTGGACGATGTTCCCCTGATTGCGGGTGACCAGCGCACTGATCGCCGCGACGATGCCCGGCCTGTCGGGGCCGTGCACGATCAGGCAGGCGTGGTCGCGCAGAGCTTCGTTGTGCAGCGTCATCGGACTTCTCCTTCGGCCTCGGCCGTCAGGCCTCGGTCAACTCCGGGCGGCGGCGAACGCGCGCGCCCACTCCGAAGTGGCGAGCAGTCCGCCGAAGGTATAGAAGTGCAGTTTGACAGGTCCGGTGGCGGGACCCTTCGCGGGGTCGGACGCGTCCTGACCGCTCACCGGCGTGGCTTCGGCCAGCAGCGCGGACAGGTCGGTGACGAACTTGTCAGGACCGGCGGTGCCCATCAGGTTGGTGAGCGAGAAGCCGTACTTCTTCACGATCATCGCGTTCGCGCCGATGCCGAATCGGCGGGCGAAGCCGAGCAGGCGCTTGATGCCGGCGGGACCGGGGGTGCCGATCCGGATCGTGCTGTCGATGCCGCGGGCGCGGACCGCTTCGATCCAGGCCAGCACCGGGTCGGTGTCGAACGCGAACTGGGTGAGGATCGTCGCGTCCAGTCCCTGCTGCGAGAGGGAGAGGGACTTGTCATCGAGCGCGCGCCAGAGAGCCTCGTCGGAGATGTCGGGGTGGCCCTCGGGGTAGCCGGCGATGCGACCTCCTTCACTCCGTAGTCGCGCAGGAGTCCGGTGCGGATCACGTCGTACGAGTCCTCATACGGACCCTCGGGGGTGGTCGGGTCGCCGCCGACGACGAAGACGCTGTCGGTCGCGCCGACATCCTGCAGCCGGGAGAGGAACTCCTCGAGCTGCGCACGGGAGCTCAGGCGGCGGGCGGAGATGTGCGGAACCGGCAGGAAGCCCAGTTCGCGCACGGCCTTGGCGGCCGCGACCCGCATCTCGAGATCTTCGTTGCCCAGGAAGGTGACATTGACCTTGGTGCCGGCAGGGATCGAGTCCTTCGCCTCGAGAAGGCCCGGCACATCCTTTCCGGTCATCTCGAGGGAGTAGCCGTTCAGCAGCTCCAGAGCCGCCTGAGGGTTGGCCATGACGTGCGTGGTCTTCGACACCGATCGAGGTCCTTTCCGCTTTCAGCCGGAACGCGTCGTCGCGCTTCCAGCAGTCCAGTTTACCTATGTACATAGGGAATGTCTATAGGCATATCCGGAGCGAGGAGCGACATCGCCTCCCGGCCCTGGGAGTCAGCGTCCGTCGAACCCGTCGGCGGAGTCCGCGGCACGGGAGAGGTCGGGGGTCTTGTGCAGGAGCCGCGTGAGCAGAGCGTTGAGCTGACGCACCTCTTCCGGACTGAGGTCGGCGAGCACGATCTCCTGGCCCTCGAGAGAGATCGGCTTCATGCGGTCGTGCATGTCCGCGCCGGCGCGGGTCAGGTACAGGTGACGCGAGCCGCGCGCGCCGTCGGCCGGAACGATGAGCTCGCGCGCGATCAGGGTGTTGACGCTCTTGGAGACGACCGCCTTGTTCATGGCGACGAACTCGGAGATGTCGCTGGAGGTCGCTCCCGGCCGGATCGAGAGCGCGGAGATCACGCGCCAGTCGTTGGTGCCGAGATTGAACGCCTGTCGCAGCAGGCGGGACTCGCGCCACACGAGCGCGTTCGACAGCAGTGCGAGCAGTCGCGGCGTGAAGTTCTCACTGTCGATCACGTCGTCCAGCGGCGCGGTGATGATCTCGGGTGCGCCCACGAAGACCGGCCCGGCTTCAGTGTTCACGTCGCTTATCAACCGCACTCCATTCCAGCGCCGGATCACGTCGGAATCCGTGAGCCGATTCTAGCCAACGAGGTTCGAGACCGGGAGCCGGCGGAGCGGATGCCGTGGCCGGCACCCTCGGGCTCGAAAGCCGAGGATGTCGGCCACGGCGCGCCATCAGTGCGCCTGTGCGGCCAGTGCCGCAGCGTCGATGGTGGCGATCGAGCGGGTGTCCTGGAAGGAGCGGATGCCCTCGATGCCCTGCTCCCGGCCGATGCCCGACTGCTTCATGCCGCCGAACGGCGCGCGCAGGTCGAGCCGCGTGGCACCGTGGTCGTTGACCCACACGTAGCCGCAGACCAGCTGCGACCCGATGCGGTTCGCGGACTCGGGGCTGCCGGTCCAGACCGAGCCGCAGAGGCCGCCCCACGTGTCGTTCGCGAGGGCGACCGCCTCCTCCTCGGTGTCGAACCCGATGACGGGGATGACGGGCCCGAACTGCTCCTGCGTGACGACCCGCAGCGACGAGTCCGGGTTCACGACGATCGCCGGACGCAGGAAGTTGCCGCCCGCGAGCTCGCCGCCCGGAAGTTCGCCGAACTCGCGCACGTCGGCGCCGGCATCCTTCGCCTCCTGGATGATCTCCTCGACGAACGCCTTCTGGGCGGGGGAGTGCAGCGGACCCATCGTGGTGCCCTCGTCGAGGCCGTAGCCGATCACGGCCTTCTCGAGTCGCGCGCTGAGGCCGGCGACGACCTCGTCGAGACGGGAGTTGTGCACGTAGACCCGCTTGGCATTCATGCAGATCTGCCCGGTGGTGTCGTAGATCGCGGCGTAGAGCCGGTCGAGGTGGGTGTCGTCGAGGATCGCGTCCTCGAGGAACACCGCAGCGTCGTTGCCGCCCAGCTCGAGCGTCACCCGGGTCAGCGACTTCGAGGCCATCTCCATCATCCGCTTGCCGCCGTTCACCGAGCCGGTGAAGCAGACCTTGGCGACATCCGTGTTCTGGATGAGGCCGGCCATGTTCTCGTCCTTGCCGGTGATGATGTTGAGCACGCCCGGCGGCAGCTTCTCGGCGATGCGCTGCACCACGCGCGTGGTCGCCAGCGGGGCGGACTGCGGCGGCTTGACGATCGCGGTGTTGCCGGCCAGCAGCGCGTGCGGAAGCGCCGCGCCGAGGATCGCGATCGGCCAGTTGAAGGGCACGATCACGGTGACCACACCCAGCGGCTGGTACGACACGACGGTCTCGACCGGGATGCCGGGAACCACGGGCAGGGTCTTTCCGGTGTCGACCTCGTCGGCGATCATCAGGGCGAGGTTCCAGCGGATCTCGAAGACGAGCGCGTCGATCCAGCTCTCGAAGCGGATCTTGCCGTTCTCCTGCGACAGGATGGCGGCGTCGGTGTCGCGGTCGTCCGCGATGCCGGCGATCGCCTCGGCCATCTTCGCGGCCCGCTCGGTCGCACTCAGCCGCGACCACGCCGGGAACGCCGCCTTCGCCGCGGCCACCGCGTCGGCGACGTCCTCCGTCGAAGCGGATGCCGCGTATCCGGCGATCACTCCCGGTTTTCCGGGATCTGCGATCGGCAGTGTCTCGTCGGTCTGGCGCTCCGCGCCTCCGATGAACAGTCCCGTGCGGACTGTCTCCAATGTCTCCGTCATGGCGATCAAGCACCTCTCTGTGACTTGCGAATCGTTGACCGGATGCGGCTCCGCATCCGTAAACAAGTTTATCTACATTCCTGTTTACTTGTAAATCACTTCGTGTTACTGTCGCCAGGTCGAAGTCCGGGAGACCGGCTCGAACCACAAGCGAATGTCGATGGAGACCGCGCAGTGCCGGTGTCTCGTCGACGCGAATCGATGACGAGGAGGCATGTGATGGCGCGAGCGAAGCTGCAGGCGGCCGAGAGTCCGCATACCGTCGAAGAGCTGAAGGACCTGGCGTTCGAGCTGCGGTCGAAGCTGCTGCACCTGTGCGGAACGTACGAGGGTGCCGTCCACATCGGCGGGGATCTGTCCGCCGCGGACATCTTCACGGCGCTGTTCGAGTACGGTCTGCACGTCGACCCGACCGACCTGCGCAACCCCGAGCGGGACCGCTTCGTGCTGAGCAAGGGCCACGCTGCGGTCTGCATGTACATCGCGATGTCGATCCGCGGGTTCTTCTCGTACGAAGGCATCGTCGACACCTACGGCCAGCTCGACAGCGCCTACGGCATGCACCCGTGCAAGGTGCAGCTGCCCGGCGTGGAGTGCTCGACCGGGTCGCTCGGCCACGGCCTGCCGCTCGCGGTCGGCATGGCGCTGAGCGCTCGCGGCCGCGGCGAATCGCACCGCGTGGTGTGTCTGCTCGGCGACGGCGAGACCGGTGAGGGCTCGGTGTGGGAGGCCGCCATGGCGGCCCGCAGCAACGAGCTCGGCAACCTGGTCGCCTTCGTCGACCGCAACCGCCAGCTCATGACGAGCTTCGCCGAGGAGCGCGTCGTCTTCGAGCCCTACCCCGACAAGTGGGCCGCGTTCGGCTGGAACGTCGTGCACATCGACGGCCACGACATGGGTCAGCTGGTGGAGGCCATCGACGCCCTGCCGGCGACCGACAGCGACCGCCCGACGGTGGTCATCTGCGAAACCATCAAGGGCAAGGGCGTCGACTTCATGGAGCACAACCTCGCCTGGCACGCCGGATCGCTCGGCGCCGCCGACCTGGAGCGCGCGATGGCAGCGCTCGAAGCATCGCGTGAGAAGGAGTCCGTCTGATGCCCGTCACCTTCACCTTCGGAGACTTCCTCGGTGCCCGATCCGTCATCGGGACGACCCTCGCCGAGCTGGGCGACGACTACCCGAACCTGTGGGTGCTGACCCCCGACATCGGCGCGACGCTCGTCGAATTCCGCGACAAGTTCCCGGAGCGCTTCCTCGACGTCGGGCTCGCCGAGCAGGTGTGCGTCGGGATCGCCGCCGGGCTCGCCTACGACGGCAACATCCCCGTCGTGTCGGGCATGCTGCCCTTCCTCAGCATGCGGGCGCTCGAGCAGGTGCGATCGGATGTCTGCTATCCGAACCTTCCGGTCAAGATCATCGGCACCCACGGCGGGCTCGTCGGCAACGGCGGCTCGACCCACTACGCGGTCGAAGATCTCGCGCTGATGTGCGCGCTGACCAACATGACCGTCACCTCGATCGGCGATCCGGTGATGGTGGGCGAGATCCTCCGCCAGTCGATGTCGATGGAGGGCCCGATCTACATCCGCCTGGCCGTCGGCAAGTCCGACAAGGTGCTCTACGAGCCCGGCGAGCACGAGATCCGGATCGGCAAGGGCATCATCGCCCGCGAGGGAACCGACGCCACGATCTTCACGCACGGCACCGTGGTCGCCCAGGCGCTCGACGCCGCGGAGGAGCTCGAGAAGGACGGCCGGTCGGTGCGGGTGGTCGACATGTTCACGCTGAAGCCGATCGACGAAGAGCTCATCGCGCGATGCGCCGCCGAGACCGGCGGCCGGTTCGTGGTCCTCGAGGACCACCTCGCCTACGGCGGGCTCGCAAGCCGTGTGGCCGACGTCGTCGCGGACCGCGGCATCCGTCTCACCGCGTTCGAGCGGCTCGGCATCCCGCAGGTGTACGCCGGGTTCGGAGGCGACGAGGAGCTGCGCGACAAGCACGGCTACGGCCTGGCTGCGACCATCGCCGCCACCCGCCGGGTCATCGCCGCCGGCGACTGACAGCCCGCGCATCACGCTCGCTCAACGGAGAGACGAATGAGAACAGTCGCAGTCACGAGGATCGGGAGCCTCCGCGATCCCGACGAGAACACCCGGGGCAGGATCGGCGTGGTCGACATGCCGCAGCCCGAGCTCGGCCCCGAGGACGTGCGCATCCGCGTCGCGTATTCGGCGATCTGCGGGTCCGACCCGCACCTGGCCGAGGGGTTCTTCGGCACCGACGTCCCGATCGGGCTCGGTCATGAGCTCTCCGGCATCGTCGAGGCGCTGGGAGCCGCAGCGCACCGCAACGGCCTTCAGGTCGGCGACCGGGTCGCGGGCAACTTCCTCCGCTTCTGCGGCACGTGCACCGCCTGCCGCACGGGTGCGCAGCAGTTCTGCGAGCACATCCAGGACTACAACCGTCCCGGCATGGCCGAGACCGTCACGTGGCACGAATCGCAGGTCTACAAGCTGCCCGACGACGTCTCGCTGCTGAAGGGCTGCCTGCTCGAGCCGACGTCCGTGGCGGTGCGCATCGCCGACAAGACCCGCATCAAGGTCGGCGACCGCGTCGCGATCTGCGGCGGGGGGCCGATCGGCCAGCTCGCCCTGCAGGTCATGAAGATGAACGGCGCGACCTCCCTCACCCTCATCGAGCCGATCGCCGAGCGTCGCGAGATGGCGCTGCGGCACGGGGCGGATGTCGTCATCGATCCGATCTCGGAGGACCAGTACGCCCGCGCCGACGCGATCACGGACGGCCGCGGATTCGATGTCGTCATCGATGCCTCCGGCTCGCCGCGCGCGGTACGCGGCCTCCTCGACATCGCCGCGAAGGGCGCGACGGTCATCTACGGGGCGATGTACCCGGAGGACTTCGAGATGCCGCTGAACCTCTCGGACTACCTCTACCTGAAGGAGCTGACCCTGACCGGCGTGTTCGTCTCGCCGTACGCGTTCCCGCGGGCTCTGCAGATCCTTCCGTACCTCGAGCTCGACGAGCTGACGCAGTCCGTCTTCGATCTCGACGACGCAGCGGAGGCGTTCGCTGTGCACGTCAGCGGCAAGTTCGCCAAGGTCGTCATCCGCTGCAACGACATCGACGAGGAAAGCGCGTCATGACGACGACCGACCAGACCAGCACAATGTCCCCCGCCCTCGAAGCACGCGACATCGTCAAGCGCTTCGACGGGGTGCATGCCCTCAACGGCGCGCAGCTGGATGTGCGACCCGGGCGAGATCCACGCGCTCCTCGGCGAGAACGGCGCCGGCAAGTCGACGCTGATCAAGGTGCTCACCGGCATCTACGCGCCGGATGCCGGAACGCTGTGGCGAAACGGCGAGGAGGTCGAATTCCACAACGTCCGCGTGGCGAACCGCGCAGGCATTGTGGCGTTGTACCAGGAGCTGTCCATCATCCCCACGATCAGCGTCGCCGAGAACATCCTGCTCGGCGACCAGACGCCTTCCCGCGGAGGCGTCGTGCAGTGGGGAGCCATGCGTCGCCGTGCGCGTGAGCAGCTGAACCGTCTCCACCAGAAGATCCCGCTCGGCAGGCTCGCCGGCGAGCTGTCGCCCGTGCAGCAGACCATGGTGGCGTTCGCCCGCGCGCTCGCGACCGACGCCCAGGTGCTCATCCTGGACGAGCCGACCGCTTCGCTGACCGACACCGAGATCACCGAGCTGTTCAAGGTCTTGCGGAGCCTCCGCGATGAGGGGGTGGCGATCCTCTACGTGTCGCATCGTCTCGAGGAGGTCTTCGAGCTCTGCGACCGCCTCACGGTCATGCGCAACGGCGAGACGATCATCACGAAGGATGTCGCCGACTCCAACATCGACGAGGTCATCTCGAACATGGTCGGCCGCCCCGGCGGCGAGCTGTACCCGGAGCGCACCACGGTCACGACCGAGGTGGCGCTCACGGTGGAGGGGCTCGACGGTCGGCGCGTCAAAGACATCTCGTTCACCGCGTTCAAGGGCGAAGTGCTCGGCATCGGAGGCCTCGCCGGCTCGGGCCGCAGCGAGCTGATGCGCGTCCTGTCCGGAGCTCAGAAGCACACGGCCGGGACGATCACGGTGGGGAACACGACCCTGCCGCACTCGCCCGGCGTCGGCAGGGCGTTGGATGCCGGGATCGCGCTGGTTCCGGAGGAACGTCGCACGCAGGGCGTGATCCTCGGCACGACGATCCGCGACAACATCGCTCTGGCCAACATCCCCGCCGTGAGCTCCTTCGGCTTCGTCTCGGGCGCGCGGATCTCCGACATCGTCAGCAAGGGCATGAGTGACCTGCAGATCAAGGCGCGGAGCCAGCGGCAGGCGGTGGGAGAGCTGTCCGGCGGCAATCAGCAGAAGGTCGTGCTGGCCAAGATGCTGGCCCGGAGGCCGAAGGTGCTGCTCATGGACGAGCCGACGCGCGGCATCGACGTGGGAACAAAAGCGGAGATCTATCGCCTGATCCGAGAGCTCGCTGCCGGCGGGACGACGGTCGTCGCCGTCAGCTCGGAGCTGCCGGAGCTCATCGGCATGAGCGACCGGGTGCTGATCATGCACGAGGGGCGGATCTCCGGTGAGGTCGCGGCCTCGGAGGCGGACGAGGAAGTCCTGCTGGCGTACTGCTACGGAAAGGCTGATTCAGATGACAACGACGCGTAACCCGGGACTCGAGGACACCAGCGATGTCCGAGCCGTCCCCCGCCGGTCGGTGGGACAGACGCTTCTCGCGTCAGGCACGGTGCTCGCCCTGGTGGTGCTGATCATCTTCTTCTTCGCGATGCGCCCGGACGTCTTCCTCAGCTTCACGAACGTGCGGAACATCCTCTATCAGGTGGCGATCCTGGCGATCATCGCGGGCGCGCAGACGATCGTCATGGTGGTCGGCGACTTCGATCTCTCGGTCGCGGCGACGTCCGCCCTGGCCGGCGCCGTGGCGGCCTCCATGATGCTCGGCGGCGTACCCGTGGCTGCCGCGATCGCGGTGGCTCTGCTCGTCGGCCTGCTCGTCGGGTTGATCAACGGCGCGCTCGTTGCCTATCTGAACCTCTCGGCGTTCGTGGCGACACTGGCGACCTTGACGTCGGTGACCGGCCTCGCGTTCCTCGTGACGGATGGAACGACCCTGTTCAACCTGCCGCCGGAATTCAACTTCCTCGGTCAGGGCCGGGTCCTCGAGATCCCGCTGCCGGTCTTCATCGCGATCGCCATCTCGGTGATCCTGTGGTTCGTCCTCAGGTTCACGACACTGGGGCGCCGGTGGTACGCGATCGGCGGCAACGCGGAGGTATCGCGCCTCTCCGGAGTCAATGTCCGACGTGCCCGACTGCTGGCATTCGCCGTCGCAGGATTGGTGTCGGCGATCGGCGGAATCCTTCTGGCGGCGCGCCTCGGCAGCGCGAGCGCCGTCCAGGGCGAGGACAACCTGCTGTTCTCGGTCGCCGCCGTGTTCCTCGGGATGACCATCGTCCGGTCCGGGGCGGCGAACATCGTCGGCACCATGGTCGGCGTCGCGATCATCGGCGTGATGAGCAACGGCCTGAACATCCTCGGTGTCAACGCATACGTACAGCAGGTCGTCACCGGCCTGATCATCATCGCCGCCGTGACCCTGTCGTCCTTCAAGACCAGAGAGCGATAGCGGCGGCGCGGCAACCCAGAGCCGGGCGGCCCGATCCCGCTCGAAGCAGCCCAGCACACAACGCAATGAAACAAAGGAGTAGACACATGCGAACCAAATTCAAGGCCCTCGCGAGCGCTGGCCGTAGCGGCAGCGATCACGCTGACCGGGCTGTTCCTCGGGCGGCAGCGGCACGGGGGGCACCGGGGGCGACAGCGGAGGCGGCAGCGACGAGCCGTTGAAGGTCATCGCGTTCACCTCCGGCAACCAGACGCCGATCGGCGCCTGGTGGGTCAAGGCCGTCCAGGAGCAGGCGGACGAGCTCGGCTGGGATCTGACCATGATCCAGGGCGACTTCGACTTCCAGAAGATGAACCCCGCCGTCGAGAGCGCGATCGGCCAGGGAGCCGACGTGATCCTCGACGGCTACACGGATGTCGCATCCATCGGCTCGATCGTCACCGCGGCGAAGGATGCCGGCATCCCGATCTTCGCGATCGACTCCGCGACTGAGCCGACCGATGCGTTCGCCATCAACATCACGACCGATCAGCAGGGCATCGTCGACCAGACCGTCGGAGCGCTCGACGAGTCGCTCGGCGGGCTGGACGGCAAGACCATCATGGTCATCGGTCACGACCCTCACCCCGGCATCCGCATGCGTGCCGGCCTGGCCGAGGAGGCGCTGACCGAGGCGGGCGCCACGATCGCGGGCGGCGAGATCCAGAAGGTGACCTCACCCGCGACCGGACGCACCGAGGCGCTCGCGCTGGTGGCCGACTACCTGACCGCGAACCCCGGCGGCCTGGACGGCGTCTGGGTCGGCTGGGACGACGCGGCTCTCGGTGCCGCGCAGGCCATCACCGAGGCGGGAGCCGACGGCAAGGTGACCGGCGTCGACGCCACCAGTGAGGCCATCGCCGGGATCGAAGCCGAGGGCGCCTTCCTGGCAACGGTCGAGCAGCCCTGGCCGTCGATCCTCGACTCCGTGCTCGAGCACGTGCTCGCGTACCAGGAGGACGGCACCATGCCCGACGAGAACTTCGAGGCGGTCGAGACGACGTTGGTCAACAAGGCCAACGCGGCGACCATCACGCCCTCGGACAAGCTCGAGTAGCTTCGCCACCACCTCGTCGCGGGGGCTGGCGATCCAGCCCCCGCACGGGTCGACCTCTCGCACCTCACCACCCCCTCGAAGGAAGTTTGCACATGCGTTTGGAAGGCAAAGTCAGCCGTCATCACCGGCGGCGCCAGCGGAATCGGTCACGCGACCGTCCTCAAGTTCGTCCGTGAGGGCGCGAAGGTCGTCATCGCCGACATGAATCTGGCGCAGGCCGAGGCGGTCGTCGCCGAAGTGGACGCGCTCGGATTCGACGGCGCGGCAGTGGCCGTGAAGACCGATGTCTCCGTGTACTCCGATGTCGAGGCCGCGGTCGCTCGGGCGGTCGACGCCTTCGGCCGGCTCGGACGTCATCTTCAACAACGCCGGCATCGCGGGCGGCAAGCCGCTCCTGGATCACGATCCCGAGGTGGACTATGCGCCGATGATCCGCATCGACCAGGACGGCGTCTATTACGGCATCCTCGCCGCCGGCCGCCAGTTCCGCGACCAGGGCACCGGCGGTGTCATCATCAGCACCTCCTCGATCTACGGCGAGCAGGCGGCCGAGCTCGCCTTCACCTACAGCGCCGCGAAGGCCGCGGTCATCTCGTTCACCCGCTCGGCGGCGTACGAGCTGGCCGAGTACGGCGTCCGCGCCGTCGCGATCACGCCGGGCCGCGTGGGCACGGCGATCATCAACCAGTTCAGCGATGAGCTGAAGGACACCTTCGCCTCCGAGCAGCTGCGCAACAAGATGACCGCGCCCGAGGAGATCGCGAACGTGGTCGCCTTCCTCGCCTCCGACGAATCCAACGTCATCAACGGCACCGTCGTCCACGTCGACGACGGCTACTCCGTCTTCAAGCAGCGCCTCGACCTGCCGACCTTCTGACCACCGGCGGAACGACCGAAGGAGCCGACGATGACCACTCCCACTCAGGCTCGCGCGAACCTCGACGTCGCCTGCCACCTCAACGTGCTGGTGCCCGATGCGTCGATCGCCGACCTGCCTGCGGCGCTGGACATGCTGGCGGATGCCGGATACTCGCGGGTCGTGCTGCCTCCGCTCGACCCGTCGGCCACGGATGCGCCGGCCATCGCCCGCCTCTTCGCAGACCGCGGGCTCGCGCCCATCACGATCGCGGGCGGACAGGCGCCGGGCGCCGACGTCTCATCGGAAGATGCCGACGAGCGGGCGGCGGGAGCAGCACTGCTGCGCAGCGTCGTCGATCTCACGGTCGCAGCTGGGCGGCGACCAGATGAACGGCGTGCCGTACGGCGCGTTCGGCCCGCCGGCAGGGCCCACGACGCGGGCAGCCGTGGAGCGATCGGCGCGCGAAGTCGGCGCCGTTGCCGACTACGCGCACGACCGCGGCATCACGATGACCTTCGAGGTGCTCAACCGATACGAGACCTCGCTGGTCAACACCGCCGCTCAGGCTCTGGCCTACGTCGAGCTGAGCGGATCGGATCATCTCCGCATCCATCTCGACACCTTCCACATGGCCGTCGAGGAGGCGGACATCTCCGCCGCCATCCGCGTCGCGCTTCCGAAGCTCGGCTTCCTCGAGCTCGGCCAGTCCGGGCGAGGGATGCTGAGCACCGGCGCGGTCGACGTGGTCGACGTCGTGCGCAACGCGCTCGACGACGGCTATCGACGGCCGGTGGGGCGTCGAGGCGTTCTCCCGTTCGGTGCTGTCCCCTCCGGCCGCCGACATGCTGGCGATCTGGCGCGCTCCGTACGACGATGGAGCGGAGCTTGCCGCCGATGCGATGCGGGTCATCCATCAGGGATGGTCCGGCAGCACCGTGGGGCGTCGCGAGCAGCGACTGTCGCGCGGCGCGACAGTCTGATCGAGATCGAACGACGAAGGAGTCCCTATGAGCACCACCCTCTTCGACGACGGACAGCCTGCTGGACGCAGCCGTCTTCGCGGGCAGGATCTTCATCGACGGCGAGTGGGTCGCCGGAGGCGGTGGCGAGATCCCATCCATCGAGCCTGCCACCGGTGAGACCCTGGCGATGGTCGGCATCGCCGATGCCGCCGATGTCGCTCGCGCCGCGGAGGGCGCAGCCCGCGCGCAGAAGGAGTGGGCCGCCCTGCCGCATCCCGCCCGGGCCGCCGTGCTGCGCAAGGCCGGTCAGCTCTGGGAGCAGTACGCCGACGAGATCGGCGGCTGGAACATCCGCGAGGTGGGCGCGATCCCGCCACTGGCCGGGTTCGCCCTGCACGTCACCGCCGCCGAGTGCTACGAGGCTTCCGCTCTGCCGTCCGCGCCGCTCGGATCGATCCTCTCCAGCGAAGAGCCGCGGCTCTCGCTGGCGCAGCAGATCCCGGTCGGCGTCGTCGGCGTCATCTCGCCCTTCAACGTTCCGCTGATCCTCGGCATCCGTGCCGTCGCCCCCGCTCTCGCCCTCGGCAACGCCGTGCTCCTCAAGCCCGACCCCCGCACGGTGATCACCGGCGGGGTGTCGATGGTGCGCATCTTCGAGGAGGCCGGCCTGCCCGCGGGACTCCTGCAGCTCGTCCCGGGAGGCGCGGAGGTCGGCGAGGCGATGATCGCCGACCCGCATGTCCACGTCATCGCCTTCACCGGCTCGACGCGTGCGGGACGGGTGGTCGGCGAACTCGCCGGCCGGCATCTGACCCGAGCCCACCTGGAGCTCGGAGGCAACTCGGCGTACATCATCCGAGCCGACGCCGACGTCGACAAGGCGGTCAATCTCGCGACCTGGGGCTCGTTCCTGCACCAGGGCCAGATCTGCATGACGGTCGGCCGCCACATCGTCCACGAGTCGCTGTTCGACCAGTACGTCGAGAAGCTCGCCGCGAAAGCCGACTCGATGCACGTAGGCGACCCGGCCGCCGGCCAGGTGCACCTCGGGTCCGCTCATCGACGAGGTGCAGCGCGACCGCGTGCACACGCTCGTGCAGGACGCCGTCGCCCAGGGCGCGCAGCTGCGCGCCGGAGGCACGTACGAGGGGCTCTTCTACCGCCCGACCGTGCTCGCGAACACGCCGAGGGATGCCGCCGCCTACTGCGACGAGGTGTTCGGCCCGGTCGCATCGGTCGTGTCGTTCGCAACCGACGAGGAGGCGGTGGCACTCGCCTCCGAGACCGACTACGGACTGTCGCTCGGCATCGTGACGGCCGACGTGTTCGCCGGGCTCGAGATGGCGCAGCGCATCCCCACCGGGATCGTCCACATCAACGACCAGACCGTCAACGACGAGGCCAACTCGCCGTTCGGAGGCACGGGCGCCTCGGGAACGGGCTCGCGCCACGGTGGTGCGCAGGCGAACATCGACGCGTTCACCGAGACGCGCTGGATCACGGTGCGGCGCGAGCCGGGGCAGTACCCGCTGTAGCGACCGCCGGGATGGCGGGCGGCGACACCATTACTGAACTTTTTTGTAACGCCCGTCACAGTTCTATTGACAATTGCCTCCGCGTGATCGACCATTGCAACGTCACCACGCGGAAGTGCGACCGGAGCACGCTGCTCCGACTCCTGTCATCGTGGAAGACGCCCGACACGACAGAGAGGCCTGTTCAATGAAGAAGAGTCTTGGCGCGCTCGGCCTGCTGGCCGCCGCCGCCCTCGCGCTCGCCGGCTGCACCGACTCCGGCGCAAGCCCGTCCGCCGCTCCGACCACCGAGGAGACGCCGCCAGCGGCGAGCTCACCCCGGTCCGCGTCGCCGCGCTCCCCATCGCCGAGACCGGCGCCCTCTGGGGCGCGATCGAGGCGGGCATCTTCGAAGACGCACGGCCTCGAGGTCGAGATCGTCCCCGCCCAGGGCGGCGCTCAGGCGATCCCCGCACTGCTCAGCGGCGACATCCAGTTCGCGATCGGCCAGCCCTTCGGCCCCATCCGAGCCGATCTGCAGGACCTCGGCATCGTCGTGATCGGCAACTACGCCAGTTCGCTCGCCGAAGGCAAGGACGTCAACGCGGTCGTCTCGCTCGGCGGACTCCGGCATCACCACGCCGAAGGACCTCGCCGGCAAGCGCGTCTCGGTCAACAGCCTCGGCGCTGCCGGTGACGTCACGATCATGAAGGCCGTGCAGGACGACGGCGGCGACCCCACGACGATCGAGTTCGTCGAGGTCGCCTTCCCCGACGCGCAGGCGCAGCTCGATGCCGGCAACATCGACGCCGCCTGGGTGCCGGACCCGTTCATGTCGCAGATCGTGGGCGCGGGCGGCAACCTCGTCGTGCACCCCTACCAGGCGACGATCCCGGGTCTGCCGCTGCTGGTGGACATCACCACGCAGGAGCTGATCGACAGCGACCCCGAGCTCGTCTCCGGCTTCGCCGCCGCGATGACCGAAGCGCTGAGTGGGCGTCCGAGAACGAGGATGCGGTGCGCGCCGGCGATCGTGGACGAACCTCGGCATCCCGGAGGAGGCGGCTGCCGGCATCACCCTGCCGGAGTTCACCTCCGAGGTCGACGTCGCGGCGATCGAGGAGCTCGTCGCGCCTGGCGATCGAGTTCGGAGTCCTCGACGCCGAGCCCGACCTCGACACGCTGATCCAGCCGCAGTAGAACGGCGTGCGGGTGCCTCGGTTCGCCCGAGGCACCCGCACCGCGCCCGCCGAACGTCCCCGTCCGCCCCGACGATCGGACCTCCCATGGCCACCGCAGAGGCACCTCCGGCGACGTCGCCGCCCGCCGGGCGCGCCGGTCGCGGACTGCGCGCAAGGCGGCACTCGGGCACCGCGGGCATCGTCGGGTTCCTGGTCGATCTGGCAGCTGATCCCGACGCTCGGCATCATCAGCCCGCAGTACCTGCCCTACGCCACCGACACGCTCGCGCGGATGTTCGCCGAGTTCCGCGACCTCGAGTTCTGGCGGCAACGTGGGCCGCACCATGACGGCGTGGTCGATCGGGCTGCTGATCGCGACGCGTCGCCGCGACCGTGCTGGGAACGATCATCGGCCTGGTGCCGTTCCTGCGCCGGGCGACGCACACGATGGTCGAGTTCCTGCGGCCGATCCCGTCCGTCGCGCTGATCCCGCTCGCCGTGCTGATGCTACGGCATCCAGATGCAGGCGGCGCTCGTCATCATCGTCTTCGCGAGCTTCTGGCAGGTGTTCGTGCAGGTGCTCTACGGCGTCGCCGACGTCGACGCCGTCGCCCGCGACACCGCGCGCAGCTTCGGGCTCGCCCGCGGCGAACGCGGTCCGCTACCTCGTGCTGCCGACCGCGCTGCCGTACCTCATGACGGGTCTGCGGCTCGCGGCATCCGTCGCTCTGATCCTCGCGATCACCGCCGAGATGGTGATCGGCAACCCCGGCCTCGGACGCGTGATCGTGTTCTACCAGGCCGCCGGCGACTGGGTCGGCGTGTACGCCCTCGTGATCGTCACCGGGCTGCTCGGGCTCGCGGTCAACCTCGTCTTCCGCTTCATCGAGCGCCGGTCGCTGTCCTGGCACCAGTCGGTGCGCGGGGAGGAGGTGCTGTGACCCTCTACACGAGCACCGTGGTCGGTGCCGCGCAAGCGCCCGCAGGTGTGGAAGCGCATCGCCGCAGAACATCGCTCTACGCGATCGGACTGCCGTTCCTGCTGCTGGTGCTCTGGGGCGTCTGGGCGACCGGTCGCGCCCGCGAAGTTCTTCCCCGGGCCGCTCGTGATCCTCGAGGCGTTCGTCGACACCTGGGTCGGTCCGCGCGTTCTTCACCGACGTCCTGCCGAGCCTCGGCCGGCTCGCGCTCGGCATCGTCGCTGTCGATCGCGATCGGCGTCGTCGCCGGCACGCTGATCGGGCTGAACCGCTGGCTGCGGGAGCTGCTCGAGCCGCTGCTGGAGTTCTTCCGCGCCATCCCGCCGCCGGTGCTCATCCCGATCGTGATGCTCCTGATGGGCATCACCGACGCGATGAAGGTCGCGTCATCGTCTTCGGCGCGGTGTGGCCGATGCTGCTGAACACGATCGAGGGCGTGCGCTCGACCGACAGCGTCATGACCGAGACCGCGCGCTCCTTCGCCGCTCACCCGGTGGCGAGCGGCTGCGGTACCTCGTGCTCCCCGCGGCGAGCCCGCGGATCATGGCGGGCGTCCGGCAGACGACTGTCGGTCGCCCTGATCCTCATGGTCATCTCCGAGATGTTCGCCTCGTCGTCGGGCCTCGGCTATCGGATCGTCTACTTCCAGCGCAACTACCTCATCGCCGAGATGTGGAGCGGCATCCTGCTGCTCGGGCTCGATCGGCGTGCTGCTCGCCGCGATCTTCAGCGTTCGCCGAGAGGCGCGTGCTGCGCTGGTACCACGGAATCAAGGAGGTCGAACGTGCCTGACGACACCTGCTGCAGGTCGAGCACCTGCAGAAGATCTACGAGTCCGCGACGGGCAACGTCGAGGCGATCGGCGACATCAGCTTCGCGATGGGCGCCGGCGAGCTGGTCTGCATCGTCGGTCCGTCCGGGCTGCGGCAAGACGACCCTGCTGAAGTGCATCGCCGGCCTGCTCCGCCCGACGCAGGGCATCGTCGAGATCGACGGCAAGCCGGTGACCGGCCCGCCGCCGAACATGGCGCTGGTCTTCCAGGAGTACGGCCGCAGCCTCTACCCGTGGCTGACCGTGCGCGGAAACGTCGAGCTGCCGCTGCAAGCACAAGAAGCTGCTCGCGCGCCGAGCGCGACGGGCTCATCGACGACGCCCTCGACGGCCGTCGGCCTCGAGCACGCGGCCAAGAGCTACCCGTGGCAGCTCTCCGGCGGGATGCAGCAGCGCGTGGCGATCGCGCGCGCCATCGCGTACCAGCCCGAGGTGCTCATCATGGACGAGCCGTTCGCCGCGGTCGACGCGCAGACCCGGGCCGACCTCGAGGACCTCGTGCGCGAGCTGCACCTCGAGCGCGGGATGTCGATCCTGTTCGTGACGCACGACATCGACGAGTCGGTGTACCTCGGCGAGCGCGTCCTGGTGCTGTCCAAGTCGCCGACGTGGGTGCAGGAGGACCTGGCGATCGATCTCGCCGCCGGAGCGCGACCAGATCACGACGCGCGCTCTGCCCCGCTTCACCGAACTGCGCACGCACGTCTACGAGCAGATCCAGCGCGCCAAGCGCGGCGAGGCCGTCGCGGCCGACCGCGTGAGCGATCGCCGACGACCGACCGGAGAAGGGGACGGGCATGCGCAGCCGTCAGCCGAAGCAGCTGCTGCTCGCGTTCTTCGGCGAGCACGTCGTCGACCAGGACGTGCCGCCGCTCCGGGCGAGCGCGCTGATCGGGGTGCTCGAGGGCGCCGGCGTCGGCGGCGCCCGCGACCCGGGCGACGCTCGACCGGCTCGTGCAGCGCGGGCTCCTCGACGCAGCGAGCGCGCGGCCGCGAGATCCTGTTCTCGCTGACCGACCACGGCGGCGCGGTGCTGCGCGAGGCGACCGAGCGCGTGCGCGGTCCGCACCCCTTCGAGCCGCACGGCACGGGCTGGACGCTCGTCACCTTCACGGTCCCCGAGGACCAGCGCACGCTGCGCCACCGGCTGCGGTCGGCCCTCACCTGGGAGGGCTTCGCGCCGCTCCGCGACGGGCTGTGGCTCGCGCCCGGCGAGGTCGACCTCGCCGCCGTCGCTGGAGCCGCTGCGGGCAGACCTGCCGGCCGGCTGCGATCATCGCCTTCCACGCCCGGGAGCTGCCCGGGCTACGCGATGGCCGACAACGTCCGCGCCGCGTGGGACATCGAGGCGATCCGCGCCGAGCACCTCGCCTTCATCGACGACGTGGAGCGACCCGGCGACGGCCGCGCGAGGCGCGGCAGCGCCGCTGACGGCGCGGACCATGCTCGTCGCGGACTGGCTCGCGCTGCTGCGCGCCGACCCGCGCCTGCCGCGCGAGTTCATGGACGAGGACTGGCCAGCCGACCGCTCGTTCGAGGTCTACTGGCGAGGCACGCGAAGCACTGGACGCGGCATCACGCCGTCCGCGGCCGAAGAGTTCAGCGCCCGCCGACTCGTCACGGACGCGCGCGCGCGCATGACCCGCGCTTCACGCGCAGCTCCGAAACGCGCGCGCAGGTCGGCCTTTCGCACCTTCCCCGACGCGGTCCGCGGCAGCTCGTCCACGATGACGACGTTCTTCGGCAGCTTGTAGCGGGCGAGCCTGCCGTCGAGGTGGGCCCGCACCGTCGTCGGTGTCGACGGATGCCGCCGTCGCGCGACCGTCATGATCGCCCACGGCACCTCGCCCCACCGCTCGTCGGGCACGCCGATGACCGCCACGCCGGTCACCCCGTCGATCTCGCTGAGGAGGTTCTCGATCTCGGCCGGATAGATGTTCTCGCCGCCCGAGATGATCATGTCCTTGAGCCGGCCGGCGATGTAGAGGTAGCCGTCGGCGTCCAGGTAGCCGAGGTCGCCGGAGCGGAACCAGCCGTCCGCGGTGAACGCGCCGGCCGTCGCCTCCGGCAGGTTCGTGGTAGCCGGGGAACACGTTCGGGCCCGGCGATCTCGATCTCGCCGACGGTGCCCGGCGCGGCGCCTCGCGCCGTCCTCGCTCGCGATCCGCACGTCGGTGAAGAAGTGCGGCAGGCCGACGCTGCCCTGCTTGGCCCGGGTCATCGCCGGCGAGCAGCGAGGTCGCGCCGGGCGAGGTCTCGGTCATGCCGTACCCCTGCGAGAACGACAGCCCTCGCTCCTCGTAGGCGTTGAGGATGCGGGTCGGCACGGCCGAGCCGCCGCAGGTGAGCTTGGCGAGGGTCGAGAGGTCGGTGGACGGCCAGTCCGGGTGGTCGGCCATCAGCTGATAGGTCGTCGGCACGCCGCTGAGCATCGTGACGCCGTGCTGCTGCGATCAGGTGCAGCGCGCGCCCGGGCTCGAAGCCCTTCTCGAGCACGATCGTGCCGCCCTTGAGGAGGACGGGCAGCGCACCCATGCCGAGCGAGGCGACGTGGAACAGCGGCGAGATCATGAGCGCGACGTCGCGTGGAGACGATGTCGTAGTCGACGAGGCAGTTGAGCGCGACCCATGTGAGGTTCTGGTGGGTGAGCACGGCACCCTTCGCGCGCCCGGTCGTCCCGGAGGTGTAGATGATCGCGGCGGGGTCGGTCGGGGCCGACTCGACGACCTCGGTGCGCGGTGCCTGTCGCTTCGGCGCGCGGCTGGCCAGGTCGCCGGTCTCGATCGACCGTGCGCGACGCCGACGGCCGAGATCGAGCGGGGCGACGCGCGTCGGCGAACTCGCGGTCATGGATCAGGCGTGCGCGCCCGGCAGTCGGCCAGCACGTGCAGGATCTCGGGCGGCGCCAGACGGGTGTTGATCGGGACGAAGACGGCGCCGAGCTGCGCGCAGCCGAACAGGGTCGCGAGGAACTCGGGACTGTTCTCCCCGATGTACGCGACGCTGTCACCGTCGCCGACGCCCTCGCGACGCCAGCATCCGCGAGACACCGTCGGCCAGCTCCGCAAGCTGCCGGTAGGTCATGACCTCGCCGTCGCCGTAGATCAGCGCGGTCTTGTCCGGGGTCTTCAGCCGGCGCTTGCGCATCCATGTGCCCAGGCCGGGATGGTCCATCTCATCCTCTCCGTCGAGGTATGGAC
The DNA here is from genome assembly GCA_963717585.1 of uncultured Actinomycetota bacterium. Classification (GTDB taxonomy): domain Bacteria; phylum Actinomycetota; class Actinomycetes; order Actinomycetales; family Microbacteriaceae; genus Microbacterium. Next base: position 10,545 of record CAVQWI010000003.1, on the reverse strand, counting down.
GCGGTTCGCGGTGCTCAGGCGTAGAAACGATAGAGGCCGCGCGCGACCACCGCGGGCTTCGCGCCGCCCTCGATCTCGATGGTCTGGTCGACGGCGAACTGGTACCCGCCGGGGACCTCGGTGACTTCGGCGATGGTCGCGGGCATCCGCACCCGCGACCCGACCGCGACCGGCGAGATGAAGCGGACCTTTTCGAGACCGTAGTTGACCTTCGTGGTCACGCCGGTCAGGTCGAACAGCTCCGACCAGAACTTCACCGCGAGCGACAGGGTGAGGAAGCCGTGCGCGATCGGGGCCCGAACGGTCCGTCGGCTGCGCGCGCAGGGTCCACGTGGATCCACTGGTGGTCATCCGTGGCTCGGCGAACAGGTCGATGTGGTCCTGCGTGATCTCGAGCCACTCGGTGTAGCCGAGGTCGGTGCCGGCGAGTCCGGCGGCATCGGCGTAGTCGACGATGGTGGTCATGGGCGGTGCCTTTCGATGGGTGGGATGCCGTGCTCAGGCGCGCAGCCCGAGGAGCCGGGCTGCGTTGTCCTTCATGATCCCGGGCAGAACCTCGGGCTTGAGGGTCGGTCTGCTCGACGTCGCGGATCCAGCGGTCGGGGGTCAGCAGCGGAAAGTCGGAGCCGAACAGGACGCGTTTCTTCAGGTAGGAGTTCGCGGCACGCACGAGGGACTCCGGGAAGTACTTGGGGCTCCAGCCGGACAGGTCGATCCACGTGTTGTGCTTGTGGGTCGCGACCGACAGCGCCTCGTCCTGCCACGGCACCGACGGATGGGCCATGATGATCTGCAGCTCGGGGAAGTCGGCGGCGATCGGATCGAGCAGCATGGGGTTGGACAGGCCGAGCTTGAATCCGTACCCGCCGCGCATGCCGGCGCCGATGCCGGTCTGTCCGGTGTGGAAGAGCGCCGGCACGCCGAGCTCTTGGATCGCGGAGTAGAGCGGGTAATGCACCTCGTCGCTCGGGTCGAAGCCCTGCACCGTGGGGTGGAACTTGAAGCCGCGGACGCCGTTCTGTTCGACAAGACGCCGAGCGAGATCGACCGAGCTCGCACCCGGAGCGGATCGACCGATCCGAATGGGATGAGCACGTCGTTGTTGCGAGCAGCGCCATCGGCGATCTCGGCGCTCGAGAGAGCCGGATGGCGGAGGCGTGTGGTGGCGTCCACCGTGAAGACGACCGCGGCCATCCGCCGTTCACGGTAGTAGGCGGCGACGCTTTTGAGGTCGGGTCGGGGCCCGTCCGAGCTGAAGTAGGCGCTCGCCGCCTCGACGAGGTCGGGCGGCAGCGACGAATGCCCGTGGTCGTCGACCTCGATGTGGACGTGCATGTCGATCGCCTCGATCGCGTCGAGGTCGATCGCGGGCTCGTAGCGTGGCATCGGAATTCCTGGGCGGTCGAAGGGGTTCGCTGAGCGCCTGGGAGCGCTCAGGCGCCGGGGGCCGGGCGCTGCAGGTCCTCGGGCAGCGGGGGGAACCGCTCGCCGACAGACTGCAGGCGATCCCCGAACTCGGCCGGGAAGTCGGACTCGAGTGCTTCATACGACCACCCGCCCTCACGGTACGCCGTCACGACGGCTTCGGGGTGCGACCACAGTTGAACACGGTCGCCGCCGATGCCGATGGCCTGACCGGTGACGCCGGCTGCGGCATCCGATGCCAGGTAGGCGATCAGGCCCGCCACGTCGTCCGATGTTCCGAATCCCAGGTCGTGACGGAAGAACGCCGGCATGGGCTCGCCGGCCTCGTCGGCCTCGACCGCTGCGGCGAAGTACGGCACCGTCGCGGTCATGGCTGTCGCGGCCACGGGGATGACGGCGTTCGCGGTGATGCCGGCGCGCTTGAGCTCGAGCGCCCACGTTCGCACCATGCCGACGATCCCGGCCTTGGCTGCGGCATAGTTGGTCTGCCCGAAGTTGCCACGCTGACCGGTCGGTGAGCCGATGCAGATGATGCGACCCGGCACCTCGTTCTCGCGCATGTGGATCACGGCCTCGCGCACGGTCGTGAACGTGCCGCGCAGGTGCACGTTGATCACGGTGTCGAAGTCGTCGTCGCTCATCTTCCACAGCACGGTGTCGCGCAGCACGCCCGCGTTGGTGACGAGGATGTCGAGCCGCCCGAAGTTCTCAACTGCCGCGGCGACGAGCTGCTTGGCGGTCTCGGTCGGCCCGACCGGTGCCACCACCGCGACGGCGGTGCCTCCGTCCGCCTCGATCGAGGCGACGGCCGCTCGCACGGTCGCTTCGTCGACGTCGTTGACGACGACCGATGCGCCCTGTCGCGCGAGCTCCGCGGCGTATGCGAGGCCGAGGCCGCGGCCAGAGCCGGTGACGATGGCGACCCGGCCCTGGAGGGGCAGCGCGGTGTCGGGCATGGAAACTCCTTCGTTGCGGCGCGTGAACCGATAGCCCTATTGAAGTCAAAACCGTTGAGAAAGTCAATGATTGAGATTCCGATGCTTTGCTACCATCGGCTCATGGCCAAGCAGACGGACTCCGCGGGGTCGGCATCCGCGCTCGATTCCGTCGCCGGACGCCTGCGCGACTCGGTGATCACCGACGACCTCAGTTTCCTGCTGGCTCGTGCGAACGCGCTCTCGCTCGCAGCCGGCAATGCGGCGCTCTCGCAGCACGGGCTGCGAGCGCGCTCGTATTCCGTGCTCGCCCTCGCGGCCGGCGACACCCGTCCCTCGCAGCGCGAACTGGCGGAGTTTCTCCGTCTGGACCCGAGTCAGGTCGTGGCGCTGGTCGACGACCTGCAGGCGCGCGGCCTGGTGCGGCGCGAACCTGATCCGACCGATCGTCGAGCCAACGTGGTGGTCTCCACACCGGACGGGCGCGCGCTGTTCGAGCGCGCGCAGACCTCCGCCCGTGATGCGGAGCACGACCTGCACCGCGAGCTGACGGCGGCCGAACGCGATCAGCTGGCGCGATTGCTGCGTCTGCTCGCATTCCCCTCTTGACCGTCGCCTCGCCCGACGGGTTGCTCCGGGGGCGCGATGCTCGCGGAAGTGGCGCGCTGGCGCCCCGCAGGCCTCGCGGCTATCGTCGGGTTCATCGCGATCTGCCGACAGTCGAGGAGTCCGTCATGACGAACCACACGTACCGAGTCACGGAGATCGTCGGCACGTCGCCGGACGGCGTCGACGCGGCGATCCGGAGCGGCATCGAGCGGGCGTCGCAGACCCTGCGCCACATCGACTGGTTCGAGGTCGTCTCGGTGCGCGGACACATGGAAGACGGAGCGATCCATCACTTCCAGGTGACGCTCAAGGTCGGGTTCCGACTCGACGACGGCGACTGAGCTCACCGCTCTGCTGCGCGCGATCGCCTTTCCGGGCTGATCGCGCGATCGGGCTCGAGCACGTAGCGATCCCGGCCGACGAAGAGCCCGATCATCAACTGCCCGACGAGCACGAGGCCGACCAGGATCAGCGGCGCGAGCCAGCCGCCGGTGAGGCTCACCAGGGCGCCGAACAGGATCGGGCCCGTTGCGGCGATCAGATAGCCGCCCGACTGGGCCATGCCCGACAAGGCGCTCGCGCCGTGGTGCGTGCGGGCGCGCAGGCTGAACAGGCTGAGCGACATTCCCAATGCCGCGCCGCATCCCACTCCGCAGACGATCGTCCAGATCACGAAGAGGTCGGGCACCGCGATCAGCCCCGCGATCCCGAGAAGCGTGAGCGCCGGGATCGCCGCTGCCGCGTACCGCGCGAACCCGCCGCGCAGCAGGAGCGGGACGATCAGCGTGCCGCCGAAGCAGAAGAACTGGTAGATCATGACGTCGATGCCCGCGACGACCTCGGTGCGGCCCAGCGACTGCGCGATCGGCGCGAACCAGGTGACCAGCATGTAGAAGGTCATCGACTGCAGGCCCATGTAGAAGAGCACCTGCCAGGCGAGCCGGTCGCGCCAGATGCCGGTGCGGCGGGCGCGCTCGGCCGGCTTCTCGTGGCGCCGCTGATGCCTCATAGCAAGCATCCACGCGATCACGGCGAACGGGAGAAGCGCTCCAGTCCACAGCAGGGCCGCCTGCCAGCCGAGCGGCGAGCCGTCGACCTCGATGTGGGAGATCGGCACGACCACACCAGATGCGACGGCGCCCATGCCGGCCAGGCACGCGGTGAACACCGCCGTCACCGAAGGCACCCGGTCGGCGAAGTCGCGCTTTATCACCGCCGGCATCAGCACGTTGACGATCGCGATCGACGCGCCGATGAGCGCCGTGCCGAGCCACAGGTTCGCGGCGAAGCCCGGAAGAGAACGCCACACCGTGCCGATCCCCAGCAGCACCAGCGACCACAGCACGGTGCGCGACATGCCGAAGCGTGCGCTGATCCCGTGCGCCAGCGGCGAGACCACCGCGAACGCGATGAGCGGCACCGCGGCCAGCGCACCGAGCGCGGCCTCGGTCGTGCCGAGATCCTCCGAGATCTGCGCGAGGAGAGGGCCGATGCCCGTGATCGTCGGGCGGAGGTTCAGCGCGATCAGCAGGACCGCGATCAGGAGCATCACGCGGGATGCCGGTACCTCCGCCGGGTCGGTCATCGGCTCGTCCCGCGCGCGCGCACGGCCAGAAACCACATCCGGCTCGAGACCCCACGCATCGCGTGTCGTCTCGGCCGGAATGTGGTTTCTCGGATGGCCGCGGGCGATCTCAGTGCGCCTGCGCCGCGAGCGCGTCGGCGTCGATGTGGGCGATCGAGCGGGTGTCCTGGAACGCCCGGATGCCCTCGATGCCCTGCTCGCGGCCGAAGCCGGACTGCTTCATGCCGCCGAACGGCGCGCGCAGGTCGAGTCGCGTGGCGCCGTGGTCGTTGACCCACACGTAGCCGCAGACCAGCTTGCCGCCGACCCGGTTGGCCGAGTCGACATCCGCCGTCCACACCGAGCCGCACAGGCCGCCCCACGTGTCGTTGGCCGCGGCGATCGCCTCCTCCTCGGTGTCGAAGGGGATCACCGGGATGACGGGCCCGAACTGCTCCTGCGTGACCACTCGCAGCGACGGGTCGGGGTCGATGACGATCGCCGGACGCAGGAAGTTGCCGCCCGCCAGGTCGCCACCCGGAAGTTCGCCGAACTCGCGGACCTCGGCACCGGCATCCTTCGCCTCTTCGATGATCTCAGACACGAATGCCTTCTGCACGGGGGAGTGCAGCGGACCCATCGTGGTGCCCTCGTCGAGGCCGTAGCCGATCACGGCGTTGTCGAGCCGCGCGGACAGTCCCGCCACCAGTTCGTCCATGCGTGAGCGGTGCACATACAGGCGCTTCGCGTTCATGCAGATCTGGCCCGTCGTGTCGAACACGGCGGCGTAGATGCGGTCGAGGTGCGCGTCGTCGAGTATCGCGTCCTCGAGGAACACAGCTGCGTCGTTGCCGCCCAGCTCGAGCGTCACGCGGGTCAGCGACTTCGAGGCCATCTCCATGATGCGCTTGCCCCCGCCGACCGAGCCGGTGAAGCAGACCTTCGCGACGTCGTCGCTTGTGATCAGAGCCGCCATGTCGGCATCCTTGCCGGTGACGACGTTGAGGACGCCGGCAGGCAGCTTCTCGGCGATGCGCTGCACCAGACGGGTCGTGGCCAGGGGCGCCGACGGCGGTGGCTTGACGATTGCGGTGTTGCCGGCCAGCAGCGCGTGCGGCAGGGCCGCGCCCAGGATCGCGATCGGCCAGTTGAACGGGACGATCACGGTCACCACACCCAGCGGCTGGTAGGAGACGGTCGTCTCGACGGGGATGCCGGGAACGACCGGGAGGGTCTTTCCGGTGTCGACCTCGTCGGCGATCATCAGGGCGAGGTTCCAGCGGATCTCGAACACCAGGGCGTCGATCCAGCTCTCGAAGCGGATCTTGCCGTTCTCCTGCGACAGGATGGCCGCGTCGGTGTCGCGGTCGTCCGCGATGCCGGCGATCGCCTCGGCCATCTTCGCGGCCCGCTCGGTCGCACTCAGTCGCGACCACGCCGGGAACGCGGCCTTCGCCGCGCTGATCGCGTCGTCGACGTCCTGAGGCGTCGCCGCCGCGGCGCGGCCGACGATCACGCCCGGCTTCGCCGGGTCGGGAATGTCGAGCGTGGCCTCGGTCTGACGCTCCTGGCCTCCGATGTACAGGCCCGTGCGTACTTCCGCGGTAGTGCTCAGTGTGTCAGTCATTCGTCACACCTCTCTGTGCGATGTTGCTCGGATCGGGTGGAGCCCTCGACGCAAGCCGGGGTTCCTTCATTTCATCATTGATTCAATTGCATGGGGCGGGGATGTTCTGCTCACGCGTGCTGGCGCCATCCCTCCGCAGGCGGCGGTCGAATCCATCGCATCGCCCGCGACATCAATAGTAGACAAGCGCATCGACAATTTTGTCAACAGATTTGAACTCGCCAGTGTGGCGTCATGCGGCCTCCCGGTCCAGCGATCGGGAGATCGCGGCCGCCGTTGCCATGACCGTCGGTGCGAATCGTTCGGCATGAGCCAACGCGGTCGCGCCGGTGACGGACACTGCACCGATCGCCGTTCCGTTTCTGCTCGTGATGGGTGCGGCGACGCAGAACAGGCCCTCCTTCGACTCTTCGACGTCGTAGGCGACCCGGCGGCTGCGCACTCTGCTCAATTCGTCCGACAGAGTCGCCGGATCGGTTATGGTGCGCGGAGTCAGTCGCACCATCGTGGGCGCGAGGGCAGTGAGATCCACGTCGCGCGAGAACGCGAGGATCGCCTTTCCCAGCCCGGTCGCGTGCATCGTGCCTCGGCCGCCCATGCGAGTGTGCGGAACGCGAAGCTCGTGGGTGGCGATCTTCTCCAGGTACACGATGTCCATGCCCTCGCGTACGGCGAGGTTCGCGGTCAGCTGTGTGACCTCGTGCAGTGTGTGGAGATAGGGCACCGCGGCTTCGCGGAGCGACGTGGGGCTCGGAGCCATCGCGCCGAGCTCGAAAAGCTTGACGCCCAGCCGGAGACCCCGAGGCGTCCGCTCGAGTCCGCCCCACTCCACGAGCTCCGTCGCGAGGCGATGCGCCGTCGAGCGCGTGACGCCTGATCGGGCGGCGAGCTGGCGGACCGACAGCTCGCGGCGCTCTCCGCTGAACGCGTCGAGAAGCGCCAGTGCGCGTCGGAGCGACGACGAGGTGTCCTGCAGGACGGGACGGGCCATGGCAACGATCGTACCGAGTTGTTGACAATGATGTCTACAGGAAGGTTGAACATATGTCGCCTGAAGCCTCGATGGTGCACGTCGACGCGGCGGAACTCCGCGATCTCGCGGCGCTCGCGCTCACGAGACGCGGAGCCACGTCCTCGCACGCCCGCATTCAGGCCGACCACCTGGTCGCCGCGGAGCTCCGCGGCCATCCCTCGCACGGGCTGCGGCGACTCGAGGTGCTGATCGCGCGAGTCCAGAACGGTCTGATCGACCCCGCCTCGCGGCCCGTTCTGGAGTGGACCGCGACGGCCGCACTGAGCGTCGACGGCGCTCGCGGCTTCGGGCCGGTGGTGGCCTACGAGGCGATAGCCGCACTTCGCGAGCGCCTTCCCGAGACCGGCATCGCGACCGCCGCGCTCCGTCGGACTCACCACCTGGGCATCCTCGCCCCCTACGTCGAGGAACTCGCCGCCGCCGGGCTCGTCGGCGTGATGCTTTCGTCCACCGAGGGCCTCGTGCATCCGTGGGGCGGTGTCGGCGCGCTCCTGGGCACGAACCCCGTCGCGATCGGGGTTCCGGCGACGGGCGGCGACCTTGCCGTGGACATGTCGACCGGCGCCGTGTCCGCGGGGAAGATCCTCGACTACCGCGCCAAGGGCATGACGCTCCCCGACGGCTGGGCGGTCGACGCCGCAGGGCACCGGACCACCGACGCGGCCGCCGCTGCCGAAGGCGCCATCTCACCGTTCGGCGGCCCGAAGGGGTATGCGCTCGGTCTCGCGTTCGGCGCGATCGTCGGCTCGCTCACCGGCACCGCCCTCGGCCCTGACGTCCACGGCACGCTCGACACCGCCGCCGAGGTGAGCAAGGGCGACGTGATCATCGCAATCGACCCCGTTGTCTTCGCAGGATCCGACACGCGGGCTTCGCTGGGCGACTACTTCGCGCTGATCCGCCGGAGCGGCGCCGACGGCAGCACCGTCGCCGTGCCCGGTGATCGGGCCCGCGCCACCCGGGATCAGTCCCTGCAGAACGGTGTCCCACTGTCGACGATGTGTGGTCGCGGCTTGTGGAGCTTGCTGAAGCCACCGACCTCACCGGAGTTGCGACCGTCACGCGTGGAAGCGAGGACCGACCGTGAGTGCCGGATTGGGTGTGCTGCGACTGCCCGACGAGGTGCGATTCGGCTACGGCGTGCGAGCGGGGATTCCCGAGGCCGTGGCGGCGCTCGGTCGTCGCGTCTTCGTCGTCGCCGACCCGTTCCTGGCCACGACGACGGAGTTCCACGGGGTCGTTGCCGCGCTGGCGGATCGCGGCCTAGAGGTGCACGTCCACACCGACGTGCCTTCCGAGCTGCCGGTCGACGTGGTCGAGGCCTCCGGTGCGCTCGCCCGCTCCTTCGCACCGGACGTCATCGTCGGCTACGGAGGCGGCAGCGCTCGGACGCGGCCAAGCTCATCGCCCTGCTCGTGAGCCACGGGGGGAGCCTCTCGGCGTACTACGGCGAGAACGCCGTACCCGGCCCGGTCGTGCCGCTCGTGGCGATCCCGACCACCGCCGGCACCGGGTCGGAGGTCACCCCGGTCGCGGTGGTGTCCGACCCCGCACGCGACCTGAAGGTCGGCATCTCCAGCCCCTTCCTCGTCCCGCGGGTGGGCATCGTCGACCCCGAGCTGTCGATCGGCGCACCGAAGGCCGTCACCGCCCACTCCGGCATCGACGCGTTCGTGCACGCCGTCGAGTCGTACACCGCGGCATCCCTCGTCATCGACCGCGGCGCCCGCCTGCCGGTCTTCGTCGGACGCAATGTGCTCACCGACCCGCTCTCCCTCGAGGCGGCCGGCGCGATCTTCCGATCTCTGCCGACGGCGGTCGAGAGTCCCGGCGACCGGGACGCGCGCGAGGCCATGGCGTACGGCAGCCTGCTGGCCGGGATGGCATTCGGGTCTGCCGGCACTCACCTGTCGCATGCGATCCAGTACCCGATCGGCGCGATGACCAAGACCCCGCACGGGCTCGGCACCGGCGCACTGCTGCCCTACGTGCTGCAGGCGTGCTTGCCCGCCATCAGACCGCGTCTGGTCGCGCTCGGCATCGCCATGGGAGTCGTCGAGGCCGGCCAGGGGGAGTCGGATGCCGCGGCGCAGCGCGTCGTCGACGCCGTAGCCGAGCTGTGCGACCGCATCGGACTGCCGGTCGCGCTGACCGACCTCGGGCTGTCTCCGGGCGATCGCGACAGCATCGTCACCCTGACGCTGCAGGTCGGACGCCTCGTGGCGATCAGCCCCGTGCCAGCCGACGCCGATTTCATCGGCCGCATCGTGGACGCCGCTCTCGTCGGCGACCGCGCGAGTCTCATCTCCTGACATACCTGTGAACGAATCCAGCATCATGACCATGAACGAGCACCTACATGCCGACCTCTTCATCGACGGCGCCTGGCGCGCCGGCAGTGAGGGCCGGCGTTTCGACGTGATCGACCCCGCGGACGGCTCGACGGTCGCGGAATTCGCTATCGCGACCGAGGGTGACTGCGACGAGGCGGTCGCGGCAGCTGCGCGCGCGTTCCCGGCATGGGCAGAGACGAGCCGCGCGCGCGGAGCGAGATCCTCTACCGTGCCTTCGAGATCCTGCGCGAGGAGAAGGACATTTCGCCGAGATCATGGTGCGCGAGAACGGCAAGGCATGGCCGGATGCGATCGCCGAGGCCGGCTATGCGACGGAGTTCTTCGCTGGTTCGCCGAGGAGGCCGTCCGTGTACCGGGCGACTACCGGCTGGCGCCGGCGGGGGACAAGCGCATCGTCGTCGCCCGTCAGCCGATCGGCGTGGCGCTGCTGATCACCCCGTGGAACTTCCCCGCCGCGATGGCGACTCGCAAGCTCGCACCCGCGCTGGCGGCCGGCTGCACCACCATCCTCAAGCCCGCGCGCGAGACGCCGCTGACCGCCGCCTACGTGGTCGACGTGCTGCGGCGAGCAGGCGTGCCGGACGGGGTCGTGAACCTCGTGACTCCGGTGCCCACCGGCCCGAACGTTGCGCGCATGATCGACCACCCGGCCGTGCGCAAGCTGTCGTTCACCGGCTCGACCGAGGTGGGTCGCGAGCTGCTGCACGCGTGCGCCGACACCGTCGTGAGCACGTCGATGGAGCTGGGCGGGAACGCGCCGGTGATCGTGCTGCCCGGAGCCGACCTGGACCTGACGATTCCCGGCGCGCTCGCCGCGAAGATGCGCAACGGCGGGTCCGCCTGCACCGCCGCCAACCGCTTCTACGTACACGAAAGCCTGCACGACGAGTTCGTCTCTCGGATGACGGCCGAGCTCGATCAGGTGCGCACCGGCAGCGGGCTCGACCGGGACAACACCCTCGGCGCACTCGTTCGGTGGCCGAGCGCGACAAGGTCTC
>CAVQWI010000002.1:0-37497 GCA_963717585.1 uncultured Actinomycetota bacterium | reverse complement strand
GGTATCTGAGCACAGCCTGCACGCGGCGGTGCTCGTCCGGATCGGAGTGCAGGAGCAGCTTCGAGAAGACGCGACTTGAGAACGCCTCGACGGTCTTCTCGCTGATATGGAGGGCGGTCGCAATCGACCGATTGGATCGACCTTCTGCCATTCCCGCCAGCACCTCGCGCTCGCGTGCGGTGAGTGTGGCGAGCGGCGCGTCCTCTTCGCGGCGCTTGAGCAGGTGATCGATGACGATCGGGTCGAGTGCCGAGCCGCCTGATCCGACGCGCCGTACGGCGTCCGCGAGCTCCGCCGGATCCAGCACCCGGTCCTTGAGCAGGTATCCGACCCCGCCGCACCGCCGGCCAGCAGATCCACCGCGTGCCCCGCCTCCACGTACTGGGACAGCAACAGAATGCCGACCGAGGTGCCGTGCTCACTGTCGGATCGCGCGCGCGGCGTCCAGGCCTTCCAGCTGTGGGTCGGCGGCATGCGGATGTCGAGCACGATGACATCGGGGCTACGGCGCGGACGACCTCGATGGCCTCCTCCGCGGTGCCGGCCTGCCCGACCACATCGAAGCCTGCGCCGGTCAACAGCTGGGTGAGCCCCGCGCGAAGGAGGGCGTGGTCATCGGCGAGCACTATTCGCATGGCAGCTCGATTTCTAGTCGCGTTCCCAAGCCGGCGGGGCTGTGCACCCGAAGCGTGCCGCCGACGGCATTCACGCGGTCTTTGATCCCGAGGAGGCCCGAGCCGGTGGAGTCAGCGCCGCCGCGACCGTCGTCGATCACGGCGATCCGAAGCATCCCGTCGGTGATGTCGGCCGTGACGGCGACGTGGGATGCGTCGGCGTGCTTGGCGACGTTGGCCAGCGCTTCCGAGACCGTGAAGTAGGCCGTCGCCTCGATCATGGGAGGCATGCCGGCGGGGATGTCGGCCCCAAGGGCGACGGGGACCGCCGTGCGGTCGACGAGGGATTCGAGGGCGGCGTACAGGCCGGATTCGGTCAGGATCGCAGGATGGATTCCGCGCGCCAGGCTACGGAGTTCGGTGAGGGCGTCGCCGAGGTCGGCCACGGCGCGCAAAAGCACCCTCCGCATGGGTTCGTCGCCGCTTCCCGTGAGGCCGGTCTCGGCGAGCTTCAGATCGAGCGCCACCGTCACCAGTCGCTGCTGTGCCCCGTCGTGCAGATCACGCTCGATGCGGCGGCGCTCTGTGTCGGCAGCCGCGACAAGACGTGCACGCGACTCCGCCACCTCCCTGAGCCGCGCCGCCAGCTCCTGCGTCAGCTGGGCGTTCTCGACCGTGATCGCGACCACCGCCGACACGGCCTGCAGGGTGCTCTCATCCTCGAGGAGCGCCGCGTCGTGCACGAGCGCCGCCAGCGGCTCACCGTGTCGTTCGACGTAAGTGACCGCGCGCTGCGGCCCGGCGCTCGGCTGGGCCGCATGGGCATCGGCGTCGAGGTACGTGTGCTGCGAGGTCGACCACATCAGAAGGCGCAGCCGGGGGTCGCCGAGCGCATCGCCGATCGCCTCTGCGAGCTGCGATGGCGCGGCCTGGTTCAGGTCTGCCACCAGATCGACCACCTCGACCGCGTGCGACCGACCCGGCGGAGCCCCCACACCAGGGCGACTGCCACACCCGCCTGGGCCCACCACACCACGTAGAACACCTGCAGCCCCGCCCAGCCCGAGTTCCAGCCGAACATGTACTGCGCGAAGACGGAACCGGCCAGCAGGACGGTCGCCATCATCACGGGCGTCAGCAGGCGGCGCCCGACCGCACTGGAGCGGATGTACCGCACCGCCAGGTCGATGACCATCGCGACCATCACGGCCGAGATCGCATAGCCACACGCTGTTTCGACCGCGCGCCACCACCGGTCGTCGTCGATCGGAAGGAATCGGTTGGTGGTCCCGTGGCCCGTCAGATCCGGTGGAACGAAGAGGAGCAACCGGGCAAGCGTGCGTACGGTGAAGGTCCCCACCGCCAGAGTCGCGAGCGTTAGCGCGGTCCGCGACTCGAAGCGGCCGCTCGGGAACATCAGGATCGCGGCGGCGAGGAGAGGGATCTGCCACTGACCGAGAACGAATGCGGTCTGAGCCAGGCCGGCATCGCCCGCGTGCTCGAACTCGCCGACGAACGAGGCGAAACCCGCGGCGACGAGCCCACCACATCCGATTCCCGATCCGGTACCGGGCAATGAGCACGCCCGAGCCGATCATCACGAGCCCGGGCCCGATGCTCGAGACGGTGCGGAGCCAGTCGGAGGAGCGGCGCGTGTGCTCGACCACTGCGAGCGCGGCAATGACGCAGGCGACCACGACGATGATGGTCAGCAGGGGGCCACTGCGCACGCGCATCTGCCTATTGTCGACATCAGCGGCTCGGGTGGATAGGGGGCTGGCCCTGACGAAAGTGAAGAGCCAGCACCGATGTGCACGAGCGACCGGTCGACATAGGTTCGTCGCAAGAGAGGGGTCGACCATGAAATCGATCAGTTTTGGTGCAGTCGCCGTCAGCGTGATGGGTCTCAGCCTCGCCGGATGCGCGAGCGCAACTCCCTCCCCCGCGCGTACGGAAGGAAGCGAAGCGGCCGCGTCCGGCACCGTCGTGTTGCAAGAGGACTTTGACGACGACCGCAACGAGTGGGGCATCGTCGATGGGGAGTTCGGCAGCGCATACTACGAAGATGGCGAATACGTCTGGGAGACGACGGGCAGCAACATCCACTGGGCGCCCGCGATGTTCGTCCCTGAGCAGATCGGCGGCTCCTACAGGGCGACCCCGCCCTCGGTGACGTCGTCGTGCGAGCCGAATTCACCATCGTGAGCGGCGAGGGCGTCGCCGGGGTGTTCTGCCGGGAGGCACCCGACACCGACGCGGAGGCGGAATGGTATGAGTTCGTCGTGCGAGACGGTTTCGCTGCAATCCGCCGGGCGGACTTCGAGAGCAACCTCGAAGTGCTCGCGTCGACGGAGGACGTAAGGCTCCCCAGGGCGACGAATTCGCACTCGAGGCGACGTGCAGCACGGGGGATGACGGCACGGCCGAACTGGGACTTCTGCTCGACGACGAACTGATCCTCTCGGCGACGGATGCCGACCCGATCGCCCACAGGACCCGTGGGCCAACAGGGCTACACCCACCCGATGCACGCGCCGATGACGGTGCGCTGGAACAGTTTCACCGTCACCACCGGCTAGCACTCGCGATGAAATCGCGAGGGTGGTCGGCGGTATCGGCTGCGGCGTTGGTGAGGTTCAACGCCGCGGCGGTCGTCGGCACCCGCCTGCATGCCCACCACCGCAATCCACACCCTGGTCGCGCGAATCATTCCTGTCGGCTTTCTGCATGATTGCGCGGGCCGAGGGCCACCGCCTCGATCTCGCGGGCACGCCAGAAGACTCCAGAAACAGAAAAAGGGCCGTTAACCGGCCCTTTTCCCATTCACTGTCTCAACACAGTGTGCGCCCGAAGAGACTCGAACTCCCAACCTTCTGATCCGTAGCCGGTGACTTCTCGGCCGGGATCCGCGGGATTCCGCGGGAGTTCGGGCCGGGTTCACACATTGGTGCACACATCCCCATCGCCCCTTGGGGCGAGGCGCTTGAATTGACCGTGCCCTCAGCGGTGCCGGAACGCGGGCGAACGTTTCTCCCGGAAAGCGGCCATGCCCTCTTTCTGGTCGGCGGTGTCGAAGAGGGACCCGAAGACCCTCGACTCGAAGCGCAGCCCCTCCGCGAGCGAGGACTCCAGTGCGGCATCCAGCGCGGCCTTCGCCGCGTACAGTGCCGGCAGGGACTTCGAGGCGATCGCGTTCGCGGTCCGCTCCGCGTCGAGCAACAGGTCACCGGGCTGGACCACCCGTGACACCAGGCCGATGCGCTCGGCTTCCTGCGCATCGATGATCCGACCGGTGAGCACAAGTTCTGCGGCCTTGTAATACCCGACCGCCCGCACGAGTCGCTGCGTGCCGCCCATACCGGGAATCACCGCCAGGTTGATCTCGGGCTGCCCGAATTTCGCGTCGTGGTCGGCCAGGACGATGTCGCACATCATGACAAGCTCACACCCGCCGCCCAGGGCATAGCCCGAGACGGCGGCGATCACGGGCGTCCGAACGGCAGCGAACCGGGACCATTCCCCGAACGGCTCGTTCAGCAGCATGTCGACGCCGGAAGCGTTCTCCATCTCCTTGACGTCGGCGCCTGCGGCGAATGCGCGCTCGGAACCGGTCACCACGATGGCGCCGATGTCGGGGTCGGAATCGAACGCGGATGCCGCGGCCACCACTTCCCGCATGATCTGAGCGTTGAGCGCGTTCAGCGCCTCCGGACGATTGAGCGTGATCCAGCCGACCCGGTCCCGGGTCTCTACGAGAATCGTGTCGTAGTCAGCCACGGGATCCCCCGCCCTCGAGTCGCAGTCCGATGAGCTGGGCGAGCGATTCGACGGTGTTGTCTCCGAACGCCTCCCGCACCGCAAAGCCTTCGGGTGTGACATCGAACACGGCGTGGTCGGTGTACACCCGGGTGACGCACCCCACACCCGTGAGCGGGTACGTGCAGTGCTCGACGAGCTTGGGCTCGCCGGTCTTGGTGAGCAGGTCGGTCATCACGAAGACGCGCTTGGCGCCGATCGCGAGGTCCATCGCGCCACCGACGGCCGGGATCGCGCCGGGAGCGCCGGTCGACCAGTTGGCGAGATCGCCGCCCTGCGACACCTGGAACGCGCCGAGCACGCAGATGTCGAGGTGGCCGCCGCGCATCATGCCGAACGAGTCGGCGTGATGGAAGTAGGCCGCGCCTGCGAGCTCGGTGACCGGTTGCTTTCCGGCGTTGATCAGGTCGGGATCGATGAGGGAGGTGGCGGGTGCAGGTCCCATGCCCAGCAAGCCGTTTTCGGTATGGAGGATGATCTCCTGGCCGTCGGGCAGGAAGTCTGCGACGAGGGTGGGCGCGCCGATGCCGAGGTTCACGTAGGAACCTTCCGGGATGTCGGCGGCGATCCGCGCAGCAAGCTCCTCTCGGCTGATGCGCGCGCTCACTGACTGACCTCCGTAAGTCGACCTTCGACATCGACCCCGCCCGCGAAGCGCCCGTCCGCCAGCCACGCGCGATCGCCGACCGCGACGACACGGTCCACGAAGATCCCGGGTGTCACGACGGTCTCCGGGTCGAGGCTGCCCAGCGGCACGATGTCATCGACCTGGACGACCGTCGTTGTCGCCGCTGCTGCCATCACGGGTCCGAAGTTGCGTGATGTCTTGCGGTAGATGACGTTGCCCCAGCGGTCGGCCCTCCACCCGCTCACGAGGGCGAAATCGGCCTTGATCGGATACTCGAGGACGAACGCGCGGCCGTCGATGATGCGCTCCTCCTTGCCCTCTGCCAGCTGGGTGCCGGCGCCCGTGGGCGTGAAGAAGCCCCCGATTCCCGCGCCGGCCGCGCGTATGCGCTCGGCGAGGTTGCCCTGAGGTACGAGTTCGAGTTCGATCTTCCCCGCGCGATACAGCCCGTCGAAGACCCAGGAGTCGTGCTGCCTCGGAAAAGAGCAGATCACTTTGCGTACGCGACCGCTGGCGAGGAGCGCGGCCAGTCCTGAGTCGCCGCTTCCGGCGTTGTTGTTGACGATGGTGAGGTCCTGGGCGCCCTGTGCGATGAGCGCGTCGATCAATTCGACGGGCTCCCCTGCGCGACCGAACCCGCCGATCATGATGGTGGCTCCGTCCGCGGATGCCGGCGACGGCGGTCGCGGCATCCGGAATCGTCTTGTCGATCATCGGCGTCACGACGGTCTGATCGAGCCGGCCGAAGACGATGTCTTCGTCGATCTCTACGTCGCATGCTCACCCGGTCCCCGCTGCGAAGGTAGGGAGTGGATGGCGGCGCCGGTCTCGATGATCTCGATGCCTCGCCGCTCTGCGATGCAGGCCGAGCCGGTCTCGGCGTAGCGGGTGCTCGACACCGTCCCGCTTCCGATGACGGTGCCCGCCGCCAGGTTGCGGGTCCGGGCGGCGTACGCGATCAGTTCGCCGAAGGTGTAGTCCATCTCGCCGGCCGGCACCTCGCCGAAACGCTCTCCGTTCAGCGCGACGGTCAGGCTTGCGGTGATGCGGCCGTCGTGCCACGCATCTCCCAGTTCGTCCGGGGTCGCCGCTATGGGGGCCATCGTCGTTGCGGGCTTTCCCTCGATGAAGCCGAACCGCCGACCCATCTCCTCGACCACGATGGCCCGTTGCGACCAGTCGTTGACGAAGGTCACGAGCGCGATGTGCTCCAGCGCCGACTCGCGCGTCGATGCCGGCGGGGGTGTCGCGAAGGATGACAGCGAACTCGCCTTCGAAATCGAGGTCGCCGTCCGGACCCCACAGGGTCACGTCGCTCGTGCGGCGCGAGGAACTCGTGCGACATTCCCTGGTACATCAGCGGCACCGGAGACACGATCGGGTCCATGTTGAGCGAGCGTGAGAGCAGTGCCCCGTGGTTGAGGAACGCGGATGCGTCGAGCCATTGCCATGTCCGCGGCAGCGGGGCGAGCGCGGCGGACTCGTCGAACGGTACCGTCGCAACTGCCCCTGCTTCGAGTTCGGCAGCGAGCGCTTCGAGATCGGGCCGGATCGCGTTCCCACTCCTCGAGCGCCGTGAGCAGCGTCGGGGCGATGGATGCCGCGCTCACCGCGCGAGTCCCGTCCCGGGCAACCAGGTGTATGGCTCCGTCTCGCGTGCCATTCGGCAGTGTGGCTAGTCGCACTCAGATCTCCTCCTTCTTACCTACCGTACGGACGGTTGATAGCATCCTAAGAGAACGATAACGTGGCGACGGAGAGAAACCAAGGAAGGTGTCGGGTTGTGAGAACGATCGATGTCCATGCACATCTGGGAACGCCCGAGGCAGACCGGCTGCTCGTCGGAGAAGCCAGGTTTCGCCGCTCAGCTCTCGTCCGACGCGCAGGCCTTGGGTGCTGCGTCGGCCACGTACAACCGCGACCACTACGCGGCGCTCGGACGAAGGCTCACCTCCCTGCCCGAACGGCTGGCGGCGATGGATGCCGCGCGGGTCGACGTGCAGGCCGTGAGCGCGACGCCGATCTCGCGTCCGTGGATGGAGCGAGCCGCTCGCCGACCGCTACATCGGCGAAGTGAACCGGCCGTAGCCGACTTCTGCCGGCAGGCGCCCGATCGACTCGTGCCCGTGATGACCGTGGCCCTCCACCTTCCTGCCCTCGCGGTGCGCCAGCTGCGCACGGCGGTCGAGGATCTGGGGGCGGTCGGCGTGCAGATCTCGACGACCGCCGCTCCGGGCGTCGAGCTCGACGACCCCTCGCTCTCCGAGTTCTGGGAGACGGCCGTGGCGCTCGACGTGCCTGTCCTCATTCATCCCGTGGGGCTGCAGTCTCGCGGAGCGCCTCGACGTGGGGTACATGTTCAACCACGTCGGCAACCCGACCGAGACGTCGCGTCGCGCTGTCGCGCCTCATCTTCGGGGGCGTGCTGGACCGGTTCCCCGAACTCCGGGTCTGGGCCGCGCACGCCGGCGGATGGCTGCCCAGCTACAGCGGCCGGGCCGACCACGCATGGCATCAGCGCGAGGATGCGCGCACCTGTGAGCATCCGCCCAGCTGGTACCTGCGTCGGATGTGGTTCGACGCGCTCGTCTACACGGCACCTGCGCTGCGGTTCCTCGTCGACAGCGTCGGAGAGGACCACGTCACGCTCGGCAGCGACTACCCGTTCGACATGGGCGTCGATGACCCGGTCGACCGGATCGAGGCAGCGCTGAAGGACCGCGAGGCACGAGCCGCCGTCATGTCCGGAAGCGCTCAGGGTCTCTTCGGACCGCGGCTCATGGAGCGAATCACGATGAGAGAGACCCGATGACCGAAGTCACGCACCGCCGTTGCACGATATGGCGACGATGCCGAGGCGGCGATCGCGGTCGCATCCGCTCGTGTCAGCAACTGGGATCGATGGGGGCCCGACGACGCGCGCGGCACCGTCAACTTCATCGATCGCGACAAGCGGGTCGCGCGCATCTGCTCTGGTGCGCCGCGGTGAGACGTTCTCGCTCTCCCTCCCGTTCGACAACGACGGGCCGCAGAACGGCTGGAAGCGGCGCGTCAACCCCGTGCACACCATGACGAGCACGGGCATGGACACCGCCGAGATCATGGGTCTTCCTCATGGTCTTTCGGTGGCAGACGACTGCGTCTTCATGCCGTTGCAGTGCTCGACACAGTGGGATGGGCTCGGCCACGTCTTCGACCACGGCATCGGGTGGAACAACCGCGTGGCGGCCCGCACGGTGACCAGCGAGGGCGACCTCGCGACGGGCATCGAGCACGTGGCGGAGCCGATGATCAGCCGTGGCGTGCTGCTGGATGTCGGCAGAGTCCTCGCCGACGGGGAGCTGCCGGACGGCTACGCGATCACGCCCGATGATCTGGACGCGACGATCGCGGCCCAGGGTGCGACATCAAGTGTCGGGCGTGGCGACATCCTTCTGGTGCGCACCGGTCAGCTGACCCGTGTGCGCCGCGGAACGGGGTGGGGAACCTATGCGGGCGGCCCCGCACCCGGACTGTCGTTCACAACGGCTGAGTGGCTGCACGCGCGCGAGATCGCCGCCGTGGCGACCGACACCTGGGGCGTGGAGGTGCGCCCGAACGAGTTCCCGAACTCGATGCAGCCGCTGCACCAGGTGCTCCTGCCGCACGTGGGACTGCTGCTCGGCGAGATGTGGGACCTCGACCGGCTCGCCGCCGACTGCGCCGCGGACGGCACATACGAGTTCCTGCTTGCGGCACAGCCGCTGCCGTTCACCGGGGCGGTGGGCTCACCGGTGAACCCGATCGCGGTCAAGTAGTCGCGATGCCTTCGCTCAGCATGCTCCAGAAGGCCGCGGCGACCTGTTCGGCAGTGGCGCTGCCGCCAGGCCGGAACCACTGATACGACCAGTTCGCCATGCCGAGGATCGCGAAGGTGGCGAACCGGATGTCGAGCGGCTTGAACTCGCCCTCGTCCATCCCCCGCTGGAGCTGCTCGCGCAGATACTGCTCGTAGACCGCTCGGCGGTCCATGACGCGGGCGCGCTCGGGCTCGGGGATCTCTTTGAAGTGCTCGAAGAAGACCCGCAATGAGCCGGGGTGGGTCTCCTGAAGAGAGATGATGTCGGTCATCATCCCCAATAGGAGCTGGGCCGCGGTGGGCGTCACCGGCATCCCTCCGCGCCTCATGTGATGCGATGATCAGCTCGATCATCTCGTCGTGCATCTCGATGAGCAACTGGTCCTTGCTCGGAAAGTAGTAGTACAGCGACGCCTTCTTGATGCCCACTTCTTCGGCGATCTTGTCCATCGACGTGTCGCGGTACCCGGAATGGTCGAAGAGCTCGGCGGCGACCTGCCGAATCTGCACTCGGCGGGCATCACCCGTCATCCGTGAGGTAATCGGCCGTCGTCCATCTGCAGTGCCCACGAGTTCTCTCCCCTGATGTCCAGTCACGATATCGCAGGCGATCTCACTCGCGTCGGGCGGCGCCCCTGGGTCAACGGGCAAGGAACGCGGCCCGCATGCGGAGGTGCTCACCGTCACGTGCGGCGATGCCCTGGCTGACGGCCTCCTGCTCCAGCGCCTCGGTCAGGGTGGCGACGTGAGCCAGCCGCAGCACTTCCTTGGTCAGCTGCTGGGCGAGGCGCGGACCGGATGCCAGCTCGGCAGCGAGTTCGTGCGCCCGCGTCATCAGAGCGTCGGGGGCGACGACCTCCGACGCGAGACGCAAGGCGAGCGCTTCGTCCGCGCCGACGCGGCGTCCGGTCATGGCGAGCTCGAACGCCTGTAGGTAGCCGACGCTCCGCACCAGTTGCCACGACGTCCCCGTGTCGGGCACGAGCCCCACCTTGCCGAAGACGCAGGCGAGGGAGGCCTTCTCGGACATGAGCACGACGTCGCACGCGAGGACGATGCCCATTCCCGCGCCGACCGCGGCGCCGTTGACTGCGGCGATGACCGGAACGGATCGCGGACGCGATCGCCTCGGCGATCGGGTTGTACGTTCGCGAGACGGTGTCGTGCGCATCGTCGAGCTCGTGCACGGCCGCGAGATCCTGGCCGGCGCAGAACGCGCGTCCCGCGCCGGTGATGATGATCGCCCCGACATCAGGCGCGTTGGCGCACGACCGGATGGCCGCGGCGAGGGCCAGTCGGGTGGGCTCGTCGAGCGCGTTCATGCGCTCGGGGCGGTTGATCGTGACGGTCGCCTGTCCATCCCCGACGTGGAGGTCGATGCTCATCGCGGGTCCCCGTTCGGTTTCGGCTGATGGATCGCGCTGGACAGCTGCCCGAACGTGGAATAGCCGCGCTCGGGGTAAGGAAACCCGTCGAGTTCGGTCGTCTCCGGGTCGTTGCTGGTAGTAGGAGCGGATCTCGGAGATGAGCGCCGTCGCGGAACACGAACCACTCCGCGCCCTCGGGTGGCGACGGGCTGTTCCTCGCCGGGCGGCAGCCAGGACATCGTCCACTCGATCACCGCTTCGTCGACGCCGTCGAGGATGTGGTCGACGACCCACGTGGCGTGGATCTTCGCGGTGACCTTGCGCCAGTACCGCGCGAGGTGCTCGGCGCCGGCGACCGGGGCGGAACCGACGTTCGGGGCGAGGAAGTAGTGGACGACGTCGGGATGCAGCGTCTCGAGCATGAGCGCGACGTCGCCGGTGGAGCACCCGTCGTAGTACTGCGGCGATCAATCGCAGGTGGGTGGCCGTCATCGCTGGATCGCCTTCGTCACGGTGAACTCCTCGATGCCGAACTCGCCGAACTCGCGCCCGTAGCCCGACGACTTGACGCCGCCGAAAGGGGCGATCGGGTTGAACGGGGCGCCGTTGATGTCGACCTGCCCGGTACGGATGCGCCGTGCGATGGCGAGGGCACGCTCTGGGTCACCGCTCCACACGCCGCCCGCGAGTCCATAGGGACTGTCGTTGCGCGATGGCCACCGCCTGCTCTTCCGAGTCGAAGGGGATGATCGACAGCACCGGCCCGAAGATCTCCTCCTGACCGAGCGGTGAGGAGTTGTCCACGTCGGCGAAGATCGTCGGCGAGACGTAGAACCCCTCATCGAGTCCGGCGGGCTGCTGCGAGCCGCCCGTGATGAGCCGCGCAATGCCCTGCGCCTCGATCGATGTGTGCGCGCACGGAGCGCTGCTGCGCCGCCGACACCAGCGGGCCCAGCCGCGTGGTCTCCTCGAGGGGATGGCCGAGCCGGAGCCGCTCGACCGAGGCGACCGCGATCTCTATCGACGCGGGCTTGGAGGGCCCGCGGAACGACGAGCCGCGTCCACGCGGAGCAGGTCTGGCCCGAGTTGAGGAAGGCGTTCCCGACGCTGGACCGCACGGCACGTTCCAGATCAGCGTCCTCGAGGATGATGCTCGCGGACTTGCCGCCCAGCTCGAGGCTCGTGCGGGTCACATTCGCGGCCGCGAGGGCGGCGATCCGCGCTCCGACCGCGGTCGAGCCGGTGAATGAGACGAGATCCACGCGAGGATCGCCCGCGAGCGGCTCCCCCACCGCTGCGCCGCCGCCGCTGACGAGGTTGAACACGCCGGCCGGCAGACCGGCCGCTTCGATCGCGTCCGCGAGGGCGAACGCCGACAGCGGTGCGTCGCTGGCCGGCTTGGCGACGACGGTGCTGCCCGCCGCCAGCGCGCCGCCGACCTTGCCCACGAGCTGGTGGAGTGGGTAGTTCCACGGGGTGATCGCCGCGACGACACCGGCGCCTTCGCGCACGACGACGGAGTTTCCGACGGGGCGTTCCCACGGGAACGATCGTGCGGCGTCGGCGAAACCCTGGAGCGTCGCCAGCGGCAGACCGACCTGCACCTTCTTGGAGATGTTGGACGGGGTGCCGACCTCGAGGCTGATCACCTCCGCGATGTCGTCGAGACGCGACGCGAGCTGTTCCCGGACTGCTTCGAGCGCGGCCGCTCGCTCACCCGGATCGGTATGCCGCCATTCGTCGGCGGCCGCCTGCGCAGCCGTCACGGCGCGATCGACGTCTGCCGCGTTGCCTGCAGGGATGCTGCCGAGATGCCCTCCGGTCGAGGCGTCCGTCACCTCGATCGCGGGTGCTGTGCTGTCCGGCGCCGTCCAGCGGCCCCCGATGAAGAGTCGGCTGCGTTCGCGCATGTCATCGTGCATGGATTCCTCCGTGTGTGTAGAAGCCCGCGCCGCTCTTTCGGCCGAGACGGCCCTCGGCAACGAGTCGAGTGAGAATGGCGGCGGGACGAGCCGCTCGTTGTCTGGTTCTGCCTCTGCCATCGATCTGAGCGCCGCGACCGAGACGTCGAGCCCGATGAGATCGAGCAGAGCGAAGGGCCCCATCGGCAAGGCCGGTGCGCCCGTCATCGCGGCGTCGATGTCGTCGACTGAGCAGCCGCCCTCATGAAGCCGGGCGGCGTCGTTCAGGTACGGGATCAGCAGCCGGTTGACGATGAATCCGCGGGTGTCGGCGCTGCGCACCGGCGACTTGCCGAGCGAGTGCACCCAAGCGATGGCCGGGTCGACGACAGACTCGCTCGCCTGCCCGGGTACGACCTCGACCAGCTTCATCACTGACGCGGGATTGAAGAAGTGCAGCGCGAGGGTCCGTCGCTGCTATCGACACGTCGCTCATGACGTCGGCGACGCGATAAGAGCTCGTGTTCGTCGCCAGGACGGCTCGACGGCACGAGCACCGCTGGTCGACCTGCGCGAGCACGGCGCTGCTTGACGGCGAGGTCTTCGGCGACCGCCTCGATGATCACCTCGGCGTCGTCAGGAATGTCGCCGATGCTCGGCACGAAGTCGATGCGGTCCACGATGGCTGCGGCATCCTGCACCGAGAGTCGGCCGCGGCTCGACCGAGCGGTCGAGATTCGCGGTGATCGCTGCCCGCGAGCGATCGATGGATGCCGCGCTGCGGCCGACACTGTGACGGCGCTGCCCGCGCGGGCCACGGCCTCCGCGATACCGGACGCCATGTGACCCGGACCCGACGATGCTGATTGAAGACCAGGGCGATTCCGGGTTCGAGCCAGACGCTGGAACCGCGCCGGCGCCGAGCCCCGTGCCTCGAACGGTCCGGCTGGGTACCCGGCGCCCAACCGCATGCCGAGATCCACGTCCAGCGCTGAGGCCACGCCCCGGTGAACGAGCCGATCGGCATCCGAGTAGTACCGCTCGAGCAGTTCACCAGCGATGTCGTCTTGGTTCATGACCCGGCCTCTCGTGATGGTGCGCGGCGGCTATCTACCGTCTGGGTGGTAGATTACCTCATTCGCACATGAGGAGCCAGCGTGTCCGAGCAACCGCGCAGAAGAGTCGAGCCGATCGACGAACCGTCCCTTGATTCGTACCGGCTCCCCGACGGCCGCCCGCTCGAACTCTTTGGGATGGTTGCGCACTCGCCGGCGGCGCTGGCAGATCTCAAAGGCGCGACGGCGCGGGTGCTGAGCGCGACGGAGTTATCCCCGCGCTTTCGGGAGCTGCTCATCCTGCGTATCCTGCACAACTACGGAGCGGTGGCCGAGTGGCAGGTGCACGTCGCTCTTTCGCCGAGGACGCCAAGATCTCACCGTCCGACCTGACCGCGCTGCGGTCGAAGGAGGTGACGCTGCCCGGTATGGAGGGCGCCCTGCTCGAACTCGCGGACGCCCTCAGCGATCGCGGGACGGTCAGCGACGAATTGTGGCGGCACCTTCATGAGGGACTGGGCACGCGGGGCGCTGTGGAGGCGGTCTTCGTGGGTGCGCAGTATGTGAAGGTCGCGCTGATGAACAACGTGCTTCGAGTGGTACCGCCGCTCCCGCCTCAGTGAGCGGGCGGGAGCGGCGGCGCTTGGAGCGGCGCGGCACCTTGGTGGCGCGCCGTGGCGGGGAGCCCGGCTCGACGTCGGTGCTCCTCGTGAAGCGTCAGCGCCCTCTACTGCGGGGTAAAGCGCAGGAGATCCGAGGTGAGCACCTCTGGATTGATGATCGATGGCGGACGCCGCCCGGCGAGGACGGCGAGCGCATTAGATGTCGCCTTCGTGGCCAGCTCGATGAGCGAACCATCGGAGGCGAACGCGACGTGGGGCGTGATGATCGCCGCGGGGCTCGAGCGGAGCCAGTGGTCAGCAGGAAGGGGCTCCGGGTCTGTGACGTCCAGCGCCACCCGCAGCCGGCCACCTTCGAGCTCCGGGCGAAGTGCCTCGGTGTCGACAAGTCCTCCCCGTCCGACGTTGATCAGCAGTGCACCGTCCTTCATCGTCGCGAGCCCATCGCGCGCCGATGAGGTGACGGGTCTCGGCGTTGAGAGGGACGTGGAGCGACACGACATCGGCGAGGCGCAGCAGTTCGTCCCGACCGACGACGCGGGTCACCGACGGAGGAGCCGCGCCGGGGTCGGCCGCGAGCGCGCGAGACGAGACGATGACCTCGAACCCGAAGGCCGCGGCGCGCTCTGCCACCGCCCGGCCGGTGGCGCCGAACCCGACGACCCCGAACACGAGGCCGCGCAGCCGTCGGGACGGGTACGCAGGCGCGGGCGTCCATCCGCCGCCGCGGGTGGCATCGGAGGCAGGAACCAGGTTGCGAAGTGTCGCGAGGGTGAGCGCGAGGGTGTGGTCGGCGACCTCCTCGGTGCAGAACTCGGGGACGTTGCTGACCAGGATGCCGAGCTCGGTCGCGTGGTCGACGTCGATGTTGTCAACGCCGACACCGTAGCGGGCGACCGTGAGACACCGAGGCGGCGGCGTCGAGAACCTCCGCCGGAACCCGGCGAAAGCAGGTGAGGATGGCGTCCGCCTGCGGAGCGAGGCTCAGCAGGTGTTCGTCGGAATGCGCCAGAAGATCTCATGGCCGGCGTCGTGTGCCAGGTCGGACTCGATCGTCGGGCTCGGCCAGGCGATGTCCGTGATCACGATCGTCGCCATGTCAGGAGCCTGTGCCGAATGTGGGCCGGGCAAGTTCGATGTCCTCGCCGAGTTCGCGCTCGATCTCGAGCACCCGGTTCCACTTCGCCGTGCGCTCCGAGCGCATCGTGGACCCGATCTTGAGCTGACCGGTGTTCCATCCGACTGCCAGGTCGGCCAGCCAGTGGTCCTCGGTCTCCCCCGAACGCGCCGAGAGCACTGTGGCGTAGCCGGCGGCATGGGCGATCTCGACGACCTCGCGCGCCTCGCTGAGAGTGCCGATCTGGTTCGGCTTGACGAGTACCGCGTTGGCAACCCCCTCCTCGATGCCTCG
The DNA here is from genome assembly GCA_963717585.1 of uncultured Actinomycetota bacterium. Taxonomy (GTDB): domain Bacteria; phylum Actinomycetota; class Actinomycetes; order Actinomycetales; family Microbacteriaceae; genus Microbacterium. The sequence goes on along the minus strand of CAVQWI010000002.1, from coordinate 22,247 downwards.
GCGAAGCCGGTCGGGTGACGTCACGAAGAGATCGTCGCCGAGCAGCTGGATGCCGCCGAGTCGCTGCGTCGCTGTACGCCAGCCCACCCAGTCGTCTTCGGCGAGCGCGTCCTCGATCGAGACGATGGGGAAGTCGGCCGACCAGGCGACGAGCTCCTCGATGAGGTCGTCGGCGCGCATCCGGCGATTCTCGGTCTCCCAGATGTACGTGCCGTCGGATCGGGAAGTGGAACTGCGTCGCGGCCACGTCGATGGCGATGGCGATGTCTTCGCCCGGCGTGAGACCGGCGCGTTCGAAGGCGGCCGAGAGCACCTCGAGCGCCTCGCGGTTCGATGACAGTTGCGGGCCGTAGCCACCCTCGTCCGCCACGAGCGCCCATGTCGCGCCGCGGTCGCGCAGCACCTCGCCCGTTGCGGCGCGGACGCGTGCGACGGTCTCGATGGCTTCGGCGAACGTCGAGGCGCCGACGGGGACGACGAGGAAGTCCTGCACGTCGAGCGCGCGGGCGGCGTGCGCGCCGCCCGAGATGATGTTGATCATCGGCATCGGAAGGCGTCCGAGGCCCATCGCCGACCGCGGCGTACAGCGGAAGTCCCCGGGTCGCCGCGGCCGCTTGAGCGGCGGCGACGGAGATCGCGAGGATCGCGTTGGCGCCGAGCCGACCGCCGTCCGGGGTGCCGTCCGCCTCCCGAAGAGCCCGATCGACGGCACTTTGATCTGTCACGTCGATCCCGCGCACGGCGTCGAGCAGTTCGCCCTCGGCGTTGGCCACAGCTCGCAGCACGCCGTACCCGCCGTAGCGCTCGCCGCCGTCGCGCAGCTCCCGCGCCTCGTGGGAGCCGGTCGAAGCGCCGGATGGCACGATCGCACGGCCGCGGGCACCTCCCCGGGTCACGACGTTGCAGCCCACCGTCGGGCGGCCTCGTGAATCCAGCGCCTCAAACGCGGTGATCGTCTCGATCGGGTCAGTCATGGACCATCCTCCAAAGTTCGGAAATGTCCTCGGCACCCTGAGCAAGCGCGTCCACCGCTATGCGGCGACCGACTTCCCGCTGGGACGAGGAGAAGTATTCGACCGGGGACTTCCCGTCGATGCGAGCAAGGAGAAGTGCCGCCGTGTGCCCCGCCAGATACGACGAGGGGATGGGCTCGGAGGCACCTCTGCTGTTGTAGCCATCGAGGAACGCGCGGCCGTCTCCTCCAGCTCTGCGAGCCGATCCCGGCAGCGCGATGGCCTTGCAGAGCAGGTGGTGCAGCAGGAACGCGACGTCGAACACCGGATCGCCGAGGTGGGCGACCTCCCAGTCGATGACCCACAATCCGCTGTCGCCGGTGAGCACGTTCTTGGGTGAGTAGTCACCGTGGACGAGGACGGTCCGGGTCTGCGACATCGTGCGGACGAGTCGATCGATCGGTTCGGCGACCGAAGGATTGCGAGCTGCTGACGCGCTGTAGAAGGGGTCGACGCGGAGTTGCCGGAACGCTTCAGCGCCCCCGAACTGCTCAGCCACGGCGGGGTCGGCCGCCGATGCCGTTTGCCAGACCGCGAGCGCGGCGCCCAGCTGCGAACCAACCCAGGGATTCACCTCGCCGCGCAGCAGCAGAACCTTCCAGTTCTCCCAGCCGTCCGGCGCACACGTCTCCACAATCACGTTGCGGTCTCGATCGACGGCGAGGATGGAGGGCACGCGCTCGGGCGCCGCTACCCCCGCCCAGGTGATCGCAGCCGCTTCGGTGAACGATCGTTCGGGTGAGGCATCCCACCGCTCCGCGACCCGAAGGGTGGCCAGAGCGCGCTTGACGACGAATCGCTGCGTTCCCACTTCCGCCAGGAACACGTCGTTGGAGACGCCGCCGGCCAGCGGCAACCACTGCACGGCGTCCGCGGCGGGTGCAAGGCCCGCCGCGGACAGCGCCTCAGCCATGACGCGGCGCGGATCCTCAGACGTCGCCTCCGAGACGACGGCGCTCACGCGATTGTCCAGACACGTCGACCCATGGCTAAGCCGGTACCGCCATCTTCTGCGCCACCGCGAACATGAGACCACCGACGTCCGCGTGCTGGTCACCGTCGATCTGCCACTGCCCGACTTGGACCGAGGCCTCGACCACGGCAGCCGCACGCGGCAGGCGACGGGCGTGGAACTCATCCCACAGCGACTGGTCCAGCTCGTCGTGCGACGCAAGGAGTTCGGCAAGCACGAGTGCGTCCTCAAGGGCTTGCGCCGCCCCCTGCGCGATCGTCGGAGGGCAGCTGTGCGCCGCATCCCCGATGATCACCACCCGGCCCCGGTTCCAGGCATCCGGCACGAGGTGCGATGTGAACCACGTGTAGTTCACCTGCGGCGTCTTGAGCAGATCGGCCCGGATCGAGTTCCACGGCCCGTCGTAGGCGAGGGATGTCTCGTACATCAGACTGTGCGTGCTCCTCGGGTGAGAGCGCAGAACGATCCTGGGCCGGCTCGACGAGGAACGCGTACATCGTGTCTTCGCTGGTCGGCGTGTAGCCGGCGATGTAGACCGGTCCGCCGTAGAACGCCTCCGAGGACACGACCTCGGAGGGCCGCGACACGAACGCGCGCCATGCACCCATTCCCGTCTGCTGGGGTCGCACGTCGATGCCGATGAGTTCTCGCACCGTCGAGTGGAGGCCATCTGCACCGATGAGCAGGTCGAACGGCCCGACGGGCTCGCCATTGACCGTCAGTACGACCTGATTCCCCTGCTCTTCGAGCCCGGTGAGCGCCGCATCGAAGCGAAAAGTCACGCCCTGCGCGACGGCGGCCGCGTGGAGGATGCGGGTCAGGTCCGGCCGATACATCCCAACCGAAGCCGGGTAATCGGGGCCTCCGGTCTTCGCTTCGGGCAGGGACATGACAACCGGAGCGCCGGGACCGGGCGCTCGGATGACCAGACCCTCGGCCGGATACCCCTGCTCGAGCACCTGCTCCCACACACCGAGCTGGTCCAAGGATCGCAAGGCGTTGCCTTGCAGCGTGATGCCGGAGCCCAGCGGTGTCAGTTCAGGCTTCTTCTCGAAGACCTCCACATCGACGCCGAGCTTGGCCAGCTGGATTGCTGCTGCCAGTGCCGCGACGCCACACCCGGCGATTGCCACCTTCTTCACCGCAGTCATTGCGGTCTCCCTTCTCTGAGATCGTCCTCGATCTCGGTTGAACGTTGAGCGGATCAGACGCCCTGGGGCTTCTGGTGGAAGAAGTCGGCCGAGCTCCTCGGAGTTGACGGCTTCCTGCTCCTTCTCGGCGGCTTCCTTGGGGGGCAGCGGCCAGGCTTCGTAGAACGACTCCGGCATGGCGACGTTGCGGTAAATCGACTGGCCGGGGTTGCCGCCGGCTGCCTGATAGGTCTTCGGCTCCCAGTCCGGCATGGAGTTGACCCAGCCGCCGGAGTTGACCTCCATGCGGAAGCCGCCCGGCTCGCGGAGGTAGAGATAGGTGATTTCGTCGATACCGTGCACGCCGGGGCCCAGCTCGATCGGGGTGCCGTGCGAGACCGCGATCTCGGCCACGCGCTCGACGTCGACGCGCTGGTCGACGCGGAAGGCGATGTGGTGGGCGCGACCGGTCACGCCGCTGAAGTCGGGCACGAGCGCGATGTCATGGGTCGAGCGGATGCCGTTGCAGGTCAGGGTTGAGAACACCGAGAAACCCGGCTCGACCTCGGTTGCCGCGGTGTGGCGCGCGCCGAGCTTCTTGTAGAACTCGATGTCGCCCCCCATGTTCGCGCTCGGCATCGTGACGTGGTCGAGGTACCGCACGGCCGATCCACCACCGGTCGGGATCTTCTGCGGACGGTTGGGAACCGCGTGGTCCTTCTTGTCTTCGGGCGCCTCGTACAGGTCGACATCCCAGAACACCTCGTGAAGGTGGCGGCCGAACGCCGAGCGGTACTGGTAGGTGCGGCCGTGGCCGGTCCAGTCGTCGACCCAGCCGACATGCTCTTCGCTGTCCTGCAGGCGCTTGGCGATCGTCTCGGGGTCTTCAGCACCGTATGTTCGCCAGCCGATGCGGCCGATGCCGGACTCCTTGGCCTCGGTGACGATGAGGCTGGAGTGCAGCCACTCCGCCCAGCCGCGGAGATACACCGACTGCCCCTCGCGGGTGGTCTCTTCGAGACCGAAGATCTCCTTCATCCACGCGACGGTCTCTTCGGGCTTGGGGCTGAACAGCTCGACGTGCGCGAGCTGCGAGAGCAGGATCTCTGACATTGTGTGGTGACTCCTTCGTCGATGATGGGCGGTTACTACTGGGGCGGAGCGACGCACCGCGTGACCTGGGTGCCCAGGCCCGTGATGCTCGCCTCCATGACGTCGCCGGGCCGGAGCCAGCGATTTCCGTGCTTGCCGGCGTTGCCGGCCGGCGATCCGGTCAGGATCATGTCGCCGGCCGAAAGGCGGGTCGAGTGCGAGGCATAGCTGACGCACTTCTCGACGCCGTGGATGATGTCGGCGACCAGTTCGTCCTGCATCGTCTCGCCGTTGACCTTCAGCGTGATCTTCAGCCGGCGGTAGTCCGAGACGAACCGAGCGGGCAGGATGACCGGACCGGTGGGGAAGTACGTCGGGCGGTTCTTCGACGTGACGAAATCCGTGAGCGGCACGTTGGATCGCGCCATGACGTCTCGCACGGTGATGTCGTTGCTCATGACGTAGCCCGCGATGTGGTCGAAGGCCTCCTCGGGCGAGATCCGGTGCGCCGCCGACTTGAGGATCACACCGAGTTCAAGCTCCCAGTCGTGCTGCTCGCCGGGCGTCCAGAGAATGACGTCGTCGCGCGCGCCGGAGACCGCGGAGGGGAGCCCGACGAACATGAACGGGTCGGACTGCGCCTGTCGCTCGACCGCCTCGAGCGCGAAGGCGTGCAACTCCTCGTCGCTGCGCGGGTCGCCCGCGTTGCGGAGCGTGCTCTGCACGATCTGCTCCACGTGCACGCGGTAGTTCGCGCCGGCGCACAGGATCTGCCCCACCGGCTGCACCGGAGGGAGCACCTCCAGCGTCGTCGGGCGAGATCCCACCCGTCAACGACGGCGCGACCTCGACAAGAGTGTCGAGCGCGGCATCCCAGTCCTCGAGGAGGCTGCGGATCGTGGCGTCCGGTCCGAGGACGGCGCGCGTGTCGTAGACGAGCCCGTCGCGCAGGATGCCGACGAACGTCTGACCGGCGGTAGCGAAGGTCCCTAGCACCGAAGGCATCAGGGGCGACCGTGGGGGTGACGCTGAGAGTCACTACGTCCTCATTCCTCATTGAACTAGAACACGAACGCTGCGTTCTAGTTAGAGTGTGATCATGGATCGCCTCGCTGTCAAGCACGAATCTGACGACCGGCTCGGACAAGCCCCCTACGATGAAATCAATGCCTGAGACCGACTCCGAGATCCGCCAACCGCTCCAGAGACGGAGCCAAGAGGCCTACGCGCGCGTGCTGCAGGCGGGTCGGGAGATCCTCGAAGAGGACGGCATCGCCGGGTTCACCGTCCAGGCCGTGAGCAAGCGAGCCGGGGTATCCGTCGGATCGATCTACCTTCGCGCCCCGAGCCGCGAGGCCCTCCTCCTCGCGATCCACGCCCAGGAAATGCAGCGGATGGATCGCGAGGAGGTCTGGTTCGCGCCGACTTCCGTCCCTCCCGGCGGTGCCCGGGAACACATCGAGCAGGTCGTCACGAAGACCTCGGCGCAGATGCTCGCCAACGCCGGCATCCTTCGCGCCTTCATGCGTCGAGGCCCCGAGGACCCTGAGATCTTCGTGCGCGGCCGGGCCGGCTCGCAGCGCGTCGCCGAGCAGTTCGAAGCCGCCCTTCTCGTCTGCCGAGACGATTTTCGGCATCCGGATCCCGAGACGGCTGCGGACTTCGCGTTCCGGATGCTCTACTCGATGACGGCCCGCCGCATCACGCACGGCTCGGATTTCGAGTCGACTCGGCCTCTTCCCGACGATGTCTTCCTCGGAGAGCTCGCTCGCGCGGTCGGGACTTACCTGCTCGGCCCGAGCTGATCGGTTTGCAGTTAGCGAGGAACCGAAGGGTGTGGAGGATGACCGGATGACTCCGTTGACGGGACTGATCGCCGCGAATCGAGCGTTCGCCGCTCTCGCCGCTCGCGTCGACGCGGATGCGCCGGTGCGCAACGAGGTCTGGTCGACCGCCGGAGCGATGATCGATCACCTGGGCAATATTCAGGCTTGGGCGACACAGGTCGTGAGCGCAGGCGTTCCCGCCGATCGCACACAGTACTCGCGCCCGCCCGAGCGCGAGCGCGTCGAATGGTTTCGGCAGGCGAGTGAAGCTCTGGTGGAAACCCTCGAGAGCACCGATCCGGCTCGGGCCTGTTGGACCATCTGGGACGCGGAGCCGGTCGTTTCGTTCTGGCGCCGGCGGATGACTAACGAGGCCGCGAAGCATCTATGGGACCTGCGGACCGCCATCGAGCCCGACCCACCCATGCCGGACGAGATCAGTCTCGAGGAGCGGGCGGGCATCATGGACGAATTCGTCGAGCTGCTCGTGCCGGCGGCGCGCGCACGGGGAATCGAACCGTTGCCCCGCGGTGTGCTCCTCGTTGCGGAGGACCTCGACCGGGCATGGCTTTTCTCGCCTGCGTGGGAGGTCATGACCGCGCCACTATCTGGTCTCCCACCCAAGCCCGACGTGGATGTCATGCGGGCCGACCTCGGTGACCTTGTCCTGTTCGTCTGGGAGCGCGCAAGCCCCTGGGACCTGCCCGATCGCTTTCGGATAGAGGGCGGCGATGCCGCACTCCGGGTCTTCAGCCGCACACGAGTGCACCTGTGACGCGGGCCCTGGCTCACAAGAATCCCACCAACGAAAAGGGCCCGTTATCCGGCCCTTTCCCCATTCCGGTTTTGGATGTGGTGGCCGATGACGGCGGCCGACTTCGCGTTCGGGCTGCCCCTACCTCCTCGGCCCAAGCTGATCGGCGGCTAGCGAGACTCCGGTCGCGGCTGCAACCGGAGTCTGGTTCCCACCGCCTTACTGAGTGACCAGGTCGACTTCAAAAGCGCCCGATCCCGGCCCGCGGACTGTGGCATGTTCCGAGCGCACGGCAACACTTCATTTCGGCCCAGCGCCGGGCGACGAAAGTCCTCCGCATGCAGTCAGCCCACCGGTGGTGTGACATTCGGACTTGCCTACCGCCCGGTCGGTAGTCAATACTTACCTCGAACGAGGGAGTTCTGTGGCCATCGAAGAAAGTATTCAAGTCGACCCGGTGATGAGTATCCAGGGCGTCGGCGTCAGCTTCCGTGGAATTCGCGCGCTGGATGACGTGTCCTTCGATGTGCCGCGCGGTGGACTGACCGCGGTGATCGGGCCGAACGGCGCAGGAAAGACCACGCTGTTCAACTGCATCAGCGGGATCTACGCGCACGAGGGCCGCATCGAACTGGCCGGCGAGGATGTGTCGCGGCTGCGATCGGATCGCCGCGCTGCGCGGGGAATCTCCAGAACTTTTCAGACCCCACTTCTCATTCCCGACCTGACGGCTCTTGAGAACGTCCTCGTGGGTGCGTATTCCCACACGCGAGGTGGCGTCGCCAGCTCGGTCCTGCGGTTGCGCGGGATGCGCAAGGACGAGACGAACGCTCGTCATGAAGCGGCCGAGCTGCTGGAGCGGCTGCGATTCCCCGTTCCGGTTGACTCCCCCGTCGCGAGCCTGCCGCACGGCGACCGGCGACGGGTCGAGGTGGCGCGCGCCCTCATCGGGAGGCCGAAGGTGCTTCTGCTCGACGAACCGGCCGCAGGTCTGGGTGCAGAAGAGGCCGAGCTGCTGGTGGAAGAAGTCAGCGCCGTGGGGGCGACGCGCGGAAGCACCTGCGTCCTGGTCGAACACGATGTCGCGCTCGTGCGGCGCGTCGCGAAGTACGTCGTCGTCTTAGACGCCGGACGCCTCCTCGCACAGGGTGACCCCGATACCGTCGGCCGCGATCCCAAAGTGATCGCCGCCTACCTCGGCGACGACTGGATAGCCGCATGACCGCCCCCGTTCTTGAAGTCCGCGGGATACGGGCGCGCTACGGGTCCGTGGAAGCCCTCCATGGCGTCGACGTCATCGTCGGGCGAGGGCGGCTCGTGGCGCTGCTCGGTGGCAACGGCGCCGGCAAGACGACTCTGCTGCGCGCGATCTCGGGAGTCGTGGCACAGACCGGAACGGTCCTGCTCGATGGCGAGTCGCTCCAGGGTCGGGCGGCTGCCGCGATCGCGCGGCGCCGGCATCGGGCATGTTCCGGAGGGCCGAGGGACATTCGGCGATCTGACGGTCGTGGAGAACCTGCGGCTTGGGCTCATGGCACGCCCCCGCCGCCTGCGCGCGAACGCTGCGGGCGACCTGGATCTCGTCTACGCGACTTTTCCGGTGTTGAAGGAAATGCGCGGCCGCGTCGCCGGCCTCTTATCCGGTGGACAACAGCAGATGCTGGCGATCGGCCGCGCATTGCTCGCGCGCCCGAGGCTGTTGCTCATCGACGAACCCTCGCTGGGGCTGGCGCCGATGCTCACCCGTGAGCTCTTCGCGACGTTCGACACGGTACGCACGGAATGGAACACCTCGATCCTTCTCGCCGAGCAGAACGCGTCGCTCTCGCTCTCGGTAGCCGACGACGTCGTCGTCATGGCCGGCGGTCGCATCGCGCTGTCCGGCCCGGTCGAGCAGTTCCGCGACGGTACGGCGATCCGCGATGTCTATCTGGGAAACGTCGCCCCTGAGGCGGAGGTCGAGCAGTGACCGAATTCCTCCAGCAGATCCTCGACGGCCTGTCAACCGGGCTGGTCTACGGCGTGCTCGCCCTCGCCCTGTGCGTCGTCTTCCAGGGCACCGGCATGCTCAACTTCTCGCAGGGCGAACTCGCCACTCTCTCGGCCTACGCGACCCTCATGCTGCTGATGGTCGGAGTGCCATACTGGCTCGCAATCCTCATAGCGATGGCTCTGTCTGCGATCCTCGGGGCGGTCATCGAGCGGGTGGTCGTCCGCCGTTTGGAGCGCGGCAGCGAAGTGACGCTGCTCACCCTCGGAGTGGCACTTCTCCTCGGCATCAACTCGATCATGGCCATCGTTTGGACGACCGATCCCCGCTCGTTCCCGAGCCCGTTCGGCCAGGGGATCGTCGCTTTCGCGGGTCTGCGGATGACGTACCAGCAGCTGGGATCGCTGATGCTCCTGCTGGCCGTCACGGGCTTGACGGCCCTGCTGTTCAACCGCACGAGCGTAGGGCTGAGACTGCGAGCGGTCGCTCAGAATCCAGAGTCGGCGACGCTGCTCGGCCTATCGAGGGGTCGATGGCTCATGGCCGGGTGGGCAATAGCGGGCGCGGTCGGTGCGATCGCGGGAGTCGTGGCCGCGCCGGTGCTCTCCCTCTCTCCCGGCATGATGACATTCCCGTTGCTGCTCGCGCTGGCCGCCGCCACTCTCGGCGGTCTCACCAGCCGAATAGGCGCTGTGGTCGGAGGCGTACTCATCGGGATCGTGACGAGCCTCTCCGGACGGTACATTCCCGGGCTTCAAGGTGATCTGGCGATCGTCGTGCCCTTCGTGGTTGTCGTGGTCGTGCTCATCTTCCGTCCCGCCGGTCTGTTCGGTCGAGCCAGGACGGTGCGAGCGTGAGTCGTTACAGGCGGCGCATCGTCGCAATCGCGTGGCTGACCGCCCTGGCTCTGGGCGTGGCCGCACCGTTCTACTTCTCGGACTACGACCTGTTCGACATGACGCGGTTGCTGACCATTGCGATCGCCGTCGCCGGTCTCAACCTGCTGATGGGTCACTCGGGCCAGGTCAGCGTCGGACACGGCGCCATCTTCGGCGTCGGCGGCTACACAGCGCTGATAGCGGTCGGCACCCTGGGCTGGCCGTGGTGGATGGGTCTCGGGCTAGCGATCGTCGTGTGCCTCGTGGTCGGCCTTCTGCTGGGACTCGCGGCCCTAAAGATGGGAGGGGCGAACCTCGGCCTGCTCACGATTGCGTTCGCGGCGATCTTCCCGCTCGTGCTCGTTCGTGCGAAGCCGCTCACCGGGGGCAACGTCGGCATCTTCGCCAGCTCACCGCTCCGTGCGCCCGAATGGATCGGACTCACGACGGCACAATTCGAGTTCCTCGTCGTGCTGGCCTCGCTCGCCGCGGTGATCCTCGGCCTCCGCAACCTGACCACCGGTCGATACGGCCGGGCGCTTGCCGCAATTCGCACGAGCCCTCTCCTCGCGGTCTCCGCCGGAATCCCCGTCAACAGATTCAAGCTCACGGCCTTCTCGATCAGCTCCGTCGTCGCAGGGATCGGGGGCGCGTACTTCGCCTATATCCTCGCGCTCGCGGTGCCCGACAGCTATCTCGTCACCTTCTCCATCGCCCTGCTCAGCGCGTCTGTCGTCGGCGGAGTGCGTTCGTGGGCCGGCGCCCTGATCGGCGCAGCATTCATCGTGTACCTGCCCACCCTGGCGGAGTCCGTCGTCGGCGCGCAGACGGCGGGGAACTGGTCGCAGCTCGTGTACGCCCTGGGACTGGCGCTGTGTCTGATGTTCGCGCCGAACGGTCTCGCCGGCGCAATCACAGCCATCAGTCGACGGTTCCGAAAGACAGCTGCCACGCCGACAAGCGGTCCCCCCTCGGCGCCCACCATCAACCCCGCTTCCACCCCACCCAAGAATGACCAAGGAAAGGCAATTCATGTTCAGTAGACATCGGCGTCCACTTCTCACCGTCGTCGCCCTCGCTTCCGTTGCGGCCCTCGCCCTTGCGGGCTGTTCGCCCCGGGGCGGCGAGAGCCAAGCAGAAGTCGCTGACGACAGCCCCATCGTGATTCGCGGCAGCTGGCCGCTCTCCGGCCCGCTCGCTGCGATCGGCGCCGCGGCCGGCGGCGCGAAGGCATACTTCGACGCGGTCAACGCCGACGGGGGCATCGACGGGCGGGAGATCGATTTCGATGTGCTCGACGACGCGTACGACCCCGCCCGGCTGGTCTCGAACAATAAGGAGTTCGTCGAGAAGGACGAAGCTATCGCCGTGATCAACTTCGGCGGCATCAGCATCCCGGCTCGTCCGGCCATCAACGAAGCAGGCGTGGCGCAGATCGTTCAAGCCGGAAACTCCGCGATGAGCGATGTGGACGGCTTCCCGTATACCCGCGCGTTCTGGCCCGACGTCACGTGGGAGGGCCATCTTCAGGCGGACTACATCACTGAGAACTTCCCGAACGCGAAGGTCGGATACGTCGGATTCAACAACGACCTCACCGACAGCCAGGTCGCTGGCCTCGCCGCAGGCGGCGTCGAGCCGGTGAAGATCATCGCCCTCCCGCCGGGGCAGGCCGACGTCGCCTCCCAAGTCACCGAGTTACAGGCCGCGGGCGTCGACGTCCTCGTTGCCACGATCGGGGCTCCCACGATGGGTGCGCTGCTCTCGTACCTCGGCCAGATCGACTACCATCCGGCCGTCTTCATCGGCAGCACTGCAGCCGACGCGCAGACGACCGTCATTCCGGCGGGTGCGGAGAACGTGACGGACGCTTATTCCTACCAGTGGTTCAAAGACCCGCTCGACCCGGCGTTCGCCGACGACGAGGCGATCCAGCAGTTCCGAGACGACCTCGAAGAGTACTCACCCGATACTGAGCCGACCGCGCTGAGCCTCCACGGCTACGGGATCGCCGCGGCGATCGTCACCGCGCTGCGTGAGGCCGACGAGATCTCGAGCGACGGCTTCCTCGCGTCCTGGGACTCCCTCTCCGGCGCGGAGAACCCAATGCTCGTAGACGGAGCAGCGCTCACCGCGGGACCCGGCGGACGACTCATCTACGAGTACCAGTTGAAGCAGTTCGACGGTGAGACCTGGGTCGCGCTGGATGAACCCAGTTCCGTCGTTGAGGAGGGGATCGCCGAGTAGCACGAGCGGCGCTGGTCATCGCCGGGGCTGAGGGCAGTTCCCCTGTGGCCCCGGCGATGTCCCCTACGCGCGACGAGGAGCGGCTTACAGGCGCCCGCCCTTCAACTTCTCTGCTTACGCTGCCCTAGAACCACCATCAACCCGCTGTTAAGTGGACACTGACCCATATGACACGCGCACGGATAGGGGAGGCGCAGTGAACAGCGATCCACCCACGTCTTCAGGTGAAGATACGATGCGCGCTTATGCCCTGATTGCGGAGGGCTCAGCGGCCGCGTTCCATGACGTCCCTCGTCCGGTAGCCCGCACCGGTGAGGTGCTCGTCCGTGTAGCCGCGGCATCGCTCAACCCCCACGATGCCGCGATCAGAAACGGCGACGCAGCCCGCTATATGACCTACCGCTACCCCGTGGTGCTCGGCAGCGACTTCGCCGGCGTCATCGAGGCGGTCGGAGAAGGTGTCACCGACCTGCGCCGGGGTGATCGGGTGTTCGGACTCGTGCGCGAACGGGTCGCCTCACGCGGGTCGCTTGCGCCACTGGTGGCGGTACCGCGCGACTGGCTCGCGCTCACTCCCCCGTCGATGCGCGACGCGGATGCAGGCGTCCTCGGGCTCGCGGCGCTCGGTGCTCTCCGGTGCGTCGACGCCATTCAGCCGCTGACAGCCGGCCAGGTCGTCCTGGTGAACGGCGCGTCAGGGGGAATCGGAGGATACGTCATCCAGCTGTTGGCGGAGCGTGGAGTACAGGTGATCGCGACGTCGCGAGCTGGCGAGGAGGACGAGTACGTGCGCGCTCTCGGTGCTGCCGAAACGGTGCATTGGAAGACCGCAGACCTCCAAGGCGTGGTCGCGGATCGCCACCCGTCCGGTGTCGACGCGATCGTCGACCTGGTCACGCCTGACGCTGCATCTCTCACTCGGCTCGCGCGAGCCGTTGTCCGGCGCGGCGGACAGGTGGTCTCCACCCGTCACGCAGTCGCGCCTGATGATCTGCCCACTTTGAGCGGCGAGAATCTCGTCATCACGGTCGATGCAGAAGCTCTCGATCGGATCGCGAAGAAGGCTGCCGCTGGACTACTGAGGGCACCACACGTGACGACGTACGACTTCGAGGATGTGGAGGACGCGTTCGATGCACTGGCCGCAGGCGTCCGAGGCAAGATCGCCGTCCGCCTCCTGCCCGGTTCCTGACCGGCCGAGCTTCGAGCGGCGCCACGCCGTCGAGGTAGTCGATCGAGCGTTCGGCGGCATGGCGTAGCAGGTCGGCGGTGTCGGGCATGGTGGGCGTTCTCCCCTCGCGAATCGGGTGATACGTGGCCAGCTTGGTGAGCTACGGTCAGAGCGTGAACCCGGCACCCATTTTCCTCGTCGTCGGCGCGCCGGCCGTCGGCAAGAGCACAGTGAGCCGCGCCTTGGCGCGGCGCTTCGAGCGTGGCGTCCACATCCCGGTTGACGACCTGCGCGACATGGTGGCGGCCGGGCGCATCCTGCCGAGTCGCGATTGGAGCCCGGGCCTCGTCGAGCAGATCAGCCTCGCGCGGCGTTCGGCGATCGCGATGGCGGTCCGTTACGCGGATGCTGGCTTCGCGGTCGTGCTCGACGACTTCTGGGACCCGCCCGGGCTGCTCGAATACCGCGAGCTGCACGACGACCGGCCGCTCCGTCGCGTGCTCCTGCGCCCACCCCGTGAGGTCGCGCTCGAGCGCAACTACGGGCGCCACCGCGAGGATCCGGTCCGGTTGGACCTCGACGAGGGGATCGAGCTCGTATACCGGCTGTACGACGCGGCTCGCAAGCAGCTCGACCGGGAGGGTTGGCTTGTCCTCGACAACGCCGATCTCGCACCCGACGAGGCGGCGGCCCGGATCGTCGCGGAGGCCGGCCTCAGTTCGGTGATGGGCGAGGCGCCATGACGCACAGCGCCCGGGGCCGGATCGCGATCTCCAGCGGGGTCGTCCCGAGGTCGTGCGAGTCAGCGCGACAGCGCAGCGGATGGCGGCTGGTGATAAGCACCTTTGCCGCCCGGTACGTGGAGACGTGCGGCGCGTAGCGATAGCGCCCGAACGCAATCGCGGCCAGGTGGCGGAGCAGCTCGGGTTTCAAGAAGCCGCGGAAGACCCGCACCTCGAACTTGCCGTCGTCCAACCGGGCGTCAGGGGCACGGTCCTGCCCGCCCGCGTGTACGGGCCGAGCGCCATGACGACCAAGTGCACACATTGGTGCACACATGTGGTGCACACAAACCTTCTGATTCGAGAAGCTCCCCGCGGCCGGAGCGCCTCCCGTTCCGCGGAATCACGCCCATGTAGAGGGCAACGACCGCGTCAAACTCTTCTGATTCCGATCAGAAGCGGATCAGAAGACTCCGGAGACGAAAAAGGGCCGTTAACCGGCCCTTTTCCCATTCACTGTCTCAACACAGTGTGCGCCCGAAGAGACTCGAACTCCCAACCTTCTGATCCGTAGGCGGCGACTTCTCGGCCAGGATCCCTGTAATTCCGCGGGATGTCGGGCCTGGTTCACACATTGGTGCACACATCCTGATCCCCGACTTCATCGAGCGACAACCCTCTACCTACGGTGGGATTTGAACCCTAATGTGTGGACGTCACCACGGCTGCACTTCGATCTCAAACCCTGCACTCGCCTGCAATCACGCGAGGCGTGGAGTTTTCAAGCGCTGCATTCGGCTGCACTCGATCTCCTCGTTTGTTCACGCCCTTGTTCACACCCGCAAGCTCAAAGTCGCCCAGATCGTCACCGCATCCGATCACCCGGAGGGACAGCGTCACTGGGACGGGGCCATTCATTCCTCGACCTCCTGGAGCGCCTTCCAGAGTTCGGAGGGAATATACGTCGCAGCGTTGTGGATCAGCTCCTCGACGCGCGCGGGCGACGACACTCCGACGACCGTGGAGGTCACGCGCGGATCCCGCGTCGAGAACTGCAGCGCCGCTGCAGCGAGCGGTACGCCGAAACGATCGCATACGTCCCTCAGCCGCTGTGTCCGGGCCAGGATGTCGGGAGACGGCTCGCGGTACTGATAGCGAGCGCGATCCCTGTCCGGTTTCGCGAGGAGGCCGCTGGCATATGGAGCGGCATTGACATAGGAGAGCCCGGCGCCGACCGCATGATCGATGAGGTGATCAGCGCTCTGGTCCAGAAGTGTGTATTGGTTGTGGTTCAGGAGGACGTCGAATGCGCCGGTATCCACATAGCGCCGCATCGCATTCAGATCGCCGCCGGCAACACCGATGACGTCAACTGACCCTCGCCTCTTCAACTCCTTCATTGCGTCGACCGCTCCACCCGGCGCGACGAGGTCGTCGAAGTCGAACGCTTCCGGGTCGTGAAGGTAGTACACGGGCACGCGTTGGAGGCCCAGACGATCGAGGCTCTCCGCGAAAGACTGAAGCACGCGGGCTCCGGTGAACTGGCGTTCTCCGGGAGCAGGATCGGCCTTTGTCGCGACGACGAAGTCTTCGGGCAGTCCGCCGGCCCGACGGATCGCCTCGCCGATTCTTCGCTCGCTCTCTCCGTTGCCGTAATTGTTCGAGGTGTCGAGAAAGGTGATCGGAGGCTGCTGGAGGGCGCATTGAACGGTTTCGATCGCTGTCTCGGGGTCGACGTCGTGGCCGTAGAGCCACGGCATCCCTCCCAGCGGGCTCGTCCCCACGCACAACTCGGAGACGTATGGACCGGCGTGACCCAACGAGCGCAGACCCGGACGCGGATCCGAGACCGCTCCGGTGTCTGCGTTCACCGAGGGGCCCCTATCAGCCATCCACCGACACCAATCGCAAGGCGCAGTAGGGGCGACCCGGGAGATCGAACCGGACAGTCCCCTCGTGCACACCGGGCAGTCGCTCGACAGTCATGTTCCACGAGTCGATGACATCGACGTGCGCCGTCATCCCCTGCGGGATCATCACCGTGCGGAAGGCGGGCTGCCCAGCGCCGAAGTAGATGAGCTCGTACTCGCCGCGCACCCCGGCGCGCGGGGCGTCGAAGTCTGACGGCAGCGGGTCGATCCTGCCGGTGGGTGATTCTTCGATGATCTGCCTGAGGAACGCCAGTCGTGCGGGACTCTCGCCGCGCAGCCGACCGCCTTTCGCCCAGAACACCGTCTCGTCGTCGGAGTAGTAGGTCTCACCATGGGTGACGTAGCCGCCGCCCATCGTCACGGCCCAGGAGCGGCTGACGAGTTCTTCGGCCGTGAGGAAGCCCCACCCCTGGTCGAGGTCGCCCTCGTACCCGCACTCATCGATGATCACCGGCTTGTCGAAGCGCCGGCGCCACTCACGGACCTGACCACCCAGGCCTTCCCCATATTGGATGCTGCAGTGGGTCGCCCATTCTGACGCGTAGTCCCAGATCTCCACCCAGTTGTGGATGGAAAGCGGGTGGCCGTAGGGGTCGTTTGAGCGCACGAGTCGCCCGATGCGGTCCCAGTCCTCAAGGCTCTTGTCGAGCAGCAGGTCGTACTCGTTGGCGAGCGACCACCACACGTTCGGGAACGCGGAGAGTCTGCGGACGACGTAGCTGACGTAGCGGTCGTCGGCTGCCTTGCCGAGATGCGCGAAGCCCCAACGGTCGTACGGGTGGAAGAGGATCAGATCGGCGTCGATCCCGAGGTCGGCGAGTTGCTCGATGCGCTGCTCGAGGGCACGGAAGTACTCCAGGTCGAACCGCTCCAGGTCCCAACCGTCGTCCGTGCGAGGAAAGACGAATCGGTCGGGCTCGTTGGCGTTGTAGAGGAAGTGCTTGGGAAACAGGCTCATCCTCAGCTTTGAGAACGAGGTCTTCGCCAGCGACTCGAGGGTTTGCTGCTGGAGTGCGTCGTCCTGGTGAGTCCAGGCGTACGCGGTGGTGCCGAGCGGGGTGAACGGGGTGCCATCGGGGTAGGAGAAGTGGAACCCGTCGGCGCGGACAGGGCCTCGGGCATCGGACGGTGCGACCTCGACGGAACCGGACAATCCGTCGAGCGACCGCGCGTTGGACTTCGTGACGTACTCCCACGTGCCCGCCTCGCTCGGAAGGAAGCGCACCGCATAGCGGCCGTCGCCGTCGTAGAAGCCGCCGACCTCGACATGGTTCTCCCCTGCCGAGAAGCGGGCGGTCAGCTCGACGTCCGTGAAGGGGTTGCCGTGCGACGGTCCGGCGATGGCGACTTCCAGCATCCGGTTCGCGACGGCGCCGGACGGCACAAGCACCGATGCGCTCGCACGCTCGGTGTCCGCGCGCTCGTAGTCGGCGGACGGCACGATCGGCGGGACTTCGCGCGGGCGCGGAGTGAGATCCTCGATCTGCGTCAGGCGGTCTAGGAGCTCCCTCACACGCGGATCAGACGGCTCCAGGATGACGCCGAGGATCGACCCCAGCGGGAACGAATCGCCACTGGTCGCCAGCGCAGAGTCGAGCACTTCCGGTGCGATCTGGCTCACCACTGCGCGCGCGTCCGCCTGAGCGAGCACGTCCTTGAGCGCGGAGCGTGAATGGAAAGTGGTCATGACTGATCCTTCTGATGGTGGTCGAATGTCTGTCGCCGGGCCCGGGGACGGGGGCCGCGCGATGCGGCCACCGCCCCCAGGCGTCGTTCACTCCGTGACGACGACCCGCACGCGGTCGATGTTCTGCAGAAGCGCGTATTGAGCGTCCGTGTTCCCATCACGCTCGGCGGAAACGCGCACACTCACAAAGTAGGTCCCCGGCTCGGTGAAGGTGTGTGTCGCCTTCGCCGTCAGTACCTGCTTCGGCTTGTTGATCTCTCCGGCGACGTACTCGCCGTCGCCCTCGAAGTCCCACTCGACCCGGATCACCTCACCTCCGCCTTGCGGAGTGCGTACCACCGCCGAGAGCTTCACGGGCTTGCCGACCCTCGCCTTCACGACGCGATCCGACCGGGACTCGAGTTCTACGGTCGGCTGGAGGCCGTCGCGCTGCCGCTGCGAGCTCGGGCACGACGATCTGAGCGTCCTCGACCGAGTAGCGGGTGGAGTCGGGAGCGGCGACGCCGTCTTCCGCCCACGCGGCGACGTCCCGGAGGGCCTGCTCGACGATGCCGTACCAATTGATGAGGTGCTTCGCCCGCTCTCCCGCGACGGGCGCATCCTGGTGATCGGCGTGGTCGTTGAAGTAGACGCGGTAGGTGTCCGCGGCCGCGTCACCGAGTGCCGCCTCGATGCGCTGGCCGTACCAGTCCGTGTGCCAGGCCAGCGCATCGGTGTCGTACAGGTTGGCGATTGCGATGACCTTGCCGTTGACCGAACCGTCGAACGCGGCGTTGCCTGAGGCGAAGCCGGCGAAGCCGGGAGCGGTCACGGGGCGCTGCGGGTACAGCGGGGTTCCGTCAGGGTTGCGGAACTGGTCGAGTCCGACCCACCCTTCGGTCTGTGCGGGCACCTGATAGCGGTAGTAGAAGCGGTTCGCGATGTTCCAGCGATGTCCGATCGTGTCGCCCATCTCGATCAGCTCTGCCCGGACACGATCGCCGAGCGGGGACTGCTCCGTCCCGAGATAGCCATCGGCATTCCAGAAGTCCTCGACGTAGGTGGGGTCGTAGGCGAGCGGCGCGTCGGAGTCCAGCCCGGCTCCGTAGTACTCAGCGACGTAGCCGAGAAGGTAGTCCGGGTACTCCCATCCCTTCCACGGGATGCCGAGCGCGTGGAGTTCGGTCAGGAGCGCGCTCTCCGCCTCGTCGAGCGTGGCGTACGGGTCACCACTCCCACCGGGCATCAGGGCGTCCCGGATGGCGGTCGCCTTGTCGGCGAGAATGAGCTCCGCGGCCGACCGCCCGAGGGAGTTGTACAGCGTCGGCTGAGGGACTGCCTGCACCATCGGCACGAATCCCTGCCAAACACCGTCGGTGTTCTCCGCGGCCCCGACGACCTGCAGTGAGCCGCCGCTGGGCCCGTAGAGGTAACCGTAGATCTCGCGGTCACTGCCGTAGTAGTCAGCGGCCACCCCCTCGGCGAACTTCGCCGCGGCGGCCGTGTGCCGGTATCCGATCGAGACGGATCCGTTGCCCGCCTGCACGGCGTATCCGCCGCTGGCCAGAGCGAACCCGATGGCGCGGTCGTCAGCGCGAGCGGTGTTCTGCTCCGGCGTGAACGCAGCCGGGTAGGTGAACTGGAAGAACCGTCCGTCCCACGCCGCCTTGTCCGGCGCGGCGTGCAGGTAGATGTTGAACTGAATGTTCGTGCCCTCGAAATGCCCCGAGACGCGGCGATGCGGAACGGGCGAGGTTTCGTCGGTCTCGGCGTCGATGACGGGCTGGGCGTACTGGGCGTCGAGGCAGTCGGCAGTCACCTGCATCGGTGCGGCTGGGCCGCTCTGCGCGCACGCCGAGGGTTCGGCCGCTGCGGGGATGGCGGGCAGCAGTACCGCGGTCAGTGCGATCACCGCTCCGAGCGCAATCGGTGCGCGGCGGGGCCGGGGCAGTCGTGTCATGGATCTTCTCCAACGTCTTCGGTGGGTGCCACGGCAGTCGTGGCGGGGAGCGGTGTCCAGACGGAGGCCCGGGTAATCACCACGGCAGACACTAAGCGCGCCGCTGATCACCATCAACGAGGGCGAGCTTTATTGCGCAACTCACGTCGTGGCAGAGAGCGGGTGATAGCTGATGCACCGCACCCGGCTGTCGTCTCGCACCGCGCTCAATGCCAGCATCCGTCCGGTGAATCCGGATGCGACTTCCGTCGAGAAGTAGCGTCCGTCCAGCCGAGCGAGTTCCTCGTTGCCCTCGGGGCGGACCAGCGACAGGACGATGTCGTCCGGCCCGGCGTTGCCGATCGGGACCGGCGCAGAAAGCGGAGTGGTCGACTGGATGCGGACCCTCACCTCTCCGGCCGGCACGTCGGCGGTCGCGAGCACCTGGCGCATCTCCCCGATCCGCACCTCGGCCACCACCCGGTCGCCGTCGTAGGTGAGTCCGGTCCAGTGTCGCTCGTCGACACGCAGGGAGAATCGTCCTGAGCCGGCGAGTACGACGTCGGCCGACCATGCGAGGTCGCGCACGCGAGCACACAGCAGCGCGGTCCCTGTCTCCGGCACGGTCAGTCGGATGCCGCCGCCGATGTCGGCGGTTGCCACAGCGCTCGGCTCACCACCCGGTACGACCCATCGCGAATCCAGGCGCGGATCGGTGAAGTGGTCAGTGAATCCCGAATCCACCTCCGGGACGTCGTATCTCGCTTCGTCGAACACGGGCCAGCCGTCGGACCAGTCGACACCGGCGAGGAAGGTCTCCCGCCCGAGAACATGGAAGCCCGGGGTCGATCCGCGGGTGCGCGCACCGAGGTAGACGGCGGCCCAGTCGCCCTCAGGGGTCTGGACGAGGTCGGCATGCCCGACGTTCTGGACGGGGTGAGTGCTGCTGCGGTGCGTGAAGACGGGATTCCACGGGCACGCTTCGAACGGACCTCGCGGACTCGACGCCCGCGCGACCGTGACGGCGTGCCCTCGTTCGGTGCCGCCCTCAGCGAGGACGAGGTACCAGTATTCGCCGATCCGATAGAGGTGCGGACCCTCGGCGGCAGCCATGCCGCTCCCCTGCCACACCGGGTAGGCGGCTTCGAGGAACCGCCCGGTGGCGAGGTCGAGGGGTGCTTGGCGGATGCCGTAGCCTCCGCGGGTGAAGTCGAGGACGTGCCAGGTGAGGTAGCACGTACCGTCTTCGTCCCAGGCGAGGTCGGGGTCGATGCCCGTCGCTTCGGGGATGAGGATCGGTTCGCTCCATGGCCCGGCCGGGTCTTCGGCGTGGACGAGCAGGTGTCCCTCACCGAATTCGCTCACGTTGGTCGTGATGAACCAGAAGCGGCCGTCGTGGTGCCGGAGCGTGCCGGCGTAGATGCCGGTCGAAGGCCCGCCGTTGCCGAGGCGAAACTGGGATCGGCGATCGAGGATGTTGCCGATCTGCTGCCAGGTGACCAGGTCGCGGCTGTGGAAGATCGGCGCTCCGGGGAAATACTCGAAGCTCGACGTCGCCAGGTAGTAATCCTCACCCACCCGGCAGATCGTCGGATCGGGATGAAAGCCCGAGATGATCGGGCGGACCGCGCCGCTGCCGCGCGTCACGACGTGCGGTGCAGGCGCCACGAGCTGGGGTTCGCTGGCGGTCATCGTTGGTCTTTCTGGTTCGGGGAGATGAAGCGATGGATACCGGCATGGACGCGATGGATCTCGTCGGTGCCGGGTGGTTCGATGACGGCGGTGGCGCCCACGGGAACGGTGACCGAGAGTTCGATGCCGTGGCAGTGCGATCCCAGCGCACGACCGCTGCGCCGTAGGGAGTGTCGTGTCGCGCTTCGGCGAAGTCGAGTTGCGCGGGCGGGCGCGGCCTGACGGAGATCTCGCGATATCCCGGCGCGGCCGGAGCGAGTCCGGCCACGCTGCGGTGCATCCAGTCCGCGATCGCGCCCAGCGCGTAGTGATTGAACGATGTCATCTCGCCCGGATTGATGGTGCCGTCGGGCAGCATGCTGTCCCACCTCTCCCAGATGGTCGTGGCGCCCATCCGGACGGGGTAGAGCCACGACGGCAGCTCGGACTGGAACAGTACCGATGCGCGTCGTCGATGTGACCCGTGATCTCGAGCGCGTCGCAGATCAGCGGCGTGCCCACGAATCCGGTGCTGATACGCCAGTCTGTCGCGGACGAGTCGAGCAAGGCGCTCCCCCGCGGCATCCCTCGCCTTCTCGTCGGGGAGCAGGTCCCACAGGATCGCCATCGCGTAGGCGGTCTGCGAGTCGGAGTGGACGGTTCCATCGGGTGCGACGAACGCACCGATGAATGCGACACGCGCCGCCGCAGCGAGGTCGGCGTAGTGTGCCTCTTCTCGGGCTCGGCCGAGCACCCGCGCCATTCTCGCGACGATGTCGGCGGATCGCACGAAGTGTGCACTCGCCACGACGTCGGGATCCGCTTTCGCGCGGAAAGGATCGTCCGGCGGCGCCGTCGGGTCGAGCCAGTCCCCGAACTGACGGTCACCGCGCCACAGCAGCTCGGGGCCGGCCCGTTCCCGGACCGCATCCACCCACCGTCGGGCGCTGTCGAACTGGCGCTCGAGGATGCCGCGATCGCCTGTGCGCTCATAGAGCACCCACGGCACAATCGTGGCCGCATCCCCCCATGCTCCGGCGGGCCAGGAAGACACGTCGCTCTTGAAGATGTCGGGCACGATGTGCGGGACCGTGCCATCCGGCAGCTGCTCCGCGGAAAGGTCCGCGAGCCATGAGCTGAGGAAGCCGCCGACGTCGTACAGGAACGTGGCGGTGGGGGCGAAGATCTGGATTTAGCCTTTTTACCCGAGCCGTTCGTCGCGCTGAGGACAGTCTGTCGGCACA
>CAVQWI010000001.1:0-1224216 GCA_963717585.1 uncultured Actinomycetota bacterium | reverse complement strand
GGCCGCATCCGTGCGGTCAAGCGACATCGCGCGGGTCTGCACCGTGATCCGTGAGCGCGAGCTCGGATCCGTGCCACTCCCGCTCCGGTTGAGACGGCGACGAAGGCGAAGACGCCAAGGCCAAGAAGGCGGATGCCGCTGACGAGGCCGTGAAGGAAGACCGAGTAATGGCTGAGACCACCAAGAAGGCTGCGACGAAGGCTGCCAAGGCCGCCGCCGGCCAAGAAGGTTGCGCCCAACAACCGCCGCCGCGTTCGGTCGACACCGCCGCCGAGACCGTCGCGACGCCCGCCGAGGCCAAGGGCCACGAGTCGTCCGCGCACGACGTCCGCGACGCCGACGCCCGCGGATACCGCAAGGCCCGCCGCGGCTATGACCAGCGACAAGATGGACAAGACCATCGTGGTCGAGGTCGAGGACCGCGTGAAGCACCCGCTCTACGGCAAGGTCATCCGCCGCACCTCCAAGGTCAAGGCGCACGACGAGAGCAACTCCGCCGGCATCGGCGACCTCGTCCTCATCAACGAGACCCGCCCGCTGAGCGCCACCAAGCGCTGGCGCCTGGTCGAGATCCTCGAGAAGGCCAAGTAGGCCTCGGCCCGCTTGGAACCCAAGGAGAAGAAGTGATTCAGCAGGAATCCCGCCTCAAGGTCGCCGACAACACCGGCGCGAAGGAGCTGCTCACCATCCGCGTGCTCGGCGGCTCGAAGCGCCGCTACGCCGGCCTCGGTGACACCATCGTCGCGACGGTCAAGGACGCGATCCCGGGCGGCAACGTCAAGAAGGGCGATGTGGTCAAGGCCGTCATCGTCCGCACCAAGAAGGAGACGCGCCGTCCCGACGGCTCGTACATCAAGTTCGACGAGAACGCCGCCGTCATCCTGAAGAACGACGGGGAGCCCCGCGGCACCCGCATCTTCGGGCCGGTCGGCCGCGAGCTTCGTGACAAGAAGTTCATGAAGATCGTCTCGCTGGCGCCGGAGGTCATTTAGTCATGGCGAAGATCAAGAAGGGCGACCTGGTTCAGGTCATCTCGGGCGCCAAGCCCGAGCGCGGCGGAGACCGCGGCAAGCAGGGCAAGGTCCTCGAGGTCCTCGCCGAGCAGAACCGCGTCATCGTCGAGGGCGTGAACTACGTCACCAAGCACAACCGCGTCGGCCAGACCCAGCGCGGCACCAAGACGGGCGGCATCGAGACCTTCGAGGCCCCCATCCACATCTCCAACGTCGCCGTCGTCGACCCCTCGACCAAGAAGCCGACCCGTGTCGGTCACCGGGTCCAGGAGCAGACGAAGGACGGCGTGAAGCGCAACGTCCGCGTGCGCTACGCGAAGAAGTCAGGCAAGGACCTCTGATCATGAGCACCACCACTGCCGTGGAGGCTGGCAAGATCCAGCCCCGCCTGAAGCAGAAGTACCGCAGCGAGATCGCCCCGGCGCTGCAGGACGAGTTCGGCTACGTCAACGTCAACCAGATCCCCCGGATCGTCAAGGTCGTCGTCAACACCGGCGTCGGCGAGGCGGCTCGCGACAGCAAGGTGATCGATGGCGCAGTCGACGACCTGACCAAGATCACCGGCCAGAAGCCGGTCGTGACGAAGGCCCGCAAGTCGATCGCCCAGTTCAAGCTGCGCGAGGGCCAGGCCATCGGCGCGCACGTCACCCTGCGGGGCGACCGCGCGTGGGAGTTCCTGGACCGCCTGGTCTCGCTGGCCCTGCCCCGCATCCGCGACTTCCGCGGCCTGTCGCCGAAGCAGTTCGACGGCACCGGCAACTACACGTTCGGTCTGCAGGAGCAGTCGGTCTTCCACGAGATCGATCAGGACAAGATCGACCGCGTGCGCGGTTTCGACATCACCGTCGTGACCACCGCGAAGTCGGATGCCGAGGGCCGGGCGCTGCTTCGTGCCATCGGCTTCCCGTTCCGCAACGAGGACGCTGCCGCCTAACAAGAAACGGTCCTCGAGTAGGCGGCGAAGCCGCCGTATCGAGACCACCACAGGTCGGCGGGCTCGGAAAGCCCGTCGAAACCTGGTGAACAAAGGAAACAACACATGACAATGACAGACCCGGTCGCAGACATGCTGACCCGTCTGCGCAACGCGAACTCGGCGCACCACGACTCCGTGTCGCTGCCGAGCTCCAAGCTCAAGACCCACATCGCCGAGATCCTCAAGCGCGAGGGCTACATCGCCGACTGGAGCGTCGAAGACGCCCGCGTCGGCCAGACCCTCACGATGACGCTGAAGTACGGCCCGAACCGCGAGCGGTCGATCGCCGGCATCAAGCGCGTCTCCAAGCCCGGACTGCGCGTGTACGCACGCTCGACCGAGATCCCCACCGTTCTCGGTGGCCTCGGCGTCGCCATCCTGTCCACCTCCTCCGGTCTGCTGACCGACCGCCAGGCCGAGCAGAAGGGCGTGGGTGGGGAAGTCCTCGCCTACGTGTGGTGACCTGACATGTCGCGTATTGGACGTCTTCCGATCGACATCCCCGCCGACGTGACCATCACGGTCGACGGGCAGGATGTCGCGGTCAAGGGCCCGAAGGGCGAGCTCGCGCTCACCGTCGCGCGCCCCATCGAGGTCAAGATCGAAGAGGGTCAGGTGGTCGTCACCCGTCCCGACGACGAGCGTGAATCGCGCTCGCTGCATGGCCTCACCCGCACCCTGATCAACAACAACATCATCGGCGTGACCCAGGGCTACACGAAGGGCCTCGAGGTCGTCGGCACCGGCTACCGCGTCGCCCAGAAGGGCGGCTCGATCGAGTTCGCCCTCGGCTTCTCGCACCCGTGCTCGTCGAGCCCCCGACCGGGATCACGTTCACGGTCGAGGGCAACAACAGGGTCACCGTGAGCGGCATCGACAAGCAGGCCGTCGGCGAGGCGGCCGCGAACATCCGCAAGATTCGCAAGCCCGAGCCCTACAAGGGCAAGGGTGTGCGCTACGCCGGCGAGGTCGTTCGGCGCAAGGCCGGAAAGGCTGGTAAGTAACCATGGCTGTGAAGTCGAAGACCGACGCGCGTGCGCGTCGTCACGCCCGCCTTCGCAAGAAGGTCGTCGGCACCGAGCTGCGTCCGCGCCTGGTCGTGACGCGCTCTGCGCGCCACGTGTTCGTCCAGGTGGTCGACGATGCCAAGGGCCACACCGTGGCGTCGGCATCCACCCTCGAAGCGGACCTGCGTTCGTTCGACGGTGACAAGACGGCCAAGGCCCGCAAGGTCGGCGAGCTCGTCGCCGAGCGCGCCAAGGCCGCCGGCATCGAGGATGTCGTGTTCGACCGCGGTGGCAACCGCTACGCGGGCCGTGTCGCGGCGATCGCCGACGGCGCCCGCGAAGGGGGACTGAACCTGTGAGCGACGCAACATTGAACAACAACGGGGAGACCGAAGTGGCAGCCACTGCCGAGCAGACCGCGCCCGAGGCGCCGGCTGCGACCGAGGCGCCCGCCGAGCGCGAGCGCGAGCCGCGTCGCGGCGGTCGCGAGCGCAACGCCAACCAGCGCGACCGCGGTTCGCGTGATGCCGACAAGAGCCAGTTCCTGGAGCGCGTCGTCACCATCAACCGCGTGTCGAAGGTCGTCAAGGGCGGTCGTCGCTTCAGCTTCACGGCCCTGGTGGTCGTCGGCGACGGCAACGGCGTCGTGGGCGTGGGCTACGGGAAGGCTCGTGAGGTTCCCCTCGCGATCTCGAAGGGTGTCGAAGAGGCCAAGCGCAACTTCTTCCGCGTTCCCCGCGTCGGCGTGACCATCCCGCACCCCGTCCAGGGTGAGGCCGCCGCCGGTGTGGTGCTGCTGCGCCCCGCCGCGGCCGGTACCGGTGTCATCGCCGGTGGTCCCGTGCGCGCCGTGCTCGAGTGCGCCGGCATCCACGACGTCCTGTCGAAGTCGCTCGGCTCGTCGAACACGATCAACATCGTGCACGCGACCGTCGCGGCCCTCAAGCAGCTCGAGGAGCCCCGTGCGGTCGCCGCGCGTCGCGGACTCGAGTTCGACCAGGTCGCGCCCGCCCGTCTCGTCCGTGCGGAGGCGGAAGCCGCCGCTGCAGCCAAGGTAGGTGCCTGATGGCCGCCCGTTTGAAGGTCACGCAGACAAAGTCCAAGGTGAGCGAGAAGCAGAACCAGCGTGACACGCTGCGCAGCCTCGGTCTGAAGCGGATCGGCGACTCCGTCGTCCGTCCCGACGACGCGCAGACGCGCGGCTACGTCAAGACCGTCGCCCACCTCGTGAAGGTTGAGGAGATCGACTAATGGCCGAGAAGGCTCAGAAGAAGGACGCCGTCGAGGCGGAGGCCAAGGCCCCCAAGTCGACGACCGCCAAGGCCACAGCCGCCAAGAAGGCTCCGGCGAAGGCCGCTTCGGCCAACGCCGACAAGCCGGCTGCCGAGAAGAAGGCGCCCGCCAAGGCCGCCTCCAAGAAGGCTGCTCCGAAGGCGAAGTCGGATGCCGCGGCATCCCGCCCCGGCGTGCTGAAGGTGCACCACCTCCGCCCGGTCCCCGGCGCCAACACCCCGAAGACCCGCGTGGGTCGCGGTGAGGGCTCCAA
The DNA here is from genome assembly GCA_963717585.1 of uncultured Actinomycetota bacterium. Classification (GTDB taxonomy): domain Bacteria; phylum Actinomycetota; class Actinomycetes; order Actinomycetales; family Microbacteriaceae; genus Microbacterium. Next base: position 1,219,674 of record CAVQWI010000001.1, on the reverse strand, counting down.
GGGCAAGACGGCCGGTCGCGGCACCAAGGGCACCAAGGCGCGCTACTCGGTGCGCCCCGGATTCGAGGGTGGGCAGATGCCCCTCCACATGCGCACTCCCAAGCTGCGCGGGTTCAAGAACCCGTTCCGCGTGGAGTACCAGGTGGTCAACCTCGAGAAGCTCGCCGAGCTCTACCCGAAGGGCGGCGACGTCACCGTCGGCGACCTCGTCGCAGAAGGGCGCGGTTCGCAAGAACGAGAAGGTCAAGGTGCTCGGCACCGGCGACATCGATGTGAAGCTCAACGTCGCAGTCGACAAGGTCTCCGGCTCAGCCGAGCAGAAGATCGTCGCGGCGGGCGGATCCGTCAAGTAGTCATACCGCAGCGGGGGTCGGAGCGTGCTCCGACCCCCGCTGAGTTACCCTGGAGGTTGATGCGCCCCCGTTGCGCGTCGGCATCCCCTCTGGAGGCATCCTCTTGTTCAGCGCCATCGCGCGGGTCTTCCGTACACCCGACCTTCGTCGGAAGATCGCATTCACCCTGGCGATCATCGCCATCTATCGCCTCGGCGCGCACATCCCGGCGCCGTTCGTCGACTTCCCCAACGTGCAGTCCTGCCTCAGGCAGAGCGCCGGCACGGAGGGTCTGCTCTCGCTCGTCAACCTGTTCTCAGGCGGTGCGCTGCTGCAGCTGTCGATCTTCGCCCTCGGCGTCATGCCGTACATCACGGCGACGATCATCGTCCAGCTGCTGCGCGTGGTCATCCCGCACTTCGAGACCCTCTACAAGGAGGGGCAGGCGGGCCAGTCGCGCCTGACGCAGTACACCCGCTATCTGACGATCGCGCTGGCGCTGCTGCAGTCGACCACGCTCGTGACCGTCGCCCGCAGCGGCCAGCTGTTCGGCACGACCGGCATCCCGGAGTGCGAGCAGCTGCTCACCAACGACGTGTGGTGGGCGCAGCTGCTCATGATCATCACGATGACGGCCGGCACCGGCCTGATCATGTGGTTCGCCGAGCTGGTCACCGAGCGCGGCATCGGCAATGGAATGTCGATCCTGATCTTCACCTCGATCGCGGCGGCGTTCCCCGCCTCGATGTGGGCGATCTGGCAGTCGCGCGGCTTCGAGACGTTCCTGCTCGTGCTCGCGGTCGGCATCGTCGTGGTCGCGCTGGTGGTGTTCGTCGAGCAGTCGCAGCGCCGCATCCCGGTGCAGTACGCCAAGCGCATGGTCGGTCGCCGCACCTACGGCGGCACGAACACCTACATCCCGATCAAGGTGAACATGGCCGGCGTCGTGCCCGTCATCTTCGCCTCCTCGCTGCTGTACATCCCGGCGCTGATCGCGCAGTTCAACCAGCCGCAGGCCGGGCAGGAGGCGCCCGGCTGGGTTGCCTGGATCGCCCAGTACCTGACGACCGGCGACAGCCCGCTGTACATGCTCGTGTACTTCCTGCTCATCGTGGGCTTCACCTACTTCTACGTCGCGATCACGTTCAACCCCGTCGAGGTCGCCGACAACATGAAGAAGTACGGCGGCTTCATCCCCGGCATCCGTGCCGGTCGCCCGACCGCCGAGTACCTCGACTACGTGCTGACGCGCATCACGCTGCCCGGCTCGCTGTACCTCGGCTTCATCGCCCTGCTGCCCCTCATCGCCCTCGCAGCGGTCGGCGCCAACCAGAACTTCCCGTTCGGCGGCGCATCGATCCTGATCATCGTCGGTGTGGGCCTGGAGACGGTCAAGCAGATCGACGCCCAGCTCCAGCAGCGCCACTACGAAGGACTTCTCCGATGACGGCGGTTCGACAGGCTCACCAGCCGAACGCAGCGCGGCTGCTCATCGTCGGGCCGCAGGGCTCCGGCAAGGGCACCCAGGGCATACGGATCGCCGACGCGTTCGGCATCCCCGCGATCTCGACCGGCGACATGTTCCGCGCCGCGGTCGCGAGCGGCTCGGAGCTCGGCACGCAGGTGACCGAGATCATCCAGGCGGGCGATCTCGTCCCCGACGAGCTGACCAGCGCCGTCGTGCGCGACCGCCTCTCGCAGGACGACGCCGCGGCTGGCTTCCTGCTCGACGGCTACCCGCGCAATCTCAGTCAGGTGGCCGATCTGGACGGGTTCCTCGGCGGACGCCAGGAGCAGCTCGATGCGGTGATCGAACTCGTCGTGCCCCGAGAGGTGAGCATCGAGCGCCTGTCGCACACGCGCGCAGGAGCAGGGCCGCACCGATGACACCGAGCAGGTGATCGCGAACCGCCTGGCCATCTACGAGCGCGAGACCGCTCCGATCCTCGAGGTGTACCGCGAGCGGAGCATCGTCGACCAGATCGACGGCGTCGGCACGCTCGATGAGATCACCGATCGGGTCATCTCCGCGCTCGAGCGGCGCGGCCTGATGCGCTCCGCCGCAGCCTGACGTGACTGCGCCATCCGGACTGCATTCTCCGTGACACCGCTACTGCCCGTCCGCCGGTCGATCTACAAATCGCCCGCGCAGCTGCGCGCCATGGTCGAGCCCGGCCTGATCACCGCGGCCGCGCTCGAGGCCGTACGCGCTCTGATCGCGCCCGGAGTCTCGACCCTGGAACTGGATGCCGCGGCATCCGATGTGATCGTCGGTCGTGGTGCCAAGTCGAACTTCCAGATGGTGCGCGGGTACCGCCACACGATCTGCGCGTCGGTCAATGAGCAGGTCGTGCACGGCATCCCATCAGATCGGGTGCTGGAGCCGGGCGACATCATCTCGATCGACGCCGGTGCCGAGTACAACGGCTGGAACGGCGACTCCGCGTTCACGGCCGTGGTTCCGGATGCTGCGCAGCCCGACCTCGTCGCCGAGCGCACCCGCCTGTCGGACGTGACCGAGGGATCGCTGTGGGCGGGTATCGCGGCGCTTGCCACCGCCCGTCATCTCGGCGAGGTCGGAGCGGCGGTGCAGGACCACATCGAGGCGGCCGGCAACGGCTACGGGATCCTGCGGGAGTACGTGGGTCACGGCATCGGCCGCAAGATGCACGAGTCGCCGTCGGTCTTCAACTACCGCGTCGCCGACCCGGGCGCCGAGGTGCGTCCGGGACTGGCCGTCGCGATCGAGCCGATGGTCGTGATCGGCGATCAGGCGACGTTCGTTGAGGACGACGACTGGACCGTCTCGACGCTGGACGGCACAGCCGGCTCACACTGGGAACATAGCGTCGCAGTGCATGATGACGGCATCTGGGTGCTGACCGCGCCCGACGGCGGTGCCGCGGGACTGGCGCCCTTCGGGGTCACGCCCCGTCGGATCGGATAGGGGAGAACGTGATGGCCACCACTGCGCGCAAGACGAACTGGTTCGCGATCTGGGTCAGCGTGGCCGTGGTCGTCGTGCTCGGCTTGGTCGCCGCCCTGGTGGTGTGGATGAACAACTCGGCATCCGATCCCGGACCGACGACCGCTCCGAGCGCGCCGAGCATCAACCAGGAGACGGGTGCGATCGTCATCGGCGAGGGCGAGAACACGATGGACACGTACATCGACTTCATGTGCCCCGTTTGCAACCAGTTCGAGCAGATCTACGGCGAGGCGATCAGCGGCCTCGTCGACGACGGGACGATCACGCTCAACATCCACCCGATCTCGATCCTCGATCGCCTCTCGCAGGGCAGCCAGTACTCCACTCGTGCGGCGAACGCGATGTACTGCGTCGCGGCCACGGTGCCCGAGGCATCCGTTCCGTTCATGCAGGCGCTGTTCGCGAATCAGCCGCCGGAGGGCTCGACCGGGCTCACCGACGCGCAGATCCTCGAGGTCGCCGCGAGCGTCGATGCGACCGGCATCGACGCGTGCGTCAACGACGGCGAGTATGTGAACTACGTCACCGCGATGACGGCGAAGACTCCGGTCGCCCCCGGCGCCTCCGGCATCGGCACGCCGACGATCGCGATCAACGGCGAGGTCATCGCGAACTCGACCCTGCCCGAGCCCGGCGGACCTCGGCACGCTGTTCGAGTAGGTGCGGCGCTGCGCGTCGAGACCATCTGTTCTCGCCGATCCCCTCCGTTTCGCGCGCGTACATCGGAGGGTTTCGTTCCGATTCGAGGGTTTCAGCCACCCGGCCTCGGCCCCGGCGCCCCGAGTTGCCGGAGCCCCCGGTATCACGTATGCTTGATCCTTGGTGCGTTGCGCCTTCATCGGCGTGTCCGAGCACCAATCCCACCCAAAACGCAGACCGACCGGTCTGCTCAAGCGTTAGCGAGTGTATGGCGAAGAAAGACGGTGTCATCGAGATCGAAGGCGTGATCTCCGAGGCGCTTCCCAACGCGATGTTCCGCGTTGAGCTGAGCAACGGACACAAGGTCCTCGCCACGATCTCGGGCAAGATGCGGCAGAACTACATCCGCATCATTCCGGAGGACCGCGTCGTCGTGGAGCTCAGCCCCTACGACCTCACCCGCGGCCGCATCGTCTACCGCTACCGCTAGACCGGTCGAGAAGTAACACCCCAGGCTCCGGCCTGCCCGGTGAAGACAGCGAACAGGAAACATCATGAAGGTCAACCCCAGCGTCAAGCCCATCTGCGATCACTGCAAGGTGATCCGCCGTCACGGCCGCGTCATGGTCATCTGCAAGTCCAACCCGCGGCACAAGCAGCGCCAGGGCTAGTCAAGCGTTTTCCGGATGCCGCCTTGCAGCATCCGGAACCTCACAACTGAACACACGAACGGCAGGATCAGACGCTTCGACAGGCTCAGCGGCCGAGAAGCTGACACCTCGGGTTGGAGGCCCGGGCACCGATCCTGCTCCACACCTCCATCACACTCCCAGGAGAGTCGCATGGCACGTCTTGCCGGCGTTGACATCCCGCGCGATAAGCGCGTGGTGATCGCCCTTACCTACATCTACGGCGTAGGACCCACCCGCTCGAAGGACATCCTCGCAGCGACCGACATCAGCCCCGAGGTCCGCGTCAAGGACCTGAGCGACGACCAGCTGATCTCGCTCCGCGACTACATCGAGGGCAACTACAAGGTGGAGGGTGACCTCCGCCGCGAGGTCGCCGCCGACATCCGCCGCAAGGTCGAGATCGGCTCCTACGAGGGCATCCGCCACCGCCGCGGCCTGCCCGTGCGCGGCCAGCGCACCAAGACCAACGCCCGTACCCGCAAGGGTCCCAAGCGCACCGTCGCCGGCAAGAAGAAGGCGCGCTAGGCCGCCGCCTGCGCATCAGGATTCAGGAGAATCGCACATGGCTGCACCTAAGACCGCCGCGCGCAAGCCGCGTCGCAAGGAAAAGAAGAACATCGCGCTGGGCCAGGCCCACATCAAGTCGACGTTCAACAACACGATCGTCTCGATCACCGACCCGGCCGGGGCTGTCATCAGCTGGGCCTCGTCGGGTGGCGTGGGCTTCAAGGGCTCGCGCAAGTCGACGCCCTACGCCGCAGGCATGGCCGCCGAGTCGGCCGCCCGTCAGGCGCAGGAGCACGGCGTCAAGAAGGTCGACGTCTTCGTGAAGGGCCCGGGCTCGGGCCGCGAGACCGCGATCCGTTCGCTCCAGGCCGCAGGCCTCGAGGTGGGTTCGATCAGCGATGTGACGCCGCAGGCGCACAACGGCTGCCGCCCGCCGAAGCGCCGCCGCGTCTGACCCTTCCGCTGCCAGCGGCCTGCTCGGAGCCCGTTTCGGCTCCTGAGCGGGCCGTGCAGCGGCCTCGTCTCGGTCGGCGCCCAGCCGTCGATCCGACCACCGACAAGCAGCACCTGCCCGAGGTCCTGCCAGATGAAAACTCAACAACATCACCCACTGCAAGTGTCAAATAGCGGGCACTTAGCCGAAAGGAACACATAGTGCTTATCGCACAGCGTCCCACTCTGACCGAGGAGAAGATCGGGGAGTTCCGCAGCCGGTTCATCATCGAGCCGCTCGAACCCGGTTTCGGTTACACGATCGGCAACGCGCTGCGTCGCAGCCTCCTGTCGTCGATCCCCGGCGCGGCCGTCACCAGCATCCGCCTCGACGGCGTCCAGCACGAGTTCAGCACCATCCCGGGTGTGAAAGAGGATGTCACCGAGATCATCCTGAACATCAAGCAGCTCGTCGTCTCGAGCGAGCGCGACGAGCCGATCACCGCGTACCTTCGCAAGACGGGTGCCGGCGAGGTCACCGCCGCTGACATCTCGGCCCCGGCCGGTGTCGAGGTGCACAACCCCGAGCTGGTCATCGCGACGCTCAACGACACCGCCAAGTTCGAGCTCGAGCTCACCATCGAGCGTGGCCGAGGCTACGTCTCGGCGACCCAGAACCGCAACGAGTACGCCGAGTCGGGCCAGATCCCGATCGACTCGATCTACTCGCCGGTGCTCAAGGTCAGCTACCGCGTCGACGCGACGCGCGCCGGTGAGCGCACCGACTTCGACAAGCTCGTGCTGGATGTCGAGACCAAGTCCTCGATCGCTCCGCGCGACGCCGTCGCATCCGCCGGTCGCACCCTGACCGAGCTGTTCGGCCTGGCCCGCGAGCTCAATGTCGAGGCCGAGGGCATCGAGATCGGCCCCGCGCCGGTCGAGACCGTTCTGTCGAACGAGCTGTCGATGCCGATCGAGGACCTCGACCTGTCGGTCCGCTCGTACAACTGCCTCAAGCGCGAAGGCATCAACACGGTCAGCGAGCTCGTCGCCCTCTCGGAGACGCAGCTCATGAACATCCGCAACTTCGGTCAGAAGTCGGTCGACGAGGTGCGCGACAAGCTCATCTCGCTCGGACTGTCGCTCAAGGACTCGGTTCCCGGGTTCGACGGCGCGCACTTCTACGGCGGCTACGACGACGAGACCGTCTGAGTCCCCGGTTCCCGAATCTGATCCTGGAGTAATGAAGAATGCCTAAGCCCACGAAGGGTCCCCGCCTCGGAGGCGGCCCCGCCCACGAGCGCCTCCTGCTGGCGAACCTGGCGGCCGCGCTGTTCACGCACAAGTCGATCAAGACGACCGAGACCAAGGCCAAGCGCCTGCGTCCCCTCGCCGAGCGCCTGATCACCTTCGCGAAGCGCGGCGACCTGCACGCGCGTCGCCGCGTTCTGTCGATCATCGGTGACAAGGAAGTCGTGCACGTCCTGTTCACCGAGATCGCACCGCTGGTCGCCGACCGCGATGGCGGCTACACGCGCATCACGAAGGTCGGCAACCGCAAGGGCGACAACGCGCCCATGGCCGTCATCGAGCTGGTCCTCGAGCCCGTCAACCCGAAGCCGAAGAGCGCCAAGAAGTCCGCTGCCGCCGCTTCGGCTGCCGCGCCCGTCGAGGAGGCTCCGGTCGAGGAGTCCACCGCCGACGAGGTCGAGGCCGACGAGGCTGCGGACGCCGCCGCCGAGATCGCCGCGGACGACGAGGGCGCCGAGGAGGCCGCGGTCACCGCCGAGGCCGCCGAGAAGGCCTGAGTCCTCCCGCACCGCATTCGCGAGACCCGCGTGCCCTCTGGGGTCGCGGGTCTCGCTGCGTTGTGCCCGGCATCCGCCCGTTGTTCGACGCTGGCTAGGCTGAAACGGTGAGCGCCGACGAGCAGCCCCCGAAGCCCTTGTCCGAGCGGCTCGACGCGGAACCGCCGATCGTGCCGCAGCATCCCGACGCCGTGTTCCGGGCCGCGACGTCCGCCGATGTCGATGCCATCCACGTCGCAGCAGTTGCCTCCGACCGCAGGGACCACCCGACCTGGGTGACTCCGCGCGAGGAGATCGCCGACATCTTCGACCTGTCACACGTCGATGCGGCGCGCGACACCCTGGTGGCGGTTGCGCCCGACGGTGCGGTCGTGGCGCTCGGGTGGGCGATGCTGCATCCGGCTCAGGATGCCGCGCTCCACGCCTATCTGCAGGGCACCGTGCATCCCGACTGGCGTCGGCGGGGGATCGGCACCCTGCTCATCGCGTGGCTGTACGGGCGGGCGAGTGAGATGCTCGCCGCGACAGGCTCGACGGCCGAGGCGGCGATCTTCCAGTACGTCGACGAGGGCAACGCGGATGCCGCCGCCCTCGGCGAGCGACTGGGCCTTCGGACCGAGCGGTGGTTCACGTCCATGCAACGCGACCTCTCGGAGCGGATCGAAGGACCCCCGGCATCCGAGGACGTCGAGCTGGTCGCTTACACCGCGGACCGTTCCGCCGACGTGCTCGCCGCACGCAACGATGCGTTCCGCGATCACTGGGGGAGTCTGCCGAGCACGCCGGAGCGCTGGGCGCAGTTCGCGGACGGGCCGTTCCTGCGTGCCGACCTGTCGACGCTCGCGCTGGTCGACGGGCGGGTCGTGGCCTTCTGCCTCGCATCGGTGAACGAGGAGGACTGGGAGGCGCTCGGCGCCCCGAACACATACATAGATCTGATCGGGGTGGTACGCGAGCACCGCGGCCGTCGGCTGGCGCCCGCGGTGATTGCACGGACCCTGGAGGCGGCCAGGGCGGCTGGTCTCGAGCAGGCCGTGCTCGATGTCGACACCGCGAGCAAGACCGGGGCTCACACGCTCTACGAGCGGCTCGGCTTCCGCGCGACTCAGCGCCAGCAGGCCCTCGTGCGCCGCTTCTGACCGACCCGGGCCCGCTCCCGGCGTGTGTCCGGGGTCGCCGCCGATCCGCCGGCGCGGCCCCTGCGCCACGAGCCGGACCTCGCATCCCGCGAACCCGTTGCACGTACACTTCCGATGTGCCCCGAACTCTGCTGGTCGACGCCGTCGGCTCGTGCGTCGCGATCGACCTCTCGACCCTCGACGCGGCGGACGAGGCGGCGGTGCGGGAGGCGTGGGCGGACGCGACGGTGCATGCCGGGTCGGATGCCGCGCCCGAACCGGTCGCGACGGTCACGCCGCTGCGCGGCGACCGGGAGCACATGCTCTCGGGCCTGTCGCAGCAGGTGACCCTGGCGGCGATCGAGGCAGCGCGCGGGCGCGCGTGGATGCTGCACGCCGCGGGCGTGGCGACACCGGAGGGCGCGGTGGTGGTCCTGGTCGGGCCGTCCGGTCGCGGCAAGACGACCGCATCGCGCGCCCTCGGTGCGGTCTACGGCTACGTGTCGGACGAGACGATCGCGATCGACGACGACGGCCGGGTCTGGCCCTACCGGAAGCCCCTTTCGGTCATCGAGGACACCGCCGCGCCGAAGACGCAGATCCCGCCCTCCGCCCTCGGCCTCCAGCCCCTTCCCGACGCGCAGCTTCGTGTCGCTGCCGTGGTGCTGCTGGACAGGGATCCGGAGCATGCGGGCAGCCCCGTGATCGACGTGACCGACGTCGGCGACGCCCTCGGCGAGCTCGTGTCGCAGACCAGCTTCCTGCACCACCAGCCCGCAGCACTGCGGTTCATCTCCGCCCTTGCGGCGGCGACCGGCGGCATCCGCCGTGTGACCTATCGCGAGGCCGAGACGCTGCCGTCGATCATCCCCGAGCTGGTGCGGCGCACCCCCGGGCGCATCGCCCTGCCCGGCAAACCCGAACACGCGGCGCCGCCTGCAGATCTCGAGCACGGTGGCCCGCGCTTCTCACGCGTGCCCGTCGCCGACGAGGTCGCACTGGGCGAGCCCGACCGCATCGCCCTCCTGACCGTCAACGAGAACCGGGAAGGTCACGTGACCGTGCTGGACGGCATCGCACCCGCCCTCTGGCGGACAGCCGACGGCGCGACCATCGGCCAGTTGACGGATGCCGCGATCGCCGCCTACGGCGAGCCGGAATCCTTCGACGCCTCCGACGCGGTGCTCGAGGCCGCTCGGTCAGCTCGTGGATGCCGGGCTGCTCACGTCGGATGAGCCGCCCCGGCCGGCGACAGCCTGAGCGGGCGCCGGGAAGGCGCGCTGCCGCAGAGCCTATGCTGGCCACGTGCGCATCCGGCTCGACATCGCCTACGACGGAACGCACTTCCGCGGCTGGGCCCGCCAGCCGGGCATGCGCACCGTGCAGGGGACGCTCGAGGGTGCGCTCGGACGCATCCTCGGCGGCGACCCTCGGCTCGTCGTCGCGGGCCGCACCGACGCCGGGGTGCACGCGACGGGGCAGGTCGCGCACGTCGATCTCGACGCGGAGCAGCACCAACGGCTCACCGGGCAGCGCGGGCGGGACGCGGCATCCGAGCCCGTATCGGCGCTCGCCGCGCGCGTCCGCGGCGTCGTGGGTGCCTATGCGGATGTCGCCGTTCACACCACCGACGCTCGCCGCCGACGGGTTCGACGCGCGATTCTCAGCGGTGTGGCGGCGCTACTCCTACCGCATCGCCGACCTCACGACGGGATACGACCCGCTCGAACGGCACCGCACCACCACCGTCCGCGCCCACCTGAACGCAGCGGCGATGGATGCTGCGGCCCGCTCGCTCATCGGACTCCACGACTTCGCCGCCTATTGCAAGCCCCGCGAGGAGGCGACGACGATCCGGACCCTGCTCGAATTCGACTGGCAGCGCGACGATCAGGGCGTGCTCGTCGCGAACGTCAAAGCCGACGCTTTCTGCCACAGCATGGTTCGGGCGCTCGTCGGCGCCTGCGTCGCGGTCGGTCAGGGTCGCCTCGACGTCGAGGACGTCCTCGAGATCCGCGATGAGGGCGAACGCACCAGCGACTTCACGGTGCTCGCGGCCCGCGGCCTGACCCTGACCGAGGTCGGCTATCCGGCCGACGAGCTGCTCGGCGCACGCGCCGAGCGCACCAGGGCGCGTCGAGAGCTCGAGTGATCGCAGGGTAATCTGCATATGTCCTCGTTCCCGGGCGGCGTCGTCGATGCCTCCGCTCACCCGATCACTGGGGGAGTGCGCGCATGAAACGACTGTGGAAGGTGCTGGTGGCCATCGCGGCCGCTGTGCTGCTGGTCGTGCTCATCGGAGTGCCGCTCTACGTCTTGCCCCCTGCCGGCCACCCGAAGAAGAGCGACGCGATTCTCGTCCTCGGACCGCCGACCGAGCAGCGCATCGCGCTCGCCGAAGAACTGCGCGACGAGGGTGTCTCGGATCTGATCATCGTGTCGGTTCAGAAATCCGGTGGGCAGACGGAGCAGGACCTCGACATCTGCCGCGATGAGGGCGTGCGCTGCGACGTCCCTGATCCGTTCACCACCCGCGGGGAGGTCCTGCTGATCAGCGAGAACTCGGCCGCCTCCGACCCGCCGTCGCTGACCGTCGTCACCTTCACTCCTCATGTGATGCGCGCGCGCTATATCTTCGGCAAGTGCTACGCGGGCGACGTCACGGTCGTCTCGACCAACCAGCCGCTTGTCATTCGGCGGCTGGGCATACCAGTACCTGTATCAGTCGGTCGCGTTCGTCAAGGCGCTGTTCGAGCCGTGCCCGGAGGTCGACGCCAACGGATGATCCGGCGCGCAGACGAGTCGAGAGGCTGCAGGCGACGCGGGTACAGCCGGCGGGCGTCATCCGAACAGCAGCACTAGACCGCTTGCGAGATCCCGGCCGGACCGGCTTCCATCCGCAGCTGCCTTGGCGATGATGACGACGGCGGCGTCTTCGACGGAGCGCGCACGTTCGAAGTCTCGGCGAGCGTCCGAAACGCGGCCGGCGGCCGCGGCGTATGCGCTGCGGAGGCTGTCGCGTCCAGCTTCGTCGATGCCGCGGAGGCAGGTTCAGTTCGAGTGCGCGAGCGGTCTGATCGCGTTCGAGCTCACTCCGGCGGAGTGTCCTGCTGCGCGCGCAGCCGCGCGTCGTGAGCTGCGCCGACGGCGTCGGCGAGCGATGCCGATGCTCGTCGACCGCGGTGCTCTCGATCGGAGGCCCGAACCGGAGCCGCTGCAGTGCTCAGCTCGGTACGCCGGTTACGCGTGCGCTCGACTCGCGTCCGCTGCGGGTGGGTCATTCTCATAGACATGGGTGCCCCTGTCGTCGTCGGTGTACTCCTCGCAAGGGAAGAGTCCGCAGTGAGCCTTTTCGTACACCGCCGCCGGATTGCCGGGCGAGCGGCGGCTTGGGTTCCTGCGAACCGACTCGGGCTTACAGCCTGCTCCAGCGGGTTATCGGCCAGATCAACGCGACGGCCTTGCCGACCACGTCATCCCTTGTCGCCCACCGCCAACAATTTGCGGTCGCATCCCGGCTTCGACAGAACGCCGCCGAGTCAGAGGAATTGCCTCGGTTGTCGCCGAGCATGAGGAACGAGTCCCGGGGAACCTCGATCTCGTCGAAGCAGCGCGCGGATCGGGGCGTCGTGCGTGCAGTCGAGTTCGCCTGGCTGGAACGGAAAGTCGTTGGTCACATACGGCTCGTGGAGCGGCTCGCCGTCGACGACGAGCAGGCCATCTGCGCTGCAGCACCCTACGGTCTGTCCGGGCATGCCGATGACCCGCTTGATGAGCGTGTGAGGGCTGGAGGGGCCGAATCCGGTCACCTCACCGATCCACCTCCACGCCCCGCGAATCGGATCGAACGTGGGCGGGCCGTCGATGTCCCAGGTGGACCCGGCGTCGAACACGATCACGTCGCCCACGCCGGGGCTGGCGCCGACGTACGCGAGCCGATTGACAAGGACACGGTCTCCCGGCTCGAGGTGTCGCCTCCATGGACCCGGAGGGAACCCAGTCCGGCTTAGCGACGAAGCTCAGGATCAGACCGGTGACCACGAAGGCTGCTGCAAGATGGAACCATGGACTGCCGATCACACGTCGCCACCGCGGGCGAGGGGGCGTCTCGGTCACAGCATCACGGTACCCGTTGGAACTGCGTGCGCACGCAGGCTTCATCTCCTCCCTGTGAGGTTGTGAAGTGATACGCCCCAGGACACCCGCACGCCACGTCGCAGTCATAGGCTGGATTCCGCCATGAAGGTCATCTCCTACAACCTGCGCAAGCACCGCGCCGCCGGTGAGCTGACGGCGCTCGCGGAGCGCTACGGCGCGGACGTCCTCTGCCTGCAGGAGTGCGACACAGCCGACATGCCCACCTCGATCGGCGGGCTGAAGCTCGCCAATGCGACATCCCGCAATCGGCTGGGCCTGGCCGTCTACTACCGCGAGAACACGTTCCATCTCATGGATGTCCGATCCATGGCGCTGAAGAAGTCGATGCACGACCGCGTCCTCAAGCCCGCCGAAGAGCGGATGCTGGGTGTGCGGCTGCACGACATCGACGAGAACCTCGACGTGATCGTCGCGTCGTTCCATGCCGCTCCGCTCACGGCGCTCAACTCGCTGCGGCGGCACCAGATCCGCACGGCACTCACCGAACTGCAGCAGCTGGGCGAGGGATTGCCGGTGCTGATGGTGGGCGACTACAACTACCCGGTGTTCAAGGAGAACCTGAGCCAGAAGGTGCGGGAGCACGGCTACGAGCTGAATCTCAGCGATTCGCGCACGTACACCCGCTACCGGTTCTTCCGAGGTCACTACGATTTCGCCACATCGGTCGGATTGACGATCGACCGCGTCCGCACCCTTCCGCAGGGGCGCAGCGACCACCTGCCCATCCTGGTGACCGCGACAGTATCGGCCAGATCGGCGGTCAGCGCGGCCTGACCATTCGCGACCCTGACCTCGGCCGTGCGGGATCAGACGCCTCATCAGCGCGTCCCGCCGCTGGGATGATGGAGCGCATGGGCGGGGCGAGCCAGCAGACGAGCGGTGAGAGATCCGCCGCATCCACCGAGCGCCTCGTCGTCCCCGACGTCCTGCGGGGAGTGGCCATCCTGGCGATGCTGATCGCGCACGCCATGCCGCTCCTGATGACCGTCCCGCCGGCCGTACGATTCGTGTCGGGCAACATCAACGATCTCGCATCCCCTCTCTTCGCCCTGGTGATGGGCATGTCGGCTCAGATCGTCGTGCAGCGCACGAACCGTGACTCGCGCTGGCGGATGCTGCTGCAACAGGCCATCCGAGGGCTGGTGCTGGTCGTGCTGGGACTGTGGATGGAGAACTGGCTCACCTGGGTCGCGATCGTCCTGTCGCACCTGGGGTTGCTGCTGATCCTCGGCGTGCCGATCCTGCTCCTGTCGACACGGTGGGTCATCGGGATCGCGATCGCCCTGGTGGCGCTGAGCGATCCGATCAACGCCTGGGCGCGCCTGGCGCTCGCACCGGTCGCGTCAGGATCCTTCATCGGGGCACATCTCGCCTCGTGGCTCGTGCTGGGAAATTCGTATCGAGTGAGCAACCTTCTGCCCTTCTTCCTGCTCGGTGCGCTGCTGATCCGCCATGGCTTCCGGCGTGACAGGCTGCTGTGGGCCATGGCGATCATCGCGCCGATCGCCTACCTTGTGCGCCCTGTATCCGAGCGGCTGTCGGGTGCGGCTGAAACGGTCTCGGGCACCTATGCGGACACGCTCCATGACCTCGGCCTCGTGCTGGCGGTGTACGTCGTGATCGTGCTCCTGGCGACGGTCCGAGCTCCGAGGCCCGCGCGAGTCATCTCGATCGTCTTCGAACCGCTGCGAGCGATAGGTGCAGTCGCCCTGAGCCTGTACGTGGCGCACGTCGGGCTGATCGCCCTGTGGATGCAGATGGGGTCATTCTCGACCGGCCCGGACTATCTGCGGTGGCTGATCCTCGTGCCCGGGATCGTCGTCGCCGGATGGCTGTGGTGGCGCTTCATCGGAGTCGGTCCTCTCGAGTGGCTGCTGGGATGGGTCACGGGCCGGCCGAAGCGCTGGCGGCGGGCGGCCGAACCGGATCCCTCGACCGGCGGTCGCAGGGACGTGTGACGGGCGCCGCCGCAGCCGCCCGCAGCCGTCTGCCGGACCCTCCTCAGCGCTGACGGCCGGCCTTTTAGCCGCAGCGCGCTCTCGGCGCAAGCACCGGGTTCCGTCTCGGATGCCCGGTGTAGGCTGACGCCGCTCACTGCCGGGGGAGTGCGAGGTAGCGCGAGTGAAAGCACCACGAGAATCCGCCATGGGTCCGGAGCACGACGCGGACCCGCCCTCCGGCATCCCCGAAATCGACGGCACGGACACGCTGGCCCGCGATCTGAGCGAACTGTTCGGGGAGAGTGCTGAACCGGACGAGCGCCGCTGAGAGTGCAGATTTCGTGTCGCAGGACAGGTTGGCGGCGCTCTTCGGGCGCGCAGCCGAGACGCTGGCGGACTCCGGCCTCTCCTCCGATCCCGAGACCGCCGTCGAGCAGACAGCACCGGACGCCCTCCACGAGCCCGGCTCGCACGACCTGAGCAAGCTGTTCCATCCCGATGCGGCCGGTCCACCAGCGGAGGACGACGTTCCGGAGCGGTTGGCTTCAGAACAGCACGAGCCCGCGGACGAAGGCTACGAGTCCGAGAGCTTGGCGGACGGCCCGCAGGACGAATCCCGCACCCCCGACGAGGCGGCTGTAGCCACGCGGGACGCGCGGGACGCATGAGCCTGCGCATCGCGACTCGACTGAGTCCCTCGCGCCGGAAGCCGCGACTGCAGGGGTCGGCTGGGATGCTCCGGCCGACGAGCCTGCCGAGGATGCGGCTGCGGCGGTGGCCCCGGCAGAGGCGACGGCGGTGTTTGCGGCGCATTGGGCACTCGAGGGCACGCGTCCGACGATGCGACGGAGGCCGTCACCCGACGATGCGTAGGTGAGGTGACAGACGCGCACGGCATCGATGTGACAGATGAGGCGACGTCAGGCGCCTCCGGTACGCCGGTGTGCCCGATGATGCGACGGAGGTCCTCTCGCGAGGATGCTCCGACCGCGGATCTCCCGTCCGAGCGATGAGCCGGCAGTCCTCGCGCCGGTCGAGGAGTCTGCGGGTTCTGTCGCCGACACTGAGACTGCCGTCCTCGTGCCCGTCGCGGGTTCTGCGGTGTACGGGCATGGGGAGGTTGCCGAGGCAGCGCCTCCCGATACCGCCGAGGTGTCGCCGGCGGACGAGATGATGGCCCTGTTCGCCGGCCTCGACGACGACGACGAGGACGAGCCTGACCAGACGAGCCCGCTCACATCGAGCCTGACCAGGACGAGCCCGACTCGGTACCAGCCCGGACGAGCCGCCCGAACGAGCCTGCCCAGGATGAGCCCGACCGAGACGAGACCGCCGCGGGGACGCGCACCCTTCCGAGGGTGCGACAGCGGTGCTCGCGCCCGTCGGTGCCGCCTACGCAGTCCCTCGCGCGGCACCCGCGGACCCGATCGCCTCAACAGCGCCCGCCGCGGTGACTGCGCCCGTGTCGCCGGCGGCTCCGACCGGCGCGTTCTTCCCGGCCCCGCGGCGGCGGCTCTTCGGGTGGAGCCGGAGAGTCAGCTGGTCGGTCGCAGCATCCGTGGTCCTGCTCGCCGCAGTGGTGATCGGGTCATTCGTGGTCGCGCAGGTTCTGGCGAACAACCGGGCCGCCGAAGCCCGCGCGGCTGCGGTTTCGGATCTCGAGGCCAGCGAGGGCGACGCCACCGCGCCGTACTCGCTGATGGAGGCGGCGATCGCGGAGTACGACGGTGCTGTTCTGAGCGCCCGTGCGGCCGCCGACAGCGCCGCGCCTGCCTTCGCGGCTGTTCCCGGAATGACCGACGACGCGGCTCTGGCCGCGGCGAACGCGGCTCTGGCCGCGCTGGTCGCGCAACTCGGAAC
Source organism: uncultured Actinomycetota bacterium (assembly GCA_963717585.1). GTDB lineage: Bacteria > Actinomycetota > Actinomycetes > Actinomycetales > Microbacteriaceae > Microbacterium. The sequence continues at coordinate 1,203,199 of CAVQWI010000001.1, read as the reverse complement.
GACAGGGCTCGCAGAGCCCCCCGAGCCATACGAGCGCGGTGAGATCGACATGACCGACATCGACGAGATCGTCGCCGCGACGGAGGTGGCCGACGCGCATGCCGAACGCGTCACGGCGGCGACCCGCGAGGCGATAGCGGCGCAGGCCGCGCTGGTCGAGAAGGTCGATGCGCTCAGAGTCGCTCAGCTCGCGCTCGGTTCGTCGCTGCCCCCGACCGCACAGGTGATCGTCGAACAGAATTCAGACGCCGACCAGAGCTTCCGTGACGCCGTGACGGCGGCCGCCGGCGCAGTCGGCCAGGTGCAGGCGGCGGGCGCCTCCGGAGACGCCGAACTGATCGCCTATGCAGCGGCGGTCAATGCGCTTCGCGCCGATCAGCTGCGCGCCGAGAACGAGCCGCGAACGGTGACACCGCCGTCGAACACCGATCCGACGCCGCAGCCCGAGCCCATCCCGGCGCCGGCTCCGGTACCGCCGGCCCCTGTTCCGGCGCCGCCGGCTCCGCAGCCGACCGAACCGGTGCCTGATCCAGGAATCACGCCTTGAAGTGCCAGTGCCGCATCAGGCGAGTTTCATCTGCTGGTCGACGCTCGGCGCGGTGATGATGCCGAAGTTCATCGCGCTCGCCGCCGTTCGATGATCGTGGTCAGCGAACGGGCGTGACCTCCGAGGCGCAGCATCCGTCGTCGCCTGCTCCGAGGATCCGAGCGTCGGGGCGATCTCCTGGATCCAGGACGCCAGTTCCGGCCCGAGATCGTCGCGGTCGAGGGCGAGCAGGATGCTGGACTTCAGGTAGTCGAGCCGGTCGCCCGTGTCATAGCGGCGGCCGGAGAAGATCACGCCGAGAACCGGCCCGCCGATCGACTCGTCGGCCGCGAGCTCCTCGAGTGCGTCGGTCAGCTGGATCTCCCCGCCCTTGCCCGGCTCGGTGTTCTCGAGCACGTCGAATATCTCGGGCTTGAGCACATAGCGGCCGATGATCGCCAGGTTACTGGGCGCTTCAGCCGCCGACGGCTTCTCGACGAGGGCCTTGATCCGGACGACGTCGGCATCGGCCGTCGCCTCGACATCGGCGCAGCCGTACAGGTGGATCTGCGAAGGCTCCACCTCCATCAGCGCGACCACGGTCGCGGACTGACCGAGCGAGACGTCGATCATGCGCGACAGGAGCGGATCACGAGCGTCGATGAGATCGTCTCCGAGCATCACCGCGAACGTCTCACGGCCGACATGCTTGCGGGCGCGGAGGACTGCGTGCCCCAGTCCCTTCGGATCGCCCTGGCGCACGAAGTGGATGTCGGCGAGCGAGCTGGGCTCCATCACCCGCGCGAGCTTGCCGTGGTCGCCCTTCTGCTCGAGCGTGTGCTCGAGCTCGGTGACCCGGTCGAAGTGGTTCGCGAGCGCGTTCTTGTTGCGGCCGATGATCACCAGGATGTCGTCGATGCCGGCTGCGACCGCCTCCTCGACGACGTACTGGATCGCGGGCTTGTCGACGACGGGAAGCATCTCCTTCGGCATCGCCTTGGTGGCCGGTAGGAAGCGCGTGCCGAGCCCGGCGGCGGGGATGACTGCCTTGATGGGAATGGTCATGAGCACGACGGTAACGAGAAGATGTGAATGACTGGTTTCGCGCGAGTCACAGGCGGTCGACGGGTGGACGAGCGAGTTCTGCGAGCGGCGACTTCCCTGCGCGACCCGAATCGGATCGGGCACGACCCCGCGGTCTAGGACACCCCGGAATGGGCCCAGTCGTCGAGCTCGGCCTCACGTTCGGCCTCGCGCTCAGCCGACCGGATCACGGAGAGACCGATGCGCGTGAGCGCCGCGACACAGGCGACGACTGCGGCGATGGCGGCGACTCGTGCGAGCGACTGGACCCCGCCCGAATGGCGCGGACGATTCGGCTGCGGCATGGTCCCCCGAATCTCGCGCAGAACTCCGGCGCGGCGGCGTCCGCCTCAGCGCGGAACCGTTCAGTGAGAATAGCGGATCCGAGGCCCGAGCGAATCGGGCTGGGCCGATCCACACGGTTTGGCCACGGCATCCGGATGCCGTAGAATCGATCCTTGGTGCCTGCGCCCTGCTGGCCTCGCACCGCGAACGTGAGCCCTCCACTGGCGCTCTTCGACAGCTCAGGAACCGGAAACCGGAAATCCGATCTGCCGAAGCACCCCGGAGCGGGATTCACGAACATCTCCGTTCGAATCAAGAAAGCAGCACTATTGTGACGCGCACGTACACCCCCAAGGCTGGCGAAGCCCAGCGCGAGTGGCTGGTCATCGACGCCACCGACGTCGTTCTCGGCCGGCTCGCAAGCCACGCCGCTGCCCTCCTCCGCGGCAAGCACAAGGCGACCTTCGCCAATCACATGGACATGGGCGACTTCGTCATCATCATCAACGCCGACAAGGTCGCGCTGACGGGACAGAAGCTCCAGAAGAAGAAGGCCTACCGCCACTCGGGCTACCCGGGCGGACTGAAGTCGGTCACCTACGAAGAGCTCCTCGCGAAGAACCCCGAGCGCGCTGTCGAGAAGGCCGTTCGCGGCATGCTCCCGAAGAACAGCCTGGGTGCGCAGCAGCTCACCAAGCTCAAGGTCTACCGCGGCGCCGAGCACCCTCACGGTGCGCAGCAGCCCAAGACCTTCACCCTCGACCAGGTCGCCCAGTAAGCGCCTCCCAGACTGACTAAGGACACACTCGTGGCGAAGATCGAAGAATCCACCGAAAGCAACTTCTCGACCGAGACCCCGGTCGACCAGACGGCTGCCGCCGTCGCCGAGCGCCCCGTGCTCAGCGTCCCCGGTGCCGCGGTCGGCCGCCGCAAGCAGGCCATCGCCCGCGTGCGCATCGTTCCCGGTTCGGGCGTCATCACCGTCAACGGCCGGTCGTTCGAGGACTACTTCCCGAACAAGCTGCACCAGCAGCTCGTGACCGACCCCTTCACGGTGCTCAACCTCACCGACGCGTACGACGTGATCGCGCGCATCTCCGGTGGCGGCCCCTCGGGCCAGGCCGGCGCACTGCGTCTGGGCATCGCGCGTTCGCTGAACGGAATCGACGAGGAGAACAACCGCGCCACTCTGAAGAAGGCCGGCTTCCTCTCCCGTGACGCACGCGTCAAGGAGCGCAAGAAGGCTGGTCTCAAGAAGGCCCGCAAGGCTCCTCAGTACTCGAAGCGCTAGGTCGGAATCCCTCCGATGCCGCTCTTCGGCACGGACGGGGTGCGGGGGCTGGCCAACGGTCCCCTCACCGCCGATCTTGCACTCACCCTGGCCCAGGCGACGGCTGTCGTGCTGGGCCAGGGACGCACCGCCGAGGCGCGCAAGGCCGCCGGCAAGCGTCTGACCGCGGTGGTCGCCCGTGACCCGCGCGTCTCGGGTGAATTCCTGGCCGCGGCCGTCGCGGCGGGTCTGGCCTCCTCCGGGGTGGACGTGCTCGAGGCAGGGGTTCTGCCGACCCCGGCCACTGCCTACCTGATCGCCGACATCGGAGCCGACTTCGGTGTCATGGTCTCGGCATCGCACAATCCCGCACCCGACAACGGCATCAAGATCTTCGCCCGCGGCGGAGTCAAGCTCCCCGATGTGGTCGAGCAGCGCATCGAGCACGCGATGACCGGGCCGAAGCTGCAGCCCACCGGGGCCGGCGTGGGCCGCATCCGCCGGTTCGCGGATGCCGAAGATCGCTACGTCGTGCACCTTCTGGCGTCGCTGCCGCACCGGCTCGACGGTCTGCACGTGGTGCTCGACTGCGCGCACGGCGCGGCATCCGGTGTCTCGCCCGAGACCTTCCGCGACGCGGGCGCCCGAGTCACCGTGATCGGCGCCGACCCGGACGGTCTCAACATCAACGACGGCGTCGGCTCCACTCATCTCGACTCCCTGGCCAAGGAGGTCGTGCGCCACGGCGCCGACATCGGGATCGCCCACGACGGCGACGCCGACCGATGCCTGGCCGTCGACTCGCGCGGCCGCATCGTCGACGGCGACCAGATCATGGCGATCCTCGCGGTCGCGATGAAGGCCCGCGGACACCTCGTGGACGACACCCTGGTGGCGACCGTCATGAGCAACCTGGGGCTCCACAGGGCGATGGCCGAGCAGGGCATCACCGTCGTGCAGACCGCCGTCGGCGACCGGTATGTGCTCGAGGCCATGAACGAGGGCGGGTTCTCGCTCGGCGGGGAGCAGTCCGGCCACGTGATCATGAGCGAGTACGCCACGACCGGCGACGGCCTGCTCACGGGCCTTCACCTGATGGCGGAGATGGCGCGGCAGGACAAGACGCTGGCGCAGCTCGCGTCGATCATGACCGTGTATCCGCAGGTGCTCGTGAACGTCCGCGGTGTCGACCGGACGCGGGCGGCATCCGATGAGGGTCTGGCGGATGCTGTGGCCGCCGTCGCTGCTGAGCTCGGCGACTCCGGACGGGTGCTCCTTCGCCCGTCGGGTACCGAGGAGATGGTGCGGGTCATGGTTGAAGCAGCCGACGCGACCGCCGCCCAGGGCTACGCCGATCGCCTCGCGGACGTCGTGCGGGACCGCCTCGCGCACTGAGCGGCCCGAATCAGGGGCGGGCTCGACTGCCGACGAGGTGCAGGACGACCGCCGTGTTGTCGGGTGCGAGCGCGTCGGCATCCCAGCCGTCGGGTCGGTGACAGGTCACGAGCACGAGCCGCCCCGGCACGATCGCCGACACGGTGGGATCGGTGCTGAATTGCGTCTTGTCCATCACCACGATCTCGTCGACGACGTAGGTCAGCGTTCCGGTCTCGGTCTCGAGGGTGGCCATGTCGCCCGGTGCCACCGCGGCGAGTCCGTTGAAGACGGCGGGCTCGACCCAGGTGTGGCCGAAGATGTAGACGGTGTTCGTCGCGTCGGTGCCGGGCAGCGGGTCAGGGATTCCGGAGTACCAGGCGATCGTCTGCAGGGAGCGCGGGTTGATGCCGCCCTCGACCTCAGCCTCGCCCGCGGTGTACTCCTCGACGGGTCCGTCGATCTCCGCGGCGGGGAATGCGAGATGAGTCGGGCGGGATACGGGCACCTGATCGGTTCCGAGGCCGGGACCGAGGCTGAGAGAGGCGCTCGGTGCGGCGGTGACCGCGACGGCGGTCGCAGGCGCGGGTGTCGCGCAGCCGGCCATCGTCGCCGTGCTTCCGAGGAGGAGCAGGGCGATGACGGTGAGGCGCCGGATCACTCCGCTCGCGAGGCGCGGAGCCTGCGGCTGCGTGCGAGGAGACCGCCGGCCGCCGCGATGAGCACCATCGCCGCGATCACGAGGGTCGCCCCCCATGCGGTCCTGGTCTGAGCCAGCAGTGCTCCGTCGGTCTTGCTCGGAGGAAGGGCGTTGATCGATCCCGCCGGCGTGATCGTCGCCGTCGGCACCGGGGTGCCGGTCGCGGTCGGGGTCGGAGGAGTCGGCGTGTCGTCGCGTCGGCGTCGCGATCGGCGTCGGCGTGATCGTCGGGGTCGGCGTGATCGTGGGGGTGGGGGTCGGGTGGCATCCGATGACGGTGACGCGGGGGTCGGGGTAGCTCACCGAGCCCGAGCTCCACTCGGGGTCGTCGTCGGTCAGATCCGCGAACCCGTAGGCGATCGCCGACATCGCCTTCAGGTCGGAGCACGGATGGCCGGGCAGCGCCGCGGCGAAGGTCCGGGTCTCGCCGGGGGCGTACCGCGACGGGCCGAAGTCGTAGCGATCGCCGTCGGGGATGGTGATGGATGCGGCACCGTACGCCGGCACGTCGGACAGGTTCTGCGTGGAGATCTGCACGCCCAATGCCCGGCTGTTGCGGAAGTCGAGCACGACCGAGGTGGAGCCGAAGATTCCCGGCTCCTCGGCTGCGAGCGCAGGGGTGGCAAGCAGGAACGTGCCCGTGAGGGCGAGGGCGACACCTATCGATGCGACACCCAGCGCGGCTCTCGGCGCGCGTGCGGAACTGTACATGGCTCACCCCAGCGTGGTAGGTCAGGGCTTGCCGCGCCGTCTACGAGGGGGCGATGCGGCATCGCAACCCTGACGACGTGCGTTCACGCTATCGGGCGAAATGACGCGCAATGGAACGCGCACGAGACGAACAGATTACGGTCGCCGACACATGGCCCTTGAAGGCGCGGGCGGGCAGGACGAGTCTGGGAGACGAGCGCGTCCGACGCGCAACGGGAAGGACGAGACGATGCCTCTCTATCTGACGCAGTTCAGCTACAGCGCGCAGACCTGGGCGAGATTGGCCGAGAATCCGGAGGACCGCCGGAAGGCCGCGGCGGCCTACATCGAGTCGGTCGGCGGGAGACTCCATGGCTTCTGGTACGCATTCGGTGCCCACGACGGCTACACCCTGTGGGAGGCGCCCGACAACGTCTCCATGGCCGCGGTATCGCTGGCGATCACCGGCGGTGGAGCGATGTCGTCATACGAGACGACCGTGCTTCTGACCGTTGAGGAGACGATGGAGGCTCTGAGGCGGGTGGAGCAGGTCAGATACCGCACTCCGGGCAGCTGACGCTCGCGACTGAACACCGTCCCGTTCCGAGGCGGCGCCGATGTGGCGGCGGGGTCAGCGATCAGCGAGCGACGCCCGCCGCAGACGCATCTCCATCGCGATCGTCAATGTCAGGTATCCGACGAAGGCGACGGCCACCAGCGCGAGAAAGGCGGGCGTCGCGAGCCGATCCCAGTGAAGGGCGTCACGGCCGGCGATGAGCGAGCACACGATCGCGACCCTCGATCGCGGCACGGTTCACGCGACGGGGCGCGTTCCACGACAGGGACTCGATGTATCGCAGCAGGACGCCCTCCCGCAGCGCCCACGGCGAGACCTCCAGCTCGTCGACCTCGAGCGCGGTCATCGCGGCATGCAGGACCACGGCGGCCGCCACGATCTGGAACGTGCGGTCCGGGGTGATCCCCGGCAGCTCCTGCCGCGCGGAGGCGGGGATGCGCGCCAGCCGGGGAACCCACGACCCGAGTGCGGCGCGCGGAAGCATCATCCGCTCGATGCCCGACCAGCCGGCACCGGGTATCCCACGAGCTTCGCGAGTGACCGGATCGCCTTGGACGATCCCACGACGTGATCCGGCCGCGGCTGAGCGCGGAACGTGCTCGAGCACCGGGGCGAGCGTCGCGTTCGCGTGCACGCGCAGCGCTTCGACCGCACTCTCGCCGGGCGGATCGTCCGGGAGGAAGCCGAGCGTCATCCGGCCGGCGCCGAGAGGAACGGATGCTGCCGCCTCCGGCAGCTCCTCGGAGCCGGCGGCGATCTCGAGAGAGCCGCCGCCGATGTCGAAGAGCAGGATCTGGCCGGCGGCCCACCCGAACCACCGGCGCACCGCGAGGAACGTGAACCTCGCCTCGGTGTCGCCGGCCAGCACCTGCAGCGGCTGCCCGAGTGCGGCTTCGATCCGGGCGATCACCGCGGGGCCGTTCTCGGCTTCGCGGACGGCGGAGGTGGCGGTCGCGAGCAGTTCGTCGACCTTCTCGGTTTCGGCAACCGCGCGCGCTTCGCGAACCGCGTTCTCGAGCGCGACGACTCCGTCCTCGGTGATCGACCCGTCGGGGTCGACGTACCGCATGAGCCGCAGGACCGTGCGCTGACTCGTCGTCGCGAGAGGCCGACCTCCGGGTCGGACATCGGCGACGAGCAGGTGGACGGTGTTCGAGCCGATATCCAGGACTCCGAGGCGCACGGGTGAAGCGTAGCGCGCCGGTCAGTCGCGAGGCCTCGGAGTCCGCGGCATCCGCACCCGTTACGATGTTCGGGATGCCGGCCGATGACACAGCGACGCCCGTGACGACATCCGTCACCCCCTCGCTCTACCGCGAGATCGACCGCGGGGAGTGGGCGCGACTGGCCGCCGACATGGCGCAGCCGCTGGCCGAGACGGAGATCGTGCAGATCCGCGGCCTCGGCGATCTGCTGGACATGGCCGAGGTGCGCGAGGTGTACCTGCCGCTCAGCCGCCTGCTGAGCCTGTACGCGAACGCCACCAAGCGTCTCGGCGCCGATACGAGCGCTTTCCTGCGCGAGCCGGACACCACCACCCCCTTCGTCGTGGCTGTCGCGGGTTCGGTGGCCGTCGGCAAGTCGACCATCTCGCGCCTCCTCCGCGAGCTGATGAGCCGCTGGCCGGCCACGCCGCGGGTGGAGCTGGTGACTACCGACGGGTTCCTCTATCCGAACGCCGAGCTCGAGCGTCGCGGCCTGATGGAGCGCAAAGGCTTCCCCGAGTCCTACGATCGCCGCGCCCTGCTGCGGTTCCTCACCGACGTCAAGAGCGGGGCTCCCGAGGCGCGAGCGCCGTTCTACTCCCACATGCGGTACGACATCGTGCCCGATGCGCACGTGACGGTGCGGCGCCCCGATGTCGTGATCGTGGAGGGGCTCAACGTTCTGCAGCCCTCGCCGTCGCCGAACGACATCGCGGTGAGCGAGCTGTTCGACTTCTCCATCTACGTGGATGCCGACGCCGACCACATCGCCTCGTGGTTCGTCGAGCGCTTCCTGGCGCTGCGGCGCGGTGCCTTCGCGAACCCGAACTCCTTCTTCAACGTCTTCTCGCACCTCTCCGATGACGAGGCCGTGCAGACGGCGCTCGGATTCTGGAACGACATCAACCTGCCGAACCTCGAGGAGAACGTGCTTCCCACCAAGCACCAGGCGACTCTCGTGCTCGAGAAGGGCGCCACCCACACCGTCGAACGGGTTCTCCTGCGCAAGCTCTGACCCCGGGATGACGCGTCCGCGACTTGCGATGGCGGCGCGTTCTTAGGCTGTGCTAAGTTTCGCGGCAGGGCCATCCATTTGGGGTGGTGGTCCTCGGCTGCGACCCGACGTGGCAGCCGCAAGCTACGACTGAACTGGGGATGAATGTGTCTACTGGCGCGCCCGAAAACAACCGACCATCGAGCGGCGTCAGCCGCCGGACACTCGTGAAGACGGCGGCCTGGGCTGTCCCCGTCATCGCCTTCGCGGCTCCGGTGCCGGCCATGGCGGCATCGCCGTGCACGCCGAGCACGAACTTCGACGGGCTGGAGGTCGGCTCGCGGCCTTCCAGCATCATCTTCTACAACTCCCAGGCGCAGCCGACGGGTGTGAGTGCGACTCTCGCCTGGAGCTCCTTCGGGCAGGGCGGCAACGATCAGACGCCGGGCGACACCGGACTCGTGGAGCAGACGGATCAGGGCTGGAACTACCTCGAGGCGGAGATGCTCCAGCAGCTCACCGCGGGGGACTGGGTTCAGCTGGATCTGACGATCATCGGCGGGCCGGTCACCGGCCTGTCCTTCATCGTGCACGACATCGACAAGGAGCAGGGCCAGTGGACCGACAACATCGTCGTCTCGCCCGCCGGCTATTACCTTCCAGCTCGGGGGCAACATCCAGGGCAACGGCACCGCGGGCAACCCGTTCAATCCGATCGCCTTCGGGCGACACTCCGATCTCGAGCGGGCTCGGCGACGTCCGGGTCACCTACCCGGGTTCGGTGTCGTCGCTGTCGATCCGGTACCTGGCCGGAGCGACCGGCAATTCGTCCAACCAGCATGTCGGGATCGGAGACTTCAGCTACAACGTCTGCCTCCCGCCGGGACGCGGAGGTCAGTCGCGCATGGCGGCCGGCCGCTTCCCGGTCGATGTGTCGACGGGCGAGCCCGCGTTCGTCGCGAGCAGCGGCAGCGACCAGTGAGCTGACGCCAGCCACGGCGGAGCCTCCTCCCTTCAACGGTGGAGGCTCTGCCGGTGCGGCGGGACGCCCCGGCCGCGTCCACGCGTGTGCAGGGTCCGCCCAGGGCGCCGATCTAGGATTGGGACCATGTGTGGAATCGTCGGATACGTGGGCCCCCGCGACAGCCAGGCCATCCTCCTCGCCGGGCTCGCCCGGCTCGAGTACCGGGGCTATGACTCCGCCGGCGTCGCCGTGATCGACGGCGGAGGTGGACTCGGAATGCGCAAGCGCGCCGGGAAGCTCAAGGTGCTGCGGGACGACCTCTCCGCCAACCCGCTGGCGGACGGCACGACCGGGATCGGCCACACCCGCTGGGCGACCCACGGTGGACCGACCGACACCAACGCGCACCCGCACCTCGCCGACGACGACAAGCTGGCCGTGATCCACAACGGCATCATCGAGAACTTCTCCGACATCAAGGCGGAGCTGCTGTCGGACGGCTACGCGTTCCGCAGCGAGACCGACACCGAGGCCGCCGCGATCCTGCTCGGGCGCGAGTACCAGGTCGCCGGCGGCGATCTGGTGGCCGCGTTCCGCGCCGTGGTCAGCCGCCTCGAGGGCGCCTTCACACTGCTGGCGATGCACGAGGACCACCCGGGACTCGTCGTCGGCGCGCGCCGCAACTCGCCGCTCGTGATCGGCCTGGGCGAGGGCGAGAACTTCCTCGGCTCCGACGTCGCCGCCTTCGTCGAGCACACCCGCAACGCGCTCGCGATCGGTCAGGACCAGATCGTCGCGATCACCCCCGATGGCGTCACGGTCACCGACTTCGCGGGCAACGAGGTCGAGGTCGAGCCCTTCGAGGTGCTGTGGGATGCCTCGGCCGCCGACAAGGGCGGTTGGACGAGCTTCATGGCGAAGGAGATCAGCGAAGAGCCGGAGGCCGTGCACAACACGATCCTCGGGCGGGCTCGGGAGGGCCAGGTCGTCATCCCGGAGCTTGACGGGCTCGACGAGCTGTTCGCCGGCATCCAGCGGATCATCATCGTCGCCTGCGGGACCGCCGCGTACGCCGGCGCCGTGGGCAAGTACGCGATCGAACAGTGGGCCCGCGTCCCTGTCGACGTCGAGCTCGCGCACGAGTTCCGCTATCGCGACCCCGTGATCGGAGCGTCCACGCTGGTCGTGTCGATCAGCCAGTCCGGCGAGACCATGGACACGCTCATGGCCGTCAAGTACGCCCGCGAGCACGGTGCGCGCACCCTGTCGATCTGCAACACCCAGGGTGCGACCATCCCGCGCGAGTCCGACGCCATCGTCTACACCCACGCCGGTCCCGAAGTGGCCGTCGCCTCCACGAAGGCGTTCGTGGCGCAGATCACCGCCCTGTACCTCCTCGGCCTGCACATCGGCCGCGTCCGCGGCACCGTCGGCGCCACCGAGGCGGCGCAGCACGTGCTCGAGCTCGAGTCGATCCCCGACAAGATCCGGCGGATCATCGCCGAGGAGCAGGGTCGCATCGAGCAGCTGGCCCACTGGATGGCGGACACGCGCTCGGTGCTGTTCCTCGGCCGCCACGTCGGGTATCCGATCGCGATGGAGGGTGCGCTCAAGCTCAAGGAGCTCGCCTACATCCACGCCGAGGGCTTCGCCGCGGGTGAGCTCAAGCACGGGCCCATCGCGCTCATCGAGGCCGGTCAGCCCGTGTTCGTCATCGTCCCGTCTCCCCGAGAGTCCTCCGAGCTGCACAAGAAGGTCGTCTCGAACATCGAGGAGATCCGCGCCCGCGGTGCCCGCGTGATCGCGATCGCCGAGGAGGGGGATGCCGCCGTCCTGCCGCACGCGGACGAGGTGCTGCGCATCCCGCTGGCCGGGCCGCTCTTCGAGCCGCTCCTGGCCGTCGTGCCCCTGCACATCTTCGCGATGGGTCTCGCCACCGCGAAGGGCCTGGACGTCGACCAGCCCCGCAACCTTGCGAAGTCCGTCACGGTCGAGTAGTCCGGCGGCCCGTCCGCCACTCGCGGTCGCGGGCGCGACAGCGGCGCATACTGTGCGGATGTCGCCGGTCGGCGCCCACGCGTCCCGAGCTCGGCGCAGGCGGGATGCCGCGGGATAAAGTGGCGGAGTGACTCTGGGAGCGTCGGCGTGATCGTCGGGATCGGCGTCGACCTCGTCGACATCGCCCGCTTCGAGCGGACGCTGGAGCGCACCCCGAGGCTGCTGGCACGGCTGTTCTCGCCCGCTGAGCAGACGCGTTCTCCGAGGTCGCTCGCCGCCCGCTATGCCGCGAAGGAAGCGCTGATCAAGGCGCTCGGCGGCTCGGACGGGGTGCACTGGACCGAGATCGAGATCACACCCGAGGCATCCGGTCGACCGTGGTTCACGCTCACCGGCTCGACCGCGGCGGTGGTCGCCGAGCGCGGGATCACCCAGCTGCACCTGTCGATGTCGCACGACGCGGGGTTCGCGACCGCGTTCGTCGTGGCCGAGTCGGGGGATGCCGCGGAGCGGCGCGAGGCCCTCCGTTCCGGGCGAAACTCTCCGCTCTGTGCGCCAGGAACGGATCGGATTCGCCGAGTTCGAGGGTCTCGCGGAGCGCCCGCGGCCACCGGTGCCTCGGGGGAGGGCGCGTGAGCCGCCTCCCGGCCGGCGTTCTCCGCGAGGCGACGATCGACGTCGGAGCCATCGCCGACAACGTCCGGCACCTGCGGCGCCTCACCGATTCCGAGGTGATCGCCGTCGTCAAGGCCGACGGCTACGGCCACGGCGCGGTGCGGTCGGCCGCGGCGGCGCTCGAAGGCGGCGCGAGCCGCATCGGCGTCGCCGACATCGGCGAAGCGCTCGCCCTCCGACGCGGCGGCATCCGGGCGCCGATCCTCGCGTGGCTGCACGCGCCCGGAGCCCCGTTCGCCGAGGCGGCGGCCGCCGGGGTCGAACTCGGGGTGTCGAACTTCGATCAGCTGCTGCAGGCGGCGGCAGCGGCATCCTCCGACCGCCCCGTCGGCGTGCACCTCAAACTCGAGACCGGGCTCGGCCGCAACGGGATCGCCCCCGAGGACTACCGGGTGGTGTTCTCCGAGGCGGCGCGGCTGGAGCGCATCGGCAGGCTCCGCGTGATCGGCCTGTTCAGCCACCTCTCCAACGCGTCCGCCCAGGACGACCGGATCGCGTTGCGCACCTTCGAGGACGGCGTCGGGGTCGCGGCCGCCGCGGGCCTCGCCCCGCCGCTGCGGCACATCGCCGCCACCCATGCGGCGATCGCCCTGCCCGAGACGCGACTCGGCTGCGTGCGCATCGGCATCGGGATCTACGGACTCTCGCCGTTCGCGGCCCGTTCCTCCGCCGATCTCGGTCTGCGTCCGGCGATGACGCTGCGGGCACCCGTGGCCGCGGTGCGGCGCGTGCCGGCCGGCCACGGGGTCTCGTACGGCTACGACTACCGGACCGAGCGGGAGTCGACCCTGGCGCTGGTGCCGCTCGGGTACGCCGACGGAGTGCCTCGGCAGGCTTCCGGCGCGGCACCGGTCACGATCGGCGGCAGGCGATTCGTCATCGCCGGACGGGTGGCCATGGACCAGTTCGTCGTCGACGTCGGCGATCACACGGTGGCCGTGGGCGACGAGGTCGTGCTGTTCGGCGACCCCACCCTCGGCGTTCCCGCGGCCGACGAGTGGGCCGCGGCCGCCTCGTCGATCAACTACGAGATCGTGACGCGCATCGGACCTCGTGTGCCGCGACGGCAGGTGTCGGAGTGAGCGGAATCGATCCGCTCGTGGGGCGCCACCAGATCGACAGCCCCGGCGATATGGAGGCGTTCGGCGAGCGCATCGGGCGGATGCTGCGCCCGGGCGACCTGGTCGTGCTCACCGGTGCGCTCGGCGCCGGCAAGACGACCCTGACGCGCGGCATCGCCGCGGGGCTGGGTGTGCGCGGACCCGTCCAGAGTCCGACATTCGTCATCGCTCGGACCCATCCGTCGCTCGTCGGCGGGTCGCCGCTCGTCCACGTCGACGCATACCGGCTCGGATCCTCCCTCGAACTGGACGACCTCGACATCGACGTGGACCGCTCGGTCGTCATCGTCGAGTGGGGCCGCGGCATGGTCGACGGGTTGCGAGAGAGCTGGTGGGAGATCGAGCTCGAGCGCGAACTCGGCGGACGCGGCGCCGACACCATGTGCGGCGATCTCTCGCGTGGGTCCACCGAGCTCGACGCCGATGCACCGCGGATCGTGACGGTGTCGCGCCGGCCATGATCGCCGCCGCGCTTTCAGAGCGACGTGCGCCGAACCGCCGCTATGCGGCGGTCTGAAGCGGCCGATCGGCGAAACTCACTGCTGTCGTCGCCGCCGCGTCACGGAGCGCCGAGGCGGCGGCCGTCGCGGCGATCGCGGCGAGCACCGCGTCGGGGCGCTCGATGTTCGCGAAGTGACCTGCATCCGGCAGGCGCACCTCGCTGAAGTCCGGGATGAGCGCGAGAAAGCGCAGCGGCATCCGCCTCGCCGGAGAAGATGTCGCGCGAACCCCGCACCGAGCGCACCGGACACGAGATGCCCGTCCACGTGCGCTCCTCGTAGTCCGCGGCGAGCCGGGCAGCCCGCACGAACGCGTCGGGGCGCAGCTCCTCGGCGAAGGCGGAGGTCACCGACGGATGCACCCGCCCGGCGAACAGAGGAGAGGACAGTGCGCGCAGCCAGCCGAGCCGGCCGAGCAGGCGGACGAGTCCGAGACCCGCGCCGCGGCAGCACCGCGAGCGTGCGCATCGTGAGCAGCATCGCCGGCGAACCAGGGAAGGGCGCGACCGCCGCGGAGCGGGCGACGGATCGCGTCGAGCACGCCGGTGCCCGTCGCCGAGACGAGCGTCACTCCGACGGTGGCCGCGGGATGGCGAGCGGCGACGTCGAGGGCGATGAACCCGCCGAGCGAATGCCCCACGATCCGCCACGAGGAGTATCCGAGCGCGCGGGCGACTTCGACCACGGCATCCGCCACCTCCTCGACGCTGCGGATGCGGCCGAATCCGCCACTCTCCCCCCAGCCCGGCAGATCCAGCGCGACGATGTCGGTGAGGGGTGCGTCGGTCCCCAGAGCGGATGCCGCGATGAGCGGCGTCCAGGTGGTCCATGATCCGGCGGCGCCATGGAGCAGGAGGGTCGCGGGTCCGCCGGCCCTGCGGTCGGCGTGCACGACGACCTCGCCGACCGACGTGGGCACGACGAGCCTCTGCAGACCCAGTGCGGTGCCGTCGGTGCGGAGGGGCAGCGGGTGCGGGAAGGCGTTCACAGATCATTGTTCGTCGCGGCGGCCGGAACGGTTTCCCGGGGCGAGCGGATCGCCGCCTCAGGCCGGAATGCGCTGTCTTGGCGTGACGGTGGACAACGCCGATCGCGGTCGAGCCGACGCGCCGCCGAGAGCGAGCCGCTGCCGCACGCCGACTACCCTGGAGGGGTGATTCTCGCCATCGACACCTCGGTCGGCACCGCTGTCGCGGTGGTCGAAGACGACGGGGTCGTGCTCGCCGAGGGTGCGAGCGCAGATCCGCTCGGACACGCCGAGGCGATCGGCGGGATGCTCCAGCAGGCGCTCGCGACGGCATCCGCGTCGCCGGAGTCGTCCGGCGAGGCGCTCACGCATGTCGCAGCCGGCATGGGACCGGGGCCTTTCACCGGACTCCGCGTCGGCATCGCCGCGGCACGGGCGTTCGCGCTCGGCCGAGGCATCCCGGTCGTCCCCGTCGCGAGCCACGACGCGGTCGCACTCGAGGTGCTCCTCGCGGCCGCGCTCATCGGCAGCGATGTGTCCCGATTCGCCGTCGTGACCGACGCCCGTCGCCGCGAGTACGCGTTCACGGTGTACGACGGCATCGACGACGACGGACTGCCGGTGCGGCTGACCGAACCCGCCCTCATCCCGCGGAACGAACTCGATGCCAGACTCGACGAGCTGGGCGCGCAGCGGCGCGACGCAGCGGCGGTGTCGGCGGCGATGGTGGCGATCGTGGCGAGCCGAGCCGTCGCAGCCGGCCGCGTGACGGCGTCGACCGAGCCTCTCTACCTGCGCTCGCCCGACGTCACGCTGCCGCACGCGCCGAAGCGGGTCACCGCATGAGCATGCGGCCGGCCACCCTCGGCGACCTCGACGCGATCATGGGCCTCGAGCGCTCATCGTTTCCCACCGACGCCTGGTCGGACGCCATGATGCGCGAAGAGCTGGCATCGCCGCACGGCTGGTACGTCGTCGTCGAGGAGGCGGGACGCGTGATCGGGTACGCCGGTCTGCGTGTGGCGCGTGGGGCAGAGGATGCCGACATCCAGACGATCGCCCTCGCCGACGGTTATCGCGGTCGGGGGCGCGGGCGGAAGCTGCTCGGCGCCCTGCTGGACGAGGCTGCGCGCCGAGGGGTGCGGCATGTCTTCCTCGAGGTGCGCGCCGACAATGCGGTGGCACAGAAGCTGTACCTGTCGGAGGGTTTCGTCGAAGTCGGCCGGCGCCCGCGGTACTACCAGCCCGACGACGTCGACGCGATCGTCATGCGCCTGGATGCGGCGGGGTGGATGGCGCGACCCGGCCGCACCGAAGAGGGCGCAGTGGACCGAGACGCGGGAGCCTGCACGTGAACCGCACCGAACCACTTGTCCTCGGCATCGAGACGAGCTGCGACGAGACCGGGATCGGCATCGTCCGCGGGCGGACGCTGCTCTCGAACACGATCGCGTCGAGCATGGACGAGCATGCGCGGTACGGCGGCGTCGTGCCCGAGGTCGCGGCACGTGCGCATCTGGAGGCGCTCACCCCTTCGATCGAGGCGGCGCTGCGCGAAGCCGGGGTCACGCTGCAGCAGCTCGATGCGGTCGCGGTCACGTCCGGGCCCGGCCTCGCCGGAGCCTTGATGGTCGGCATCGGAGCAGCCAAAGCGCTCGCCGTCTCCCTCGGCAAGCCGCTGTACGCCGTGAACCATCTCGTCGGCCACATCGCCGCCGACATCCTGGATCCCGACGCGCCTCCGCTCGAATACCCGACTGTCGCGCTGCTGGTGAGCGGCGGTCACACGTCGCTGCTGCTCGTGCGCGATCTCACCTCGGATGTCGAGCTGCTCGGCGAGACCATGGATGACGCCGCCGGCGAGGCGTTCGACAAGGTCGCCCGCCTGCTCGGACTGCCGTACCCGGGTGGCCCGGAGATCGACCGGGCCGCTCAGACCGGCGACCCCCGTGCGATCGTGTTCCCTCGCGGGCTGTCGCGCGCGAGCGATATGGCCGCGCACCGCTACGACTTCTCCTTCTCGGGACTGAAGACCGCGGTCGCCCGGTGGACCGAGCAGCGCTCCCTTCGACAGGCACAGGAACCGGACGTCGATTGGTCGGTGCCGGTGTCCGGACGTCGCCGCCGGCTTCCGCGAGGCGGTCGTCGACGTGCTCGTCACGAAGGCACTCGCGGCCTGCGCGGACCATGGGGTTCCCCGTCTCCTGCTCGGCGGCGGAGTGATCGCGAACCGGCGCCTTCGCGAGGTCGCAGCAGAGCGAGCGGCCGTCGCGGGCGTCGCCCTGCGGATCCCCCCGCTCTCGCTGTGCACCGACAACGGCGCGATGATCGCGGCCCTCGCCTCGGAGCTGATCATGGCGGGCCGCGGACCGTCGAGCTGGGGCTTCGGCGCCGACTCGACATTGCCCGTCACGGAGATCCAGGTCGCGGAGGCGGCATGACCGGCGATCAGAACGACGAGATCCTCCCGGATGCCGCGACCCCCGCGATCCTTCCGCCTGCTGCCCTCGAGCCGCCGTCGCCCGACGTTGCACCGGTGGAAGCGGAGTCGGCGCTTCCCGGCATGCACCGCGGCGGGTTCGAGCGCTGGCCGACCGCGCCGGTCGGGATCGCACCCGATCCCCACTGCCCCCGATCTGGATGCGCCAGTGCAGTGGGCCGCCGCCGAGCCCTCCGCGCCGGCGCGCGGCATGGCGGCCTGGGCGCTCGGATTCGGGATCGTCGCCCTCGTCGTGTCGATGTTCGTCGGGTGGGGTTTCCCGATCGGCATGGTCGCGATCGTCACCGCGGTCATCGCGCTGCGCCGACCGCTCGAGAGCCGCGCCGTGGGGGTGTGGGCGCTCGTGCTCGGTGCCGTGTCGCTCCTCTACAGTGCCGGCTGGCTGCTGTTCGCCGCGAGCCGCACCGACCTCCTGGGCTGATGTCCGAGCCGCACCGACCTATGCGGCGGCCACACGGTCCGCGAGGACGGCACGCCGCTTCGAGCCGATGCGCGTGAGGATCAGGGTCGCCGAACCCTCACCGCGCAGCTTCAGCGCGGTGCGCAATGCCGCCGGGTCGATGTCGACCCCGCGCTTCTTGATCTCGAGCCGGCCGATGCTCCGCTCGCGCAGAGCGCGCGACAGTGCTCGCGTCTCGGCAGGCAGTTCCTCGCGCACGCGGAAGCTCGAGACGAACGGGCTCGTCAGTGCCGTATCCGAGGTCAGGTAGGCGATCTGCTCCGCGAGCATGCCGGCATCCAGGGCACGGGCGACCTCGCCGATGAGCCGTGCGCGGATCACCGCACCGTCGGGCTCGTGCACGAATGCTCCCAGCGGACGCACGGGCTCGTCCGCGGCATCCGCCGGCGAGGTGAGCTCCCACGAGTCGTCCCCCCGCATCACGAGCGCCGCCCGGCGCACGTCGACTCGCGCCAGCCGTCCCGACCACAGCACGAGCTCGACCGTCGACCCGTCTGCGCTGACCCACTGGGCCTCGACGTCGTCGGGGATCATCGCGCGGTCCAGGCCCGGACCGAGCTTGATTCCGGTCGGGACCCGCCGGGCGAGGTCGAAGGCCCAGTCCAGCGGCGGTGAGTAGTCCTCGGGTCTCACTCGCGCGGTCTCGCTGTGCCCCGAGGTCCTGCGCGCCGGGTCGAGCCAGACTCCCTCTCGCCCATCGGATGCTGCATCGCTCGGCGACCGGATCCGGCGCCAGCTCTTCGGCTGTGCCGTGACGGACCGTCACCGCATCCGCGAAAGGGGCCAGGTTGTAGGCCGCGATCGCGGCCGTCACCTCATCGGCGTCCACGGCATCGACGCGCAGCCCGAGGCCGGCGAAACCCAGCGCATCCCCACCGATCCCGCAGCCCAGGTCTGCCACGACCTCGATGCCGGCAGTCCGGAATCGTCCCGCGTGCTGCGCCGCGACCGCAAGCCGCGTCGCCTGCTCCAGGCCGGCGCGGGTGAACAGCATCCGGTCGGCGAACTCGCCGAACTTCGACCGCGCGCGAACGCGCAGCCGCGACTGGCCGACGACCGCGGACACCAGATCGGGGGAGTGTCCGGCCTTGCGCAGCCTCGACACGGTGCGGGCAACATCCGCCGTGGACTCGACGGCCGACACCTCGTCGAGCAGCCGCAGCCCTTCGGGCGTGAGCAATGCGGTGAGCTCGGGCAGGTCCACCCGGTCAGCCTATGCCGGGGACAGCCCCCGACTGCCCGCGTGAACGGCACCCCACCTCCCAGTGCGGTCGGCGCTCATTCCCGCACAACCCCTATCGATCCCCTATCGAACCCCGCAGACCCCTAGTCGCCCCCGCACAACCCTCGGGTTCACCCCCGATGCCGTGGAAGCGCCGGAGTTCCAGACTCGTACCAACGCGCCGCTTGGCACTTCACGAACAGAGGAACTCATCATGGCTGTGGAAGACAACACCAACCTTCTTGGTCTCCAGTTGAACGCGGAGCTCGAGGACGTTCTCAACGACAACGTCGTAGGCAACGACGATAACGTCGTCGTGGCTGACAACGAGGTCGACATCGAGGATGTCGGCAACACCAACGTCGAAGACAACGTGGTCATCGCGGACAACGAGGTCGACATCGAGGATGTCGGCAACGACTACTCCGACAACGACCAGGCCAACGCGGACGAGTCG
Organism: uncultured Actinomycetota bacterium; assembly: GCA_963717585.1. Classification (GTDB taxonomy): domain Bacteria; phylum Actinomycetota; class Actinomycetes; order Actinomycetales; family Microbacteriaceae; genus Microbacterium. The sequence goes on along the minus strand of CAVQWI010000001.1, from coordinate 1,183,631 downwards.
TTCAACGACAACTCCGACAACGACCAGGCCAACGCGGACGAGTCGTTCAACGACTACTCCGACCACTACTCGAACAACGACGAATCGTTCAACACCAACTCGTACAACGACCTCTACTCCAACAACGAGGACTCGTTCAACGACAACTCGGTCAACGCCGGCATCCGCCAGTACAACTCCGGAATCGGCGAGTTCAACATCATCGACGCCAGCGAAGGCGGCGGCGGCGGATGGGGCGGCCACGGCGGCGGCGGAGACGTGGACGTCGAGATCGACGCCCGCTCGACGGTGGTCGACCAGTCGGTCAACCAGAACATCTCGACCTCCTCGGGCAGCGGTGGCGCAGCCCTCGCGGTCGGCGGCGACGCTGACGGTGGGTTCGCCGGCGACGGCGGAGCAGGCGGCGACAACAATGCAACGGGCGGCGACGGCGCCGGCGCCGGCGCCGGCGGCGACGGCACCGGCGGCCCGGCCACGGGTGGCACGGGCACGGGTGGCGCCGGCGGTACGGGCGGCGCTGGTGGCCTCGCCACGGGCGGCCCGGGTGGCCCCGGCGGTGCAGGCACCGGCGGCGGAGCCACGGGCGGCGCGGGCACGGGCGGCTCGGGCACCGGCACCGGCACCGGCGGCGAGGCAGACGGTGATGGCGGCGAAGGCGGCGAAGGCGGCGACGCCGACGGCGGCGATGGCGGCAACGCAGAGGCTGAGGGCGGCGACGCTGAGGGCGGCAACGTCACGCAGTTCATCGGCAACAGCGCGGTGACGGCATCCGGCGACGGCTCGATCGCGGTCGGCGACGACTTCACGAACACGGAGATCGACACCGACATCGAGATCGGCGACATCTGGGTCGACAACAACTGGGCCACCGACTCGTTCAACGAGGACTTCTCCGACAACTGGTCGATCGACGACTCGTTCAACGAGGAGACGGACATCGACGTGGAGGTCGAGCTCGAGGACAACGACTTCGAGTTCTAAGATCCTCTGCACGACCTGCCCGGCCGTCCCGTAAGGGGCGGCCGGGCACACCACCATCCGGGCGCGGATGGTGGGAGGCTAGATCTTCAGATACCCCCATCCCGAAGGTATGCAGATGTCAAGCGACGACCCGGGTTGGCCGCACCAGCCCGATGAGGTGCCGGCGCAGCCGACCGATCCATCGATCGACGCCGACGACACCTTCGGGCAGGATCCCTGGGGCGACGATCCTTCCGACGCCTTTGCGGATCCGTCCGCGAGCAATCTGTTCTCTGCGGAGCTGGAGAACGTCGATGCGTCCGCGTGGGATGTCGACACCGAGCTGATCTGGGGTGATGAGGGACAGGGTCCCGCAGGCGACGACGGCGGCGCGACGGGGCTCGACTTCTCGCTCTGAGCGGAGCGGATCACCCCAGCGGGGCGGGTGCACCCCGCCCCGCTGTCTGTCACCATGGAACATCAGGAACACATGCCGGAAACTGGCAGCACCGAGGAGTTCGTTTTGGTCGAACGTGAGCAGGGATCGCCGTCGCAGGACGCCACCGCGTCACAGGTGGAGAAGAAGCCGGCTCCCGGCGTGACGCCGGCCGCGAAGGCGGGAGGCGCCGACTTGACCGCCAGCGCCTCCCAGCGGGCCGTCTCGGACACGCCGGACATGACGGCCGTGGTCCGCAGCGTCAGCGACTTCGCCGCGTCTGCGGGTCGAGCCGATCTCGCGAAGCGCCTGGAGCAGACCCGCGCACGGCTGCTCGACCCCGACGTGCGCGTCATCGTGGTCGGGGAGTTCAAGCAGGGCAAGAGCAAGCTGATCAACGCGCTCGTGAACGCGCCGGTCTGCCCGGTCGACGACGACATCGCCACCAGCGTCCCGACGTCGGTGGGCTACGGCGATGAGCCCTCCGCCTGGGTCGTGATCAGAGGCGAGGATGCCGCGACGACGGCATCCGGAACAGCCGTGCAGCGCGAGCAGGTGTCGGTCGACGAGCTGTCGGAGTACGTCTCCGAGCGCGGGAACCCGGGCAACGAGCGCCGCATCATCTCCGCCGAGGTCCTGCTTCCCCGCGAGATCCTCCGGGGCGGGCTGAAGCTGATCGATTCTCCCGGTGTCGGCGGGCTCGAGTCGTCGAACGCCCTGGCCACGCTTTCCGCGCTGTCGTCCGCGCACGCCGTGCTGCTGGTGTCCGACGCCTCCCAGGAGTACACCGAGCCCGAGGTGCAGTTCCTCAAGCACGCGATGCGCATCTCGCCGAACGTCGCGGCCGTCCTCGCCAAGACCGACCTGTACCCCGAATGGCGCCAGATCGAGCAGATCGACCGCGGACACCTCAGCGACGCCGGAGACGTGCCGATCTTCTCCGTGTCGAGCGATCTCCGGCTCCTCGCGGCCGAGCTCCAGGACCGAGCCCTCAACGACGAGTCGGGCTTCCCGGCTCTCGTGGCTCACCTCCGTCGGGAGGTGCTCGGACGCGCCGAGGTGATCCACGAGCGCAGTGCCCTGCACGACCTGGTGTCGGTCGCCGAACAGCTGACGATGTCGCTGCGCTCCGAGCTGAACGCGATCCTGAATCCGGAAGACACCCCTCGCATGATCGCCGAACTCGAAGAGGCGAAGGCGCGCGCCGACGAGTTCCGCGGGCGCTCTGCGCGCTGGCAGGTCACCCTGACCGACGGCATCGCCGACCTCATCGCCGACATGGAGCACGACCTGCGCGACCGCCTGCGCAAGGTGCAGCGCGAAGCGGAGAACTCCATCGACGAGGGCGACCCCGGACCGATCTGGGACCAGATCACCGAGTGGCTGGATCAGCGGGTTGCGGCCTCGGTGTCCGAGACCTTCGTCTGGACCGATGAGCGCTCGCGCTGGCTGTCCGAAGAGGTCGCCGATCTGTTCAGTGAAGGTGAGCAGGCGATCCCGGCCATCGACGTCGGCGACACCCAGGGCGTCCTCGACCCGGTCGAGCAGCTGTCCGGTCTCGACGCCGGACGTCTGGGCGCGGGAGAGAAGATCTACATCGGCGTGCGCGGATCGTACGGCGGTGTTCTGATGGTGGGTCTTGCCACCGGCCTGATCGGCCTGTCGCTGATCAACCCGCTCTCGCTCCTGGCCGGCGTGCTGGTGGGCCGTCGCGCCTACCGTGAAGACATGAACAACCGGCTGTCGCGCCGGCAGCACGAGGCGAAACTGCTCGTGCGTCGCTACATCGACGAAGTCATCTTCCAGGTGGGCAAGCAGCTCAAGGATCGGCTGAGGCTGGTGCAGCGCGCCGCCCGCGACCACTTCGGTTCGATGGCGGAGGAACTGCACCGTTCGCTGTCCGACGCGCTCAGCGCATCGAAGCAGGCGGCGGGCACCTTCACATCCCAGCGCGATGAGCGCGTGATGCAGCTGCAGGCCCAGCTCAAGCAGCTCGAATCGCTCCAGAAGGAGATGCCTGCGCTGCCGCCGGCGCGGCTCGAGGCTGTTCGCCAGTGAACGGACCCGCAAAGGAAGACGCAGAGGATCTGCTGAGGACCGCGGCCGACATCTACGCGGATGATCCTGCAGCACAGGCTGTCGTGGCCGAACTCGAGCGGCGCCTGCACGAACCGCTTCGGCTGGCGGTCGCCGGAATGGTGAAGGCCGGCAAGTCGACGCTGCTGAACGCGATGCTCGGCGAGCGGATCGCTCCCACGGACGCGGGAGAGTGCACGCGGGTCGTCACCTGGTATCGGTACTCCGCGACGCCGACGATCACCCTGCATCCGCGCGAGGGAGAACCCCGCCGGATGCCGGTGCGGCGCGAGAGCGGCCGACTCGTGATCGACCTCGGGGGCGTGCCTGCCGAGGACGTCGAATGGATCGACGTCGGCTGGCCCTTGGCGGAGCTCAAGTCGATGATCCTCATCGACACGCCCGGCATCGCGTCGCTCTCGGAGGACACATCGGCCCGAGCCATGCGGTTTCTCACACCGGAGGAGGCGCCGTCCTCAGCGGATGCCGTCGTCTATCTGATGCGGCATCTGCACGCATCGGACGTTAAGTTCCTCGAGGCCTTCCGCGACACCGCCGCCGGCGCGGCGCAGACCGTCTGCGCGGTGGGGGTGCTCTCGCGTTCCGACGAGATCGGCTCGGGCCGCATCGACTCGCTGCTCTCGGCGGGCAAGGTCGCGCGGCGCTATGAGCGCGACGGCGATCTCTCGTCGCTCGTCCTCGGGGTGGTGCCCGTCGCGGGCCTCGTCGCCGAAGGCGCCCGCACCCTCCGCGAGAGCGAGTACGCCGCCTTCCGGGAACTCGCGGGTCTCGATCGCGGTGATCGCGAACGCCTGCTCGTGTCTGCCGATCGGTTCACGAGGGAGTCCGACGCCACGACGCTGAGCACGTCGGAGCGCAAGGCACTGCTCGGCAGATTCGGGATCTTCGGCGTGCGCCTGGCCACGGCCCTGATCCGAGGCGGCGTGGAGAGCTCCACCGAGCTCGCCGAGGCGATGGTGCAGCAGAGCGGCTTGATCGAGCTGCGGCAGTTCGTACGCAACCAGTTCCGCACGCGGGCCACGACTCTCAAGGTGCGTGGAGTGCTGCTGTCGCTGGAGAAGCTCGTCCGTGAGAACCCCCGTGACGGAGTGGACGAGATCCGTTCCGGCATCGAGCGGATCTCGGCCACCGCCCATACCCTGCGCGAACTCTCGCTGCTGGCCAGTGCGAGATCGGAGGGCCTGCCGCTCACGGATCAGGACTCTGCGGACGCCCAGCTGATCATCGGCGGCAAAGGCACGCCCGCGCATGTGAGGCTGGGCCTGCCGGAGGACGCGGACCGCGACACGATGCGCGAGCGCGTCGAGACGAAGCTCGCCCACTGGCGCAGGCTCGCCGAGTCGCCTCTCACGGAGCGGGCGGCGACGGGCGTCTGCCGCGTTGTGATCCGCAGCCTCGACGAGATCGCCTCGGAGATCACCCCGGTCGTGGAAGAGCCGGCGCCCCCGGAATCAGATGTCGCCGCCGCCGATGATGCCCTCGTGCCCGCGGCGGACGTCGTGCTGCCGGGCGGACCAGGCGATGGCCTTGGGCATGGTGCTGCAGAGGAGGGCGAGCAGCACAAGTCCCGCCTGGGCCGCAAGAAGAAAGACAAGCGACTGAGCGCGGTCGCCGATCGCCACCCATTCCATTGACAGCAGCAGCAGGATGATCTGGAGCCCGAGGGTCGCCAGCTGCCACCACCGCACGTGCGGTCGCCGTCCCATGAACGACACCAGCAGCGTGATCTGGATGAGCAGCACGGCGACCATGACGCCGAAGACGATCCAGAACAGGATGTCGGCGGCCGCGTCGTAGGTCTCGTCGCTTCGGCCTTCGGCCACCGCGCGGACCTTGTCGGCCATGAGGGGGAGCTGCTCCTGGCGGATGATGAAGTAGTACACGGCCGTGAAGCCGCCGACCGCGAAGCTGACGATCCAGAAGAGCTGGCTCATCCGCACCGAGAACGGCGGCGTCATCTTGACCAGCACGGGAGGCGCGTGCGGGCTCGACGTCGGCGGCCGCGACGGCGCCTCGCGCTTCGGTGGCGGGGGAGCGGGCGCGGGGGCCGCAGCTTTCGCTACGGCCCCGCGTGCATCGGTAGGCGTGGGTTGTGGTTTTGCCTGATCGGTCACGTGCCGGTCGTCACTGCTCCTCAGCCGGCTCTTCGACGTACGGGTCGTCCAGCGCGACGCTGCTCGAGTCGTCGCTCTCGTAGCTGTCCGCGGACGTCAGGTCGGCAGCGAGCGGGTCCTCCGCAGGCGCGCTGACCTCTGCCGCCGCTGTGGTCGCGGTGTCGACCGCTGCGTCCACAGCCTCCGTGACGGCGGCGCCGGCGGCGGCTGCCGCGACCGACGGATCCACCTCGGCCTCGGCGGCCAGGGCCGGGTCGGCTACCACCATGGGAGCCTCTCGTCCCCATCACCGGTCGTGTTGAAGCTTCCGTCGTTGGTGGTGTTGCCGATCGACACGTCGCCCACCGTGACGTCCACGTCGGAATCGACCAGCGTGGCGTCCTCGCCGGCGGCGATGGCCTCGTCGCCCGATGCCACGACGGCTTCCTGGTCGAACAGCTGGGTGACGTCGCCGCCGTTGGTCCAGATGTTCTGGTTCACCGACTGGTCGACGATCGTCGACCGTGCGTCGATCGTCGTGAACTGGTTGATGATGCGGCTGATCTCCCTGACCACCTCGTCCGGCTCGTCGTGGTGATAGGACGGCGGCGGGGGAGGAGCAGAAGACCCCATGGGCTTGGGTTCCACGCTCGGGTGATCGACGATGACGGGCTTGACCGCCTGGACGTCCGCCTTGCAGGCGTCCTGGAGGCCGTTGCTGGCCATCATCGCCTTCGGCGCCGCTGAGAACTCCTCGACTGCGGCGGGATCACGCAGCAGGCTCAGGATGAAGGAGATCAGCGCGTCCCCAATGGTCGCTACCGGTGTGCTCATTTGTCGACTCCTCAGCGTCGGTAAGCATGGATTTCACGCACGATAAAGGCTCGTAGTGGTCAGGTTATTCAGTTGTGGGCGGTGCAGCATCGGGGGTTCCCCCGATGCTGCGAAGAATGAGTAGGGGGTTCACGCGCCCAGCCCCTCGCCCGCGGGGATCCGTGCCCCGTGACCGACGGACTGCTCGACGACGACACGCAGCTTCGCGATCAGATCGGACCGTGACGTGGCGCCCAGCCGGCGGCGGATGTGGGCGATGTGATGCTCGGCCGTACGCGGTGAGATGAAGATCGTCTCGCCGATCTCGGCGTAGGTCTTGCCCTGAAGCACGAGCCGGGCGACGTCGCGCTCGCGCTCGCTGAGGACGACTCCCTCGGAGGCCGGCGGGGCCTGCTGCTGGTCCTCGTCATCGGTGCGGGCTGGCTTGCGCGGGCCCTCAATGGGATGCAGCTCCCGGGCGCACGAGAGCAGTCGCGCGGCCACCTTGCGATCCGTCGAACGGTTGGCCCCGTAACCGGCCAGCCGAGCACCGTCCCACCCGAGGCCGGCCGAGGCCAGGCCGTGTGCAGCGGCCTCTACGGCATCGGCATCCACCGACCCCGCCAGCGTCGCTGTCCATACGCGCCCGGCCTGGGCCATGACGGCGGCGACGGGGCTGTGCGGCGTTGCGGCGACCAGGGCGCGGGCGTGGGGCTTGAGTTCGTCGGGCCGGTTGAGCAGGATCCCCTGCTGGATGCCGGTCCAGCGCAGGTGCGCCGCCCAGATCGGAGGCGAACCCAGCTGCTGCACGATCTCGAGCGCCCTGGTGAAGTGCGGCTGCAGCCGTGCCGTGTCGCCGACCCGAGCGGCGGAGGTCAGCAGCTCGGCGAGCGGGTGGAGGACGTACAGGTCGGCCTCGGTGTGCAGAACGCTGTCCCGCGCTTCGATCCATGTCGCGTCGAGCGAGGCGGCATCCTCATAGCGTCGTGCGATCGCGACTCGGATCGCCTGCGCGAGCATGTTGTCACGTGCCGACCGGGTGGGCGAGGACTCCAGCGCGCGGGTGAGCGCTTCGCGGGCCTCCGCCGGCCGTGCCCGCTGAACGGCGAGCCAGGATCGCCACAGCAGGAGTCGCGTGCGAGCCCATTCGCCGCCCTGGCTGCCCCTGATCGCGTCTTCGACGACGGTGTGCGCGACGTCCAGATCACCGACGTTCAGTGCCACGATGGCGGCGATGACCGCCGGCAGTTCGGGAATCGGCGCCGCGCTGGCCGACGAGGTGTACATCTCGGACGCGCGGACGAGATCCGCGACGGCCGACTCGGCGCCCTCCGGGCTCATCGATGCGCGGAGCCCCCGGTCGAGCAGATCCATGGCGACGCCGAGGGTCGAGGGCAGACCGGGTGTCTCGTCGGTCACGGGCGCCGGGGCGCGACCCACGCCGTAGGCGGCGATCGTCGCACGAGCCCGGGATTCGGCCCTGGCCGGAGTCAGTGAGCAGTAGACCATGTCGCTCATGCGCATCATGCCGCGCATCGACCAGATGGCCGCCGAGGTGTCGGCGACGCGGTCCCGATCTGTCACGCCGTCCAGTGCCGCGACACCGTCGAGGATCGAGCTGGCGAGTTCCGCGTTGCCCGATGCCCACGCCGCCTGCGCCCGTCGCCCGACGACGACGGCGGATTCCAGGCCGCACTCCAGCGCGCCGCCGTAGAGCTCGAGTGCACGCCGCGGGTCGCTGTCCAGCACCCGATCGGCATGCTCGACCAGGGCCGCTCCGATCCCCGGATCATGGATGCCGCCGATCCAGTCCCGGTAGCTCGGGTCGCCGGCCGCAGCGGACACGGCCAGACCCTCCGCCATGCCGGCGCTGAGGTCGATGAGCCGCGCGACGGGGATGGTGGCGCGGACTGCGGAGCGCACGAGAGGCACCGGCTGGCCGTTGCGCATCAGGAGGCCTTCGGCGTACCCCTCGGCGATGACTTCGTCGCCCTCGGTGAGAGGCCGGTCGTGTCCGGTGGGCGTCACGCACAGTGCCTCGATCTCCTGACGCAGCTGGGAGGGGATGGTGTCCAGTCGGTGCGCGATGCGGTCCTCCACGGCGCGCATGACGGCGCGATGACTGCTGTCGTCGACGCAGTCCCGCTCGTCATGCAGCGCGAGTGCCTCGGAGACGAGCCACGACACGCCCCCGGTGAACTGGAGCACATGGTCGATGCACGAGCTCGATATCACCCGGTCGACTTCGCCGAGGTAGGTGAGCACATCCGAGCGCGACACGTGTCCGAGCACGATCGCAGGCCGGCTCCGCTCGAGGCTGCGCGTGATGCTGGTCAGCGCGTCGATGCGCGGCCACGGGCGACTCGCGACGACGAGCGCGGCATCCGGATCCTCCGAGCGCGTGCGGATGCGAGCGACCTGCTTCGCGTCCAGCAGATGCAGGTCATCGACGAGCAGCACGTGGGATGCCGGCACACGCGTGACGTCAAGGGATTCGCCCAGCACGACGGCGTGCGTGTCCTGATCGAGAAGCAGTCGGTGCAGCTCGCGCAGCATCGTGGACTTGCCGGATCCGGCGTTGCCGACGACGACCGCCCGTGCGGGGCTCGCACCCGGCGCGACGATGGACTCCATCGCCGGGCGGGCCTGGCGCTCCCAGATGAACGGCGCGTCGGAACCAGGCAGCACGTGTCCTGCGATCTGCAGTGTTGACATGATTCGGTGTTGCTTTCGCCGGGTCAGACGGGATCGGTGGGCTCGGGGCTGGGCTGCTCAGCGGGCGGCGGCTCCGCGGGCGGGTCTGCCGGCGGGGTCGGTCGGCTCTGCGGGCGGGGTGGTGGGCTCGGCGGGAGGCGTCGTCGGCTCGGCCGGCGGGGTGGTCGGCTCAGCGGGAGGCGTCGTTGGCTCGGCCGGCGGGGTGGTGGGCTCGGCGGGAGGCGTCGTCGGCTCGGCCGGCGGCGTCGTGGGCTGGGCGGGCGGCGTCGTGGGTTCAGCCGGACCGACCGGAGGGTCGGAGGGATCGCTCGTCTCGGGAGTCGTGTCAGCCGTATCCTGGGCCGCAGTCACCGGCGCGGCCGGGGTCGTGGGCTTGGCGGTCGGCGTCGTCGGGGCGACCGGAGTCGCGCTGCGCCGAGGGTTCGGGTTCGCGGGGGTATTGCGGCTCGGAGTGTCATCGGACGCAGCGGGCGGCTTGACTTCCGGCGCGGGAACGGCGGCATCGAGCGCCTTCTGGGGGACGGCCGATGCCGATGCCGATGCCGAAGGAGTGGGTGAAACCGTCGATGCCGCGGGCAGCTTGCCGCCGGACCCGGCCGTCAGCGTGCTCGCGAACACGATCGCGCCGGCGATGATGACTGCGGCCCCGCCCAGCACGAACGGAGAGGACTTGCGGGCCTTCGCCATCGGCAGGGGCGCCGGTGCGGGAGTCTCGGCGGTGACCGCGAGTGCGAGCTCGGAACCGACGCCCGCGGTGCCGAGCAGCGCCAGCGCGGTCGACCCGTCGAAGTCGAGCTGCTCGTCGTGCCGTCGGATCAGGCCCGTCCGGGCCGCACCGAGGGCGATCGCAGCCTTCGGATCGGCGTCGATCGCGATCGGCCGATCGAAGCGCTCGGAGAGGCGCTGGGCGACGTGGGGGATGCGTGACGAGCCGCCGATCAGGAGGATGGACTCGAGCTGGGCCGGCTCGAGATCCGCCGAATCGAGCGCGTCGTCCAGCGCGTCCATGGTCTGGTCGAGCGACCCGGTGATCATCTCCTCGAACTCGGAGCGCGTCAGGCGCACGCTCGACCGGACCGGCGGCACGAGGACGGGGATCGTCACCTCGCTGTCGAACGAGAGCGCCTCCTTCGCGTCGACGCACTCGCGCCGCAGCTGGGAGAGCGCCAAGCGGATGTCCGGGTCGTCGACCGCGAGCGCCGCCACGTCCAGACCGGATGCTGCGATCACGTGCCGCAGCACGGCGTCGTCGAAGTCCGCGCCGCCGAGATCGTCGATGCCCACCGGCTCGCCGATGAGCCCGAACGTGCCGTCCTCCTCCTTGCGCAGGATGACGCAGTCGAATGTGCCGCCGCCGAGGTCGTACACCGCGAGCGTCTGCCCGATCTCGAGCGATCGCGATGCCTCGTAGTGGCGGGCGGCGGCTTCGGGCTCGGTGATGAGCTCCACGTCGCCGATGCCGACCTGGCCCAGAGCGGACCGGATCAGCTCGATCCGATGACCGCCCCACGCGGTGGGGTGAGTGAGGGAAACCGCTTCGGGGCGCCTGCCCTCGCGCTCCTCGACGAGGTCGACGATGGCGGCGACCGTCTGCGCGTAGAGCTGCTCCGGTGCCAGCGAGCGCCCGCCGACGGTGAGGGGCACCTCGTCCCCGATGCTCCGCTTGAATTCGCGGATCAGCCGCTCGGGCTGGGTGACTCCGCGTCGCTCCGCGACATCGCCGAACGAAAGCTCACCGTCGTCCGCGACGAACGCGACAGTGGCGACTGTGTCGCTCTTCCTGCCCAGCGCGAAGGGCGCCGTGACGATGCTGCCGTCGGCCGCGACACGCGCGGTTGCTGCAGCGATCCGGCTCGTCCCGACATCTACGGCCAGAAAATATGACAGCTCTGTCATGTCCAGTTCCCCCAAGAACCTGACGTGTTACTTCCCCCAGATATGTCTACCACCGCGGGGGCCGCTTTGCGATAGGCGGGTGGCTCAGTGTTACGGGTACTCGCGAAACACTGAGCCGACCTGTACATAGAACTGAGGAGCGCCTGGCGTGTCGACTGATACACCGTTCGCCGACCATTCCCTCAGGCGCACATTCGGAGGAATCGTGACTTCGAATTGCATCGTTCTGGCACTCACGTTGCATGAGTGCCAGCGCTTGCCTAGACTGGAATTAGCACTCTCAGGTGGAGTTTGCTAATCAGTCTTGAAGTCTCAAGGAAAGCAGAGGTAGACCGTGTCGGTTTCCATCAAGCCGCTCGAGGACCGCATCGTCATCCGCCAGGTCGAGGCCGAGCAGACCACCGCGAGCGGTCTGGTCATCCCGGACACCGCCAAGGAGAAGCCCCAGGAGGGCGAGGTCGTTGCTGTGGGTCCCGGTCGCATCGACGACAACGGCAATCGCGTACCGCTCGACGTCGCCGTGGGCGACCGCGTGCTGTACAGCAAGTACGGCGGCACCGAGGTCAAGTTCGGCGCGGACGAGTTCCTCGTCCTGTCGGCGCGTGACGTCCTCGCGGTCGTCGTCCGCTAGAGCCACGCAGTTCTGAGAGGGCCCGGATGCTTCGGCATCCGGGCCCTCTGCTCGTGGTGGCAGGTTCCAGCGGAACAACGGCAGTGCAACGGCTGCCGCGTTCGATCCCTCTGCGCCGGCGCGCGATCGCCGGCCGTACGCTGGGGGAGTGACCCGCGATATCCCCTCAGGCCCGGGCGCGGCATCCGGGACACCCGCGGTGGATACGCCGATCGCATCCGGCGGCTCCAGCGCCGATCCGCAGGGCGCTGCCGGGACGCCCTCGACCGCGCCTGCCGATTCGTCGCGTGAGCGGGCGCTCGGCAGCGCGTACGCCTTCACGGCTTATCTGCTGTGGGGATTCCTGCCGCTGTACTTCCTGCTGCTCGCGCCGACCGGTCCGTTCGAGCTCGTCGCGTGGCGGATCCTGCTCTCGCTGGGATTCTGCGCGATCCTGCTGACCGTCCTGCGCGGCTGGGGGCGCCTCACCGCGATCATGCGCCAGCCGCGCCTGCTGATCTTGACCGCTGTCGCCGGCGCACTCATCTATGTCAACTGGCAGGTGTTCATCCTGGCGACGCTGACGGGACACGTCATCGAGACCAGCCTCGGCTACTTCATCAACCCGATCGTGACCGTCGTGCTGGGTGTCGTGGTGCTGCGCGAGCGGCTGCGCGCCACTCAGTGGATCGCCCTCGGGATCGCTGCGATCGCCGTCGGGGTCATCGTCATCGGCTACGGCGCTTTCCCGTGGATCGCACTGAGCCTCGCGTTCTCGTTCGGCATCTACGGGCTCGTGAAGAAGCGGCTCGGTCCGGCCGTCGACGCGGTCAGCGGACTGACGCTCGAGACGCTCTGGCTGGTGCCGGTCGCAGCCGTCGTGCTCGTCGTCGTCGGATCGACCTCGGGCCTGACATTCGGAGCGGGTGGCCCGTGGCACGCGCTGCTCCTCGGCCTCGTGGGTGTCGTCACCGCCGTGCCGCTTCTCCTGTTCGCTGCCGGCGCGCGGCGGGTTCCGCTGACGGTGATCGGCCTGCTGCAGTTCGTGGCGCCGATCCTGCAGTTCATCATCGGAGCGTGGCTGCTGGGCGAGCCCATGCCGCTGGAGCGATGGATCGGATTCGCACTCGTGTGGCTCGCGCTGGTCGTGCTCACGATCGACTCGCTGCTGTTCTCGCGGCGAGCACGCGGCATCTCGGATGTCGGCGAGCTGACCTGAGCCGGGCGGTTCCGGCCGCGGTCAGCGGACCAAGCGGGCGATCGCCGCGGTCGCCTCTGAGATCTTCGCGTCGGCTTCGTCGCCCCCGAGGCGTGCGGCGTCGACGACGCAGTGGCGCAGGTGGTCATCGAGCAGCCCGACGGCGACGGCTTCGAGCGCGCTGGTCAGGGCGCTGATCTGCGTGAGGATGTCGATGCAGTACTTCTCGTCCTCGACCATCTTGTGGATGCCCCGCGCCTGACCCTCGATGCGGCGCATGCGATTGAGGTATTTCTCCTTGTCGGTGATGTACCCGTGGGAGGTGTGCAGATCGGTCATGACCGCTCCTTCATTCCGCTGTCAGTGGGTCGGCTCCGGCTCCCGGACCGATTCTCCAGCCTCTCGAGTGACTGGAATCGGCGCAGGCGCAGGCTGTTGCCCACGACGAAGGCGCTCGAGAACGCCATCGCCGCGCCCGCGATCATGGGGTTGAGCAGCCCCAATGCGGCGAGCGGGATCGCGGCCACGTTGTAGGCGAACGCCCAGAACAGGTTGACGCGGATGGTGCCGAACGTCCGGCGCGACAGGCGGATCGCATCCGCGGCGCTGCGCAGGTCGCCGCGGACGAGGGTGATGTCTGATGCCTCGATGGCGGCATCCGTGCCCGTCCCCATCGCCATTCCGAGGTCGGCCTGGGCGAGGGCGGCGGCATCGTTCACCCCGTCGCCGACCATCGCGACGACTCTGCCCTCGGTCTGCAGGCCCCGCACCACCGAGACCTTCTGCTCGGGCAGGACACCCGCGATGACGCGATCGATCCCCACCTCGGCGCCGATGCGGGCCGCTGCCGACTCGTTGTCCCCGGAAAGCAGCACCGGCTCCAGTCCGAGGCCGCGGAGCTGCTCGACCGCCTGGCGGCTGGTCGCCTTCACGCGGTCGGCCACGACGAGCAGGCCGCGCGCTTCGCCGTCCCACGCGACCAGGACCGCGGATGACCCTTCGGCCTCGGCACGGTCCTTGGCGGCGATGAGGTCGGCGGAGATGATCACCGCCCACTCCCGTAGGAGTGCGTCTCGACCGACCACGACCGCGCGGCCGTCGACGACGCCGGCGACGCCGACCCCGGCAGTGGATCGGAACGACTCCACTTCCGGCAGCTCGCCGAGTTCACGTGTCGCCGCCGCGGCGATCGCGGTGGCGATCGGGTGCTCCGACGCATCCTCGAGGGCGCCTGCGAGCCGCAGGAGCTCGGTGCGGTCCACTCCCGGCGCCGCGATGACCTCCACCAGCGCCATCCGCCCGGTCGTGATGGTCCCGGTCTTGTCGAGCACGACGGTGTCCACGGCACGGGTCGATTCGAGCACCTCCGGGCCCTTGATCAGGATGCCGAGCTGTGCGCCACGGCCGGTGCCGACCAGCAGCGCCGTCGGCGTCGCGAGACCCAGTGCGCACGGGCAGGCGATGATGAGCACGGCGACGGCCGCGGTGACCGCTGCTGATGCCGGAAAGCCCAGAAGAAGCCACGCCACCAGCGTCGCGACCGCGATCGCGAGGACGACGGGCACGAACACGCCCGAGATGCGGTCGGCGAGGCGCTGCACGTCGGCCTTGCCCGACTGCGCCTCCTGCACGAGACGTGCCATCTGCGCGAGCTGGGTGTCCTCGCCCACGCGCGAGGCACGCACCACGAGCCGCCCTCCGGCATTCAGGGTGGCACCGACGACGGCATCGCCGGTGCCGACCTCGACCGGCACCGATTCGCCCGTCACCATCGAGGCATCCACCGCCGACGATCCCGAGAGCACCACGCCGTCGGTGGCGATCTTCTCGCCGGGGCGCACGATGAACTGGTCGCCGACGCGCAGCGATGACGTCGGTATCCGGACCTCGATCCCATCGCGGACGACCGCGACGTCTTTCGCGCCCAGCTCGAGCAGCGCGCGCAGCGCGGCGCCCGCTCGGCGCTTCGAGCGCACCTCGAAGTACCGCCCGGCGAGGACGAACATCGTCACGCCCGCGGCGACCTCGAGATAGATGTCGTCGGCGCCTTCGCCGGGCCGGATGGTCCATTCGAAGGCGTGCGTCATGCCGGGCATGCCGGCATCGCCGAAGAACAGCGCGTACAGCGACCACAGGAATGCCGCCGAGACGCCGATCGAGATCAAGGTGTCCATGGTCGCGGCGCCATGGCGCAGGTTGACCCACGCGGCACGGTGGAACGGCCACGCTCCCCAGATCACGACCGGGGCGGCGAGGGCGAGGGAGAGCCACTGCCAGTACGTGAACTGCAGGAGCGGGATCATCGCCATCGCGATGACCGGCACCGACAGCACCACCGCTCCGATGAGGCGCTGCCGCAGAGTCGTGAGCTCCCGGTCCTCGGGATCTGGATCGGGGGCGTCCGATGCCGGTGGCTCGGGAAGTGCCGCGGTATAGCCCGTCTTCTCGACCTCGGCGATCAGCACCGACGTGTCCAGCCCCGCAGGGGCGGAGACGATCGCCTTGTCCGTCGCGTAGTTGACGCTCGCCGAGACGCCGTCCAGCCGGTTGAGCTTCTTCTCGATCCGGTTCGCGCAGGAGGCGCAGGTCATGCCGCCTATCTCGAGCTCGACGCGCGCACGCGGTTCGGCCCGATCCTGGCCTGCAGCGTCGGTGACGGCGGCGCGATCCATCAGACGCGGACCGCCTCGTACCCCGCCTCGTCGACTGCGGCGATGACGTCCGCGTCGTCGAGCGGCTCCACCGCGGTGATCACGAGCCGGCCGCTGGACGCACTGACCTCGACCTGGGCGATGCCGCCGAGCTTGGAGACCTCACCGCGCACCGCCGACTCGCAGTGCCCGCAGGTCATGCCGGTCACCTGGAATTCGTTCGTCATCGTCATCGTGCGTCGCCTTTCGCTTGAATACCCCTGGGGGGTAGGTTCTCATCCCAACCCTATACCGGCCTGGGGTATCCGAGGGCCCCTGGCGACGCTCTGTGCGCGCGCGAACTGGGCGTACGGAGGCAGAACGCGAAGCAGCCCCGCCGCCCGCGAAGCAGTCTGCTTGCAGCCTTCACCCATCCATCCGGCCTAGATAACGATTTGACTGCGTTACACATCGTTAACGAACGGCAACATTTGAGGGACCCGTCCGCGGTTAGGTTTAGGAGAACTGGATCGGCGCCCGAGTCGAACCGCGTTCATTCACAGCAAGGAGCAACATGAGCGTCTTTTCCCGAGGCACTGCCTCCCGCTCGCGCGTACGGACGGTGATCGGCGGCATCGCCGTCGCCGGCGTCAGCGCCCTCGTCCTCGCCGGCTGCGCCGGCGGCGGCGGCACCGCCGAGCCGTCGGAGTCTGCGGCGCCCGCCGAGGACCTCACCCTCAAGATCGGCACCGTTCTGCCGCAGACCGGCAGCCTCGCCTTCCTCGGCCCGCCCGAGGAAGCCGGCGTCCAGCTGGCCGTCAACGAGGTCAACGAGGCTGCGGCCGGCGTGACCGTCGAGGCGACCTTCGGCGACTCCGGTGACGCCGACAACAAGGCGTTCGAGACCACGGTCCCGAAGCTGCAGAGCGAAGGTGTCTCGGCCATGGTCGGCGCCGCCTCGTCGGCTGTCACCAAGCTCTTCCTCGACAGCAACGTGAGCGAGGGCATCATCACGTTCTCGCCGGCCAACACGTCGCCCGACTTCACCACCTGGGACGACAACGGCCTGTACTGGCGCACCGCTCCCAGCGACCTGCTGCAGGGCGAAGTCCTCGGCAACCTGATCGCCGAGGACGGCCACAAGAACATCGGCGTCATCTACCAGAACGACGCCTACGGCACCGGCCTGTACGGCGTCGTCAAGGAGGTCTTCGAATCGAGCGGCGGCACCGTCGTGGCCGACGCCTCCTACAACACCGGTGACACCTCGTTCGACGCGCAGGTGGCGACCGTTACGGCGGCCAACCCCGACGCGATCGTGCTGATCACCTTCGATGAATTCACGACGATCGCGCCGCTGCTCGTGAACGCCGGCCAGTCCGCCGAGAACTTCTACCTGGTGGATGGAAACCTCAAGCAGTGGGACACCGACGTGAGCGTCAGCCTCGAGGGAGCGAAGGGCACCACGCCCGGACCCGTGCTCGCGGACGACTTCCAGGACCGCCTGAACGACGCCTGGACCGCTGAGGGCAACGCTGAGCTCGAGGACTACTCGTACGCAGCCGAGTCGTACGACGCGGTCGTCCTTCTCGCTCTCGCATCGCTGGCCGCCGGCTCGACCGACGCAGCGGCGATCGCCGAGAAGCTCCAGGAGGTCTCCGGTGGTTCGGGTGACGGCGAGAGCTGCGCCACGTTCGCCGACTGCGCCGAGATCATCAACGGAGGCGGAGTCGCCGACTACGACGGATACTCCGGTGGCGTCGCGTTCGACGACGCGGGAGACCCCACCGAGGCGACGATCGGCATCTTCCAGTACGGCGCCGACAACAAGTTCGAACGCATCAACTAGTAGACGGAAACGTCACAGCGAGGGCCCCGGAGCGATCCGGGGCCCTCGCCGTTGCGGCGATGACATGTGTGCCTCCGGGGCCAGCAGAAGATCCCAACAGGCGCCGGGCACAGCAGAAGAGCGGATGCCGCGGCATCCGCTCTTCGTCCGCTCGGGGAACCGCTAAACCCCGTCGGAGCCCAGCGTGCCGAGGTACAGGCCGATGACCTTGGGGTCGTTCAGCAGTTCGCGTCCGCTGCCGTGGTAGGCGTCGCGGCCCTGATCGAGCACGTAGCCGCGGTCGCAGATCTGCAGGCACCGGCGGGCGTTCTGCTCGACCATGATCGTGGTCACGCCCGCCTTGTTGATGTCGGAGACGCGGATGAACGCATCGTCCTGCCGAACCGGTGACAGCCCCGCAGACGGCTCGTCGAGCAGCAGCACGGACGGGTCCATCATGAGCGCGCGCGACATCGCCACCATCTGCCGCTCGCCGCCGGAGAGCGACCCTGCGCGCTGCTTGAGCCGCTTGCCCAGCTCCGCGAAGATGCCGGTCACGAACTCGAGCCGCTCGCTGTAGATCTTGGGGTTCTGGTAGAGCCCCATCTGCAGGTTCTCCTCGATGGAAAGCGAGGGGAACACGTTGTTGTTCTGCGGCACGAACGCCACGCCGCGGCGGACGAGCTTGTCGGCCTTCAGGCCCGACGATGCTTTCGCCGTTCACGGTGATTTCACCGCCGCGCACCTTCACAAGGCCGAAGATCGCCTTGAGCAGTGTCGACTTGCCGGCACCGTTCGGACCGATGATGCCGATGAGCTCACCCTGCCGCGCGATGAGGTTCGTGCTGTTGAGGATGTTGACACCGGGAAGGTAGCCCGCGACGAGGTCCGTGACCTCGACGACGACCGCGTCGGTCTTGGCGACCGACCGCTCCCCGGCGTGGCTCATGTCCATCGCGGGCGCCTGGGGCACCGTTGCAGGCCCTGAGCTCGCGGGTGGTATCCCTGAGCTTGTCGAAGGGTCGGTCACTTGTTCTCCTCCTCGGCCTCGGCGATGGACGCTTCCTCAGCCTCCTGAATCTCTGCGAGCAGCTCCTTCGCGTCGGCGTCCAGCTCCCCGTCGTGGCGACCGGTGATGACGCCGAGGTCGACATCCTGGTGACTGCCCAGATAGGCGTCGATGACGGCCTTCTCGTGCATGACCGTCTCAGGCGGGCCCTCGGCGACCACACGTCCCTCGGCCATGACGACCACCCAGTCGGCGATGTGCCGCACCATGTGCATGTCGTGCTCGACGAACAGCACGGTCATGCCGAGATCCTTCAGATCGAGGATGTGGTCCAGGAGCGACTCCGTCAGCGCCGGGTTGACGCCGGCCATGGGCTCGTCCAGCATCACCAGCGTGGGATCGCTCATGAGGGCTCGGGCCATCTCGAGCAGCTTGCGCTGACCGCCCGACAGTGAGGCGGCGAAGTCCTTCTCCTTCGCGTCGAGCTTGAAGCGCTGGAGGAGGTCGCGCGCCTTGCTCTCGATCCCGGTGTCCTGCGCGCGCCAGAACGCCGGGATGAAGCTCGTCCAGAACCTCTCGCCGCGCTGTTTCGTGGCACCGAGCTTCATGTTCTCGAGCACGGTCAGCAGCGACAGCGCCTTTGTGAGCTGGAACGTGCGCACCTGACCCATCCGCGCCACCTTGAAGGCCGGGATGCCGGAGAGCGTCGTGCCGTCGAACGACCACGTGCCGCTGTTGGGCTTGTCGAAGCCGCACAGGAGGTTGAACAGCGTGGTCTTGCCCGCGCCGTTGGGACCGATCAGCGCGGTGATCGCACCCCGCGGGATCTCCAGATGGTCGACGTCGACGGCCGTGAGGCCGCCGAAGCGGCGGGTCACGTTGTCGATGATCATGATCGGGTCGGTCTTGGCGACGCCCGGTGCGGCCTCCCCTTTTGCCAGACCACCGGTCTTGGGCCGTCGGATGCTGCCCGTCGTCGGGACCGTTTCGGCGGATCCGTATTCCGTGCCGTTACTTGACAAAGGTCATCTCCCTCTTATCGCCGAGGATGCCCTGCGGCCTGAAGATCACGAGGACCATGAGCGCGACGCCGACCAGGATGTAGCGCAGCGTGCCCGCCTGGATCGAGGACATGGGCAGGATGCCGGCATCCGCGAGTTCGGGAAGCAGATTGCCGAGGAAGGCGATGACGACCCAGAAGATGGCCGCGCCGAGCGTGGGGCCGAACACGGTGGCCGCGCCGCCCAACAGGAGGATCGTCCACAGGAAGAACGTCAGGGCCGTCGTGTAGCTGGACGGAACCACCGCCGACGGGAGCACGTAGACGATGCCGCCCATCGCGCCGATCGCACCACCGACGACGAGCGCCTGCATCTTGTACGCGAACACGTTCTTGCCGAGTGAGCGCACGGCATCTTCGTCTTCGCGGATGCCCTTGAGAACCCGGCCCCAGGGGCTGCGCATGAGCGACCAGACGAGCAGGATCGCCAGGGCGAGCATCGCAAGGCCGAAGACGCGGACCCACAGGCCCGTTTCGTTGAACGTCCACGGACCCCAGCCGTACTGACCGGCCGGGAACGGATTCGCCGCACGGAAGCCCTGATGATAGCCGGCGAGGCCGTCCGCCGAGTTGGTCCACTCGTCGAAGACCTGCGTCGTGAAGAGGAGGCGGACGATCTCGGCCGCCGCGATGGTCACGATGGCGAGGTAGTCGGCTCTCAGGCGCAGGGTCGGGATGCCGAGGATCAGGGCGAAGATCGCAGCCGCGACCAGACCGATCAGCATGCCGAGCCACCACGGCCATCCGAAGGACAGCACCGAGATCGCGTACCCGTAGCCGCCGAGCGCCATGAAGCCGGCCATACCGAAGTTGAGCAGTCCGGCATAGCCGAAGTGCACCGCGAGGCCGGTGGCCGCGAGCGCATACGCGATCGTGACCGGGCTCAGCAGATAGCTGAGCGTGTTCGAAAGAATGGCTCCCCAATCCATGGCCGCTACCCCAATCTTTCTTTGCGACCGAGCAAGCCCTGAGGTCTGACGAGCAGGATGAGGATCAGCACGACGAGCGCGCCCGCGTACTTGAGATCGGAGGGGACCCAGAGGGTCGAGACCTCGACCACGAGTCCCACGATGAGCGAGCCGAGCAGCGCGCCGAAGGCAGTGCCGAGCCCGCCGAGGGTGATCGCCGCGAAGATCAGCAGCAGCATCTGCGTTCCCATGTCCCACTTCACACCCGGGCGGAAGTACGCCCACAGTATGCCGGAGAGAGCCGCCAGCACACCGGCCAGCACCCAGACGATCCGCACCACGCGGTCGACGTTGATGCCCGACGCCGAGGCGAGCTGCGGGTTGTCGGAGATGGCTCGCGTGGCCTTGCCGATCCGCGTTCGAAGCAGGAAGTAGGCCACGAACAGGATCACGACGATGCTCACGCCCATGCTGATGAGATCGATGTAGGAGAGCGAGATCGGGCCGAACTGGATCGGGGCCGGGCTCGCTCCCGGCAGCTGGTACGTGGCACCGCCGATGAAGTACTGGTACGTGTACCGCAGGGCGAGGGACAAGCCGATGCTGACGATCATCAGCTGGACCACCCCCAGCCCTCTTCGTCTCAGGGGTCTCCACAGGCCGGCATCCAGCGCGAGTCCCAGCACACCGCCCATGACGACGGCGACGATGATGCCGATCCAGAACGGCCACTGCCAGAAAGAGGTCAGCACGAGGGCCACGAGGGCGCCCCACGTGACCATCTCACCGTGGGCGAAGTTCGACAGCCCCGTCGTGCCGTAGATGAGCGAAGCGCCCATCGCCGCCAGCGCGAGCAGCAGCCCGAAGTTCAGGCCGTTGATCAAGCGGATCATGAGCTGGTCGAAGAACGACTGCGTCACGCGCTCTCCTTCGCCCAGGAACAGGTTGATGATCTTGGAGCCGGTCAGGCCGAACTCCACCTCCTGGGGGTTCTCGCCTTCGACGACCACTCCGTCGGGAAGCGTGTCCTCGACGACCTCGAGGGTGTAGACGTCCTTCTCGGGCACGTACAGCCGCCACCGGCCTTCGGCGTCGGTGACCGTCTCGGCATCGAAGCCGCCGCCCGACACCGTCACGGTGGCGTCCGGGACCGGCTCATCCTCGAACGTGATGACGCCTCCGAAGTAGAAGTCGGTCTCCTCCTGGTCGCCTCCAGGCGTGTCGGGAGCCGACGCTTGAGCCGCCGGTGCGGATAGGAACACCATCGCTGCCGCGAGCAGCGCGCCGATCAGAGCCACCAGCCAGGGCTGGACCCGCCGAACGCGTGAAGCCGTAGGACCCACAAAACCTCCCAGTTCGCCGCCGCGCGCCGAAGCTTCGGGTCGCAGCGGCGCTGATCACGACGGTACGAGCGTAATGTGTCGTCCTTGTTTCTCCTACAACACTCTTAGACACGTGATCGATCCGATGCCTTCGCATCGTGCTCGCCCGAGCCCCGTCGGCGGAATGAATCGGGCCCCGCGGCGCTTAGAATCGAGTACGGCGCGTTCTGCGCACCGGCCGTCGTCGTCCACACCCGAACAGCGCGCCGCGAGCGCAGGAGAATCAATGGAGCACAACGACCCCTTCGGTTTCGTGGGACTCACCTACGACGACGTCCTGCTGCTGCCCGGCCACACCGACGTCATCCCGAGCGAGGCCGACACCTCTTCGCGGGTGACCCGCCGCATCACGGTCGCGACACCGCTCGTCTCCAGCGCGATGGACACCGTGACCGAGGCTCGCATGGCCATCGCAGTCGCGCGCGAGGGTGGTCTCGGCATCCTTCATCGCAATCTCTCCATCCGGGACCAGGCGTCGCAGGTCGACCGCGTGAAGCGCAGCGAATCGGGCATGATCTCGAACCCGATCACCACGACGCCGGACGCGACGATCGACGAGGTGGAGGCGCTCTGCGCTCAGTTCCGCATCTCCGGTCTTCCCGTCATCGACGAGGACGACCGGCTGGTGGGCATCGTCACGAACCGCGACATGCGGTTCGTCTCCGGCTTCGAGCGATCCACCACTCTGGTGAAGGACGTCATGACCGGCGACGGTCTCATCACCGCGCCGGTGGGGATCGGGGCCAACGACGTCATCGCGATCTTCGCGAAGCACCGCGTCGAGAAGCTTCCGCTGATCGACGACAACGGCAAGCTCGCCGGTCTGATCACGGTCAAGGACTTCGACAAGAGCGAGAAGTACCCCCTCGCCACCAAGGACGAGCAGGGCCGCCTGCGCGTGGGCGCAGCCATCGGGTTCTTCGGGGACGCCTGGCAGCGCGCAGAGGCTCTGCGCGACGCGGGAGTCGATGTGCTGGTGGTCGACACCGCGAACGGTCAGTCCGCCGGTGTGATCGACATCGTCCGGCGTCTCAAGGCCGACCCGTCGTTCGAGCACATCGACGTCATCGGCGGCAACGTGGCGACCCGCGAGGGCGCACAGGCCCTCATCGACGCGGGAGTGGATGCGGTCAAGGTCGGCGTCGGACCGGGTTCGATCTGCACCACCCGCATCGTCGCGGGCGTCGGGGTCCCTCAGGTCACGGCGGTGTACGAGGCATCCCTCGCGGCCCGCGAAGCGGGCATCCCCGTGATCGCCGACGGCGGCCTGCAGTACTCCGGCGACATCGCGAAGGCGCTCGTGGCCGGTGCCGACACGGTCATGCTCGGCTCACTGCTGGCCGGCACCGACGAGTCGCCGGGAGAGATCGTCTTCCAGGGCGGCAAGCAGTTCAAGCAGTACCGCGGCATGGGCTCGCTCGGCGCGCTGCAGACCCGCGGCAAGAAGACCTCCTACTCGAAGGACCGCTACTTCCAGGCCGACGTCCCCAGCGACGACAAGCTCATCCCGGAGGGCATCGAGGGTCAGGTCGCCTACCGCGGACCCGTGTCCGCGGTCGCATACCAGCTCGTCGGCGGTCTGCGTCAGTCGATGTTCTACGTCGGCGCCCGCACGATCGAGGAGCTCAAATCCAAGGGCAAGTTCGTGCGGATCACCGCGGCCGGGCTCAAAGAGTCCCACCCGCACGATGTGCAGATCGTCGTCGAGGCGCCGAACTACAAGAGGTGATCGCTAGCCTGGGCTGATGATCAGGCGGACGCATCCGTCGGCGACCCTGTCGACCACGCGCACCGAGGCTTTCACCGACGGCGTCTTCGCGATCGCCGCCACGCTCCTGGTACTGGAGCTCACGACGAATACGTTCAGCGCGGTGTCGTCGGACGGTGAGCTGTGGGCGGCGCTGCTGAGCGAATGGATGCTGTTCGTCAACTTCGCGCTGAGCTTCGTGCTGCTGTGCATCATGTGGATGGTGCACGTGTCGCAGTTCGAGCACATCGTCAGGGTCGACAACGTCATGATCTGGCTCAACAACGGGCGCCTTCTCCTCATCGTGCTGGTGCCGTTCAGCACGGGCATCACCACCGAGTACTCGGAGTACTACGCAGGCCGGATCATGCTGGCGGCGAACTTCTTCCTCGCCATCGTCTTCAGCTTCCTGCAGTGGAGATGGGCGGTCCGTCACCGCGAGCAGATCCTGCCGGATCTCACGCAGGAGGAGGCGGTCGCCTACGGTCGAGGCAATCTCAGCGCGCTCATCCTGTCGGGTACCGTGCTGGTGCTGTCGCCGTTCATCGGCTCGATCGCGTTCACCGTGTTCCTGCTCGACGGATTCCTCACGCGCCGCCTGCACGGCAAGGGCGACGACTGAGGCAGCGCGTGACGCCGTCGCATCGTGGGCGTACCGTTGTCGGCATGTGCCGGAACATCCACACCCTCCACAACTTCGAGCCGGCGGCGACGAACGACGAGATCAACGCCGCGGCTCTGCAGTACGTCCGCAAGATCGCGGGCACGACCAAGCCGTCCAAGGCCAACCAGGAGGCCTTCGACCGTGCCGTGCACGAGATCGCGCACATCACCGGCCACCTCCTGCAGGACCTCGTCGCGGTGACCCCGCCGAAGAACCGCGAGGAAGAGGCCGCCAAGGCCCGCGCCCGGGCGATCGCATCCGGGCGGTACTCCGCTGCGTAGCGTGCGCTAGTCTGGTCGGCTCGCCTCCCGCGGGCCGGCGGGTGCGCCGAAGGGATGCCGCAGCACGCGGCCGCGAGCAGGATCGGTCATGGGCTACATCGACATCAGCGGGGTCTCCTACGGACTGCCCGACGGCAGACCTCTGCTGGACGAGGTGTCGTTCCGCGTCGGCGAAGGATCGACGACCGCCTTGATCGGCGCGAACGGGGCCGGCAAGACGACGCTGCTGCGGATCATCCGTGGCGACGAGCCTGCCCACGGAGGGGCGGTGTCGATCGGCGGCGCGCTCGGCGTGATGGACCAGTTCGTCGGGCACGGTGCCGCCGGCGCGACCGTTCACGAACTGCTGGTCGATGTCGCGCCCCGGCGGATCCGCTCGGCGGCACTCGAACTGGAGGCGGCTGAGGCGGCGATCATCGAGAACGACGACCTCCCGGCCCAGCTGCGGTACGCGACTGCCCTGGCCGATTATGCGGATGCCGGCGGCTACGAGCACGAGACGGTCTGGGATCAGTGCACCGTGGCCGCACTCGGCGTGCCGTTCGAGCGGGCGCGATTCCGCGAGCTCGCCTCACTCTCGGGCGGCGAGCAGAAGCGACTCGTGCTGGAAGCGCTGCTGCGCGGCCCCGACGACGTGCTGCTGCTGGACGAGCCCGACAACTACCTCGATGTGCCCGGCAAGCGCTGGCTCGAAGGGCAGCTGAAGGCCACGCCCAAGACGGTGCTGCTCGTCTCGCACGACCGCGAGCTGCTCGCGCGCGGGAGCCGACCGCATCGTGACGCTCGAGACCGGCGCCGCAGGCAGCACCGCCTGGGTCCACGGCGGAGGCTTCGCGTCGTATCACGCGGCGCGCGCAGATCGCATGGACCGCCTGGACGAGCTGCGGCGGCGCTGGGACGAGCAGCACGCCAAGATCAAGGCCCTCGTCGCCGCGATGAAGGTGAAGGCGACCGCGAGCGACGAGTTCGCCTCGCGGTACCGGGCCGCGCAGACGCGCCTCGCGAAGTTCGAGGAAGCCGGCCCGCCTCAGGAGCGACCGCCCGAACAGGACCTTCAGCTCCGGTTGCGCGGCGCCCGCACCGGCAAACGCGCAGTCATCGCGGAGGGGCTCGAGCTGACCGGGCTGATGAGGCCGTTCGACCTCGAGATCTGGTTCGGCGATCGCGTCGCGGTGCTCGGATCCAACGGCTCGGGCAAGTCCCACTTCCTGCGGCTGCTCGCGCGCGGCGGAACCGACCCCGACGCCCGCCTGGGTCACATCACGTCGGCGGGTGCGAAGCTCGAGCCGGTCGCGCACGCCGGCCGCGGCATCCTGGGCGCCCGCGTCGTGCCGGGCTGGTTCGCCCAGACGCATCGGCACCCGGAGTTCGTCGGGCGCACGCTGCTGGAGCTGCTGCACCGCGGCGACGAGAACCGACCGGGAATGCCGAGGGATGCCGCGAGCTCGGCGCTGGACCGGTACGGCCTCGTCGGCCAGGCCCAGCAGAGCTTCGAGACGCTGTCGGGCGGCCAGCAGGCCCGCTTCCAGATCCTCCTGCTCGAGCTGTCGGGAACGACCCTGCTGCTGCTCGACGAGCCGACCGACAACCTCGACCTCGCCTCCGCAGAGGCGCTCGAGTCCGCGCTCGAGCGATTCGAGGGCACGGTGCTCGCCGTCACGCACGATCGGTGGTTCGCGCGCTCGTTCGACAGGTTCCTCGTCTTCGGCGGCGATGGAGAGGTGTACGAGTCCGACAAGCCCGTGTGGGACGAGGGGCGCGTCGCCCGAGTGCGCTGAGCGGCTGCTGCCGCGCAGCGGATTCGGAGATCGCCCGCGGATTCGGATGTCGCCGCCACAGAGGTCCGAATCGGATGCTGTCGCCCGATTCCGATCCGCGAAGCGGCTACTCGTCGACCGGGGCGGGCGGCTTCGTCGTCGGCCGCAGAATGCCCACGGGGATCGTGCGCCCCGCCCGCGCGGCATAGCGGCGGACGGCGGGCACCCGCTTCGTGATCAGGTCGTTCCACACCGCGTCGCGCTCCGCCCCGACGTACTCCTCGAATGTCGCGGCGAACCGCCGGTCCATCACCTGGACCTCGGTCCGTCCGGCGGCGCGGAGATTGAGGATCCAGTGCGGGTCATGCTTCGCGCCGGACGCGGTGCCCCAGACGACGTAGCCCCCGTCGCTCTCGAGGAACGCCACGCACGTCGAGCGCTTCTGGCCTGAGCGCCTCCCGGGCGTGGTGAGCAGCAGCACGTGCGGCGCTCTGCGACCGTTGAGGGCGCGCCCGTCGGTGCGGCGGTAGGTCCGAGGCAGCCCACCGGGCGCCCGCGCGCCGGAATGACCCCCTGAGCGACATCGATGCCTCCCACGCCGATCATCCCACCGACGGTCGCGCGCGGCCATGCCCCCGTCGCGCGGCGGCGCGGAGGTCGGAGATCCGTCCCGCGGTCGGTGGAGATCGCCGGCAATGCTCCGACCGGGGCGTCATCCTCCGACCGGCGCGATGCCGTCGCTCGATCACCCGGCGAGCGAGCGGATGCTGCAGCCGCGGCATCCGTCACCGCAGTCGGAACGCCCTCGCAGCGCGAGCATCGGCGTCGAGCGCGAGACCCGCGAGAACCGAACCGACACCGGGCGCGAATTTGAACCCCTGCCCCGAGAAGCCGGCGCCGACGACGATCCTGCCGACTCGATCGAGCACGAACGCCTCGTCCCGCGTCGACGTGTACGTGCAGCTGATCGGCGCCGCGCACTCCGCGTCCAGTCCCGGCATCCACTCGCGGACGTAGTCGGCCAGCTCTCGCGCATGCTTGTCGATGCGGAACGGCCGGGCGTCCGGGTCCACCTGGTCGCCGACGGCGTGGAAGCCGACCTTCACGCCCTCGCCCGGCGTCGGCATGCCGTAGACGTTCGCCGGCCACGTGCCCGGCGTCACGAAGTGGTTGAAAGAGGGCCACGCGGCATCGCGGTCGCGCCGCGCGAAATGGGCGGGACTCTCCTCGGTGACCCTCAGCGGCGGGAGCGGAATGCGGTCGCCGAGCAGGGCGTCCGTCCACGCACCCACCGTGACGACGACCGTGTCCGCGCGGATCGTTCCCGAATCCAGGTGCAGCTCGACGCCGCCCGCATCCTCCTCGATGCGCGTCACCGGCGTCCGCCAGCGCACCTCGCCGCCGCCCGCGACGGTCCGGCGCTCGAGCTCCTCGAGCGCGGCGGCCGCACGGGCCACGCCGGCGTCGGGTGAGAAGAGGACGCTGTCCTCGAACCGCATGCCCGGCCAGCGACGAGACGCCTCGGCGCCCTCCAGCAGCTCGGCCGGCAGCCCGCGCTCCCGGAGCTGCTCGAGGATGTCCGCAAGCCCGAAACCGGTGCCGCCGAGTGCCGCTCCGGAGCCGTGCGAGACCAGACCGTGCAGGCGCAGCAGCGGTTCGCCGCCGGGCGATCCGAGCGCGTCCCAGCCTTCCCGGGCCAGTGCGAGGAGGTCGAGGTAGTGCTCGTCGGCGTACGCGTTGTTGAAGTTGCGCGTCGCGCCGTGCGACGCACCGCGGGTATGGCCGCGGGAGAAGCGCTCGAGGACGACGGGGCGCTCACCCCGTCGGGTCAGCGCCCAAGCCGTGGCGAGTCCCATGACACCGCCGCCGACAACCACGATCGGCACGTGCTCGCTCATCCATCGATCTTCCCGCGCCGCCGTGCGCGAACGGGCGCAGAACGCTCGACCGGCGGTCGGCCGGCGGCATCCTGCGCCCGTTCGCGAAGGGGGTGCGTCAGACCTCGACGAGCTCAGGCGAACCGGATGCGGGGGCCGCGGCATCCGGGATATCGTCCGTCTCCGCCGCCTGCGTCGTCGAACGGCCGGCCGGAAGCCACAGCGCGGCGATCATGGCGGCGAACAGCACCGACCGCTCCGACGAGCACAGCGGGCCGCGCGGCGTCGACGTACTGATCGGGAAGCAGTTCGCCGCCGGCGCTGACGAAGATCGCTGTCATCACCGCGGTGCCCAGAGCGATGCCGATCTCGCGCACCGTCGAGTTGACGCCCGATGCCTTGGCGTGGTCGATGACGCCGAGCGTCGCCAGCAGAGCTGTCGCGGACGGGGCGAACACGAGGCCCATGCCGACTCCGGCCATGATGAACGGCGCCACCAGCTCCGCGTAGGCGAGGTCTGTCGACATGGTCAGCGACAGCCACAGGAGCGCCGCGCCCTGGAGCCCGAGGCCGACGACCATGAGAACGCGAGTGCCGACGCGCGGTGCGATGATGCCGGCGAGCGGTGCCACGAACATGGGCGCGAGGGTCCAGGGCGTGGTCTGCACGGCGGCCTCCAGCGGAGTCGAGCCCTGCACGACCTGCATGTACTGGATGAGGATGAACACCGCGCCGAACGTGCCGAAGCTGAACGCGAAGCCGACGATGTTCGTGACCGAGAACGAGCGGTCGCCGAACAGGCGCAGCGGCACGAGCGGTGATCGCGCGCGCGCCTGCCACAGCAGGAACACGATCATGAGCACGACACCGGCGACGATCTCGGCGATCACGCTCGCCGACCCCCAGCCGTCGTCGTTGCCCCGCACGATCGCGTGCACGAGCGCCAGCACGCCGGCTCCGGCCAGCACCGCTCCGACGACGTCGATGCGCGCCTTCTCGCCGAAGTCGTTGCGCAGCACGAAGAAGGCGAGCGGGATCGCGATCAGCGCCACGGGGACGTTGATCCAGAAGATCGCCTGCCAGCTCCAGCCCTCCATCACAGCCCCGCCGACGAGCGGCCCGACCGCGACTCCCAGGCCGGAGATCCCGCCCCAGATGCCGATGGCCAGTGGCCGTCGCTCGGGGGCGACGCCGCCGGAGATGAGCGCGAGCGACAGGGGAAGCACGCCCGCAGCGCCGAACCCCTGCAGGGCGCGAGCCGCGATCAGCTGACCCGGGTCCGTGCTCAGCGCTGCCAGAACCGAGCCGATGCCGAAGATGGCGATGCCGATCGTGAAGACGGTCCGCCGGCCGAATCGGTCGCCGAGCGCCGAGGCGACGAGGATCATGCTCGCGAACGAGAGCGTGTAGGCGTTGACGAACCACTGCAGCTCCTCGACCGACGCGCCGAGCCGCTGGTGCAGCACCGGAAGCGCGTTGGTCATCACGAGGTTGTCGAGCGTCGCCATGAACATCGGAACGGATGCCGCGGCGACGACCAGCCCGAAGGGCCGGCGTCGCACAACGGTCGGAGTCGCGAGAGTCACGAGGACCCCTTTCGGTATGGTTGTAATCGGATGATTACCAAGAACATGGCCACTGTAGTAATCGACTGATAACATGTCAAGCGTGAATGCGGCTCAGAGCGGAATCAAGGATGTCGGCGTCGACGCGACCCGTCGCATGAGCTCCGAGGAGCGGCGCGAGCAGATCGTCGATGCGGCGATGGCCGTCTTCGGCGCCAAGGGCTACGTCGGCACCACCACCGACGACGTCGCACGCGCGGCATCCGTCTCCCAGCCCTATGTCGTGCGGCTGTTCGGCACCAAGGAGAATCTGTTCCTGGCTGCACTGGGCAGCGCCCTCGAGCGGCTGCTCGCCGCGTTCCGCAGCGCCCCGGCGGCTTCCGACCTGCATGCGCGCGGCGAACTCATGGGACAGGCGTACCTCGGGCTGCTGGAGGTGCGGGGGCTGCACCAGATCCTCTCGCACGCGTTCCTGCTCGGCGCCCACCCGGTGATCGGGCCGGCGGCGCGCGACGGGTTCGCCCGCGTCTGGCGCTACCTGCGCGATGAAGCCGGCTTCACCGCCGAGGAGGCGCAGAAGTTCCTCGCGATGGGGATGCTCATCAACACCATGGTGGGCCTGCGGATGACCGGTGAGTACGGCAAGGATGCCGGCATGACCGAGCTGTTCGACGAATGCTTCCCGCTCAGCATCCAGATGGTCCTCGAGGAGGCGCCTCGCGTCGACGAGCCCTGGTGAGCAGCGGCCAGGCTGCCGTCGACGCATGCACGTCGGAGCATTCCGGGCATGTCGGAGCGATCGCGGCGAAATCCTCCGACATCGACGCGAATCTCCGACGAACGGCCCCGCTGGCAGCGGATGCCGCGGCTCCCGCCGCCGCGAACCGGCCCGGGTAGGCTGATGCCGTGAGCATGGAGATCGAGATCGGTCGCGCCAAGCGCGCGCGTCGCGCCTATACGTTCGACGACATCGCGGTCGTGCCCTCCCGGCGCACACGCAACCCCGAGGACGTCTCGACCGCCTGGAGCATCGACGCATTCCAGTTCGCGATCCCCGTCCTGGGGGCGCCGATGGACTCCGTCGTCAGCCCCACGACGGCGATCATGCTCGGCCAGCTCGGCGGGCTCGGCGTTCTCGATCTCGAGGGGCTCTGGACCCGTTACGACGACCCCGAGCCGTATCTCGCCGAGATCGCGGCCCTGGACGACGCGCTGGCAACCCGGCGGATGCAGGAGCTGTACGCCGAGCCGATCAAGCCCGAGCTGGTGCGCGACCGGCTGGCCGAGATCCGCGCCGGCGGCGTCACGGTGGCCGGCGCCCTCACACCGCAGCGCACTCAGGAGCTCTACGAGACGGTCGTCGCCGCCGGCGTCGACCTCTTCGTGATCCGCGGCACGACCGTGTCGGCCGAGCACGTCTCCAGCGTCGAGACGCCCCTGAACCTCAAGAAGTTCATCTACGACCTGGATGTCCCCGTCATCGTCGGCGGGGCGTCGACCTACACCGCGGCCCTTCACCTGATGCGCACCGGCGCGGCGGGCGTGCTCGTCGGCTTCGGAGGGGAGCGGCATCCACCACCCGCGCGACCCTCGGCATCCACGCGCCGATGGCGACCGCCGTCTCCGACGTCGCGGGCGCGCGCCGCGACTACCTCGACGAGTCCGGCGGCCGCTACGTGCACGTCATCGCCGACGGCGGGGTGGGCACGTCGGGCGACATCGTCAAGGCGCTCGCGATGGGGGCGGATGCCGTCATGCTCGGCGTCGCGCTCTCGCGGGCCACGGACGCCCCCGGCCGCGGCCATCACTGGGGTCCCGAATCGCACCACTCGAAGCTCCCGCGCGGACGACGGGTGAGTGTCGACCAGGTCGACGACCCTCGAGTCGGTGCTGTACGGCCCCGCGCCGGTCGCCGACGGCACCGCGAACCTCATCGGGGCGCTAAGAAGTCGATGGCCACCACGGGGTACTCCGACCTCAAGGAGTTCCAGCGGGTCGACGTCGTCGTCGCCCCGTACAGCGCGGGATGACGAACGCCGATCCTGAGCCCGCTTCGCCGGTCGCCGAGCCTGTCGAGGTGTTCCCGCCGACGCTGCGGGAAGTCATGCTGCGGCCGCGATGGCTCGCGCTCCTGGCGCTCTGCCTGATCGTCGCGGGGATCTTCGCGTGGCTGGGTCAGTGGCAGCTCGGGCGCGCGATCGACACCGATCCGACGCCCCCGGGCGCGACCGAGGAGGTCCTTCCGCTGGCCGACGTGGCAGCGCCCGGCGAGTACGTCCCCGAGCCCGTCGTCGGCCAGCGCGTCACGGTCACGGGCATCTGGGTGCCCGAGGACTTCATCGTGGTCGAGGCGCGCTACAACGACGGCGTCGAAGGCTACTGGGTCACCGGTCAGCTGCGCGTCGCCGACGAGGAGGGCGCCCAGCCCGTTTCCGTCGCGGTCGCGATCGGCTGGGCTGCGACCGAGGCGGAGGCGCAGACCGCGGTCGATCAGCTGAACCAGGAAGCCGCTGGGCGGAGGCCGCGACCACCCCCCTCGCGATCACCGGCCGCCTCATCTCCGACGAGGGTCCCGTGCTCCCGCCGAGCGGCGCCGACCCGCAGACGCTCACCCGCATGTCGCCGGCCGCACTCCTGTCGCGATGGCACGCCACCGAGGGCCTGGACGTGTACCGGCCCTACATCGCGGCGGAGGTGCCGCAGGGCCCTCTCGATGCCATCTCCTCGCCGGCACCCGCGGAGGGTTCCGACGTCAACTGGCTCAACATCTTCTACGCGATCGAGTGGGCGGTGTTCGCGGGATTCGCGTTCTACCTCTGGTACCGGCTCGCGCGCGACGCGTGGGAGCGCGAGGTCGAAGAGCTCGAGGATGCCGCGAACCCGAGCCGGCGCATCCTGAGCCCTTCCTCGTTCCCTGAGACGCATCCGCACGTCGAGGCGGCGGTCCACCGCAGTTTCGACTGCGTCGGACGGCGACGCCGAACCGGAGAACCCGCGGGTAGACTGGAGGCATGCCGCCGGCCCCGAAACTCGCCTCATTCCCGGCCATCCGCGGCGCGCTGAAGTTCTACCAGATCTGCTCGGTCATCACCGGCACGATGCTGCTTCTGCTGTGCGCCGAGATGTTCGTCAAGTACGCCCTCGGGTACGAGCTGTTCCTCGGCGGATCGGGAGGATTCCTCTGGTTCGCGCCGGTGGTCGAGGGCCCGAACGGCAATGAGTCCAGCGGTGACGGATTCAACCTCTCGCTCGGCATCCTGGTCGCGCACGGCTGGTTCTACGTCGTCTATCTCTTCTCCTGCTTCCGCGTGTGGAGCCTCATGCGCTGGCCGTTCTGGCGCTTCCTGCTGCTGGCGTCCGGTGGCATCGTGCCGCTGCTGTCGTTCTTCCTCGAGGTGCACGTGGCCCGCGACGTGCGCGCATATCTGAAGGAACGCGAAGGTACGCCGAGCTGCATGCGCTGGCGGAGCACTCGTCCCTGACTCAGACCATCCCGACGGAGAACCAGCGGTGACGGAACAGACCGAGACCGACCAGCGCCCGGTGCTGGTCGTCGACTTCGGAGCGCAGTACGCGCAGCTGATCGCCCGCCGCGTCCGCGAAGCCGGCGTCTACAGCGAGATCGTGCCGCACACCGCCACGGCCGCCGAGATCGCCGCCGCGCAATCCCGTCGGCCTCATCCTCTCGGGCGGACCGTCGTCCGTCTACGAGCCCGGTGCCCCGGCACTGGACACCGGCGTCTTCGATCTCGGTGTCCCCACGCTCGGCATCTGCTACGGCTTCCAGGTCATGGCGCAGGCGCTGGGGGGCGAGGTCGCCAACACCGGCCTGCGCGAATACGGGGCGACGGATGCCGCTCTCTCGGGCGACGGCGGAGTGCTGCTCGCCGGGCAGCCGGCGGCGCAGAACGTCTGGATGAGCCACGGCGACCAGGTCTCCAAGGCGCCCCAGGGCTTCGACGTGCTCGCCTCGACCGTCGGCGACCCCGGTCGCCGCGTTCGGCAGCGACGAGCGCCGGATGTACGGCGTGCAGTGGCACCCGGAGGTCAAGCACACCGACTACGGTCAGCGCGTCATCGAGAACTTCCTCCACCAGGCGGCGGGCCTGCCGGCCGACTGGAACAGCGGCAACGTCATCGCCGAGCAGGTCGCCCGGATACGCGAGCAGGTCGGTGCGGGCCGCGTGATCTGCGGCCTGTCCGGTGGGGTGGACTCAGCCGTCGCCGCCGCGCTCGTCCACGAAGCGGTCGGCGACCACCTCGTGTGCATCTTCGTCGACCACGGTCTGCTGCGTAAGAACGAGCGCGAGCAGGTCGAGAACGACTACGTCGCCTCGACGGGGGTGCGGCTGGTGACGATCGACGCGCGCGAGCAATTCCTCGACGCGCTCGCCGGAGTGAGCGACCCAGAGCAGAAGCGCAAGATCATCGGACGGGAGTTCATCCGCTCGTTCGAGGCGGCCGAGAAGGCGCTCGTGCTCGAGGCAGCCGCCGACGGCGAGCCGATCCGTTTCCTCGTGCAGGGCACGCTCTACCCGGACGTGGTCGAATCCGGCGGCGGAACCGGCACCGCGAACATCAAGTCGCATCACAACGTAGGCGGCCTGCCCGAGGACCTGCAGTTCGAGCTTGTCGAGCCGCTGCGGACCCTGTTCAAGGACGAGGTCCGCGCGATCGGGCGCGAGCTCGGCCTGCCCGAGGTGATCGTCGGCCGTCAGCCGTTCCCGGGTCCCGGGCTCGGCATCCGGATCGTCGGCGAGGTCACTGCCGACCGCCTCGAGACTCTGCGTGACGCCGACGCGATCGCCCGCGAGGAGCTGACCCGCGCCGGGCTGGATGCCCAGATCTGGCAGTGCCCGGTCGTGCTGCTGGCCGATGTCCGTTCGGTCGGCGTCCAGGGCGATGGCCGCACCTACGGGCACCCGATCGTGCTGCGTCCGGTCTCATCGGAGGACGCGATGACAGCCGACTGGACCCGGTTGCCGTACGACGTGCTCGCGCGCATCTCGAATCGCATCACGAACGAGGTCCGCGAGGTCAACCGGGTCGTGCTCGACGTGACGAGCAAGCCCCCGGGCACCATCGAGTGGGAGTGAGCCAGAGCTCTCCCGAGTGCACGGCTTGCCGCCGAGCGGACGGCTGAGCCGCGCCGCGCAGTCGTGCGGTCGACACGAAGTCGTGCACCCGCGCAGGAGCCGCGGCGGGGCAGGATGGAAGCGTGAGCGCACAGTCCCACGCGGAGTTCCCGGATGCCGAGTACCTCATCCTGTCGAGCCGGCTGATCCCCGACCGAGACGGAGGCTACGCCCTCGCCACGCTCGCACGGGCAAGGCAGATGGCGGCGGGCGGCGTGCACGACGGGCTCGGCCCTCTGCTCCTGACGCTCGACCCGGGCACGCCCGCCGAGCACGCCCGGCATCGGGCGACGTTCGCCGGTCGCGACCTGGTGATCGACGCGGCTCGGATGCGCAACCTCTTCGACGAAACGGCGGATCCGCACGGGGGAGCGGCGGCGTGGCTGCGCGCCGCCGCCGACCCGGGCGAGCCTGACCCCGCGCTGGAGTACCGTTCCGTCCCGGATGCTGCGGGCAGACCGGTGGTCGGTCTCCCGGTGATCACCGGAGACCCCGACTGGCACATCACGACAGCACCGGTCGCCGTGTACGACGCACGCGGGGCGGTCGCGGGGATCGTCGACGGATTCGGTGCGCTGTATCGGGCGTGGCTGGAACACGTCGTCGAGGGCCTGCGTGCCGGTGCCCCGGACCGCCCGATCGTGGTCGTCTGCGAGTCCCGGCAGCTCGGTGAACTCCTGGCGGGCTGGGACGACCCGGCGCTGCGGCTCCTGCACGCGATCCACACGATCCACCTGGAACCCCCGTACACCCCGGACGCTCCGCTGAACTCGCTCTGGTCGAGGTGGTTCACCCTCGCCGAGCGATTCGATGCCGTCCTGTGGCCGACCGCAGCGCAGCGAGACGACGTCGAAGACAGATTCGGCCGTTCGCCGGTGCACGTCGTCGTTCCGAACGCCGTGCCGTCAGCCGCATCTGTCACCCCCCTCGCCGAGCGAGCTCCGGGCCGGATCGTGATGCTGAACAGGCTCGCTCCCGGCAAGCGCATCGACCACGCGATCCGCGCGCTCGCGCTGGTCACGCGATCGGTCCCGACGGCGACGCTCGACATCTACGGCGACGGTCCGGAGCGCGAGCACCTGCAGCGGCTCATCGACGAGCTCGGCCTCGACGCGCACGTCGCGCTGCGCGGCCTGACCGAAGAGCCCGGCCGCGTCGTGAGCGAGGCATCCGTGTTCGTCTCCACCTCGGCATTCGAGGGCCAGGGTCTGTCGATCGCCGAGGCGCTCGTGCACGGCTGCCCGGTCGTCGCGTACGACGTGCCGTACGGCCCCGCGCGACCTGCTGGCCCAGGGCGGGGGCGTGCTCGTGCGCGACGCCGATGTCGACGCGCTCGCCGCCGCGCTCGTCGAGCTGCTCACCGATGTGGAGCTGCGTGCCCGCCTCACGGCCGAGGCCGTCGCGGCGTCCCGGGCGGTGCAGCCCGACCACGCCATGGCCGCACTGGCCCAGGCCGTTCAGGACGTGCTCGCTCGTCCGTCACGGCGGCTCTGAGGCGAGCTTCGGTCAGAAGATCAGCAGTCCTCGCGCGATCAGCCACAGCGCGAAGACGACCGATCCGCCCGCGGATATCGAGAGCGCCACGCGGTGGAAGAGCGTCCCGTCCCCGACGATCCATGCGCGCACGACGACGACCGTGAGGACGACGGTCAGGGCGATGGCGATGAGCGCCGCGATGATCAGCGGCCGAGCCGCGGGGGTATCCCGAATGCGAGGATCAGCGGATCCGTGTTCACGAAGGCGAATCCGAGGCCGGCCGCGAACACCAGGTACATGCCGGCCGTCGTGGCCGCAGCGAGCACGACGCCTCCCGGCGCATCGCCGCGGCGCCTCCTCAGCCATGACAGGCCGTAGACGAGGGCGTAGACGAGCGTGCCGATCAGCACGACCAGGGTGACCACGGCGATGCCGATCTGCACGGGATCGCGGTCCTGGACGATGTCATCGGCGAACCGGTAAGCCGCGGTCGTCGGATGGATGTCGTCGGTCGTGAGGAAGTCGGTGGGTGGCATCGCGGCGATGCACGACGAGTCCGGCTCCGCCGTCGGGTTGCTCAGGAACTGCTGCGCGATGGATGCCGGACACGGGTCGAACCAGTTCGCCCACACCGATCCGTGACCCATCGTGGGGAACTCGTACAGGAAGCGCGCGCTGAGTCCCACCGCGGCCGCTTCGCCGTACGCGAGAGGCGTCACCGGGTCGTAGCCGCCGTTCATGATCAACGTCGGGATGCTGCTCGCGACGGCCCGTTCTCCACCGCCGACGAGCGGAGGCACAGCCCAGACGCCGCAGTCGAATCGGAACCCCTCGCGGACGCGCGAAGTGCTCGAGGATCGGATCCTCCGCCAGTGCCGCCGCTCTCTCCGCGTCGTCGTTGAACGGCGCTTCCTCGGCGCAGTCGACCGACAGGTTGAGCCCCTCCGTGTAGTCATCGCGCGTGTCCATGCTGCGCTGCAGCGAGCGGTGTGATCGACGCCGTGTTCCCGCGCGAGAGCTGGTCGATGAAGAAGGGCATGGCGCGCACCAGCTCGGGGTCGTACAGGGCGTCGAACAGGCCCCCGATCAGGTCGGTGTCGCTGACATCCAGCCGCACCGGCGTGCCGTCGGCGGGATTCTTCACCACCAGCGACAGCGGCGTCTCGGCGGCGCTGTCGAGCAGTCGCCCGAGCCTCTGCTCGAGATCGGGGTAGCTCGCGTTGCACTCGGCGATCGGCGGCGCACCGGGCGAACAGGGTGTCGAGTGCCGTCATGAAGCCCGTCGGGAGCGATTCGAACCCGTCGACGTTCGGCGGGAAGGGGCCATCGAGGATGACCGACCGGAGTCCTTCGGGGCGATCGCGCATCACCGTCATGGCAAGGCGCGAGCCGTACGAGATCGCCGTACAGGTTCCACTCGTCGTAGTCCAGCGCGGCCCGCAGGTCGCTGAGATCGGCGGCGCTCTCCGCGCTGGTGTAAGCGCCGAGGTCGATCCCCTCCTCGATGAGGCGATCGTGGCAGGCCTCCAACTGCTGTCGTCCAGCGCTCGGTCGCGGCGGAGCCGCTGCAGGACCGCTCCGTCCTCGATGAAGTTCTCGGTGCCGAGCTCGGGACAGTTCAGCGAGGGCTCCGCCTGCGTGTCTCCCCGCTGCTCGACGACGATGATGTCCCGGTCGGCGGCCGCCCAGTCGGCGTGGTCGAGGAAGTACCACAGCGACGCGAAACTGCTCACGCCCGGACCGCCCGAGGTCGGGAAGACGAGCGGATCCTCCTGCCGGATCCGAATTGCGGCTGGCGATGACGGCGACGGGCAGCCGGACGGTCTTCAGCGGGTCGCTGCCGGCGGTGCGACGCTCGGGCACCGTGAGGACGCTGCAGGTCACTCGATCGGCGTGCTCGCGGGGGATCGCGACGGGGCACTCCGAATCCTCGATCATGTCCTCCGGCGACACCGCGTCGGTCTCCCTCGGGGCTGCGCCCGCATCGACCGCCGACCCGGCGACCGTCATCCCCAGCGCGAGCGCGACGGCGAGCAGGCTGGCGGCGACCCGCGTCAACCGGCGCGGATGCCGGGAACGGACGTCGCCGAGCGACCGGGCGGACGCGGACCGGGGCACCGCGTCGAGGGCTCTTCTCGAAGCGTCGCGGGCCCAGGGCATAGCGTCACCCTAGTGAGCAACTCCCGCCGCGCACAGCAGGACGGGGCAACCTCGCCCGATCCGCCCATGGCCGCGCCGCTCTGGGCGGATCCGGCTCCGCCGCGTGCAGGCTTCGCGCACGCTGGAGCCATGGCAGACGAAGCGAAGGTTCCCCAGTTCGGCAGCGAGGCGCGGCGCGAACTGTTCCATCAGCGCGTGCTCGTCCTCGACGGGCCCCTGGACGACGACAACGGCACGATGATCGCGACGCAGCTGCTCGCGCTCGCGGCCGAGGACGAGGCATCCGACATCGCCCTCTGGATCCATTCCCCGGGCGGCTCGGTGCCGTCGATGCTCGCGATCCGCGACGTGATGCGGCTGATCCCCAACGACGTGGCGACCCTCGCGCTCGGGCTCGCCTGCAGCGCCGGTCAGTTCCTCCTGTCGGCGGGCACACCGGGCAAACGTCGGGCGCTGCCGCACGCGCGGATCCTGATGCACCAGGGATCCTCCGGCATCGGCGGCTCGACGGTGGAGGTCGAGGTGCAGGCCGGTGACCTGCGGCACATGCGCGACACGGTGCTCGGCCTCATCGCAGAGGACACCGGGCAGAGCGTCGAGCGCATCTTCGAGGACTCGCTGCACGACCGCTGGTACACCGCGGCGCAGGCGCAGGAGTACGGATTCATCGACGGCATCGTCACGGACTTCGCGCAGGTCGTGCCGCGCCGGCGCCGGCCCGCCGGCCTCGGACTGGGCTCGGCGCAGGTGGCGGCATGAGCGGCTACACGATCCCGAACGTCGTCTCGCAGCATCCGCGCGGCGATCGGATCATGGACGTCTACTCGCACCTGCTCACCGAGCGGGTGGTCTACCTCGGCACGGGCATCGACGCCGGAGTGGCCAACGCCCTGATCGCCCAGCTGCTGCACCTGGATGCCGACAACCCCGACCGCGACATCCAGCTGTACATCAACTCCGAGGGTGGCGATCCCAGCGCGATGCTCGCGATCTACGACACGATGCAGCACGTGCGGCCGGATATCGCGACCACCTGTGTCGGGCAGGCGATCGGCGTGGGCGCAGTGATGCTCGCGGCGGGCGCGGCGGGAAAGCGGGCGGTGCTCCCGCATGCGCGCGTGGTGCTGCATCAGCCCGCGGGGCAGGGCCGCGGGGCGATCCCCGACCTGATCCTCCAGGCCGACGAGCTGGTGCGGGTGCGCGGCGAGGTCGAGCAGGTCCTGGCCCGGCACACCGGTCAGGATGCCGCGAAGCTGCGGGCCGACACGGACCGCGATCGCGTCTTCACCGCCGATGAGGCGGTCGCCTACGGCCTGGTCGACCGGGTGCTCTCCGAGCGGTCCGCCGTCATCGGCGCCTAGCGGTTCGCGCGCCGCCCCGCGTCAGGGCGCGGGCTGACCGGGCCAGGTCTTGCCCGCCCACGGGTCGTAGTCGGCGATCAGCGCCTCCTGCTCGGGGCGGTCCGGCTCGGGAATGTGCTGCAGGTTGATCCGCACGCGGTACCAGATCGAGCTCGAGCCGCGCATGCCGTCCACGAGCGTGTCGGCCGGATGCAGCATCCCGGCGACATCCGGATGCTGTGACTTCCACTGCTCGAGGGCATCCATCGCCTCGGGCTTGGTCTTGGTGCGTGCGATCTCGATGAGCGGCATGGTCGACTGACGGCGTCCGTCGCCGGAGCCCTCGCCGCGGGGTGGCTTCTCGGCCGGCCCGAGCTCCTTCGCCAGCGCCAGCAGGCCGTCCAGGGTGCCCACGGCATCGTCGATGCCCTCGTGCGGGTCGCCGATCTCGGCGAAGCGCTCGAGCATCGTCGCCACGGTGAACTCCTCCGGCCGACGGAGCCGCACCTCGTCCCAGTCCAGCGGCGTCGACACGCGCGCGTCGGGGAGCGGGCGGATCGAGTACGCGGATGCGACCGTGCGGTCCTTCGCGTTCTGGTTGAAGTCGACGAACACGCTCTCGCCGCGCTCCTCCTTCCACCAGCGCGCGGTCGCGAGGCCCGGGGCGCGGTTCTCCACCTCGCGGGCGAGGGTCTCCGCCGCCAGGCGCACCTGCTTGAAGTCCCAGTCCGGCGCGATCCGCACGAGGATGTGCAGCCCTCGCGATCCGCTCGTCTTCGGCCATCCGACGAGTCCCACGTCGTCGAGCACCTCGCGCGCGACCATCGCGACGTCCACGATCTGCGACCAGTCGACGCCCGGCATCGGGTCCAGATCGACACGCAGCTCGTCAGGGTGGTCGAGGTCCTCGGCTCGCACCGGATGAGGGTTCAGGTCCAGGCATCCGAGGTTCACGACCCACGCGAGGCCCGCAGCATCGCGGATCACGGCCTCCTCGGCCGACGTGCCGCGGGCGTAGTGCAGGGTGGCGGTGTCGATGAAGTCGGGGTGATTCTCGGGCACGCGCTTCTGGAAGAAGGCCTCCTGCTCGATGCCCTTCACGAAGCGCTTGAGCACCATGGGCCGTCCTCCGGCGCCGCGGAGAGCTCCCGGCGCGACCGCGAGGAAGTACCGGACGACGTCGAGCTTGGTCAGCCCCGCCTTCGGGAACACGACCTTGTCGGGGCTCGATACGCGCACCTCGTGGCCGTCGACCTCGAGGATCTCACCGGTGCTCTTCGCGGGGCTCACCCTCGCCACGCTAGCGCGCTGACGGATGCCGGCAGAAGGGCCGAACGGTCGCTGCGGTGCTCAGGCGACCAGAGCCAGACCGGCACGGACGCCGACCGCCGTGTGCTCGGCCGCGCGATCGGAGCTGCGGCTTCGCAGTTCGTCGAGCACCGCCGCGGTCAGGTCTATCAGCGTGACCTCGAGGGCTCCCGCGACGGCCGCGATCATCTCGCTAGAGGGCTCTTTGAGTCCGCGCTCCATCTCGGACAGGTACTGCGGCGACACGCCGGCGCGGTCGGCCGTGTCGGCGAGGCG
Source organism: uncultured Actinomycetota bacterium (assembly GCA_963717585.1). GTDB lineage: Bacteria > Actinomycetota > Actinomycetes > Actinomycetales > Microbacteriaceae > Microbacterium. Next base: position 1,142,410 of record CAVQWI010000001.1, on the reverse strand, counting down.
CTCGCCGCGGTCATGGCGGATGCGGCGCAGCTGGTCGCCGAGCGCGTCCCGCCAGAGCGGCTCCGGCTCCCTCGGGGCCCGCTGAGGTCGCTTCGTCGGCATCGGGATGATCTCGGCCATGCGCTCACGATAGGACGCGGAGGTTGCGCGTCCGAGCTGTTCCGCTCTGAGCAGAACGCAGGGTGCCGGATTCGTCCTTCCACGAGCGGCGACGACGAAGGGGCCGCCCTTTCGGACGGCCCCTTCCAGTCTCGACGCGTCAGCTGTTGCCGCGCGCGATCGCGAGGATGCGCAGGATCTCGACGTAGAGCCAGACGACGGTCACCATGATGCCGAAGGCGCCGAGCCAGGCGAACTGGCGGGGAGCGCCGTTGCGCACGCCCTGCTGGATCCCGTCGAAGTCGAGCACCAGCGAGTACGCCGCCATGATGACGACGAAGACGCCGATCAGGACGCCCCACGGGATGCCGAACAGGAAGCTCGGCTGGCTCAGCAGGCCGAAGGCGCCGCCGGCGATCGGCACGTTGAACCACATCAAGCCGAGGTTGATCAGCGAGAACACCAGGTAGCCGATCATCGCGATCATGAAAATCTTCGTGGCCCGCTTCGAGGCGCGCACCTTGCCGCTGGCGAAGAGGGCCAGTGTGACGCCGACGACGGCGAGCGTCGCAATCGTCGCCTGGATGACGATGCCGGGCCAGATGTACTCGAAGTACGCCGAGATTCCGCCGACGAACAGTCCCTCGAAGGCGGCGTAGGCGAAGATCAGCGCGGGGCGGATCTTCTTGCGCGATGTGAAGATGACCACCATTGCCAGGACGAACCCGCCGAGCGCGCCGATGATCCACGGCATGATCGTCGGGCTGGGGTTCTGCGCGGTGACCGGGGCCATCGTCCAGATCCAGCCGGCCACGGCCGTCACCAGCAGCACGGCGAACAGGCCGAGGGTCTTGAAGACGGTGTCCTCGACGGTCATCCGGTCGGTCTCGATGGCGCCGGCGGGCGGGGCCGCGTACATGCCTTCCAGGTGCGCCTGCGCTGCGGCATCCGTGCCCGCGACGCTGTGCGGCCGCGAACTGCGTCTGGCCGCCGAGGCTGGCTGCGTTCTGGCCGCCGGGGTAGGTCTTCACGGCGCGCGGATCCTGGAACGCCGGGTTGTCGAATGCGGGGTTTCTGAGGGCCACGGCTCTCACACTCCAAGGTGAAGGGGTTCACAGCACTGTGCTGTGCATCAACGATATCGGAACGCGGCCGATCGCTGTCGGATCTGCGCTGTGAGAGGGCTTTGAGCGTGCAGGGTGAGGAAAGGCCGGAGGGCGCCGGCGCAGCGCGCGCCAGTAGCCTGAAACGGTGCCCCGGACCAGCCCTCTCGTCATCGGACACCGAGGCGCGCCCGGCTACCGGCCGGAGCATTCGCGCTCGTCCTACGACCTCGCCCTCGCAATGGGAGTCGACGCGGTCGAGCCCGACATCGTGGTCTCGAAGGACGGCGTGCTGGTCGTCCGGCACGAGAACGAGATCTCCGGCACCACGGATGTCGCAGATCGCCCCGAGTTCGCCGATCGCCGCACGACCAAGACGATCGACGGCGCGGAGCTGACGGGCTGGTTCACCGAGGACTTCACGTGGGACGAGCTGGCGACCCTGCGCTGTCGCGAGCGCCTTCCGCAGCTGCGCCCGACCAGCGCGTCGTTCGACGATCAGCAGCCGGTGCTCCGTCTTCGAGACGTGCTCGACCTGGTGGGGGCGGCGTCCCTCGAGCAGGGCCGTGAGATCGGCGTCGTGCTCGAGATCAAGCACGCGACCTACATCGACAGTCTGGGGTGGAGCCTCGCCGGGCTGATCGAGGAGGAGCTGGTCGCCGCGGACTGGGCTCACGGCGAGCTTCCGCTGACCATCGAGGCGTTCGAGTCGACGGTGCTCGGCCAGCTGCGGGAACGCGGCATCCGGGGCACGTACATCTATCTTCTCGAGGCCGCCGGGCGTCCGTTCGACCTCGTCGCTGCGCTGGGCAGGGCGGCGCCGACCTACAAGGAGACCGCGCGGCCGGCAGGCCTGGATCGCCTGGCGGGCACCGTCGACGGGATCAGCATCGACAAGCGGATGATCCTGGCGCCCGACCGACTCGGCCGGATGACCGGTCCGTCGCCTGTGATCGCCGACGCACACGCGCGCGGACTCCGCGTGTTCACCTGGACATGCCGTCCGGAGAATGCGTTCCTCGTCGGGCAGTACCGGGTGCGCGGCGGCGCGGCGGCATTCGGTGATTACGAGTCCGAGTGGGCCGTCATCCGGGATGCCGGCGTCGACGGAGTGTTCGTCGATCATCCGGATCTCGGGGTGGCGTTCTTCAGGAGCTGAACCGCCGCCGCATAGGGTGAGTGGCATGACCACCCCCGGATCACGCGGCATCGTCGCGCGCGGAATCCGCCGGTCGTTCGGAGCCGTCGAAGCGGTGCGCAACGTCAGTCTCGAGGCGCAGCCGGGCCGTGTCACCGGACTGGTCGGACCCAACGGGTCGGGCAAGACCACGCTGCTGCTCATGCTGTCGTCGTTGCTCGCACCGGATGCCGGCGAGATCCGCATCGCCGGCATCGACCCGATCGAAGACCCGCAGTCCGCCCGCGCGATCCTCGGCTGGATGCCCGATGCGCTCGGCGCCTGGGGCTCGCTGTCGGCGCTCGAGACGCTCACCCTCACCGGACGGCTGTACGGGATGCCGCAGCCGGTGGCCGCCGCTCGGGCGGTGACGTTGCTGGGCCAGGTCGGGCTGAGCGATCTGGCCGCGGCGCCCGCGCGGGTGTTCTCACGGGGCCAGAAGCAGCGCTTGGGCCTGGCGCGGGCCCTGGTGCACGACCCGCACGTCCTTCTGCTCGACGAACCGGCATCCGGTCTGGACCCGCAAGCGCGCATAGATCTGCGCGTGCTCCTTCGGCGTTTCGCCGCCGAGGGCCGCACAGTCCTCGTCTCCAGCCACGTGCTCGCCGAGCTCGAGGAGGTGATCGACGACGCCGTCTTCCTGGTCGCCGGCGAAACGGTCGACGCCGGCCGGGTCGCCGCCGCGGCGCGCGGCTCTCGCGAGTGGCGCATCCGGGTGAGCGACTCCTCGCCCACCGATGCCGCGACCGCCGTGGCAACGGCGCTGGGGCGCGCCCCGGACGACGTCGCGATCGACCGGCAGGACGTCATCGTGGCGTTCGAGACCGAGCGCGCCGCAGCCGCAGCCCTGCGCGCCCTGGTCCAGGCCGACATGGCGGTCGCGGAGTTCGCCCCCGCGAGGGGAAGCCTCGAGGAGACGTTCCTTGACCTCGGCGGACGGGACGGCGACTCGTGAGCCTGCAGCGGATCGGCACCCTCGTCCGGCTCGAGTTGACCCAGCGCGTCCGCAGCGTCGCCTGGTACGTCCTGCTCGGCGTGTTCTTCGTCCTCCTGCTCATCGTCACGGCGCTCGCGTTCGCCGTCTTCCCTCCGGTGCCGGACGACTCGACTGGCACCTTCGGTCCGCCCAGCGGCCCAGGCGCCTACTCGGTCGTGGTGTACTTCGTCCTGCTGCTCTCGGTGCTCGTGTCGCCGACACTCAGCGGCAACGCGATCAACGGGGATCGGGATGCCGCGACCCTCGCTCCGGTCCAGGTGACGCTCGTGACCACGGCTGAGATCCTGCTCGGCAAGTTCCTCGCAGCGTGGATCACCGGGCTCGCGTTCATCGCCGTGGCCGTGCCCTTCCTGATCGTGGCGATGGTCGCCGGCGGTGTTCCCGCCGCCACGCTGCTGGTGTCGTTCGTCATCCTGATCGTGGAGATCGGGGTCATCGCCGGAATCGGCGTCGGACTGAGCGGCATCCTGGCTCGTCCGCTGTTCTCCGTCGCGGTCACCTACTTGGTGGTCGCCGCCCTCGTCGTCGGCACGCTGATCGCATTCGGACTGGGCGGGTCGGCGATCAGATCGGAGACCGTCAACAGCTACCGCACGCTGGTCTACGACGAGCAGCAGTCGTTTCCGCAGGTCCCGCCCGAGTGCATGACTGCCGAGCCGGGGCAGACCGAACCGCTCCCGCAGTGCATCATCGGACCGACCGAGCCCACCTACACCTGCGGGCCGTGGCAGACCACCAGGTACGAGGTGGCCCGATTCGACCGGGTGTGGTGGTTCCTCGCGGCGAATCCGTTCGTGGTGCTCGCCGACGCCACCCCGTCGACGTTCCGGGACGGCTACCCGGTCGACCTGTTCAGCCAGATCAAGTCAGGGGTGCGGTTCGTGCAGCAGCCGCCCCAGCTCGAGACGACCTGGGACGAATGCGATCAGGATGCCGGCCAGCGCGAGTCGCCGACCGCCGAGGAGGTCGTCGAGTCGACGACGCCGAGCTGGTTCGTGGGTCTCGCCATCCAGCTGGCTCTGACTGCGGCTCTGCTGTGGTGGGCATGGGCTCGTACACGGACGCCCGCGCGGCGTCTGCCCCCTGGCACCCGAATCGCATGAGACGGCCGATGGCCGGCTCACCGTCACTTGGCGTCGTCGTAGGTTCCGAACAGTCCCTTGCCGAACCGCACGACGGCGTCATACGCCTCCGCGTAGGTCTGCGGAGCCTTGCTTCCGGGGTTGTAGCGAGCCAGCAGCAGGCCGGTGAGCCCCTGCGCCGGCGCCGTCAGCGGACGATGCTTGTGCTTGGTCGCCGCCGCGGCCGCGTCGTCCTCTTCCGGGTTCCGCCCGGCGTACAGCGCCCGCGGCTTCGGCCAGGTGTACGGCTGGCGGGGCTCGGTGAGATTGATCGAATTGAAGATCGGGTTGGCGCTCTGGTCGCGGAGGGTGAGCGGGGCGAGTCCGTGCTGGCGGCAGAGCGTGTTGATGACCGAGCCGTGATGCATCTCGTCGTGCACGACCGTGCCGCCCGCGGTGTAGGCGCTCACTACGATCGCCGGGACCCGCACCCCGAGCCGGTCGAAGGTGAAACCCATCTCGCCCGGCCCGCTGCGGTCGGGCGGGGTCGTCGTGGGCGGCGGAACGTGGTCGAAGGTTCCGCCGTGCTCGTCGAAGGTGATCACGAGCGCGGTGTTCATGGCGTTGGAGCCGGAGCTCGACCGGCTCAGTCGGACAGCGTCGTAGACGTCCTGCACCAGCCGGTCGCCGGCGCGGACGTCGGAGAGCGCGCTGTTGTATACCGGGATCTTCTCGCCGTCGACATCCACCTCGTCTTCGCGCACCTTCTTGCCCCATGGGGGATGCATGTCGTTGTGGTTGAACACCATCCGCGGCTCGATGAAGCTGTACGCGGGCAGATCGCCGTTCTCCGCGTCGGCGTAGAACTGCCCGATCTCGCGGAAGTGGGTCTTCCAGTACGGCTGCAGCACAGGGGAGTGCAGCAGCCCGGTCAGCGACACGAGCTGCGACCCGTCGTAGTAGATGCGCCACGGGATGCCCGCCTCCTCGAGGCGGTTGAAGATCGTCGGCGCGGGCGGCCCGTTGATCCACTTGTAGTAGCTGTCGCCGCCGTGGTTGGTCACGTAGCCGTTCGAGGTGGAGGCGTGGAAGAACAGGCGGTTGCAGAAGGTCTGCGACGGCACGCCGGCATGCCATCGGTCGTAGACGGCGAATTCGCGCGCCAGCGTGGAGAGCACGGGCATCATGTCGGGACTGAAGCTGCCCATGGCCACGCGATACTCGTCGGCCGTCGGAAGCTTGCCGTGGTCCCGCTGGAAGTTGATCGCGAAATCCTTCACGAAACCCGACATGTCGGCGACCGCGCCGATCGACGGCGTGTTGAACGGAGGCAGGATGCTGTGCCGCCGGATGTCTTCGTTGGTGTCCGGGTCCACGACGCCGAACAGCTGCGTGTTCACGTGCGGGTATGTCTCGCCCGGATCGGGCTGGGGCGACTGCATGATCGCGTCCGTCGATCCGTCGTAGACGTAGGCGGGCACCGTCTCGCCGTCGAGCCCGACGTTCGAGTAGCTGCCCTGCGCCAGCCCGTCGAACTGGTCCTGGGACTTCTCGTCGGCCGTGTAGAGCCATCCCAGCATGTTGTCGAAGCTGCGGTTCTCGAACATCACGACCACGATGTGGTCGAAGCCCGGCGACGACCGCTTCGGCAGCGGATCGAATTCGGGCGGATGCGCGGTGGCGGCGGCGGTGACCGCTGCACCGGCTGACGCGCCGATGGCCACGCCCGCAGCGCCGATGCCTGCCCGTCGGAGGAAGTCCCGCCGCGACGCGTCGCGAGGCGCATCGTCGCGTGCGTCGCCGTTCGATTCGTCCACATATCCCCCTGGGCGCAATCCTGTCGTCATTGTATCGGCGGCGGAACGGGGCGGATCGGCGAGGGCACTATTGTCTAGCCATGACTCCCGCGCTGCGATTCGACCGGAACGCACGGTACGGTGCGGCGATGGTCGGCGTGCTGTTCGCCGGGTTCCTGAACATCGCGACCGACTTCAGCGCGTTCCTGCAGGCGGCGAACTACGCAGGAGCACTGGGCACGGATGTGCCGGCCGTGGACTTCGTCGAGTACCTCATCATCCTGGGGCTCTACGTCGCGTCCTTCACGATCATGCCGACGACCGGCGCGCGCCGCCTCGGCGCCGTGACGCTCGCCTGCGTCGTGCTGCTGCTGTGGGCGACGGTAGGCATCGAGCGCGGCATCGGCAACATCGACCAGCCGGTCGCGTTCTGGACGTTCGTCGTCAACCAGGGTCTGATCACGCTGGTCGTCGCACTCGGGGGCTGGCTGCTGGTCCGGGGACGGCATCCGCTCGCCTTCGTCGTGCTCCTGCTCGCCATCATCCCGCCTATCGTGAGCCGCATCCTCGTCGACGTGTCTGCCACGTCCGGCGCGTACACGCTCGTCACCGAGGCGATGGTGGTCGTGTTCGGGATCGGCGGCGCATGGCTTGCCGCCCTGATCGACCACTGGGTGAGGCGGCGGCAGCGGGCAGCGCGCCCGGAGACGCGGGGGAGAGCCCGGATCTCGCGGACGCGACGGCCGATCAGTAGATGTGGAGCTTCTCCAGCAGCGCGAAGGTGTCGTCGAGGGTCTCGAACAGGTCCTTGTTGTGCTTGATCATCTTGCTGCGCATGTAGACGCGCAGCCACTGCTTGTACATGAAGTTCTCGTACCGGTCGAAGCGCTCCTGCAGCGGCAGATCCTGCTGTCCGAGCAGTCCGGCCAGGAACATCGCGCACTCGAAGCCCAATGAGATCGACTGGAAATACGGTGAGCCGATGGCCGAGTCGCCCGCCAGGAACGCCGGTGCATTCACGAACGGATGCTCCGCGGCGTTCAGCGCACGCCACTTCCGGCTGGTGACGTTGCGGGCGTGATACAGGTCCAGTGGAATGCGGACGATCTCGGTCTCGCCGAGAATCTCCCCTCCGGTCTCGTGCTTGATCCTCTCGATGAACCTGTCCATCGACTGGGTCACCCCGGGAAGGTTGTCGCGCAGCCACTGGCTGTCGAAGCCGGACGGAATGGCCCGGAACTCCTCCTCCGTGATGTTGACGATCCCGGTCACGTGGCTCACGCCCTGGTCGTAGAAGGTCCGATGGACGGCGGGGATGAACTTGTAGTGGTCGTTCTCGGCGTTCTTGTAGTACTTGCAGTACTCGTCGCAGACGTATGTCTGGCTGTACAGGAACGTGATCACCAGCGCGTACTCGAGACGCACCTTGAAGAGGTTGGGCTGGGCGCCGCCGAATGCGGGGGAGATGTGGTCGCGCAGAAGGGAGCGACTTCCCGTGCAATCGATCACGATGTCGTCCGGTCCGACCATCGTCAGAGCGTCCCCGGCGGTCAGTTCGCCCACGATGCGCTCGACGGAGCCGGTGCCGCGTGCGTCGATCAGGTCGCTGAGCGCCTGCTCGATGGCGTTGAGCGGACAGAAGCCCAGCGTCCAATCCAGCAGGAGTGCCCTCAGGTCGGCCGGAATCGACTGCCGCGACGCGACGCCTTCGTCCAGGTCGGTGCGATCGAAGACCGCCTCGACGTTCTCGCCGTCGATGTAGTCGATGCAGTAGTCCTCGACCGAATCGGCGACCAGGTACGTGTCGAGCTTCACCATCCGGGTGCGCGAATATGAGGACCGCTTCTCGTAGAGCCGGATCGAGTAGTCGCCCATCGTCTGCAGCAGCGCCGTCAGGATCAGGCCGACCGGGCCGCCGCCGAACACGTGAACCTGACGCTTGGGTTTCGACGTTTCGGGAGGCATCCGATCGCTCCTCAAACAGTGTGCGCGGCACGATCGGGTGGGCCAGCCGCCCGGTGCCGCGAAGCAGCCCACCCCCCTCGGTGCGCACCGCGGCCTACACTAGCACCGCGAGGACGCAGCCAGCCGGGGCCTCCCGCGGCCGAGGCGTGGATCGCAGCGGCAGCGGCACAGTGAGCGCTCGCGGAGGTGCCTACGTGACTCAACTCGAGGAGCCGGACGAGCGCTTCCCGATCTTCGAGTTCGGCTACGGCGACAGCGAAGGGCAGGACGCGACCTATGTCCGGTCGCGGAACGGAATCGTGTTCGCGCGCGCGGGCGACGGCGGCTCCTTCCGCTGGATCTCGCTGCGCCTCATCTCCTCGGGGGTGTCGCTGCGAGTGAGCTACGCCTGCCGATATTCGCGTCCCGGCGTCGACGGCGTGCTCACGGCAGAGGCCCCCGCAGGCGAGAGGTGTCCTTCGGAGGATGCGGGTGCCATCACCCAGCTCGCGTTCACGTCCAAGATCTACTACCGGTGCTGGGTCACCCGGACGGGGCGCCCCGGTGAGGAGACCCGCGATCCCGCCAGCAGGTTCTGGTACCCGAGCGGCCAGTTCTGCGGGACCACCGAGCCCGGGGCCTGGATCACCGCCGTCGAGATCAAGATGCCGCCGATCTTCGAGGCGTGGCGCACCGCTTCGATCTGATCCGGCGGTGACCCTCGGGTGTCACGGTTCTGCGGCGACGCGCAGACCGGCCCGGATGTCGTCGTCGGTGACGCCGTAGCGCTCCAGCAGGTAGCCCCGCGACGCCTCGCCGTTGCGGGCCAGTGCCTCGTAGTCGACTCCGACGAGTTCGCCGCCCCACTTCTTGATCTTCCCGTCGATCAGCACGGTGTCCACGACCGCCGGGCTGCCGCAGTTGACGACCGAGCCGATGTCCGATCCGAACAGCCTGGTCGTCACCTGGTCGAGGGCGATGACCACCAGGTCCGCCTTCTTGCCGACCTCGATCGTTCCGATCTCGGCCTGGCGGCCCGCGTTGAGAGCGCCGCCCACCGTCGCGGCGCGGAGCACGTCCTCGACTCCGTATCGGGGTGGGACGTCGGCCTCGCCGCCGTACTCGGCCGCGAAGGAGAGGCCCCTCTGGACGGTCAGGAGGGTGCGCATCTCGGCGAAGAGATCGTGCGGATAGCTGAGCTCGTTGTCGGAGCTGATGCCGATCTGGATGCCGTGCCGGTCCGCCTGCAGCACGGGCGAGAATCCGCCCAGACCGTACTGCGAGTCCGACCGCGGCACGAGGTTGACCGCGGCCCCGCTGTCGGCGATCGCGCCCCACATGGCGTCGCTGAAGCCCGAGCAGTGGTTGTAGGTGTGGCCGGGTCGCATCAGCCCGCTCTCGCCGAGCTTCTCGACATCGGGAACCCAGAAGCCCATCTCGGCGCAGAGGTCGAAGCCGTGCTCCGCGGCGAACTGCCACCGCTCGACGGAGGGCATCACGTCGAACAGCCGGAGGGTCAGGAGATCCTGCCCGCCCGAGAAGTACTCCTCGCGCAGGCGGATGAGGTCCTCCGGGAGCTGGCCGTCGTGCTCTCCTGCCTGTGCGCTGCCCGCCGCGTAGACGGCCCGGATGCCGGTGCTCAGCAGCGCCTCGATGGCGGCATCCGAATGATCGCGCGTGCGGGAGTTGTGGCTGTTGTCGATGAAGGTGGTCGTTCCGGCGTTGATCGCCTGCGCCGCCGACAGTCGCTCGGCGATCGCAAGGTCTTCGGGGCGGTAGTGCAGTGCGATTCCCCCGTGGGTGATCGCCATGTACTCGCCGAAGTCGGCATCCGGCGCGATGCCGCGCAGCTGTCCTTCCCAGGCATGCAGGTGCGAGTCGATGAGTCCCGGCAGGATGATCGTGCCGCTCGCATCGATGACGATCACGTCTGCGCCGACCTGGTCGCCGATGGCGGCACCGACCGCCTCGATCGTGCTGCCGCGCACCAGCAGATCGCCCCTCAGCACCCCGAGCGGACCCATCGTGACGATCGTGGCGCCGGTCAGCAGTATCCGCCGCCCTGGATCGCTCTCGCGTCGATGGCCCTGTCTCGTCACCGATCTGATCGCGAAGGCTCATGTCTTCGGGTCCCTTCCGTGCGTCCGCACGTCAGGCTAGGGCCTCCCGGCGCCGGGGAACAGGGCTTCGGCGCGGGCGGGCGTCAGGAGACGTGCAGCTCCTCGGGCTCCACGACGATGTCGACGAGGGCGCCGTTGCGCCACACCGTCACCTCCATACGCCGTCCGATGGCGTGCTCGACCATCAATCGCTGGATTCCGGTGGCACTCGTGACGGGGTTGCCGTCGACGCTGATCACGATGTCTCCCCGACGCGTTCCGGCCGAGGCGGCTGGGCTTCCGGCGACGACCGAGGCGACCTGCATCCCGGTGCGAGATCCCACTCGGGCGGACAGTTCTGGGGTGAGGGTGATCTGAGCGCCGGCCACACCGAGCCAAGCCCGCCGGACGCGGCCGCGGGTCATCAGAGCGTCGATGATGTCGCGCGTCGACGCGTTGATCGGAACCGCCAGCCCGAGGCCGATTCCGGCGACGGCCGTGTTCACTCCGACCATGCGGCCGGCGCTGTCGGCGAGCACGCCGCCGCTGTTGCCCGGGTTGAGCGAAGCATCCGTCTGGATGACCTCGTCGACCACGCGTCCCGCCTGCGTCGGGAGCGACCGCCCGAGCGCCGATACGATCCCCGCGGTGACGCTCCCGGCCATGCCGAGCGGGTTGCCGAGCGCGACGACGAGCTGTCCCACCCGGAGCCGGGATGCATCGCCGAACGGGATCGGCGGCGGTGTTCCGCCGTCGGCGCGGAGGACGGCGAGGTCTGACAGCGGGTCGCTGCCGACCACGCGGGCGTCGAGCACGGAGCCGTCCGAGAACGACACTTCGGCGCGGTCTGCGCCGGCGACCACATGAGCGCTGGTGAGCAGGTGCGAATCCGCCGAGATGACCGACGCGCTTCCGGCACCCGAGCCGCGTGCGGAGCGGACCGCCACGGCGGCGACCGACGGGAGCACCGTCTCGGCGATCCGGATCACCGCTGCGGAGTACGCATCGAGCGCCTCTTCGTCCATGCGACCATCTCAGCACCGCGCCGGCGTACGATGGCCGCGTTCGCGCAGAGCGCACGCTCCGCAGGGGTGCTCGGGACGCTCCACGCCGGGCGACCGCGTCAGGCGTCGCCGATCAGGGCCGCGACGAGCGTGGCCGTGGCGGAGGAAGCGGCATCCGTCGCACTGGGACCGAGCGCGACCATGCTGGCCAGCAGGGCCGCGACTTCGGTCACAGACATCTCGAACCGCCGGAGGCCGGGTCGTGCGTCGAGCACTGCGCCCCCGGCCGGTCCGCGCCGAGACGCGATGGGCACCCCGGAGAGACGGAGCCGCTCGAGGTCGCGTTCGACGGTGCGCCCCGAGACGCCCAGTCGCTCGGCCAGCGCGAAGGCCGGCCACGGCCGTTCGGCCCCGGCAAGGATCTCGACGATCCGCTGATGGCGTTCGACGCGGCGGAGGGTGAGGTGGGGGTCGCGCGACGTCGCTGCGCGCACAGTGCGGTCCATGCGCGAGAGTCTTCCATTTCCGACATAGGCGTGTCGGAAATGACTTCTAGCGTCGGTGACATGAACGAAAACGAGGGAATCACGCACGAGTCCGTGGACGAGTTCTTCGCACGATATGCCGGGGCGCTGAGCGCAGTCGATCTGGACGAACTGAGCAGGTGCTATCTCTACCCGTCGCTCGCGGTCTCGCGAAGCGGGACGCTGGCGATCACCGACCCGGGGATGACGCGGGAGTTCTTCCAGCAGAATGCGGCCCGATACAAGGATGCGGGGATCGATGCCGTCCGCATCCGGAACCTCCGTGCGTCCTACGACGAGGACGGGGTGTGGATCGGGCTGGCGGACCTCGAGAACCTCGACGCGCACGGCGACCATGTCGGCACGAGCTGAACGCCTACCAGCTGGTCGCCGGCGACGGACGGTGGGCGATCGCCGTCACGTCGCCGCTCGACGCGCGAGCGTGAGCGCGCCGCCTCGGTCTCACATCACCGAGCCGCCGGGGCACCCGCCACGTGTCGCGACCGGGCGGCCGGATCAGGCGCTTGCCGCGACGCACCGGCCGTCCGGCGTCGCCGGAGTGCTGCGACCGCCACGATCGTCACAGGCACGAGGGCCACGTGACACGCCGCCAGAGTCGCCTTGCTGATCGGGTCGAGGTCGGTGGGAACGGTCATGATCAGGATGCTGCCCACCTCGAGCACCGGAGCCACCACGAGCGCGACCACGTACGCGCCCTTCCACCAGCGGCCGATGAGCGCGAGCGCGGCGAGCCCGATCGTGAGGGGCACGGCGGTGAACCCGATCAGGGTGACCGGTCGACGACGGCGGGGCCGGCCGGGGTGGTGAACGCGAAGGTCGCGCCGAGGGCTCGCCCGAGACCGTAGAGCGCGAGATTGACGAGGACCGCCAGCAGAACCGCGCCCGCGATGATCCACGGCGCCGGGACCGCGGCGATTCGCCTCACGATTCACGCTCCAGATACGCGGTGATGCGGGCGAGGGCGCCGTTCCACACCTCTTGGACGAAGAAGTCGCGGATCTCGGGCACCGGGAAGCCGGATTGGACGATCGTCATGCGCGTGCCGGACTCGCCCTCGGCCTCGAACGTGATCTCGATCCGCGTGGTCATCGTCATGCCGTCCGGGGTGCTCCCCGTCGACTCGGTGACGAGGCGGCGCGGTCGATCGATCTCGAGGAAGGTCTGCGTCTCGCGGAACAGCGTCTCGGGGTCCGGACCCCAGACCGCCGTCTGGATGCCGCCCACTCGGAGGTCGACCTCGATCTCGACGACGCCGGGGCGCTCGTCCAGGATGCTGAACCAGATCTTCTGCTTCTCGGCGTCTGTGTAGGCGTCGAACACGGCTTCCGGGGTGGCCGGGAGCACGCGCTCGATGCGCAGGCTGAGCGGGGTGGTGGTTGTTTCGGTCATGACTCTTGTCCTTTCTGGAGGGTGAAGTACGCGTCGAGACCGTCGAGGCGACGCTCCCAGAGACGCTGGTAGAAGCTGATCCATGCCATCGCGTCATCCAATCGCTCGCCGCCGAGACGGCACTCCCGGGTCCGCCCGACCTTCTGCGTCGAGACGAGTCCGGCGTCTTCGAGCACCTTGATGTGCTTCGCCATGCCGGTGACCGTGATGCCGGCCGGCTCGGCCAGCTCGGACACCGTGGCGGGCCCGGTGCCGAGCCGGGCGAGGATCTCCCGCCGAGTGCCGTCCGACAGTGCGGCGAACGCCCGGTCGAGCACGTGACTGTGAACCATGTGGTTCAGTGTACAACACTGAACCGAAAGGTGCAATATTTCTCGCATCAGGAACCGGAGGACTCGACGGACGGCCACGCACTCCTTCATGCTGGTGCGATGCGAGACGACGGGGCGGCGGGCAACCGGGGGGCGGCGGGATCCCTGCGGGTGTCCGATTCGTCGACCCGCGTGTCGACCTTCGAGCTGTTCTTCGACCTCGTCTATGTCTTCGCGTTCACGCAGGTCACCGGCCTGATGGCCGAGACCCACAGCGCCTTCGGCATCCTGCAGGCCCTCATCCTCCTAGGGCTCCTCTGGTGGACATGGGTCTCCTACTGCTGGCTCACCAACCAGTCGCCGGCCGACCAGCCGGCCGTCCGCGTGGGCATGGGTGTGGCGATGGTCGCGGTATTCGTCATCGCCCTGGCTCTTCCCGAGGCGTACGACGACCTGCCGGGCGGACTGTACGCCCCCCTCGTCGTCGCCATCGCCTATGCGATCGTCCGGGTGATCCACGGCACGCTCTACCTCCTGGCCGCGGGAGACGACGCCCAGCTGCGCCGCCAGGTCCTCATCACCGAAGCGGTGGCGATGGTGCCGGCGGCGATCGCACTCGTCGTCGGTGCGCTCGTGGGCGAACCGGCGCAGACGTGGATCTGGCTCGCCGCGTTCCTCTACGACTTCGCGTTGACCTACGCGAGCTCGCGCGGTGGTGGGCAGTGGCGCATCTACTCGCCTGCCCACTGGTCGGAGCGCTACGGCCTGGTCGTCATCCTCGCGCTCGGCGAATCGATCGTCGCGATCGGCGTAGGTGTCGCCCGCGAGCCGATCACGTGGCCGATCGTGGCCGGCGCCGCGCTCGCCGTGACGCTCTCGGTGCTGCTGTGGTGCGCCTACTTCCTGAGGGTCTCGCCAGCCGGCGAGCACGAGATGCAGAGACGGACGGATGCTGCGCGCGTCGTCCTGGCCATGAACGCGTACACCTATCTGCACCTCGCGATCATCTGCGGCGTCATCGTGAGCGCGCTGGGCGTCGAGGACGCCATGGCGCACATCGGCGAGGCGGAGCCCTTCGGAATCTTCGGAGCATCGGCACTGGGAATCGGCCTCGCCGTCTACGTCGCCGGGACGGCCGTCTTCGCCCGCCTCGTCGGGATGCGGACGCCCTGGATCCGGCTGATCGCCGCCGCTGCTCTCGTGGCGGTCGTCCCGCTCCTGGCCGCTGTGCCGCCTCTCGGCGCGCTCGGGGCGGCGGTCGTCGTCCTCGTACTCGCCCTGGCCATCGAGGGTGCGCTCGAACGGCGCAGGCATGGCTAGCCGGGCGGTGCCGGATCATGTCGACGTCGTGATCGTCGGCGCGGGTCTCAGCGGCATCGGCGCCGCGAGCATCCTGAAGCGCGACCGCCCCGACAAGACCTTCGTGATCCTGGAGTCGCGCGGCGCCGTGGGCGGCACCTGGGATCTGTTCCGCTATCCGGGCGTTCGCTCCGACTCCGACATGCACACGCTCGGCTTCTCCTTCCGGCCGTGGACGGACTCGAAGTCGCTCGCGGATGGAGAGGCGATCCGCGATTACATCCTCGGCACGGTCGATGACGAGGGCCTGTCGCCGCACATCCGCCTCAACCATCGCGTCGTCTCAGCCGAGTGGCACAGCGCCGATTCCCGAGTGGACGGTCACGACGGTCCGCACGTCGGACGGCGAGTGGGCAGGCAGCGATCCGAGCGCGGAGAGCCGCACGTTCACCTGCTCCTTCCTCTACGTGTGCTCCGGCTACTACCGATACGACGAAGGACATGCACCGACGATCCCGGGAGCGGAGTCGTTCGAGGGAACGATCGTGCATCCTCAGCACTGGCCCGAGCCGCTCGACTGGACCGGAAAGCGCGTCGTCGTCATCGGCAGCGGCGCGACAGCCGTCACGCTCGTGCCGTCGATGGCGGAGACCGCCGCCCACGTCACGATGCTGCAGCGATCTCCCACCTACATCGCGCCGGTCGCGTCGCACGATCGCCTGGCCGATCTCCTGCGCGGCCGATTGCCCGTTCGGCTGGCGTACCAGCTCGTGCGCCTGAAGAACATCGCCTGGCTCATGTTCACCTACCGGCTCTCCCGGCGCAGGCCGGACACGATGAAGGCGATCCTCCGGAAGGCGGCCGTCGACCGGTTGCCGGCCGACTTCGCCATCGACCCGCACCTGACTCCTTCGTACGAGCCCTGGGACCAGCGGCTGTGCCTCATCCCGGATGCCGACCTCTTTCGCGCCATCACCGGTGGCACAGCATCCATCGTCACGGACCGCATCTCCGAGATCACCGCGAAAGGCATCCGCCTGTCCTCGGGCGCATTCCTGGATGCCGATCTGATCGTCACCGCGACCGGCCTGCAGCTCCTCTACCTCGGCGGGATGACGATGACCGTGGACGGGACGGCAGTCGACGTGCCGCGCACGCTGACCTACAAGGGCATGATGCTCTCGGGTGTGCCCAACTTCGCGATGACGATCGGATACACGAACGCGACCTGGACGCTCAAAGCCGACCTGGTCGCCCGGTATGTCGCGCGTCTCCTGCGGTACATGGATCGTCGTGGCTATCGCACCGTCACCCCGCACGCCCGAAAGTCCGTCGCCGGGGCCGAGCTCACGCCGTTGATCGACCTGAAGTCCGGCTATGTCCTGCGCGATGTCGAGGCGCTTCCCAAGCAGGGCGCCAAGGCTCCGTGGCGGCTGCACCAGAACTACGCGCGCGACTTCGCCATGCTCCGAGCCGGGCGCCTCACCGATGACGTCCGATTCGGCTTCGCGGGGGAGCGCACCGCCGCGTCCACCGCGCGCACGTCCGGGGAGCGGCCGCGCGTCCCGCTCGAGCAGGCGGGCACGCAGACGGTCACCATCGACGGTGCGCGCATCCGGTATCGCATCACCGGAGAAGGCCCGCCGATCCTGCTCCTCCACGGCATCGGCCAGAGTCTCCGCGACTGGGACGAGCAGCACGAGCTGCTGGCCCGCCGGCACCGGGTGCACAGCCTCGATCTGCCGGGGTTCGCCTACTCCGACCGCCTCCCGGGGCCTGCCAGGCTCGACCGACTGACTGACGCGATCCCGGCATTCCTGGACGCCGTCGGCGTGACCACGGCCGTTCCGGTCATCGGGCACTCCCTGGGCGGCGCGGTCGCCATGTCGCTCGCAGTCCGCCATCCGGATCGCGTCCGCGCGCTCGTCCTCGTCGACAGCGCCGGCTTCGGCCAGGACGTCACCCTCGCGCTGCGGCTGCTGACCGTCAAGCCGCTGGGTGCAGCCATGCTGAGGCCGAGGCTCGCGAGCTCCCGCATGGCCGTCCGCGCAGCGTTCGCCGATCAGTCCGCCGTGACCGACGCGCGGATCGCGCACGCCTACCGGCTCTCGCAGCGCCGGAACCACAGAGACACGATGCTCGACCTCGCCGGTGAGCTCGGGACGTATCGCGGCGTCCGGACGTCGTGGCGGGAGGATCTCCTGACCGCTCTGGCGCAGGCCGACCTGCCCATCCTCATCCTGTGGGGAGACCGCGACCGGATCCTGCCTTTCACGCAGCTGGCGGCGGCCGCGTCGGCGCTTCCGCACGCGAGGACGCACGTCTTCGAGAGCACCGGCCACATGCCGCAGATCGAGCGAGCCGACGAGTTCGCCGAGGTCGTCGAGGGCTTCCTCGCCGACGCGGATTCGCCGCGCATACACTCCTGAACTGCGCCCGGGCCGCCGCCGTCAAGCGCGACGAACCGTGCGTCCGCTCGGCGATAGAAGCGACTTTTTCCATACAGGTGCATCCAACGTGCCGCCTGCGCGCGAAGTACCCACTGCAGGGCGGAACGAGCCGCCCCACAAGGAGGACAACGTGCGCAAGACAATCGCAGCCGGCGTCGTCGCCGGTTTCGCCCTCGCGGCGGGCTTCATCGCCCCCGCCCAGGCGATCTCGGCCACCACGGCCGACCTTTCGGTGCTCCACGGCATCCCCGACACACCGGTCGACGTCTACGTCAACGGCGAGCTCACGCTCGACGACTTCCAGCCGGGGGATCTCGCCGGCCCACTGGACCTGCCCGCGGGCGACTATGAAGTCGCGCTGACGGCGACGGATGCCGCAGATGACAGCGCTCCGATCCTCGGGCCGGTCACCGTCACGCTCGCCGCCAACTCGAGCTACACCGCTGTCGCCCACCTGACCGAGGCCGGCGAGCCGACGCTGACCGCCTTCGGCAACGACCTGGCGACCACGGCAGCCGGTCAGGGCCGACTCGCGGTGCGCCACGTCGCAGCCGCGCCCGCCGTCGACATCCTGGCCGGAGGTGCGCCGGTGATCCAAGGCCTGGTGAACCCCGATGAGGCGAGGCTCGACCTGCCCGTCGGCACGGTATCGGCGGCCGTCGCCCTCGCGGGAACCACCGACCCGGTGATCGGCCCGGCGGATGTCGCCATCTCGGACGGCGTGCTCACGATCGTCTACGCGTGGGGCAGCGCCGAAGACGGCAACCTCGACCTCGCGGTGCAGACGGTCACGGTCGGGCACACAACCCCCGGGGGAGTACCCTCCGGCACCGCCGGCTACGCCGCCGAGCGTGACGCGCTGACCCAGGCGTTCTGGATCATCGGCCTGGCATTCGCGGCCGCAGCGGCGTCCGTCGCCGTGGTGGTCGCCCGGCGCAGGCAAGGGGTCAAGATCGACTCCTGACCTGCCGGCCCCCGATCGAGAGAGCAAGACGTGATGCCACGCCTGATCGCACCTCTGGTGCTGATCCTCGCTCTCTCCGCATGCGCGCCCGCCCCGTCCCCCAGCGGGGTGGGCGCGCCCTCCGCCCCGCGTCCGCGTCTGGAACACCCGTCTGCTGCTCCGACGCCTGCGGTCGATGTCCCCATCGTTCGCAGCACGCTGCAACCGGTTCGCGCGGCCATGCCTCCGGTCCGGGTGCAGATCCCCGACAAGGGGATCGACATGGAGGTGGTCCCGGTCGGGGTCGAACCGGGCGGTTTCATGGAGTTGCCGCCTGATCCCGCGATCGCGGGGTGGTACCGGTTCGGCCCCGATCCGTGGAGCCCGGACGGCAACACGGTCATCTCGGCGCACATCGACGCACCGGAGTATCCGATCGGACCCTTCGACGCGCTTCGGGATCTCACCGCCGACTCCGAGGTCATCGTGACCGGCGCAGACGGCTCGACGGCCGCCTACGGGGTCGTCTCGGTGACGTACTATCCGAAGCAGGACCTGCCGACGGAGGCGATCTTCGCTCGCGAGGGCACCGACGCACTGGTGCTGATCACGTGCGGTGGAGCATTCGACGGCGACACCGGCCGCTACGCCGACAACGTCGTCGTGGTCGCCGCACCGCGTGCGTAGAAATGGCGGATGAGCTCGTGAGCCCAGGAGAGGACGTCGCGGGCGCGGAAGCGCCCGACGGCGAGTCGGCGTGGGACGCCCGATTCGTCGCCGGCGACGAACGCGCACTCGAGCACGTCTACCGTCGATGGTCGCCGGTCGTCTTCACGCTCGCACTTCGATCGCTCGGCGATCGCACCGACGCCGAGGATGTGACGCAGAAGACGTTCGTCTCGGCCTGGACTTCCCGGGCGTCGTACGACCCGTCGCGCGCCCGGCTCTCGACGTGGCTCGTGGCGATCGCCAAGCGCCGCATCGCCGATACGCACCAGGCTCGCGCGCGCATCCGCGCGCTGCACGAGCAGCTTCAGCGCACCACGCGCCCCGACGATCTGGTCACCCCCGAGGTCGATCTCGGCGACACCATCCTCGTGGCGCAGGAGATCGAACGTCTGGAACCGGATGCCCGCCGCGTGATGCGACTCGCCTTCTTCGACGACCTGACCCACCAGGAGATCTCGCGAAGACTGGACATGCCGCTCGGCACCGTGAAGAGCCACATCCGACGAAGTCTGGAACGCATGCGCACGCGACTGGAGGTGGGACATGTCGCACATTGACCCCGAGCGACTGGCTCTGTTCGCGCTCGGCGAACCGGGCGCGACCCCGCAGGAGTCGGAGCACCTGGCCGACTGCCCCGCGTGCGTCGATGAGCTGGCGGCACTGCGTCACGCGGCGATCGCCGGGCGTGCCACGATCGACATCGGCGAGCTCGAGGCCCCGCCCGAAGCCGTGTGGCAGCGCATCGTGGCCGAACTGGCCCTGAGCGGGGGCGCAGGGATGCCGGATGCCGGCCGGGCCGATGCCGCATCCGCGGCCGCCCCGGCACCGGAGCCCGCGCCGCCTGACGCCGACCGGCGGACGGCTGAACCGGGCGGCTCTGCACCCGCGCCTTCGGCGCGGCCGCGCCGTGCCTGGCGCGGGTGGGTGCTCGCGGCATCCCTGCTCCTGGTCGCCGGCATCGGGCTGGGCGCCTGGGTGTTCACTCAGCGCGCGCAGCAGACCGAAGTCGCCGAGGCGACGCTGGCGGCATTCCCCGATCACCCTGACGCGGAGGGTGAGGCGATCCTCGAGGAGCGCGCGGACGGATCCCTCGAGCTGCGCGTCGCGTTGGATGCGGATGCCGCTCCCGACACGTTCCGCGAGGTCTGGCTCATCACGGCGGACGCGTCAGCGCTCGTCAGCCTCGGAGTGCTCGACGGGCGCGAGCAGACGTTCGCGATCCCCGACGACGTCGACCTCCGCGAATACGTGCTGGTCGATGTGTCGCAGGAGCCCGCCGATGGGAATCCGGACCACTCCGGCGACTCGATCGTGCGAGGCGAACTCGCCTTCATCTGACCCGCGGCGCTCCTGCGCTCAGCGCGCCCTCAGCGTGCCGGCGACTGCCCGCTGCGTTCGAAGGACGCCGCGAGAGCCTCGAGCGTCGCGGCGCGTTCCTTCTTCGCGATCCTGCGGAGCACGGGCGTGGCAAGCCGGTACAGCCCGTAGGTGTGCATCCGGGCGGTGTGACGCACCAGCGTCGTGCCGTCGTCTTTCGCCTCGAGCCGGTACGCAGGCCATCCCTCGAGCTTGAGCCTGCCCGCCTTGGACTTGTCCCACCAGTGGTACACGAGCGTGTGCGGCGGCTCGAACTCCGCGATCTCGCCGGGAGTGGGGCCGTAGGACGTCTCATCGAGATACGTCGTCCCGAGGGCCGGCGCCCCCGGCGAGGTCTGCCGAGTGCGCCGGAGCATGCTTCCCTGCTCGGGCATCCACTCGTTGTGGCCGTTGATGTCGGACAGACGAGCGAAGACGTCCTGGATGCCGGCACGGACGGTGCGGGTCAACTCGAACTC
Organism: uncultured Actinomycetota bacterium; assembly: GCA_963717585.1. GTDB lineage: Bacteria > Actinomycetota > Actinomycetes > Actinomycetales > Microbacteriaceae > Microbacterium. The sequence goes on along the minus strand of CAVQWI010000001.1, from coordinate 1,121,629 downwards.
GATGACGCCCATGACATCAGGATAGGGCTGGAGTGGACGCGACGGCGGGAGTCGAACCCGCACCGCTTCCAGGTATGAACTGGAGCCCGGGACCGCCCGGATCGCCGCGATGAGCCCACCGTAGCCCCCGATCACGACACAGGGCCAGATCGGTGAACTGTGGTTTCGCTATGAGTCCTCGAGTGACAACGCGGCTTGCGGGCGGGCCGTCTCGGACTGCTGCGGCGATGGCGCGGCATCCAATGCGCGCAGCATCCGCTCGAGCGTCTCGCGCAGGTCGGCGCGCGCCGGTTCTGCGATGTCGGTCGTGTACTCGACACCGGCCGGGATCCAGGCCATTCCGTACATCGTCTCGCGGAAGTCCTGGCCGCCGACGGGCCAGCGAGTCCGCTCGGCGCCCTCGGGCGTCGCACCCTGCCCCCATTGGCCGAACGCCTCGCGCATCGCTTCGATCGGGAGGTCCATGATGACGTCGGTCTCGACGGCGGTTCGCACCCACGAGCGGGCGACGAGGATGAACTCCTCGATCTGCTCGAGAGTGAGCGGGCGGGGTTCGAAGAGCACGCGCGTGTGCTCGATCGCGCTGACCCGGTCGACGCGGAAGGTGCGCCAGTCCTCCCGCTCGACGTCCCAGCACAGCAGGTACCAGTGCCGGTCGGCGGGCGCGAGAGTGTACGGCTCGACGCGCCGACGCGACACGTCTCCGGATGCCGCGGTGTAGACGAACCGCACACGCTCGTGGTCGCGGCAGGCCAGCGCGAGCTCGCCGAGAACCTCTGTGGACACCGCTTCGCCGCTGCGGATTCCCGTCGGCTGCACGGCGTCGGCGAGAGCGGTGACGCGTCGGCGGAGGGGAGCGGGCAGCACCTGCTCGAGTTTGGCCAGCGCGGTCAGCGCCGTCTCCGAGCCGCCGACGAGGCGCTGCGCGGCGGCCACCCGCAGCCCGATCGCCATCGCCACCGCCTCCTCGTCGGTCAGCAGCAACGGCGGCACCGCACTGCCCGCCTCGAGGCGGTAGCCGCCGGCGACGCCGGGACTCGACTCGATGCGGTAGCCCAGTTCCCGCAGGCGCTCGACGTCGCGGCGGACTGTGCGCTCGGTGACGCCGAGTCGTTCGGCCAGCTCGGTGCCCGGCCAATGCCGGTGCGTCTGCAGCAGGTTCAGAAGCGACAGAGCACGAGTGGTCGTATCGGACATGAATCAAGAATGCCTGAGATCGAGGACGGGATCTGTCCGCGATTGCCTCTACCTTCGATCCATGGCGAATGAACCGATCATCGAAGCTCAAGGTCTGACCAAGCAATTCACCGTCAAGAAGAAGACCGTCGAAGCCGTGACCGACCTGACCTTCCGGGTCGACCGCGGCGAACTCGTCGCCTTTCTCGGGCCGAACGGCGCGGGCAAGTCGACGAGTCTCCGGATGCTGACCACCCTCATCCCTCCGACTGCGGGCACCGCGCGCGTCGTCGGCTACGACATCCTGAAGCGGCCGGCGGACGTCCGAGCCCGCATCGGCTACGTCGGACAGCTCACCAGCGGCAGCTTCGCGCAGCGGGTGCGCGATGAGCTGCTGAGTCAGGGGGCCTTCTACGGCATGTCGAAATCAGCGTCCGCGAAGCGGGCGGACGAGCTGATCGAGTCGCTCGATCTCGCGAGCTTCTCCACTCGCACCGTGCAGCAGCTGAGCGGCGGACAGAAGAGGCGGCTCGACGTCGCGCTCGGGCTCATGCATGCGCCGCCGCTCCTCTTCCTCGACGAGCCGTCCACCGGGCTCGATCCGCAGAGTCGCGCGAATCTCTGGCAGCACATCCTCGACCTGCGCGCCGAGCACGGCACCACCGTGTTCCTCACGACCCACTACCTCGAAGAGGCCGACCGCTACGCGGAGCGGGTCATGGTGATGGACAGGGGGCGGGTGATCGCCGACGACACCGCCACCCGGCTCAAGGCGAATCTCGCCGGCGACCTCCTCACCTTCGGGTTCGGGTCGACTGCGGACGCCGAGCGCGCCGTCTCCGTCGTGCAGGGGCTCACCGATCGAGACGTCCGACGCGAGAGTGAAGCATCCGTGACCCTCACCGCGCCCGACGGCGACGCGCTCCTCCCGGCTGCGGTCCGGGCGCTGGATGCCGCGGGCATCAGTGTCGCCAGGGCGACGGGGGTGCCGCCCACCCTCGACGACGTGTTCCTCGCCCTGACCGGCCGCACGCTGCGCGAGGCCGGCGAGGGAGAGCCGACCGAAGAAGACGAGACGACAACAGAGAAGACCGAACAGGATGCCGGGGCAGCGCCGAGCGCGAGTGCGGCAGCATCCGTCACGACAGGAGCCGAGCGATGACCACCCAGAGCCTGCGGGAACAGACCCGCCCCGACACCGCCGTCCGCGCCAACGCCGCCCGCGACACCTGGAACGTCCTGACGCGGGAGTTGAAGCCGGCCGTACGCGACCCGTTCACGCTCATCTTCAGCCTCGTCCAGCCGCTCGTGTTCCTGGGGCTGTTCGCACCGCTGCTGGTCGGCTCATCGGGGCAGCCCGTCGGCGAGACCCTGCAGTGGTTCGTCCCCGGAGTGCTGGTCATGATCGTGCTGTTCGGCACGGGCGCCACCGGGTCGAACCTGCAGTACGAGATGATGACGGGCTCTCACGAGCGCACGCTCGTCGCTCCGCTGTCGCGGTCGTCGCTGCTGGTCGGCCGCGCCCTCAAGGAGATCGCGCCGATCGTGGTTCAGGCGCTGATCATCGTGCTGATCGCGTGGCCCTTCGGATTCACCATCAACGTTCCGGGGCTCGTGATCGGACTCGCGCTGCTGGCCGTCTTCGGCGTCGGGCTCGGCGCGCTGTCGTACACGCTGGCGCTGAAGACCAAGGATCGCGAGTGGCTCTTCTGGGGAGTGCAGCAGACGCTCATCTTCCCGCTGCTGATCCTGTCGGGCATGCTCCTGCCGCTCGATGAGGGACCGGCATGGATGCGCGCGGTCGCCACCGTCAACCCGGTGAACTGGGTCGTCCAGGCCGAGCGCGCGCTCCTGGCCGGCGACCTCGGCAGCGTGACGGTGCTGTGGGGCTGGGTCGCGGCGCTGGTGCTCGCGGCGCTCGGACTCTGGGCGGGGGTGCGCGCCATCCGCAAGAGCAGCTGACGGCGGGGATCTAGGCTGGCCCAATGGCGAAGGCGACACGGCGGGGGATCCTCGCCGTCGTCACCACGATCGTGCTCCTCGCCCTCGGTGCGGGCGTCGGGATCGTCCTCGGCGACGCGCTCGGCATCCGCACCGAGCCGGCAGCCCAGATGGAGCCGGCACCGCCGGTCGTCCCCGCGGCCACGGCGGCCGTCCCGTCGCCGCGATTCACCGCGATCGACGCCCCGCAGACCGTCCGCGTCGATGTCGCTCTGGAGGAGCTGCGGGATGCCGCCGCCGGCGCCGCGGCGACAGCGGGCGAAGCATCCCTCACCGTCGTCGCGGGCAGCGGCGACCCCGCCGACGAGGCGTATACGCTGTCGGGCACGCCGAGCGCCCTGCGCATCGATGCCCCGAGCGAGACGGGGGCCGTGCGCGGGATCTACGACCTCGCCGCGCAGGTGCGCACCGGTCGTTCCGTCGACGAGCATCTCGGCGAAGAGGTCACCTCGCGCCTGCCGTTCCGCATGGTGGACATGGGCGCCGTCGCGGTCACGCCGGATCCGGCCGCATGGGCGTCGGGCGATGACTACTCGCACGCGTCCAAGGCCTTCGCGGACGTGCTGCTGCCCGACCCGCCCTACATCGATCCGGAGTCGCTCGCCGACGCATTCGACGACTTCGATGTGTTCATCCGGCACTCGCTCGCCAACGGCTACAACGCGGTCGCGTTCCCCGGTCTGGTCGAGTACGTGACCTTCGACGATGCGCCCGACGGCCCCGTGTACGCGGAGGGCGACGATCATCGAGCGAAGGCGCTCGCGCTGCGGGAGGCGTTCGGGCCGTTCTGGGACCGCGCCGACGAGCTCGGCATGAAGGTGTTCCTGCGCACCGACATGCTGACGCTCACCACGCCGCTCGAGCAGTACCTCACCGACCGGTTCGGCTCTCTCGACACCGCCGATCCGGCGCTCTGGGACGTGTACTCGGCCGGTTTGGACGAGCTGTACGCGGCAGAGCCGGCGCTGGACGGCGTCCTCATCCGGATCGGCGAGGCGGGCCGGGTGTACGACGTCGAAGGGTGGGATGTGTACTCCGCGCTCGCGGTGACCTCGGTCGACTCCGTCCGCGCGATGCTTGCGACCCTCACCGCGCAGGCGGAGTCAGCCGAGCGGGAGGTCATCTTCCGTACGTGGAGCGTCGGTGTCGGCGCGGTCGGCGACATGCACACGAACGACGCGTCGTACGAGGCCGTGCTGGGCGGCATCGACTCCACGGCGCTCATCGTGTCGACGAAATACACGCTCGGCGACTTCTACAGCTGGCTGCCGCTGAACGTCACGCTCGAGCAGGGGCAGCAGCGCCGGATCGTGGAGTTCCAGAGCCGGCGGGAGTTCGAGAACTTCGGGGCGTTCCCCAACGACCTCGGCCCGCAGTACCAGTTCGCCATCCAGCAGCTCCTCGCGGCGAACGACCGCATCGAGGGCATCTGGACGTGGACGCAGGATGGCGGCCCGTGGCGTGCGGGGCCCATGACCCTGTACCTGAAGGCGGGATTCTGGCAGCTCTATGAGCTGGACACGGTCGTCGCATCCGCCCTCGCCCGCGATCCGGCCGCCGACGTCGGGGAGGTGACCGCCGGGTGGGTGCGGGAGTGGTTCTCGGACGACCCGGCCACCGTCACCGCGATCGTCGAGGCGATGGCGCTCTCCCGGCCGGCGATCGAGCAGGGGATGTACATCGAGCCGTTCGCCGAGCAGCGGGTCTTCGCGATCGGCCTCGAGCCGCCCCCGATGATGTGGATCTTCGAGTGGGACATCCTCACCGGCGACTCGGCCGTGCTCGACGTCATCTACGCGATATCGCGCGACGCGACCGACGGCGACATCGACCGGGTGATCCTCGGCGGTGAGCAGGCCGTCGCGGACGTCGAGCGGATGCGCGACCTGATCACCGCGACGGATGCCGAGACCTGGCACTCCGACTCCATGCGCGACGCATTCCTCGGCACGATGGACTACGAGGTCGACGTGCTGCGGCTGCTCTCGTCCTACCGCGCGATGATCCTGCATCAGGCGCAGTGGCACGACACGCTCTCGGGCGAGGCCTATGCGGCCTGGGAGCAGGACCGCGACGAGTTCGAGGAGCGCGCCGCCGCCCACGTGGAGCGCTACGCGGGCGACATCGACTACCCCGCGTACAACCTCACCGCAGCCGAGCTCGGCGTGCAGCGCGCCGATCGCGACCTGGCGATGGCCTGGCTCGCACGCCTGCTGCTCGTCTTCGCCGGAGCGTGGGTCGTGATCGGCGCCCTCGCATCGCGCACACGGCTGGTGCGCCGGCCCGGCGCGGCTGCTGCGCGCGCGTCATGGCTCGGCGCGACGCGGCCGTGGCGAGCGCGCGAATCGACGCTCGGGCTGCTGCCGCTGGATCGCTGGCTCATGCTCGGTGTGCCCGCCGCGCTCCTGGTCGCCACCCGCGCCGTGCAGACCTCCTTCCTGTCGTGGACGCACCTCGCGGTGGTGCTCGGAGCGTGGCTCGCCTTCGTGCTGGTCGTCCGGCTGCTGATCGGGCGTCGCTCACCGTGGCCCGTGATCGCCGCCGTCGGCGGGGTCGTCGTGCTGCGGTGCATCGTGACGCTGCTGGCCCTGTCGCTCACCGGCCCAGGCGGGTACTGGTTCTCGTTCTGGACCGAGCCCACCCGCCGCACGGTGTACATCGCGATCGCGTTCGCTCTCTTCGTCTGGCTCTTCGTCGCCGCCGGGTGGGCGCTTGCAGCGCAGCTCGGCGCCCGCCGCGCGACCGGCGCGGTGCTGGCGGGCGTCGGCGCCGGGCTTGCGGTGCCCGCGACCGTGGTCGCCCTCGTCGGCCTGGAGCGCGCGCTGACGCTGTGGAACGACGAGATGGGGCTTCTGCCCTGGGGTCTCGCCCGCATCCTCGGCATCACCGTCTACCTCGACATCCCCGCCGCCACCGCTTGGTTCGCGGCAGGGTTCGGCTTCGCGCTCGCCGTGGTCGGCGTGCTGCTGGCCCTGCCGTACGGTCGCGGCGATCGCCGGCCGGAGCCCGAGGAGCCGGTGCTCGCCGACCTGATGAGCTGAGCGCGCGAGGTTGTCAGGGTGCGATCGAACGCGCTGCGCCGCGTCGAGACGATGTCTCCGCCGAGATGTGGGGCGGGTACGGGTGTCAGGGCGCGCGCCTAGACTTGACGGGTTATGACCGACTCGCCCATGATCATCGTCGGCGGCGACCGCGGTCCGCAGGCCGCAGCGCAGTCGTCGGGATCGGTGCGCGCCGACGAGGACCTGCTCGTGGGTCTGAACGCGCCTCAACGCGAAGCGGTCATCTACCGCGGGCCCGCGCTGCTGATCGTCGCCGGTGCCGGCTCGGGCAAGACCAGCGTCCTCACCCGCCGAGTCGCCAGCCTTCTTCGCACGAAGGAGGCGTGGCCGAGCCAGATCCTCGCGATCACCTTCACGAACAAGGCCGCGGGCGAGATGCGCGAGCGGGTCGCCCAGCTGATCGGCGACCGGGCGCAGGGCATGTGGATCTCGACGTTCCATTCCGCGTGCGTGCGGATCCTGCGACGCGAGGCGGAGCAGTTCGGGTTCACGAAGTCGTTCACGATCTACGACTCGGGCGACTCGCGCGCCCTGATCAAGCGGCTCATCAAAGAGCACGAAGCGGATGCTTTCGGCCTGACGCCGGCCGGCACGCAGAGCCGGATCTCCAAGCTGAAGAACGAGCTGGCGGATGCCGAGTCGTATGCCCGCTCGGCGAACATGAGCGACCCCGCGGAACGCAAGTTCGTCGACGTCTTCAGCGACTACCAGCGCGCGCTGCAGCGCGCCAACGCCTTCGACTTCGACGATCTCATCGGCCAGACCGTCTACCTCTTCCGGGCGTTCCCGCACGTCGCCGATGTCTACCGGCGCCGGTTCCGCCACATCCTCGTCGACGAGTATCAGGACACCAACCACGCGCAGTACGCGCTGATCCACGAGCTGACGAGGCCGATCGGTGCCGATGCGCCGCCGATCGCGGCATCCGGCGGGATGATGATCTTCGAAGCCGACCCGGCGGACGATCCCGACAGGGCACCGGCATCCCTCACGGTCGTGGGCGATTCCGATCAGTCGATCTACGCGTTCCGCGGCGCCGACATCCGCAACATCACCGAGTTCGAGCGCGACTACGCCGGCGCCAAGGTGGTGCTGCTCGAGCAGAACTACCGATCCACGCAGAACATCCTGAGCGCGGCCAACGCCGTCATCGGCCACAACTTCGACCGCAAGGACAAGAAGCTGTGGACGGACGTCGGGGCCGGCGAGAAGATCATCGGGTTCACCGGCTACTCGCAGCACGATGAGGCGCAGTTCGTCGCGGATGAGATCGACACGCTGAGGCGCGGCGGTGTCGACTACTCGCAGATGGCCGTCTTCTACCGCACCAACTCGCAGAGCCGGGCGCTGGAGGAGATCTTCATCCGGTCGGCGGTGCCCTACAAGATCATGGGCGGCACGAAGTTCTACGAACGCGCCGAGATCAAGGACGCGCTGGCATACCTCGTGGCCGTGTCGAACCCGGCCGACGAGATGGCGCTGCGGCGGATCATCAACCGTCCGCGGCGCGGCATCGGCGACGTGACCATCGAGACGATCTCGCGGTACGCCGCGAATGAGCAGATCACCTTCCGTGACGCGCTCGGCAACGCGTCCGCGCTCGGTGTGGGGCCGAAGATCCAGGCGGCCGATCGCACACCTCGACGCCGTGCTGGCCGAGGCATCCGAGCTCATGCTCCCGTCCACCGGGGAGCTCGCCCCGCCGACCGCCGTCGCCGACGGACTGCAGCTGCTGCTCGGCAAGACGGGCTACACCGACGCGCTGCGCGCGAGTCGCGATGCGCAGGACGAAGCGAGGGTCGAGAACCTCGACGAGCTCGTCGCCGTGGCCCGTGAATTCGCGCGCAACAATCCCGAGGGAACGGTCATCGACTTCCTCGCCGAGGTCGCGCTGGTCTCGGACGCCGACGACCTCGAGGATGCCTCGGGTTCGGTCTCGCTCATGACGATGCACACGGCGAAGGGCCTCGAGTACGAAGCCGTCTTCGTCACGGGCGTGGAGGAGGACCTGATCCCGCACCGCATCTCAGCGGGGGAGCCGGGCGGACCCCAGGAGGAGCGGCGGCTCTTCTACGTCGGCATCACCCGCGCCCGCAAGCGGCTGTACCTGTCGCTGGCGATGACCCGTGCGCAGTTCGGCGAGATCTCGGTCGCGATGCCGAGCCGCTTCCTCCAGGAGATCCCGACCGATCTGATCCACTGGCGGCAGTCGCCCGGCGATGTGAACTCGCGGGGCGGAACCCAGTCGAGGGCGCTGAATGCCAGGCGCCCGGGCGGGCCGTCGGGTGCGCCGGGCCGGCGCTACGGCGAAGACCTCGTGCCGAAGTCCACCTCGCTCGAGCGATTCGCGAATCGCATCCCGGCCAAGGTGCGCGACAACGGCGACATGCAGCTCGCGTCGGGCGACCGCATCCGTCATGACGACTTCGGTGAAGGGCGCGTGGATGCCGTCACCGGAGAAGGAGCCAAGCGCGTCGCGCACGTGCGCTTCGACAGCGCAGGCCCGAAGAAGCTGCTCATCAAGATCGCACCCATCGAGAAGCTCTGAGACGCCGCAGACGCTGGACAGGCGCCGAGTGCACCCCGGGCGCACGCCGAGAGGCCGGGCTACGCTCGAATGATGGCTCTGTTCTCCAAGCGAAAGAAGACCGACGCCACCGTGGCAGACGGCACGCAGCCGGGCCTCGCGGCGGAGCCCGAGGCCGAGGCGATGGCGGACGACCCTGGTCCCGCCGATCCTGGGAGCTCGGAAACAGGCGGCGGATGCCGGCGCGGAGGCCGCGGCATCCGTGGGCATCTCGGTGTCGTCGTACCGCGGACTCGGAGCGCCGATTGCGCCCGGCACCGAGGCGTCATCGGTTCCGGCCACAGCCGAGCGCGCTGCGGCGGCACCTGCGCCGGCCGCCCCGCTGCGAGCCGAGTCGCCGCCGCCTGCCACCGAGACGATCCCCGGGCTGCGCGACAACGTCGTGCTGCGCGAGGCGCTCGCCGCTCTGCCAGAGTCCGCCTCGAGCACCGACATCCTCGAGGTCGCTCGGCAGCTCCTGCAGGGACACGTCTTCCTCCGGGTGAAGGGCGACGCGCGCACGCTGCTCGCCGAGGGCAAGGACCTCCCGCTCGGTGTCGTCTCGATGGGCGGCAAGGACTTCGTGCTCGCCTACAGCAGCGGCGCCGCTCTGCAGCAGAGCCTCGCGGCCGACCGCGAGACGGACACATCGGCGATGGGACAGCCCGTGCTCGCGGTCCTGCGCCATGTGCTGGCCGGCCCCTACGCGGGCTTGATCCTCGACCACGCGTCGGCGCCCGCACGGGCGGTGCTGCCACGCGAACTGCTCCAGAAGCTGGTCGATCAGGGCGATCAGACGCTGGAGCTCAAGACGCTCCTGTCGGGTGAGCGGACCGATGCCACCGCATCCGCCGTCGCCCAGGCATTGACGCGCGTGAAGTTCTGGGTCGCCGTGAACAGCTCACCGGACGGGCGTCTCGGTGTCGCTGAGGCGCGCACCGACGACGGCGGTCGGCTGATCGAGCTGTACTCCCACCCTCTGGAGGTGGCATCCCTGCGTCGCGGCGATCAGGCGGCACCTATGACTGCCGCCCAGCTCACCGCCGCTCTGCGCGCCGATGAAGCATTGGCGGGTGTCATCGTCGATCCGGGCGGACCGTGGATCCGCCTCACTCGCGCCGACCTCGCTCCCCTTCTGGCCGCACCCGCCTGAATACGCCTGCGAGCTCTGCGGCCCAACCTCTTGACGCGTCCTCTCTGCGGAGCTATCGTAGTAAATCAGTTGGTTGATCAATAGAAAAGTTGAAGAAGATGACGGATGCCGCGCTCGACAGGGCGTTCGCAGCCCTCTCCGACCCCGTGCGCCGCGCGATCGTGGCGCGTCTGAGTCGCGGGTCTGCGACGCTCGGCGAGCTGGCCGAGCCGTTCCCCATCTCGCTCCAGGCGGTCTCGAAGCACATCAGCGTGCTCGAGGACTCCGGGCTCGTATGGCGGACGCGCGAGGCGCAGCGTCGTCCCGTTCACCTGGACGCCGCCGCTCTCGCCCGGCTCACCTCGTGGATCGACCGTTACCGGCTCGAAGCCGAGGCCGCCTACCGGCGGCTGGACGCGGTGGTCGCGGCATCCCTCAACGACACCACCGGAACAACGAAGGAGAGAGAATCATGAGCAATCCCGTCGTCATCGATGCGACACCCGGACAGTCCTATGCGGACATCACCCGCGAGTTCGAGGCACCGGCCGCCGTGGTCTTCCATGCCCACGCCGATCCCGACCTCTTCAAGACCTGGATCGGCCCCCGCGGGTACGAGACCCGTGTCACGCACTGGGACTTCCGCACCGGAGGAGGCTACCGATTCGAGCAGGGCGGCGACGAAGGCCGCACCCATGGGTTCCGCGGGGTCTTCCACACGGTTCGCGAGAACGAGCTGATCATCCAGACGTTCGAGTGGGAGGGCTCTCCCGATGATGTCAGCATGGACATCATCCGCTTCGAGGATCTTCCCGGCGGGCGGTCGCGTCTTGTCGATCGCAGCGTGTTCCCGAGCGTGGACGTCCTCGACGCGATGATCGAGCACGGCATGGAGCAGGGCATGCGCGAGGGCTATGAGCAGCTCGACGAACTGCTGGCGGCGCGCAGGTGAGCGGCCGCGTCGTCGCTTCGGCATCGATGTCGCTCGACGGCTTCGTCGCGTACGAGGACAACGATCCGGGCGCGCTCTTCGACTGGTACGAGGCAGGTGACGTCGAGGTCGTCAACGCCGGCACGCTTCCGCCGTTCCACCTGACCCGCGAAAGTGCGGACTACTGGAACGAGTGGACGGGCACGCTCGGGTGCCTCGTCGTCGGGCGCCTGCTGTTCGACATCACCGACGGCTGGGGCGGGGAGCATCCGCTCGGCGTGCCGTTCGTCGTGCTCACCCACGAGCCGCCCACCGACTGGGCGCATGCCCACACGGGGAACGCCCACTTCGTGACGGACGGCATCGAGGCGGCCATCGCCACGGCGAAGGAGATCGCCGGCGAGGGAACCGTCGGCGTCGCCGCCGGTACGGTCGCCGGTCAGGCGCTCGCGGCCGGGCTGATCGACGAAGTCGCGATCGATCTGGTGCCCATCGTGATGGGCACCGGACACCGGTATTTCGAGGACGTCGACCCCGCCGACGTCAAGCTCGGCGACCCGACCGTCATCATCCCCGCGAGCCGCGTCACCCATCTGCGGTTCCCCGTCGTCAGGTGAGTCCGGACTGAGAGGCCATCTCAGCCTCAGCTCCAACGCAGCTCGCGCGTGGCGCGAAGCAGGGCAGGGTGTCGCGCGTCCGGCCCCGGCCCTAGGGTCGAGGAATGGCGAGCGAGCGCATCACCCTGACCGTGCCGGGACCGACGGGCGATCGCGAGGTCGGGCTGTCCAGCCCGAACCGGGTGCTGTGGCCCGAGCTGGGCATCACGAAGCAGGAGCTCGCCGAGTACGTGATCGCCGTCGCGCAGCCCTTCCTCGCCGCGAACGGCGATCGGCCCGTCTCGCTCGAGCGCTTTCCCGAGTCGATCGACGGCGAGTCGTTCTTCTCCAAGAACCCGCCGAAGGGCACGCCCGACTTCGTCGAAGCTGTGACAGTGACCTACAACAGCGGACGACGCCATCCGCAGCTCGTGCTCACCGAACCGGCGGCGATCGTGTGGGCCGTGCAGATGAACACCATCGTGTTCCACCCGTGGGCGTCGCTGGCCGGCGACACCGACAACCCGGTCGAGCTGCGCATCGACCTGGATCCCCAGCCCGGCACCGACTTCACGGATGCCGTGCCCGCCGCGCACGCGTTGCGCGAGGTTCTGCGCGACGCGGGCCTCGAGGCATGGGTCAAGACGAGCGGCAACCGCGGCATCCATGTCTTCTGCCCGATCGAGCCGACGCATGAATTCCTCGACGTGCGCCACGGGGTGATCGCCGCCGCACGCGAGCTCGAGCGGCGGATGCCCGATGAGGTGACGACCAACTGGTGGAAGGAGGAGCGCGGGCGGCGCATCTTCGTCGACTTCAACCAGGCCAACCGCGACCGCACGATGGCGGGCGCCTACAGCCCGCGCGCCCTGGCGACTGCGACTGTCGCGACGCCGGTGACGTGGGACGAGCTGGACGGCGTGGACCCCGCGGCCTTCACGATCCGCACGGTGCCGCAGCGTCTCGCCGACTCCGGCGATCCGTGGGCGGGCTTCCTCGATCGACCGGGCCGGATCGACACGCTGCTGGAGTGGTGGCAGCGCGACCTGGACGCGGGTCTCGGGGAGCTGCCCTTCCCGCCGGATTTCCCCAAGATGCCGGGCGAGCCGCCGCGCGTGCAGCCGAGCCGGATCAACCCCGAGAACTGGACGGGCGAGGGCAAGCCTCGCTGACGGGTCGGCCGCCCGCGCGCTGCACTCGGACGACGGGGTCGGATTCGGATGCGGGGGCTATCCCCGTCCGAATCCGGTTCAGCTCTCCGAATGTGCTGACGCGCGCAGGTGTCTCGAGAGAACGCGGGCTCAGACGAGCACGGCTCCGACGTCGTATGCCGACACCGACTCCAGCTGTTCGAAGGTGCACGATCGAGGGTCTCGGTCGGGGCGCCAGCGGTCGAACTGCACCGTATGGCGGAAGCGCCAGCCCTCGAGCTGGTCGTACCGGACCTCGAGGACGCGCTCGGGTCGCAGTCGCACGAACGACGAATCGCGTCCGGCTGAGGAGAAGCGGGACTTCTCACCCTCGCCGGTGAGCGCATCGCCCGCAGCATCCGTCTCCACCAGCGGTGCCAGCTCGTCGATGAGCTCCAAGCGGCGGATGTCGCTCCAAGCCGACACGGCTCCGACGTTGTGCAGCCGCCCTTCGTCGTTGTACAGCCCGACCAGCAGCGACCCGACGCCCTGCCCCGACTTGTGGATGCGGTAGCCGAGCGCCACGACGTCGGCAGTCCGAGCGTGCTTGATCTTGAACATCGTCCGCTTGTTCGGCGCGTACGGCTGGGCGAGGGGCTTCGCCACGACACCGTCGAGCCCCGCGCCCTCGAACTCGCTGAGCCACCCGCGCGCGATGTCGGCGTCCGTGGTCGTGCGCGTGACGTGGATCGGGTGCGGCAGCCCTGCGAGCAGGTCGACCAGTTCGGCGCGCCGGGTCTCGAACGGCTCGGACTGCAGGTCGCGGTCTCCTCGGGCGAGGAGGTCGAACGCGATGAACATCGCGGGAGTCGTCTCGGCCAGCATGTTCACCCGGGATGCCGCGGGATGGATGCGCTGCGTAAGGGAGTCCCAGTCCAGCCGCTGTGCGCCCGGTTCGCCCTTGGGAACGACGACTTCGCCGTCGAGCAGGCAGGGCTCGGGAAGCAGTCGGGAGAACGCCTCGACGAGCTCGGGGAAGTAGCGGGTCAGCGGCTTCGCCCCGCGGCTGCCGATCTCGACGTTCTCGCCGTCCCAGGAGACGAGGCCGCGGAAGCCGTCCCATTTCGGCTCGTAGCTCAGTCCGCCGACGACCTTGTCCTGATCGGGGACATCGGGCACGGACTTGGCGAGCATGGGGGCGGGGATGCTGTAGGCCACACCTCCATCATGGCCCGCGCCGGGGCGCTCAGGCATCCTTCGGCTGCGCAGAGCGCTCCGCCCGTGGCCGGTCGAGCGAGCGCTGCGCGACCCGGTCGGGCAGCGCGTCGCGGGTGTCGCCCTCGGGGCGCTTCCGTCGCGCCCAGCGGGCTGGGGTATCCGGGCCGTCCCACACCTGCACGACGCCCCAGGCCGCTGCGGTGAGCGGCACCGCAAGAATGGCGCCCAGGATGCCGCCGAGAACCGTGCCGGCGGCCAGCGCGATCAGCACGACGAAGGCGTTCAGTCGCATGGTGCGGCCCATCAGGAACGGCTGGAGGATGTTGCTCTCCAGCTGCTGCACGAGCACGACGATGCCCACAACGATGAGCGCCTGCACGGGACCCAGGGCGACGAGGGCGACCAGGGCGGCGATGGCTCCCGCCAACACCGCTCCGACGATCGGGATGAACGACAGGACGAAGGTCAGCACCACCAGGGGCAGCGCGAGGGGCACCTGCAGGATCAGCAGACCGATGCCGATGCCAACGGCATCCACGAGGGCGACGAGCGCGGTGCCGCGCAGGTACGACCCGAACGTCGACACGGTACGCTCACCGATGCGCTTGCCGCGCGCGTAGTTCTCGCCCTCGAACGGACGCAGGAGGAACTCCCACATCCGGGGGCCGTCTTTGAGGAAGAAGTAGAGCACGGTCACCAGCAGCACGAAGCCGGCAAGGAAGTTGCCGATCGCCGACACGCCGCGCAGGGCTCCCGAGCCGAACTGCGCGCTCGTGACGAAGTCGACGATCGCGGTGCGGGCCCCCTCGAGCTGGTCGTCGGTGGGGGCGAACGGGAGGTCCTGGACCCACGCGAGGAGCGTCTGGAAGCCCTCCTCGCCCTGCGCGTACAGCTCGTCCCACTGGCCGCGCACGGCCCAGACGATGAGCCAACCCACGCCGCCCAGGATGATGACGATCGTGAGGAGCGTGATGACGGACGCCAGCGCCGAGGGCACCCCGCGGCGTCGCATCCAGCGCATCGCCGGGGCGAACGCGGACGCGAAGATGAGGGCGAGGAGCACCGGGATGGTCACCACGGTCACCGACCTCAGCCCGATGAAGAGCAGCGTCGCGATGCCGAGCACGATGAGCGCCTGCAGCGAGCGGGTCGCCAGGCGACCGAAGCCGTCGGCCCACATACCCAGCGGCGGCTTCTCGACGATCTCGTCGACGACGGCGCCGGCGGGCGGCCGGGGAGGTGTGCGGCGGAACAGGCCCATGCGTCGACCGTAGGCCCTCGCCGCACCGTGCGGGGCAGGGTTGCGATGTCGATGCCGCGCGGGTATGTGTCCGGCACGACCCCGGGCGGACTCAGGCGAACGCGCTGAATCCGGTGATGTCGCGGCCGATGAGCAGGGCCTGCACGGTCTCGGTCCCCTCGTAGGTGTGGATCGCCTCGATGTCGGCCATGTGCTGCATGACGCGGTTCTCCAGGAGGATGCCGTTGCCGCCGAGCAGGTCACGGGCGGTCGACGCGATCCGCCGGGCCGCACGCGTGTTGTGATACTTCGCCAACGACGCCTGCGTGGGCCTCAGGTCGCCCGCCGTCTCGAGATCGGCCATGTGGCGGCAGTACAGCTGCATCGCGGTGAGCTCGTCGAGCATCTGAGTGAGCCGCTCCTGCACCATCTGGAACATGGCGAGCGGCTTGCCGAACTGGATGCGCTGCTGCGAATACGACAGCGCCGCCTCGTAGCATGCGGTGGCGTGCCCGAGCGCCGACCAGGCGACACCCGAGCGCGTCGAGTAGAGCACGGTCGAGGCATCCTTGAACGAGTGCGTTCCGGGCAGCACAGCATCCAGGGGCACCCGTACGCCGGTCATCGTGATCTCGGCCTGATGGATCGCCCGCAGCGATGCTTTGCCGAGGATCGGGCGGCCGTCGTAGCCCGGCGTCTCCTGAGGGATGAGGAAGGCCCGCACTCTTGCCGTCGTGCAGCGGATCACCGGGGTCGAGCACGCGCGCCCAGACGACGGTGACGCCGCCTGAGGAGCCGTTGCCGATCCACTTCTTGGCACCGTCGATCACCCACTCGTCGCCGTCCCGCCTCGCCTCCGTCTCGAGCGAGACCGAGTCGGACCCGTGATCCGGCTCGGTGAGGGCGAAGGCCGCGAGCACCTCACCGCGCGCGATCGGGCTGAGCCATCGCGCCTTCTGCTCGTCGCTGCCGAAGAGGGCGAGCGAGCGGAGCGCGAGCCCGCCCTGCACGGCGACGATCGTGCCGAGCGAACCGTCGCCGCGCGAGATCTCCATGTTCACCAGGCCCGCGGCGAGGGGGGAGGAGTAGCCGAGGCCGTCGTGCACGAGACCGTCGTTGTAGAGGTCGAGCTCGCCCATGCGGCGCGCGAGATCGAGGTCGTACTCGCCGCGATCCCACAGGCCGTCCATGCGGGGGAGCGCCTCGTCGACGAACGCCTTGGCGCGATCCCACACGGCACGGTCGGCGGGCGGGATGTCGGCGAAGACGGCGTAGTAGTCGGTGTTCAGTCGGCCGGAGACGTCATAGCCGGCGACACGCCTGCCGGGCACGGGGGTGTGGCTCATCCATTCAGAATATCGGTACTCAGTTCCGCGAACAATGGGACTGAATGCCACCGCGACAGCGACGGCGACCGCGGCGATCTCTCAGCGGTCCGCGAAGAGCTCGACGATGCGGCGCGCGATCCCTCCGGGCGACATCTCGGGGGAGCCGTGGTGTGCGCCCTCGAGCGACTCGTACTCGACGGTGGGCAGCAGCTCCGCCAGGCTCATCGCGGTGTGGTGGAAGAACTTCTCGCTCTTCGAACCGACCATGATCACGGTGGGTGCGGTGAGACCGGCCCAGCGCTCCGCGGGCAGCGGCTCGCCCAGCTGCGTTCCCTCGAGGAGCGCGAAGTCGTAGCGCAGCGTGTGGGTGTTCGCCTTCGCGTCGCGCCACAGGGGGAGCATCCGCATCACGGCGACGCCGAAGCCCGGCACGCCGATCGCCTCGACGAAGAACGCCCTGGCCGCCCCCGATCGATCACCCTCCGCGACGGATGCCGCGATGCGCGCCGCCAGATCCTCGGCCAGCGGCGGCCGCGAATCATCGCAGATGTACGGCGGCTCGTAGGCGACCACCCCGGTGACCCGGTCGCCCAGCCTGGCAGCGGCGTACAGAGCGAGCGCGGCCCCGGAGGATGTGCCGAACAGGATCGCTCGACCCCCTGCCGTGTCGATCAGCGCGGAGATGTCGTCCACTTCGCGATCGGGATCGGCCGACTCGGGGTGCTCGTCGCCGCTGCCGCCTCGCCCCCGTCGGTCGTAGCTGACCACGCTGAAGTGCTCGGCCAGAGCCGCGGCCAGCTTGGCCGATCCCTTGTGCGTCGACAGCGCCGGATCGATCAGGACGATCGCTGGGCCGGTGCCGGTGCGGTAGGCGGCGATCGTGGTGCCGTCGGCTGATCGGACGGTGGTCGCAGTCATCTCGGTGGTGTTCATCGCATGCTCCTCAGCAGGTGCTCCAGTCGGTCGAACCCGCCGGACCAGCCCTCGACCATGCCCATCGCGGCGATCTGCTCGAGGCGGTCGACGGATGTGAATCGCGTGCGGAGCACCAACCGGGTACGGCCGGCTTCGAGGCCGATGAACTCCACGGTGACAGCATGCGATTCGGGGTCGAGATCGGCGCCGGTCTCGTCGGAGAACCCCTCCACGTACGAGAGCGCCGATCCGGTGATGACCTCGCTGTACACCGCGCGGATCCAGACCTCCGGCGGCGCACCGGTCGGGCCCATTCCGAAATGCCACAGGCCGCCGGGGCGCACGTCGAGCGAGCGCACGGTCGTGGCCCAACCCTCCGGGCCCCACCACGCCTCGAGGTCGGCCGCCGTCGTCCAGCAGCGCCAGACGGCGTCCACCGACCCGATCAGCTCGCGCTCGAGCACGATCTCGCGGTCCTGAAGGTTCTTCGACACGAGCAGGCCGCTCATGAGGAGGCATCCGTTCCGGAGAGATGCGCCTGCAGGCGATCGAGGCGCTCGTCCCACAGGTCGGCGAAGGAATCGAGCCAGCGGTCGAGTTCAGCGAACCGAGCCTGCTCGAGACGGTAGATGCGGCGCTTGCCGTCGACGCGGCGATGGACGATCTCGACCTCGCTGAGCACCTTGAGATGCTTCGACACGAGCGGCTGGCTCAATCCCAGCCTGCCGACGATGTCGGTGACCGACTGCGGGCCCTCGCGGAGGAATTCGACGATCGCGAGCCGGTTCGGTTCGGCCAGCGCGGACAGTGTCTGGATCATGTCGATCAAACTACCAGCCGGTTATATGAATTGCAAGTTATTTGTTAAACGGGGCGCCTCCGGGCCCGCGCCCGGGGTTCAGCGCGGCTGATCGAGCCGCTCGCGGAGCTGTCGCGTGACCTCGGCGGGCGGCATCCGGCGGGGGAAGACCGCGACGACCAGGTCGTCAGGGGCGCCGCCCAGGTCGTCGGGATGAACTCCGTAGCGGCGGCGGACATCGTCGAGCGCTGCGCGAAGCACCCCGATCCGCACGCGCTCGCCGCGCAGCAGCTGCCGGAGCACGTGGTTGTGCACAGCGGTGACGAGCGCGGCGAAGCCCACCGCGTCGAGGGGATCCAGGCCGGGGATGGACGCACGCAGGTACTCGTCGAAGAGCCGCTCGTAGCGGAAGACCGTGACGATCTCGCGTTCACGCAGGGCCGGCACTCCGCGCACGACCTTGTACCGGCGGCGCGCGACGTCGGGGTCGGATGCGAAATGACGGAAGACATGCTCGGATGCCTCGCACACGGCGGTCCACGGATCACCGTGCCCTGTCGACAGCCAGTTGCGAAGCTCGTCCAGCAGCACCTCGTGATCCGCGAAGACGACGTCCTCCTTGCCGCCGAACTGACGGAAGAAGGTGCTGCGCGACACGCCTGCAGCCTGCGCGATCTGCTCGACGGAGGTCGCTTCGAAGCCCTGACGCTCGAACAGCTCCAGCGCCGCGGCCACGACGTGCGTGCGCGCAGCGGACGGTGACGGCGTCTCGCTCATGTCGACAGAGCCTAGACCCCGCCCCGCCACCGGTGCGGCGGCACCCAGTCGCTCGCGCTGTCTGGGGCACTCGGCACCCGAACCGTTGTCAAGCCGCTGGACGTCGCGCGCGTCGCGGAGTTCACTGGGGCAATGACGTCTCTGTGGCGGGCGGATGGCGAGATCGTCGCCGGATCGCCGTTCGAACGCGGTCAGCACCACGAGGTGATCGTGGTGGGCGCGGGGATCACCGGCCTGTCGACAGCACTGATGCTGGCGCGGGCGGGCCTGGAGGTCACCGTGCTCGAGGCCGCAGAGGTCGGAAATCTCGCCACCGGCGGAAACACCGGCAAGCTCTCGCTGCTGCAGGGGAAGGTCCTTTCGACGCTGCGCAGGCATCACCCTGCGTCGCTCGTGCGCGCGTACGTCGACGCGAACCGCGACGGCGCAGAATGGCTCACCGGGTTCGCCGAGGAGGCCGGCGTTCCGTACACCCGCCGGATCGCCTACTCCTACGCGCAGTCGGGAGAGGGCGTGGCAGACGTCGAGGCGGAGCTCATCGCGGCGCGCGAGGCAGGCCTGGAGGTGCGGCGGGTCTTCCCGGACGCGGGGAGCCCATTCCCCCTGGTGGACGCGGTCGCGCTGGAGGATCAGGTGGCGATCGATCCGCAGGCCGTCGCGCTGGCCCTGGCGCGCGCGTTCCTCGCGGCCGGCGGAACGCTGCACACCGGCATCCGAGTCACGCAGGTGCATGTCGTGCCGCGGGCGGTCGTGGAGACCACGGCCGGCTTCGCGTCCGCCGATCAGGTCGTGCTCGCGACGGCGGCGCCCATCACCTACCGCGGCTTCTACTTCGCCAAGACCCGCGGGCTGCAGGTCGTACTGCGTCGCATTCGACTACGCCGGCGAGGTCCCCGAGGGCCTCTACCTGTCTGTGGACCGCCCCACCCGGTCGATCCGCTCGGTGACCGCCGCCGACGGCCCCGAACGGCTTGCACGGCTGATCGTCGGCGGGAACGGGCACCCGGTCGGACGGGTCGAGTCCGAGAGCGCACTCGTCGAGGACCTCATCGACTGGACACGGAGGCACTTCCCCGGCGCGGAGCCGCGGCTGTCGTGGTCGGCCCAGGACTATCGATCCCACAACCTGATCCCGTTCGTCGGCGCGATGCCGCAGGGGCTCGGCAAGGTGCGGTTCGCCACCGGATTCGGCAAGTGGGGACTCTCAAACGGACCCGCCGCCGCGCTGCGGCTCACAGCCGAGATCACGAAGGTGCCCTCGAGCGATCGACCGGAATGGATGACGACGATCTCGCATCGGCTGACGGTGCCCTCCGACCTCCGCCGCGGCGGGAAGGAGAACGTGCACGTGGGCTGGGAGGCGACGACGGGCTGGGTCGGCGCTCAGTTCACACCGGTGCCCGTCGCGCAGCCCGAGGAGGGCCGCGCCGTGGTCGCCAATCGCGGCGGGCATCCCGTCGGCATCTCGACGGTCGGCGGAACGACCCGCGCGGTCAGTCTGGTGTGCACGCACCTCGGCGGTGTGCCGTCATGGAACGACGCCGAGTGCACGTGGGACTGCCCGCTGCATGCCTCGCGATTCGCACCGGACGGCACCCGGATCGAGGGCCCGGCGCTGCGCGACCTCACGCAGCTGCCCCGGTCGGGACCCGCGAGCGACCGGTAGTAGGCTCGGGGATCAGTCGATTATCTCGACATCGAGACGCTTTTCGGCGTCGACCCCCCACCATCGCCCCAGCGAAGGACTGCACTGTGGATCTGTACGAGTACCAGGCACGAGACCTTTTCGAGAAGTACGAGGTGCCGGTGCTCGCCGGCCTCGTCGCGGACACTCCGGAGCAGGCGAGGGCCGCGGCCGAGAAGATCGGCGGCGTCGTCGTCGTCAAGGCGCAGGTGAAGACCGGCGGCCGGGGCAAGGCCGGTGGTGTGAAGGTCGCGAAGACCCCGGACGAGGCGTACGAGGCCGCGCAGGCGATCCTCGGCCTGGACATCAAGGGCCACGTCGTGAAGCGCGTCATGGTCGCCGCGGGTGCCCGCATCGACAAGGAGTACTACTTCTCGGTGCTGCTGGACCGCGCGAATCGCGCCTACCTCTCGCTCTGCAGCGTCGAGGGCGGCATGGACATCGAAGAGCTCGCCGTCGAGCGGCCCGAGGCGCTCGCCCGCGTCGCGGTCGACCCGCTCACCGGCATCGACAAGCAGAAGGCGGTCGAGATCGCCGAGGCGGCAGGATTCGCACCCGAGCTCGTCGACAAGGTGAGCGACGTCTTCGTGAAGCTGTACTCGGTCTACACCGGCGAGGACGCGACGCTGGTCGAGGTGAACCCGCTCGTGCTGACCGAGGACGGCGAGATCATCGCCCTCGACGGCAAGGTCACGCTCGATGAGAACGCCGACTTCCGCCACGCCGGTCACGTGCTCCTCGAAGACAAGGATGCCGCCGACCCGCTCGAGGCCAAGGCCAAGGAGAACGACCTCAACTACGTCAAGCTCGACGGTCAGGTGGGCGTCATCGGCAACGGCGCGGGCCTGGTCATGTCGACGCTCGACGTCGTCGCCTACGCCGGCGAGAACCACGGCGGCGTCAAGCCCGCGAACTTCCTCGACATCGGCGGCGGCGCCTCGGCCGAGGTCATGGCCGCGGGTCTGGACGTCATCCTCGGCGACCCGCAGGTCAAGAGCGTGTTCGTGAACGTCTTCGGCGGCATCACCGCCTGCGACGCGGTCGCCAAGGGCATCGTCGGCGCGCTCGCCGAGCTCGGATCCACCGCCACCAAGCCCCTTGTGGTGCGCCTGGACGGCAACAAGGTGGAGGAGGGCCGTGCGATCCTGCGCGACGCCAACCACCCGCTCGTCACGCTCGCCGAGACCATGGACGAAGGCGCCGACAAGGCCGCCGAGCTCGCGAACGCATAAGGATTCAGAACATGTCGATCTTCCTCAACAAGGACTCCAAGGTCATCGTCCAGGGCATCACCGGCGGCGAGGGCACGAAGCACACGGCGCTGATGCTCAAGGCCGGCACGCAGGTCGTGGGCGGCGTGAACGCCCGCAAGGCCGGAACGACCGTGCTGCACCACGACGCCGACGGCAGCCCGGTGGAGCTGCCCGTGTTCGCCTCGGTCGCCGAGGCCATCGAGAAGACCGGCGCGGACGTTTCGATCGCGTTCGTGCCGCCCGCGTTCACGAAGAACGCGATGATCGAGGCCATCGACGCCGAGATCCCGCTGCTCGTCGTGATCACCGAGGGCGTGCCCGTGGGCGACACCGCCGAGGCCTGGGCGTACGCGCAGTCCAAGGGCGACACCACCCGCATCATCGGCCCGAACTGCCCCGGCATCATCACGCCCGATGAGGCTCTGGTCGGCATCACGCCCGCCAACATCACCGGCAAGGGTCCGATCGGCCTCGTCTCGAAGTCGGGGACCCTCACCTACCAGATGATGTACGAGCTGCGCGAGATCGGCTTCTCGACGGCCATCGGCATCGGCGGCGATCCGGTCATCGGCACCACCCACATCGACGCGCTCGCCGCTTTCGAGGCAGACCCCGAGACCAAGGCGATCGTCATGATCGGCGAGATCGGCGGCGACGCCGAGGAGCGTGCTGCCGACTTCATCAAGGCGAACGTCAGCAAGCCCGTGGTCGGATACGTCGCGGGCTTCACCGCCCCCGAGGGCAAGACCATGGGGCATGCCGGCGCCATCGTGTCGGGCTCCGCGGGCACCGCGCAGGCCAAGAAGGAGGCCCTCGAGGCCGCCGGCGTCAAGGTCGGCA
Organism: uncultured Actinomycetota bacterium; assembly: GCA_963717585.1. Classification (GTDB taxonomy): domain Bacteria; phylum Actinomycetota; class Actinomycetes; order Actinomycetales; family Microbacteriaceae; genus Microbacterium. The sequence goes on along the minus strand of CAVQWI010000001.1, from coordinate 1,098,981 downwards.
AGACCCCGTCCGAGACCGCCGACCTGATGCGCGAGATCATCCGGTCGCTGTAGCGCGCACGGCAGAGATCGAGGGGCGGATGCTGCGGCATCCGCCCCTTTCTGCGAGCTCGGAGCGCGCCGCCGAAGCGTGGACCTGGAAGGCCCCCTCGCCGGTCAGCGGCCCGTCGAGGGCTCCAGCTCGCCGGTTGCGGATTCGAGCGCATCCTTCAGCTCCAGCAGCGCCGATTCGTAGTCCTGGGTGCGGTAGTACTCGCCGTGCGTGCCCACCGTGACCATGTAGCCGGTCTTGTCCAGTTCGGCCGCGTAGCGATCCACCTGGTTGAGGATCCTGCCGTCGCTGTCGTACTTGACGGTGCTCAGCGCGGGGTATCCGAGGTAGTCCGTCAGCCGCCAGAGGCTGACCCACCGCACCGGGTCGACGGCGTCGGGCTCCCACGCGGGCGCCAGCGAGCCGCTGATCCGACCGATCCGAGCTCGTCGGGCGCCGCCCCCGGCGGTATCGTCGTCCCACCGACTGCGCGGCGAAGTCCGACTTCCATGGATCCGCCGACAGCAGTCCTCGGCGGCGACTCCAGCGGGTCGGTTCCCAGAACCTCGGGGCCCAGCAGTTCCGGCAGCATCCGCCCGAAGAACGGGCGCAGCTGCACCCCGAACGTCAGCACCGCCACCCTTGGCAGGAGTCGGCGGGTCGCGTCGGAGCTCGCCAGCAGTCCGATCGTCGACATGGCCAGCACGGCGCCCATGCTGTGCGCTGCCAGGACCACGCGGCGGTCCTCCGTGCGCAGCCAGTGGTTGATCCGCCCGGCGATCTCGGGCACGGCCCGCTCGGCGTAGCAGGGCGGCCCGAACGGATGCCCGGTCTGGGGAGGAAGCACGCGATGTCCCACACGATGCCCAGACCCGGGTCCGGTGCCGGCAGTGGCGCCCACGACCCCGACAGTGCGACCACCGCCGTCGCCGGCGGCCAGCGATCATCCCCACGCTGATGGCATCGACGATGAACGCTGTCCGGCCGGAGGCGCGATCCGACAGCACTCCCTGCGTAGGCCCAGAGCTCCACGCGATCCACGTCCACGCGAGCCCCGCGGCGACCGCGGCGCCCAGCGAGCAGGCCGAGCAGACGCGGGGCGGGCTCCATCGCATGCGCGACAGCAGCCGGTCGGCGACGGAGGAAGCTCGCTTCTCCAGCGGTTCGGGACGTCCGCGCGCCGCCACCGGCACAGCCCGCGCAGTGCGCCATGCCGCCGCACGACGGTCAGGCCCGCGATGAGCAGGAACCAGCAGGAGCACCAGCGCGATCAGGACGCAGACCGCCAGGAGCGCCCCGAGCGCGACGTAGCTCGATGAGATCCGCAGGTCCGGTCCGTCACCCGGCGATGGGCCCCGCCGAACGCCGCAGGACCCCCGGATTCCATTGAGACGATGCTCCGGATGCCCAGGACGATCGCGCTGGTGCCCACGGCGACGCCGAGCGCGACCGTCATGAACACGGCGGGCCCGCATCCGTACCAGGCTGTGCGGCGGCGCAGCGCCCACGGGCGGAAGAACACTCCGAGCAGGGCGATGGCCGCGCCAGGGCGACAAGATCGAGGGGCACGATTCCCGCGCCGTAGAGACGATCCACGCCGACATGGGACGGCGGCAAGATCAGACCCACACCGCCCCGACCAGGATGGCGATGACCGCGCAGAGGATGCGGGTGGTGAAGTCAGGCCAGCTGCTACCTTGCTCCTCTTCGGGCTCCACGCGCATGGTCGGCAGGACCGCGACGATCATCGCGGCAACACGCCCGACCAGTGCGAGCGGCCCATCGCGGCCACCGCGAAGAAAACGAACCACGGGTCTGCCGCGGCGCCGTCAGGCAGCCTCGTCGATCCGGCCGGTGCAGTCCGTGCGCCACGCCACCGGCGCCTGCGTGGCCACGTCAGCGCGAGCGCGCCCGCCAGATGTGCGCGCGCGAGGTGGCCGCGTGATCCGGTTCGACCAGAAGGTGCGCTGCCGTAGGATCGGCGCCGCGCTCCCGCACCTCCGGTGCCGCCCTTCCCGGCTCGGCGGCGCCGTTCGCGCGGCGCCGGCGCCTCCGCGCCGCGTGAGCAGCGAGTCGTCGCCGCAGCACCCGGCCGGCAAGCCGGCGTGAGCGCAGCCGCGACATCGACGACAGCACCCAGAGCGCCAGCGGCGGCCACCGGCGTGCGCAACAGGGCGGGGCCGACCGGTGCTGACCACTGCCCCAGCCCCACTGCCACAGTCCCGGCATAGAGCAGTCGCGCGCCGCACTGGAGCCGCACCGATGTCCAGGGCCAGCGTGGCCGCTGTCGTCGTGAACAGCAGGGTCAGCACGCAGCCGAACAGGCGGATGAGCCCGGGCGATCGCGGTCCAGACCTGACGGCCGGGGCGGTCGTCGGCCTGCGTCAGTCTGCGCGTCCATTGAGCGGCATTGCCCAGCGGAACGGCAGCATCAGCGCCTAGACGAGGCGGCCATCGCCGGCGACAGCCCCTTCGAGCTCCCGCCGGAACGATCGGGATGGTCCGCACCATCCCGCCCCAGGAGTATGCCTCGCGGCGGATGCCGCGCGGAACGTGGCCGCGGGCACCGCGGCGTTGCGCGCTTGGCTCTGCGGCACCCAGAACCGGCCCGCTTGTCGCCCCTCGACGCGTGACGACACATCGGGCGCGAGGTCGAGCAGAGCGGCGGGGGTGGTGTTGTTGACCCCGTGAACTCGGAGTTCCAGAACGCGCGCGGCCGACCGATTCGTGCTCCGGTGCACCGGCGGCTCGGCGCGCATCGTCGTCTCGGCCTCGACCCCCGGCTCGTGAATCGGATGCGAAGCCGTTGCCCGTCATGAGGTCCCCGTTCGAGTCTGGGTCGCCGCACCGGCGCCTGCCCACACCATAGCGAGATATCGGCGCGTTACGGTGGATAGATGGCACTAGCCAGGCACTACATCCCGTCGACATCCGATTGGGCGCGCAAGCAGGCGGAGCGGTATGAGGCGTCGAACGGCGCCGAGGCGAACCTGCTGCGGGGGGTGCCCGATCATCGTCCTGACGACCGTCGGAGCGAAGTCCGGCGGCCTGCGCAAGACGGCCCTGATGCGCGTCGAGCGCGACGGCCGCTATGCGGTGGTCGCATCGAAGGGCGGAGCGCACGACGAACCCAAGTGGGCCCACAACATGCGCCGGCACCCCGAGGTCGCAGCTGCAGGACGGCGCCGTCAAGCGCGACTACTCGCCCGCGAGCTGGAGGGCGAGGAGCGCGCGGAGTGGTGGAGAGCGGCCACGGAGGTGTGGCCCGACTACGACAAGTACCAGACGAAGACCGATCGGCTGATCGCGGTGTTCGTGCTCGAGCCGATGGACGGCTGAAGGCTGCCGAGTTTCGCCCGAGACGATGGGCTCGGCCTGCGCGCGCCGCGCCTGAGGATCGGCTGAGCGGATGCCGCGCCGAGGCGTGCCGGGCACCGGCAGGCTGCGCCGTCGTCGGTAGGGTCGATGAGGCATGCATCGCCTGATCGTCGTCATCCTCGCCGCCGTCGACGCCGCCATCGCGGCGGCAGTCGGCATCGCGGCGACCCTTGCCCCGCTGACCCTGCTGTGGGTGCTGGGCATGGGCGGCACCGCGGAGTGGGGGGCCCTCTGGCCGGCCAGCGCGGCCGTCTGGCAGTTCGGCAATCTGGTTCCGCTGCAGGTGACGCTGCCGGGCGACTACCTCGCGGTCGCCGGCATCGATCCGGGCGCAGCATCCTTCGTCCTCTCGCTCGCGCCCCTCGCGTTCGCGACGTTCACGGCCGTCTTCGCGGCCCGATCGGGAGTGCGCGCCTCGCAGGCCGACGCGTGGGTCACGGGTGTCGCAACCGGCGCCGTGGTGTTCGCCGCCCTGGCCACTGTGATCGCGCTGACCTCGCCCACGTCGCTCGCCGAGGCCGAGCTCTGGCAGGCGATCCTGCTGCCGTCGCTGGTGTTCGCCCTTCCTCTGCTCGCCGGCGCGACTCGTGACCGAGTGGCGCGAGGCGGGCGCAGGTTTCGTCGCCCACGCGCGCGACCGGATCGAGGCGGCTCCGCGCGGCTGGGGGGATGCCCCCGGGCTCGTGATCCGCGGGACGGCGGTCGTGCTCTGCGGTCTGATCGGGCTCGGTGCGCTCGCTTTCGCGGTGTCACTGGTGCTGCGTGGCGGCGAGGTGATCGCGCTGTTCGAGGCGGCTCACGTCGACGCGCTGGGAGCCACGATGATCACGCTCGCGCAGATCGCCTACCTCCCGACGCTCGTCATCTGGGGACTGGCGTTCGTGGCGGGGCCGGGCTTCGCGGTGGGCGCCGGCACGGCGGTGTCTCCGGCGGGTACGCAGCTCGGAGTGATTCCCGGCATCCCCGTCCTCGGCGCCCTGCCCGAGTCGACGACGCCGTGGCTGCTGCTGCTCGCGCTGCTTCCGGTCGGCCTCGGCGCGCTCGCGGGCTGGATCGCCCGTTCCCGGCTCGTCAGGCCCGCCGAGGCGGATGCCCCGCAAGCGCAGTACGTTCCCGTGGAGTGGGATGCCGCGCCCGACGCGGCGCGCAGCTCGGCGCTGACCGCGCTGTTGGCCGGAGTGGAGCGGACAGCCCCCGAGGCGGGCGGCGGAAGCGTGCCCGCGGCGGGCATCGGATCGGAGCCTTCGGGAGCAGGAGAGGGCGCGGTCGAGGAGAACGCCGTCGCGACGATCGACGACTCCAGTCCGCGTGATCCCCTCGGCGCGCGGCTGGTCATCGCGCTCGGCATCGCTGCTCTCTCTGCCGCGGGGGCCGCGCTGCTGTCGCTTCTGGCGTCGGGTTCGATCGGACCCGGCCGCCTCGCCCAGGTCGGCCCGCAACCGGGGCCTGTGGCGCTCGCAGTCGGGCTCGAGGTGCTGCTCGGCGCCGCCATTCTGCTGCTCTCGCCGCGACGCCGCCCCAAGCCGGCACCGGCCGGGGATCCGCTCCCGTCGAGCGCGGCCACGGACGCCGCACCGGAATCGCTCGACGACGACAGCGCGGCCGCGTCTCCGCAGGAACAGGCAGCCGGGAGCAGAGGTCCCGAGGCCGCCGATGCCATCGTCGCCGCGTCGACGCCCGAGGCGGCATCCGCTCGACCCGCACCCGCCGCGGCTCCACGCCCGCGTGCCGACCCCGACAGCACGCCTACGGTCGACCTCGGCCCCCGCAGGCCCAAGCCGCTCCCGCCGGTAGACTAGGTCGGTGCTCACGGTCGCCGTCCTCATCTCGGGCGCGGGGTCCAATCTGCGGGCCCTCCTCGACCAGGCGGCCGAACCCGACTTACCCGGCGCAGGGTGATCCTGGTCGGCGCCGACCGTGAGGCCCCCGGCTTGATCCACGCCGAGGAGTACAACGTGCCGACGATGCTCGTACCGTGGCGCGAGTTCGACTCCCGTGAGGAGTGGGGCGACGAGCTCGGAGCGCAGCTGGACGTCTGGAAGCCCGATCTCGTCGTGTTGAGCGGGCTCATGCGCCTCCTGCCGGCCACGCTCGTGGACACGTGGTCACCGCGGATCATCAACACGCATCCGGCCTACCTTCCCGAGTTCCCCGGTCCGCACGGCGTGCGGGATGCCCTGGCCGCTGGTGTCGCCCAGACCGGAGCGAGCGTGATCATCGTCGACAACGGCGTCGACAGCGGCCCGATCCTCGCCCAGGAGCGTGTGCCGGTCATGCCGGGCGACGACGAGCACACCCTGCACGAGCGCATCAAGCCCGTCGAACGCCGCCTTCTCATCGACGTCGTCCGCCGGATCGCCACCGGAGAGCTCGACCTCGCCGCGCAGCCGCGCTGAGCGCCGCATTCGTTTCCGCCCCCAGATCCCGAGGAGCCACCATGGCCGGCCCCAGCCACGACCCGTCCCTGTACCGCGACCGCAACGCTGTTCCCATCAGGCGCGCCCTGGTATCGGTCAGCGACAAGACCGACCTGCTGAAACTGGCCGAAGCGCTGGCGGGCGCCGGCGTGGAGATCGTCTCGACCGGCTCGACCGCCGCCACCATCCGCGATGCGGGCTTCGCGGTGACCGATGTCGCGGCGGTCACCGGATTTCCCGAGTCGCTGGACGGACGGGTGAAGACCCTGCACCCCGGCGTGCACGCCGGACTCCTGGCCGATCTGCGGCTGGAAGACCACCAGCGTCAGCTCGACGCGCTCGGCATCGCCGCCTTCGAGCTCGTTGTCGTCAACCTCTACCCGTTCGTGGAGACCGTTGCATCCGGAGCGCAGGGCGACGAGGTGGTGGAGCAGATCGACATCGGCGGGCCGGCGATGGTGCGGGCATCCGCCAAGAACTTCGCCAACGTCGCGATCGTCGTCTCGCCGAGCTCGTACCCCGCCATCATCGACGCGCTGGCCGGCGGCGGCACGACCCTCACGCAGCGCCGGGAGCTCGCCGCCCGGGCATTCGCGCACACGTGCGAGTACGACAAAGCCGTCGCGACCTGGTTCGCGGAGCAGACCCTCGGTGAGCCGGACCTTCCGCAGCACCTCACGATCAAGGCGGAACGGCTCACCACGCTGCGCTACGGCGAGAACGCCCACCAGCGTGCGGCGATCTACACCCGTGTCGGGGGCCACGGCATCGCCCAGGCCACCCAGCTGCAGGGCAAAGAGATGTCCTACAACAACTACGTCGATGCGGATGCCGCGCTGCGAGCAGCGTTCGACATGGTCAAGCCCGCGGTCGCGATCATCAAGCACGCGAACCCGTGCGGCATCGCCGTGGCAGCGCCCAACGCCCTCGACCCGATCGCCAGCGCCCACCTGCGCGCACACGAGTGCGACCCGGTGTCGGCCTTCGGCGGCGTCATCGCCGCGAACCGCACCGTCACGCTGAAGATGGCGGAGAACCTCCGCGACATCTTCACCGAGGTCATCGTGGCGCCGGACTTCGAGCCGGAAGCCCTCGAGGTGTTCACCCTGAAGAAGAACCTGCGCGTCCTGCAGCTGCCCATCGACTGGCAGCAGGAGCGCATGGACGTGAGACTCGTCTCCGGCGGACTGCTCCTGCAGGACGCGGACCGCTTCCCGGACGACATCGAATCCGTCGCGAAGGACTGGCAGCTGGTGTCGGGAGAGCGCCCGACCGACGAGGAGATGACCAACCTCGTCTTCGCGTGGAAGGCGTGCCGCGCCGTCAAGTCCAACGCGATCGTGCTGGCGAAGGGCTCGGCGACGGTCGGCATCGGGATGGGCCAGGTCAACCGCGTCGACTCGTGCCGCCTGGCGGTCGAGCGCGCCGGGACGCGCGTGACGGGGGCGGCCGCAGCATCCGACGCGTTCTTCCCGTTCGCCGACGGGCCCCAGGTGCTTCTCGACGCGGGTGTCGGGGCGATCGTGCAGCCGGGCGGCTCCGTCCGCGACGAGGAGGTCATCGCTGCGGCTCAGGATGCCGGCATCCCGATGTTCTTCACCGGCGAGCGTCACTTCTTCCACTGACGCCTCTGGCTTGCGTCGCAGTCTCGCGGAGTGAACGGCCGTGCGGGCCGGATCAGTCGGTCGGGCGCCCGTACTCCTCGAGCCAGCGGAGCCAGACCTCGCTCAGCGTCGGGTAGGACGGCACAGCGTGCCACAGGCGGTCGATCGGGACCTCGCCGACGATCGCAACGGTCGCGGAGTGGAGCAGCTCCGCGACATCCGGACCCACGAAGGTGGCGCCGATCAGAACGCGCCGATCCTCATCGACGATCGCGCGTGCCTGCCCCCGATAGTGGTCCGAGTACGTGGTCGCTCCCGCGACCCACGACAGGTCGTAATCGAGCACGCGGATGCTGCGACCTTCCGCGCGGGCGGCGGCCTCGGTGAGCCCGACCGACGCGACTTCCGGGTCGGTGAAGGTCACCTGCGGGACATGGTCGTGGTCCGCCGTGGCGACGTGGGCGCCCCAGCGCTCATCGTCGACGGGCGCACCCTTGGCGCGGGCGGCGATCACGTCTCCGGCGGCACGCGCCTGGTACTTGCCCTGGTGCGTGAGGAGGGCCCGATGATTGACGTCGCCGACGGCGTAGAGCCAGTCCGTTCCTCGGACGAGCAGGGTGTCGTCGACCGTCAGCCACGCCCCCGGCTGGAAGCCGATGGCTTCCAGCCCCAGATCCACCGTGCGCGGGGTGCGCCCGATCGCGACGAGCACCTGCTCGGCTACCACCCGGCCGCCGTCCGACAGGGTGAGGACGGCGTTCCTGTCGGTGCGGTGCGCCGCGGTCACCTCGACCCCGGTGCGCACGGTGACGCCGAGCTCGACGAGAGATGCCTCGACGAGCTCGCGCGCGAACGGCTCCATGTTCGGCAGAAGACCCGAACGGACGATCAGCGTGACCTTCGCACCGAAGCCCGCGTAGGCGGTCGCCATCTCGGCTCCGACGACACCTCCGCCGAGGATCGCGAGCGACTCGGGGATCGTCTGCGCGCTCGTGGCGTCCCGGCTGGTCCACGGCTCGATCTCGCGGAGCCCGGGGATGTCGGGCAGCAGCGATGCGGATCCGGTGGAGACGGCGACGGCGTGCCTGGCGACCAGGTCGGTCACCGTGCCGTCGTCCGCGGTCACGCGGACTCGCTTCACCCCGGTGAACACCGCGTGCCCGCGCACCAGATCGATCCCCGTCTTGGCGAGCCACCGCACCTGCGAGCCGTCGTCCCAGTCGTGGGTGATCCGGTCGCGGCGGCGCAGCACACCCGCGATGTCGACCCCGCCGCTCACCGCCTGCTTCGCACCGTCCACAGCCTGCGCGGCCCGCAGCGCGGCGGCGCTGCGCAGCAGTCCCTTCGACGGCATGCACGCCCAGTAGGAGCACTCGCCGCCGACGAGCTCGGCCTCGACGATCACGGTGGTCATCCCGCCCTGCACGGTGCGGTCGGCGATGTTCTCGCCGACGGCACCGGCCCCGATCACGATGACGTCGTATTCGCGTTCGCTCATTCCTTCACGCTAACGGCTGATGCACGGGCTGGGGCCAGCAGATGAGCCCACGCGCGTGGGGTCGCGAGTACGGATCACGGCACGCCGCACGCCGCCGTCCAGCCTCTGGGCCGCGTGCGGCAGCCGTGTCCGATTTCCGCCAGTCGGATGCCGCGGACCGTGGCAGGCTTGATCACGTGAGCATCCCGAGCATGACCTTCGACGAGCGGTACGGCGTGATCCAGTCGCGCGACCCGCGCTTCGACGGGCAGTTCGTCACGGCGGTTCGCTCCACCGGCATCTACTGCCGGCCGAGCTGCCCGGCCCGCACGCCCAAGCCGGCGAACGTCTCGTTCTTCGCCACCAGCGCGGCCGCGCACGAAGCCGGCTACCGCGCCTGCAAGCGCTGCCTGCCCGAAGCAGCTCCCGGCTCCCCGGAGTGGGACCTGCGTGGCGACACCACCGCTCGCGCGATGCGCCTGATCGCCGACGGAGTCGTCGAGCGCGAGGGCGTGCCCGGGCTCGCGCGCCGTCTGGGCTACTCGCCGCGGCACCTGACCCGGCTGCTGACCGCCGAGCTCGGCGCCGGACCGCTCGCGCTGAGCCGGGCGCACCGCGCGCACACGGCCCGGATGCTGCTCGTCGGCACCGACATCCCCGCCGCCGACGTGGCATTCTCCGCTGGGTTCTCCAGCATCCGCCAGTTCAACGAGACGGTGCGAGAGGTGTTCGGGATGCCGCCGCTGGAGCTGCGGGCCCGCCGGCGTCGCGGTCGCGCGACCGACGCGCTCGACGCGGCCGGCGCGATCGATCTCGTACTGCCCCACCGCGGTCCGTTGGATGCCGACGGCCTGTTCGCCTGGATGGGCGCGCGTGCCGTCAGCGGGGTCGAATCGGCCTCCGCCACCTCGTTCGCCCGGACGCTCCGGCTCTCCGGTGGTCCTGCCTGGTTCGAGGTCCGGCTGGATGAGGTCGGACGCGTGCGGCTCCGCGCGCGCCTGACGCATCTCGGCGATCTCTCGACGCTCGTCACCCGCGCGCGCAGGCTGTTCGATCTGGATGCCGATCCCATCGCCGTCGACGCTGCGCTGGCCCGGCATCCGCAGCTCGCGCCGCTCGTCGCACGCGTGCCCGGCATTCGCGTCCCGGGCGCCGCCGACCCGCACGAGATGCTCATCCGCGCGATGGTGGGGCAGCAGATCACCGTCTCGGCGGCACGCACCGCGCTGATCGCCCTCGCGGACGCGCTCGGCGAGCCCGTCGGGTTCGGGGCGGCCGGTCCCGCCGCCGCGACCGAGGCGCGCCTGTTCCCCACGATGGCCGCGATCGCCGAGCGGGGCCATGAGGTGCTGCGTGGACCAGTGGCGCGCACCCGCGCGATCGTCGGAGCCGCAGCAGCCCTCGCCGACGGCTCCCTCCCGCTCGGGCCGGGCGACGTGGCGGTCGACCAGCGATCCGCACTGCTGGCGATGCCCGGGATCGGGCCGTGGACTGCCGACTACGTCCGCATGCGAGTGCTCGGAGACACCGACGTGTTCCTCCCAGGCGACGTCGCCGTGCGCACGGGTGCGGCCGCTGCGGGCCTGCCGGCTGAGGCACGGCCGCTGGAGGCCTGGGCCGCCCGCACCGCTCCGTGGCGCAGCTACCTCACCGCTCATCTGTGGCGGGCGGTGCCGCCGCGCTCGCCTGCGCGCCCCAGGATGACCGCCGGGTCCTCTCGACCGGCTGCCGCCCAGCCCGACCCCGACATCACACCCGAACCACCGGTCCGAGGACCGAGCACCGAGGAGGCCCCGCGATGACCGCGAGCATTCAGACCATCGACACTGCAGACGGCGCGTTCACCATCGTCGCCGACGACCGCGGCCGCGTGCTCGCCTCCGGCTGGACCGCCGACCCCGAGGCGGCGCTGGCCCGTATTCATCCGCGACTCCGGCCGGGCGCCGTTCACGAGGGCCGAGACGGATGCCGCCGCCGCCGCCCTCGCGTACTACGCCGGCGACCTCAGCGCGATCGACGGGGTCGCCGTCGCGCAGGAGGGGACTGCCATGCAGTCCGCCGGATGGGCTGCGCTGCGCGAGATCGAGCCGGGGCACCCGCTCACCTACGCCGAGTTCGCGGCCGCGCTCGGCCAGCCGAGCGCCGTGCGGGCCGCCGCATCCATCTGCGCGCGCAATGCGCCGGCGCTGTTCGTGCCGTGCCACCGCGTTCTGCGGTCGGACGGATCGCTCGGCGGGTTCGCGTGGGGCCTGGACGTGAAGCGCGGCCTGCTCGCGCGGGAAGCCGCCTGAGACGCCGCCAGAAAGTTGTTGCAGGCCGCAAACGGCGGGGGATAGGCTGGAGGGCTCTCGTCTGCGCCACGCGGACGCCCGTCGAAGGAGGATGCCATGAACACGATCGCCGTTGCCGTCACGCCGGTCGCCGCCATCCTCTTCGACCGGAGCAGGACGCCCGGACTCCTCGGCTGAGCCGAGCCGCGTCGGCATAGAGCCGGCAGGGCATAGCTCCGACCTTCCGCGCGTTCCGTCTCCCAGGCGTCACCGCCGCCTGCCGTGCCTTCGGGCAGCCACCTCGACCTTCTCCACCTTGCACGAACCATCCTCCAAGGATCATGACTTCCACCGCTGCACCACACGACGGCCGCCCCTCGACGCTGCGCGCTCTCGCGCGACTCATCCCGTTCGCCAAGCCGGTCATCCCGCGCCTGACGATGGGTGCTCTGAGCGCGCTGGTCGCGAGCCTGCTCGCCCTGTCCATCCCGCTCGTGCTCGAGGTCGTCGTGCGCGGGCCGATCGCCTCGGGCGACCTGGGGCAGATCGCCTGGGGTTCCGTGGTGATCCTCATCCTGGGCCTGCTCGAGGCGCTGATGATGTGGCTGCGCCGCTGGTTCGTGCTCGCACCGGCGACCCAGGTCGAGTACGACCTTCGGACGGGCTTCTATTCGCGGCTTCAGCGACTGCCCGTCTCGTTCCACGACCGGTGGCAGTCGGGTCAGCTCCTCAGCCGCATGATGCAGGACATGAGCATGCTGCGACGCTGGCTCGCGTTCGGCCTCGTGCTGCTCGTGGTGAACGTCCTGACCATCGCAGTCGGGGCGGTGCTCCTGTTCCGCTGGCATTGGCTGCTCGGCACGATCTTCCTCGTGTGCTCGCTCCCGCTCTGGTACAGCGGCTACCGGTTCGAGAAGACGTATGGGGGCCTCGCGCGGGAGAGTCAGGATCAGGCCGGCGACCTCGCGACCTCGGTCGAGGAGAGCGTGCACGGCATCCGCGTCCTGAAGGCGTTCGGCCGCGGCAAGCACGCCCTGCACAAGTTCACCCAGCAGGCCGAGACGCTGCGGCAGACGGAGCTGCGCAAGGCGGGGGCGATCGGAGTCATCTGGTTCTGGCTGGTGCTGCTGCCGGATGTCGCGTACGCCCTCTGCCTCGGCGCGGGCATCTACCTGGTGCAGCTCGGCCAGCTGCAGGTGCCCGAGCTCATCGCGTTCTTCGCGATGGCCTCGGTGCTGCGCTGGCCGATGGAGTCGATCGGCTTCCTGTTCTCGTTCACCCTCGACGCTCGCACGGCGACCGACCGCATCTTCGAGGTCTTCGACGAGGAGAACACGATCACCGACCCGGCCCAGCCCAGGATCGATCGACCGCCCGCGCGGCGAGCTCGTCTTCGAGGGTGTGCACTTCCGATATCAGGATGCCGCGTCCGCTGAGCGTGACCTGCTCGACGGCATCGACCTGGTGCTGCGCCCGGGTGAGACGATGGCGCTCGTCGGCCTCACGGGCTCCGGCAAGACGACTCTCACCACGCTGCCCTCGCGCCTGTACGACGTGACGGGCGGACGGGTGATGCTCGACGGCGTCGACGTCCGCGACCTCACGCTTCGCGAGCTGCGCGCGCACGTGGGGATGGCGTTCGAGGATGCGACGCTGTTCTCGCAGACCGTCCGCGACAACGTCCTGCTGGGCCGCGAAGACCTCGAGTCGGGCAGTCCCGAAGCGGAGGCGGTGATGCGCGAGGCGCTCACCGTCGCGCAGGCCGGATTCGTCGACGACCTCCCGGACGGTGTCGACACGATCATCGGCGAGGAGGGTCTCTCCCTGTCGGGAGGACAGCGTCAGCGGCTCGCACTCGCGCGCGCCGTCGCTGCCCGACCCGCCGTTCTCGTGCTCGATGACCCGCTGTCGGCGCTCGACGTCGACACCGAAGCGCTCGTCGAGGACGCCCTCCGAGAGGTGCTGCACTCGACGACCGCACTGGTGGTCGCGCACCGGCCGTCCACCGTGACGCTCGCCGACCGGGTGGCGCTGCTCGAAGGGGGCCGCATCACCGCGGTCGGCACCCACTCCGAGCTGCTGCGCGACAGCGACCACTATCGACACGTCATCTCGAGCCTCGAGCACGAGCAAGCCCGCGCCCGGGCCCTTCGATACGAGCCTTTCGGCTCTACTCAGGAACCGGAGGTGAACCTGTGACCTCGACAACCGTCGAAGGAACGAGCGGCGAAGACCGCTCGGACTACACGCGCGACGAGAGCCGCAGCATCCGCCGCCGCTCGCTGCGGCTGCTCGGTTCGCTCGTCTCGCCCCTGAAGTGGCAGCTCGTGCTCGCCGGGGTCGTCCTGGTCGTCTCCACCGCGCTGCGCGTGCTCGGCCCGGCGCTCATCGCGTACGGAATCGACACGGCCCTGCCGGCGGTGATCGACCAGATGAACTGGATGCCGACGATCGGCGTCGTCGCGGTCTACCTCCTGACCGCGATCGGCGGTGCTGCCCTCATCGGCTGGTACGTCGTCGTCGCGGCGCGACTGACTCAGGCTGTCATGCTCGATCTGCGCAAGCGGATCTTCCTGCACACCCAGCGACTGAGCCTGGAGTTCCACGAGTCGTACACCTCGGGGCGGATCATCTCCCGCCAGACGAGCGACCTCGACACGATCCGGGAGCTCCTGGACGGAGGGCTGAACGAGCTGGTCTCGGGCATCCTGTACGGCGGGTTCACCCTCATCGCCCTCCTCCTGCTCGACTGGGAGTCGGGCGTCATCCTCGCCGTGATGGGCATCCCGCTGTATCTGCTCATGCGCTGGTTCTACCTGCGGTCGCAGGTGGTGTACCGCGAGTCGCGTGTGGTCAGCGCCAAGGTGATCGTCAAGTTCGTCGAGACGATGACGGGTATCCGCGCGGTGAAGGCGTTCCGCAAAGAAGTGCGCAACGATGACGAGTTCGGCGGGCTCGCGAGCGACTACCGCGCGATCAACATGCGCTCGATCCGCCTGTTCGGCACGTTCGAGCCCGGGCTCATGGTGGTGGCGTCGGTGACCGTCGCCCTCGTGCTGCTCTGGGGCGGCATCAGAGTGGCCGAGGGGTCGATCCTGATCGGAACGCTCATCGCGGCGGTGCTCTACGTTCGCAACTTCTTCGCGCCCATGCAGGAGGTGGCGTTCTTCCTGAACTCCTACCAGTCGGCCACGGCCGCGCTGGAGAAGGTGTCGGGCGTGCTGGAGGAGGAGCCCACGGTTCCCGATCCGGTCAACCCGGTCGACCTCTGGCGGGCGAGGGGCCACATCCGGTTCGAGGACGTCGAGTTCGGCTACAGCAGCGGGCGGACCATCCTGCCCGACTTCTCGCTCGACATCCCTGCAGGTGAGACGGTGGCTCTGGTCGGAACGACCGGTGCCGGCAAGTCGACGCTCGCCAAGCTCGTGTCGCGGTTCTACGACCCGACGCGCGGCCGCGTGACCCTCGACGGCGTCGACCTGCGTCAGCTGCATCCGAAAGACCTCCGCCGCGCGATCGTCATGGTCACGCAGGAGGCGTACCTGTTCAGCGGCACCGTTGCCGACAACATCGCGCTGGGCAAGCCGGACGCGACGCTCGACGAGATCCGGGCGGCTGCGCGCGCGGTGGGGGCGGATGCCTTCATCGAGCGCCTCCCGGACGGATACGGCACCGACGTCAACAAGCGCGGCGGCCGCGTGTCTGCGGGTCAGCGTCAGCTGATCTCGTTCGCCCGGGCCTTCCTCGCCGACCCCGCGGTGCTCATCCTCGACGAGGCGACGGCATCGCTGGACATCCCCAGCGAACGGCAGATCCAGACGGCCCTGCAGACCCTGCTCGCCGACCGCACCGCGATCATCATCGCCCACCGGCTCTCGACCGTCGCGATCGCCGACCGGGTGCTGGTGATGGAGCAGGGCGAGATCATCGAGGACGATTCGCCCGACGAGCTCATCGGCGGGGACGGGCGCTTCGCCCGCCTGCACGCCGCCTGGCGGGAGTCGCTGGTCTAGGAACGGTCGACGGATGCCTCGGCCTGCGCGTGCGCGGGGGTCGAGGCATCCGCTTGGTGGGGGCGGGCGGGTTCGCTTGTGCGAACAGAATCGGATGCGGGCACTCGATTTCGGATGCCTCAGGAGGCGCTGATCCGAATCTGCTGCCCCGGATCCGAATCCGGTGGCGCCGCCCGAAGTCACGCGGCAAGGTGCGCACCCGCAGCGATGGCGCGCGCGATAGCTCGTTCCACGGCGGGCCAGTCGTGCACGACCTGCGCGTAGGTGAAGCGAAGGACGGTGAAACCGCGCAGCGACAACTCCGCGGTCATGCGCGACGTCGCGCCCGCGGTCTGCGGCCGAAGAATGAAACGCGAACCCGTCGATCTGCACGACGAGCCTGGCCCCGATGAGGACGTCCACACGGCGACCTGCCAGGACGATCTGCTGATGGATGGGAAGACCCCACGGCCGCAGCCGAACGACGAGATCGTCTCCAGCCCCGAATCCGAAAGACCGCTGACCTGTTGCGCGAACTCTTGGGCGAGGCGGTTCGTCCACCGCACCCTTCTGAGGGTGTCCGCCGAAAGACGCTCGGACCGCGCCGCGGCTTCCCACACCACGAGGGCGTCCTCTCGGGCAGGCATCGCACGACATGATTGAGCGTGTCCTCGATCGACTCGATGAGCGCTCTCGGCGAGGTGAGGCACGATCGGCCGATCCCAGTGGGCCACAACATCGAGCCGGGGCGAGGCCGCGTGCGGTGCCAGGCGAACATGGGTGCCGGCATCCAGCTTCTCGGGCAGCCACCATCCTCGCGGCGAGCCGCTGAGACGCATGCGAGGCGGCCCCGGTCGCTTCGCCGCTCGGACGAGCGATCGGCGGCGCATTCGGAGTGGTCGAGCCAACAGCGGCGAATACGCCCCACCGACCCCTCCTTCGACCGCGCGTCGGATCGCGGCCGCCGAGTATCGCCGATGTCGAGCAGGTCTCCTCGGTGCACGATCCCGCCCTCTCGACCGTCTCACCCACCGCGGATGTCCATAGGCACCATGGTGCGACTGCGGCATCGGATCCGGCTCAAGACGTGACGCTGTGGACCGTTCATCCCGTCGCCGCAATGCCTCCTGCGGAGGAGGCGACGGCCGTCGCGTCTTCGCGTGGGCGGAGATTCGGCGCTCGTCGTAGCCTCAGGCCCGGATCGCTCCGACATCGGCGTAATCCTCCGACCCCGGCCGCGCTTCCTGGGCACGAACACCGGATGCCGCTGCTCGGCGCGGACGCGCTATGCGCGGCCCGGCGCGGAGCGCGGCTCGCCGCGAATGCAGCCGCGCGCCGCGCTACAGGCGGATCTCGGCGATGATCTCGCCGTACTCGGTCTCGCCGACCGGGGTGAATCCCACCCGGTCGAAGAACGCCTGCGGCCCGCCTTCGCCGGCCTCATAGATCACGTTGACGCGATCGAGGTCGCGCGAGCGCGCTTCCTCCAGGAGCTTCTCGACGGCGAAGCGTCCGACGCCTCGGCCCTGGTCGTCGGCGTCGACGTTGATCCGCCAGAGAACCGACTTGAAGTGCTCCTCGGGAGCCTCCGGGTCGAAGTTGGCGCTGACGAAGCCTACGACCTCGTTCGCATCCAGGACGACGCGCTGCCAGGAGGTCTGCGGATTGATCACGGTCGCCGCGATGCCATAGCTGACGGGAGCCAGATACTGCTCCTGCCCCGGCTTGAGTGACATGTTGTTGACCGCCACGATCGTCGCAGCGGACAGTTCCACCAGTCTCAGCTCAGCCATAGGCACAGGGTAGCGGGATTGCGGCATCCAGCACGATACGGATGACACGAGACCGACACCGCACGTCCTGAGATATCTCGATGTCAAGATAGTTTTGCGGTTGCGATAGGGTGGAAAAACGACCCGAACGGAGACGAAACCGGTGACCGACTCGACCATCTTCTACACCCACACCGACGAGGCTCCGGCCCTGGCGACCGCGTCGTTCCTGCCCATCGTGAAGGCCATCACGAGCCAGGCGGGGGTCGACGTCGAGACGCGGGACATCTCGCTGGCGGGGCGTGTTCTGGCGGCATTCCCGCAGAAGCTGACGCCCGAGCAGCAGGTGGGCGATGCGCTCGCCGAGCTCGGCGGACTCGCGACGCTGCCCGAGGCGAACATCATCAAGCTCCCCAACATCTCGGCATCCATCCCGCAGCTGAAGGCGGCGATCGCCGAACTGCAGGCGGACGGCTTCGACATCCCGGACTACCCCGACGACGCGCAGTCGCTGGAGGAGAAGGACATCCGCGCCCGCTACGACCGCATCAAGGGCTCCGCCGTGAACCCCGTGCTGCGCGAGGGCAACAGCGACCGCCGCGCGCCGCTGTCGGTGAAGAACTACGCACGCAAGCACCCGCACCGCAACAAGCCGTTCGCGGAGGGATCGAAGACCCGCGTCGCGACCCTCGGCCACGACGATTTCAAGTCCAACGAGAAGTCCGTCGTCATCGAGAGCGACGACGTCCTGACGATCCAGCACGTCGCAGCCGACGGCACGGTCACCCCGCTCAAGACCGGCCTCAAGGTGCTGCCCGGCGAGATCGTCGATGCCACCTTCCTGTCGGCCGCGGCGCTGGACGCGTTCCTCGCCGAGACGCTCCGCGAGGCCTCCGCCGACGACATCCTGTACTCGGTGCACCTCAAGGCGACCATGATGAAGGTCAGCGACCCGATCATCTTCGGCCACGTCGTGAAGGCCTATTTCGCGGACGTGTTCGCGAAGTACGGCGACGCGATCGAAGCGGCGGGTCTCACTCCCAACGACGGCCTCGGGGCGATCCTCGCCGGCCTGCCGTCGGTCGAAGGAGGCGACGACATCGCCACCGCCATCATCGCCGATCTCGCGCGCGGACCCCGCCTGTCGTACGTCAACTCCGACAAGGGCATCACCAACCTGCACGTCCCATCCGACGTCATCGTCGACGCATCCATGCCGGCGCTGATCCGCAACGGCGGCAAGCTCTGGGGCGTGGACGGCGGCGAGGAGGACACCCTCGCGGTCATCCCCGACTCGTCGTACGCCAGCGTCTTCCAGACCGCGATCGACGACGTGATCGCACGCGGACCCCTCGATCCGGCCACCATCGGCTCGGTGCCCAACGTCGGCCTCATGGCGCAGGCGGCCGAGGAGTACGGCAGCCACGACAAGACGTTCGAGATCACCGCCCCGGGCGTCGTGCAGGTTCTCGACGGTGCCGGGACGGTGCTGCTGGAGCATTCCGTCGAGCCGGGTGACATCTGGCGCGCCACGCAGACCAAGGACATCGCGATCCGCGACTGGGTGAAGCTCGCGGTGACGCGAGCGCGCGCCACCGGCGCACCGGCCGTGTTCTGGCTCGACGAGACCCGCTCGCACGACGCTGCGCTGATCGCCAAGGTGCGCACCTACCTCGCCGAACACGACACCGACGGCCTCACCATCGAGATCCTCGCCCCCGCGGCGGCCACGCAGTACTCGCTGGACCGTCTGCGTCAGGGTCAGGACACCATCTCGGTGACCGGCAACGTGCTGCGCGACTATCTCACCGACCTGTTCCCGATCCTCGAGGTCGGAACCAGCGCCAAGATGCTCTCGATCGTGCCGCTCCTCGCCGGCGGCGGGCTGTTCGAGACCGGCGCGGGAGGCTCGGCGCCCAAGCATGTGCAGCAGCTGGTGGCCGAGAACTATCTGCGATGGGACTCGCTCGGCGAGTTCTTCGCGCTCGCGGCGTCACTCGAGCATCTCGCGAACTTCACCGGCAACGTCCAGGCGCAGGTGCTGGCCGACACGCTGGATGCCGCCACCGGCACCTTCCTCGAGAACGACAAGTCGCCCGGCCGGGCGCTGGGAACGATCGACAACCGCGGCAGCCATTTCTACCTCGCCCTCTACTGGGCTCAGGAGCTGGCCGCTCAGCAGGCGGACCCTCAGCTGGCGGCGACCTTCGCCCCGATCGCCGAGACCCTCGCCGCCAACGAGGATCAGATCGTCGCTGAGCTTCTGGCCGTGCAGGGCTCGCCTGCCGAGATCGGCGGGTACTACAGCCCCGACGAACAGCTGGTTGCAGCCGTCATGCGCCCGTCGAAGACGTTCAACGAGATCATCGACTCGATCGGCTGAGGTCGCGCACGTGAATATGGGGCGGATGCTGCGGCATCCGCCCCTTCTCACGCTCAGGGAGCCGCGGCGGCTGAGCCTGCCGTCGGAGGTCTCGATACGCCGCGCTGCGGCGGCTACTCGACCTCGAGCCGCAGGCCACTCAATGTGCGGCGCGCGGTGGTCGCGTGACCAGAGGTCTCGATACGCCGCCTGCGGCGGCTACTCGACCTTGAGCCGCAGCCGCATCAACGCCCGCTGCGCGGGCGATGATCCGGCTCGGCTCAATAGTGCACCCAGACCTCGGTGCCCATCGGCGCCCAGCCATAGGCGAACTGCGCCGAGCCCACGGGCATGTTGATGCAGCCGTGGCTCATGACGTTGCCGAAGTTGTTGTGCCAGTAGGCGCCGTGCAGGGCCTCGTCGCCGTTGTAGTACATCACCCAGGGCACGTCGGGGGTGAAGTAGTAGGGAGACTTGGTGAGGTCGCGATTGCCCATGTCCTGCGTGGTCAGCTTGGCGCTGATGCGGAAATTGCCGGTGCTCGAGCTGAAGCCGTCCTTGCCCGAGGAGATCGGCCAGGAGTCGACGACAGCCCCGTTCTCGAACAGGTACGCATGCTGCTGCGTGAGGTTGACCTCGATGCTGCGCGCGAGCGTGGTGATGACCGGCGCGACTTCGGTGACAGGAAGCGTGAACGCGGCATTGCCGGTGGACAGCTGCGCGGCGAAGTCCGACGCGACGGCGGACGTGTCGCCGAGCTCCCTTCCGGAGATACCGGCGGCCTCCTCCCGGAGAACCTCACCGCCCGAGTCCGTGATGACCCTGCCGTTCTCAGCGACGCGGTTCACCAGCGGCGCGAGCCCGTCGACCACCGGCTGGATCGCGGCGGCATCCGCCGAGATCTCGAAGGCGCCGTCGCCGGTCGGCTCGACGGAGAGCCACGACGCCATGACTGCGCGATCGATCGGCACGGTCCGCTCGGCGCCGACGTAGAAGCCGGCGTTGTCCAGCATGCTGTTGAGAGAGGCGACGCTGGTCTCCGCTGACGCCGTCGAGGTCACTGCGGGCACCTCGGCCGGCGTGGCATCGATCTCGGACCGGATGGAGCCGTCCGCGAGAGCGGCCTGCAGGGCGAGGCGCACGGCTTCGACATCGATTCCGGTGCCGGGCACGGCAGGCGTCACCGCGAAGGCGGCCGTCGCGGCGTCGAAGACGATCGTGGCGTCGATCGGGTCGGTGTAGAGCTCCGGCGCCGCGGCGCGAAGCGCGGCGGTCGCAGTGTCCGCGTCGATGCGCACGGCGGCAGTCGCCGGGTCGGCGTACCACGTGGTCGGATTCCACATGGGGTGCTCGCTGTAGGCGCGATCAGCCAGCGCACGAGCGTCGACTGTGGCACCGAGCTCGGCGCCGGTGACCTCGGCATCGTCGCCTGCGCCGGTGAGGACGATCGTCGTCTCGGCGAGCCGGTTCTGGATCGCATCGGCCGCTGCACCCGGAGTCAGGCCGCCGACGGGGACGCCCGCCACCGACGTGCCGGGAGCGATGAGCACCAGCGACGATGCGACCAGGCCGACCACGGCGACACCCGCCGCGATGCTGATCCACAGAGCGGTTCGGCGCTTGCGCGGCTCGGGGCCCGCGGCCGCCCAGGCGTACGCGGGCGTTTCGCCGTCGCCGTCGACGGGGGATGCGGCATCCGGCTGGATGGGCGTGGTCGAGTCGTCGAGCGGCGCATCATCGGCACCGGGCCTGGTGGCCAGATCGGTCATGCTTACACCCCCCGGCTGCGAACACGTCACTCAATCGTACGGGACGACCGGTGGCGGCCGGGCAACGGATGCATCACAGATCCGGCATGTTCTTGCGAAGAAACGCTCAGGGTTCGCAGATCTCCTGGAACGCCTCGCTGGTCTGGTGGAATCTCGTTCCCAGCTCGGAGAGGTCGTCGACCTGGGACAAATCGCCTCTGGCGACGGCGTCCATCACCTCGCCGGCCTCTGCGAACATGGCCTGCAGCGCGGGCAGAATGGCGGCGACTTCGTCATTGGTTATCTGCGGGGACAGTTCGGCGATGCGCTGCGCCGCCTGCTTCATGGATTCCACGACCGCGCTGGGGTCGTCGCTGGGCGCGCTCTCGAATTCGTCCGTGGCCTTCTCGATGCTCTCCCGGATGAGCGCGCAGGCGTCTGACGTCGACTGACCCTCGTCGCCGGGTTCGTCCGAGCTCTTCGGGATCCCCGATGCCGAGATCCCGCCGCCGGGGGAGCCCGTGCATGCGGTCATGCCCAGGAGCACGACCGCCGCGATGCTCGCGGCCGCGATCCGCCGACGCATCGAGGCATTCATCGGCATCCACCCTAGGCGCGAGCGCGACGAACCCCATCAGCCGGAAGCCATCTGCCAGCCCGCTCTCAGCGAACAGCATCCGATGTAACAGTTTTGTAAATAGTCCGTTCAAACCGCTCTTCAGCTCTTGCGAAACGTTTGTTCGTAAGGTCTACTAACAAACATGACTTCTCCGGAAGGGCAGCGCGGCTCTTCGACACTCGAGCCGCCGCACCCCCCAGCAACCGCGAACGGTCGCACGTTCGGGCCCGGTCGGGCGCTGCGTCAGGGCCGCAAGGTCCTGCCCGAGCATGCCAGGGGTCACAACCGCTCCCTGCTCCTGCAGACGCTCTTCCACCAGGGTGCGATGAGCCGAGCGGACCTCTCCCGCGAGACCGGCCTGACGCGCGTCACGATCTCCGACTTGATCTCCGAGCTCATCTCCGACGGCTTCGTCGCCGAGATGGGCGTGCGGGAGGCGTCGGGCCCCGGTAAGCCCGCCATCCTCGTCGACCTGGATCGTGCGGGTCACCGCATCGTCGGCATCGACCTGTCCGGCAGCGACGCCTTCATCGGGGCCGTGCTCACCCTCGACGGCGACATCGTGGCGCGTCGTGAGGTGCCCGTCGTCACGGACGGCGACATCGTCGGAGCGGTCATCGGGCTCGCTCGTGATCTCGTGGCGGATGCCGATGCTCCGGTGCTGGGCGTCGGCGTCGGGACTCCCGGCATCGTCGATGATCGCGGGGTCATCCTGACCGCCCCCAATCTCCGCTGGGCGGGCTTCGACCTCGAGGGCGCGCTGCATCAGGCGCTCGGACTGCCGGTGCTCGTCGCGAACGACGCGAATGCCGCGGTGCTCGCCGAATACACGTTCGGCGGCGCGGGCGACGACGTGCTGCTGGTCAAGGTCGGGCGCGGCGTCGGATCGGGCCTCCTCGCGTCGGGTCAGCCGATGCGCGGGGCGCACTTCGCCGCCGGTGAGATCGGCCATGTCACCGTCGGCACCGACGGCGGCCCGGTCTGCGTCTGCGGGAAGGTCGGATGCCTCGAGGCCTGGCTCGCGGTACCCGCGCTGTCGTCTCGACTGGCCGATGCGGCCGATGACCTCGCCCGCGTCGGAATCCTCCGCGACGCGGGGGAGCGCCTCGGAATCGCCCTCGCTCCGATCGTGGGCGTGCTCGACGTGTCGGAGATCGTCCTGTCCGGCCCCCCTGAACTTCTCGACGGACCCCTCGCGGAAGCGACCGTCGAGACCCTCCGCGCACGGACGCTCGCCGAGTTCCACGACGGCGTCCGCGTGCGGATGACGGAGCAAGGCCAGGACATCGTCCTGCGCGGAGCCGCCGTCATGGTCCTCTCGGGACAGCTCGGAGTGTCGTAGTACCGCAGTTCCACGGGGGCCGGCTCACCGAACCCCACCACCCCCCGGATGGGTCACCCGGCCCGTTCGAAACACCAAGAGAAACACGAAGGAAGACACCATGAACAAGAAGCTCGGAGCGCTTGCGCTCGTCGGTGCTTCGGCCGTCGTGCTCGCCGGTTGCGCGAGCGGCAGCGGCAGCGCCCCTGACGAGGCGGCGGAGGGCGAGATCACGGTCTGGCTCGTCGGCACCGACACGCCGGACACCGCACGCGATTACCTCAAGGAGACGTTCGAAGCCGAGAACGAGGGCTGGACACTCACGATCGAGGAGAAGACCTGGGCCGACACGAGCGAGACCTACGTCGCCGCTCTGTCGTCCAACGACTCGCCGGACGTCGTCGAGGTCGGCAACACGCAGGCGCTCGGCTTCATCGACCAGGGCCTGTTCGCCGACATCACCGACATCAAGGAAGATCTCGGCGGCGACGACCTGCTCCCCGGCCTCGTGGATGCCGGCACCTACGACGACGCGTTCTACGCGGCGCCGTACTACGCCGGTGGCCGGATCGTGTTCTACAGCCCGCAGATCGTGACGGGCGGCGTTCCGGAGACCCTCGACGACTACGTCGCGCAGGGCATCTCGATGGAGAGCGACACCGTCTCGGGCATCTACGCGCCGGGCAAGGACTGGTACAACGCCCTTCCCTACGTGTGGGCGCACGGCGGCGAGATCGCCGTCCAGGACGGAGACGAGTGGGACGCCCAGTTCTCCAGCGACGAGAGCGTCGCGGGCCTGGAGCAGCTCCAGGAGGTCTACCTCAACGCGACCAACGCGCCCGCCGACGGCGACGAGGCCAACCCGCAGGTGCCCTTCTGTGCCGGCGAAGTCGGATTCCTCTCGGCTCCCGGCTGGGTGAAGTGGTCGATCCTCGCAGCGGCCGACGCCGAGAACCCCGGCTGCCCCGACACCTACGGCAAGGACCTCGCGGCCTTCCCGCTTCCGGGTCTGAAGGCCGGCGAGACCGCGCCGATCTTCGCCGGTGGCTCCAACGTCGCGGTGGCGCAGAAGAGCGCCAGCCCCGAGAAGGCCAAGGCCGCGCTGGGGATCCTCCTCTCCGAGGGCTACCAGCAGCTGCTCGCCGAAGGCGGACTGACCCCGGGAATCATCTCCGCGGCCTCGTCGCTGCCGGATGACGAGATCACGCAGGCGCAGGCGACCGCGCTCGCGAACTCGAAGTTCACGCCGATGAGCCCCAACTGGGGCGAGGTCGAGGCCGCGCTGGTCATCCCGGACGCGCTCGTCGAAGATCGCCCAGGGTGGCGACGTCAAGGCCATCGCCGAGGAGCTCGACGCACAGATCGAAGAGATCCTCAACAAGTAGCCGAATCGGGGGATCCCGGCTTCGCGCCGGGGTCCTCCCGGGCGGGGTCCCGGCTCGTCGCCGGGCCTTGCCCGGGACCGATCCCTCGGTCAGGCTCAGGGTGCGGATCGGACCCGCCCTGAACCTGACCTGGAGACCGGTCTCCCCACATCCGCACGGCAGGTGCGCATCGCCGTGCCACCGAGCTTCTCGAGAGGAGGAGACATGAGCCAGACCTCTGCGACAGCGGCATCGACCGTCACGCCCGACCAGGCGGCTTCAGCGGGCAAGGACGCGGCGGCCCGCCTCAAGGCCAAGCAGCGGCGCGAGGCGCGCGGCGGGTGGACCCTGCTGGGACCGTCCCTCGATCATCCTCGGAGTCATGGTGGGATACCCCGCCGTGCTCATGGTCATCCAGTCCTTCACCGACTACAGCGTCAAGAACAAGGTGCAGGGGACGTGGCCGAACTTCGTCGGCTTCGACAACTACATCGAGGTCTTCACATCGTCCGACTTCCCGATCGTGCTCGTGCGCAGCCTCGGCCTCATGGTGGTCATGACCGTTCTGATCATCGCCCTGGGCATGCTCGTCGCCGTCCTGATGACGCGGCTGGGCCGCGGCTGGCGGGTGCTGGTCTCGGTCGGCCTGCTGCTCGCGTGGGCGATGCCGCCCCTGGCCGCCACCGTCGTCTGGGGCTGGATCTTCGACACCCAGTACGGCGTGGTCAACTGGGCGCTGAACACCATCACCGGGCACGAACGACTGGACGAATCACTCGTGGCTGATCGACCCGTGGTCGTTCTTCTTCGTGCTGACCATCATCGTCGTCTGGCAGGGCGTTCCGTTCGTCGCCTTCACCACCTATGCGGCCCTCGGGCAGGTGCCGGGCGAGGTGCTCGAAGCGGCATCCCTCGACGGCGCCACCGGCATCAAGCGGTTCCGGTTCGTCGTCTTCCCGTACCTCCGCAGCGTCCTGCTGGTCGTGCTCGTGCTGCAGATCATCTGGAACCTGCGCATCTTCACCCAGGTGTACGCGCTGCAGTCCCGCGGCGGGCTCGCCTCCGAGACGAACGTTCTCGGCACCTACATGTTCCGCCAAGGGCCGGGCGACTTCGGGTTCACGAGTGCGATCGGCGTGGTCATGGTGGTCCTCCTGCTCGTGCCTGTCGTGGCGGTACGTTCGCTCGACACTGAAGGAGGAGGAGCTGTGAGCACCCAGATCAACGCGGGCACGCAGCTCGGCACCATAGGCGTCGACGAGATCCTCGACGACGGCGGACGCCCGAAGGCGCCACAGCGACGCTCCATCGAGGCGCGCCGCCCGTCCAGCAAGCGGGTCGCGACACGCACGCTGCTGAACGTCGCGGCCCTCATCGTCTTCGTCTGCTCGGTGTTCCCCGTCTACTGGATGGTGAACATGTCGCTCACACCGAGCAACAAGATCATCAGCCGCTCGCCGAGCATGCTTCCCCTGGAGTTCACGTTCAAGAACTACGTCACGGCGTGGACGCGCGAGGCCGCCCCCGGGCAGACGGACTTCCCGCACGGCCTGATGACC
Source organism: uncultured Actinomycetota bacterium (assembly GCA_963717585.1). Lineage (GTDB taxonomy): Bacteria > Actinomycetota > Actinomycetes > Actinomycetales > Microbacteriaceae > Microbacterium. Next base: position 1,073,068 of record CAVQWI010000001.1, on the reverse strand, counting down.
TCGATCATCGTCACGAGCGGCGTGCTGATCGCCACGCTGCTGTTCGCCTTCCTCGCTTCCGTGGCAGTCGCGCGGTTCCGCTTCAGAGGCCGCCGACTGTTCATCGTGTCGGTCCTCATCATCCAGATGATCCCCGGCGAAGCGATGATGTTCACCATCTACGGCATGATCGACGACTGGCGCCTGATGAACACGATGCTGGGCCTGGGCATCGTGTATCTCGCATCCGTCATCCCCTTCACGATCTGGACGCTGCGGGGTTTCGTCGCGGGCGTCCCGGCAGACCTCGAAGAAGCCGCGATGATCGATGGGTGCACGAAGTCGCAGGCGTTCTGGAGAGTGACCTTCCCGCTGCTTGCTCCCGGGCTGGTCGCGACCGGCATCTTCGCCTTCATCCAGGCGTGGAACGAGTTCACGATGGCGCTGCTGCTGATGAAGGGCTACAACCTCACCCTGCCCACATGGCTCAACTCGTTCCAGTCCGCGACCGAGGCGACGAACTGGGGTGCGGTGATGGCCGGTGCGACGCTGATCTCGATCCCGGTCGTGATCTTCTTCCTCATCGTGCAGGGCCGGATGACCGGTGGCCTCGTCGCAGGGGCGGTCAAAGGCTGATGCGCGTGGTGCACGAGCGCCGCCTTCCGAGGGGAGGACGGCCGATGAAGGTCGGACTCGACGTCGGAGGGACCAAGACGGACGCCGTCGCCGTCGACTCGGCAGGCACCATCATCGGTCGCGTGAGACTCGCCACCGGGTGGGGTGCGGATGCCGTCGTGCGGACCGTCCTGGAAGCCGTGCGCACCCTCGCCGCCGATACCGAGAACGGTGGCCCGATCGATTCGATCGGCATCGGCATCCCGGGGCAGGTCGAGCCGGGAACCGCACGCGTCGTGCACGCCGTGAACCTCGGTGTCGAGGAGCTCGACCTGGCCGCGGCCGTCGGCCCCGCACTCGGTGTTCCGGTGCGCGTCGAGAACGACGTCAAGGCCGCTGCTCTCGGTGCGTACGCGCTGCACGGCGGGTCCGGATCGATGGCGTACCTCAACCTCGGCACCGGCATCGCGGCCGGGATCGTCGCGGAGGGTCAGCTGTGGCGCGGCGTGCGGGGCACAGCCGGCGAAGTCGGGCACATCTCCATCGACCCGGCTGGTCCGCTCTGCCGCTGCGGTCAGCGGGGCTGCATCGAGGCGCTCGCCGGCGGCGGCGCCATCGCAGAGCGCTGGGGCAGACCCGGCGCGCTGCCCGTGCGCGACGTCTTCGACGCCGCCGACGGCGGTGATCCCCTCGCCCGTGAGCTGCGAGCCGGCCTGGCGCGCGGTGTGGCAGCGGGCGTGCGGGTCCTGGTCCTCACCGCCGACGTCGACGTCGTGGTGCTGGGCGGGGGTGTCGCAGCGCTCGGGGAGCGACTGATGTCCGACGTCTCCGCCGAACTCGCGGCCAGTGCCGAGGCATCGCCGTTCATGCGCTCCCTGCGGTTGGAGGAGCGCGTCGAGTTGCTGCCCGCCGGCTCGCCCGCCGCGGCGCTCGGCGCCGCACTCGTCGGAGCCGCCCGAGACCCCGAGAGCGCGCTCGCCCATGGCTGAGGTGGTCGTCGTCTCGGATGCCGCCACCGCCGGCGGCATCGTCGCCGACGAGATCGCCCGGCTCATCCGGTCCAACCCCGAGACCGTGCTGGGCCTGGCGACCGGGTCGACACCGCTCGCCGTCTACGACGCGCTGCCGTCCCGCCTCGCCGGCGCCGACGTCTCGCGCGTGCGCGGATTCGCTCTCGACGAGTACGTCGGCCTTCCTGCCGAGCATCCGCAGAGCTATCACTCGGTGATCACGCGCGAGGTGGTCGAGCCCCTCGGCCTCGACCCCGCCCTGGTGCGCGTCCCGGACGGGTCCCTCACGGGGATCGAGCACGCCGGCGAGGACTACGAGCGCGCACTCATCGATGCGGGCGGCGTCGATCTCCAGCTTCTCGGGATCGGAACCGACGGCCACATCGGGTTCAACGAGCCGGGTTCGTCCTTCGCCTCCCTGACCCGCGTGAAGACGCTCACCATGCAGACGCGCGAAGACAATGCGCGGTTCTTCGACTCGGTCGAGGACGTACCGCGGCACTGCATCACGCAGGGCCTCGGCACGATCCTCCGCGCCCGGCACCTGGTGCTCCTCGCATTCGGCAAGGGCAAGGCGGAGGCCGTCGCGGCCGCGGTCGAAGGGCCGCTGACGGCATCGCTGCCGGCATCCGCCATCCAGCTGCACCCCCATGCCACGGTGGTGATCGACGAGGCCGCCGCCTCCGATCTGCGCTTCGGCGCGTACTACCGGTACACGTTTGCGAACAAGCCCGACTGGCAGGGGCTGTAGGCCGCCGACCGGCCGAAGAGGTGAGCACCGGTCGCTGACGTCAGTCCCAGGCCAGAGCGAGGAGGAACTCCAGGCTCAGCGGCGCGAGGACCATCGTGGGCACCTCCGCCGGCGTGATCCACCGCAGTTCGGCGATCTCCGCCTGAGCCGACACGGCGGCCGGTTCGGCGGCGATGCGGAAGACCTCGGCGACGACGCGGTGCCCCGGCTCGTTCGCGGCATCCGACTCGAAGCTGCCGAGCGGCTGCAGCGCGGCGGGCGCCACGACCAGGCCGATCTCCTCGTGAAGCTCGCGCGCCAGCGCCTCAGCGGCGCTCTCGCCCGCCTCGGGCTTGCCGCCGGGCTGCATGAACACCGACGTCCCGTGCTTGCGGACCACCAGCGCGCGTCCGGCTGCGTCCGTGATCACGGCCGCGCTGACGTGGATTCGCGGACCCGTCACGGGGCGAAGACCTTGCCCGGGTTCAGGATGCCGAGCGGGTCGAACGCGCGGGTGATCTGTCGCTGCAGCTCCCACTGGTCATCGCCCAGCTCGTCGGCGAGCCAGCGTCGTTTCAGGATGCCGACCCCGTGCTCACCGGTGAGGGTGCCGCCCAGCCGAAGGGCCGCGCGGAACAGGTCGTCCGCGGCATCCCAGATCGCATCGGGAACATCGACGATTCCCGCCGCATCCGGCTCCGCGTCGAAGATGAAGTTCGGGTGCAGGTTGCCGTCGCCCGCATGCGCGACCGTCGGGATGACCACGCCGTGCTCCCGCTCGACGCGCGCGATCTGGTCGAACATCGCCGGCAGCGCGCTGCGGGGCACCGAGACGTCTTCGATCAGCGTCGTGCCGAGGGTCTCCATGGCCGGGTGCATGGAGCGCCGCACGGTCAGAAGCCGCTCGCCCTCTTCGCGATCGGAGGAGACGGCGACCGTTCCCCCCGATGCCCGTAGCACCTCGGCGATGGTCTCCGCCTCGGCGACTGCGGCCGGGCCGTCGGTCTGGATCGTGAGCTGCGACGCACCGTGAGCCGGCGGGTCGAGCCGCAGGAGGGCGTGCACCGCGGCGAGGGAGGCCGCATCCATCAGCTCCATGATCGCCGGCTGGGCGCCCGACGCCGTCACCGCGGCGGATGCCACCGCGGCGGTCCGAACGTCCGCGAACGTCGCCGCGATAGTGCATACCTCACCGGGAATGAGACGCCGCAGCTTGAGCGTCGCCCCGACCACCACACCCAGGGTCCCCTCGGATCCGATGACGAGCGAGGTGAGGTCGAGCCCGGTCACACCTTTGACCGTGCGATGACCGAGGTGCAGCAGCCTCCCGTCGGCAAGGACGAGGTCGACGCCGAGCACCGCATCCCGCACGACCCCGTACTTCGCGCAGAGCAGACCGCCCGCGCCCGTCGCGATGTTGCCGCCGACGGTGGAGATCGCCCGGCTGGCGGGGTCGGGAGCCCACCACAGACCGTCTGCCGCGAGTCGCGCGTTGAGGTCGGCGTTCAGGATGCCAGGCTCCACCACCGCGAGCAGGTCGTCCGGCCGCACCTCGAGGATGCGATCCATCCCGCGGACCGAGAGCGCTATCTCGCCCTCGCCGGCGTTCGCTCCTCCGGCGAGGCCCGTGCCCGCGCCGCGCGTGACGACGGGTGTGCGGGTGGCCGTGGCGATCCGGAGGGTCTCCTGCACGTCGGCGACCGATGCGGCGTGCACGACGGCGAGCGGTGTTCCGGATGCCGCGTGCCCGGACTTGTCGGCGCGGGCGTCGGCCAATGCCGCCGCGGACGTGTCGACGCGACCGCCGAGAGCGTCGCGCAGCCGAGCGACGACCTCGGTGTGCGCGCTCACGCGAGGCGTCGCCGGCCGGCGAGGACCCCGGCCGTCACGGCGACGACACCGAAGACGAGACCGACCCAGGTCAGGCCCAGGCTCCACCAGGCGAGGGTCGCCGAGACGTAGACGAGGAGCTCGACCACTGCACGCACGAACGGATGGACCTCGAAGACGGCGCGCGGCGAGACGAACAGTGCCCAGATCAGGATCGCGACAAGCGGAGCGCCGATGCCGGCGACGATGTTCCACGGGAACGGCCACAGGGCGAAACCCCAGATCGCAAGGCTCACGAAGGCGACCAGCTCGCACACGAACGCCAGCACGTCGACGGCTGACAGCGGCGCGCGCATGCCGGGTTCGCGGGGCGCCGTCGGCGTCACACGGGGGGTGTCGGACATGGGTCCATTCTACGGCGGGGCGCGGATGCGACCGCCGGGGCGCCGCCGCTACGCGATCAGGTCGGCGAGGGCGCGCGCGGCCGGCGGACCGAGGCGGTCGCCCGCGACATAGCGCACCTCGACGCGCGCGTTCGTCTCGATGTCGTGCGCACTCGGGTGAACCGTGACCGTCGTCGTTCCCGACCCTTCGACCGTCGCCGTGGCGACGATGGTTCCTCGAACGCGCACCTGCACCGTCGCGCCCGGGGTGCCCGCGATCTCGAGGAAGAGAGCGACCTCAGCGGATCCGCTCGAGCTGCTCCCCGCAATAGCCGGCGCACCGCTGGGGAAGTTCGGCTGCGCCGGAGTCGAGCCGATAGGCGGGGAGGGGTTGCCCGCACCCGGGTCTACGGGATCCTCGTTGTCGGACGTGGGGGAAACGGCTGAGTCCGGTGCGGTGTCTGGGTCGGTCGTCTCGCCGCCAACGGGCGGAGAGTCTGCCGACGCGGTCGGCAGATCGCTCGGACTCGGCGAGGAGCGCGGCGACGTGTCGTCTTGACCGCCGGCGGGAGCCGACCCGTCGATCGACGGCGACTCGGTCGGGGCTCCGGCGACGACGGAGGACGGAGCGAGCGTCGGAAGGACGACCGCGGCCGCTGCGACGGCTCCGACGACCAGTACGCCCGCCGTCGCAAGCCCTGCGCCGATTCCGATGCGGGACATGATGCCGCGGCCCGCGCCACCGCGCGTTCCCGTCGCGGGGGAGGGCGACCACGCGTGCGGACCGGCACGCGGGCTTGGGACTCCCGCTCTCGCGCCGGTGCGTGCGATGGCCGAGGCGTCGGCGCCCTCCATCGTGCCGGCGGGCATCGCCGGCGCGAGGATCGGCACCCTTCCGCCCTGCAGCGCGGCGGCGTACGCGGTCGATCCGGGGATACCGGCGGCCAGCGGGAGCAGCACGAGCCCGAGCCGACGGGAGACCGCCTTGGCTTCCCCGGCGACGATCGCGCACCTCGCGCAGACCGCGAGATGGGCATCGACCTTCCCGTGGTCGCGGCGGGCGAGCTCGAGCCGCGACCATCCGCCCAGATGCTCGAGGGTCCAGCGACAGTCCGAGTCCGCGGCCACGCTGTTCAGATGCGCGGAGATCCAGGCTTCGCGCAGCCCTCCGTCGGCTCGGGCGGTCAGCTGCTCGGCCGCATCGACCGTGAGCCCGAGCAGGGGCGCGATCTCTGCGGCGTGCATCTGCTCGACCGCCGAATACCAGAGCACCTCCTGCCAGCGGCTCGGAAGGCTGCTGAACGAGCGAGAGGTCAGGGTGCCGTCGAGCGCGGCGGCCGTCGACCGCTCGCTCCCTCGCGGGTCGTCCACCTGCTCATCGCCTGCGGCCATTGTGCGGATGCTGGTGAAGAGGTGCGCACGGAACGCTCCGGTCGGCCCGCCGCCGGTGACGATCGACCGGTAGATCCGGGCGAACGCGAGTTCGACGAGCTCAGCGGCAGCCGTTCGGGAATCGATCGCGTCGGCGACGGTCAGGCCTGCGCGGTAGTGGCGGCGCCACAGCTCGCCGAAGGCGCGGCGGTCGCCAGACCTGGTCCGCAGGACCAGATCCGCATCGCCCAGATCGGCGGCGCTGATCCTGCCGAGGGGCACACCGGTCACGTCGTCGTTGCTCAACGTGTCTCCGAGCGTGGGATGAACGAGCACCGACCTGATGCCGGTGTCTTTGTTGAGACGCATCCGGAAGTGATCCATTACGCGGAAAACGCATTCTGGAGGCGAACCGCGGCCGACATCGGTGCCGCCCGTTCGGCGATGGAGACCTCAGTCGGCGATGCCCGCCGTCCACACCGAGCGCACCTCGAGCGTGCTCGAGAGCAGCACCGCATCCGCGGCGAACCCCTCCGCGAGCCATCCCAGATCGTCGCCGCGGCCGATGGCGCGCGCCGGCACAGCGGTGAGCGCCGCCACTGCCTCGGTGAGGGGCACCCCGGCGTGCACGGCGCAGCGGAGAGCGGCATCCTGCGTCAGCGTCGATCCGGCGATCGCACCGCCGATGGCGAGCCGGGCCACACCGTCGACGACGTCGACCCCGAGGGCGCCGAGTTCGTAGCGTCCGTCCGAGTGACCCGCCGCGGCCATGGCGTCGGTGATGAGGGCGACCCGCCCCGGCGCCGAGGCGAACACGATCCGCACGACCTCGGGGTGCAGGTGCACGCCGTCGGCGATGACCTCGAGGATCACACGCGGGTCGGAGGCCGCGGCCGCGACAGGCCCGGGATCACGATGATGCAGCCCCGGCATCGCGTTGAACGCGTGGGTGAGGATCGTCGCTCCCGCATCGAAGGCGGCGACCGTGGCTGTCCGGTCGGCGCCGGTGTGACCCACGGCGGCGGCGGCGCCGGCGGCGACCACGAGGCGGATCGCGTCGAGTGCCCCAGGCAGCTCCGGAGCGAGCGTCACCTGGCGAACGGAGCCACGCCCGGCGTCGAGCAGCCGCTCCACCGTCTCCGGCGTGGGCGCCCGCAGCAGGCTCTCATCGTGTGCGCCCTTGTGCCCCGGCGCCAGGAACGGTCCCTCCAGGTGCGAGCCGAGGATGTCGCCGTCGGTCGATACGAGATCGGCGACCATGGCGGCCCGTCGCTGCATCGTCTCCATCGGGGCGGTCACGAGCGATACGACGGCCCGGGTCGTGCCGTGGGACCGGTGCAGGTCGCGGGCGGCCCGGATGGCGTCCGGCCCGTCGTCGTACGACTCGCCGGCGCCGCCGTGGCCGTGGATGTCGATGAACCCCGGCGTCAGGATCGCTCCGAGGCCGGCAGCCAGTGTGCCGTCGACCACCGTGTCGGCCGGCTGCGCGCGCTCGCGCCAGCCCATGCCGCTCCCCGTCGCCGCGATACGCGCGCCATCGAAGCGCACCCAGCCGTCATCCGTGCCGTCGTGGCCGGCGCCGACCAGCCGCACCGAATGGATGATGGTGGTCACTCGGTGACCCAGGGGATCTCATCGGAGGGGTGGAACCGGATGCCGAGGCTCGACCAGAGCGGTCCGAGCGTGCCGACGCGTTCGCGGAACGACTGCCACGTGCGCAGGTCCCCGTCCGCGGGCGACCAGGCCGCTTCCGCGGCGGCCGCCAGCCGGGGGAAGGCCATCTCGTCGATGTCGTCGAGGGTGCGGATCGTCTCGGTCCACATGGGCGCCTCGACACCCAGGATGTCGTCGTCGCCGATCCCCTCGATGATCGACGCCGGCTCCCACGAATACGCCCGCTCGACGCTCGTCGGCCCGTTGGCCCAGGTCAGACCGAGCCGGGTGCCGGCGTCGTATTTCATGTCGAGGTAGACCGCGTCGGCGGGGGAGAGGATGAGGCCGGAGTCGTTGTCCGCGAACGCCCGGGCGTCGTCATCCGTGCCGTCGATCGGGGTGGTGAAACCCCAGTACTGCCCGACGGTGTCGGGGTCGATCCCCGGCGCCGACCCGGCCTCATGCCAGGTCACCGGGGTCTTGCCCAGATCCGCGACGATCGCGGTGGCGCGCTCCATGAACAGAGCGAAGTCGGCGGGGTCTGTGCCGTGCGCCTCGTCGCCGCCGATGTGCAGATAGGGGCCGGGCGTCATGGCCGCAAGTTCGCCCATCACATCGGCGACGAAGTCGTAGGTCGCCTCGTCGTGGATCTTCAGCGACGAGAAGCCGACAGCGATTCCGGTGTAGGGACTCCCGCCGCGGGGGCCTCGCCGCTCTGGTCGACCGCGTCCAGGATCTGCTGCGAGAGCACGGGCGCCTCGGCGAGCTCCGGGTAGGCGAGCCCGACCGCGTGGGTGTGGCCGGGCAGGTCCACCTCGGGCACGACGATCATGTGCCGGGATGCCGCGTAGTCGACGATCTCGCGATAGTCCGCTGTGGAGTAGAACCCGCCGGGACCGCCGCCAGCCGCCGTGCCGGAGGCGAGTTCGGTGAGCTTCGGACGCGAGTCGAGATGGATGCGCCAGCCCTGATCGTCCGTCAGATGCAGATGCAGCGCGTTGAACTTGAGCCCGGCCGCGCGGTCGATGTAGGCCTTCACCGTCTCGACCGAGTGGAAATGCCGGGCGACGTCGAGCATCACGCCGCGATAGGCGAACCGCGGGGCGTCCGCGATCTGCACGGCGCGGATCGCGAATCCGTCCGCGTCTCGGGAGATCAGCTGCGCGAGGGTCTGCACCCCGTAGAAGAGCCCGGCCGTATCAGCGCCGGTGACGACGACGGATGCCTCGTCCACCGCGATCCGGTAGGACTCCGCCGCCCCGCCCTCGATGCGCAGGTCGATGGTGTGCGCGGTCCCTGAACGTCCCCCGCCGGTCCCTGAGCCTGTCGAAGGGTCGACCTCGCCGGAAGTGCGGGCCCGGACGAGCGCGGTCAGCGCGGCCGTCGCGTCGGCATCGCCGGTGACCTGCAGCCCTTCGTCCAGACGGAACGGCGCGGCTGCGACAGAGGGCTCCATCGAGGACGGTGCGGGGACGACTCCGGGGGCGGTTGCTGACACAGTGGCTCCATTCTGGGCGGCGGGAGCGCAGCCCACCAGCAGCACGACGAAAGCGACGGCGATCCCCGCCGTGCGACGCTGCACGAAATTCATGTAAAGAGTCCTAACAAATCCCGCCTCCAGCCTACCGTGCAGGCGTCCACGATCGCACCGAGCGGCATCCGTTATGCTCGGGGTGTCGCGACTGGCGTTGAGGTGGATCACCACCGTGGAGCGACCGACACGGCACTCGACCGTACGCCTGGGTCGATGCGTACACAGATGGGCTGACGCCCACTCCAGAACCGGGTGCCGATACCGGCCCGGACGCGCCGCAGTCAAGGAGAACGCCATGACCGACCACTACTTCAACGCGCCACTCGCTGAGGTCGACCCCGAGATCGCGCAGGTGCTCGAGCGGGAGCTCGAGCGGCAGCGCGGGTACCTCGAGATGATCGCCTCGGAGAACTTCGTGCCGGTCTCGGTGCTGCAGTCCCAGGGGTCCGTGCTCACGAACAAGTACGCCGAGGGCTACCCGGGTCGCCGGTACTACGGCGGCTGCGAGGAGGTCGATGTCGCGGAGGAGCTTGCGATCGAGCGCGCCAAGTCGCTGTTCGGAGCCGACTTCGCGAACGTGCAGCCTCACTCCGGTGCGACCGCCAACGCCGCAGTCCTGCACGCCATCGCGCGACCGGGCGACACCCTGCTGGGCCTCTCGCTCGACCAGGGCGGACACCTCACGCACGGAATGAAGATCAACTTCTCCGGCCGGCTCTTCACCATCGTCGCGTACGGCGTCGATCCCGAGACCTCGGTGATCGACATGGAGGAAGTGCGTCGCCTCGCCGTCGAGCACAAGCCGAAGGTCATCATCGCGGGATGGTCGGCCTACCCCCGCCAGCTCGACTTCGCCCGTTTCCGCGAGATCGCCGACGAGGTCGGCGCGCTGCTGTGGGTCGACATGGCGCATTTCGCGGGCCTCGTCGCGGCGGGCCTGCACCCGAACCCGGTGCCGCACGCGCACGTCGTCTCCTCCACGGTGCACAAGACGATCGGCGGCCCTCGCTCGGGCTTCATCCTCACGAACGACCCCGAGATCGCGAAGAAGATCAACACGGCGGTGTTCCCCGGCCAGCAGGGCGGTCCGCTGATGCACGTCATCGCCGCCAAGGCCACGGCATTCAAGCTCGCCGCGACGCCGGAGTTCAAGGAGCGCCAGGAGCGCGTGCTGAGCGGCGCGCACATCATCGCCGAGCGTCTCTCCCAGCAGGACGTGAAGGATGCCGGCATCGCCGTCCGCTCGGGCGGAACGGACGTGCACCTGGTGCTGGTCGACCTGCGCGACGCGGAGATCGACGGCAAGCAGGCCGAAGACCTGCTGCATGAGATCCACATCACGGTCAATCGCAACGCCGTGCCGAACGATCCCCGACCGCCCATGGTCACCTCGGGCCTGCGGATCGGCACACCGGCGCTGGCGACCCGCGGCTTCGGCGACACCGAGTTCTCCGAGGTCGCCGACATCATCGCGCTGGCGCTGCTGCCGGACGCCGACGTCGAGGCGCTCCGCGCTCGCGTGGCCGCGTTGACCGCCGAGTTCCCGCTCTACCCGGGGCTCGAGCAGTAGCAATCGCTGGTTGCGCTCTCAGATACCTATGTGCATAGTTATCTGAGCGAGCCCGAACGCGAGATCTCGACGACGAGATCGACCGGCGAGCACGGCTCGCACGACCCGAAGGTGGGAACGATGACGGCACAGAGACTCGACGGTGTCGCCGCGGCGGCGTCCATCAAGGAGGAGCTGCGGGAGCGGGTGGCGGCGCTGGCCGAACGCGGCATCGTCCCCGGGATCGCGACCGTGCTCGTGGGGGCGGATCCGGCCTCGCAGCTGTACGTCGGCATGAAGCACCGGCAGTCCGAAGCGATCGGCATGAACTCGATCCAGCGCGAGCTGCCCGCCGACGCGACGCAGGAGCAGGTCGAGGAGCTGATCGACGAGCTCAACGCCGACCCGGAGTGCCACGGCTACATCGTGCAGCTGCCGCTGCCGAAGCACCTGGACACCGATGCGATCCTCGAACGCATCGACCCCGCCAAGGATGCCGACGGCCTGCACCCGACCAACCTGGGTCGCCTCGTGCTCAACGTCAACTCGCCGATCACCTCGCCGCTGCCCTGCACCCCCCGCGGCGTGATCGAGCTCCTGCTGCGCAACGGCTACGACCTGAAGGGCAAGCACGTGGTCGTCGTCGGACGCGGGGTGACCATCGGCCGCTCCATCGGTCTGCTGCTCACGCGGCGCGAGCTCAATGCGACGGTCACCCTGACCCACACCGGCACGGTGGATGCCGGTCAGTACCTCCGCATGGCCGATGTGATCGTCGCAGCGGCCGGCGTCAAGCACCTCATCACCGCGGCCGACGTCAAGCCCGGCGCGGCCGTGCTCGACGTGGGCGTGACGCGCGAGCCCGACCCGGAGACCGGCAAGGCGAAGGTCTACGGCGACGTCCACCCCGATGTCGCGGAGGTCGCGGGCTGGATCTCGCCGAACCCTGGTGGCGTCGGCCCGATGACCGTGGCGCTGCTGATGACGAACGTGGTCGAAGCCGCGGAGCGGGCCGCGGGCTGACGCTGTTCAGTCGCTGAAGCGGGACAGGAAGGCGCGTGTGCGCTCCTCCCGCGGATCGCTGAACACCTGCGCCGGCGTGCCCTCCTCCAGGATCCGCCCGGCGTCGAGGAACACGACGCGGTCGGCGACGTCTCGGGCGAACGCCATCGCGTGGGTCGCCATCACGGTCAGCGTCGCGCGGAGGGCGCGGTCATCCCAGCCGGGCTTCGGCCGCGGCGAGTGCAGCGCGGGAGCCTTCGGTGGGCGCGACTGCGACGAGGCCGCGGTAGAGCTTCACGAGCGTCTCGGCATCGAGAACGCCCGTTCGCGCCCGATCGCAGTGCACGGCCTGGATCGCCGCCTCGAGCTGGAAGCGCCCGAGCGGGGCACCCAGATCCGAGGCCCGGCGCAGGAGCGCGCGCCCCTCGGCGATCAGCTCCCGATCCCACAGCGCCGGATCCTGCTCGTCGAGCGGCGGCCACGGCCTGGTCGCGCGGGCCGGCGCGCGCGACTCGGCGAACGTGAGCAGGGCGGCGAGCCCCCATGCCTCGGGCTCCGTCTCGAGAAGGCTCGCCAGCAGCACCGCCAGCCACCGCGCCTCGTCGGAGATCGACTCGGATCCGCGGTCACCGCCGCCGGACTCCGGCGCGTCGAGCCAGTCGATCGCGTAGGCCCCGTAGACGGCCTCGAGCACGGCGCTCAGGCGCGGCGGCATGTCGGCTCGCGTGGGCACCGCGAAGGGGATGCCGGTGTCGCGGATCCGCCGTTTGGCCCGCACGAGCCGCTGCGCCATCGTCGACGGCTCGATCGCGAACGCGCGTGCGATGTCGGCGGCCTGGAAGCCGAGGACGACCTGAAGCATCAGCGGCGTGCGGATGCCCGGGTCGATCGCCGGGTGCGCGCACGCGAACAGCAGCTCGAGCCGTTTGTCGGGAATCGCCTCCCGATCCGCGACGATGGCCGCAGCATCCCGTTCGTCGGCTCGAAGAACGCTCTCCAGCAAGCGGTGCGCTGGTGCGCGCGGATGCCGAGCCCAGCAGGTCGCGCAGCCGATTGCGTGCCACGGTGACGAGCCACCCTTCGGGATTGTCCGGGATGCCGGAGACGGGCCAGGTCCGCAGCGCCTTCTCGAATGCGTCGGCGAGCGCGTCCTCGGCCAGAGCGACGTCGCGCGTCGCGGCGGCGATCACCGACAGCAGCCGACCGTACGACGCACGCGCGGCGCGCTCCGCGGCCGCACGTGCGTCGGCGGCGGCTGTCATCGGTAGTCGAACTCCGTCCAGGACCCGTCGACGAAACGCGTGCCCGTCGGGCGGATCTCGACGGCCCCCCAGTTGACCGAGGGCGCGCGGCCCGCCCACGCGATCGCCTGGTCGAGGTCGTCGACCTCGATCACGAACGTGCCGCCGAGCTGCTCCTTGGTGTCGGCGAACGGGCCGTCCTGGACGCGCAGCTCATCGCCGCCGCGCACCGTCGTCGTGGCCGACGACGGCTGCAGCACCTCGGCGGACTGCAGCACGCCGGCCGCGTCCAGCGCCTTCGCGTACTCGTCGAACTCGCGCATCCCGTCGGCGAGGGCCTCGCTGCCGAGGTCAGCCGCGCTCATCTCGGGGTAGTGCAGCAGAAGTGTGTATCGCATGGTGTCCATCCTTCGTTCTGTCGGTCAGTGACACCCCTATGACGATGGGGGAACCTCGCGATCGACACGGACGGCGACGAATCTCAGCCTCTGCCCAGCTCGTCGAGCATCCGGCGCTGCTCGTCGGTGAGCCCGTCCTGGAGTTCCCGCTGGGCGGCGGCGGCCTCGGACGAGGTGAGGGTGGTCGTCCCCGACGCGCTGGCCCCGGCATCCGCCGCCTTGGCGCCGGTCGCCCGGTCGTAGAGCGCTCCGGCATGGCCTTCGACCCGGTCGTCGATGGCGTCGTAGACCGCCCATCCGATGAGGATGATCACCGGCGGCAGGATGTACCCCCAGAACCAGCCGCCGACGGTCACGCCGGAGAAGACGACGGTGAGGATCCAGACGATCAGGGCGACGATGAAGACGAGGCTGCCCTGGACGAGCTTCTCGCCCGCCTTGGTGCGCTGATCCGCCGACTTCGACGCCATCGACCTGAACATGTCTGTGGATCAGCGGCTTGATCCAGATCGTCAATGCCGTGAGGATCACACCCGCCCACAGCGCCGCCCAGCCGACGCGCGCCGGGGTGAGCCAGCCGATGATCAGCAGCACGACGACGTCGAACACCAGCAGCGACAGGAACCGCACGACCCACTTCTTCATGGGTGATACGTTGCCACGGCGCTGAGTGGTGCGCCACCGCGCCGCGACCCGCCCCGCGCGTCAGTGCATGCGCACCAGCTGGGTCAGGTCGTCGTTCGGCAGCACATCGGCGACGGCCATGACCTCCATGCCGAACATGTTGACGCGGCCCGAGATGGTCGTCAGGAACGCGGAGTCGGCAGCATCCCGGCCCGTCGCGATGCGCACGAGCGACGACCGCGGTGCCAGGGTCGTCGCGTCCACGACGTGCCATCCGCCTTCCACCCACGCCTCGGCGACCGCGTGGAAGTCCATGGGATACAGTCCCGGCGCGTAGACGGACACGACCCGCGCCGGAACGTTCAGGGCGCGCAGGAGAGCCACCGTCAGATGGGCGTAGTCACGGCACACTCCCTGCCGCGCCAGCAGCGTGCGGGTGGCGCCGTCGGTCGGCAGGCTCGACCCGCTGACGTACGCCAGGTGGGTGCCGACCCACGACGACACCGAGGACAGCAGCTCGGCGGGATCGGTGATGCTGCCGAACTCCGCGAACGCGGTCGGCCCGAGCGTGTCGGACTCGGCATAGCGGCTCGGCCGAAGGTAGGTGATCAAGTCGGTCGGATTGGCCACCGTCGCAGCCGCTTCGCCCATGATCGACGCGTCGTATGACGCCACGAGACGCCCGGCCGGGCTCTGCACCTTCTGCAGACGGGTGCCGTGCGAGTCCGGCACGGAATCGTAGGTCAGCGACTGACCGTCGAGCGTGAACGAGATGTTCTCGGTGACCGGAGTGTGGTGCCCGCTCACCGCCATGGAGAACACCAGCTCGGCTGGCTCGGTGACATCGAGTTCGATACGGCTGGAGACATCTCTCTTCATCGCACAAGCGTGCCATGCGGATGCGACGAACGTGTTTCGCGGCGGGGGCTTGACAGCACCCACGGTCACCGGGCAAGGGGATCGACATACCGGTGCCCGCTCCGCTATGGTTGGCTAAACCGGTTTATTAAACCGGTTCAGAAGGCAGAGCAGCCGAATGACCGAGACGCCGCACGCGGGCCGGCAGAGGCGACCGACGATCGCCGATGTCGCCGAGCGCGCGGGCGTGAGCAAGGGACTCGTCTCGTTCGCCTTGAACGATCGGCCCGGCGTCAACGTCGCCACCCGCGAGCGCATACTCACCATCGCCGCAGAGATGGGGTGGTCGCCCGACCTGCGTGCGCGCTCGCTGAGCACCAACCGCTCCTTCGCCCTCGGGCTCGTGCTCCAGCGCGACACGGCCATCGTGGCGGGGGATCCGTTCTTCCCCGCGTTCATCGCCGGCGTCGAGCGCGAACTCTCGGCAGCCGGCCAGGCGCTCGTGCTGGCATCCGTGCCGCCGGGTCCGCGCGAGGCGGACACGTATCGCAAGCTCGCGTCGGAGCGGCGGGTCGACGGGGTGTTCCTCGCCGACCTTCGCGCGGCCGACGAGCGGCCGGCGCTGGTGGCTTCGCTCGGACTCGCGGCGGTCACCCTCGGCCACGCCGACATCGACTCGCCCTTCCCTGCCGTCACCGTCGACGACGTCGACGGGATGATCGCCACCGTCGACCACCTCGCCGATCTCGGCCACCGGTCCCTCGCGCATGTGGCCGGCTCGTCGTTCATGCTCCACGCGCGCCGACGCGGGGACGCGTTCATGGCGGCCTGTGCGAGGCGCGGGGTCGAGGGCCGAGTGGCCCAGACGGATTTCAGTGCGCGGCGCGGGGCCGAGGCCACCTCCGAGCTGATCGAGGATGCCG
Organism: uncultured Actinomycetota bacterium; assembly: GCA_963717585.1. GTDB lineage: Bacteria > Actinomycetota > Actinomycetes > Actinomycetales > Microbacteriaceae > Microbacterium. The sequence goes on along the minus strand of CAVQWI010000001.1, from coordinate 1,057,368 downwards.
CGACCCGACCCACCGCGATCACCTACTCGAACGACCAGATGGCGCTCGCGGGAATCGCCGTGGCGCAGCGCAGGGGCATGTCCGTTCCCGGCGACGTCTCGATCGCCGGGTTCGACGACAGCGACATCGCCCGCTACGTGTACCCCTCCCTGACATCGGTCGCCACGGACGTCGTCGAATGGGGCGCTGCTGCCGCGCGCACTCTGCTGGCGCTGATCGCCGGCGAAGGGCTCGATGATGCCGAACTGGCGCCCGCACATCTGGTCATCCGCGAGTCCACCGGACCCGCCCCCCATCTCGCCACATAACTGGCCCAGCCCCCTGGGCGCCTCAGGATGCGACGGACGTCGCATCTCTTCTTGAAAGGAAGAAACAATGCGAAGAAGCATCAAGATCGCAGCACTGGCAGCGGTTGGGACGCTGGCGCTCACCGCGTGCGGCGGCGGCGGTGGTGGCAGCGGCGACGGCGACCTCGAAGCCCGCGGTGACATCACGATCTGGTACTCCAACAACGAGGCCGAGATCGAGTGGGGCAAGCAGATGGTCGAGGCATGGAACGCCGACCACCCCGACGAGCAGGTCAAGGCTCAGGAGATCCCGGCGGGCGACAGCAGCGAAGCGGTGATCAGCGCCGCCATCACGGCGGGAAATGCTCCCTGCCTGATCTTCAACACGTCGCCGGCGGCCGTCCCGCAATTCGAGAAGGCCGGCGGACTCGTGTCCCTGTCGAGCTTCGAGGACGGCGACGACTACATCACCGAGCGCAGCGGTGACAACGCGGCGCAGTACGCGTCGGCAGACGGCGAGTTCTACCAGATGCCGTGGAAGTCCAACCCGGTCGTCATCTTCTACAACAAGGCCATGTTCACCGCAGCGGGCCTCGACCCCGAGGCACCGGCCCTGTCGACGTACGACGAGTTCCTCGACACCGCGCGCACGCTGACGCAGTCGGGCGCGGCTCCCTACGCCATCTACCCGGCGCCCTCCAGCGAGTTCTTCCAGTCCTGGTTCGACTTCTATCCGCTCTACGGCGCCGAGACCGGAGGCACACTGCTCGTCGAGGACGACAAGGCGACCTTCGATTCCGAGGCGGGCGCTGCCGTGTCGGAGTTCTGGGCGACGATGTACGAGGAAGGCCTTGCGGGCCAGGAGGCGTACAACGGCGACTCGTTCGTCGACGGCAACTCCGCCATGACGATCGCCGGACCCTGGGCGATCGACTACTTCGGTGAGGACGTCGACTGGGGGACGGTGCCGGTCCCGACATCGGCCGGCACGCCCGCCGATGAGACCTACACGTTCAGCGATGCGAAGAACGTCGGCCTCTTCTCCGCCTGCGAGAGCAAGGGAACGGCCTGGGACGTCCTCAAGTTCGCGACGAGCGAGGAGCAGGACGGACAGCTCCTCGAGCTGACCGGGCAGATGCCGCTCCGTCAGGACCTGACCGGAGCCTACCCGGACTTCTTCGCGGAGAACCCCGCGTACGAGGTGTTCGGCGACCAGGCGGGCCGCGTCGTCGAGGTGCCCAACGTCGCGAACTCGATCGAGGTGTGGCAGACCTTCCGCGACGCCTACTCCAAGGCCGTCATCTTCGGCGAGGGCGACATCGCGTCGTTCCTCACCGACACGGCGGCTGAGGTCGACACCCTCGTCGGCCAGGGCTGACGGCCGGCGCGGCGAATCATGTCCTCCGTCATTGCAGAGCCGGAGACGGGATCGGCCCGGGCGGACGCGCAGCACGCGCGTTCCGCCCGGCGCCGGCGCCGCATCCTCGGCGAGAACCCGCTGGGCTTGCTGCTCAGCGCCCCCTACCTGATCTTCATCGGCGTCATCTTCGCCTTTCCGTTCCTCTTCGCCGTGTGGATGTCCTTCCACGACTACTTCTTCGCGGCGCCGGGCGCTGATGTCGAGCGAGAGTGGGTCGGCTTCGACAACTTCGTCGCGGTCGCCACCGATCCGGCGGTCTGGCGCTCGTTCCTCAACGTCGGGATCTTCCTGATCATCAATGTGCCGCTCACCGTTGTGCTCTCGCTGCTGCTGGCGACCGCGCTCAACCGCGTCGTGCGGGCGCGGCTGTTCCTTCGAGTGAGCTTCTACGTGCCATACGTGACGGCATCCGTCGCGGTCGTCGGCGTGTGGCTGTTCATGTTCAGCGGCAACGGGCTGGTGAACCAGGTGCTCGGCCCGCTCGCCCCGGATCCCTCGTGGTTGATCAACCCCTTCCTGGCCATGCCGACGATCGCCTTCTTCGTCACATGGAAGCAGTTAGGGCTCTTCATCCTGCTGTACCTCGCGGCACTGCAGGCGGTGCCGCAGGAGCTGTACGAGTCCGCGGCCACGGACGGCGCCGGCGGCGTGCGCACGTTCTTCTCCGTGACCGTGCCTGGGGTGCGCTCGGCCACGCTGCTGGTGCTGCTGCTGGCGACGATCACCGGCGCGAACCTGTTCACCGAGCCCTACCTGCTCACGAACGGCGGCGGACCGAACGGGGCATCCACCTCGCCGGTCCTGCTGATGTATCAGAAGGGTCTGGAGCAGGGCAATCCGGATGTCGCGGCCGCCATCGGCGTGATCCTCGTCATCCTGGTGCTGATCCTCGCGCTGATCGAGCGCAAGATCGTGGGAGATGAGGAGTCATGACCGCCACCGGTACGCGCGCAGACGCGCGCAAGACCACGCCGACGGATGCCCCTCGTGTGCGCCGCGGTCACCCCGGCCGCACCGCTCGCATCGTGCGCTGGGTGATCCTGGCGGTCGCGGCGCTGGTGTTCCTGTTCCCGTTCTATTACATGGTGATCGGATCACTGCAGACGAAGCCGGACACCAGTCCGGCCGGTGCTTTCCCCAATCCGGCCAACATCACGTTCGAGAACTACGTCGAGATCAACGAGCGCATCAGTCTGCTGTCGGGGCTGGTGAACTCCGGCATCTTCACCGGCGGGGTGATCCTGTGCACCGTGGTGTTCGGCGTCCTGGCCGGCTACGCGCTCTCGGTGCTGCACTGGCGCGGTCGCGGTGTGACATTCTCGATCGCCCTGCTGGCGCAGATCGTGCCGTTCCAGCTGCTGATGATCCCGCTCTACGTGCTGATCGCGCGGGACTACGGGCTTGCCGACACCCACCTGGGCATGATCCTGCCGTTCGCCATCAGCTCGGCAGCGGTGATCATCTTCCGGCAGTACTTCATGCAGGTGCCGCGCGCGCTGTTCGACGCGGCGCGCATCGACGGCGCGAGCGAATTGCGAGTGCTGTGGAGCGTCGCTCTGCCGCTCGTGCGGCCGGCTCTGCTGACCGTGGTGCTTCTCACGTTCATCGGCCCGTGGAACGAGTTCCTCTGGCCCTTCCTGATCACGAAAGACCCGGCGTTGCAGCCGCTGGCGGTATCGCTCGCGAACTACATCACGACTGTGGCTGCCTCGGCGTCCAACCCGTACGGGGCGATCCTGGCGGGTGCCGTGGTGCTCGCCATCCCCGCGGTGGTGCTGTTCGTGATCTTCCAGAGCAAATTCCAGAGCTCCGATATCGGCTCGGGCGTGAAGGGATGACGGTCCTGGAGAAGCCGCTCGGTACTGTTCCCTACACGCTCACGCGCATCGGCGTGATCATGACGCCGGAGGAGGGCAACCCCTTCGAAGTGGAGGGAGTGCTCAATCCGGGGTCAGGGCGCGGTCCGGACGGGGAGGTGTACCTGCTGCCGCGTCTCGTGGCCGCGGGGAACGTCTCGCGGATCGGACTCGCCCGCGTCATCGTGGAGGACGGCGTGCCGGTTGCCGTCGAGCGCCAGGGGATCGCGCTGGCGCCGGATCGCTCCTGGGAGCGCGGCGTCGGCAATGCCGGCGTCGAGGACCCGCGGATCACGTGGCTGGCCGAGCTGGACCTGTTCGTCATGACCTACGTCGCGTACGGGCCGCTCGGCCCGCGCACCGCGCTCGCTGTGTCGACCGATCTGCGCGAGTGGGATCGACTCGGCCCGGTGCTGTTCACCTACGACGACGCACTCGACATCGACCTGAACCTGTTCCACAACAAGGACGCCGTGTTCTTCCCCGAACCGGTCGTCGGGCCGGACGGCGTGCGCAGCTTCGCCGTGCTGCACCGCCCGATGTGGGACCTCAGCGAGACCAAGGCCGACCAGGGCATCGTCCTGCCGGCGGGCATCACCGATCCGCGGAATTCGATCTGGATCAGCTACGTGCCCGTCGACGCGGTCGCGCGGGACCTGTCGGCCCTGACCCTGTGGGGTCAGCACCGCTTCCTCGCGGGCCCCGCCCACGACTTCGAAGTCACGAAGATCGGGGGAGGGCCGGCGCCGCTTCGAGTCCCGGAGGGCTGGCTGGTGCTTCATCACGGAGTGACCGGTCGTATCGAGAGGGCGTTCGAGCACCAGCAGAACGTGCACTACGCCGCGGGCGCGCTGCTGCTGGACGGCGACGATCCGTCCATCGTGATCGGCCGCACCGCCGAGCCGCTGCTGCAGGCAGAGACGGTGCACGAACGCGGCGGGATCGTGCCGAACGTCGTGTTCCCCACCGCGATCGAGGAGATCGATGGCGTGCTGTACGTCTTCTACGGGATGGCGGACTCGAAGATCGGCGTCGCACGGCTCGACCGCGCCTGAGGGCGGGCCGTCAGTAGGACGCGCGCTCCGTGCCCTCGTCGCCGATGAACCGGGCGGCGAGGGCTTCGGAGCCGCGCGCCAGCAGGGCGACGTCGGCGCCGACGAGCACGAACGACGCTCCGGCGGCGAGGTAGCGATCGGCGACCGCGTGATCGAACGCGTTCACGCCGACCGGCTTGCCGGCGGCGCGCACGGCCTCGAACGTCCGCAGCACCGCGGCAGCGACATCCGGGTGGGTCTGCTGACCCAGCACGCCCATCGACGCAGCCAGGTCGGCCGGTCCGACGAAGATCCCGTCGACGCCGTCGACGGCCGCGATGTCGGCCGCGGCCTCCACCCCGGCGGCCGTCTCGATCTGGACGAAGAGCGACACATGGTCGTCGGCGTTCTCCAGATACTTCTCGACCCGGTTCCACCGCGCGGACCGCGCGAGCGCCGAGCCGACGCCTCGTCTGCCGCGCGGCGGGTAGCGCACGGCCTCCACGGCGGCGCGCGCCTCGTCGACAGACGAGACCATGGGCACCAGGATGTTCTGCGCGCCGATGTCGAGCACCTGCTTGATGGTGACCACGTCGCCGATGGGCACCCGCACGACGGTCGTCACCGGGTAGGCGGCGACCGCGTGCAGTTGCGCGAGCGCGGACTCCAGCCCGTTCGGCGAGTGCTCCATGTCGATCAGCAGCCAGTCCAGGCCCGCTCCCGCGCAGATCTCGGCCACCAGGGGCGACCCCGAGCACACCCACATCCCCGTGAGGGGGCGGGATGCCTCGGCCAGTCGATCGCGGAAGGTCGGATTCAGCTGAAGTGGCACGTGATCTCTCCCATCGGTCCGTAGTCGCATCGGACGGTGTCTCCTCGTTCCACCCACATCGGACGTGTGAACGACCCGGCGAGGATGATCTCGCCGGCCTCGAGGCGGGCGCCGTGCTGGAAGAACTTGTTGGCCAGCCATGCGACACCCGTCGCCGGATGATCCAGTACGCCGGCCGCCACCCCCGTCTCCTCGATCTCGCCGTTGCGGTACAGCAGCGCCGGCACCCACCGCAGGTCGATCTCGTCGGGACGCCTATGGGTCGAGCCGAGCACCATCGCGCCGTAGGCGGCGTTGTCGGCGATCGTGTCGACGATGGTGCGGCCCTCCAGCTCGATGTGCGAATTGAGCACCTCGAGCGCCGGCACCGCATAGTCGATCGCCCGCCAGCGCGTCCTGCAAGGTGCAGTCGGGTCCCTCGAGGGGCTCCCTCAGGACGAAGGCGAGCTCCACCTCGATCCGGACGTTGGAGAACCGATCGACCGGGATGTCCGCGCCGCTCTGAAATACCGTGTCGTCGAACATGACGCCGTAGTCCGGCTCGCTGATGCCCGTCGCCTGCTGCATCGCCTTCGAGGTGAGTCCGATCTTGCGCCCCACCAGCCGGCGCCCCGATGCCACGTTCTTGTCGCGCCACACGCCCTGTATCGCATAGGAGTCCTCGACCGTCGCGTCCGGGTAGCGCGCGGTGATCCGCGGGATCACGCTGTGCGCGCGGTCGGCTTCGGCGAGCTCGTCGGCGATCCCCGCGATCTGCTCGGATGAGAGCATCCGTCCTCCTCCTGGTCAGGCTAGCGACTGGTCGCCGCCGTGCGAGGCGCAGAACTCCTCAATAGCTACGCCGAGCGGCGTGCGTAGCGGCGTGTCGAGGGTCGGTGCGGCGGTTATTGAGGAGTTCTGCACTCGGCGTGTCACAGCTGGTGGCCGAGCTTGTATTCGCCCTGCTTCCAGCTGGGCAGCTCCTCGGGCTCATCCCCCTGGCGCGTGTACGAGAAGCCGTCGGCGCCGATGGTCACCGCCATCTCGCTGGTGTCGGTGCGGGCGATGACCGGCTGAGGGTTGCCGTCCAGATCGAGCACGAGGGATGCCTCGGTGTACCACGAGGGGACCACCGGGTTGCCCCACCAGTCGCGGCGCTGATTGTCGTGGACGTCCCACGTGACGACCGGATTGTCGGGATCGCCGGTGTAGTAGTCCTGCGTGTAGATCTCCACGCGGTGCCCGTCGGGGTCGCGGAGGTAGAGGTAGAAGGCGTTCGAGACACCGTGCCGTCCAGGACCGCGCTCGATCGCGTCGGAACGCCGCAGCGCCCCGAGCTTGTCGCAGATCGCGAGGATGTTGTGCTTCTCGTGGGTGGCGAAGGCGACGTGATGCATGCGCGGGCCGTCGCCTCCGGTCATCGCGGTGTCGTGCACGGTGGGCTTGCGGCGCATCCACGCCGCGTAGACGGTGCCCTCATCGTCCTGGATGTCCTCGGTGACGCGGAACCCGAGGTCCTGCATGAACGCCACGGCGCGCGGCACATCGGGGGTCACCTGGTTGAAATGGTCGAGGCGCACCAGCGAACCGGGCGTGTACAGGTCGTAGCGCCACGCGAGTCGCTCGACGTGCTCGACGTCGTGGAAGAACTCGTAGGGGAAGCCGAGCGGATCCTCGACGCGGACCGAGTCGCCGATGCCCTTCGTGAACCCTTCGGCGCGGCGCTCGACCCGGCACCCGAGCTCCTCGTAGAACGCGACCGCCTTGTCTAGGTCCTGCGGCGACCGCACCCGGTACGAGAACGCCGCGACGGCCGCGACCGGTCCCTGGCGCAGCACGAGATTGTGGTGGATGAACTCCTCCATCGACCGCAGGTAGACGGTGCTCTCGTCCTCCTCCGTCACGACCAGGTCGAGCACGTCGACGTAGAACTGACGGGATGCCGCGAGGTCGGTGACGACCAGCTCCATGTAGGCGCAGCGGAGGATGTCGGGTGCCGGCACGGTCGGCGTGGCGATCGGATCGTCGGTGCGGATCGGCGCCTCCTGCGAGACGTAGAAGCCGGAGGAGGTCAGGGTCTTGTGGTTCGTCATGTCAGCGTCCTTGCTCTTACGGTCGGTCAGCGCGGGTCGGGATCGTCGAGGTCGGTCTCGCCGCCCGTGCCGGACCGGCGGTCGACGGGGCGGCCTTCCCGAAGGTCGGGTTGTGGGCTTCGCCGAGCGTGATGTGCACCGCCTGCTGGTCGGTGTAGAAATCGATCGAGCGGTAGCCGCCCTCATGGCCGAGGCCGGAGGCCTTGACGCCGCCGAACGGCGTGCGGAGGTCCCGCACGTTGTTCGAGTTCAGCCACACCATGCCGGCTTCGACGTTCTGCGCGAAGTTGTGCGCGCGCTTGAGGTCGCTCGTCCAGACGTAGGCAGCGAGCCCGTACTTGGTGTCGTTCGCCAGGGCGAGGGCGTCCTCATCGGTGTCGAAGGGCGTGATCGCGACGACGGGCCCGAAGATCTCCTCCTGGAAGATCCGCGAGTCCGGTGCGACGTCTGCGAACACCGTGGGCGCGACGAAGTTGCCGCTGTCGAAGCCCTCCGGCCGTCCGCCGCCGGCCACGAGCCGGCCCTCGCTCTTGCCGAGTTCGACGTAGCTCATCACCTTGTCGTAGTGCTCGGGGTGCACGAGCGCGCCGACCTCGGTCGCGGGTCGTGCGGGATAGCCGACCACGACCCGCGCTTCGCCTGCGCGGCGTAGCGCTCGACGAACTCGTCGTAGACCTCGCGCTGCACGAGGATGCGGCTGCCTGCGGTGCAGCGCTCGCCGTTGAGCGAGAAGACGCCGAAGATCGTCGCGTCGATCGCGGCCTCCAGGTCCGCGTCGGCGAACACCACGGCAGGCGACTTGCCGCCCAGCTCCATCGACAGTCCCTTCAGGAACGGCGCGGCGTTGCCGAAGATGATCTGTCCGGTGCGGCTCTCGCCGGTGAAGGAGATGAGTGGCACGTCCGGATGCTTCACCAGTGCGTCGCCGGCATCCTCGCCGAGTCCGTTCACGAGGTTGAAGACGCCTTTGGGCAGCCCGGCCTCCTCGAAGATTCCGGCCCAGAGGGAGGCCGACAGCGGGGTGAACTCCGCGGGCTTCAGCACCACGGTGTTGCCGGTCGCCAGCGCGGGGCCGAGCTTCCACGACTCGAGCATGAACGGCGTGTTCCACGGCGTGATGAGCCCGGCGACGCCGATGGGCTTGCGGTTGACGTAATTGAGCTGACGCCCGGGCACCTTGTAGGCGTCGTCCGCCTGTGCGACGATCAGGTCCGCGAAGAAGCGGAAGTTCTCGGCCGCGCGTCGCGCCTGGCCGAGCGCCTGCGTGATCGGCAGGCCGGAGTCGAAGCTCTCGAGTTCGGCCAGCCGCGCGTCGCGGGACTCGACGATGTCCGCGATGCGGTGCAGGACGCGCGATCGATCGCGCGGCAGCATCCGCGGCCAAGGCCCATCGGTGAACGCCCGCCGCGCTGAGGCGACCGCGCGATCGATGTCGGCCTTCTTGCCGGCCGCAGCCTGCAGGTAGGTCTCGTTCGTCACCGGGTCGAGGACGTCGAAGGTGTCGCCGTCGGCGCTGTCGACGAACTCGCCGTCGATGTAATGCTGGATGCGGCTGGGCAGGTCGGCCGGGATGCGATGAGCAGCAGCATGGACGTCTGGGCAGCGGTCGCGGTGTCGGTCATGGCTCTCCTCAGAGGCTCAGAGGGCGGCGAGGCCGAAGGCCTCGTCGGGGTGTTCGTGGATGAGGTACGCATCGAGCGTTGCCGAGCGATGGCGTCGGGCGACCTTCTCGATCTCGCCGAGCGGTGCACCGTTCTCGATCAGCCGCAGGATGTTCTCGTGCTCGGCGACGGACTCTGCGGCGCGGCCGGGCACGAAGCTGAAGGTCGAGTCGCGCAGGTGCCCGAGTCGCCCCCACTCGGCGTTGACCAGTTCGAGGACGCGCGGATTGGCGCACTTCGAGTAGAGGATCGCGTGGAACTCGTGGTTCAGCGCGGTGAACGACTTGGGGTCGAAGTGACCGAGGGTCTCGATCATGCGCTGGTTGACCTCGCGCGCGCGGCGGATGTCTTCGACATCCAGCCGTCGGGCGGCCAGAGCGGTCGCGGTGCCCTCGAGGATGCCGAGCGCCTGCATGCTGAACCGGTACTGCGAGTCGTCGACCATCGAGACGTGGGCGCCGACGTTGCGCTCGAAGGTCACCAGCCCCTCGGCCTCCAGCTGCCGGATGGCCTCGCGGACGGGCACGACGCTCATGTCGAGTTCGCCCGCGATGGATCCGAGAACCAGGCGGTAGCCGGGTGTGAACTCCTGCAGCGCGATGCGCTCCTTGATCCAGTGGTATGCGCGCTGGGACTTGCTCTGCGATGCGCCCTGCGGAGGCGCGACATCGGCGATCAATTCGTCGCGCGCCATGCGTCATACCTCGCTTTCCAGTCGGCATTCATCGGGAACAGGCCGTCGACGGCGTGCCCTGCGGCGACCTGCTCCGCGACCCATGCGTCCTCGTCCTCCTGGGCGAGGGCCGCATCGGCGACCTCTGCGGCGAGGGCCGGGGGCAGCACGAGGACGCCGTCCGAGTCGCCGACGAGGATGTCGCCGGGCTGCACCGTCGTGCCGCCGCATCCGATCGTCACGTCCATTTCCCACGGAACGTGCTTGCGCCCGAGCACCGCCGGATGGGCGCCCGCGGAGTACACCGGGATGCCGATCTCCGCGACCGCGTCGAAGTCGCGCACACCGCCGTCCGTGACGATCCCGGCCGCGCCGCGCGTCTTGGCGCGGAGGGCGAGGATGTCGCCGAGCGTTCCCGAGCCGGTCTCTCCGCGCGCCTCGATCACGATGATCTCGCCCTCGGCGACCGTGTCGAAGGCACGCTTCTGAGCGTTGTACCCGCCGCCGTGCGAGGTGAACAGGTCTTCGCGGCCTGGGACGAACCGCAGGGTCTTGGCGGTGCCGACGATCCTGGTGCCGGGGTGCATCGGCCGTACGCCGTCGATCGTGACGTTGTTGAGCCCCCGCTTGCGCAGCTGCGCGGACAGGCCCGCGACCGGCACGCGCAGGAGCTTGTCGCGCAGCTCCGGCGTAAGGGCGCCGGCTGCGGTGGCGAGAACAGGAGATTCGCCGAGAGCAGGAGAATCCGCGTCGAAGCGTCCTGTTTCCGTCGGATCTCCTGCGCTCGACTCGAGCCCGGCGGCCTCGCGAGACCCCCACGCTTCGGCGCGCTGAGTGTCGTCGACCGCGGGAAGCGATCCCAGGGCCTCGTCGAAGGATGCCGCCCCCTGCGTCACCGTCGTGACGAGCCGGCCGGAGGTCAGCCCCAGGGGAGGCGCGTCCACCTCCACTTCGACGACGTCGCCCGGCACGACGACCGATGATCCCGCCGGCGTGCCGGTGAGGATGACGTCGCCCTCCTCGAGCGTGAAGTGCTGGGAGAGATCGGCGACGAGCTGCGCGAGCGGGAACAGCAGCGCCGCGGTCGTGTCCTCCTGCACAAGAGCGCCGTTGACCCAGGTGCGCAGCCGCAGGCCGCCGGGATCGACGCTGCGCGCGTCGATGAGCGCCGGCCCGACCGGGGTGAACCCGTCGCCGCCCTTGGATCGGACATTGGACCCCTTGTCGTTCGCGCGGAGGTCGTACAGACCGAAGTCGTCGCAGGCAGTGACCCAGCCGACGTGGCTCCACGCGTCCGCGATCGAGACGCGTCGAGCGGTAGCGCCGATGACGAGGGCGATCTCGCCCTCGAACGCGAGGAGCTCCGTGCCGGCGGGGCGCTCGATCGTTCCGCCGGATGCTGCGACCGAGCTGGACGGCTTGAAGAAGTACGACGGAGCCGCCGGGCGGCGGCCGCGCTGGTCGGCCCGCGAGGCGTAGCTCAGGTGGATCGCGATGATCTTGCCGGGTCGCGTCGGCAGCGGCCCGAATCGGCCGGCGCCGGCATCCGTCGAATTGCTCATGAGCTCCCTCGCTCTTGCGTCATATCCGAAATCGTATATTATCTGAGAATCCCCGGCAAGCCCTCCTCGCCGTACTTGCCAGACAGCGACGTCGACCGACATTGGAGTCACACATGTCCTCATCAGCGCCGACGGGTTTCACTCCCACCGGCACCATCGCCACATCCACCGATCGGCGGCGCGTCGTCTTCGCGACGGTCGTCGGCACCACCGTCGAGTGGTACGACTTCTTCATCTACGCCACGGCCGTCGGCCTCGTCTTCGGGCAGCTGTTCTTCGCTCCTGCGGGTGAGGAGTTCGGCCAGATCCTCGCGTTCCTGACCGTCGGAATCAGCTTCCTCTTCCGCCCGCTCGGCGCGTTCCTCGCCGGTCACTTCGGCGACAAGTACGGCCGCAAGGTCGTGCTCATGCTCACCCTGGTGCTGATGGGCGTCGCAACCGCCCTGATCGGCCTCCTGCCCACCTACGAGGCGATCGGCGTCTGGGCGCCCGTGCTGCTGATCCTCCTGCGCATCCTGCAGGGCATCTCCGCCGGCGGAGAGTGGGGCGGCGCGGTGCTCATGGCGGTCGAGCACGCGCCGAAGACCAAGCGCGGCCTCTTCGGCGCCTCGCCGCAGATCGGCGTGCCGCTGGGCCTGCTTCTCGCCTCCGGCAGCATGGCGCTGATGGCGGTCATCGCGCCCGGCGACGCGTTCCTGGCGTGGGGCTGGCGCATCCCGTTCCTGCTCTCGGTGGTGCTGATCCTCATCGGCTACTACGTGCGACGCCGCGTCGAGGAGAGCCCGGTGTTCACCGAGCTGGCCGAGCGGAAGGAAGTCACGCGCATGCCGATCGTGCAGCTGTTCCGCAAGCACGCGCTGCTCGTGCTCATCGCCGCGCTCGTGTTCGCCGGCAACAACGCCGTCGGCTACATGACGACCGGCGGTTACATCCAGAACTACTCGACCAACCCGGAAGGCCCGATCGGGCTCGAGCGCGGTCCGGTCCTGTGGGCGGTCGCCGGTTCGGCGGTCGTCTGGCTTCTCTCGACGTTCTTCGCCGGCTGGATCTCGGACCGCATCGGGCGCCGGACGACCTACATCATCGGCTGGATCATGCAGCTCGTCGGTGTGTTCACCCTGTTCCCGCTCGTGAACACGGGCAACGTCGGCCTGCTCTTCCTGGGGCTTGCCATCCTCACCATCGGGCTCGGCTTCACCTACGGTCCGCAGGCGGCGCTGTACTCGGAGCTGTTCCCGGCATCCATCCGCTTCTCGGGTGTATCGATCTCCTATGCGATCGGGGCGATCCTCGGGGGCGCATTCGCGCCCACGATCGCGGCGGCGCTGGTCGCCGCCACGGGCACGACGATGTCGGTCGCGCTCTACCTCGCGGGCATGACCCTGCTCGGCCTCACCGCGACGCTCCTGCTGCGCGACCGCTCCGGCATCCCCCTCGGTCCGGACCACGAGGCGGAGCAGTCGGTGAGCCCGATCTACGGGATGTCGCGAGCCTGACCTGCCCGTCGAGTGTCCGAGACGCGCCGCCAACGGCGTGTCTCGGACGCTCGACCGGTCACGCGCCTTGCGGCGGAGCAACTCCGGCGACGGCACGCGCGCCGAGTCCATAGCAGCGCATCGCGGTGATCACGCCGTCGACCAGGTCGTACGCGACGCAGTAGCAGGTGCGACCGCCCGCTTCCGGCGGGATCGCCTCGCAGTCTCCCTCGAGATACACGTGCTCCTCGCCCACGAGGTACGTGCGCGTGCGGGAGTCGACGAACGTCGCGTGCAGGGCGATGACGTAGTCGCGAACGTCACCCGCACCCGAGACGACCTCGCCCGTGTCGGCGATCAGCCAGGTGGCGTCGGTCGCGTAGCACTCGGCGAAATCGGCACCTCGGCCCATCAGTTCGAAGTAGCGGTCCATCCTCCGCTGCGTCAGCTGTGTGGACATGCGATGTCCTCTCGCGAATCGGTGCCCGGCATCCGGATGCCGCCGTGCCCAGCATCGCAGTGACGGATGCCGCGGACCAGGGCCCCGCGAACCCATCCACCGCGCGCGAGACCCTCCGCGGTCTGCACCCGTACCGGAGGGTTTCGCCACACCCAGATGGTTTCGACGCCTTGCGGTCGTCCGCCGCGGGCTAGGAGTTCACCCGGATGATCTCCTCCTGGTACGGCGCGATCACCGAGCCCGAGATGCGCAGATCGAGCAGCAGGAACGGGCGGTCGGATGCCGGCATCCTGACCCACTCGGAGAGTCTCTCGAGGTCGTCGAGGCTCCGCACGACGACGCCTTCGCCGCCGAATCCGCGGGCCACCGCGGCGAAGTCGACCTGCGGGATGAGCATCGGCGCTTCGGCCAGCCCCTTGAGTCCGTACAGGTGCACCTCGGCACCGTAGGCCGCGTCGTTCCAGACCACGGCCAATCCCCGGCCGCCGGCGACCCGCACGGCCGACTCGAGATCGGCCAGCGCCATCAGGCCGCCGCCGTCACCCGTGGTCAGGACGACGGTCGCCTCGGGCCTTGCCAGCGCAGCGCCCGGAACGCTGGCGAAACCGAGTCCGATCGACTGGAACGCCGTTCCGACCATCATCATGCGATCGGGGGCGGCCACGGGCCAGTACATGTTCGCCCACCCGATGAAGTGCCCGCCGTCCGAGACGACGACCCGATCCTCCGGCAGCAGCTCGCCGATGCGCACCGCGGCAGATCGGGGGTCCAGCCGGCCGTCCGCGGCGACGGCCGCCCCGGGCTCGTACGCTCGCAGCGCGTCGACGTCTACGCTCTCGCGCCATCCACTCGACCCCGCGCCGATCGCAGCGACCTCCGCGGCCAGAGCCCGCGCGACGAGCGCCGCATCGCCGCGGATGAATCCGCCGACGTGAGGGTGGGTCGCCGCCGGTGCGAGGTCGACCTGGAAGACACGGGTCCCGGGTGAGAAGAGGGCGCCGAATCGCATCGTGAACTGGTTGAGCGAGGCCCCGAACACCACAGCGACATCGGACTGGGCGATGAGGTCCATGGCGCCGTCCGCTCCGAAGCCGCCGGTCACGCCGAGGTCGAACTCGGTCCGCGGGAAGATGCCCCTGCCGAGCGCGGTGGACGCGGTGATCGCTCCGGTCGCGTCGGCCAGTGCGCCGAGCGCCTCGCCGGCACCGGAGATCCACGCCCCGCGCCCGGCCAGAAGGAACGGGCGCTCGGCTCCGGCCAGGGCGGCGGCGGCATCCCGAATGGACCGCTCGGCGAACGCTCCGACCGATGCGACCGCCGCCGGAAGACGCGGCTGCGGAGCCTCCGGCACCGGACCGGCTTCGAGAGCCGCCACGTCGTAGGGGATCGCGAGCACCGTGGGCACGCGGTAGACGAGCGCGTGCTCGATGGCGATGACGGTCGTGGCCGCGGCATCCGCTCGCCCCACCGTGTAGGTGCGCGCTCCCACGGCGGAAGCCAGGGCGATCTGGTCGACGCCCCACGGCCGGCGCCCGGAGGTCGGCTCATCGCCCACGACGAGCACGAGGGGGACGTGAGCCTGCACGGCCTCTGCGAGCGCCGTCAGCGTGTTCGTGAACCCGGCGCCGTACGTCGCGGTCGCCGCCGCCAAACCGCCGCCGGCGCGGTGGTACGCGTCGGCGGCGACGACCCCTCCCGCTTCATGGCGCACGGCGGTGAAGCCGACGTCGGTCGAGCGCTCGAGGGCATCGAGGAAGTAGGCGTTGCCGTTGCCCATGACCCCGAAGACGTGGTCGATGTGGCGGGCGAGAGTGGCGGCGACGTGCGCGGAAACGGTGGGCATGGGAGCTCCAGACACAGTGACGGACGATGAGTTCCGTATGTGTCTCGCAGGCGGCGTCCGGGATGCCGCGGCTTCGTGCCCCTTTTTCGAGCACCGGCGGTCTTCGGTGACCCGCCGGACGGTTCGAGTATAAGCGGGCGCCGTGACAGCCGAGGGCACGTGCCACACTGGCGCAGTGAAGACCATCCAGCTGCGCAGGTACACCCTCGTCGAGGGCCAATACGACGCCTTCCTGGCCTGGTGGGAGGAATGGATGCCGCGCGTGCGACCGGCCGAGGGCTTCACCATCGAGTTCGCGTACGGACTGCCCGAGACGAACGAGTTCGTATGGGCGGTCAGCGCCTCGGGCGACCGGGAGGCGTTCCTCGCCCGCGAGAGCCTGTACATGGCCTCCGACAACCGCGCCCAGGCCTTCGACGGCGTGCCGCAGCGGGTCGCGGAGTACAACGTGCGCTTCGTGGACGAGATCGCCTGAGCAGCGGTTCCGCGCCCGGTCAGCCGCCGAGCGCGTCGCGAACGACACCCGCTGACCGTTGCAGCCGGGCGGCGATCTCCTCGGGGTCGTGACTGCTGGCGAGGTAGACGACCGCCATCGCCGCAGGGCCGCGCCCGCGCACGAGCAGGGGCACCGCGACCGCGCGCAGGCTGGGGATCACTTCATCGTGGCTCTCCGCCCAGCCGCGGGCGGCCGCCTCCGCCACCTCCGCCCGCAGCGCCGCAGGGGCATCGGGCCGCCACTCCCGCTCAGCAAGCACGGAGAGGATCGCCTTGCCCGGTGCGCCGACGGTGACCGGATGCCGCGTCCCGGGTCGCTGCGCGACCGACGCCACCGCGTGCCGGGGCTCGACGCTCACGAGCGTCACGCATTCGTCGTGATCGAGCACCGAGACGAAGCACGTCATGCCGAGCTCGTTCGCGGCGGCGGTCAATTCGGGGAGCGCCTCGGCCTGCAGGTCGTGCGCGACGCCGGCCGCGAGGGCGGCCATGCGCGCGCCGATGGAGATGCGCCCACCGGCATCGCGCGCGACGAGGCCATGGTCCTCGAGTGTGCGCAGCAGCCGGTACGCGATGGATCGGTGCACCCCAAGCCGCGTCGCCAGCTGATCGATGGTGAGGGGCTCGCGCGCGTCGGCGAGCACTTCGAGGATCCGGATGCCGCGACTCAGCGTCTGCGACGGTGATGCGGCGGCTGCCTCGGCCATGGTCTCCTCGACGATCACGCCTTGTGCCAGGCGGACGGGTCGTATACGATCTGTTCATTAGTAGAACGTGCTGTTCGAATATAGAACACAGCGCCTCCGTCACGCAAGGCCTCGACACCGCCGTCCGAGGAGGGCATCGCATGCAGTTCCATCACCGCGGGTACGTCTCGGGCGATCCGCGCATCCTTCCTGCCGCCGGAACAGGCCTGAACCGCCCGGACGAGCTTCCGGACGAGGTCGACGTGCTCATCGTCGGAACAGGGCCGGCCGGCATCGTCACCGCCGCGCAGCTCTCCATGTATCCGTCGGTCACGACCCGCATCATCGACCGTCGCCCGGCCGCCTCGAGATCGGGCAGGCCGACGGCATCCAGGCCCGGAGCGTCGAGACGTTCCAGGCCTTCGGATTCGCCGAGCGCATCATCGCCGAGGCCTACCGCATCAGCGAGATGGCGTTCTGGAAGCCCGACCACGACGACCCGTCGCGGATCGTCCGGACCGCTGTCGCGATCGACGACGAGCAGGGGATCAGCGAGTTCCCGCACCTCCTGGTCAACCAGGCCCGTGTGCTGGACTACTTCACCGAGTTCATGGGCAACGCCCCCACCCGGATGAAGCCCGACTTCGGCTACGAATTCCGCGGCCTCGAGGTCGAGGAATCGGGTGAGTACCCCGTCAAGGTCACCCTGACCCGCACCGCGGGCGATCGCACGGGCGACGATCGCGTCGTGCGAGCGAAGTACGTCGTCGGCGCGGACGGCGCCCGCAGCGGCGTGCGCGAGGCCATCGGCGTGCAGCACGCCGGGGCGCAGGCCTTCCACGCGTGGGGCGTGATGGACGCGCTCGCGGTCACCGACTTCCCCGACATCCGCACGAAGTGCTCGATCCAGTCCGAGGCGGGCAACATCCTGCTCATCCCTCGCGAGGGCGGCTTCCTCTTCCGGATGTACGTCGACCTCGGCGAGGTGCCGGCGGACGATCGCGGTGCGGTGCGCAAGACCACGCTCGACCAGATCATCGCCAAGGCGAACGACATCATCCACCCGTATCGTCTCGACGTGAAGGACGTCCCCTGGCACAGCGTGTACGAAGTCGGCCACCGCCTGACCGACCGCTTCGACGACGTTCCCCTGGACCAGGTCGGGACGCGCTCGCCGCGCGTCTTCATCGCCGGCGACGCCTGCCACACCCACAGCGCCAAAGCCGGCCAGGGCATGAATGTCTCGATGCAGGACGGCTGGAACCTGGGATGGAAGCTCGGCCAGGTGCTCGAAGGCGCGAGCCCGGAGGCGCTTCTGGCGACGTACTCGGCCGAGCGCCAGGTGATCGCGCAGAACCTCATCGACTTCGACCGGGAATGGTCGACGCTGATGGCGAAGAAGCCCGAAGAATTCGAAAGCCCGTCGGCGCTGGAGGACTTCTACGTGTCCACCGCCGAGTTCCCGGCGGGATTCATGACCCAGTACCAGCCGTCGATGATCGTCGGGGACGAGACCTATCAGCAGCTCGCCTCCGGGTTTCCGCTGGGCAAGCGCTTCAAGTCCGTGCGCGTCGCACGGGTCGCCGACGGGAATGATGTCCACCTCGGTCATCACCACCGCGCCGACGGGCGCTGGCGCGTGTACGCCTTCGCGGACGCGCCGGCGCCGGGGGAGCGGTCGGCGCTCGCGGAGTGGGCGCAGTGGTTGGCGGACTCGCCCGATTCGCCGGTCGCCACCTACACGCCGGACGGCGCCGACCCCGACAGCGTGCTCGACGTCAAGGTCGTGTACCAGCAGCGGCACGGCGACATCGATCTCGGTCGGGTCCCGGGGATGTTCCTCCCGCGGGTCGGCCCGTTCGAGCTGATCGACTATGAGAAGGTCTACGGCGTCCTCCCCGATGAGGACATCTTCGAGCTGCGCGGCATCGATCGTGGAGGCTGCGTCGTCGTCGTGCGTCCTGACCACTACGTCGCGAACGTTCTGCCGCTTTCGGCGACGGATGAGCTCGCAGCGTTCTTCGCGCAGTTCCTGCTTTCCCGAAAGGTCACCGCCGAGGTCGGGTGAGACCGCCGTCGGCAATGCGGAAGGGGATGCCGCGACATCCGCGCAGCTGTACGCGATGGACAGTTCGGACCGGGGTTTCGCCGTGGTGGCGAAGGCGACCGCGCGTCGATCGAACCAATATTGAAGCAGGCCGAGAGGCGCCCGCCGAGCGCACACGACGGGCGAACCGAGACAGAGGAGTTCCCGTGACCGAGAACCGTGAGACCGAGCTTCTGGCGCGTGTGCCGGACGGGCTGTTCATCGGCGGGGAGTGGCTGGCCGCCGATGGCGGCAAGACGCTCAACGTGTACGACCCCGCCACCGGGGACGTCGTCAAGAGGATTGCCAACGCGTCGCCCGGGGACGGGAAGGCAGCGCTGGATGCCGCGGTGGAGGCTTTTCCGGCGTGGGCGGCCACCCCGCCGCGCGAGCGTGCGGAGCTGCTGCGTCGCGCCTTCGACCTGCTGCAGGAGCGCAAGGAGGACTTCGCCCTGCTGATGACGATCGAGATGGGCAAGCCGCTGGCCGAGGCGCGCGGCGAGGTCGCCTACGGCGGCGAGTTCCTGCGCTGGTTCAGCGAGGAGACGGCGCGCATTCAGGGCCGCTACGGCTCGAACCCGGAGGGGACCGGCCGCATGATCGTGTCGCAGCATCCGGTCGGCCCGTGCTTCCTGATCACCCCGTGGAACTTCCCGCTCGCGATGGCCACCCGCAAGGTGGCGCCCGCGCTCGCGGCCGGCTGCACGGTCGTCATCAAGCCCGCCGAGCTCACTCCGCTGACGACGCTGTATTTCGCCAAGCTGCTCGAGGACGCGGGACTGCCCGCGGGCGTCGTGAACGTCTTCACCACCTCGACTTCGGGGGCGGTCTCGGAGCCGATCATCCGCGACCCGCGCCTTCGGAAGCTGTCCTTCACCGGCTCGACCCAGGTCGGCCAGCGGCTGCTCGAGCAGGCTTCGCAGGGCGTGCTGCGCACGTCGATGGAGCTCGGCGGCAACGCGCCGTTCGTGGTGTTCGACGACGCCGATCTCGACAAGGCGGTCAACGGTGCGATCCTCGCGAAGTTCCGCAACATCGGGCAGGCGTGCACGGCTGCGAACCGGTTCATCGTGCACCGCTCCATCGCCGACGAGTTCGCACGGCGCGTCACCGAGCGAGTGGAGGGCTTCAAGATCGGCCGCGGCACCGAGGACGGTGTGATCATCGGGCCGCTCATCGACGACCGTGCGGTGGAGAAGGCCGACACGCTGGTCAAGGATGCCGTCTCCCGCGGCGCGTTGGTCAGCACCGGAGGCAGCGTGATCGACGGGCCCGGCACGTTCTACGAGCCGACCGTGGTCACCGATGTGCAGCCGGGGAGCGACATCCTCCGCGAGGAGATCTTCGGACCGGTCCTCGCGATCATCCCGTTCGACACCGAGGACGACGCCGTGCGGCTCGCCAACGACACGGAGTACGGGCTGGTCTCCTACGTCTTCACCGAGTCCCTCGCCCGCGGGCAGCGGATGATCGAGCGGCTCGAGACCGGGATGATGGGCCTGAACATGGGAGTCGTGTCCAACGCAGCCGCCCCCTTCGGCGGGTGGAAGATGTCGGGCCTGGGCCGCGAGGGCGGCGCGGAGGGCATCCACGAATACCTGCAGACGAAGTACACGCTCACCCCGAACCCGTTCTGACACGAGACGGATCAATGCGAGCGCAGCCCGCGTTGATGCGGCTGCGTGTCAAGGTCGAGTAGCGAGCTCGCGAGCGTATCGAGACCATCGATCGCATCGCGGACGCCTCATGTCCGCGATGCACGGGAGAATACGGCCGTGAGAATCCCACGTGTGCTCGAGCGCCGCCTGCGTTCGCATCGACTGAGTGCGCCGGCGCGCACGATCGCCGAAGCGGCCGATCACATGCTCGCCACCCAGGGGCAGGAGTTCTGGGGCGGGCGCTGGGCGCTCGCTGCGCGCACGAAGGGCGATCCGAGCGTCCGCGACGTGGACGCAGCCTTCGATCGCGGCGAGATCGTCCGCTCGTGGACGATGCGGGGCACGATCCACGTCATCCCCGCGCGAGACCTCGCCTGGGTGCTCACCGTGACCGCCGAACGCCAGCATCGGGCGGCCGCGAACGTGCGCCGTGTGGAGGGCATCGACGCCGACGAGCTCTCTCGAGCGGAGCGGCTGGCGGTGAACGCGTTGCGCGGCGGCAACAGGCTCACGCGCAAGGAGCTGTTCGCCGTGCTCGAGCAAGGTGGGGTCTCCACGGCCTCGCAGCGCGGGTATCACCTCCTGGTCTCCCTGTCGCTGCGGGCGGTGGTCTGCCAGGGGCCGGTCGTGACACGTGAGAGCGGCCCGAGCCGAGAGCAGTACGTCGTCCTCACGGACGAATGGGTGACCGATCCTGCGTCGCCGTCCGATCCCGCCGCCGAGCTGTTCGCGCGTTTCATCACCTCGCACGGACCGGCCGGCGTGCGGGACTTCGCATGGTGGTCGGGGCTGCCGCTCGGGATCTCGAGGGCCGCTGCGGAGGCGGCATCCGATCGCCTGTCCGTCGTGTCGGACGAGGGGGAGCCGGTCTACGTCGCCGCCGGGCCGCCGCCGCGGATCAGCGGCGCGGCCCACGAGGTGATGGCGCTGCCTCCGTACGAGGAGTACTACCTGTCCTACACCGATCGCACCGTGCCCTGCGCGCCGGAGTTCCTCACGCGGATAGGGCCGAGCATGAACGGCATCGTGCGGCCGATCATCCTGGCGCGTGGCGAGATCGTCGGTGTCTGGACCCACTCGGTGGCGGTCGGCCGACATGCGGACGCGCCGGTGCCCGAACTGCTCGCTCCGGGCGCGGCGACGGATGCCGAGGTCGGCGCGGCGCTGGACCGCTACCGTGCCTTCATCACCGGCTGAGCACTCCCGTGCCACACTGTGACCCGTGACGTCCGAATCGACGCGGAAGCAGACTCCACGCCGCGGCGGACGGGCGCTGGTCTTCGCGCTCGTGGCCGCTGTCGTGCTGGTGTACATCGCCGTCGTCGCCCTCTACGCCGCCAACGACCGGGTCGCCGCCATCGAAGGGTGCACCGAGGAGCCCCCGCCGGATGCCGTGCTGCTGTCGTTCGAGCCCGAGTCCGTCGATGCCGTCGGGGATCGCCTCAACGCGACACTCTCCGTCCTGTCGTTCGGGCCGATCGGAGCGGAGGACAGCGGGCTGCTGACCGACCCGATCACGGTGCTCGTCAGCGACAACGACGGTCCTCGGACCTTCACGATCGGCGCCGATGAGATCCCGTCGCCGCAGGCGCTGCGTCTGATCACGAACGGATTCGTGGAGCGCTGGCCGTTCGACTCGCACTCCGTGGACGTCGCGTTCCTCACCGTGCAGACCATCGACGGCGAGACCGAGCCCGTCCCCACGCTGCTCTGCGGGTCGGCGCACGTGCCGGGCTGGACGTTCTCCTCCGCCGAGATCCCCGGCACCGACGACGTCACGGTCGACGGAGAACCGGTCGCCCAGGTGCGGATCACCGCCACCCGGTCGGTCGCCACGGTTGCGTTCGGCGTGGTGATCCTCGTCCTGATGGCCATCCTGCCCGCGCTCGGATTGACCGTCGCGATCTTCGCCTATCGCGGTCTGCGCAAGGTCGAGGCGACGCTCATGAGCTGGATGGCGGCGATGCTGTTCGCGACCATTCCGCTGCGGACCTTCCTGCCCGGCGCGCCGCCGATCGGGTCCTGGGTCGACTATCTGGTGGTCCTGTGGGTCGTGGCCGGGCTGGTGCTGACGCTGGTGATCTACGTCGGCGCCTGGCTGCGGTGGAGTCCGCCCGGAGGCCGGGCGGGTCCAGCCGGGGCCGATGCCGTCGCGCCAGCGCGGGCCGATGCGGTCGCGCCCGCGGCGGCGCTGGCGGCGGCATCCGTCACCTCCGCCCCGGCGGCGCCGTCCGGCGCTACCTCGGCCGACCGGGCGGCGGTCGATGCCGACGGCGGCGACTGACCGCTCGGCTCAGCCCTGGGCGTGCCGGTCGAGGAACGCGTACACCTCGTTGTCGTCGACGCCGGGAAAGGCGCCGCGGGGGAGCGGCGAGAACATCTGCATGTGGACGCGCGCGCTCGGCCACGCCTTCCCCTGCCAGCGCGCCGTCACATCGGCAGGCGGGCGGCGACAGCAGGACTCGTCGGGGCAGGTGGAGACGGCGCGCTTCTGCGTCTCGCGCCCGCGGAACCACTTCGCGTCGTCGAAGGGCACCCCGACGGTGATCGAGAACTCGCCGTCCGCGGTCGATCCGGTCTGGGTGGAGCACCAGAACGTCCCGGCCGGTGTGTCGGTGTACTGGTAGTGCTCGGTCGTGCGGTTCTGCTCGGAGAAGGCCGTGCGCGCGGACCACTTGCGGCACAGGATCTGTCCTTCCACCGAGCCGGTGACATCGTGGGGCAGCGGCAGATCGTCGTTCTCGTACACGCGTGAGATCGCACCCGCACCGTCGGCCCGAAGGAAATGCAGCGGGATGCCGAGATGCCGCGTGAGCAGGTTCGTCATGCGCATCGCGGCCGCCTCGTGCGTGACACCGAACGCGTCGCGGAAGTCCTCCACCGCGAGATTGCGATCCTTCTTCGCCTGCGCGAGGAACGCGACCGACGCCGTCTCGGGCATGAGCGCGCACGCGGCGAAGTAGTTGATCTCGAGCCGCTGCTCCAGGAAGTCGGCGTAGTCGGTGGGCCGCTGGTGCCCCAGCAGCCGGTGGGCCATGGCCTGCAGGGCCATCGATCGCAGCCCATGGCCGCCCGGGATCGACGCGGGAGGCAGGTAGATGCGCCCGTGCTCGAGGTCGGTGACCGAGCGCGCCGAGTGCGGCAGGTCGTTGACGTAGAGCAGTTCGAAGCCGAGCTGCTCGGCCATGATGCTCACCGTGCGGTGCGTGAGCGCACCCGACGAGTGGCCGGCCGCCTTGAGCTGCTTCTCGGCGAGCTGCTCGATCTCGCCCAGGTAGTTGTCCCGGTCGCGCATCCGCAGCCGGAGCTCGGTGTTCGCGCGGCGCGCCTCTTCGGGGGTGGCGATCGCCTCGCGCTCACGGCGCTGCAGCTCGCGGTGCAGTCCGAGGATGGATTCGATCGTGTCGTCGGGGATGCCCTTCGTCACTTTCACCGCCGGGATGCCGAGCTGGCGGAAGACCGAGCTCGACTGCGCGCGCTCCAACTCGATCTCCAGCGCCGCACGCCGATTGGGCGGCTCGGACGAGAGCAGGTCGGTGACTTCGACGCCCGTGGCTGTCGCGATCGACTGGAGCAGCGAGAGCTTGGGCTCCCGCTTGCCGTTCTCGATGAGGCTCAGCTGGCTTCCTGCGACGCCGACCAGCTCACCGAGCTCATCGAGGGTGTAGCCGCGCGACACCCGCTGGTGACGGATGCGGTGGCCGAGTGTGGACAGTTCCAGCGAGGTGGGGGGCATTCCTTGATGATACTGAAAGAATCGCCGTTCTTGATCCCCGCACCTCCTGAAACTGGTCGGAATACCTCGCATAGTGGAGGAAGAACACCGATCTGATCCGTTCGAACAGGAGCGACCATGGCCCTTGCCGACATCTTCACGCGACCCGCACCCCGCGAAACCCGGCAGGCCGGCCCGGTCGGCACGCGGTTCGGTCAGCGTCCCGCGACGGAGGGGGCCGGCATGGCCGACCTGGTCGCGTGGGTCGACGAGATCGCCGCGCTCACCCAGCCCGACCGCATCCACTGGGTGGACGGCTCGCGCGCCGAGAACGACGCCCTCCTTCGCGAGATGGTCGACGAGGGCAAGATCATCAAGCTGAACCCCGAGTGGCGCCCGGGTTCGTACCTCGCCCGCTCGCACCCCAGCGACGTCGCCCGCACCGAGGGACGCACCTTCATCGCCTCCGAGCGAGAGGAGGATGCCGGTCCCACGAACAACTGGATCGCGCCTGCGGAGATCCGCGGCACGCTCGAGGGCCTGTTCGAAGGCAGTATGCGCGGTCGCACCATGTACGTGGTGCCGTTCTCCATGGGCGCGGTGGGCGGCCCCCTCTCGCACATCGGCGTGCAGGTCACCGACAGCCCCTACGCGGTGACCTCCATCGGCATCATGACCCGCGTCGGCACCGACGTCCTCCGCCGGATCGCCGACGGTGCGCCGTGGATCAAGACGGTCCACTCTGTCGGCGCCCCGCTGCAGCCCGGCGAGCAGGATGCTGCATGGCCGTGCAACGACGAGAAGTACATCGTCCATTTCCCCGACACGCTCGAGGTCTGGTCCTTCGGGTCCGGCTACGGCGGCAACGCCATCCTCGCCAAGAAGTGCTTCGCCCTGCGGATCGCGTCGGTCATCGGCCGCGATGAGGGCTGGCTCGCCGAGCACATGCTCCTGATCCGCGTGATCGACCCGGCCGGGCGGGCCTTCCACGTCGCCGCGGCATTCCCTTCCGCGTGCGGCAAGACCAACCTCGCCATGCTCCGGCCGACCATCCCCGGGTGGCGCGTCGAGACGCTCGGCGACGACATCGCGTGGCTGCGCCCGGGCGATGACGGGCGCCTCTGGGCGATCAACCCCGAGGCCGGTTTCTTCGGCGTCGCGCCCGGCACCGGCGAGTCGACCAACGTCACCGCGGTCGAGACCCTCTGGGGCAACACCATCTTCACGAACGTCGCGCTGCGGCCGGACGGCGACGTCTGGTGGGAGGGCCTCACCGACGAGGCGCCGGCGAACCTCACCGACTGGGAGGGCAACCCCTGGACGCCCGATTCCGGACGCCCCGCCGCCCACCCCAACTCGCGTTTCACCGTCGGTGCCGCGCAGTGCCCGCAGATCGCGGACGACTGGGATGCGCCCGAGGGCGTGCCGCTGGACGCGATCCTGTTCGGCGGACGACGTGCCACCAACGTCCCGCTGGTCGTCGAGGCCACGGACTGGACGCACGGCGTGTTCATGGGCTCTAACATCTCGTCCGAGCGCACCGCCGCCGCCGAGGGAACCGTCGGCGAGCTGCGCCGTGACCCGTTCGCGATGCTGCCGTTCTGCGGCTACAACATGGCCGACTACTTCGGCCACTGGCTCCAGGTCGGCCAGAAGCTGCGCTTCGACCGCGCCCCCCGCATCTTCCAGGTCAACTGGTTCCGCAAGGGCTCGGACGGCCGGTTCCTGTGGCCCGGGTTCGGCGACAACGCGCGCGTCATCGACTGGATCGTCCGCCGCCTCGATGGTTCGGTGCCCGCGGTCGAGAGCCCGATCGGACGCCTGCCGCGCACCGGCGACCTCAACCTCGACGGCATCGAGGTGCCGCAGAGCGACCTCGACGAGCTGTTCGCGATCGACCGCGAATCCTGGCTGCGCGAGGCCGACCTCACCGAGGAGTTCTACGCGAGCTTCGACGGTCGCATCCCCGCCCCGCTGCAGGCCGAGCTCGCAGCGCTGCGATACCGCCTCACCCACAGCTGACCGCCCCGAAGCCTTCCGGTTTCGCCGAGACCCTCCGATCCGCACGCGCGTCCCGGAGGGTCTCGCGCGTTTCGGAGGGTCTCACCCCGGGGCACTGGGCCCGCGCGTAGCGGAGGGTCGCCCGCGTCGCAGCGCGCCTGCCACACACTCTGCGAGCCGCGTCGGCGTCCTGTGACAGGCGAGCGAAGGGGTGCCGAAGCGCCGCGTCAGACGAGGAGCTGGTGCTTCGCGAGGTCGCGGTACAGGGGCGTCGAGGCGATCAGCTCCGAGTGGGTGCCCTGGCCGACGACGTGTCCGTGGTCGAGCACCACGATCAGGTCGCTGTCCACGACGGTGGAGAGCCGGTGCGCGATCACGATCAGCGTCCGCCCGGTCGCCACCGCGTCGATCGCCTCCCGCATCCGCTGCTCGTTGACGCCGTCGAGCGAGGACGTGGACTCGTCCAGCAGCAGGATCGGCGCGGCGGCGAGCAGCGCGCGGGCGATGGCGAGCCGCTGGCGCTCGCCGCCGGACAGCATCACTCCGTCCTCGCCGACCGGCGCCTGCAGACCGAGAGGATCGCGCTCGAGGACTTCGGTGAGGTTCACGGCGTGGAGCACGCGCTCGCAGTCGGCATCCGTGGCGTCGGGCGAGCCCAGTCGCAGATTGTCGGCGATCGTGCCCGCCAGTGTGGGGGCGTCCTGCTCGACGTAGCCGAACTGCGCGCGCAGCTCGTCCCGGTCCAGTGTGCGGATGTCGCGGCCGTCGAGTTCGATCGTGCCGCCGGTCGGGTCGTAGAACCGCTCCACGAGCGAGAGCACGGTGCTCTTGCCGGCGCCGCTCGGACCGACCAGGGCGACCCGGGCGCCGCGCGGCACCGTGAACGTGACGCCTCGCAGGACATCGCGGTCGACCGTCGGCACGTGCTTCGACCTCGTCGGCCGCGCGCTCGAGGTGCGCCTGCTCGAGCACAGTGCGGGCCTCCTTCGCGGCCGCCTCCCGTGCGGCCACGACGTTCTCGGGGTACCGGAACCGCACATCGCGGAACGCGATCGCGGGCGCCACCCCGACCTCGTCCGCTCGTGCCGGCGTCAGACCCGCTTCCCCGGTCCCTTGCCCGCACCCTCCGGTCCCTGACTCGCACCCTCCCGGCCCTCACCCGCACTCCCCGGTCCCTGAGTCTGTCGAAGGGCCGTCGCGATCTCCGCATCGCGCTGCGACTCGACGGGCAGGTCGAGCACCTCCTGGATTCGGCCGAGCGCCCCCAGAGCCTGGTTGACCGACGTGATGGCGCCGAACGTCGATCCGAGTGGCGCGATCAGCATGAACAGGAACATGATGAACGTCACCAGTGACGCGATCGTGATCGCGCCGGAGGCGACGCGGAACCCGCCCACGCCGAGCACGACCAGCAGCGAGACCTGCAGCGCTATCCCGGCGACCGGAACCACGAGCGCCGAGACCTTCGCGATCCGGACGCCGACGGTGTAGGCATCCGTCGCCAGGGATGAGACCGAGGAGACCTCGCGCTCGGTCGCGCCCGCCGCACGCACCGTGCGGATCGACCCGACGGCGCGCTCGACGCCTGAGGCGAGCTCGCCGACCTTGACCTGCTGCTCGGTCGACGCCGTGCGGATCCGGCCGCTGAGGAGCACGACCACCAGCACCGATACTCCGATGACCACGATGATGAGGGCGAGCAGGATCGGGTCGATGATCGCCATCGCGACCAGCGCCCCGACGAAGATGAGGGCGTTGCCGACGGCGTCGGCCAGCCCCTGCGTCAGCACGGCGTAGAGCAGCGTCGTGTCGGTCCCGACGCGTGAGACGAGGTCGCCGGTGCGGCGCGCGTCGAACTCGCTGATCGGCAGATGAAGGATGCGTGAGATCAGCTTGCGACGGCTCGAATAGACGACCGCGGTGCCGGTGCGCTGCAGCAGATAGTGCTGGTAGCCCGAGATCACCGAGGAGACCACGACCAGGCCGATCAGAAGCCAGACGAGCGGGCCGAGCGTCTCGCCGACCTGCACCCTCTCGATCACCTGCCCGACCAGCAGCGGCTGGGCCAGGGTCGTGAGCGCGCCCAGAACGCTCAGCACGGCGACGAGCACAAGCACCCGCTTGTGCTCGAAGATGAACGGCAGCAGCTGACGGAAGGTCGCGCGGGGACCCTCGGGGACCTTGCGGCCTCGACGTCCGCCCGGCGCGGCGGACTCGGGCTGGGCGGGGGATTCGACGGACACTGCATCCTCTTCGGACGTGGTGTCGCCCGTCGACGCGGAGCGTTGTGCGGACACGGTCATTCCTCGGGTTCTTCGGGGGTCACCTACGACCGTACTTCTTGTGCACGGCCTGCCGGCTCACACCGAGCGCGGCGGCGATCGCCTGCCAGGAGTAGCCGAGGTTGCGCGCGCGGCGCACCTGGACCTCCTCGGCTCGGGCGATCTCGCGCCGCACCGCCGCGAGGCGGTGCAGCTCGGCGATCGGTGCTCCCTCGGGTTCGGCGCCGATCAGGGTGCGGATGTCGTCCCCGCTCATGTGCGCCGCCTTTCACGGACGGATGCCGCGGCTGCGGCATCCGCTGTCAACCATAGTTGACGCGCGAACCGTCGTCAACATCAGTTGACAACGACCCGCCCGCCACGGTGTCGTGGGCCGCGGGTAAAGTTGTCCGGTGCCTGCTCCCGTGATCTCCGCCTCCAACCTCGTCAAGGCATACCGCATCAAGGGAAAGCCCGACTTCCTGGCGGTCGACGGGCTGTCGTTCGAGGTGGCGCCGGGGGAGTCGTTCGGCCTGCTCGGTCCGAACGGCGCGGGCAAGTCGACCACGATGAAGATGATCGGGGCGGTCTCGACGCGCACGAGCGGCGACCTGACGATCCTCGGACTCGACCCCGACCAGTACGGTCCCGAGATCCGCTCGCGGCTGGGAGTGGTGCCGCAGCAGGACAACCTCGACGGCGAGCTGAACGCCCGCGAGAACCTCTACATCTACGGCCGGTACTTCGGCCTGCCGGGCGCGGTATGCGCTCAGAAGGCCGATGAGCTGCTCGCGTTCGCTGCGCTGGAGGACAAGGCCAAGAGCAAGGTCGACCAGCTGTCGGGCGGCATGAAGCGGCGCCTGACGATCGCGCGCGGGCTGATCAACGACCCGCGGATCCTGCTCCTGGACGAGCCGACCACGGGCCTGGACCCGCAAGCCCGGCACGTGCTGTGGGATCGCCTCTTCCGCCTGAAGGAGCGCGGCACCACCCTGCTTCTGACCACCCACTACATGGATGAGGCGGAGCAGCTGTGCGATCGCCTGGTGGTCGTCGACAAGGGCAGGATCATGGCCGAGGGCACGCCGGCATCGCTGATCCGCGAGCACTCCAGCCGTGAGGTGCTCGAGGTGCGCTTCGGCTCCGATCGCAATCAGCAGATCGAGCCGATGCTGCAGGGCATCGGCGACCGTGTCGAGGTGCTGCCCGGACCGTGTCCTGATCTACACCGAGAACGGCGAGCACGCTCTGGAGCGGGTGACGCAGCGCGGACTCGAGCCGATCACATCGCTGGTGCGGCGGTCGAGCCTGGAGGACGTGTTCCTGCGCCTCACGGGAAGGTCGCTGATCGAATGAGCACGCCCGCCGCGGGGATGCCGTGGGACGGGGCATCCGCGATCGGACAAGTCCACGAGTCGGCCCAGCCCTCGCTCGACGAGCTGCGCGCCGAGGCGATGGAGTGGGGCCGCAAGCCACGCACTTTCGGCGGGTGGTACGTAACCGAGCACATGGTCCGCGCGATGCGCGCCTACGGCTGGACCATCATCGTGGGCGCGCTCGGGCAGCCGATCCTGTATCTGCTGGGGCTCGCGGTGGGCCTCGCCGCTCTCATCGACGCGCCGGTCAGCGAGGGCGGTGTGGAGGTCTCGTACCTGGTGTTCGTGGCGCCCGCGCTCCTGATGACCTCCACGATCGCGGTCGCGACCGAGGAGTTCACCTACCCCGTCATGGCGGGATTCAAGTGGCGTCGCTACTTCTACGGCTTCAATGCGTCTCCGCTGTCGTCCGGGCAGATCGCGACGGGCGTCGTTCTCGGAGCGGCAGCCCGCATGACGGTCGTCGCGGTCGCCTACACGCTCTTCCTCTACGTGTTCGGTGCGATTCCTGACCTCGCGACCGGATGGCTGTCGATCTTCATCGCGATCCTGGCAGGACTCGCATTCGGCATCCCGCTGATGGCATACGCGGCATCGATCGAGGACGACAAGGGGCAGTTCGCGCTCGTGCAGCGCTTCGTCTTCATGCCGATGTTCCTCTTCTCGGGCACCTTCTATCCGCTGGCCACGCTGCCGCTGTGGTTGCAGTGGATCGGTTGGATCTCGCCGCTGTGGCACGCCACCGAGATCGGGCGATGGCTGACGTACGGCCGTCCGATCGCGCCCGCCATGCTCGTCGTGCACTTCGGCTATCTGATCGCGCTCGCGGTCGTCGGCTATCTCGTGGGCAAGCGCATCTTCGAGCGGAGGCTGGCCAAGTGAGCGCCACGGCGACGGCTCCGGCTCGGCGCGCGGGCGGCGTGCGGGCGCTCTGGGCGGGCAACCCCGGCGCAGTCGTCCAACGCGGGCTGATCGCGGCGCGGTCGTCGAGCTGGGTGGTCGTGATGTCGGGCTTCTTCGAGCCCGTCTTCTACCTGCTGTCGATGGGCATCGGCCTGGGCGCGCTGATCGGCGAGGTCGAGACGACCTCCGGGCTCGAGGTCTCGTATGCGGCTTTCATAGCGCCCGCCCTGCTGGCCGTCTCCGCCATGAACGGTGCGATCTACGACTCGACCTGGAACGTCTTCTTCAAGCTCAACTACGGCAAGCTCTACGAGGGGATGCTGTCGACCTCGCTCGGTCCGCTCGATGTGGCCCTCGGCGAGATCCTGTACGCGCTGCTGCGCGGGCTGCTGTACGCGACCGGGTTCATGATCATCATGCAGATCGCGGGCCTCAACCTGGCATGGACGGCTATCCTCGCCATCCCCGCCGTGCTGCTGATCGCGTTCGGATTCGCCAGTCTCGGGATGGCCGTGACCAGCTACATGAAGGCGTTCCAGCAGATGGACTGGATCAATTTCGTGCTCCTGCCGATGTTCCTGTTCTCCGCCACCCTGTACCCGATCACCGTGTACCCCGAGTTCATTCAGGTGCTCGTCAAGATCTTCCCGCTGTGGCACGGGGTCGAGCTCGTCCGCGGGCTGACCACGGGTGCCCTGTACTGGGGGATGCTCTGGCACGTGCTGTATTACGTGGTGATGATCGCGGTCGGCCTCGTCTTCACGACCAAGCGGCTGCGAGCGCTCTTCCTGGACTGACCCGAAGCTGCGCTACAGCGAACCGGTCTCGCCGAGACCCAGGTTGTCGTCGTAGTCGATGTTCTTCGTCTCGGGTGCGAGGAGCAGCGCGATGAAAGTCAGGACCGACATCGCCGAGAGGTAGATGCCCACCAGCCACGGGTTGCCGTCGCCGAGCTGCCACAGCCAGACCGCGACGAGGGGCGCGAGCGCGGCGCCGAGGATCGAGGAGACGTTGTACGAGATCGCCGAGCCCGAGTAGCGCACGTTCGTGGGGAACAGCTCTGGCAGGACGGCGCCCATCGGACCGAAGCTGGCGCCCATCAGCATGAACCCGATGACCAGGAACGCCTGCGTGAGGGCTCCGGTGAACTTCGGGTCCGCCTGCGGCAGCAGGAAGAGCGTGAACGTCAGCCCGAAGACGATGATCCCACCGGTCACCCACAGCAGCAGTTTGCGCCTCCCGATCCGGTCGGCGAGCGGGCCGGACAGCAGCGTGAAGATGCCGAAGAACACGACACCGATGATCTGCATGACCACGAAGTCGGTGTAGCCGAAGCCGAGCCCCGGGTAGAACTGGGCGGCGAACGCCGTCGCGTCGAAGGTGGTTCCGTTCGCCTCGGCCGCTGCCTGGGCTGTGGCGGAGGCCGCCGCCAGATCGGCCGGCTTGGTGCCGTACGACAGCGTGAAGTTCGTCATCAGGTAGAACAGCACGTAGGTCGCGAGCATGATGAACGTTCCGAGGATGAGGTGCCACCAGTGGCGGCGGATCACCGTTCCGAGCGGGAACTTCTTGATGACGCCCTGCTCCTCCGCCTTCACGAAGGTCTCGGACTCGACGAGCCGCAGGCGCACCCAGAGCCCGATGATGACCATCACCGCCGAGAACAGGAAGGGCACGCGCCATCCCCACTCCAGGAACGCCTGCGACCGCTGACCGGTGCCGTCGGGGTGCGGCAGGAGCCAGTTGATCGCGAGGAACACCCCGTTGGCGATGATGAAGCCGAGCGGTGCGCCCACCTGCGGGAAGGTCCCGTACCAGGCTCGCTTGCCGGCCGGCGCGTTCTCGGTGGCCACCAGTGCGGCGCCCGACCACTCTCCGCCGAGCGCGAAGCCCTGCGCCAGGCGCAGCACGAGCAGCATCAGCGCCGCCCACCAGCCGATCTGCTGGAAGGTCGGCAGGCATCCGATCAGGAAGGTCGCGATACCCATCGTGAGCAGGGATGCCACGAGGGTCGCCTTCCGGCCGAACCTGTCGCCGAAATGACCGAACACGACGGCACCGATCGGACGCGCGATCATCGCAGCGCCGAACACGGCGAAGGAGGCGAGCAGCGACGTGGTGTCGTTGCCGGTCGGGAAGAACAGGATCGGGAACACCAGCACGGCTGCCGTCGCATAGGCGTAGAAGTCATAGAACTCGATCGTGGTCCCGACCAGGCTCGCGGTGATGACGCGCGAGCGCGGATTGAGCGGGGCGGTCTCGGTCGTGGGGGCGGTGGTGGCCATGATCTCTCCGGGGGTCAGCGCCAGATGAGGGCGATCGCCGCATTCAGCAGGGTCAGGATGCCGACGGCCCAGAACACTGCCGGCGGCGTCGATCCGCCTTTGCGCTGGCGCGACATCCCGATGCCCAGCAGAGCGCCGATGATGAGCAGGATGACGAGTTTGACGCCGATCTTCACGTAATTGAGGTCGTATGCGATGCCCCACGGCGCCGCGAGCACGAGCCCGGCGATCAGCGGCGATGGCAAGGCCGATGTTCATCAGCGGAGTCACCTGCACGCGGCGGTTGAAGACCTCCACGCCCCATGCGCCGAAGAGGAGCGCGAAGCCGCTGAGGTGCACGAGGACGACGATCTGACGGAGGACTTCGAGCGGTTCCATGGCTCTCACGCTATTGCGAGCCGCGGCTGCTCGCCACCAAGGCACGCCTCAGCACCGGCATCTCCTTCGGGCCCGATCGCCTCAGGCGCGCAGTTCGCGCAGCACGAGCGCGGTTCGGACGGCGGCATCCGCCGCCTCGGCGCCCTTGTCCTCGTGCGAGCCGGGTAGCCCGGCCCGATCGATGCCCTGCTGCTCGTCGTCCAGCGTCAGCACGCCGAATCCGACGGGCCGGCCGGCGTCCAGCGCCACACGGGTGAGGCCGTCGGTCGTCGCGGACGAGACGTACTCGAAGTGCGGGGTTCCGCCCCGGATGATCACGCCCAGCGCGACCACGGCGTCGGCTCCCGCGGCGAAGGCCGCCTGGGCGGCGAGGGCGAGTTCGAACGAGCCCGGCACCCGCACCAGCTGCCACGTTGCGCCCGCCGCATCCAGCGCCCGCTCGGCGCCGGCGATGAGCCCGTCGGTGATCGCCTCATGCCAGGTGCCCGCGACGATGACGACATCCAGTCCCGTGCCGTCGGTGCCGCCGACGATCGGTGATCCCTTGCCGCTCACGCGCCGGCTCCCTCGTGCATCTGCTCGAGGGCGTCCGTCAGGTCCGCCTCCGCGATGAGGTGGCCCATGCGGTCTCGCTTGGTGGACAGGTACTGGTGGTTGTTGGGGCCGACGCCGACCAGCAGCGGAACCTGCTCGATGATCTCGAGGCCGAGCTCGCGAAGCTGGTGCACCTTGTCGGTGTTGTTGGTGAGCAGGCGCACCTTCTCCACGCCGAGATCGGCGAGGATGCCGGCCGCCGCGGCGTAGTCGCGCGCATCGGCCGGCAGCCCGAGCGCGAGGTTCGCGTCCACGGTGTCGAGGCCGCGCTCCTGCAGGCTGTACGCGCGAAGCTTGTTGATCAGTCCGATCCCGCGACCCTCGTGTCCGCGCATGTAGATGACCACCCCGCCGTCCTGCTCGATCGCGTCCAGCGCGGCCTCCAGCTGTGGGCCGCACTCGCATTTGAGCGAGCCGAACGCCTCGCCGGTCAGGCACTCGGAGTGCACCCTCACGAGCGGCGCGTCCTCGGACAGATCGCCGGAGACGACCGCGAGATGGTCGGTTCCGGTGATGCGGTCCTTGTAGGCGAGGAAGCGGAAGCCGCCGTGCGCAGTCGGGACGTTCGCCTCCGCGCGCAGGCTCACGCGGCGCCGGTGAGGCGCGTGGGCGGAGGGCGCAACCGGGTCGTGCTCGTCGAGGTGCGCGATCAGCTGCTCGATGGTGATGACGGGGATCCCGTCGCGCTCGCCGAGCTCGAGAAGACCTGGCAGTCGCATCATCGAGCCGTCCTCGGCGACGACTTCGGCGATGGCGCCGACCGGCTTGAGGCCCGCCAGGCGCATCAGCTCGACGGCGGCCTCGGTGTGGCCGCCCCGCTCGCGGACGCCTCCGTCGACTGCGCGCAGGGGAAGAATGTGCCCCGGGCGGATGACGCTGGTCGGCGTGGATTCCGGATCGGCGAGGACGTTCAGGGTGTGGGCACGGTCGGACGCGCTGATGCCGGTCGAGACGCGGTCGGCGGCATCCACGCTCACGGTGTACGCGGTGCCGCGCGCGTCCTCGTTCACCTCGACCATGGGCGGCAGGTCGAGCCGGTCGGCCCACTCGGCCGGCATCGGCGCGCAGATGAAGCCGCTCGACCATCGCACCGTCCAGGCGATCCACTCGGGTGTCGCGAGCTCTGCCGAGAGCACGACGTCGCCTTCGTTCTCGCGGTTCTCATCGTCGGCGACGATGACGGGTCGCCCGGCCCGCAGGGCGTCCAGGGCAGCGGAGATGGGGGCAAGGCTCATCGTGAGCCTCCTTCCGTCGGTGCGGCGAGGGCCGCGGACGTTTCGGATCCCGCAGAAGAGGCCGCGGACGGGGTGAAGGCGAGAAGGCGCTGAACGTGGCGCGCCAGGATGTCGGTTTCGAGGTTGACGCGGTCGCCCGCGGATCGCTCGCCGAGGGTCGTGGCTTCGAGGGTCTCGGGGATCAAGGAAACCTCGAACCACTGCTGCGCGGAGCGCGCCGGAGAGCTGTTCGGGGGCGCCGGGCTCACCGCACTCACGGTGAGCGAGACGCCGTCGACCGCGATCGAGCCCTTGTCGACCACGAGCGGCGCGAGAGCGGGTGGCAGCGCGATGCGCAGCACCCGCCATTCGGCGCCGGGGCGAACCTCCAGCAGCTCGCCCGTGCCGTCGATGTGGCCCTGCACGATGTGGCCGCCGAGCCGGCCGTGTGCGGCGGTTGCGCGCTCCAGGTTGACGACGCGCCCGGGCGCGACCCCGGCGAGCGTCGACATGTCGAGTGTCTGCTTCATGACGTCGGCGGTGAACCAGTCATCGCCTCGGTCCACGACGGTGAGGCACACGCCGCTCACCGAGATCGAGTCGCCGTGTGCGGCATCCGACACGGCCTTGGGCGCACGCACCGTCAGCCGCACGCCGTCGCCGGACGGTGCGACAGAGGTGACGGCGCCGATCTCTTCGACGATTCCGGTGAACATCAGGTTCCTCCGTGAGGGTGGGCGATGAGCAGGAGATCCGAGCCGAGGCGATCGACGGATGCGACGTCGAGCCGGCGCGCCTCGGCGATCGTCGAGACACCGATGTTCCCGAGGGCGAGCCGGTCTCCGCCGATCAGCACCGGGGCGATGTATGCGAGCACGTCATCGGCCAGGCCGGCCCGCAGGAAGGCGCTCGCGACGGTCGGGCCGCCTTCGACGAAGATCCGCTGCACCCCGAGCGCGCCCAGCTCATCGAGAAGGGCGTCCAGATCGTCGCCGCGACGGTGCAGGAAGGGGCGCGGATGCCGTGCGGAGAGCCGCCTCCGCGGGAACATCACGCTCGCCGAGGACGACCGGCATCGGCTGGTGCTCGAAGAGCGAGCCGTCGGGTGTGCGTGCGGTGAGCGCCGGATCGTCCGCAAGGACCGTGCCGGTGCCGACGACGATCGCATCGGCCTGTGCACGACGCACGGTGGACGTCCGCCCGCGCGTCGGGGCCGGTGATCCACTGGCTGGTTCCATCGGATGCCGCGGCCCGACCGTCGAGGCTCTGGGCCCACTTCACGGTCACGTGCGGCCGGCCGAGTCGCTGCACGGTCAGCCACGAATCGAGCAGGTCGGTCGCCTCGTCGGTGAGCAGCCCGGATGCGACATCCACGCCCGCCGCGCGCAGACGATCGGCCCCGCCGGTCGACTCCGGGTTCGGGTCGGGGACGGCGTAGATCACCCGGGCGACGCCGGCTGCGATGAGCGCCTCCGAGCACGGGCCGGTGCGGCCGGTGTGGTTGCACGGCTCCAGGGTGACGATCGCTGTCGCCCCGTTGGCCGCGCCTTCGGAGAGCTGCGACAGAGCATCGACCTCGGCGTGCACGGTGCCGGCGCCGCGGTGCCATCCCTCGGCGATCACCTCGCCCCCGGAGCTGAGGATCACCGCGCCGACCTGGGGGTTGACGCCGCGCGGACCCCGCCGGGCGAGCTCGAGCGCGCGCCGCATGGCGTCTCGCTCCGCGCCGTTCTCCGACATCCGCATCCTCCGTTGAGGCTCCGGGAATGGCGAACGGCGGCGCGTCCGCACCGCTCGTGCTGCCTCCCATCCGGACTCGCAGCAGATTCCTGCTGCATCACCGTCGGTTCCGGAATTTCACCGGATCAGCCTCGGCGGCATCCGAATCGGATGCTGTTGCCTCGGCTCGCGGACTGTCACCGCCGGTTCGGATTCTCACCGACCCCGGAGCACGTACTGCACTCGATTCTAGTCAACGCACGACCGCGGGATTCATTCCATGTCGCTGAATGAAGGTCGTGTTCATGAACGGTGACTGAAGGATTCCTGCACGCCCCGCGTGGACGGCGCCCGTCGCTCTTCGGGCACGTAGCCTTGAAGACAAGGGGGAGTGTGATGGCAGACGCGCAGAGGGGCTTCGAGGCGCTCGCTGAGCGGCCTTATGCCGACGTCCTCATCGTGGGCGGCGGGATCAACGGGCTGGCGACCTTCCGTGATCTGGCGATGCAGGGCGTGGATGTCGCGCTCGCGGAGAGATCCGACTTCGTCAGCGGTGCGTCCGCAGCCTCCTCGCACATGATCCACGGCGGCATCCGCTATCTGGAGAACGGCGAGTTCCGTCTCGTCCACGAGGCGGTGACCGAGCGCAATGCGCTGCTTCGGATCGCACCGCACTACGTCCGCCCGCTGCAGACCACCATCCCGATCTTCTCCACCTTCTCGGGGGTGCTCACGGCTCCTCTGCGGTTCCTCCGTCACGGCGCCGGAAAGCCCCGAGAGCGCGGTGCTGCCCTGATCAAGATCGGGCTCGTCATCTATGACTCGTTCTCGCGGGGCGGCGGCCGTGTGCCGCGGCACGAGTTCCACGGCCGGCGCGCGGCGCTGCGGCAGCTGCCGCACCTGAACCCCGATCTCAAGTACACGGCCACATATTGGGATGCCTCGCTGCACGACCCGGAGCGCCTGGCGATCGACGTCCTGCGGGACGGGCTGGCGGCCGGCGGCGATCGAGCCCGTGCGGCGAACTACGTCGCAGCCGTCGGCGTCGACGACGGCCGGATCATGCTGCGCGACCAGCGCACCGGCGTGGAGGTGCCGTTCGCGGCATCCGTCGTCGTCAACGCCACGGGGCCGTGGACGGACGTGACGAACCTCGTCTGCGGGGAGCCGACCGACCACATGGGCGGCACCAAGGGCTCGCACATCGTGCTCGACCATCCGGAGCTGCTCGCGGCGACCGGTGGCCGCGAGCTGTTCTTCGAGCACAAGGACGGGCGGATCGTCCTGATCTACCCGCTCAAGGGCCGTGTGCTCGTCGGCACGACCGACCTCGAGCACGACATGCGGGACCCGATCGTGTGCACCGAGGCCGAGGTCGACTACTTCATCGAGCTGGTCCGGTATGTGCTCCCCGAGATCACGGTCGATCGCAGCAGCATCGTCTACCGCTTCGCGGGTGTACGCCCTCTCCCGGGCCACGGCGAGATCGCACCCGGCTTCGTCTCACGCGACTACCGGATCGAACGGGCGATGCTCGCGGGCAGCACGGACGCCACGCTCCTCAGCCTCGTCGGCGGCAAGTGGACGACGTTCCGGGCGTCGGCGGAGAACCTCGCCGACCATGCGCTCGAGCTGCTCGCACTGCCACGGCGCCGCTCGACCATGGGCGTGCCGATCGGCGGAGGTCGCGGCTTCCCGACGACCGAACGCGCCCGACGGCAATGGATCGACGAGCACGGCGAGGGCCTGGACCTCGATCGCGTCGCCACGCTGCTGGATCGCTACGGCACGGTCGCCGCCGACGTGATCGCGGCGATCATCGATGATCCGGACGACGTGATGCTGTCCACGCTGCCCGCGTACAGCAGCGCCGAGCTGCGGCACCTGACCCGCACGGAAGGGGTCGTGCATCTGGACGACGTGCTGCTGCGACGCACCAGCCTGGCGTTCATCGGAGCCGTCACGGCCGAGTCGGCGGCCGAAGTCGCCGAGGCCATCGCGCCGGTGCTGGGGTGGAGCGCCGCGCAGCGCCGTGCCGAGACCGAACGTGCCCTGGCGATGGTGCACGCGGCGGACCCGACGTGGTCCGCGCAGTCCCGCTCCCGGTCCTCCGCGTCGCGATAGCCTGACCGGTGCCGGTCCCTCGGGGTCACGGCGACTCGAGGAGGAGGCCACGTGTCCGATCATGTGCTGGCGCTCGACCAGGGGACCACGTCGACGCGGGCGATCGTCTTCGATGCTCAGGGCGGAATCGTCGCCGTGGCTCAGCGCGAGCACGAGCAGATCTTCCCGCGGGCCGGCTGGGTCGAACACGATCCCATCGAGATCTGGACCAACACGCAGTGGGTCATCGCGGCGGCCCTCGACGAGGCGGGGCTGGCTCCCCGCGACTTCGCCGCGGTCGGGATCACCAACCAGCGCGAGACCGCGATCGTCTGGGATCGTCGCACCGGCCGCCCGGTCGCCAATGCCCTCGTCTGGCAGGACACCCGCACCCAGCCGCTCATCGACCGGCTCGCCGCCGACGGCGGCACCGCCCGATTCGCCGCTACGACGGGCCTGCCGCTGGCCACCTACTTCTCGGCATCCAAGATCGCCTGGATCCTCGAGAACGTGCCGGGCGCGCGAGCGGATGCCGAAGCCGGCCACCTCCTGTTCGGAACCCCCGAGACGTGGCTGATCTGGAATCTCACCGGTGACACCCGCGGCGGCATCCATGTCACGGATGTGACCAATGCGAGCCGCACCCTGCTGATGGACCTCGCCACACTCGACTGGTCGGACGAGCTGCTGGAGGTGTTCGGCATCCCGCGGTCGATGCTGCCCGAGATCGTGTCGTCGTCCGGTGTCGTCGGCGAGGTGCACGAGCCGCCGGCGGCCCGCGGCATCCCCATCGCGGGAATCCTCGGCGACCAGCAGGCCGCGACGTTCGGGCAGACGGCGTTCGATCCCGGCGAGTCGAAGAACACCTACGGCACGGGCAACTTCCTGCTGGTCAACACGGGAACCGAGATCGTGCGCTCCGAGCACGGCCTGGTCACGACCGTGGCGTACCGATGCGGTGACGAGCCCGCGCGCTACGCGCTGGAGGGCTCGATCGCGGTGACCGGATCGCTGGTGCAGTGGCTGCGCGACAACCTCGGCATCATCCACTCCGCCCCCGAGGTCGCCCGGCTCGCTTCGACCGTGGACGACAGCGGCGGCGCCTATTTCGTGCCGGCCTTCTCGGGTCTGTTCGCGCCCTACTGGCGGCCGGATGCGCGCGGCGCCTTGGTCGGACTGACCCGCTACGTGAACAAGGCGCACATCGCCCGTGCGGCCATCGAAGCTGCCGCGTTCCAGTCGCGCGACGTCATCGACGCGATCGTCGCCGACACCGGCCGCGAGCTCAGCGAGCTGCGGGTGGACGGCGGAGGCTCGCGCGACGACCTCATGATGCAGTTCCAGGCCGACATCCTCGGCATCCCCGTCGTGCGGCCGGCGATCATCGAGACCACGGCGCTCGGTGCGGCCTACGCGGCCGGCCTCGCGACCGGCGTGTGGCCCGACCGCGCAGCGCTTCGCGCGCAGTGGCGCGAGGGCAAGCGCTGGGAGCCGAGCATGCCTCGAGAGGAATCCGACCGTCGCGTGCGGCTGTGGCGGAAGGCCGTCACGAAGTCGCTGGACTGGGTCGATGACGACGTGACCGCGCTCTCCTAGTCCCGTCCGCGGTCGCTGAGCCCTGTCGAAGCGTCGGTCTTTCGGCCCCCGGTCGCGGAGCTCGTCGAAGCGTCGGCGGGGTTTCGGTCGCGGAGCTCGTCGAAGCGCCGCCGCCGGTCGCCGATCCCTCGCTCCTACTTCAACAGTCGCGACAGGCGCCGGTCCGCGAGGACCTTCCCGCCGGTCTGGCACGTCGCGCAGTACTCCAGTGAGTTGTCCGCGAAGAAGACGCTGCGGACGATGTCGCCGCACACCGGGCATTTCTCTCCGCGTCGCCCATGCACCCGCATCCCGCGCCGCTTGGCGTCCTTGAGATCGGCGGGCGGTTTTCCGGATGCCGCCGCCACCGCCTCGGTGAGCGTCGCGGTCATGGCGGTGTAGAGATGGTCGATGTCTTCGGGTGTGAGGGTCGCCGCGAGCGCGTACGGCGACATCCGTGCGTCGTGCAGGATCTCGTCGGAGTACGCGTTGCCGACGCCGGCGACGATGGACTGGTCCCGGAGCACACCCTTGATCTGCGTGCGACGGCCTTCGACGAGCCCCGCCAGCGTGTTGCGCGTGAAGGTCGGCCCGAGCGGGTCGGGCCCGAGGCGGGCGATCCCAGGGACATCCTGCGGGTCGCGCACGACGTAGACCGCCAGCGACTTCTTCGTTCCAGCCTCGGTCAGATCGAACCCCGAGCCGTCCGACAGCGCGACCCGCAGCGCGATCGGCGTCTTTCCCGGCCGGATGATGGTGGCGGGCAGCTCGTCGTACCAGCGGAGCCAGCCGGCCTTGGCGAGGTGGAAGATCAGGTGGGGTTCGGCATCCGGCTTCGTCGTGGCCAGGTCGATGAACTTGCCGTGTCTGGCCGCCGACGCGATCTGGGCGCCGACGAGCGCGTCGACCGGCGGATCGTAGGTCTTGAGCGCCGCGAAGGCCGCGACGGTGACCCGCGTGATGGTGAGGCCCGTCGCACGACCGCGAAGGAAGTCGACGAGGCCCTGCACTTCGGGCATCTCCGGCATGGACCCATCCTCCCACGAGGGGCCGACTCCGGGCCGGCTGTCAGTCCGGCAGGACGGGCCAGGGTCGCGGCATCCTGTCGTCGTTCGTCAGCAGTCCGGCGATCCATCCGTCGTCTCGGCCGAACGAGTTCGACAGCGCCCCGCGCAGCAGCCCTTCGTAGCGGAACCCCAGTGCACGGGCAACGCGTGCCGAGGCGAGGTTGCCCACCACAGCGCGCCACTCGATCCGCTGCAGCGCCGGGCCCCCATCGCTGAAGCCCCAGTCGATCACGGCGCGGCCGGCCTCGGTCAGGAGTCCCTGACCTCGGGAACCCGGAGCCATCCAGTATCCGATCTCGCCGGTGCCGCCATCGTGGATGCGGTGGAGACCCACCATTCCCGCCAGGGAGTCCCCATCGCGCATCGCCCAGGTGGCCTCCACGGCCTCGGCCCATCGGTTGCTCGCGAGCTCGATGAAGCCCTCGGCGTGGTGCCGCTCGTACGGGGACGGGACGGTCGTGTACCGCTGGATGTCGGCATCCTGGCATGCGGCGAAGATGGCATCGACATCGGCCGCCGTCGGCACCGACAGCGTGAGCCGGTCGGTGCGGAGGGTGACGGGATCCACCCGGTCAGGGTATCCGCTCGCTCGCGGGCATAAGGTCGCCATCCCGGGGCCACGAACGGCCTGGAGCGTGCCTTAACTCCGCCTAATTCGCACTCCGCGGCGACGTCGCCGCCGCACACGCCCATCGCACCGACCGCCCAGACTGAAGATGCGGAGTTGTGACGCAGGGTGTGTGCGGAATCGGCCGTGCGACGTCCGAGTCGTAGCGGCGCGACCGAGCGAATCATGTTTCGGCTCCTCCCCGAGTAAGACCAGGGGGCCATGATCCACATGGCGGCTGCCTTCGGGCGTCGGCCGTGTCGGACCACCCGACGATGAGCGGATGCTCGCGGCACTCGAAACCTTCACCCGCGCGGAGTTGTTCGCGACGGGGTACAGCCGGCGAGGGCAGGCGGCGGCCCTCCAGCGGGGCGAGATCGTGCGCGCGCGGCGCGACAGGTATCTGAGTTCCCTCGCCGCGCCGACCGATCCTTGCCGCCGTACGCATGGCGGCCGGCTGACCTGCCTGTCGCTGCTTCAACTCCTGGGAGTGTTCGTCTTCAAGAACACGCAGCTCCATGTGCACGTATGCGCGACGCCAGTCGACTTCGGTCCCGACGCGACCCAGGGGAGCAGGTTGCCGCCTCTGCGCGTCAGACGGTTCCGCGTGCACTGGATGCCGCTGGTGCGCCCCGACGACGGCACGTCGGCGCTGCGTAGGTGCCGTCGATGTCAGCTCATTCACGCGGTTCTGCGCCAGTCCGCACGGCACGCTGTCGCCACGCTGGACAGTGCACTGAACTGGAGGATCGATCGGCGCATCCGAGCTCGGCGAGATCTTCCGAGTCGCCTCCGCATCGAGTTCGGTGTCTTGCTGCCACTGTTCGACGCGCGTGCCGAGTCCGGCGCCGAGTCACTGATGCGGCTCTCGCCCGCGGCGTGGGCTGCACGGTGGACGCCTCAAGTCGAATTCGCTGGGATCGGCCGTGTCGATCTTCTGTCGACGGCTGGCTGGTCATCGAGTGCGACAGCCGAGAATTCCACAGCGGCTGGGAGCAGCAAACGTGACCGTCGCACGCGATCTCGACGCTAGCGGCGCTGGGCTACGCGACTCTCCGACCGTCATCGCCGCGCACATCATGTACCACCCGGAGCGCGGTCGCTCACGCGCCATCGCGCGCGGCGGCGTTCCACGCGTGACTGACGCGCGGCCGTCGGAGCTCAGCGTGTCACAACGTCCGCCTATTCGGCGGGATCGCAGTGGCCCTGCACCGCCAGTCACCTCTCGCTGAGCCGGCGGTAAGCAGGGTTCGCAGGCATCGGCGACGTTGTGCACGCGCCAACCGATACTCGGGCCCCGCGCGGCTACACCCGACGAAGCAGCCCCACCTTGTCGTACACGTCGGCGACCGTGCGATCCGCGACCTCGGAGGCGCGTCCGGCGTTCACGGCGAGCACGCGGTCGAGCTCGGCCTTGTCGTCGAGCAGCTCGAGCGCGCGAGAGCGAACCGGACCGAACTCGCCGACGACGACCTCGGCCAGGCCCTTCTTGAAGTCGCCGTAGCCGCGACCGGCGTACTCGTCCTCGATCGCGGGGATCTGGCGGCCGGTGAGGGCGGCGTAGATCACGAGGAGATTGGAGACACCGGGCTTCTTGTCGCGGTCGTACCTCACCGACCCCTCACTGTCGGTGACGGCGCGCATGATCTTCTTCGCGCTGACCGACGGGTCATCCAGAAGCCACAGCGTGCCCGCATCCGATTCCGCCGACTTCGACATCTTGGCCGTCGGGTTCTGGAGGTCGAAGATGCGGGCCGTGTCCTGCTGGATCACCGGCATCGGAACACGGAATGTCTGGCCGTAACGCGAGTTGAATCGCTCGGCCAGATCCCGCGTCAGCTCCACGTGCTGCTTCTGGTCGTCGCCGACCGGCACGATGTCGGTCTGGTACAGCAGGATGTCGGCTGCCATGAGCACCGGGTAGGTGAACAGCCCCACCGAGGTGGCGTCGACACCGAAGCGCTGAGATTTGTCCTTGAACTGGGTCATCCGACCCGCCTCGCCGAAACCGGTGATCGTGGAGAGGATCCAGGCGAGTTCGGGGTGCGCGGGCACGTGCGACTGCACGTAGAGCGTCGACTTCGACGGCTCGATGCCGGCCGCGATGTACTGCGCCGCCGTCCGGCGGGTCTTCTCGCGGAGTTCGGCCGGGTCGTTGGGCTGCGTCAGAGCGTGCAGATCGACGACCGAGAAGAACGCGTCGTAGGCCTCCTGCAGGTCGCGCCACTGCATCAGCGCCCCGATGTAGTTGCCGATCTGAAGCGAATCGGCGGAGGGCTGCATGCCGGAATACAGGCGCGGTTTGGTCACCGGTCCAGCCTAAGGGCGACGGATGCCGCGACCCGCCCGCCCGGTCAGGCGCCGATCGTGTAGTCGGCCAGGACCGGCGCATGGTCGCTCCAGCGCGTGTCCCACGACGGAGCCCGAACGACCGCGTAGTCGGTCGCGCGGGCCGCGAGAGCCGGCGTCGCGAGGTGATAGTCGATCCGCCATCCGGAGTCGTTGTCGAAGGCCCGGCCGCGCATCGACCACCAGGTGTACGGTCCGTCGATCTCGCCGTGGTGGGTGCGACCGATGTCGACCCAGCCGAGTCCGGTGCCGGTGGACCCGTCCACTCCGGTGACCTCTGCGCCGGCGGGGCCGAGGAAGCGGTCGAAGTAGGCCCGCTCGCGCGGGAGGAAGCCCGCCTTCTTCACGTTGCCCTTCCAGTTGCGGATGTCGAGCTCCCGGTGACCGACATTGAGGTCGCCCATGACCAGCGCCAAGGGCGTCGCCTCGGCGAGCCTCGGCAGGCGGGCCTCCATGGCGTCCAGAAAAGCCCACTTCGCATCCTGCCGAGGCGTCTCGGCCTCGCCGGTGTGCACGTACGCGCTCACCACGGTGAGGCGCTCGCCGCCGATGTCGAAGTCCGCCTCGA
This sequence comes from uncultured Actinomycetota bacterium, assembly GCA_963717585.1. Classification (GTDB taxonomy): domain Bacteria; phylum Actinomycetota; class Actinomycetes; order Actinomycetales; family Microbacteriaceae; genus Microbacterium. The sequence goes on along the minus strand of CAVQWI010000001.1, from coordinate 1,012,553 downwards.
GCCATCGGCCGGCGCTGTCCAGACCCTCCTGCCCGAGGACGCTCCGCACGTCGGCCGGTGCGGTCCGGCTAGCGATCGCGACGCCCGCTCGGCCCTTCGCGAGAGCCTCGTCGTTGACGAGCTCCCAGCCCGGCAGCGCCACCGTCAACTCGTCTGCGCTCGCGCGGACCTCCTGCAGCGCCATGATGTCGACGTCAGCGGCGTCGAGCCATTCGAGCATGCCCTTGCGGGTGGCCGCCCGGATGCCGTTGACGTTGATGGAGGCGATGCGGACGCGTTGTGGCACGCGTGCCAGCCTAACGATCGCCCCGGACATGATCGGCGTGCGCAGGCTGCGCCGAGGCGGAACCGGCCGGCTTGTCGGCGGCATCCTTCGCGCCCTTCTCCTGCTGCGCGGCGGGCTCCTTCGTCTCGTGGGCGGCGAGGTCCTTGGCCTCCTTGGCCGCGAGTTCCTTCGATTGCTTCGCGGCGCGCCTGGCCTCCTTGGCCGCCTGCTTCGACGTGAGCAGGACCGGCGCGGACTCCTCGACGGTCTTCAGCTCATCCTCGGCCTCGCGGACCGCGAGATCGGCTCGCCAGACGCGGTACCAGGGAGCGGCGGCACGGGCCTCCCGCGCTGTCCGCAATCGCACCTGGGCGGCCAGGAGCAGCGCCTGGTGCTCGGCGGCGATCCGCTCGGCTTCGGTCGGAGGAAGGATGGGGAGGTCCCTGTCCTTCGAGGCGACCGCGATCCAGGCGGCGGCCACCAGCATGATGATCCCGCTTATCTTGAACCACAGCAGCAGGCCCACGAAGATGGCGAACGTCGCGAGAAGGGGATTGGACGGCGTGTAGCTCAGCAGCAGTCCCGCACCCAGCTGCAGAATCGTCAGGGCGCCGCCGCCGAGCAGGGCGCCGGGCCAGATGACTCGCCACCGCAGGGACGTGCCGGTGAGGAAGCGGAACAGGGCGGCCAGGGCCGCCGAGTTCAGCACGAACGAGACGACGACCGAGCCGATGCGGATGCTGGAGTTGAGCGCTTCGGAGTCCGAGGCGACGCCGAACAGCGAGAGGAACCACGAGAGCGCCCACGAGCTGATCCAGGTCAGCACTGCGCCGACGATCAGCGCAGCGCCGAAGATGATGGCCGCGAGCAGATCTCCGGCTTTGAGCAGGACGTAACTGCGCCGATCCGGCGGGATGCCGAAGATGTCGCGAACCCCGCGCCGCGAGTAGGTCACCCAGCCGATCGCGGTCCAGATGACCGCTCCGAGTGCGATCAGGCCGGTGATGCTGAGCACCCCGCTCGTGCTCGATGCGATCTGCTGGACCTCGTCCGTGCTGACGACGCCGTTCGGACCGATCAGGCCCGGGATGTAGCTGTTGATGAGCGCGATCATCGCGTTCACCGCATCGACGTTCCCCCCAGCCACAGGCCGGTGATGGCGAACGCGACGTAGATCGCGGCGAAGATGGCGAACAGGGCCTGATAGCTGATGCCGGCGCCGAGCAGGAACCCGTTGTTGATCAGGAAGTGCCGCCACACCCGGATCGGGAACCACGCCAGCGTGGCCTTCGTCAGCTTCGTGGCCGTGTGGATGGGCTGGTCGAATCGTTCGCGGAACGATTCCTGCGTCGCCTCCCACCTCTGGCGGAGCGTCTCCTCCTCGCGCGCCGCCTGCTCCGCGGCCGTGCGCGTGCGGGGTGCGCTGCCGCGCGCGGCTTTCTGGCTCACGCTCACAGGTTAGCGATCGGCGGTGTCGCCGCGTCGCGCTCGCCGGTCGCAGCGTCGCGCTCGCCGGTCGCAGCGTCGGGCGCGGAGTCCGCGGGAACGGCGACGGGTGCGCGGAACCGTCTGGCGATGAAGAGCACGGGCACCAGCAGCGCTGCCGGAAGGAGGAACGCGATGCCGAGACCAGGGGCGTCGGCCAGGAGACCGAGGAGCACGGCGCCCAGCACCGCGCCCGCATAGTTGAAGAGGTTCACGCGCGCGATGATCTCGTCGCTGCGGGCGGGTGCCAGGCCACCGGCTGACGTGAACGCGAGCGGCACGAGCGCCCCCACCGCCACGCCGGCGAGAGCGAATCCGACGATCGCGGCGGCCGGAAACGGGAGCAGCGCGACCACGACGCATCCGAAGAGCGACGTCACCGTGGCTCCGATGACCACGCGCGCCCTGCCGAAGCGACCCGATGCGCGGTCGGTGAGCAGCCGGGTGACGAGGATCGCCGCCTGGTACGCCGCGTAGCCGAGCGGGGCGAGCGCCGCCGCGGTGAGGAGCTCATCCTGGAGGTAGACGGTGCTCCACGTGCTCACGGCGGAGTCGACTGTGAACGCGGCGAGGATGACGAAGCCGAAGAGCCAGATCCCGCGCCGGGGGAGCGGCGAGGAGGCGCGGCCGCCGACCGGCGTCGCGGCCCGTGCGGTATCGAACGCGCCGAGCCCGAAGACCGCCACGACCACCGCCGTGATCGATGCGAGCGAGAGCGGCAGGATCACCGCGACGCCCGCCGCTGCGGCGCCTGCCACCGCCAGCGCGCCGACGATCGCCGCGGCCGTGTAGGCCGCGAAGTACCCGCCCATGATGTCGCGACCGTAGCGCCGCTGCACCAGGACGCCCTGCATCGCCCCGGACGCATCCACGCCGCCGAGGCCGAGGCCGTAGATGCCGAACGCGACGACGAACACCGCCAGCCCGAGTCCGGGAACGAGGACGGTGAGGACGATGAGGAGGAGGGCTGCGACCTCCAGGCCGAGGCCGACCACGAGCGCGATGCGACTGCCCCGCCACTTCGCGAGCAGGTCGGCGATCACGGAGCCGCCGGCAGCCGTCACGCAGACCAGCAGCACGATGAGCGAGACGGCGACGTCGTCGATCCCCTGCAGCTGCTTGAACACGGGCAGCGATGTCACGACGACCGCGTAGCCGAGTCCCTGCGCAGCGTAGGCGGCGGTGACGGCGATGCGCGAGCGCGCGGCTGCGACGGGTGTGGTTCGGGTGCTCACGCTCGGAGCATACCCGCGGTCAGCTCCCGCGGAGGATGGCCTGCTTGACCTCGGCGATGGCCTTCGTCACCTCGATGCCGCGGGGGCACGCCTCGGTGCAGTTGAAGGTCGTGCGGCACCGCCACACGCCCTCCTTGTCGTTGAGGATGTCGAGGCGCACATCGCCTGCGTCGTCGCGCGAGTCGAAGATGAAGCGGTGCGCGTTGACGATCGCGGCCGGTCCGAAGTACTGGCCGTCGGTCCAGAACACCGGGCACGACGAGGTGCATGCCGCGCACAGGATGCACTTCGTGGTGTCGTCGAAGATCTCGCGGTCGACGATCGACTGGATGCGCTCCTTGCCCTTCTCCGGGGCGGAGCCCGAGATGAGGAACGGCTGGACCTCGCGGTACGACGCGAAGAACGGCTCCATGTCGACGATGAGGTCCTTCTCCAGCGGCAGGCCCTTGATCGCCTCGACGTAGATCGGCTGCGAGATGTCGAGATCCTTGATCAGGGTCTTGCAGGCGAGGCGGTTGCGGCCGTTGATGCGCATGGCGTCGGACCCGCAGATGCCGTGCGCGCAGGAGCGACGGAACGTCAGCGACCCGTCGACCTCCCACTTGATCTTGTGGAGCGCATCCAGCACGCGGTCGGTCGAATACAGCTCCACGTCGTAGTCGACCCAGCGCGGCTCCTCGTCCACCTCCGGGTCGAAGCGCCGGATGATGAAGGTCACCAGGAAGGACTGGATGCCGGTCTCGGCGGGCGCCTGCTCGATCTGCTCGGGCGCGTCGGTCACGGCATCCGTCTTGTCGAGGACTGTCGACGACATCAGTACTTCCTCTCCATCGGCTGATATCTCGTGATGACGACGGGCTTCCAGTCCAGGCGGATGTGATCGTCCGACTGCGACGATCCGGCATCACCCGACAGATACGCCATCGTGTGCTTCATGTACACCTCGTCGTCGCGCTTGGGGTAGTCGTCGCGCATGTGCCCGCCGCGGCTCTCCTTGCGGTTGCGGGCCGTGACGACGACGACCTCCGCGATGTCGAGCAGGAAGCCGAGCTCCACGGCCTCGAGGAGGTCGGTGTTGTAGCGCTTGCCCTTGTCGTCGACATGGATGTTCTTGAACCGTTCGCGCAGCTCCTCGATCACTCCGAGGACGTGCGTGAGCGACTCGTCGGTGCGGAACACCTGTGCGCCCTTGTCCATCTCGTCCTGGAGCCGCTTGCGCAGCACCGCGATGCGCTCGGTGCCGGTGCCTGCGCGCAGTCCTTCGATGAGACCACGGACCTCTGCGGCGGGGTCTTCGGGGAGCGGCACGAATTCGGCGGTCCGCACGTACTCGACGGCGTTCTTGCCGGCGCGCTTGCCGAACACGTTGATGTCCAGGAGCGAGTTGGTGCCGAGGCGGTTCGAGCCGTGCACGGACACGCAGGCGCACTCGCCGGCGGCGTACAGGCCCGGCACGACAGTGGTGTTGTTCGCGAGCACCTGGGCGTCGTTGTTCGTCGGGATGCCGCCCATCGCGTAATGCGCCGTGGGCATCACCGGCACGGGCTCGACGACCGGGTCGACACCGAGATAGGTGCGGGCGAACTCGGTGATGTCGGGAAGCTTCGTCTCGAGAACCTCGGCGCCCAGGTGCGTGCAGTCCAGCAGCACGTAGTCGCGGTGGGGTCCAGCGCCCCGACCCTCCGCGACCTCCTGCTGCATGCAGCGGCTCACGATGTCGCGCGGCGCGAGGTCCTTGATGGTGGGGGCGTATCGCTCCATGAAGCGCTCGCCGGAGACGTTGCGCAGGATCGCACCCTCGCCGCGCGCGCCTTCGGTGAGCAGGATGCCGAGGCCGGCCAGGCCGGTGGGGTGGAACTGGAAGAACTCCATGTCCTCCAGCGGCAGGCCCTTCCGCCAGACGATGCCGACTCCGTCGCCGGTCAGGGTGTGCGCATTGGAGGTGGTCTTGTAGATCTTGCCGAAGCCGCCGGTCGCGAAGATGACCGCCTTGGACTGGAAGACGTGCAGGTCGCCGGTGGCCAGTTCGTAGGCGACGACGCCTGCGATCTGCGTGGCGCCGTCACCGTCCACGACGGTGACGAGGTCGAGCACGTAGTACTCGTTGAAGAAGTTGATCCCGAGCTTGACGCAATTCTGGAAGAGCGTCTGCAGGATCATGTGGCCGGTGCGGTCGGCGGCGTAGCACGCACGGCGGACGGGCGTCTTGCCGTGGTCGGCGGTGTGGCCGCCGAACCGGCGCTGATCGATCTTCCCCTCGGGCGTGCGGTTGAACGGCAGACCCATGTTCTCGAGGTCGATGACGGCGTCGATGGCCTCCTTGGCGAGGATCTCCGCGGCATCCTGGTCGACCAGGTAGTCGCCGCCCTTGACGGTGTCGAACGTGTGCCACTCCCACGAGTCTTCTTCGACGTTCGCGAGCGCGGCGGCCATGCCGCCCTGCGCCGCGCCGGTGTGCGATCGGGTCGGGTAGAGCTTCGAGATGACCGCGGTCTTGGCTCCCGGACCTGCCTCGATCGCCGCCCGCATCCCGGCCCCGCCGGCGCCCACGATGACGATGTCGAACTGGTGGTAGTGGACGCCGTCTCTGACGACTCTGTCGGTGGTCTGGGTGCTCACGTGAAGGATGCTCTCGTCTCTGTCGAACTCGCCGCGCCGGTGGTCACTGCGCGACGCTCTGGCACATCTCCCACAGCGAGCTGTCCTGGGTCACGCCGATGCACGGGTCGAAGGTGAACACGACCAGCGTGCCGAGGAGGATCAGGAAGGCCGCGGACAGCCAGATCGCCCCGACCAGCACGCGACGGAACGTCGGGTGCGTCACATAGTCGTTCGTGATGGTGCGCATGCCGTTGGCGCCGTGGATCAATGCGAGCCACAGCATGATCACGTCCCACCACTGCCAGAACGGGCTGGCGAACTTGCCGGCCACGAACGCGAAGTCCAGGCCGTGGATGCCCTCGCCGACCATCAGGTTGACGAACAGGTGGCCGAAGATCAGCACGACCAGGAGCACGCCCGATGCGCGCATGTAGATCCAGCCCCACTTCTCGAGGTTGGGTCCGGATCGGCGGGGCGAGGTGCGGGGACTGCGCGGGGCCGCGATGGCTTCGGCGGTCATCAGTGACCCCCTCCGAAGTCGGCGAAAACGTTCATGAGGTGGCGGGGGGTGAAGGCCAGCATGGTCACCAGCCAGAGGCCGATGACGCCCCACCAGAGCTGACGCTGCAGGCGGGCGCCCTTGGCCCAGAAGTCGACCAGGATGATGCGCAGTCCGTTGTAGGCGTGGTAGGCGATCGCTCCGACCAGCACGACCTCGCCGATGCCCATGATCGGGTTCTTGTACGTGCCGATGACCGCGTTGTAGGCCTCAGGAGACACGCGGATGAGCGCTGTGTCGAGCACGTGGACCAGGAGGAAGAAGAAGATCGCGACCCCGGTGATGCGGTGGAGCACCCATGACCACATGCCCTCACGACCGCGGTAGAGAGTTCCGCGGGGGACTTTCGAGGTGGTCTCGGATACCGACGGCGTCAAGCGTGTGCCTGCGGACACGATTGTCCTCCCTGCTCGGTGCGAGGTCCTTTTCGAGCCAGCGCGGACCATGCGCGGGCGCACGTCCATCCTAGGACCGCCGATGCCGGGGAGGCGACGGACGGCGCACCCGACTGTCTCGACGTCGAGAGAAACGCGTGCGCACGTCGGACATGCGGGCGAAACCCCGCCGGTCGGGGCCGCGGCTACGCTGGCCGCATGTCCGAGCCCATTGAAGACTTCTACGCAGTGATCCCCGCCGGCGGCATCGGCAGCAGGCTCTGGCCCCTTTCTCGTGCCGACGCCCCGAAGTTCCTGCACGATCTGACCGGGTCGGGCCATTCGCTCCTGCGCGACACGTGGGACCGCCTCGAGCCGCTCTCGGGCCCCGACCGCATCGCGGTCGTCACGGGCCGCGCGCACCGCGCAGCGGTCGAGAAGGAGCTGCCCGGCATCCCCGACCGGAACGTCTTCCTCGAGTCCGAGCCACGCGACTCGGCGGCCGCGATCGGGCTCGCGGCGGCGATCCTGTCCCGGCGCGAGCCCGATGTCATCATCGGCTCTTTCGCCGCGGACCATGTCATCCGCGGCACCCAGGTGTTCGAGTGGGCGGTGCAGCAGGCCGTCGCAGTCGCCCGGGCGGGATACATCTGCACGATCGGCATCCCGCCGACCGAGCCGTCCGTGGGCTTCGGCTACATGCGCAAGGCGGGCGAGCTCGTCGTCGCGGGGGCTCCCGAGGCGGCGCTGGTCGAGCGCTTCGTGGAGAAGCCCGACCTCGACACCGCGCGCGAGTATCTGGCGGACCGCTCGTATCTCTGGAACGCCGGGATGTTCATCGCCCGTGCCGACGTGCTGCTCGGCGAGATCGCCGACAACCAGCCGCAGCTGCATGCGGGACTGATGGAGCTCGCCGAAGTATGGGACGACCGCGACGCGCGCGGACCCGTCGTCGACCGCGTCTGGCCGAAGATCACGAAGATCGCCATCGACTACGCCGTCGCGGAGCCCGCCGCCGCCCGTGGCCGCCTCGCCGTGATCCCCGGGCACTTCGACTGGGACGACGTGGGGGACTTCGCGAGCCTCGCGAAACTCAACTCGCACGGGCGCGGAAACGACCTCGCCATCCTCGGTGAGAACGCGCGGATCCTGGCCGACGCGTCCAGCGGCATCGTCGTCTCGCAGACCCAGCGGGTGATCAGCGTGATCGGGGTGAAGGACATCGTCATCGTCGACACCGACGATGCGCTCCTGGTCACCACGAGCGAGCACGCTCAGCGCGTGAAGGGCGTCGTCGACGCCCTGAAGCTCACCGGTCGGGGCGACGTGCTCTGACGGGACGGATGCTGCGGACGCGGCATCCGCTCGGGTCGGGCTGCATCCGCGCAGAAGTCGGCTGGTCCGGCGGTGGTAACGCCTCTGTTGCGTCTTTGTAACCATTCCCGCCGCGATGGCGTTCTGGTATGCAAGCGCACCGTCACAGTGGGTAACTTCATACAGTCGCCCGCGAAGTCCGCGGGGCACCTTTTATGGAGGCGTGAGTTGACAATCTCTACCACCAAGAAGTTCGTCGGGGTAGTTGCCGCCGCCGGACTGCTCGTTGCCCTTGCCGGCTGCGGGTCGGCACCCGAAGCCACCCCCACTGAGAGCGAAGCCGCAGGCGGTGCGGTCGAAGGCTTCAAGCCCTGCATGGTCTCCGACGCGGGCGGGTTCGACGACAAGTCGTTCAACCAGCTCGGGTTCGAGGGCCTGGAGGCCGCGTCCGAGGAGCTGGGCGTCGAGTACGTCGCGGTCCAGTCCGACTCCGAGGCCGACTTCGCTCCGAACATCACGAGCCTGGTCGACCAGAACTGCACCGTCATCATCACGGTCGGCTTCGCGCTCGCGTCGGCCGCGCTCGAGGCAGCAGAGGCCAACCCCGACATCGAGTTCATCTCGATCGACGACACGGTGGACATGTCGGGCGCTGAGGACGACGAGGGAAACCCGATCGGCGACGGCAAGACGGACGCTGAGAACATCAAGCCGATCATCTTCGACACCGCGCAGGCGGCCTTCCTGGCCGGCTATGCATCCGCGTCCTACTCGACGGCCAAGAAGGTCGGCACGTTCGGCGGGATGAACTTCCCGACCGTCTCGATCTTCATGGACGGCTTCGCGTCAGGGCGTCGAGTACTGGAACGCCGAGAAGGGCGACGCCGTCGAGGTCCTCGGCTGGGATCGCGCTGCCAGGACGGTGTCTTCACCGGTGGCTTCGCCGCGAACCAGGACGCGATCAACGCCGCTCAGGGTCTGGTCGACCAGGGCGTGGACGTGCTCCTGCCCGTCGGTGGCCCGATCTACCAGAGCGCCGCATCGGTGATCCGCGACTCCGGTCGTGAGATCGCGCTGCTCGGTGTCGACGCCGACGTGTTCGAGACCGACCCGACCGTGGCCGACCTGCTGCTGACCTCGATCCGCAAGGCGATCGACGTCGGTGTCAACGAGGCGGTCCTCGCCGCCGGCACGGGCGAATTCGACCCCGCGCCGTTCATCGGCACGCTCGAGAACGAGGGCGTGGGCCTGGCCCCGTTCCACGACTTCGAGTCGAAGGTCTCGCCTGACCTGCAGGGCGAGCTGGACACGATCATGGCCGGCATCATCGACGGGTCGATCCCCGTCGAGTCCTACCTCGCGGGCTGAGTCCCGCTGCGCGACGGGGAGGCTGGGCGACCAGCCTCCCCGTTCCGTTTGCTGATGCACCCGAACGCACCCTCTCACTAGGATCTGGAGCATGAAGCTCGAACTCCGCGGGATCACCAAGAGGTTCGGCGCCCTCGTCGCGAACGATCACATCGACCTCGTCGTCGAACCCGGGGAGATCCATTGCCTCCTCGGTGAGAACGGCGCGGGCAAGTCGACCCTGATGAACGTCCTGTACGGGCTGTACCGCGCCGATGACGGTGTCATCCTGCTCGACGACGTCGTCCAGAATTTCCAGGGCCCCGGAGACGCCATGCGCTCCGGCATCGGCATGGTGCACCAGCACTTCATGCTGATCCCCGTCTTCACCGTCGCCGAGAACGTCATGCTGGGCCACGAGGCCACCAAGGCGGGCGGCATCCTGGATCTCGCCACCGCGCGCGAGCGCGTCCGCGAGATCTCGGCGCGGTTCGGCTTCGACATCGACCCCGATGCGGTCGTCGAGGATCTCCCGGTCGGCGTCCAGCAGCGCGTCGAGATCATCAAGGCTCTCTCGCGCGACGCGCGCGTGCTCGTCTTCGACGAGCCGACCGCGGTGCTCACTCCTCAGGAGACCGACGAGCTGATGGGCATCATGCGCCAGCTCAAGGAGTCCGGCACCTCGATCGTCTTCATCACCCACAAGCTGCGCGAGGTGCGCGAGGTGGCCGACCGCATCACCGTCATCCGGCTGGGCAAGGTCGTCGGCGAGGCGTCTCCCGGCGCCACCAACGCGGAGCTCGCCGAGCTCATGGTCGGCCGCGCCGTCGAGCTCACGGTGCAGAAGGAAGAGCCGAACCTCGGCGACCGCTCGCTCGTGGTCCAGGGCCTCACCGTCATCGACGCCAAGGACCAGATCGTCGTCGACAACGTGAGCTTCGACGTGCGGGCGGGCGAGATCGTCGCGATCGCGGGGGTTCAGGGCAACGGCCAGACCGAGCTCACCGAGGCGCTGGTCGGTCTCGAGCATCGCGTGAAGGGCTCCGTCAAGCTCGACGGAGAGGAGCTCGTCGGCGCGAGCGTACGCAGCATCCTCGACGAGGGCGTCGGCTTCGTGCCCGAGGACCGCACACAGGACGGACTTGTGGCGGCGATGTCGATCTCGGAGAACCTCGTCCTCGATCGCACCAACGGGCCGCCCTTCGTGCGCGCCGGCAGTCTGCGGCTCGGCTACATCTCCGAGTTCGCGGCCGAGAAGTTCAAGGAGTTCGACGTGCGCGCGCCCGGAGTGGAGGTGCCCGTGGGCACCCTGTCCGGCGGCAATCAGCAGAAGGTGGTGCTCGCCCGCGAGCTGAGCCGCGAGCTCTCGCTCCTCGTGGCGGCGCAGCCCACCCGCGGAGTCGACGTCGGCTCGATCGAGTTCATCCACAAGCGCATCGTCGAGACGCGGGATTCCGGCATCCCGGTGATCGTCGTGTCGACGGAGCTCGACGAGGTGACGGCACTGGCCGACCGGATCATCGTCATGTACCGCGGCCGCATCATCGGGATCGTGCCCGGCAACACCCCACGAGGGGTGCTGGGCCTGATGATGGCCGGCGAAGCTCCGAGCGACGAGGGGGTCGCGGCGTGACCGAGAATCTGACCGGTGGCGCGTCGATAACCGTCCCCGGAGCCCCGCCGCTGCAGCCGCCGCCACCGCCTGAGGCGTCCAAGTGGCACAGCACCTTCCTGCAGATCACGCAGGGCAACGCGATCATCTCCGTCCTCGCGGTGGTGCTGGCGCTGATCGTCGGCGGCATCATGATCGCGTTCACCGACGAAGACGTGCAGGCGGCGGCCGGCTACTTCTTCGCGCGGCCGCTGGACACGCTCGCCGCGATCTGGGACGCCGTCGCGGGCGCCTACATCGCCCTCTTCCAGGGCTCGATCTACAACTTCGGGGCGCCGACCTTCGCCCGCGGCATCCGGCCCCTCACCGAGACGCTGACCTTCGCGACGCCCCTCATCGCGGCCGGCCTCGGCGTGGCGCTGGCCTTCCGCATCGGCATGTTCAACATCGGCGGCCGCGGCCAGATGCTCATGGCCTCCGCCGCCGCGGGATGGGTCGCGTTCTCCCTCGACCTGCCGTGGGGCATCCACATGATCGTGGCCCTTCTCGCCGGGCTCGTCGCGGGTGCCCTCTGGGCCGGCATCGCGGGCGCGCTCAAGGCGTGGACCGGCGCGCACGAAGTCATCGTGACCATCATGCTGAACTACATCGCGTTCTACTTCGTGTCGTGGCTGCTGCGCACGCCCGGCCTGCTCCAGGCGCCGGGTTCGAGCAACCCCAAGACCCCGCCGATGAAGGACACTGCGATCTTCCCCGAGCTCTTCGGGCCCCAGTACAACCTGCACTTCGGCTTCATCCTGGTGATCATCGCCACCGTGGTGGTGTGGTGGATCCTCAGCCGATCCAGCCTCGGGTTCAAGTTCCGTGCGGTCGGCGAGAACCCGCACGCTGCGCGTGTGGCGGGCATCAACGTCAAGAACATGTACATCGTCGGGATGCTGATCGCCGGCGCACTGGTCGGGCTCGCCGGCGTGAACCAGGTGCTCGGCACGATCACCACCGGGTTCTCCTCCGACATCGATGCGTCCATCGGCTTCGACGCGATCACGGTGGCACTGCTCGGACGATCCACCCCCTGGGGGACCTTCGCCGCCGGCATCCTGTTCGGCGCGTTCAAGGCCGGCGGCTTCGCGATGCAGGCAGCCGAGGGCGTGCCGATCGAGATCGTCACCGTCGTCCAGGCGCTCATCGTCCTGTTCATCGCGGCACCGCCGCTGGTGCGCACGATCTTCTTCCTGCCGTCGCCGGAGCGCGACCAGCGCCGGCGTGAGAAGGAACGCAAGAAGCAGCTCAAGGCCGAAGCAGGGGCGGTGGTGAAATGACCGCGACCGTAGACGGCGCCCTCGCCACCCAGGCCCCGGTCAAGGCACAGGTGCGCAGCTGGAAGGCTCCGATCGCGCTTGCGATCTTCACCGTCCTGTACGCCCTGCTGATCCTCGCCGCACCGCGCGGCGGCGAGACCACCTTCCGCATCTCGACGCAGGCCGATGCGATCCAGCTGCCCGAGATCACCGTCTCGGTCGGCGTCACGACCTGGGTCGTCTTCGGCCTCCTGGTGCTGCTGACCGTGTTCTCGGCGGTGCTGGTGCGCGCATTCCGCCAGACGCCGCTGTGGCTCATCGCGGCGTACATCATCATCGCGATCGTCGGCTTCCTGACCTGGGCCGCGGCAGGCGAGACGATCCCCGTCGCCGGCCTGCTGGCAGGAGCCGTCGCCCTGGCCATCCCGCTGATCTACGGTGCGCTGGCCGGCGTCATCGGCGAGCGCGCGGGCGTCGTCAACATCGCGATCGAGGGCCAGCTGCTGGCGGGTGCGTTCAGCGCGGCGGTCGTGGCGAGCGTGACCGGCCAGCCGCTGCTGGGACTGGTCGCCGCGATGTTCGCCGGCATGCTGGTGGCGTTCGTGCTGGCCGCGTTCGCGATCAAGTACCTCGTCGATCAGGTCATCATCGGCGTCGTCCTGAACGTGCTCGTGATCGGCCTGACGAGCTTCTTCTACTCGCAGGTGCTGCAACCCAACCAGGCACTGCTCAACTCGCCGCCGCGGTTCACCCGCATCCCGATCCCGATCCTGAGCGACATCCCCGTGATCGGGCCGGTGCTGTTCCGGCAGACCATCATCGTGTACCTGATGTACATCGCGGTCGCGGTGGTGTGGTTCGGCATGTTCCGCACGCGATGGGGGCTGCGCCTGCGCGCGGTCGGCGAGCACCCGCAGGCCGCCGACACGGTGGGCATCAAGGTGAACCCGACGCGGTTCTGGAACGTGCTCGCTCGCCGGCGCCATCGCCGGCCTCGGCGGCACCGTCTTCACGATCGGCAACGGCATCGCCTTCAACAAGGAGATGACCGCAGGCGCCGGCTTCATCGCGCTGGCCGCCGTCATCTTCGGACAGTGGGATCCGTTCAAGGCCACGCTGGCCGCACTCCTGTTCGGCTTCGCGTCCAGCCTGCAGAACACGCTCAGCGTGATCGGCTCGCCGGTGCCGAGCGAGTTCATGCTGATGCTGCCCTACCTCGTCACGATCTTCGTGGTCGCCGGAGTCGTCGGACGCTCCCGGGCTCCGGCCGCCGACGGCCAGCCGTACATAAAGGGATGACCCCCGCCGTTCCGGCGCGGCCGGCACGGCATCCGCTCATGAACTGCATCTATCGTCCGGAGGACGCACAGTGACCGACATCGACTGGGATGAGCTGCGTGCCGCGGCGACCGCGGCCAAGGAGCTGGCCTACGTGCCCTATTCGCGGTTCAAAGTCGGCGCCGCGGCCCTCGTCTCGGACGGGCGGATCGTCTCGGGCTGCAACATCGAGAACGCCTCCTACGGCGTCACCCTGTGCGCGGAGTGCTCGCTGGTCAGCGACCTGTTCATGTCGGGCGGCGGCAAGCTCGTCGCGTTCGTGTGCGTGGACGGTCAGGGGCGCACCCTCATGCCGTGCGGCCGGTGCCGGCAGCTGCTGTACGAGCACGCCATCCCCGGGATGCTGCTCGAGACCGTGTCGGGCATCCGCACCATCGACGAGGTGCTGCCCGATGCGTTCGGCCCGCGGGAGCTCGAAGAGGCGTCACGATGAGCAGCGGTGCGCCCTCGCCGACCGGTGCGGTCGAGCGGCACGACGCCGTCGACATCATCCGCACGAAGAGAGACGGCGGCGAGATCACCGAAGACGCCCTCCACTGGCTGATCGACGCCTACACGCGCGGCTACGTCGGCGACGCGCAGATGGCGGCCTTCGCCATGGCGGTGCTGCTGAACGGCATGACGCGCGACGAGATCCACGTCATGACCGACGCGATGATCGCCTCCGGCGAGCGGATGAGCTTCGAGGGGCTGGGCAAGCGGACCGTCGACAAGCACTCCACCGGGGGCGTCGGCGACAAGATCACGCTTCCCTTGGCGCCGCTCGTCGCCTCGTTCGGTGTCGCCGTCCCGCAGCTGTCGGGGCGAGGCCTCGGCCACACCGGCGGCACGCTCGACAAGCTCGAGTCCATTCCGGGCTGGACGGCGGCCCTCAGCAACGACGAGCTGTTCGAGCAGCTGCGCGATGTCGGAGCGGTGATCTGCGCCGCAGGCTCGGGGCTCGCACCGGCCGACAAGAAGCTCTACGCCCTGCGCGACGTCACAGGGACGGTCGAGGCGATCCCGCTGATCGCGTCGAGCATCATGTCCAAGAAGATCGCCGAGGGCACGGATGCGCTCGTGCTGGACGTCAAGTTCGGCTCGGGCGCCTTCATGCGGGATGTCGAGAAGGCGCGGGAGCTGGCACGCACGATGGTGGAGCTGGGGCTGGACTCCGGTGTGGCCACGACCGCATTGCTGACCGATATGAACGTTCCGCTCGGCCTCACGATCGGCAACGCGAACGAGGTGCGCGAGTCCGTCGAGGTGCTCGCCGGCGGCGGCCCGGCCGATGTGGTCGAGCTCACGGTCGCCCTCGCCCGCGAGATGCTGGCGCTCGCAGGACAGCCCGACGCCGACGTCGAGGCCGCGCTGGCCGACGGCCGTGCGATGGATTCGTGGCGCGCGATGATCCGCGCGCAGGACGGCGATCCGGATGCCGCGCTGCCCCAGCCGCGCGAGACGCACGTGGTGACGGCGACCGATGCCGGATTCCTGACCCGGATGGACGCGCTGCCGTTCGGCATCGCAGCCTGGCGTCTCGGCGCCGGACGCGCCCGCGCCGAAGACCCCGTCGTGCACGCCGCCGGGATCGACCTGCATGTCAAGCCCGGCGATCCGGTCGCCTCAGGTCAGCCGCTGTTCACCCTGCTCGGCCACGATGAGGCCGAGATTCACCCGGGCGCTCGATGCGCTCGAGGGATCCTGGGAGATCGGTCCGCAGGCGCCCGAGCGGCGCGCGCTGGTCCTCGAGCGCATCACGCGATGAGGCCGCGGCATCCGCACATGAACGCTCCAACCCACCCGACGACCAACACCCGAACCGCACCGGCGAACACCCGGCGCTGAGGAGAACCGACATGCCGATCGATCAGCACGGCGACACCAACCTGCAGGGCGTCTCGATCCGGACCCTCCCGAAGGTGTCGCTGCACGACCACCTCGACGGCGGCGTGCGGCCGCAGACCATCGTCGAACTCGGCGATGCGATCGGATTGGAGCTGCCCGAGACGGACGCCGAGGCGCTCGCCGGGTGGTTCTCCGAGAAGAGCGATTCGGGGTCGCTCGTGGAGTACCTCAAGACGTTCGACCTGACCACTGCGGTGATGCAGACTGCCGACGGACTGACCCGGGTCGCGCGAGAGTTCGTCGAGGATCTCGCGGCCGACGGCGTGATCTACGGCGAGGTCCGGTGGGCCCCTGAGCAGCACCTGACGCGCGGGCTGTCGCTCGAAGAGGCCGTGGAGGCGGTGCAGACCGGCATCGAGGAGGGCGAAGAGGCTGCGGAGCAGGACGGACGCGACATCCGCGTCGGACAGCTCATCACCGCGATGCGGCACACCGACCGGTCGCTCGAGATCGCGGAGCTCGCCGTGTCATGGCGGGGCCGCGGGGCCGTGGGCTTCGACATCGCCGGGCCCGAGGACGGATTCCTGCCCTCGCGCCACAAGCTCGCGTTCGACTACCTCGCGTCGGAGTTCTTCCCCGCGACCGTGCACGCCGGCGAAGCCGCCGGGCTGGACTCGATCCGGTCGGCGATCATCGACGGTCGAGCCGTGCGCCTGGGCCACGGTGTGCGCATCGCCGAGGACCTCGAGGTCGTCTCGCGCGCCGGCGACGAGGTGCTCGTCCACTTCGGCGACCTGGCCCGCTGGGTGCGCGACCGCGAGATCACCCTGGAGCTCTCGCCTCGTCCAACCTGCAGACGGGCGCGATCGAGCGCTGGGGCGACGAGCTCGCCGACCACCCGTTCGATCTGCTGTACCAGCTCGGATTCTCGGTGACCGTGAACGTCGACAACCGCACGATGAGCCGCACGTCGCTGACCCGCGAGCTCGCGCTGCTGGTCGAGACTTTCGAGTACGACCTCGACGACCTCGAGACCTTCCAGCTCAACGCGGCCGCGGGCGCGTTCCTGCCGATCGAGGAGCGCGAGGAGCTCATCGAGCTGATTGCCGAGGGCTTCGAGCGGTAGGCGGCCGTTTCGGTGCGCCGCGTGTGCCGAACTCCTCACTTCCGCGCGGTTCGTCGACTCATCTGCCGTACGCGAGGGGCTGAGGTCGCTTCGATGAGGAGTTTCGCACAGCGGTCTCCGCAGCCCGTCGCGAGATGATCGCTTTGACAGAGGCCGCCACCTCATCGCGGTGGAACAGGATGTCCTCCGCCAGCGGGCGAATCGTCATGTAACCCTGCTCCGCAGCGGCGATGTCCCGGCGTCGGTCGCGCTTCTGCGCGACCCAGCCGGCGTGGTGAGCCTCGCTGTCGCATTCGACGATGAGCCATCCGTCGACGATGAAGTCCACCCTGCCTACGCCGGCGATGTCCACCTGCAGCTGGATGTCGCAGCCGATCGACTTCAGGATGAGGCGCATCAGCGTCTCCGGGCCGGACTCACTGCGCGGATCGAGCAGGCGCCGCAGGCTGCGATACCTCCGTGGCAGGCGGGCGAACACCTCACTCACTCCCAGCTCGTCGACGAGCCCGTGGTGCCACGCACTGTCGAGCATTGCAACGGCTGCGCGCGGCTCCTGGCAGCGACAGGCCTGCGCGAGCGCCTCGATGAGGTCGGCGAGAAGATCCTCGCGGCCGGCGTGTGACTTCCGCCAGTGGCAAACGACACGCGACGAGCGCGGCGGGAGCCGACTGGTCCCGTTCGTCACCTGCATGTGCAGTGGACTGCCTTCGAGAACGAAGACGCCGTAGAGCCGAAGCAGCGAGACGCAGTCGAGGCGACCACCGAGCTTCGCCGCCTGCAGGATGTCCGGGTGCGTATCGGCGGGGACGTATCGTCCGTTGCGAACACGAAGAAGACGGCCATCGGAGAGGCACCGCTCGATCTGGCGCCGCGACATTCCGCTCGTTCGCAGAGCAGCTGTACTGAGGAATGTGCCTGCGACGCTGGAGGAGGGGACGGGTTCACGGGATCGGAGCACTCGCCCAATCTCCGCGATCGCGCCGGTCCGGTACACCGGAGTCCGGTCTCCCGGAGGGGAACCACACCTGCCGCCGCGGCCGGGGAGGAGTGGCGAGTCTGTGCAGAACTCCTCAAGAATCGTCGGAACGTCGCGCCGATCCGGCTCATCGACGGTTCGGCTGGTCGATATTGAGGAGTTCTGCACGGCCGCCGACCGCATAAGCCCGGTCGGCACACGGCGGATGCCGGCGCTCAGCGCCGCGCGACGCCGGGGTGGGTCTCCAGATACTCCTCGAACGCCTCGCGACTGGTGCGCGACGGCGTGAAGCCGAGGACGACGTCGTCGATGTTCATGCGGATGCCTCTCTTCAAGGCGCGGCGGGATGCTGCGCCCCGGCCCCTGAGCCGGTCGAAGGGGCCGCGCGCCCGGCCCGGCTGCAGCTTCCCCCCGCAGGAAATCGCGCGCCACTCGCACCGCCCGGCGGTAGGCGTCCTTGTTGACGTAGTACGACATGCGCTCCAGGCCCAGGTAGTGGTAGCCGCCCGTGAGGTCGGGCCAGGGCTCGCCGGTGACGCGACGACGGAAGGCCGCGGCGCGCTCGGGATGGCGCTGCACCGCCGAGAGGTACTCGGCGATGAGCTCCGCCTGTTCGTACCGGCCCTGCCAGCCGATGCCGGAGGCCTCGATCATGCCCATGACGTACAGGCCGTTGAACGACGGCGGGAAGACGTTGAGGTACAGATGCGGCGAGAAGCCGCGCCAGTTGAGGGCATCACGGCCGACGAAAGGGTAGTCCAGCGTGTAACCGGTCGCGAGCAGGATCATGTCGTACTCGCCGCTGGACCCGTCGCGGAAGTGCACCGTTCGCCCGTCGAAGCGATCGATGTCGGGGCGCACTGCCAGGTCGCCCTGACCGAGGTGGTTGAGGATCAGCGTGTTGACGATCGGGTGCGACTCGTACAGCCGGTAGTTCGGCTTGGGGAAGCCGAAGCGCACCGGATCACCCGTGAACGCCCGCAGGACCCGAGTGTCGATGAACTGCTTGATCGCGTGCCGGCAGCGGTCTGCCCTGGTTCAGGGTGTCGGAGGGACGGCCGAACAGGTAGCGGGGAACGAAGTAGTAGCCGCGGCGCACGCTCATGTCGACGGATTCCGCGTGATGCACCGCGTCGACGGCGATGTCGCAGCCGGAGTTGCCGGCGCCGATGATCAGCACCCGCTTGCCGGCCAGCTGACTCGCGCTCTTGTACGCGCTCGTGTGGATCAGCTCACCGGTGAACTCGCCCCGGAACGAGGGCACATTCGGCTCGGCGAGCGTGCCGTTGGCCAGGATCACGCCGTCGTAGCGCTCCTCGATCGGGCCCTCGGGCCCCTCGGCGCGCAGCATCCATCCGCCGTCCTCCGCCTGGTCGAGGGAGGTCACCTTCGTGTCGAATCGGAATCGCTCCGTGAGCCCGAAGCGGTCCGCGAAGTCGCGGAAGTACCGGATGAGCGTGCGGTGGCTCGGGTAGTCGGCATCCGTCTCCATCGGGAACTCCGCGAACTCGGTCGTGGTGCGCGAGGAGATGAGATGCGCGGACTCGTACATCGTCGAGCGGGGGTTGCCGATGTCCCACAGCCCGCCCACTCCGCGTGAGGCCTCATAGCCGTCGAACGCGATCCCCGCCTTCTGCAGCGCCCTCGCCGCCGACAGTCCCGACGGGCCGGCGCCGATCACGGCATACCGTTGCTCCTGCATCCTTCTCCCACGCGTCCGGTGTCGGGCCCCAGCGCCGGACAACCTCTGATGTTAGCCGTTGTTAACTGAGACACCGACCGGAGCGCGACTCAGACCAAGAGTGCCAGGATGCCGCGCACGAGCACCACCGTCGCGCCGGCCCAGGCGATCGAGAGCATGGCGATGCGGGCGATGCGCGAGCGAGCGTCACGAAGCGAGGAGCAACGGCTCGAGGGCGTCGGCGACCTGCGCACGGATCGCCGCGTCCGGGATCGTCGCCTCAGCTGGGGGCGCGTCGTCCGTCACTCCGCCAGGCTACGCGAGCTCTGCCTGCCGCGCGGCCACGATCGCCTCGACGCGGGGGAACAGCGGATGTCCCGGCTCGAGCCCGGTCACCGACGACGTGATGGATGCCGCATCCTGCTCGCGCAGCATCCGCTGCAGGTCGACGGACTGGGCGTCCTCGGCGTCGTCGAATGCCAGCGCGGCGCCCATCGCATCGACGAGGGCGTCGACGGAGAGGCCGCGCTCGGCCGCCTCGGCGGCGGGCCCGACGAAGCGCTCGTGCCGTGACAGCTTCCGCAGCGGCTGGCGGCCCACGCGCCACACGGTGTCGGGGAGTGCCGGGTTGCGGAATCGACGCAGAATCGTCTCGCGGTAGGACTGCGAGATCGGCGGGGTCGAGTCCGTGCTTGGCGGCCAGGAGCGCCGAGGTCTCCTCCAGTGCTGCGCCCACGTTCGCCGCGATGCGGTCGTCCGAGAGCGAGCCGGAGATCGTCTCGACGCCGGCGAGGGCACCGAAGTACGCCGTCGCGGCATGTCCGGTGTTCACCGTGAAGAGCTTCCGCTCGATGTAGGGCGCGAGGTCGTCGACGAAGTGCGCGCCCGGGATGCTGGGCGGGTCGTCGCCGAACGGCGGACGCTCGATCGCCCACTCGTAGAACGGCTCGACCGTGACGTCGACACCCGATCCCTCGGGCTGGGCGGGCACGATCCGGTCGACCGCCGTGTTTGCGAACACGGCCCGGCCCGACAGCGCGTCCCACGCGTCCCCGGCGAGCGATGCGATCTCGTCGCGCAGCAGGTCGGTCGCGTTGATGGCGTTCTCGCACGCCATGATCTGCAGCGGCGGCGACGCGGGATCGCGGAGGGCGAGGCCGGCGACGATGTGGGGGGCGACGAACTTCAGGATCGTCGGACCCACCGCCGTCGTCACGACATTCGCGCCGGCGACCTCCTCGATCACCTCGTCGGGATCGGTGGCGCTGTTGATCGCACGGAACCCGGTCACGACCGTGTCACGTCCGCCCTCGCCGACCTCGTGGACGGTGTACTCGGAGACGGCGTTGATGGCATCGACGAGCGGGGCGGCGACATCCGAGAACACCAGCTCGTAGCCGCCCTCATGCAGAAGCAGTCCGACGAACCCGCGTCCGATGTTGCCCGCGCCGAAGTGGACGGCCTTCATCAGACGCCTGCTGCGGAGACCAGCGCGAACAGCTCCTCCGGGGAGTCGGCCCGCTTCAGGTTCTCCACTTCGTCCTCATCGGAGAACAGGATCGCGATCTGCGACAGGATCTCGAGATGCTCGTCGCCCTTGCCCGCGATGCCCACCACGAATGTCACCGGCTCGCCGTTCCAGTCGACGCCGCCGTCGTATCGGACGACCGACAGCGCGGAGCCGAGGATGGTGTGCTTGGTCTCATTGGTGCCGTGGGGGATCGCGAGCTCATTGCCCATGTAGGTCGAAACCGTCTCCTCCCGCTGCTGCATCGCGTCGAAGTAGGCGCTGGTGACCGCTCCGGCGGCCTCGAGGATGTCGGCGGCCTCCTTCATCGCCTCTTCGCGCGTCGCGCTTCCGGAGTGGATCCGGACCTGGCCGATGCTCAGGACGTCACGTGCCATGTTGTTCGCCTTTCGTTTCGATGCGTGCGGCTTGCGTAGAGCGGGTTGCGAGGAGGGTCGCCCAGCCGCCGGCGGCGGCTCGGCGACCCTGGCCGTGGAACTGTGCTCAATCGGCTCCACAGCCCGCTGGGCTGTGGAGCCGGGGGCGTCGCGCCGCCCGACTCCACAGCGTCTTACGGCCTACTGCACCATCCTTGTGCTGGTCACGTACCAGGTCCACGACCTCCTCGTATCTCGGCGAGTTCATGAAGTTGTCGACCGAGACGTGGACCGCTCCGGGCGACTGCTGCCGAGCCCGGTCCGTGAGCTGGTTCTGCGTGATGACCAGGTCGGCGGATGCGTCCAGAGCGGCGATCGCCTTGTTGACGACCGTGACATCCTCGATGCCCGCCTTCTTGATCTTGTTGCGCAGAACGCTCGCGCCCATCGCCGACGAACCCATGCCCGCGTCGCACGCGAACACGATGTTCTTGATGTTCCGCTCGGTCATGACGGCGGGATCGATTCCGCCGCCCGCTGCGGTCGCCGCACCGCCGCGGAGGCCGCCGAGCGCGTCGGAGGACTTGCCCTTCGCCGCCTCGGTCTGGGTGATCGCGGCGCCGAACGCGTCGTCCGTGGCCGCCATCGCCTCGAGGTCCCGCTTGCGCGAGGCCCGCAGCATGATCGCCGTGAGGACGAACGTGACCGCTGCCGAGAGGATGACCGACAGGATCACGGCGAAGTACGCGCCGCTGGCCGTCTGCGCCAGCACCGCGAAGATGCTGCCGGGAGCCGCCGGGGCGCGCAGCGCGCCGCCCAGGAGCATGTTCGTGGTGACACCCGTCGCGCCACCCGCGATCAGCGCCAGGATCACGATCGGCTTCATGAGGGCGTACGGGAAGTACACCTCGTGGATGCCGCCGAAGAACTGGATGACCGCCGCGCCCGGGGCCGAGGCGCGTGCCGCGCCGATGCCGAAGAACGTGAACGCGAGCAGCAGTCCGACACCGGGGCCGGGGTTGGCCTCGAGGAGGAACAGGATCGAGGATCCCGACTCGGCCGACTCCTGGATGCCGAGCGGCGTCAGCACGCCGTGGTTGATGGCGTTGTTGAGGAACAGCACCTTGGCCGGCTCGATGATGATGCTGGTCAGCGGCAGAAGGTTCGCCTCCACGAGCCAGTCCACCGCGTTGCTGAGGATCTGCATGAGTCCGTTGACCAGGAAGGCGATGGGGTAGAAGCCCACCACGGCCATCACGAAGCCCCAGATGCCGGCCGAGAACATGTTGACGAGCATCTCGAAGCCCGCCTTGATCTTGCCCTCCCACAGGCTGTCGAGCCACTTCATCGAGTAGGCGGCCAACGGGGCCATGATCATCGCGCCGATGAACATGTGCACCTGTCCGAGGGGCGCCTCACCCTCAGGCAGCGCAGCGTTGAACTGCGCGATCAGGAAGTCCGACCCCGCGATCGCACCCATCACGGCGATAGAGGCGACGACGCCGCCACGGATGCCGTAGATGATGTTGCCGCCCGTGTAGGCGATGATGATCGGCAGCAGGTAGTGGATGAACGGGCCGACGATCGTCGCCAGATCGGCGTTGGGGGTCCATCCGACCTCGATGAAGAACGCAGTGAAGATGCCCCACGCGATGAGCGCGGGGATGTTCGGCATGATCATGCCGGACAGGAACGTGCCGAAGCGCTGGACTCCGACCCGTATGGTGCTGCTGCCCTTGGCGGGCGCTGACGCCGTTGTCATGGCTGTGTCTCCTTCTTGTTCTTGTTCAGGATGTCGCGGCCGCGCGGGCGGCCTCTTGGGTGGAGGCGGCCGCGCGTGCGGCGTCTCGTGCGGAGGTCGCGTCGTTCGCGGCCAGGGCTGCCTCGGCGATGACTCGGGCATCATCGAGGGAGTATTCGAGCAGTGATGCACGCACGTCGGCGAGCGCGGTCGGCGCCATCGAGAGGCTCGTGGCACCCAGACCCACCAGCACCACCGCGAGGAGCGGATCGGCCGCCGCCTCACCGCAGATGCCCACCGGCTTGCCGTGCTGGCGTCCGGCATCGCCGACCTCGCGGATGAGGCGGAGCACGGCCGGGTGCCAGGGGTCCTGGAACGCGGCCACCGAGCCGAGGAGCCGGTCGGCGGCCAGTGTGTACTGGGTCAGGTCGTTCGTGCCGATCGAGGCGAAGTCGGCATCCACCAGGATCCGGTCGGCCAGCAGCGCCGACGACGGCACCTCGACCATGACCCCCGCCGTGCGGATGCCGTAGTCACGGGCGATCGCGGTGAAGTACTCGGTCTCCTCGACGGTCGCGACCATCGGCGCCATGACCCAGAGGTCGGCGTCGGTCGCGGCATCCGCTTCGGCGAGTGCCGTGAGCTGCTCGCGCAGGATGTCTTCGCTCGCGCGCAGCGCGCGGATGCCCCGCAGGCCGAGCGCCGGATTCTCCTCGTGCGCATCGTTGAGGAACGCGAGCGGCTTGTCGGCTCCCGCATCGAGCACTCGCACGACGACCTTCTTGCCGGGGAACGCGGCCAGGAGCTGGGTGTAGGACTCGCGCTGCTGCTCGACGGTCGGCGCCTGGTTGGCGCTGAGGAACAGGAACTCGGTGCGGAACAGGCCGACGCCCTCCGCGCCGAGTGCGACGGCCTCGACGGCGCCCTCGGGCTTGCCGAGATTCGCCAGCAGCGGCACAGGGGTGCCATCGCCGAGCGCTCCCGGGGTGATCGGCGCGGACGCCGCCGATGCGCGGTCGGCGGCCCGGTTCTGCGCGCGCTCGAGCTCTTCGGCCGTGGGCTGGGTCGTCACGACGCCGGCTGCGGCGTCGACGATGACCATCTCGCCCTCGAGCAGACCCGTGGCCGAAACGGCGCCCACAACCGCGACGATGGACTTCTCCCGGGCGAGGATCGCGGTGTGCGAGGTCGGTCCGCCCTCGGTCGTGACCAGGGCCAGCACCTTGTCGAGGTCGAGCAGCGCCGTGTCGGCGGGAGCGAGGTCCTTCGCGACCAGCACGAACGGATGCCCCGGGTCGGGCACGCCGGGCGCGGGGACGCCCCGCAGGCGCGCGATCACCCGCTGGGCCACATCGTCGAGATCCGCGGCGCGCTCGCCGAGATAGCCGCCCATCGCCGTCAGCGTGTCGCGGAAGGTCGCGAAGGCGTCGTGCACCGCGAACTCGGCGGTCTTGCCGTCGGCGATGCGCGTGTCGATCTCCGCCTCCAGGCTCGGATCCTCGGCCATCATCGCCTGCGCTTCGAGCACGTCCTGAGCGGCGCCGCCCGCTTGGGCGCCGCGCTGCTCGAGCTCGCGCGCGACTGCGGCGACAGCATCCCGCACGCGTGTGGTCTCCTCCTCGGGGCTCAGCGTGCTCGCTGCGTCACCCGGCGCCGGGAACGGCTCCGCCATCCGGGCGACCGGTCCCTGGGCCACGCCGAGCCCGATCCCCACGCCCCGCAACTCGGTCATGATCCGCCCTTCGTCACGTCGTCCATCTCGTCCCTACGCATCGTGATCGGTCGAGAGCAGCTCGCTGAGCAGGTCGAGTGTGGTCTCGGCACTGTCCCCGTCGGCCGTGAGGGTCACGTAGTCGCCCTGCTCGATGCCCAGCGCGATGACGCCGAGGATGCTCGCCGCGTTCACGGGCGTGCCGGAGTCCTTCGCGATCGTCACCGGGATGCCGGAGTCCTTCGCCGCCTGAGCGAACAGCTTCGCCGGCCGCGCGTGCAGTCCGTGAGCCGATCCGATCCTGACCGTCCGGGTGATGGGGGGCATCTCAGTCCTCTTCCTGTCGAGCGTCGGGGGCGGCATCGGTCGAGACGGGGAGGGGCTCCCCGGTCTCGGAGATCGCTGCGCGGACGAGCGCGAGTGTGCGCGTGCCGTCGAGGTCGGTGAAGATATCGGCCGGCAGCAGTACGACGGCGGTGCCCCGACGGGCGGCATCGCGTTCGATGCGCTCGATCGCGTGCACAAGATGAGGCCCCACCAGCACCACGTCGGCTGCATCCAGGTCGATCGGCAGGGAGACCTCGGTGCCGGCGAAGGCGGAGTACGCGAGGCCCTGGTCGTGCGCGGCATGACGCACGCGCTGAGCCACGAACGTGCTGGACGCACCCGCACCGCAGACCACAAGGATCCTCATCGACCCGCCTTCCTTCGGCCATTCTTGTGAAAACGCTGGGAGCCGACAACCAGTGATGTTTCCGGAGGGGCGGAAAGCGCGAGGCCCCGACCTCCCTGGGGGAGATCGGGGCCTTCGGCAACGGCGCTTACTGGGTGAAGTAGGCGTTCGCCTTCGCCGAGAACAGGAACACGAGACCGATTATCGCCAGGATTGCGGCGACGACCTGATCCCAGAAGTCGACGCCGATGACGATCGCCCACACGGCGACCACCAGGTTCAGCACGAACACGACGGCCATGATGATCCGAGCCGCATTGCTGCCGCGGAACAACCCGAGGCTGACGGCGATCGTCAGGATGCCGACGATCAGCACCGCCCACGCGTCGAATCCGGCGCCGGCGATCAATGCGATGATCGCGCTGATGATCTGGATGGCGCCGATGATCCACGCGATCACGGCGACGATGGTTACTCCTACGGGGCGTTCTCCTGCCATGTCCACTCCTTTTGCGAGGTACGCCACTTCTCCGTGGCGTGCTCACGGTACCGCGCCTCGGACGCGCACCGCCATGGCCGCGCCGACGCGTGATTGACTGGCTGTGAGCCGACGCACCGCTGCGCGAGGGGACGACGTGACCAGAGCGAGACAGGACCGACTCCTCGGCCTGCTCGCGCGCGACGGCGAATGGGCCACTGCCGCCACGCTCGCAGACAGTCTCGGCGTGACGCCGCGCAGCATCCGCTCGTATGTGACCTCCATCAACGCGCGGGTTCCCGAGGGTCTGGCGGTCGAGTCGGGACCGCAGGGCTACCGAGCGGGCGCGGATGCAGCCCGCGCCCTGCGGTCGGCGGGGATCGCCGACGGGGGAACGCCGCGCGACCGGCTGCACACGCTCGTGCGGGCGCTGCTGGACGAGGAGGACGGCATCGACGTCTTCGAGACGGCCGACGCGCTCCACGTCAGCACCGCGACCCTGGATGCCGACCTGGCACGTGTGCGGGGCCTGCTGGGCGGCACCGAGCTGACGCTCGAGCGCTCGGCCGCGCGGGCGAGACTGCGCGGCACCGAGATGGCGCAGCGGCGCCTGCTCAGCAAGCTCGCCCACGACGAGATGGATGCCGGATCCTTCGACCTGGACGCGCTGCGGCGCACCCTCGGCGAGGGATCGGTCGGCGCGCACGCGTTCGGGCCGTTCAAGACCGAGCTCGTCGCCGAGCTCGGCGCGCTCGGCTACTTCGTCAACGAGTTCGGCATCTCCGACGTCGTGATGCACATCGCGATCGCCGCCGACCGGGTCGCGAGCGATCGAGCGCTCGAGCGCACCGCCGGAGAGGTGCGGCCCGCCCAGGCGGAGGTGGCGGCGATCATCGAGCGGCTGGTCCAGCGTCATCTCGGGGTCACCCTCGGCGGCGGCGACCTGCAGCATCTGTCCACGCTGGTGCTGACCCGTGTCGTGGCACCCGGGGCGTCAGCGCCGTCGGACCATGCACGGTCGCGCCTGGACCCGGAGGTCGAGTCGGCCGTGCGGAATGTCGTCGAGACGGCCGCCGCGGAGTTCCTCGTCGACATCGCAGACGAGGACTTCATCCTGCGCCTGGCGCTGCACGTGCAGAACCTGCAGCATCGCGCACGCGAGCAGGCGTGGTCGCGCAACCCGCTGACGAAGTCGCTCAAGTCGACGTACCCCATGATCTTCGAGGTCGCCGTGTTCATCGCCAGCGGCCTGCAGCAGAGGCTCGGCATCCCCCTGCTGGACGACGAGATCGCGTACATCGCCATGCACGTCGGCGGGCGGCTCGAGCGCAGCAGACGGGCCGATCAGCTCCTCACGGCCACCATCGTCTGTCCCGGGTACTACGAGCTGCACGAGCTTCTGCGCTCGAGCGTGGACCGCTCGCTCGGCCAGGCGATCGAGGTCGTCGGCGTCGAGACGCGCGTCGACCCGGACTGGGCCTCGATCGACACCGACCTCGTCCTGACGACGATCGACCCCGCCGTTCCCGGCGACCGTTTCGTGCGCATCCAGCCGTTCCTGACCGACGCCGACGTGGATCGCGTGCAGACCGCGGCCGCGCGCATCCGCCGCAGCCGGAGGCTCGCGCGCCTCCGCAAGGAGCTCGAGCGCTACTTCGTCCGCTCCGCCTTCGTCCGCGGGCTGAGTCTCGAGGGCGGCGAGGAGGGCGTCATCCGGCATCTCGGCGGGCTGCTGGTGGCGGAGGGTGTGATCGACGACGACTACGTCGAGCGCACCATCCAGCGGGAGCGGCTCTCATCCACGGCCTTCACCGATGCCCTCGCCGTGCCGCACGCGCTCGGCATGACGGCCACGCGCACGGCGATCGCCGTCGGGGTCGCCGACGCGTCGATTCCGTGGGGGGAAGGGCGCGTCCAGGTGGTGGCGCTCGTGGCGTTCTCCGAGACCGATCGCGAGGCGTTCCAGACCGTCTTCGAGCAGTTCGTCGAGGTGTTCTCCGAACGGGACAGCGTGACCCGCATCGTGCGGCGCGCTACGGACTTCACCGGATTCCTCGACGAGCTGGTCGCCGTCATCGACGGCTGAGCTGTCCGAGGGCGGATGCCGCGGCATCCGTCATCCGCGCCGCAGGCGCTCCTGCAGTCCGAGCCGCACCGCCGGCCACTCGGCGGGGAGGATCGAGAAGACCACGGTGTCGCGGAGGGTGCCGTCAGGTCCGAGCCGGTGATTGCGCAGGACGCCGTCCTGCTTGGCGCCCAGCCGGGCGATCGCCTCGCGCGACTGGCGGTTGTGCCAGTGGGTGCGCAGCTCGACGGCGATCGCGTCGCACTCCTCGAAGGCGTGGCCGAGGAGAAGGAGCTTGGCGGCTGTGTTCACGGCCGTGCGCTGGGCGCTCACGGCCAGCCAGGTCGCACCGATCTCGACGTGTCGGTTGGCCTGATCGATGTTGAGGTAGGTCGTCATCCCGGCGACCCGGTCGGTGTCGAGGCGACGCACGGCCCACGGGTTGTACGCCCCGCCGTCGCGAAGCGCGAGGCGCTCGCGGATGTCGGTCTCGATCGAGTCGGGCGTCGGCACGGACGTGTACCAGGCGTGGTCGAGCCCGACCGCGGCCTCAGCGAGATCCGCGGCGTGGTCGAGGCTCAGCGGCTCGAGTCGGACGTGCTCGTTCTCGAGGATGATCGGATCGCGCAGCAGCATGGGTCGAGCCTACGAGGCGTCCTTCGCCTGCATGGCGGCCTCCGCGGCCGCGGCGCCCTTGACCGGATCGGCGACGTGCGATGCCACCCGGGCAGCGATGACCGCACGTCGTCCGGCGGGCAGCCAGACGGCCGCGCCGATGACGACGAACGTCAGCACGCCGGCCGCGACCAGCAGCACCTCGATCGGCACCACATCGGCGAGCGGCCCGAAGACGACCATGCCGATCGGCATCGCCAGTGCCATCACGATCCCCAGGAATCCGAAGACGCGCCCCTGGCGCTCGGGCTCCACGGTCTCCTGCAGAAGCGTGGTCGACGGCGTCGAGAAGAACGGCACCGACAGCCCGAGCAGGAACATGAACCCGAAGAAGAGCCAGATGCTCGGCGACAGGCCGAGGCCGATCGACAGGCCGCCGAACACCAGCGACGACACGATGATCATCGCGATCCGGCTGCGCTTGGCGAACAGCGCCGCCACCACGATGCCGCCCAGCACCATGCCGACGCTGAACGCGATCTCCAGCACCGCCAGGTTCACGACGTTCTGCTGCTCTCCCGCGTCGAAGGACCGCACCAGCATCAGGGGCGTGAGGTTGGACGGCGCCACGATGAGCACGAAGATGATCGCGAACACGATCAGCAGCCACCGCACGAACGCGTGGTGGGCGACGTACTTCACGCCGTCGACCAGATCCGCGAAGTATCCGGTCCCGGTCTCGTCGGCGCGGCGCACGGCCGACACCGAGACGAGCGCGAGGAGGCCGATGCCGATGACAGCGGTGACCACGTCGATGAAGAAGATCGGCACGAGCGACGCTGCCGCCCCGCCCGTCGACGCCGACGACCACGCGTAGATCGCGCCGGCGGCGGCCGGTGCGAGCAGCGCCATCGCCGACTGGATGGAGCCGTTGATCCCGTTCACGCGCATGAGGTTGCGCACGGGCGTGATCTGCGGGATCAGCGCGGAGACCGCGGGCATCTGGATGCCGGCGCCCGCGGAGCGGATGGCCATGGTGAGGAAGATCAGCCACACCGCGTCGTAGCCGGCCAGCATGATGAACGCGAGCGCGAGCGTGGATGCCGCGATCCCGGCATCCGCCACGATGATCAGGTACTTGCGATTGTGCCGGTCGGCCCAGACCCCGCCGAAGATCGAGACCACGGCCTGCGGCAGGAAGCCGAACAGCGCGGCGAGCATCATGATGACGCCCGACTGGTACGTGATGGTGAGGTACCAGAACACCGCGTACTGCACGAGCATCGAGCCGAGCAGGCTGATGGTCTGCCCGCTCAGGAAGAGGATGACCTTCCTGAGCCAGTGGGCGGGATCGGGCGGTCCGCCGTCGGCGGGCGCATCGACGTCCGCGGATGCCGCATCAGCGGCACCCTTCGTGTTCACGTCGTCATCCATGCGGTCGCAGCGTCCCCAGCGCTCAGCCGAGCTCGTCCAGGAGAGCGCGCGCGCCGTCGCTCAGCGCGGCGATCCGCGCTTTCGCGTCGTCGGCGGAGTCTCCCCGCACGTCGAGGTAGAGCTTCAGCTTCGGCTCAGTGCCACTGGGGCGGATGATCACGCGCGACCCGTCGGCCAGCCACAGGCGCAGCACGTCTCCGGAGGGCATGTCGTCGACGGCCACGAGCAGGTCGTCGACCTTCTCGACCGGGACACTGCCGATCGATGGCGGATGCTGCTCCCTCAGCGCCGCCATGATGCGGCCGATGCTCGATACGTCATCCACCCGGACCGAGACCTGGTCGCTCGCGAAGAAGCCGAAGGTCGCGTCGAATTCGGCGAGGACGCGTGTGAGGCTCTCGCCGCGACCACGTGCTTCGGTCACCATCCCCAGCATCGCGATCGCCGCGGAGATCCCGTCCTTGTCGCGCACCGTCTCGGGGTTGACGAGATATCCGAGCGCCTCCTCGAACCCGAAGACGATCCCGGGGGCCCGCGAGATCCATTTGAAGCCCGTGAGGGTCGTGTGGAAGTCGAGTCCGTAGTGATCCGCGACCGATTTCAGGCCCGGCGACGAGACAAGCGAGCATGCGAGGGAGGAGCCGGGGGGCGCATCCGCCTCCCTGGCAAGACGCGCGGCGCGCCACCCGAGGAGCAGGCCGATCTGATTGCCGGTGAGCCGGCGCCATCCGCCCGCGGCGTGCGGGTCGGGCACGGCGACGGCGAGGCGGTCGGCGTCGGGGTCGTTCGCGATCACCAGGTCGGCGTTGGCGCCACGAGCCGTCTCGAAAGCCAGATCCATCGCTCCGGGCTCTTCGGGGTTCGGGAACACGACGGTGGGGAAAGCTCCGTCGGGATCGAGCTGGGCGCCGACGGGTATGGGCTCGGGGTACCCGGCCGCATCGATGATGCGCGACAGCGTCTCCCACCCCACGCCGTGCATCGCCGTGTAGACCCAGATCAGCCCCTCGGCTCCTGCCGGCGCCGGCGCGACGGATGCGGTCGCGGCGATGTAGGCGTCCACGACCGATTCGGGTGCGACCTCGAAGCCGAGGGACCGGGGGAGAGCCCCCACGTCGCCGGCATCGGCGATCCGCTGGATGTGCGCGGCGATCTCGGCGTCGGCCGGCGAGACGATCTGGGCACCGTCGTCGGGCCCGCCGAGATAGACCTTGTATCCGTTGTCGTTCGGCGGATTGTGGCTCGCGGTCACCATCACACCGGCATCCGCGTCGAGATGACGCACGGCGAACGCGAGCACCGGCGTCGGCAGCAGTCGCGGCAGCAGGATCGCGCGCAGGCCGGCACCCGCGAACAGCTCCGCGGAGTCGCGCGCGAACACGTCGGAGTTGCGCCGCCCGTCGTACCCGATCACCACAGTCGGCGTGCGCGCCTCGTCTGCCGTGCGTTCCAGAACGAACGCAGCGAGGCCCGCGGCCGCCTGGGCGACGAGCACGCGGTTCATGCGGTTGCTGCCCGCGCCCAGCTCACCCCGCAGGCCCGCCGTCCCGAAGGCGAGGCGCCCCGCGAAGCGGTCGGCGAGCTCGGCGGATGCCGCGGCATCCCCCTGCTCGACCTGCTCGATCAGGCCCTCCAGCTCCGCGCGGGTCTCAGTGTCGGGGTCCTGTGCGACCCAGGAGCGGGCAGCCGCGAGTGTGACGTCCTCCGGCCCGGGGCTCACATCGCGCCGATCACACGAGCCAGCAGAGAGGAGATGACCGGTCCGGCGTTGCGCCCGGCATCCATCACCTCCTGGTGGCTGAGCGGCGTCGTCTGGATGCCGGCTGCCATGTTGGTGATCAGCGAGAAGCCCAGCACCTCCATACCCGACCTGCCGGGCGGCGATCGCCTCGAGAGCGGTCGACATGCCGACGATGTGACCGCCGATGGCCTTGGCCATCCGCACCTCGGCGGGCGTCTCGTACTGAGGTCCGGTGAACTGGCAGTACACGCCCTCGTCGAGCGACGGATCGATGGTGCGCGCGAGATCGCGCAGGCGCAGCGAGTACAGATCGGTCAGGTCGATGAACGTCGCGCCCTCCAGCGGGGTCGCGGCGGTCAGGTTGATGTGGTCGCTGATCAGCACCGGCGTCCCCGGCTTCCAGCTGGGCTTGATGCCGCCTGCTCCGTTGGTCAGCACCATCGTGCGCGCGCCGGTCGCGGCCGCGGTGCGCACGCTGTGCACCACGCGCCGGGTGCCGTGACCCTCGTAGAAGTGCGTGCGCGCGCCGATGATCAGCACGTGCCGACCGCGCGGCGTGACCACGCTGCGAAGCGTGCCGACATGGCCTTCGAGCGCCGGGCGGCTGAAGCCGGCGATCTCCATGCAGGAGACGGTCGCGACGGTCTCGCCGATGAGACCGGCCGCCTCACCCCAGCCGCTTCCGAGGGTGAGTGCGATGTCGTGCCGTTGGACGCCGGTGAGTCGGGCGATGTCGTCCGCGGCTTCGGCCGCGATCTCGAACGGGTCGGCCGAAAGGTCATCAAGCGGATTGGCGATCGTCTCAGACATGCACCCCACTCTAGGAACGCGCGGCTCCCGGAGCCAGACCGCGCGCGGGCGAACCAGCCGCCCGGGGGGATCGCGAACGTTGCGCGCCGTCGGCTGGGTGCTGGAAGGATGAGTGCATGTCTTTGAGCTTCGAGCGCACACAGAGCGTCGCGATCATCGGCGGCGGCCCGGGCGGCTACGAAGCCGCGCTCGCCGCAGCCCAGCTCGGCGCGGAGGTGACCGTGGTCGAGCGCGCCGGGATCGGCGGCTCTGCGGTGATCACCGACGTCGTGCCCTCCAAGACGCTCATCGCGACGGCCGACGCGGCCGTGGCGATCTCCGAAGCAGGCGATCTCGGCGTCCAGCTGTTCGCCCGCGGCAAGGAGGGCAAGCCGCTCAAGCCGGAGATCGCCATCAATCTCGGTGCCGTCAACAAGCGACTCCTGTCGCTCGCCCGCCAGCAGTCCGACGACATGCGCGCATCACTGGTCGAGGCCGGCGTGCGGATCATCTCCGGCCACGGTCGTCTCGACACCGACAACGCGGTCGTGGTCTCGACCGGCCCCAAGGGCACCGACTTCGACCGCATCGAGGCCGACACCCTGGTCGTGTCCACGGGCTCGTCGCCCCGCCTGCTGCCATCGGCCATGCCCGACGGTGAGCGGATCCTCACATGGACTCAGCTCTACGACATGACGGCGCTGCCCGAGCACCTCATCGTGGTCGGTTCGGGCGTCACGGGCGCCGAGTTCGCGTCGGCGTACATGAACCTCGGCGCCAAGGTCACGCTCGTCTCCAGCCGTGATCAGGTGCTTCCCGGTGAGGACACGGATGCGGCGAAGGTGCTGGAGAAGGTGTTCAAACGCGGCGGCATGACGGTCCTGTCCAAGTCGCGCGCCGAGAAGGTGGAGCGTCAGGGAGACGGAGTGCTCGTCACCCTGGTGGACGGCCGCACCGTCGAGGGCAGTCACTGCCTCATGGCCGTCGGATCGATTCCCAACACCGCCGGCATCGGCCTGGAGGAGGCCGGCGTGCAGATGACCGAGTCGGGCAATATCCAGGTCAACCGGGTCGCGCGCACGTCGGTGCCGAACATCTACGCGGCGGGCGACTGCACGACCTTCGTGCCCCTCGCCTCGGTGGCCTCGATGCAGGGCCGCACGGCCGTCTTCCACGCGCTGGGTGACGTGGTGATCCCGCTGGAGCACCGGCGGATCACATCGAACATCTTCACAGCGCCCGAGATCGCGACGATCGGATGGTCGGAGCAGGACATCACCGACGGGATCATCGACGGTGTCGTCCACAAGCTGCCGCTCGCCGCCAACCCGCGCGCCAAGATGATGGGCATCAAGGACGGCTTCGTGAAGCTGCTGGCCCGCCGCGGAAGCGGAACGGTGATCGGCGGTGTGATCGTCGCGCCACGTGCGTCCGAGCTGATCTACCCCATCGCGATCGCGGTGGAGCGCAGGCTCACGGTGGACCAGCTTTCGCGGGTGTTCGCGGTGTACCCGTCATTGACGGGGAGCATCACCGATGCCGCGCGGGCGATGCACATCGTCGACCACAGCACCGGCCCGGTCTGACCGGCTCCCGCCCGATCAGCGAGAGCGAGCCGTCCGGCGCGTCAGGAGATGGTCAGCAGCTGGTGCCCGGCTGAGACCGTCGAACCGGGGGAGGCGTTGATCGCACCGATCACGCCGTCCTTGTGCGCCTGGATCGGCTGCTCCATCTTCATGGCCTCGAGCACCACCACGAGATCGCCCTTGACGACCAGCTGGCCGTTCTCGACGGCGACCTTGACGATCGTCGCCTGCATCGGCGCCTTGACGGCGTCGCCCGATGCCCCGGCCACCACCGTCTGAGCATGCGAGCGCCGCGACGGAGGGACGGCCGCGGGGCGCCCGGCGGTGCCGGGGGCGGCGACGATCCGATCGGGGAGGCTGACCTCGAGACGCTTGCCGCCGACCTCGACGACGACGGTGTGCCGCGCCTCGGCGGGCTTGGGAGCTTCGAGCTCGCCATCCCACGGCGGGATGTCGTTCACGAACTCGGTCTCGATCCACCGCGTGAACACGCCGAACCGGCCGCCCTCAGCGGTGAAGGCGGGATCGCGCACGACCTTGCGATGGAACGGCAGCACCGTCGGGAGCCCGGCGACTTCGAACTCGTCGAGGGCGCGACGCGCCCGCTCGAGCGCTTCCGCCCGGTCGCGGCCGGTCACGATGATCTTGCCCAGCAATGAGTCGAACGCGCCGCTGACCGAGTCGCCCGCGGTGACGCCGGAATCCAGACGGATGCCGGGACCACCGAACGTCTTGAAGACGTGGATCGGACCGGGCTGGGGGAGGAATCCGCGGCCCGGGTCTTCGCCGTTCACACGGAATTCGATGGAGTGGCCGGAGGGTTCCGGGTCGTCGTAGTCGAGCACGCCGCCCTCGGCGATGCGGAACTGCTCACGCACGAGGTCGATCCCGGTGATCTCCTCCGAGACCGGGTGCTCCACCTGCAGGCGCGTATTCACCTCGAGGAAGGAGATCGTGCCGTCGGCGCCGATGAGGAACTCGCATGTGCCGGCGCCCACGTAGCCGACCTCGCGCATGATCGCCTTCGAGGCGTCGTACAGGATGCGGTTCTGCTCTTCGGTGAGGAAGGGCGCGGGCGCCTCTTCGACGAGCTTCTGGTGGCGCCGCTGCAGCGAGCAGTCGCGGGTCGACACGACGACGACGTTGCCCGCGGCATCCGCCAGGCACTGGGTCTCGACGTGGCGCGGCTTGTCGAGGTACTTCTCGACGAAGCACTCGCCGCGGCCGAAAGCGGTGATCGCCTCGCGGGTCGCGGATTCGAACTGCTCCTCGATCTCGTCGAACTCGCGGGCGACCTTGAGGCCGCGTCCGCCACCTCCGTAGGCCGCCTTGATGGCGATGGGCAGGCCGAACTCCTCGGCGAAGGCGACGACCTCTGCGGCGCCGGCGACCGGGCCGGGCGTGCCGGGCGCGAGCGGGGCGCCCACCTTCTCGGCGACGTGACGAGCGGTCACCTTGTCGCCGAGGGCCTCGATCGCCTCCGGGGACGGACCGATCCAGATGAGTCCGGCGCCCATCACGGCGCGGGCGAAGTCGGCGTTCTCGGCGAGGAAGCCGTAGCCGGGGTGCACGGCGTCGGCTCCGGAGCGGCGCGCGACGGAGAGGATCTTGTCGATCGAGAGGTACGTGTCGGCGCTGGTCGAGCCGTCCAGGGCGTACGCCTCGTCGGCGAGGCGTGCGTGGAGCGCATCGCGGTCCTGGTCGGCGTAGACGGCGACCGATGACTTGCCGGCGTCTCGCGCGGCGCGGATGATGCGGACGGCGATCTCGCCGCGGTTGGCAATGAGCACCTTGGCGATTTGAGACATGGATGCCAGCCTACCGACGCGCTCGGAGCCCCTTTTGAGTCCACTGCACAAGAAACCCCGCGAAACGTGTGCGGGAGTCTACGAGCGGTTCCGTGGGGTTATGTGCGGTTCCACCGAGTCATGTGTGATTCCACAGATCGGGCCAGCGGATGCCGAGCCCTGCCGCGAGCCGGCGCACGGTGGACAGCGACATGCCGACGACCGTCGAGGGGTCGCCCTCGACGCGGTCGATGAACGGCCCGCCGAGGCTGTCGATGGTGAACGCGCCCGCGACCTGAAGCGGCTCGCCGGAGGCGACGTACGCGTCGATCTCGGAATCCGTCATGTCCGAGGCGAAGGAGACGGATGCCGCCGCCACCCCGTGCGCCTCGACGGCGACCTCGCCCGGCGCCACACGGAACACGCTGTGCCCGGAGTGCAGCGTGCCCGTTCGTCCGCGCATCGCGCGCCACCGCTGCGCGGCGACGGCGGCCGTATGCGGTTTGCCGAGGATGTTGCCGTCGATCTCGAACATCGAGTCGCCGCCGATGACGATCCCGTCGAAATCAGGCCGGTCCGCCGCGAGCCGCACGACGACGTCCGCGGCCTTCCGGCGTGCGAGCAGAAGCACGTGCTCGTCGGCGTCGAGGTGCCGGCCTTCGGCTTTCTCGATCTCGACGATGACCGCGTCCTCATCCACCTCGGGCGCCATGGTCAGGGGCTCGATCCCGGCCTGTCGCAGGAGCATGAGCCGGGCGGGTGACGTCGAGGCGAGGCAGACCTGCATGGGTTCACGCTAGCCGCGCCGCGCACCGGCTGTGGAATGCTCGGGGCGTGGATGATGCAACGGGCTCGGCGGCCGGAGACGAGTTTGACCTCGATGTCACGAGCGTCGCCCACGGCGGCGTATTCGTCGGGAGGCACGGGAGCGACCCGGACGACGGCTCGGGGCGCGGCGGCCGCGTGATCTTCGTCCCGGACACGATCCCCGGCGAGCGTGTGCGCATCCGGCTCACCGACGTCGGCAGGAAGTCCTTCTGGCGTGGCGAGGTCGTCGAGGTGCTGACCGCCTCGCCGCACCGGCGACCGCACATCTGGAGGCAGGCGGACCTCGACACGCCGCCGCACCTCCGACCGGGCGGCGCGGACTTCGGGCACATCGAGCTGACCCACCAGCGCGCGCTCAAGCACGAGGTGCTCTCCGATGCGCTGAAGCGCTTCGGCGGCGTCGAACCGCACATCGATCCACTGAACCCCGCCGTCATGACGGATCCGCAGGGTCGCGTGCTCGCGGAGGAGACGCCGGACGGAACAGGGTGGCGCACCCGCGTCAGCCTGCACGTCGATGCCGACGGCCGAATCGGGCCGTTCGCGGCGCGCACCCACACCGTGGTGCCGGTCGACGACCTGCCGCTCGCGACGGCCGCGGTGGAGCGCGCCGCGCTGCGACTGACGCACGGCAAGCCCGGTCGGCTCGACCTCGTCCAGCCGGCCGACGGCCGGGTGCGGATCATTCCGCGCGCCGACTCGGCGCGCTCGACGCCCGCGTCGGCGCGCGAGGTGATCACCGAGCGGGTCGGGGAGCGGGAGTTCCGAGTGGATGCCGGCGGGTTCTGGCAGGTGCACCGCCTCGCGGCCGCGACGCTGGACGCGGCCGTCCGGTCCGCGATCGCCGACCTCGGAGGCCCCGATTCCGACGCGGAGCACCTGGACCTCTACGGCGGCGTCGGCCTCTTCGCCGCGGCGCTCGCCGAACTGGGCGCCGCGCGAGTGACGTCGGTCGAATCCGATCCGCGCGCCACGGAGCACGCCGGACACAATCTCGCGGAGTGGGTGGGCGCGCGCGCCGAAACGGCGCGCGTCAACCGCTTCGTGTCGCGACTGGCCGCCGACGCGTCCGTCCGCGAGCGAGACCGGCTCGCCCGCGGGGTGACGGTGCTCGACCCGCCGCGCTCGGGCGCCGGCCGCGAGGTCGTCGACGCCGTCGCCGCACTGCTCCCGGCGGCGGTGGTCTACGTCGCCTGCGACCCGGTCGCACTCGCCCGGGACGTGGCGACATTCCGCGCTGCCGGCTACGGGCTGCAGAGGGTCACCGCCTTCGACCTCTTTCCGAACTCGCACCACATCGAGGCGGTCGCGACCTTCGTCCGCTGAGGCCGGTGGCGGCGACGCCGCGTGGCTAGGCTGGCCCCATGACGCGCGTCGCTCTGATCGATGACCACGAGTCCGTGCGACTCGGGCTCGAGGCGGCCTGCGCGCGGGCGCAGAAGGTGGTCGTGTTCTCCGGAAGCAACGTCACCTCGTACCTCGACTGGCGGGCGTTCAGCGCCGCACCGCCTGCGGATGTCGTGGTGCTGGATCTGACGCTCGGTGACGGCACGACGGTGACCGAGAATGTGCGCCGTCTCGTCACGGACGGCTCCAGCATCATCATCCACAGCGTCGCCGACCGCCCGGCGGCAGTGCGCGAGGCGCTCGCGGCCGGCGCGGCGGGTGTGGTGAGCAAGGCGTCGCCGATCGACGATGTGATCGCGGCGATCAGCACCGTGGCCAACGGCGAACCGCTCAACAACGTCGAGTGGGCGAGCGCCGTCGAAGGAGACCGTGCGTTCGCCGACGCGCAGCTGTCCGCTCGCGAGCGAGACGTCCTCCGCCTCTATGCGGCCGGGCTGCCGCTCAAGGTGGTCGCGGACCGCCTGGGGGTCGCGTACTCGACGGCCAAGGAGAACATCACGCGCGTGCGCGTCAAGTACGTCGAGGTGGGCCGCCCGGCGCCGACCAAGGTCGACCTGCTCCGCCGCGCGATGGAGGATGGAATCCTCGCCGAGCCGAGCGACCGAGAAGGTGTCGGTGGTGTCGGAACCTGAGAGCACGCGCGCCATCCTCGATGACGCGTGGGGTCACATCCCACAGACCAGGGAGACGACCGCGGGCCTCGGCTCGTTCACCCGGCTGCGCATCGAGCGCATCATCTCCCTCGTCGTCGGGCTGGGCAGCCTGGTCCTCGGCACCCAGGCCTTCCTGGCCGCGGTGACGCCGCCGTACCAGGAGAACCCGGCGTGGCATGTGCCGCTCATGCTGATCACGTTCGTGCCTCTGGCAGCCATGCTCGTCGCGTGCGCCTTCGGCCGGGGAGTCCGCCTCACGGCGGGCGTTTTCGCTCTCGCCTACCCGCTCGCCCTCATCCTGTGGCCGATCGCCACCTCGGGCGGCGAGGTCGACTCCAGCGGTCAGCCGTGGATCTGGTACCTGGTCAACGTCGCGACGGTCGCCGGCGTGTTGGCGTTCCCGCTGCCGCTCCAGGTGATCTGGACCGCGTTCATCCCGATCCTGTTCGGTGTGGTGAGGCTGATCCAGGGGTCATTCACACGGGACTACTGGTTCTCCGTCGCCCTGGATGTCTCGTTCGCACTGATCCTCGGCGGGATGCTCGTCACCCTCGGCTGGGTCTTCCGCTCGGTGGCGGCGAACGTCGACGAGACGCGCGCCCGTGCCGTGGAGTCGTATGCGCAGGCGGCGGCGGCCGATGCGGCAGAGGAGGAGCGCATCGCGGTCGCCGCCCTCATGCACGACAGCGTCCTGGCGGCCCTCATCGCCGCCGAACGGGCGCACACGCCGCGGGAGCGCACACTGGCCGTCGGAATGGCCCGCGAAGCCCTGACTCGCCTCGCCAACACCGAGCAGGACTCGGGCGAGGGCAGCGACGAGCCCCGGGATGCCGCGAGCCTGGCCGACGACATCGAGCGATCGGCGCTCGAACTGGGCGTGCGCGTGCATGCCGAGCGGACGATCGTCACGGGCACCCCGTCGATGCCGGGACGGATCGCCCGAGCTCTGGTGCTCGCCGCCACGCAGGCGATCGCGAACGCCGCGCAGCACGCCGGTGGCTCGGGGCTGGCGGTCAGCGTCGACGGAAGCGCCGACCCGCGGCGCGTGCGGATCACCGTTCGCGACACGGGCGCCGGCTTCGACCTGGATCGCGTGCCGCACGACCGGCTCGGCATCCGGGCGTCGATCTTCGCGCGCGTGGCCGCCGTCGGTGGTACCAGCTCGATCAAGTCGGACCGCGCCGGCACCACGGTGATGCTCGAGTGGCAGGAGCGGACGCCGTGATCAGCGTCCGGGCGATAATCGTCGGGCTCGGGGTGGCCTTCACGGCCTATCTCGCCGCTCGAGGGCTCTGGTGGACCGCCCCGGTGCCGCAGCCCCTGGTCGTCATCGTCGCGCTGAGCCTCTACCTCGTCACCACCTGGCTGTGCATCTTCTGGGATCCCCGCAGCACCGGCTCGGTGGGGACGGACGGTGTGGTGCACGACGTGCCCCTGACCGGCCGCTCCCGGACGCGCCTGCCGTCGTGGGCGGGCGTGCTGGCGCTGGCGTGCGCGTTCCTCGTTCCGAGTGCGATCGCCGTGGCCGTGGGGTCGGAGTCGCGGACTGCGCCCTTCGCCACCTGGTACCTGGGCGGCATCGGCGCGCTGATGACGATCGTCATGGTGCGGCGCCGGCCGTTGATCGCATGGATCGGAATCGCTGCGCTGGCGGTCGCGTCGATGGTCTGGATGGGCCCGCTCAACGCGCTCAACCTGGGACTGGTCGGATCCATCGTGTGGGTCGCGGCGACGCAGCTGATGCTGAGGTCGATCGATCGAGCCGCCCGCGACACCGCCCAGCTCGCCCAGCTGGAGCGCGCAGCATCCGCCTGGCAGGCCTCGCAGACCGGCCGTCAGCGCGAGCGCCGCATCCAGGTGCAGCGCGCTCTCGCCGTGGCAGGGCCGGTGCTCACCCGCACGGTCGCGTCCGGCGGCGCCCTCGACGAGACCGAACGCACCGAGGCGCGGCTCGCGGAAGGGCGCCTGCGCGACGAGATGCGCGGCCCTCGGCTGCTGGACGATGCCGTCCATGCCGAGCTGGAGCGCGCACGCAGGCGCGGCACGAACGTCACCGTCCTCGACGAGGGCGGTCTGGACGACCTGGACGAGCCGTCGCTCGCCATCATCCGAGCGCAGCTGGCCGAAACCCTGCGCACGGCGCGCTCCGACCGTCTTTACATTCGTACATCCCCGCATGAGCGGGTCGCGGTCACCGTGGTCGGGCGCTCTGCTGCCGGGCCGGGACTCTCCGACGAGGACGCCGTGGACCTGTGGCGGGAGATCGACCACCCCGGCGCAGCCTGACCTGCTGCGCGAACGAGGTCGACGCGGATCCGCGGTGCAGGATGCCGGTGCTGCTCGCGACGGCGCGGAGAAGATACTCGCTCCCCGTCCCGGCGGGGGAGGGGAGCCGGGGCGGGGAGCGGAGATGAAGGAGGTGAGGGGCGGCGAAGCCGCCCGCCCCTCACCTGGCGGACAGTTACCCGAAAACCGTCCGCGTGGCCGAACCTGAGCTCTCCACGAATGGTGAGCAGGTCGGCCGAACGCAAAGATGCGTTCCAGCTCCTCCAGTATCGAGGGACCTCGACCGTGCCGTCTGTAGGTATTTCGGGGGACAAGCATAGGTCTGCATAGACCTGGCTCTACACGGTCGATCAGCCCGCGAAGCGTCCCCAGCCCAGGTCGCGTCGCACCGGGTCGCGAAGGGATCGCTGCGACAGCGACCACGCGTTCGGGCCGGCCGCTTCAGCGGCGACGGCGGCGGCGGATTCGTCGGCGTAAGCCTCGGTAACCACCGCGATCAGCGCGGCCAGCTCGTCGCTCGTCGGAGAGCCGCGGAAGACGTCGACGCGCATGGTCTCCGCACCGTCTGCGGAGCCGTTCGAACCGGTCATAGCGGGATGTTACCGTGCTTCTTCGGCGGCAGGCTGGCGCGCTTGGCCCGCAGCGCCCGCAGCGCCTTCGCGACCGCGACACGGGTCTGCGCCGGCTCGATGATGCCGTCGAGCTCTCCGCGCTCCGCAGCCAGGAACGGGGAAGCCACGTTGTAGGTGTACTCGTTCGCCAGGCGCGTGCGCACCGCGGCGACGTCCTCACCGGCCTCCTCGGCCCGCTTGATCTCGCCCCGGTAGAGGATGTTCACGGCACCCTGGCCGCCCATCACCGCGATCTCGGCCGTCGGCCATGCGAGATTCACGTCGGCACCCAGCTGCTTGGATCCCATCACGATGTAGGCACCGCCGTATGCCTTGCGCAGGATCACGGTCACCAGCGGCACCGTCGCCTCGGCATACGCGTAGAGGAGCTTCGCGCCGCGGCGGATGACGCCGGTCCACTCCTGGTCGGTGCCCGGAAGGTAGCCGGGCACGTCGACGAGGGTGAGGATCGGGACGGAGAATGCGTCGCAGAACCGCACGAAGCGGCTGGCTTTCTCGCCCGCCTCGATGTTCAGCGTTCCGGCCATCTGCGACGGCTGATTGGCGATGATGCCGACGGTGCGGCCCTCGACGCGACCGAAGCCGATCACGATGTTGGGCGCGAACAGCGGCTGCACTTCCAGGAAGTCGCCCGAGTCCACCACATGCGCGATGACCTGGTGGATGTCGTAGGGCTGGTTGGGCGAGTCGGGGATCACCGTGTTCAGGAAGCGGTCGGCATCCGTCGTCTCGAACTCGAAGCCGCTCTCGTAGACGGGAAGCTCGGCCATGTTGTTGTCCGGAAGGAATCCGAGGAGCGTGCGCGCGTAGTCGATCGCGTCGTCCTCGTCCTCGGCGAGATAGTGCGCGACGCCCGAGCGCGTGTTGTGCGTGTAGGCGCCGCCGAGCTCCTCCATGCCGACGTCCTCGCCGGTCACGGTCTTGATGACGTCGGGGCCGGTGACGAACATCTGGCTCGTCTTGTCGACCATGATGACGAAGTCCGTGAGCGCCGGCGAGTACACCGCGCCGCCGGCTGCCGGGCCCATGATCAAGGAGATCTGCGGGATGACTCCCGAGGCACGGGTGTTCAGGCGGAAGATCTCGCCGTACTTGCCGAGCGCGACCACACCCTCCTGGATGCGGGCTCCGCCCGAGTCGAGGATGCCGACGCAGGGCATGCCGCCCCGCAGAGCGAACTCCATGATCTTGATGATCTTCTCGCCGGCGACCTCGCCGAGCGAGCCGCCGAACGTGGAGAAGTCCTGGGCGTAGACGGCCACCGTGCGGCCGTGGATGGTTCCGACGCCGGTGACCACCGAGTCGCCGTAGGGGCGGGCCCTGTCCATGCCGAAAGCGGTGGTGCGGTGGCGGACGTATTCGTCGAACTCGACGAAGCTGCCGGTGTCGACGAGCATCTCGATGCGCTGACGCGCGGTCAGCTTGCTCTTCGCGTGCTGCTTCTGCTGTGCGATCTTCTCCGCGTCGACCACGGCCTCCTGGAACCGCGAGCGGAGGTCGGCGATCTTGCCGGCGGTGGTCGAGAGGTCGGGCTGATCGGTCACGCGTTCCACCCTATCGGCGGGCTCCGCCCTGGGCTTGGAGAGTTCGCACAAGGGCATGCGGCATCCGCTGTCGAGTGTGGAGGATGCCGCCCGGCGCTGCCATCCGCGTCCGCGTCGCCGGCACAGCACTGCGTAGGGTGAGCCCATGTCGATACCGCCCCAGGGATATCCCCGCGCCGCCGCCGTCTCGCCGCGTCTCCAGGTCGTCGAGTCGACCGGGTCGACCAACGCCGATCTGA
The DNA here is from genome assembly GCA_963717585.1 of uncultured Actinomycetota bacterium. Classification (GTDB taxonomy): domain Bacteria; phylum Actinomycetota; class Actinomycetes; order Actinomycetales; family Microbacteriaceae; genus Microbacterium. Next base: position 969,419 of record CAVQWI010000001.1, on the reverse strand, counting down.
TCCGCGCCGCCGCCGCCTCCCCGCAGCGTTGGCCGCACCTGTCCGTCGTGCTGACGACCGACCAGCGGTCCGGGCGGGGCCGGCTGGACCGTGCCTGGACCGCTCCCCCCGGCACGGGGCTGGCGGTCTCGGTTCTGGTCCGGGTGAGCGATCTCCCGCTCGCGTCGAGGTCGTGGATCCCGCTCATCGCCGGGGCCGCGATGACCCGCGCCGTCATCGAGCAGCTGCGCGGGACCGGCCACACCGCGGGTCTCAAGTGGCCGAACGACGTGCTGCTGGACGGGGGCAAGCTCAGCGGCATCCTGGCCGAGGTCGTGCCCGGGCATCCCGAAGCGGTCGTCATCGGGGCCGGTGTCAACACGCGCATGACGCGGGCCGACTTCCCCGTCGACACGGCGACCTCGTTCACGGCGGTCGGAATCGACGTCGACGAGGATCGACTGCTCGCCGACTATCTGGTCGCGCTCGACGCGCACCTCGCAGCGCTCGTAGCGGCCAACGGGGACGCCGCGATCGCCGGCATCCTCGGCGAGATCGAGGCGCTGTGCAGCACCCTCGGCTCGGACGTCGTCGTCTCCCTCCCGGACGGCACGCACCTGCGCGGACGCGCTCAGCGCATCGACCCGGACGGCCGCCTGGTCGTGGTCCACGGCGATGTCGAGACCGCCGTGTCTGCCGGAGACGTCGTCCACGTGCGGTGACGGTGGGCGTGGCAGCGCCGCCTGTCGGCGGCGCGCGCCACAATGGATGCATGACCCAGCCGACCACGTATGGCGGCAGGCCGCCGGTGGTGGTTCCCGGCGCGCCGACCCCGGAGCTGCGCGTCGCACGCTTCCACGGGCATGCCCGCAGGCTCACCTGGTCGGCTGCAGTCCTCATCGCCGTTGCGGGCGCGGCGGGGTTCTTCTACGGCAACCTTCCCGCACCGTTGGAGAACTGGATGCTGCTGACCGCGGCGGCGGTGATCGTCTTCCTCCTGGTCGTGCTTCCCTTCCTGTCGTGGTGGGGTCACGTCTACACGATCACCACGCGCCGGGTCATCGAACGAGCGGGCGTCTTCGGCACCCGCCGGCGAGAGCTGAGTCACGTCCGCGGGTACACCATCCAGGAGCGCCGCGGCATCCTGCAGCGCATGTGGGGGGCGGGCACGCTGCTGCTCACGAACGGCGTCGACGAGCCGCTGCGCCTGGTCGACATCCCGAGCGTGGGCCTGGTCCACGAAGCCCTGGTGGACCAGGTCGAGGTCAACCAGATCCTCGCGCACCGCGACGCGCAGGCGCTGCCGCCGACTCCGCCTCAGCGACCCCCGAGCTGACCCGCGATCGCTCCGTCCGTCTCGCGCCGCCACGCCGGTGCGCGATGATTGGAGCTGAGCACGCGACGGAAGGATCCCCATGGCGCTGCGAGTCGGAGTCGTCGGAGGAGGGCAGCTGGCGCGCATGATGATCGCGCCGGCCGTGGAGCTCGGCATCGACCTGCGCGTCCTCGCCGAGGAGGACGGGATGGCCGCGTCGCTTGCCGCCACTGCCGTCGGCGACTATCGCGACGCCGATACGGTACTGGCGTTCGCACGCGAGGTGGACGTTCTCACCTTCGATCACGAACATGTGCCGCAGGACGTCCTGGCGACGCTCGTCGAGGCGGGCATCGCGGTGCGACCCGGTCCGGATCCGCTGCGCTTCGCGCAGGACAAGCTGCTCATGCGCGCCCGCCTGCAGGAGCTCGAGATGCCGCAGCCGGAATGGTCCGCGGTGACCGATGCCGACGGACTGCAGGCATTCCTCGACGCGCACGGCGGCCGCGCCGTCGTCAAGACACCGCGCGGCGGCTACGACGGCAAGGGCGTGCGCGTCGTGTCCGCGGCGACCGAGGTGGACGACTGGTTCGCGGCGCTGGCCGAGGACGCACGGGGCGGCGCCCTTCTGGCCGAAGAGCTCGTCGACTTCTCACGCGAGCTCGCGCAGCAGGTGGCCAGGCGTCCGTCCGGCGAGGTGCGCGTGTACCCGGTCGTGGAGACCGTGCAGCGCGGAGGCGTCTGCGCCGAGGTGATCGCACCCGCCCCGCATGCAGGAGGACGGCTCTCCGAAGTCGCCGCGCGGATCGGCATCCGCATCGCGGAGGGGCTGGACGCGACCGGGATGCTGGCGGTCGAGCTGTTCGAGACCACCGACGAGCGGCTCCTCGTCAACGAGCTCGCGATGCGCCCGCACAACAGCGGCCATTGGACGCAGGACGGTGCGGTCACCAGCCAGTTCGAGCAGCACCTGCGCGCCGTGCTCGACCTGCCGCTCGGCGATCCGGAGCCCACGGCGGACTGGTCGGTGATGGTCAACATCCTCGGCGGGCCGGCGACGGGCGAACTCGACGGTCGGTTCGCCGCGGCGATGGCCGAGCATCCGGGTGCGAAAGTCCACACCTACGGCAAGGCGCCTCGCCCGGGCCGCAAGGTGGGACACGTCAACGCCCTGGGCGACGACCTCGACGAGGTCGCCTACGAGGCGCGGGCCGCGGCATCCTTCTTCCTGGACTGAGGACCGCGCCGTTGCGGGGTTCTTCCAGCCTCGCCCCCTAGCCTGGTCGGGTGACCCGGCCGCTGCATTCCTCCGACGCGCCCCTCGTGGGCGTCGTGATGGGCTCCGACTCGGACTGGCGCGTTCTGAGCGACGCGTCGCAGATCCTCACCGATTTCGACGTCGCGCACGAGGTGGAGGTCGTCTCCGCCCATCGCACACCTGACAAGCTGATGCGCTACGGCCGGGAAGCGCGCGGGCGCGGCCTGCGCGCGATCATCGCAGGAGCGGGCGGCGCCGCGCACCTGCCCGGCATGCTGGCGTCGCTCACCGCGCTGCCGGTGATCGGGGTGCCGGTGCCTCTTGCGACCCTCGACGGAATGGATTCGCTCCTGAGCATCGTCCAGATGCCGGCCGGCATCCCCGTGGCCACCGTCTCGATCGGCGGTGCAAGAAATGCGGGGCTTCTCGCCGTGCGCATCCTCGCAACCGCCGACGCCGTGCTGGCCGATCGGGTGGAGGCCTACGCGCGGGAGCTCGAGTCGCAGGTGGAGGACAAGAACCGGCGGCTCAAGGAGTCCCTGTGAGCGTCGCGAGCCCGCCGCGCCCGGCACAGGCGCGCACCATCGCCGGACAGGTCGTCCAGGACCGCCCGCTGCGGTATCCAGACGCCTCCTCGCCTGAGGTGATGACACGCCGCGGCTGGTGGCTCGTGCTGCTCAACTTCCTTCTGCCCGGTTCGGCGCAGGCCGTTGCCGGCAACCGGCGGCTCGGCAAGGTCGGCCTCGCTGCGACGCTCGTGATGTGGGTGGCGATCATCCTCGGGCTGCTGACCGCGCTCCTCTGGCCGACCGCAGGGCTGAGCATCGTCACCGGCGCCTGGCTGCCCGACTGGCTGTCTCTTCTCCGGCCGGTTCCCCTGCTTCTGATCCAGGGGATCCTGATCGCGTACGCCGTCCTCTGGGTGATCCTGACCATCGACACCCTGCGGCTCGTCCGGCTGGTCAAGACCGGCACCGGCGCGCGGTTCGGCATCCTCGGCCTCGCCGTCGCGCTTCTCCTCGCCTCGACCGGCGGCGCCGTGTACGCGTCGCAGCTGGCCGGGTCCACGCGTGATGCGCTGGGCGCGATCTTCGGTGCGAGCGGCCCGTCGGTGCCGCCCAGCGAGGGGTACTACAACATCCTGCTGCTCGGCGCCGACAGCGGTGAGGGCCGCGACTCGATGCGGTTCGACAGCATCTCGGTGGTTTCGGTCAACGCCGAGACCGGCGCGACGACTATCACCGGCATCCCGCGGGACATGCCGAACTTCCCGTTCGCTCCCGGCCCGATGCAGGATCGCTACCCGAACGGTCACGAGGGCTACGCGGACTCGTCATGCGGGTGGGGGAGCGGCGTGAATCAGCTGCGCACCGAGGTCGAGGTGTGCCAGGACGGCAGCGCCCTGTATCCGGATGCCGTCGCGAACGGCTCCGAGCCCGGCATCGAGGCGACCAAGGATGCCGCGGAGGGCATCCTCGGAGTCGAGATCCCCTACTACGTCTTCCTCGACATGCACGGTTTCGCGGCGCTCATCGACGCGCTCGGCGGCGTCGACATCACCGTCGAGGAGCGCCTGCCCGAGGGCGGGGGCCCTGCCTACGAGGGTCAGCCCGCCGAGGAGTGGGCGACCGGCTGGATCGAGCCCGGCGCACAGCACATGGACGGCGATACCGCCCAGTGGTATGCACGCTCGCGATACACCACGGACGACTTCGACCGGATGAAGCGGCAGCGTCAGCTGCAGGAGGCGATCCTCGCGCAGTTCAAGCCCGACGTCGTGCTCACGCGATTCTCGGATGTCGCGGCCGCCGGCGAGGATCTCATCCAGACCGACCTTCCGCAGTCGCTGCTCCCCTTCCTGGCAGAGCTGGCGCTCAAGGCCAAGGAGCAGCCCGTCACCACGATCGAGCTGACACCCGCCGGTGGGATCGACGAGTACGAGCCCGACTACCCCTACATCCAGGAGCTCGTGCGGCAGACGCTTCACCCGCCCACCGCGACACCTACCCCCGAGGGCTGAGCCGCATGACCGCGACGCTTCGCGTGATGCTCGACCAGCTCGTCGCCCCGACGGAGACCGACCTCGAGATCGCTGCCCGGGAGCTCGCCCGCGGACTGATCGCGGGTGCGCCGTCCGGATGCGAGGTGGAGGGGATCGCGCCGGCAGGGCCGGCGGATCGTCCCGTCAAGATCGCCGGGCTTTCGGGCGTCCGGCGCACAGCTCTGGCTCGGCGCGAGCTCGCGGCGGCGCTGCAGCTCGGGATGGCGACCGGAATCGGCGCCGGAATGATCCATTCCCCGACCCTGCTCGCACCGCTGGTGCGCCACGATCGCGTCCACGATCACGACCAGACCGTTGTGACGATCTGGGATCTGGGGCCGTGGGAGGCACCGGGCGAATGGCCGAAGTCCGTGGTCGCCTGGAACCGCGCGATGCTCAAGCGCGCCGTCAAGCACGCAGATGCCGTCGTCGTTCCGACGCATTCCATGGCCGGGCGACTCGGCGAGCTCGCCCGGCTGGGCGAGCGGATCCGGGTGATCGCCGGCGCCGCGCCCGCGGGATTCGCTGTGCCCATCGACGAAGTGGGCCGACGCCGCGCACTCGACCTGCCCGAGGGCTTCCTCCTGCTGGCCGGGCGTGCCGCTCCCACCGATTCCCTGGCGGAAGGTCTTTCCGCCGTGGGGCGAGCCGGACTCGACCTTCCCGTCGTCGTCATCGGCGCGGGCGAGGGTGAGGAGCCGGCCATCGCCGACCTCGCGGCGGCCGCCGGCATCCCCGAGCGCAGCCTGCACGTGCGCGGCGAGCTCTCGACCGAGGACCGCGCGGCGGTGTTCGGCGGCGCCGTGACCTTCGTCGCGCCTGCCCGGCGGACCGCCTTCCCCTGGCGGGTTCTCGAAGCACTGGCGCTCGGGGTTCCGGTGATCGCGGCATCCTCGCCCGTGCACGACGAGCTGATCCACGACGGGGGGATGCTGGTCGACGCGGAGGCGGACTCTCTGGCTGACGCACTCGAGCACGCACTCGGTTCCACGGCGTCGGTCGACCGCCTCGGCGTGCTTGCGGCGGACCGTGGCCGCGCCTTCTCCTGGCGCGAGGCGGCCGACCGTGTGTGGCAGCTCCACGCCGACCTCTAGCCGGCCTCGAGCGCAGCTCCAGCCGGCCTGCAGCCGGCCGCGCAAGCCCTCGGGAGCTCTCCCTCAGCCGACCTCGGATTCGGGCTCTGACGGGGCAATTCTCACCAGCCCCTTGGTAAACACCAGTCACATCCGTCACACTGTTCCCATGACGACGGGTGCAGACCGGGACTCGACATGCGTGCTTTAGGCCGATTCGCAGCGGGGGCGACGGCCGTCGCGCTCGTCTTCGGGGGCCTCGCCGCGGGCAGCGCGGCCCAGGCCGCGCTGCCTCAGGAACAGGCCGCGATGCTGAGTGCGGCATCGGCAGCGTCCTCTGCGCAGACCGCCGTGAAGATGGCCGACCTGTCGAAATTCCAGGCCGGGAACATCATCAGCGACGCGACCTTCGCCGACTCCGGCACGATGAGCGAGGGCCAGATCCAGTCGTTCCTCGAGGAGAAGGTCCCTCGGTGCCAGGCCGGGTACACATGCCTGAAGGACTGGTACGACACCTCGCGCACGACCAGCGCCGACGCCATGTGCGGCGCGTATTCGGGTGGGACGCGCGAGCGCTCCTCGACCATCATCTACAAGGTCGCCCGCGCCTGCGGCATCAACCCCCAGGTGCTGATCGTCATGCTGCAGAAGGAGCAGGGACTGGTCACGCACACGTGGCCCAGCGAATTCCGGTACACGATCGCGATGGGGCAGGGGTGCCCTGACACCGCCGCGTGCGACACCCGCTACTACGGCTTCTTCAACCAGGTGTACGGCGCCGCATGGCAGCTGAAGCGCTACGCCAATCCGCCCGGGACCAGTCAGTACTTCACGTGGTATGCCCCCGGCAAGACGTGGAACGTCCGATACCACCCCAACGAGGCGTGCGGCAGCAGCCCGGTCTTCATCCAGAACCAGGCGACGGCGAACCTGTACTACTACACGCCATATCAGCCGAATGCCGCGGCCCTGCGCGCGGGCTACGGCGAGGGCGACGGATGCTCGGCGTACGGCAATCGCAACTTCTTCCAGTACTTCAACGACTGGTTCGGCGCGACCCAGGAATCGCCCCTCTTCGGCAACCTGGAACTGGCCGAAGCCGAGCCCGGTGAGTTCCGCGTGGCGGGATGGGCGGCCAAGCGAAACGTGGCGGCTCCGGTCGGCGTCCACCTCTACGTCGGATCCGTCGGCACGGCTTTCACCGCGGATCTGGCGCGCCCGGACGTCGGAGCCGCTTATCCCGCGCTCGGCAGCGCGCACGGGTTCGATGTGAGCGTCCCCGCCACCGGATCGGGCAGCGCACGGGTATGCGTCTACATCATTGATCCGGCGGGCGGCGGCTCCCGCGGTACTCGGATGCCGTGACTTGATCGCCATGAGCGGCACTCCGGTGGGAGCGCTGGATGCGGCGAAGGGCGTGGACGGAGGGATCGAGGTCGCCGGATGGGCGATCGATCCCGACACGGCCGACCCGATCGCGGTCCATCTGTACGTCGACTCGATCGGCACGGCGGTGCTCGCCGACCGCGCTCGCCCCGACCTGCCGGCCCACTATCCCGACTACGGGCCGAACCACGGGTATTCGACGAAGCTGCCCGCGACGCCGGGCGCCCACCGGGTGTGCGCGTACGCGATCAACGCCGGTCCCGGTGGCACGGCGACGCTCGGATGCGCGGACGTCACCGTCCCCGCCAGCACCGACCTCGGCCGACCGCCGATCGGCGCGTTCGATGCGCTGACGGTGAAGGAGAACATCGCTACGGCATCGGGCTGGGCGCTGGACCCCGACAGCACCGGCTCCATCGGAGTGCACCTCTACGTCGGGGACAAAGGCACCGCGTACACCGCCGACGAGTCGCGGGCGGACGTCGCACAGGCGTATCCGGGCTACGGTCCCGACCACGGCTTCGCCGAGCAGCTCACGCTGCCGTTGGGCTCGACACAGGTCTGCGCGTACGCCATCAACACCGGCGCGGGCGGCCACACGCTGCTCGGATGCCGCACAGCCACCGTCACGGCCCCTCCGCCCCCCGATGGCGGGAAGGTTCCGCTGGGCAACTTCGAGGCGGCGCTCGTCGGAGGTGGCGGCGCGACCGTCACGGGATGGGCGCTCGACCCCGACACCGCCGATCCGATCTCGATCCACGTGTACGTGGACAGTGAAGGCACCGCATACGTCGCGGACGAGAGCCGCCCCGACGTCGGGGCCGCGTACCCTTCAGCCGGCGACGGCCACGGCTTCAGCGAGTTCGTGCCGATGACCGCGGGTGCGCACAGCGTGTGCGTCTACGCCATCAACAACGGAGCCGGCGGTCACGTGCTGCTGGGGTGCCGCGACCTCCTCGTCCCGTAGGGCCGTCGAAGGGAGTGCTCAGCCTCTCAGCGCAGCGTCGAGGATCAGCGGTCGAGGTAGCGCCGAAGGTCGGCCACCGCGTCCGTGGTGACGTACCCGCTCGCCTCGATCTTGGCGAGGTCGAGCACGCTGTTGCGCGGCCGTGGAGCCACCGGCCGCGGCGGCTGAGGCGAAGTACTCGTCGGTGGTGACGCCGGTGACGCGGGCCGGGTCGTGGCCGGTGAGTTCGAAGACGTGCCGGGCGATGTCCGCCCAGGTCGTCGGCTCGCCCCGCTGCCGGTGAGGTTGTAGATGCCGTAGGCGGCGCCGGGTGTCGAGCAGGTGACGGATGCCGCGCGGCGATGTCTGCGGTGAAGGTGAGCCGGCCGATCTGGTCGTCGACGACGTTCGGGTCGATGCCGCGCTCGGCGAGGGACGCCATGGTCCGGACGAAGTTCTTGCCCTCGCCGATGACCCAGCTAGGTGCGCACGATGTAGTGGCGGGGAACGGTCGCTGACGACGGCGTCGCCGGCGGCCTTGGTCTGGCCGTACACGCCCAGCGGGGCACACGGGTCGTCCTCGCGGTAGGGCCGGTCGAGCGTGCCGTCGAAGACGTAGTCGCTGGAGACGTGCACCAGGGTGATGCCGTTCTCGGCGGCGATCGCGGGCGAGCGCGGCGACGGCCGGTGACGTTCGCGGCCCAGGCGGCGCGCGCGCCCGTCGGGGGTCTCGGCGGTGTCGACGGCGGTGTACGCGGCGGCGTTGATGATCGTGTCGTAGTCGCGCCAGCGGCGCGCGTCGCGAAGGTCGCGCGGCGGTGAGGTCGAGGTCGGCGCGGGTCGCGAACTCGACGTGCGGCGTCGTCGCCGTACTCGGCGCGCAGCGCCCGGCCGAGCTGGCCGTCGGCGCCGAGCACCAGGATCTTCTTCGGCGGCATCGGGGTGACGTCGCGCGAGGCGCGGGTGCGCGCAGGTCCTTGTCGGAGATCTCGACGTCGGTCGAGCGGGATCGGCCAGGCGATGCGCGGCCGTCTCGTCGGCGAGGTTCAGGAACGTGTACTCGCGCGTCCGGGGACCAGTGGTCGTTGACGAGGTAGGTGTACGCGGTGTCGGCCTCCAGGGTCTGGTAGGAGTTGCCGACCCCGCGGGGAACGAAGATCGCCTGGCGACGGGTCGATCTCGGCGGTGAAGACGGCGCCGAAGGTCGGCCCCTCGCGCAGGTCGACCCAGGCGCCGAAGATCCGGCCGGTCGCGACCGAGACCAACTTGTCCCACGGCTCGGCGTGGATGCCGCGGGTGGTGCCGGCCGCGTCGTTGAACGAGATGTTGTTCTGCACCGGGCCGAAGTCCGGCAGCCCGAGCGGCGACCATCTTCTCCCGCTGCCAGTTCTCCTTGAACCAGCCGCGGTTGTCGCCGTGCACCGGCAGGTCGAACACGACCAGCCCCGGGATCGGCGTTTCGTGCGCGGCGAGCGTCTTGCCGAACTCGCGTCACGTCACTGGCCCTTCGTCGCGTAGAACGCCTCGGTGCCGTCCTTCGCCGGCGCCCACCAGGCCTCGTTGTCGCGGTACCAGTGCGATGGTCGCCGCGAGGCCGGCCTCGAAGTCGCAGTACTGCGGGTGCCCAGCCGAGCTCGGTGCGCAGCTTGGTGGAGTCGATCGCGTAGCGCAGGTCGTGGCCGGCGCGGTCCGTGACGTGGTCGTAGGCGTCGGCGGGCTGGCCCATCAGTGTCGAGGATCAGCTCGACGACGTCCTTGTTGTTCTTCTCGCCGTCGGCGCCGATCAGGTACGTCTCGCCGATCCCGCCCTTGTCGAGGATGGTCAGCACGGCGGAGGAGTGGTCGTCGGCGTGGATCCAGTCGCGGACGTTCTCGCCCTTGCCGTAGAGCTTGGGGCGGATCCCGCGGATCACGTTCGTGATCTGGCGCGGGATGAACTTCTCCACGTGCTGGTACGGGCCGTAGTTGTTCGAGCAGTTGCTGATGGTCGCCTGCACGCCGAAGGAGCGCACCCACGCGCGCACCAGCAGGTCGCGAGCCGGCCTTCGTGGACGAGTACGGGCGGGACGGGTTGTACGGGGTCTGCTCGGTGAACCGCTCCGGGTCATCCAGCTCCAGGTCGCCGTAGACCTCGTCGGTGGAGATGTGGTGGAAGCGCTTGTCGTGCTTGCGCGCGGCCTCGAGCAGCGTGTAGGTGCCGACGATGTTCGTGTCCAGGAACGGCCGCGGGTCGTGCAGGGAGTTGTCGTTGTGCGACTCGGCGGCGTAGTGCACCACCGCATCGGCCTCGGCGAACAGCTCGTCCACCAGGGCGGCGTCGCGTGATGTCGCCCTGCACGAACGCGAACCGGTCCTCGGGCAGCCCCGCCAGCGACTCCAGGTTGCCCGCATACGTGAGCTTGTCCAGCACGGTCACGTGGTCGTCCGTGTGCGCCACGACGTAGTGGACGAAGTTCGAACCGATGAAGCCGGCACCGCCGGTCACGAGGAGTTTGCTGCATCGTCTCCAGGGTACTGGTGCTCGCGCCGACTCGCCGAGTTTGGTCGACCGAGCGGCGATGCGGCGAGACTAGGCGCATGCGCGGCATCATCCTGGCCGGCGGCACCGGCTCCCGGCTTCACCCGATCACCCTCGGGCATCTCGAAGCAGCTGGTCCCGGTCTACGACAAGCCGATGATCTACTACCCGCTGTCGACGCTGATCCTCGCCGGCATCCGCGACATCCTCGATCATCACGACGCCGCAGGACGCCGACCAGTTCCAGCGGCTGCTCGGCGACGGCTCGCAGTTCGGCGTGTCGATCACCTACAAGACGCAGCCGTCGCCCGACGGACTCGCGCAGGCGTTCATCCTCGGCGAAGAGCACATCGGCTCCGAGTCGGTCGCCCTCGTGCTCGGCGACAACATCTTCTACGGACAGGGCATGGGCACGCGGCTGCGCCAGTACACCGACCTGACGGGCGGCGTCGTGTTCGGCTACTGGGTCGACGACCCGACCGCCTACGGCGTCGTCGAGTTCGACGCCGACGGGCGCGTGGTCTCGCTCGAGGAGAAGCCGGCGGCGCCGAAGAGCAACTACGCGGTTCCCGGGCCTGTACTTCTACGACAACGACGTCGTCGAGATCGCGAAGGACCTCAAGCCGTCGCCGCGCGGCGAGCTCGAGATCACCGACGTCAACCTCGCCTACCTCGAGCGCGGCGACCTCAAGGTCGAGCTGCTTCCGCGCGGCACCGCGTGGCTCGACACGGGCACGTTCGACTCCCTCAGCGAGGCGACCGACTTCATCCGCACCGTCGAGAAGCGGCAGGGACTGTCGATCGGCTGCCCCGAGGAGGTCGCCTGGCGGATGGGCTTCCTCACGCGACGACGAGCTGCGCGAGCGCGCCGAGCCGCTCGTCAAGAGCGGCTACGGCGCCTACCTGCTGAAGGCTCTCGAGCAGGGCGCGCGCTGAGCGATCAGGAGATCCGCACGATGATCGCGACGTCCGACTGCGCGCGGTCGAGAGGCGAGCTCACGCTGACGGCCGACGTCGTGCGTGCCTCGAGTTCCGGACGGCGGTCGACGGCTCATCATCTACGTCGTCTGCGACCGACGCGGCGATGTCGAGACTACATCCCGTACGCGCTCGGCGGGCTGCGCGAGCACGCGGCGCACATCCTCGTGGTCGTCAACGGCGCGCTGACGGAGGACGGGCCGCGCGACGCTCGAGCCGGTGGCCGATGAGATCCTCGTGCGCGAGAACGTCGGCTTCGACATCTGGGCGCACAAGGACGCGCTCGATCACGTCGGGCGCCGGCATCGCCGAGTTCGATGAGCTGATGCTGACCAACGACACCTGGTTCGGGCCGGTCCGCCCGTACGGTCCGGTGTTCGAGCGGATGGATGCGCGGCCCGTCCACTTCTGGGGGATGACCGATCACGCCCGGGAGGAGCCGAACCCGTTCACCGGCGAAGGGTGTTCTTCCGTATCACCTCCAGTCGTTCTGGATCGCGGTGCGGCGCGAGATGTTCCTCTCGGACGCGTGGGAGGCGTACTGGCGCGACCTGCCGGAGATGCCGGGCTACTTCGACGCGGTGCTCAAGCACGAGGCGGTCTTCACCGAGCACTTCGCCGAGCGCGGGCTTCACGCCACGACGTCGCCTTCCCCTCGGCCGACTACCCGACCGACCATCCGGCGCTGTTCAACCCGGACCTGCTGCTCGCGGACGGATGCCCGTGCTCAAGCGCCGGCCGTTCTTCCACTACCCGCCGTTCCTCGACCGGCACGCGGTCATCGGCCGGGAGATCCTCGCGCGAGGTCGGAGGCTACGGCTACCCGATGCGAGCTGATCTGGCAGGACCTCGCACGCAACGTCGCGCCGAAGATCGCTGAACGCGGATGCCGGGATGCTCGAGGTGCTTCCCGACGTCGACGTCTCGTACGACGCCGACCGGCCCGTTCCGCATCGCCGTGATCGTGCACGTCGGTCGACGCCGACGATCGTCGACGACGTGCTGGCGCAGCGTGCGACCTGTCCCGACGCCGTTCGATCTGGTCGTCACGACGCCCGATCGCGACATCGACTGCGCGCGCGCTCCGCGAGCGCGCTCGACACGTCGACGATCGCTGCAGTTCGCGCGCGTCGAGGTGCGCGTCGCTGCCCGTCGCGACGCGGACGCGACATGAGCGCGTTCTTCGTCGGATGCCGCGACGTGCTGCTCGACGGACCGCTACGACCTCGTCGATCAAGCTCGCACGCGCGCAGCCCACGCAGCACGTCGTTCAACGTCGGCCGCTACTTCCGCCGGTACCAGTTCGAGAATCTGCTGAGCTCGCCCGGCTACGTCGCGCAATCTCCTGGCGCTGTTCCAGCGCGAACCGGGCCTCGGCGCTGTCTTCCCGCCGACGATCCACATCGGCTATCGCGACCTCGGGCGGCGGCTGGGGTCCTATCGCGGCGACGCGCCGAGGCGCTCGCGAAGAGCTGCGGCATCCGCGTTCCGTTCGACGACGTCTCGCCGCTCGCGCCGTTCGGCGGCATGTGGATCGTGCGGCCGGAGGCGCTGCGCCTGCTGAGCGAGCACGGACTGGCGAGTACGCCGACTACGCGCGCCGTCCCGGCGTGCCGAGGGCGCACGCTCGCGCGACGTCGCAGGAGCGGCTCGTCGCCTACGCGCTGCGGCGAGCTCGGATTCCACTGCCGGACCGTCCTCACTGCGGAGCACGCCGGCATCAGCCACACCGCGCTCGAGTTCAAGCTCGACCAGCTGTCCTCGACCACTCCCGGGTACCCGGTCGAGCAGATCCAGTTCCTCCACCGCGCCGGGCGCGACGGGCGCGGGAGGCATCGTGGACCTCGCGCGGATGTACGTGCGCCTGAACCATCCGCGCGGCAGGCGCGTTCGGCTCGCGGTGCTCGCGCCCGTCGCGCCGCGGCGCGCTCGCGATGCGCGACGTGCAGGTCGCTCAGGCGCGCTCGCGCATCGGAGGAGGCGGACGCGATGACCGCGCGACGCCGGTGCGTGGCTCCGCAGGTGTTCCCGGTCGGCGGTCGCCGGCTCGTCATCTATGTCGGTGTGGGACCGGCGGGGCGGGGTCGAGGACTTACATCCCGTACGCGCTTGGCGCGGTCTGCGCGAGCATGCGGAGCGGATGCTCGTCGTCGTCAACGGCTCGCTGACCGACGGACGGGCCGGGCGAAGCTGGAGCCGGTGTGCGGACGAGATCCTCGTCCGGGAGAATCGTCGGCTTCGACATCTGGGCGCACAAGGCACGCGCTCGATCACCTCGGCGCGGGCATCGCGGAGTTCGACGAGGTGATGCTCACCAACGACACGTGGTTCGGTCCGGTGCGGCCGTTCGGCCCGGTGTTCGAGCGGATGGATGCGCGGGCGGTGCACTTCTGGGGGATGACCGATCATGCGCGCGAGGAGCCGAATCCGTTCACGAGGCAAGGGTGTGCTGCCGTATCACCTGCAGTCGTACTGGATCGCGGTGCGGCGGCGAGATGTTCCTGCTCCGAGGCGTGGGCGGCGTACTGGCGCGATCTTCCGCAGATGCCGGAGCTACTTCGATGCCGTGCTCACGCACGAGGCGGTCTTCACGGAGCACTTCACCGACCGCGGCTTCATCGCCGACGTCGCATTCCCCTACGGCCGACTACGACACCGAGAACCCGTCGCTCTTCAACGCCGATGCTGCTGCTGCGACGACGGATGCCCGATGCTCAAGCGCCGGCCGCTCTTCCAGTGGCCGCCGTTCCTCGACCGGCACGCGGTCATCGGCCGCTGGACGCTCGAGACAGGCGGATCGCTACGGCTATCCCGTCGAGCTGATCTGGCGGAATCTCGCGCGCAATGTCGCAGCCGAAGGACCTGAACGCCAACGCCGGGATGCTCGAGGTGCTCCCCGACGTCGATGTGTCCTACGACCCGCGAGCGCCCGTTCCGCATCGTCGTCGATCGCGCACATCTTCTACGCGGAGATGACGGACGAGATGCTCGACCTGGCCGACACGCTGCCCGGCGACTACGACCTCGTCGTCACGACGCCGGATGCGGACGAAGGCAGCCGCGATCCGCGACATCGTCGTCGCGCGACCGCGTCCGCGCGGCAGCGTCGATGTGCGCGTGCTCGCCTCCAACGACGGCCGCGACCAGAGCGCCTTCCTGATCGGATGCCGCGACGTGCTCCTCGGCGACCGCTACGACCTCGTCGTCAAGCTCCACTCGAAGAAGACGCCGCAGGACGGCTTCAACGTCGGCCGCCACTTCAAGCGCAGCAGTTCGACGAACCTCCTCGGCAGCCCCGGCTACGCCGCCAATCTGCTCGCGCTGTTCCAGCAGGAGCCCGGCCTCGGGCTCGTCTACCCGCCGATGATCCACATCGGCTACCCGACGATGGGCCGGGGCTGGTGGGCGAACAAGCCGGGCTTCGAGAAGCTCTGCGGACGAGCTCGGCATCCGCGTCCCGCTGGACGAGATCTCGCCGCTCGCGCCCTACGGCTCGATGTACATCGCTCGGCCGGAGTCGCTTCGGCTCCTCGTCGAGCACGAGTGGCGCTACGACGAGTTCGGCGGCGCCGAGGCGTACCGCGACGGCGGCCTGGCGCACATCCTCGAGCGGATGCCGTCCTATGCCGCCGGCGAGCTCGGGTACCACACGCGCACCGTCTCGACGTTCGAGTACATGTCGATCAGCCACACGGCGATGGAGTTCAAGCTCGACGAGATGTCGGCGACCATCCCCGGGTACAGCTACGAGCAGATCGAGTTCCTGCAAGCCGCCGGATACGTCGGCGCACGGGCGCGGCGCGCGACTTCGCTGCGGATGTACATGCGCCTGCACCACCCCGGAACCGGTGCCATCGATCCGCGGAGCATCATGGAGCCCGACGCGGCCGCTCGGGTCGCTGGGCGCGCCGCGCTGCGGCATCCGTCGCGCCGCTCTGCGCAATCTGCTCGGCGGCACGCAGGCGATGACCAGCCGTGAGCACCCGATCCGGCGGATATAGTTGCAGGGTTGTCGGTCATAGACATGAGTGAGGACCCTTGGATACTTCTGAACGATTCGCTCGGCTCGCGGCAGAGCCGTTCTCACCGATCGACAGCGCGCGGTCATGCGCACGACCGCGGCAGCGGCGGCAAGCTCCGCGAGATCTTCGTCGCGCCGCGAGCTGCTGAACCTGCTCGTCCGTCGCGACCTGCAGGCGCGCTATCGCGACAGCTTCCTCGGATTCCTGTGGACGGTGATCCGCCCGCTCATCCAGTTCCTGATGTACTTCATCGTCCTCGGGCCAGTTCCTGCGCGCTGCAGAGGGCATCGACCAGTTCGCGATCTATCTCTTCTCCGGCCTGACGCTGTTCACCTTCTTCAGCGACATGGTCTTCGGGTCGACGGGGTCCATCATCGGCAACGCGGGCCTGGTCAAGAAGATCTACCTGCCGCGGGAGATCTTCCCGCTCGCGAGCATCGGCGCGGCGGGCTTCATGTTCCTGGTGCAGCTCGTGGTGCTCCTCGTCGCGGCGGTCGCTCTTCCAGGCGCTGCCGGAACCGGTCATGATGCTCTGGTTCTTCCCGTCGGTGCTCCTGATCCTCGTCTATGGCATCGGCATCGGCCTGCTCCTGGCGGCGACTGAACGTCTATCTCCGCGACATCCAGTACCTGACCGAGGTCGTGCATGATGCTCGCGATGTGGGGATCGCCCATCGTCTACTCGTGGCAGATGGTGCGTCGATGCCGTCGCGCGGCTTCGGTCTGCCGGCGTGGGTGCTCGAGATCTACGCGGCCAACCCGCTCACCCTCGCCGTGCTGGGCTTCCACAAGGCGTTCTGGGGGGCGGGAACTCCGGCCGACTATCCGCCTGATCTCGGCCTGCGGATGCTGATCGCCGGCGTCGATCGGCGTCGTCCTCCTCTGTCATCTCCCACCGCGTGTTCACGCGCCTGCAGGGCAACTTCGCGCAGGAGCTCTGAGTGAACGCCACATCCACGCAGCCGCGCCCCGACATCGTCCGCCTCGACGGCGTGACGAAGCACTTCATCGTCCGCAAGGACAACAGCCTCAAGGACCGCATCGTGCACCTCGGCCGGCTCGGCCGCGCGCATCGCGCGGACTTCGTCGCGGTCGACGACGTGTCGCTGGTCATCGAAGCGGGCACGACCGTCGGCCTGCTCGGAGCCAACGGCTCGGGCAAGAGCACGCTGCTCAAGCTCATCGGCGGCATCGTCTCGCCCACGACGGGGACCGTGCACACGCGGGGCCGGATGGCCGCGCTGCTCGAGCTCGGAGCCGGCTTCCACCCCGACCTCAGCGGTCGCGAGAACGTGTACCTGAACGCGTCGATCCTCGGGCTGACCCGCGCGCAGATCGACGCCCAGTTCGACGCGATCGTCGAGTTCAGCGGAATCGGCGACTTCATCGACACCGCCGTCAAGTTCTACTCGTCGGGCATGTACGTGCGGCTCGCGTTCGCCGTCGCCGTGCACACCGATCCCGACATCCTGCTCGTCGACGAGGTCCTCGCCGTCGGCGACGAGGCGTTCCAGCGCAAGTGCATGGAGCGCATCGCCCAGTTCCGCGACGAGGGACGCACGATCATCCTGGTGAGCCACTCCGCGCAGCAGGTGGCCGAGCTGTGCGATCGCGGGATCGTGCTGAACGACGGCGATGTCGTCTTCGACGGCGACACGAACGGGGCGATCGGCGCGCTGCGCGACGTGCTCGACGGCCGCCGAGTCGGCGAGGCCGCGTCGCCGAAGAGACACTGCATCCGATCCAGGTGAAGCGGATCGAGATCCTCGACGGCGACGGCGGAGCGACGACGCGAGCCATCGACGACGGCGACCCGCTCACCATCCGCGTGCATGTCGACGCCCTGCGCCCCATCGAGCGGTGGGAGGTCGGGTTCAGCATCGACACGCCGCTCGGTCACATGGTGCTCGCCTCGAACACGGAGGCCGCTCGACGTCCGGCTCGCGCCGATCTCCGGTCCGACGCACGTCGATCTGCGGATCGAGCAGGTCCACTTCGGCCCGGGTCAGTACTACGTCAACGCGAACGCGGCCGGGGTGAGCGAAGTCCAGCAGCCACGGCCTGATGCAGGGTGCCATGCTGACGGTTCGCACCGACAACACGACGTTCGGCACTGTGGCCGCCTCGGTATCCGTCACCGAAGCAGTCGATGGCTGAGACGATCACGCCGGCCAGACGGCCGGGCGTCGTCCTCGTCTACCGGCCCGCCCGCGGACGTGGTCGAGAACGTCGAGAGGCTCCTGGCTCAAGTGCCCTGGGTCTTCGTGGTCAACAACTCTCCCGGCGAAGCCCACGACGTCCTTGCCCGCCTGACCGCGAACCCGCGCGTCACCGTTGCTCGATCAGGACGGCAATGTCGGCGTGGCTGCCGGCTTCAACGCCGGCATGCGCGCGGCGCTGGAGGACGGATTCGACTTCGTGTGGATCTTCGACCAGGACAGCACGATCACCGAGCGCATGCATGAGAAGCTGCAGGACGCGCGGCGCAACGCAGTGGTCGAGGTCGGAATCGTCGGCCCCGCGCTCCGCGCCGCCGAGACGGGACGCGTCTACGACAACGAGCGGGGAGTGGGCACCGCTCCTCGCGAGGTGCTGATCTCGTCGGGTGCGCTGTTCTCGCGAGCTGCTCCTCGAGACGATCGGGTTCCACGACGAGGCGCTGTTCATCGACTACGTCGACCACGACATCAGCCTGCGCGCGAGTCGGGCCGGTTTCACGAATCTCAAGGTCTTCGACGCGCTGCTCGATCACCGCTTCGGCGCCTCGGAGCCGACGCCGTTCCTCGGCCGCAAGGTCTACCTGTCGAACTACTCGCCGATGCGCCTGTACTACTCCGCCCGCAACCGCGTCATCGTCCTGAGGCGTTTCGGCGGCGGCCCGTGGTTCCGCGAAGACATCGCGTTCACGCTGCGTGCGCTGACGAAGATGCTTCTCGCCGAGCGGGACGGCCCGCAGAAGATCGCCGCCTTCTTCCGGGGATGCCGCGACGGAGTGCGCTACCGCGGAGTCTGAGTCGTCTCGACAATCGGCGTAGCCGGCTCCGGCTCCCGACGCGCAGTCTCGAACTCGATCTCGTCGGGATCGTCGATGCGGCGCAGCAGGAGCCACAGCATCGCGAACACCGCCGCGAAGGCGACCGAACCCACCAGCCAGATCGTCAGCGGCGAGGGCGCAGCCGACCACCACCACTCTGCGTCCAGACCTGGATCAACGGCGCTGCTGTCGACACCCACGGTGTACCGGCGGATGTTGTCGTGCAGCGCCAGGGACATGGCACCACTCAGCGCGAGACCCGCCACGAGCAACCGCGGACCACGCCAGGCGGATATGATCCTCGGTGACAGGCTGGCGACTCCGAGCAGAAGCACGATCAGCGGCAGCAGATAGCGGGACTGCACATGAGTGCCGATGACCGCGTACGACTGAGCCAGCAGCACGAACGGAACGCCCCACAGCGCTGCGAACGCCAGGGCGACCGCAATGGCGCGACGCGGCCGGAGGCGGTGGATGCCGATGAAGACCGCAGCCGCGAAGACCGCGAAGGATGGCACGGTGACAGCGGCGGGGGGCACGGTGTCGAGCCAGCCGAGACCCGAGGCGCCAAAAGCGCCGAACCACAGGATGGGCACGCCGAGGAGATTGGCAAGCTGCTGCGCACCGGTCAGCGGCGGATTCTCGGTCGGCAGGCCGGTCGCCAACGCGCCGCTCTGCCCCGCGAGGAGGTAGAACCCCGCGCTGACGAGAACGACAAGCCCAGCCGCGATGCCAGGGACCAGCAGCGAACGCCCGCGCCGGGCACCGAGGATCGCAGCCAGGAGCACGGCGAAGACCGCGTAGATGGCGGCGTCGGCTCGTGCGCCGGCGCCTATGATCGCGCCGAGGACAGCCAGTCCACCCAGGACGTACTGACGTCTGCCCTCGGACTGCGTCGCACCGTAGAGGCAGACCCACACGGTCGCCGCCGACGCGAACGCCCACGAGGACGGGTTGTTGGAGGCGACCACGAACATGCCCAGCGGGACGGCTGCAGCGAGCGTCGAGACGATCAGCGCCGGTCGCACCCTGATCGGCAAGGCGAAGAAGACGGCGGTCAGAAGACCGACGATGAGCGCGGAGTTGACGACCCGCATCACGATCACCGAGGTGGAGATGTCCTCGCCGACGAACACCCCCATCGTCGCGTAGAACAGCGGCGGGTACAGGCCCACGGCGTTCATCCATGTGGCCTCCGACATCTTGTCGTCGTTCGGGTCCCAGCAGGCCGCACTTTCTGCCGGCAGGAACGCGTAGCAGGAGGCGGTGTAGACCGAGGTCGGCACGAGCCTGGTATCGGGGTCGCCGGAGGGCTCGCAGACACCCTCCCGATCGCCGAGTCCGCACCAGATTGAGGGCAGGTGGAAGTTGTCATCCGGGCTCGACCCGACCGGAGAGGCAAAAGCCCAGGTCACGAGGGAGATGAACAGCAGAATCGGGATGGAGATCGCGGCGGCGCGACGTAGTCCTGCGGAGGGGCCGGAGTTCACCGTCCCATCGTAGTCGTCGCCCGTCCGACGCCCCGACTAGACTCCTTAGTCGTGTCTTCCTCTGCCTCAGACTCACACGTCCCTGGGACTCAAACCCCCTCTGACGTCCGCATCGTCGCGAACGCTGATGTCGCTGCTGACGCGTCGATCGGCGACGGCACGCTCGATCTGGCATCTCGCGCAGGTGCGCGAGCAGGCGCGTGCTCGGCCGCAACTGCATCGTCGGCCGCGGCGCCTACATCGGCACCGGCGTCGTGATGGGCGACAACTGCAAGGTGCAGAACTACGCCCTGGTCTACGAGCCCGCGCGCGCTCGGCGACGGCGTCTTCATCGGCCCGGCCGTCGTGCTCACGAACGACACCTACCCCCGCGCGATCAACCCCGACGGCTCGCTCAAGAGCGCCCACGACTGGGAGCCGGTGGGAGTGACGATCGGCGACGGGCGCCTCGATCGGCGCGCGCGCGACGTGCGTCGCCCCGGTGACGATCGGCGCGTGGGCGACGGTCGCCGCAGGCGCCGTCGTCGTGAAGGACGTCCCCGACTTCGCGCTGGTCGCGGGCGTGCCCGCCCGGCGGATCGGCTGGGTCGGCAGGGCCGGCGTTCCGCTGACGCGCGAGGGCGACGAGCCGCTGGATCTGCCCCGCGACCGGCGACGCGCTACATCGAGAGCCGACGGAGCTACTGACAGAGGAGAACGCATGAGCGACTTCATCCCGCCCGCCAAGCCGCATCATCGGCGACGAGGAGCGCGAGGCAGTCGATCGCGTGCTGCGCAGCGGCATGGTCGCACAGGGTCCCGAGGTCGCCGCGTTCGAGCAGGAGTTCGCCGATCACTTCGTCCACGGGCCGCGCCCGTCGTCGCCGTGAACTCGGGCACCTCGGGCCTGCACCTCGGCCTGCTCGCCGCCGGCGTCGGCCCGGGCGACGAGGTCATCGTCCCGTCCTTCACGTTCGCGGCGACGGCGCAACTCGGTCGCGCTCACCGGCGCGACGCCGGTGTTCGCCGACATCGAGCCCGACACGTTCAGCCTCGACCCCGCCGCGGTCGAGGCAGCGATCACCGACCGCACGAAGGGCATCATGCCCGTGCACCTCTACGGCCACCCGGCCCGCATGCGCGAGCTCGACGCGCATCGCCGAGCGAGCACGGCATCGCCCTCTACGAGGATGCCGCGCAGGCGCACGGCGCGTCGCTCGACGGGCGTCCCGGTCGGCACGTTCGGCGCCTTCGCGATGTTCTCGCCTCTACCCGACGAAGAACATGACCAGCGGCGAGGGCGGCATGGTCGCTGCGACGCGACGCCGAGATCGCGCGCGCGCGTCCGGCTGCTGCGCAACCAGGGCATGGAGCGGCAGTACGAGAACGAGGTCATCGGGTTCAACGCCCGCATGACCGACATCCACGCCGCCATCGGCCGCGTGCAGCTGACGAAGGTCGGATGGCTGGACCGCGACCCGCCGAGCACAACGCGGCGTTCCTCGACGCGAACCTTGCGCGGCGTCGTGGTCCCGCCGGTCGCCGACGGCGCCGTGCATGTCTACCACCAGTACACGATCCGCGTCCCCGAGGACCGCGACGGCTTCGTCGCGCGCGCTCAAGGAGGAGCACCGGTCGGCAGCGGGGTGTACTACCCGATCCCCAACCACCGCCTGCCGTCGCTCGACGCACTTCGCTCCCGGACTGCACCTGCCGCAGACCGAGCGCGCGGCGGGCGAGGTCGTCTCGCTTCCCGGTGCATCCCGTCGCTGAGCGCAGGACGACCTCGACCGCATCGTCGACGCCGTGAACGCGCTGGCCGGAGCGGGCGCCTGATGGCCGACGCTGCGCGCCGGGCTCCTCGGCGTCGGGCATGATGGGCCGCCACCACGCCCGCGTGCTGCGCGACCTCGACGGGGTCGACCTCGTCGCCATCGCCGACCCCGGCGGCGACCCGCACGGCGTCGCCGGCGAGCTCGACGTCCTCCCCGACGTCGACGCGCTCATCGCGCGGGCATCGACATCGCGGTCGTCGCGATGCCCGACGCGCTTCCACGACGGACGCCGCGCTCAAGCTCGCCGAGGCGGGCGTGCACACGCTCGTCGAGAAGCCGATCGCCGCAGACGCTCGAGCCGGGGCGGCGCGATGGCCGACGCGTTCGCGTCGCGCGGCCTCGTCGGCGCGGTCGGCCACATCGAGCGGTTCAACCCCGCGCTGCAGGAGCTGCGCCGCCGGCTCGCGGCCGGCGACGCTCGGCGACGTCTACCAGATCGCGACGCGGCGCCAGGGCCCGTTCCCGTCGCGCATCGCGCGATGTCGGCGTCGCGCAAGGACCTCGCGTCGCACGACGTCGACCTCACCGCCTGGGTCGCCCAGAGCGACTACGTCGTCGGTCTTCGGCGCAGACGCCCACAAGAGCGGCCGCGAGTACGAGGACATGATCGCGATCACCGGACGCCTGCGCATCGGCGTCTCGTGAACCACCTCGTCAACTGGCTCAGCCCCATGAAGGAGCGCGTCACGATCGTCACGGGCGAGAAGCGGCGCCTTCGTCGCCGACACCGTCGACCGGCGACCTCACGTTCTTACGCAACGGCACGGTTCCGCTCGAGTGGGAGTCCATCTCGGTGTTCCGCGGCGTGTCCGAGGGCGACGTGACGCGCTTCGCGTTCGCGAAGCGCGAGCCGCTCCGCGTCGAGCACGAGGCCTTCCGCGACGCCGTGCTCGGAGAAACAACAGAGCTGTCGACGATGGAGGAGGCGGCGCACACCCTCGAGGTCGTCGAGTCGGCACTGCGGTCCGCCCAAGAAGGCGGCGCGTTGGTGACTACCGAGCGCGTGGTGGCTTAGCGTCGGTGCTCCTCCGAAGCGGTCGCCTCGTCGAAGGGAGGCATCGTCGGAGTCGAGGGCGTCGCCTGGATGTCGAGCTGCAGGGCGCTTATCAGCAGCTGCGTCCCCAGCATCAACGGCAGCGCGGCGAGCATGACGGTGGCAGCCGTGGCGATCACCGAGGCGGCGATCTGGAAGATCAACCAGATCGTCACGATCACGCCGAAGCCGAACAGGATCAGTCCCCCGAACAGCAGCAAGGCGATGGGGGAGAACGACCAGAGCACATAGCGGTACCAGATGCGCGTCCAGAATCCGACGGTGAGCCGGTTGATGAGCTCCGGGATCACCGTGCGCAGCTTGATGCTGGACACCTCGTCGCCGTAGACCGCCGGGATCGGGACATCGACCGCGGGCACCTGAAGGATGTTCAGGTGCGTGAGCAGGTCGTTCTCAAAGCTGTACCGCTTCGCCACCCGGTCAAGGGGCACGCGGTTGAGGACATCCGAGCGGATGGCCGTGTAACCGTTCTGCGGATCGAAGAGGTTCCAGTAACCGGAAGCCAGCTTCGTCATGAACGACAGCACGATGTTTCCGAACACCCGGTGACCGGGCATCCCGCTGAATGACTCGGGTGCGTAGAAGCGATTCGCCTTCGCGAAGCCGTATCCACCGTCGGTCACCTTGTCCAGGAGCTGCGGGAGATAGGCGGGGTCCATCTGGGCATCGCCGGCCATGATGACATTCACGTCGCTGCCCAGCGCCACGGCCGCCTTGTGTCCGGTGATGATCGCACCGCCCACGCCCTGGTTGGTCTCATGCCGGATCAGCGTGACGCGCGGATCGCCGATGCGGTTGACGGCTCCGCTCGTGTCATCCGGACTGCAGTCGTCCACGATCACGATGTCATCGACGTACGCGGGCATCGTCTCGATGACCCGGCCGATCATCAGCTCTTCCTTGTAGGCGGGAACGACCGCGGCGACCCTTGCACCTCTGTACATCAGTCAGTCACCTTCCGAGTGCCGAACACCCAGTAACGATAAGCGAAATAGTTCCAGACGGTCGTCGCCACGACGGCGACGACCTTGCCCACTGCCCACGGCAACCCCGATGGCATCGATCGCCCAGACGATCGCCGTCGTGGCCACGGTGTTGAACGCCACGAGGATTGTGTACCGCACGACGCTCGGTGCGACGCTGTCGGACGAGCGGAACGCGACGGTGCGCTGCAGCGTGTAGGTGACGACGAAGCTCAGCAGGAACGCGGCGGGGGTGCTGATCGGCAGCGGAACATGGAACACCTCGTAGAGGACCCACAGCACGCCGATGTCGAAGAGGAATGCAAAATCGCCTACCACCAGATACCGCACGGCGCTCGAGGACCACAGCCTGACGATCAGCGGGCTCGACTCGGGGCGAGGGTCCGCATGCATGGGCTCTATCCTCCCATGGAGCGGCGTCCGAAGCCGCCCACGCCCATCTGCTCGCGCGCTGCATCTGCCGCAGGGCCCTGTCGACGCCGGTTAGGCTGAAACGGACGCTCGCCTGGAAGGGTGCCCTGTGCATGGATCTCCTCATCGTCGGCTCCGGATTCTTCGGCCTCACGATCGCCGAGCGGGCCGCATCCGTCCGGTCGCAAGGTCACCGTGATCGATCGCCGTCACCACATCGGCGGCAACGCATACAGCGAGGACGAGCCGAGACCGGCATCGAGGTGCACCGCTACGGCGCGCACCTGTTCCACACTTCGAACCCGACTGTGTGGGAGTACGTCAACCGCTTCACGACGTTCACCAACTACGTGCACCGCGTGTACACCAACCACAGGGGCGTGGTGTTTCCCGCTGCCGATCAACCTCGGAACGATCAACCAGTTCTTCCAGGCGGCGTACTCGCCCGACGAGGCGAGGGCGCTCATCCACGAGCTCGCGGGCGAGTTCGACGCCAAGGAAGCCGCGAACCTCGAGGAGAAGGGCATCGCGCTGATCGGTCGCCCGCTGTACGAGGCGTTCATCCGCGACTACACCGCCAAGCAGTGGCAGACCGATCCGAGGGACCTTCCCGCCGAGGTCATCAGTCGGCTTCCCGTGCGCTACAACTACGACAACCGCTACTTCAACGACACGTGGGAGGGGCTGCCGACCGATGGCTACACCGCATGGATCGAGCGGATGGCCGACCACCCGAACATCGAGGTGAAGCTCGGCGTCGACTTCTTCGACGAGTCGCAGCCGCTGAACAAGGCAGGCGACCGTCGGGCAGCTCCCGATCGTCTACACGGGTCCCGTCGACCGCTACTTCGACTACGCCGAGGGCGCCCTCGTCGTGGCGCACGCTCGACTTCGAGCAGGAGGTGCTGGACGTCGGCGACTTCCAGGGCACCTCTGTCATGAACTACGCCGATGCCGACGTCCCGTACACGCGCATCCACGAGTTCAAGCACTTCCATCCCGAGCGCGCCGACCGCCATCCGGCCGACAAGACGGTCATCATGCGCGAGTTCTCGCGCTTCGCCGACGCGCGACGACGAGCCGTACTACCCGGTCAACACCGCCGAGGACCGCGCTGGCCTCCTCGCCTACCGCGAGCTCGCGAAGGGCGAGAAGGATGTCTACTTCGGCGGCCGGCTGGGCACCTACCAGTACCTCGACATGCACATGGCCATCGGCTCCGCGCTGTCGATGTGGAACAACCAGCTCGCGCGCATGCCAACGACTGCGATGTCGACGGTGCCGGCGCGGCTCACGATGCGCATGAAATGCTGTCGGGCAACCCGGCAATGGAGCAGCGTCGCATGGACGTAGTCCGCTGGAAGACAGGAGAGCCGAGCTGGCTGACGCGAGCCCGCTTCTGGCTCAGCACCTGACCGCCTACTGGCTGCCCGCGCATTTCGCCGTATCTCCGCGTGGCACGCCCACGGCGCCGTTCGCGGCCGTGGCTGATCGACGTCCGTGCGTCCTGTCAGGTCGTGGAACTGGGCACGCCGACTACGGATGCTCGTGCTTCGCGTTCGCCGAGGCTGCGAAGCGGCTCGGTGCTTGGGACCATGATCAGCGCGCTGGACACGCTGGGAGGGCGAGCCACGACATGCGCGTGGCAGATGTCGGCGGCGGGAGGTCGTTCGCCTACGTCACGGCCGTCGCGGAGATCCCGCTCGATGCGGTGCAGCGTGACGCTTGATCACGAGGCATGTGTTCAGCGACTCGTCCGCTGTTCGCGGACGCCTCGATCGACCTGGCTCCATCATCGACGGGCGCCACGCGCTACGAAGACGTGATCGGCGACTACACCGATGTGGAGGCTGCCGCGGGGTTCGCGACGGCGGCGTGATCCCTCTTCCATGACATCGTGGAGCGCGACAGCGGCTTCGGCGTCGTGGCGCCTGTGGGAGAAGCTCGCCGAGCGCAGGTCGGTCATTCACGTTCGAGCACGGTCATGGACTCGGGGTGTTCGCGGTCGGAGAGATCGCACGATCAGCCGCTTCGTGCGCTGTTCGCGGCAGACGATGCTACGGCGCGCGCGCATGTCGCGACGACTTCAGCCGGCTCGGCGATCGGTCACGCGGCAGGTGCGGCTCGAGTCGCTGCCCGATGAGGTGCGAACGTGCACAGGCCGAAGCCAGGCGGCGTGCCGCGCACGAGGAACACCTCCAAGCGGTCTTGGACAGGAAGCAGGACTACATCGACGCCCTCACGGCGAGCACGAGTCGGCGGGTGACCGCGCCGCTTGCGTCGCCGTCGGCAGACTCCGGCCTCGCCACGACCGCGTCATCGCGACATCCTCGCCCGCCCATAGACTCGACTCCGTGACCACAGCCGCCGTCGGCGCCCCCGGATCCCCCCGGCGCTACCTCCACTCGCTGTGGCTGCTCTCCGCGCGCGACCTGCGCGTCCGCTACGCCACCAGCGCGCTGGGCTACCTGTGGTCGGTCCTCGACCCGCTGGTGATGAGCCTGATCTACTGGTTCGTCTTCACTCAGGTGTTCCAGCGCACGCGTCGGTGCACGAGCCGTACATCGTCTTCCTCATCACCGCGCTGCTGCCGTGGGTGTGGTTCAACGCGGCGGTGTCCGACTTCACGCGGGCGTTCAACAAGGACGCCCGGCTGGTGCGGTCCACGGCCATCCCGCGATCGATCTGGGTCAACCGCATCGTGCTGAGCAAGGGCATCGAGTTCCTCTGCTCGCTGCCGGTGCTCGTCGCTCTTCGCGATCATCGCGCGGCGCGCCCGTCGGCTGGGGCCTGCTCTGGTTCCCGGTCGCCATCCTGCTGCAGACCGTCGCTGCTCGTCGGCCTGGGGCTGCTGGTCGCGCCGCTGTGCGTGCTCTACACGGATCTGGAGCGCACGACGAAACTCATCCTGCGCGCGCTCTTCTACGCGTCACCGATCATCTACGGCATCGACGACCTGCCCGGCGTCTTCCGCGAGCTCGCCGCATTCAACCCGCTCTCCGGGATCTTCACCCTCTACCGCGTCGGGTTCTTCCCCGAGAGTGGGACACGCTGAGTCGTCGTGCGTCGGCGCGATCATGAGCTTCGCTCTTCCTCGGGCTCGGCATCCTGGTCTTCCGTCGGCTCGAGCGCCCCGTGCTGAAGGAGCTGTGATGACCGGCATCCGATCTCGCGATCGAGGTCCGCGACCTCGGCGTGCGCTTCCGCCGCAACCGGCGCGGACGGCGCAGCATCAAGGACCTCTTCTCCGACTCGTCGCGACGCTCGAAGCCGGGGGAGTTCTGGGCGCTGCGCGACGTGTCGCTTCGACGTGAGGCCGGGCGAGTCGATCGGCGTCGTGGGCCGCAACGGCCAGGGCAAGTCGACGCTTCTCAAGCTCGTCGCGGGCGTGCTCCTCGCCGACGAGGGAACCGTCACGGTCAACGGCGGCGTCGCGCCGCTGATCGAGATCACCGGCGGGTTCGTCGGCGACCTCACCGTGCGCGAGAACGTCCGCCTGACGTCGGGACTGCACGGGATGTCGAAGGCCGAGGTCTCGCGCCGCTTCGACGGCATCATCGACTTCGCCGAGCTGCAGCGACTCCGTCGACACTCCCTACAAGCACCTGTCGCAACGGCATGAAGGTGCGGCTGGCGTTCTCGGTCGTCTCGCAGCTCGAGGAGCCGATCCTGCTCGTCGACGAGGTGCTCGCCGTCGGCGACAAGGCGTTCCGCGAGAAGTGCTACCGGCGCATCGACGAACTGCTCGCCGACGGGCGCACGCTCTTCTTCGTCAGCCACAGCGAGCGCGACCTGCGCCGCTTCTGCACGCGCGGTCTGTACCTCGACAAGGGCGCGGCTGGCGATGGATGCCCCGATCGCCGAGGTGCTCGACCGCTACAACGCCGACTACCCGACCGGCTGAGCTCAGGCCGGCCGTCGCCGCCTCGAGCGGCGGCATCGGCCGCCAGGACGGCATCCTTCGCGATCTTGCGCCCGTCACGCAGGCCGCGGAACAGATTGCTCGTGCCCCGCACCGTGCGCTCCACGAGCGAAGAGGCGGATCAGCTCCTTGCGAACGTCAGGGCTGTGCCGGCGCCGAAGAGGACGGGGTTGTAGACACCGAGCGAGCGGTAGTACTTCTTGATGTGGCCCGGTTGCGCATGATGTAGTAGCGGTAGGCATTGCTCGAGGCGTTCATGTGCCGGATGCCCATGTCCCACTGCTTGATCTCGCGGGTGCGGCGCAGCACGAACTCGTCGACGATGACGGACGTCGTCTTGCGTGAGGCGAGCCAGCCGTACATCTGGTCGTCCCAGTAGATGAAGAACCGCGGGTCCGGGCAGCCCGATCTGCTGCACGATGTCGCGGTGGATGAACATGCCCTCGAAGCATCCCGAGTTCATCGGCTTGAAGCCGGACTCGTCGAAGCCCGCCGGTGCGAACGGGATCGGGATGCCGAGCGGCTCGGCGACGCGGTACTGCCAGTAGAACTCGCTGCCGTCGTAGTCGTAGCGGCGCCCTTGGATGCTCTTGAATCGCGGCGCCCAGGCACCCATGCGCGCGAGGCCGTCGGGCAGCACCTCGACGTCGTCGTCCATCAGCCACATCCACGTGGACCCGAGTTCGTAGGCGACGCGCATGCCCTCGCTGAAACCGCCGGAACCGCCCGTGTTCGTGTCCAGGCGCCGGTACACGAGCTTCGTGCCGAGTCGCTCGCGGAAGGACTCCACGGTCTCGGTGGTGTCGTCCACCGACGCGTTGTCGATGATCACGACGTGCCCCGGCTTCGGATCCATGCGCGTGATGCTCTCGAGCAGTCGCGTCAGCAGACCCGAGCGGTTGAAGGTGACGATCGCGATCGTGGCGGATGCCGCGTCGAAGGCGGGCGGTGCCTCGAGGGGGCTCGTAGACGTGATGGGCAGGCTGTGGGCTGTACGGGGCATGGCCCGATCATCTTACCGCGGGCCCTTCGGGCCTTCCTGAACGCCGGGCAGCTCCGGCGCCACGTCGCTCGCGTCGATCCGCTCACGCCAGGAGCGGGACTGACCGGCGCGAACGGCGCACAGCACGAGGAGCAGCCAGCCGAATCCGAAGAGCGTGAAGCTCTCGAACATGGAGTCGACCAGGAGGGTGACCAGGACGAGGGGCGTCCACGCGTAGATCACCGACCGGCGCTCGCTGGCATCCAGCCAGGACCGCACCAGGGCGACGCCGGCGAACGCGGTGAACAGCAGGAGTCCGATCCAGCCGAGCTGCAGAAGCACGTCGAAGTAGGCGTTGAGCCCGGTGGCGTGACTGGTCTTGAGGGCGTAGTTGATCGTGCTGAACGGGAACTCGTTCGGGTTCCAGGGCCCGAACCACCCCCAGCCCTGGACGGGCTTGGACCGGAGGTAGTCGACCATGGTGTTCCACAGGTTGACCCGCATCGAGAAGTCGGAGCCGGCGCCGAGCAGGGCGATGATCGGATGTCGCGCCGCGTAGCCGACGATCACCCCGACGACGACGATGCCGCCGAGCGTGAGCTGCAGCGCCGAGCGGCGCTCGGGCCGGGCATGCCTCACCAGCGCGAGCGCACCGACGGCCAGACCCACAGCGACGGCGAGGACCAGGACGGTCGGAGAGTCGCTGAGTGCGGCCAGCCCCCCGGCGAGGACGACCGAGAACACCGAGACGCCGACGCGCACGGACTGCGTGCGGTACTCGATCAGGAACGTGATGAGCGCGATGACCGCGACGAAGCCGAGGGTGTTGCGAGTGCCGAAGATGCCCTGAATCGGGCCCAGCTGGGCGATGTTGCCCTGGATGCCCAGCAGCCGGAAGGACGTGTCCAGGAGGATGCCGGTGAGCACCTCTAATCCGAGCGAGACCGACAGCAGGACGCGCATCACGTCTCCGAGGGCGCGTGCCGTCTGCAAGGTGTCCCGCACGTGACCGATCGTGACCGCGAGGAAGGCGAGTGCGGCGGTGGAGATCCAGCTCCAGAACGAACCCGGACCGTCCTGACTCCAGAAGACGCTCACCAGCGCCCAGGCGACGAACAGCACGAGGGTCGTGGGCACGAGCCGCACGAGCGAGATCTCGCGGCGACGGGAGATCAGCATCCCGACCGCCGATCAGGCACAGCCCCACGATGATCGACACGTAGGTGACGTGGCCCGCCGTCTTCTCGATCACGAAGGAAGAGAAGACGGCGCCGAGGACGGCGATCGTGTACGCCCGCGCCAGGGCGGCCGATGCGAGCAGTGCCGTCCAGCGCGAAGAGGACGCGCTCCGAGGGGAGTCCGTCACGACGCCCGCGTCGTCAGCTCGCCACGCTCGATCGCGATGCGCATCTCCGCGGCGCCCTCGCCGATGTACGGCGACTGCTTGATCTTGAAGGCGAGCATCACCACGAAAAGCCAGCCCCACAGCAGCAGCGGGCTGGACTCCGCGAAGCCCTGCACCAGCAGGATCGCCCCGACCAGCGTCGGCAGCAGGGTCAGCGGCGAGTACGGGCGATCGGCGCGCAGGTCCCAGCGGGGCCGGTCGACGGCGAAGAACCAGGATCGCCAGATGAAGGCGAGGTACACCATGCCCATGAGGATCACGCCGATCGCGCCGAGCTGGAAGAAGACGTCGACCCACATGTTGTGCGCCTGCATGACGGTCTGTCCGTGGTCGATGATCCACTCGTCGAACGCCGGATCACCCGTTATCCACGGCGTCGAGTATCCCCAGCCGATGAGCGGGCGCTGCACGGCTCGCTCCAGCACCGCCTGCCAGATGTTCTCGCGGCCGGTGAGATCGGCGCTGCGTCCGAGCGCGGTGAAGATGGTGTCCCGCAGCAGCCAGAAGGCGAGTGCTCCGCCGAGGCCGACGAGCGCGTAGCCGATGTAGTAGCGGGTTCGCTCGCCGGGTCTGCGCGCGCGGCGCATGAGCAGGACGGTGACGAGCACGACGACGACGGCGACCGCCGCGACGTAGGCGGTCGCCGAGGCGGCCCGATAGAACAGATACGCCGACAGCGCGATCCATACGCCGAGCAGGACGCGGCGTGGCGCGCGCGCCGCGTATCGGATCGAGAAGACGATGATCGCGAGCAGGGCGACCGGCCCGAGCAGGTTCGCGTTGCCCATGATGCCCTGGATGCGTCCGTCGTCGAACAGGTTGTCGCGAGACCAGTAGACGATCGGATCGTCGGCGGGCTCGGTGGGGATCACGAATCCGGGCAGGATGGGCCCGCCGACGACGATCGACACCCACAGTTCGAAGACGAGCGACAGAGCCAGAACCCACTTCAGAGCGGACGCGACGGCCCGCACCAGCTCGCGCCAGGTCAGGACGCTGCCGATGAACAGTCCCTGCAGCGTCGTGATCACGAGGAGGAGCAGGGTCAAAGCGGTCGCCTCGCGCCATTGCGACCAGATGATCGAGAGCGCCGCCCACGCGACGTACGCGATCGTGAACCAGGGCAGTCTCCGCCACTGGACGGGAGGTCGCACGCCGAACCACAGTCCGAGCGAGAGCACCCCTCCTGCGATCGTCATGATCGCGGTCGGAAGCTCGCCGACCGCGTTGAGCCAGGCGGTTCCGGACAGCGCCGTGAACAGTACGAAGATGCACCAGCCGCGCAGCATCAGGTGGCCCGTCTTCTCGCGGACCGGGGCGGCCGGGGGCGCCGACGCCGGGTGCTTGGTGTAGACGGCCATCGTGAGATCAGGGTACCGCCTGGCCCGCGGTCGCTGTCGCTGCGCCGACGCGCGGCGACTCTACGCTGGAAGCATGATCGTGCCGATCTCGAACACCCCCCGCGACTACGACTGGGGCAGCTCGACGCTGCTCGCCGATCTCGAAGGCCGCGCCCCATCGGGGCGGCCCGAGGCCGAGGTCTGGTTCGGCGATCACCCCGGCAGCCCGGCCATCGTGCCCGACGGTCGCACCCTCGGTGCGTGGCTCGCGGACGTCGGCGTCGATGCCGGTGCGCCGATGCGGCTTCCGTACCTCCTGAAGCTGCTCGCCGCGGCATCCCCTCTCTCCATCCAGGCGCATCCGTCGCGAGCCGAGGCGATCGAGGGCTATGCACGGGAGGAGGCGGCGGGCGTGCCGCGCGACGCTCCTGAGCGCACGTACCGCGACGAGAATCACAAGCCCGAGCTGATCGTCGCGATCAGCGACACCTTCACGGTCCTCGCCGGGCTGCGCGAGATCGGTGACACCCGCCGCCTGGTGGCCGAGCTGGGACCGGCGGGCGGGGATTTGAGCGTTCACCTGACCGGGGCGGATGCCGCGGCGGCGCTCCGCGACACCATCTCGTGGCTGCTCTCTGGGCGCGCCGGGAAGGACGTCGACGCGATCATCGCAGCAGCCGCTGCCACACAGAGCGCGCGAGTTCGCCGCCGAGCTGAAGCTCGCAGGACACCTCGCCGCGGCGCATCCGGGTGACCCCGGCGTCGTGGTCGCGCTGTTGATGAATCTCGTGACGCTTCGCCGCGGCGAAGGCGTGTTCGTGCCGGCAGGCGTCCTGCACGCCTACGTGGAGGGCCTCGGAGTCGAACTCATGGCGGCCAGCGACAACGTGCTGCGGGGCGGACTGACCTCCAAGCACATCGACGTCGCCGAGCTCCTGCGGGTGCTCGACTCGTCACCTGGACCTGCACCGGTGGTCCGTCCTGAGGAGCTCGACGGCGGAGTGTCCCGCTACGTCACCGACGTCTCGGACTTCTCTCTGCTGCGGGCGACGGTCCAGGGGGATCCGACTCGCGTAGCGGTCGCGGGGATCGCCATCCTGGTGGCCACCGAGGGAGCCGTGCAGGTTCGCGGGGGCGCCTCCGGAGCGACGGTGACCCTTACTCCCGGCCGGGCCGTGGTGGTGACACCGGATGAGAGCGAGCTGCTGCTTTCGGGCTCGGGAGAGGTCTTCATCGCCCAGCCCGGCGCGAAAGCCGGCGTCGAGTCCACATCGTGACGTGCCCGCGACACGCCGACGGCGCGTCGTAAACGTTCAAGCGCGGGGTGAGGCTTTACGATCTGCGACTTGACCGGGGCGAACTACACCGGTGTAATTATGCGTACACGCGGACCAGCGTGGGGGGTTAGAAGGTGGGAGAACGAGATGACGGGTTACCGTTCCGGCGTTCCCGACAATTGGTTCGTCGATCCGGTCCAGCTTGGGGTCCCGGGGGTGCGCCGTCCTCTTGAGGGGGAAGACGGCAATCCGCTCGGGTGGCAGACCGATGCGCTGTGCGCTCAGACAGATCCGGAGGCGTTCTTCCCTGAGAAGGGCGGCTCCACGCGCGACGCGAAGAAGATCTGCACGACGTGCGATGTTCGGGGCGAATGCCTCGAGTACGCGCTGCAGAACGACGAGCGCTTCGGGATCTGGGGTGGGCTCAGCGAACGCGAACGCCGCAAGCTCAAGCGACGCGCCAGCTGAGCGCATGTGCACCGCCGCAGCGGGGCGGAACCCGAGAGTTCCGTTCCCGCACGTAGCGGCGCGTGCACCCGGCGTGGTGACAGGTCCCGCCTAGGCTGACCACGTCATGCCCGCCAGAGTCCACGCCATCCTCGTCGTGCGTCCCGATGGGCGCACACCGGCCGCACATCACCTGCGGCGCACTCTGGCGGCACTCGCGGACCAGACGCAGAAGCTCGACGCGCTCACGATCGTGGTGTGCGGGGACGATCCCGGAGTGGCTGCTGTCGCGGCGTCCTCAGCGGCGGAGTCCGTGATCACCGCCCCTGCATCGACCGGATTCGCCGCAGCCGCCGCGATGGCGACGCTCCGCATCTCGGGCGATGCGGTGTGGATCCTCGCGCAGGACACGGCGCCGGAGCCGGAAGCGCTCAGCCGGCTGGTCGGCGGACTCGAGCTCGGTCCGTCCGTCGCCTTCGCCGCACCGAAACTGGTGCGCTGGGATGACCGCACGGAGATCGTCTCGCTCGGGGTGAGCATGACGAGATTCGGCCGGACGGTCGGGCTCGCCGATGCCGAACTCGATCAGGGCCAGCACGATGCGCGGGAAGACGTGCTGGGCTCCGACATCCGGGGTGTGCTGGTGCGCATCGATGCGTGGCGCGAACTCGAGGGGATCGATCGCGCGCTTGCCGGCGCCGACGAGGGTCTGGATCTCGGAGTGCGTGCGCGGCTGACGGGAGCGCGGGTACTCCTCGTGCCGAGCGCTCTGGTCGCGGTGTCAGGCGACGGAGTGGCTGCACTGCCGTCATCGCTGACGGCGGCTCGCCGCCGGCGTCGGGCGTTCGCGTCCCGCGTCGCTCAGCTGCACCGCCGGCTCGCCTATGCGCCGCCGCCGGCGGTGCCGTTCCTGTGGCTGGCGATTCTTCCGGCGGCGATCTGGCGCACCGTCGTGCAGATCGTGCGCAAGCAGCCCGGTCTCATCGGCCCGGAGTGGGCCGCCGCCGCCGTGGGCGTGGTGCGCCTGCCCTCCGTTGCACGGGCGCGATCGCGCATCCGCCGGACGCGCTCGGCATCGTGGGCGCAGCTCGCGCCGCTTCGGGTGTCCCAGCGCGAGCTGAGAGAGCAGCTCGACGACGACGCCGACTCGACGAGCCCGACTCGGCGTGGCGACCTGAGATTCTTCACCGGCGGCGGCGCCTGGCTGGTTCTGGGCGCACTGGTCGTCTCGATCGCGGCGTTCCCGTCCCTGGCAGCGTGGCCGGTGCTGGGCGGCGGCGGGTTGCAGCCCCTCGCCGCGAATGCGGCTCAGCTGTGGGCGGATGCCGCGTATGGCCTGCGTGCGTCGGGCCTCGACACGATCGGTCCGGCCGACCCGTTCGCGGCGGTGCTGGCGGTGGTCGGAACCCTGTCGCCCTTCGAGCCGTCTCGTGCCCTGGTGGTGCTCTGGCTCGCTGCGCTGCCGCTGTCCGCCCTCGGCGGCTGGTTCGCGGCCACGCGGGTGACCGAGCGTTCGCTGCTGCGGTTCGCGGGCGGGGCGATCTGGGCGCTGGCGCCGACGCTGCTGGCCGCGCTGACTCAGGGGCGCCCGAGCGCGGTTCTCGCGCACATCCTCCTGCCGTGGCTCTTCTACGCGGGGTCCGTGGCACATCGATCATGGGTGACGGCCGGCTCGGCATCCCTCGTCCTGGCCGCGGTCGTCGCATGCGCGCCCTCGCTCGCGCCCGCGCTCGTCATCGTGTGGATCGGGGCGATCGTGCTCACGGCGGTCCTGCGCAGGGGGCGCGGCATCGCGAGGGTGATCTGGGTCGTCGTGCCCGCGGCCCTCCTCTCGGCGCCGCTCGTGTGGTACCAGCTGCGCACCGGGAACGTCTGGGGGCTGCTCGCCGATCCCGGACTGACCTGGCTGGGTCCCCAGGCGGGGGCGGATGCCGCGGGCCGCTCACTGCTCGCAGCCGGGATTCCGACGCCCGACCTCGTCGGCTGGGTCGGGTTCGTTCCGGGCTGGCCGACATGGTGGGTCCCGCTGCTGGCTGCGCCCATCGCGCTTCTCGCGCTGGTCGCACCTCTCACGCAGCGCTGGGCTGCGGGCATCGCGCTCCTCGTGATCGCCGCTCTCGGCATGGCGACGGCTTTCGCGGCGGTGGGGATCTCGGTCGCATTCGCGCAGTCGCTGGCCGTGCCGATCTGGCCGGGCGCGGGGCTGAGCCTCGCCTGGCTCGGAGCACTCGGAGGCGCGCTGGCCGCGCTCGACGTCGGCCTCGCTCCTCGCCTCGACGCCGTCCGCAGCCTGGCTGCCGTCACGGTGATGCTGGCTCTGGCTGTGCTTGCGCTGCCCTCGCTGACCGCGATGGCGAGGGAGACGTCCCTGCTGACGAACGGCCCGGTGAGCACCCTGCCGGCGTACGTCAGCGCCGCCGGGCGTGAGGACCCCGACGTCGGCACCATCGTCGTGACCCCGCAGGATGCCGGAGGCGTCTCATCGAGGGTCATCTGGGGCGGAAGTGAGACTTTGGACGGGCAGGCGACGATGGTCTCGACGGGTTCCACAGCGACGGCCGCCGACGATCAGGTCGCCGCCCTGACCGCGAACCTGGTCACATCCGCGGCCGATGATGTGATCGGCGAGCTCGCAGCGAGCGGCGTCAGCTTCGTGCTCCTCGCCCCGGCGGCTGAGCCGGAGTCGGACAGCGCGCGGCTGTTCCGGCTCTCGGCGGCCACCGCGCTCGATCAGAGGGACGAGCTCGATGCCGTCGGCGAGACCGCGAAGGGTTCACTGTGGCGGGTGACGCAACCCGTCGACCCGAGGGCGCCGGCATCGGCATCCGTTCACGATCTCGCCCGCCTCATCGCCTTCGCTCAGCTCGCCGTCGTCGCCGTCGCGCTGCTTCTGGCGATCCCGACGGCCGCCTCCCGACGCGAGGCGCGGCGCACGCCGCGCGTCGTCGGCCCGCATTGGCAGGAGGGCCGATGAGCGATCGCCGCGCATTCCGCTGGGCGACCACCAGCGCCCGCCTGCTCGCGGGCACGCTGGTCGCGATCGGCTTCGTCGTCGCCGTCGTGACGGCGGTTTCGCTGCCGTGGCCCACCGTCGCGCGGGAACCGGTGTCCATCACGGCGATTCCGGCTCCCTCGGCCAGCGTCCTCGTCTGCACCGGCGGCCTGCTCGCGCTCGGGCGCGACCAGGAGGACGTCGCACGGGTGCTCACGGCAGCGCCGCAGACAGTGGTCAGCGGTGTTGAGGAGGGCAACCCCCCGCCCGCGAGCCAGGCTCTGCTTCCCGCGGGATCGGACGGAACGTCACCGGCCGTCGCCGTGATCGCCGAGCCGACCGACGGCAGGCGTACGGATGTCGCGGCATCCGGCTCCGCCACGGTCGCCGCCGAGGACCTGACGGGCTTCGCGGCATCCGCCTGCCGGCAGCCGCTCATGGAGTCGTGGCTGGTCGGCGGCTCAGCCACGACGGGAGCGGCCGACGTCGTGCTGCTGGCCAACCCGGGCACCGTGCCGGCGACGGTCCAGCTGACGGTGTATGGCGCAGGCGGGCCCCAGGTTCCGCCCGGAGGCACCGACCTGGTCGTCGACGGCGGGGCTCAGCTCGTCATCCCG
The DNA here is from genome assembly GCA_963717585.1 of uncultured Actinomycetota bacterium. Lineage (GTDB taxonomy): Bacteria > Actinomycetota > Actinomycetes > Actinomycetales > Microbacteriaceae > Microbacterium. The sequence goes on along the minus strand of CAVQWI010000001.1, from coordinate 932,135 downwards.
CTCGCCGGACTGCAGCTGGGCGAGGAGAGCCCGGTGATCCGGGTGACCGCGATCGGGGCGCCGGTGCAGGCCGCACTGCAGACCAGCATCACCCGAACGCTGCTGCCGCTCGGAGTCGACCAGGTCGGTGCGATCGCACTGCCCGAGCTCACCGAGATCGTGCCCGGCGTCACGGTCACCGAGAATCCAGGTGCAGAGGGCGCATCGGATGCCGCCACCGTCGTGCGCATCCTCTCCCCGTCCGCCGACACCACGGCCACGGTCACCGCGTCGGCCGTGGGCGCTGCCCAGCCGATCGCCTCGCCGACCACCGTGCCGCTGGCCGCCGGCATCCCGACGGAGGTGGAGCTCGGTGGCCTGGCGGCGGGGCAGTACACGATCACCGTCTCGGCCGGCACGCCCGTGGTCGCGGCGGTGTGGCAGACGACGGGGTTCGGCCAGGGATCGGACTTCGCCTGGTACACGCCCGCTCCGCCGGTCGACGCTCCCAGCCTGTTCGCGACGCCCCCCGGCCCCACCCCGGTTCTCGCCCTGGCCAATCCGACCGCCGACGCCGTCACCGTCGCGGTGCAGGCGGTGGACGGGAGCCTGACGACGGAGGTCACCGTGCTTCCGGGAGAGAGCGCGTCACTGCGGCTGGAGTCTCGACGTGTCTATCTGCTGGACGCAGCGGGTGCGGGCATCCGCGCGGGCCTGACGCTGACCGGCGACGGCGCGATCGCCGGATTCCCGGTGTGGCCCTCCGACGCGGCAGCACAGGAGATCACGGTCTACCCCTGACCTTCCGTCAGAAGTAGCGGAAGCGTTCCGGGCCGAGGTCCCAGGGGTCCCGGTCGAGGTACTCCGCGGCGGCGCGGAACACGCTGCCCTCGACCATGATCCGGCGATGCAGGTCGTCATCGCGGTGCAGGTGGCTGAGGCGCTCGATCGGCAGGCGGTAGAGGATGATCCGCTTCTCGTCGGTCATCACGCGCCAGCGCGGGATGCCGTCATCGTCGGCGGCGGGAGGCATGTCGCCGACCTCGAAGCTGACATCGCGAAGCTCGGGCCACGTCGAGCGCAGGAACTCCGCCGCCGTGCCGACGGCCAGGTCGAACCTGTCCACCCGCGTCTCCAGCGGTGGCAGCGGCGGGCGGACGATGGGGCTGCGCCCCTCGCGTCCGTGACGTCCGTGCCGAGCCGGCCGCCGCACGCGCGAAGCCGTCTCCTTGCTCCTTCGCCATGCCATGCGTCCATTCTAAGTCGGCGACCCGCCCGGGATCCCCGAGCCCGGGGCGGCGGTGCGGCGCGGCTCCCCGTGAACCCGCGGCCCGTGGATACCGTTGAACCGATGCGCCAGAGACTCTGCTCCAAGGTGGGATGCGCCCGCGAGGCGGTCTCGACGTTGACCTACGACTACGCCGACCAGATGGCCGCGCTCGGTCCGCTGGGAGGCGGGGGCGATCCGCATGCCCACGACCTGTGCGCGATCCACACCGACCGGCTCTCGATGCCGCGCGGCTGGGTCGTCGTCCGTCACGAGACGATCGCTCAGCGCTAGGCCGTCGACGAAGTGCGCGTGACGCCCGTCTTCTGGGAGAATGGGCGGATGAGCACCGACCTCAGCGCACCCGCCGTCCTCGATCACCTCGTCGCCGACCTGGCACTGGCCGAGGCGGGTCGCCATCAGATCCGACTCGCCGAGAACGAGATGCCGGGGCTCATGGCCCTGCGGGAGGAGTTCGGTCCGTCGCAGCCGCTCGCCGGCGCCCGCATCGCGGGATCACTTCACATGACGGTGCAGACCGCCGTGCTCATCGAGACCCTGGTCGCGCTCGGGGCTCAGGTGCGCTGGGCGAGCTGCAACATCTTCTCGACGCAGGATGAGGCCGCGGCCGCGGTCGTCGTGGGTCCCACCGGCTCTGTGGACAGCCCGGCCGGTGTGCCGGTCTTCGCCTGGAAGGGCGAGACGCTCGAGGAGTACTGGCGCTGCACCGACCGCATCTTCGACTGGTCGACCGAGGGCTTCGATGGTCCGAACCTCATCCTCGACGACGGCGGCGATGCGACGATGCTGCTGCACAAGGGCGTCGAGTTCGAAGCCGCGGGCGCGGTTCCGGATGCCGCCGCCGGAGATCCGCACGAGTACGCCGTGGTGCTGGACACCCTCCGGGCGAGCCTGTCCGCGGACTCTCAGCGCTGGACGCGGATCAACCAAGAGCTGATCGGCGTCACCGAGGAGACCACCACCGGCGTGCACCGTCTGTACGAGCTCGCGGCATCCGGTGGTCTTCTCTTCCCCGCGATCAACGTCAACGACTCGGTCACGAAGTCGAAGTTCGACAACAAGTACGGCATCCGCCATTCGCTGCCCGACGGTCTCAACCGGGCGACGGATGTGCTGATCGGCGGCAAGACCGTCTTCGTCATCGGCTATGGCGACGTGGGCAAGGGCGCGGCCGAGGCCCTGCGCGGCCAGGGCGCTCGGGTGATCGTCGGAGAGATCGACCCGATCTGTGCGCTGCAGGCGGCGATGGACGGTTATCAGGTCGCCCGCCTGGACGACATGATCGGCGATGTCGACATCGTTGTGACGGGAACCGGCAACAAGAACGTCGTCACCGTCGAGCACCTTCAGGGTCTCAAGCACCTGGCCATCGTCGCCAACGTCGGCCACTTCGACAACGAGATCGACATGGCCGGACTGGAGTCGCTCGCAGGCGCCGAGTCGGTCGAGATCAAGCCGCAGGTGCACGAGTGGCGTCTGCCCAGCGGACGAAGCGTCCTCGTGCTGAGCGAGGGACGACTGATGAACCTCGGGAACGCCACGGGTCACCCGTCCTTCGTCATGAGCGCATCCTTCACCAACCAGGTCCTCGCGCAGCTCGAGCTGTTCACCAACACCGCCGCGTACCCGATCGGCGTCTACACGCTGCCCAAGGCCCTCGACGAGAAGGTCGCGCGACTGCACCTTGCCGCACTGGGAGTCGAGCTGACCGAGCTCACCCCGGAGCAGGCGCACTACATCGGAGTCCCCGTAGACGGGCCGTACAAGCTCGATCAGTACCGGTACTGATCGCGCAGGGGCTCCGGCGCTTCAGCGCGCGGGGAATCCGCGCGGCACGCCGGAGGCGCCGGTGAGTGCGGCGACGCGCTGCTCCTCGAGCTGGAGCGCGCGCAGCTCGCGATCGCGCCGCACCGCGACGACCGCGCGCAGGAACGTCTCGCCGTCCACCGGCGGCACCGGCGAGACGTGTACAGCCGTCTCCGTGGCGAGGGATGTCGCCAGTCGCGCCCGCGCCGGAGGCTGCATGGCATCGGCGTTCTGCACGAACTGGGCGATGCGCCGCGACAGGCGGTCGGGCAGGCGCGCGACGTCGGCGACCGACGCCCACGCCCCGAGGGCGGGTGGCACCGGAGGCGCCGCGGCCGGGAGCCGCGGTGTGCGGGTGCGCTCGGAATAGGTGCCGGCCATGAGATCGCCGAGCCGCTGAGCCCGGGGCGTGAACGCGCCGACCAGAGCGGCGACGGCACCCACCGTCAGCCAGATCTCGAAGACGCCGACCAGCGCGCGGATGAACGCCTGGCGGAAGCCCGACGCGCCACCGTCCGTGCGCACGATCCGCCCGCCCACCGCGAGCTTGCCCAGGCTGCGGCCGCGGGTCATCGTCTCGACCGCGGTCGGCATGATGACGGTCACCGTGACCAGGACGGTCACCGTGATGATCGGGAGGGCGACGACATCCAGGACGCTCTGGCCGATCAGCCAGGAGGTCACCAGGGCGAACAGGATGAACACCGCGACGCCCATGAGCACGTCGATCAGCGTGCCGAGCCCCCGGAGGAAGAACCCGACCGGCTGCACGTCGAGGGCGACCGCTTCACCGGTCAGAACCTCGTCCTGATGGATCTCGATCATCCGGGCCGAAGGCGCGGCGGAATCCTGATCGGGCATGGGTACAGTAAACCAAATGGACCTCGACGCCCTGGCCGCCGCGCGACGCGAGGAGTGGGCGCGTCTGGACGAGCTCAGCCGCACGCGGCGCCTCAGCGGCGCGGAGGTCGATGAGCTCGTCACCCGATACCGCGCGGCATCCGCGGATCTCGCCGACATCAAGACGTCCGCGGGCCGCACGGCGCAGGGCGATCACGTGTCGACGATGCTCGCCCGGGCGCGGCTGCGGCTCACCGGTGCCCCCGACAACGTCGCGCGCCAGATCCCGCGGTTCTTCGCGCTCCAGCTGCCCGCGGCGCTGTATCGCGTGCGCTGGACGACGCTCGTGATCGCGGTCGCCTTCATCGCGGTCGGCACGCTGGTGGCGTTCTGGGTGTCGGGCGACCCGGCCCTGGTCGCGTCGCTCGGCAGCGAAGCCGAGCTCGAGTACTACGCAGAGAACAGCTTCACGGACTACTACAGCGAGAATCCGGCCGCCGTATTCGCAGGGACGGTCTGGACGAACAACGCCTGGATCGCGGCGCAATGCGTCCTGTTCGGCATCACCGGCGTGTGGCCGCTGATGGTGCTGGTGCAGAACGCCGTCGGTGTGGGGACGGCGGCGGCAGTGATGCTCGCGTTCGATCGCGGCGACGTGTTCCTGCTGTTCATCCTTCCGCACGGGATGCTGGAGCTCACGTGCATCTTCGTCGCGGGCGCCGCCGGCCTGCACATCTTCTGGGCCTGGGTCGCCCCGGGTCGGCGCTCTCGAGGTGAGGCGCTCGCCGCGGCCGGCCGGTCGCTGGCGACGATCGCCGTCGGCCTGATCATCGCGCTGGCGATCTCGGGAGCGATCGAGGGCTTCGTCACGGCACAGCCGTGGCCCTGGCCGGTCAAGATCGGAATCGGCGCAGCCGCGCTTGCGGGCTTCATCGTCTACATGGTCGTCGTCGGCGGTCGGGCGCACCGCCTCGGGGAGACGGGCGATCTCACCGAGTACGAGTCCGGCACGCCGACGCTGGTCGCCGGCTGAGCGGGTGCCCACGCGCAGAGAGTCTTTCGCCGTGCACGGGTGACGGGCGAACCGGCGGAAGTGCGACTGCAGCGCATGCGGAAGGGCCCGGCCGCCAACGGCGACCGACCCCTTCCAACGTGCGGAATCCGCTACTTCTTCGTGCCGTCGAACAGCGCGCGGTACGCGAAGCCGGCGATGAGAGCGCCGACGATCGGGAACACGATGAACACCCACACCTGGCTGAGGGCGAGCGTGCCGCCGTAGATGGCGGAGGCGATCGATCGGGCCGGGTTCACCGACGCATTGTCGATCGGGATGATCGCCAGGTGGATGAGCACCAGCGTCAGGCCGATCGCGAGCCCGGCGAAGTTCGAGCCGCGCGTCGTGTGCGTCACCCCGAGGATCACGATCACGAACAGCGCCGTGAACAGCACCTCGACGATGATCGCGGCGCCGAGGCTGAACCCGCCGGGCGACAGCTCGTTGAAGCCGTTGCTGGCGAAGCCGCCGTCCTGGGCGGTGCTGAGCCAGCCGTCGGGACCGAAGAGTCCGATGAGGACTACGAGCGTGCTCGCCACGAGCCCGCCGACGAGCTGGGCGATGATGTAGGGCAGGACGCCCCGCCACGGGAACCGCCCCGCTGCGGCAAGACCCAGGGTGACGGCCGGGTTGAAGTGGCCGCCCGAGATCGGGCCGAACGCGTACGCCCCGGCGATCACGGTGATGCCGACCGCCAGAGAGACGCCGACGAAGCCGATGCCCTTGTTCGCGGACTCGGTGCCTTCGCCGAATCCGGCGGCGAACAGCGCGGCGCTGAGCACACCGAGGACGAGCAGCAGAGTGCCGAACGCCTCGGCCACGAGGGTCGCCGCGGTCGACGGGCCGGCGGCGACGGGGGCAGGAGTGTGGTGGAGTTCGGTGGGCGCGACGGGCTTGTCCGGACGCGGGTCGCTCGTGGCCGGTGTGTGGTCAAGCTCGGTCGGCTCGACGGGCTTTTCAGGGCGCGGGTCGCTCATGACTCGAGTCTCCTTCACGGTAGTTGCCGACGGCGGGAAGGGCCGTCCAGCCGAGAGCCTAGGGCATGTTCAGGAACTTCCCAGGCAGCCCACCCGGCCATGCGCGCAGTACGACACGCGGCGTCACGAACGGCACGCGAGCACGAACGCGCGCCGACCGGTTCAGAGCCGCCCTGTGGCCTTCAGTTCCAGGTAGCGGTCGGCGATGCGCGGCGGAAGCGACATCGGGCGAGTCGGCGACCGCCTCCGCGCCGGCACGGCCGATCGCCGCCGCCACCCGGGCGGCGTCACGGAGGGCCCGCTCGGCTGCGGCCGCACGGTAGACATCGGCGGCGTCGCGATCCCCTGCGGGCAGCGGCTCGGAGTCCGTGACCGTGCCGACCAGGACGTGTGCGCGTCGCGAGAGCGCGGGAAGCGATCCCAGGAAGCCCCGCGCCGCCTCCGGCGCATCCTGCGCCGTCAGCAGCACGACCAGCGAGGGCCGGGAGGTGAGTGCGCGCACCTGTGCGAACGCGGCATCCCAGTCGGTGTCGATCAGCTGCGGTTCGACGGGAGCCATCGCGTCGACGAGGGCGGGGAGGAGGCGCCGGCCCGTCGACGCGCGTCACGCGGGCGCGGGTGACCCGGTCGAACATCAGCAGGTGCGTGTGGTCGCCGGCGCGGGTGGCGAGTGCCGCCAGCAGCAGGGCCGCCTCCATCGCGGCATCCAGCCGGACGCCGTCGCCCACGCGCGCAGCGGCCGTGCGCCCGGTGTCGATCACGATCACCACGTGCCGGTCGCGCTCGGGACGCCAGGTCCGCAGCATCGTCGTGCCGGCGCGAGCGGTCGCGCGCCAGTCGATCGAGCGGACGTCATCGCCGCGCACGTACTCGCGGAGGCTGTCGAACTCCGTTCCCTGCCCGCGCATCTGCACGCTGGTGTTGCCGTCCAGCTCGCGCAGGCGCGCGAGCCGGGAGGGCAGATGCCTGCGCGCCGTGAAGGGCGGGAGGATGCGCACAGCGCCCCGGGCCGAGATCCTGGACTGCCGACCGGCGAGCCGCAGCGGGCCGTCCGACCGGATCACCACGAACTCCGAGCTCAGTTCGCCGCGGCGGCGGGGCAGCAGGGGGATCAGCACCCGCCGGCGCTCCCCGGGCGGCAGGTCGATCTCCGGCCGGCCGTCGGGGGCGCCTGCCGTCGGCTGCCAGGCATCGCGGACCCGGCCGTGCACGCGGCGTTCGCCCGCATTCTCGAGCCACAGCTCGGTGTCGACGGGCTGACCGAGCAGAGCGCGGCGCGGCACCCGGCGGTGCACGCGGATGCGGCGGGGATCGGGTGCGGCTGCGGCATCGATCAGCGCGATCGCCACGCAGAGCAGGATCCATCCGGCAGCTGCCAGCCAGGCGTCGATTCCGGCGAGCGAGAGCAGCACGACGGGCACCACGCCCAGGGCGACGAGGAGGGGGAGGCGGCCGGATAGGTACATGTTCTAAATGGGCACGCGGGTCTGCTGCAGCACCGAGCCGAGAACCGCGTCGACCGACACGCCCTCGAGCTCTGCGTCGGGCCGCAGACGAATGCGGTGCCGCCACGTCGGCACGAGCATCGTCTGCACGTGGTCGGGCGTGATCGCCGGGTAGCCCCCCAGCCATGCCCATGCCTTCGCCGCGGCGAGCAGCGCAGTGGCTGCGCGCGGGCTGACGCCCAGCTGGACCGAGGGGCTGCGCCGTGTCGCCTGCGCGAGATCGACGATGTACGCGAGGACGTCGTCCGCGACCGTGACGGATGCCGCAGCGCGCTGCGCGGCTCGGATCTCGGAGGCGTCCACCGCCTGCCGGAGCCCGGCGGCAGCGAGATTGCGGGGATCGAATCCCTCGGCGTGACGACGCAGGACGGCCAGCTCGGCGTCGCGCGGTGGCACATCGACGATGAGCTTGAGCAGGAAGCGGTCCAGCTGGGCCTCGGGCAGCGTGTAGGTGCCCTCCTGCTCGATGGGGTTCTGCGTCGCCGCGACGAGGAACGGCTCGGGAAGCGGCCGGGTGACCCCATCCGTGGAGACCTGACGCTCCTCCATCGCCTCCAGGAGCGCCGACTGGGTCTTCGGCGGCGTGCGGTTGATCTCATCCGCCAGGACGACGTTCGTGAAGACCGGGCCCTGGCCGGAACTCGAACTCGCCCGCGCGGGCGTCGTACACCAGCGATCCCGACACGTCGCCGGGCATGAGGTCCGGCGTGAACTGGATCCGCTTCGTGTCCAGCCCCAGCGCCGTGCTGAACGCACGCACCAGCAGCGTCTTCGCCACCCCCGGAACGCCCTCCAGCAGCACATGCCCGCGGGCGAGGAGGGCGATCAGGAGGCCGGTCACGGTGCCGTCCTGGCCGACGACGGCCCTGCCGACCTCGATCCGCACCCGATTCATCGCCTCGCGGAGGGCGGCGTCGTCTCGCTCGCCGCTCGAGGGCGCCGACTCGGCCGCCCGGAGTGGTCCGGCGCCGCGGCGGACGCGCTCCGATCGGCGGGCGGAGTGGAATCTGTCATCGGGTGTTCCTTTCGGGACGAACGGCCGCGTGGACGGCCGCCTCGAGAGCGCGCAGTCGTTCATCGAGTGCGACGAGCTCTGCGTCTGTGCGGGGGAGGTCATCGATCAGGATGCCGCGGACCGCGCCCCGATCGATCAGCGCGCGTGCGGCGGCGGCATCGGCGATCTCCTCCGCCGATCGCCGACGGACCGAGTCCGAGCAGCCGGCTCAGCCGGCCCAGCGCTCCGATCCGAAGCTGGTCGGCTGCGTGGAGGGCGTCGCGGGCGTGCGCGTACAGCCGTCCGCGGCCCTCCGTCGTCTCGGCCGCGCGGACCGTCACCGGCAGCCGCTCCGAGACGAGGGGGCCGAACCGCCGACCCCGCCAGATGGCCGCGGCGACGCCGGCCAGGAGCAGCAGGACGATGACGGGGCTGACCCACGGTGGAGTGAGCTCGCCGAGCGACGGGTTGCTGTCGGCGAGATCACTGTCGCCGATTCCCGGCATGTACCACACGAGAGTCGGATGCCGCCCGAGCAGGTTCACCGCCAGTGCGGCGTTGCCGTCCTCGTGCCAGGTTCTCGTTCACCATGACCGCTCGCCCGTCTACGGCGATGATGCGCCGGCCGTCCGCTTCGCTCACGAGCAGTCCAAAGCCTCCGCCGGTGGGATAGCAGGCCGTGGTCTGCGTGTCCCGGCAGGTAGATCGCACCCGGAGCGATCGCGCCGGCGCGCTCGGCAGAGGCGTCATCGCATTCCGGATCGACGACGTCGCCGGGGCCGACCCCGTGCGTGGTCGCGCCTGGCAGCAGGAGACGCAGGGTGCGGGCGCGCGGGTCGATGAGCACGACGTCGGCAGCCGCGTCCGTCAGCGCGCGGAGTGCTTCATCGGAGAGGTAGGGGGCATCCGTGATGGCCAGGGTCGCGCCGCCGCCGGCGAGGGCCGCATCCACCGTGGCGCGATCGCGGGCGACGACCACGTCCACGCCGTGCTCGCGGAGGATCTCGACGAGCGCCCGGGTGCCGGTAGGACCGGCGGAGTCCGGATCGAGCACGTCGCGCTGGGTCCACTGGCCGATCCCGGCGAGCACCGACCCGGCGATACCCACGCCGATCAGCACGGCCGCGATCACGATCCACGTCGTCGCCCGCCGACGACGGCCCGCCGCGGTCGCGAGCGGGCTCTCGACGATCGCGGCTGCGCTTCCGGTGGTCGTCACGGGCGCACCCCCGACAGCTCCGGCAGCACCGGCCGCGCAACGGCCACCGACTCGTCCACGGCCGCGATGCGCGCGTAGAGCTCCTCGGTTCCCGGTCGGCGCAGGTACCGGACGTCGTCGAACGCGGTGGCGGCGCCCTCCAGTGGCGCAGCGTAGAGAGGGAACGAGCGCGCCGCCGCCCGCGCGAACGCGTGCACGGTAGCGCCGGGCGGGATGTCGACTGCGCCCCGCTCGACCAGCCCGCGGGCGAGTGCGCGGAAGCGCAGGATGATCGCGGCATCCCAGTCGCCCTTCGCGGCGAGGGCTGCCGCATCGCGTCGAAGTTGGGCGGCGCTGCGCTGCTCATCCTCGCCGAAGAGCGGAACCGCTGCTCGGGAGCGGCGTGTGGCACGGGGCGCACCCCACACCAGGAAGGCGGCGCCGACGACGACCACGAACACGACGGCGGCGAGGACGGCGACCCACGGGCCCCACGCACCGGGCAGCTGCGCGGAGAACAGCGACTCGAAGAACTCGCCGATCGCGCGCGCGATCCGGTCGAGCGGGGTCGGCTCGGCGGCGGCGTAGACGGGGTCGGACAGCTCGCGTTCCGCCCACCGGCGCGCCTCTTCACCATCGGGGGTGAGCGGCGGCACGGACCCGGCGAGGCGGGCGAGCGCGCCGACTACGACCACGGCGACTCGGGGTCGATCGGGTCGGGCGAGGAACCCGGCGCCGCCCAGCGCGTCGACGCCGGAGGCTGTTCGTCGGCGGGCTGCTCCTGCGCCTCAGCCCGGTCGCGCTCAGGCTGCGTTGCGGCATCCGCAGCGGGCGGCGGGTAGGCGACGTACGGCGGCGCGGCGACGGGAGCCGAGGGCTGACCCTGCTGGGGAGCCGGGCCGGGAGGATATCCCGGCGGCTGCGGGTAGCCGGGCACGGTGACAGGTTGCGGCCGGCCCGGCGCCGGGTAGCGCGGCGCCGGATATCCCTGCGCCGGGTATCCCTGCGGGGGATAGGCCGCCGGGTAGCCCTGCGCCTGATAACCGGCCGGATAACCCTGCGCGGGCGGGTATCCGGGCATCGGATAGGCGGGCGGGCGCGGGGCGATCTCTCGGCCGATGTTCTCGCGGTACGGGTCGGCGAGGCCGACCGCGCCGGCATCCCGCCGCTCCACGTAGGTCAGCAGGTCGATGTCGAGGCCTTCTCGTCGCATGCGGCAGTCGATGTAGATGATCGCCGTCGCGGTCGCCTGGACCACGACCGCGACGGACTGGATGAGGAGGGTGACCACCTGCGTCAGCACCACGGCCACGACGATGCCGATGATCGCGCTCGGCTCGGGATCGCCGGTCGGGCTGATGATCGTGGTGAGCCCGGTCGTGAGGAATGAGAACGGGATGCTGACGACCTGGGCGATCGCGCCGAACGTGAGTGAGACCACGACCAGGATGCCCAGCGCCGGCCAGAACCGGCCGCGGATGAGAGTCCACGAGCGCACGATCGCGCCGCGGATGGTCGCGTGCTCGAGGATGATGCTGGCCGGGACCAGCAGCAGTTTGGTCGTCAGCCAGAGGGTGAGCGGGATGGCGGCCAGGATCGCCAGGATCGTCAGCGCGACCGCGATGGGCAGCGCGGCGAAGCCGATCGCGATGATGGCCGCCGCGACGACGGCGATCAGTGCGAGCGCGGCGAGCGTGAGCAGGAAGGAGTAGCCGATGAGGCGCCAGGCGACCGGCTTCACCCGCTGCCACAGCGCGCGGAGGCTCAGCTTCTCCGCAACCGCGGCGTGGGCCACTTCGCTGACGACCACTCCCTGCACGATGACGCCGAGTGCTCCCGCGGCGAGGCCGAGCACGACCCCGGTGATCGATGTCAGCGCGATCGAGCCGGCCATCACGGCATCGAACTCGTCGGTGCCCGCCTGGAGCGTGTCGAGACGCGTGAAGGATGCCGCCGCGACCGCTCCGACACCGAGCAGCACCACGAGGTAGGCGGCGGTCTGGACGCACAGGGCGAAGCCCAGCAGAACCCGCGGGTTCTGACGGAGCGCGGCGAACGATCGCCCGAGGATCGCTCCGAACGTCAGCGGACGAAGGGGGATGATGCCTGGGCGGGATGCCGGCGTCCAGGCCGGATAGGCGGTCACTGATGCCCCTCCTCGTGCTCAGGCTGAGTCCCTATCGTGTCACACCGGATCGCCGCCGATCTCGGTCGCACGGCGGGCACGCGGGCTATGTTCGGCCTGCGCACAGGAGGCGTCGACTACTCTGTGGGAAGCGCATGGGGACGGCGCGAGGACCCGCTGCGCCCCTGCCGGACGCAAAGGACGAAACGCGCGAGATGACATCACGCATCCTGGTGGTCGATGACGACACCGCCCTCGCCGAGATGATCGGCATCGTGCTGCGCACCGAGGGATTCGACACGGTGTTCTGCGCCGACGGCTCGAAGGCGGTCGACATCTGGCGGACGGAGCGTCCGGACCTGATCCTGCTCGACCTGATGCTGCCCGGAATGGACGGCATCGAGATCTGCAACCGGGTGCGCGCCGAGTCGGGCGTGCCGATCATCATGCTCACCGCGCGCACCGACACGGCCGACGTGGTCAAGGGACTGGAGTCGGGCGCGGACGACTACATCGTCAAGCCCTTCAATCCCAAGGAGCTCGTCGCCCGCATCCGCACGCGCCTGCGGCCCGCCTCCCAGCCGGTCAACGAGACGCTTCGCATCGGCGACCTGACCGTCGACGTCGCCGCCCACGAGGTGCGACGTGACGAGACGCCGATCGCCCTGACTCCGCTCGAGTTCGAGCTCCTGGTGGCGCTGGCATCCAAGCCGCAGCAGGTGTTCTCCCGCGAGATGCTCCTCGAGCAGGTGTGGGGCTACCACTACAAGGCCGACACCCGGCTCGTGAACGTGCACGTCCAGCGCCTTCGCGCCAAGGTCGAGCTCGACCCCGACAACCCGAAGATCGTCACGACGGTGCGCGGCGTCGGCTACCGCGCCGGCGCCGTGGTCTGAGGACCCGATGCCTCCCGCGAAGGCGGTTGCGGCGTCCCGCCCGGCGCTGACCGCCTGGCGTGACTGGCGCTCCTGGCCGGAGAGCCTCGCGAGCCTGTGGCGGCGATCGCTGCGCTTCCGCACGATCCTGGTCACGCTGGCGCTGACCGCGCTGGCGATCCTCGTCGCCTGCATCTGGATGGCCCTGGCGATCCAGAACGACCTGTTCCAGGCTCGCAAGGACCAGGTGCTGGCCGACTCCCTGCGCGCCACGCAGGCCGCACAGGCGACCCTCGACGCCGCCGCCGTGCAGGGCGACACGGTTCAGATCCAGAACCTCATGACCAGCGTGCGCACCACGCTCGCGGAGCGTTCCTCGACCGATCTGATCGCGGCTTTCCGCATCGACCGCACCCCCTCCCAGCTCGCGCCGCAGAACTTCACCACACCGGGCCTCACCGAAGACGTCGTCTCGGACGGGATGCACGAGGCGGTGCAGTCCGATCCGGCGCAGCAGTGGTGGCAGTCGGTCGAGCTCCCGCTCGCCGACGGGCCGGTTCCGGGGATCATCGTCGGACAGCAGCTGATGGTGCCCGACGTGGGCGGGTACGAGCTGTACCTCGCCTACGACCTGGACAGCGCATCGCAGACCCTCGGTTTCGTCCAGGCGACCCTGTGGATCGTCGGAATCTCACTCGTGCTGCTGATCGGCGCGATCTCGTGGTTCGTCCTCCGCTCGGTGACGATCCCGATCGGCGAGGCGGCCGACACGAGCGCGAAGCTCGCCTCGGGGGAGCTGGGGGTGCGCCTGCCCGTCCGCGGTGAGGACGAGCTGGCCACGCTGGGCCGTTCGTTCAACGCCATGGCCGACAGCATCGAATCCCAGATCAAGGAGCTCGCCGACCTGTCGCTCGTGCAGCAGCGGTTCGTCTCTGACGTCTCGCACGAGCTGCGCACGCCGCTGACGACGATCCGGCTCGCTGCCGACATGATCAACGATCAGCGCGATGACTTCGATCCCTCGACCGCGCGCGCCGCCGAACTGCTCAACGCACAGGTGCAGCGGTTCGAAACGCTTCTGACCGACCTTCTCGAGATCAGCCGCTACGACGCCGGGTCGGTGCAGCTGGAGCTCGAGCCGACGAGCCTCGCGCATCTCGCCGAGGACGTCATCGGCTCCATGCACCAGCTCGCCGAACAGCACGGCACCGACGTCCGCCTGGTGGCTCCGGGCGGGTACTCGCCCGTCGAGATGGACCCGCGCCGTGTGCGCCGGATCGTGCGCAACCTCCTCGGGAACGCGATCGAGCACGGCGAAGGTCGCCCCATCGTGATCACGGTCGACAGCGACCAGCAGGCGGTCGCGATCGGCGTGCGCGACTACGGGCTCGGCATGACGCCCGACGACGTGGAGCGCGTCTTCGACCGCTTCTGGCGTGCGGATCCCTCGCGCACGCGCACGATCGGCGGCACCGGTCTCGGCCTGTCGATCGCACTGGGCGACGCGCGTCTGCACGGCGGCGAGCTCGCCGTCTGGTCCGATCTCGGGCGCGGCTCGAACTTCGTGCTGACCCTGCCCAGACAGGGCGGCCGGCTCAGCGCCCCGTCGCCGGTTCCGATCGACCCGGGCGACGATTCCATCGGCGCCAACGACGACCTCGGCCTCACTCAGCCGATCCAGGTGCTGAATCCGGATTCCGCGACCCGCGGGAGTGTGTCGTGAACGTGCGCCGCGGCATCCTGTCGGCCGTCGCCGTCATGGCGGCGCTGGCGCTGTCGGCGTGCGCGGGCCTTCCCGTCAGCGGTCCGGTCAATCCCGGACGCGAGATCGGCGAGGATGCCGGCTCGCCGGAGTTCCTGTTCCGCCCGGACGAGCCGCAGCCCGGGGCGACGCCCGAGCAGATCGTCGAAGGATTCATCCGCGCGGGATCCGGCCCCGGGCCGGCGGCGAACTGGGAGGTTGCGCGCATGTTCCTCGCGCCGTCGATCCGCGAGACCTGGAAGCCCGAGGCGAGCGTCACCATCGACGTGCCCGATGACCGACGGCCCGTCTCGCCCACCGAGGGCGCGGTGGAGCTGTCGCTGGTGGCCGTGGCGACCGTCGACGAGACCGGGGCGTACCAGCCGGCCGAGGCGGGAGTGACGCAGCTCTCGTTCCGGCTGGCTCAGCAGGACAACGGCGAGTGGCGGATCACCGAGGCGCCCGACGGCGTCGTGGTCGATCGGGACGTGTTCACCAACGTGTTCCACCGCTACTCGCTCATGTACTTCGACCCGACCTGGCAGTTCCTGGTGCCGGACGTCCGCTGGTTCCCGACGACGAATGCCGCGACGAGGATCACGGGCGCCCTGGTGGGCGGGGTTCCGTCCGCCTGGCTCGCCGACTCCGTGCGCAACTCCTTCCCGGAGAGCGTGTCGTTGGCCCGCCCGTCCGTGCCGCTCGAATCGGGGATCGCGCAGGTCGCCCTCAGCGGTGAGGCGCTGCTGGTGGAATCGACGACGCTCGACCGCATGCAGACACAGCTCGACGCGAGCCTGGCCACGGCAGGCGTGACCGGTGCGCAGATGTCGGTCTCGACCACCCCGCTCACCGCGGAGCCCGTCTCGACCCGATCCACCCGCGTCACCGGCCCTCCGCTGGTGCTCACCGACGAGGGATTCGGATTCCTGGCCGGTGACGAGCTCACGCCCATCCCCGGCCTCTCGGAGTCGATGTCCAATGTCGTGCCGACCGCGATCCAGGTCTCGCCCGACCGGGATTTCGCAGCCGTGCGGCTGGTCGACGGCTCGGTGGCCCGCGTCCCGGCCGAGGGCGGTGTCGCCGTGATCGACGTGCGAGCGGGCCTGGTCGACCCGAGCGCTGATCCGTTCGGGTACATCTGGAGCGTTCCGCGAGACCGGCCATCCGAGGTGGCGGTCTTCTCCGGAGACGGGCTGCAGTTCGAGGTGGCCGACGCCTGGCCGGGCGCGACGCAGATCGCCGCCATGGCGGTCTCCCGCGACGGTGCGCGCGTGGCGGCTCTGGTCGTCGCCGGCGGCCGCCCGGAGGTCTGGATCGCGGGCATCGTGCGTGACGATGAAAATCAGCCGGTGCGGATCGGACCACCGTTCCCGCTCGGCGCACTGACCAGCTCCGGCGCGAGCCTCGCGTGGCTTGACGACACGACGCTCGGCGTGCTGACCGGCGTCGGGGAGAACCCCCTTTTCACCGAGTCGCTCGCCGGCGGACCCGCCACGGCGACGAACGCGCCGCTCGGCGCCACCTCGGTCGCCGGGGCGACATCGATCTCGACCGTGCGCCTGCGCGCCGAGGATGGAGCGCTGTACGTCAAGCGCGGCGCGAACTGGCAGCGCACGTCGAGCGGCATCCTGGTCCTGGCGACGCAGCAGGGCTCGCCGCAGTAGCGCCGCCGCGCCGCCCGTTCCTCCCCAGCAGCGATCTCCGGTGTCGGAGCCCCGGCGCTCCGCGCTTCTGCCCCTGATTCGCGGCGCGCACGTCACGGTGGTCGGATGGAGAGCATCGGATGGCTGACGGCGACGATCCGCAGTGCGCTGGCCGAGGCGCTCGCCCTCGTGCTGCCCGTCGAATGCGCGGGCTGCGATGAGCCCGACGTCGCGCTGTGCGAGCGGTGCATCGCGCAGCTCGCACCGCACGTGACGCTCAGCCGCTCGGAGGTCTGGAGCGGACTGCGGTTCGAGGGGGTGCCCGCCCGGGTCGTGCGTGCGCTCAAGGAGGACGGCCGAACCCGTCTGGCTCGCGATCTGGCACCCGCGCTGAAGGCGGCGGTCGATGCGGCGCAGGCCGCGCCATCCCGCGCCGAGGGCGGTGCCGACGAGACGCGAGCGGCGACCGCACCGGTGGTCGTGGTGCCGATCCCCACCTCCCGCGCGGCGTACCGGCGACGCGGCTACCGGGTCGTGGAACTGGTCGCGCGCGCGCGCCGGATTGCGCTGCGCGCGGCTGCTCGTCCCCGGCCGGGCCACCGCCGATCAGCGGGGTCTCGATCGCGCAGCACGCCGTCGGAATGTGGCGGGCTCGCTGGTCGCGCGCGCGCGCCGCGGGCGTCCGAGTGCTGGTCGTCGACGACGTCGTGACCACCGGAGCCACCCTCGAGGAGGCCTTCCGTGCGCTGCGGGAGGGAGGTGCGGAGGTGGTCGGGGCGGCCACCATCGCGGCCACTCCGCGTTCCGGGCGGCGATTGTGATGCATTCCAAACTCACACGTGACAGGGGAGGGTCGCGCGGCTAGCGTGGGGTGGACAAGGCGACTGAAGGTCCGCCCTTGACCGGGAGGACCGGAACAAGGAGGTCAGGGATGGAAACCAGCATCGTCGGCGTGGGAGTGGGTATCACAGATCGCTTCCGCTCGGTCGTCGAAGACAAGGCCGCCCGCATCGAGCACCTTGCGCCGCGCGCTCAGCGCGTGGACATCAAAGTGACCCACCGCGCCTATCACAACGGCCGGATGGAGGACGACACGGTCGAGCTGACACTCACCGGCCGTGGTCCGCTCGTCCGCGCCGAGGCGACGGATGCCGACAAGTTCGCCGCGCTCGACATGGCGGTGGACAAGCTGTGCGAGCAGCTCAGGCGCGCGAAGGACAAGCGCGTCGACGCTCGCAACCACCCGCGCGGGGCGAAGTTCGAGAAGGGCAGCGGCGAGCTGTCCGGCATCGACCTGCAGCCGGCATCCCTGGATGTCATGCGCGCCGTCGCGACGGGTGAGATCCCGATCGTCACGGGCAACGAAGACGAGGACGGCTACACGCCCGTCGTCATCCGCACCAAGGAATTCGACCCGGAATGGATGGCGGTCGAGGAGGCCGTCGACCGCATGGAGCTGGTCGGGCACGACTTCTTCCTCTTCATCGACGCGCGCACCGACCACCCGAGCGTGGTCTACCGCCGCAAGGGCTGGGATTACGGCGTCATCTCGCTGACGACCCAGACCGCGCCGGCTGCCGTCGCATAGCGACGGCCCCGCTCACCGCGCACGCGACGCGGATCCGCTGACGGGATGCTTCATCCGAGGCATCCCGTCAGTTCTGCGTCACTCGAACATGCCCCCGAGCAGGCTGCCGATGACGAGGCCCCCGAGGATGCCGCCCATGGCGTCCCCGCTGCCGCTTCCGCGACGGCCGCCGCCGCCGTCGCCGTATCCCCATCCGCCCGGACCTCCGGGCGGCCGGGACTGGTCGATGTCGCGCTGTGCGAGCTGGAGCCCCTCGCTCGCGAGGTAGGCGACGCGACGCGACATGGCCAGAGCCTGCTCGCGATCGTCTTCGTCGATCGTCGTCACGGCCGCCGCGGAGGCGCCGAGGTAGCGGTCGAGGTCGACGCGGATCCGCTCGGCTTCGGCCACGCGGGTGCGCGCATCGGCGCCGATCCAGCCGCGGTGCCCGGCGATCACGTCGCGGGCGACGGCGAGCTGCCGGTCGGCATCGTCGATGGAGTGACGCACCTGATCCAGCGGCGGGATCGGTCGTGCCGCGCGTTCGCGAGCGGTGGCGACGGCCGCGTCCAGTCCCGTGTTCGCCGCGCGCAGCCGCGTGAGGTCTGCGAACGGATCCGTCTTGGCACCCGCCGGAGGAAGCGATCCGAGCGCCTGCTCCAGCGCCGCCACCGCGGTCGCGACCGCGGGCACGGCAGGGGCATTGCGGGCCTCGATGACGTCGCCGCGCGAGTCCTCCACCACGGCCGCCAAGGTGGACTCGGCGCGCAGCGCCTCGATCTCGTAGGTCTCGACGGCATCGATCAGGGCGACCGCACGCCGGCCCGCCTCGATCGCAGTCTCCAGGGCGAGATTCGCCTGCTCCCGCTGGCCCGCCTCGCGGCGGCGCGCGGCGATGCCGGCACTGTGCTCGGCGAACTTCAGGAGCTGCTCGGCTTCGTCGGCGTTCTCGGCGATCTGACGCACCGCATCCTCGGAGTAGCGCCCGGCGAGCCGCCCGATGGTCTCGCGGGTGTGGGGGAGGCGGGCGCGCTGACGCGCAGCATCCGCTTCCAGCGCGGCGAGGATCTCGGGAGCCCGGCGGGCCTTGGCGATCGGCTCGGCGAGTGCGGCGGTGCGGTCGTCGAGCAGCTCCTCGGCCCATTCGCTCAGCTGCACGATGCGCGCGTTGCGGGTGCGCAGCTCCTCGGGGGTGTCGGGGATCTCGTCGAAGTTGAGCTGGTTGAGGTGGAACGCCTCTCGGAGGTGCTGGCGCACGGAGTTCAGCGCCTCGCGCAGCTCGCGGGTGGGTCCCACGCCGAGTTCGGCTTCGGCGAAGTCGAGCTCGTCGGTGGTGACGCGGATGCGCTCATCCGCGGCGACGAGTGCAGTCCCTGCGCGCCGTGCGAGGTCGGCGTCCTGCGCCTCGAGAGCTTCCTGCTCTTCACGCTTGCGTTTTCCCCAGAATCCGGCCATGAGTCGATCCTAGATTCGCTTTCCTGGGGGTATGCCAGGGTTCGCGACGGGCGGAGCGTGACGCGACGCTCAGGTTCCGTCGTACGAGTTCTTGTGCCGGGGCTTGCGCGGCGGCCGGTCGTCGCGGTCGGGACGACGCGGGCCGCCGGTGTCGGGCCGCAGCTCGATCAGCTTGCCCGAGATGCGGGTGTCGGCGAGCCGGGCGAGGGTGTCGCCGGAGAGGTCGTCGGGCAGCTCGACCAGGGAGAAGTCGGGCCGGATCTGGATCGCGCCGAAGTCCCCCCGGCTGAGCCCGCCCTCGTTCGCGAGGGCCCCGACGATCTGACGCGGCTCCACGCGATGGCGCTTGCCCACCGCGATGCGGTAGGTCGTCATCCGGCTGCTGCTCGGCCGCTGACGGCGCTCGGGTCGCTCTCCGCGGTCGTCGCGGTCGAACCGGCCGGGTCGGTCGCCTCGGTCCGTCCGGTCGTCGCGATCGCGATCGCGCTTGGGCCGTTCCGGCTCGGGCTCGAGCAGCAGGGGCGACTCACCCTGGGCGACGACGGCGAGGGCGGCGGCGACGTCGACCTCGGGCACGTCGTGATTGCGCACGTAGTGGGCGATGACGTCACGGAAGCCGTCGATGCGGTCGGTCTGGCCGAGAGCGGCCGTGATCCGGTCGTCGAAGCGCGCCAGGCGGGTCACGTTCACGTCGTCGGCGGTGGGCAGCTGCATCGGGGTGAGCGGCTGCCGCGTGGCGCGCTCGATCGCCGACACGAGGCCACGCTCGCGCGGCGTGACGAAGCTGATCGCGTCACCGGAGCGGCCGGCCCGGCCGGTGCGCCCGATGCGGTGCACGTACGACTCGGTATCGGTGGGGATGTCGAAGTTGACCACGTGCGAGATCCGCTCGACATCCAGGCCGCGCGCCGCGACATCCGTCGCCACGAGGATGTCGAGCTTGCCCGACTTCAGCTGATTGACCGTGCGCTCGCGCTGCACCTGCGCGATGTCGCCGTTGATCGCGGCCGCGGAGTAGCCGCGCGCACGCAGCTTCTCGGCGATCTCCTCGGTGGCGCTCTTGGTGCGCGCGAAGACGATCATGCCCTCGAAGTTCTCGACCTCGAGGATGCGGGTGAGCGCATCGATCTTCTGCTGGTACGCGACGATCAGGTAGCGCTGCGCGGTCTTGGCCGACGTCGTCGTCTTCGTCTTGACCGTGATCTCTTCCGGGTCGTGGAGGTACTGCTGCGACATCCGCCGGATAGCGGCCGGCATCGTCGCCGAGAAGAGCGCCACCTGCTTGGAGTCGGGCGTGTCGGCGAGGATCGTCTCGACGTCCTCGGCGAAGCCCATCTTCAGCATCTCGTCCGCTTCGTCCAGCACGAGGAACTTGAGCTCGGTGAGGTCGAGGGTGCCCTTGTCGAGGTGGTCCATGATGCGTCCGGGCGTGCCGACGACGATGTGCACGCCGCGCCGGAGCGCCGACAGCTGGACACCGTAGCCCTGCCCGCCGTAGACGGGCAGGATGTGGACGCCGCGCACGTGGGAGGCGTACTTCTCGAAGGCCTCGCAGACCTGCAGCGCCAGCTCACGGGTCGGGGCGAGGACGAGCGCCTGCGGGGTCTTCTGCGAGACATCGAGCCGGTCGAGGATCGGCAGCGCGAAGGCCGCGGTCTTGCCCGTGCCCGTCTGCGCGAGGCCGACGACATCCCGGCCGGCCAGCAAGGGTGGGATCGTCGCCGCCTGGATGGCGGACGGTGTCTCGTAGCCGACGTCACTGAGCGCCTTCAGCACCGCACCGCCCAACCCGAGGTCGGAGAAGGTCATCGCGGGGGCTCTGCTGCAGCCTCGGCCTCGATCAAGACATCGTCAGTGGACACAATTCAGGGTAGTCCCGCGACGTGGGTTCGACGGGGTGTCTCGTCCGCTCAGGCCACCCGGGCCGGGCGCCCGCGCTTGGGACGCTCGGTCGCCAGTTCGAGCGACATCGAGCGGGACGGATGCTGCGCCAGCCGCTGCTGCACGCGGTCGAGCCAGCGCAGCTCGGCCTCGGCGTGCAGCATCACCGAGTCGAGGATGAGAGTGCGTGCCAGATCCTCCGGCGGCAGCGCACCATCGGGCGGGTCGCCCACCGCCGGGTCGCGTGTCAGCTCCTCCAGCTGGGCGCGCGAGGATCGCCGCTGCGTCCGGATGACGGACGCCGCGTCAGCGCCGGGGAGGGTCGCGGCCACGGCGATCTTCATCGCCAGCTCATCGCGGGCGGTCGACGTGCGGCGGATGGGGGAGGCGAGCCACGCCGCGACCTCGGCGGATCCGGCATCCGTGATCTCGTAGTAGACGTGCCCGTGATCGTCGGTCTCGCCCTTCTGCACGAGCCCGTCGCGCTCGAGCCGGTCGAGCGTGTTGTAGATCTGACCCACGTTCAGCGGCCAGGTCGAGCCCGTGCGCCGGTCGAACTCGGCCCGCAGCTGATAGCCGTAGCACGGTGCCTGGTCGAGGATCGCAAGCAGGCTCTGCCGAACCGACATGGTCGTCTCCTTCCGCGCCCCGGTGCATGCCGGGTATGCAGTTTCCGAGTATATGCATACCCGGAAAGCGCCGGAGGATGCCGCGCGCCGCGTGTCTTGCGGGTGGGCGAACGCGATCTACCCAGCGCACTCCAAGGTCACAGGCGGATAACATGGCTCCATATGCCTGTGCGCTCAGCGCCGGGCGGCATCGGCGCCGGACGGCGCCGCACCCAGACAGATGGAGATGCTTCGTGGCCAACGCGCTCGAGAAACTGCTTCGCGCCGGAGAGGGACGGATCCTCCGGCGTCTTCAGCAGGTCGTGAAGGCGGTGAACGCCCTCGAAGAGGACTACACGCACCTGACCGACGAAGAGCTGCGCAACGAGACGGTCGAGCTGCGCGCCCGCCACGAGGCCGGCGAGACGCTCGACCAGCTCATGCCCGAGGCGTTCGCCGCCGTCCGTGAGGCGGCCAAGCGCACGCTCGGCCAGCGACCCTACGACGTTCAGATCATGGGTGGCGCGGCCCTTCACCTCGGCAACATCGCCGAGATGAAGACCGGGGAGGGCAAGACGCTGACCGCGGTGTTCCCTGTCTACCTCAACGCGATCGCGGGCAAGGGCGTCCACGTGATCACAGTCAACGACTATCTCGCCTCGTATCAGTCCGAGCTGATGGGCCGCATCTACCGGGCGCTCGGAATGAGCACCGGCACGATCGTCGCAGGGCAGACCCCCGACATCCGCCGTCAGCAGTACGAGGCCGACATCACGTACGGCACGAACAACGAGTTCGGGTTCGACTACCTGCGCGACAACATGGCGTGGCGCAAGGAGGACCTCGTGCAGCGGGGCCACTTCTACGCCATCGTCGACGAGGTCGACTCGATCCTGATCGACGAGGCACGCACGCCGCTGATCATCTCCGGTCCGTCCTCGGGCGAGGCCAATCGCTGGTTCGTCGAGTTCGCGAAGATCGCCAAGACGCTCGAAGCCGGCGTGGACTACGAGGTCGACGAGAAGAAGCGCACCATCGGAGTGCTCGAGCCCGGCATTGAGAAGGTCGAGGATTACCTCGGCATCGACAATCTCTACGAGTCGGCCAACACTCCGCTGATCTCGTTCCTTAACAACTCGATCAAGGCGCTCGCGCTCTTCAAGCGCGACACCGACTACGTCGTTATGAACGACGAGGTCATGATCGTCGACGAGCACACCGGCCGCATCCTGGTCGGACGACGCTACAACGAGGGCATCCACCAGGCGATCGAGGCGAAGGAGGCGGTGCCGGTCAAGGCCGAGAACCAGACCCTCGCCACCGTCACGCTGCAGAACTACTTCCGTCTCTACGAGAAGCTGGCCGGCATGACCGGCACGGCCGAGACCGAAGCCGCGGAGTTCATGTCCACCTACCAGCTGGGCGTCGTTCCCATCCCGACGAACAAGCCGATGATCCGCAAGGACCAGTCCGACCTCGTCTACAAGAACGAGCAGGCGAAGTTCGACCAGGTCGTAGAAGACATCGTCAAGCGCCACGCCAGCGGCCAGCCCGTCCTCGTCGGCACGGTGAGCGTCGAGAAGAGCGAGTACCTCTCGCGGCTGCTGGCCAAGAAGGGCATCAAGCACGAGGTCCTCAACGCGAAGAACCACGCTCGGGAAGCCGAGATCGTCGCTCGCGCCGGCCGGCTCGGCTCCGTCACGGTGGCGACCAACATGGCGGGGCGCGGCACCGACATCATGCTCGGCGGCAACGCGGAGTTCCTCGCCGTGCAGGAGATGAAGGCCAAGGGCCTGGATCCCGTCGAGACGCCCGACGAGTACGAGGCCGAGTGGGATGCCGTCTATCAGGGCACCCGCGACACCGTCGCCGAGGAGGCCGGCAAGGTCGTCGAGGCCGGCGGTCTCTATGTGCTCGGCACCGAGCGGCACGAGTCGCGTCGCATCGACAACCAGCTGCGCGGACGCTCCGGTCGTCAGGGGGACCCGGGCGAGAGCAGGTTCTACCTCTCGCTGACCGACGACCTCATGCGGCTGTTCCAGTCGGGCGCAGCCGAGGCGATCCTCGCGCGCACGAACTTCCCGGACGACGTCGCGATCGAATCGACGATGGTCTCGCGGGCGATCAAGAGCGCGCAGTCCCAGGTAGAAGGTCGCAACGCGGAGATCCGCAAGAACGTCCTGAAGTACGACGACGTGCTCAACCGCCAGCGCGAGGCGATCTACTCGGACCGCCGTCACATGCTCCAGGGCGATGACATCGCAGACCGGGTGACGCACTTCATCGAGGACGCGATCAACGCGGTCATCGACGACCACACCTCCAGCGGCCACACCGAGAGCTGGGACTTCGACGCGCTGTGGACTGAGCTGAAGACCCTCTATCCGGTGGGCGTGACGATCGACGAGGTCGTGTCCGAGGCGGGGACGAAGGGCCGGATCACAGCCGACGGGCTCAAGCGCGAGATCCTCTCCGACGCGATGATCGCATACCGCAACCGCGAGGAGACGCTCGGCGCGGCCGCGACGCGCGAGCTCGAGCGCCGGGTCGTGCTGCAGGTCCTCGACCGTCGCTGGCGCGACCACCTCTACGAGATGGACTACCTGAAGGACGGCATCGGCCTGCGGGCCATGGCCCAGCGCGATCCGCTCATCGAGTACCAGCGCGAGGGGTACCAGATGTTCCAGGCGATGATGGGCCAGATCAAGGAGGAGTCCGTGGGCTACCTCTACAACCTCGAGGTCGAGGTGCGTCGTCCCACCGAGGGTGAGGGCGATGTCACCGCCGAGGTCGAGGCCAAGGGTCTGGGCGCCGTCCCCGTCGAGGGGCAGCGGCTGCAGTACTCCGCTGCCAACGACGCGGGCGAGGTGGAGGTGCGCAACGATCGCGGTCAGGTGCAGCAGGCGGCGACGAGTCGTCTGCGCCAGGCTGCGGCACCCGTGGCCCCGGCTCAGGCTCCGGCCGCCGAGGCTCCGCGTGGAGCGTTCGGTCAGCGCACGGATGCCGCGCCGGCCGCCGCCGCCGCACCGCAGAACCGCGCCCAGCGCCGGGCCGCGGAGAAGCGCAAGTAGCGCGTCACCGAGTACCCGCTCACCGCGACGACGCTCGCGCAGACCTTCCCGGTCTACATCTACGTCGCCGCGCGGCGCGTGAGTCGCCTCCGCCGGTGAGTCGCACTGCCACGCCGGGCAGGCCAGGGCCTGGCGATTGGCCGCGCCGGCCGCGGACTATCCTGAACCGATGAGCCCCCTCCGCACCCTCGATCAGTCGAGCAAGCTCAAGGACGTCCTCTATGAGATCCGCGGCCAGGCGCTCGTCGAAGCCCAGCGGCTCGAGAACGACGGCCACACGATCCTGAAGCTCAACACGGGCAACCCCGCCGCGTTCGGGTTCGAGGCGCCGTTCCAGATCGTCCGCGACATGATCGAGGCGATCCCGCATGCGCACGGCTACAGCGACAGTCGCGGCATCATCTCCGCGCGTCGCGCCGTGGTCTACCGGTACGAGGGGATCGAGGGTTTCCCGCGTTCGACCCGGAGGACGTCTTCCTCGGCAACGGCGTGTCCGAGCTCATCACGATGACCATGCAGGCGCTCCTCGACGAGGGCGATGAGGTCCTCATCCCGGCGCCGGACTATCCGTTGTGGACGGCGATGACGAGCCTCGGCGGCGGCACCCCGCTGCACTACCGATGCGACGAGCTCAACGACTGGCAGCCCGATCTGGAAGACATCCGCTCCCAGATCACGCCCCGCACCAAGGCCATCGTCGTCATCAACCCGAACAACCCGACCGGCGCCGTCTACCCGCGCGAGATCCTCGAGGGCATCGCCGAGATCGCTCGGGAGCACTCGCTGCTGCTCCTGTCCGACGAGATCTACGACCGCATCCTGTTCGACGACGCCGAGCACATCCCGATGGCGACCGTCGCGCCCGACCTTCTCTGCCTCACCTTCAACGGGCTGTCCAAGACCTATCGCGTGGCCGGATACCGGTCGGGCTGGATGGTCATCACCGGGCCCGAAGGAGCACGCCGCGGGGTTCCTCGAGGGCATCACCCTCCTCGCATCGACCCGGCTGTGCCCGAACGTCCCCGCTCAGCACGCCGTGCAGGCGGCTCTCTCCGGCGTGCAGTCGATCGACTCGCTCATCGCACCCGCCGGGCGCCTGCACGAGCAGCGGGATGCGGCGTGGGAAGGTCTCGAGGCGATCCCGGGCGTGAGCTGCGTGAAACCGGCCGGCGCGCTCTACGCATTCCCGCGGTTCGACCCCGAGGTGCACGAGATCCGCGACGACGCCAAGTTCGTCTACGACTTCCTCGTCGCCGAGCACGTGCTTCTGGTGCAGGGGACCGGCTTCAACTGGCCCACACCCGACCACGTCAGGATCGTCACCCTGCCGGAGGCGCGGGTGCTGTCCGAGGCGATCGAGCGGCTCGGCAACTTCCTGTCCTCGTATCGGCAGTGAACCGCTGCCACGGCTGACCGAGGGCGGCGCCCGTGACGCCTGCCGCGGCATCCGTCAACCCCTCGCGGGTCACGCACACCGGTCGTATCGTGGCGCCATGTCGATCGAGTTGAACAAACCGGCACTCCGCCACGCCCGCGCGCTCGTGCGTGACGGAAAGGTGGTCGAAGACGAGCGCGACGACTGGTCGGAAGCGGCCCCCACCCCTGACGAGGAGAACGCGTTCATCGAGCGGAACGGCTGGACCGAGTATTCCCATTGGCACATGGGGATCGACCGGAGCGAGAACCTCGAGACCAAACAGGCCTACTCGTTCCCCTTCGGCGACTTCCGGAAGGTGCACCGCTCAGGTGTGATCGCCGGGGAGAGTCGAGCGGGGCAGTTCGATCACATCGAGATCCGCGATGAGCTGAAGAAGCTCCTGGAGCTCATCGACGAGGAGTGAGCGACGGTCCGGCCCGCCACATCGTCGGGGCGGCCGGGCCGCGGTCAGAGGAGAGCGAGTGACGTGGTGCGCCAGCGCCCGTCCATGCCCTCGATCCGCAGTGCGACCGCGCGCGTACGCGCAGGACCCTGCACGATCACGACCGCCTCGATCACGCCATCGGCGGGTGAGGAGTGGTGCACCGACAGCATCGTGTGGACGGGGCGCTTTGCGGGCACACCTCTCGCGCTTCGTGCGCGCGCGGCCAGGTTGGCACGGGTCATGAGCTTGCGATATGCATCCTCGGTCAGCCAGCGGGCGAGCTGGTCGACTTCGCGGACGCCGGCGAAGACCTCGAGGACCCCGCGCGTGATGTTGCGCAGGAACGGCTCGGGATCGGGGAGAGCCGTGGACGGTGTGCGCTGCGGCGCGAAGAACTCCGAGAGCTCGTACGCGTCGGCGGGCGCCGTGGATGCGCGAGCGGTGCGCGAGGGCGTCGTTGCCATGGGTGCCAATCTCGACAGGGGGATGTCCTGCGAAAGAGTAGAACATACGGCAAGTTCACAGAAACAGCCGGTCGCGGACCTGTGGAGAACTTCTCATCGAGTCGTGACCATTGGCCTAATCTCGCTGAGTGCGCTGGGATCGGTTCTTCGACGACCTCGAGGGTCAGCTCGCCTCCGAGTGGGAGGCCGAGCGCGCGGCTCTGGACACGGAGGCCGAGCGGCTTCGCCTCTCACGCGTGACGCTTCGAGAGAGACTGGCATCCCTGACCGATCGGCAGCGGACTTCACCCCGCCCTCATTCGAGGTGGCCGACGGCACAGTGCTCGTCGGCGAGGTGACCGGCGTCGGGGCCGACTGGGTGGCGCTGGAGGGCGGCCGCTCCGGTGCCCTGATCGTCCCGTTCGCCTCGATCGCCGCAATCGGGATGCCGCACGCCGATGTGCTGCGCAGTGCGCGGCCTGCCGCCGGCCGATCGGTGCTCGCCGAGCGGATGACGCTCGGTTTCGTCCTGCGCGACCTCGTGCGCCGGCGGGTCGGCGTGACGATGACCCTGACGCACGGACGGATGCTCGCAGGAACGATCGACCGCGCCGGCGCCGACAGTCTCGACATCGCCCTGCACGAGCCGGGGACCGCACGCCGGGCGACTGCGGTGACCGGTCATCGCATCGTGCCGTTCCACGCGGTGTCGTGGATCCGGCTCGATGCCGGCGCCACGCTGAGCTGACCGCTCCGGCGGTCGCCATGGCTGCCTCAGTCCGGGTTGCCGACCACGCCGTTGCCCCACAGCTCGGGGAAGCTCGCCTCGTTGGACTGGCGCCACAGCGCGATGCGCCGGGCCTCCTCGGTCTGCTCGTCGATGTACTCGGCGACGCTGGCCTCTTCGATCCGCCACCGAGCCGGAGAGCCGACTCGCAGGCCCCGCAGGCGCCGCTGCTCCACGAGCGCCATGACCTCGTCGACCGAGACGCCGAGCACTTCGGCCACCTGGGCCGGAGCGAGCAGGCGCACCTCAGACGTCGGGATCTCGGGCATGCCCCCATTATGGGCGCGGACTCCCGGCGACGACCGGAGGCACCACGCGCTGTGGATAACCGCGGTGCTCGTCCTGCGCTCTGCGTCACGATGGTCTCATGACCGCAGTCGAGACCACCCGCGCGCGACCTCGCGCCCTCTGGGGAGACGCCCGATTCGTCCTGGGCATCCTGCTCGTCGTCGCGTCGGTCGCCGGCGTCTGGTTCGTCGTGTCGGCGTCCCGGCAGACGGTGCCGGCCTTCGCCGCCAATCGCACGATCGTTCCCGGCGAAGCCATCTCCGACGACGATGTGCGCCTCGTCGACGTCTCGCTCGGTCAGGTCGGCGACGCCTATCTCGCCTCCGACGCGCTCGCCGAAGGCCTTGTCGCAACCCGCACCATCGAGTCCGGCGAGCTGGTTCCCCGAGCAGCGCGTGGGCGATGCGGCCGGCGTGCGCACCACGAGCGTCGTGCTGCGCAGCGCGGTCGACGTTCCCGGATCCGTCGAAGCCGGCTCGGTGGTGGAGGTATGGGCGGCGCCGCTGCTCGAGCGCGGCCGCTACGACGTGCCGCGGATCCTGGTGGCGGACGCGACTGTGGTCTCGGTCACCCGGGACGACTCGATGATCGGGGGCGGCTCGGCAGCGCTCGAAGTCGTCATCCCCCGAGCGGATGTCGCAGCCACTCTCGCCGCCATGGCCGACGAGTCGGCGCTGTCGGTGGTCCCGACGGCGGGCGCTGCACCGTGAGAGTCCTCGTTGCGGTGGACGAACCGCACGGCAGCGCACTCGCGGACGAGCTGACGCAGGACGGCATCGCGGTCGTGGCGGTGGTCGCGGCATCCGCCCTCGCGGACGTCGTGGACGACCTCGCGCCGGAGCGCCGACCCCACGCTGATCGGCGCACTGGAGGAGGCGGACGCGGTGGTGCTGGAGGCCACGCGCGGCACGCTGACCTCACCGGTCGTGGCTCTGTGCGACCGCAACGCGGTGCGCATCATCCCGCTCAGCGGCGACCCCGCCGACGACCGCATCGCCTCAGCCTTCGGATTGGAGCCGGCGCTCTCGCGGGACGTCGCGGGATGGGAGATCGCCGAGCGGCTCGCGGCCCCGCCGGCGCACTCGTCGGGCGAGGCTCCGGATGAGCGTGGTGCGGCCTCCGGGCCGCCGACGGCTGATCGCCGTCTGGGGGCCGGCGGGCGCTCCTGGGCGCACCACCGTCGCGATCGAGCTGGCCGTGGAGCTCGCTCGCGGCGGCCGCCACGTCGGACTGGTGGACGCCGACTCGCACGCGCCCTCGATCGCGCTCGCGCTGGGGCTCGCCGACGAAGCGCCCGGCTTCGCGGCCGCCTGCCGGCAGTCGGAGCTCGGCGGACTGGATGCACGGGAGCTCACGCGCATCAGTGCCCCCATCGGTCACAGCGGCGTCGATGTCCTCACCGGGCTGAACCGCCCGTCGCGATGGCCGGAGCTCAGCGAGTCGCGGGTCGCGGCCGCGCTCGGCACCTGCCGCGAATGGGCCGACCACACGGTGGTCGACGTCGCCGCACCGCTCGAGCGCGACGAGGAGATCATGAGCGACCTGGATGGTCCGCGCCGCAATGCCGCCACCCTGTCGGCGCTGCGAAGTGCAGACCTGGTGGTCGCGGTCGCCGCCGCCGATCCGCTCGGGATCTCGCGCTTCCTCCGTGCGTATCCCGATCTGCGGGCGACCATCGGGTCGACGCCGGTCGCGGTGGTCGCGAATCGGCTTCGCCCGGGAGCGCTCGGCATCGACGCCCGAGGACAGGTGCGCCGCACGCTCGACCGATTCGGCGGTGTCCACGACGTCTGGTTCGTGCCGACCGACCCACGAGCCGCGGATGCCGCCATCCTGGCGGCTCGCCCGATCGCCGATGTCGCACCGCGGTCGTCGATCTCCCAGGCGGTCCGTCGATTCGTCGGAGAGGCGGTCGCCCCGGCTCCGCAGCGGCTGCGCCGCACTCGGCGGTCGGCGCGCCGGGGCGCCCTGGAGCCTGTCGCGTCCTGACTCGGCTCGCCTCTAGGCTGGAAGGATGTCGACCCTCAGCGATCTCGTCTACGCCCAGGGCCGTTCGAGTGCTGACGACGTCGAGTGGCTTCACCGCCTCGCCGGCGATGGACAGCTGCTTGCCGACCTCGCGTTCGCCGACATCGTGATCTGGGTGCCGACCGAAGACGACTCCTTCGTCGCTGTCGCGCACACGCGGCCCGGCGGCGCGGCGACGCTGTTCTATCGCGACATCGTCGGCGATCGGGTGAGGCCTCAGTGGCGCACGCAGGTGCGTGAAGCTTTCCAGACGTCGCGGATCGTGGACTCCGCGTCACCGGACTGGTTCGAAGAGACGCCCACCCGGGTGCGCGCCGTGCCGATCGTGCGCTCGCGCGGAATGGAGCCGGCACCGACGATCGGCGTGCTGACCCGGCACACCAATCTGGGGGAGACCCGCACGCCGTCTCGCCAGCAGATCACGTTCAACGACTGCGCGGATGACCTGTTCGGCATGATCGCCTCGGGCGACTTCCCCGACCTCTCTGCGCCGACCGCCCCGCGTCGGGGTGCGCCTCGCGCGTCCGACGGTCTCATCCGGCTCGACGTCGACGGCGTGACCACTTTCGCGAGTCCCAACGCCCTGTCGGCCTTCAACCGGCTCGGCTTCGACGACGAACTCGAGGGGGAGTCCCTCATCGAGGTCGTGACGCAGATCCTTCCAGGCAAACGCCAGTTCGACGAGACGCTGCCGGTGGTGGTGACGGGACGCGCACCCTGGCGGACCGACATCGAGGCTCGGGGGGTCACCGTCTCGCTGCGGACGATCCCGCTTCGCGATCGCGGGACCCGCATCGGGGCGATCGTCCTCTGCCGGGACGTCACCGAGATCCGCCATCAGGAGCAGGAGCTCATCACCAAGGACGCGACGATCCGGGAGATCCACCATCGCGTCAAGAACAACCTGCAGACCGTCGCGTCACTTCTGCGCATCCAGGCGCGTCGGTCCCACTCGGACGAAGCGCGCGACGCGCTCACGCAGGCCATGCGTCGGGTCGCAGCCATCGCCGTCGTGCACGACACCCTGTCCGAGGGGCTGTCGCAGACGGTGGACTTCGACAACGTGTTCGATCGCGTGCTCAAGCTCGTCGCCGAGGTCGCGGCCGCCCCGAATACGCGGGCGCGCACGCGGTCATCGGGCCGCTTCGGCACACTCCCGAGCGAGTACGCCACCCCCCTCGCTCTCGCGCTGACCGAGCTGGTCACGAACGCCGTCGAACACGGCCTCGCCGGCCAGGAGGGCGACGTCGAGATCATCGCCGAGCGCGGCGAGGAGAACCTCGCGGTGCGTGTGCGCGATACCGGGTCGGGGCTGCCCGAGGGTCAGGTCGGCCGGGGACTCGGCACCCAGATCGTGCGCACGCTCATCCAGGGCGAGCTCGGCGGGACGATCGACTGGCACACGCTGATGGGCAGCGGCACCGAGGTCACGATCGACATACCGATGCGCTACATCGAACGCGACGGCGGCTGAGCCTCCGGCACGGTTCGTCCGTCACCGATGAACGCACTGTGCGCGGATCGGCGTACACAGGTGACGGCTGGACAACGGGATGCCGCAGCACCCGCAACGGGTCAGGACGCGCGGCGGGCGCGTGCAGCACGGCGCTTCAGAGCGCGCCGCTCGTCTTCGGACAGTCCACCCCAGACGCCGGAGTCCTGCCCGGTCTCGAGGGCGTACTGCAGGCAGATCTCCGTCACGGTGCAGCGTGCGCAGACCGACTTGGCTTTCTCGATCTGATCGACGGCCGGTCCGGTGTTCCCCACGGGGAAGAACAGCTCGGGGTCGACGGTCAGGCAGGCGGCCTTATCGCGCCAGTCCATGGTGGTGCTCCTTGATGACGATGATCGGGTGTTCCAGAGCCCGGATTCGGGTCCGATACCCTGTGGTAGATGCGAGAGATGCTCGCCCCACCTCGCTGTGGGAGCACACGGCTCTGTTAATCGTCGCACAGCGGTGGGTGCGAATCAAGGCTCCACCGGCAGGACATGTGCGGTTTTGCTGAGCATCCGCTCCATGCCATGGAGGGTCGGCACAAACGGTCGCCGGATGAGAATGGAATCGTCGTTCATGCGAACAGATGTGGTCGGCCGGCTCGCGGCGATCGTCCTCGCCCTGGAGGGCCTGGCGATCATGGGACTGGTCGTCTGGCAGATCTGGGCGCTCGGTCTCCGGTGACACCGAGTCGATCGAGAGTGCGATCGCGCTCGTCGTGCTCACCTTCATCGGAGCGTTCGCGGTGCTGGCATTCGCGGCGGCGACCTGGCTCGGGTTGTCGTGGGGGCGCTCAGGCGGAATCGTCACCCAGCTGCTGGTCATCGCTGTCGCGGTCGGGGCCATGACCGGCGCTTACGCGCATCCGTCGACCGGTCTCGCGCTCGCCGTGCCCGCGGTGATCGCGCTCGTCCTGCTGGTCATCGCGGTGCGCAGAGCGGGCCGCGACGGCAAGGACGCGGCATCCGACTGAGGCCGCCTACTCCGCGCCGACTCCGAGGAGGTCGCGCACGCGAGCCACGTGACCGGTCGCCTTCACGTTGTAGAGCGCTTCCTGTATGCGCCCGTCGGGGTCGATCACGAAGGTCGAGCGGATGACGCCCTCGTAGACCTTGCCGTAGTTCTTCTTCTCGCCCCAGGTGCCGTACGCGTCGTGAACGGCGTGGTCGGGATCGCTGAGGAGGTCGAAGGTGAGGCCGTCCCGCTCACGGAAGCGACGCAGCTTCTCGGGCAGGTCGGGGGAGATGCCGAGCACCGTGTAGCCGGCCGCCCGCAGCGGCGCCAGGCTGTCGCGGAAGTCGCACGCCTCGGTTGTGCAGCCCGGAGTCATCGCCTCGGGATAGAAGAACAGGACGACCCCGCGGCCGCGCAGATCGCTCAGCGTGACGGATCGCTCATCCTGATCGAGGAGCGTGAAATCGGGGGCGGGGGATCCGGGTTCCAGGGCGACTGAGCTCATCCGTCCAGCCTAGGCTCGTCCGGCCGCCTAATCGACTTCGCGCGCTCGGCGATGGTCTCCGAACGTCTGCAGCAGCCTCTGGAGCGAGTCCAGGCGCGCAGCCCCGTTCGGCCCGAGGCGACCCTCTGCGGCAGCTTCGACGATGGCGCAGTCCGGCGCGTCAGGAAGGTGCGTGCATCCGCGCGGACAGTCCTTCGCGACTTCGGCGAGTTCCGTGAAGGCCCCGAGGATGTTCGCCGGGTCGATGTGCCCCAGTCCGAACGAGCGCACGCCGGGGGTGTCGATGACCCAGCCGTTGCCGCCGTCGCCGCGATAGCGCAGCGACACCGTCGAGGAGGACGTGTGCCTGCCCCGGCCGGTGACCACGTTCACATGTCCGGTCGCGCGCATGGCGCTGGGCACGAGCGCGTTCACCAGGGTCGACTTGCCGACGCCCGAGTGCCCGACGAATACGGTGGAATGCCCGATCAGCTCGGCGCCGATGCGCTCGAGCGGCATCTCCTCCTGCGCGCTCGTGAAGACCTCGAGATCGAGACCCTCGAAGTGCGCGAGGAACTCCGACGGATCGGCGAGATCGGTCTTGGTCACCACCAGCAGCGGGCGGATGCCGGCATCCAGTGCCGCAACGAGGTAGCGGTCGACGAGTCGTTCCCGGGGCTCGGGGTCGGCTGCGGCCACCACGACGAGCATCTGATCGGCGTTGGCGACGATGACCCGCTCGACCTGATCGGTGTCGTCGGCCGACCTGCGAAGCAGCGACGTCCGCTCCTCGATGCCCACGATCCGGGCGAGCGTTCCCTCGCCGCCGGATGAGTCGCCCACGATCCGCGCCCGGTCACCCGTGACGATCGGCATCCGCCGCAGTTCGCGCGCGCGGGTGGCGAGCACCCGCCGTTCGTCCGGTCCGTCCTCGTCCGCCAGAACCGTATAGCGGCCGCGGTCCACGCCCAGCACGCGCGCGATCACCGCATCGGCGTGCGCCGGGCGGCGCTTCGTGCGGGGCCGGTTCGCCTTGGGGTTGGGCCGGGCCCGCAGGCTCGTCTCGTCGAACTCCTGTTCGTCGTCCTCGTCGTCGTCGAGCCAGCTCACCGTGCGCGGACCAAGTTACGAAGCCACGTTGTGGAGGGGTTCGCTGTGCGCGTCGTCGTCGGGCGAGCCGTCGAGCATCTCCTGCCAGAGCTGGGGGAACTCGGGGAGGGTCTTGGCGGTGGTTCCGATGTCGTCGATCTCGACGCCGGGAACGGCGAGGCCGATGAGCGCACCGGTCGTCGCGATCCGGTGGTCGTGATGCGCGCGCCAGGTGCCGCCGCGCAGCGGTCGCGGGACGATGCGAATGCCGTCCGGACAGCTCGTGCGCTTCGCCGCCGAGTCCGCGCAGCTCGCTCACGAGCGCCGCGATCCGGTCGGTCTCGTGCCCGCGGATGTGGCCGATCCCGTAGAAGGTGCTGGGGGCGTCCGCGAAGGCGGCGAGCGCGACGAGCGATCGGTGTCAGCTCTCCGGCCGCCGACAGGTCGAGGTCGACGCCGGCGATGCCGTTGCCGGCGGTCACCGTGAGGGAGCCGCCCCGGCGCACGGCACGTGCACCCATGAGCGAGAGGATCTCGGTCAGCATCGCCCCGGGCTGGGTCGAGTGCGCGGGCCAGCCGGTGACCGACACCGACCCGCCGGCGATCATCGCCGCGGCCAGGAAGGGTGCGGCGTTGGAGAGGTCCGGCTCGATCGCGACGTCCTTCGCGCGGAGCGAACCGGCGGGGACCACCCACTCCCCGGGGGCGGGGCGTTCGACGTGCACGCCCCGGTGGGCGAGCGACTCGATCGTCATATCGATGTGGGGCATGCTCGGGAGACGCTCGCCCCGGTGGATGAGGTGCAGGCCGACGTCGAATCGCGGTGCGGCCAGCAGCAGCCCCGAGACGAACTGACTCGACTCGCTCGCATCGACGATGACCTCGCCGCCGCGCACGTGACCGTGGCCGCGGACGATGAAGGGGAGGGCCCAGTGCCCGCCGTCGTCGATGTCGACGCCCACGTCCCGCAGCGCCTTGATCATCGTGCCCATGGGCCGGTGCAGGGCGCTCTCATGCGCGGTGAGGGTGACGTCGCCTCGAGCGAAGCCCGCCAGTCCCGCGACGAACCGCATCACCGTGCCTGCCTGGCCGCAGTCGACCTCGGTGGAGCCCTCGCAGCGGCCACACCGGGGTGACGACGAGATCGTCTCCGTACTTTCCGAGGCCCGGGGTGCGGTCGACGCCGACGCCCAGCGTCCGCAGGGCGTCGATCATCTTGGCGGAGTCCTCGGAATGCAGCGGCGCCGCCAGCCGGCTCGGCCCGTCGGCCAACGCGGCCAGGATCAGCTCCCGGTTGGTGAGGGATTTCGACCCCGGGACGGTGACCGAGGCACGCAGCGGGCCTCCGGCCACGGGCGCGCGCCAGCGACCGCGCACAGACGGTGTGGGAACGTGGGAATACCGGTCGCTGGTCATCGGGTTCTACCCTACTGAAACCCTGCAGACAACCAGCAGAACCGGAGCCGCATGATCGCCATAATCGAGCGCCCGCGCTCGGACGAGCTCTCCGAGGCCGAACTGGCCTGGGACCCGTCCGACGTAGACTGGCGTCTGATGAATGACGAGGCAGAGACCGTCGCCGACGCGCGCGCGCAGTTCGAGGTGCAGGCGCTTCCCTTCATGGACCAGCTGTACGCCGCGGCGATGCGCATGACGCGCAATCCCGCCGATGCTGCCGACCTCGTTCAGGAGACCTTCGTCAAGGCGTTCGCGTCGTGGGCGACGTTCACGCAGGGCACGAATCTGAAGGCCTGGCTGTACCGCATCCTCACGAACACCTACATCAACATCTATCGCAAGAAGCAGCGCGAGCCCTACCAGGGCACGATCGACGAGCTCGAGGACTGGCAGCTGGGCGGCGCGGAGTCCACCACCGCGACGAGCAGCCGATCGGCCGAGGCGGAAGCGATCGATCGGATGCCGGCATCCGTCGTCAAGGACGCGCTGCAGTCCATCCCCGAAGACTTCCGGCTGGCGGTGTACCTCGCAGATGTCGAGGGCTTCGCATACCAGGAGATCGCCGACATCATGAAGACACCCATCGGCACGGTCATGAGCCGCCTGCATCGTGGCAGGCGAATGCTCCGTGAGCTGCTGGCGGATTATGCGGCCGAGCGCGGAATCAGCGCGGCCGCCACAGGGAGTGCGAAATGACCGATTGCGGCTGTGAGAAGGCCCGACGCGACCTCGAAGAGTATCTGCGTCACGAGGTGTGCAAGACGTCGCAGACCGACATCGCCGAGCATCTCGAGAACTGCGCCGAGCTGCCAGGACGAGGCGCTCGTGTCGCGCACCCTGACGGATGTCATCGCGCGCGCATGCAAGGAGACGGCGCCCGAGGAGCTGCGCGATCAGGTGCTCGAGCGCCTGCGCACCGTCCAGGCGACCCACTGACCGCAGGTCTCTCGCCCGTCACGGTGCGAAGATGCTGAGCGCCGCCGGTGCGACCTCGATCGTGAGGGGCAGCGCACCGATCGGATCTCCGTCCGCATAGGCGGTCACACCAGGCGACGTCAGCCGCACCGAGCGCACGCGGTATGTGGACACTTCGCGCACGCTCGTGTGTGTTCCCCGATAGACGCGGGGCAGCAGCCGAAGCAGGCGTATGCGGCCGGCGGGGCGCACGAGTGTGACATCCAGCAGCCCGTCCGCCGGGTCGGCGTCGGGGCAGATCGGGATGCCGCCCCCATAGGTCCGGCCGTTTCCGACCGTCGCCATCACGAGGTCGCCCACGATTCGCTCGCGCGTCCGATCAGCCAGCTCGAGGTCCACCTCATAGGGGATGCCGCGCAGGGTGAGGAACTCGATCAGGATGGCGATGTTGTACCGCGAGCCCCCGCGCGGCCACCGCATCGCATTGGCACGGTCGTTCACGCGCGAGTCGAAGCCGCTGGCCAGCACGGTGCCGAAGAACGCGCTGGATCCGTTTGCGCGGGTCACGCGGGCGAGGTCGATGCGCCGTGTCCGGCCGGCCGCGATCGCGTCGGCGGCCGCTTCGGCATCGAGTTCGCGCAGCCCGACGGCGGTCGCCATGTCGTTGCCCGTGCCGGAGGGGATGATCCCGAGGGGAACGTCCGTGCCGGCGAGCTCCTGGATCGCGAGGTGCACCGTCCCGTCTCCGCCCGCGACGACGACGGCATCCGCGCCGACCTCGAGCGCGGTGCGCAGAAGCCGGCTGGATTCGTCGGCGGAGCCCCCGCTGATGATCGTCGTGCGCACGTTCTGTTCGCGCAGACGCTCGGCCGCGCGTGGGGCGGCACCGGTGTCCGAGCCGCTGCGCGCGGCGGGATTGACCAGCAGGATGACGTTCATTCGTCGTTCTGGAGCCCGGGATGTGGCGAAGGCGGCACGAGGACTCCTGGGTTCATGATGCCCTGCGGATCGAGGGTGTCCTTGACCGCGCGCAGAACCGCCGACGCCGAGTTCGCCGATCTCCGCCGCGAGGTAGGGCCGGTGGTCCCGCCCGACGGCGTGGTGGTGAGTGATCGTCCCGCCCGCATCTCCGATCGCGCGGGACGCGGCATCCTTCGCCCTCCGCCACTGGGCAGCGGGATCGGTGGTGAGCGCGGCGATGACCGTGAAGTACAGCGAGGCGCCGGCGGGATATACGTGCGAGATGTGGCACATCACGATCGGCTTCGTGCCGTCGGCTGCCAGGCTGCCGGTCAGCGCGTCCGTCACCGCCCCCTTGAGAGCGCTCAGGTCCGACCATGTGGCCGCGGTCTCGAGCGTCTCGGCGAGGACGCCGATGTCCAGGAGCGTGTCGCGCAGCGCGGGCGATGCGAACCGGCCGCGCTCCCAGGAGCGTGCCGGGTCCTCGCCACGGGAGGTCGCGCCGTGCCGGCGGAAGAGCGCATCGGTCCTCTCCCGGACAACGTCAGCATTGCCGGCGGAATCGCTCTCGAAGGTGGCGACGGCGAGGCAGCCGCGCGCTCGGGTGAGGTGCCCGCCCATCAGTGCGTTGACCCGGGTCTCACTCGCGTCGCTCAGCCGGAGGACGGTCGGCCGGATGCCGCGCTGCGTGAGTTCCCGCAGCGCCGCCGCACCGGACACGAACTCGGGGAACGTCCACGCGCCGTAGCCGGTCGCGCCCGGCAGCGGACGGATGCGGACGGTGACCTCGGTCAGCACGCCGAACGCCCCCTCCGACCCGAGGAACAGCTCGCGCAGATCGGGTCCGGCGGCGCTCGCGGGCGCGCGGCCGAGCTGCAGCTCGCCGACCGGAGTCGCGACGCGAAGGGCGTGCACGAGGTCGTCGAACCGGCCGTAGCCCCGCGATGCCTGGCCGCTCGAGCGTGTCGCCGCGTACCCGCCGATCGACGCGTACTCGAAGCTCTGCGGGAAGTGCCCGATCGTGTATCCGCGCGCGCCCAGCATCTCCTCGGCCTGCGGGCCGGTGGTCCCGGCGCCGAGTGTCGCGAGCAGTGATGTCTCGTCGAGTTCGAGAAGCGCCGCCGTACGCGCGAGATCGAGGGCGATGACACGGGTCAGCTCGCCGCGATCGGGCTGCACCCCGCCGACGACGCTGGTGCCGCCTCCGAACGGCACGACGGCGATGCCGCGCTCCGCGCAGAGCGCCAGCACCGCCAGAGTCTCGGAGTGGGTGCCGGGCGACACGACGGCATCCGGCGCGGCCTGCACGTCGCCGGAGCGGCGCGCCAGGAGGTCGGGTGTGCTCTTGCCGCCGAGGTGCAGAACGCGCGCTGCGTCGTCTGCGGTGGCGTGCGGCTGCCCGACGATCGCTCGGAGTGCGCTCAGATCGCCATCGCTCACGCGCGACGGAGTGAGGTCGGGATCGCGGTCGGCGCGGCACGGGATGAGCCCTGCCGGGCAGCACGGCGGCGACGAGAGCCCTCGCCCCCGGCGGCAGCCGCACGGTCTCCGTGCCCCAGGCGTCCCAATCGGACCGAGGCCGGGGTGCCGGGAAGACCGGCGAATCCGGGGAGTCCCGGGGCGTCGGCGGATGCATGGCGACAGTATGACACATTCTGTATGGTTGTCACATGGCGGAATCCGGCGAGCGACACCGAGAGGGCGATCCTCGACGCCGCCCTCGACGAGGTGCTGGCTCACGGGATACGACGGACGTCGGCATCCGACATCGCGCGGCGCGCGGGCGTCGCTCGGCAGACGCTGTACCGCTACTGGCCCGATGTGCAGGCGCTCCTGGCCGCACTCATCACCCGGGAGCTGTTCGCGGTCGTGCCCCGCGGAGGCTCGGCGTCCTCGCTCGACGAGCTCGTCGACGGCCTGGTCGAGACGGCGGATCGCATCCGGACGCTGCAGCTGGTCGACAGGCTGCGCGAGACCGACCCCGAGCTGTTCGCGCGGTACATCCTGCAGCGGCTCGGCACCAGTCAGCGCGGCATCCATCGCGAGATCTCCGCGAGAGTGCGTGCGGGGCAGGATGCCGGATACGTCCGCGCCGGCGACCCCGACCGCCTCGCGGCCATGCTGCTGCTGATCGCCCAGTCCGCCGTCCAGTCCGCACCGCTCGTCGCGGACTGGCTGCCGCCCGAGCACTGGAGGCGCGAGCTGCGCGCCGCGGTCTCGCGGCTACCTCGCCATCGGCGGCGGTGCGTCATGACGCGCATCAGGGGGCGTCAGCCGCTTTCGACGGCGCTGAACGCGGGCCGGCGATCGAGGGAGCTCTTGACGCTCGGCGACGATCCGGTCGTGGATGTGCTGGTGGTCGGCGGCGGGATCACAGGCGTCGGACTGGCCCTGGATGCCGCCAGCCGAGGGCTGCGCACGGTGCTGGTCGAGCGCGGTGATCTCGCCCAGGGCACCAGTCGTTGGAGTTCCAAGCTCATCCACGGCGGGCTGCGTTACCTCGCTTCCGGTCAGATCGGCATCGCCCACGAGAGCGCCGCAGAGCGCCATCTGCTGATGACACGGGTGGCCCCTCACCTGACTCGCCCGCTCGCGCAGGTCGTCCCGCTGTACGCACCCGGGCATATGACGCGCGGGGCATACGTCGGCGTCGGGTACGGGCTGGGCGACGGCATGCGCCGCCTCGTCGGCACGCCGGATGCCGTGCTGGCCGCACCCGGGCCGATCCGACGCGACGAGACCCTGCGGCTGGCGCCCGCTGTGCGCCGCGACGGACTGCGCGGTGGGCTCCGCGGCTGGGACGGACAGCTCATCGACGACGCTCGGCTCGTCGTCGCGGTCGCGCGCACAGCGGCCGGCTACGGCGCGCAACATCCTCACGCGGGTCGAGGCGGTGCGGGTCGGAGGCGACCGCGCCCTGCTGCGCGACGGACTCACGGGCGAGGAGCTGGCCGTGCGCGCGCGCGTGGTGATCAGCGCGACCGGTGTCTGGGCGGGAGACCTCGACCCAGACGTGAAGCTGCGCCCGAGCCGCGGCACGCATCTCGTCGTCGAGTCCGCCCGCCTCGGCGGCTCGGACGTGTCGCTGACGGTTCCCGTGCCCGGGTCGAGCAGCCGATTCGTCTTCACGGTTCCCGCCCCGCACGGGCGCACCTACATCGGGCTCACGGATGTGCCCGCCGACGGTGAACTGTCCGATGCGCCGCAGGCCTCCGAGTCAGAGATCGACATGCTTCTGGCCACGGTGAACACGGTGATGGAGCGGCCGCTCGGGCGTGCCGACGTGATCGCGACGTTCGCGGGCCTCCGGCCCCTGCTGACCGGACGGCGTGGCGACGATTCGGAGCGCCGCGACACCAGCGACCTCTCCCGCCGGCACGCGATCCTCGAGTCCTCCACGGGCGTGTTGAGCGTCGTGGGCGGCAAGCTCACGACGTACCGGCGGATGGCTGAGGACGGGATGGATGCCGCGGTGGCACGCCGGTTCGCACGCGGCCAGGTCGCCGCCTCGCGCACGAAGACGCTTCCGCTCGTCGGGGCCTGGCCACGCGCACGCGTCGGGGAGATCTCCGCGCCCGCCCGGCTGGTTCGCCGCTACGGGGCGGAGGCTCCGTTCGTCGCGCGCATGCCACCGGGACCGCAGGCGGCCCGCGGAGTCACGGCGCAGGAGCTGCGCTGGGGAGTGCGGGTGGAGGGTGCGCTCACGGTCGACGATCTGATCCACCGGCGCACGCGCCTCGGCCTGGTCCGGGCGGATGGAGCTGCCTCCGAGGCGGCTGCCGCAGCGGCACTCGGGGACTGAGCAGCCCGCGCCCTGTCCGCGGCGCTGGGTAGGGTGGGCCCATGCTTTCGCACGACTGGAAGAACGCCCCCGCAGACGCAGATGCCACCCGCGCGCTCGGTGCGAACGGTCTCGAATACCGGGTGATCGACACGGGCGACCCGTCGGTCTTCGATCCCTATCTGCAGGCGGAGATGCGCGGGTTCCTGTCCGGCGAGCAGACGGAGGAGCAGCTCGGCGGCGCACGGGACGGGCTCGCGTTCCGGCGGTTCGTCGG
This sequence comes from uncultured Actinomycetota bacterium, assembly GCA_963717585.1. Lineage (GTDB taxonomy): Bacteria > Actinomycetota > Actinomycetes > Actinomycetales > Microbacteriaceae > Microbacterium. The sequence continues at coordinate 890,707 of CAVQWI010000001.1, read as the reverse complement.
CGTCTACGACCCGAAGTCGCTCGATACGACCGAGCCGGTCGGCACGGTCAATTCCTGGGTCACCGACATGACGCTTCCGGGCGGCCGCAGCATCCCGATGTGGGCCGTGAGCGGAGTCACCGTGGCACCGACCCACCGACGCAAGGGCATCGCGCGCGCGATGCTCGAGGGCGAACTGCGCACCGCAGCGGCTGCGGGCGTCGCGATCTCGGGCCTCACGGTCTCGGAGGCGACGATCTACGGCAGATTCGGGTTCGCCCCCGCCACCTTCGGCACCGACTGGTCGATCGAGACCAAGCGCGCGATCTGGGTCGGTCCGCGACCCGACGGACGACTCGACTTCGTCGACCGGGAGCGGCTGCGCGACCAGCTCGCCGAAGTGCACGGCCGGGTACGCGCGTCGCGGCCGGGCGAGATCGAGGCCTGGCCGGGCCTCTGGCGCCGGATGTCGGGCACCGCCCCAGGACAGGACGGAGGAAAGAAACTCCGCGGCGTGCGGTATGCGGATGCGGGCGGGACCACCCGCGGGGTCGCGGTGTACCGGCTCTCCGAGGAGGGCGAGGACTTCACCAAGCACGACCTCGAGCTGCACTACCTCGTCACCGAGACTGCGGACGCCTACGCTGCCCTGTGGCGATTCGTGCTCGAGCACGACCTCGTCGCGGTCGTGAAGGCCTCCCTGCGCTCGGTGGACGAACCGCTGCGGTGGATGATCGCCGACCAGCGCGGTGCGTCGGTGAAGAGCACCGAGCACGGCTGGCTGCGAATCCTCGACGTGCCCACCGTTCTGGGTGCCCGCGCCTACGCATCGTCCGGTGCCTTCACGCTCCGCGTCACCGACCCGCTCGGCTTCGCCGACGGCACCTGGCGGCTGAGCATCGATGACACGGGCGGCGCCGTCATCGAGAGCTCCGACCGACCCGCCGACATCACGCTCTCGGTATATGCGCTCTCGTCCCTGCTGCTCGGCGGCAATCGGGCGACCACGCTCGCCCATGCCGGGCTCATCGACGCCGAGCCTGCCGTCCTGTCGGCGTTCGAGGCGGCGTTCAGGTCCGCCGAGACGCCGTACCTGAGCCTCTGGTACTGACGCCGGTCGCTTGGCAGGCTCCGGGCCACGATTGGCAGGCGCGCTCGGTGGCGGTGTCGCACGCGCGCGCCAGACTGGGATCGTGACCTCGCCGATCGCCCTACCCGCGCCCATCGCGCCCGCGCGCGGTTCGCTGGGGCTGCCGCAGGGCATCGCCCTCTACATCGGCTCCGTCCTCGGAACCGGCCTCCTCGTCCTGCCCGGCATCGCCGCGGAGGTCGCCGGCCCCGGCAGCATCGTGGCGGTCATCGCGGTCATCATCCTGTCGATTCCTCTGGCGGGCACCTTCGCAGCGCTCGCCGCCCGCTACCCCGACCCGGGCGGGGTGGCCAGCTACGCGCGCCGCGCACTGGGCGCGACGGTCGCACGGATGACGGGCTACTGGTTCATGTTCGGCGTATGCGCAGGCGGCCCCGTCGTCGCTGTTCTGGGTGCAGAGTACGTCGCCGCGGTCGTGGGAGCGGATCGCGCGGTGGTGCCCGTGCTGGCCCTGATCTTCTTCATCCCTCCGTTCGTGATCAATGCGTTCGGAGTGCGCGTCGCGGGCTGGCTGCAGCTCGTCCTCACGGCCCTGCTGCTCATCGTCGTCATCACAGTGGTCGCACTCGCCGCACCTTCGGTCGAGCCGCAGAATTTCCAGCCGCTCCTTCCACACGGGTGGGGCGGGGTCGGCACCGCGATCAGCCTGTTCGTCTGGGCTTTCGCCGGGTGGGAGGTGGGAACGCACGTCTCGGGGGAGTTCCGCAACCCGCGCCGCATCATCCCCCTGGCGACCGCGGTCGCGCTCGTGGTGACGGGCGCCTGCTACCTCGTGCTGCAGATCGTGACGGTCGGTGCTCTCGGCGACAGGGCCGGCGATGGCCTGGTGCCGCTGCTGACGCTCGCCGGGCTGGGCTCGTCCGGCTTCGGTTCGATCGCGGTCGGCGTGATCGCGGCCGTCGTCGCACTCGGCGTGCTGAACGTGTATCTGGCCGCGTTCGCCAAGCTGGGTGCCTCACTGGCCGCGAACGGCGATCTGCCTCGCTGGTTCGCGCCCGGCGCAGAGGCGGGCGGCATCCCGCGTCGTGCACTCGGTCTGATCGGCGTCGTCGTGGCGACGTACTTCGGTCTCATGCTGTGGTCGGGCTTGGACCTGACGCCCTTCATCCTCGTGCACACCAGCAGCATGGTCGCCATCTACGTCGTGGGCATGATCGCCGCCGTGCGCCTGCTTGCTCCGCGCACGCTGGGATGGTGGATGGCATGGGTCGCGGTGGTCCTGTGCGTGGGCATGCTCGTATTGGCCCTGGGGTCGCTGCTGCCGGTCTTCGCGCTGGCCGCCGCCGCCGTGCTCGTGACGATCGTGCAGCGGCGGCGCACCCGGGCTGGGATCGGCTGAAGACCTGCGGCACAAGCCGAACGGGCGGATGCCGCGACATCCGCTCTCGGGGAAGTCCTAGAGCGTCAGAGCCTTCTTCAGGATCGCGGCCTGCTCGAGCGCATGCACCTTGGGGGAGCCGGTCGCCGTCGAAGCCGCCGATGCGCGCGAGATGCGCCGGATGGTGCGTCCGTGAAGATGCTTGACGACCTCGAGGGCGATGAAGGGCCAAGCCCCCTGGTTCTCGGGCTCGTCCTGCACCCAGAACAGCTTGGCGTCGGGGTAGCTGTCCAGCACCGCGTTGAGCTCCTCGATCGGCGCCGGGTAGTACTGCTCGAGCCGGACGAGTGCGATCTCGGGGTTGGGGTTCTTGTCGAGCTCGGCCTTGAGGTCCCAGTGGATCTTGCCGGCGTGCAGCAGCACGCGCTTGACCGCCGCGCGGTCCAGAGCACGGTCGTCGTCGAGCACCGGTTCGAACTTGCCGGTGAGGAACTCCTCGACCGGACTGGTCGCGCCGCGCAGGCGCAGCATGGCCTTCGGCGTGAAGACGATGAGCGGCCGGCGGGGGCGCATGTACGCCTGCCGGCGTAGAAGGTGGAAGTACGACGCCGGAGTCGAGGGGCGCGAGACGGTCATGTTGTCCTGCGCGCACATCTGCAGGTAGCGCTCGATGCGCGCCGAGGAGTGATCCGGTCCCTGACCCTCGTAGCCGTGGGGGAGCAGCAGCACGACGCTCGACTGCTGGCCCCACTTCTGCTCTGCCGATGAGACGAACTCATCGACGACCGACTGCGCGCCGTTCGCGAAGTCGCCGAACTGCGCTTCCCACAGAACGAGCGCATCGGGCCGCTCGACCGAGTAGCCGTACTCGAAGGCCACCGCAGCGTATTCGCTGAGGAGGGAGTCGTAGACCCAGAACTTGCCCTGGTTGTCGCCGAGGTTCGTGAGCGGGATCCACTCCTGCCCGTTCGCGCGGTCGTGGAGCACGGAGTGGCGCTGCACGAACGTGCCGCGGCGGGAATCCTGTCCGGCGAGTCGGACGGGTGTGCCCTCGACCAGCAGCGAGCCGAACGCCAGCAGCTCCGCGAAGCCCCAGTCGATGGCGCCGTTGCGGCTCATGTCGAGGCGCTTCTCCAGCAGCTGCTGGAGCTTCGCGTGCACGGTGAAGCCGTCGGGCTTGTTGAGGAAGGCGTCGCCGATGAGGTTGACCGTATCGCGCGAGACGCCGGTCGTCTCGGGGGAGCCGACGGCCGGTTCGATGACGGCATCCGTCACGACCGGCGAGGTTCCCGTCTCGGCGGCGTGGGTCTCGGCGAAGGCGACCTCGAGGCCGTTCTGGAAGTCGCGCTTGGCCTGCTCGTACTCCTCCTCGGTGATGTCGCCGCGACCGACGAGGGCTTCGACGTACAGCCGTCGCACGGAGCGCTTGGCCTCGATGAGGTTCGTCATCAGCGGCTGGGTCATCGAGGGGTCGTCTCCCTCGTTGTGGCCGCGTCGGCGGTAGCAGACGAGGTCGATCACGACGTCGCGGTGCCAGCGCTGGCGGTAGGCGAAGGCGAGCTGCGAGACGCGCACGACGGCCTCGGGGTCGTCGCCGTTGACGTGGAAGATCGGCGCCTGGATCGTCTTGGCGACATCCGTCGCGTAGACCGAAGAGCGGGCATCCTGCGGGACGGTCGTGAAGCCGACCTGGTTGTTGACGACGACGTGGATCGTGCCGCCGGTGCGGTAGCCGCGCAGCTGCGACATCTGCAGCGTCTCGACCACGACACCCTGCCCGGCGAACGCGGCATCGCCGTGGACGAGGAGCGGAAGCCAGGAGAACGAGCCGATCGGCTTGCGATCCTGCTTGGCCCGGACGATGCCCTCGAGGACGCCGTCGACGGTCTCCAGGTGCGAGGGGTTGGCCGCGAGATAGACCGGGAGCTCCTCACCGCGGTCGTCCACGAACGTGCCCTCGGTGCCGAGGTGGTACTTGACGTCGCCCGAGCCGCTCTTGCTGCCGATGGCGACGGAGCCCTCGAACTCGCGGAACACCTGGCCGTAGGTCTTGCCGGCGATGTTCGTCAGCACGTTCAGCCTGCCGCGGTGAGCCATCCCGATCGCGGTTCCGTCGAGACCGGCCTCGGCCGCGCCCTGCAGGATCTCGTCGAGCAGGGGGATGAGCGACTCGCCGCCTTCGAGGCTGAAGCGCTTCTGCCCGACGTACTTGGTCTGCAGGAAGGTCTCGAATGCCTCCGCCTCGTTGAGCTTGCTCAGGATCCGCAGCTGCTCGTCGTGGCCGGGCTTCTGATACTTCAGCTCGACGTTCTCCTGGAACCAGCGGCGCTGCTCCGGATCCTGGATGTGCATGTACTCGATGCCGATCGTGCGGCAGTAGGAGTCACGCAGGACGCCGAGGATGTCGCGCAGCTTCATCTGGCGCTTGCCGCCGAAGCCGCCCGTGACGAACTCGCGGTCGAGGTCCCAGAACGTCAGGCCGTGCTGCTCGATCTCCAGGTCGGGGTGCGTGCGCTGAACGTACTCGAGCGGGTCGATGTCGGCCATGAGGTGGCCGCGCACGCGGAACGAGTTGATGAGCTCCTGCACGCGTGCGGTCTTGTCGACGCGTTCGGCGAGGTCGACGTTGATGTCGGCTGCCCAGTGGATGGGCGCGTAGGGGATGCGCAGCGCCGCGAAGATGTCTTCATAGAAGTTGCGCTGCCCGATGAGCAGCTCGTGCACCTTCTTGAGGAACTCGCCGGAGCCGGCACCCTGGATGACGCGGTGATCGTAGGTGCTGGTGAGCGTGATCGTCTTGCCGATCGCGAGCTCGTTGAGCGTCTTCTCGCTCGCGCCCTGGAATTCGGCGGGGTACTCGAGGGCGCCGGCGCCGATGATGCAGCCCTGCCCGCGCATGAGGCGCGGGACCGAGTGCACGGTGCCGATGCCGCCGGGATTGGTCAGTGAGAGCGTCGTGCCCTGGAAGTCGGCGGCAGTCAGCTTGTTGCCACGCGCGCGGGTGATCAGGTCTTCGTAGGAGACCAGGTACTCGCTGAAGGTCAGCGTGTCGGCGCGCTTGATGCTCGGCACCAGGAGTGCCCGCGTGCCGTCGGGCTTGGGCAGGTCGATGGCGATGCCGAGATTGATGTGCGCGGGAGCCACGACCGACGGCTTGCCGTCGATCTCGGCGTAGAAGACGTTCTGGCTGGGGAACTCCTTGAGCGCGCGGATGAGCGCCCAGCCGATCAGGTGGGTGAAGCTGATCTTGCCGCCGCGGGTCCGCGACATGTGGTTGTTGATGACGATGCGGTTGTCGATCATCAGCTTGGCCGGAATCGTGCGGACGCTGGTCGCGGTGGGAACCGTGAGCGACTCGTCCATGTTCACGGCGAGGGTCTTGGTCATGCCCTTGAGGACGGTGACCCTGTCCTCTTCCGGGTTCTCGGTGCTCGCCGACGGGGCGACCACCGGGGCCTGCGCCGGGATCGGCTGCGGGGCGGCGGGACGCGCGGTCGTGCGAGCGACCGGCTGTGCCCCCACCACCGGGATCGGCGCCGTCATCGGGTGCGCCTCCGGAGCCTCGGCGGTCGGCTTGGCGCCCTCCGAGGACTGCTCGGTTCGCGCGGGTGCCGGTGCCGGGGTCGGCGCGTCGACTGCCGGGGGAGCGGCCGGCGGTGCGGCGGAAGCCGTCGGTGCGGCAGTGGAAGCCGGCGCAGGCGCCTCCGCGGCGGCGGTCGTCGCTGCCGACGGACTCGCGGTGGTGTCGACCGGATGGTAGGCCTCCAGGATCGGCCACCAGGCCTTGTCGACCGAGTTCTTATCGACTTTGAACTGCTCGTAGAGTTCGTCGACGAGCCATTCGTTGGCTCCGAACTCTCCTTCGCTCGACACCCCGACGCCCGTGACCTGACTCGACACGCTCGATCGCCTGCTTCCGTGAGACTTTGGGAACGTGCCGGGCACATCGACGGCCCACACGCACGACTGTTAAGCCTAACTCAGTCTGGCCTCCGGTTCCCCGGCTGACAAAGGGCCTTGCGAACACGATTGCGCATCGTTATGCGTACAGGAAGAGTCACTAATCTTTCGAGCATGGAGTTCTACGGTGAGCAGCCCGAGGTCGACCTGACCTACTCGGACGTCTTCCTCGTGCCGCGCCACTCGTCCATCACGAGCCGGCTGGACGTGGACCTGTCGCCGAACGACGGCACGACGGCGACCATCCCGCTGGTCTCGGCCAACATGAACTCGGTCACCGGTGCGCGGCTGGCTGCGACACTCGCACGCCGGGGCGGGCTCGGCGTGCTGCCGCAGGACATGCCGCTTCAGGAGCTGGATGCGGCGATCCGGTGGGTGAAGGACCAGCCGGTGAGGTGGGACACGCCGCTGGTTCTGCCGCCGCAGGCGACGGTGACGGATGCGGCGCGGCTCCTGCCGGCGACCGAAGGTCACGGCATCGTCGTGGCCGAGGCGTCGGCCGGGCCCCTCAACATCGCCGACGTCCTGGGCGTCGTCCCCGCGACCCGCCTGGGGACGGCGCTGCCCGACGCTCGGCTGGGCGACCTCGCCCGCGGGAGGACCGCTTCCATCGACGCGGATGACGTGGAGAGCGCACGGCATGCGTTCGACCTGATCGTCGGCGCCGGCGTCGAGACGGTCTGCGTCCTGCATCACGGCTTCGTCGTCGGCACGCTCTCGCGCCGGAGCGCCCTCCGATCCACTCTCTACCGGCCCGCGGTGGATGCATCGGGCCGCCTCAGCGTGGCGGCGGCGGTGGGCATCAACGGCGACGTCGCCGCGAAGGCGCGCGCGCTGGCCGCGGCGGGCGTCGACGTCCTCGTCGTCGACACCGCGCACGGACACCAGGAAGGAATGCTGGAAGCGCTTCGCACCGTGTCCGAGCTCGGCCTCGGCATCCCGATCGCGGCCGGCAACGTCGTCACCGCCGAGGGCGTCCACGACCTGGTCACCTCGGGCGCCGCCATCCTGAAGGTCGGCGTCGGTCCCGGTGCGATGTGCACGACCCGCATGATGACCGCCGTCGGCCGCCCGCAGTTCTCCGCCGTGCTGGAGACCTCGGAGGCGGCGCGCATGATGGGCGCCCACGTCTGGGCAGACGGCGGCGTGCGCTACCCGCGCGACGTCGCGCTGGCGCTCGCGGCGGGCGCGGCATCCGTCATGATCGGCTCGTGGTTCGCAGGCACGATCGAGGCCCCCGGCGAGCTGCAGGTGGACGGGGGCGGGCGTGCGTACAAGGAATCGTGGGGGATGGCCTCGACCAAGGCGGTCCACGACCGGTTCGGCCGGCTGGACCCCTACGACCTCGCCCGCAAGGAGCTGTTCGCCGAAGGCATCTCGTCGTCCAAGATCTACCTGGATCCGCTGCGCCCCGGGCTGGAGGATCTCATCGACATGATCACATCCGGCGTGCGCTCGTCCTTCACCTACGCCGGCGCCGTGTCGGTCTCGGAGTTCCGCGAGCGAGCACGTGTCGGACTGCAGTCGGCGGCCGGCTACGAGGAGGGCAAGGCGCTTCCGGTCAGCTGGTAGCCACGTTCCGGCTCACCGCCTGCCCCGTAGACTTGTCGCCACAATGGACGACCCTCCCAGTTGCAGACCATCGCCCCATCGACCCGCACCCGCCATGGCGGGGGGTGATGCGTGATGGACTACATCATGCTGGGCGTGGGGCTCCTGCTCACGGTCGGAACCGGCCTGTTCGTCGCGAGCGAGTTCGCGCTCGTGAACCTCGATCGCGCAGATCTGGAAGCACGTCGCGACGCGGGTGAATCCCGCCTCACGATGACGATCAACGCGCTGCGGATCACCTCCACCCATCTCTCCAGCGCACAGCTGGGCATCACGCTGACCACCCTCCTCACCGGGTACGCGATGGAGCCGGCGATCTCGAACCTCCTCCGACCGGTCTTCACCGCGTGGGGCTGGCCTGAGGGCCTCGTGTCTCCCGTCGCCGTCTTCATCGGGGTCGCCGTCGCCACGGTCCTGTCGATGATCCTCGGCGAGCTGATCCCGAAGAACTTCGCCCTCGCCGTTCCGCGCCAGACGGCGAAGCTCGTGATGCCCTTCCAGGTCGGGTTCACGATGGTGTTCCGCCCCGCGATCGCCGTGCTCAACGGCAGTGCGAACGGCGTCCTCCGCCTCATCGGCGTGGAGCCGAAGGAAGAGCTGTCGGGTGCCCGCACCGCTGAGGAGCTCTCCAGCCTGGTGCGCCGGTCGGCGCTCGCCGGCGTGCTCGAGGAGGACACCGCGTCCCTGCTCGATCGCAGCCTCACCTTCGCGCGCCTGAGCGCCGCCGATGTGATGACGCCGCGCCCCAGCATCCACGCGCTCGCCGCCGACGACTCCGCAGAGGACGTCATCCAGCTCGCCCGTCGCACCGGACACAGCCGCTTCCCGGTGTACGAGGAGTCGATGGACGACATCGTCGGCATCGTGCACCTCAAGGCGGCCGTCGGGGTGCCGCGCGACCGGCGAGCGGACGTTCCGGCGGCGGCCCTGGCCACGGAGCCGCTCCGCTTCCCCGAGGCGGTGCATCTCGACACCCTGGTTGCGGAGCTGCGCGCTCGCGGCTACCAGATGGCGATCGTGGTCGACGAGTACGGCGGCACCGCGGGCGTCGTCACGCTCGAGGATCTGGTCGAGGAGATCGTCGGCGAGGTCCTCGACGAGCACGACCGCCGACGCGCCGGCATCGTCCGGGCCGAAGGATCGATCACGTTCCCGGGCGAGCTGCGGCCCGACGAGGTGCGCGACCGCACCGGCATCCGCATCCCCGAAGGAGACGTCTACGACACGGTCGGCGGGTACATCATGAGTGTCCTGGAACGCATCCCGGCCGTCGGCGACACGCTGGACATCGAGGACGGAACCCTGGATGTGCAGCGCATGGACGGCCGTCGCGTCGATCGGGTCCGCTTCACGCACACCCCGATGCCGGACGAAGAGCCGACCGCGGCCGAAGGCGGTGAGCGCTCGTGAGCGACTGGGCGGGAATCGCATGGCTCGTCGTTCTGCTCGCGTTCAACGCCTTCTTCGTCGGCGCGGAGTTCGCCGTCATCTCGGCGCGTCGCTCGCAGATCGAGCCGCTCGCCGAGCGCGGCTCCCGGGCGGCCAAGACCGCCCTGTACGCGATGGAGCACGCCACTCTGATGCTGGCGACCTCTCAGCTGGGCATCACGATCTGCTCGCTGCTGATCCTGAACGTCTCCGAGCCAGCCATCCACCACCTGCTGGCGGAACCGCTCGGCCTGACCGGCATGGCGGAGGGCACGGTCGATGTGATCGCGTTCATCGTGGCGCTGGTGCTGGTCTCCTACCTGCACGTGGTGTTCGGCGAGATGGTGCCGAAGAACCTGGCGTTCTCGCTTCCGGACCGAGCCGTGCTCATGCTGGCGACGCCGCTGGTCTGGGTCTCACGCCTGTTCCACCCGGTGATCTTCGTGCTGAACTGGATCGCCAATCACGCTGTTGCACTGTTCGGGATCGAGCCCAAGGCCGAAGCAGCGTCGACCTTCACGCTCGATGAGGTGACCACGATCGTGAACCAGTCGCGGATCGAGGGCGTGCTCGACGACGCCGCAGGCACGGTCTCGGCGGCCCTGGAGTTCACCGACAAGAAGGCGAAGGACATCGCCGTGCCGCTGACGCAGCTCGTCACCCTTCCCGAGTCGGTGACGCCCGATGAGATCGAGCGATCCGTCGCCAAGCACGGCTTCTCGCGGTACGTGATCGTGGATGCCGACGGCGTGCCCCTCGGCTACGTGCACCTCAAAGACGTGCTCCGCGCCGCGGAGGGACCGCATGCGTCGTCGGATGTCATCCAACCCATCCCCCCGAAGCGGATCCACCAGATGGTGCCGGTGCTCGAGACGACCGATCTCGAAGACGCGCTCGCCCTGATGAGGCGTGCCGGGCGGCACCTGGCGCGCGTGCGCGACGAGAACGGCGAGACCACCGCGGTGCTGTTCCTGGAGGACATCATCGAGGAGCTCATCGGCGAGGTGCAGGACGCCACCCGGCGTCCCGCCTGACGCGGGCTTGCGGCTGAGGACGAGGAGGTTCGGCGCGGGTCGGTGTCGACCGCCTCGAGCCCTCCTCGCCCGGCCGAGCGTTCTGCGTCCGGATGCGGCGGCTCACGCAGCGCGTGCGCGCAGGTACGGCTTGGGGGAGAACAGCAGGCTCATCGATCGGCTCCAGCGCGGGTAGGGTGTCGCCATGCGGGGGTCATGGACGGTGCAGGACACGGAGAGCGTCCTGCGGAGGCCGACCGACGACGATGACAAGTATTCCCGCGGGGTGCTCGGCATCCGCACCGGATCCGACGCCTACCCCGGCGCCGCCGTCCTCGGAGTCGAGGCCGCGTGGCGCACGGGCGTCGGGATGATCCGCTACCTCGGTCCGGAGGTGCCGACCTCCCTGGTGCTGCAGCGACGTCCCGAGACCGTGACGGCGGACGGCCGCGTGCAGGCGTGGCTGATCGGGTCGGGAACGGATGCCACGGCGAGGTCGGATGCCGAGACCGAGGCGCTGCGCGACATCCTCTCCGGTCCCCTGCCGGTCGTCGTCGATGCGGGCGCCCTCGACCTGGTGCCGGACGCGACGGCGCCGCTGATCGTCACTCCGCACGGACGGGAGCATGCGCGGCTGCGCGCCCTGCTCGGTCTCTCCGAGACCACGCCGGCCGGCGCCGACGCGCGCACGGCATCCGCTGCGGAGACCGCGTCGCGGCTCGGAGGCACGGTGGTTCTGAAGGGCTCCGTCACCATCGTCGCGTCCGCGAGCGGGTGGTCCACGGCGGTGGCGGCCGGCACACCGTGGCTGTCGACCGCTGGAACCGGCGACGTGCTGGCCGGGGCGATCGGTGCGGTGGTGTCGGGCGCGGACTCCGGCGACGAGCTCGGCCCGCGAGCGGCGGCCGCGGCCTGGCTGCACGGTCGCGCCGCCAGCATGGCGGCGAGCGACCTCGGGCCGAACGGCGGGCCGATCACGGCGATGGATGTCGCGACGACGCTTCCGCGTGCGGTCGCCGAAGCTCTCGCGTCCGGTTGAGCGACGGTCGCTCACCTAGAATCGACGGGTGTCGAGACGGGCGGTGCTGTGGGTCGCGTTCGCGGTCGTCCATCTCGTGATCGCGGTGCTGGGATTCACACTGCCCAATCAGCCGATGGGCGATGTGACCAACGTCTACGAGCCGTGGTCGACCTGGGCGGTCGAGGGCAGTGCGATCGTGGGGATCACCGAGTCGTGGGTCTATCCGCAGCTCGCGCTGGTTCCCCTGGTGCTCGCTCAGGGCTTCGAGTGGATCGCCGGGTACGAGGTGGCCTGGGCGATCCTGATCACGCTCTGCGACGCGCTGGCGTTCGCGGTGCTCGTGGGCAGGGGACGCTCCGCCGGACGGTCACTCGGGGCGTGGTTCTGGCTGGGCTTCATGCTGCTGCTCGGCCCGGTGGGGATGTACCGGCTCGACGGAATCACCGTGCCCGTCGCCCTCGTGGGATGCCTGTGGCTCGTCGGCCGCCCGTGGCTCGCCTCGATCCTGCTGGCGATCGCCACCTGGATCAAAGTCTGGCCGGCCGCGCTCCTCGCCGCCGCGGTGATCGCCGTTCGGCGCCGGCTCGCCGTCGTCGGCGGCGCCGTTCTCGTCTCGGCGGCGACTCTGGCCATCGTCCTGTCTGCCGGGGGCGGGCGCCACGTGTTCGGCTTCATCACCGACCAGACCGACCGCGGGCTTCAGCTCGAAGCGCCCGTCAGCACCTACTACCTCTGGCGGGCCGTGCTCGGCATCCCCGGCTCTTTCATCTACTACGACCAAGGCCTGCTGACATTCCAGGTCGCAGGCCCCGGAGTCGACTCGGTGATCGCCGTGATGACTCCGCTGCTGATCGTCGCCGTCCTCGGGGTCGCGGCGCTCGGCGCACATGGGGCGTGGCGCGGCGCGGGCTTCGTGACCCTGTTCCCGCCGCTGGCGCTCGCGCTCGTGCTGGTGTTCATCGTCTTCAACAAGGTCGGTTCCCCGCAGTACATGACCTGGATCATCCCTCCGCTCGTGATCGGTCTGGTGATCGATCGGCGTCGCTGGCGCGCACCGGCCTGGCTGGGCTTGGCCATCGCCCTCGTCACCCTGGCCGTGTACCCCATCGCCTACTGGGGACTGCTGAACGTTCTGCCCTTCCCCGCTGCCCTGCTGACCCTGCGCAATGCGCTCGTCGTCGTCCTGCTGGTCTGGGCGGTCGCACGCCTGGCGCGCGTTCCGCGGCGCGTCGGTGCGAGCTCATCCATCGCTGTCGTCCGTTCCTGATCCTGGAGGTCCTCATGCTCGTCGCCTTTTCTGTCGCACCCAGTGGCACGCCCAGCACAGCCGCCGTCCCGGCGGCTGGTACCGGCCCGTCTGCGGACGCTTCCGTGCACGACGCGGTCGCTGCAGCAGTGCGGGTGGTGCGCGAGTCGGGGCTGCCGCACAGGACCAGCTCGATGTTCACCGAGATCGAGGGCGAGTGGGACGAGGTGTTCGACGTCGTCAAGCGCGCGACCGAGGCTGTGCTTCCCTTCGGCTCACGCGTCTCCCTGGTGCTGAAGGCAGACATCCGCCCCGGGTTCACAGGCGAGATCGACGGCAAGATCGAACGTCTCGAACGAGCCCTGCAGAGCCCGGACGGCAGCGACTTCGAAGCCGTCTGACGGCATCGGTTCCGACGACCGCGCCATCGGGCGTGAGCGCTCCGAATCGATTCGACAAGGCCACGGATGCCGCGCTAGCATGACCGGATGACCTCCTCGACCATCTCGAGGGGTGCGGCGATGTGGGCGCTCCTCTCCCTCGCCATCGGCAGCTTCGGCATCGGCATGACCGAGTTCGTCGTGATGGGACTGCTCCCGAACATCGCCGCCGACGTCCTGCCCGGGCAGTGGGCAGCGAGCCAGGGCGATGCGATCGCCCAGACCGGCTGGCTCATCACCCTCTACGCCCTCGGTGTGGTCGTCGGCGCGCCGACGATCGCAGGATCGGTGGCGAAGTACCCGCGGCATCGCGTCATGATCGGGCTCGCGCTCGCGCTGACGGTCTTCAACGGGCTGACGGTCATCCTGCCGACATTCGAGCTGGTGGCGGCATCCCGGTTCCTCGCGGGTCTGCCTCACGGCGCCTACTTCGGAATCGGCGCGCTGGTCGCCGCGGACGTCCTCGGCCCCGGCAATCGCGCGAAGGGCGTTGCCTTCGTGCTCACGGGACTCACCGTCGCCAACGTCGTCGGCGTTCCCCTCGGCACCTACCTCGGCCAGCAGGTTGGCTGGCGTGCCGCGTTCATGGTGGTCACCGCGATCTTCGCCGCCGCCACGGTCTTCATCGCGATCTTCGTCCCGCCTCACCCCGGTGAACCGGGGCGGACGCTCCGCGCCGAGCTCGGCGTCTTCCGCATCGGGCAGGTCTGGCTGGCGCTCGGCGTCGGGGCGATCGGCTTCGGCGGGTTCTTCGCCGTCTACAGCTACGTGGCCCCGATGGTGACCGAAGTCGCGGGATCGCCGGAGTGGGTGGTTCCGATCGTGCTGGTGCTGATGGGCATCGGCATGACGGTGGGCAATCTGGTCGGCGGCCACCTCGCCGATGTGAACCTGAAGCGCACCCTGATCGGAGGGCTCGTGGGGCTCACCGTCGTTCTGGCGCTTCTCGCGCTGACGTCCCACTGGATCTGGGCGCTCGGGTTCTTCGTCCTCGCGACGGGCTTCGTCTCATCCGTCCTCAGCCCGACGATCCAGACCCGATTGATGGACGTCGCCGAGGACAACCAGTCGATCGCGGCCGCGCTGAACCATTCGGCGCTCAACATCGGCAACGCCCTCGGCGCGTTCCTCGGCGGAGTCGTCATCGCGCTCGGCCTGGGATTCGTTGCGCCCGCCTGGGTCGGCGTCGTGCTGGCGCTCGGCGGGCTCGGGATCGCCGCGCTGAGCCTCCGGCTCGAGCGTTCGCGGTCGCTCGTCGCGGCCTAGAGTGGTCGGGTGTCCGACCCGACGCCCGCAGATCGTGCCGTTCGCTCCCTCGCCGACCTGGTGGGCCAGTCGCGACCGCGCACGCCCGAGGATGCGAGCGATCCCGACATCCCCGTGGCCGCGACCGTCGTGCTCGTCCGCGACGCCGTCGGCGGTCCCGAGGTGCTCATGATCGAGCGGCCCGATCGCGGCTCGTTCGCCGGCGCCTGGGTCTTCCCGGGCGGCAAGCTCGAGCAGGCCGACCGCGAAGGCGGCGAGGAGCTCGCCGCCGCGCATCGCGCGGCCGTCCGCGAGACCGAGGAGGAGACCGGACTTCTCGTGGACGCCGCGAACCTGGTCGGCCTGTCCTGCTGGGATCCGCCGCCGGGACTGGCGCTGCGCATCCGGACGTGGTTCTTCCTGGCGAGCGATCCCGGCGGTGACCTGACGCTCGCCCCCGATGAGGTGGTGACGGCCGAGTGGGTGCAGCCCGAAGCCATGCTCGCCCGCCACGGACGCGGCGAGGTCACCCTGTACCCGCCGACCTGGGTCACGCTGCACGAGCTGGCCGGCCAGCCGGATGCCGAGGCGATGCTCGGATTCGCCCGCGTCGCCGGCATCCATCGCTTCGAGACCGTCGCGCGCCGCGGCGGTGACGGTCCGATGCTGCTGTGGCAGGCAGACGCGGCGTACGAGGACGAGGGAAGCGGCGCGGCAGCCCGCCATCGCCTCGAACTCGGCTCGCTGCCGTGGATCTACACCCGGACGGGCTGACCGCGCCGTCTTCGGATCAGTCCCTCATGGCACGGTGACCCCCGCGACGTTGACGATGTCGGCGAACGTGAAGGTCGTCGCGACCGCACGCCCCAGTGTGGGTGGGAACGTTCAGGATGACCGACCCGCGGTGATACCCGCCGGGGCTGTCCGGCGTCAGGACTCCAGCAGCCGCCGCACGTGCGAGCCGACGGCATGCGTCTCGATGAGGAAGCCGTCGTGTCCGAAGTCGCTGGTCAGCACGACCGCCGCGCCGTCGAGTGTCGTGCGGATGCTGCGCGCGATGCGGTGCTGCCCGTCGACGGGGAAGAGCCGGTCGCTGTCGATCCCGAGCACGAGGGCGGTGGCGGTGACGCGCGCGAGGGCCTCCTCGACGCCGCCTCGATCCCGGCCGACATCGTGCGAGTTCATCGCCTCGACGAGGATGATGTAGCTGTTCGCGTCGAAGCGCCGCGTGAAGCGGTTGCCGTGGAAGTCGAGGTACGACGCCACGGCGAACCGCCCGCCGTGGCCGAGAGGGCTCACCCCGGACTGCCAGGACCGTTGGAAGCGCTGGTTCAGCTCCGTCGGCGAGCGGTAGTTCAGAAGGGCCATGCGCCGCGCGAGCGCGAGTCCCCGGTGCGGGCCGTCGCCGTCGGCCGCGTCGTAGTACTCGCCCGACTGGAAGCGCGGATCGATGTGGATCGCTTCGAGCTGGACGGAGTTCAGCGCGATCTGGTCAGCCGTGTTCACAGGCGGTGCCGACAGGATGCCGACCCGCTGCACCCTGTCCGGAAGACCGACCGCCCACTCGAGCGCGTGCATGCCGCCCATCGATCCGCCCAGGACCGCCGCCCAGACGTCGATGCCGAATGCGTCGGCGAGCCGCACCTGTGCGGCCACCTGGTCGCGGATGGTGAGATACGGGAAGCGTGAGGCCCACTCGTACCCATCCGGTGCGATGCTGGACGGTCCGGTGGACCCCTGGCAGCCGCCCAGCATGTTGGGCGCGATCACGAACCACCGGTCGGTGTCGATCGGGGCACCCGGGCCGACGATGTCGTGCCACCATCCCTCGGTCGGATGACCGGGCCCCGCAACACCTCGCACATGGCTGTCGCCGGTGAGCGCGTGCAGGACGAGCACCGCGTTGTCGCCAGCGGGTGACAGCTCACCCCATGTCTCGTACGCGAGGCGATAGGCCGGGAGCTCGCGTCCCCCCTCGGTGCGGAACGCGCCGAACGCGGCGAAGCGGCGATCGCCGACCGGGTCGCCGTCGCGCCATGCGCCGGTCGCCGGCGGGCGACCCAGCAGCATCCGGGCGTCGGCCTCCGTGATCGGCGCGCTCGGCACCGTGTCCTCGGAGGTCTGCCAGTCCATGCGTCTCATTCTCCCGTGCCGCCGAGCGGCACGTCGGTGTGTTACGCAGACCGGTGCTCAGCCGCCGAACGGCAGGGTCTCGTACACCGCGCCGTGCTGGCCCGCCAGCGCGATCGCCCGGCCGTTGCGCGTCTGCACGAACCTATGCGACGTGTCGAGGACCGCCGGCAGCTGCGCGTCGATCTCGGCCAGAGTGCCTGTGGTCTCGTTCGACAGCCACACGACGACGCGACCGACGGCTCGGCCCAGTCCGGCCACGAGATCTGCGAAGCGCCGCCGCTGCTGCGCATCCAGGTACAGCAGCACCGCACTGTGGAAGACGACCAGCGTCGCGTCGGCGGGTGCGGTCGCCGCGACATCCTCCAGGCGCTCGAGCAGGTCGCCGCGCACGATCTCCGGAGGATCCGCGGCGACGATCCGCGCCGCGGCACGCAGCCGCGCGACCCGGTCGTCGTGGGCGGGTCCCGGCCAGATGAGCGTGGCGAGCCAGGCGATCGCGTCCGGATCCGCCGCGTCGATCGGGGCGAGGTCGATGCCCCGCCGCCACACGACGTCCGGCATGCGATCGGGGATGGCCGAGGCGTCATCGAGCTCGCACGCCAGAGTCACACTGCTCGGACCGGCATCCGGATCGAACCGGACGGTGCCCGAGGGGGTCGAATACCGCACGCTGTAGCGGTCGGGGTACAGACACAGGCCCGCGGCGGCGCCGACCTCCAGCAGCGCCACAGGACCGTCGATCTGTGACAGCGGCGGCAGCCACGTGGCGCAGCGGTTGGCCTCGTTGGTCTGGGTCGTGCGCGCCAGCGCGGTGGCGATCACGCGCTCCTGGTTCTCGAGCACCCAGTCTCGCCATTCGGAGTAGGGCACGAGGGGCGACCCCTCCCAGCGGGCGGCGGCGAAGATCAGGTTGGGCTGCCGCTTCGCGTATGCGAGGGGTCGCAGCACGTCGAGCACCTCGTCGTCCGCGGCGATGCCGGTCGCCCAGTCCTCGTAGAGAGGCGACGTGTCATGGGCCCACCGGCGCCCGAAATCGTCGTAGATGTCAGCGATCTCATCGTCCACGGCCCCACCATATGACCGCCTTCCGGACAGTGTCCGGTCGGCGGTCGATCCGTGTCGACTCTGTCTGTCTGCGGTGCAGGGATGACGCGAATCCGCCGTTTCCGCCTGCGCGAGGCCGTTGCGCGCAGTCGCGTCGGAGCGCCGTCGTACACTCTCGCCCATGGACGTCACCGCCTATCTGCTCGATTCCGACCCCGCGATCCGCTGGCAGGTGATGCGCGATCTGACCGATGCGCCGGAGCGGGATGTCGCGGCCGAGCGTGCACGCGTCGCCGTCGAGGGCTGGGGTGCGCAGCTTCTCGCCGAGCAGGCGCCGGACGGTCGCTGGGACGGCGGCACCTATCGTCCCGGCTGGGCCGACGACGAGCGGCCGTTCTTCGACGCCTGGAGCGCCACTCACCATTCGCTCGAGCTGCTTCGGGAGTTCGGCCCCGACCCCGAGGCGGCAGAGGTCGTCCGCGCGATCTCACGCGTGCGCGACAACGTGCGGTGGGAGCACGATGGGCAGCCCTACTTCGAGGGTGAGGTGGAGCCCTGCATCAACGGAGGGGCGCTCGCCAACGCGGCCTACTTCGGCCAGGACGGGTCTCGTATCGCTGCGACGCTGCTGGCCGGACAGCTGCCCGACGGAGGGTGGAACTGCTGGGATGAGGACGGGACCAGTCGGTCCTCCTTCCATTCGACGATCTGCGCTCTGCAGGGACTGCGCGCGTGGGAGCGGGCGACCGGAGGCTCGGACACGCTCGCCGCAGCGCGCGCGAGGGGCGAGGAGTATCTGCTCGACCGCCAGCTGCTGAGACGTCGCACGACCGGCGAGCTGGTCGATCCGCGCTTCACCATGCCGTCGTTTCCGACGCGCTGGTACTACGACGTCCTGCGTGCGCTCGACTACTTCCGCCTCGCACGCCCCGAGCGCGACGCAAGATGCGCGGACGCGGTCGAGCTGATCCGCGGCAAGCAGCTTCCGTTCGGGCTGTGGAAGCTCGAGCTCACCCATCAGGGTTCGACGCTCTTCTCGATGGAGGGTGAGCACGAGGGGTTCCCCAGCCGGTGGATCACCCTCCGCGCCCTCCGGGTGCTCCGCTGGTGGGATGCCGGCTGAGCAGTCGCTCCCCGATAAGACGGATGCCCCGACCCGGTCGGGTCGAGGCATCCGGTCTCCGTCGAGCGGCTCTCAGGCGCGCGCGGCCTCACTGACCCGGCGGGCGGCGGCGAGCGCCTGCTCCAGGTCTGCCTTGAGGTCGTCGATGTTCTCCAGTCCCAGCGAGAGGCGCACGAGGCCCGGTGTGACACCGGTCGTGAGCTGCTGCTCGGGCGTGAGCTGCGAGTGCGTCGTCGAGGCGGGGTGGATGACGAGCGAGCGCACGTCGCCGATGTTCGCGAGGTGGCTGAACAGCGTCAGCGCGTTGACGAACTCGCGCCCGGCTTCCACACCGCCCTTGAGCTCGAACGACAGCACCGCACCGACGCCCTTGGGCGCGTACTCGTTCGCCTTGGCGTACCACGGCGAGGTCGGCAGACCGGAGTAGTTGACCGAAGCGACATCGGACTGGTTCTCGAGCCACTCCGCGATCTCCTGCGCGTTCTGCACGTGACGCTCGATGCGCAGCGACAGCGTCTCGATGCCCTGGATCAGCAGCCACGCGCTCTGCGGCGAGATGGCTGCCCCGAGGTCGCGAAGGAGCTGCACGCGGGCCTTGATGATGTACGCCAGGCCGTCGCCGACCGCGGCCGTGTAGCTCGCGCCGTGGTAGCTCGGGTCGGGAACGGTGAGCCCGGGGAACTTGTCCACGTTCTTGGACCACTCGAAGCTGCCGCCGTCGACGATCACGCCGCCGATGACCGTGCCGTGGCCGCCGAGGAACTTCGTCGCCGAGTGCACGACGATGTCGGCCCCGAACTCGAAGGGCTTGATGAGGTACGGGGTGGCGATCGTGTTGTCGACGATCAGCGGGATGCCGTTCTCGTGCGCCACGTCGGCCACGAGGCGGATGTCGAGGATGTTGATCTTCGGGTTGCCGATCGTCTCGGCGAAGAAGAGCTTCGTGTTCGGGCGGCACCGCGGCCCGCCACTCTTCGGCGTCGTCCTGGTTCTCCACGAACGTGACGTCGATGCCGAGCTTCTTCAGCGTGTACTTGAAGAGGTTGTACGTGCCGCCGTAGATCGAGCTCGACGAGACGATGTGATCGCCTGCCTCCGCGATGTTGAGCACCGCGATCGTCTCCGCGGCCTGGCCGGAGGCGAGCAGGAGAGCACCCGTGCCACCCTCGAGGGCGGCGACGCGCTGCTCGACGACATCCTGCGTCGGGTTCTGGATGCGGGTGTAGATGTTTCCGAACTCGGCGAGTGCGAACAGGTTCGCGGCGTGAGTGGTGCTGTCGAAGACGTACGACGTGGTCTGGTAGATGGGCGTGGCGCGGGCCTTGGTGACCGGATCCGGCTGGGCGCCGGAATGGATCTGCTTGGTCTCGAAGCGCCAGTTCTCGGGTGCGGACATGTGCGTGCTCCATCGGGTGAGTCGAGCGGCGACGGCGGACACCGAGGCCTCCACCGAGAGTAGGGATGACCGCACCTGTCAACAACGAACGGGAAATGTTACGTAACACCCGGTCGCGGCAACGTAGGTAGCGTGGATGCATGGCGACGCGACGTGCAGTGGTGACAGGAGCGAGCTCGGGGATCGGCGCCGCCGCGGCGCGGGCTCTGCGTGCGACCGGCTGGGACGTGGTCGGCGTCGCGCGGCGCGCTGACCGTCTGGAGGCCCTCGAAGCCGAGACCGGCGCGGTCGCGTTCGCGGCCGACCTGACACGGCAGGAGGATGTGGATGCGCTCGCCGCCTGGCTGGCTGAGACGGGCCGAGTGAACGCCCTCGTCAACGTCGCGGGCGGCGCACGCGGCACCGATCGGGTCGAGGACGCCACCGCGGCGGACTGGCAGTGGATGTTCGACGTCAACGTGCTGTCCGCACAGCGGGTGGTCGCGGCCCTGCTTCCGCAGCTCCGGGATGCGGCGGTGGCCGACGGCCACGCCGACACGCTCTTCGTCACCTCGACGGCTGCTCACCTTGCGTATCCCGGTGGCGGCGGCTACAACGCCGCCAAGGCGGGGGAGGGGATGCTGGCCCAGGCGCTCCGGCTCGAACTGAACGGCGAGCCGATCCGCGTGATCGAAGTCGCCCCGGGGATGGTCTACACCGAGGAGTTCACCCTCAAGCGGCTGGGCGGCGACCGCGACGCAGCCGAGCGCGTCTACGAGGGCGTCGAGAACCCCCTCACCGCCGAAGACGTCGCGGACGTGATCGCGTACGCACTCAACGCGCCGAGTCATGTGAACCTCGACCTGATCACCATGCGCCCCGTCGCGCAGTCTGCTCAGCACCTCCTCGCACGCGGCCCGCTGCGGGTGCGCGGCGGATTCGACTGACGCGCCCCTACGCTGGGACCGACATCCCGACAGGAGGCAGCATGGTGGACGCGACGGGCGAGCGGGAGCGACTCTCGTGGGATCAGTTCGGCGAAGCGTCCCGCGAGCTCGCCCGGACGATACTGGCCGACGGCTTCGAGCCCGAGGTGGTCGTGGCGATCGCCCGCGGCGGACTGCTGCCCGCCGGGGCGATCTCGTATGCGCTCGGGGTGAAGAACTGCGGCGCCCTCAACGTGGAGTTCTACACCGGGATCGGCACGGTGCTGGACGCTCCCGAGGTGCTGCCGCCGGCGCTGGACATCGCCTACCTCGCGGGACGGCGCGTGCTGCTGGTGGATGATGTCGCCGACAGCGGGCGCACGCTCGCACTGGCAGTCGCGCTGCTGCGCGGTCGCGGCGCCGAGGTCCGCTCGGTCACCGTCTACACGAAGCCCGGATCGATCGCGACGCCGGACTATTCGTGGCGCGAAACGTCGCTGTGGATCGACTTCCCCTGGTCGTGGCAGGGGACGGTATCGGACGAGGCCGCTGCCGCGCCGAGTCTCGGAGCGGTCCGCAGCGGCGAGGGCTCCTGAGTCGTGGCGAGGACGCTTGCCGACCTCGCGGATGCGGGACTGATCGATGCGGGCTGGGCGAGCGCGCTGGCGCCCGTCGCGCCCGACATCGCCGCGCTCGGCGACCGGCTGCGCGGTGAGGTCGCCGCGGGCCGGCGCTATCTGCCGGCCGGCGATCACGTGCTGCGTGCCTTCCAGCGGCCGCTCGCCGGCGTGAAGGTGCTCATCGTGGGCCAAGACCCGTATCCGACTCCCGGTCATCCGATCGGCCTGTCGTTCGCCGTCGAGAAGCACGTGCGTCCCCTGCCCCGAAGCCTGTCGAACATCTACCAGGAGCTGAACGCGGACCTCGGCCTTCCGCCCGCGCAGCACGGCGACCTCTCGGCGTGGAGCGACCAGGGCGTCATGCTGCTGAACAGGGTGCTGACGGTGGCGCCGGGAGCACCGGCATCCCATCGCGGTTGGGGCTGGGAGAAGGTCACCGAGCACGCGATCCGCGAGCTGGTCGCCCGCGACGGCGCGCTCGTCGCGATCCTGTGGGGACGGGATGCTGCGAACCTGCGGCCGCTGCTCGGATCCACCCCGGTCATCGAATCCCCCCACCCGTCGCCGCTCTCGGCGAGCAGGGGCTTCTTCGGATCGCGGCCGTTCTCGCGTGCGAACGCGCTGCTCGCGCAGCAGGGCGCGACGCCTGTCGATTGGCGGCTTCCGGTCTGAGTAGGCTGTCGGCATGCTGGAGGAGGAGTACGACAGGGACCGCCGCAGGCTCCCTCGTCACCTTCGGAGGCTGCCCGCGCCGGAGCCGGGATTCGCGTACACGATCCGCCCCGTGGAAGACCGCGACATCCCCGACATCCGCGAGATCTACAACTACTACGTGACCAACTCGGTGGTCACCTTCGACGAGAAGAAGTGGACCCTGGCGCAGTGGCGCGAGAAGGCCGCCCAGCTGGCCAAGCTGGGACTGCCGTTCCTGGTTGCCCAATCGCCGTCCGGTCAGGTGCTCGGCTACGCCCTGGTGCAGCCGATGTCGAGCAAGTCGGCATACCGGTTCTCGGTCGAGAACTCGATCTACCTCGGCCACGCGGCCGCGGGCAAGGGACTCGGTCGCGCTCTTCTCGAGGCGCTCATCGAGGCCTGCGAGGCGGCGGGCATCCGCGAGATCGTCGCCGTGATCAGTGACAAGGGCGCTGAGGCTTCCGTCGCGCTCCACGAGAAGCTCGGCTTCGTCGAGGTCGGGCGCATGGGCCGGGTCGGCTTCAAGTTCGGCCGCTGGCTCGGCACGATCTATCTCCAGAAGCATCTGAAGCCGGCGAAGAAGCGGCGCCTCTTCGGGCGCTGATCAGCGTCGGGGCTGCTGGGCGGTCTCTCCGGCGCCTTGGGGGACGCCGAGCGCACCGCGTCGATGAGCTCGCGCCAGGGGCCCCGCACCTCCGGATCGGCCAGCGCGGCCTGCCGCTCCGCGTCGCCGCACTGGGCGTCGACGTGCCACATGAAGCGGTCCGCGCCGGTCGGCGGGATCGGACGAGTCGGGGCCGCGGCATCCCACGGACACCCGTCGATGAGCGCGATCCACTGCGGGGCCTCGGCCGTGTCGGGCTGCGCGTGCCACGTGCGCCGGAGCCCCGCGAACCCGCCGGTGCGCGTCACCGTCACCGCCACGACGATGACACCGTCGGCGCCGGGCCCCGCTTGCCGGCCGCTCTCGCCGCCGGCCTGCCGGCCGTCCTCAGGCTGCGTCGCTTCGTCCATCCAGCACACCGACGTCGGTCCAGCCCGCCCGCACCGCGTCGACCTCCTCCGATCCTTCACCGTACTCCGCCTCCGCCGCCGCCAGGGTTGCCCCGGCGAATGCGGCGAAGTCGGCGGTCGGCGACAGCGTGCCGGACGTGAGCGTCCGGTACCAGATGAGTCCGGCGCGCTCCCATGCCCGGCCGCCGAGCGCGCGGGCGGCGAGGTAGAACGCGTGGTTCGGGATGCCGGAATTGATGTGCACGCCTCCGTTGTCGTCGGAGGTCTGCACGTAGTCGTCCATGTGGGCGGGCTGCGGATCGCGGCCGAGGACGTCATCGTCGTACGCGGTGCCGGGAGCCGCGAGCGAGCGGAGAGCGACGCCCTGCACCGCGGCGGTGAAGATGCCCTCGCCGATGAGCCAGCGCGCCTCGTCGGACGTCTGCTCGAGGTGGTGCTGCTCGGTCAGCGAGCCGAACACGTCCGAGACCGACTCGTTGAGCGCGCCGGACTGGCCCTCGTAGACGAGCCCGCCCTCGAACTCGGTGACGCCGTGGGTGAGCTCGTGGGCGATCACCGTCAGCGACCCGGTGAACCCGACGAAGACCTCGCCGTCCCCGTCGCCGAACACCATCCGCTCGCCGTTCCAGAAGGCGTTGTCATAGTCGCGGCCGTAGTGGACGGTCGCCAGCAGCGGACCGCCTGCGCCGTCGATGCTGCTGCGCTGGTAGGCGTCCCAGAAGAAGTCGAACGTCGCGCCGAGTCCGTCGAACGCCTCGTCGACCGCTTCATCGCCCGTCGGCGGGTCGTCCTCGCCGCGCACGCGAACGCCGGGGAGCCGTTCCAGCCGCTGCGCGTCGGAGATGGTGCGGTCCGGAGCCGGCACGCTCTCCACGACCAGAGTGCCGGGCTCTTCGATCGACATGCGCAGGCGGGAGCGGACCGGGCGATACTCCCGCGGCGTGTCGAGGGTCGCCCGCGCCGCCTGCGCAGCCCGCGCCCAGGTGGGCTCCCTCGTCGCAGCGATCCTGGCCAGCAGATACGGAGGGACGATCGCGTGCGTCATGCTTCGAGGCTAGCCCGCCCGGCGGACAGCTCCGCCGCGGCATCCGAGTCGATCAGGACTGCGTCGGGATCGATCACGGGGATCGAGGCGAGGAGCCGCCGGGTGTAGGCGACCTGCGGCTGCATCAGCACCTTCTCCGTCGGACCCTCCTCGACGATGCGGCCGTCCTTCATGACGACGACCTCGTCGCAGAGGTTCTGCACGACGCCGATGTCGTGCGAGACCAGCACGAGCGTCAGACCGTCGCGCACGCGCAGTTCGGCGAGCAGCTCGAGGATCTGCGCGCGGACGGTCACGTCGAGGGCGGACAGCGGCTCGTCGCCGACGAGGAGCTTCGGCCGGTGCACCACCGCCCGCGCGATCGCGATCCGCTGGCGCTGCCCCCCGGAGAACTCGTGCGGGAAGCGGTCGGCCATCTCGGATTCGAGCCCGACGTCCTCGAGCACCTCCCGCACGCGTGCGCGGCGGTCGCCCTCGATCCCGAGCGCCCACAGCGGCTCGCCGATGATGCGGCCCGACGCTCATCCGCGGATCGAGCGAGGCGTAGGGGTCCTGGAACACGATCCCGGTCTGACGGCGGAGCCAATGCAAGGACTGCGCTCTGGCCGCGGCATCCACCGGTCTGCCGTCGAATTCGACGGTGCCGGCCGTGGGTGAGTCGAGGGCGAGCAGCAGCCGGACCAGCGTCGACTTGCCCGACCCGGACTCGCCGATGATGCCGACGGCCGAGCCGGCATCCACGTCCAGGTCGGCGTCGTCGAGTGCCGTCGTGTACGTCGTCCGCTCGAGCAGTGCCTTCTTCGGGACGGGATAGCGGCGGGTGAGGCCGCGGGCGCGCAGCAGCGGACCACCTGCCTGGACTTTCTCACCGATCGGCTCTGGGGCACTCACACTGCACCGCCGGCCTGGCTCGCTGCGGCGCCACCGGGACGCCAGAGCGTTGCGGTGGCGTCTCGCAGAAGACCCCGCGTCACCACCGATTCCGGAGCGGTCAGCAGTGTGGAGACCGGCGCGGCCTCCACCACGCGGCCGTCTTCGAGCACCACGCCGTGCGTGGCGATCTGCGAGAGCACCGCCAGGTCGTGCGTGATGAACACCAGCGACATCCCGTCGTCCTCGACGAGCGAGAGCAACAGCTCCAGGATCTCGGACTGGATGGTGACATCCAGCGCGGTCGTCGGCTCGTCGGCGATCAGCAGTCGCGGCCGGCACGCCAGCGCCATCGCGATCGCCGCGCGCTGCCGCTGGCCGCCGGACAGCTGGTGCGGGTAGCGCGCGACGATCCGCTCCGGGTCGGGGAGGGCGACGCGGGATGCCTCGGCAATGGCTCGCGTGCGGGCTTCGGCGCGCGAGAGACCCTCGTGGATTCGGACGGACTCGGCGATCTGCCGCCCGATCGTGCGGATCGGGTTGAGGGCGGTGCGCGGCTCCTGGAAGACGATGCCGATCTCGTCGCCGCGCAGCGTCGCGAGTTCGCGGTCGGGCATGCCGATCAGCTCGCGACCCTCCCAGCGCACGCTGCCGCCGGCCTCCGCGCCGTCCGGCAGGAGGCCGAGGATCGCGAGCGCGGTGAGGGACTTGCCCGAGCCCGATTCGCCGATGAGGCCGACGCGCGCCCCATCGGGGACGTCGAAGGAGACACCGTCCACGACCCGGCGTCCGTCGATGTCGACCGTGAGATCGGTCACCTCGAGGCTCATGCGACGACCTCGGGGACGTGTCGGATGGCGCCGCGCGGCGGGTGCAGCGGGTCGCGTCCGCGCGAGAGCGTCGGGTCGGTCGCCTCCCTCATCGCATCGCCGAGGAGGTTCAGCCCCAGCACGGTGAAGGTGATCGCGAGGCCCGGCCACAGCACCGACAGGGGATAAACCGTGATGTACTGCTGCAGTTCCGCCAGCAGCAGACCCCATGACGGCTCCGTCACGGGTGCCCCGAATCCCAGATAGGACAAGCCGGCCTCTGCGAGGACCGCCACGGCCATGCCCCACGACAGCTGCACGATGAAGACGGGGGCGACGTTCGGCAGCAGATGACGCCACAGATTCTGCAGCGGCGAGAGCCCCGACGCACGACCGGCGAGCACGAAGTCGCTGTGCAGCACCCTGCGGAGTTCGGGCCGCGTGACGCGGGCGATGTTGACCCCGAACCCGATGCCCACCGACCAGATGACCACGGCGAGGGAGCCGCCCCAGACCGCGCTGATCATCATCGCGATGATCAGCACCGGGAAGGCGATCAGGATGTCGACGAGCACGGCGACCGACTCCCGCATCCAACGGGCGGTCAGGGCTCCCAGCGCGGCGAGTGCCACGCCGATCACGGTCGCGATGATTCCCGCCCCGACCGCGACGATGACGGTCGTGCGCGAACCGGCCATCAGGAGGCTCAGGATGTCGCGTCCCGACCCGTCCGTGCCGAGGAGGTGCGGGATGCCCGGAAGCGCCCAGCGGTTCGAGATCTCGACCTGCTGCGGGTCGAACGGCGTCCAGAAGCGGGAGACGACCGCCGTGGCCACCACCACCGCGACCACGATGAGCCCGAACCGCCCCGTGGAGAGGCCCCAGAGGCGCCGCAGCCACGTCCACCGCGAGAGGCGCGGGGACTTCGGCCGGTCGTCTGCTTCAGCGTGCTGCGAGCCGGTCATGACGCCTCCCGCTGCCGCGGGTCGATGACCCGGTGCACCAGGTCGACCACGAAGCCGACCACGAGGACGAAGCCGGTCAGCACGAGCAGCTCACCCTGGACCTTGGGCAGGTCGCGCGCACTGACGTCTGCCACCAGCATCCGCCCGATGCCGGGCAGGGAGAACAGCTGCTCGATGACGACCGCACCGACGATGATGCCGGCGACCTGCAGGCCGAGCACCGTGATGACCGAGAGGCCGACGTTGGGCAGGCCGTGGCGGATCAGCGCGGCGTTGCGGGTGAGCCCCTTCGCCGCCGCGGTGCGAACGTAGTCCTGGCCCACCGCCTGCATCGTCGCGCTGCGCACGAATCGCATGAGCATCGCACCCTCGACGATCCCGATCGTCAGGGCGGGGAGCAGAAGAGCCCGGAACGCCGCCGCGGGATCCGCCCATCCGGCGCGCGGAAAGCCCTGGGCGGGCAGCCAGCCGAGCCACACGGCGAACACGACCACCAGCATCATGCCGGCCCAGACCACCGGGACCGCGGCCAGTCCCTGCGCGCCGACACTGAGCGCCGTTCCCGCGCTGCGACCTCGGCGCATCGCCGAGATGACGCCGAGCGGCAGGCTGAACAGCAGCGCGATCGTCAGCGCCATGATCCCCAGAGGGACGGTCACCTGCGCCTTCTCGGCGAGCTCGGACGTGACGCTCGAGCCGGTCAGGAGCGACGAGCCCAGCTCGCCCCGGAACACCCCGCCGATCCACTCCAGGTACTGGAGCGGGAGCGGCTGGTTCAGTCCCAGCCGCTCCCGGATCGCCTCGATCTGCTCAGGGGTGCTGTTGGTGCCGGCGATCAGCTGGGCGATGTCACCGGGAAGCACCCGCAGGGTGAGGAAGATCAGCACGCTGGCGACGAGGAGCCCGAGCAGGAGCAGGGCCGTTCGCGTCAGCGTGTAGCGGATCACCCGTTGCTCTTGGCGAGCTCTGCGAGGTTGAGGCGCTCGTTCACGTTGATCGAGGGCATACCCGTGATGTTAGTGCCGACCGCGACCACGGAGGCCCCGTTGTAGAGCCAGTCCGCGGCGGCGTCCTCGGAGACGATGCGAGCGGCCTGCGCGAGCAGGTCGGCCGCCTCCGTCTCGTCGGTGGCCGCCAGGGACTCGGCGTACAGACGCTGCACCTCGGGGTTGTCGTAGGTGAAGTAGTAGTCCGGGTTGGCCCAGTTCTCGAAGTCGCGGGCCTCGGTGTGCAGCACGAAGCTGAGGTCGTAGTCCTTGTTGATGTAGACGTCGTTGAGCCACGTCGGGAAGTCGACGGAGTTCACCTCGAGCGTGATCCCGACCTCGTTCAGGTCCGACACGAGGATCTGCGGGATCGTCGTGGAGTAGAAGCTCGGGATGGTCAGCTCGAGGGTGAGGTCCTCGACGCCCGCGTCGGCCAGCAGTGCACGGGCCGCCTCGGGATCGTAGGGGGCGACATCCGACAGGTCTTCGTACCCCGGGTCCAGCGACGGGATCGGGCCGTACTGCGTCTCACCCGAGGCCAGCGCCTCGACGAACGCGTCGTGGTCGATCGCCTGGCGGATGGCCTGGCGCACGCGCTGATCGGCGAGCGGACCCGACGCCTGGTTGAACGCGAGCGTGCCCTTGTCGGTGGACTGGCCGAGCACGAGGGCGAAATCGCCGGTCGCCTCGATCTGCTCCTTCAGGTTCGCGTCGAAGCCGGTGACCGCGTCGACCTCGCCCGCGAGCGCGGCGTTGAGGGCGGCCTGGTTGTCGGGGATGTAGTCGAAGACCACCTCGGCGACCTGAGCCTGATCCCCCCAGTAGTCGTCATTGCGGACGAAGGTGATGCTGTCGCCCTGGCGCCAGTCGTCCAGCACGAAGGGGCCGGTGCCGTTCGCCTTCGTCTGGTAGTCGACGGTGTCGCCCTCCTTGAGGATCAGACCGGCACGGCCGGTGAGGTTCCACAGGAAGCTGGAATCCGGCTCCGTCAGGTTGAGCGTGATCTCCTGGCCCTCGACCGTGATCGTCGCGAGGTTCGCGAGCCGTGCGGAGTCGCGCCACTCGGGAGTCGCCTTGCGGGTCGCGAGCGACCAGACCACGTCCTGCGGGGTGAGCTCCTGCCCGTCGTGGAAGGTGACGCCCTCGCGCAGCGTGAAGGTGTACGTCAGACCGTCGGGCGAGATCTCCCAGTCCTCGGCGAGCGCCGGCACGATCTCCTGCTCCGGGGTGCGCGAGACGAGGCCCTGGTAGATGTTGTCGACGAGGATCTGATCCAGTGCCGCCCCCGCAGTCTCGCGGATGTCGAGGTTGCCCGGCTCGAGCACCAGCCGGATGATCGCCGACGCGTCCGCGTCGGGCTCCGCCGTGGTCGTGGGGTCGGGCGACGAGCCGCCGCCGGTGCAGGCGGAGAGCAGAAGCGCGCCCGCGGCGAGCAGCGCGGTGGCGGCGACGGAGGTGCGGCGGAGCATGGAGGTCCTTTCGGAAGAGCAGCCGGTGCTGTCCGGATGCCTCGAGCGGGCGGAACTGCGGGACTCAGGTCGGCCCGATAGTCCAGCCTAGAGAACTCGCGGAGGTGCTCATGCGCCCTCTACACGGAACGCAACACAAGCGTTAACCCTTCCCCGCGAGCGCCCGCAGGCGCGCACCCAGGTCGACGGGCTGCTCCTCCTGCACATTGTGCCCAGACTCCACCACGACGAGGGATGCCGCGGGCACCCGTTCGTGGAACTGCGCGGCATCGGCATCGGTGACATAGCCGCGGTCTCCCCGCAGGAGCGTGATCGGCGCGGTCACCGCCTTCAGATCGTCCCATCCGGTCTCCGTCAGCACGCCGGACACGGCATCCTGCTGCGCGGCAGCGGCCGCAGCGAGCTCGGGGGAGGCGGCCATGGCCGCCGACAGGTGGGCGAAATGGTGCTTCCACTCGACCCGCCCGTCGGGGCGGATCCGCGAATTGAGATACACGCCTCGCTCGGCAGCCTTGCGCGACCCGCCGAGTCCGAACGCGAGCGCGCGCTCGACGAGCTCGTCCCGCGAGCCCCAGTCGGTGGGCCCCGCGAAGAACTCCCGGATCTGCGTCGGACCTGCATTCGGGTCCACACCCGGGGTGATGTCGATGATCACGAGCTCGTCGACGAGGTCGGGACGGGACGCCGCGACGGCTGCAGCGGTGAGCCCTCCGAGCGACTGGCCGACCAGCACCTGCGGCCCTTCGGTCCAGGCGTCCATGCCCGCCGCCACGTCGGGTGCGAGGACTCGACCGGTGTAGGCGAAGTCGCTCCGCCACGAGGAGTCGCCGTGGCCGGGAAGGTCGATGGCGAGCGCAGGCAGGCCCAGCGACAGGATCGTCGTGTCCCATGTGTGCGCGTTCAGACCGGCGCCGTGCAGGAAGGTCACGAGCGGGGGTGAATCCCCGTACCGCAGTGCGCTGAGGGTGCGTCCGTCGTCCAGGGTGAGATTCACGCGCTCGCCCCGGGGGATCGGCGCGTCGATCCCGAAGTCGGCGGCCTGCTCGGCCAGGAAGGAGAACTCGTCGATGGGATCGCTCACCCTGTCATTCTGCCTCTCAGGGCGGAGCGTGACGTTCGCTGGGTACGCTGGGCGTCATGAGCGAACTAGCCCGCGTGCACCTCTCGAAGTCCGCTCCGGACGCGTACAAGACGCTCGCCGCTTTCTCGAAAGCCGTCGGCGGGGTCGCGGACGAGGCCGACATCGATCCGCGTCTCAAAGAGCTCGTGCAGATCCACGTCTCCCAGCTGAACGGGTGCGCGTACTGCGTCCGGGTCCACGTCGAACGCGCTGCGAAGGCGGGCATCACCGCCGACACGATCTCGCAGCTTCCGGTCTGGCGGGAGTCCGGCGTCTTCTCGGATCGGGAGCGGGCCGGCCTCGAACTGGCGGAGGCGTTCACGTTCATCCACGAGGAGGGCGTGACCGACGAGGTCTACAACCGTGTCGGCGGCATCCTGAGCGAGCGCGAGTATGTGGGACTCAGCTGGATCCTCGTCTCGATCAACGCATTCAACCGCGTCGCGATCGCGGGCCGCTACAGCGTGCCGCCGCGCGACGATCTGGCTGGAGAGGATCGCGACGCCGCGTCGGGCGCGGCCTGGTGAACCAGCACCTCGGTCCGGTGGTCCCCGGCGCCGTCAATTTCCGCGACGTCGGCGGCCTGCCGGCCGGCGCCGCCCGCACCCGCTCCGGGGTGCTCTACCGATCGGGCAATCTCGCCCGTCTCGACGACGCAGGACTGGCCGCCCTCGGCGCTCTCGGCATCCGTCGCGTCATCGATCTGCGCGCGGATGACGAGGTCTCCTACGCGCCGAGCCGCACGAACGGACTCGAGATCGAGGTGCAGCGCGTCCCGCTCTTCCTCGGCTCGGTGGCCTCCTTCTTCGCGGACGACGTGCCGCTCGCGGAGATGTACCGCCGACTGGTCGAGGACTCCGCGGACGGCGTCGTCGAGGTGATGCGCGGCATCATCGCCGCTCAGCCTGTGCTGGTGCACTGCACGGTCGGCAAGGACCGCACCGGTGTGACGGTGGCACTCGCCCTGGCTGCGGCCGGAGTGGACACCGAGGCGGTCGTGGCGGACTACGCGCGAACCGAGGCGCTGCTCTCCGTGCGGCGGACTCGCAAGGTGGTCGCGAACCTGCGGAAGATGCACCCGGAAGCGGTCAACCTCGAAGAGCTCGCGACCCGTTCGCCGGCACCCGTCATGCGCGACCTGCTCGCGGCGCTGAGCGCGCGCTACGGATCAGCTGCCGGCTACCTGGTCGCGCACGGCATGGGGCGGGAGGAACTCGCCGAGCTTCGTCGCGTGCTGATCCGGCCTCCTGAAGACGGCGAAGTTCTCGACTCGGATGCCGCTGCGGGACTTTCAGGGTAACCAAGGTTAGGCAACCCTTGGTCGGGGTATAGTGGAAGCGCCATGAACCACACCACCGAGCACAACGCCGCCGCCTGCCGCGCATCGCGGCACACGCGTGTGCAGCACCTGATCACGGCGGACGAGTCCTCGCTCGCCGAGCTCGAGGTGCTTCTGGCGACCCTGCCGATCTGCTCCACCGGACGCGTGTTCATCGAGGTGCCGGACGCATCATGGTTCGACGGCGTCGAGAAGTCGGACCTGCACGTCCCCAGTCGCATGGTGGTGACCTGGCTCGATCGCGCCGCTCGCACCGGTGAGCCCGGTTCGGGCCGCAGCTGCGCTCCCGGGCAGGCGCTCGCGCGCGCGGTCACGGCGTGGGCTGACGAGATGCTGTGCGCGGACGACGATCACACGCGCATCTTCCTCCTGGGTGGATACCTCGGCACTGCCGACATCGTCGACCACCTCACGACCCGCAGCGGCGTCGCGGCCGACGCAATCCACACGCCCGCGCGATTCGGACTCGCCACCGCCCGCTGACGGCCGCGTCTCCATCGACGCCGGGTCTTGCCCTCGTGTCTGCGGTGCTAGAAAAGCGCGCCAGCTGACTCCCTGGGGGCTGACAGCCGGTGCGTTTGGGGCGCGCGGGCGTGTGTGTTTGTCGCGCCTCCTCAGCGCGTGCCACGCGGCACGTAATTGCCGTCCTCGAGCCCGGCCTCGATCTCAAATCGATTGCGCAGCGGATCCCGTCCGGCGAGCAGGTACAGCACAGGCATGAGGAAGCCGTAGCGCCGCCACTGGCGCGCGTGCACGGCCTCGTGCGCGATGATCCGGTCGCTGACCGGGTCGTCACCGGTCAGGTAGCAGCCACCCACGCAGACGCCGCCGCGTCGGAAGGCCCACCGCGGCATCCCTCGGAAGATCCACAGACCCTCGCGGCGCTCCACGCGGCCGGTGCTCCATATCGACCCCCAGAACCAGCCGACGGCGGAGCCCCAGATGTACCCGGCGTGGCTGATCCGCGAGTCGAGGAAGGGCAGGAAGCGGTCGATCCGCTCTCCGCGTCGGACGGCGCGCTCTGCCGTCTCCCGCCATCCCGTCGGTGGAGTCGGGATCGGACTCACGCCAGCGCTCCGACGATCCGAAGGATCGTGCCTAGGTCGTCGACGGCGGCCGACGGCGACGGGGGAGCGAAGCCGGTGATGCTCGACCCGGCCAGCGGCAGAGCCGCTCGCACGCGCGAGATCGAGGCCAGCAGGTCGGCGAGGGGGACTCCGAAGGGGACGGATGCGGTCACCCCGCTCATCGCAGCGGGGTCGAGGACGTCCAGGTCGACGTGGATGTAGACGGCATCTGCCCCGGTCGCGGCGACGGCCGCAGCGAGGGCATCGGGATCGCTGAGCGCCGCGGCGTCGAGTGCGCGCAGGGCGAAGTCCGCGACTGCGCCCTCCTCGGCGGATTCGTACTCGCGCGCGCCGGCGAGCACCACGCGGTCCGCGGCCACCTCGCCGACCGCCAGGCCCAGGCCGTCCACGCTGTCGCCGAGGATCGCGCGCAGCGCCATGCCGCTGAACGCCCCCGACGGCGACGAGTCCGGGGAGTGCAGGTCCGGGTGCGCATCCAGCCAGACCAGCGCCAACTGCGGATGCCGCCGTGCGGCGTGGCCGACAGCCCCGACCGCGACGCCGCAGTCGCCGCCGATGACGATGACGGGATCCTCGAGCGGCGCCAGTTCCAGATCGACGAGCTCGCGGGTGCGCCGCAGCGTGCTGTAGCGGTGGACCCCCGTTCCCACGGTCTCACCCGCCTCGAGCGGGACGTCGATCGTCGTGCACGACGCTCGCGGCAGGTCGCCCGCGATCGCCTGCGCACCGTCGATGAGCTGCATCGCGCGCGATGAGGGCGATCCCTGCCACTGCGGGACGATCACGAACCGGGCCATCTCCTCATCTTCGCCTACGCGGAGCCCGGTTCGCACACGCGCCGACCGGGATCTGCGACGACGTGGATCCCGCCCCCACGCCGAACGGGCGGAGCCCCAGGGGCCCCACCCGTTCGGCGTGACTGGTCTACGGCGTGTACGGAGCCGTGGACGCGTCGATCGCCTGCTGCGCCGGAGCGGAGCTGCCGGCCTTCAGCTCGGCGAGACG
This sequence comes from uncultured Actinomycetota bacterium, assembly GCA_963717585.1. GTDB lineage: Bacteria > Actinomycetota > Actinomycetes > Actinomycetales > Microbacteriaceae > Microbacterium. The sequence goes on along the minus strand of CAVQWI010000001.1, from coordinate 856,672 downwards.
AGCCTCGACCTCCGTGAGCTCGCCCATGTCGTCGAGGCTGTTGAACTGCGCGTCCAGGCTCGACGCCGCCAGCTCCTCCTTGCCCTGAGCCAGCGCCTCCTGGCGGCGGATCTTGTCCTCGAACCGGCCGAGTTCGCTCGTCGGGTCGAGCACGTCGATCGACTTGACCGCGTCGTGGACCTTGATCTGCGCCTCAGCGGTCTTCGCACGCGCGAGCAGCTCGCTCCTCTTGCTCTTGAGCTGCTCCAGCTTCTGCTTCATGCCGTTGAGGCCGTCCTTGAGCTTGGCGACGACCTCGCTCTGGGAGGAGATCGTGGGCTCGACGGCCCGCGCCTCGCGCTCCGAGCCGATCTGGCGCTGGAGGGCGATCTTGGCGAGGTTGTCGAACTTGTCGGCGTCCGCGGTGCTGCCGGCCTTGCGCAGCTCGTCGGCCTTCTTGCTCGCCGCCAGCGCCTTGTTGCCCCACTCGGCGGCCTCCTGGATGTCTTCCTCGTGGTCGCGCTCCAGAAGGCGCAGGTTGCCGATCGTCTCGGCGATCGCCGCCTCCGCGTCGGCGATGCTGTTGGTGTAGTCGCGGACGAGCTGGTCGAGCATCTTCTGAGGGTCCTCGGCGGAGTCGAGCATCGAGTTGATGTTCGCCCTCAGGAGGGTCGAGATGCGACCGAGGATGGACTGCTTGGCCATCTGTGTTTCCTTCCTATCGATGGTTCGGAACGTACGGGTCGTGCGTAGCGGGATGCCGTCGTGCGAGCGTGCTCAGAAGCGACCACCTCCTCGGCGACCGCGCGTGCCGCCGCCGCCGAAGCTGCCCGGGCTCATCCGTCCTCCGCCGCCTCCGCCGAACATGCCGCCGAGTCCACCCGATGACCCGCCGCGGCCGGAGCCGCCGCCGAGCATCGAGTTGATCACGATGCCTCCGAGCACGGCGCCGAGGATGTTGCCGCCGTCGCCGCGATTGCCGCCGCCGAGCATGCCGCTCATGCCGCCCGTGTCGAAGGCGCCGACGTCGTTCTGCGCGTACTGGATCGCCTGACCGGCGAGCTGATTGGCGCGCTGCGCGTAGCTCAGCGCCTGCTCCGGGTTGGCGGCCTGCAGCTGCTGCGCCTGCACGAGTGCGGCGCCGGCCTCGGCCAGCCGCGTGCGGGCCTCCGCGCCGATCGCGCCGCGGCGCGCGGTGATGTAGTCCTCGGCCGCGGAGACCTGTCCGTGCGCCTGCAGGATCTGCTGGCCGACGAGCTGCTGGGCGCGCTGCGCCTTGGCCGCGGCATCCCGCACTCCGGCGACGACGCCGTCGATCTGGGCATTGGCGGCTTCGAGCGCCTGCAGCGTCTGCAGCGGCCGCCGAGCGGTTCCGGCGAGGCTCGCCCTGCCGGCATCGACCTGCTGCCGCGTCGCAGCGATCGCGGCCGCCACCCGCCCGTCGGGGTCGGGAAGAGCCGATGCCGCGCCGATGTCGCCTTCGAGTTCGACGATCAGCGCTGCCGCGCTCCGCTCGCCTTCGGCGAGGTCGTGGCCGAGCTTGTCGATGGCGTCCTCGAGCAGCACGGCCTGGCCGACGGCGTCTTCGGCGGCCCTGATGCCCACAGCGGCCTCGCCACCCTTGCCTGCGCCGATCGCCGCCTCGGCGGCCGCGAGCTGTTCATCGGCGAAGGCGATGCGCTGCCGCGCCTGGTCGGGATTGTCGGCGACCGTGGCCAGGGCCTCCGGTGCGTACCCTGCGGCGAGGGTTCGCAGGTGCTGCTCCGCGCCGTCGATGGATGCCGCCGCCTTGGCGCGCTGCTCATGAACGCGGGCGAGGGCCTCGGGGGCGTTCTGCTCGAGTCGGCGCAGCTCGTCGAACGCCGCGGCCTTCTCGTCCAGCCCGGTGTTCGCCTCTTCGCACAGCCTGATGATCTCGGAGTTCCACGCGCGGATCTGCTCCTCGGTGTCCGCGGTCGCGTCATCCAGCTGCTGCTTCAGCGTGAACGCCTTGTTGAGATTCTCGCGCGCCGTCTGCAGGGCCTGCTCGAACTCGACGGTCGCGGCGTCGCCGAACTGGGCCTTCGCGAATCCGAGCTCCTGCTCGCTGGTCTTGACGGCGTCATCGGTCTCCACGAGGGCAGAGGCGGCACGACGCTGAAGTTCCTTCAGGTCGATCTGCTGCACCGCGGGGCCTTGCCCGGGCGCTCCGCCGACCTTCTTTCGGCGACTGCGCACGACGAGGACGATCACGATCACGGCGATCGCGGCGATCACGAGGAAGATGATCAGACCGACCGGGAATCCACCGCCGGTCGCACCGCCGCCGGCACCCGAATCGCCGCCTGCGGCATCCGTCAGCCCGTCTGCCGCGGCATCGACGGCACCCAGCCAGTCTTCATCGGCGAGGGCGGGCTGAATCAGATCCTGCTCGATGGCGCCGATCTGCTCCGGTGTCACGGGGCCGGAGGGATCATCGGAGAGATAGAACTGCCGCGCATCGGTCGCCACCGCGAGCAGGTACTGCGTCGGTCCGAGCCCGTTGGTCTCCGCGGTCGTGTTCGCCCATTCCTCGGAGTTCGCCGGATCGGTGAACTCGTCGACGTAGACGACCCACAGGTCGAGACCGGTGTCGGCCTTCAGCTGCTCGAGACGGGTCTCCGCCTGCGCCTTCTCGCTCGCCGAGAGGGCACCCACGTCGTCGAGCACATAGCCGTCACCGAGGGTCACGGGGTCGGTGGCGGATGCTGCGCCCGCGGCTCCTGCGAGCAGCACGGTGAGCGCCGTCGTGAGCGCCACAGCCCATCGCGCACGCATCGTTCCCCTCCTCGGGGACGCGCAGTCGTGGCCCCGAAGATCGAGTCTATGCAAGCCCGGCCCGGGCGCGGTAGGTCTTGCCCGCAGCGGCGAGGGCGGGTCGTTCCCGCTCGGCGCACCGGTCCGCCGGTAGCGTGTCGAACTCGGAGGGCCCATGGACGATCGATACGCGACCGACGTGCTCGCAGCCGGATGGCGCGACGCCGGGCGGCGCTCGGTGCCGAGGATCGCGGCATCCGTCGACCTCGTCGTCGAAGTCGCGGCGGACGGTTTCTGCGGCGCAGTGGTCGGCGTCGCGTCCGGCCTCGTCGAGCTCGAGGACCGGCAGGGCCGGCGCCGTCTGTTCCCGCTAGGACCGGGGTTTCTCGTCGACGGCGACGATGTCGTGCTCACCGCGCCGCCCGCGACTGCGGCGGCGCGAACGCCCGCGCGGACCGCTTCCGGTTCGTTCGCGGCGCCGGATTCGCGCGCGAGGGTCGCTCGTGCGAGCCGGATCCTCGTCGAGGGGCGCCACGATGCCGAGCTCGTCGAGAAGGTGTGGGGCGACGACCTGCGCGCCGAGGGCGTCGTCGTCGAGTACCTCCAGGGCATCGACCTCCTCGCCGCGACGCTCGACGACGAGCCACCTTCCGGCCGAACGGCGGTACGGGGTGCTCGTCGACCACCTGGTCGCCGGCTCCAAGGAGTCGCGCATCGCGGACGCGGTCGAGCGCGGACCGCACGGCCGTTTCGTCCGGATCGTCGGACACCCCTACGTGGACGTGTGGCAGTGCGTCACGCCGCGTGCGCTGGGCATCGCGAGATGGCCGGACGTGCCGCGGGGGATCGAATTCAAGGTGGGCATCTGTCGGGGGCTCGGCTGGCCGTCCGAGTCGCCGGCCGACCTGGCGCGCGCATGGCAGCGGATCCTCGGCGCGGTCCGCACCTATCGCGACCTCGAGCCGGCCCTGCTCGGCCGGGTGGAGGAGCTGATCGACTTCGTGACCTGACCCACGCCGCGCCACGTCGGCGCGGCTGGCTAGCCTGGTGTGGTGTCCGACTCCGCAGCCTTCCGCGATCGCCCGGTGTCGTTCGTGCGCCGCAACGGCCGGATGACGGACGGCCAGGAGCGGGCCTGGTCCGATCTGGCGCCGCGGTATGTGATCGACGCGCCGCGCGATGCGGCGGCCACCAGCATCCGTCCCGGCGCGGCCATCGAGCCGCGCGAGGTGTGGGGCAGGAAGGCGCCGCTCGTCGTGGAGGTGGGCTCAGGTCAGGGGCACGCGATCATCCACGCCGCGGCAGCCCGGCCTGATCGGGACTTCCTCGCCATCGAGGTCTTCATCGCGGGTCTTGCCCGCACGATGCTCGACGCCGACCGGGCCGGAGTCGACAACCTCCGGCTCGTCGAGGCGAACGCACCCGAGGTGCTCGCGCACCTCCTGCCGCCGGCATCCGTCGACGAGCTCTGGGTCTTCTTCCCCGATCCGTGGCACAAGACCAAGCACACCAAGCGGCGTCTGGTCACGCCGGAGTTCGCCGCTGATCGCCGCCGGCGCACTCCGCGACGGCGGCACCCTGCGGCTGGCGACGGACTGGGAGCAGTACGCCAGGCAGATCCGGGACGTGCTGGATGCCGCCCCGGAGTTCTCGCGCGCCTTCGCCGGGGAGTGGGCCGAGCGCTTCGACGGGCGGGTGCTGACCGCGTTCGAGCGCAAGGGATCGCGAGCCGGCCGCGCCATCCGCGACCTCGCATACACGCGCCGGGATCGCGGATGAGCGACCCCGAAGAGGATCTGACCGTCCCGCCTGCCGAGAAGCCGATCGGAGGCGACCGCCGCGCGCGATCGCCTGAGGATCCTGCGGCCGCTCGCCCACCGGGATTTCCGTGCTCTGTTCATCGCGGTCGTCCTGTCGATCTTCGCCGCCGGGATGTGGGCCGTCGTCATGGTCTACGCGGTCATCGCGGTCGGCGGCGGACCCATTGACCTGTCGCTGGTTGCGGCGTCCAACGCCACCGGGCTGCTGCTCTGCGCGATTCCGGGCGGCATCGTCGCGGACCGCGTGTCGCGCCGGATGATCGTGCGGATCGTGTCGTTCGCAGACTTCCTCGCGATCTCGTCGGTGGTGATCGTCGGGCTGTACGGGCCGGTCGGCATCCCGCAGCTGGTGGTCGTCGCCTTCATCCTGGGTGCCGGGGCGGGGTTCTTCTTCCCGGCGTACAGCGCGATCCTGCCGCGCCTCCTCCCGCCGGGGCAGCTCCTCGCGGCGAACGGTCTGGAGGGGGCGATCCGGCCCGCCCTGCAGCAGGCGGCCGGTCCGGCCGCGGCCGGCATGCTCCTGGCCGCACTGATCCCGGCGCACGCGGCGGTGGTGATCGCGATCGCACACGGTGCGGCGTTCGTGACCCTGATGTTCCTGCGTCGGGAGCCCGCGCAGCAGCAGTCCGACTCCGATGGGGTCGAGCCGGCGGATCACTCCGCGAAGAGCGTCTTCCACGACCTGCGCGAGGCAGTCGTCTTCACGGTGCGCACCCCCTGGCTGCTGTGGACACTCCTCTACGCCACGTTGTGGGTGCTCGTGGTGGTCGGCCCCGAGGAGGTGCTGCTGCCGTTCCTCATCCGCGAGCGGATCGGCGAGGACCCGCGTCTGTTCGGCTTCCTGCTCGCCGTCTACGGCGCCGGAGGGGTGCTCGGCTCGATCTTCGTGTCATCGAGACCGCTCCCGCGGCGCTACCTGACCACGATGAATCTCGTGTGGGGCGTCAGCACGCTTCCGTTCATCATCGTCGGCTTCACCGACCAGTACTGGCTCCTCATGGCGTCGCTGTTCACCGTCGGGTTCGGGTTCAGCTACGGCAATGTCATCTGGGGAACTCTGCTGCAGCGGCGCGTCCCGCGGCACATGCTGGGACGGATCTCGAGCCTGGACTTCTTCGTCTCGCTCGCTCTGATGCCGCTGTCGATGGCCCTCGCCGGACCGCTGTCCGAGGTGCTGTCGCTCCAGGTGATCTTCACGGCGGCAGGAATCCTCACCCTCGCGTTCGGCATCATCGCGATCTTCGCCGCGCGCATGCCGCAGGATGAGATCGCCCATCCCCTGGGAGACTGAAAGGGTGCCCGCCCATCCCTCCATCGTCCTCGGCACCCGCCCCACGGTGTCGGTCGGACTCTTTCCGGCACTGCTGGTGTGCCTGTCGGCCCCTGCCTTCTTCGTCCTGCGCATTCCGTGGCTCGGGTGGGCGCTGCTGGCGGCCGGCCTGCTCGTCGCCTGGCTCGTCCGCTCACGAACGGATGCCGAGGCCCTCGCCTCGCAGGCTTCGATTCCTCCGGCATCCCTCTCGCCGGAACCCGCCGTGCCGACGGGTGCACGCCCGCCCGGTCTCGTACGCGATCTCTCGCTCATCGCACTCGGTCTGCTGATCGTCAGTGCCATCCCGCTGGCGGCGGAGCTCGACAATCTCGCCTTCGTCCGGTTCGGACTCGCGCTCGGGGGCGCGGTGCTCGTTCCCTACCTGGTGTCGCGCTACGTGTTCCGCGATCACGCGATCCGCTTCCCGTGGCGCGGAGGAGGGCGTTGGACGACGTTCCAGTGGACGTGGCTGTTCGCCGTCCTCGCGTTCGGATGGCTGATCCTCCCGTTCTACTTCATCACCTCGGGCGTCTACCAGAACTGGCCCGTCGTGGACACGCCGGAGATGATCGCGCGGCTCTTCGTGGGCGTGGGGGCGGTGGGCATCTGGGACGAGCTGTTCTTCATCTGCGTCGTGTTCACTCTGCTGCGGCGCCACTTCCCGGACTGGCAGGCGAACCTGCTGCAGGCGATCGTCTTCGTCTCGTTCCTGTGGGAGCTGGGCTACCAGGCCTGGGGACCGCTGCTGACGATTCCGTTCGCTCTGGTGCAGGCGTACATCTTCAAGCGCACGCGGTCGCTGACCTACGTCGTCACGGTGCACCTGCTCTTCGACGCAGTGGTCTTCCTCGTGCTCGTGCACGCACACAACCCCGGCGCCCTGGACTGGCTCTTCCTCATCTGACTGTCCGCCGCCGACGAGGCGCTGCCCAGGAGCCGCCCAGGGCGGGCGGGTAAACTGAGAAGCGGATCCGAACGGGATCCCCGGACGACGGATCAGTACCCGGTGAGCGACAAGACTGGCCAGGAGCACAGTCATGTCGTGGGTCATCCTCATCGTTTCCGGCGTCCTCGAGGCGGTCTGGGCCACCGCGCTCGGCAAGTCCGAGGGCTTCACCAAGCTCTGGCCGACCGTCGTCTTCGGTGTCACGCTGGTCGCCAGCATGGGCGGGCTCGCGTGGGCGATGCGCGACATCTCGACCGGCACCGCCTACGCGGTGTGGGTCGGGATCGGTGCCGCGCTGACGGTCGCCTACGCGATGATCACGGGCGCCGAGCCCTTCTCGATCGTCAGGATGCTGCTGATCCTGGGGCTGGTCGGCTGTGTCGTCGGTCTCAAGCTGGTGGGTCACGAATAGCGATCCCGAAGCGCAGATTGTCTCACCTTCAACTGCATGTCGAAGTGACTTCGGGGTGAACTATTGACGCACCTCTCCGGCTGAGTATGTTTGGTCTTGCGAAGGGAAAACGGAGACGAAAAGGACCCGAAAGGGAACTCGAAACGGAAACCGCAGTTCGCAGATGATCGGCCCGGGGCCTCGGCTCCGGGCCGATCTTCATTGCGCCCTCACGTCCCGATATCCGTGCCGTCTCGAGCCGCCGGAGGGCTGCGTCGACCCCGACCGCACCGACGGAATGACCTCGGCCAGCATCCCGAACACCGATTCCAGGTCGCCTTGCTGGTGGCCGGCAGCGCCACGCTCGCACCGATGACCAGCAGGTGGGGGATGAGCGCTGCGGTGTGCGCACGATCGGGATCATCGACCATCCGCGCCCAGACCGCCTCGAGCGCGGCCAGCCGCGCGAGGTCGACGCGCTCCTGTGCCGCGGCGGCCTCCGGGTCATGGAACGCCCATGCCCGGATGGCGACCTCGAGGCGCAGATCGACCAGACTGCCGACATGTGCAGCGAGGTCCTCCAGCAGCGCCTGCGGTGCTTCGTCGCCGAGTCGCGGACGGCGCTGCTCTCCCATCGGTCGAGCAGCGCTCGCCGGTACGCCGCGATGCCGTCGAAATGATGGAAGAACGAGCCCTTGCTCAATCCCAGGCGCGCGGCGATGCGATCGATCCGCACCCCCGGAGCACCTTCTTCGGCTAGGACGAGCAAGCCCTCGTCAATCCATCGATCTCTCGTCATGCTCGGCACCATACCAAACGGTATGGTATGCATGGAGTATGACACTCCTGCCCGATCCGGTCTGGCCGGTGGTCGTGCTCGCTGGGATCTCGCTGGTCGACGGCGTGCTCTGCATCAAGCCCGTCCCGTTCATCGCGCGCTGCTTCGAGGACGTGCGCTGGTCCGCGCAAGCACTGGTGGATGATGGCGCCGATCAAGTTCGCCGCAGCGGCAGGGCTGATCGCCGGGATCTGGATACCGGGGCTGGCGGCGCTGACCACCGCGTGCCTCGTGCTCTACTTCGTCGTCGCGATCATCATGCACATCCGCGCGCGCGACTTCGGCAGAAACCTGTTCGTGAACGCGTCGGGGATGCTGCTGCTCTGCATCGCGACGGGCGTCTTCTGCTTCATCGTGTGACAGTCCCGGGGAATGAAGAATCCCAGGTGAACCGGGATTTCCTGCAGTGCCCCCGACAGGATCCCCACCGCTCTCCACACGCCGCTGCGCGGCGCGCGGAGCCTCAGCGGCGTGGGCCCACGAACATGCGGGCTGCGCCCGCGTTCGATTCCTGCAGTACGCGATGACGCGCGAGATCCGGCCCGCCGGGACGGCCCTCGCGCGTCAGTGCCCCCGACAGGAATCGAACCTGCGACCTTTGGTACCGGAAACCAACGCTCTATCCCCTGAGCTACGGAGGCGTACCGATCGAGGTTATCACCAGCCGTGCGCCTGTCCGTCCGTCACGGACCGGTCGGCTCCCCGTCGCTCGGAGCTTCGGCGGCGACATCCGTCGTCTCGCCGAGCGCTGCCAGCGCCTCGGCCAGACGCGTCGCGAGGTACGCATGTCCGTTGGTCGAGGGATGGTCCCGGCCGATGCCGGTGTCGATCATGTCCGCGTAGTTGTCCGGGGTGATCCATCCCTCGGCGATGGGGGAGACGTACCACCACCCGCGTGCGGCGGCCAGTTCGGCGAGGTCGGCGTCGATGCGCGCGGTCGTGTCCTGGAGCGGCAGCGCCTGAGGCGCCGGACCCATGATGACGATCGTCGCCTCGGGGTAGAGCGCCGCCAGGGCGTCCCACGCCGATGTCACGGCTTCGCGGTATCCGGTCGCGGCGAGGCGGCGGTCGTTGATCGAGCCTTCGACGATGACGAGGTCGGGATCCAGCGCCGGATCGAGCGCGGCGATGCGCTCGCCGTACGATCCGCCGTCCAGCCCGGGCTTGAGATAGCCGCTCCCGCGGACCCCGTCGACCGTCGTCTCCCAGCCGAGCCGCTGCCCGATCACATACGCGTATCCGAGCGACGGCAGTGATGCCGCCGATCCATACGTCCAGGAGTCGCCGAAGATCAGCACTCTCGGCTGCTCCGGAAGCGCCAGCGGCGCCGGCGCGACGACGGCGGCCACGGTGTCATCACCGGCCGCCACGACCGCGCTCGGCTCCACCGCCCAGGGGCGCAGAGCGGCCAGCGCGCACACCGCCGCGATCGCGAGCGCGCGCGACGGCCAGGGGCCAGAATCGGCGCGCGCGTCGGGTGGGCTCGGGCGAGGTCACGTCCTGAGAGTAAACGAAGTTTCACCGAGCGCCGAATGGGCTGATCTCGCCGACCGGGGGAGGCTCCGGATCGCGGGCTCGAGACGCGCCCGGTCCAGCTCCGGAACCGACGGCCGCGAGACGTCTGCGCAGCCGACTTCTGCCCGGCGTGCGAACCGCGCTGATCCGGCGTGCGAGGATACTTCGGTGCAACGCGTCGTGACCGCCGAACTGGACCTCGAACTGGGGTCGTCCGTCGACCTGATCTTCCAGGTCGCGGCGGCCCAGCATGTGCCGATCGTGACGGAGGAATTGACGTTCACGCAGGGCGAGCGCGTGTACACCCCGACCGAGATCGTCGACCAGTCCGGAAGCCGGCTGCACCGCCTCACGGGCGAGGCCGGACGCCTCGAGGTGCGCTATGAGGCGACGGTCGAAGGGCAGACCACGAGCAGCCGGACGAGCGACCTCGAGGCGATCACCTACCTCCGGCCCAGCCGCTACTGCCAGTCCGACGAGGTCTTCGGTCAGGCCCGCCGCCAGTTCCGCGGGCTGCAGGGTCACGACCTCATCGCAGCCGTGTCGGAGTTCGTCGCGACGAGCACGACCTACACCCCCGGACTCAGCCAGGGAACCGACAGCGCGGTCACGACGCTCATGACCGGACAGGGCGTGTGCCGCGACTACGCCCATGTCGTCATCTCGCTGCTGCGCGCCATGGACATGCCGGCGCGCTATGCCGCGTGCTTCGCCCCGGGGCTTCAGCCGATGGACTTCCACGCGGTCGCGGAGGCGTATCACGATGGCGCCTGGTACGTCATCGACGCGACGCGCCTCGCGAACCGCCGGTCGCTCGTGCGGATCGCCACGGGCCGGGATGCCGCCGACTGCGCATTCCTCAGCTACCACGGCGGTCATGTCGGCTTGGCCCACATGCGCGTCGATGCCTGGGTGATGCCCGAGGCCGCATCGGTCGACGGTCTCGAGGGCGACGGCCGTCCCGCTTCGCTCGAGCGCTCGCCGGGGTCCGAGATCGCGACATCCGAACCCGCTTCCGACGATTTCATGACGCTGGTCCAGCTCGCCTGACGGTCGACTGCAACGCGCGGTGTGCCGAGTCCGGCATCCGCCGGTCAGCCGAGCGCACCGCGCCTCCGCGGCCGGGGCGGTCAGGTTCGCAAACGTAGACTGGTGCGGCTATGAACCCCGCAGAACTCTCCGCCGCCCTGCTCGCCGTCGTGACCCCGCTCGCCGAGGCGCGCCGCGAGGGATCGTCTGCGGGTCTCTCGGTCGCGGACCTTCCGCTGGAGCGGCCGAAGAACCGCGAGCACGGGGACTGGGCCTCCAACGCGGCGCTCAAGCTCGCCAAGGCCGTCGGAGCGAACCCCCGCGAGCTGGCCACCGAGATCGCCGCCGGTCTGGCCCTGACGCCCGGCATCGCCAGCGTCGAGGTCGCCGGTCCCGGGTTCATCAACATCCGGCTCGATGCGGCTGCCGCGGGTGCCCTCGCTCGCACGATCGTCGAAGCCGGAGCGGCGTTCGGCACGAACGAGTCCCAGCGCGGCAACACGATCAACGTCGAGTTCGTCAGCGCCAACCCCACAGGGCCGCTCCACATCGGGCACACCCGGTGGGCGGCGCTCGGCGATTCGATCGCGCGACTGCTGCTGGCGAGCGGGGCGACCGTCGCGCGGGAGTTCTACATCAACGACGCCGGCGTCCAGATGGAGCGCTTCGGCCGCTCCGTGCTGGCCGCGGCCAAGGGCGAGCCCGACGCCGGACGACGGCTACGCCGGGTCGTACATCGACGAGCTCGCGCGGCGCGTGCTGGATGCGCGTCCCGACCTGCTCGATCAGGGCGCAGACGAGCAGCTGGCCATTGCGCGCGATCTGGCGTACGGCTTCCAACTCGGCGAGCTTCAGGCATCGCTGGCCGCGTTCCATGTGAACTTCGACGTCTGGTTCTCGGAGCGCACGCTGCACGCAGGAGGCGAGGGCGAGCCGAGCCTGGTCGACGAGGCCGTGGACCGGCTGCGCGCGCAAGGGCACGTCTTCGACGAGGACGGCGCGGTCTGGGTGCGCACGACCGACTTCGGCGACGACAAGGACCGCGTCATCCGCCGTTCGAACGGGGACTACACGTACTTCGCTGCGGATGCCGCCTACTACCTGAACAAGGGCGACCGGGGCTTCGCGCACAAGATCTACCTCCTGGGCGCGGATCACCACGGTTACGTGCACCGGCTGAAGGCTCTCGCCGGCGCCGCCGGCGATGACCCGGACAAGGACATCGAGGTGCTCATCGGGCAGCTCGTGTCGATCAACGGCGCGCGCCTGTCCAAGCGGGCGGGCAACATCATCGAGATGGACGACCTGCGGGAGTGGCTGGGAACCGATGCCCTGCGCTATTCGCTGGGCCGGTATCCGGCCGACTCGCCCCTGACTCTCGACCCCGAGCTCCTGCGCAGGCGGACGAACGACAATCCGGTCTTCTACGTGCAGTACGCGCATGCTCGCACCCACAACGTCGCTCGGCATGCCGTCTCCTCCGGCGTCGACCGCAGCGAATTCGCCCCCGAGCTGCTCGATCACGAGACCGAGTCGGCGCTCCTCGGGGCGCTTCAGGAGTTCCCCCGCATCGTCGCGTTCGCCGCAGAGGTGCGCGAACCGCACCGCGTCGCCCGCTACCTGGAGGAGCTGGCCGGCCTCTATCACCGCTGGTACGACAACTGCCGGGTGATCCCGCTGGGCGACGAGCCCGTGACCAGCGTGCACCGCACGAGGCTGTGGCTGAACGATGCGACGGGCCAGGTGCTGCGCAACGGGCTGGACCTCCTCGGCGTCGACGCGCCCGAGCGGATGTAGGACGCGATGGCCTCCGGCGACACCCAGCCCACCCAGCCGCTTCCGGGATGGTCGTACTCCGAGCCCGCGCCCAAGAGGCGCCGGAGCGCATGGCCCTGGATCGTGGCGATCCTCGTCGTGATCGGTCTCGCCGTCGCCGCGTGGTTCGCGGGCGAGGCGATCGCTCGCGACATCGTGACCAAGACGATCCGCGAGCAGGTCATCACGCAGCTGCAGCTGCCGGCCGATCAGGAGATCGACGTGGTCGTCGAGGGCGCGGTGCTGCCGCAGCTGATCGTGGGCACTCTGGATGAGGTCACGATCGCGTCCGACGACGTCGAGCTCGGAGCGCTCGTGGGCGATGTCACCGTACACGCGCAGGACATCGCGATCCGGGGGGACGACGCCGCGGCCGGCGCTGCATCGGCCACCATCGTCCTGGATGCGGAGGAGCTGCGCACGCTCGTGTCCACGATCGAGGACTTTCCCGCGGCCTCGGTCGGCCTCGCCGAGCCCGACGTCACGGTGGAGACCGAGCTGGGCCTGTTCGGCATCCGGGTGCCCGTCGGGGTGGCGCTCACGCCAACTGCCGTGGAGGGCGACATCGTCCTGACCCCGACGTCGCTGCAGCTGGCCGGCAACGAGGTCTCCGCAGATGCGCTGCGCGACCGGTTCGGCGGCGTCGCCGACGCGGTGCTGCGCGACTGGACGATCTGCATCGCCGAGTACATCCCCGCAGGAGTCGAGCTGTCGAGCATCGCGGTCACCGGTGACCAGGTCGTGGCGGACATCGCCATCGACGGCGCCATCGTCAGCGATCTGACGCTGCAGGAGCCGGGCGTCTGCGAGTAGCGCGCCTCAATCGAGGTGCCTGAGCCGCGGCCAGAGCTCTTCCCAGGCCGTGTTCCGGCCGGTGCAGAGCGACACCGGAGCCCCCTGCTCCTCGTTGTCGACGCCGACCCCGTTGTCCAGTCGTGCCCTCTCGACGCACCGGTCGAAGGAACCCTCGAGCACGGGGCCCACGCGGCCGACGACGACGAGGGTGGTGACCTCGTCCGGTGGAGGTCCCAGGTCACCGAGGGCATTGTGTCCGCTGAACACCGGCAGTCCGGCAGACCCGAAGCGCTCGAGCGCGCCGGCCTCGCCGTAGTTGCTGGTCAGGATCGCCGTCTCGGCAGCCGAGACTCGGCTTGCGCGGCCACGTCCTGAATCGTCTCGACGTAGTCGGGCCAGCCGATCTGATCGGCGACCACCTGATTGATACCCGGAACGGGTGTCGCACCGACCACCCCGAGGGGGATGACGGGGAGGGAGATCACCGCGCTCACCAGCGCGTTGAGCGCGACCGCGGCGATCGCGATCCCGCGTCGGCTTCGCGTGCGCGCCCAGTCGGAGACGACGACGCAGCCGATGGCGTAGAGGACGACCAGGAGGCCGAGCGGGTAGTAGAACTGCGCGCCGAACGCGAAGGTGAGCACCACGAGAACCGCCAGTGCGAGCGGGAGGAAGCGCAGCGATCGCCATCCGGCCCGACGGAACAGGCCAACGATTCCGGCGACCCAGAACACCGCGAGGAGCGGACCGATCAGCAGCAGGAGGAACGGCCAGACCAGCACGCGCACCTCGGCCGCGTTCTCCGCCGCGAGGGCGGCGCCCATGGTCAGCTGCGGCCAGCCGTTCGCCGCCTGGTACAAGAGGTTCGGCAGGCCGATGACGACCGCCAGGATCACGCCTGCGTAGGGCCACGGCGTCAGCAGCGCTCTGCGAGGTCCGATGACGAGGATGCCGATGGCGAGCGCGATGAGCAGCTGTGCGATGAGCAGCTTGCCGTACATGCTGACACCGACCACGACGCCCGCCAGCAGCCACCACCGAGGCTGATCGCGCACGATCGCGCGCATCACGAACAGGACGACGAGCGGCCACACCAGCAGATCGAAGGATGCGGTGAGGAACACGTGACCGAACAGCAGGGCGAACGCACCGAAGCCGGAGCCCCACGCGGCGAGCCCCTGCGCGAAACCGCCGCCTCCGACCTCCCGGGCGATGAGGGCCACGACGAAGACCGCCGCGACCGCGCACAGGATCGCGGGAATCCGCAGAGCCCACGCCTCGTCCACGACGCCCGACAGCACCCGGGCGAGCGTCGGCAGCGAGCGGCGGCTGGTCGACGTACCCCCACGCCGGCGGCAGCATCCGGAAGTACAGCTCGTCGCGGTGGTACCCGTACGCACCGGCGGTGAGAACGAGGGCGATCAGGAGCGCGGTAGCCGGCGGAACGACCGCTCCCCACGAGAACCTCGCCCTCACGGATCCGAGCCTACCGATGGCGGCATATCGCGTGCCCTAGACTTCTGGGAACCGCCCGGCGCGTGAGTGCACCGCTGCCGCGGCCCCCGCTGAACTCGGGCCCCGCCCGCAGCAGTCGCGCCGAAGCACCCTTTCCACGATTGGTACGAGTTGTCCGTCTCCACCTCGCTCGCCCCGGACTGGCTCCTGCCTCCGGACGATGCGAACGCGCTCGCCCCGAGCGTGTGGCCGGCCTCCGCGCATCGCGACGGCGACGGCGTGGTGCGGCTCGGAGGCCTCGCCGCAACGGCGCTGGCCGAGCGATTCGGCACACCGCTGTACGTGGTCGACGAGGAAGAGGTGCGCGCGCATGCACGCCGCACGCTCGCGGCGTTCCGGGCGGCCGTGCAGCGGCACGGCGTTCAGGCGCGCGTGTACTACGCGGGCAAGGCGTTCCTGTGCGCCGAGGTCGTGCGCTGGGTGACCCAGGAGGGCCTCGCCGTCGACGTCTGCTCGGGAGGGGAACTCGCCGTCGCACTGGCCGCGGGAGCCGACCCCGCACGTCTGGGGTTCCACGGCAACAACAAGAGCGTGTCCGAGCTCGAGCAGGCCGTCGACGTCGGCATCGGCTCGATCGTCCTGGACAGCTGGGTGGAGCTCGAGCGGCTCGCGGCCATCCTCGAGCGCCGGCGCGTCGCCGACGAGGGGGCGACGCAGACCGTGCTCGTGCGCGTCAACAGCGGTGTGCACGCGGAGACCCACGATTTCCTGGCCACGGCCCACGAGGATCAGAAGTTCGGCTTCACGCTCGAGGACGCTCCGGCGGTCGTCGCGCGGATCCGCGAGCTGCCCACCCTCGTCTTCGCGGGGCTCCACTGCCACATCGGATCGCAGATCTTCGGCACCGCCGGCTTCCAGGAGTCCGCCGCCCGCCTCGTCGAGCTGCACGCCGCACTGCTCGAGGGTGGCGCGGTCCCCGTCCTCAACCTGGGCGGCGGCTTCGGGATCGCCTACACGTCGGCCGACGACCCCACGCCGATCGAGGCTCTCGCGTCGGGCATCGCCGACGGCGTCGCGCGGGAGTGCGAGGTGCGCGGCATCCCGATGCCGAATCTCGCATTCGAGCCCGGGCGCTCGATCGTCGGACAGGCGGGCGTCACGCTCTACGAGGTCGGCACGACCAAGCCCGTCGAGATCGGCGACGGCGCGAACCGACTGTACGTGAGCGTCGACGGCGGCATGAGCGACAACGCCCGCCCGGCCCTTTACGGCGCCGACTTCACCGCTCGCATCGCGTCGCGCATCAGCCATGAACCGCCGGCGCTCGTGCGCGTGGTCGGCAAGCACTGCGAGTCGGGCGACATCGTCGTGGATGCCGACTACCTTCCGGCCGACATCGCGCCGGGTGACCTGCTCGCGGTCCCCGCGACGGGCGCGTACTGCTTCTCGCTGGCGAGCACCTACAACTACGTGCCGCGTCCGCCCGTCGTCGCGGTGCGCGACGGCGCGGCCCGCGTGATCGTGCGCGGCGTGAGCATCGAAGAACTCCTGGCGCACGACGCCGGACTGGATGAGGGAGCCGGATGATCGACTATCGCCGACTGAGAGTGGCGCTGCTGGGGGCCGGAGCCGTCGGCTCCCAGGTCGCCGCCCTACTGCTCAAGCACGGGGACGAGCTGGCCGACCGCGCCGGCGCCGCGCTGGAGCTCGTGGGGATCGCGGTGCGCGATCTGGACGCACCGCGCGAGACGGACCTGCCTCGCGAGCTGTTCACGACCGATGCGGAGTCGCTGATCGTGGGCGCCGACATCGTCATCGAGCTCATGGGCGGGATCGAGCCGGCCAAGACGTACCTCCTGCAGGCGATCAACTCGGGCGCGGACGTCGTCACAGCCAACAAGGCCCTCCTGGCCACCCACGGTCCGGAGATCTTCGACGCGGCCGATCAGGTCGGCGCGCAGGTCTACTACGAGGCGGCCGCCGCCGGCGCCATCCCGATCATCCGACCGCTCCGCGACTCGCTCGCCGGCGACCGCGTTCAGCGGATCATGGGGATCGTCAACGGCACCACGAACTACATCCTCGACCGGATGGACACCGAGGGCGCCGACTTCGGCGACGTGCTCGCCCAGGCGCAGGCCCTCGGCTACGCCGAGGCCGACCCCACGGCCGACGTCGAGGGCTACGACGCCGCGCAGAAGGCGGCGATCCTGGCGAGCCTCGCCTTCCACACCACGGTCCCGCTGGAAGCGGTGCATCGCGAGGGCATCACATCGATCGACAAGGCGATGATCGACTCCGCCCGCCACGCCGGCCACGTCATCAAGCTGCTCGCGGTGTGCGAACGGCTCGTCGACGGGACGGATGCCGCGACCCCCGTCGAATCGATCTCGGTGCGCGTCTACCCCGCGCTCATCCACCGGGACCACCCGCTCGCGAGCGTGCACGGCGCCAACAACGCGGTGTTCGTCGAAGCCGAGGCCGCCGGCAACCTGATGTTCTACGGTGCGGGCGCGGGCGGCGTGCAGACCGCCTCGGCGGTGCTGGGCGATGTCGTCTCGGCGGCCCGCCGTCACATCGCGGGCGGTGTCGGAGTGGGGGAGTCGACCCGCGCGAACCTGCCGATCGCTCCGATCGGCCACGTGACGACGCGGTACCAGATCACCCTCGAGGTCGACGATCAGCCCGGAGTTCTGGCGACGGTCGCCGGGATCCTCAGTGAGGGCCGCGTATCGATCGCCACGGTGGAGCAGACCGTGATCGACGAGCCCCGCCTTTCGACAGGCTCAGTGACCGAGTCGGCGGCTGCCGCCGACGCCGTTGCGGTCGCGCGCCTGGTCATCGGAACCCACAAGGCACGAGAGCAGGACCTCAGCGACACCGTCGATCGACTCGCCGCGAGCGGCGTCGTCGAGCGAGTCGTGTCGGTGCTGCGCGTAGAAGGAGATTGACATGGCACACGTCTGGCGCGGAGTCCTCCGCGAATACGCCGACCGACTGGGAGTGACGGATGCCTCGACCGTCGTCACGCTGGGGGAGGGCGGCACGCCGCTGCTGCCCGCGCCCGCGCTCTCGCGGCGCACCGGCGCCGACGTCTGGGTGAAGTTCGAGGGCATGAACCCCACGGGCTCGTTCAAGGATCGCGGCATGACCGTCGCCGTCTCGCGGGCGATCGAGCACGGCGCGAAGGCGATCATCTGCGCGTCGACGGGCAACACGTCCGCCTCGGCCGCCGCCTACGCCGCCCACGCCGGGATCACCGCGGCGGTGCTGGTGCCGGAAGGCAAGATCGCGATGGGAAAGCTCAGCCAGGCCGTCGCGCACAACGGCCAGCTCATCCAGATCCGCGGCAACTTCGACGACTGCCTCGAGATCGCGCGCGAGCTCGCCGGCCACTACCCGGTGCACCTGGTGAACTCGGTCAATCCCGACCGCATCGAAGGACAGAAGACCGCCGCCTACGAGGTGGTTGAGACGCTCGGCGACGCCCCCGACTTCCACTTCATCCCGGTCGGCAACGCGGGCAACTACACCGCGTACTCCCGCGGCTACCGCGAAGAGGTCGATCGCGGGATCTCCACGCGCGTGCCGCGGATGTTCGGCTTCCAGGCCGAGGGCAGCGCGCCCCTGGTGCGCGGCGAGGTCGTCAAGAATCCCGAGACGGTCGCCAGCGCCATCCGGATCGGCAATCCCGCGTCGTGGGAGCTCGCATTGGAGGCGCGGGACGCGACCGACGGCTACTTCGGCGCGATCGACGACGACCGCATCCTGGCCGCCCAGAAGCTGCTCGCAGGCGAGGTCGGCATCTTCGTCGAGCCCGCATCGGCGATCAGCGTCGCCGGCCTGCTCGACCGGGTCGAGGCCGGGGTCGTCCCGCGGGGCGCACGGGTCGTCCTCACCGTCACCGGGCACGGCCTCAAGGACCCGCAGTGGGCGCTGCGCAACGCCGACGGCTCGCAGGTGGAGCCGACCGTCGTGGATGCGACCACGTCGGACGTGGCATCCGTTCTCGGCCTTGTCCCCACCGGGGCGAACGCGTGAACCAAGCCGTCCGGAGTCAGGCGACTGAGCCTGTCGCCGGGCGCTCCGTCGCCGTGCGGGTGCCCGCCACGAGCGCGAACCTCGGACCTGGCTTCGACACCCTGGGGCTCGCCCTGAGCGTGTACGACGAGCTCGTGGTCACCGCGCTGCCCGGCGACGAGCTCGACGTCGTGGTCACAGGCGAGGGAGCGGACGCCGTGCCGCGAGACGCATCGAACCTCGTCGTCCGTGCGATCGCCTACGCCTTCGACTCGGCGGGGCGACGGATGCCGGGGCTGCGGCTGGAGGCACGCAATGTCATCCCGCACGGTCGCGGACTCGGCTCGTCGGGCGCAGCCGTCGTGTCGGGCCTGCTGGCCGCGAAGGGACTGCTCGCGGGCGACGTCGAACTGGGGGCTGAGACGCTGCTGCGCCTCGCCACCGAGCTCGAGGGCCACCCCGACAATGTGGCCCCGGCACTGTTCGGCGGGCTCACCATAGCCTGGGTCGACGAGGCCGGGCCGCAGCACAAGAAGCTCCTCGTGCACCGGGGTGTGTCGCCTCTCGTGTTCGTGCCGGAGTTCACGATGTCCACGACCGTGGCACGCAGTCTGCAGCCACTGCAGGTGCCCCGTGAGGATGCCGTCTTCAACGTCTCGCGGTCGGCTCTGCTGATCGCCGCGCTGATGCAGAGCCCGGAGCTGCTGCTGGCCGCGACCGAGGACAAGCTGCACCAGAACTACCGTGCGCAGGCCATGCCCGAGACCGATCAGATGGTCCGGAACCTGCGCGAGGGCGGCTTCGCAGCCGTTGTCTCGGGCGCCGGCCCCAGCGTGCTGGTGCTGGCCGACGGACCCGGACGACGCCTCGAAGCGGCCGAGTTGGCGGCGCGTGCGACGGACACCCCGTGGGAGGCGCTGATGCTCGCCGTCGACTTCAAGGGTGGTACAGTGAGGGACGTAACGGAGGGTTCCACGTAGCTACGTGAATCTGGCCTCCGATCGCAATCTGCGAAACCCTGCACGACCCCCCGCCTTTCCCAAGTCATCGAGCCTGCGGAAGCGCGGCGCGGGCTGACGTCCGTTGTGGCGTACGTCTCGTGCAGACATGATCATCCACACGTTTCATGAGGGAGAACTCGTGGAGTCCATCTCCGAGATCCAGACCGTCGACGCCAACGAGGACGAGCGCACAGAAGCGCCCGAAGCCACGGAGGACGTCGACACCTCGGCCGAGAACATCGCCGAGACCACCCAGGACACCGCCTCAGCGCCGTCCAAAGTCGTCGCAGAAGAGGCTCCGGCCGACGTGACCACCGAGACCGAGGCGCCCACCGAGACCGCAGCAGCCGCCGAAGCACCGGCCGACGCGCCGGTCGACGCCGCACCCGCCGCGGAGGAAGCCCCCGTCGAGGCCGCGCCCGCTGCCACCACGCCGCCGCGCAAGCGCGCCCCGCGGCGTGCGAAGAGCACCGATGCCGCTGCGGCACCGGCAGAAGCCCCCGCCGAGGCTCCGGTCGAGGCAGCCGCCGACGCCGATGTGCCCGCCGAGGCGGAGCCGGCCGGGGCAGTCGAGCCCGGGACCGCGGATGAGACACAGGTCGACGCCGGCACCGCTGCTACCGCGGGCCAGGACGCCGAGGCCGAGGAGGCCGCACCCGACGCTCAGCCGACCGAAGGTGATGACGCCGGCACGGCCGAACCCGCCGAGGGCACGACCGAAGAGACCCCGTCGCGCAGCCGCAGCCGGAGCCGCAACCGCAACCGCAATCGCAACGCGCAGGGCGGGCAGAACGGCCAGGCGAACCAGGGGGGCCAGCCGGCTCAGGGCGGCGGCAACGCCCAGCCGCAGGCTCAGGCAGCCGACACGGATGACGAAGCGGGCCAGGCCGGCCGCAACCGCCAGCGCAACAAGCGCCGCGGTCAGGGCGCCGCCGATGAGTTCGACACCGAGATCGGCGAGGACGACATCCTCGTGCCGATCGCCGGCATCCTGGACGTGCTCGACAACTACGCGTTCGTCCGCACCACGGGCTACCTCCCCGGCACCAGCGACGTCTACGTCTCGCTGGGCCAGGTCAAGAAGTACAACCTCCGCAAGGGCGACGCCGTCGTCGGCGCGATCAAGCAGCCCCGCGAGGGCGAGCAGTCCAGCCGCCAGAAGTACAACGCGCTGGTCAAGGTCGACGCGGTCAACGGCCTGTCCGTCGAGGACGCCGCAGAACGCGTCGAATTCGGCAAGCTGACGCCGCTGTACCCGCAGGAGCGCCTGCGCCTGGAGACGGCACCCGAGAAGCTCACCCAGCGGATCATCGATCTCGTCGCGCCCATCGGCAAGGGCCAGCGCGGTCTCATCGTCGCCCCGCCCAAGGCCGGCAAGACGATCGTGCTGCAGCAGATCGCCAACGCGATCGCGACGAACAACCCCGAGGTCCACCTCATGGTCGTCCTCGTCGACGAGCGCCCCGAAGAGGTCACCGACATGCAGCGGACGGTCCGCGGCGAGGTCATCGCCTCGACGTTCGACCGGCCGGCCGAAGACCACACCACGGTCGCCGAGCTCGCGATCGAGCGCGCCAAGCGCCTCGTCGAACTCGGTCGCGACGTCGTCGTGCTCCTGGACTCGATCACGCGCCTCGGTCGCGCGTACAACATCTCCGCCCCGACCTCCGGCCGCGTCCTCAGCGGCGGCGTCGACGCGTCCGCGCTCTACCCGCCCAAGCGCTTCTTCGGCGCTGCCCGCAACATCGAGAACGGCGGATCGCTCACGATCCTGGCCACCGCCCTGGTGGAGACCGGATCCAAGATGGACGAGGTCATCTTCGAGGAGTTCAAGGGCACTGGCAACAGCGAGCTGCGCCTGTCCCGGCAGCTCGCCGACAAGCGCATCTTCCCGGCCGTGGACGTCAACGCGTCCAGCACGCGCCGCGAAGAGATGCTGCTCTCGCCCGACGAGGTCAAGATCACCTGGAAGCTGCGCCGTGCCCTCGCGGGCCTGGACACGCAGCAGGCGCTCGAGGTCGTCCTGGGCAAGCTCAAGGAGACGCAGTCCAACGTCGAGTTCCTGGTGCAGATGCAGAAGTCGATCCCGACGCCCACGGGCGGCGGCCACAGCCACGGGCACGAGAACAGCATCCGCTGACGCAGTTCGTTCGGAGCATCCATGTTCGAATCGGTGAAGACCCTCATCGAGGAGCACAAGGCCGTCCAGGAGGAGCTCTCCGACCCGGCCGTGCACGCCGACGCGTCGCGCGCCAAGCGCGTGAATCGGCGCTACGCCGAGCTCTCGCGGATCGTCGCTGCCTATGACACGTGGGTCGCGGCATCCGACGATCTGGAGGCCGCACGCGAGCTCGCCCGTGAGGACGCCGCGTTCGCCGAGGAGATCCCGGGGCTCGAGGAGCGGGTCGACGAGACCCAGGAGCGACTGCGCCGGCTCCTGATCCCGCGCGATCCCGACGACGCTCGCGACGTCATCATGGAGATCAAGGGCGGCGAGGGCGGCGCGGAGAGCGCGCTGTTCGCGGCCGATCTCCTGCGGATGTACCTGCAGTACGCGGCATCCCGCGGCTGGAAGACGGAGCTCTTGGAACGCAACGAGTCCGACCTCGGCGGCTACAAGGACGTCCAGGTCGCGATCAAGGGCTCGTCCACAGACCCGGCTCAGGGCGTGTGGGCGTCGCTCAAGTACGAAGGCGGAGTGCATCGGGTCCAGCGCGTGCCGGCGACCGAGTCGCAGGGTCGCATCCACACCTCCACGACCGGCGTGCTGGTCTTCCCCGAGGTCGATGAGCCCGACGAGGTCGAGATCAACCCGAACGACCTCAAGATCGACGTGTTCCGCTCCTCCGGCCCCGGCGGCCAGTCGGTGAACACCACGGACTCCGCCGTGCGCATCACCCATGTGCCGACCGGCATCGTGGTCTCGATGCAGAACGAGAAGTCCCAGCTGCAGAACCGCGAGGCAGGCATGCGCGTGCTGCGCGCCCGCATCCTCGCCAAGCAGCAGGAGGAGCTGGATGCCGCAGCCTCCGACGCTCGCAGGTCGCAGATCCGCGGCATGGACCGTTCCGAGCGGATCCGCACCTACAACTTCCCCGAGAACCGGATCGCCGATCACCGCACCGGCTACAAGGCCTACAACCTGGATCAGGTGATGGATGGCGCGCTCGAGCCGATCATTCAGTCGTGCATAGCCGCCGACGAGGAAGAGCGCCTCGCCGCGCTCGGCGCCGAAGTCTGACCGCAGCGTCGGCGGGCCCCGCTACGGTATAGCGATCGATCCGCATACGGGAGGTGCCGTGGAGACATTCCGGGCGGCGCGCGGCGCGACGCTGGCGTTCGACCGGGTCGGCGTCGGCGTGCCCGTCGTAGCGCTGCACGGGGCGTACTCGACGCGTCACGAGATCCGCGCGATCGTCGACCCGTGGCTCTCCGAAGCGTCCTACCGGGTTCTCTACCCGGACCTGCCGGGGATGGGCGACTCGACCGCCCAGGGTGTCGTCTGCGGCGACGACGTCCTCGACGTCCTCGACGAGCTCATCGCCGCCGAGTTCGCGGACGAGCGGATGCTGATCATCGGGCACTCCTTCGGAGGTCACATCGCGCGAGGGCTTGCGGCGCGGCACCCCGGGCGAGTGCTCGGGCTGGCGCTCATCTCCCCGCTCATGACAGGTCGACAGGAGGCCGACGCCGCGACGGTCATCCGCGAGGACCCGGGTGCCGCGGACGAGCTCGAGCCCGGTCTGCGTGCCGAGTACGAGGGGTACTTCGTCGTCCGCACCGAGCGGACGGCGAAGCGGTTCGCCGAGGCCGTCGCCCCCGCCGTCGGACGATTCGACGCCGAGGCCGTCGAGCGGATCATGACGTCAGCGGACTTCGCGATCGATCCCGCGAGCATCCGGCTGGATGCGCCCACCCTGATCGTCACCGCCCGTCACGACTCCTTCGTCGGCCATCGGAGGCAGCAGGAGCTGATCGAGTCCTATCCGCGTGCAACCGCCGCCCTCGTCGCCGACTCCGGGCACGCCCTGCCTCACGAGCGCCCCGAGCTGATCAGCGCTCTGATGGCCGACCTGCTGGGTCTCATCGAGCAGACCCAGAGCCGACCCGGCATGCCGCATTAGGCTCCGAAGGGTGATCACGTTCCTCATCCGCGCCGCGATCTTCGTGGTGTCCGCGGCGCTCGGCCTCATCGTCGCCGACCTGATCCTCCCCGGCTTCCACATCGACTGGAGCGACTGGTGGGGCTTCGTGCTGGCGGTGCTGATCTTCGCGGTCATCCAGAGCGTGCTCGCGCCATGGGTGTTCAAGCTCACCCGGCGTCATGCGGCGCCGCTGCTGGGCGGCATCGGCATCATCTCGACCTTCATCGCGATCCTGATCGTCGTGCTCATCCCGAACGCCGGGATCGGCATCTCCGAGCCGCTGGCGTGGGTGCTCGCCCCGGTGATCGTCTGGATCATCACGGCACTTGCGACCTGGCTCCTGCCGATGGTCTTCCTGAAGAAGGATGTCGCTCAGCGCCGAGCTGTGTGATCGACCGCGGAGACCCCGTGCGCCGCCGACCGCTGCACAGCGAAACGTCAGATGCTGTACTCGGGAACCGTGAGAAGCGCGCGGGTGTCTTCTCCCGCCGTCCGCGTGCGGGGCTTGGCCGGCACTCCGACCAGGATGCTGTGGGGTGGTGCATCCCGGGTGACGACCGCATTTGCGCCGATGACCGACCCGGCGCCGACGGTGATGGGTCCGAGCACCTTGGCCCCTGCTCCGACGGCGACTCCGTCGCCGAGTGTGGGATGCCGCTTGCCGCCTTCGCGCTGCCGTCCGCCCAGCGTCACCCCGTGGTAGAGCATGACGTCATCGCCGATCTCGGCGGTCTCGCCGATGACGACGCCCATGCCGTGGTCGATGAAGAACCGCCGCCCGATCGTCGCGCCGGGGTGGATCTCGATGCCGGTGAGCCAGCGCGTGACCTGCGACCCCATCCGGGCGACGAATCGCACTCGTCGCACCCACAGCGCGTGCCACAGCCGATGGCCCCATACCGCGTGGATCCCGGGGTAGAGCAGTGCGATCTCGACGCCGCCGCGGGCTGCCGGATCGCGGAGCTTGGCCGCGGCGATGTCTTCGCGGATCCGCGCCACGGCGCCGATGCGCTCGGTCACGATGCCGCCTCCGCCTCGCGCACGTGCTCGTAGAGCGCTGTCGACAGGTACCGCTCGCCTGCGTCGGGGATGATGACGACGATGCGCCTGCCGGCGGCCTCGGGCCGTGCGGCGATCTGCAGGGCAGCCCACACCGCCGCTCCCGCCGACATCCCGGCGAGGATCCCTTCGCGGGTCGCCAGCTCTCGCGCGACCCGGATGGCATCGTCGAACTCCACGTCGAAGATCTCGTCCACCACCGAGCGATCGAGGACCTCGGGGACGAAGTTCGGCCCGATCCCCTGGATGCGGTGGCCGCCGGCACGACCCTCGGTCAGAACGGGGGAGTCCTTCGGTTCGACCAGGGCGATGGTCACGTCGGGGTTGCGCTGCTTGAGCACCTGCCCGACACCCGTGATGGTGCCGCCCGTGCCCGAGCCCGCTACGAAATAGTCGACGTGCCCGTCGGTGTCCCGCCAGATCTCCTCCGCCGTCGTCCGGCGGTGGATCTCCGCGTTGGCCGGGTGGTCGAACTGCCGCGCGAGAACGGCTCCGGGTGTCTCGGCGACGATCCGCTCGGCGGTCGCGACCGCCTCGGTCATGCCCTTGTAGGGATCGGTGAGCACGAGCTCGGCGCCATAGGCCTTGAGCAGCGTACGCCGCTCCTTCGACATCGAGGCGGGCATCGTGAGGATCACGTGATAGCCCCGCGCGGCGCCGATCAGCGCGAGGGAGATGCCGGTGTTGCCGCTCGTGGATTCGACGATGGTGCCGCCGGGCTTCAGCTCGCCCGACGCCTCAGCGGCCTCCACCAGCGCGTAGCCGAGGCGATCCTTGACGCTCGAGCCCGGGTTGTAGAACTCCAGCTTGACCAGGACCTCGGCGCCCAGACCTTCGGTGAGTGCGTTCAGCCGCACCAGCGGCGTATCGCCGAAAGCGGTCGTGATGTCGGAGTGGATTCCGGGCACGGAACGCCTTTCTCGGTCGAGCCTGGCTCAGTCTTCGCGCAGGTGCTCGTAGAGGGCGGTGGACAGGTAGCGCTCGCCGAAGGAGGGGACGATGACGACGATGTTCTTGCCCGCCGCCTCGGGCCGGGCGGCGACCTGAAGAGCGGCCCAGATCGCGGCGCCCGATGAGATGCCGACGAGGATGCCGTCCTGAGTGCCGACCGCGCGCGCAGTCTCGATCGCGTCGGGGAATTCGACGTCGATGACCTCGTCGATGACGCCCTGGTCGAGGATCGCGGGGACGAAGTTCGGGCCGATGCCCTGGATCTTGTGGGGACCGGGGGTGCCCTTGGTCAGCAGAGGGGAGTCGGCCGGCTCCACGGCGATGACCGTGGCACCGGGCACGCGCTCCTTCAGCACCTGGCCGACGCCCGTGATGGTGCCGCCCGTGCCGATGCCCGCGACGAAGTAGTCGATCTTGCCGTCGGTGTCGCGGATGATCTCTTCGGCCGTGGTCTTGCGATGGATCTCGACGTTCGCCTGGTTCTCGAACTGGCGGGCCAGGATCGCTCCAGGAGTATCGGCGAGGATCTCCTCGGCCTTCGCGATCGCGCCTTTCATTCCGCCGGAGGGATCGGTGAGCACCAGCTCGGCGCCGTAGGCCTTCAGCAGCAGCCGGCGCTCGATCGACATCGATGACGGCATCGCCAGGATGACACGGTAGCCGCGAGCCGCGCCGACCATCGCGAGCGCGATGCCGGTGTTGCCGCTGGTCGCCTCGACGATGGTGCCTCCGGGCTTCAGCTCGCCGGAAGCCTCGGCGGCGTCGACGATCGCGATGCCCAGGCGGTCCTTGACGCTGGCGGCCGGGTTGTAGAACTCCAGCTTCGCCAGGATGACGCCGCCCACGCCCTCCGCCACGCGGTTGAGCCGGACGAGCGGGGTGTCGCCGAAGGCAGAGGTGATGTCGGGATGGATGCCGGGCATGTCGGGCCTTTCACGGGTTCGTCGTGTGCGGGACAAGCCTAGGGGAGCGCAGAAACGGAAGTCGTTGTGTGACGACGGGGCGCAGATCGAGCGGGAGCGCCCGCGGCATATGCTGTATGCCGCTCATGTCGCCGCATCCTCCCTCCTCCGAGTCGCTCGCCGATGCTCTTCGCGCCGCCGTCGCCCGCCTGGCCGACGCCGGTGTGCCGGACCCTGCGGTCGATGCCGAGCTCCTCGCGGCGCACGTGCTCCAGGTCGGCCGGGGCTCGGTTCAGGCCGCCGCGATCCGCGGTGATTTGATCGAGCCGGAGGAGGCAGGGCGGCTCGAGGCGCTGGTCGCTCGTCGCGTCACCCGGGAGCCGCTGCAGCACCTGACCGGCACCGCGCCCTTCCGCCACCTGGAGCTGCGGGTCGGGCCGGGGGTCTTCGTGCCCCGGCCCGAGACCGAGGTCGTCGCGCAGCTGGCGATCGACGCGCTCTCGGCAGCGGCATCCCCCGCCCCGATCGCGGTGGATCTCGGCACCGGGACCGGCGCGATCGCACTCGCCCTGGCGACCGAGGTGCCGCATGCCCGCGTGTTCGCGGCCGAGAACTCCGTCGAGGCATACGTCTGGACCAAGGAGAACTTCGACCGGGTCGGGGCGGACAACGCGGAGCTCGCGTTCATCGACCTCGAGCGAGCGTTCCCGGAACTCGACGGGCAGGTCTCGGTGGTCGCCTCCAATCCACCGTATGTGCCGGATGCCGCGATCCCCCGTGACCCGGAAGTGCGGCTCTTCGACCCGCCCGCCGCACTGTACGGCGGAGCCGACGGGCTGGACGTGGTCCGCATCGTCAGCCGCGTCGGACTGCGACTGGCCCATGCCGGCGGCATGATCGTGATCGAGCACGGCGAATGGCAGGGCGCGCCCATCCGCGAGCTGCTCACCGCGGACGGCTGGCGGGCGGCTGCCACCCACCCGGACCTCACGCTGCGCGACCGCGCAACGACCGCGATCGCACCCTGACCCCGCGGGTGGCATCGGATGTCGCGCCATGCCGCCCCGATAGACTGAGCGGGACATGTCCCCTGTATTCGACTGCCGCGATGAGGCGCAGCTTCTCGCCGGCATGCGCCAGGCGCGCCAGGCGATCGGCCGCGGCGAACTCGTCGTCCTTCCGACCGACACCGTGTACGGCATCGCCGCCGACGCATTCAGCGCCCGTGCCGTCCAGGGCCTGCTCGAAGCCAAGGGCCGGGGCCGCCAATCACCGCCGCCGGTGCTGGTGGCGGGCGTCGCGACCCTCCGTGCCCTCGTCGCCGAGGTTCCCGAGGCGGTCGAGCGGCTCGTGGAGGCGTTCTGGCCCGGAGGGCTGACCATCGTGCTGCCCTCGCAGCCGTCGCTGTCGTGGGACCTCGGCGACACCCACGGCACGGTCGCCGTGCGGATGCCGGCCAACAACCTCGCGCTCGAACTCCTCGAGGAGACCGGGCCCCTCGCGGTCTCCAGCGCCAACCTCACCGGCAAGGCAGCCGCGATCATGGCGTCGGACGCGCAGGGGATGCTCGGCGACAGCGTCGCGGTGTATCTCGACGGAGGTCCGTCGGCGACGGGGATCGCGTCCACGATCGTCGATGCGACGAGCCTGGTCACCGGAGTCGCGCCCCTGGTTCGCGTGCTGCGCGAGGGTGCAGTCGACCGAGCCGCCCTGCGTGAGGTGCTCGGCGACCTGCTCGAGCCCGACCCGGTGCCCGACACCGGCGAGAACCCGGAGTCCGACGTGCCCGCGACCATCGGGACCCCATCGGATGCCGAGCCCGAAGCTGCAGCGGCGGAGCCCCAGCCCGAGGGCGCGCGTCAGCAGGCCGGGGGTTCGGGGCGGAGCCCCGAGACGCGCGCAGAGGCCGGGGTGTGGGGCCGAGCCCCACAGAGGACACCGGGTGAAGCAGTACGTCTTCACGATCCTGTTCACGGCGGCTGTCACTCTGGCGCTGTCGTGGGCGGTCTGGCGACTGAGCCTCAAGTACCGGCTGTACCCCGGCATCCGCGAGCGCGACGTGCACAAGACGCCGACTCCGCGGCTCGGCGGTGTGGCGATGTTCCTCGGCGTGGTCGCCGCGTTCGCCGTGTCATCCCAGCATCCGTACTTCGCGATCTTCTGGGCCGACCCAGCCCCCGTCTACGCGATCCTCGGCGCGACCCTGCTGATCGTCGTCGTCGGAGTGGCCGACGACCTGTGGGACCTCGACTGGATGATCAAGCTCGGCGCCCAGTTCCTCGCAGCCGGCATCATCGCCTGGTTCGGGCAGCTGCAGATCTTCTCACTGCCGATCGGCGGGCTGATCATCGGCTCGAGCTGGGTGAGCTTCACCCTCACGGTCTTCTCGATCGTGGTGGTGATGAACGCCGTCAACTTCATCGACGGGCTCGACGGGCTGGTCGCGGGCGTATGCCTCATCGCGAACGTCGTCTTCTTCGCCTACTCCTACATCCTCGTGCGCGACACCGGCTCGAGCACCTACTTCAACCTCGCCTCCTTCATCGCCGCGGTGCTCATCGGCGCATGCATCGGGTTCCTTCCGCTGAACTGGAGTCCGGCCAAGCTGTTCATGGGCGACTCCGGCGCTCTCATGCTCGGCCTCCTGATGGCCTGCTCGGCGATCGCGATCACCGGCCAGCTCGAGCCCGCCGTCTTGGACCCGGAGGGCTTCGGGCGCTCCCAGCTGCTCGGTGCGTTCATCCCGATCCTCCTGCCGGTCGTGGTCGTCCTGCTGCCCCTCCTCGATTTCGGCCTCGCCGTGGTGAGGCGCATGAGCGCGGGCAAGTCCCCGTTCTCACCCGATCGCAAGCACCTCCACCACCGCATGCTGGACATGGGGCACACCGACCGCGACGCGGTGCTCATCTTCTACGCCTGGACCGCCGTGTTCAGCCTGGCCGTGCTGCTGATGTACATCGGCAGCCGGGAGAACTGGCCGGGTCAGTATCTGATCGGCGTCGCGTTCGGGGTCGTCGGTGCCGCTGCCTGCCTCGTCGTCACCCTGCTGCCCACGTGGCGGCGCAAGCCCGCCGTCCTCGCGCCCAGCGACCACTCCTCGACCCTGGAGGCCACTCGATGACTGCCCAGCCCACGCCCCGCAGCTTCCACGTCCTCGGCAGCCTCAAATGGCCGGCGATCGTCATCGGCGTCCTCGCAGTCGGTGGAGCCGTGGTCGGCTACATGGTGTCCGGAGTGCCCGGAATGGTCAGCGGCCTGCTCGGCGCGGCGATGTGGCTGGTGTTCCTCGCCCTGACCGCGATCAGCATCCAGCTGGCGATCCGGGCGACCAAGGACGACCCGGGCTCACCCGTCTTCTTCGCGATCGTGCTGGGCTCGTGGGTGCTCAAGCTGGTGCTGTTCGTGGTGCTGTCCATCTGGCTGCGCTCGCAGCCGTGGCTCGATCCCACGGTGTTCTTCGTGACCGTGATCATCGCCGTCGTGGGCTCGCTCGTCTTCGACGTGATCGCCTTCCAGCGCGCCCGCGTGCCATACGTGGGCGACGTCGAGCTGCCTCAGACGGTGGAGGACGACGGACCGCGCGAGAGCCGCTGAGCAGGCCCCATAACCGCTCGCCGAGCGCGTCGCGGAGGGTCGAACGGTGTCCTCGCCGAGGGAATACTTTTGCTAGGCTGAACCGACACGCTCCCCCTGATCGCCACGTCTCGGACGCCCGACGCCGGAGAATCTCCTGAACACCGCAATGCTCTTCCCAGCCCTGTCGCTCGTCAAGGCCGACGAATCGGACGGTGGCTTCGTAGGTCCCTCGATCGGCGAGTTCGTCCCGGAAGGGCTGCTGTTCGTCGGGACCCCGTTCGAGCTCAACCGCGTGATGCTGATCCGTCTCCTGGTCGTCTTCGCCCTGGTGATCTTCCTATGGCTGGGTACGCGCCGGATGCAGCTCGTCCCCTCGCGCGGACAGGCGGCCCTGGAGTACATGCTGGGCTTCGTCCGCAACTCGATCGTGTTCGACACGCTCGGCGAGAAGGACGGCAAGCGATTCATGCCGGTCCTGATGACGTTCTTCTTCCTGATCATCGGCATGAATCTCACGGGCATCATCCCCGGCCTGCAGATCGCCAGCACCGCCGTGATCGGCCTCCCGCTCATCCTCGCCGTCGTGGCATATGTGATGTTCGTGTATGCCGGCTTCCGCAAGCATGGCCTCGGCTACCTCAAGAACTCGCTCGTCATCCCCGGCGTTCCGTGGCCCCTGCACATCCTGCTGATCCCGCTCGAGTTCCTCTCGACCTTCATCCTGCGCCCGATCACGCTGGCCCTCCGACTTCTGATGAACATGGTCGCCGGGCACATGCTGCTGGTCCTCTGCTTCACCGCGACGCACTTCTTCTTCTTCACCGTCCTGGCCAACGGGCAGCTCATCGGGCTCCTCGGCATCGGCACCTTCGCGTTCGGCATCGCCTTCACTCTTCTGGAGCTGTTCGTCGCAGTGCTCCAGGCGTACGTCTTCACCATCCTCACCGCCATCTACATCCAGATGTCGCTCGCCGACGGACACTGACACGTCCGGCAGATAGACCAGCAACCCCCTTCGAAAGGAAATCCCTGTGAACGTCGTTGGACAGCTCGCACCCCTCGCATTCGGACTCGCCGCCATCGGCTCCGGTGTCGGCGTCGGCATCATCGTCGGCAAGACCATCGAGTCGGTCGCCCGCCAGCCCGAGCTCCAGGGTCGCCTCAGCGGCCTCATGTTCCTCGGTATCGCGCTGACCGAGGCGCTCGCGTTCATCGCGATCGCGGTCGCCTTCATCCCGTTCCCCGCGCCGTAACCATCCGTTGCTGACCGAAGGAGGCCGGATGCTCAGCGCATTCGCCGAAGGCCACGAAGGGGAGATCAACCCGCTTCTCCCCACGCTCCCGGACCTTGTCTGGGGCACGTTGGCGTTCGTCATCATCCTCGCGCTCTTCATTTGGAAGATCCTGCCCCGCCTGAACGAGGCGCTGGACGCCCGCGCTCAGGCGATCGAGGGCAGCATCAAGTCCGCCGAGACGGCTCAGGCCGAGGCGCAGGCAGCTCTCGAGAAGTACACCGCTCAGCTCGCCGACGCGCGCGCCGAAGCCGGTCGCATCCGCGAGCAGGCACGCACCGACGGTTCGGCGATCATCGCGGAACTGCGCGAGCAGGCGTCCTCCGAAGCAGCACGCATCACCTCGAACGCGCAGGCGCAGATCGAGATGGAACGCCTCGCGGCGCTGGCGTCGCTGCGCTCGGACGTGGGCAACCTGGCCCTCGACCTCGCCGGCGGCGTGATCGGCGAGACCCTGTCCGAGGACGCGAAGGCCCAGGCCGTCGTCGATCGGTTCCTCGCCGAGCTCGAGGCCTCCGAGAAGGCGAAGAGCTAGTGGGCAGCGCAACCACTCAGGCCCTCGCGGCAACGACGTCGGCGCTGGATGCCGCGTCGGGCGTCGACCTCGAAACCGCCCGCGAGCTCTTCGACGCGGCGCGGATCGTGGGCGGCTCGCCGCAGCTGAGCGGTGCGCTCGCCGACCCGGCCGCGGCCCCCGCCGCCCGGTCGCGGGTCGTGTCCGATGTCTTCGGAGCGGCCTTCGGAAAGACCACGCTCGCCCTGCTCACCACGGCGGTCGAGCAGCGCTGGTCCAGCGCGTCCCAGCTCGTCGACGGCATCGAGGAGCTGGCAGTCCGCGCCGCCGCGATCTCTGCGCCCGACGACGATGTGGACGGCGAGCTGTTCGGCGTCTCGCGCACCGTCGCCGAGAACCCTGAGCTGGAGCTCGCGCTCGGCAGCCGTCTCGGCGACGATTCGGCCAAGGGCGCCCTGATCGAGGCACTGCTTCGCGGCCGCGCCAGCGCGGCGACGACCCTCATCGTCTCTTCGCTCGTGCAGCAGCCGCGCGAGCGCCGCGTCCGCGAGCTGCTGACGCAGGCGATGGATCTCGTCGCCGACCAGCGCGAAAGCATCGTCGCGACCGTCATCACGGCCGCGCCGCTGAACGCCTCGCAGTCGGACCGGCTGAGTGCGGTGCTGTCGCAGCGCTACGGCAAGAAGGTCGGACTCAACTCCGTCATCGACCCCTCCGTCGTCGGGGGACTGCGCGTGCAGATCGCCGACGACGTCATCGACGCGAGCGTCGCGGCGCGCTTGAGCGATCTGCGCCAGCGGCTCGCCGGCTAGACACGAGATTTCCCGCCCGGGCGGAAGCTTCGGGGCTGCGGCCCCTCGAAACGAAGGAACACAATGGCAGAACTAACGATCAGCCCCGAGGTCATCCGTGACGCGCTGAAGGACTTCGTCGCCGCGTACGAGCCCACCGGTGCGGCTGCGACCGAGGTCGGCACCGTCGTCGACGCGGCCGACGGCATCGCCCACCTCGAGGGGCTCCCGGGCGTCATGGCCAACGAGCTCGTGACGTTCGCCGACGGCACCTCCGGCCTCGCGCTGAACCTGGACGAGCACGAGGTCGGCGTCGTCGTCCTCGGCGAGTTCTCGGGCATCGAGGCCGGCCAGGAAGTGACCCGCACGGGTGAGGTGCTCTCGGTCGCCGTGGGTGACGGATACCTCGGTCGCGTGGTCGACCCGCTCGGCAACCCGATCGACGGTCTCGGCCCGGTCGCGACCGACGGCCGCCGCGCACTCGAGCTGCAGGCGCCCGGCGTGATGTCGCGCAAGAGCGTGCACGAGCCGATGCAGACCGGCATCAAGGCCATCGATGCGATGATCCCGGTCGGCCGCGGACAGCGTCAGCTGATCATCGGCGACCGCCAGACCGGCAAGACCGCGATCGCGATCGACACGATCATCAACCAGAAGGCCAACTGGGAGTCCGGAGACGTCGAGAAGCAGGTCCGCTGCATCTACGTCGCCATCGGCCAGAAGGGCTCGACGATCGCGTCCGTCAAGGGCGCGCTCGAGGATGCCGGAGCGATGGAGTACACGACGATCGTCGCCGCCCCGGCATCCGACCCCGCCGGCTTCAAGTACCTGGCGCCGTACACCGGCTCGGCCATCGGCCAGCACTGGATGTACGACGGCAAGCACGTCCTGATCATCTTCGACGACCTGACCAAGCAGGCCGAGGCCTATCGCGCCGTGTCGCTGCTGCTGCGCCGCCCGCCGGGCCGCGAGGCATACCCCGGTGACGTCTTCTACCTGCACTCCCGCCTGCTGGAGCGCTGCGCGAAGCTGTCCGACGAGCTCGGCGCGGGCTCGATGACCGGCCTCCCGATCATCGAGACGAAGGCCAACGACGTCTCGGCGTACATCCCGACCAACGTGATCTCGATCACCGACGGCCAGATCTTCCTGCAGTCCGACCTGTTCAACGCCAACCAGCGTCCCGCGGTCGACGTCGGCATCTCGGTGTCCCGCGTCGGCGGTGACGCCCAGGTCAAGTCGATCAAGAAGGTCTCCGGCACGCTCAAGATCGAGCTGGCGCAGTACCGCTCGCTCGAGGCGTTCGCGATGTTCGCGAGCGACCTGGATGCCGCATCCCGTCGTCAGCTCGCGCGCGGTGCGCGCCTGACCGAGCTGCTCAAGCAGCCGCAGTACTCGCCGTACCCGGTGGAGGAGCAGGTCGTGTCGATCTGGACCGGAACCAACGGCAAGCTCGACAACATCGAGGTGCAGGACGTGCTGCGTTTCGAGCGCGACCTGCTCGATCACGTGCGCCGCAACACGACGATCCTGGATCGTCTGCGCGAGACGAACGTGCTCGACGACGACACGGTGGAGGAGCTCGGCCGCGTCGTGGACGCGTTCACGCTCGAGTTCCAGGGCGGCAGCGGCCAGTCCATCGACAACCCGGGCCACGAGGAGTTCAAGGCCGCCGAGGCCGAGGACGTCAACCAGGAGCAGATCGTCAAGGGCCGCCGCAGGTAAGCGGCCGCGGACACGGAACATGGGCGCACAACTCAGGGTCTACAAGCAGAAGATCAGCACTGCTCAGACGACCAAGAAGATCACCAAGGCGATGGAGCTCATCGCAGCTTCGCGCATCCAGAAGGCGATGGGGCGCGTGCGCGCCTCCGCGCCGTTCGCCCGCGCCGTCACGCGCGCCGTGTCGGCCGTGGCCACGCACTCGAACATCGACCACCCGCTGACGACCGCTCGCGACGTCAAGCGGTCGGCCATCGTGATCTTCGCGTCGGACCGAGGCCTTGCCGGTGCGTTCAACTCGCAGATCATGCGCGAAGGACTCGAGCTCGCCACGCTGCTGGAGTCGCAGGGCAAAGAGGTCACCTACTACCTCGTCGGCCGCAAGGCCGTGGCGTTCTTCCAGTTCCGCCGCATCAGCAGCGAGGCCGAGTGGACCGGTGACACCGACACCCCCGAGTTCCGCTTCGCGGAGCAGATCTCCGGAACCCTGCTGGAGGCGTTCGAGCGCACCTCCGAAGGCGGCGGCGTCGACGAGATCCACCTCGTCTACAACCGCTTCGTGAGCATGATGACCCAGACGCCCGAGACGGTGCGCCTGCTTCCGCTCGAGGTCGTCGAGGCGAGCGAGGGGCAGTCCGACCCGCAGGCGTTCCCGCTGTACGAGTTCGAGCCGGATCCGGCGACCGTGCTGGACGCGCTCCTGCCCGTCTACATCCAGAGCCGAATCTTCAACGCACTCCTGCAGTCGTCGGCGGCAAAGCACGCCGCGACGCAGAAGGCGATGAAGTCGGCGAGCGACAACGCCGACAAGCTCATCACCGACTACACCCGCCTGCGCAACAACGCGCGTCAGGCCGAGATCACCCAGCAGATCGCCGAGATCGTCGGCGGCGCCGACGCCCTGTCGTCGGCGAAGTAGAAACCCCTCCGAAAGAGAAGAAGACAATGACCCTCACCGCTACCGCCGAACAGACCTCGGTCATCGGGCGCGTTGCGCGCGTCACCGGTCCGGTCGTCGACATCGAGTTCCCGCACGACTCGCTGCCCGACATCTACAACGCGCTCAAGACGACGATCACCATCGGCGACGAGTCGAACGAGATCACGCTCGAGGTCGCACAGCACCTCGGCGATGACCTGGTTCGCGCCATCGCGCTGAAGCCCACCGACGGCGTCGTCCGCGGCCAGGAAGTGCGTGACACCGGCGGCCCGATCACGGTGCCCGTCGGTGACGTCACCAAGGGCAAGGTCTTCAACGTCATCGGCGAGGTTCTCAACGCCGAGCCGGGCGAGCAGATCGAGATCACCGAGCGCTGGGGGATCCACCGCAAGGCGCCGAGCTTCGACCAGCTCGAGTCCAAGACGCAGATGTTCGAGACCGGCATCAAGGTCATCGACCTGCTCACGCCGTACGTGCTCGGCGGAAAGATCGGCCTGTTCGGCGGTGCCGGCGTCGGCAAGACCGTCCTGATCCAGGAGATGATCCAGCGCGTCGCGCAGGACCACGGTGGCGTGTCGGTGTTCGCCGGTGTCGGCGAGCGCACCCGTGAGGGCAATGACCTCATCCACGAGATGGAGGAGGCCGGCGTCTTCGACAAGACCGCCTTGGTCTTCGGCCAGATGGACGAGCCGCCCGGGACGCGCCTTCGCGTCGCCCTGTCGGCCCTGACGATGGCGGAGTACTTCCGCGATGTGCAGGGGCAGGACGTCCTGCTGTTCATCGACAACATCTTCCGCTTCACGCAGGCGGGGTCCGAGGTCTCGACGCTGCTCGGTCGCATGCCCTCCGCGGTGGGCTACCAGCCGAACCTCGCTGACGAGATGGGTGTGCTGCAGGAGCGCATCACCTCGACCCGCGGTCACTCGATCACCTCGCTGCAGGCCATCTACGTTCCCGCCGACGACTACACCGACCCGGCGCCGGCGACCACGTTCGCGCACCTGGACGCCACGACCGAGCTATCGCGTGAGATCGCGTCGAAGGGCCTCTACCCGGCCGTGGACCCGCTGACCTCCACGAGCCGCATCCTGGACCCGCGCTACATCGGCGCCGACCACTACCGCGTGGCGACCGCCGTGAAGCAGATCCTCCAGAAGAACAAGGAACTCCAGGAGATCATCGCGATCCTCGGTGTCGACGAGCTCTCCGAAGAGGACAAGGTGGTCGTGTCGCGCGCTCGCCGCATCCAGCAGTTCCTCTCCCAGAACACCTACATGGCGAAGAAGTTCACCGGTGTCGAGGGTTCGACGGTGCCGATCGCCGAGACGATCGAATCGTTCGACGCCATCGTCAAGGGCGACTTCGACCACGTGGCCGAGCAGGCGTTCTTCAACGTCGGCGGCATCTCCGACGTCGAGGAGAACTGGGCTCGCATCCAGAAGGAGAACGGCTGATCATGGCGCTCACGGTGAACCTCGTCGCGGCCGACCACGAGGTCTGGTCGGGGGAGGCGAGCCTCGTCGTCGCCAAGACGACGATCGGCGAGATCGGCATCATGACCGGACACGAGCCCGTTCTGGGCGTTCTCGCCGCCGGCGAGGTGCGCATCACGCTCGAGGACGGCAACAAGATCATCGCGAACGCCAAGGACGGCTTCCTGTCCGTCGAGGGCGACGTCGTCACGATCGTCGCAGGCAACGCAGCCCTGATCAGCTGACTTGCTGATCCTGCTTCCCCCCTCCGAGACCAAGCGGTCCGGAGGGGGTCGGTCGTCTCTCGACCTCGACGCGCTGGCTCTGCCCGGCCTGCGTCCGCAGCGCGAGTCGGTGCTCGGTGCGCTCCAGGCCCTGTCGACGGATCCGTCGGCCGCCGCGCGCGTCCTCGGGCTCGGCGTCACGCAGCATGACGAGGTCGCCAGGAACGCCGTGCTGCGCTCGGCACCCACGATGGCCGCAGTCGACCGCTACACGGGGGTGCTCTACGACGCGCTGGATGCGGCATCCCTCGACGCCGCCGCCCGCCGCTGGCTGGGGGCGAACGTCCTGATCCACACCGCACCGCTCGGACCGATCGGTGCGCTGGACCGCATTCCGGCGTACCGGCTGGGGGCGGGAGTGTCACTGCCCGGGTCACCGCCGCTGCGACGGGTCTGGGCCGGTCCGGTCCGAGAGGCGATCGGAGATCTCGCCCCGCGCTTCGTGCTGGACCTTCGCTCGGAGGCGTATTCCGCGCTCGGTCCGCTGCCGGCATCCGTGGGGTCCGCCTATGTGCGCGTCGTCAGCGAGCGAGCCGATGGCCGCGTGCGCGCCCTGAACCACTTCAACAAGCACGCCAAGGGCGCGCTGGTGCGTGCGCTGGCGCTGAGCCGCCCTCGTCTCGGAACCGCCGCAGCCCTGCGTCGCTGGGCGGACGCTGCCGGACTTCGGATGCGCGACGGCGCGCCGGGGGAGCTGGAGCTGTTCGCCTGACCTTCTCAGGCCGTGGGCCCCCCACGGGTGTGCTCGGCGGTGCGCTCGGTGTTCTCGGCGATCGCAATGAGGGCGACGACCGCCTCGATCACGAACCTGAGGATGACGATCGAGAGGAACGTCACGATCGGCACGATGATGAGCGTCGCCACGATCAGCGAGATGCCGGCCCCGACATTGAAGAACAGGGCGTTGATCCCGTTCACCAGGCCCGTGACGAAGTAGACGATGAAGCCGATGGCGATCGCGATCAGCCCGACGAGATAGAACACACTGGCGAGCCGGCGCGTGATGAACGTGCGGAACGACAGGTCGAACAGCGCGCGGAAGAAGCCTCGGCCCATGTCGTCGACGTCGCCGCGGAGGGAGGTCGGCACGCCCGTGTTGTCGGGGTCGGTGGCCGGATCGTACGGCGGGCCGGATGCGGCAGCGACCGGCTCGGCAGCGCGTGCCGCTTCGTCGGCCGGCTGGGCCGGGAGTGGCGGGGGAGCGGGGGTGGTCGAATCGCTCATGGGGGTCCTTCCGACGTCTGACGGGTGTCCCGCAAGGCTAGCGAGCCGCGACACGTGTGGCGAGTATCGACGAAATGCCTGTCACACGCGACCTGCCATCGCTAGCATGTGACACGCAGGGCCCTCGCCGTGCCGACGTGAGCGCGCGTCGTCGTTCGTTCTCTGGAAGGACGCTCATGTACGACTACTCCGATGGGGCTTTCTGGGCCTTATGGGCCGGGCTCGCCGTCTTCTGGCTCATCTTCGCGATCGGCTTCTACATCCTGGCCTCGATCTTCCTGATGAAGATCTTCGACAAGGCCGGAGTGCAGGGCCGGTGGCGCGCCTGGGTCCCGATCTACAACTACATGGTGTTCAGCAAGCTCGGCGACCTGAGTCCGTGGCTGATCCTGATCGCCTTCGCTGCAGCGGCCGTGCTCAGCTGGATCCCGGTGATCGGCTGGATCGTCGCTCTTCTGCCCTTGGTCGTGACGCTGCTGGCCGCATGGCGTGTCGGGCTCAAGCTGCAGAAGGATGCCGTCTGGCTGATCCTCTACTTCTTCCTGAGCATCGTGTGGCTCGGCATCCTCGCGTTCGACAAGTCGCGCTGGAACACCGCCGTGCCGCCCGCGCCGTGGGCGAACAACGGATTCCTCGCCGACCGCACGCACTGGGCAGGCATTCCCGACCAGGTCCCCGCGGGTGGCTACGCGGCGGTCCCGGGAGCGCAGGCTCCCGCGCCGGGTGCATACCCGCCGCCGGCGGGCTATCAGCCGCCGCCGGCAGGCTCCGAGCCTCCTGCTCCGCCCGCGGGCTACACCCCGCCGCCCGCACCGGCCGCACCGCCGGCAGCGCCGCCCGCCGCAGCTCCCTACACGCCTGAGCCGCCGGCCGCGCCGCAGCCTCCGACCACGCCGCCCACCACACCGCCGCCGGCGCCCGACGAGCCCCGGCCGTAGCACCACACGACGAGCCCCCACCGCGACGGTGGGGGCTCGTCGTGCTGCTCGGGCGGCGCAGCCGCAGCGCGGATCCCATTAGCGTGGAGGAATGACTCCGTCCGGCACCCCCGTACCTGCACGCCGCGTCGGCCCGTCCGGCCTTCTCGTCTCCGCCGTCGGCCTCGGCTGCAACAACTTCGGACGACCGGGCACCAGAAGCGAGTCCTTGGCCGGGACGGTCGAAGTCCTCGATGCTGCCATCGACGCCGGCGTCACATTCCTCGACACGGCGGACATGTACGGCGGCGAGCCCGGCCTCAGCGAGACGCTCATGGGCGAGGCGCTGCAGGGGAGACGCGATCGAGTGGTTCTGGCGACGAAGTTCGGCCACCCGGGACGCGACATGGGCTACACGACGACGGCATCCAAGGGCTCACGCTCCTACGTGCGGGTGGCCGTCGAGGCGTCCCTGACGCGGTTGCAGACGGACTGGATCGACCTGTACCAGCTGCATGTCCCCGACCCGAGCACCCCCATCGAGGAGACCGTCTCGGTGCTGGACGATCTGGTCGCAGAGGGCAAGATCCGCTATTACGGCCACTCGAACCTCGCCGGCTGGCAGATCGCCGAAGCGGATTTCACCGCGCGGGCGCGCGGCGGTCGCTTCATCTCCGCGCAGAACCACTACAGCCTTCTCGCCCGGGCCGCCGAACGGGAGGTGCTTCCGGCGGTTGAGCGGTTCGGGTTGGGCTTCTTCCCGTTCTTCCCGCTGCAGAACGGATTGCTGACGGGCAAGTTCACCCGCGAGGGCGGTCCCGAGGGGAGCCGGATCATGATGCAGCGTCGTCACGTCTGGCAGAAAGCACCGTGGGACGCGCTCGAGCGGTATCAGAGCTTCTGCGACGACCGCGGGATCTCCATGCTCGAGGCGACGTTCGGGTGGCTGCTGTCCAGGCCGGCGCTGTCGAGCGTGATCGCGGGCGCGACCAGCCCGGACCAGGTGCGCGCGAACGCCGCCGCCTGCTCCGCATGGTCGCCTTCGGCCGATGAGCTCGCGACGATCGACGCGCTGTTCCCGCTGCCGGCCGATCCGGCGGCTTGAGGACGACCCGTTCGCTGTGAGCGAACGGCACCGCCGGTGGTGTCGCCTGTTGGCACCGAATCATCGCCCGCATCTTCCACGACTGGCCGGCCGGCAATGCGCGCCGCGCACCGACGCGGCTCCGAGGCGCCGCCGGGCGAGTCCACTAGGATGTGAGCACGTCGATGGGACCGTTCTGGTCGTGTCGCCGCGGTTGTCGGCTTACGGGGAGGACACGGCGTGCCCGAGGTATCCACCCACACCCAATCGGTGACGGTGGCAGGCGGCACGATCGACTTGTCCTGGGCGGGCACCACCCATACCGGTCGCCGCCGCGAGATCAACCAGGATGCGCTGCTGGCGCAATATCCGCTGTTCATCGTCGCCGACGGGATGGGCGGTCACATCGGCGGTGAGATCGCGAGCGCGAGCACGGTGGATCGACTGGGGGGCGTCGTCACCGGCGGCGCCGTGACGCCGAAGACGATCGAGAAGGCGCTGTCACGTGCGGTGAAGGACATCGCTTCGCACCCGGAGACCACCGATGACGGCACCGGGACGACACTGACCGGGGTGTATCTGGACATCAGTGAGGAACCGCCGCACTGGGTCACGCTCAACATCGGCGACTCGCGCGTATACCTCCAGCGCGACCGGATCATCGAACAGATCACAACCGACCATTCGGTGGTTCAGGAGCTCATCGCAGCCGGCCGCCTCAGCCCCGAAGAGGCCGAGAACCATCCTTACGGCAACGTGATCACGCGCGCCGTCGGGCCGAGCGAGAGCGTCGCCCCGGACTACGTGCGCCTCGATGTCGTCGACGGCGACCGGTTCGTCATCTGCTCGGACGGGCTCACGAAGGAGCTCACCGACTACGGCATCCAGCACTTCCTGGCCGCGAACCCCGACCCTGCCGACGCGGTGAACGCCATGATGGATGCCGCGCTCGAGAACGGCGGTCGTGACAACATCACGATCATCGTGCTCGACGTGGCGGTCCGGCCGGCATCCGGGACGGATCACAGACGCGGCTCCTGCCGGCGACTCCTCCCCAGCCTGACTGTCGCCGTTGATGCCCGCCGCGTTCCGGGTCTGACGCACGGTCAGAGAGGCGGTCTGCTGGACTCGCCGGGTGCGCGATTTCACCGCCCCCATCCCCGCCCCGTCGCCGGTGTACGGTCCGGCCCGAGCTCCCGCGGAGCCGCTGGAGCTGCCACCGCCGTGGCACCCACCGGCCCGACCGGCCGTGCCGATCCTTGCCACCGTCGTGCCGGTGCTCGGCGCGGTCGCTCTGTGGCTGGTCACCGGATCGGTGCTCGCGCTGTGGCTCGCGGCGCTGGGGCCGCTGATCGCCGGCGCCACGATGCTCGACGGCGCCCGCGCGGCGCGGCGTGACCGCCGGCGCGCCGACGCGGCCGCCCGAGCAGCGAAGGCGCGGGTGGCCCGCGAGATCGGGGAGCGACATGCCGACGAGCGCGCGCGGCTGTGGGCGCGGCATCCGGATGTCGCGGGCTTCGTGGCACGCGATCGCGAGATCTGGCGCCCCGGCCCCGGACGCGATGAGAGCATCGTCGTCGGTGCGGGCGCCGAGTCCAGCTCCACTCGCGTGATCGGAGGAGGCGACGATCGCGAATCGGCGGAACTCCGTGCTCGCGCGGCCCGCCTCGAACACGCGCCGGTGGTCGTGCCGGCTTCCGTCGGAGTCGCGGTCGTAGGCGATGCGGTGCTCGCCGGAGCGGTTCTGCGTGCCCTGGTGATGCAGCTGTGCATGATGCTGCCGCCGGGCGATCTTCGGATCGTCGGCTCCCTGCGCGGCGAGAACGCCTGGGCCGAGCGTCTGCCTCATCGGCGCGCCGTCACGGGCCGGACTCTGTGCCTGGTCGGCGCGGGGGAGTCCGCGCCGGGCGATGCCGACATCACCATCGTCCACGCCGATTCGGTCACCCCGCCGGGATGCGCGGTCGTCCTCGCCGTGCGGTCACCGACCCGGTCATCGGTCGACTTCGGTGGCGAGGTGCGCGAGATCGAGGTGGAGGCGATCGGGGTCGACCAGGCTGCGCATCTGGCCGATGAGCTGGCGGCCCGCGCGACACGGGTGCACGGGCTCGACGACACGGCGATGCCGGTCGCACTCGGCCCGCTGCTGGTCGAGCCGGTCGCACCCGCGCGGGGAACCCTCCCGGCGGTCATCGGCATCGAGGCGGGCGACCCGTTCGTCGTCGATCTCGTCGCGGATGGGCCGCATGCCGTCGTGGGCGGAGTCACCGGGTCGGGCAAGTCGGAGCTGCTCGTGACGTGGATCATCGCGCTCTCGGCCGCCCACTCGACCCGCCAGGTCAGCTTCCTCCTCGCCGATTTCAAGGGCGGCACGGCGTTCGACGTCCTCGCCGACGTCCCCCACGTCACCGGCGTGATCACAGACCTCGACGGCGCGGGCGCGCGCCGGGCCATCGACAGCCTTCGCGCGGAGGTTCGGTGGCGGGAGGCGGAGCTCGCGCGCGCCGGTGCCCGCGACATCCTCGATCCCCGCGTCGACCTGCCGAGACTGGTCATCGTCGTCGATGAGTTCGCCGCCCTGCTCGGCGAGCACCCGGAGCTGCACGCGGTGTTCACCGACGTCGCGGCGCGAGGCCGCGCACTGGGCATGCACCTCATCCTCGGCACGCAACGCCCGGCCGGTGTGGTTCGGGAGAGCCTCCTGTCCAACTGCCCCCTGCGCATCAGCCTGCGGATGACCGATCCGGCCGACAGCCGCGCGATCCTGGGCACGGATGAAGCGGCGGCGCTTCCCGGTGGGTACTCCGGCCGGGGGCTGGCGCTCGTGCGCACCGCCGGCGATCCGTCGCCCCGGCGCGTGCGCATCGCGCTGTCCTCGCTGTCCGATTCCCAGGCGATCGGAGGGGCGGACTCCGGACCGCGGCCGCGCCGGCCCTGGCTGCCCGAGCTGCCCGGGCGCATCGAGCTCGCGGATCTGACCGCGGTCGCCGATGATAGCGGCGACACGCTTCTGATCGGGCTCGTGGACGAGCCGGAACGGCAGCACCAGCAGCCCGGCGGTGTGAGGCTGTCCCAGCGTGGGCTGCTCGTCGTGGGCGGCGCCGGCAGCGGCAAGACGACGGCGCTCCGCACGATGGCGGCGCAAGTCCCGGCCGGCGTGATGTGGATTCCCACGACGGCGGAGGACGGGTGGGATGCCGTCGCCGACCTCGTCGAACGCGCTCCCGCGCCCGGGACGCTCGTCGTCCTCGATGACGTCGACGTGCTCATCGCGGCCCTTCCCGCCGAGTATGCCCGCGAACTGGTCGAACGCCTGGAGCGGCTCGTGCGCGGCGCTGGTGCGGCGGAGATGTTCGTCGTCGCCTCGGCGCAGCGGATCGGCGCTGCGGTCGCGCGGCTCGCCGATCTGCTGCCCAGACGCCTCGTGCTTGCGACGGCGTCCCGCAGTGAGCACATCGCAGCGGGCGGAGAGCCCGCGCACTACGCGCCGGCGCTCCCGCCGGGCCGCGGGCGCCTCGACGGCCGCGCCATCCAGGTCGCGGTGAGCCGCAGTCACGGCGCACCCTCGCCGGCGGCCGCCGAACCCTGGCAGCCGCATCGGCCGCTCACAGGTCTTGTGATGCGGCGCTCGC
Source organism: uncultured Actinomycetota bacterium (assembly GCA_963717585.1). Lineage (GTDB taxonomy): Bacteria > Actinomycetota > Actinomycetes > Actinomycetales > Microbacteriaceae > Microbacterium. The sequence goes on along the minus strand of CAVQWI010000001.1, from coordinate 812,476 downwards.
CGGTCACCCGGGATGCGCTCGCGACGTGGACGGAGCGCGGTGCCCGAGTCTTTCCGCTCGACGAGTTCGCCGGCACCGACGAATGGGCGGGTCCGGAGCCTGTCGTCGTGGCGGGCGACGTCGAGGAGTGGCAGCGCCACTGGCGCGTGCTCTCCATGGTGCGATCCGATCACGACCTGGTCGTCGACGCGGCGTGCGCGGCGGAGTTGCGGATGCTGACCGGCGAACGCGGCATCCCGCCGTACTGCGAGCCCGGGCTCCCGCGAGGTTGGTTGATCAGCTCCGGAGGAGCCCCCGCCAGGATCGTCCTGCCGAGGGGAGCCGAGTCGCGCCGCCCTTGACCCGATGATGGCGCCGCCCATACGTTCGCTGTGTGGCAACATCCCCGATACGCCTTGACCGACCCGAAGGAAAAGGACTCGCAGCCGGAACACTCGGCCTGTGGGGCTCCACGGTGATCGGGCTCGCGTCCACAGCGCCCGTCTACTCCCTCGTCGCGACCCTCGGCTTCGTGGTCCTGGCTGTGGGCGCGCAGGCGCCCATCGCATTCGTGATCGCGTTCGTACCCATGCTGTTCATCGCGTTCGCCTACCGCGAGCTCAACAATGCCGTCCCCGACTGCGGCACGACCTTCACGTGGGGCACGAAGGCGTTCGGACCCTGGGTGGGCTGGATCGGCGGGTGGGGCGTCGCGGTCGCCGGCATGGTCGTGCTCGCCAACCTCGCGCAGATCGCCGGCATCTACTTCTGGGCGCTGATCGACGGCATCGTCCGCTCGTCCGACGAGGCCCTTCTGTCCGACAACGTCCCGCTCGTCACGGCGACCGGCGTCGTGTTCATCGCGGCGATGACGTGGGTCAGCTGGCGCGGAGTCGAGATCGGCGAGCGGATCCAGAACATCCTCCTCGGCATCCAGTACCTCGCGCTGGCGATCTTCGTCGTCGCGGCGCTCTGGCACTTCTTCGCCGGCACGGCGCCCGACCCGACCCCCTTCGACTGGGCGTGGTTCAACCCGCTGGCATTCACCGACTGGGGCGGCTTCGTCGAGGCGATCCTGCTCGCCCTCTTCATCTACTGGGGCTGGGACACCTGTCTCGCCCTCAATGAGGAGACCAAGGATCCCAAGCGCATCCCCGGTCGCGCCGCCCTGCTCACCACCGTGATCCTCCTCGTCACCTACGTCGGTGTGACCGTCGCGGCGATGATGTACGCGGGGCTCGGCGAGAGCGGCACGGGGCTCGGCAACGAGGCGAACGCCGACGACTTCTTCCTGGCGATCAAGGACGGGCTGCTCGGCCCGGTCGGGTGGGTGCTGGTGGTCGCCGTGATGATCTCCGCAATCTCGTCGACGCAGACGACCATCCTGCCGACCGCGCGCGGAACGCTCGCCATGGCCGCCTACAAGGCCCTGCCGAAGAGGTTCGCGACGGTGCATCCTCGGTACCGGACGCCGTCGTTCTCCACCCTCGTCATGGGCATCGTCGCCTCCGTCTACTACGTGGGCATGACGCTGATCAGCGACAACATCCTCCAGGACTCGATCCTGTCGCTCGGTCTGGCGATCGCGTTCTACTACGGGATCACGGGCTATGCGTGCGTGTGGTACTTCCGGCGGGAGCTGTTCACCTCGGTGCGGAACTTCTTCTACAAGTTCCTCCTGCCGCTGCTGGGCGCGCTCATGCTCACGTACGCATTCATCCAGTCAGCGATCGACATGTACGACGTCGACTACGGCTACACGGTGCTGCTGGGGATCGGCGGGACCTTCGTGCTCGGAATCGGCGCACTGGCGTTCGGAGTGCTGCTGATGTTCCTGTGGTTCGCGTTCCCGCGCTCCAAGCCGTTCTTCCGCGGGGAGAGTCTGAACCGCGACACCGAGGTGCTCGTCCCCGATGAACCCGCCGCATACGTGCGGTCGGTCGACGGCGGCGTCTGACGCGGCCCGGCGCTGCCTCCGGTCGCCGAGCGGGCGAGCGAAGCGTCCGGAGCAGGACGGACCGGTTCAGACCAGTGCGACCTCCACCGGTGCGAGCTCCAGGCTGTGCGCGGTCGCGACACCGGGGTTCACGACGGTGCCGCCCACGGTGTTCAGACCGGTTGCCAGCGCTGCATCCGCTCGGAGCGCATCCTTCCATCCGCGGCGTGCGATCTGCCGGATGTAGGGCAGGGTCGCGTTGGTGAGCGCCGAGGTCGACGTGTTGGGCACGGCGCCGGGCATATTGGCGACGCAGTAGAAGATGCTCCCGTGCACCGGGAACGTCGGATCGGCGTGGGTCGTCGGGCGCGTGTCCTCGAAGCAGCCGCCCTGGTCGACCGCGATGTCGACGAGCACGCTCCCGGGCTTCATGCGCGAGACCATGTCGTTGGTGACGAGCTTCGGCGCCTTCGCACCGGGGATCAGCACCGATCCGATGACGAGGTCCGAGTCGACGACCGCGCGATCCAGATCCAACGGGTTGGATGCCGCGGTCTTGATGCGCCCCTGGAAGTGGTCGTCGAGGAAGCGGAGACGCTGGATGTTCGTGTCGAAGATCGTCACGTCGGAGCCGAGGCCCGCGGCGATGATCGCCGCGTTGGCGCCGGCCACGCCGCCGCCGATGATCGTCACCCGTGCCGGCCGGGTGCCGGGCACGCCCGACATGAGCAGTCCGAGCCCGCCGGCCGAGCGCATCAGCGTCGCCGCGCCGACCGTCGGGGCGAGGCGCCCGGCGACCTCGCTCATCGGCGCGAGCAGCGGCAGGCCGCCGCCCGCCAGCTGCACGGTCTCGTAGGCGATGGCCGTCACGCCGTCCGCGACGAGCCGCTCGGTCAGTGCTCGGTCGGCGGCGAGGTGCAGATAGGTGAAGAGCACGAGATCGTTCCGGAAGTATCCGTACTCCGAGGCGATCGGCTCCTTCACCTTGAGCAGCAGCTCGGCGCGAGCCCACACGTCCGCGGGATCGTCGAGCATCGTCGCTCCGGCCGCTTCGTATTCGGCATCCGGCATGGATGAGCCTTCGCCCGCACCACGCTGCACGAACACCTCGTGACCGGCCTGGGCGAGATCGTGGACACCCGCGGGCGTCAGTGCCACGCGGTACTCGTTGTTCTTCACTTCGGTGGGGACGCAGATCCTCATCGTGTGATCCTTTCCGCTCCCTCTTCGGAGCGCTCGCGCTCCTTGTGGGAGCGCCTCTAGAAGGCGGGGCGGATCGCCCCGACACTCTGTCCGCCGCCGGAGACCGACAGCGGAAGCTTCGTCATGGCGTCGGCGACGTCCGATGCCGGGATAGCACCTTCGCGCTCGAGCAGCCGCAGGGCGACGGCGGTGGCCGCCCGGCCGCTGCCGTCCAGCATCTTCAGTGCGACCGTCGTGCCGTTCGGCGCCACCATGACCATGACCCCTTCGGCGCCGCCTTTGGCGAAGACGCCGAGTCGCTCGATGACGACCGTGTCGGCACGGCCGGGTCCGTCGATCGTCCAGGGATGCTCGCGCACAGCCCGCACCAGGGCTCCCGCGCTGCGGTGCAGCGCGAACGGCGAGCGCTCCGAAGAGGTGCCGATCCGGTGGATCGCTTTGGCCAGACCGGCGAGGCTCATCGCATAGACGGGCGCGCCGCATCCGTCTGTCGCAGTCGCAGCGGCGCGCTCGCCGACGAGGCGCTCGGCGACCTCCCGGATGTGCACCTGGAGCGCGTGCTCCGGTTCGAGGTAGCCTTCCGTGGGCCATCCGTTGACCGCGCAGGTCAGCAGCATCGCCGCGTGCTTGCCGGAGCAGTTCATGCGGATGCGCGAGGGCTGGTCCCCACCGCGCACCATCTCATCTCTGGTGGGCTGATCGCCCGGCCAGGCGGGTGGGCAGGCGAGCGCGTCTTCGCTCAGTCCGGCGGCGTCGAGGATGTCGCGCACGACCGACACGTGGCGATCGGTGCCCGAGTGGCTGGCCGTCGCGAGCGCGAGCCGCTCGCCCTCCAGCGGCGCACCCGCGGTGAGGCAGGCGAGCGCCTGCACCGGCTTCAGGCTCGAGCGGGGCAGGATCGGCGTCGTGGTATCGCCGAGCGAGGCGATCGCGGTGCCGTCGGGATCGAGGACGATCGCGGAGCCCGAATGACGCGACTCGACGAACCCGCTGCGTTCGACGACGGCGAGTTCGACGGCATCGGCTGCGGCGAAGGTCTGCGGCACGACGCCAGCCTACCGCCGGAGGCCGCCGCTGCCCCGCGTGTCAGACTGTGGGCATGTTCGGCGAACACCGCTACGCGCTCCGCACCACGTGGACGGGGGATCGAGGGAACGGGACCACCGGCTACCGCGACTACGACCGATCCTGCACGATCCAGATCGACGGCAAGGTCGACCTGCTGGCGTCCGCGGACAAGCCGTTCCGGGGCGACCGGACGCGCTGGAATCCCGAGGACATGCTTCTCGCGGCACTCAGCGAGTGTCATCTGCTCTCGTACCTGCACGCCTGCGTGCAGGCGGGCGTCGTCGTCGTCGGATACCGCGACGACGCGACCGGCGTGATGGTCGAGGACGGGCGCGGCGGCGGCGCCTTCCGGGAGGTCGTCCTGAGTCCGCACGTGACTGTCGCCGATGCTTCCATGGTGGATGCCGCCACCGCGGCGCACGCGCAGGCTCACGAGTGGTGCTTCATCGCGAACTCGGTGAACTTCCCCGTCCGGCATGAGCCGACGATCGAGGTGCGCGAGGCAGCACCCCCGCCGCCGGACGATCGGCATCCGGAACGGGCGGAGATCTCCGACGAGCAGCCGGCCTAGCGTCGCTCGTGCGGGAGAACCTGCCGGATCCTCTCGAGGGGATTGTGCGCTGGCGCCTCGTTGTACGCGTTCGCGAGTTCCTGACCGGACAGCGCGTGGATCGCAGCCATGATGTCGTCGGTGGCGAGGCGGCGTGCCCTTCCGGACTCGGCACCGCCGTGGTGCGCCAGGTCCAGCGGCTCGCCGAACCGGACGGTCACGCGCTGGGTGAGCGACGGGAACCGAGCGCCGACGGGCATCACCTTGTCGGTGCCGATCAGGCCGACCGGAACGACCGGGGCCCCGGTCTGCAGTGCGAGGAACGCGACGCCCGTCCTGCCCTTGTACAGCCGGCCGTCGAGGGATCGGGTGCCTTCGGGATACAGCGCGACCGCGTTGCCGGCATCCAGAAGCTGCCGCTGCTGATCGAGAGCGTCCAGCGCCGCCTGCCCGGCGCCGCGCTTGACCGGCACCGCGCCGATGGCCGTGAAGAACTCCCGCGAGAACCACCCCGACATGCCGGAACCGTCGAAGTAGCTCGACTTCGCAAGGAAATGCACCGGTCGCGGGGCCGCGACGGGGATCGCGATCGAGTCGATGAACGACAGATGATTGCTCGCGAAGATGACGGGGCCGGTTCGGGGCACATTCGCTTTGCCCTCGACGTGCGGGCGATAGATGACGCGTGCCAGGGGAGCAACCACGAATCGACCGAAGCCGTAGGTCGCGCCCATCTGCCGGACGGCGGCGTGGTCGGGGGATTCGGCTTCTCGGGGGTCGGGAATCTCCGCGGAAGTCACCCGTTGAGGGTACTCCCGAATTTATGCCACCGCGGGCATGGCGGGCTCCCAGCCGGGACAGAGGAATCATGCGGGAAGATAGAGGACCCCCTTCCCTTCATCTCGAGGTTTCACTGTGCGCATTCGCCCGCTCGCCGCCCTGTCCGTCGCCGCGCTGTCGGCCGTCATCCTGGCCGGCTGCGCCTCGAGCGCGCCAGACGCGGAGACGAGCCCCTCGGCTCCGCCGGTGGCCGACCTGTGCGATTCTGCTGCGCCGTCCGGTGCGGCGTCGGATGCTGTGACCGTGGAGGGCGCCGCGGGCGAGGCATCGACTGCGACCTTCACGTTCCCGCTCGAGATCCCGGAGCTTCAGACGACCGTCGTGAACGAAGGCTCGGGCGACCCCGTCGAATCCGGCGAGCTCGTCACCTATGCGCTCACCGCGTACAGCGCCGACACCGGCGAGCAGCTCGGCTCCTTCGGATACGGCGAGGAGACCGTCCTACCCGCGCAGATCTCTCCCGACAACCCCATCGGTCAGATCCTCGGCTGCGCGACGCCGGGCACGCGCGTGGTCGCCGCCTTCCCGCCGAGCGACCCCAACGCCGGTGAGGTGTACATCTTCGACTTCCTCGAGGTCGTGCCGAACGCTGCCTGGGGCGAGCCGCAGGAGCCGGTCGACGGGATGCCGACCGTGACCCTGGCCGACGACGGCGCACCGACCATCGAGCTGCCCGAGGGAGATGCTCCGACCGACCTCGAGCTCGAGGTGCTCAAGAAGGGCGACGGCGCGACGGTCGCCCCCGGCGACACCGTGCTCGTCCAGTACACCGGCGTCAAGTGGTCGGACGGGACCGTGTTCGACTCGAGCTGGGAGACGGGCGCCCCCGCGTCGTTCCAGACGACCGGCGTCGTCGACGGCTTCCGTCAGGCGCTGGAGGGTCAGACCGTCGGCTCTCAGGTTCTCGTCGTCATCCCGCCCGCGCTGGGCTACGGCGAGGGCGAGATCAACGACACCGACCTGAAGGGCGAGACGCTGGTCTTCGTGGTCGACATCCTCGGCGCACAGGGCGCCGCTCCCGCAGCACAGTAGGAGAAGCGGCGCCCGGCCCCTCCGGCCGGGTTCGGAGCGTCGTCGCGGCGCATGAAGTCACTAGCATGACCTCATGCGCCGCGTCATCGTTCTCGGATCCACCGGCTCGATCGGCACCCAGGCTCTCGAGGTGATCCGCGCCAACCCGCAGCGCTTCGAGGTCGTCGGTCTCTCCGCCGGCACCGACCGCGCCGCCCTCGACGCGCAGGCCGAGCTCTTCCAGGTGGAGTTCACCGCACTCGGGGCCGACGAGGCCGAGCAGCTGGTGCGCGATGTCGATGCCGACGTCGTGCTGAACGGCATCACCGGGTCCGTCGGTCTCGGCCCGACGCTCGCTGCGCTCGAGACCGGCCGCACCCTCGCGCTCGCGAACAAGGAGTCCCTCATCGTGGGGGGTGAGCTGGTCACCGCGATCGCGCGGCCCGGCCAGATCGTCCCCGTCGACTCCGAGCACTCGGCGATCGCCCAGGCGCTGCGCGCTGGTGAGCACGCCGAGGTTCGCAGGCTCGTGCTGACGGCATCCGGTGGACCCTTCCGCGGCCGTTCGCGCGCCTCGCTCGCGGATGTCACGCCCGCCGAGGCGCTGGCTCATCCCACCTGGGACATGGGGCGAGTGGTCACGACGAACTCGGCGACCCTCGTGAACAAGGGACTCGAGGTCATCGAGGCGCATCTCCTCTTCGACGTGCCGTACCACCACATCGACGTCGTCGTGCATCCGCAGTCGATCGTCCACTCGATGGTCGAGTTCATCGACGGGTCGACGATCGCCCAGGCCTCACCGCCGGACATGCGGCTGCCCATCTCGCTCGGCCTGGACTGGCCGAACCGGGTCGGGGGAGTGGGTCGCCCGATCGACTGGACGGTTGCGGCATCCTGGACCTTCGAGCCGCTCGACGATGAGGCGTTCCCGGCGGTCCGGCTGGCGAAGAAGGTCGGCCGTGCCGGAGGCACCTACCCGGCCGTCTTCAACGCGGCGAACGAACAGGCGGTGGACGCGTTCCACGACGGCCGTCTGTCGTTTCCGGGGATCGTGGAGCTGGTCGACCGCGTGGTGGAGAGCCACGATCCGGTGTCGGGGCCCGTCACGCGCGCCTCGCTCGCCGAGGCGGAGCGCTGGGCGCGGGCGACCGCCGACAAGGCCATCGCCGCAGGTTCGTGAGCTGACCGCTCAGTCGGGGTACGGCACCGGCCAGCGCGGCTCGGGCACCGGCCACCCGGCGTCCCGCAGAGCGCGGCGGGCGAGCTCGCGCGCCGAGTAGGGCGTGCGCACGCCGCGGATGTCACGGTAGTCCTGGTGCCCCGGTCCCGCCCAGAGGATGGCATCGCCCTCGCCCACGAGCTTCACCGCCTCCACGATGGCGACCTCGGGGGGCGAGAACTCGTGGATCTCGGCATCCGGTCGTGCCCGGCGCGCACCTTCGATCAGCGTCGCCCGGATCGTTTCGATGTTCTCGAAGCGCGGATGGTGATCGGTGATGACCAGGATGTCGCTTCCTTCGACACCGGTTCGACCCATGTCGTGGCGCTTCGTGGCGTCGCGGTCGCCGTCGGCGCCGAAGAGCATGAGGACCTTGCCCGGTGTGACGCGGCGCACGGCGGCGAGGGTCTTCTCGAACGCATCGGGGGAGTGCCCGAAGTCGACGTAGACCGCCGGTCCACGATCACCCGAGACGCGTTCGGTGCGACCGGGCAGATATGCCTGGATGCCGCCATCCCGGTCCAGGGCGTCAACCAGCCGATCCCAGTCGTATCCGGCCTCGAGCATCATGACGATCGCGAGGCCGGCGTTCGCGGCCATATGCCGGCCGATGACCGGAACGATGGTGGTCAGCGCGCGACCGTCGGACGCGGTAAGACGGAACCGGGTCCCGGTCTGTCGCTCGTCGAGGATCTCGACCACCCAGTCCGCCGCGGCCGCGGACCCGGCATCGGCCGCTATCGCAGGTGTGCCCACGGTGACGAACGGAACCTCGCAGCGAGCGACGACCTCCGCCGACGGGGCCGAGTCGAGGGAGATCACTGCGCGGCGGGCGCGATCGGGGCGGAACAGCGGCAGCTTCGCCTCGAAGTACTCGCGCATGTCGGCGTAGTCGTCGAGGTGGTCATGGGAGAGGTTGGTGAACGCCGCCACATCGAAGACGAGCCCGTCCACGCGGCGCCGGCTGAGCGCCTGAGCGCTCACCTCCACGGCGACCGCCTCGACGCCTCGTTCTCGCATCAGCGCCAGGAGGGCGTGCATCTCGTACGCCTCCGGCGTCGTGAGGCGGGAGACGATGACCTCTCCGGCGATGTGGCGTTCGGCCGTCGAGGAGAGTCCGGTGGTCACGCCGAGCTGGCTGAGGATCCCCTCGAGCAGATGCGACACGCTGGTCTTGCCGTTGGTTCCGGTGGTGCCGAACAGGATGGGCAGCTCGTCATCCCGACCGGTGCCGTACACCCACGCGGACAGGTCGCCGAGCAGCCCACGCGGGTCGTCGACCACGATCACCGGAAGCCCGGTGGACTCGGCGAGATCGGCGCCCGCGTCATCGGTCACCACCGCGACGGCGCCCTTCTCGGCGGCGGCGGCGGCGAACTCTGCTCCATGCCGGTTCACCCCGCGAACCGCGACGAACACGTCTCCCGGTCTCAGGTCGGCGGTGGCCAGCGTGATGCCGGTGAGGGTGGCGCCGCCCAGGTCGCCGCGGGTCTCGCGGGCGAAGCGGGCGGCCAGCGCCTCCAGGGTGTGCACCGGAGGATCGTCCGGTCGCAGCACGGGGGGCAGGGAGGAAGGAGCGTCGGTCGCCATGGCGCATCCATCTTCTCATCCGCGGCTCGTGGTGATTCGATCGTCGGCGACCGCACCGGACGCCGGACGACCGGTGATCCGGCGGCGAACGTTCCTCGGCCAACTCAAAGGCGCCGGCGGTAGCGTGTGCGTGTGACTGTCCTCGCTTTCGCCATCGGCATCGCCCTCATGGTGGTGGGCCTCGCCGTGTCGATCGCGCTGCACGAACTCGGCCACCTGGTGCCGGCGAAGAAGTTCGGCGTGCGAGTCGGTCAGTACATGATCGGGTTCGGGCCCACGCTGTGGTCGAAGCGCATCGGCGAGACCCAGTACGGATTCAAGGCGATCCCCCTCGGCGGCTACATCTCGATGGCGGGCATGTACCCGCCCTCGCCCGCCCTCCGACCGGCTCGAACCTCTGGTTCCGACACCGGCGGTCATCGCGCCGGACGAGCGGGCGGCGGCTTCTTCGCGACCATGGTGCAGGACGCGCGCGCGGTCAACGACGAGACGCTGCTCAGCGGCGAGGACGACCACGTCTTCTACAAGCTTCCGGTCTGGAAGCGGGTCGTGATCATGCTCGGCGGACCGGTCATGAACCTGCTGTTCGCCATGGTGCTGTTCGCGATCCTGCTGTCGGGCATCGGGGTGCAGACGGCCACCACCACGGTCTCGAGCGTCAGCGAGTGCATCATCCCCGCCGAAGCCGATCGCACCGAATGCGCGGCATCCGACCCCGCAGCCCCTGCAGCGGCGGCGGGCCTGCAGCCGGGTGATGTCATCGTCACGGTCGACGGGGAGCAGATCGCCACATTCGCCGAGGCGTCGGCGATCATCCGCGAGTCCCCCGGCGAGCAGCTCAGCATCGTCGTGGAGCGCGACGGAGAGCAGCGGACGATCACGCTCACCCCTATCGCGATCGATCAGCCGGTGACGGATGCCGCCGGCCGGCCGGTGCTCGACGAGAACGGCGACGTGCAGACGCAGGAGGTCGGCTTCGCCGGCATCCGCCAGGAGGTCGAATACCTGCGTCAGCCGATCTGGGCGGGCCCCGCCGCCGCGGTCGAGAACGTCGGTGCTGTCGCCGGGATCATCTGGCAGCTGCCGGTGAAGGTCTACGAGACGGCGGTGACGCTCGTCACCGGCGGTGAGCGCGACCCGAACGGGCCGCTCAGCATCGTCGGCGCCGGCATCCTCTCGGGTGAAGTCGCCGCCGCCGACGCTCCCGTCCTGAACCGCGTCGCCGGCTTCCTGGGGCTGCTCGCATCCCTGAACATCGCCCTGTTCGTCTTCAACCTCATCCCCTTGCTTCCGCTGGACGGCGGCCACATCGTTGTCGCTCTGTGGGACGGGATCAAGCGCGTCTGGGCGAAGGTGCTGCGCCGTCCGCCGCCCAAGCCGGTCGATGCGACCAAGCTCGTGCCGGTGACCTTCGTCGTCGTGATCGGCCTGATCGCGATGGGCGCCGTGCTGATCCTGGCCGACATCTTCAACCCGGTCTCGCTTTTCTGATCACGGATTCTCCGGTGCGTGTCGATATGGGCCTTGTCCGTTCGCTGTAGGGATGAAACGGTTCCACTGACGAAAGGACCACCACCGTGAAGTACGTCATCATGTTCACATCCACCCCCGAGCTCGACGCGGCCGTGTCGCCCGAGCACGCCGAGCAGGTATACCGCCGCGTCTACGAATGGTTCGGCGCGCATGCGGATCAGATCTCCGACTCCGGTGCCGAGCTGCAGCCGGTCACGACCGCGACCACGGTCACCCACGGGGGCGGTGCTCCGGTCGTCACCGACGGTCCGTTCTCCGAGGCGAAGGAGGTCATCGGAGGCTTCAGCGTCCTCGACGTCGCCGACCTCGACGCGGCGATCGCGATCGTCAAGACGTGGCCCATGCTCGAGCTGCCCGGCAACTCCGTCGAGATCCGCCCGATGGTCGTGGACTACAGCCACATGGAGCAGTGAACGGGAAGGATGCCGCGGTGCCGGATTCGGATGATGACCGGGCCGCGGCATCCGACCGCCTCCTCGCCGAGTGTGCTTCGCGAGGAGTCGGCGCGCATCGTCGCGGCGCTCACCGGGTGGCTGGGCAGCCTCGATCTGGCCGAGGAATCGGTCGCCGAGGCGATCGAGGAAGCGGTGCGGGAGTGGCGCGCGCGCGGTGTACCGCCCAACCCGGGCGGATGGCTCACGCAGGCCGCCCGCCACAACGCGCTCGACCGGATTCGCCGCGAGAAGCGGTACCGCGAGAAGCTCGCCCTGCTCAGCGAGCCCGAGACCGCGGCGCCGGAACACCGTGCCAGTGACCCCGACGAGCGTCTTCCGCTGCTCTTCGGATGCTGCCACCCTGCCCTTTCGCCCGACGCGCAGCTCGCGCTGACGCTCCGTGCGATCTGCGGTCTCACCACGGCCCAGATCGCGCGCGCCACGCTGACGCCGGAATCGACGGTCGCGCAGCGGATCGTCCGAGCCAAGCGGAAGATCGGGGCGACCGGCATCCCGCTGCGCATCCCGGAGGGTGCCGAGCGCGCGGAGCGCCTGGACATCGTGCTCGCCGTCGTATCGGTGATGTACAGCGAAGCCCACCTCGTCGCCGGCGGAGACGCCGCTGCGGACCGCGACCTCGCCGACGACGCGATCTGGCTCGCGCGGGTGGTGGCGCACGCTCTTCCCCGCGAGGCGGAGGCGCAGGGGCTGCTGGCGCTGCTGCTGTTCCACCGCGCGCGTGAGGGTGCGCGGGCGGTCGATGGCGAGCTCGTCCTGCTGGCGGATCAGGACCGCACGCGCTGGGATCGCCCGCTCATCGCCGAGGCGCAATACGTGCTGGAGCGGGCTGCGATGCTCCGGCGGCCTGGACGCTGGCAGCTGCACGCAGCGATCGCCGCCTGCCACGCCGACGCCCGGGACGGCGACTCCACGGACTGGCTGCAGGTGCTCACGCTCTACGACATGCTGCTGGCGTACGACAAGTCGCCCATCGTGCGGCTGAACCGGGCGGTGGCGCTGGCCGAGATCGACGGACCGCAGATCGCGTTGGACGAAGTGGATGCCCTGCGGCAATTCCTGACGGGCTACCACCTCTGGCATGCGGTCCGCGCCCGCATGCTCCGCGGAATCGGGCGCGACGACGAGGCCATGGCCGAAGACCTTCGTGCGCTGGAGCTCACCGCGAACGAGGCCGAGCGCCGCCTCCTGGCGGCCCGGGTCGGTCGCTGAGACACGGCCCGTCTCGCGCCGCGGACCGCTCGTGCTCACATCGGCGGTGCGCCGCCTCAGGCGTCGACGGGCGAGAGTGCTGTGGCGACGAGTCGCTCGAGCGTCGTCATCCCGTCGCGGGAGAGGATCGACTCGAGGTGGCCCTGCACCGAGGCGAACGCGGGTCCGCGCAGCGCGTAGACGTCGCCCGAGACCGGGTCCGCGGCGACCTCGGCCTCATCGACGACGGTCGTGCCGGGGGGACGCGGGCCGTGAACGTGTTGTAGAAGCCGATGGATGCCGGCATCCCGAACACGTCGACGGTCTTCTGCAGACCCTGATGCGGAGCATCGAGCGGGGCGAGTGCGATGCCGAGCGAGTCGGCGAGGATCTGATGGCTCAGGCAGACCGCGAGCAGAGGCCGGCCGGACGACCGACGACGTGCCACCACCTCGCGCATCCGTCGCATGCGAGCTGTGCCGAGATCGCGGGGGTCGCCGGGTCCGGGCCCCGACACGATGAGCTCCGCGGCGTCGACCTGGGCGTCGGTTATCTCGCTCCACGGGACGATCTCGACGTCGAGTCCGAGGTGGCGGAGCTGGTGCGCGAGCATCGTCGTGAAGCGGTCCTCGGCGTCGACGACGAGCGCCGAGCGGCCGGCGAACGGTCCCGAGCCGAGCGAGGCCTGCGGGTTGAGCCAGAAGGAGGCCAGGCGGGCGTTCCGTGACGCGAGCAGGGACGCGATGTCGGGGTCGTCGGCCAGTGGGAGCCGCTCCGCCGCCGGCGCGTCCTCGTCGATGGCGCCGGCCGGCAGCGCCAGCTCAGCCGGTCGGCCACGGGGGATCGCGCCGATCGCGCCGAGCACGCCCGCGGCCTTGCCGTGCGTCTCGCTGACCTCGCCGTACGGGTCGGAGTGACGCACGAGGGTGGCCCCGACCGGGACGCGCAGCCTGCCGTCCTGGAGGTACGCGGTGCGGATCAGGATCGGGGCATCGAGGTCGTGCGTCGACTCGCCCGGCAGGATCGCGTCGGTGCGCGGGGTGAACAGCGCCGCAACGCCCGAGTAGTACCCGCGCGGGGTGCGCTCGTGCCGGGTGATGACGGTGCAGGCGTTCTGCATGGGCGAACCGGTGACCGTCGGGGCGAACATGGTCTCGCGCAGGATGTCGCGCGGATCCAGCCTGCTGCGTCCCCGCAGCACGTACTCGGTGTGGGTGAGGCGCGACATCTCCTTCAGATGGGGGCCGGTGATCCGGCCGCCGTCCGAGCACACGGCGCTCATCATCTTGAGCTCTTCGTCCACGACCATGAAGAGCTCCTCGGTCTCCTTCGTCGATTCGAGGAACTCGGTCAGAGTCTCGACGGTCGCGCCGCCGTCGGGGTGACGGAACGTACCCGAGATGGGGTTCATCGTCACGATGCCGTCGCGCGCGCTGACATGCGCCTCCGGGCTGGCACCCACCGCCACGTGACCGGGCGTCACGATCGCGAACGTCCAGTACGCGCCGCGCTCGTGCTCGAGCAGCGCGCGGAACCAGGTCAATGCGGCGGTCGCGGCGTCGGAATCGACTCCCGCGGTGAAGTCCCGCCGGATGACGAAGTTCGCACCCTCGCCCAGCCCGATCTCGTCGGCGATGACGCGCCGCACGATCGCCGCATACTCGTCGTCCGGGATGTCGAAGCCCGCGTCGGCGAGGGGAACGGTCGCACCCGGCAGCTGGGCGAGGACCTCCTCGCGGCCGATGACCGCGCGGTCGCGCACGATGAGACACCGCAGCGGCGCACCGTCGTCGTGGCACTCGAAGCCCCGCTCACGCACCTGCCGGAACGGGACGAGCGCGAGGACCTCCTGCGCCGCTCCGCTGTCATCCATGAGCGGTATGTGGGCGAGCAGGTCGACATCGACGACATCGCCGGTGAGCAGCTCGACCGTCGCCGCATCGCGCGCGATGAGCGCGAACGGGATGCCGCCGGCGGCGAGGTCGGTGAGCTTCAGGAGTGCAGACCCGGTCATCGTCGGTCTTTCGTCGTGGGGGCGGTCGCCCTACGAAGAAGACCGCCCGGAGGCGGTCTGTGGTCGCGCGAACACACCGCCTAAGAGGCGGGCCACCAGGTGAGGTTCGCAAGCATGGGGTGAACCTACCACAACGCCCGTGTCGCCCGAGCGGCGACGGCCACGCGCCATGCGGCGGCGGGCGTGCAGACGACGCGCAGGCCCCGCGCAGGTATGGCCGCGTAGGGTGGATGTCGTGCCAGCCGTGAATCTCGGGATGCCCAAGGTCCCCGAAACACTCGCCCCCCGCCGCAAGTCCCGGCAGATCAGGGTGGGCAAAGTGCTCGTCGGCGGCAACGCGCCCGTGAGCGTTCAGTCGATGACCACGACGCCGACGACGAACATCAACGCCACGCTGCAGCAGATCGCCGAGCTCACCGCATCCGGCTGCGAGATCGTCCGGGTCGCAGTGCCGTCGCAGGACGACGCCGACGTGCTGCACATCATCGCGAAGAAGAGCCAGATCCCCGTCATCGCCGACATCCACTTCCAGCCGAAGTACGTCTTCCAGGCGATCGACGCCGGGTGTGCCGCGGTCCGTGTCAACCCGGGCAACATCCGCAAGTTCGACGATCAAGTCGGCGCGATCGCGAAGGCGGCGAGGGATGCCGGTGTCTCGCTGCGCATCGGAGTGAACGCGGGATCCCTCGACCCGCGCCTGCTCGAGAAGTACGGGAAGGCCACGCCCGAAGCGCTCGCCGAGAGCGCGCGCTGGGAGGCGAGCCTGTTCGAGGAGCACGATTTCCACGATTTCAAGATCTCGGTCAAGCACAACGACCCCGTCATCATGGTCCAGGCCTACCGCCTGCTCGCCGCGATGGGGGACTGGCCTCTGCACCTCGGCGTCACCGAAGCCGGCCCCGCGTTCCAGGGCACCATCAAGAGCGCCACGGCCTTCGGCATCCTCCTGGGCGAGGGCATCGGCGACACGATCCGCGTCTCGCTCTCCGCACCGCCAGCCGAAGAGGTCAAGGTCGGCCACCAGATCCTGCAGTCACTGAACCTGCGCGAGCGCAAGCTCGAGATCGTCTCATGCCCATCGTGCGGTCGCGCGCAGGTCGACGTCTACACGCTCGCCGACAACGTGACCGAGGGTCTCAAGGACATGACCGTTCCGCTGCGGGTGGCCGTCATGGGCTGCGTCGTCAACGGGCCCGGTGAGGCGCGTGAGGCCGATCTCGGCGTCGCCTCGGGCAACGGCAAGGGTCAGATCTTCGTCAAGGGCCAGGTCATCAAGACCGTGCCCGAGGCGGATATCGTGGCGACGCTGATCGAAGAGGCGAATCGACTGGCCGCGGAGATGGGTCCCGAGGCCGGTATCGGAACCGCGCAGGTCGTCACGGCCTGACGCCCGGGCGACGACTTCGGTCGAGGGCTACGACCAGAGTCGGTGGTAGGCGTTGATCGCCGGCTGACCTCCGAGGTGGGCGTAGAGCACGTGCGAATCCGCAGGGATGTCGCCGTCGCGGACGAGATCGATCAGACCGGCCAGTGACTTCCCTTCGTAGACCGGATCGGTGATCATCGCCTCGAGCTGCGCGCCGAGAGCCATCGCCTCCATCGTCGACTCGACCGGGATGCCGTACAGGTCGCCCGCCCAGCCCTCCAGCACCTGGATCTCGTCGTCGCGCAGGTCCCGGCCCAGCTCGATCAGCTCAGCCGTGTTGCGGGCGATGCGGGCGACCTGGTCGGTCGTCTGCTCGAGCGTGGCCGACGCGTCGATCCCGAGCACGCGGCGCCGTATCCCGGTGAGCTCCTCGAGCGCGGCGAACCCGGCGATCATGCCGGCGTGGGTCGAGCCGGTCACGGTGCAGACGATGATCGTGTCGAATGTGATGCCCAGCGCCTGCTCCTGCTCGGCGACCTCGAACGCCCAGTTCGCGAATCCGAGACCGCCCAGCGGATGCTCGGAGGCTCCGGCCGGGATCGCGTAGGGCTTGCCACCGGATGCCTCGACGTCGGCCAGCGCGTTCTTCCACGAATCGCGCACTCCGATGTCGAATCCGGCGTCGTCGAGACGCGAGTCGGCGCCCATCATGCGCGAGAGCAGGATGTTGCCGACCCGGTCGTTGGTGGGATCGTCCCAGGGCACCCATTTCTCCTGCACGAGACGGCACTTCAGTCCGAGGTGCGCGGCCACAGCGGCGACCTGCCGGGTGTGGTTGGACTGGTAGCCACCTATCGACACCAGCGTGTCCGCTCCGGATGCGAGCACGTCCGGAACGATGTACTCGAGCTTGCGCACCTTGTTGCCGCCGTACGCGAGGCCGCTGGACACGTCCTCCCTCTTGGCCCAGACCTGCGCGCCGCCCAGATGCTGCGTCAGGCGCTTCAGGTGCTGGAGCGGGCTCGGCCCGAAGGTGAGCGGGTAGCGGGGGAACTCGGCGAGCTTCATGGCTGGTCGTCCTCGGGTGAAGTGGCGGGGGATCGGGGGTCGTCGACGGGAAGACTCCGCCAGGTGTGCTCGGCCAGCGCTGCGGCGCCCGCCGCGTCTCGGATGCTGCACAGTTCGATCAGCCGCGCGTGCCGATGAACGGATGCGCGGCCCTCCTGCGAGCCGAACCGGAGGCGCTCCGCGCGGTGCAGGACGGGCTCGTACTGGGCGATCACAGTGCGGACCGCTTCGTTGCCGCACACATGGACGGCGACGGCGTGGAATTCCTGATCGGCAGCGAGCGCAGCATCCGCGTCGCCCGCATGCTGGGCCGCCTCGAATCGCACGTTGGCGGCGCGCATCCGATCGAGGTCTTCCGGAGCGAACCGGTCGACTGCTCCCTCCACGGCGAGGCGATGCATCGCGGCCACGACAACCTGTGCGTCACGCACACTCGTCGCATCGATCGGGGCGACCACGGTGGACCGCCCGGGGAGCGACCGCACGAGTCCGCTGCGGCTCAGCTCGAGAAGCGCCTCGCGCACCGGGGTGCGGCTCACTCCGAGCCATGCGGCCAGTTCCGTGTCACGCAGCTGCTCGTCGGGTGCGAGGGTGCCGTCGACGATCGCATCCCGCAGACGCTCCAATACCTCGTCGCGCAGCAGAGGGCGCGGAGGCAGAGTGATGGACGGGACCGGCATGCAATATATTGCATCCGAATCGTCGGAAGTTGTCAAGGATTGAGTGCAGACGTGCAGGAGCGTTCCGCGCCTTGTTCCGCCTCGCTGTCCACAGATTCCGGCGATCGGAATGAACCTTTCCGGCGATCCCGGACACTTCAAGGTATGAGCGATGCCGATGACGAGTTGTGGGCGCGGGTGCGGGCGGACGATGAGTCCGCCTTGGGCATCCTCTTCGATCGGCATGAAGCGCGTCTGTTCCGTCACGCGCAGCGCCTGCTGACAACGCGCGAAGACGCGAAGGATGCTGTCACCATCGCGTTCTTCGAACTGTGGCGCAAGCGAGCATCTGTGCGTCTCGTCGACGGCTCGCCGCTGCCGTGGCTGCTACAACACCGTCTCGCACGCCGCGCGGAACCTCGAGCGCTCGGCGCGCCGATACCGCGCGCTGATCGCGCACACACCCGCCGGAGACCACGGTTCGGCTCCCAGCGCGGCGGACGAGAGTGGCGTGCTGGCGGCACTCAAACGGCTCCCCGCCCGCGAGCGGAGCGTGATCGTGCTCACCGTGCTCGAGGGCTATCCCGAGCGGACGGCCGCCGAGACGCTCGGCATCCCGGTGGGCACGGTCAAGTCGCGCCTCGCGCGAGCGAAGGCGAGACTCCGGGATGAGATGACAGCGATGGAGGCATCATGGGCATGAACGACGACGGACTCTCGCCGCCAAGAGCACGCGGAGGTGCGCGACATCGTTCTTGCAGGCACGCAGCGCATCAAGCCGGCCGGCGCCCACCAGCAACCCAGTTGGTGGCGGCAGCGCTCGCGCTGGTGCTGGTCGGAGCGGTGACGGGCGCTGCCGTGAGCACGGCGGCGATCCTCGGCGGCGACGGCTCCGGCCCAGTCGCCTCGCCGACGGCGACATCCACACCGACGCCGATGCTCGCCGAGACGCCGAGCCCGACGCCCACGCCGTCGTCGCGGCCAGCGGAAGGGATCGCGCCGTTCGCGGACTCGTGCGCGAATGCGCTGACGGTCGACGAGGTGACCGCCGCCGTGGGCATCGAGATGGCGCTGTCCGACTTCCGCTGGCGAACGGGTGAGAACCGAGTGCTCGGCGGCCTGGACTGCTTCTGGACGTCCGCACAGGAGTACGCGTCGGCGACGGTCTCCTTGCGGGTGTACCCGACGGGTGTCGTCCCGGAGACCATCGATGCGCACCACCGGCTGCTCACCGGAAAGCGGCGCGTCCGCCTGCACCGCCGTGGGGATCGGGGTGGAGCTGTCGATGTACGTGCAGGCGCGCGACCAGGGCGGATCCGGGCAGGACATGGGTGTCGCAGCGCTCGAGCTGCTGTCGGCTGCCCGAAGCAGAGTCACCGACCACCCCCTTCCGGTCGCAGCATCCCCCACGGCGGACTGGTGGACCATGCCCACGTGCGGCGATCTGGCCGCCTCACTGAACGGCATGACGGCGCCGCGTACGAGATCTCGGACGCCATCGGAGTCGAGTCCCTTCGGGGCTT
Source organism: uncultured Actinomycetota bacterium (assembly GCA_963717585.1). Lineage (GTDB taxonomy): Bacteria > Actinomycetota > Actinomycetes > Actinomycetales > Microbacteriaceae > Microbacterium. The sequence goes on along the minus strand of CAVQWI010000001.1, from coordinate 793,271 downwards.
GATGTGACGATCCGGCAGGCATTCCCGACGCCGCGGGTGTGGCGAAGTGGTGTCAGCTCAGCGCGGTGGCCCCTGACGATCCGGATGGCTGGGTCTCGCTGACTGTCCGTATCGTCGCGGGGGGCGCCGTCGACTTCGCCTCCGCCGAGACAGCCGAGCACTCGTACGCTGTCGACGTGACCGGCGCACGCGCGGCTGTCGCTGCCGGCAGCAACGACCGCCTCGATGGGGGCTCGGACGTCCTCGTCGTCACGGACGGCGTCAATCTGCTGATGGTGAGCGCCACGGATGCGGGAATGAGCCCGCCCGAGACGTTCGCCGACTTCGCCGGCTGGCTGCTGCAGTCCATCAGCGCGTCACAAGGCTGATCGCGAGGGAGGCGGGTGCCTTCAGGCACCCGCCTAGACTTGTCCCTCGTGGTCACCCGTCTCTCGCACTTCTTCCTCCGCACGCTTCGCGAAGATCCGGCCGACGCCGAGGTCGCCTCGCACCGGTGGCTCGTGCGAGCCGGATACATCCGCCGTCAGGCGCCGGGCATTTTCGCGTGGCTCCCGCTGGGCCTCCGCGTCAAGGCAAAGGTCGAGGCGATCATCCGCGACGAGATGACCAACGCCGGCGCGTACGAGGTCCATTTCCCGGCGCTGCTGCCCCGGGAGCCGTACGAGGTGACCGGGCGGTGGGAAGAATACGGCGACGGCATCTTCCGCCTGCTCGACCGCAAGGGCGCGGACTACCTGCTCGCACCCACGCACGAGGAGGTGTTCACCCTGCTCGTGAAGGACCTGTACTCGTCGTACAAGGACCTTCCGCTGTCGATCTACCAGATCCAGGACAAGTACCGTGACGAGGCGCGCCCGCGGGCCGGCCTTCTGCGCGGACGCGAGTTCACGATGAAGGACGCGTACTCCTTCGACTACACGGATGCCGGGCTCGACGCCTCCTACATGGCCCAGCGTGACGCGTACGAGCGGATCTTCGCGCGCTTGGGCCTCGAGTACGTGATCGTCCAGGCTGACGCCGGCGCGATGGGCGGTTCGCGCTCCGAGGAGTTCCTGCATCCGACCGCAGTCGGCGAAGACACCTTCGTCCGCTCGGCCGGAGGTTACGCCGCGAACGTGGAGGCGTTCACGACCGTCGCTCCGGATCCGATACCGCTCGACGGTCTGCCCGAGCCCGTCATCTTCGATTCGCCCAACACGCCGACGATCGCGACCCTGGTCGATCACGCCAACGCGCATCTGGACGCGCCGAGCGAGGGGGAGTGGACGGCTGCGCACACGCTCAAGAACGTGGTGCTCGCGCTGACCCACCTGAACGGCGAGCGCGAACTCGTGATCGTCGGGGTGCCGGGCGACCGCGATGTCGACGACAAGCGCGTCGAGGTCGCCTTCGCCCCCGCCACGGTCGAGGCCGCGACCGAGGAGGACTTCGAGCGCAACCCGCTGCTCACGAAGGGCTACATCGGGCCCTGGTCGCCGACCGGCGCGGTCCTCGGCGAGGAGTCGGCCACCGGCATCCGCTTCCTGCTCGATCCTCGCGTCGTCGAGGGGAGCAGCTGGATGACCGGGGCGAACATCGACCAGAAGCACGTCCACTCGCTCGTCGCGGGCCGCGATTTCGACTCCGACGGGTTCGTGGAGGTCTCGACCGTGCGCGACGGGGATCCCGCGCCGGACGGCTCGGGTCCGGTGACGCTCGCGCGCGGCATGGAGATCGGACACGTGTTCCAGCTCGGTCGCAAGTACGCCGACGCGCTGGGACTGAAGGTGCTCGACGAGAACGGCAAGCTGGTGACGGTGACGATGGGTTCGTACGGCATCGGGGTCACCCGCATCCTCGCCATCATCGCCGAACTCAACAACGATGCGAAGGGGCTCATCTGGCCACCCTCGGTCGCGCCGTTCGATGTGCATGTCGTGGCGGCAGGCAGGGATGCCGTCGTCTTCGAGGTCGCTGAGCAGCTGTCGTCGGAACTCGAGTCCGCGGGTCTCGACGTGCTCTACGACGACCGTCCGAAGGTCTCGCCCGGCGTCAAGTTCGGCGACGCCGAGATCGTCGGCGTTCCGCAGATCGTGGTGGTGGGTCGCGGGGCGGCTGCTGGAGAAGTGGAACTCTGGGATCGTCGCACCGGTGATCGTGAGCTCGTCTCGGTCGCCGGCGCGGTGTCACGGCTCGCGCGACGCTGAGCCGCTCACCGGACGCCGGCCGGGAGAAGCCGACCCCGCCGTGCAGGGACGGGGCGGGATCAGCCGCTGATCTGCTCGTTGCGCATCGTGTCGTCGGGCGTGTCTTTCGTGACCAGAGCCTTCAGCATGCCCGCGGCCATGACGAGCTTGCCGTGCTTGGGCTCCCAGAACTGGCTTTCCACCGGCGAGACGCGCAGCAGTGCGATGCCCGGGGTCTCCAGCCCGTCCTGGAACCAGATGTCCAGCGAAGGCGTGTACAGCTCGGCCATCTTGGCGTCGTCGTGCACGACACGCGCCCGTCCGGCGACCGACACGAAGCGCATGCCCTTCGCGTCGAGATACGCCAGCCCCACGTCGGAGTCGGCTTCGACTTCGTCCACCTTCTTGGTGTCGTCGGCGGTGAAGAACCATATGTCGCCGTTCTCGTCCATCTCACGGGTGCTCATCGGTCGGGAGACCAGATTGCCCGCCGCATCCTGGGTCGTCAGCATCGTGAAGTCGATGTCTTCGACGAGTTCCTTCAGTCGAGCGATCGCATCCGCTCGGGTCATAACGTCATCAGTCATGGCTCGAGACTCGCATCGGGGCCCGGCCCGCCCCAGGGGTTGACAGGCCGGATGCGGCCGCCTACGCGGGACTCAGCCGCGCGTAGCGCGCCCGGTACAGGCAGAAGAGCCCGTACGCGATGAACCCGAGGCCGACGGCACCGACGAGAAGCGGTCCGTATGCGAGCGCGAGGAGCGCCCCGATGGCGCCGTCGAGCCCGCCCGCGGCATCGGCGTCCGTGGTCACCGCCGCGACGAGCAGCAGGATGCTCACGATGATCAGGGCGATCCCCTTCGCGACGAATCCGATCAGCCCGAGCCCCGCCAGAGAGCGTCCGACGCCGTGCTCGGGGATGTCGATCTTGTTGCGGAACGTGCGCCGCACACCCATCACGATGAACGCGATGCCGGCGATGCCGATCCCGAGACCGACGAGCCCGAGCACGATGGGCCCGCCGGGCAGGCGGAGGACGCCTCGGCTGGCATCCTCTGCGGCTCCCTCGGCATCGACGCGGGCACCAAGGGCGACGGATGCGGCGATCAGACCCAGCGCGATGAAGATCGCGGCCTGACCCCACGCGCCGATGCGCAGACCCCACTTCTTGGTGACCCCCGCCGCGTCGTCGGACGGGGGGCGGATGAGGATACCCTCCAGCAGCTGCCAGATCCCCAGGGCCCACAGCGTGATCGCGATCAGCCACAGCGCGAGGAACCCGACCGGAGCGCGCGCGATCGCCATGAGGGCCCCGCCCTGGTCGGGCGCTCCGTCTCCGCCGAAGGCGACGACGAGGGCGATCACACCGATGAGGATGTGCACGATGCCGACGGCGGCATAGCCGGCCCGGGCGGTCCAGCGGAACGGGGTGCTCTGCTCAGCTTCTCGCGCGACGCGCTTCGGTGCCGCAGAGTCCACGCCGCCAGCCTACGCGGAGCCGGCGCACAGTCGGCCGGCAGAGGAGGAGACCACCCGGCGACCTAGGATGGCCCGCGTGACCGACAAGCCCGTGAGCGCGGAGCGACGGCCGCGACTGCGCCGCGTGCTGCAGCTGGTCGAGAGCGCACCTGCGCCGGCGGTGCTCACGGTCGGGATCGTCGTGCTGTTCCTGGGCGTCTTCATCGTCACGCGGCCGCTCACCTCGTTGTGGCTGCTGGGGGTGTTCGTCGGCGTCAGCGCCATCGTGGCAGGTGTCATCGACCTCGCCGACTCGGAGCGCGCGCCGCAGCGGTGGCGGCGGGTCGTCTCCGTGGTGTGGATCCTCGGCGGCATCGCCGTGCTGATCTGGCTCGGTCGCAGCATCGAGCTGCTTCCCCCCGTCCTGGGCATCCTGCTCATCGTCGGCGGCATCGGCTCCCTGGCGGGAGCTGGCCGCGGACGAGTGAGTGAGCGAGTGCTCGCCGTGGCATCGGGACTGGGCCAGATCGTGTTCGGAGGTCTGGCCGTGCTCTGGCCCGACCTGACCCTGCTGGTCGCGGCCGTCCTGTTCGGCATCCGCACCGTCATCTACGGCGTGGCGCTCATCTGGCGGGCGGGCCGACGCATCGCCGGCAAGCCCGACCGCCTCGGCGGCGGTGCGCAGACCCGACGAGGACTTCTGCTCGCAGACGCGGCCCGCTACGCGCTCGCGGTCGTCTTCGTCGTGCTGGCCGGCTCTGCGTGGTGGGTGAACGGCTGGCTGGCCGAAGGATCACCGGTCGTCGACAGCTTCTACGACGCCCCAGCCGACCCGCCCGACGAGGCAGGAGTGCTCATCCGCTCCGATGCGTACACCGGGACCCAGCCGGCGGGCGGGACGGTGCGCCGCATCCTCTACAGCACGACCGACGCGTACGGAGTCCGCGCCGTCGCCAGCGCGCTGGTGATCGCGCCGGTCGACCCGCCCCGGGGACCGCGCCCGGTGATCTCCTGGAACTGGGGTACGACCGGGGTGGCCCGCGGCTGCGCGCCGAGTCTGATGTCCACCACAGCCACGCGCTGGGCGATTCCGGCGGTCGAGGAGGCTTTGGCCAACGGCTGGGTCGTCATCGGCTCGGACTACAGCGGTCGCGGCGCCGACGGCCGCTTTCCCTACCTGATCGGCGAGGGCGAGGCGCGCTCCAGCCTCGATGCGATCCGGGCCGCCGGGCAGCTGGAGGACCTTCGGCTGTCCTCCGACGTGGTGGTGTGGGGTCATTCGCAGGGCGGGCATGCCGCGCTGTGGACCGAGCCGGTCGCCGCCGACTATGCGCCCGAACTGAGAATCCTCGGCACGGCCGCGCTGTCGCCGGTCACCGATCCGCTCGGCCTCGCCCGCGAGCTCACGGAGCGGGATGCCTCGGCAGAGCTCTCCATCCTGGTCTCCTGGGTGCTGGTGCCCTACGCGGACCTCTACCCCGACGTCGACGTCGAGGACTACGTCGCGACCTCCGGACGCGCGATCGTCCGCGAGATGACGCAGCGATGTCTCAGCGAGCCCGGGCTGTTCGTCTCGGCCATCACCTCACTGGGGGTCTCCGCGGACCGCCCTTTGTACCCGGCGACGCTGATCGGCGGTCCGCTCGGACGCCGGCTGGAGCAGAACCGGCCGTCCGGCCCGTGGACCTCGCCGCTCCTGCTCGCCTGGGGATCCCGCGACGAGGTGATCCCGCCGGAGCTGCCCGAACGCTTCGTCGCCGACCTGTGCGCTGCGGGCACGGATGTGCGCTGGGTGCCGTATGCCGCCGCCGACCACCGGTCCCTGATCGGGCCATCGTCACCCTTCCTGCCGACGCTGATGCGGTGGACCGAGGCGCGGTTCGATGGCGACGACCGCGTCGTCTCGGACTGCGCGCAGCTTCCCGAGTAGGGCGGCCCTGGCCGGCCGGAGTTCTCCCAGGCCCCACATGGAGGCATCCGGTACCGTGGAGGGTGCCGCGCGCGGGATGCGCGACGGCGATAGCTGAATAGGGAGGTCACTTGTGGACATCGATCTGTCATTGCTGAGGACGATTGAGCGAGAGAAGGAGATCCCTTTCGATGAGCTGGTACGGATCATCGAGCAGGCGATACTGACCGCCTATGCGAAGCACACCACGGCGACCGGCGAGCTGCCGGAGGGCGCTCGTGCCGTTCTCGACCGCAAGACCGGCCACGTCGCGATCTTCGTGCCGCTGATCGACGAAGAGGGCGCGGTCATCGGCGAGGAGGAGACCACGCCGGATGACTTCGGGCGCATCGCCGCATTCGCCGCGAAGCAGGTCATCAGTCAGCGCCTGCGCGACATCGCCGACGACGCCGTACTCGGCGAGTTCCGCGGCAAGGAGGGCGACATCGTCGCCGGGGTCGTGCAGCAGGGACCGAACCCGCGCATGGTCCACGTCGATCTCGGCTCGGTCGAGGCCATCCTGCCTCCCGAGGAGCAGGTCGCGGGCGAGGAGTACACGCACGGGTCGAGGCTGCGCGTTTACGTGACGTCCGTCGCGAAGGGCACGAAGGGCCCGCAGATCACGGTCTCTCGGACGCACCCTGGCCTGGTGCGCAAGCTGTTCGCCCTCGAGGTCCCCGAGATCCACGCCGGGCTCGTCGAGATCGTCTCGCTGGCGCGCGAGGCCGGCCACCGCACCAAGATCGCCGTCCGCGCGAACGACCCGACCATCAACGCCAAGGGCGCCTGCATCGGCGAGCTCGGCCGGCGCGTTCGCGCCGTCACCGAGGAGCTGGGCGGGGAGAAGATCGACATCGTCGACTACGACCCCGAGCTGGCCAAGTTCGTCGCGAACGCGTTGTCGCCTGCGAAGGTCACGTCCAGCTTCATCCTGGATTCGTCCACGAAGGCCGTCCGCGCGCTCGTGCCGGACTACCAGCTCTCGCTCGCGATCGGCAAGGAGGGCCAGAACGCCCGCCTCGCCGCCAAGCTCACCGGCGCCAAGATCGACATCCAGCCCGACAGCGTGCTGGAGAGCTGACCGCGCCGGCCACGCAGACCGCGGTGAGAGCCCGGGTCGGCCGACGACTCGCCCGCAGAGGGCGGCCACCTCGGGAGGTGTAAGATGGAACCTGTACGAACGTGCGTCGGATGCCGCGCGCGTGCCTCCCGGTCCACACTCCTGCGAGTCGTGGCCGTCGATTCCACTCTCGTCCCCGACGAGCGGGCATCGATGCCGGGTCGGGGTGCGTGGGTGCATGAGACACGCGAATGCGTGGATGCCGCGATCCGGCGCCGCGCTTTCGTGCGGGCATTGCGTGTGTCAGGTCCTCTGGATACGCAGACCTTCGAGAAACGGCTGAACGGCTATGGAAACAAAGTGAACGGCTCGAAATGAGACCCGTCCGCGACTGAGGTCTGCCCTGCCTGGGTGGACCAACCCAGACAGGAGAATTGTGGCTGCCAAACCACGCGTACACGAGATCGCTTCCGAACTCGGTGTAGACAGCAAGATCGCACTTGCAAAGCTCAAGGAGCTCGGCGAATTCGTCAAGAGCCCTTCCTCGACCATCGAGCCCCCCGTGGCTCGCAAGCTGCGCGCCGCCCTCGAGGCTGACGGCGCAGGCAAGCCCGCTGCGAACGCAGCGCCCGCGGCCGGCGCAGCGCCGAGCACCGGCGCGCGCCCCGGCGCCGCCCGTCCTGGCGCACCGCGTCCCGCGGCGGCCTCGCCGGCCCCGGCTCCGGCCGCGCAGGCGGCACCGGCCGCTCCGGCTCCGGAAGCACCGGCGACCCCCGCGCCGGCCCCTGCTCCCGCAGAGGCACCGGCTGTTTCCGCCCCCGCGGCAGCCGCCGCAGCGGCGCCCGCCGCTCCGGCGCAGCCCGCTGCCGACGCACCGGCATCCGGCGCACCGCGCCCGGGTGGGGCCCCGCGTCCGGGCAACAACCCGTTCTCCAGCGCCCAGGGCATGGGCCAGCGTCCCGCCGGCCCGCGTCCGGGCAACAACCCGTTCGCGAGCGCGCAGGGCATGGGCCAGCGCCCGACCCCCGGCAACATCCCCCGTCCGCAGGCACCGCGCCCCGGCGCTCCGCGCCCGGGTGCTCCCGGTGCTCGTCCGGGCGGTCCCGGTCGTCCCGGTGGCGCCGGTCGTCCCGGTGGCGCGCCGTTCCAGCAGCGTCCCGGCGGCCCTGGCCGTCCCGGTGGCGCCGGCGGCGGATTCCAGCGTCCCGGCGGTGCGCCCGGTGCGGCACCCGCGGGTGGCTTCGCAGGTCGTCCGGGTGGCGGCGGCGGTCGTGGCCGCGGCCCCGGCGGCGGTACGGCCGGCGCGTTCGGCAAGGGCGGCGGCAAGTCCAAGCAGCGCAAGTCGCGCAGGGCGAAGCGCCAAGAGTTCGAGATGAGGGATGCCCCGGTCGTCGGTGGCGTCAACGTCTCGCGCGGCAACGGTGAGATCATCCGCATGCGCCGCGGCGCGTCGATCTCCGACTTCGCCGACAAGATCGAGACCCTGACCGGCTACACCGTGCAGCCGGGCACGCTGGTGACGATCCTGTTCAACCTGGGCGAGATGGCGACTGCCACCGAGTCGCTCGACGAGGCCACCTTCGAGGTGCTCGGCGCAGAGCTCGGCTACAAGATCCAGATGGTCTCGCCCGAGGACGAGGACAAGGAGCTCCTCGAGGGCTTCGGTCTGAACCTCGACGCCGAACTCGAGAACGAGAACGAGGAAGACCTCGAGATCCGTCCGCCGGTCGTGACCGTCATGGGTCACGTCGACCACGGTAAGACGCGACTGCTCGACGCCATCCGCCAGACCAACGTTGTCGCAGGCGAGGCCGGCGGCATCACGCAGCACATCGGCGCCTACCAGGTCTGGACCGAGCACGACGGCATCGAGCGGGCGATCACGTTCATCGACACCCCGGGCCACGAGGCGTTCACCGCCATGCGCGCCCGTGGTGCGCAGGTGACCGACCTCGCGATCCTGGTGGTCGCGGCCGACGACGGCATCATGCCGCAGACGGTGGAGGCGCTCAACCACGCCCAGGCCGCCGGCGTGCCGATCGTGGTCGCGGTGAACAAGATCGACAAGCCCGACGCCAACCCGGCCAAGGTGCGCCAGCAGCTCACCGAGTACGGACTGGTCGCAGAGGAGTACGGCGGCGACGTCATCTTCGTGGATGTCTCGGCCCGTGCGGGCACGAACATCCAGGAGCTGCTGGACGCGGTCCTGCTGACCGCCGACGCGGGTCTTGACCTCACGGCCAACCCGAACAAGGCGGCGCGCGGTGTCGCGATCGAGGCCAAGCTCGACAAGGGTCGCGGCTCTGTTGCCACCGTGCTCATCCAGTCCGGAACGCTGCGCGTCGGCGACGCGATCGTCGCGGGAACGGCCTATGGCCGCGTCCGTGCCATGGCCGATGAGAACGGCGACGCCGTCCTCGAAGCGTGGCCGTCGCGCCCCGTGCAGGTGCAGGGCCTGAACTCCGTGCCACGCGCGGGCGACACCTTCATCGTCACCGATGAGGATCGCCTGGCCCGCCAGATCGCTGAGAAGCGTGAAGCGGCCGAGCGCAACGCCCAGCTGGCCAAGGCCCGCAAGCGCATCTCGCTCGAGGACTTCACCCGTGCTCTCCAGGAGGGCAAGGTCGAGTCGCTCAACCTCATCATCAAGGGCGACGTGTCAGGTGCCGTCGAGGCGCTGGAGGAGTCGCTCCTGAAGATCGAGGTCGACGAGTCGGTGCAGCTGCGGATCATCCACCGCGGCGTCGGCGCCATCACCGAGTCGGATGTGAACCTGGCGACGATCGACAACGCGATCATCATCGGCTTCAACGTCCGGCCCGACACGAAGGCCCGGGAGCGGGCGTCGCGCGAGGGCGTCGACACCCGGTTCTACTCGGTCATCTACAACGCGATCGACGACGTGGAGCAGTCTCTCAAGGGCATGCTCAAGCCGGAGTTCGAAGAGGTCCAGTCGGGTGTGGCCGAGATCCGCGAGGTGTTCCGCTCCTCCAAGTTCGGCAACATCGCCGGTGTCATCGTCCGCTCCGGAACGATCACGCGCAACGCCAAGGCGCGCGTCATCCGCGATGGCGTCGTGCTCGCCGATGGCCTGGCCATCGAGTCGCTGCGTCGCTTCAAGGACGACGTCACCGAGGTGCGCACCGACTTCGAAGCCGGTATCGGGCTGGGCAAGTTCAACGACATCCAGATCGGCGACGAGATCGAGACGACCGAGCTGATCGAGAAGCCTCGCACCTAGAGTGAGCCTTCCCGGGCGTCGCGTTCCCACGCGGCGCCCGGGGATCATCGCCTCACCGGCACGACACTCGCTTCATGAGGAGGGCATCATGGCTTCGGAACGTCAAGCACGACTCGCCGATCGCATCCGCGTCATCCTGGCCGAACGCCTCGAGCGTGGCCTGCGCGACCCGAGACTCGGGTTCGTCACGATCACCGACGTCAAGGTGACCGGGGACCTGCAGCACGCCTCGGTGTTCTTCACGGTCCTCGGCGACGCCGACGAGCGTGCCGCTTCGGCCGAGGCGCTGAAGTCGGCGACCGGGATGCTCCGCAGTGAGGTCGGCAAACAGCTGAACGTACGCCTGACCCCCTCGCTGGAGTTCATCCCCGACGCGATCCCCGAGAACGCCGACCACATCTCCGCACTTCTGCGTGAGGCGCGCGAGCGCGATGAGGCCGTCGCCGGTCTTGCCGCGTCCGCCACCTACGCCGGCGATGCCGATCCGTATGTCAAGGCGCGCGAGTTCGACGAACTCGAAGCCGAACTCGAAGCGGACGCCGAGGGACTCGAGCGCACTCAGGACTGAAGGCTCACCGCGGCAGACGGGCCCGCCCGTCCACCAATTCGATGAGCCCGTCGTCGGCCAGCGACGTGATCGCACGATCGCGCTGAAGCGCATCGGGCCAGGCGGCGAGCAGGTCGCTCGTTCGCACGCCGTGTGCCGCGGCATCCCGGAGCATCCTCAGCGCCGCACCGCGTGCCTGGCGATCGCTTCCGTCGAAGCGGGCCTGGCGCGGCCGATTGTCACCGGTATCCGGGTAGCCCGCAGCCCGCCACGCGCACACATGCGCAATCGGGCATGCGTCGCAGCGCGGTGCCCGTGCGATGCACACGGTGGCTCCGAGCTCCATCGTGGCCGCGTTGACGATCGCCGCTTCGGCCTCTGAATCGGGGAGCACGGCGTCCATCGCCTCGAGATCCCTGCGCGAGGGAGCCCCGGGCTGCGAGCGACCGTCGATCGCCCTGGCGAGGACGCGGCGCGTGTTCGTGTCGACCACGGGATGCCGGTCGCCGTAGGCGAACACGGCCACCGCGCGCGCCGTGTAGTCCCCGATTCCGGTGAGGGACAGCAGCTGGTCCACATCCCGGGGCACGACCCCGGCATACCGGTCGCGGATCTCCACCGCAGCGCGGTGCAGCCACAGCGCGCGGCGGGGGTAGCCCAGATTCGCCCACTGGCGGACCGCTTCGGCCGGCGGTTCGGCCGCCAGTGCCGCGGGTGTCGGCCAGCGCGCGAGCCACGCCTGAAGATGCGGCACCACGCGGGCTACAGGCGTCTGCTGCAGCATGAACTCGCTCACGAGCACGCCCCATGCGCCGAATTCCGGATGACGCCACGGCAGGTCTCGCGCGTTCCGCCGGAACCACGCCGTGAGCGGGGCGGCGATATCCGGCATGCCGATCAGCCTAGGCGCGGGCGACGTACACGAGATGTGCGGCGACAGCGCGAGGAGGCTGCGATCGCAGTGCTCCGGGACGACTCTAGGCTGGAACCATGCGCCTGCCGATCACGCCCGCCACCACGCTCCTGCGCGAGCTGCGTGATGAGGTGCGCCAGCACAATCGCGGGGGCCGGGTGACGGTCGCCGTCGACGGTGTCGACGGCGCGGGCAAGACAGTGTTCGCAGATGCGCTGGCCGAGGTGTTCGCCGAGGACGGCTCCGCGGTGTTCCGCGCGTCGATCGACGACTTCCACCGTCCGCGTGCGGAGCGGTACGCGCGCGGGAGGCGCTCGCCCGAGGGCTACTACCGCGACTCGTACGACTACGCCACCTTCCGGCGTGCGCTGATCGACCCGTTCCGCGAAGGCGGCCAGACCAGGGCGACCACCGGCTTCCAGCTCGCCGCGTTCGACCTGGACAGGGACACACCCGTCGAGGCGGCGTGGACCACGGCCCCCAGGGATGCCGTCCTCATCGTCGACGGCATCTTCCTGCTGAGACCGGAGCTGCGCGGGCTCTGGAACTGGTCGGTGTGGCTGGACGTCCCGATCGATGTCGCCTTCCGGCGTCTGGCGCTGCGCGACGGATCCGACCCCGACCCGTCGTCGGCTTCGAACGCGCGCTACCGCGACGGCCACGAGCTGTACCTGAAGGACGCGCGGCCGCGCAGCGAGGCATCCGCGATCGTCGACAACACGGACCTGGTGCGCCCGCATCGGGTGTACCAGGACTACTGCTGATGCCCGCACCCGGAGTGCTTCTGGTCGACAAGGCCGGGGGCATGACCAGCCACGACGTCGTGGCCCGCGCGCGACGCGCCCTCGGAACCCGCAAGATCGGGCATGCGGGCACGCTCGACCCGATGGCGACGGGGCTGCTGATCCTCGGCGTGGAGGCGGCCACCAGGCTGCTGACATTCATCGTCGGGCTGGACAAGACATATGAGGCGACCATCCGCCTCGGAGCGAGGACGGAGACCGACGACGCAGAGGGCGAGACGCTCACCGCCACGGATGCTTCGGCGGTCACGTCTTCGGCCGTCGCGGCGGCGATCGCGGGCCTCACCGGTGAGATCTCCCAAGTGCCCAGCAGCGTGTCGGCGATCAAAGTGGACGGGCGGCGCGCCTACGACCTGATGCGAGCGGGGGAGGAAGTCCAGCTGCGGGCTCGCGCGGTGACCGTGTCCAGGTTCGACGTGGTCAGCGAGCGCCGCATCGGCGGATTCCTCGACGTCGACGTCGTCGTGGACTGCTCGAGCGGAACCTACATCAGAGCGCTCGCCCGTGATCTCGGCGGAGCGCTGGGCGTGGGAGGTCACCTGACGGCCCTGCGGCGCACGCGCATCGGACCCTTCGGCATCGAGGATGCGGTGCCGATCGACGGCATCGGCGCCGCGCCCGCTGCTGAATCCGGCCGACACGGCGGCCGCCGTGCTCGGGTCGATGTCGGTCTCGGCCGAGCAGGCGCGCGACCTGCGCCACGGCAAGCGGCTCATGGGCGCGGCCGCGCTCGTCGAGCACAGTCCCATCGCGGCCATCGATCCCTCGGGCGCTCTCGTCGGAATCGTGGAGCGACGTGGAGCGGACCTGAAGAGCGTCATGAACCTGCCCGAGGAGGCGACCCCATGATCCTGTGGTTCACGATCGCCGTGGTGATCGTCGCGGCGGCAGCCGGCCTGCTGTGCCTGGTGCTCGGCCTCGCCGGCCGCCGCCCCAGCGACCTCAGCGTCGGGGCGCTCGCGCTGCTCGAGCTGCTGCTCCTCGTGCAGATCGTGATGGCCGTCATCGCGCCGCTGGTCGGCAATCCGCCGACCGGGAGCCTGCTCGAGTTCTGGGTCTACCTCGTGTCTGCTGCGCTCATCCCACCCGCCGCAGTCGCCTGGGCACTCCTCGAGCGCAGCCGGTGGAGCACAGTGGTGATGGGTGTCGGAGCACTCGCGGTCGCCGTGATGGTGTGGCGCATGCAGGCGATCTGGACGATCCAGGTGGCCTGACCCAGCCCGTATGATCAGACAGTCATGTCGTCGTCTTCCCGCCCCCGCATGACCGGAGCCGGACGCGTTCTCGTGGTCGTGTACGCGATCATGGCGCTCGCCGCCACCGGCCGGTCATTCGTCCAGATCGTGCAGCGCTTCGACGAGGCACCCCTGGCGTACTCGCTGTCCGCGGCATCCGCTCTCGTGTACATCCTCGCCACGCTCGCGCTGGTCTTCGCGGGCTCGAAGGGGTGGTACATCACGGCGTGGGTGGCCATCTGCTTCGAACTTGCCGGCGTCCTGGTGATCGGCGCGCTCAGCCTGCTGATGCCCGACCTGTTCGCACACCCGACGGTGTGGTCCTGGTTCGGCATGGGATACCTGTTCGTCCCGCTGGTTCTGCCCTTCTTCGGCATCTGGTGGCTCATGACGCACCGTCCGGTCGATGCGCCTGCGCCGACCGACCCGTCGACCGCGGCGGTGGCATCGTGATCGTCTTCCACGAGCCTTCAGACGTTCCCGCCGACTTCGGCCGCTCCGTCGTCGCCATCGGCAAGTTCGACGGTGTGCATTCGGGACACCGCGCCGTGCTCGACCGCGCGCGTGTCGATGCCGCGACCGGTGGCGCGCGCGTGGTCGCGGTCACCTTCGACCGCAACCCTCTGGCGTTCCTGCGCCCTGAACTGTGCCCGCCCGACCTGATCGGCGTGCACCAGAAGATCCAGCTGCTCGCCGAGACCGGCATCGACGCTGCTCTGGTCCTGCGATTCGACGAGAAGCTCGCGACCCTCAGCGCGCGCGAGTTCGTCGAGCGCGTTCTGGTGGACGCGCTCAAGGTCCGAACGGTGCTCGTCGGCAGCGATTTCCGCTTCGGTCGCGGGGGAGCAGGAAACCCCGACGTCCTTCGTGAACTGGGTGAGGAGCTCGGATTCGATGTCGACGTCGTCGACGACGTGCGCGCCATCGACGCCGGGCGCCGGGTTTCGTCCACGTGGGTGCGCGAGGCGCTCGCCGCCGGTGACGTCGAGACGGCCGCGAAGCTGCTCGGCAGGCCCGCGTCGGTGTGGGGGGAGGTCGTCCACGGCCTGAAGCGAGGCCGGGCGCTGGGTTTCCCGACGGCGAACCTCTCACCCGAACTCGAGGGCTTCGTGCCCGCCGACGGCGTCTACGCGGGGTGGCTGATCGACGAGGGGTCCTCCGACGGCCTGCGTCGCGGGGAGCGCTACCCGGCCGCGATCTCGATCGGGCTGAACCCCACGTTCGACGACGTGCCCGTGCGACAGGTGGAGGCGTACGTGCTCGATGAGACGGACCTCGACCTGTACGGCCGGGACGTGGAGATCCAGTTCGTCTCGCGCATCCGCGGCATGACCGCCTTCGAGGGAATCGATGCCCTCGTCGCCCAGATCGGCGACGACGTGGAGCGCGTGCGAACCGCGCTGGCGTGAACACCGAGCGCGGCCCGATCGCCCCCAACTCGTCCGGCTGCGGCGGCAGGCCGCGGCATCCCGGGCGGGGCGTCACGATCGAGCAGCTCGTCGCTCCCGTCCTCGAGGAGCCCGCGTTCCCTCGCGGCGTAGACCGCCACGTCGGCGCACCCTACGATCGGTGGGGTGGATCCCGTGACCCTGCTCCTCGCCGCCGTCGACACCGCGGCGTCCAAGCCCGTGAACCTGTGGGGAGCGCTCGGCTGCGCGGTCGCATATTCCGCAGCAGTGCTCGCGACGCTCGACGCCTTCGCCGACCTGATCCAGGCGCGGGGTGACTCACCGACGGGGCACCTCGCTCCGGGGGTAGGCTTGAGGTTCGGATCGAAGCTCGCCGCAGCCGCGATCGCCGTGATCTCGGCGGGGATCGTCCTCGCACTGGACTCGAACTGGTTCGCGTTCACCGCCCTGACGATCGCCTTCCTGGTCGTCGTCGCCCTCGGCGTCACCGTGCTCCTGCGCAACCGGCGAGTGATGTCCGACTCCGTGCCGCGCTCCGGCGGGTAGCGATCTCGCCTCCCCAGACCGCACGTGCCGGCCGACCCGCGGAGCGCCAGAAGAAGGAGACAGCGATGAGCCGAACCGACCTGCAGACACTGCCCGAGCGGGCGGTCGAGCTTCTCGGCGGAGAGCCCGACGACACGACCCTCCGCCGCTACCTGCACGGCCTGCCCGGAGTGGATGCCGTCGGCCTGGAGCAGCGGGCCGCGGGCCTGGGCACACGCTCGATCAAGACCACGTCGAAGGCGTGGGCGCTCGACAGGATCATCGAGCTGATGGACCTGACCACCTTGGAGGGCGCGGACACGCCCGGCAAGGTGCGCTCGCTGGTGGCCAAGGCGCTCTCCCCGGATGCCGCGGACCCGACCTGCCCGCGCGTTGCCGCGGTCTGCGTCTACGGCGACATGGTTCCCTCCGCGATCGCGGCGCTCGGCGCCGCGCACGGCGACCCCGACGACGGACTCGTGTCGGTGGCCGCGGTCGCCACCGCCTTCCCGAGTGGTCGAGCGTCGCTGGAGATCAAGCTCGCCGATACGGCGGATGCTGTCGCCGACGGCGCCGACGAGATCGACATGGTGATCGACCGCGGTGCGTTCCTCGCCGGCCGCTACGGACTCGTGTTCGACCAGATCGTGCGGGTGAAGCAGGCCTGCCGGCGCGCCGACGGCACCTACGCGTCGCTCAAGGTGATCCTCGAGACCGGCGAGCTCAACACGTACGACAACATCAAGCGCGCGTCGTGGCTCGCGATCCTCGCGGGCGGCGACTTCATCAAGACGTCGACCGGCAAGGTGCAGCCTGCGGCGACCCTGCCCACGACTCTGCTGATGCTCGAAGTCGTGCGCGACTGGCACCGCGCGACGGGCGAGAAGATCGGCGTGAAGCCGGCGGGCGGCATCCGCACCTCGAAGGACGCCATCAAATACCTGGTGACGGTGGCCGAGACGGTGGGCGAGGAGTGGCTGCAACCGCACCTGTTCCGCTACGGCGCGTCCAGCCTGCTCAACGACGTGCTCCTGCAGCGGCAGAAGCTGCGCACCGGCACCTACTCGGGTGCTGACTACGTGACGATCGACTGATCCCGTGCTTCCATACGCGCCTTCGACGCTGAAGAACAACCGATGCGAATCCAAGTGAGAGACCGATGACATTCCTCGAGTACGCCCCCGCGCCCGAGTCGCGCAGCATCCTGAACCTGCGCGACGCATACGGCCTGTTCATCGACGGCGAGTTCGTCGAGGGGACGGGCAAGAGCTTCGCGACGATCTCGCCGGCCGACGAATCCCACATCGCGACGATCTCGGCCGCGAGCGCGGCCGATGTCGACACCGCCGTCGCCGCGGCGCGCCGCGCCTACGACAAGACGTGGTCGAAGATGAGCGGACGCGACCGCGGCAAGTACCTCTACCGCATCGCGCGCCTCGTGCAGGAGCGGGCTCGCGAGCTGGCGGTGGCGGAGAGCCTGGACAACGGCAAGCCGATCAAGGAGAGCCGCGATGTCGACGTGCCCCTCGTCGCCGCGTGGTTCTTCTACTACGCCGGCTGGGCCGACAAACTCGACTACGTGGGCCTCGGCGCGGGTCCCCGCGCGCTCGGCGTCGCGGGTCAGGTGATCCCGTGGAACTTCCCGCTGCTGATGCTCGCGTGGAAGATCGC
The DNA here is from genome assembly GCA_963717585.1 of uncultured Actinomycetota bacterium. GTDB lineage: Bacteria > Actinomycetota > Actinomycetes > Actinomycetales > Microbacteriaceae > Microbacterium. The sequence continues at coordinate 776,296 of CAVQWI010000001.1, read as the reverse complement.
CCCCGCGCTCGCCGCCGGCAACACCGTGGTGCTCAAGCCCGCTGAGACGACGTCCCTCTCGGCGCTGGTCTTCGCCGAGATCCTGCAGCAGGCGGACCTGCCGCCCGGAGTGGTGAACATCATCACGGGTGCGGGAGAGACCGGCGCCGCCCTCGTGTCGCACCCCGACGTCGACAAGGTCGCCTTCACCGGCTCGACCGGCGTCGGCCGCGCCATCGCCAAGGAGGTCGCGGGCTCCGGCAAGAAGCTGACGCTCGAACTCGGCGGGAAGGCGGCCAACATCGTCTTCGACGACGCGCCGATCGACCAGGCGATCGAGGGGATCGTCAACGGCATCTTCTTCAACCAGGGCCACGTCTGCTGCGCGGGCAGCCGCCTGCTGGTGCAGGAGAACGTCCACGACGACGTCATCGACCGGCTCAAGCAGCGCCTCTCGACGCTGCGCCTCGGTGACCCGCTGGACAAGAACACCGACATCGGCGCGATCAACTCGCGCGAGCAGCTGGACCGCATCCGCGCGCTGTCGCAGGTCGGCGAAGACGAGGGCGCCGAGCGCTGGAGCGCCGACTGCGTCATCCCCGAGAGCGGGTTCTGGTTCGCGCCGACGATCTTCACCAACGTGCAGGCCAGCCACCGCATCGCCCGCGAGGAGATCTTCGGACCGGTGCTGTCGGTGCTGACCTTCCGCACGCCCGCCGAGGCGATCGCGAAGGCGAACAACACCCCGTACGGTCTGTCGGCGGGGATCTGGACCGACAAGGGATCCCGCATCCTGGCGGTCGCAGACCGGCTGCGCGCGGGCGTGGTCTGGGCGAACACCTTCAACAGGTTCGACCCGTCGTCGCCGTTCGGCGGCTACAAGGAGTCCGGCTACGGGCGCGAGGGCGGCCGTCACGGGCTGGCCGCGTACCTGGCGCCGAGCTCCGCGGCCCCACGCGCGCGCCAGGCCGCCCTCGCCGCGGGGCCGACCGCCCCCGCCGAGGCGGCGCCGGCCCGAACGCCCCGCGCGGTGAAGAAGGGGCGTGCGTCAGCGAGCCGGGGGTCTGGGGCGGAGCCCCAGGAGGGGCGTGCGTCAGCGAGCCGGGGGTCTGGGGCGGAGCCCCGGAAAGGACTAAGCGATGACCCGGCTCGCCGTTCCCAAGACCTACAAGCTCTACATCGGCGGCGCGTTCCCGCGCAGCGAGTCGGGTCGCACCTACGAGGTCGAAAGCTCTCGGGGAGACTTCGTCGCCAACGTCGCCAAGGCGTCGCGCAAGGACGCCCGTGAAGCGGTCGTCGCTGCGCGCGGCGCCCTGAAGGGCTGGGCGGCCGCGACCGCCTACAACCGCGGCCAGGTGCTCTACCGCATCGCGGAGCTGCTCGAAGGGCGACGGGCGCAGTTCGTCGACGAGATCAGCCGGCTCGAGGGAGTCAGCGCGGCCGCGGCATCCGCCCAGGTCGACGAGTCGATCGACCGCTGGGTCTGGTACGCCGGCTGGACCGACAAGCACGCTCAGGTCACCGGCAACGCCAACCCGGTCGCCGGCCCGTACTTCAACATCTCGGTGCCCGAGCCGACCGGCGTGGTCGCGGTGATCGCGCCCCAGGACTCGTCGCTGCTCGGCTTCGTGTCGGCCGTCGCCCCTCCGCTCGTCACGGGCAACACCGTGGTCGTCGTGGCGAGCGAGCGGCTGCCGCTGTCGGCCATCAGCCTCGCCGAGGTGCTCGCCACCTCCGACGTGCCCGGGGGAGTCGTGAACATCCTCACCGGTTCGCCGGCCGAGATCGCGCCGTGGCTCGCCTCCCACGCAGACGTCAACGCCCTCGATCTGGTCGGCGCGGGCGCGCTGGACTGGGTCGATCTGCAGATCGCCGCTGCCGACACGCTCAAGCGCGTCCTGCCGCCGGAGGAGGGTCCGGATGCCGCGGCCCCCAGCCTGGACCGCATCAGCGCATTCACCGAGACCAAGACGGTCTGGCACACCAAGAGCATGGTGTAGTCCGGCCCCTCGAATTCGGTAACGAAACGGTAACGAGGGCATGTAGGGTGGACGCACGCGTCGATGACGACGCGCGTAACACCGGAGGACATGCCCGATGCCCGACGACCCCCTGGTCGATCACGCCCGTGATCGATTCCAGGCGCTGTTCATCGTCTGCGTGCTCGCAGTCGCGAGCCTCATCATCGCGTTCGTGGGAGCCACGCCGGCGCGCGTGAGCGCCACCGAGCTGCTGGGGGAGACCAGGACCGCCGGTGATGCGGCGTTCATCGCCAGCCACCGGGGCGGCGGCGCCACCGCCCCCGAGAACACGCTGCCCGCCATCACCGCCGCTCTCGCCTCAGGCTTCGACTACGTCGAGGTGGATGTCGCACTCACCGCCGACCGCCACCCGGTGCTGATGCACGACGCCTCGGTCGACCGCACGACCGACGGCCACGGCCGGCTGGCGTCGCTGACGCTCGCACAGGTGCAGGCCCTCGATGCAGGCTCGTGGTTCGCCGCGGAGTACGCCGGCACGCCGGTGCCGACCTTCGCCGAGTTCCTCGACGTGCTCGGGGCGTCCGGCCACCGGGCCATCGTCGAGCTGAAGGGCCAGTGGGATGCCGCCGCAGTCGCCGCCCTGGTCGCCGAGGTGACTGCGCGCAACCTCGAGCGCCGAGTCGCGCTGTCGAGCTTCGACGCCAGGACGCTCGCGGTCGCGGGGGATGCGTCGCCGGTGATCCCGCGGCTGTTCATTCTCCGGCACTTGCCGCCGGACGTCGTCCGCGCGGCGATGCAGGCCTCCGTGCGCGGAATCATCGTCGCCCGCAAGGCGCTCCTGGATCGCCCCGAGGCGGTCGATGAGCTCCACGCGGCCGGAATCAGGGTTGTCGTCTACACGCTGAACAGCGACACGCAATGGGATGAGGTCACCGCGCTCGGCGTGGACGGTATCGTGACCGACGATCCCGCAACGCTGTCGACCTGGCAGCAGGGCGTCGCCGGCGAGCAGTAACCTGCGCGGGGTCGAAGATCCCGGAGGTCTCATGCCCAACGCGTCCCCGCGCCGACCGGCGCCGCTGCGCGCCGCGGCCGCAGGGGCAGCCGCGATGGCACTGTGCCTCGGTCTCGGAGGGTGCGTCCCCGAGCCGTCACCGAGCGCGTCGCCCAGCGTGGACGCATCCGCGTCACCATCCGCGCCGACACCGTCATCCACATCGACACCGACGCCGACCGCGACAGCGCAAGCCGGCGAGGACATCGCGCTTCCCACCTCCTGCGAGCAGCTGTACTCGCCCGCCATGCTCTCATCGCTGCAGGCTCAGGTGCCGCTGAACGACCCGGGAGTCACGATGACCTCCAGCCAGAACGTCGAGGCGCTCGAGGTCCTCAGCTCCGGCATCCCCACGATCCGCTGCTCCTGGGGCGTGCCGAGCGAGACGGGCCTCGCGACGAACGTGTCGATCGTCGACGCACCCCAGGCCGCGGCTCTGCTCACAGCGTTCACGAACTCGGGCTTCAGCTGCCAGCCGATCGAGGGCGGGACCATGTGCATCTTCGGCCAGACGGTCGTCGATCAGGACGACAACATCGTCGCGCTGGGTGAGAGTCACGTTCTGCGCGGAAACGCCTGGATCTCCACCGCCACGATCGACTTCGCACCCGACGGATACACCGAAGACATCGTCGCAACGCTCTGGGGCTGAAACCTGCGCCATTCCGCTAGACTGATGGCCGAGGATCTCGTCGCCGACATGGCCGCAGCTCGCAGAAGCGAGTGCCCGCGGCCCGGAGGAGCCGACATCCCGTCCCGTGTTCGTGACGGCCCACGCCGCCCGCGGGAGCACGCCGACATCGCCGGTCCCGACCGGTCACCGCCGGAGCATCCGGTACACACGCTCAGGAGGAGCATGCCGACCACGGCAACCGCCGCCCAAGGCTCTGCGGCACAGCGCCGCAGGAAGCCTTCGTCATCGCGCCGCGACGACGAGGCGCCCATCATCCCGATCCTCGCCCGCAAGGTGCGCGAGGTTGAGGCGAAGGCCCAGCGCGGCAAGCTCGGCCCCACCAACCGGGTCAAATTCCAGGTGATCGCGTTCCTGGTGCGCGAAGAGCGCGCCCGCGTGAAGGCCGACACCACGCTCGCCGACTCGGTCCGCTCCGAGCTGCTCAAGCGGCTCGACGGCGTCGCGACGATCCTCGCCAAGACCGCCGCACGCGACACGTCGCTCATCCAGCTGCTCGAGGTGGACCAGGCCGCGAGCCCGGTCGCTCGACGCATGCGCCGCGACTGGCTGCTGGAATCGGGCGCCGAGCTCGCCCCCGACGAGCTGATCATCACCGACGTCGCCCCGCAGACGGCCAACGTGGTTCCCGCCGCGCTCGCCGAGCGTCAGGTCGTGCCGCCCACGATCGAGTCGCGCCAGATGGCGAACCCGTTCCTCGCGCCCGATCTCGGCGCTCGCGGCCCGAAGGAGACGCCGCGGCGGCGCCTGGACGGCTGGGAGCTGATGGGTCCCCTGTACAAGGCGTTCGAGACCGGCGCCGGTGGCGGACAGGCCTCGATGGACCTGCCCCCCAAGCCCGAGTTCGACCGTCTCTCGCCCAAGGGCAGCGAGATCATGGTCCACCAGTCCCGCTTCCTGGAATCGGTGCGCGAGGGCCACCGCACATTCCTGCTCGCCGACGAGCCGGGGCTCGGCAAGACCGCGGAGTCGGTGCTCGCAGCATCCGTCGCCGACGCGTACCCGCTGCTGGCCGTCGTGCCCAACGTGGTCAAGATGAACTGGGCGCGCGAGGTCGAACGGTGGACGCCGCAGCGGCGGGCGACCGTGATCTCGGGCGACGGCGAGGACGTCGACGCTTTCGCCGACGTCTTCATCGTCAACTACGAGATCCTCGACCGGCACCTGTCCTGGCTGAGCTCGATCGGGCTGAAGGGCATGGTCGTCGACGAGGCGCACTTCATCAAGAACCTCGGCTCGCAGCGGTCGCAGAACGTGCTCGCCCTCGCCTCGCGCATCCGCGAGCAGGTGCGCAACCCGCTTCTGCTCGCCCTGACCGGAACCCCGCTGATCAACGACGTCGAGGACTTCGACGCGATCTGGCGCTTCCTCGGTTGGACCACGGGCGAGAAGCCCGGGCCGGTGCTCATGGAGCGCCTCGACGCGACCGGCCTGACGCCCGCCGACAAGTCCTTCTACCCCGAAGCGCGCGAAGCGGTGATCTCGATGGGGATCGTCCGCCGCAAGAAGAAGGATGTCGCGGCCGACCTGCCCGACAAGATGATCGCAGACCTTCCGGTCGAGCTGGACGACGAATTCGGACGATCCATCCGCCAGGCCGAGCGTGAGCTCGGCAGCCGGCTGGCCGACCGCTACAAGCGGATCATCGACGCGCGCGGCGACCGCGGGCTCGCGGCCGGCGAAGTCGACCCCGACATCGTGCGGCTCGTCGCGCAGAACGAGCTCGACGAGTCGAAGGCTGCCGGCACCGGCTCGGAGAACGTCTTCACGATGGTCCGCAAGATCGGTCAGGCCAAGGCCCTGCTCGCGGCGGACTACGCCGTGCAGCTGCAGCGATCGGTCGGCAAGGTCGTGTTCTTCGCCAAGCACATCGACGTGATGGATGCCGCGGAGGCGCATTTCGCCGCGGCCGGCCTGCGGACCATCTCGGTGCGGGGCGACCAGACCACTCCGGTTCGCCAGCAGGCGATCGACGCGTTCAACAACGACCCCGAGGTCGGGATCGCGGTCTGCTCGCTCACCGCCGCGGGCGTCGGCGTCAACATGCAGGCGGCGTCCAACGTGGTGCTCGCCGAGCTCTCCTGGACTGCCGCCGAGCAGACGCAGGCGATCGACCGGGTGCACCGCATCGGGCAGGACGAGCCGGTGACGGCGTGGCGGATCATCGCCGCGCACACGATCGACACGAAGATCGCCGAGCTCATCGATTCGAAGCAGGGACTCGCGCAGCGCGCCCTCGACGGCGAGGCGGTCGACCCGCAGTCGAGCGATTCGGTCCAGCTCTCGGCGCTCATGCATCTGGTCCGCCAGGCGCTCGGAGCCGACTAGCCGCACCGCTCGGGCCGTATGGAGCGGCACCGGTCGGGCTGTGCGGAGCGGCATCGCTCGGGCCGTGTGGCAGGCCTCGCGCCGCCGACGATAGGGTCGGGTGAGGCATCGTCGCCCGATCGACTCCCGACAGCCGAATCCCGACAGCAAGGACCACAGCATGAAGATCGGCATCCTCACGAGCGGCGGCGACTGCCCCGGTCTCAATGCGGTCATCCGAGGCGTCGTGCTCAAGGGCACGACGACCTACAACCTGGAATTCGTCGGCATCCGCGACGGATGGCGCGGGGTGGTGGACGCCGACTTCTTCCCGCTGACCCGGCACGAGGTGAAGGGCCTGTCGAAGATCGGCGGGACGATCCTCGGCACCAGTCGCACGAACCCCTACGACGGCTCGCGCGGGGGTGCGGACAACATCGCCAAGACGCTGTACGGGCACCGCATCGACGGGATCGTGGCGATCGGCGGCGAGGGGACCCTCGCCGCTGCCGACCGGCTGTCCACCGACGGGATCAACGTCCTCGGGGTCCCCAAGACGATCGACAACGACCTCCGCGCGACCGACTACTCGTTCGGCTTCGACACGGCCGTCAACATCGCGACCGACGCGATGGACCGGCTCCGAACGACCGGGGACTCGCACCAGCGCTGCATGGTCGCCGAGGTGATGGGCCGCCACGTGGGCTGGATCGCGCTGCACGCCGGCATCGCCGCGGGCGCTCACGCGATCTGCATCCCCGAGGTGCCGATGTCGATCGACGACATCTGCGCGCTCGTCTCCAAAGCCCACGACCGCGGTCGCGCACCCCTCGTCGTCGTCTCCGAGGGCTTCACCCTCACCGGCATGGACGAGGCGTTCAGCGACAAGGGACTCGACGCCTTCAACCGCCCGCGCCTCGGCGGGATCAGCGAGATCCTCGCGCCCGAGATCGAGCGCATCACCGGCATCGAGACCCGCTCGACGGTCCTCGGTCACATCCAGCGAGGTGGATCGCCCTCCGCATTCGACCGCGTGCTCGCGACCCGCCTCGGCCTGCACACCGCCGACGCGATCGTCGAGGGCTCATGGGGTCAGATGGTCGCGATGCGCGGCACCGACATCGTGCGCGTCCCCTTCGCGGAGGCGCTCGGCGAGCTGAACACCGTGCCGCTGTACCGCTACGAAGAGGCCGCTGCGCTGTTCGGCTGAGCCGGCCGGATGCCGCGGCTGCGGCATCCGCGTGCCAATCGCGCCCGAGTCGCTGAACCAGTCGATTCGGTCCAACTCGAGGGCGTCGTCCGCCGGTTCGCGCAGGATCACTGTGGTTCGAATCCCTCCACATGGCGCACGCAGCGGACGCGCACCTCTCCACGGCGCGTCGAGGTCGACGCGCATCGCGAGGCGCACGCAATCCGGACGTGCTCCAACCTGCGCGTCAATGGCTTTCCATCAATCGAGATCGGCCTCGCATTGCCGGAGTCATCGGCGTGGACCGCGACCGTCGTACTCCACGCCCATGCGGTCCGGATGTGTTTGCGAGTTCCAGCGACTCGCGCTGAGCCGTCCGCCGGACGCTATCCCGGAGCGTGCCGCAATTAGCTCGGGCTCGGGGCGGATCCGGTCTTCATGCCACGAGCCGAAGCCGCGGCGCTCCTCAGGCGATGCCGCGCCTTCGGTGACGCCCCGCGCTCAGCGCTCGACCCAGCCGGCGGCCCTCGACGTCGCCATGACGCGCACTCATCGCGCAGATCATCGATCTTCGCGAACGGACGACGACAGACGACGAGGAAGCGGCAGCCGCGACGAGGTCATCGACAGCCCACTGTCGACCTTGCCTGGCGCCATGCGCGGACCGGATGCTCGCATCGCAGTTGCCGACGCATCGCTGAGGTCCCGGCGGACTCACGGTCGCCGATCGATGGCCGATGACCCCGCGAGTCGACGCGGCTCAACGCGCGGGTCGCGTGCAGCTCGACTGGATGCGATCGCCGCGCGACGGGCCAGCGCGGCATCGGTCGCCGATCAGTGCCAGCGCCGTCTCGTGACTGAAGAACTGGAAGTGCCCGAGCCGCGGCGCGATCATCGCACACCGCGCGCGCAAGGACGAGTCGGATCCGCGGTCGCTTCTACGATACGGACGCCATGGAACGGCGTCATCGGAGGTCCGACGCGCGCAATCGTCGCGGAGTCACGTCCGCGGCGATTGCCTCGGAGAACGTGAAGCACGATGGCGGAGACCTTCGGGGAGCGCGGACGGTACGAGGCATCCTTCATCGTGCGACCCCGAGCCGGAGCGCGGACTGCGGGCCGCGTGACCGTGCGAAGTCCGCGCGCGCACGCAGTCGGGGAGGGACCGCCTCCGCCGCTTCATGTCCCACTGTCGCTGCCTGGAGATCGCCGGCGCAACAACAATCGGGACATGCCGAGGGTAGGACTGTACTCCGATGCCGGCGTCCCAACTTGTTGCTGCCTGGCTCGCCGGAGCAAGCCAATCGGGACACGCAGAGGTGTCGGCCACCGGATGCCGCGCTCAGGCTCGCGCCGCGCGTCAGCCCTCGGCGACCCCGAGGACGTCCAGCAGCCACGCGAGCTCGAACGCCCGCTCGCGCCACGCGTTGTAGCGTCCGCTCACGCCGCCGTGGCCGGCCACCATCTCGCACTTCAGGAGCGCGTCGGCCCCGACCTCGCGCAGCCGCGCGACCCATTTCGCCGGCTCGACGTACAGCACGCGCGTGTCGTTGAGCGATGTGACGGCCAGGACGCGGGGGTAGGCGGCATCCGCTCGCACGTTCTCGTAGGGCGAGTAGGTCTTCATGTAGGCGTAGACGTCGGCGTTGTGCAGCGGATCGCCCCACTCGTCCCACTCGATCACCGTGAGGGGAAGCGACGGGTCGAGGATCGTCGTCAGCGCATCGACGAACGGGACGTCCGCCAGGATGCCGGCGAACAGCTCCGGCGCCAGGTTCGCCACGGCACCCATCAGCAGCCCTCCGGCCGAACCGCCCTCGGCGACCAGCCGGTCCGCCGACGTGTATCCCTGGTCGATCAGGTGCAGGGCGCTGTCGACGAAGTCCGTGAACGTGTTGCGCTTGTGCAGGAGCTTGCCGTCCTCGTACCACTGGCGGCCCATCTCGCCGCCGCCGCGCACATGGGCCACGGCGAAGATCACGCCGCGGTCGAGCTCGGACAGACGCGGGACGGAGAAACCCGGGCTCGATCGAGTGCTCGTAGGAGCCGTAGCCGTAGAGGTGCAGCGGACGCGGGGTGACGCCCGCATCGCCGAACGAGCGCTTCCAGACGAGGGAGATCGGGATCTGCGTGCCGTCCTGAGCAGTCGCCCACACCCGCGCCTGCGCGTAGTCCTCGGGTTCGTAGCCGCCCAGCACGGGCTGGCGCTTGCGCAGGTGCAGCTCGCCGGTCGCGACCTCGTAGTCGTACACCGTGCCCGGGGTCACGAACGAGCCGTAGCCGATGCGGATCAGGGGCGGCGCCCACTCCGGGTTGCCGCCGGAGCCGACCGAGTAGAGCGGCTCGTCGAACTCGCAGCTCGGAGACGGCGCCGTCCGCATAGGACAGCATCCCGAGGCGCGCGAGCCCGCCGCGACGGTAGCCGAGCACCGCCCAGTCGCGGAACGTCGACACGCCGAGCAGCCGCTCGCCCGGGCGGTGGGGCACGACGACCTGCCGGGCTCCGGCGGGGTCGGATGCCGCGACCCGCACCAGCTCGAAATCGAGGGCGCCGTCGTTGTGCAGGATGAACAGCACATCCTCGCCGTCTATCACCGCATGCGACGAGTCGTATTCCACGCCCTCGCTGCGCGGCCAGACCACCCGCGGCTCGGAGCGGAGGTCTGCGGCATCCACCAGCCACTCCTCCGAGGTGATCGACGAGCCCATCCCGATCACGAGGTAGCGGTCGCTGCGAGTGAAGCCGGCGCCCAGCCAGAATCGCTCGTCGGGTTCGTGGAACAGCTTCTCGTCCTGGTCGATGGGCGTGCCGAGCTCGTGAAGCCACACCGTGTCGGGCCGCCACGCGTCATCGACCGTCGTGTACACGATGAACCGGCCGTCGGGGGAGAAGGTGGCACCGGCGAAGGTGCCGGGGATCTCATCAGGCAGCTGCTCACCGGTGACGAGGTTGCGCACGCGCACGGTGTAGCGCTCGTCGCCCGCGACGTCCACGCCGTACAGCATCAGATCGCCGGCGGTCGTCACCTCGAAGCTGCCGAGGGAGAAGAACTCGTGACCCGTCGCCTCGATGTTTCCGTCGAGCAGGACCTGCTCGCCGTCGACCTCCGCGTCGCCCGCGAGGTCGGGCGGAGTCCAGTCGTCGGTCGCGGCGAGGGGCGCGCGGCACTGGATGCCGTACTGCTTGCCTTCGACGGTTCGGCCGTAGTACCACCAGTCGCCGCGTCGCGTCGGGACGGACAGGTCGGTCTCGAGCGTGCGTCCCTTGATCTCTCCGAAGATCGTCTCCTGAAGGCCCGCCAGGTGGGCGGTGCGCTCCTTCGTGTAGGCGTTCTCCGCCTCGAGGTGGGCGATGACCGCCGCATCCTCCTTGGCACGGAACCACTCGTAGGCGTCTTCCACGTCGTCGCCGTGATGACTGCGGACGACCGGGTTGCGGGCGGCGACGGGAGGAGCGGTGGATGCGGCTTCGGTGGTCACCGTCCCACGGTAGCCGACCCGTTCCAGCGCGAGGCGGTCGCCGCTACCCTGCGGCGGTCGGGGAGCGCTTGCGGGACGGTCGCCGTTCCGGCGCCTCGTTCGGGATGCCGCCGGAGACCACCACCGACAGCAGCGCGAGCAGGATCAAGCCGAAGAAGGCGGTGCGCAGCGACGAGAGCTGGGACTCGATGTAGATCGCCTCGAGCTGGACGGCCTCCTCGGCGGTCAGACCCGAATCCTTGCGCGATCTCCTGAACGGTGGATGCCGGAACGATCGCCACTCCGCCCTCGGTCTGCTCGTTGACGATCGCCTGGGTCTCTTCGGGGAGGGTGCTCTGCGCCACCCCGCTCGCGAACGAGGACGCGAGCGCGCCGATGAGGATCGACCCGATGAGAGCGGTGCCGAGCGAGGAACCGAGGTTCTGGAAGACGCCCTGCAGGCCGCCGACCTCGCTCGTGTCCTTCGCCGTCACCGACGACATGTTGACGTTGCCCAGCTGCGAGGCGAGAAGGCCCGATCCCGCGCCCGGCACAGAACATGCCGATCGCCGAAGGCCGGGCTCGACAGCTCGGGATCGATGGCCGTCAGCAGGAGGATCGAGCTCGCGACGAGGACCCACTGGCCCACGCGCACGACGCGGCGCGCAGACCACCGTGTCGACAGCCTGTGCCGAAGATGGAGAACAGGATCAGCGAGACGGACAGGGGGAAGATCCGGATGCCGGTCTCGATCGCGTTGAATCCAAGTGTCATCTGCAGGTAGACGGGCACCATGAAGAACAGGCCCGCGATGATCGCGTACTGGCCACCCAGGACGCTCAGCCCGCTGCGAAGCTGCCGGATCGACAGCAGGTCCACGTGCACGAGGGGCTCTCGTCCCCGCGCGACCAGTGCTCGCTGCCTCGCGAAGAACAGCACGAGAAGCACAACGCCGAGGACGATGAACCACGCCGTGAGCGAGATGCCCGAGGGGAGCGATCTCGACGCCGTTCACCTCGGGGGAGTGCAGCGGCACGATCCAGCCCCAGGTCTTGCTCTGCAGCATCCCGAACACGACACCGACGAGGCCGAACGCCGACAGCAGCACGCTCAGCAGGTCGATGCGGATGCTCTGACGTGCGGACTTCTCGGCGATCCTGCGCGCGAAGATCACGACGAAGACCAGGATCACCACCTCGCCGACGAAGACGTACCGCCAGCTGAAGTAGGTGGTCATGAACCCGCCGATGAGCGGTCCGGCGGCCACCCCTGCGCCGGAGACGGCGCCGATCGCGGCGAACGCGGTGACCCGATCCCGCCCCTCGTAGTTGTCGGCCAGGAGCGCCGCGATCGCCGGGATGACCAGCACCGCCCCGAGTCCTTCGATGATCGACCAGCCGAGGAACAGCACCACCATGTTCGGGCTGAACGCGGTCATGAGCGAGCCGACCGCGTACACGATCGAGCCGATCACGAGCGCGCGCCGGCGGCCCCAGATGTCACCGAGCTTCGCGCCGAGCAGCATCGTGGCGGCCATCGTGAGCGTGTAGAAGGTGATCGCGCTCTGCATGGCGGTGACGCTGCTGTCGAGGTCCGACACGACCGCCGAGATCGACACATTCATGACCGTGCTGTCGAGCACCATCACGAACTGGGCGGCGCCCAGGATCAGGACAACGAACCACTTCTTCATCTGCCACCCGCATCTGTCCCCGGCGAGGGTGGGGACGTGCGCTCATTCAACACCCTTGCGCGTGGCGAACGCGCACGTGGCGCGTGTGCGCGCACCCTGATCCTGGAAGGTCGCTGAGTTGACCGGAGGCAGGGGCGGTGTAAGGATTCTTCTGGCCGGTTGCCGGTTGATGAATTCACCGTGAACTCTTCGTTCGCACCGCCGATCACGTCGGCACCACTTTTCTTTCACTATCTACGGAAAGCAATCGGTGGAAACCGCAACCCTGATCGTCGTGCTGGTGATCGTGCTGGCACTGTTCTTCGACTTCACGAACGGCTTCCACGACACCGCCAACGCGATGGCCACGCCCATCGCCACCGGAGCCCTCAAGCCCAAGGTCGCCGTCCTGCTCGCCGCGGTGCTCAACCTCTTCGGCGCCTTCCTGTCGACCGAGGTGTCCCAGACCATCTCGCACGGGATCATCCGCGAGGATCAGATCGACTCCGATGCCTTCCTGCCGCTGATCTTCGCGGGCCTGATCGGCGCCATCACGTGGAACATGTTCACGTGGCTGCTGGGCCTGCCCTCCAGCTCCTCCCACGCGCTCTTCGGCGGCCTGATCGGCGCAACGATCGTCGGAGCCGGATGGATGGCGATCGATTACAGCGTGGTGCTGAGCAAGGTGATCCTGCCTGCGGTGCTGGCGCCGCTCACGGCCGGTCTGATCGCGTTCACCGCGACTCGACTCGCCTATGCGATCACCCGCCGCTACGACACCAAGCCGGATGGGCGGGACGGCTTCCGCTGGGGGCAGATCTTCACATCGTCGCTCGTGGCGCTCGCCCACGGTACGAACGATGCTCAGAAGACGATGGGCGTCATCACGCTCACGCTGATCATCGCCGGATGGCAGAGCAGCGCGCAGACGGAGCCTCAGCTGTGGGTGATCCTGGCGTGCGGGATCACGATCGCCCTCGGCACCTACATGGGCGGCTGGCGCATCATCCGCACCCTCGGCAAGGGTCTCACCGACGTCAAGCCTGCGCAGGGGTTCTCCGCTGAGTCCTCGACCGCCTCGACGATCCTCGCTTCGAGCGCACTCGGCTTCGCCCTCTCGACCACCCAGGTCGCGTCGGGATCGGTGATCGGGTCCGGCCTCGGCCGCCGGGGCTCGACGGTGCGCTGGCGCACCGCAGGACGGATCATGCTCGGCTGGCTGTTCACGCTCCCGGCGGCGGGAGCCGTGGGCGGGGTGATGGCGCTCATGGTCGCGTGGCTGGGGGGCGTGGGCATCCTGATCGACGCCGTCTTCGCCGTTGTGGTGATCCTCACCATCTTCGGCCTCTCGCGCCGCAACGCCGTCACCGCAGCCAACGCGATGAGCGAAGTGGCCGAGTCGGGCAACGCGATCAAGGTCAAGCGCAACCCGCCGCCGACGCGGCGCCAGCGCGCCGCCATGCGGGCAGAGGCACGTCGTGAGAAGGAGGACTCGAAATGAGCATCACGATCGACTGGCTCGCCTTCGTGCAGGTCTTCGTCGCCGCGCTCATCGCCTCGGTGCTGGTCGTCGGCTTCTACTCGCTCGGACTGCGTCTGCTCGTGCGTGCCGGCCGCGTCCCGGTCGTGTCTCCGGCGGAGTTCACCGATGCGATCACCGTCATCACCCCGAAGGAGTCCCAGCGCGCGGCCAAGGCGGCGGCGAAGGCGGCCAAGAAGAGCCCTCTGACCGCGGGACAGCGAAAGGTCGCCGCGTTCGGCGCGTACGTCTCATTCGGAATGTGCGCGCTCGCGGTGCTCGGCGGCCTGCTGCTGATCATCTTCAACCGCTGAGGCACGCCTAGTCGGCTCGCACGGACCGGACGACGAGAGGTCGGCGCGCACCCGTAGGCTGAAGCCATGGATGCGGCACCCGTGCAGTTCGGCCAGTATCCGCCGGCGCAGCGCACGATCGTGCATCTGAGCGACACGCACCTGCTCGCCGGCAACGTACCGCTGGGCGGCCGATACGACACCGCCGCGAATCTGGGACACACGCTCGACGCCGTGGAGCGGCTCGGCATCCGGGCCGATGCGATCGTCTTCACCGGAGACCTGACCGACCTCGGCGAGCCCGAGGCGTATGCCGCTCTCCGGCGCGCGGTCGAACCTGTCGCCGAGCGACTCGGCGCGCCGGTGATCTGGGTGGCGGGCAACCACGACGAGCGCCCGGCGATGCGCCGTGACCTGCTCGACCTCGAGCCCAGCGAGGATGCCGTCACGGGCGTCTGGGACCTCGGAGGTCTCCGGCTGATCGCGCTCGACACCACGGTGCCCGGCTGGCACCACGGCGACCTCGACGATGAGCAGCTGACCTGGCTGCAGGAGGTCCTCTCCACGCCCGCTCCGCTCGGCACCGTCCTGGCGATGCATCATCCGCCGCTGCCGTCCCACATCCCCCTGTTCGACATCCTGGAGCTGCGCGATCAGGGGCGACTGGCCGAGGTCCTGGCCGGCACCGATGTGCGCGCCATCCTCGCGGGCCATCTGCACCACTCGACCAGCGGCACATTCGCCGGCATCCCCGTGAGCGTCGCGGCTGCGACCTGCTACACCATGGATCTTGCGCGTCCCGCCGTCGAGGTCAACGGCATGGATGCCGGGCAGTCGTTCCACCTCGTGCACGTCTACGACGACACGATCACGAACGCGGTCGTCCCGGTCGTGGACGCACGGGCCGGCGAGTACTTCTCGGCTGCCTGGGTGGAGCGGATGGCGGCGCTGACGCCCGCCGAGCGGCTCGAGGCGTTCTCCCGCAAGCCGGGACGCTGACCGCTTCGAAGACAGTTGACTTGGAGCGCGCTCTAAGTTCTACCGTGGACTCATGACCCTCATCCACGAAGGCGTCGCCATCTCAGAGGCGGCAGCCGCCACCGGGCTGTCGACCCACGCCCTGCGGTACTACGAACGCGCGGGCCTGATGCTCGATCCGGTGGACCGCGCCTCGTCCACTCATCGCCGCTACAGCGAGGCCGACATCGGGTGGGTCCAGTTCCTGACGCGTCTGCGCTCCACCGGCATGCCGATCGCCACGATCCGCGAGTACACCGACCTGGTGCGCCGTGGCGACGACACCATCGACGCGCGCCGCGAGCTGCTCGTGCGACACCGCCTCGCCGTCCTCGACCAGCTCGACGACATCACCGCGAGCCTCGCGGCCATCGACATCAAGATCGCCATCTACGAAGAGAAAGTCGCATCCGCATGAAGAAGATCACACTGGGCACGAACGGACCCGTCATCGGACGGATCGGGCTCGGGCTCATGGGCATGAGCGCGTTCTACACCGGCGCCACCAAGAACGACGCAGGCGCCATCCGGACCATCCAGCGAGCGCTCGAGCTCGGCGTCACGTTCCTGGACACGGCCGAGATCTACGGGCCGTATCTGAACGAGGAGCTGCTGGCCCGCGCCCTCGCCGGACGACGCGACGAAGTGGTCATCGCGACCAAGTTCGGCACGATCCGGCACAGCTCCGACGGCAAGGGCGGGCTGGACGGAAGCGCCGCGAACGTTCGACTCTCCGTCGAAGGATCGCTCCGCCGCCTGGGCACCGATCACATCGACCTGTACTACCAGCACCGGATGGACCCCGGCACCCCGATCGAGGAGACGGTCGGCGCGCTGGCCGAGCTCATCGCCGAGGGCAAGATCCTCCACTACGGCCTGTCTGAGGCGGCACCGGCCACGATCCGCCGCGCACACGCCGTGCACCCCGTGACCGCGCTGCAGACCGAGTACTCGCTGTGGAGCCGTGATCCCGAGGCGGAGATCCTGCCCACCGTGCGGGAGCTCGGCATCGGCTTCGTGCCCTACTCGCCGCTCGGACGCGGGTTCCTCACCGGCGCGATCCGCTCGCTCGACCAGCTCGACGACGGAGATTTCCGCAAGAGCAACCCGCGCTTCGCCGACGGCAACCTCGACGCCAACATGGTCATCGTGGAGAAGGTCGAAGCGGTCGCCGCGCAGGTCGGAGCCACGCCCGCGCAGGTGGCGCTGGCCTGGCTTCTCGCTCAGGGAGACGACGTCGCTCCGATTCCGGGTACCCGCCGGATCCCCGCGCTGGAGGAGAACGTCGGCGCGGACACTGTGGTTCTGACCGCCGAGCAGCTGAAGACGCTGGATGGGCTGGATGCCGCGTCGGGTGACCGCTACGCCGACATGACGCCTCTCACCCGCTGAACGCAGGCGCGGGCTCGGTGCGATGCGAGGTCGTGCCGAGCCCGACCGGTCGCCGCCGCGTACACCCGGGGCGCCGCCGTTGTCCACGCAGTACGGGTCGTATCCGAGGCCGCGCGAGTAGGGTCGAAGCATCCCTTCACATCGCCGTGACCGACCCACGAGGACACACACCATGGCTCTGGACGCAATGACGCGCACCCGCACCGAGACCGACTCCCTGGGATCCCTCCAGATCCCCGCCGACGCCTACTGGGGCATCCACACCGCGCGAGCGCTGGAGAACTTCCCCGTCTCGAAGCGGCCCATCTCGGTGTACAAGGACCTGGTCCGGGGCCTCGCCATGGTCAAGCAGGCCTCCGCGCGCGCCAATGGCGAGATCGGCGCCCTCGATCCTGAGAAGGCCGACCTGATCGATCGCGCTTCGCAGCTGGTGATCGACGGGAAGTTCCACGACGAGTTCATCGTCGGGGTCATCCAGGGCGGTGCCGGAACGTCGACGAACATGAACGCGAACGAAGTGATCACCAACATCGCGCTCGAGCTGGCCGGCCGCGAGAAGGGGGACTACGCCTACCTGTCGCCGATCGACGACACGAACCGCAGCCAGTCCACGAACGACGTCTACCCCACCGCCATCAAGGTCGGACTGGGCCTGGATCTGCTCACCCTCCTCGAAGAGCTCGATCGGCTGCGCCGCGCCTTCCTGGCGAAGGCGGTCGAGTTCCACGACGTCCTGAAGGTGGGTCGTACTCAGCTTCAGGATGCCGTCCCCATGACGCTCGGGCAGGAGTTCCACGGATTCGCCACGACCCTGGGCGAGGACTACAGCCGTCTCAAGGAGAACGCCTACCTCCTGTGCGAGATCAACATGGGCGCCACCGCGATCGGAACGGGGATCACGACGCACCCCGACTACAGCAGCGCGGTACTGCGCCACCTGCGCGAGATCAGCGGGCTCGATCTGGACACCGCCACCGACCTGGTCGAGTCGACCAGCGACACCGGTGCATTCATGTCCTTCTCATCCTCGCTGAAGCGCAACGCGATCAAGATGTCGAAGATCTGCAACGATCTCCGCCTGCTCTCCAGCGGTCCTCAGGCGGGCTTCGGCGAGATCAACCTGCCCGCCCGGCAGGCAGGCTCCAGCATCATGCCCGGCAAGGTCAATCCGGTGATCCCCGAGGTCGTCAACCAGGTCGCGTTCGCGGTGGTCGGAGCGGACATGACCGTGACGATGGCCGTCGAGGCCGGACAGCTGCAGCTGAACGCCTTCGAGCCGGTGATCGCCCACTCGATCTTCCAGTCGATCACCTGGATGCGCCGCGCCATGTACACGCTGCGGGTCAACTGCGTCGACGGCATCACGGCCAACCACGAACGGCTCGGCGCGATGGTGGGAGCATCCGTCGGCGTCATCACGGCGCTCACTCCGTTCATCGGATATGCCGCCGCGGCGGCGCTCGCCAAGACGGCCCTGCTGACCGGCCGGAACGTCGCCGACCTCGTCGTCGAGGCCGGTCTGATGTCGCGCGACGAGGTCGCGAAGCAGCTCTCCCCGGCGCGCCTCTCGGGTCTGGAGACCATCACGGCGGCGATTCCGATCATCGAGGATCCGGTGAAGGCGGCGTCCGACGCCGAGGCGACGCTCTAGGACATTCCGCCTGGTACCTGTTGCGGGTGCACGCCGGACGCTACGGTCGAAACACAGGTCAGCCACTGGAGGAGCGCCCATGTCCAACCCACCAGGCCCGGAAGTGCCCGAGCCTCCCGCCTACCAGCCCCCGCCCGCGACCACACCGCCGGCATACGAAGCACCGCCGGCGCCCGCGTACGGCGCCCCGGCTGCCCCCGCCTACGGCGCACCGGCAGCACCCGCCTACGGGGCACCGCCGGCACCGGGCGGCGCTCCCGCAGGCGAACCGATTCCGGGCAGAACGCTCGGCATCGTCGCCCTCATCGTGGCGATCTTCTTCAACGTCATCGGACTGATCCTGGGCATCGTCGCACTCGTGCAGAGTCGCAAGGCGGGCCACAAGAACGGGTTCGCCGTGGCCGCGATCATCGTCGGCGCGATCCTCACGGTGCTCGGGATCATCATCGCGATCGTGGTGTTCACCGCACTCGGTGCGGCGGCCGGCTTCGCCGCTGAGGCACTGCAGGCGTGTGAGGCGGTCGACTTCACCGGGACGGTGACCGTCCAGGGCGTCACCGTGGACTGCGCGACGATCGGCCGCTGACACCTCGTTCGCGAACGCCCGTCACTTCGGTGGCGGGCGTTCGTTGTGATGTCAGTCCAGGATGCGGCAATGGGTCGTCAGCGCGCCGATCCCGTCGATGCCGACCGTGACGGTGGATCGGTCGCGCAGGAAGACCTGCGGATCCCGGGAGTATCCCGCTCCGCCCGGGCTCCCCGTCGAGATGAGCGTGCCGGGCAGCAGCGTCGCGGACTTCGACAGGTGCGAGATGAGGGTCGAGACCGGGCGGACCATCTGGTCGGTCGAGGCATCCTGCAGGGTCCGCCCGTCCAGCACCGTCCAGATGTGCAGGTTCTGCGGATCGGGCACCTCATCCGCCGTGACGACGAAGGGCCCCGTAGGGGTGAATCCGTCGAATGACTTGCAGCGCGACCACTGGGCCTCCGAGTACTGGATGTCGCGCGCCGTGATGTCGTTGACCACGGTGTAGCCCCACACGTGGGACAGCGCGTCCTCGGGGGAGACGTCCTTCGCAGGGGTGCCGATGATCACGCCGAGTTCGGCCTCGTAATCGACCGATTCGCTGAGCGACCGCGGCCACGCGACCGTCGCGTCGTGGGCGGTCAGCGAGTTCGGCCAGAGGACGAACACGGTCGGCGTCGAGTCGGTCTTCAGGCCGAGCTCGCTCGAGTGCGCCGAGTAGTTCAAGCCGATCGCCAGCACGACCGGAGGGGCGAGGACGGCAGACGCGAACGTGACGTCCGCCAGAGGTTCCCACGGTCCGGCATCCGCCGCGGCATCCCGCACCCGGGCCAGAAGTTCATCGCCGCCGGCGATCAGCTCCTCGAGGAAGCGCGGTGCGCCGGGGAAGAGATCTTCGACCACGAACACCGCCTCGGCCTGCACCACGGCAAGCCGCGGCCCTTCCCGCGCCGGCAGGGAGACGTGGGCGAAGCGCATTGTTCCACGCTACCCGGCCGCCAGGTCCCCTCGGTGGGTTCGGGCAGCCCTAGGCTGTGCGCATGACGAATGACCCGGGGCCGTTCGAAGCCCGGATGCCGGCCGCCCGTCCGTCGCTGACCCCGCCGCCGTTCGCGTCGGCGCTCGCGCAGCCGCGCGTGGCTGTCGGTGCCTCCATCCCACCCGCTGCGACCTCGCCCGCCGCCGTGCCGGTGCAGCCGCGACGGGGACGGACCGCTCCGATCTGGATCATCGGCGTGCTCGTGCTGATCCTGATCGGACTCGTCGGCTACTTCCTCAACGCCATCGGTCCGGCCGCCTCCATCATCGGGATGCTGCTGGCGATCGTGCCGCTGGTCGCCGTGATGCTGGCCGTGCGGCTCATCGACCGATGGGAGCCAGAACCGCGGGGTCTGCTGGTCCTGGCAGTCGCCTGGGGTGCGATCGCGGCCATCGGGATCACCCTGGGGATAGACCTGCTGATCACCATGGTCCTCGGCGCGGACGACTCACCCATGCGCGACGCGTTCGCAGCCGTCGTCCAGGCTCCGGTCGTCGAGGAGTTCGCCAAGGGGCTCGGCGTCTACCTCATCTTCGTGACCGCGCGGCGCGCGTTCGACGGACCCGTCGACGGGGTGGTCTACGGGGCGCTGATCGGCGCCGGGTTCGCCTTCACCGAGAACATCCAGTACTTCGCGATCAGCTTCATCGAGGGCGGCGTGGTCGATGTGTCCACCACCTTCTTCGTCCGCGGCATCCTGTCTCCGTTCGCTCACGTGATGTTCACCAGCGTCACCGGATTCGCGCTCGGCCTGGCGGCGCGGCGCGGGGCCAGTCCCGGTCGCGCCGTGGGTCCGTGGGTGCTCGGGATGATCGGTGCGATGGCGCTGCACGCGCTCTGGAACGGCTCCGCGGTGTTCGGCGACTTCTTCGTGCTCTACCTGACTCTGCAGGTGCCGCTGTTCGTGGGGTTCATCCTGGGCATCATCGCGCTGCGTCGCGAGGAGGCTCGGCTGACCCGCTCCCGACTCGGCGACTACGCGGCGGCCGGATGGTTCACCGCGCAGGAGGTCGACATGCTCGCGACGGGTGCCGGTCGGCGTGCGGCCCTCGACTGGGCGCGCACGCTGCGCGGTGACCGCACCGGGCTGATGAAGCAGTTCATCTCGGATTCGACGGCCCTGGCGGCTGCTCGCCAGCGGGCTATCAGCGGTCGCGACCCCAATGCGCGCGAAGACGAGCACGTGCTGCTGGCGCGCACCGCAGCGGCGCGAGCCTCGATGTTCGCGCCGTGAACCCAGCCCCGGAGAAAGACCCAGCGCCCGGTGCCCGCGGCCATGCCTGCGTGACTACCGGGCGCTGAGTTGGCCTGACTTCAGGTTGCCTTGACGGCCGCGAACTGTCAAGGGTGCGGGTGCCCCCTCCGTCTCGCGTTGACCCGCCGCAGACGCTCGGGTTGGATGGACTCATGACAGATGACCGTACGAAGCCCGAAATCGACGCCCCCCAGGGACCCGCGCCCGAAGACCTCGTCATCCGCGACCTGATCGTCGGCGAAGGACCCGAGGCCAAGCCGGGCGACACCGTGACCGTCCACTACGCAGGCGTCGAGTACGAGACCGGCGAGGAATTCGACTCCTCGTGGAACCGCGGCGAGAGCATCCAGTTCCCGCTGCGTGGCCTGATCCAGGGCTGGCAGGATGGCATCCCGGGCATGAAGGTCGGCGGCCGCCGCGAGCTCGTCATCCCGCCGCACCTGGCCTACGGGCCTGCCGGCGGACATTTCCTCGGCGGAAAGACGCTGATCTTCGTCATCGACCTCATCGCGGTCGCCTGAGGTGCACGAACAGGGGGCGGATGCTGCGGCATCCGTCCCCTGTTCGTTCTTCAACCGCGCGTTTTTTCATTCAAGGGAATAGATAGTTCGCTCGCGTGTTGTGGTCAGGGAGCTTGTCGCTCCGCGACGATGACCACCGACACGAAGGAAGACCATGACCGACACGACCACGATCGACGTTCCCGGCTACCGTTCCGGCACCTGGGTGCTGGACCCCTCGCACAGCGAGGTGGGCTTCACCGTCCGCCACATGATGATCTCGAAGGTGCGCGGGCACTTCGCGATGAAGAGCGCGACGCTGATCGCCCCGGAGAACCCCCTCGAGGCCAAGGTCGAGGCGCACGTGGACGCCACCTCTCTCGACACGAAGGACGAGGGCCGCGACGCACATCTCCGCTCCGCCGACTTCTTCGACGTCGAGACCTACCCGTCGATCGACTTCGTCTCCACCGGCGTGCGCGTCGAGGACGGCGAGATGCTGGTCGACGGCGACCTCACCATCCGTGACACCACCAAGCCCGTCACCTTCGAGTTCGACTTCGGCGGCTTCGGTGCAGACCCGTGGGGCAACTACAAGGCCGGCGCGACCGCGAAGACGGTCATCAACCGTGAGGACTTCGGTCTCACCTGGAACGCCGCGCTCGAGACCGGTGGCGTCCTCGTCGGCAAGGACGTGACCATCACGCTCGACCTGCAGGGCGCCCACCAGGCCTGAGCCGCTCGCGCGAAGGGGGGATGCTGCGGCATCCCCCCTTCGCCGTCTCAGCCGGTGCGAAGCCGCCGGCGCAGACGAATGCGATCCTGGGCGAGCAGGATGCCGAGGAAGACCACGATCGCCCCGACCGGCTCGTTCCACGAGAGACTCTCGCCGAGGATGAGGATGCCGAGCGCCACCCCGACCACCGGGGTTATGTAGGTCACCGTCGAAGCGCGCGTGGGCCCCCACGCGCGCAGGGTGTTCTGGTTCCAGATGTAGGCGACACCCGTGCCGAGGCATCCGAGCAGCACCACGCTCCCGAGGATCCACGGGTCGAGCGAGACCGGTGCGATCGCGATGAACGGAGTCAGCACCAGCATGATCGCCGCGGCGATCCCGATGTTCAGGAACGAGAACACCAGCGCGCTCATGCCGGAGTTCGACACGAACTTGCGCATGTAGGCGAGGCTGAATCCGTAGCACGCGGTCGCACCGAGGATCGCGAACTGGGCCACCAGACTCTGATCCAGATCCAGCCCCTGCCACGGCGCGATGATCACCATCACACCGAGGATGCCGACGACGATGCCCGCGATCTGCACGAGCTTGAGGCGCTCCACGCGGAACAGGAGCCCCGCCATGACGGCCGTCATGATCGGAGTCGTCGCGTTGTAGATGCTGGCGAGACCGGAGGTCACGTGCTGCTGCGCCCAGGAGAAGAGCAGGAAGGGCACCACGCAGAACGAGACCGCGAGGACGGTCATGTGCCCCCACAGCTTGAGATTGCGCGGCAGCGGGTCGTGGCGGAGGGCGACGAAGAGCCCCAGAGTCAGGCCGCCCAGCACGAGCCGCGACCACGCCACCTGGGCGGGCGAGATGCCTTCGAGCGCCACCTTCATGAACAGGAAGCTCGATCCCCAGATGATCCCGGTGAGGATGAACTGCACCACCACCCATCCCTGTGACGGGATGCGGTCCTTCGGCGCGAGCGCGACCGCGGCGGGCGCGGTGTCGGTGGGTGGGGATGGGGTGGGCACGCCGCGACTCTAGTCTCGGCTTCCGACGCGCGCGCGCCCGCGGGCATGCGACGTCCGAAATCCGCCGGTGTACGGCCGTCCGACGACGGCGCGAGCGGTCTACGGCTCGGGATGCTCGGCGTCGTACAGCCGGAAGCGCGGACTCAGCCGGACCAGCAGCGACACCAGCCCGATGATGATGAATCCGCCGAGCAGCGGCGGGAACCAGAGGGCGGTCAATGTTGCGAGGGTTCCGGCGTAGAGCGCGCCGAGCCGCGGGCCGCCGGCGACCACCACGATGAATACGCCCTGCAGGCGTCCGCGGATGGCGTCGGGGACGGCGGCCTGCACCATCGTGTTGCGGAAGATGGAGCTCACGTTGTCGGCACCGCCGGAGACCACGAGGCACAGTGCGGCCGCAACGATGAGCACGATGTTCGGCGAGGTCTCGCCGACATCGGCGGGAGCGAACCAGCCCAGTGCCGCCGCCGCCAGCACCAGCCCGAACGCGGCGATCGAGCCGCCGTACACGAGGATCGCGCGCTCGATTCCCAGCCCTTGGCGCCGGACCCGGCCTGCCGGTCCGGAGAACAGGCTGGAGAAGAACGCACCGACCGCGACCGATGCGGTCAGCGCTCCGGTGGTGATCGGACCGCCGCCCAGCAGCACGGCACCGATGGCGGGCATCAGCGCGAGGGGCTGACCGAAGGTCATGGCCGTGATGTCGAGGATGAACTGCAGCCGGATGTTCGACGCCCGCTTCAGGAACCGCCAGCCGTCGCGGAGCGACTCGAGCCCGGGGCGGACGATGGCACCCTCCGGCCGGATGCTGGGCAGCGTCCAGAGCCCGAGGAACAGCGATGTCATCAGCACCACGTCGATC
The DNA here is from genome assembly GCA_963717585.1 of uncultured Actinomycetota bacterium. Taxonomy (GTDB): domain Bacteria; phylum Actinomycetota; class Actinomycetes; order Actinomycetales; family Microbacteriaceae; genus Microbacterium. The sequence continues at coordinate 752,154 of CAVQWI010000001.1, read as the reverse complement.
GTGTACGTCCACGCGTAGCCGGCGAATGCCACGAGCACGCCCGCCAGAGCGGGTCCGGCCATCACCATGATCCCGAAGGTGATGCCGTTCAATGCGGATGCCGCCGGCAGGAGCTCGCGGGGGATGAGGCGCGGCACGATCGCCTGACGTGCCGCCATGACGATGGTGTTGGCCGCTGAGTTGACGATGCTCAGCGCGTACAGCCACCACACCGTCTCCAGCTCGGCCCAGGCGAGCACGGCCAGGAGCACCGTCGAGGCGAAGGTGATCGAGGCGGCGAGGAGCGCGACGATCCGGCGGTCGAAGGCATCCGCCAGCATGCCTCCGTACAGGCCGGCGATGATCATGGGCACGCAGTCCCACGACCGCGATCATCGCGACCGCGAAGGTCGATCCGGTGAGGTCGTACATGTGCAGCATGATCGCCACGATCGTGAGCTGGCCGCCGAGCCCCGCGAGTGTCGAGCCGAGCCACATCCGGGTGAATGCGGGACTGGCGCGGAATGGGCTGAGGTCGATGAAGTGATCGCGACGCAGCCCGGGCATCCTTCGAGGCTAACCGCAGCCGAGGGCACGATTAACCGCGAGACCGGGCGGCTGGTAGACTCTTCAGGTTGCCGTTCGATCGGCCGCGGATAAAGAGCGCTCGCGCATCAGGCGTCGGGCACCGCGCAATGAGGAGAAAGGGGATCCCATCTATGGCACTCGAATCTGACGTCAAGAAGGCGATCATCGAAGAGTACGCGACGCACCCCGGTGACACCGGATCCCCCGAGGTGCAGGTCGCAATGCTGACGCAGCGCATCAAGGACCTCACCGAGCACCTCAAGGAGCACAAGCACGACCACCACTCGCGTCGTGGGCTGTTCCTGCTCGTCGGTCAGCGCCGCCGTCTGCTCGGCTACCTCCAGGACATCGACATCGCGCGCTACCGCTCGCTGATCGAGCGTCTCGGGCTTCGCCGCTAGCAGCGACCCAGCGTATATCGCACTTCTTCCGAAGGGCCGTCCCAGGTGTGGGGCGGCCCTTCGCGTTCGTCCAGCGCGGCATCCGATCTCCGTGCGCTCTCGCGCGTCATCCGATCTGCGTGACGCACGCCGGCCTCTGGATCAGTAGGTTCGGATCGACGGCGATCGTGCCCGATGCACTCGGGGCGGCCGCGTCCATAGCACTCGTCACGCCTGCATTCCGGACGTACGATTCGCACAAGCCGATGGGCGCTCATCGCCCGCAGTCAGAGAACAGGAGAAGAACATGCCTCTTCGCAGAATGGGTCGTCCCGGCCTGATCGGGATGGCGGCCCGCACCGCGGTGGTGGCCGGCACCGCGACCGCCGTCAGCGGAAGCGTCCAGCGCCACCAGCAGGAGAAGGCACAGGGCCAGTACGACCAGCAGCAGGCTGATGCAGCCCAGCAGCAGGCGCAGATCGACGAGGCGGCGCGGGCCGCCGCGGCGCAGTACGCCCCGCCTGCCGCAGCCGCCCCGGCGGCCGCACCCGCGGGTGGGGTCGACATCGTCGCAGAGCTGCAGAAGCTCGCGTCGCTGAAGGATGCCGGCATCCTCAGTGACGAGGAATTCTCCGCCGCGAAGGCGAAGCTGCTCGGCTGAACGACGCCAGGGCCCCGGCAGGTCGACCTCCGGCCGGCTCGGGGGCCGGCGTGACCGGCGCCCCGGCTCGGCCTAGGACTGGGCTCGCGCCGCCACCAGGTCCGCGTGGTGGATCGCCGCGACGTCCGGGTGGGCGCGCAGCCGGGACTTGAGCGCGTTCTCGCCGTACAGCGCGTGGATCGGGTTGGTCGGGTCCTGAGTGACGCCCCGCGCCTCGGCAGCGAGCTCTGCGGGCAGCTCGATGATGGGCAGGCGCGCGTCCAGTGCCGGATTGAAGAAGAACGGCACTGAGATCCGGTCATCCGGATACTGCGGTGAGACGACGCGATGATTCGTCGCGATCAGATACCCCTGCGTCGCGTACTCCAGCAGCTCGCCGATGTTGACGACGAACGCACCGGGAACGGAAGGCGCATCGACCCACTCCCCGTCGCGCTGGACCTGCAGGCCGCCCTTGCCCGGCTCCACCCAGAGCAGGGTCAGGACACCCGAATCCTTATGGGCGCCGACGCCCTGCTGGGGCGTCGGGTCGTCCTTGCCCGGATAGCGCACGATCTTGATGAGCGTCGACGGCTCCCCGAAATGCTGGTCGAAGTAGTTCTCCGGCGCACCGAGGGCGAGCGCCCAGGCGCGCAGGAGCTTGCGCGCGACGCCGGAGAGGTGATCGTGCCATTCCGAGACGACTTCGCGCAGCTCGGGCTGGGCGGCCGGCCACAGGTTGGGGCCTATCAGGCGCGTGTAGTCCGCGGCCGCGGGGTCTGTGACGGCCGTTCGCTCGGGGCCGATGTCGATCTGCTCGCGCCAGTCCACACGGCCCTGCGTGCGCTCGCCGCCGACGCGCGTGTAGCCGCGGAAGTGCGGGCTCTGAACGTTCTCGATGGCCAGCTTGTCGGCCTCCGGGAGGGCGAAGAAGTCGCGGGCCGAGCGGTGCAGCCGGCTCTCGAGCTCGGGAGAGATCCCGGTGCCGGTGAGATAGAAGAACCCGACATCGTGGGTGGCGCTGCGGAGGTCGTCGCGGAATCGTTCGGCCGCGTCGGGTCCGGCATCGAGTTGAGAGAGGTCGAGGATCGGCAGGTTGAGGTCGGCCATGGAGGTGACGATAAGCGGATGCTGCGGCATCCGCTCGAATGTTGCCGACCATTACCGCGCACGGTCACGGTGCCGGTCCACATCGTGTCGAGATCCTGCGGCAATTGGGGATTGGACAGCAAATCGCGGTGCCGGGTAGATTCAGGTAAGCCTTACCTCACCTGCACCCTCCAGACCCGACGGGATCGAACGTGTTCGCCACCTTCCTCATCGGCCTGCGCGAGGGCCTGGAAGCGGCCCTCGTCGTCGGGATCCTGGTGGCGTACGTCACACGGCTCGGTCGGCGCGACGTGCTGCCGCGGCTCTGGATCGGGGTCGGTCTCGCGGTGGTTCTGGCCCTCGCCATCGGCGCCGTCCTCACCTTCGGCGCGTACACCCTCACCTTCGAGGCGCAGGAGCTGATCGGCGGCATCCTGTCGCTCGCGACGGTGGCGATGGTCACCTGGATGATCTTCTGGATGCAGCGGACCGCCCGCACCATGAAGTCCACGCTCGAGGCGGGCGTCGACCGTGCGCTGGCTGCCAGCGGGCTCTGGACCGTCGTCGCGATCGGCTTCATCTCGGTCGCCCGCGAGGGCATCGAGACGACCCTGCTGCTGTGGTCGATGGTGCAGTCGTTCGGCGACGCGCCGGCAGCCCTCCTCGGCGCCCTGCTCGGCCTCGGGGCCGCGGTCGTGCTGGGCTGGCTGCTCGCGCGCGGCATGCTGCGCGTGAACCTGCGCGTGTTCTTCACGGCGACCGGCGCGTTCCTCATCGTGGTGGCAGCCGGTGTGCTCGCCTACGCGATCCACGACCTGCAGGAGGCGGGAGCGCTTCCCGGCCCGTTCACGGCCGCCGCCCCGATCGATCCGGCCACCGGCGCCGTCGCCGTCGGGCTCGCCGCGTTCCCCTTCGGCTGGGCATTCGACCTCACGGCGCAGGTGCCGCCCGGATCCGCGCTCGCTGCCGTGCTTCAGGCGACGGTCGGCTTCATGCCGCGGATGTCGTGGCTCCAGGTCACCGCCTGGATGCTCTACGTCGTGATCGTGGGCGCCTTCTTCATCCGCGGTGTGCGTGCCGGCCGCCGCGTGACTCCGGCTGCCGGGAAGACCCCCGTCGGTTCTGAGCCGCCCCCCGCGACCGCGAGCGCACCCGATCGCCGCGGCGCCGCCGTCGTCGGATCGGTCGAGAACACAGCGGCAGGGCTGTCCGAGTCACCCCGAACCCAAGGAGCAGCATGACTTCCTCATCCCGCATCCTCGGCGCCGTCGGCGCTGCCGCTCTGTCCGTCATCGTCCTGGCCGGCTGCGTGGCGAAGACCGATGTCGCCGCCTCCGACGCGCTCACAGTCGAATCGACCGACACCGGCTGCGAGGTCTCGGCGACGTCGGCTAGCAGCGGAACGCTCGCGTTCGACGTGTCGAACGCGGGTGCAGACGTCACCGAGTTCTATCTCCTCGCCGAGGACGGACTCCGGATCGTGGGCGAGGTGGAGAACATCGCGCCCGGCGCATCGCGCACCCTCACCGTGGTTGCACAGCCGGGCGATTACTTCACCGTCTGCAAGCCGGGCATGGTAGGCGAGGGTGTCGGCCGCTCCGCTTTCACGGTCTCGGGAGACGCCGTCGCCATCGAAGGGCCGGATGCCGAGCAGAAGCAGCAGGCCGTCGACCTCTACGCCGCCTTCGTCAAGGACCAGGTCTCGCAGCTCGTGCCGCAGGTGGACGCGTTCGTCGCGGACTACGAGTCCGGCGCCGATGACTCCGCCCGGGCGGCCTTCCCGCAGGTGCGCGCCTACTACGAGCGGATCGAGCCCGTGGCGGAGGCGCTGGGCGACCTGGACCCGCGGATCGACTACCGCGAGGTGGATGCGGTCGCCGAGGGGCTGGACTGGACCGGCTTCCACCGCATCGAGAAGGACCTGTGGGTGCCCGCGCAGGACGCGTTGAACGCAGACGGCGAGACGCCCGCATGGCAGGACTGGGCGCCGTCCACCCCCGAGGAGCGCGCGGCCTTCGGTGACCAGCTCATCGCCGACGTCTCGGAGCTCTACGACTACGTGCACTCCGACGACTTCCAGTCGGCGCTGGACGAGCAGGGTGTCGCCGGGTTGAGCAACGGAGCGATCGCCCTTCTCGACGAGGTCGCCACGGGCAAGATCTCCGGCGAGGAGGACTGGTGGTCGGGCACCGACCTGTGGGACTTCGCAGCCAACGTCGAAGGCTCGAAGATGGCGTTCTCGCTCGCTCGCGACTTCGCCGCCGCGAAGGGAGACGAGGGTGCGGCGCTCGTCGAGGAGATCGACGCCGGCTACGCCGCGCTGGAGGAATCCCTCGCCGCCCACGGCTCCCTTGCGGCCGGGTTCGTGGGGTACGCCGCCCTCACCGAAGACGACAAGCGCGAGTTCACCGACCTGATCAACGCGCTCGCCGAGCCGCTCTCGCAGCTGACCGTGACCGTGCTGGAGTGATGTGATCGACCCGTCGACGGGCTCAGAGAACGGTCCGGCCGGAGCGGACGGCGCAGTACCGGAGACCGGACCCGCCTCCACGACCGACTCCGTCCCGGCTGGGGAGCCCGGCTCCGAGCCGGATGCCGTGCAGCCTGCGCCGACAGGTGTCAGTCGCCGCGGACTTCTGGGTCTCGTCGGCGCCGGCGCTGCGGGTGTGGCGATCGGGGCGGGGGCCGGGGTCGCAGGAGGAATGGCGTTTGCGCGCGCTGACGACGGTGGAGCCGCGGCATCCGCCTACGAGTTCTTCGGTGCGCACCAGGCCGGCATCACCACCCCCGTGCAGGATCATCTGCATTTCGCTGCGTTCGACATGATGGCGCGAACGGACCGCGACGACCTCGTGTCGCTGCTGCAGGATTGGTCGTATGCCGCGGCACGCATGACCCGCGGCCTGGATGTGAGCGCCACCGGCGCCGTCGGCGGCTCGCCCGAAGCGCCGCCGGACGACACGGGCGAGGCGATCGGGCTCGGTGCGAGCGGTCTGACGATCACCTTCGGATTCGGTCCGACCCTGTTCGAGATCGGCGACGCGGACCGGTACGGGATCGCGGATCGGCGGCCCGCACCGCTCGAGAGGCTGCCGTCGTTCCTGGGCGACGACCTCGATCCGGACGGGTCGGGTGGCGATCTGTGCATCCAGGCGTGCGCCGACGATCCCCAGGTCGCGGTCCACGCGATCCGCAACCTCAGCCGGATCGCCTTCGGTCGGGCGCGGATCCGGTGGTCGCAGATGGGCTTCGGCCGCACGTCGCGCACGACCTCGGCTCAGCAGACGCCGCGCAACCTCTTCGGCTTCAAGGACGGCACCGCCAACATTCTCGCCGGCGATGGAGCAGCTCTCGACGCACACGTCTGGGTCCGAGCCGCCGATGCCCCGGCATGGATGACCGGCGGCTCCTACCTCGTGGCTCGCAAGATCGCGATGCTGATCGAGACGTGGGACCGTGTCCGCCTCTCCGAGCAGAACTCGATCATCGGCCGCGACAAGGGCGAAGGGGCGCCGCTGTCGGGAGGCGACGAGTTCACCGACCCGGATTTCGAGAAGACGGATGCCGCGGGCGCCCCGCTCATGCCCGCTGTCAGTCACGTGCGCCTGGCCCACCCGGAGTCCAACGACGGCATCCGCATCCTGCGACGCGGCTACAACTTCGTCGACGGCAACAATGACCTCGGCAGACTCGACGCCGGGCTGTTCTTCCTGTCGTATCAGCGCGCGCCGGAGCAGTTCGTGCGGTTGCAGCGATCCCTGTCGACCGACGTCATGAGCGAGTACATCCGGCACGTGGGCTCGGGAGTGTGGGCGGTGCCACCCGGAGCGACGCCGGCGACGTTCATCGGAGCCGGCCTGTTCGAATGACGGGGTGAGCCGGCAGCGGCTGCGACGGCCGGTCAGCCGTTCTGTCGCGGGTCGGCCTGAGGCCTCGCGGGCCGGGGCTCGTCGCGGGGTCGGCGCGACCCGGTCGGATCCGAGCGGCGACCCTCGCGCAGTGCCAGGGTCGGGTCGTCGAACAGCCATGCGGGCCGAGGCTCGACCAGCGGCCGGAACAGCGTCCGCACCGGCCTGGTGGCGAGCCCCAGCGCGATGAGGACCGAGGCGACGACGACGACGGGCAGCCAGATCCACGTGGGCTCGAGGTCTCGCAGCACGCCCGACTCGCGGAACGGGTAGAGCACGAAGGAGTGCAGCAGGTAGACGTACATCGTGTACTGCCCGAAGTGCGTCCAGAAATGCGTGCCCCGCGGCACGACGGCGAAGAAGGCCGCCGACAGGACGAGGGCCACCGCCATGAGCGCCAGGCGGACACCGCCCGCCCACCACTCCGTGCCGCCGATGGAGGAGTAGTTCTCGTCGTAGAACAGCCATTCCCGCAGATTCATCGCGCGCCAGCCGTCGACGAAGAACCACGCCGCCCAGCCCGCGGCCACCAGGAGAGCCGCAGCACCGGCGATGACCCACCACGGCCGGATGCGCAGGAGCCCCAGTCGCTCGACGACGTCGCGGTCACGCAGCCACCAGCCGAGCGCGAAGAAGGGCAGCAGGCCCAGCGTGCGCGAGAGTGAGAGGGTCGAGTCGATGTTCGGCAGATAGCCGGCCCCGATCGAGATGGCGACCGTCCACAGCAGGGGCCAGCGCAGCAGCGCCAGATAGGGGAGCACCAGGCGGAAGATGCCCAGTGCGAGCAGGAACCACAGCGTCCACGACGGCTGCGTGAGATTCGGGTTCGCCTGACCCTCGACGATCCACTTCGTGACCGTCCACAGGCTCTCGAAGATCACGTACGGCACGAGGATGTCGGTGATCACCCGCGCCATCTGACGCCGGCCAGGGGCATCCGACTTCGAGAAGTAGCCCGAGATGATCGCGAACGCCGGCATGTGGAACGCAAAGATGAACAGGTAGAGGGCGAGCGCGACATCCGAGTCGTAGGTGAGGCGCTGTGTGGCGTGGCCGAGCACCACGAGCACGATGCAGGCGAAGCGCGCGTTGTCCCAGAATGGCACGCGACGGCGGGCTCGCGGCACGCCGGTGGACCCGGTCGGTGGTGCGCCGGGCGACGGGGATGCCGCGCGCGCGGCCGCGTTTGCTGGTTCGGACATGACGGCGAAGGCCACCCTATCCTGGGAGGCGCGCCGACGCGCGGGAATGGAATGGAGAACCGCATGCCCGAGGGTCCCGTCCTCTCCGTGTCCCCGAAGGCGGCCGCATCGACTACGCACCGCGCGCGGATGAGCTTCAGGGCCTTCCCACGCGATAGTCTCGCGTCGCGATGAGCACGATCGACGAAGCACTCGAGAAGGACCGGGCGATCCCGGACATCGACTGGCGCGTGTTCCCCGAGGGGACGGTGCTGGACGTCTTCGCCGCCCCCAGCGGGCCGATCGCACGGGCGCGCCTGGGCGACCGGGATGCGCCGCGCGTCATGCTCGTGTCGGGGGTCGCGGGATCCAAGGAGGACTTCATCCTTCTGTTCCCGCTGTTCGCCGCGGCCGGCTACCGCGTCGAGTCGTACGACCTCGCCGGGCACTACGGCTCGGTCGACGCTGGTCCGCAGAACCTCCACCCGCCGCGTGAGCACTACGACTACCGGCTCTTCCTCGACGACCTGATCGCGCTCCTCGAAGACGGCTCCGCACCGGTGCACGTGCTGGGCTACAGCTTCGCCGGCCTGCTCGCCGAACTCGCGCTCGTGGAACGACCCGACCTGTTCGCGAGTATGACGCTCATGTCCGCGCCACCGGCGACCGGGCAGGTGTTCCGGGGCGTCAAGCACATCGGGCCGATCTCCGACATGCCGCCGCACCGCGCCGCGGGGCTCATCCTGTGGGGCATCCGCTACAACCTCAATCGCACCCCGCCGCTTCGCATCGCGTTCGTGCGTGAGCGGATGTCGGTCACCTCCCGCTCCGCGATCGACGACGTCGTGGGACTCATGATGACGATGCCCGACATCGCCGACCAGGTCGCGGCGATAGACATCCCGAAATTCATCGCGGTCGGCGAGCAGGACCTGTGGCCGACCGCGCAGCACGAGGCGTACGCCGCCCGGATCGGCGCCCGGATGGCGGTCTACCCGACCGGCCACGCGCCGTGCGAGACCGCGCCTCATCAGCTCGTGCGTGACATGCAGGAACTGTTCGAGGAGCGCTGAGCGCTTTCCCGGCACGCCCTCCCGTCCTCGGGAATAGATTCGTCCTGACGGTGTTCTACCGAATACATTCATCTGAATAGAACTGGATGCCGCGGCATCCCGAATCGGAGATCGATCGTGAACGACACCATCCCGGCGCAGGCACCCAAGGCGCCCGCCATGCAGTTCGGCATCTTCACGGTGAGTGACATCACCCAGGACCCGACCACCGGCCGCACGCCCAGCGAGGGCGAGAAGATCCGCAACACGATCGCGGTGGCCAAGCACGCCGAAGAGGTGGGACTGGACGTCTTCGCGCTCGGCGAGCACCACAACCCGCCCTTCTGGTCGTCCTCGCCGACGACGACGCTCGCATACATCGCCGCCCAGACCGAGCGTCTCGTGCTCTCCACCGCGACGACCCTCATCACGACGAACGATCCGGTGAAGATCGCCGAGGACTTCGCGATGCTCCAGCACGTCTCCGGAGGTCGCACCGACCTCATGCTCGGTCGCGGCAACACCGGTCCGGTGTATCCGTGGTTCGGCCAGGACATCCGCCAGGGACTGCCCCTCGCCATCGAGAACTATGCGCTGCTGCACAAGCTGTGGCGCGAGGATGTCGTGGATTGGGAAGGCAAGTTCCGCACGCCGCTGCAGGGCTTCACCTCCACGCCGCGCCCGCTGGATGACGTGCCGCCCTTCGTGTGGCACGGCTCCATCCGCACGCCCGAGATCGCCGAGCAGGCCGCGTACTACGGAGACGGCTTCTTCGCCAACAACATCTTCTGGCCGTCCGAGCACTACCAGCGCCTGATCACCCTCTATCGCCAGCGCTTCGCCCACTACGGCCACGGCACGCCCGAGCAGGCGATCGTGGGCCTCGGCGGCCAGGTGTTCATGCGCTCGAACTCCCAGGACGCCGTCCGCGAGTTCCGCCCGTACTTCGACAACGCCCCGGTATACGGCCACGGCCCGTCGATGGAGGACTTCACAGAGATGACTCCGCTCACCGTCGGCTCGCCGCAGCAGGTCATCGACCGCTACGCCGGCATGCGCGACCTCTTCGGCGACTACCAGCGCCAGCTCTTCCTCATGGACCACGCGGGACTGCCGCTGAAAACCGTGCTCGAGCAGCTCGACATCCTGGGCGGCGAGGTGGTGCCGGTGCTGCGCAAGGAGCTGGACCAGAACCGCCCGGCCGAGGTGCCGGATGCGCCGACCCACGCGTCGCTCGTCGCTGCGAAGTACGGCGACCAGCGTCCGCGCGAGGCTCGTCCCAACCCGAACCGCGGCGACAACCTGACCGGCGGATCCCCGTATCAGGATGCCGCACCGGTGGCTGCCGGTTCGTCGTTCGGCGCCGCAGCGACCCGCAAGGAGGCGTGAGATGACCACCCGCCGCATCGCCGTCATCTCCGCAGGGCTCTCCAACCCGTCCTCGACCAGGCTGCTCGCCGACAGACTCGCCTCGGCGACCGTCCGCCAGCTCGCCGAGCGCGACCTCGAGGTGGAGGTGGACGTGTTCGAGCTGCGCGACTATGCGCACGACATCACCAACAACCTGCTCACCGGCTTCGCGCCCCCGGCGCTGGAGTCGATGGTCAACACGGTGATCTCGGCGGACGCCGTGATCGCGGTGACGCCGATCTTCTCGACGAGCTACTCGGGATTGTTCAAGTCGTTCATCGACATCCTCGATCCCGACGCGCTCACCGGCAAGCCCGTGCTGATCGGTGCGAACGCGGGCACCGCCCGTCACTCGCTTGCCATCGACTACGCGATCCGGCCGCTGTTCACCTATCTGCACGCGGAGCCGGTCTCGACCGGCGTGTTCGCCGCCTCCAGCGACTGGGGGGCGTCCGGCGATCAGGTCGCTCCGCTCGGTGAACGCGTCGAGCGCGGTGCGGCCGAGCTCGCCGACGCGATCTCCCGCGCGCTCGCCCGCCGTCGAAGCCGACCCCTTCGACCCGGCGAACTACCTGGGCGAGGGTCGTTCGTTCGGCCACCTGCTCGGCGGCCTGGCGGGGGAGTAGCCGGACTCCTTCAGCGGGGTGGCCCTCGCCCCGGGACCGCATCCGGCCACCCTGGTAGCGTCGAGCTCACGGAGTCGGTTCGGCCCCCGCTGAGGGAGGAAGACGATGATGACGACTCAGGCTCCATTGACGCTCGGCGTGGTGGGAGCCTCGCGCAAGCCGGATGAGCGCCGTGTGCCGCTGCACCCCGGCCACCTCGAGCGGATCCCGGATGAGCTCCGCCCGCGAGTGCTGCTCGAGACCGGGTACGGCGCGCGGTTCGGCATCTCCGACGAGGAGCTCCGGCCGCTGGTCGGCGGCATCCTCGATCGAGCCGGGCTGATCGCCGCCTCCGATGTGCTGCTGCTGCCGAAGCCGCAGCACTCCGACCTGCGCGAGATGCGCGACGGCCAGGTCCTCTGGGGCTGGCCGCATCTCGTGCAGGACGAGGTGATGACACAGCTCGCACTCGACAAGCGCCTGACCGTGATCGCCTTCGAGGCCATGAACCACTGGGGCAGCGACGGAACGTTCGGCCTGCACGTCTTCCACATGAACAACGAGATCGCCGGCTACTGCTCGGTGCTGCACGCACTCCAGCTGTGCGGATCGACGGGCGACTACGGCCGGCGCCTGACCGCGGTGGTCATCGGCTTCGGCGCCACGGCGCGCGGGGCCGTCACCGCTCTGCGAGCGCACGGCGTGCACGACGTGCGGGTGCTCACCAACCGGCAGACCGCCTCGGTGGCATCGCCGATCCACGCGGCGCAGATGATCCAGTTCGACCACGACGGCCCGTACCTGAGCGAGGTCATCACCGACGACGGACGGGTGCCGCTGGCTCCGTTCCTGGCCGAGAGCGACATCGTGGTCAACTGCACCCTGCAGGACCCGAACCGCCCGCTGCTCTACCTGAAGACGACCGACCTCGCGGCGTTCCGGCCGGGAAGCCTGATCGTGGACGTCTCGTGCGACGAGGGCATGGCCTTCGAGTGGGCGCGCCCCACGAGCTTCGCGGACCCGATGTTCACGGTCGGCGGCACCATCAACTACTACGCCGTCGACCACAGTCCGTCGTACCTGTGGAACTCGGCGAGCTGGGAGATCAGCGAAGCCCTCATCGGCTTCCTGCCCACCGTCATGGCGGGGCCCGCCGCGTGGGCGGCGAACGAGACGGTTTCGCGCGCGATCGAGGTCGACGACGGCTGGGTGCGCAATCCTGCGATCCTCGAGTTCCAGAAGCGCCTTCCGGAGAAGCCGTACGCCGTCCGCCCGAGTTAGAGACTGATGTCCTCGACCGCGCTCAGCTCGCTCCATCGGTGGGCCGAGATCGCAGTGACCGGCAGAACGTCTGCGGCCGGAAGCGGGCCGAAGTCGACGCCCGCGAGTTCGCCGATGTCGGCGATCGGCGCCTGAAAGGTCCGGAACGAACCCAGGCGCGCTCCTGCGACAGCATCGTCAGGCGGGATGAGCGCGGTCTGATCCAGCACGAACCCGGCGGCCGCGAGAACGGGCTCGCCGTCCGGTGCTGTTTCGATCCACGCGGCGACCTTCCAGAAGCGGCGCGGGATCTGCACGCCTCGATACAGCGGGTCGGCCTCGTCGAGCACCGGTGCGGTGAACACCGAAACCCGCTCGTCGGTCGTGTCGGCGAACCGCAGGACGTGATCCTCCAGGCCGAGCCACAGCTCCTTGGACTGGTTGAAGACGGATGCCTGTGGCGCGGCGTTCGGGTAGGCGAAGGTCGCCTCGGTCGCGGTGCGGGCCTCGGCCGCGGTGCCCCACCCCGGATCGCGGCGCCGCACGAGGTGCCCACGATCGAGGTCGTTGTCCGCGTACAGCGCCGGCCCTGCCTGCTCCGACGCGGGCACGCGCGGATCGAGTTCCCAGTCGCCGGTGCGAGCGAGGTCCAGCAGCGCCGCGCCGTCGATGTTGACGGCGGTGGCCGCCGCCAGCCTGCGACGGGCGTCGAGGACGACCGAGAAATGCGGGTAGGGCAGTTCGCGCAGCTCGCGATCGCCGAGCGGATGCGGAACAGCCACCGGAATCCCGAGGAAGTCCGCGTCGTATCCCAGCTGTGCCATCCACCACTCCTTCGCCTTGCTGCTCAGTCTGTCGGGCTTCTGCGAGCGTCAGCCGCGCTGACCGCCCGTCAGCCGAGCCAGCGGTACTCGGTCTCGGGACGGCCCGGCGTGCCGTACCGCGGCGAGCGGACCACCCGACCGACGTCGGCGAGATGCTCCAGATAGCGCCGTGCCGCGACGCGCGACATGCCGAGCAGGCTCGCCGCCTCGGCGGCCGACAGCGGACCGCTCGTCCGGACGCCGGACGTGACGCGTTCCAGCGTCTCGCCGGACAGCCCCTTGGGAAGCGCAGACGGCGTGTTCGGGCGCAGCGCTCCGAGCATCGCGTCGATCTCGGCCTGGGTCGCCGGGCCGCTCGTCTCACGGGCGCGGTCTCGATAGACCCGGTACTGCTCGAGCCGGTCGCGGAACACCGCGAAGGAGAACGGCTTGACGAGGTACTGCGCGACGCCGAGGCCCACCATCTGTCGGACGACGTCGGCGTCGCGCACGCCCGTCACCGCGATCACGTCGACATCCGCCGCTCTCGCGCGGACATGGCGCAGCACGTCCAGCCCGGTGCCGTCCGGCATGGTCATGTCCAGCAGAACCAGATCGATGCCGTCCGCAGGCGGCCGCTCCAGGATGGCTGACACCGCTGCGCGCGCTCCGGTGCATTCGGCGACGACCCGGAAGCCGTCCATGCGCTCCAGATAGGTGCGGTGCAGTTCCAGCGTGAGGGCGTCATCGTCGACGAGGAGGACGGAGATCATTCGCCTCTCCCGGGCAGGATCACCTGGAACGTCGTCGGATCGTCGGACAGATCCACCGCCCCGCCCGCACCCTCGACGATCGCCCGCACCAGCGCGAGGCCGACGCCGCGGCCCTCCGCGCCGGCCGGCTTGGTGGAGAAGCCGTGATCGAAGATGCGCTCCCGCAGCTCGGACGGAACCCCCGAGCCGGAGTCCGACACCGTCAGCGCCAGCGCACCGCCCGGGGCGGGAGCGAAGACGATCCGCGCCCATCGGGGCTCGGAGCCTGCGGCTGCCGCATCCAGCGCGTTGTCGATGAGATTGCCCACCACCGAGACGGCATCGACGGGTGTGAGCGAACTGCGCGGTGCAGAGGGATCGATCTCGGCGATCCAGTCGACGCCGCGCTCGCGTGCCTGTGCCGCCTTGCCGAGAAGGAGTGCTCCGACCGTCGGGTCGCCGTCCCGTCGCGCGGCGACCTGGTCGACCAGCGCCTGGCTCTGCCGAGAGGTCTCGGTGAGGATGCCGATCGCCTCGTCCGTGCGCCCCAGTTCGAGAAGCGCCACAGCGGTGTGCATGCGGTTCCCGTGCTCGTGCGTCTGCGCGCGCAGCGCCTCGCCGAGCGTGCGGACGGACTCGTACGAGGACACCGCATCGCGCACGGCGCTCGCCGGGAGGTCGCCGGCGATGCGCCTGGTGAAGCGGCCGGCGAGCCACGCCGCGGCCAGCCCGACTGCCGCGAGGGCCACGGCGACCGCCATCACGAACGGAAGCTGACGCAGCACGCCCGAGCCGACGCTGCCCAGCGTGATCCCCGCGGAGACGAGCGCCACGACCTCGCCCGACGACATCACAGGCACGACGGATCGAAGGGACGGTCCCAGGGTGCCGACAGCCTCCTCCGTCAGCGTCCGGCCCTCGAGTCCGGGGCCGATCGTTCCGAGGTACGGCTTGCCGATCTCCGCGGGGTCGGCATGCGTGAGCCGGATGCCCTCGGTGGTCATGATGGTGACGAAGTCGATGGGCGTGGTGTCCATGATCTCCTGGGCGATCGGCTGCAGCGCTGCGGTGGCGGCCGCGTCCGAGCCGCGGGTCACAGCCTCTTCGACGTCGGGCATCCCGGCGATGGTGCGCGCGACGGCCAGCGTGACCGTCTCGGCCTCCGCCCGCTCCGTCGCCTGCGCCTGGAAGGCCAGGAGGACGGCCAGGAGGGCCGTGATGACCACGACCGCACCGAGGAAAGCGAGGAACACCCGGGATGCCGCGCTCGCTCCGCGCGTACGAGCCATACGCCTCCTCCCGTTCGATGACGTCGAGACCAATACGACCACAACCGGGGGCATCCGGCATCCGTCGCCCAGAGTGAACGCACGACGGGAAGCGACAGGCGACCCGGAACAGCGAAGTTCGAACTCATCGGAGGCGAAGATGGCTCAGATCCCCAGAACCCAATCGTTCAAGCTCCCCGGCTACAACTGGCGGCGCGGCAAGACGTCATGGGACAAGCACACCTGGCTCTACATCGCGGTCATCATCGCGGTCGTGCTGGGCGCCACGATCGGCCTCATCTGGCCGGATGTCGGAGTGGCTCTCGAGCCGATCGGCAAGGGCTTCGTCGCCCTCATCAAGATGATGATCGCGCCGATCATCTTCTGCACGATCGTCGTCGGCGTCGGTTCGATCGCCAAGGCCGCCACGGTCGGCAAGATCGGCGGCCTCGCGCTGCTGTACTTCATGATCATGACGACGTTCGCCCTCGCGATCGGCTTGGTGGTGGGCAACATCATCCACCCGGGTGAGGGCCTGAACATGTCGACCTCGACCTACGACGCGAGCGCCACCGAGGCCAAGACGACCCAGGAGTTCATCCTCGGGATCATCCCGACCACGTTCTTCTCGGCCTTCACCGGCGAGAGCGTGCTGCAGGTGCTGTTCATCGCGCTCCTGGTCGGCTTCGCGCTGCAGCAGATGGGCAAGAAGGGCGAGCCCATCATGTACGCCGTGAAGAACCTCCAGGCGCTCGTGTTCCGCATCCTGGGCATGATCCTCTGGCTCGCACCCCTGGGAGCGTTCGGCGCCATCGCCGCGGTGGTCGGCAAGACCGGATTCGCCGCCATCGTCAGTCTCGGCATCCTGATGATCGCGTTCTACATCACGTGCGCGGTCTTCATCTTCGGCATCCTCGGCACGCTGCTGTTCGCCGTCACGCGGATCAACATCTTCAGCCTCATGAAGTACCTCGCCCGCGAGTACCTGCTGATCGTCGGCACCTCGTCATCCGAGTCGGCGCTGCCGCGCCTGATCGCGAAGATGGAGCACCTCGGCGTCGCGAAGCCGGTCGTCGGCATCACCGTTCCCACGGGCTACTCGTTCAACCTCGACGGAACGGCGATCTACCTGACGATGGCGTCGCTGTTCATCGCCGCAGGGATGGGCACCCCGATGTCGATCCCCGAGCAGATCGGGCTCCTGCTGTTCATGGTCATCGCATCGAAGGGCGCCGCGGGCGTCACCGGTGCGGGGCTGGCCACTCTGGCCGGCGGCCTGCAGGCCTACCGCCCCGACCTCGTCAACGGCGTCGGCGTCATCGTCGGCATCGACCGGTTCATGTCGGAGGGACGTGCGATCACGAACTTCACCGGCAACGCCGTCGCGACCGTGCTGATCGGCACGTGGGTGAAGGAGTTCGACGCGACCCGCGCACGTCGAGTGCTGCGAGGCGAGCTGCCCTTCGACGAGACCACGCTCGCCGGCGACGATCACGACGGGATGTCGGGATCGACGGACGCCGTGGACACTCAGGGTCTGGAAGAGGCGGCGGTCGCCGAGGCGCAGGCGAAGGAGGAGCGCGCCCGCGAACGCGAGACAGCGCTCAGCCGCTGAGCACGCGCGATCCGGGGTCCGTCCGCCACGTGCGGGCGGACCCGCGACGTGCGTCCGTGCTCACTCGCCCGGGTCGATCTCCCCGGATTCGATGGCCGACTCGCGCTCCTCGACGTCCGTGTCGTCGACGTCGTCCTCGACCGCTTCCAGCGGATCGATCGTGGGCGGGGGAGTGTCGAACTCGGCCTCATCCTCCAGAGGCACCGGCCGGTCGTCGTCCGGAACGCGTTCGCGGAAGTCGCTCATCTCCGCGCTTCAGATCACTTGTCGCCGAGCGGAGGCAGATCGTTCGCCTCGACGTCCTCGCCCAGCGGCTCGGCGTCGGCGTCGGATCCGTCCAGGTCCGGCAGCTCGTCGGCTTCCTTCGAGATCTCGTGGAAAGTCGGGTCGAAAACCATCACGTCGCTCCTCAGCCGCTCTTGCGGCGGAACTCGCGCTTCGTCACGGCGCCGTGGGTGCCTTGGATCGCGGAGTCGCCGTCCAGGTGAGACTCGCCCTCGCGGTGCTGGGCGTTCTTCTTCTCGAGTGCTTCCTTGAACTTGCGCTTCATCTCGTCGGATGCCGCGCCCGCCGGCTTTTCGTCGGTGCTCATGTCTTCAACCCTAGGCGGGCGATCGGGCCCGCGCCACCGATGGGGGAGATACAGATCCCGCTGATAGGATCGGAAAGGTTGCCCTTGCGGCATCCGCTCAATTGAACACGAGCTACACGGAGCAGGCCGGCAGCAAGCTGGTCCCCTGTGGTGGATTCCCCGTCGCACGGACCGCCGGGTGCTCTTCTACTGGTGACCAGCGCAGGTGAAGCGTGACGGACTGTCGCGCGCCGATAATCTGCCTGTTCCTGCTCCTTCGAATGAACTCGCGCGCCATACGGGCACGCGAGTCAAAACAAAGAAGGAGAGACCTCTTGGAAGGTCCTGAAATCACCGCCGCGGAAGCCGTTCTCGACAACGGCCGCTTCGGCACCCGCACCGTCCGCTTCGAAACCGGACGCCTCGCCCAGCAGGCGCAGGGCGCGGTCGCCGCCTACCTCGATGAGGAGACCATGCTGCTGTCGGCCACGAGCGCCGGCAAGCACCCTCGCGAAGGCTTCGACTTCTTCCCGCTGACCGTCGACGTCGAAGAGCGCTCGTACGCCGCAGGGAAGATCCCCGGCTCGTTCTTCCGCCGTGAAGGTCGCCCCTCCACCGAGGCGATCCTGGTCTGCCGTCTCATCGACCGCCCGCTGCGCCCGTCGTTCGTCGAGGGCCTCCGCAACGAGGTGCAGATCGTCGTGACCGTGCTGTCCATCGCTCCCGGCGAGTTCTACGACGCCCTCGCGATCAACGCAGCGTCGCTGTCGACCCAGATCTCCGGCCTTCCCTTCTCGGGACCGATTGCCGGCGTCCGCCTCGCCCTCATCCCGGGTCACGGCGACAACGCCGACCAGTGGATCGCGTTCCCGACCGTCACCCAGCTCGAGGAGGCCGTGTTCGACCTCATCGTCGCCGGTCGTGTCATCACCGATGCCGACGGCAACGATGACGTCGCGATCATGATGGTCGAGGCCGAGGCCACCGAGGGCAGCTGGAACCTGATCAAGGGCGGCGCCGTCAAGCCGAACGAGCAGGTCGTGGCCGAGGGCCTCGAGGCTTCCAAGCCGTTCCTGAAGCAGCTCGTCGCCGCGCAGAACGTCGTGGCGAACACTGCGGCGAAGGAGATCACGGAGTTCCCGGTCTTCCTGCCGTACAGCCAGGAGACCTACGACTACGTCGCGCACCGCGCGTACGACCGCCTCGTGTCGATCTACCAGATCGCCGACAAGGTCGAGCGTCAGAACGCGGACGACGCGCTCAAGGACGAGGTCAAGGCGGAGCTGCTGGGCGCGGTCGAGTCCGGCGAGCTGCACGCCGTCGCCACGCTCGAGTTCTCGGCGGCGTACAAGTCGGTCACCAAGAAGATCGTCCGCGGGCGCATCCTCGCCGACGGCGTCCGCATCGACGGTCGCGGCCTGGCCGACATCCGTCCGCTGGATGCCGAGGTGCAGGTCATCCCGCGCGTTCACGGTTCGGCGATCTTCCAGCGCGGCGAGACCCAGATCCTGGGTGTCACCACGCTGAACATGCTCAAGATGGAGCAGCAGATCGACTCGCTCTCGCCTGTGACGCACAAGCGCTACATGCACCACTACAACTTCCCGCCGTACTCGACCGGTGAGACCGGCCGGGTCGGCAGCCCCAAGCGTCGCGAGATCGGGCACGGCTTCCTGGCCGAGCGCGCACTCGTGCCGGTGCTGCCCAGCCGCGAGGAGTTCCCGTACGCGATCCGTCAGGTGTCCGAGGCTCTCGGCTCCAACGGCTCGACCTCGATGGGATCGGTGTGCGCCTCGACGCTGTCGCTGCTGAACGCCGGCGTGCCTCTGCGGGCCGCCGTCGCCGGCATCGCGATGGGACTCGTCTCCGACGAGGTCGACGGGCAGACGCGCTACGCCGCGCTGACCGACATCCTCGGCGCCGAGGACGCCCTCGGCGACATGGACTTCAAGGTCGCCGGAACCTCCGAGTTCGTCACCGCGATCCAGCTCGACACGAAGCTCGACGGCATCCCGTCGTCGGTGCTCACCGCCGCGCTGCAGCAGGCCCACGAGGCACGCCTGACGATCCTCGGCGTCCTGAACGCCGCGATCGACGGACCCGACGAGATGGCTCCGACCGCCCCGCGCGTGATCAGCGTGCAGATCCCGGTCGACAAGATCGGCGAGCTCATCGGTCCCAAGGGCAAGACGATCAACGCGATCCAGGACGAGACGGGAGCCCAGATCTCGATCGAGGAGGACGGCACCGTCTACATCGGCGCGACCGACGGCCCCGCGGCCGAGGCCGCCCGCGCCCAGGTCAACGCGATCGCCAACCCCACCAACCCGGAGGTCGGCGAGCAGTTCCTCGGCACCGTGGTCAAGCTCGCGACCTTCGGCGCGTTCATCTCGCTGCTTCCCGGCAAGGACGGCCTGCTGCACGTCAGCGAGGTCCGCAAGCTCGCCGGCGGCAAGCGCGTTGAGAACGTCGAAGACGTGCTCAACGTAGGCCAGAAGCTGCTCGTCAAGATCACCAAGATCGACGACCGCGGCAAGCTGTCGCTCGAGCCCGTGCTCGAGGAAGCGGCCGACCAGGAGGGTCGCGCGGCGGCCAACCCCGGTCCGGAGGGTCCGGCCGAAGGCTGAGCCTGCGGCCGGTGCATCGCACAGCAGGCTGAGCCTGCGGCTACTGCCACACGGATGCCCGCCTCCTCCTCACGGAGGGGCGGGCATCCGTTCTGTGTCATATGTCCCCCGAACGGGGGACAGGATGTCGCATCATAGTGCCTTTGTGACCCAAGCGTTATGTAATATTTACCGACAGGTCGCCGGAATGACCGGCTCCGTCACATGTACGCCTTACCCTCGAAGGAAGCGCCGGGGGGCGCGACTGAGAAGTCACGAAGGCTCCATCAGGAGTCGACGTGAGGGGGTGGGACATGGCTGGATTCGGCGTTGGCTCGGCCGTCTCCTCGGAGAGCCTGCCGTTCGTGCCTGAGGTCGGAAGCGTGCATCCCTCCGCGCCGATCCCCGTCCAGGGCCCGGCGGTCGGCGAGAGCGTGCGCGTGCCGCTCGGGGAATCCGGTGCCGAGATCTTCCCCCTCATCCTCGGCGGCGCCGAGTTCGGCTGGAACGTCGACCTCGAATCCAGCCACGAGATCATGGACGCCTACGTCGAGCGGGGCGGCAATGCGCTGCACACCGCCGACAGCTTCGCCGGCGGCCGCAGCGAGCACATCATCGGGCAGTGGCTGCACTCGCGCGGGCTGCGCGACGAGATCACGCTCGCCGTCCGCGTCGGCGGGCACCCCGACAACCCGGGCCTGGGCCCGGTCAATCTCATTCGGGCGGTCGAGGCATCCCTCACCCGCCTGCGGACCGATCGCGTCGACGTGCTCTACCTCGACGCGAGCACCGGGCACACCGAACTCGAAGACGCCCTGGCGACCGCCGAGTGGCTCGTCGAGTCCGGCAAGGCCCGTGCACTCGGCGCGGCCGGCTTCACCGCCGCACAGCTCGTCGAGGCACGCATCTTCGCGTCCGCGGGCTACCCCCGCATCACGGTTCTCGACGTGCCCTTCAACGTGCTGCGTCGTCACGAGTTCGACGCGGACCTCCGCCTCGTGGCCGGTGCGCAGGGCATGGCGGTCACCCCATCGCACCCGCTGGAGCACGGCTTCCTCGCCGGACGCCACCGGACGAAGCTGCGCGGCGGACTGTCCGTGCGGGGCGCCCAGATCGCCGCGAACATCAATCGACGGGGGAGCCGCACGCTCCGCGCGCTGGACGCCGTGGGCACCGAACTCGGCGTGCCGGATGCTGCGGTGGCGGTCGCATGGCTGCTGGCGCAGAAGCTGGTCACAGCGCCGATCGTCAACGCCTATGCCGCGCATCACGTGGAAGAGCTCGTGCAGGGCGTCGGGGTGCACCTGAGCCGCAGCCAGCTGGCCGACATCGCTCGCGCGGCCGAGTAGCCCCCGAAGGCACGTCGGGCGGGACCGCCGCGCGCCGGTGACATAGGCTGGAGGACGGTGCTTTCGAGCACGCGAACCCCCATACGAAGTGAGCTGGCGTGACGCACTACATCTACCTCGTGCGGCACGGCGAACATCAGGACGCCGAGCACGGCCTGATCGACGGACCGCTCTCGCCGCGGGGTCGGCGGCAAGCCGCCTTCCTGGCCGATCGCCTGTCGGGCGTGCCGTTCGATGCCGTCTGGCATTCGCCGCTCGAACGCGCGAGCCAGACCGCCCGCGCCGTCGCCGAGCGCATGCCGTCCCTCTCGCCCGAGCCCTCCGCGCTCCTGTTCGACTGCGTGCCGACGGGTATGACGGACCAGACCCCTGCGGTGTTCGAGCCGTTCTTCGGCGGCGTCACGGAGGCCGAGGTCGAGGCCGGGCGAGCGCAGATGGCCGATGCGGCCAGCGAGTATCTGGTGCGCAAGAGCGGCGAGGTGCACGAGCTGCTGATCACGCACAACTTCGTCATCGGATGGTTCGTCCGTGAGGTGCTGCAGGCGCCGGAGTGGCGGTGGATGACGCTCAATCAGGCTCACTGCGGGCTGACGGTGATCGCGCAGCGGCAGGGCCGCCCCTGGACGCTGGTCTCCCACAACGACCTCGCCCACCTTCCGGTCGAGCTGCGCACCGGGCTGCCCGAGGTCGCGCCGGTCTAGTCCAGCGGCTTCCCGTACCAGCGCGTCGCGTTGGGGTTGTCGTTGTAGGGGTCGATCCCAGTGAACCCGGATGCCTCGTACAGCCTCCCGGCCGCTTCGAGCGTGTGGTGGGTGTCGAGCACGAGCTCGGCCGCACCGAACTCGACGGCGCGCCGCTCGAGGTCGTCCATGAGGAGCCTGCCCCAGCCGCGGCCGCGGGTCTCCGGCCGCAGATACAGGTGCTTCACCTCGTAGCGCGTCCCGCGCGTGCCGTCGTCGATCCGACGGATGCCGCCACAGCCCACGGTCGTGTCCTCGTCGTCCCTGACGACCACGAAGACGCCGGCGGGCGGCTCGAAGGCCTCGGAGGCCGGGAATACCGTGGTGTACGAGTGGCCGGGAAAATTGGCGGCCCGCATCGCGAAGTACTCGGCGAGAAGCTCGTGCGCGTCGGGATCGTCGACCGGCAGGGGGATGATCGTCGGCATGCGCTCGAGCGTAGTCGCGCCGTGCGCACCCGGCGCACGGCCCGGATGCACGGCGAGCCGCCGATACGATGGGTGGATGACGACGCGCGTGGCCATTGTCGGCGGCACAGGCAAGCTGGGCGGCATCATCCGCGACGTCATCGAGGACGAGCGACGACTTCGAGGTCGTCGCTACGTTGTCGTCGAAGTCCGAACTCTCCGAGCTCGACGGTGCCGATCTGGTCGTGGACGCATCGACGCCCGCCGTCTCGATCAACGTCGTCCGCGCCGCCGTCGAGCGTGGGCTCAACGTCCTCGTCGGCACATCGGGCTGGTCATCCGAGCGCATCGCGCTGATCCGGCCGCTGGTGGATGCCGCAGGCACCGGTGCGGTGTTCATCCCCAACTTCTCCCTCGGCTCCGTGCTCGGCTCGGCACTCGCCGCCGCGGCGGCACCGTTCTTCCCGTCGATCGAGATCGTCGAGGCGCATCGCGAGACGAAGGTCGACTCGCCCAGCGGAACGGCCGTTCGCACCGCCGAGCTCATCGCGGCCGCCCGTGTCGAGGTCGGCCCCGTGGAATCCCCGCACGTCGATCAGCGCGCCCGTGGTCAGCAGGTGGCGAGCGTGCCGATCCATTCGCTGCGCAGGCCCGGAGTCGTCGCGCGTCAGGAGGTGCTGCTCTCCGGTCCGGGGGAGTCCCTGACGTTGACGCACGACACCGTCGAACCCGCGCTCGCGTACGCTCCCGGCATCCGCGTCGCCCTGGCGGCCGCACGGGATGCCCGAGGTGTCGTCGTGGGGCTCGACAGCTTCCTCGATATCGGCATCCGGGTGCCGCGGCCGGCGCCGCAGCGACCGGTCGTCGAGGACGGCGTGCCCGGTCAGGTCGCCCGCGCGACCGGCGCATGAGCGCACGCATCGGCGTCGCCGTGATGGCGGTGCTGCTCGCGCTCTACATCGTCCTGGTGGCACAGCGCGCCTGGCTGCTGCTCACGAGCGGGGAGCCGATCGCCATCGCCATGGGCGTCGGCCTCGTCGTGCTCCCGGTGATCGCCGCGTGGGCACTGGGGCGCGAGCTGTGGTTCGGCGTGCAGGCCGAACGGCTCGCGCGACGACTGGAGGCGGAGGGCGGGCTTCCCGAGGAGGAGGTAGGCGTCCGTCCGAGCGGCCGGGTGCTCCGCGAAGACGGGGATGCCGTGTTCCCGGCGCACCGCGCGGACGTCGAGGCTCATCCCGACGATTGGCGCGCCTGGTACCGCCTGGGTCTCGCGTACGACGCGGCCGGCGACCGCAGGCGTGCGCGAGCCGCCGTGCGGCAGGCGATCCGGCTCGAGACCACGGAGCGCCGCCGCTAGCCGGCCGGTGGCGGTACGGCGGCATCCACGGCCTGCTCGACCGTCGAGTGTGTGAATACGAAGCCGGAGTCTTCCAGCACGGCCGGAAGCACAGCGGCATCGGTGGTCAGGAGCGCCTCGGTGGCGTCGCGGCCGAGCACGAGCTTCAGCGCCCATGCGGGCGCGCGCACGACGAACGGACGGTTCATCCGCCTCGCCAGCGCGAACCCCAGATCGTTCGCGCTCGCCGGCGTCGGTCCGACGAGGTTCACCGGGCCTGCGATCTCCGAGTCGATGACGTGACGGATGCCGCGCACTTCATCGTCCAGCGAGATCCAGGGCCACTTCTGCGTGCCGCGGCTGATCGGCCCGCTCACCCCGAACCGGGTGAGCAGCATCAGCGGCCGCAGCACCCCCTCCGGATGCACGATCGGCGCCGAGCGCAGCACGGCCACTCTGGCGCGGTCGCCCGCGGCGAAGGCGGCGCTCTCCCATTCGCCGCAGAGGTCCGCGAGGAAGGTCTCACCGCGCGGTGACCGCTCGTTGAGGACGGCACCCGGCGCAGAGCCGTAGTAGCCGACGCCGGAGGCCGAGACGAAGGCAGGTGCCTCGCCGCCCAGTGCGCGCACAGCGCGAGCCAGAGCCCGGGTGGGCGTGATGCGCGACCACAGCAGGGTGCTCTTGTAGCGCGGGGTCCAGGGGAACCGGCCGATCGTCGCGCCGTTGAGTCCGACCACGGCGTCTGCGCCCTCCAGCACCGCGGGGTCCAGAGGTGACGAATCGGTCAGCCACTCGATCTCGTCGGCTTTCTCGGGCGCTCGCCGTACGAGCGTGGTCACGCTGATGCCGTCGGCGCGCAGGCTGTTGACCAATGCCGAGCCGACGAGGCCGGAAGCACCGGCTACGACGACGCGGTGGCCGTCGCCGGGTTCAGGCAAGCGTCGCCTCGAGTGTGATCTCGATGGCGAGGGCCTGCGAGACCGGGCAGTTCACCTTGGCGTCTTCCGCGATCCGGTCGAAGTCTTCGCGGTCGAGGCCGGGGACGACGGCGTTCACGTTCAGGTGGCTGCCGGTGATGCCGGTGCCGGGTGTGAATGTCACCGATGCTGTCGTGTCGATCGACTCCGGCGGGGTGCCGTTCTCGGCGAGCGCGAGCGCGAAGGCCATGTTGAAGCAGGACGAGTGGGCCGCCGCGAGCAGCTCCTCGGGAGTGGTGACCGAGGTCGAGCCCTCGCTGCGTGCCTTCCACGTCACGTCGAAGGTGCCTTTGCCCGATGACTGCAAGGCGACTCTGCCGGAGCCGTCCAGGAGCCCGCCCTTCCAGACGGCGGTGGCTTCGCTCGTGACGGTCATCGGAACCTCCTGATCGGCGTGCATCCGCCTTCCGGACGCCTCGCGATCAGCCTAACCGGGGGGTCCGGGTCGCGCGACCGATTGCCAGAGGTTCGGCCGATCAGACGGCTGCAGGACGCTCGCGCCCCACGACTCCGGCGCGCTGAAGGATCAGGTAGAGCTGGCAGCCGAGGCAGAAGGCGAAGACCGCGTTGAGGAATGCAGCGACGAACGCGGCCGCCGCTGCGATCGGAAGCGCCCAGGCGACCCCGGCCAGATGCAGGATCAGCCCGATCGTCACCACGAGGAGCCCGACGCCCTGTGCGAACCGGGGTGGACGAGGATCCTCCAGATCGACAGGCGGCTTCAAGCGAGGCTGCACGAGTGTGCGGTAGAGCACACCCCACGGCGCCGTGCGCGGTGAGAGCACGCTCCACAGGAAGAGGAGCGCGATCGCCAGGAGCAGGAGGAAAGCCGGCTCCAGCGCGCGCTGGGCGACGGTCGCTCCGATCGGCGTCACGAGGCCGAGGAAGACATCGACGAGCAGGAGCAGAGCCGTGATCCCGGCCGCGAACCGAGGCCCGCGGGGGTCGATGCCGCGGTGCGTCGCATCCGTTCGATCAGACATTCGCGGTCTCCCCGGTCAGGCGGTTGAGTTCGAGTTCGAGCACGTCGCGCTTGGGCACGCCGCCGAAGCGGGTCTGCACGACGCCGTCGTGGTCGAGGACGAGGGTTGTGGGTGTCTGCAGGATGTGGAAGTGCTTGGCGATATCGGGTCGGCGGGTCACGTCGATGTCGAGGTGGCGCACGCCGTCGCGCCCGCTCGCGACGGACTCGAGCGTCCGGTGCACACCCGGGCATCGGGAGCACAGATCGGTGCTGAACTGCAGAAGCGTCGCGGTGCGCCCCAGCGAATCGGCGCCGAGCCGAGCCGGCTGGACGACCTCGTGCGGGATGTGCCGACGCGGGCGGCCCTGGCGCCACTGCACGAAGACGCCGAGCGCGACCGTCGCCGCCAGAAGGAGGGCGAGGCCGATGAGGGCGCCGAAGAGGGTCACAGCATCCCAGGCTAACTGCTTGCGCCTGAAGAGGAGCAGCACACCGCGACTGTGACGCGCCGCGTGTAACAAAAGCGCCGCCCGTCTTCGCCTGCGCGAAGCGGCGGAGGGATAGCATCGAGTCGATGTCCGCGACGATCCCGACGCCCTACGAAGACCTGCTGCGCGACGTGCTCGAGCACGGCGCGATCAAGACCGATCGCACCGGGACGGGCACGCGCAGCGTGTTCGGCCGTCAGCTGCGCTTCGACCTGTCGCAGGGCTTCCCCCTGGTGACGACCAAGCGCGTCCACATGAAGTCCATCGCCTACGAGCTGCTCTGGTTCCTGCGCGGCGAATCGAATGTGGCCTGGCTGCAGGAGCACGGCGTGACGATCTGGGACGAGTGGGCGGATGCCGCCGGCGAGCTCGGTCCGGTGTACGGGGTGCAATGGCGGTCCTGGCCGACGCCGTCCGGTGAGACGATCGACCAGATCGCGGGGGTCATCGAGGAGATCCGCCGCAACCCCGACTCCCGGCGCCTCATCGTCTCGGCGTGGAACCCCGCCGACATCCCCGACATGGCGCTGGCGCCGTGTCACGCGCTGTTCCAGTTCTACGTCGCCGACGGACGTCTCTCGTGCCAGCTGTATCAGCGCAGCGCCGATCTTTTCCTCGGCGTCCCGTTCAACATCGCCTCCTACGCGCTGCTGACGCACATGGTCGCACAGCAGGCCGGGCTCGGAGTCGGTGACTTCGTGTGGACCGGCGGCGACTGCCACATCTACGACAACCACGTCGAGCAGGTGAAGCTGCAGTTGGAGCGCGAACCCTTCGCACCGCCGACCCTGCGCATCGCCCGCCGTCCGGGGTCGATCTTCGATTACGAGTACGACGACTTCGTGCTCGAGGACTACCAGCACCATCCCGCGATCCGCGGGGCCGTCGCGGTATGACCGAAGCGCCGAGGATCGGTCTGATCTGGGCGCAGGCCGAGGGCGGCGTCATCGGGCGCGACGGCGGTATGCCGTGGCACGTGCCGGAGGACCTGGCGCACTTCAAGGAGCTGACGCTCGGCTCGCCGGTGGTGATGGGTCGGGGCACCTGGGATGCGCTCGATCCGCGGTATCGCCCGCTCCCGGGCAGGCGCAACATCGTGGTCACGCGGCAGGCGGACTGGTCGGCGAGCGGTGCAGAAGCTGCGGGTTCCGTCGAGGCCGCGCTGGAGATGGCGTCATCCGGTCGGCCCGCCTGGATCTGGGTCATCGGCGGCGGCGCGATCTTCGCTCAGACCGTCGTCGTGGCCGATCGCCTCGAAGTGACGGAACTGACCCACCCGACGGGCTTCGCTCGCGAGCCGGGCGACGTGATCGCCCCCGCGATCGACCCGGCGATCTTCGCGAAGACCTCGGCGGATCCTCCGACCGGCGAGCACGCGTCCCTCAGCGGCATCCGCTACCGGTTCGTGCGCTATGAGCGCGGGGCAACCGGCTGAGCGCTCCGCTCACGGCCCCAGGCGCCCTATCGGCCTAGGCTCGTCCGCATGGCCAGGACCGCGCTGATCACCGGCGCCAGCTCCGGACTCGGCGCCGAGTTCGCACGGCAGCTCGCTGCGCGCGGCACCGCCCTGGTGCTGGTCTCGCCCGAGGAGTCGGCGCTGGAGGAGATGGCGTCCGAACTCGCCGGTCGGTTCGGGGTCGAAGTGGAGGTCATCATCGCGGACCTCCTCGTGGAGCAGGAGCTGGGTGTCGTGGTGCGCAGGCTGACCGACTCCCGTCGTCCCATCGACATGCTCGTCAACAGCGCCGGATTCGGACTGCACCTGCGATTCGAGCGCAATGACATCGACGACGAGGTCCGCCATCTGCACCTGCTCGTCGAGGTGCCGATGCGCCTCACGCACGCGGCGCTGGGACCCATGCTGCAGCGGGGCGGCGGCAGGATCGTGAACATCGCCTCGGTGGCGGGATTCATCCCCTTCTCGACATACGGCGCCTGCAAGGCTTGGCTCATCAGCTTCAGCGCCTGGGCGAACAGCCGGTACTCCGCCCGCGGCGTGACCGTGACCGCAGTCTGCCCGGGCTTCACCCACACGAGGTTCCACGAGCGCATGGGGCTGCCCGAACGCGAGATCGGGCTGCCGGGCTGGCTGTGGCTCCACGCGCCGGACGTGGTCGCCGCAGGGCTGCGCGACATCGCCCGCGGCAAGGCCCTCTCCGTGCCGACGTGGCGGTACAAGGCAGCCGTCGTGCTCAGCCGCATCCTTCCGGCGAGGATCATCGCCACGGTCGGCGCTCGCAAGCCGTGAGGCCTCGCACCCATCAGCATCCAGAACGCTCGCGGCGAGCCGCCTAAGCTCGTCCGCATGTCCAGGACAGCGATGATCACCGGCGCCAGCTCCGGGCTCGGCGCCGAGTTCGCCCGGCAGCTCGCTGCCCGACGCACCGACCTCGTGCTGGTCGCCCGCGACACCGAAGCGCTCGAGGCCCTCGCGGCGGCCCTCGCCGAGGAGTTCCGCGTCGACGTCGAGGTGCTCACCGCCGACCTCCTGGTCCAGCGCGAGCTCGACCAGGTCGTGCGTCGGCTGACCGACCCGGAGCGCCCCGTCGACATGCTGGTCAACAACGCCGGCTTCGGCCTGCCGCTCGAGTTCGCACGCAACGACATCGAGGACGAGGTCCGGCATCTGGACCTGCTCGTGGAGGTCCCGATGCGCCTGACGCACGCCGCGCTCACGCCGATGATCGTCCGTGGGCGCGGATACATCGTCAACGTCGCCTCGGTCGCCGGGTTCATCCCGCGTTCGACCTACGGAGCGTGCAAAGGCTGGATCATCAGCTTCAGCCGCTGGGCGAACGGCAGATACGCCGCCCGGGGCGTCACCGTGACGGCGGTCTGCCCGGGTTTCACGCACACGAACTTCCACGAGCGGATGGGGCTGCTCCCCGGCGAGGAGGGCGTCGCGAGCTGGATGTGGCTGGACGCCCCGCAGGTCGTCTCCGAGGCACTGCGCGATGTCGCCCGGGGCAGGGCCGTGTCGATCCCGTCGCTGCGGTACAAGGCGATGGTCGCACTCAGCCGACTGGCGCCCGCCGGTCTGGTGACCAGGGCGGGCTCGCGCGGGCGACGCTGACAGGCCTGGGCGCCGGAGTAGGGCGGATGACCGGCCCGCGACGAGCCGATAGCCTGAATCCATGACGCACACCGGCAACCCCTTCGGTCAGGTGCTCGTCGCGCTCGTCACTCCGATGACGGCCGACGGAGAGGTCGACTGGTCTGCCGTCGAGAAGCACATGGACGACGTCATCACATCGGGCGCCGACGGCATCGTCGTCACCGGCACCACCGGCGAGACCAGCACGCTGACGGATGCCGAGAAGATCCGGCTGGTCGAGGTCGGCAAGGACGTCGCGTCCGGCCGCGCGAAGATCATCACCGGCGGCGGCTCGAACGAGACCGCGCACGCCATCGAGCTGTACAAGGCGAGCGAGAAGGTCGGCGCGGACGGCATCATGATCGTCACGCCGTACTACAACAAGCCGACGCAGGCCGGGGTCCTCACGCATTTCCGCCTGGTGGCTGACGCCACCGACCTGCCGGTGATCCTCTACGACATCCCGGGACGCACCGGCGTGCCGATCCGGTACGAGACGATCCTGCGCATCTCCAAGCATCCCAATGTGCTCGCGATCAAGGATGCGAAGGGCGACTTCAGCGAAGTCAGCCGCGTCCTCAATCAGACCGACCTGATGTACTTCTCCGGCGACGACGCCAACGTCCTCCCGCATCTGTCGATCGGCGCAACGGGGCTCATCGGCGTGACCGCCAACATCGCGGCCCAGCCGTACCGGGCGATCGTGGATGCCGTGAATCGGGGCGACCTCAACGCCGCGACCGCCGCCCATCGTCAGCTCGAGCCGCTGGTGCGCGCCGTCATGACCCATGTGCCGGGCACCGTCTCGGCCAAGTACATCCTGCACGGGCTGGGCCGCATCGGCAGCCCGCGCGTCCGTCTCCCGCTGGTCGGGCCCGAGGAGTGGGAGGCCGCTCGGATCGAGGACGAGCTGGCCCTGGTCCGGGACGTCCCCGGTGCCGATTTCTCCAACTTCCGCCCCGACCGCAACGCCGCCGCGGGCGGCGCCCTGCCGAAGGTCTCTGGAACAACAAGATGATGCGGCACGCCGCCCGCTGAGCGGGCCGTGCACGCGAGAGCGGATGCCGCGGCATCCCCAGGAAGGTGACTGATGCCCAGCACCGTTTACGATCCGCCCGCCCTCGAAGCGGGAACACTGCGCGTGACGCCGCTCGGCGGCCTCGGCGAGGTCGGTCGGAACATGACCGTCTTCGAGTTCGGCGGCAAGCTGCTCATCGTCGACTGCGGGGTGCTGTTCCCCGAGGAGCATCAGCCGGGCGTCGACCTGATCCTGCCCGACTTCGAGCCGATCAAGAAGCGGCTCGACGATGTGGTCGGGGTGGTGCTGACCCACGGTCACGAGGACCACATCGGCGCCGTCCCGTATCTGCTGAGGCTCAAGCCGGACATCCCCCTGATCGGCTCGGGGCTGACGCTCGCCCTCATCGAGGCGAAGCTCAAGGAGCACCGCATCAAGGCGTACACGCTCACGGTGACCGAGGGCCAGCACGAGCGGATCGGTCCGTTCGACCTCGAGTTCATCGCGGTCAACCACTCGATCCCCGACGCGCTCGCCGTGGCCATCCGCACACCGGCCGGCCTGGTGCTGGCCACCGGCGACTTCAAGATGGACCAGCTTCCCCTGGACGGGCGCCTCACCGACCTCCGCGCCTTCGCCCGACTCGGCGAGGAGGGCGTCGACCTGTTCCTCGTCGACTCGACCAACGCCGACATCCCGGGCTTCACACCGCTCGAGCGCAGCATCGGTCCGGTGCTCGACCAGGTGATCGGCAAGGCGCCGCGCCGCGTCATCGTCGCGAGCTTCTCCAGTCACGTCCACCGCGTGCAGCAGGTTCTGGATGCTGCGGCAGCCCACGGACGCCGAGTGGCACTCCTCGGGCGCAGCATGGTGCGCAACATGGGCATCGCCGAGGAGCTCGGATACCTGCATGTGCCCGAGGGCGTGCTGATCGACTACAAGAAGGCCCGCGACCTGCCCGACGACCAGATCGTCTACATGTCCACCGGCTCGCAGGGCGAGCCGATGGCGGTGCTCAGTCGCATGGCCAACAACGACCACGAGATCGAGCCCGGGCCCGGCGACACGGTGATCCTCGCGTCCAGCCTCATCCCCGGCAACGAGAACGCGGTCTACCGGGTGATCGACGGGCTGACCAAGCTCGGAGCCAACGTCGTCCACAAGGGCAACGCGAAGGTGCACGTCTCCGGCCACGCCGCCGCAGGTGAACTCCTCTACTGCTACAACATCCTCAAGCCCAAGAACGTGCTGCCCGTCCACGGCGAGTACCGGCACCTGATGGCCAACGCCCGGCTCGCACAGGACACCGGCATCGCCTCCGAGCGCACGATCCTGGGGGAGAACGGCACCGTCGTCGACCTGAGGGACGGGCGAGCCGACGTCGTCGGTCAGCTCGATCTCGGCTTCGTCTACGTCGACGGATCCACCGTCGGCGAGATCACCGAAGCCGACCTGAAGGACCGCCGGATCCTCGGCGAGGAGGGCTTCATCTCGGTCATCGTGGTCGTCGATGCCGCGACCGGCAAGATCATCACGGGCCCGGAGATCCATGCGCGTGGCTTCGCGGAGGACGACACGGTCTTCGACGACGTCAAGCCCAAGATCGCAGCCGCTCTCGCCGAGGCCGCCCGCTCGGGCGTTCGCGACTCGCACGCGCTCTCCCAGGTCGTGCGCCGCACGATCGGCCGGTGGGTGAACCAGCAGCTGCGTCGCCGGCCCATGATCATCCCGCTGGTCATCGAGGCGTAGGCCGGTTCCCGACGCGGAAGGGCGGCGCCGCGGCTGGCTCGGGATGCCCGAGCAGCCCGGTAAAATCCGGGGATGGCCTCCTTCCGCGTCCGGCCGGCCGTCCAGGCCGACGGCGCCTTCCTCGGCGACATGGTCGTCGAAGCCGCCAACTGGCGGCAGGGCGGCGGCGCGCGGCCCAAGCACCAGCTGCTCACCGAGCCCGAGCACAGCCGCTACGTCGCGGGGTGGATGCGCCCGAGCGATGCCGGCTTCATCGCGCTGGACGGCGCGGGCGACCCGATCGGCGCAGCGTGGTACCGGCTGCTGCCCCGCAGCGATCCGGGGTTCGGATACGTCGGAACCGGCGTGCCCGAGCTCATCATCGGCGTGCGGCCGATCTGGCGCGCGCACGGCGTGGGCCGCGCGCTCCTGCAGGCGCTCACCCAGCAGGCTCGCGCCGACGGCTATGCGCGTCTGAGCCTCAGTGTCGAGCGGGACAACTTCGCCGTGACCCTGTACCGCAGCGAGGGTTTCGCCGTGACCCAGAGCGGCATGGGTCGCGACACCATGGTCAAGCGACTGCGCTGAAACCGGGCTTGGCGATGGATGCCGCCACCGCGTCGTTGCGGCGGTTTCCCACTCCGCCGCCGTAGCGTGGGGTCATGGCCAGGAGCTCAA
The DNA here is from genome assembly GCA_963717585.1 of uncultured Actinomycetota bacterium. Taxonomy (GTDB): domain Bacteria; phylum Actinomycetota; class Actinomycetes; order Actinomycetales; family Microbacteriaceae; genus Microbacterium. The sequence continues at coordinate 719,668 of CAVQWI010000001.1, read as the reverse complement.
GCCCGACCAAGAGTGGTCGCGCGCCCGCGAACGCGTCCTCGTCGCGCGCGCGCAAGCCTGCTCCGGCGCCCAAGCGCTACGTGGGCGAACCCGAGAAGCCACCGCTCATCGCCCGCGCGTGGATGGGACTCGCCCACGGGACCGGCGGTCTGTTCCGGGCATTCGGGCCGGAGACGCTCGAGAAGGACCAGCGCCGGGACGGGCTCCCCTTCCTCATCGTGCTGGTCGCGATCGCAGGGGCGGTCAACGAGTGGTTCTTCATCGGCAACGAGATAGCCCGGACCATCAGCGCGTACACGGCGGGCGGGCTGGTCGGCCGGGTGGCCTTCGTGCTGCCGGTGCTGCTTCTCCTGCTGGCGGGCTGGCTGTTCCGGCATCCCGCGTCCGTCCACGACAACGGGCGCATCGGCATCGGCTTCGCGCTGTTCGTGATCTCCATCGCCGGCTTCTGCCACATCGGGGGCGGCCGACCTCAACCGCGTGAGGGGCTGCCCGCGCTCAGCGAGGCGGGCGGTGTGTTCGGATGGATGATCGCCGAGCCCCTGGCGCTGCTGATGACGGATGTCGGCGCGGGCATCGTGCTCGGCATCCTGACCGCGCTCAGCATCCTGATCCTCACCAAGACCCCGCCCAACCGCATCCCGCGGCGGCTCGGCGACCTGTACGCATGGATGTTCGACGCCGAGCGTCCTGACCGCTCCGCGGGCGAGCCGTCCGACGACACGGACGAGGACCCGTCGCTGCCCTGGTGGAGACGGAACAAGACCGGTCGGGAGAGGGACGCCGACGGCGGGATCGGCTCGCGGGATCTCACCGAGCTGCTGCCGCCGGGCTCGTCGCAGGGCGGGTTCGAGCAGGCGGCCGTGACCGTGCCCCCGCCGCTGCCGGAGGCGCTCACCGAGGTGATCGACCCGGCGCTGATGGCCGGTGCCGCCCGGGCGGCGAAGAAGGGCGAGACCGGCATCCACGACAACGAGACCGGTCCTGTCGACGACGGGGTGCTCCCCGGGCTGTCCGGTCTCGGAGGCGATGGTCCGAGGCACGCACCGGCGGCGCCCTACCGGCTGCCGTCCGTCAGCGCACTGGCCGCCGGCACGCCGCACAGGGCGCGCTCCGCGGCCAACGACGCGGTCGTCGCAGCCATCACGAGCGTCCTGCAGCAGTTCCAGGTCGACGCGCGCGTCACGGGCTTCTCCCGCGGGCCGACGGTGACGCAGTACGAGATCGAGGTCGGTCCCGGCGTCAAGGTCGAGCGGATCACGGCGCTCACCAACAACATCGCGTACGCGGTCGCATCCAACGAGGTGCGCATCCTCGCGCCGATCCCCGGCAAGAGCGCGATCGGCGTCGAGATCCCCAACGCCGACCGCGAGATCGTGACGCTGGGCGACGTGCTCCGCTCAGCGGCCGCGCAGCAGGCCACCCACCCCATGACGATCGGGGTCGGCAAGGACGTGGGCGGCGGCTACGTCGTGGCCAACCTCGCCAAGATGCCCCACCTCCTCGTGGCGGGATCCACCGGCTCGGGCAAGTCGAGCTTCGTCAACTCGATGATCACCAGTCTGCTCATGCAGGCCAAGCCGTCCGACGTGCGCATGGTGCTCATCGACCCCAAGCGCGTCGAGCTGACCTCCTACGCGGGAGTGCCGCACCTGATCACTCCGATCATCACGAATCCGAAGAAGGCGGCCGAGGCGCTGCAGTGGGTCGTGAAGGAGATGGACATGCGGTACGACGACCTCGCGTCGTTCGGATACCGCCACATCGACGACTTCAACCGCGCCGTGGTCGCGGGGGAGGTCGTCGTGCCGCCGGGGAGCGAGCGGGTCCTCAAGCCGTACCCGTACCTGCTCGTGGTCGTGGACGAGCTCGCCGACCTCATGATGGTCGCCCCGCGGGATGTCGAGGACTCGATCGTGCGGATCACGCAGCTCGCCCGGGCATCCGGCATCCATCTGGTGCTCGCCACCCAGCGCCCGTCCGTGGACGTCGTGACCGGGCTCATCAAGGCGAACGTGCCGTCGCGGCTCGCGTTCGCGGTCACGAGCGTCACCGACTCGCGCGTCATCCTCGACCAGCCCGGCGCCGACCGGCTCATCGGACAGGGCGACGGCCTCTTCCTGCCGATGGGCGCGTCCAAGGCGATCCGCGTGCAGGGCGCGTGGGTCAGCGAGGCGGAGATCGAGAAGGTCGTCAAGCACGTCACCGCACAGGCGCGACCGGAGTACCGAGAGGTCGCCGTCACCGCGGAGAAGAAGGAGATCGACGCAGACATCGGCGACGACCTCGAGCTGCTGCTCGCCGCCACAGAGCTCATCGTGTCCACGCAGTTCGGCTCGACCTCGATGCTGCAGCGCAAGCTGCGCGTCGGCTTCGCGAAGGCGGGCCGGCTGATGGACCTCCTCGAGTCGCGCGAGATCGTCGGCCCCTCGGAGGGCTCGAAGGCTCGCGACGTCCTGGTGAGCGTCGAGCAGCTGCCGGACGTGCTCGCGCGCCTGCGCGGCGACGACACGCCCGCCCGCGGCGGCCGACCCGGTCGACGCCCAGTTCGACGGCTACCCCGTCGTCGAGACCGACGGGGACGAAGACGCCTGGGGACTGACGGGGCGTGACTGACGTGGCGGTGCCCCGCCAGCTGCCCAACACGATCACGATCGTGCGCATCCTGTTCGCGCCGGTCTTCCTCTGGCTCCTGCTGGCCGACGGCGGTGCCGACGGACCGCTGCGCTGGTGGGCGGCCGCGCTGTTCATCGTCGCCATCGCCACCGACGGCATAGACGGATGGATCGCCCGCCGGTACGAGATCGTCACCGATCTCGGAAAGCTCCTCGACCCGATCGCCGACAAGGTGCTCACCGGATTCGCCTTCATCGGCCTGTCCATCCTCGGCGAGCTGCCGTGGTGGATCACGATCGTCGTCCTGATCCGCGAGGTGGGGATCACCGTGCATCGTCTCGTGGTGGCCAGCGATCACGTCGTCGCGGCAGCGTGGATGGGCAAGCTCAAGACGCTCGCGCAGGCGGTCGCCCTGTCGCTCGCGCTGCTGCCGCTGTGGACCCTGGTCGGCGACTGGATCTTCTGGGTCAACGGCGTGACGATGACGATCGCGGTCGTGCTCACGGTCGCGAGCGGCATCGACTACGTCATCACCGAGGTGCGAGGGGCGCGCCGCGGTCGGAGCGCCGCGTGACGGATGCCGCCCGCTCGGCCGCCCGCCGGCTCGTCGAGCTCCTCATCGCCCGCGGGTGGACCGTGGCGGTCGCCGAATCCCTGACCGGGGGACTGGTGACGGCATCCCTCGTCTCGATCCCGGGCGCCTCCGCGTGCGTTCGCGGCGGTGTGGTGGCCTACGCGACGGAGCTCAAGCAGAGCCTCCTCGGCGTGGACGCCGCCCTTCTGGCCGAGGAGGGCGCGGTGCACCCCGAGGTCGCCCGGCAGATGGCCGAGGGTGTGCGCGCCCTCGCCGGCAGCGGCGGGGTCCCGGCCGACGTCGGGATCGCCACGACCGGGGTGGCCGGCCCGACCACGCAGGACGGCAGGCCGGTGGGCACCGTCTTCGTCGCGGTGGCGACGCCGACCGCTGTGCACGCAGAGGCGCTGGAACTGTCGGGAAACCGTGCTCGGATAAGGGCCGAGGCGACGCGCGCCGCGCTGGCGATCGCGCTCCAGGTGGTGTCCTGAAATCGACCCGAGCACCGGGAACAACGGTTGTTTCGTGTCGGTTACAATCGGCGATTCCCACCCATTCCCCAGCCCACGGGATTAGATTGGCATCATCCGGCGTTGTACTCTTATCCACCCGGATACCGCGGAATCAGAAGTGAGGAGGGGGCCCACATGATCCTTGTACGTCAAGAAATCGGCGAAGTCCTTCGTGACTTCCGGCAGCAGAAGGGCCGCACCCTCCGACAGGTCGCGAGCCGCGCCAGTGTCGCCCTCGGCTACCTGAGCGAGGTCGAGCGCGGACAGAAGGAAGCGTCCAGCGAGATCCTCGCCTCGGTCGCCGAAGCGCTCGACGTGCCCATCTCGACGATCATGCGCGAGGTCGGCGACCGCATCTCCGTGCTCGAGGGCATCCAGCCCTTCCCCGACGTCGTTCCCGACGATCTCGTCGCCTCGGTCGACGCCGAACTGTCGCTGCGCTGAGCGGTTCGACCGCGCTCTGAACGGGACGACGCATGCGACGCAGTGAGTTCGACCGCGCCGTCAGCGACGAGTTCGGTCGGCAGGGGAGTGCGCTGACCGCGGACCTCGTGCTGTCCAGCCTCGGCGACCGCACCGCCACGCAGGCCCTGGATGCCGGCATCCCCGCTCGCGACGTGTGGATCGCGCTGTGCGTCGAGACCGACGTGCCGCCCGAGCGGCGCTACGGCGTGGGACGCCTCGAAGCCAAGTCCCGCTGATCGCGGATCCCGGAGGCCGTTACGTCGGCGCATCGGCGTTGCGTGCGGTGTCTCGGCGAGTCTGGCTGCGCCCGCTGATCGGCCCGCTCTGCGCACGGCGTGTCGTCGCGTCTCGATAGCGCTCGCTGCGCTCGCTGCTCGACACCGATTTGCGCGCGGCGTGTCGTCGAAGATCCGTTCGATAGATACGTAGGCTTCTGCACAGATGGTGTCGCGAGCGCGACTGTCCACACGACGGGGAAGGAGCGAAGACGGATGTCGGAGCCCACCCCTAGCGTGAACCACGTCAGACGACACCACACGCCTTGTCGCAGCATCCCCTCCGGCCCTCGGGGTGGAGCGCGACAGCCTACAGGCGACGGAACGCGAGCATAAGGAGCACGCCATGCCATCACCCGCTGACCGCGAGAAAGCCCTCGAATCGGCCCTCGCCCAGATCGACAGGCAGTTCGGAAAGGGCTCGGTCATGCGACTGGGCAGCGACGAGCGCGCACCGGTCGAGGTGATCCCGACCGGATCCATCGCCCTCGACGTGGCTCTCGGTGTCGGCGGGCTCCCGCGCGGTCGCATCGTCGAGATCTACGGGCCGGAGTCCTCCGGAAAGACCACGCTCACGCTCCACGCGATCGCCAACGTGCAGAAGCAGGGCGGCATCGCCGCGTTCATCGATGCGGAGCACGCACTCGATCCCGAGTACGCGCAGAAGCTCGGCGTCGACATCGACCAGCTGCTCGTCTCGCAGCCCGACACGGGGGAGCAGGCGCTCGAGATCGCCGACATGCTCATCCGCTCCGGGTCGATCGACCTGATCGTGATCGACTCGGTCGCCGCGCTCGTGCCGAAGGCCGAGATCGAGGGCGAGATGGGCGACTCGCACGTCGGTCTGCAGGCGCGGCTGATGTCGCAGGCGCTTCGCAAGCTCACCGGCGGGCTCAACACGACCAACACCACGATGATCTTCATCAACCAGCTGCGCGAGAAGATCGGCGTGTTCTTCGGAAGCCCCGAGACCACCGCCGGCGGCAAGGCGCTGAAGTTCTACGCATCGGTGCGGCTCGATATCCGTCGTATCGAGACCATGAAGGACGGCACCGACGCGATCGGCAACCGGACGCGCGTGAAGGTCGTCAAGAACAAGATGGCCCCGCCGTTCAAGCAGGCCGAGTTCGACATCCTCTACGGCACCGGCATCTCCCGCGAGGGCAGCCTCATCGATTTCGGCGTCGAGCACGAGATCGTCAAGAAGTCGGGTTCCTGGTACACCTATGACGGTGAGCAGCTGGGTCAGGGCAAAGAGAATGCCCGCTCGTTCCTGATCAAGAACGAGGATGTCGCAGCCGAGATCGAATCGAAGATCAAAGCGAAGCTGGGCATCGGCCAGCCGAAGGCCGTCGAGACCGCCGCTGACGAGCTCGCTGCGCGCCGCCCGGCCTGATGACCGTACGCGAAGGTGACGGGAGCGTGCCACGGCACGCTCCGCAGCCGGGGCTCGCTCCCGTCACCTACCTGCCGGGTGTCGCGCCCGTCGACGCGGAGCCGGTCCGCTGGGCCGTGCCGTTGGAGCAGATCGGCGGCGAGGACGCTGCCGACGCGTCGTCCGAGGTCGCCGACGACCTCGGAGGCGTCTCTGCCGAGGACGCCGACGACCTCCTCACCCGTCGGCTCCGCCGCAGTGCGCTGTCGGAGCGGGAGGCTCGCACGTTCCTCGCGCAGCGGGGAGTGGACGCCGCGGTCGCCGAGGCCACGGTCGATCGCTTCACGAGCCGCGGGTGGATCGACGACGCAGTACTCGCAGAGCAGCTGCTCTACGCCGGCACGAGCCGGAAGGGTCAGGGCAGGCGGGCGATCGCGCAGACGCTCAACGCCCGAGGGATCGGCCGGGACGTGGCCGACGCTGCGCTGGCGAGCCTCCCCGATGACGACGACGAGCGAGCGCTCGACTACGCGCGCAGCAAGGCGCACGGCCTGCGAAGCTACGACCTCGAGACCGCGATGCGCCGCCTGATGGGGCAGCTCGCACGACGCGGCTACTCCGGGTCGGTGGCAGCGAACGCCGCCCGCACCGCCCTCACCGAGCAGCGCGACAGCGGCGGGGTGCAGTTCCGCTGACGGCTGCCGCCGCAGCCGTGGCGCGCAGCAGCCGCACGTAGAATGGCACCCATCATGACCACTCCGTCCTCAACGCCGACGACGATCGCGCCATCGCCCGCCGCGCTCACCGCCGACGGTCGGTTCCGCACCTACGAAGTGCGCACCTTCGGCTGCCAGATGAACGTCCACGACTCCGAGCGGCTCTCGGGTTCGCTCGAGAGCGCCGGCTACCTGCCCGCCGCCAGAGGCGAAGAGGCCGACGTCGTCATCATCAACACCTGCGCGGTCCGCGACAACGCCGCCGGCAAGCTCTACGGCACGCTCGGTCATCTCGCCTCGGTGAAGCGACGCAAGGACGGCATGCAGATCGCCGTCGGCGGCTGCATGGCCCAGATGGACAAGCAGGCGGTGCTCGACAAGGCGCCGTGGGTCGACGTCGTGTTCGGCACGCACAACATGGGCTCGCTGCCGAGCCTGCTCGAGCGCGCTCGACACAACGGCGAGGCGGAGCTCGAGATCCTCGAATCGCTCGAGATCTTCCCCTCGACGCTGCCCACCAAGCGCGACAGCGTATACAGCGGCTGGGTGTCCATCTCGGTCGGCTGCAACAACACCTGCACGTTCTGCATCGTGCCGAGCCTGCGCGGCAAGGAGAAGGATCGCCGCCCGGGCGACATCCTGAACGAGATCCGCCTGCTGGTGGACGACGGGGCGATCGAGGTCACCCTGCTCGGCCAGAACGTGAACTCCTACGGGGTGGAGTTCGGCGACCGTCAGGCGTTCGGCAAGCTCCTGCGGGCAGCCGGCGAAATCGACGGACTTGAGCGCATCCGCTTCACGAGCCCCCACCCGGCCGCGTTCACGGACGACGTCATCGAAGCGATGGCGGACACGCCCGCCGTGATGCCGCAGCTGCACATGCCGCTGCAGTCCGGCAGTGATCGCATCCTCAAGGCGATGCGCCGCTCGTACCGCAGCGAGAAGTTCCTCGGCATCCTCGACCGCGTGCGCGAGCGCATGCCTGACGCCGCGATCACCACCGACATCATCGTGGGATTCCCCGGCGAGACCGACGAGGACTTCGAAGACACGCTGCGAGTGGTCGAGCAGTCCCGATTCTCCAGCGCTTTCACCTTCCAGTACTCGATCCGCGAGGGCACACCCGCGGCGACGATGCCCGACCAGGTGCCCAAGGCCGTGGTGCAGGAGCGCTACAACCGGCTGCTCGCGCTTCAGGAGCGCATCTCCCTCGAAGAGAATCAGGCGCAGCTCGGACGGACGGTCGACGTGCTCGTATCGATGGGCGAAGGCAAGAAGGATGCCGAAACCCACCGGCTGACCGGGCGCGCCGAAGACAACCGGCTCGTGCACTTCGAGGTCGCCCCAGGAAGCGAGATCCCGCGCCCGGGAGACATCGTCTCGGTCGCGGTCACGCATGCGGCGCCCTTCCACCTGCTCGCCGATGCGAACGGCGCCCCGCTGACGATCCGCCGCACGCGCGCCGGCGATGCCTGGGATCGCACACAGGCGGAGTCCTGCGCGCTTCCGGCACCGGCCGACGGTCTCTCGTCAACAGGAGCGCCGCGGGCGATCTCACTGGGACTGCCCACACTCCGCGTCGGGGTGTGACCCCTCAACCGGCGCACCGGCCGGCTCCCGAGTCCGGCCCGCGGCTGTTCGCCGTCGTCGGCGCGACGGGCACCGGAAAGTCCGAGCTGTCACTCGATCTCGCCGAATGCCTGGCCGGGCGAGGTCGTCCCGCTGAGATCGTCAACGCCGACGCGATGCAGCTGTACCGCGGCATGGACATCGGCACCGCGAAGCTGCCGGAGGCCCAGCGCCGCAGCATCCCCCATCACCTCCTCGACGTGCTCGAGGTCACCGATGAGGCTGCCGTCGCCTGGTATCAGGGCGCCGCGCGCGCTGCGGTCGACGATATCCGCGCCCGGGATGCGCACGCGATCGTCGTGGGCGGCTCAGGCCTCTACGTGTCGAGTCTGCTCTTCGATTTCCGCTTCCCCCCGCGAGATGAGTCACTCCGCGCGCAGCTCGAGGTCGATCTCGCGCAGCACGGACCGGGCGTTCTCTACGAACGGCTCCGCGCGGCCGATCCCGACACAGCCGATCGCGTCGATCCGCGCAATGGGCGGCGCATCGTCCGGGCGCTCGAAGTGCTCGCCCAGGGGGAACGCACGCATGGGGCTGCGCTCCCGGCCGATCCGGTCCCGTGGGCTCCGGCGACGATCGTCGGCCTCACGGCGCCCCGCGGGACGAACTCGTCGCGCGGCTCGACGCGCGTGTGGAGCGCATGTGGGCCGACGGGCTCGTCGACGAGGTCGAGGCCCTGCGCGGTCACGGCCTCGAGGAGGCGGTGACGGCGCGGCGGGCGATCGGCTACGCGCAGGCGCTCGCCCAGCTGCATGGCGACGCGACGAGGCGGAGGCGATCGCCGAAACGCAGGCGCTCACGCGCCGCTACGCCAGGCGCCAAGTGTCGTGGTTCAAGCGGTATCCCGGCGTGGTGTGGTCACCCGGTGGGGCCGATGTCCCGATCGAACGGATACTGGAGTCATGACAAGCATCCGCGCCTTCGCGCTGAGAGACACCGAGTCCGTCATCGCGCTCTGGCAGGCCACCGGCCTCACCCGATCGTGGAACAACCCTCATCTCGACATCCAGCGCAAGCTCACCGTGCAGCCCGAGTTGTTCCTGGTCGCCGTCGATCGCGACGACATCGTCGGCACGGTGATGGCCGGCTATGACGGGCACCGCGGATGGCTCTACTACCTCGCCTCCGATCCCGCGCGGCGCGGGCAGGGCATCGGGCGCGCCCTGGTCGGCGCCGCCGAGGACGCGCTGCTCGAGCTCGGCTGCCCGAAGGTGCAGCTGATGGTGCGTCCGGACAACGACGACGTGCTCGCCTTCTACGACTCGCTCGGCTACGAGCGCTTCGACACCACCACCACGGGGAAGCGGCTCGTCGCAGACTGAGCTCCGCTCACTCCTGGGCGAGGCATCGATCGAGATCGAACACGATCGGCCACGCGCATCAGATCGAGCAGGTGGCGGCTGACCGCGACATTGCGCCGTCCTGCGCCGCCCGACGACCGACGGGCTGGCCACTAAACTGGGTCGATGCCGCAGACCATCGCCTTCACGAAAGGTCACGGCACCGGGAACGACTTCGTCGTGATCCCCGACGCGGACGGTGCGCTGGAACTGACCGATGACCAGGTAGCGGTGCTCTGCGACCGTCGCTTCGGAATCGGTGCGGACGGCGTGCTGCGCGTGGTGCGCTCGAGCGCGATCGACGAGGGGTCGGACGCGGCTGCCGCCGGTGCGGCCTGGTTCATGGACTACCGCAACGCGGACGGCTCGAAGGCGGAGATGTGCGGCAACGGCATCCGGGTCTTCGCCAGGTACCTCGCGGACACGGGTCTGTCGGCCCTCGACGACGGTGCTGCTCTCATCGGCACGCGGGCGGGCGTCAAGAGCGTGACACGCAGCGACCTCGGCTTCGAAGCTGATCTGGGATCTTGGCGGGTCGAGCCGAACGAGGTGCTCGTGCGAGCCCGCGGTCTCGGCGTGCCGCGGCCGGGGCTCGGGATCGATGTGGGCAATCCGCACATCGTCGTCGCACTCTCCAACACCGACGAACTCGACACGCTCGATCTGGCAGCGCGCCCGCAGCTGCACCCCGAGCCGCCTCGTGGGGCGAACATCGAGTTCGTGGTGCCGAGCGACCCGCTGGTGCGGGAGGGCGTCGGGTCGATCCGGATGCGCGTCTTCGAACGCGGCGTCGGCGAGACGCTCAGCTGCGGCACCGGCGTCGCGGCTGCCGCCCTGGCTGTGCGGCACTGGGCGGGTCAGGCTGCACCAGACCGCTGGAGCGTCGAGGTTCCGGGCGGCACGCTCGGGGTGCGGATGCTGCGGGTGCGGGGCGACCTGCATGTCTTGCTGTCCGGCCCCGCAACGCTCGTGTACTCAGGCGAGGTCGCCCTGGCCTGAGCTGGCGCTAGGGCAGCGGGATCTCATCCGTGTGCTGCAGCACGCCGTGCCGGCGCACCTTCAGCACTCGGAATCCGCGGCCCGTCGCAGTGCGGTGCACGCTGTATCCCGGGGTGAAGGATGCCGCCAGCCAGCGCTGCAGCGAGTCCGACCCGAGGTTGCGCTGCACGACGAGCCACGCGTCCGACCGCTCGTCCAGACGCGGGATCCAGCGCTCGAGCAGGCCGTGCAGCTCGTGCTTGCCGACGCGGATCGGTGGGTTGGAGCGAATGGTGCGGAAGGTCATGTCGCCGGGAACATCGTCGGGATGCATCGCGTTGACATTGGTGAGACCCAGCGCTTCGGCGTTTCGTCGAACGAGATCGAGTGCGCGTTCGTTCACATCGACGGCCCACACGGTGGAATGAGGTGACTCGATCGCGAGCGACAGCGCGATCGGCCCCCATCCGCTGCCCAGGTCGAGAAGGTCGCCGCCGGGCGGCGGGGGAGGCGTGTTGGCCAGGAGGACGGCGGTTCCCGAATCGATGTGGTCGGGGCTGAAAACACCGCCGGCCGTGGTCACCTCGACCTCGGACCCGGCCGAGGTGCACGCGGATGCGGCGAAGATTCTCAGCGCTCGCCGGCGACGCGCTGAAGTAGTGGTCCCCCGACATGGTTGCGAGCGTAGCGGAGGAGCTCCGCGGCTGGGAGCCCGCGGCAGCAAGCCGGGGGTTCAGGGCGGAGCCCGGAGTGGCGCGCGCCAGCAAGCCGGGGGTTTGGGGCGGAGCCCCATTGGGTGGCGCGCGCCAGCAAGCCGGGGGTTTGGGGCGGAGCCCCATTGGGCTGGAGTTAGAGTTTACGGGCATCTTGGAAGGAAGACATGACTGATACGACAACCCCGACGAGCACCGACGAGACACCGATCGACCCGGTGGCCCGTGTGCTCGAGCGCGCCGAGGCGCATTCGGGCGTGCGCGTGTTCGGTCCCGCCCAGGCGCTGCAGGATGAGGCGACGTTCACGCAGACCGACACGGACGGCGAGCAGTGGGACCGCGAAGAGCGCGCTGCGCTGCGACGCGTGCCGGGACTCTCGACCGAGCTCGAGGACGTCACCGAGGTCGAGTACCGGCAGCTGCGGCTGGAGAACGTCGTGATCGTCGGCGTCCACCCGCAGGGCGAGCAGGAGGACGCCGAGAACTCGCTTCGCGAGCTCGCCGCGCTCGCCGAGACGGCCGGAGCGGTCGTGCTGGACGGCGTGCTTCAGCGTCGACCCCACCCCGACCCGGCGACCTACCTCGGCCGAGGCAAGGCGCAGGAGCTGCGCGACCTCGTCGCCGCCCTCGGCGCCGACACCGTCATCGCCGACACAGAGCTCGCGCCGAGCCAGCGCCGCGCGCTCGAGGATGTCGTCAAGGTGAAGGTGATCGATCGGACCACGGTCATCCTCGACATCTTCAGCCAGCACGCCAAGAGCCGTGAGGGCAAGGCACAGGTTGAGCTCGCACAGCTCGAATACCTGCTGCCGCGTCTGCGCGGATGGGGTGACTCGATGAGCCGCCAGGCCGGTGGCCAGGTCGGCGCCGGCGGCGCGGGAATGGGCTCGCGCGGACCAGGTGAGACCAAGATCGAGCTGGACCGCCGCCGCATCCGCACCAAGATGGCACTGCTGCGTCGCCAGATCCGCGACTTCGGGCCCGCACGGGTGGCCAAGCGCGCCGAGCGCAAGCGCAACACGATCCCCTCCGTCGCGATCGCGGGCTACACGAACGCGGGCAAGTCCAGTCTGCTCAATCGCCTCACGAGCGCCGGTGTGCTCGTCGAGAACGCGCTGTTCGCCACGCTCGATGCCACCGTCCGCCGTGCCGAGACATCCGACGGTCGCGTGTACACCCTCACCGATACGGTCGGGTTCGTCCGCAACCTGCCGCACCAGCTGGTGGAGGCGTTCCGCTCGACGCTGGAAGAGGTCGGCGACGCCGATGTCATCGTGCACGTGGTGGATGCCGCGCATCCCGACCCGGCGGCGCAGCTGCAGACCGTCCGAGACGTGATCGGCGACGTCGGCGCGCGCGACATCACCGAGATCGTGGTCTTCAACAAGGCGGATCTGGTCGACGACGACACGCGAATGGTGCTGCGCGGCCTCGAGCCGCGGGCGCTGTTCGCGTCGTCGCGCACCGGCGAGGGCATCGACGATCTCCGCGCTGCCGTCGAGGCCGCTCTTCCGCTTCCGGCCGTCGAGGTGCGTGCCCTGGTGCCGTACGATCGCGGCGACCTCGTCTCCGCCGCGCACGACTCGGGACACATCGTTTCGCAGACCCACGAGGCGGGCGGGACGGCTTTGCACGCGCACGTCTCGGAGCGCCTGGCGGCCGAGCTCGCCCCGTTCGCGCTGTAGGTCGCGACTCAGAGGAGTTCGAGCCGCGGCACGCCCGGCGTGTCGAAGCCGAAGACCGCGCCGAGGAACGCGAGCTCGGTCTCCAGCGCATGGACGATGTTCTCGGCGCGCCGGAATCCGTGGCCCTCGCCCGCGTACTCGACATAGGCGTGCGGGATGCCGTGCGCAGCGAGCGCGTCGCGGATCGCCTCCGACTGCGCCGGCGGGACGACGGGGTCTTCCGCGCCCTGGAGGAGCAGCAGCGGCACCCGGAACCGCTCCGGGTGCGACAGCGGCGACCGGTCGATGTACAGCTGCTCGGCGTCGGGAAGCGGGCCGATCAGGCCGTCGAGGTAGCGCGCCTCGAAGTCGTGTGTGTCTGCGGCAAGTGCCCGCGCGTCCGCGACGCCGTAACGGGAGATGCCCGCGGCGAACGCGTCGGTGCGCACCAGGGCCGCCAGCACCGTCCATCCGCCCGCCGATCCGCCCGCGATCGTGATCCGGGCCGGGATCGGCTGCGCCGGCGGTCGCCAATCCGGTCGCGGCTGCCGCGACATCCTCCACGTCGACGATCCCCCACTGGCCGCGCAGCCGCTCCCGGTACGCCCTGCCGTAGCCGCTGGAGCCGCCGTAGTTGACTTCGAGCACTCCGATGCCGCGGCTGGTGAAATATGCGATGCGGCCGGAGGCCGCGCCGCCGACGGTGCGCGGTCGGGCCGCCGTGCACGTAGACGAGGTACGGGGGCCGCTCGCCCTCAGGGGCGACGACCTCCGGGTTGGTCGGCGGGAAGTCGAACGCGTGGACCGGCCCGCTCGGGCCGTCGAAGCTGACGGCACGCGGACGCGGCATCCATTCGGCACCCCACGGAACGGGCCCTCCGTGGACGAGTTCCGCTTCATCCGGATGGTCGACGTCGATGACCCACAGGCCCGCGGGGGAGTCGGCGCTGGCACCGGAGATGAGTACGCGCGTGCCCCGCACATCCTCGATCAGACCTCGGACGACACCGGCGTCGTGCAGGGGATGCCCGGCGTCGTCCTCGTCGATCAGCACCAGCGCATCATCGCCGTTCGTCCGCACGGCCACGACCCGCCCGTCGTCCAGGCGGGCGAACCAACGCGTGCCGAGCACCCAGAGCGGACCCCCGGTGTCGGCGTCGGCGGGCGCGATGCGGCGGCGATCGAGATCGGCCGAAAGGTGCTCCCGCCAGATGTTCCAGCGGCCGGTCGGGTCATCGGAGTAGAGCAGATCGTCGTCGTCGATCCAGACGGGCTGGAGCGGCGCGGTGTCGCCGCTCGAGACGCTCGTCCATTCCGACGACGATCCCGTCCTCGATCCTCCCCACGCGCAGCTCGGCGCGGTCCCAGGGCATGTCGGGGTGATTCCACGCCACCCAGGCGAGCAGTCGGCCATTCGGCGACAGCGCCGGGTGCGCGAGGAAGTCGCTCTCATCGACCAGTACGGTGTGCCCCGAGCCGTCGAGGGCGATGCGAACGATCGCACGGCGCGGCACCGCCGATCCATCGTGAGTCTCCCGGATCGCCAGCAGCTGCCCGCGCTGCCAGCTCAGCCCCCCGAACCGCATTCCGCGGTCGGGCGGCGTCAGCACGCGCGGCTGCGCACCGGGCTCCAGTGCCCACACGCACTGGTCGGACTTCTCGACGAACACCAGGATGCCGTCATCGGTCGCCGTCCACGCACCGCCGCCGTACTCGTGAACCCGCGAGCGCGCGTTCCAGGGCAGAGGCAGGATGTCCCGCACGCTGCCGTCGGCGTCGCGTCGTCGAACGGCAGTGCGGCCGCCTTCCTCGGGAACGACTCTGACCCCACCAGAGGTCCTCGCCGACGAATCGGGCCCCCTCGATCCGAGGCGTCGCGGCTGTGACGGCAGCGGCCGACAGCGGCGAGTTCCACGACCCGAACGGAAGCGTCTTGGTCATGGATCCAACCGTATGCCGCGGGCGCTCTCGCGGAGCCCGGACGCCGCAGCGGACAGGTGACTACCCGCATATGCCTTCGAAGGTAGGCACCTCGACACAGTCCGTGCGAGGCGCCGCTCACATCCGCCCTCGCGCCCTCCGCAGACCAGTAGCCGCTTTCCCCAAGGCGACATCAGCAAAGTGCGTCAGCGCGTCGAGGTCACCGTCTAGAGGAGCCCTTCTTCGGGCTCTGGGATGCCGCGGCCGCGCCGGTCGCGGCATCCGCCGTTCCCGGCGTCGTCGCGGGCGCGAGCACCAGCGTGGGCGAGTCGTCGGCGGGGACTTCTGCGGCGGTCGTCCCGGGTTCCACGATGTCGCCCTCGACGACCTCCTCGGGGGCCACGTCGTCGCGGTCGACCGCGACGAGCTCCTCGGGACGACGCTGGAGCAGCTCGAGGATCCAGGCCACGGCGAACGCGACCACCATGACCAGGATGACGTCGCCCAGCGAGAGCGGGCGAAGTGCGAACAGCCAGAGCACGGCGAGCACTGCGACGACGATGCGGACGAGGACCCGCTGCCGGGCGAGCCACGTGCCGAAGGCGCCGGTGTCGAGGCCCCGCTCGGCGAGCCGGCTTCGTGCGGAGGCGTTCATGCCGTGGATCGTGCGCCGGAAGCCCAGCGCCGGACCCCAGCCGCCCATCATCCAGCCCAGTACCGCGATCAGCACGCCGAGGAGTGCGAGCACGAGAGCCGTCTGCGTCATGTTGCCGACCAGCTGCTCGTAGATCACGCGCAGCGCGTCGGGCGACAGCCCGAGCGCACCGGCGGTCGGCCCCATCGCGGCGGAGCCGATGGCGAGGGTGGCCGCAAGGGTGCCGCCCCCGATCGCGAAGCCGACGCCCGTGCCGAGGATCGCGGTGCTGCGGCGGCGGGCGATCAGGATGCCGAGTCCGAACAGCGCCAGGGTGATGAACGGCAGCCAGAAGCCCAGCGTGGTCGCCAGTGCGTACCCGGTGCGGATCATCGCGAGGTTGTCGCCTTCGCCGATGATGACCACGCGGTCCACGGTGGGGATCAGCTCGGCCACTCCGAGCCCGCGCTCGACGAGATTCTGCTTCACCCGCTCCACGACCGCTCCGAGCTGGATGCCGACACCCTCGTCGGTGCGGACCACGAGGCCGCCGCCGTCGGAGGTCGCAGCACCCACGAGAGCGCGATGGGCGGCCCGGGTCGTGGTCGCCCACACCTCGGAGAACGCGTCGGATTCGACCACGCGGGTGACGGTCGTCGTCACCAGGCTCTGCAGGCCGTTCGCCGCAGGCGCCTCGAGCAGCTGCAGGGCGTCGGCCGCACGCGGGGGAAGCCCGAGCGCGGCGACGCCTTCGAAGACGCTGGACGTGATCTGGTCGAAATCGACCTGCGCGGTGATCGCCTCCATCGACTCGTCGATGATCATCGACTGCACGGCCGGGTCATCCACGAGCGGGGCGAGGGACGCGACGAACGCATCCTCCTCGACCAGCTGGACGCGCGCCCAAGCGCCGACGATCGAGACCGGAACCAGGATGGTCGCCACCACGATGCACAGGGCGGAGAGCAGGGCCCGCCACCAGCCGGCGCGGCTGGGCGAGCCGGGCGGCACCTGGTCCTCGCTCACCGCCCCTTGGGTTCGAAGCTGCTCGTTCTCGGCGCGAAGCGACGCGAGCTGCGCCTGCAGATCGTCGACATCTGTTGCGGACATGAGGCCCCCTCCGGCGGATGTCCTCATTGTGGCGCAGATGGCTCTCGCGCATCCCACCCAGATCGGGTGATTTCTCCCGGCGGGCTCAGACCGCGCGCAGCACCGCCACGATCTTGCCGAGGACGACCGCCTCGTCGCCGAGGATCGGCTCGAAAGCCGAGTTGCGGGGGAGGAGCCACGTGTGTCCGTCGCGTCGGCGGAACGTCTTGACGGTGGCCTCGCCGTCGAGCATCGCCGCGACGATGTCGCCGTTCTCGGCGTCGGCCTGAGAGCGCACGACGACCCAGTCGCCGTCGCAGATGGCCGCGTCGATCATCGACTCGCCCGAGATCTTGAGCATGAACAGGTCGCCCTTGCCCACCAGCTGCCGGGGCAGCGGGAAGATCTCCTCCACCTGCTGCTCGGCCGTGATCGGCACACCGGCGGCGATCCTGCCCACGAGCGGCACCATGGCCGCATCTCCCACGCTCGGAGCGCTGTCGGCGGGGTTCTCGGTGGACGTGCCCGGGAGGTCGATGAGGACCTCCATCGCGCGTGTCTTGCCGGCGTCACGCCGGAGATATCCGCTGAGCTCGAGCTGGTTGAGCTGGTGGGTGACGCTCGAAAGCGACTTGAGCCCGACCGCGTCGCCGATCTCCCGCATGCTCGGCGGGTAGCCGTGCCGGGCGATCGACCGCTGGATGACTTCGAGGATCGCGAGCTGCTTGTCGCTCAGGCTCTTGCGCCGGCGTGTCTGGGGCTTCTCGCGCCCACTCAGCTCGGTCATGATCCCAACTCCTGTCCGCCTGTGTGGCATCGGTCTTCGAATGTCGGAGGCCCGTGGTGGGGTGTTCTCATCGAAACCGTATCCGGAAAGACCCCGTTGATCCCGCAGCACGCCCGCGTGTCGCGTTCGAATGACAGGACCTTCAGCCCTCGGTTGACATCCTAGTTCATCGAAGATACATTCGGAAGAGAGATTCGCATCCACGACTCCCGGCCGAGCCGTGGATGCGAACCTCTTCTCTTCACCAGGAGGACGACATGACAGCGATCAGCTTCCCAGCACCGCGGGCGACGCGGCTGCGCCTCACAGTGCGCGGTCGTCGCACCCTCGCCTCCCTCGCGGCGCTGCCCGCGGTCGTGGCGCTGAGCATCGCCGTCATCAGCGGGGGAAGCGCACTGGCCAGTCGCGATGCGAGCGCTCCGACCGGTTCGTTCACCAGCCTGACCGTCACGTCGGGCGAGTCGCTCTGGTCCATCGCCGAACGGGTCGCTCCCGCCGCCGATCCGCGGGACGTCGTGGATGCGATCGTGCGCCTGAACGCCCTGGACGGGGTCACCGTGTCCGCGGGGCAGCGCCTCTCGATTCCGGCCGAGTACGCCCCCGCGCCCTGACCCGTCCTCGGCGGTCTCCGGCCCCGGACGCCCGGTCCTGCATCGGGTGCGGCCTCTACCATGGGAGAGGTGAGCATTCGCCTCGACGACCTTCCCCTCCGAGATCACCTCCGCGGTATGGCGCCCTACGGAGCGCCTCAGGCCGCGCTGCCGGTCGCACTGAACGTGAATGAGAACACGCATCCGGTGCCCCAGGAGGTCGCCGACGACATCCTCGATGCCGTGGCGCTCGCCCTGCGGGATGTCAACCGCTACCCGGATCGCGAGTTCACGCAATTGCGCGAAGGCTTCGCCGAGTACCTCGGCTATGGGCTGACGCGCGAGCAGATCTGGGCTGCGAACGGCTCGAACGAGGTGCTTCAGCACGTGCTTCAGGCGTTCGCCGGCCCAGGGCGCACGGCCTTCGGCTTCGCACCCACGTACTCGATGTATCCGCTCCTCACCCGCGCGACCGGGGCGAGCTGGACCGCCGGCACCCGCGGTCAGGACTTCACGGTCGACGCGGGAAGCGCCGCGGCGCAGGTCGCGGCCGCAGAGCCGGATGTCGTGTTCCTATGCGCGCCGAACAACCCGACGGGCACGCCGATGACGCTCGACGTCATCGAGGCGGTCTACGACGCCACCGCGGGGATCGTGGTGGTCGACGAGGCGTACCAGGAGTTCGCGCCGCGCGACATGGGATCGGCCCTCGCACTGCTGCCGGGACGCGAGCGGCTCGTCGTGTCGCGGACGATGAGCAAGGCGTTCGCGTTCGCGGGCGCGCGGGTCGGATACCTCGCAGCCGACCCCGCGGTCATCGACGCACTGCGACTCGTGCGCCTGCCGTACCACCTGAGCTCGCTGACTCAGGCGGCAGCGAACGCGGCTCTGCGGCACGCTCCGGTGATGCTGCGGATGGTCGATGAGATCATCGCTCAGCGCGACCGCATCATCGCCACCGTAGAAGCGCTCGGATACGACCCGTACGAATCGTGGACCAACTTCGTGCTCTTCGGCGGCGTGGATGACCCGGCCGCCACCTGGCAGGGTCTGTATGACCGGGGTGTGCTCATCAGAGACGTCGGAATCCCGAATCACCTGCGTGTGACGGCGGGCACGGAGCAGGAGACGACCGCGTTCCTCGACGCGCTCGCGTCGTTAGACTCGGGCTCATGAGCCGCTCTGGAGCAAGCCGCGCGGCGGCGCTGCGCCGTGCGACGAGCGAATCCTCCGTCGAGCTCGAGCTCGACCTGGACGGTTCCGGTCGCAGTCACATCGACACGACGGTGCCGTTCTTCGACCATCTGCTGACCGCTTTCGCCAAGCACTCGCTCACCGACTTGACGGTGCGGGCCTCCGGCGACACCGACATCGACGCTCACCACACGGTCGAGGACGTCGCGATCGTGCTCGGCCAGGCGATCCGCGAAGCACTCGGCGACAAGGCGGGCATCTCGCGGTACGGCGACGCCCTCGTCCCGCTGGATGAGGCACTCGCGCAGGCCGTCGTCGACATCAGCGGACGCCCCTACCTCGTGCACACCGGCGAGCCGGCCGGCTACGAGCACCACCTGATCGGCGGACATTTCACCGGTTCGCTGGTCCGCCACACGTTCGAGGCGATCGCATTCAACGGGGGCCTGACCGTCCACGTCACGCTTTTGGCCGGTCGCGATCCGCATCACATCGCCGAGGCGGAGTACAAGGCGTTCGCGCGGGCATTCCGGCAGGCAAAGGCGCTGGACCCGCTCGTGGAGGGCGTGCCGAGCACGAAGGGCGCTCTGTGACCGACAAGCCGCTGGTCGCGGTTCTGGACTACGGGTCGGGCAACGTCCACTCCGCCGTCAAAGCGCTCGCTGCCGCGGGTGCCGACGCGAGACTCACCGCCGACCGCGGTCTCATCGACGACGCCCACGGGCTGGTCGTTCCGGGCGTCGGAGCGTTCAAGGCGGTCATGGACGCGCTGCGCGCCAGCCGCGGGGACGAGATCATCGATCGCCGTCTGGCCGGCGGTCGCCCCGTGCTCGGCATCTGCGTCGGGATGCAGGTGCTGTTCGAGCGCGGGGTCGAGCGCGGTATCGATACCGAGGGCATGGGCGAGTGGCCGGGCGTGGTCACCGAGCTGGATGCTCCCGTCCTGCCGCACATGGGGTGGAACACGGTCGAGCCGGGGAAGGGTTCGCGCCTGTTCCGCGGCATCGAGCACGAGCGCTTCTATTTCGTCCATTCGTTCGCTGCGCAGCAGTGGCTGCTGGACGTGCAGCCGCCCTTCCCGCAGCCGGCGCTGACGTGGTGCACGTACGGCCAGCCGTTCCTCGCCGCGGTCGAGAACGGGCCGCTGTCGGCGACGCAGTTCCATCCCGAGAAGTCGGGGGATGCCGGCATCCGCCTGCTCTCCAATTGGATCGACGGGCTCGGCGGGGCTACCCTCTGAACTCGTGCCATCAGCGAGAGCCCACCGCTCTCGCGTCGTCCCGCACGAGGAGCTATGAACGATTTCGCGTCAATGCCTGAATTGATCCTGCTTCCGGCGGTCGACGTCGCCGGCGGCAAGGCCGTCCGTCTGACCAAAGGCGTGGCGGGAACCGAGACGAGCTACGGCGACCCCGTCGATGCAGCGCTGCAATGGGCCAAGCAGGGCGCGGAGTGGATCCATCTCGTCGACCTCGACGCGGCATTCGGTCGAGGCAGCAATGCGTCGATCATCCGCAAGGTGATCAAGCAGGTGCGCGGGGTGCAGGTGGAGGTCTCCGGAGGGATCCGCGACGACCGCAGTCTGCACGCCGCGCTGGAGAGCGGCGCGTCCCGGATCAATCTGGGCACCGCCGCGCTGGAGAACCCGGAGTGGGCAGCGGACGTCATCGGCCGGCACGGCGATGCGATCGCGGTCGGACTCGACGTCCGCGGCACGACACTCGCAGCCCGGGGCTGGACGCAGGAGGGCGGCGACCTGTGGGCGGTGCTCGACCGGCTCGAAGCAGCAGGATGCAGCCGCTACGTCGTGACCGATGTCACGAAGGACGGAACCCTGCAGGGGCCGAACCTCGAACTGCTGCGAGAGATAACCTCGCGCACGCCCAAGCCCGTCGTCGCGTCGGGAGGGGTCTCGAACCTGGACGACATCGCCGCCCTGCGAGAACTCGTGCCCCTCGGCGTGGAAGGCACGATCGTCGGCAAAGCCCTCTACACCGGCGCCTTCACGCTGGCCGAGGCGCTGGATGTCGCCGGACACTGATCCGAACGATCACCACCCCGGCGGCGGTGACTCCGCGGGAGTGCCCTGGGAGGGGCGCCGCTTCGAGTCCAACCGTCATTCCGGCGACGACGGTTCCGCCGACCCCGCGCTGCTCGCCGCACTGATCTCGTTCCGAGACGGTTCGGCCGACCAGGTCGCCGTGGTCGATGCGTACCGCACGGCGCGGCTGCTCATCCCGCTGCTGGCCGGGAAAGGCGAGCACGGCGTCGGCCCGCATGGCCTGGAGGTCGACAAGACCCAGGAGCTGTCGATCGTCACGGTGGCCGCACCCGACGGCCGGAGCGTGCTTCCGGTCTTCACATCGGTGGCCGCGATGAGCCGCTGGGACGCTTCGGCCCGGCCCGTTCCGGCCGACGGAGTGCGCACCGCGGTTGCGGCATCGGCCGACGACACCGACCTCATCGTCATCGATCCGGGCTCGGACACGGAGTTCGTGATCCGCCGCCCCGCCGTCTGGGCCATCGCCCAGGGCATCCCCTGGGAGCCGAGCTTCGCCTCTCCGGAGGTGGTCGCCGGTCTTCATCAGAGCGTCGGCGGCGAGCTCGCCGTCATCGACCTCGCAGTGGAGCCGGGGGACCCGGGCGCGCGCCTGCGCGGACCCGAGCTCGTGGTGCGGCTCGAGCTCATCCACGGCCTCGACCAGTCCGAGCTGGACGCGGTCCTCGCCCGGCTCGCCAAGCGCTGGGCGGCTGATCACCGCATCGCGGTTCTCGTCGACTCGCTGACGGTCAAGCTCATCCGCGCGTAGCCGCGATCGCAGGCGTCGGCCCCTTGCGGACGGAGCCGCCCTGGCGCATGATCACGTCTCGGGGGTGACGCATGATCGGCAGCGCACGGGAAGACGAGTACCGGCAGGCGCTGGATGCGGCGCACAGGCATGCGCTCGGCTGGCTGGACTCGATGTCCGAGCGACCGATCCGACCCGAAGCAGATGCTGACGAGATCCTCGCGCGCCTGAATCGACGATTGCCCGAAGCCGGGATCTCGCCCTCTGCAGTCGTCGATGAGCTTGCCGAGGCTGCCGGACCCGGTCTGATCGCGATGGGCTCGCCGCGCTTCTTCGGGCTGGTGATCGGCGGAGCATACCCGGCCGCGATGGCGGCGGACTGGCTGCTCTCGGGATGGGACCAGAACTCGGGCGCACGTCAGCTCACACCGTCGACATCCGCGGTCGAGGAGGTCGCAGCGGGTTGGCTGCTCGAGCTGCTGGACCTTCCCCGTCACTCCGGCGTCGGATTCGTGACCGGCGGCACGACCGCCAACCTCTCTGCGCTCATCGTGGCGCGTGATGCCGTGCTGCGCGATCGAGGTCACGACGCGTCCCGCGGCATCCAGTCGGCTCCGCGGATCCGCTTCCTCGCGGGCGACGCCGTCCACGCGTCCGTCGTGCTCGCCGGGCGCCTCGCCGGCCTCGGAAGCCCGGTGACGGTCGGAGCCGACGATCAGGGCCGGATCGACGTGGAGGGCCTGGCGAGCGCCCTGGCGGAGTACGAAGGGCCGACCATCGTGGCGCTTCAGGCCGGCGATGTGCACTCGGGCGCGTTCGACGACTTCGCTGCGGCGATCGATGTCGCCCATCAGCACGGTGCGTGGGTTCATGTCGACGGCGCGTTCGGGCTGTGGGCTGCGGCATCGCCGCGATCCAGGCATCTCTTCGCGGGCGCAGCAGCGTGCGGATTCCTGGGCGACCGACGCCCACAAGACGCTGAATGTCCCGTATGACTGCGGGGTGGTCTTCGTCCGCGACGAAGCTGCGATGTCGGCCTCGCTCGGTGTTCACGCAGCGTATCTGCCGGCCGTCGTGAGCATCGCCGACCCCTACGACCACGTACCGGAGATGTCGCGTCGCGCCCGCGGCGTGCCGGTATGGGCGGCGTTGCGATCCCTGGGCAGTCGCGGCGTCGTCGACCTCGTCGACGGGCTGGTGGACGCCGCCTTCGACCTGGCCGCCGGCTTCCGCGGCATCCCCGGACTGGAGGTGCTCAACGACGTCGTCTTCACGCAGGTGTGCCTGGCCGCGCGGGACGACGCCGACACCGCCGCGCTGGGCGACTGGCTGCGGGCCGAGGGGACGGTATGGGCATCCTCCTCCACCTGGCACGGGCGCACCGTCGTCCGCTTCGCCGTGAGCAACCGCGGCACCGACGAGGAAGCGGTGCGTCGCACCATCGACGCCGTCTCACGCGGAGCGGCGGCGATCGGCATCCGGGATTAGGTGACTGGCCCGGTCCACTTCTCGCCGGGCCCCTTGCCGATGGGGTCGGGGATCACGGATGCCTCGCGGAATGCGAGCTGGAGCGATCGCAGTCCGTCGCGGAGCGAGCGCGCGTGCATGTCGCTGATCTCGGGAGCGCCGGCGGTGATGAGGCCGGCAAGGGCGTTGATCAGCTTGCGCGCCTCGTCGAGGTCGGTCTCCGCTGCGGCGTCGTCTGCGAGCCCGACCTTGACCGCGGCCGCGCTCATGAGGTGCACGGCGGCCGTGGTGATCACCTCGACCGCGGGGACATCGGCGATGTCGCGGGTCGCGGCCGAGGCGGCGCGCTCCTGCGCCTCCCAGCGAGCCTGCCGCTCCGCATCCTGCGCCAGCTGACCGGCTCGAAGATCGTCGTCGCTGTTCGGAATCGTGTCCACGTGCGGCTCTCTGCTAGACTATGTCGGGCTCCGGAGCGTTCTGCTTCGGAACGAAAGAGGATCACATCCCACCCGCGCTTGCCGCTCCAGGCTACCGGGTCACGCACTCCGCCCCGTCCGCTTGCGGCCGGGGCAGAGCCACGAAGTGGAACTGAAAAGCCACGCAGTGGATACCGGGTGCAGAAGCAGGCGCTCGCGCGTCGTGCGGGTGGAATCGAGTCTCTCTTCCGCCCGCGACGCATCCCGTGTCGCGGTGGCCGTAACCCGCACGAAGAGGAGTTCCGCATCAGCGATCCCCGCACCAATGACCGCATCCGCGTGCCCGAGGTCCGCCTCGTGGGCCCGAACGGAGAGCAGGTCGGCGTCGTACGCATCGAGGTTGCCCTGCGTCTGGCGCAGGATGCCGATCTCGACCTTGTCGAGGTGGCTCCGAACTCGAAGCCGCCCGTCGTCAAGATCATGGACTACGGGAAGTTCAAGTACGAAGCAGCGCAGAAGGCCAAGGAGGCCCGGCGCAACCAGGCGAACACCATCCTCAAGGAGGTCCGGTTCCGTCTGAAGATCGAGGCCCACGACTACACGACCAAACTCAAGCGCGCCGAGGGCTTCCTCAAGTCGGGCGACAAGGTGAAGGCCATGATCCTGTTCCGCGGTCGCGAGCAGTCGCGTCCCGAGCAGGGTGTGCGTCTGCTCCGCAAGTTCGCGGAGGACGTCGCTGAGTTCGGCACCGTGGAGTCCAACCCCACGATCGACGGGCGCAACATGGTCATGGTGGTCGCGCCCCACAAGAACAAGTCCGAGGTCAAGACCGAGCAGAACGCCCAGCGCGCTGCGAACAAGGAAGCCGCCCGCAACGCGGCTCACGGCGGTCCTGCCTCCTCGGATGAGCCCGCTCCGGCAGACGCCGAGTAGGTCCCCCAGGCTCCCGCCACGCGGGAAAGACAACGGCGCCCGTCAGGGCGACACCAACAAAGGAACGATGAGATGCCGAAGCAGAAGACCCACTCGGGCAGCAAGAAGCGCTTCAAGGTCACCGGCAGCGGAAAGATCATGAAGCAGCAGGCGGGTATGCGCCACAACCTGGAGGGCAAGGCGAGCAAGCGCACGCGTCGCCTCAACCAGGACCAGGTGATCTCGGGCAACGACCTGAAATCCGTCAAGAAGCTCCTCGGGCGCTGACGCGCCGACTCGCAGATTAGGAACGAAACGAAATGGCTAGAGTCAAGCGGGCAGTCAACGCCCACAAGAAGCGCCGCGTCATCCTCGAGCGCGCCTCCGGTTACCGGGGTCAGCGTTCGCGCCTGTACCGCAAGGCGAAGGAGCAGGTCACCCACTCGCTCGTCTACGCGTACCGCGACCGCCGCAAGCGCAAGGGCGACTTCCGCCGCCTGTGGATCCAGCGCATCAACGCCGCGTCGCGCGCGAACGGCCTCACCTACAACCGCTTCATCCAGGGCCTCGGCCTCGCGGGTGTGCAGGTCGACCGCCGCATGCTCGCCGAGCTCGCGGTGAACGAGCCTGCCACCTTCGCATCGCTCGTCGCGACCGCCAAGGGCGCGCTGCCCAGCGACGTCAACGCGCCGAAGACCGCGTAGTCCCCGGCATCCGCCGGTCATCGAACTGCGCGCCAGCGCGCGTTTCGAGACAGAGGGCGTCCTCCTTCGGGAGGGCGCCCTTTCGCGTTCCGGCGGACCGCGCCCGGGCGCGTGCAATCCGCTCGAACCGGCCATACTGAACCTGTGCTCGAGAACCCGCGCTCGCCCCGCGTTCGCGCCGTCGCGAAGCTGACCAAGCGCAGTGCGCGCCAGGAGACGGGTCTGTTCCTGCTCGAGGGTCCGCAGGCCGCGCGCGAAGCCCTGTCGTACCGGCCGGACACGGTCCTGGAGATCTTCGCGACGCCGTCGGCGCTGGAACGGCACGGCGACCTGCGCGACGCCGCGCGGGATGCCGGAATCGAGGTCGTCTTCACCACGGAAGCGGTCCTCGACGCGATGGCCGACACGGTGACGCCGCAGGGGATCGTGGCAGTGGCGCGTCAGACGCCGACCTCCGTGCGCGACGTGTTCGCCGCCTCGCCCCGGCTGGTCGCGATCTGCGAGGAGGTGCGCGATCCCGGCAACCTCGGCACGATCATCCGGGCAGCGGATGCCGCAGGCGCCGATGCCGTGATCCTGACGGGGCGCACCGTCGATCCGTACAACCCCAAAGTCGTCCGCGCCACGACGGGGTCGCTGTTCCACCTGCCGATCGCGGTCGGCGTGGACCTCGTCAACGCGGTGGACCGGGCCCGCGCGGCGGGCGTGCGGGTCGTCGCAGCCGACGTCGGGGGAGGGGACTTCCTCGCCGCCCGGGCGCTGCTGGCCGAACCCACGGCATGGCTGTTCGGCAACGAGGCGCGGGGGCTGGATGAGGAGTCGATCGCACTCGCGGATCTCTCGCTGCGCCTTCCGATCTACGGCAGCGCGGAGTCGCTGAATCTGGCGACGGCGGCCAGCGTGTGCCTGTACGAGACGGCTTTCGCGCAGCGCTCAGGCGCGCCGAGCTGACCTTTGCTCGCCCTGTTACAGTCCGGTAAAGCTCGCGCCGGGGTCTCCCGCCGAGCGAGTGCCGCCCCCTAGGGTGGCAACATGGCGACACCGGACACACCTGATGCTGTGCCGAAGACTTCGAACATCAGCGTTCGGCGCGGTGAGCCGCTCGTGGTCATCGATCACGTGGACAAGCACTTCGGCGATCTGCACGTGCTCAGGGAAATCGACACCGTCGTCAACCGCGGCGAGGTCGTCGTGGTTATCGGCCCGTCCGGCTCGGGCAAATCGACGCTGTGCCGCGCGATCAACCGACTCGAGACCATCGACTCCGGAAGGATCTCGATCGACGGCGTGGACCTGCCCGAGGAGGGTGCAGGGCTGGCGAAGCTGCGCGCCGACGTCGGCATGGTCTTCCAGTCGTTCAACCTGTTCGCGCACAAGACCGTTCTCGAGAACGTGACGCTCGGCCCGATCCGGGTCCGGAAGATGTCGCGCAAGGCGGCCGACGACAAGGCGATGGCGCTGCTGGAGCGCGTCGGCGTCGCCAATCAGGCCAAGAAGATGCCCGCCCAGCTGTCCGGCGGCCAGCAGCAGCGTGTCGCCATCGCCCGTTCGCTGGCAATGGACCCGAAGCTCATCCTCATGGACGAGCCCACGAGTGCGCTCGACCCCGAGATGATCAACGAGGTGCTGGACGTCATGATCGGTCTTGCCAAGGACGGCATGACGATGATTGTCGTCACCCACGAGATGGGATTCGCCCGCAAAGCCGCCGATCGCGTGCTCTTCATGGACAGCGGAGCGATCGTGGAAGAGGCGACCCCCGAGCAGTTCTTCACCAACCCCCAGAGTGAGAGGGCGCAAGACTTCCTGTCGAAGATCCTCGAGCACTGAGACACCTCGGCCGCTGCACCGCGGCCAGGACCCACGAATGAAGGCCGTCACGAGCGGCCCGAACACAGCAAAGGACGGTAGGACATGAAGAGAACACGACTCACTCTGCTCGCGTTGGCGGCAGCCGGAGCGCTGGTACTTTCCGGATGCGCGTCGGGCGGCGGAGACGCCGGTGGCGGCGAAACGGCCACGCCGGAGCCGGCACCCACGTTCGCCGAGGGCAGCACGATGGCGGCGCTCGCCGAAGCGGGGACCATCACGATCGGCACCAAGTTCGACCAGCCTCTGTTCGGTCTGGTCGGACCGTCGGGCGTTCCTGAGGGCTTTGACGTCGAGATCGGCAAGATCATCGCCGGTCAGCTCGGAATCGCTGAAGACGACATCGAATGGGTCGAGTCGGTCTCGGCCAACCGCGAGCCGTTCATCCAGAACGGCGAAGTGGACATCGTCGTCGCGACGTACACGATCAACGACAAGCGCAAGGAGGTCGTCTCCTTCGCCGGTCCGTACTACATGGCGGGCCAGTCGATCCTTGTTCTCGCCGACAATGACGACATCGAGACCGAAGACGACCTCGTCGGCCAGCCGGTCTGCTCGGTGACCGGCTCGACGCCGGCCGCCAACCTCGAGGCGCTCGGGGCTGAGGTGCTCCTGACCGACACCTACAGCAACTGCCTCGGACCGCTGCGCGACGGCACCGTCGTCGCAGTCTCGACCGACAACGTCATCCTCGCGGGCTTGGCGGCCCAGAACGAGGGCGAGTTCAAGGTCGTCGGCGAGCCCTTCACCGAGGAGCCCTACGGCATCGGCCTCGCTCTGGAGGACACCGAGTTCCGCGACTGGATCAACGACGTGCTGGAAGCCTCCTACGAGGACGGCAGCTACGAAGCAGCGTGGAACGCCACGGCCGGAACGGTTCTGCCGTTCATCGAGCCACCGGCAGTCGACCGATACTGATCGATCGGATGCCTGGGCCGGCGGTCAACGCTTGCCCAGGCATCCACCCCCTGAGCACATCCCGCACGTGACCGGAGAGGAGGCCTCGTGGAGCAGCTGATCTCGCTCCTGCCCGAGTTCTGGGCGGGATTCCAGGTGACACTCCTCCTGCTGGTGGTGTCAGGTGTGCTCGCACTGATCCTGGGCACGATCATCGCCGCGATGCGGATCTCGCCGGTCGGTGCGCTCCGCGGGTTCGCCGCGTTCTGGACCGAGATCGCCCGCAACACCCCGCTGACCCTCATCTTCTTCTTCACAGCCTTCGTGCTGCCCATGCTCGGCGTCCGCCTGCCCTACGTGCTTCTCGCGTTCATCGCATTGACGTACTACACGTCGCCGTTCGTCGCCGAGGCGCTTCGGTCGGGTATCAACGGTGTGCCGCTCGGCCAAGCCGAAGCGGCGCGCAGCATCGGACTCGGCTTCGGCCAGACGGTCTCGCTCGTAGTGCTGCCCCAGGCCTTCCGCATGACGGTTCCGCCGCTCATCAACGTCTTCATCGCACTTACGAAGAACACCTCGGTGGCGGGCGGCTTCTTCGTGGTCGAACTCTTCGCGACGACGCGTCAGTTGGCGAACGACAACGGCAACATCGTGCTGCAGATCCTCTTCACTGCGGCCGCGTTGTACCTGGTCATCACCGTTCCGCTGGGACTGGCCGCAGGGCAGCTCGAGAAGCGCTGGGTGGTGAAGCGATGAGCGGAACCAGCGTCCTGTTCGACGCCCCTGGCCCGAAGGCGCGTCGCAACTCGCGAATCGCCTCCGTGATCGCCCTGATCCTGATCATCGCGGGCCTGGCGTGGATCGTCATGACGCTCGCGGCGCCGCGCGAGTCGGGCGGAATCACCCTGCCCGGCATGTTCGACGGCACCCGATGGAACATCTTCCTCGACCCCGCGCTGTGGGGATCGATCGGCCGTGGCGTCGTGGCCACTCTGCAGGCCGCCGCAGTGGCGGCCGTGGGGGCGATCGCCCTCGGCGTCGTGCTGTCGCTCATGCGCAGCTCGTCGATCGCATGGCTGAGGATCCCGACCGGCTGGCTCATCGAGTTCCTGCGCGGCATGCCCGTGCTGCTGATGATGCTGTTCATCCTGCTCGTCGCATCGACCGGCGCCTTCTGGGCGGTCGTGATCGCCCTTATCCTCTACAACGGCACGCTCATCGGCGAGGCCCTGCGAGCCGGACTCGTCGCACTCCCGCGCGGACAGCGCGAGGCGGCGCTCAGCGTGGGCATGCGGGAGTTCCAGTCGAAGATGCTGGTCGAATTCCCGCAGGCGTTCCGGCAGATGCTGCCGATCATCGTCGCCCAGCTGGTGGTACTGCTCAAGGACACCTCGCTCGGCTACATCGTCGGGTACAACGAGATCATCCGCAACAACATGAACAACCTGGGCAGCTTCTACGGCAACCGGTACATATTCTCGCTGTTCCTCGTGACCCTCGTCATCTACCTCGCGATCAACCTGACGCTGTCATGGTTCGCCCGCTGGCTCTCACGCCGCACCGCGAGCGGCGGAAAGGCGCGTCGCCGCGGTGGAAAGGTCACCGATCCGACCGCCCCGGGTGCTCTTCTCGAGGTTGAGGCGAGGGCAGACCTCGCTGGCAACCCGCCGCGCTGAACAGGTCCCCGGCGACCGGTGACAGCGGCGGGCGGGTCCACCCGCCGTCGGTAGACTCGTCTCTCGTGTCTGACTCACCCGACAACCCGCCCTCCGTGATCACGCCGGAGGCGGTGGATGCTGCCGTCGAGGCCGCGCTGGAGGCCATCGACGCGGCATCCGATACCGCCGCGATCAAGGCGGCCCGCTCTGCGCACACCGCCGAGGCCTCGCCCCTGGCGAAGCTCAACTCCCGGCTGCGCGACGTGGCGCCTGCCCGGAAGGCGGAGTTCGGCAAGCTCGTCGGGCAGGCGCGGGCCCGCGTGAACCAGGCACTCGCCGCGCGTGAGCAGCAGGTCGCCGAGGCCGAGACCGCAGACCGCCTGGAGGCGGAGCGGCTCGATGTCACGGCGCTGCCCTCGCACGCGCGCGTCGGAGCGCGGCATCCGATCTCGCTCCTGCAGGAGCAGGTGGCCGACATCTTCGTGGGCATGGGGTGGGAGATCGCCGAAGGCCCCGAGCTCGAGCACGAGTGGTATAACTTCGACGCGCTCAACTTCGACGTCGATCACCCGGCGCGTCAGATGCAGGACACCTTCTTCGTCGACCCGGTGGAACGCCACCTCGTGATGCGGACGCACACCAGCCCGGTGCAGGTGCGTTCGATGCTCGAGCGGGAGGTTCCGATCTACGTCCTCTGCCCGGGGCGCGTGTTCCGCACCGACGAGTTCGACGCCACGCACCTGCCGGTGTTCACACAGTTCGAGGGCCTGGTCGTGGACAAGGGCATCACCATGGCCCACCTCAAGGGCACGCTCGACCACGCTGCCCGGGTGCTGTTCGGCCCCGAGGCCAAGACGCGGTTCCGCGCCAACTTCTTCCCGTTCACGGAGCCGTCCGCCGAACTGGATCTCTGGCACCCGACCTTCAAGGGCGGAGCTCAGTGGATCGAGTGGGGCGGCTGCGGGATGATCAACCCGAATGTGCTCCGGGCGGCCGGAATCGACCCCGAGGAGTACTCCGGCTTCGCCTTCGGCATGGGCATCGAGCGGACCCTGATGTTCCGCAGCGATGTGCAGGACATGCGCGACATGGCCGAGGGCGATGTGCGCTTCAGCGAGCAGTTCGGAATGGTGGTCTGATGCGCGTCCCGCTGTCGTGGTTGCGCGAGTACGTCGATGTTCCGGCCGATGCCACCGCCGAAGACGTCCTCGCCGCGCTCGTGCGCGTCGGTTTCGAAGAGGAGGACGTGCACCGGTTCGAGCTGCAGGGCCCTATCGTCGTGGGCGAGGTGCTCGAGTTCGTCGAAGAGCCGCAGTCCAACGGCAAGACGATCCGCTGGTGCCAGGTGCGGGTCGCGCCCGACGGGCAGCCGGCGGCCGATGGCGGACCGGCCGTCCACGGCATCGTCTGCGGCGCACGCAACTTCTTCGTCGGAGACAAGGTCGCCGTGACGCTGCCGGGGGCCGTGCTGCCCGGACCCTTCCCGATCGCGGCGCGCAAGACCTATGGTCACGTGTCGGACGGCATGATCGCCTCAGCGCGCGAGCTCGGCCTCGGTGAGGAGCACGACGGGATCCTCCGCCTTGCCACGCTCGGCATCGACGCTCCCGTCGGCACCGACGCGATCGAGCTCCTCGGCCTGGACGACGTCGCGGTCGAGATCAACGTGACCCCCGACCGGGGCTATGCGCTGTCGATCCGCGGCGTCGCCCGCGAGTACGCGCACGCCACCGGCGCCACCTTCCACGACCCGGGTCTGCGGCCGCCGCACGAAGTCGAACCCGGTCACGGCTTCGCCGTCGCGGTGGAGGACGCCGCGCCGATCCGTGGCCGGGTGGGTGCGTCCGAATTCGTGGTGCGCACCGTCCGAGGCGTCGATGCCTCGGCACCGACTCCGGCGTGGATGATCGCGCGGCTCACGCTAGCCGGCATCCGCTCGCTCGGTGTTCTGATCGACATCACCAACTACGTCATGCTCGAGCTCGGCAACCCGATCCACGGCTACGACCTCGACAAGCTCGCCGGCGGGATCACCGTCCGCCGCGCCGCACCGGGGGAGCAGCTGGAGACGCTCGACGGCAAGGTGCGCACGCTGCACACCGAGGACCTGCTGATCACCGACGGCTCGGGGCCGATCGGCCTCGCCGGCGTCATGGGCGGCGGAACCACCGAGATGGGCCCGGACACGAAGAACGTCCTCATCGAGGCTGCGATCTTCGACACGATCTCGATCGCACGCACCGCCCGCCGGCACAAGCTGCCGTCCGAGGCGTCCCGTCGCTTCGAGCGCGGAGTCGACCCGGCGATCTCGTTCGTCGCCGCCCAGCGCGTGGCCGACCTCATGGCCGAGCTCGCCGGCGGCACCATCGACGAGCTCGGCGGTGCGCTGTACGCCCAGTGGGAGCGCCCGCAGCTGAGACTGCCGGTCGGCTTCGTGCAGGGCCTCATCGGGGTGAAGTACCCGACCTCCGAGGTGATCGGCGCGCTGCGTCTGATCGGCTGCGACGTGGACGACCGCGGCGACGAGCTGGTCGTCTCGCCGCCGTCGTGGCGACCCGACCTCACCGACAAGTGGACGCTCGCCGAGGAGGTCGCCCGGATCGAGGGCTACGACCGCATCCCGTCGATTCTTCCCACTCCTCCGTCCGGCCGCGGTCTGACCGCGGCGCAGCAGGGCCGCCGCCGGGTCGCCAACGCCCTCGCCGCTGCGGGCTACGTCGAGACGCCCTCGTTCCCCTTCACCACGGAGGAGCAGAACGATCTGCACGGTTCCGCATCGGGCGGACGGCTGCCGAGCGTGAAGCTCGCGAACCCGCTCGACGGTCAGGCGCCGTTCCTGCGCCGGAGCCTCATCCCGGGCCTGCTGCGGGTCGCGCACCGCAATGTCGCCCGCGGCTTCACCGATCTCGCGGTGTACGAGTCCGGCACGGTGTTCCTGCCCGAGCCCGGCGTGCAATACGGCACGTCTTTCGTGCCGCCGCTCGCGGTGCGACCGGATGCCGCGACCCTGACGGCTCTGGACGCCTCCATCCCGCCGCAGCACCGCCACGTCGCCGTGCTGCTGACCGGGTGGATCTCGCCGAAGCAGCCGGGGAACGCCGGCGCCGCCGCAGGCCTCGCGGACGCACTCGACGCCGTCCGCACCATCGCCTCGGCGGCAGGCGTGAGGGTGGATGTCGAGCAGGGCGAACGTGCAGCGCT
Organism: uncultured Actinomycetota bacterium; assembly: GCA_963717585.1. Lineage (GTDB taxonomy): Bacteria > Actinomycetota > Actinomycetes > Actinomycetales > Microbacteriaceae > Microbacterium. The sequence goes on along the minus strand of CAVQWI010000001.1, from coordinate 686,684 downwards.
GCATCCCGGACGCACCGGCGTGCTCTCGGTGGGGGACATCGCGGTCGGCTACGTCGGCGAGCTGCTGCCGTCCGTGGCCGAGGCATCCGATCTCCCGGGCCGCGTCGTCGTCGCCGAGCTGGACCTCGACCTGATCCTCTCGCTCGCCGGCGACCGCGTCGTCGCCGGATCGCTGTCGGGCTACCCGGCCGCCACGCAGGACGTCTCACTCGTGGTGGGCGCGGATGTGCCGGCCGCCATGGTTCGGGCAGCGCTCGCCGAGGGTTCAGGCGAGCTGCTGGAATCGATGCGGCTGGTCGACGACTACCGCGGGGCCGGCGTTCCGGACGGATCGAAGAGCCTCACCTTCGCGCTGCGCTTCCGCGCCGCCGATCGCACACTGACGGCTGCCGAGGCGACGGAGGCGAAGCTCGCCGGCGTGGCCGCCGCGGCCGAGCGCTTCGGCGCGACGCTTCGCGAGTAGACCCGGTCGGTCGCCGATCGCCGATCGGGCGTGGCCGGCGCTGCGCCCAGTGCACGGGAAGTCGCCGAGTGCACGGCCCAGCGACGTCGACAGCCCGTGCACTCGACGCGAACCCGTGCACTCGGCGACCGAAGATCCGCTGGGAGCGGCGCGGGGTGCCACGTCGGCGGCGATTCTGATGGGATGGCGGGATGACTCAGGTCTTGATCCTCGGCGGTACCGGCTGGCTGAGCGGACGCGTGGCGCGCGCATGGGCGGATGCCGGTGCTGACGTCACGTGCCTCGCGCGAGGTGGCCGCCCCGCGCCCGACGGGACTGAGCTGGTCATCGGCGACCGGGCGGAGCCCGACGCCTACGTCGCTGTCGCCCACCGCGAGTGGGACGAGGTCGTCGAGATCTCCTCGATCCCCGAACACGTGGCCGCAGCGGTGGAGGTTCTCGCCCGGCGAGCGCGGCATTGGACGTACGTCTCGTCGCTGTCGGCATACGCGGACAACGACGAGGTCGGCGCCGATGAGACCGCCCGGCTCAGCGAACCCGCCCGCCCGGGTGACGAATACGACTATTCCCGTGCGAAGGCCGCGGCCGAAGCATCCGTCCGCACCGCGCTCGGAGACCGAGCGGCGATCGTGCGACCGGGGCTCATCGTCGGACCCGGCGACCCCACCGACCGTTTCGGCTACTGGGTCGGCCGATTCGCGCTCGCCGCCGACCAGGACGTCCTTGTGCCCAGGCTCGCGGGGCTGAACGCACAGGTGATCGATGTCGACGATCTCACCGGGTTCATCGTGGCGTGCGGGGAACAGCGCTGGAGCGGAGTCGCGAACGCGATCGGCGACACCCTTCCGCTCGCCGAGCTGCTGCAGCTCGCACACGACGTTTCCGGGCATACGGGCAGGCTCGTCGAGGTCGACGACGACTGGCTCGACGCCCGTGACGTCCAGCACTGGATGGGACCGCGGTCGCTCCCGCTCTGGCTGCCGCGCGAGATGACGGGATTCTCCACGCGATCGAATGCCGCATACCGCGCGGCCGGCGGTCGCCTGCGCGGTGTGAGGGAGACGCTGGAGCGGACCCTGGCAGATGAGCGTGAGCGCGGCCTGGACCGCGAACGGCGCAGCGGCCTCACCCGCGCCGAGGAGACGAGCCTCATCGACGAGCTGCGCTGAGCAGGCACCGGATCAGCTCCGACCCGATTTGCGGATGCCGCGACCGGCCAGCTATCGTCGCCCCATGCCTTCGGCAGCGCCCTTCTCCGCCACGCTCGTTCCGAGCGTCGCTCCCGCGCGCCGACGTCTGGACGGCCGCCGACTGTAGGCGACCCTGCGCACCTCCGAGGAGGGGAGCCGTGGGCGTCGCCGTCTGAAGCCCACGACCCCAGACTCTAAGGTGGAATCCATGACATATTCGGTCGCCGTCTCCGGCGCATCCGGCTATGCGGGCGGCGAGATCCTGCGGATCCTCGCCGCGCATCCCGACGTCGAGATCCGCACCGTGACCGCGCACTCCAATGCCGGTCAGGCCCTCACGCAGCATCAGCCCCACCTGCGTTCGCTGGCGCACCTGACGCTGCAGGAGACGACACCCGACGTGCTCGCAGGACACGACATCGTCTTCCTGGCGCTGCCGCACGGACAATCCGGCCGCTTCACCGACGTCCTGGCGGACACGCCGCTCGTGATCGACGCCGGGGCGGACCACCGACTCGAGTCGGTCGCCGACTGGGATCGGTTCTACGGCGGCGACTTCCACGATCCGTGGACGTACGGTGTTCCGGAGCTGCCGGTAGGCGGAACCAAGCAGCGCGCGCGTCTCGTCGGCGCCACCCGCATCGCGGCACCCGGGTGCAACGCCAGCACCGTGAGCCTCAGTCTCGCGCCGGGCGTCGCCGCTGGCGTGATCGACCCGTCCGACATCGTCACCGTTCTCGCGGTCGGCCCGAGCGGCGCGGGCAAGAGCCTCAAGACGAACCTCCTCGCGAGCGAGGTCCTCGGCAGCGCGAATCCATACGCGGTGGGCGGCAGCCACCGGCACATCCCTGAGATCCGTCAGGCGCTCGCTGCGGCTCGCGCCCGCGCGGATTCGGATGTCGGCACCGGATCCGGATCCGGAGCATCGGCCGATCCGAATCCGGCGCCCATCTCCGAATCCGGTGCGCCCGGACGCGACGAGAACGCCGATGAAGGCATCCGCATCTCGTTCACCCCGCTCATCGTGCCGATGGCTCGCGGCATCCTCGCCACCAGCTCCGCCCCGATCGCCCACGGCGCCACCGACGCCGAGATCCGCGGAGCGTGGGAAGCGGCCTACGGCGATGAGACGTTCGTGCAGGTCCTGCCGCCGGGTGAGTTCCCCCGGACCGCCGACGTGCTCGGTGCCAACACCGCGCTCCTGGGCCTTGCCATCGACCGTCCGGCGAACCGGGTGGTGGTCGTCGCGGCTGTCGACAATCTCGTCAAGGGCACCGCCGGCGCCGCCGTCCAGTCGATGAACATCGCGCTGGGCCTGGCCGAGGCGACGGCGCTCACCGTGAACGGAGTCGCGCCATGAGCGTCACCGCACCCGGGGGATTCGAGGCGGCCGGTGTCGGCGTCGGCCTCAAGTCGAACGGAAACCCCGACGTGGCCGTGGTCGTCAACCGCGGGCCGCTCAAGGTCGGTGCGGCGGTGTTCACGTCCAACCGCGCGAAGGCGAACCCGATCCTCTGGTCGCAGCAGGCGATCCAGGACGGGGTCGTCGAGGCGATCGTGCTCAACTCCGGCGGAGCCAACTGCTTCACCGGCTCCTTCGGATTCCAGACCACGCATCAGACCGCTGAGAAGGCGGCCGAGCTGCTCGGGATCAGCTCCGGCGACATCCTGATCTGCTCGACCGGGCTCATCGGCACCGGCGACGAGGCGTTCCGCGCCAAGGTGCTCGACGGCACGGAACAGGCGATCGCGGCGCTCAGCCCTCACGGCGGTGAAGCGGCATCCCTTGCGATCATGACCACCGACTCGCGGCCGAAGCGCTCGGTCGTCTCGCGCGGCGGCTGGTCGATCGGCGGCATGGCCAAGGGCGCCGGGATGCTGGCTCCGGGCCTTGCGACGATGCTCGTCGTGGTCACGACCGACGCGGTGCTGGATGCCCCCGACGCCGATGCGGCGCTGCGGCGCGCGACGGGAGTAACCTTCGACCGCCTCGACTCCGACGGATGCATGTCCACGAACGATCAGGTGACGCTCATGGTCTCGGGCGCGTCCGGCGTGCGGCCGTCCTTCGACGAATTCGCGGCGGCCCTCGCCGAGCTGTGCCTCGACCTGGCGACCCAGCTGCAGGGCGACGCCGAGGGCGCCTCGCATGACATCACGATCGAGGTCGTTCGTGCGGCATCCGAGCCCGACGCCGTCGAGGTCGGACGCTCCGTCGCCCGCAACAACCTCTTCAAGGCGGCGATCTTCGGCAACGATCCGAACTGGGGCCGCGTGCTCGCGGCGATCGGCACGACCGACGCGGAGTTCGACCCGTACGACGTCGACGTCTGGATGAACGGCGTCCGGGTGTGCAGTCAGGGTGGTCCGGATGCGCCTCGCGATGACGTCGATCTGACCCCCCGCGCCACGCACCTCCGCATCGACCTCAAAGTCGGCGGCGCCGCGGCGACGATCCTCACGAACGACCTGACGCACGACTACGTACACGAGAACAGCGCCTACGCGACATGACCGACATCGACCTGCAAGACACCGATCCCGCCGAGGCGAGCGCCAAGGCCGCGACTCTCATCGAGTCGCTGCCCTGGCTGCAGCGCTTCAGCGACCAGGTCATCGTGATCAAGTACGGCGGCAACGCGATGGTCAGCGACGAGCTGCAGAGCGCGTTCGCCGCCGACATCGCGTACCTGCGCTACGTCGGGGTCAAGCCCGTCGTCGTGCACGGCGGCGGCCCGCAGATCTCGTCGATGCTCGACCGCCTCGCGATCCCCAGCGAGTTCAAGGGCGGCTACCGGGTCACCAGCACCGAGGCGATCAGCGTGGTGCGCATGGTGCTCACCGGTCAGATCAACCCGCAGCTGGTGTCCAAGATCAACGCGCACGGGCCGCACGCTACCGGATTGTCGGGCGAGGACGCCGGGCTGTTCGGCGGCCGTCGCCGCGGCGTGATGGTCAACGGCGTCGAGCACGACCTCGGCCGAGTCGGCGATGTCGTCGAGGTCGATCCGCGGCCCGTTCACGATCAGCTCGCAGCCGGCCGCATCCCGGTCGTCTCCAGCATCGCGCCCGACCTCGATCATCCCGGTCACTCGCTCAACGTCAATGCGGATGCCGCCGCCGCGGCGCTCGCGGTCGCCCTCGGCGCCGCCAAGCTCGTCGTGCTCACCGACGTACCGGGGCTGTACGCCGACTGGCCGAATCGCGACTCGCTCGTCTCGCATCTGACCGCGGCCGAGCTGCGCGCCATGCTACCCAGTCTCGAATCGGGCATGATCCCGAAGATGCAGGCGTGCCTGGACGCGGTTGAAGGCGGCGTCCAGACGGCGGCGATCATCGACGGCCGGGTGCCGCACTCGGTGCTCGCCGAGATCTTCACCAGCAAGGGAATCGGAACAGAGGTGGTCCTCGGATGAGTTGGCAGGATGACGCAGGGCGCGACCTGGTGCGCAGCTTCGGCCCTCGGATGGAGATGTTCGTCCGCGGCGAGGGCGCCTACCTGTGGGATGCGGACGGCCGCCGCTACCTCGACTTCCTCGCCGGCATCGCGGTCAACTCGCTCGGCCACGCCCACCCGGTGTTCGTCGAGGCGATCGCGACGCAGGCCGCGACCCTCGCCCACGTCTCGAACTACTTCGCGACGCCGCCGCAGCTCGAGCTGGCGTCGCGCCTGAAGCGCCTGGCCGGCACCGGCGACGCGGGCCGCGTGTACTTCGGCAACTCCGGCGCAGAGGCCAACGAGGCCGCCTTCAAGCTCGCGCGACTCCACGGCGCCGCCAAGGAGGGAGCACCGGCGCGCCCGCGCATCCTGGCGCTGACCGACGCGTTCCACGGTCGCACCATGGGCACCCTCGCGCTGACCGGAAAGCCGTACATGCAGGAGCCCTTCCTGCCGATGGTGCCGGGCGTGGAGTTCATCGACTCCACGATCGAAGCGCTCGAGGCCACGCTCGACGACCGGGTGGCCGCGCTCTTCGTCGAGCCCATCAAGGGGGAGGCCGGAGTGATCGACCTGCCCGAGGGGTACCTGGAGGCGGCGCGGGAGCTCACCGAGAAGCACGGCGCGCTGCTGATCGTCGACGAGATCCAGACCGGCGCCGGCCGCACGGGGGAGTGGTTCGCGTTCCAGCACGCCGGCATCACGCCCGACGCGATCACGGTCGCGAAGGGCATCGGCGGGGGATTCCCGATCGGGGCGCTCATCACCTTCGGCCACGCGAGTGAACTGTTCTACCCCGGCACCCACGGCTCGACCTTCGGCGGCAACGCGCTCGGCACGGCGGTGTCCAGCGCCGTCCTCGGCGAGATCGAGGACGAGGGCCTTGTTCAGAACTCCGCCGAGCGGGGCCGCCAGCTGCGCGAGGCGATCGCGGCCATCGACAGCCCGCTGCTGAGTGGATGCCGCGGCGCCGGTCTGCTCATCGGCGTGGCGCTGCAGCATCCGGTCGCCAAGGCGGTCGTCGCCGCGGCGCAGGAGCACGGGCTCATCATCAACGCTCCGAACGATGAGACCGTCCGTCTCGTCCCGGCGCTCAACATCGGCGACGTGGAGGTCGACGAGTTCGTGCAGCTGTTCACGGCATCCCTGCGCACCGTCGAGGACGCTCTCGTGCTGGATGCCGCCTCGGAAGGTGTCACCGCATGACCCGGCACCTGCTGCGCGACGACGATCTCACAGCCGCCGAGCAGGCGGAGATCCTCGATCTGGCGGTCGCCTTGAAGAAGGACCGGTGGAAGCTGACGCCCCTCGCCGGGCCGCAGACCGTCGCGGTCATCTTCGACAAGTCCTCTACTCGCACGAGGGTCTCGTTCGCGGTCGGCATCGCGGATCTCGGCGGCTCGCCGCTGATCATCTCCACGGCGAACAGCCAGCTCGGCGGCAAGGAGACACCCTCCGACACGGCGCGAGTTCTCGAGCGCCAGGTCGCCGCGATCGTCTGGCGCACGTACGCGCAGGCGGGGTTGGAGGAGATGGCCGCTGGGACCCGGGTTCCGGTCGTCAACGCCCTGAGCGACGACTTCCACCCGTGCCAGCTGCTGGCCGACCTGCTCACGATCCAGGAGCACAAGGGCGAGCTGCGCGGCCTGACCCTGGCGTTCTTCGGTGACGGCCGCTCCAACATGGCCCACTCCTACATGCTCGCCGGCGTCACCGCGGGCATGCATGTGCGGGTCGCCTCGCCGGAGTCGTACGCCCCGCGCGAAGACGTCGTCGGCGCCGCCGATCGACGGGCCGCCGAGACCGGCGGATCGCTCACGCTCTACACCGACGCGAACGAGGCTGCCGCAGGCGCCGATGTGATCGTGACCGACACCTGGGTCTCGATGGGCAAGGAGGAGGAGAAGCTCGCGCGGCTCCGCGACCTCGGCGAGTACAAGGTCACGCGCGAGCTGATGTCGCTGGCCAGGCCCGACGCGATCTTCATCCACTGCCTTCCCGCCGATCGAGGCTACGAGGTGGAGGCCGAGGTGATCGACGGCCCGCAGAGCGTCGTCTGGGACGAGGCCGAGAATCGACTGCACGCGCAGAAAGCGCTGCTGGTGTGGCTTCTTCGTCAGGAGTAGCCGGTCCTGCCGACCGGGTGCAGGCGAAGGGCTGGCTCGCATCCCGCTGGGACCGGCTGAACGGCCCGCAGCGCATCGCCGGAGTGGATCTCGCGCGCGGCCTCGCGGTGTTCGGCATGATCGCCGCCCATCTCCTGTGGATCGAGGACTTCGACTTCGCCGACAGCTCGACGTGGATCGGAGTCGTCGACGGCCGCTCCTCGATCCTGTTCGCCACCCTCGCCGGAGTCTCCATCGGCCTCGTCACCGGCGGTGAGAGGCCGCTCGCGGGCGCCGACATGCGCACGGCGCAGGGGCGCCTCGCCATGCGAGCGGTGATGCTGTGGCTGCTCGGCATCTGGCTCATCGCGACCGGGGTGCCGGTCTTCGTGATCCTGCCTGCGTACGCGATCCTGTTCCTGCTCGCCCTGCCGCTGGTTTCGCTCGGAGCGCGGACGCTGCTGATTCTGGCCGGGGCGCTGGCCCTCGTGATGCCGCTCCTGCAGCCCCTCCTGAACTCGCTCCCGCTGTGGTCGACGCCGTCCGGGCAGTTGCTGTCCACGGCGACGGGGTGGCACTATCCGTTTCCGGTCTGGATCGCCTTCATGGTCGCCGGACTCGGGGCTGCCCGCGCCGGCATCGTGCGCACGCGCGTGCAGCTGTGGCTGGTGGGTGCGGGAAGCATGCTCGCGCTGGTCGGCTACGGGCTGGATGCCGCGGCCGGCGTCGATGAGTCGGCCGGAGCCGTCTCCTACAGTGATGCGGTCTGGACGGCCGCGCCGCACTCCAGCGGGCTCCTCGAGGTGATCGGCTCCGGGGGATTCGCGCTGGGCGTGCTCGGAGCGTGCCTGCTCCTGTGCCGTACCCTGCTCACCTGGGTCGTACTCCCGCTGCGGGCAGTCGGGGCGATGCCGCTGACCGCATACACCGCGCAGCTCGTGATCTGGGCGATCGCGTCCTGGGCGATCCTCGGCACCACCCGCGATCTTCGCGGATTCCGGGACCTCGAGCCCTTCTGGCCGATCGCGATCGCGATCTTGATCGGCTGCACCGCCTGGGCTCTCGTCATCGGCCGAGGGCCGCTCGAATGGGCGGTCGACCGCGTCGCACGACTGGCTGTGCAGCGTCGATAGGCTGAACCGATGAGCAATGCGAAGGGCGATGGGACGAACGAGGGTGCGCTCTGGGGTGCGCGCTTCGCAGCCGGGCCGTCGCCCGAGCTGGCCGCGCTGAGCCGGTCGACACACTTCGACTGGGATCTCGCTCTGTACGACATCGCCGGATCGCACGCGCACGCGATGGCGCTCGCGGCCGCCGGCTACCTCAGCCCCGAGGAGGAAGTCGCGATGCACGGGGGCCTCGACATCCTGGCGCGCGGCATCACGGACGGGACGCTCCTGCCCGGGCCGCACGATGAGGACGTCCACGGCGCTCTCGAGCAGGCGCTGATCGCCGCCGTCGGACCCGAGCTCGGCGGCAAGCTGCGCGCGGGGCGCAGTCGCAACGACCAGATCGCGACCCTGGTGCGCATGTACCTCCTGGATCACTCCCGCACCATCGCCCGCGACATCCTGCGGGTCGTGGATGCGCTGGTGGCGCAGGCCGAAGCTCACCCCGATGCCGTGATGCCCGGTCGAACGCACCTCCAGCATGCGCAGCCCGTGCTGCTCGCCCACCACCTGCAGGCGCACGCGTGGCCTCTGGTGCGCGACCTGGAGCGGTTCCGCGACTGGTCGGCGCGCGCCGCGGTCTCGCCATACGGCGGAGGAGCCCTCGCCGGTTCCACGCTGGGTCTTGACCCGCAGCTCGTCGCGAGCGAGCTCGGAATGGACCGCCCGTCGGAGAATTCGCTCGACGGCACGTCTTCGCGGGACGTCGTTGCCGAGTTCGCCTTCATCACCGCGATGATCGCGGTCGACGTGTCGCGGCTGGCTGAGGAGATCATCCTCTGGAACACGCGGGAGTTCGGATTCGTCACGCTCGACGACGCCTACTCCACCGGGTCGAGCATCATGCCGCAGAAGAAGAACCCCGACATCGCCGAGCTCGCGCGGGGCAAGGCCGGCCGGCTCATCGGAAACCTGACCGGGCTTCTGTCGACCCTGAAGGGCCTGCCGCTGGCCTACAACCGCGACCTCCAGGAGGACAAGGAGCCCGTCTTCGACTCGGTGCGCACGCTCGAGCTCGTGCTCCCCGCTTTCGCCGGGATGGTCGCAACGCTGCTGTTCGACACCGAGCGGATGGCCCACCTCGCGCCGCAGGGCTTCTCGCTGGCCACCGACGTCGCCGAGTGGCTGGTGAAGCGCGGCGTTCCGTTCCGCGACGCGCACGAGATCTCCGGATCCCTCGTCAAGCTCTGCGAGGAGCGCGGCATCGAGCTCGGCGAGGTGACCGATGCGATGCTCGCGTCCGTCTCGCCCGAGCTGTCGCCCGAGGTCCGCGGCGTGCTCACCGTCGAAGGCTCGGTCGCCAGTCGGGACGGCATCGGAGGCACGGCGCCGGTCCGCGTGGCCGAGCAGCGTGCAGAGCTCATCTCGCGCGTCCAAGCTGCGGCGCACGCGCTCGGCCTGTAGCAGGCTCAGAACGCGCGGTCTCCGTCGAGGCGGTTCACCAGATCGCCAGGCGCACCAGCGCGCCGACGATGCAGGCCCACAGCAGGCTGGACAGCGTTCCGATGATGAAGCGCTCGCGAGCCTCCGCGGCGGCCAGTTCCGAGAACCGGCCGACGCCCTTGATGGCGACGACGATCGCAAGTGCCTCGGGAAAGCCGACGATGAGCGACATCACGACGGCGAGCCGCTCCAGGTATCCGATCGTGGTGCCGCCTCGGAGCACTTCGGTTGCGGCTACCGCCGGCTCGTCGCCCTCCGCGCCCTGGATGACGCCGGCGGCTTGCGCATCGAGCATGATCCCGCCGTTCGCCCCGTCGCGCACCCGTCCGTGCGTCGCGATCTCCAGGATCCGGCGCGTAACCGGGTTGCCGCCCAGCACGGCGACCGCGGTTCCGAGGAGGGCGATGATCAGTCCCATGATCAGCGGAACGTTGAACGGGGAGATCACGATGACGATGAGCGAGAGCACCACGAGCGAGCCGGCGACGATGAGGGGCACGGTCGACGGACGTCTCAGGCTGACGATGATCAGCACGAGCGCGGCGCACATCGCGAGGAACAGGAAGATCGACAGCGTCGCGACGATGATCGCCTCGGGGAGGACTCCTGGCATGCAGTCAGTCTTTCACGGTGGCCGCGCCCGGCTGGTGGTCGAGAGCCGCCAGTGTGCGCACGAGGGCGGGGATGGCGGCCTCCTCCAGTCGCAGGCCCGCAGCCTTCGCTCGGAGGCTCACCGCCGTCGGCGTGATCCCCAGCCGGTCCGCGATGCGCTTCTGGTTCATGCCCTCCTTCGCGAGGAGGTCGGCGACCTCCCAACCCTGCGCGGACCGGCGATCGCGCAGATCCACGAGCAGTCGGAGGTATGCCTCGGCGTCCTCGGCGGCGACCGGATCGGCCGACGCGAGCGCCACCCGTCCGCTCGCTCCCTTCGCCCGCTCCACCGCGTCCCGGGCGAGGACGAAAGCCTGACCGCGGGCGGCCCGGATGTCGGGTGGAAGCGGCGTCTCGACCGCGCCCACCCCGAGACCCACACTCCATCGGCCGTCGCGCAGCAGCGCGAGAGCGACCTCGAGCGCAGCGGCGGCGTCGCCGGTGAGAGCCTGGAGTTCGTCGCCCGCGTTGCGCTGGACAGGGATGCCCAGGCGATCCGCCGCGACCTGCTCCACCAGGGCGATGCCCGCTGGGATGAGGTCGACATTGGCTCTGCTGTCGCGCTGATCCGCGTTGATGACGAACATCCGGCCTCCCTCAGCGTGCCGCGTACATAAGGTTTAGAGCTTCATTGTACATGATGATGCTATGGGGCTTAATCCACGCATGAGTGACCCTCTGCATTGAATAAGCCCACACACTTATCTTGCTCGAATGATGCCCGAGGGCTACATCGCTGGACGAACGCTCCGCGGTGTGGAAGCGTCGAGCCATGGCGAAAGTGGAGCACTTCGAGATCCCCGTCGACGACATCGCGCGGGCGCAGGCTTTCTACACATCGGTCCTGGGGTTCGAATACGAGCCGTGGGGCGATGAGATGGGCATGCTCAAGCAGCCGCAGGAGGAGGGCGTCAACGGCGACCTGCACGTTCGAGGCGCGACCCCGCATCCGACGGTCGTCTTCACGGTCGATCGCATCGAAGACACGGTGGCCCTCGCGGTCGCGGCGGGAGGCGAGCAGATCGGCGAGATCGAACCGCTGAGCGAGAACTCGCGATGGGTCTACATCAAGGACTCCGAAGGCAACATCGTCGGTCTGTACGACGAGATCTCCGCCGCCTGAGCGGGCCGGGGCGGCGGCGGCCCGCTGATAACCTGGCACGCGTGTCTTCTCCCGCTCTGACTTCGAGCGCGCCTGCCATCGACCCGTCGTTCGAGAACGTCTGGGACGAGCTGGTCTGGCGCGGCCTCGTGCACGTGTCGACCGACCAGGACGCGCTTCGTGCGCTGCTGGCCGGACCGCCGATCGTGTACTACTGCGGGTTCGACCCGACCGCTCCGAGCCTGCATCTGGGCAATCTCGTGCAGCTGCTCGTGATGCGCAGGCTGCAGCTGGCCGGCCACAGGCCGCTCGGCCTCGTCGGAGGATCGACCGGACTCGTCGGCGACCCGCGACCGTCGGCGGAACGCACCCTCAATACGAAGGAGACCGTCGCCGAGTGGGTCGGCTACCTCCGCTCGCAGATCGAGCGGTTCCTGAGCTTCGAGGGCGACAATGCCGCCCGCATCGTCAACAACCTGGATTGGACCGCGCCGATGAGCGCGATCGACTTCCTGCGCGACATCGGCAAGCACTACCGAGTCGGCAAGATGCTGAAGAAGGACGCGGTCAGCGCACGGCTCAACTCGGACGAGGGCATCAGCTACACCGAGTTCAGCTACCAGATCCTGCAGGGCCTGGACTACCGCGAGCTCTTCCTGCAGTACGACTGCGTCCTGCAGACCGGCGGAAGCGACCAGTGGGGAAACCTCACCAGCGGCGTCGATCTGATCCATCACGCCGAGGGCAAGAGCGTCCACGCGATCGGCACGCCGCTGATCACCAACAGCGACGGCCGCAAGTTCGGCAAGAGCGAAGGCAATGCGGTCTGGCTCGACGCGAAGCTGACCAGTCCCTACGCGATGTACCAGTTCTGGCTCAACACCGATGATGCAGACGTCGCCGACCGCCTGAAGGTATTCACATTCCTCACCCGTGCCGAGATCGAGGAGATCGTCGCCGCCCATGAGGCCGAGCCGTTCCGGCGCATCGGGCAGAAGCGCGTGGCGCTCGAGGTGACGAGCCTGGTGCACGGGCCGGAAGCGGCGGCAGCCGCGATCGCGGCGTCCGAAGCGCTGTTCGGGCAGGGCGATCTGACCTCACTGGATGCCGGCACCCTCGCGAGCGCGCTGCGCGAGCTGCCGCACGCAGAGCTGCCGGCAGGAACGCCCGTTGTGAACGCGCTCGTGGACACCGGCCTGGTCGGCAGCCTGAGCGAAGCGCGTCGGGCGATCGCGCAGGGAGGCGTCTCGCTGGACGGGGTCAAGGTCGAGGACGACTCGGCGGTTCTCACCGGCGCACTTCCTGGGGGTGTCTCGGTGCTGCGGCGCGGGAAGAAGACGCTCGCCGGCGTGTTCGTCGCAGGTCGCTGAGCGCCGCGCGACGGTCGGGAAGCATGCCGTTCACCCGCGCCATGCGGTCGTGGCGCTGCCGTTCCTGCAGTCGCCGACGGCGTCACCGCTGTCCACGACGAGTGCGTCGATCCCACGCTGGCGCAGGCAGGCCGTGACAGCGAGCCCCGCCGGTCCGGCGCCCACGACGAGCACCTCGGCGTCCACAGGGTGCGTCAACGAACGACCGCAGGTCTGGTCACGTCGCCGCCCCTGCACGCTCGTGCTCGGCGGATGCGTGTCCGGCGGCCCAGGCGTCTCGGGCGTCGGGTGTGCAGCCGAGCGTCGTCCAGGCCTGCACCCGCACGCGCTCGCTGGGGTCGTCCACCAGGCGGTCGATCCGTCCGGTCGGGTCGTCGAGCCCGTGCCGGCGGATCACCTTCAGGCTCATCTCCCGAACCCGCCAAGCCGGGTCGCCGAGCGCGTCGAGCACGATGCCCGGACGCGCCGGCGGGCCGATATGCAGCAGTCCGCGCGCGCCCCAGGTGCGGGCCCAGTAGTCCGCCCAGCCGATCGTTCCGCCGAGCCAGGTGATGTGCGGCCACCGCTCGTCGTCGTCCGACGCACGCGCCGCGAGCAGTTCTTCGCACCAGGCCACGACGCACTCGCGGCCGAACAGCAGGGCCGCCCGAGCGGCCAGGTCCTTGGGCAGCGCGTGCACCGTCGGAGGCACCGGCGCAGAGAGCATGGTCGGACGATACGCCCGTCGCAGGGATGCCGCCATCCCCCCGACGGCTGTTGCGAGCGGCTCTAGCATGCGTCTATGTCGGCATCCGAGCGCCCTGGGGCCGAGCAGTGGGTGCCCGCTGGGGCAGCTCCTGACGAGCTGTCCGCCGCAGCGCAGTCGTGCCGAGGATGCGAGCTCTGGCGCGGAGCGACCCAGACCGTATTCGGCGACGGTTCCTCCACGGCCACCATCATGCTGGTCGGCGAACAGCCCGGCGACCGCGAGGACCGGGCAGGCGAGCCGTTCGTCGGGCCGGCCGGAGCTCTCCTCGATCGCGCACTGACGGCCGCCGGCATCGATCGCGAGGAGGTCTACCTCACCAATGCGGTCAAGCATTTCCGCTTCGAAGAGCGAGGCAAGCGCCGCATCCATCGCAGCCCCGCCATCGGCCACGTGCAGGCGTGTGCTCCATGGCTCGACGCAGAGCTGAGCGCGGTGGATCCCGCAGTCATCGTGTGCCTCGGCGCCACCGCCGCACGCGCGGTCCTCGGTCGACCGGCGCGGGTCGGCGAGGAGCGCGGGCGGCTGCAGCCGGCGCGGGGGAGGGCGGTGGTCGTGACGGTGCATCCTTCGGCAGTGCTGCGGATACGGGATGCCGCCGCCCGCGACTCCGCGTTCGACGAGCTCGTGCGCGACCTCCGCACGGCGACGGAAGCAGCGCGCGAAACCGGCTGAAACGGCGCGTGGAGCCCGAAGATCCGGGCCGCGATCGGCCGACACGCCCGGGATGCGACCTGGATTTGCCAGTGCCGAAACCTGCACGTAATGTATTCATTGTTCGCCCCACAGGGAAGCGGAGAGGCCGAGAGCCTCACCCCCCTCAAGCGGAGAACCACCCCCACCGAAGTCAGTGCCTTGAGTGCTGCGGACCTCCGGGTCTACGATGGGGATCCCACTCCAGTTGGAGCGGTCACGGGCTGTCGCTCGGGTCGCGAAGATCCAGGCCGGTCGATTTGACTGCGCTCTGGAGGAGCGGGTAAGATAGAGAAGTTGCCCTGCAGGACGGTCGAGAGGCCTGAGGCAGGAGCATCCGATCCTTGAGAACTCAACAGCGTGCACTTGTCAAATGCCAAAAAACCTCGCGGTCAGCTTGTCTGACCGATGAGATTCTTTTGAGATTAAACGGAAATGTCAGTAATGACATCCGATCGTCAGATCAAACTCGCTCGGCCGAACCCATTCCGGTTCGATCGCAGCAAAATTCTTTTACGGAGAGTTTGATCCTGGCTCAGGATGAACGCTGGCGGCGTGCTTAACACATGCAAGTCGAACGGTGAAAGAGAGCTTGCTCTCTGGATCAGTGGCGAACGGGTGAGTAACACGTGAGCAATCTGCCCCTGACTCTGGGATAAGCGCTGGAAACGGCGTCTAATACCGGATACGAGCTGCGAAGGCATCTTCAGCAGCTGGAAAGAACTTCGGTCAGGGATGAGCTCGCGGCCTATCAGCTAGTTGGTGAGGTAATGGCTCACCAAGGCGTCGACGGGTAGCCGGCCTGAGAGGGTGACCGGCCACACTGGGACTGAGACACGGCCCAGACTCCTACGGGAGGCAGCAGTGGGGAATATTGCACAATGGGCGCAAGCCTGATGCAGCAACGCCGCGTGAGGGACGACGGCCTTCGGGTTGTAAACCTCTTTTAGCAAGGAAGAAGCGAAAGTGACGGTACTTGCAGAAAAAGCGCCGGCTAACTACGTGCCAGCAGCCGCGGTAATACGTAGGGCGCAAGCGTTATCCGGAATTATTGGGCGTAAAGAGCTCGTAGGCGGTTTGTCGCGTCTGCTGTGAAAACCCGAGGCTCAACCTCGGGCCTGCAGTGGGTACGGGCAGACTAGAGTGCGGTAGGGGAGATTGGAATTCCTGGTGTAGCGGTGGAATGCGCAGATATCAGGAGGAACACCGATGGCGAAGGCAGATCTCTGGGCCGTAACTGACGCTGAGGAGCGAAAGGGTGGGGAGCAAACAGGCTTAGATACCCTGGTAGTCCACCCCGTAAACGTTGGGAACTAGTTGTGGGGTCCATTCCACGGATTCCGTGACGCAGCTAACGCATTAAGTTCCCCGCCTGGGGAGTACGGCCGCAAGGCTAAAACTCAAAGGAATTGACGGGGACCCGCACAAGCGGCGGAGCATGCGGATTAATTCGATGCAACGCGAAGAACCTTACCAAGGCTTGACATATACGAGAACGCTGCAGAAATGTAGAACTCTTTGGACACTCGTAAACAGGTGGTGCATGGTTGTCGTCAGCTCGTGTCGTGAGATGTTGGGTTAAGTCCCGCAACGAGCGCAACCCTCGTTCTATGTTGCCAGCACGTAATGGTGGGAACTCATGGGATACTGCCGGGGTCAACTCGGAGGAAGGTGGGGATGACGTCAAATCATCATGCCCCTTATGTCTTGGGCTTCACGCATGCTACAATGGCCGGTACAAAGGGCTGCAATACCGCAAGGTGGAGCGAATCCCAAAAAGCCGGTCCCAGTTCGGATTGAGGTCTGCAACTCGACCTCATGAAGTCGGAGTCGCTAGTAATCGCAGATCAGCAACGCTGCGGTGAATACGTTCCCGGGTCTTGTACACACCGCCCGTCAAGTCATGAAAGTCGGTAACACCTGAAGCCGGTGGCCCAACCCTTGTGGAGGGAGCCGTCGAAGGTGGGATCGGTAATTAGGACTAAGTCGTAACAAGGTAGCCGTACCGGAAGGTGCGGCTGGATCACCTCCTTTCTAAGGAGCACTTGGAGGCCCTCGGGCCTTCCAGAGCCAGACTCGAGACACACGTTCTCGACTGGTAGCTCATGGGTGGAACATTTGACTAGGTGCGAAGGACGAGGTTCTTCACCAAGTACGCTGCTTGCAGCTGGAACGGTGACGCTCCTCTGATAACGCACATGCACGCTGTTGGGTCCTGAGGGACCGGATGCGCTCGGATCTTCGGATCCGGGCCATACGAAACTCAGGACCTTTTCTTGTTTGCCGGCGACGCCGGCGGCGGAGAAGGTACCGCCCGTACTTTGAGAACTACACAGTGGACGCGAGCATCTTTGAGCTGATCTTTGATCAGCTCATATTGATGATCTTAAAGATCATTAGTCAATTTCGAGTCGGACTTCGGTCCGAACCGATTCTTGATAAAACTCATGTGATTTCAAGTCTTTAAGAGCAAACGGTGAATGCCTTGGCATCTGGAGCCGAAGAAGGACGTAGCAATCTGCGATAAGCCTCGGGGAGTGGATAAGCACACCTTGATCCGAGGATTTCCGAATGGGGAAACCCCACTGGGCGGCGTGCCGACCCAGTGACTCCCGCCTGAATATATAGGGCGGGTAGAGGGAACGTGGGGAAGTGAAACATCTCAGTACCCACAGGAAGAGAAAGCAACCGCGATTCCGTTAGTAGTGGCGAGCGAAACCGGAACAGGCTAAACCGAGTACGTGTGATATCCGGCAGGAGTTGCGTATTCGGGGTTGTGGGACTTTTCAGGCTGCTCTGCCGAGCAGCCGGCGTTACAAGAAGGTATAGACGAACGGCATTGAAAGGCCGGTCATAGAGGGTGTGAACCCCGTAGTCGAAATGCCTCCCTTGGCGCGAGAAGTATCCCAAGTAGCACGGGGCCCGAGAAATCCCGTGTGAATCTGTCAGGACCACCTGATAAGCCTAAATACTCCCAGATGACCGATAGCGGACAAGTACCGTGAGGGAAAGGTGAAAAGTACCCCGGGAGGGGAGTGAAATAGTACCTGAAACCGTTTGCTTACAAACCGTTGGAGCCTCCTTAGTAGGGGTGACAGCGTGCCTTTTGAAGAATGAGCCTGCGAGTTAGCGATATGTGGCGAGGTTAACCCGAGTGGGGTAGCCGTAGCGAAAGCGAGTCTGAATAGGGCGATTCAGTCGCATGTCCTAGACCCGAAGCGAAGTGATCTATCCATGGCCAGGCTGAAGCGACGGTAAGACGTCGTGGAGGGCCGAACCCACTTAGGTTGAAAACTGAGGGGATGAGCTGTGGATAGGGGTGAAAGGCCAATCAAACTTCGTGATAGCTGGTTCTCTCCGAAATGCATTTAGGTGCAGCGTTGCGTGTTTCTTGCCGGAGGTAGAGCTACTGGATGGCCGATGGGCCCTACAAGGTTACTGACGTCAGCCAAACTCCGAATGCCGGTAAGTGAGAGCGCAGCAGTGAGACTGTGGGGGATAAGCTTCATAGTCGAGAGGGAAACAACCCAGACCACCAACTAAGGTCCCAAAGCGCGTGCTAAGTGGGAAAGGATGTGGAGTTGCCTTGACAACCAGGAGGTTGGCTTAGAAGCAGCCACCCTTGAAAGAGTGCGTAATAGCTCACTGGTCAAGTGATTCCGCGCCGACAATGTAACGGGGCTCAAGCACGCCACCGAAGTTGTGGCATTGACATTATTGGTAGGCCTTCGTGGTCCAGCCGTGTTGATGGGTAGGAGAGCGTCGTGTGGCCAGCGAAGCGGCGGTGTGAACCAGCCGTGGAGGCTACACGAGTGAGAATGCAGGCATGAGTAGCGAAAGACGTGTGAGAAACACGTCCTCCGAAAGACCAAGGGTTCCAGGGTCAAGCTAATCTTCCCTGGGTAAGTCGGGACCTAAGGCGAGGCCGACAGGCGTAGTCGATGGACAACGGGTTGATATTCCCGTACCGGCGAAGAACCGCCCAAACCAATCCAGTAATGCTAAGTGTCTGAATCCCAGTGACCGATCCCTTCGGGGTGACGCGCTGGGCCTAGCACACGACCCTATGCTGAGGCGGTTAGCGTATTAACAGGTGTGACGCAGGAAGGTAGCCCAAGCCAGGCGATGGTTGTCCTGGTGCAAGTGCGTAGGCCGAGTGATAGGCAAATCCGTCACTCATCAAGGCTGAGACACGATGCGGATAAAAAGTGGGTGATCCTATGCTGCCAAGAAAAGCATCGACGCGAGGTTCAAGCCGCCCGTACCCCAAACCGACTCAGGTGGTCAGGTAGAGAATACCAAGGAGATCGAGAGAATCGTGGTTAAGGAACTCGGCAAAATGCCCCCGTAACTTCGGGAGAAGGGGGGCCTTCGACGTATTAGGACTTGCTCCGAAAGCGTTTGGAGGCCGCAGAGACTAGTGGGTAGCGACTGTTTACTAAAAACACAGGTCCGTGCCAAGTCGCAAGACGATGTATACGGACTGACGCCTGCCCGGTGCTGGAAGGTTAAGAGGACCGGTTAGCCGCAAGGCGAAGCTGAGAATTTAAGCCCCAGTAAACGGCGGTGGTAACTATAACCATCCTAAGGTAGCGAAATTCCTTGTCGGGTAAGTTCCGACCTGCACGAATGGCGTAACGACTTCCCAACTGTCTCAACCGCGAACTCGGCGAAATTGCATTACGAGTAAAGATGCTCGTTACGCGCAGCAGGACGGAAAGACCCCGTGACCTTTACTACAGCTTGGTATTGGTGTTCGGTGTGGCTTGTGTAGGATAGGTGGGAGACTTTGAAGCATGGACGCCAGTTCATGTGGAGTCATTGTTGAAATACCACTCTGGTCACTCTGGATATCTAACTTCGAACCGTAATCCGGTTCAGGGACAGTGCCTGGTGGGTAGTTTAACTGGGGCGGTTGCCTCCCAAAAAGTAACGGAGGCGCCCAAAGGTTCCCTCAACCTGGTTGGCAATCAGGTGGCGAGTGTAAGTGCACAAGGGAGCTTGACTGTGAGACTGACAGGTCGAGCAGGGACGAAAGTCGGGACTAGTGATCCGGCAGTGGCTTGTGGAAGCGCTGTCGCTCAACGGATAAAAGGTACCTCGGGGATAACAGGCTGATCTTGCCCAAGAGTCCATATCGACGGCATGGTTTGGCACCTCGATGTCGGCTCGTCGCATCCTGGGGCTGGAGTAGGTCCCAAGGGTTGGGCTGTTCGCCCATTAAAGCGGTACGCGAGCTGGGTTTAGAACGTCGTGAGACAGTTCGGTCCCTATCCGCTGCGCGCGTAGGAAATTTGAGAGGATCTGACCCTAGTACGAGAGGACCGGGTTGGACGAACCTCTGGTGTGTCAGTTGTTCCGCCAGGAGCACCGCTGATTAGCTACGTTCGGGATGGATAACCGCTGAAAGCATCTAAGCGGGAAGCCGGCCTCAAGATGAGATTTCCATGCCTTCGGGCGAGAGGCTCCCAGCCAGATTACTGGGTTGATAGGCCGGATGTGTAAGCGTGGCAACACGTGCAGCTGACCGGTACTAATAAGCCGATGACTTGATAACACACCGTTTTTTGGTGCTTGCGTCCACTGAGTGGTTCTCGATGTACGGTCGAGAACCGCATGACAATGACTTTTGTTGTGCAGACTGAAACATCAATAGTGTTTCGGCGGCCATAGCGTGAGGGAAACGCCCGGTTACATTCCGAACCCGGAAGCTAA
This sequence comes from uncultured Actinomycetota bacterium, assembly GCA_963717585.1. GTDB lineage: Bacteria > Actinomycetota > Actinomycetes > Actinomycetales > Microbacteriaceae > Microbacterium. The sequence continues at coordinate 666,599 of CAVQWI010000001.1, read as the reverse complement.
GCCTCACAGCGCCGATGGTACTGCAGGGGGGACCCTGTGGGAGAGTAGGACACCGCCGGACTTCTTTCGTGAAATGGCCACCCAAAGCTGGGTGGCCATTTCTCGTTAACGCACCAACTCGGGAGGATCAGAACATGGCAGACGACGATCCGACCGAACGCCCTCGAGAGGGCGACGCTCCGCGGCGCAGCAGCAGCGACCGCGGGAAAGGCCCGTCGCGGCCGTCCACGGGTGGCCGCAAGCCCTACGAGTCGCACAGGGGCGACAATCGGCCCCCGGTCAAGCGCGATGGAGACAAGAAGCCGTACGCGCCGCGGGATGGTGACAGGAAGCCGTATCCGAAGCGCGAGGGTGACAGAAGTCCTACCCACCGCGAGATCGCGACAGCAAGCCGTACGCGAAGCGCGATGGTGACAGGAAGCCGTACGCGCCGCGGGATGGCGACAGGAAGCCGTACCCCAAGCGCGAGGGTGATCGTCCGTCGTATCCGAAACGCGATGGTGACAGGAAGCCGTACGCACCGCGTGACGGCGACCGCAAGCCGTACGCGAAGCGCGAGGGTGACCGGCCGTCGTACCCCAAGCGGGAGGGCGATCGTCCTTCCTACGGTGCGCGGGATGCGGCATCCCGCCCGCCTCGCGGCGGCGCCGGCCGGGAGGACCGCCAGTCCCGCCCCGACGAGCTGCGCTCCGTACGGCCCCGCTTCGACGAGCCGATCGTCCCGGATGAGATCGACGCCCGCGATCTGAACCCGGCGGCACGCAACGAATTGAAGACACTGAGCAAGGAGAACGCCGACGCGGTCGCGCGTCACCTCGCGATGGCGGCAGAGGTCATCGACGCGAATCCCGAGCTCGCCCATCAGCACGCGATCGCCGCCACGCGGCGCGCCGGCCGTATCGCGATCGTCCGCGAGACCGCCGCGATCACCGCCTATGCGATCGGCGACTACGCCCTTGCTCTGCGCGAGCTGCGCACGTACCGCCGGATCTCCGGCAAAGACGATCAGATCGCCCTCATGGTCGACAGCGAGCGCGGCGTGGGCAGACCCGACCGCGCGCTCGAAGTGGGCCGTGCGGTCGATCGGTCGGCACTGCCGGCGGCGGTTCGCGTGGAACTCGCGATCGCCATGTCCGGCGCGCGGCTGGATCTCGAACAGACCGAGCGTGCGCTGCAGGAGCTCGACATCCCCGAGCTGGATCCCGATCGGGCCTTCGAGTGGAGCCCCGCGCTGTTCGCGGCGCGCGCGGCCGTGCTCGAGGAACTCGGCAGAGACGAGGAGGCCGAGGAGTGGCAGCGCCGAGCGGTGCTCGCCGCCGATGCACTGGATGACGCCCGCGGCACCGATGACCACGAAATCCTCTTCGTCGAGGAGATCCTCGAGGAGATCGACCACGAGCTTGCAGGCGACGAGGAGTTCGACGCCGACCGAGCCCTCCGACTCCGACGAGCCTTCCGATCCCGAAGGACCATCCACAGACGACGGCGGGCCCGGCGACGTCGGCGTCGAGAACGCCGCCGACGCCGAAGACGCCCCCGCCGACGAGGGCGGTGCCGACCGGAAGGCGGCGGAGTCCGAGGGTCAGGACTGATGGCCCTGTTCGGTCGGCGCACGCCCGAGCGCGCGCCGCTGGATGGCGTCGACGTGGTGCTGGCAGACCTCGACGGGGTCGTCTACGCCGGCGCCGGCGCGATCCCGTTCGCGGTGGACAGCCTGAATCGGAGCCGCGACGGCCGCCGGCTCGGCTACATCACCAACAACGCCTCGCGAACCGACGCATCCGTCGCCGCGCACCTGAGCGAACTCGGCCTGGCGACGGCTCCGGCGGATGTCGTCACCAGCCCGCAGGCGGCGATCCGCTTGCTCGCGGACCGGGTCGCGCCGGGCGCGACGGTGCTCGTGGTCGGCGGCGACGGTCTCGTGCATGAGCTCGAGAAGCACGGCTTCGCGGTCACGCGCAGCGCCGCCGACGCCCCCGCTGCCGTCGTGCAGGGATTCGCACCCGAGGTCGGATGGACGCAGCTGGCCGAGGCCGCGTATGCCCTCGCCGTTCCCGAGGAGGAGGGCGGCATCCCGTGGATCGCGACCAACACCGACTGGACGATCCCGCAGGCGCGAGGAGTCGCGCCAGGCAACGGCACGCTCGTCTCGGCGGTGCACACCGCCGTCGGCCGGCTCGCGACCGTCGCGGGCAAACCGGAGGTGCCGATCTTCGAGGAGGCGGTTGCGCGCTTCGAGGCGCGGCATCCGCTCTACCTGGGCGATCGACTCGACACGGACATCCTCGGCGCCAACCGTGCCGGCATCGCGTCCGCTCTGGTGCTGACGGGCATCGACCGGCCCAAGCACCTTCTCGCGGCGCCCGCCGGCTCGCAGCCGACCTACATCCTCGGTGACCTGCGTGAGCTGCACGAGCCGTATCCCGAGGCGCAGGTGCGGGACGGCGTGGTGACCGTGCGCGGGGCGCGCGTGCGCGTCGAAGGTCCGGATGTGCGCATCCTCGCCGAAGGGAACGACCCCGTCGACCTCCTGCGAGCGGGTGCGAAGGCGATCTGGGACACGGGGCGTGCCATCTACGGCTTCCGCGTGCCGGAGCGGCTGTACGCGGATCCGTTCCATCGCCCGTGAGGATCGGCGCGATCCGGGTAGCCCGGACGTATCCTGAGGGCATGGATGAGACCGCGCCGACGGACGAGGAGCAGGACGACCTGCTCTCGACGCTCGAGGTGATCGAGGCGCAGCCGCTCGCGACCCGTGCCGGAGCCTACGAGGGACTTCACGACGCGCTCGCGCGCCGCCTCGAGTCGGGCCCGGCCGGCATCGCCGCGCATCCATGACCACGCGCCTCGACGCGGCGCTTCCAGCGCGCGGTCTGGCGCGTTCGCGGACGCATGCCGCCACGCTCATCGCGGACGGTCTCGTGACCGTCGACGGCCGTCCGGTCGTCAAGCCGTCGACCCAGGTCTCCGACGAGGCGAGCATCGAGGTCGCTGCGTCCGATCACTACGTCAGCCGGGCGGCCCACAAGCTCATCGCAGGGCTGGATGCGTTCGGCATCGAGGTCGCAGGGCGACTGGCGCTCGACATGGGGGCGTCGACCGGCGGATTCACACAGGTGCTCCGCGAGCGCGGCGCCGATCCGGTGATCGCGGTGGATGTCGGGCACGGGCAGCTCGCAGCATCCGTCGCTTCCGACCCGGGGGTGATCGCGATCGAGGGCTTCAACGTCCGCTACATGACGCCTGAGAGCCTTGCCGAACAGAGCGGCATCGACCGTGCGCCCCAGGTCATCACCGGCGATCTCTCGTTCATCTCGCTGTCGCACATCCTGCCCGCGGCTCGCGGAGTCGCTGCGCCCGACGCCGACCTCGTGCTGCTCGTCAAACCGCAGTTCGAGGTCGGCCGCACGGCGGTCAAAGGGGGACTGGTGACGGATGCCGCGTCCCGCGCGGACGCCGTGACGGGCGTACTGTGGGCGGCCTGGGACGCCGGGCTCGCGACCTGCGGGGTCGTGTCCTCTCCGATCGCCGGCACGCATGGCAACGCGGAGTTCATCGCCCACTTCCGATCCGTGCCTGACGGCACGGGCCGGGGGAGCAATCCGACAGAATGGTTGAGCACCGTGAACCGACTGACGGGGAGCCCATGAACGACGCCGAACGCAGCATCCTGGTCGTGGTGCACGCCCGCCGCGACGAAACCGTCGCCGCAGCACAGCGGGTGGTCACGGCGCTTCGCGCGGCCGGCGCCCGGCCGGTCCTGTCCATCGACGACCGGGAGGAGCTCGGCGACTCCCTTGCGCTTCTGGGCGACGTCGCGACCCTCGATGTCGATGTTCCGGTCGCGGCGATCGAGCTCGCGATCGTGCTCGGCGGCGACGGGACCATCCTGCGCGCGGCCGAGCTCGTCCGCGAGGGCACGGCACCCGTCCTCGGGATCAACATGGGGCACGTCGGGTTCCTCGCCGAGATCGAGCGCGACGACATGGATGACGCGGTGCATCGTGCCATCGCCCGCGACTACGCCGTCGAAGAGCGCCTCGCGCTGCAGGTGCGGGTCAAGGATGCCTCCGACAACGTCATCTTCGACACGTGGGCGCTGAACGAGGCGACCGTGGAGAAGGCCTCCCGTGAGCGGATGCTCGAGGTCGTCATCGAGATCGATGGCAGGCCCCTGTCGTCGTTCGGGTGCGACGGCGTCGTCGTGTCGACGCCCACCGGCTCGACGGCGTACAACTTCTCCGCGGGCGGGCCCGTCATCTGGCCGACGGTCGAGGCGATCGCCGTCGTGCCCCTGTCGGCGCACGCGCTGTTCGCCAAGCCGCTGGTGGTCGGGCCCGAGCACGCCGTCGCCATCGAGGTGCTCGAGCGCACCAACGGCACCGGCGTCCTCTGGTGCGACGGCCGCCGCTCGCACGACCTGCCCCCTGGCGCCCGCGTGGTGGTGCGGCGATCCGAGCGGCCCGTGCGCCTCGCCCGCCTGCACCCCGCGGCGTTCACCGACCGGCTCGTGCGGAAGTTCCGGCTGCCCGTCGAAGGGTGGCGCGGCCCCGCCACCCTCACGACCGGTGTGATCGGGCAGGCTCCGTGATCGAGGAGATGCGCCTGCGCGATCTCGGCGTCATCGCAGAGGCCACGCTGCCCATCGGCTCCGGCTTCACCGCCATCACCGGCGAGACCGGTGCGGGCAAGACGATGGTGGTGACCGGACTCGGCCTGCTGCTCGGTCAGCGCGCCGACTCCGGAGCCGTCCGCGCGGGAGCCGCACAGGCATCCGTCGACGGCGTGTGGATCGTGCCCGAGCACGGGGCCGTCGCCGACCGGGTCCGGGAGGCGGGCGGCGACGTCGAGTCTCTCGGCGACGGACGCGCGGAGCTCCTCGTCGGCCGATCGCTCTCCAGCGAGGGCCGCAGCCGCGCCAGCGTCGGCGGGCGGGCGGCGCCCGCTGCTGTGCTCGCCGATCTCGCCGACGAACTCGTGGTCGTCCATGGCCAATCCGACCAGCTGCGCCTGCGCACTGCCGCTGCCCAGCGCGACGCCCTGGACCGCTTCGGCGGTGCGGCGGTGGAGCGCGCGCTGGCAGCGTATCGCGGCTCCTTCGACCGCTCCCGCGCACTGGTGCGCGAGCTGACGATGCTCACCGATGAGCGCGACGCCCGAGCGCGGGAAGCTGAGGAGCTGCGCGCGGCACTGACCGAGATCGACGAGGCGCAGCCGCAGCCGGGCGAGGATGTCGAGCTCTCGCTCCGCGCCGAGCGGCTGGCGAACGCCGAGGAGCTGCGCGCCGCGGCGGCGACAGCCCACGACCTGCTGTCCGGCGAGGGCGACGAGCCGGATGTCGGTGTCCTGCTGGCCGAGGCCCGCCGCGCGCTCGAGCGCGGGCACGACCCCACCCTGGAGGATCTCGCCGGGCAGGTCGCCGACCTCGGCTACCGGGCCGCCGACCTGGCGCACTCTCTGGCGGCGTATCTCGCGGACCTCGATGAGACCGGACCCCACGAGCTCGCAGCCGTGGAGGAGCGCCGCGCGGTGCTGAGCGCTCTCATCCGCTCTCATGGGTCCCTCGACGCGGCGATCGCCCTGCTCGAATCCGGGTCCGCGCGCCTCGCGGAGCTCGACGACGACGGTGCGCGCATCGAGCGGCTCACGAGCGAGCGGGATGCCGCGGCATCCGCCCTCGACGCCGATGCGGCCGCACTCACCGCGGCGCGCGCCGAGGCGGCAGCACGACTCGGGGCCGCCGTGACGGAGGAGCTGCACGCGCTGGCGATGCCGGATGCGCGGGTCGTCGTCGCCGTCGCGCCCGGCACCGAATCCGCGTCCGGGCGCGACGACGTCGCGATCCTGCTCGCGCCGCACGTCGGCGCCGAGCCGCGCCCGGTCGCCCGAAGCGCGTCGGGGGGCGAGCTCAGCCGGGTGATGCTCGCGATCGAGGTCGTGATCGCCGGAGCCGACCCGGTTCCGACGTTCGTCTTCGATGAGGTGGATGCCGGCATCGGCGGGGCCGCGGCGATCGAAGTGGGCCGAAGACTCGCGCTGCTCGCGAGGTCGTCGCAGGTCATCGCCGTCACCCACCTCGCCCAGGTGGCCGCCTTCGCGAACAACCACCTCTCGGTGGTGAAGGCGAGCGACGGCTCGGTCACGGCATCCGATGTGCGCCGTCTGGACGGTGCGGATCGCGAGGCCGAGATGGCGCGCCTGCTCTCCGGGATGCCCGATTCGGATGCCGCGCTGACCCACGCCCGCGAGCTGCTGGGCCTTCGAGCCCAGTCCGACTGATAGGATAAAAGCCCGTGGCGGAAACTCATGCGGCAGGTATTTCGGACGGCACTTCTTCGAACGGCACCACCAGGCACATCTTCGTGACAGGCGGTGTCGTTTCCTCGTTGGGCAAGGGACTGACCGCCGCGAGCCTGGGCAACCTGCTCACCGCACGCGGGCTGCGCGTCGTGATGCAGAAGCTCGACCCCTACCTCAACGTCGACCCGGGAACGATGAACCCGTTCCAGCACGGCGAAGTGTTCGTGACCGACGACGGCGCCGAGACCGACCTCGACATCGGGCACTACGAGCGCTTCCTCGACATCGACCTCAGCCAGGCGGCGAACGTCACCACCGGCCAGATCTACTCCCAGGTCATCGCGCGCGAACGGCGCGGCGAGTACCTGGGCGACACGGTGCAGGTCATCCCGCACATCACCGACGAGATCAAGCGGCGGATGCGCCTGCAGGCACATCAGACGCCGCAGCCCGACGTCATCATCACCGAGATCGGCGGCACCGTCGGCGACATCGAGTCGCAGCCGTTCATCGAATCGGCCCGGCAGATCCGCCACGAGCTGGGTCGTGCGAACGTGTTCTTCGTGCACGTGTCGCTGGTGCCGTTCATGGGCGCCTCCGGCGAGCAGAAGACCAAGCCGACGCAGCACTCGGTGGCCACCCTCCGCTCCATCGGCATCCAGCCCGATGCCCTGGTGCTGCGCAGCGACCGGCCCGTCACCGAGGCGAACAAGCGCAAGATCGCGCTGATGTGCGACGTCGACGAGGCCGCGGTGGTCAACGCGGTCGATGTGCCGAGCATCTACGACATCCCCTCGATGCTGCACGAGCAGGGGCTCGACGAGTACATCGTCCGCACCCTCGGGCTCGACCAGGCACGCGACGTGGACTGGTCTCGCTGGGAGCGCGTGCTGCAGGCCGTGCACAACCCGAAGCACGAGGTGACGATCGGGCTCGTCGGCAAGTACATCGACCTGCCGGATGCCTACCTCTCGGTGACCGAGGCGCTGAAGGCGGGCGGGTTCGCCCACGAGACTCACGTCACCATCACCTGGATCCCCTCCGACCTGTGCGAGACGCCGGAGGGCGCGGCAAAGGCTCTCGGCGGGCTGGACGGGATGGTGGTGCCGGGTGGCTTCGGCATCCGCGGCATCGAGGGCAAGCTCGGCGCCCTCCGATTCGCTCGCGAGCAGGGGATCCCGACGCTCGGGCTGTGCCTGGGGCTGCAGTGCATGGTGATCGAATACGCGCGCCACGTCGTCGGCATCGATGATGCGTCCTCCAGCGAATTCGATCCCGACACCTCGAACCCGGTCATCGCGACGATGGCTGAGCAGGTCGAGATCATCGCCGGCGGCGACCTCGGGGGCACGATGCGCCTCGGCCTGTATCCGGCCGAGCTCGCCGACGGATCGATCGCGGCCGAGGTCTACCGCGCATCGCGGGTCGAGGAGCGGCACCGGCACCGGTACGAGGTGAACAACACCTACCGCGACGCGCTCTCCAGCGCCGGCCTGTTCTTCTCCGGGCTCTCGCCCGACCGCAACCTCGTCGAGTACGTCGAGCTGCCGCGCGAGGTGCACCCGTACTACATCGCCACGCAGGCTCATCCCGAGCTGCGTTCCCGCCCGACCGACCCGCATCCGCTGTTCCGGGGCCTCGTCGGCGCGGCGCTCGAGCGTCACCGGGCAAGCGAGCTGTTCGACGTCGACAATGGCTGACGCGCGGCCGGCCCATGACGCTGTCGAGGGGCTGCGGGACGAGCCCCTCGAGCTCGACGTCGTCGACAGCGACCTCGTCTACGAAGGGCGGGTGTGGGACGTCCGCAGCGACACGATCAGCTATGGCGACGGCGAGATCGTCCGCCAGTACGTCGATCATCCGGGTGCCTCCGCGATCGTGGCGCTCGACGAGGAGCAGCGGGTTCTGCTGATCCAGCAGTACCGGCATCCGATCCGCCTCCGCGACTGGGAGATCCCGGCCGGGCTGCTGGACGTCGAGGGCGAGACACCGCTTCAGACGGCACAGCGCGAGCTCGTCGAGGAGGCCGACCTTCGGGCCGCCGACTGGGAGCCGCTGCTCAGCATCTTCACGACGCCGGGCGGCAACGACGAGGTCGTGCACATCTTCCTCGCGCGGGGCCTGTCGCCGGTCGGAACGGCGCACGCGCGCGAAGCGGAGGAGGCCGACATCCGCATCGAGTGGACTCCGCTTCAGGATGCCGTGACCGGAGTGTTCGAGGGACGCCTGCGCAACGGCATCCTCGCCCTCGGGCTCCTTGCGGCAGCCGAGGCGATCCGACGCGAACCCGGAGCCGCAGGAGGCTGACGTGCGGCTGGATCGGGCGGTGGACGCATACCTGCGGCACATCTCGATCGAGCGCGGCCTGTCCGACCACACCGTCGCCGCCTACCGGCGCGATCTGGCCGGTTACGTCTGGTGGCTCGAAGCGCACGGTGTCCGGGATTCGAACGAGGTGACCGCGGCGCTCGTCACCGAGTTCGCGGCCGAGCGAGCATCCGCAGAGCCCGCACCCGCGGCATCCAGCGTGGCGCGCCTGCAGTCCTCCGTGCGGGGGCTCCATCGGTTCCTCGCCCGCGAGGGCATCGAGCCCGACGACCCGACCGGGCGGCTGAAGCCGCCCAAGGCGGCGCGGAGACTGCCGAAGGCGCTGACGATCGACCAGGTCGAACGCCTGCTGGATGCCGCCGGCCCTGTGGCGGGATCAGCGGCCGCTTCATCCGACGAACTCATCGGCCTGCGCGACCGGGCGCTGCTCGAACTGCTCTACGCCACCGGCGCGCGGGTTTCGGAGGTCGTGCAGCTCGACGTCGACGACCTCGCTCACGGCGACGTCGTGCGCGTGCGCGGCAAGGGGTCGAAGGAGCGGATCATCCCGGTCGGCTCCTACGCGCGCGCCGCGCTGGAGGCCTACCTGACGCGCTCCCGGCCCGAGCTGTCGCGCCGCGGGCGCGCAACGCCCCGGCTGTTCCTCGGCGCACGCGGAGCGCCCCTGTCGCGCCAGAGCGCCTGGCTGGTGATCCAGCATGCGGCCGAGCGCGCGCAGCTCACCGCCCACGTGTCGCCGCACACGCTGCGCCACTCCTTCGCGACGCACCTGCTGCAGGGCGGCGCCGACGTGCGCGTGGTGCAGGAGCTGCTCGGCCACGCGTCGGTGGCGACCACGCAGATCTACACGCACGTCTCGGTCGACGCGCTGCGCGACGTGTACGCGACATCCCACCCGCGGGCCCGCTGAGCCGCCCGCCGGCGACAGCGAGTTGCGGCGATCGGCCGCTTCTCGGCCGTGGTGGCGGCCGATCGGCGCAACTCATGGTCGAGGTGCCCTCGCGCCGCGAGGCGACCGGTTCGGCGGCGGGGCGATGGCTACAATCGAGCAAGCACGTAATGAAGGCGGGAGACCGGGTGGCTGGCAGCGCGACGAAGGGCTCGGCGAGGAAGCCGAAGGCGGCGGAAGGCGATCAGCCGTTGGGGCCGACCGGACGCCCCTACCACGGCTTCCCGACTCCACCGAAGCTCTCCGGCCACGGCCCCGCCCGCATCATCTCCCTCTGCAATCAGAAGGGCGGCGTCGGCAAGACCACGACGACGATCAACCTGGCCGCGGCTTTCGCTCAGTACGGGCGCAAGGTGCTCGCCGTCGACTTCGACCCGCAGGGCGCGCTGTCGGCCGGCCTCGGCATCCAGACCCACGACGTCCCGACGATCTACGACCTGCTGCTGGACACCAAGCGCGATCCGCGCGAGGTCATCGTGCCGACCGCGGTCGACGGTCTCGACATCCTGCCGGCGAACATCGACCTGTCCGCGGCCGAGGTGCACCTGGTCAACGAGGTCGCGCGGGAGACGATCCTCTCCCGCGTGCTGCGCAAGGTCACCGCCGACTACGACGTGATCCTCATCGACTGCCAGCCCTCGCTCGGGCTGCTGACGGTGAATGCGCTGACAGCGAGCCACGGCGTGGTGATCCCGCTGGAATGCGAGTTCTTCGCCCTGCGCGGCGTGGCCCTGCTGATCGAGACCATCGACAAGGTGCGCGATCGCCTCAACCCGACGATCGAGCTCGACGGCGTGCTGGCTACGATGTACGACCCGCGCACGCTGCATTCGCGCGAGGTGCTCGAGCGCGTCGTCGAGGCCTTCGGAGACGACGTCCTCGAGACCGTGATCGGCCGCACGGTGAAGTTCCCGGATGCCTCGGTCTCAGGCGTGCCCATCACCGAGTTCGCGCCCGAGCACGCGGCGGCGCAGGCGTACCTGCGGCTGGCGCGAGAGCTGGTCGCGCGTGGTGCGGTCGCCTGACGAAGGATCCCCTGAGTCCGTGGATCCGGTCGCCGAGCCCGTCGAAGCGCCGGCCGCGGCGCCGGTCGACCCGGTCGCTGAGCCCGTCGAAGCGCCGGCCGAGGAGCCCGAGCCTGGATTCCGTGTCTCGCTCGGCGTGTTCGACGGGCCGTTCGACCTTCTCCTGAGCCTCATCTCCAAGCATGAGCTCGACATCACCGAGGTGTCGCTGAGCCGGGTGACCGACGAGTTCATCTCCTATCTGCGCGAGCTCGACCCCGACGAGGAGATGGAGCAGGCATCCGAGTTCCTGGTGGTCGCCGCGACCCTGCTCGACATGAAGGTGGCGGGGCTCCTGCCGCAGGGCGAACTCGTCGACGCGGAGTCGGTCGCGCTGCTCGAAGCCCGTGATCTCCTCTTCGCGCGACTCCTGCAGTACCGGGCGTTCAAGGAGGTGTCGAGCTGGTTCGCGCGGCGCCTGCAGGCGGAGGACCGCCGGCACACCCGCGCGGTTCGGCTCGACGAGAAGTACCGTCAGGCAGTGCCCGAGCTGGTCTGGACACTGACGCTCGACGACTTCGCGGCGCTCGCGATCCTCGCGATGACGCCGAAGGAGATTCCCCACGTCGGCCTCGACCACCTGCATGCGCCGCTCGTCAGCATCCGCGAGCAGGCGGCGATCGTCGTCACCCTGCTGCGGGATGCCGGATCCCTCAACTTCCGGGAGCTCGTCGCCGGTGCGACCCAACCGGGGGTCGTGGTCGCGCGATTCCTCTCCGTGCTGGAGCTCTACCGCCACGGAGCCCTGTCGTTCGAACAGCTCGAGCCGCTCGGCGAGCTGACCCTGCGCTGGACCGCCGATCGGTGGTCTGACGAGAACCTCGCGAGCCTAGGAGCCGACTATGACCGATGACCGATCGACGACACCGAAGGAGGTGCCCGAGCGCGTCGAAGGGTCGACGGATGTCGCGCGCCGGCTCGAGGCGATCCTGCTGATCGTCGAGGAGCCGCAGAGCCTCGTGAGTCTCGCCACCGCCGTCGGAGCGCCTGTGCCCGCCGTCCGCCAGGCGATCGAGGCGCTCGTCGAGGACTACGACGGTCTCACCGGTGGCCCGCGCCGCGGCTTCGAGCTGCGCGAGGTGGGCGGGGGCTGGCGTCTGTACGTCCGCGAGGAGCACGATGACCTGGTCACCGAGTTCGTGAACAGCCAGGCACCGTCGCGGCTCTCGCAGGCCGCCCTCGAGACCCTCGCCGTGATCGCGTACAAGCAGCCGGTCACCCGCGGCCAGGTGGCATCGATCCGCGCCGTCAACGTCGATTCGGTGGTGCGCACGCTTCTTGCGCGCGGGCTGATCACCGAGGTGTTCACGGATGCCGAGACCGGCGCCATCCACTACGGCACCACGGACGCGCTGCTGGTGAACCTCGGGATCAACTCGCTCGACGAACTGCCGCATATCTCACCGCTCCTGGACGACGGCTCCGACGGCTTCGACGAGATGCTGCGCGCATGAGCGACCCTTCGACAGGCTCAGGGACCGGCGGGGGTTCGGACGCACGGTCGACCGACGGGGATGCACGGTCGACCGACGGCGTACGACTGCAGAAGGTGCTCGCCAATGCCGGGGTCGCCTCGCGCCGCGTAGCCGAGCAGCTGATCGTCGAGGGCCGCGTACGGGTCAACGGCGTCGTGGTCACCGAGCTCGGATCGCGCATCGATCCGGAGGCCGACCTGGTCGACGTCGACGGCACCGCGATCCAGCTCGACCAGACCAAGCGCTACGTCATTCTCAACAAGCCCCGCGGTGTGGTCAGTTCGATGAGCGACGATCGCGGACGGCCGGATCTGCGCGGGTTCGTCGAGGACTGGCCGGAGCGCCTCTTCAACGTCGGGCGATTGGATGCCGACACCAGCGGTCTTCTCGTGCTCACGAACGACGGCGAGCTCGCCCACGTCCTGGCGCATCCGTCGTTCGGCGTGACGAAGGTCTACGTCGCGAAGGTGCAGGGGCGTGTGACGGCGCAGACCATCGCAACCCTCACACGCGGGGTCGAGCTGGACGACGGCCCGATCTCGGCCGACAAGGCGCGGCTGCTCTCGTCCTCCACGAGCGCGGCGACCGAGGCGAGCGGCGGCGAGTCGCTTCTCGAGCTCACGCTCCACTCCGGACGCAACCGCATCGTGCGGCGCATGATGGCCGCCGTGGGCCACCCCGTGGTCGAGCTGGTACGGCGGCAGTTCGGTCCGCTGCACCTGGGAACCCTCCCAGTGGGGCGGGCACGCGAGTTGACTAAGGTGGAACGCGGCGCTCTGCTGACACTCGCGCGCGGCGCGGCCGAAGAGTCGCCGCCCGCGCGCCCCGAGGGCGACACGACGTAGCGGCGCAGCGCCGCGAGCGCGGCACTGACATCAGTACCGCGCTGAGGGATCACCAGGAGTCCGAGTGAGCGAATCGACAGGCACGCCTTCGCGTGCCGCGAGCCCTCTCGCTGCGCGCGTCCACGGGACCGTGCGGATCGTCGGCGCGGGGCTGCTCGGCTCCAGCATCGGGCACGCCCTGACTGCACGCGGCATCGATGTCGCGCTCGATGACTCGTCGCCGTCGCAGCTGCGGCTCGCAATCGACTACGGTGCGGGCAGGCGTCAGCGCGACGACGACGAGCCGTCGCTGATCGTCGTGGCTGTTCCGCCCGATGTCACCGCCGACGTGATCGAGCGCGAGCTCGCGCGGCATCCGAAGGCGGTCGTCACCGACGTCGCGAGCGTCAAGCTCGAGCCGTTGCGCGCGCTGCGCGATCGCGGCGTCGACCTGACTCACTACATCGGCTCGCATCCGCTCGCCGGTCGCGAGCGCGGCGGCGCGATCTCCGCCCGCGCCGACATCTTCGTCGGCCGCCCGTGGGTGGTGTGCCGTGACGAGGAGACCTCCGCCGCCGACCTCGCCCTCGTCGAGGGCCTGGCACTGGACCTCGGCGCCACGCCGCTCGAGATGACGCCCGAAGACCACGACCGCGCGGTCGCCCTCGTCTCGCACGTGCCGCAGCTGGTCGCGAGCCTGCTCGCGGGCAGGTTCGTGGACGCGCCGGACGGCTCGCTGCGCCTGGCCGGCCAGGGCGTGCGCGACACGACGCGGATCGCGGCATCCGCCCCCGAGCTGTGGGTGCAGATCCTCGGGGCGAACGCCGAGCCCGTCGTCGACGTGCTCGACGCGCTCGCCGCCGACCTGACGTCGGTGGCCGATGCGCTCCGAGCTCCCGAAGCGCCCGGCTCGCGCCGCGCGGTCGCCGACACCATCCGACGCGGGAACGACGGCGTCGAGCGCCTCCCCGGCAAGCACGGCCAGAACCGCCGCTTCGAGCAGGTCGTCGTCATGGTGGACGACACGCCCGGACAGCTCGGCCGCCTGTTCGGCGAGCTCGGCGAGCTCGAGGTCAACGTCGAGGACCTGCGCCTCGAGCACTCCCCGGGAGCCCAGTTCGGACTCGCCGAGATCAGCGTCGTGCCGAACGCGGTGCGCCGGGCCGTCGACGGCCTCGAGGCGCGCGGTTGGAAGATTGCGAGCACCACCAATGACTAGCCCTTCGACAGGCACAGGGTCCGGCTCCGCGAGCGATGACGTCACCGTCATCGCGATCGACGGCCCGGCAGGCAGCGGCAAGTCGAGCGTCTCCAAGCAGGTCGCCCGGCGGCTCGGCTACGGCTTCCTCGACACCGGCGCGGCCTACCGCGCGCTCGCCTGGCATGCGCTCGCGCACGGCGCCGACACGTCGGACGCGGCATCCGTTCTCGACGTGGCCGGCGACTTCGACTACGAGATCTCGCTCGATCCCGACGACTACTGGGTGCGGGTCGGCCAGACCGACGTGACGAGCGCGATCCGCGAGCCGCGGGTGACGGATGCCGTGAGCGGCGTCGCGCGCGTTCCCGCGGTGCGGCAGCGGGTCAACCGCATGTTCCGCCAGCTCGTCGCCGACTCGGCCCGGCCCGGCGTCGTCGTCGAGGGGCGCGACATCACCACCGTCGTCACCCCTGATGCCCCGGTGCGGATCCTGCTCACGGCGGCGCCCTCCGTTCGGGCTGCCCGCCGCAGCGCAGAGCTCAGCGGCCACGATGCCGCGACCGTGGCCGACGCCCTGCGCCGCCGCGACGCCTCCGACTCCGCCGTCGTCGACTTCCTCACGGCTGCTCCCGGCGTGGTGGTCGTCGACTCGTCGGACCTCGATTTCGAACAGACCGTGGATGCCGTGCTCGACGTCGTCCGCTCGGTCGTTCCCACACAGACGGGAGCGCACGATGGGCGCTGACGACGATTACGAAGGCGGCGACGATCAGATCGCCGAGACCCTCGCCGACCTCGACGAGGACCTCGCGGAGGCGCGGGCCGAGACCCTGCGGGCGAGCCTGTCCGACTACGAACTCGACGACGAGGATGCCGCGCTCCTCGAGGGCGTGGCCCTCGGAGTGGACGGTATCGAGTACTTCCCGGCTCTGCCGGTGGTGGCGATCGTGGGGCGACCGAACGTCGGCAAGTCCGCGCTGGTCAACCGCATCCTCGGCCGGCGCGAAGCGGTCGTCGAGGACACGCCCGGGGTCACCCGCGACCGCGTGACGTACAAGGCCGAGTGGATGGATCGCCGGTTCTCGCTCGTCGACACGGGCGGCTGGGAGCCGGATGCTCGCGGCATCGACCTGTCCGTCGCCGCCCAGGCAGAGGTGGCGATCGACCTCTGCGACGTCGTGCTCTTCGTCGTGGACGCCATGGTCGGGGCAACGGCGACCGACGAGCGCGTCGTCAAGCTCCTCCGCAAGAGCGGCAAGCCGGTCTTCCTCGTCGCCAACAAGATCGACGACGCCCGCCACGAGCCCGAGGCCGCCGCGCTGTGGAACCTCGGCCTGGGGGAGCCGTACCCGGTCTCGGCGATCCACGGACGCGGTGTCGCCGACCTGCTCGACGAGATCATGAAGGTGCTGCCCGAGGTCTCGGCGGTCGCCAAGCACGAGATCGGCGGGCCGCGCCGCGTCGCGATCCTCGGCAGGCCGAACGTCGGCAAGTCGTCCCTCCTCAACAAGGCGGCCGGCGAAGAGCGGGTCGTCGTGAACGAACTCGCCGGAACGACCCGAGACCCGGTCGATGAGATCGTCGAACTCGGCGGCAAGCTGTGGCGATTCGTCGACACTGCCGGCATCCGTCGTCGTGTGCATCTGCAGCAGGGCGCCGACTTCTACGCCTCGCTGCGCACCTCCGCGGCCCTCGAGAAGGCCGAGGTGGCCGTGGTCGTGCTCGACGTGAGCGAGACGATCAGCGAGCAGGACGTGCGCATCATCGATCTGGTGCTCGAGTCCGGCCGCGCGCTGGTGCTCGCCTACAACAAGTGGGACCGCCTGTTCGACGACGACCTCGAGAACGCCGACCGTCGTCGCTACCTGGAGCGCGAGATCGAGCAGGACCTTGCGCACGTGGCGTGGGCGCCGCGTGTGAACATCTCGGCCCGCACCGGGCGTCACCTCGAGCGGCTCGTCCCCGCCCTCGAGACCGCGTTGAACTCGTGGGACCTGCGCATCCCGACCGGCAAATTCAACGCGTTCCTCTCGGAGCTCGTCGCGGAGCACCCGCACCCGCTCCGCGGCGGCAAGCAGCCTCGCATCCTGTTCGGCACGCAGGCCTCGACCCGTCCGCCGACCTTCGTGCTGTTCACCACCGGATTCCTCGACCCCGGCTACCGCCGCTTCATCCAGCGTCGCCTCCGCGAGATCTGGGGCTTCGAGGGCTCTCCGATCGTCATCAACATGCGGGTGCGCGAGAAGCGCAGCCGCTAGCCGCCTGCGCGGCCGGACCGGCTCGCGCTACCCGATCGCGGGCTTCGTCGGCGGCCGCACCATCGCGGTCGCATCCGGCGCTGCGAAGCCGAACTGCTCGTACAGGCCGTGCGCGTCGGCGGTGAACAGCACCCAGCGGAACTCCCGGCCCGGGCCGTCCTCGATCATCGTCTGCAGCAGACGCTTGCCCAGGCCGTGCCCCTGGTGCTCCGCGACGACGAACACATCGGCGAGATAGGCGAAGCCGACGCCGTCAGACGAGGCCCGGGCGAAGCCGACGAGCTCGTCCGTGCCCGCACGATACGCACCCACGACCCGCCACGCGTCTATCGAGCTGCGCCTCGATGTCGGCACGCGTGCGCCAGCGGCCCCAGTACGCCTCGGCCGACAGCCACGCCCAGACGGTGTCGCGATCCACTCGCGCGGGGTCGTCGTCCAGTTCGTAGTCGGAGTCGTCCATCCCGGTATTCTTCCCGGCCGGGCGCCGGGTCCTCCGCCGGAGGCCGCGGTCCGCAGGGCAAGCGGTGGCACGCGGTGTGACAGGGTGGAGGGGTGACGATCGAGCCTCCGGCACCGGGTGAGCCCCGCCGCCCGTCCGGGCCGCGCGACCCGGGCGACGCGTGGGTCGTGGCTCCGACGGGGGAGCGCTACTGGGGCAGATTCGGGGCCTCGGGCCTGCTCGCGCTGGATGCCGATCGGGGCGTCCTGCTGCAGCACCGGGTCTCGTGGTCGCACTTCGGCGACACCTGGGGACTCCCCGGCGGTGCACGGCACGAGGGCGAGTCCGCGGGCGACGGCGCCCTCCGCGAGGCCGCCGAGGAGGCGGGTGTGCCCGACGGCTCGATCCGCCCGCGGCTGCTCAGCGTGCTCGATCTCGGCTACTGGAGCTACACGACGCTGGTCGGCGATGTCACGCGCCCGTTCGCCCCGACCATCAGCGACCCCGAGAGCCGCGAACTCGCGTGGATTCCGCCGGACGAGGTCTCGAACAAGCCGCTGCACCCCGGATTCGCCTCGTCGTGGGAGCATCTCCGAGCGCTGCTGGGCGTGCGGCCCGCGGTCGTCGTCGACGCCGCGAACGTGGTGGGCTCCGTCCCCGACGGGTGGTGGCACGACCGGCCCGGAGCAGCCCGGCGGCTGATCGCCCGCATCGGTCCCTCGCTGCGGGCGGCATCCCGGCCGCGAGGCTGGGCCTGCCCGAGCACACGTGGTTCCCGGAGTGGACCGTCGTGGTCGAGGGCCAGGCGCGCGCGGCGGACGACGGAGTCGCCGGCGTCGAGGTCGTGCGGGCCGCGGCATCCGGAGACGACGCGATCGTCGTCGAAGCCAGCCGACTCGCCGAGGCGGGGCGAACGGTCACGGTCGTCACGAGCGACCGCGAGCTCGCGCGCCGGGTGACGGATGCCGGCGCCGCCGTGAACGGCACGCGCTGGCTGCTCGATCAGCTGTCGTAGGAGTCGGGCCGGTACTCCGGTTCGGCATCGCGGCCGCGCAGCCGGTCGATGTCTCGTCGTTCCCGCTTGGTCGGCCGCCCCGCACCGCGATCGCGAATGGGCACGAAGGCACGCTCCTCACGAGGCAGCGGCGGGGGAGTCTTGTCTTCCACCGCCTCGGCGGCCGCGACAGCCCCGACGCGCTTGGAGATCGGCTGCTTGACGACCAGGATGCGGTCGAAACCGGCGATCCGCACCCGCAGCTCGTCGCCCGGCCGCACCGGTTGCGCGGCCTTGGCGCGGTCGCCGTTGACGCGTACATGCCCCGCGCGGCATGCAGTGGTCGCGGCGGAGCGCGTCTTGTACACGCGGACGGCCCAGAGCCACGCGTCGACACGGGCCGAGTCTGCCATCACGCGGCATCCTCCACCGGCTCGGCGGCCACGACGGCCGCCTGCACGCGGTCGGCGACGATGACGCCCGCGGCGATCAGCCCCTGCCCGAGGCAGTACGTGAGCATGACCAGCGGGCTCGTCCAGTCGGGCATCGCATCCGGCATGAAGAGGCGGAATGCCAGGATCGTGTCGGAGGCGAGGAAGAACGCGCCGCCGGCGGCCACGAGCGGGAGGCAGCGGGATGCCGCGACCGCAGTGCCGGCCAACAGCAGGCCGTACACCGAGACGGCGACGGCGAATGGCGCTCCACCGATCTTGGCGAGGATCACAGGCACGAGCACGGCGATGAGGACGACCCACCACAGGCCGTACACGATCGCCCACTTCGGCACCCGCTGGACCGGAATGCGGCGCCAGAAGATCCAGATGTAGCAGAGGTGCGCGAGGCCGAAGAACAGCAGCATCATCGGCACGGTGGGTGCGGTGGGGAAGAAGGTCGCCGCGCCGTCGCCGATCCACGACAGCGCGATCGCGGTGAAAAGCAGCATGTAGGTGGTTCCCCACCGCGAGCCGCGACCTCCCCAGAACACCGCGACGGCCAAGGCCGGCATGAGGAGGAGCTTCGTCGGCCCGGCGACGGCCTCCGCGCCGACCGCCAGCGCGATGATGTGGATGACCGACACGACGGCGAACGGCGCGAAGCCGATCCAGAGCCGGTTCATGATTCTCCTCAGCGAGTGGGCGGGCACCATAATCGTCGCATGACCGACGTGCTCACCCGGATCGGCCTGCGCCGCATGACGTCGCGGAATCCGTCCGATCCGCACCGCGTGGCCACGCCGCTCGAGCTGCTGTTCGACCTGGTGTTCGTCGTCGCGGTGGCGCAGGCATCCCAGAACCTCCACCACCTGATCAGCGACGACCACGTCGGGCAGGGCGTCCTGTCGTACCTGATGGTCTTCTTCGCCATCTGGTGGGCGTGGATGAACTTCACGTGGTTCGCGTCGGCCTTCGACACCGACGACTGGCTCTACCGGGTGATGACGATCATGCAGATGGCGGGCGTCCTCGTGCTCGCCGCCGGTGTGCACGCGGCGATGGTCGACTTCGACTTCCTTCTGGTGACGTGGGGCTACGTGATCATGCGGCTCGCGATGGTGGCGCAGTGGCTGCGGGCCGCGGCATCCGACCCCGCATCACGCCCGACCGCACTGAGGTTCGCCGTCGGGATCGGCATCGTGCAGGTGCTGTGGGTGGCTCGCATCTATCTGCTGGACGAGTCGGCGCAGTTCTGGAGCTTCTTCGTGCTGGTCGCGCTGGAACTGGCCGTGCCCGTCTGGGCCGAGTCGCACCGTCGCACGAGCTGGCATCCTCACCACATCGCGGAGCGCTTCGGTCTGTTCACCCTGCTGCTGCTCGGCGAGAGCCTGCTCGCCTCGGCCAACGCCATGATCGATGCGCTCGGTGAGGGCGAGCACATTCCCGAGCTGCTGGCGCTGGCAGCGTCGGGCATCGTGGTGACCGCGGGGATCTGGTGGCTGTACTTCGCGCGGGAGCAGCACGGGCGCCTGCGGAGCCTGCGTGCCGGGTTCGGATTCGGCTACCTGCACTACCTGATCTTCGCGAGCGCGGGCGCGGTGTCGGCGGGCGTCGAGGTCGAGATCGACGAGATCACCGGGCACACCGAGATTCCGCATGCGATCGCGGGGCTGGCGCTCACGATCCCGATCGCGCTGTTCGTGCTGAGCGCGTGGGCGATCCTGCTGCAGCCGACGCTGTCGAGATGGGCGTCGGCGGCGGTCGTGATCGGGGCGATCCTGATCGCGGCCAGCGGTCTGCTGGCGTCGGGCGAGTATGTGGCTTCGGCGCTGCTGATGGCGGCGATCGTCGTGGTACTCGAGGTGGATGCCGCGAGGCATGCGCTGTCGGAGCAGCCGGCCCGGACGATCTGACCGCGTCAGGCGCTCAGGTCGAGGGAGACGATCGGCCGGTCCGGCTTCGGGCGCGCGACCTCCTGGAATCCGGCATCCTGGAACACCGACAGGATGCCGTGGTACAGCTCGTTCGAGGGCTTCTTGCCGACCGACGTGTCGACCGGATAGGCCTCGACGAGCCGGGCGCCGTGGTCTCGGGCGAAGTCGAGGGCCGCGGACAGCAGCATCGCGTTCAGACCCTGGCCGCGGTGCTCTCGGCGCACCACGAAGCACGACACAGCCCAGACGTCGGGATCGTCGAGCGGCTCGGGGGTGTTGGCGGCGATGTCGCGGGTGCGGCCGATGCGAATCTGTGCGGCACGAGGACCGATCCGCACCCACCCGGCGGCTTCGTCGTCGACGTAGGCGATGAGAGCCGGCGGGGGAGAGCCGCGCCGGATCTCCTTGCGCAGCAGGGCGCGCCGCTCCTGCTGGCTCAGCTTCTGGAATTCAACGTTCCTCATCATCCACCACTGGCACTGGCACGAGTGACCGTCGCCGCCGCCGCTGAGGGCGTGCTCGGCGTCGTCGAAGCGGTCGGCGGTCGCGGGTGCGATGACGATCTCGGCCATCCTCCGACGCTAGCGACGCCGCCCGACACAGGGAAGGCGGGGTCGGATGCCGCGTCCTTCGTGGTACGGCTGTCTGTCTCCGCGACTTGCCGGTAGACGCGGCTGACCGGGTCCCGATGGCGACGACGACTGGCAAATCGAGGCCCGTCCTGGTGACGGATGCCGCACCTCGGGTCGTTCGCGGCGCTCGCGGTGACCCGGTAGGATAGGGGAGTTGTCCGCTCGCGGGCATCGGGATGTGGCGCAGCTTGGTAGCGCACTTGACTGGGGGTCAAGGGGTCGCAGGTTCAAATCCTGTCATCCCGACCAGAAGGTCCCGGAAACTCAAGGGTTTCCGGGACCTTTTAGGTTGTGAGATTTGATCGTGTCATCGCAAAGTCATCGCAATGAGCTTTCCGCGCCGCGTTTGCGTGGTTGTTCTCCGATGGGCGGCCGACCGTTGCGGTTGGTCCGGATTCGTTCCGTGGGGAGTGGATCGTCCGTCGAACGCCCCGCGTCGCACCAATAGCCGTCGGCGGGACGCCTGGCGAATGCTGCTCATCTCGTCTCTTGTTGCCGCTCCCGCAGTCCCGTAGCGTGCCGATCAGATGGAAGGAGCACATAATGCTGGCACGCACACCAATCCGCACCCTCGGTTTCACGCTCACCGCGGCGGCAGCCCTCACTATCGGCGGCGCCCTACCCGCGCAGGCGGCGCCGAACATCCCGCTGAACACCGGACAGGAGGCCCCCCGACCGACCGGGGCCGGTGGTGCCCATGGCTCGATACAGTGGGACGTGGACGACGGCAGTAGCAGCTTCTGCTTCGTCCTGGACGTCAGCGGCCTGTCGTCGCCCGCCGTGGCGATGCACATCCATATCGGCGGGCGCAACGCCCCCGGACCCGTCGTGCTCCCGCTGGACGTTCCGAACGACACAGAATTCAGCATCGGTGAATGCGTCGTCGCCGATCCGGCGCTCCTGGCCGCGATCGAGGCAGACCCGAGCGCTTACTACATCAACGTGCACACCGAGACGAACCCGAGGGGTGAGATCCGGGGACAGTTGAAGTGATCCGCGAGGGTCTTCTCGCGGCTGTCCGCTCCTCCTGACATCGGGGGAGACAGCTGCCGGTGCTCACGATGGCGTGCCGCCGTTGCGGATCCGTCAGCTACTCGCCGAGCGGTGCAGCGGCGACGCCCTGGGACCGTCACCGATGTAGCCGCGCCCGATGTCGCGATCCGGCCGCACTGCAACGTATCTGGCGGTGGGCACCGGCGCAGTGAAACCTGATTCAGGGGCTCCCGCGCCGCCCGAGGGCCACTCCATCTGAACGGTGGCACCGCGCGAAGGCCGCCGTCGCCTTATCGAAGTAACACAATCGGACCGCGGATCGGGTATATACAAGGGACATGGCCAAAGCGGTCAAGGCGGCTGAGAAGGCGAAACCGGCTGCCAACCCTGATGAAGAGACGCCGCAGCTGCCGCGCCCGGCATGGATGACTGTCGCCGGCTGGCTCGCCGCCGTGTTCTCCGTGCTGTGCATCATCGTCATCTCCGCCGTCTGGGTCGGCCACCAGGCGGTGCCGTACCAGGACGCGCCCGACGAGACCCGCGTCCTCACCGAGGCTGAGGTGGACGCGTTCAATGACGCCAACGTGGACACTGGGCCCGACGCGACGAGGTGCCCACGTACATCCCGACCGGCGTCATGATCCAGTCCCTCGAGTTCAAGGGCCCCTACACCCTGCAGATGGCGGGGTACCTGTGGCAGCTCTACCCGCTGGACCGCGAGGACATCGACCAGGGCGTGGTCTTCCCCGAGGCGGACACCACCAACTTCTCCAAGGTGTACGAGGCCGTGCAGGGCGACGAGGTGCTGGTCGGGTGGAACTTCAAGACCACGCTGCGGGAGCAGTTCGACTACGGCGAGTACCCGCTCGATCGGCAGGAGATCTGGTTGCGGATGTGGTCGGTCGACTTCGAGCAGAACGTCTTCCTGGTGCCGGACATCGGCGCGTATATGGACACGAACCCGACCACGCTTCCCGGTGTCGACCCAACGGTGGTACTCGAGAACTGGAAGATCGAGGAGAGCTACTTCAGCTATCGGCTCGCCACCTACAACGCCGACTTCGGCATCGAGAACTACCAGTCCATCCCGAAGCCGGAGCTGTACTTCAACATCCACGCCGAGCGATACCTGCTCGGACCGCTCTTCTCGCAGGGGATCGCGCCGTTCATCATCCTGCTGCAGCTGTTCGTCATCGTCATGGTGATCGGACGCAACCCGAAGCGGCTCGACCAGTTCGGCGTGCGGCCGGGCGCGGTGCTGTTCACCTGCGCCGCATATGTCTTCGCGGTGCTCGTCTCCCAGAACGGGCTGCGGAACGAGGTGCGCTGGCCCAGCTTCGTCTATCTCGAGGGCCTGCACGTCATCACCTACTTCGCGATCCTCGCCGTCGCGATGAACTCGGTGCTGCTGGTCGCGAGGCCCCACCTCGGGCTGTTCAAGTACGGCAACGCCTGGGCGCGCATCCTCTACTGGCCGGCCATCACCGGGGCGATGCTCGCGATCACCGTGGCGGCCTTCTGGTAGGTCAGCCGCGCAGGATGACGAACGCGGCGCTCTCGTTGCGCTCGCGCGCCCGGCGATGACTTCTCGGCGGCCATGAGCTCCTGGCCGGTGACGGAAGCCGAGAGCACGTGGCCGCTCGCGTTGCGGAGCTCTTGTATTCCCACGTTTCGTGTCGCTCTGCGTCTCGCGAGTATCGCGCGAGAGCTTTGCAACGCTAAGGTTCAACCTGGGGATGAACCTTGCTAGCGGAAGAGAGCTCCGTTGACGTACGTCCCATCGCGCCGTGTCGACGGCGTCCCCACCCCCGCACCGCTCAACGTTCCCCGCCCAGACCCCTGGTGGGTGATCCTCCGCGCGGACACCGCGCGGGTCGCCCGCTCCGACTCCCGCGTGGTCGTCGACTCGACCACGGGTTTCCCGTCGCCTCTGCGAGTCGACCACCCGGATGCGATCCACGCTCGGCCCAGCGCCGTGTCGCGAGTATTCGGGTGGGTGGCGATCGCGGCGACGGTCATCGCGTGCGCTTCCTTCTGTGCGGGTACCGCCCTCCGGGTAGCCGACCTGGCCGCCCGCGGCACGCTCGCCGCCGCCGACATCCTGCTCGTTGTCGTGTTCGCGCTGGTCACGGCGAGCATGAGTTTCTCCGCCCTCATGTACCTGATGGCGCGGGCGGGCGCGTTGCATCGGCTCAGCCGACATGAGCGCGCTTCCCGGTCCGAGCTCGTCGCGCACTTCGCCGAAGGCGCGCAGTCCATGACCGTGTTGGTGCCGTCGTATGCGGAGGAGGCCCGCGTCGTGCGTGCCACGCTGTGGTCGGCGGCGCTGCAGGAGTTTCCGTCGATCCGCGTGGTCCTGCTGGTCGACGACGATCCGTTCCCCGTTGACCCGGCGGTCCTCGCGAGGCTCGACCGCACCCGCCGCCTGCCCGGTGACATCGAGGCGGCGCTCCGCGAACCGGCCCGGGAGTTCGCCGCTGCCCTCGCAGCCGCGCACGCCGAGCGCGACCACACCCCCCGCACGGGCGCCGCCGCCAAGGCGCGGGAGGTCGCCTTTCTCTATGCGCGCGCCAGTCAGTGGCTGTCGGTGATGGCGGATGCCGAGGACGTCGTCGACCACGCAGATCAGTTCTTCGTCGACCAGGTGCTGCGCGGCCTTGCTCGCGAACTGTCCGCCGTCGCCGACGACCTGCGCACGCGGATCGCGGCGGAGCATGCTCACGCGCTGCCGGACGTCCACGAGCGCCGCGCCCTTCTGCTGCGCCTGGTGCGGATCTTCGACGCGCGCCTCGCCGTGTTCGAGCGCAAGCGCTACGCCTCGCTCTCGCACGAGGCGAACAAGGCCATGAACCTCAACTCGTATATCGGTCTGATGGGCGGCTCGTGGGTCGTCGACGAGGATCAGAGCGCTCGGCGGCACCGTGCGCGTCCTGCGGCAGGCGAGGCACGCGCAGAACGCGGACCTCGTGATCCCGGCATCCGATTACCTGCTCACGCTGGATGCCGATTCCCTGCTCGTGGCCGGCTACTGCGAGCGGCTCGTCCATGTGCTCGAGCAGCCGGGCAACGAGCGCATGGCGGTCATTCAGACGCCGTACTCGTCGTACCGCGGCGCCTCGACGAGGCTCGAGCGGATCGCGGGGGCAACGACCGATCTCCAGCACTTCCAGCACCAGGGCAAGTCCGCGTTCGATGCGACGTTCTGGGTGGGTGCGAACGCCATCATCCGTGCGACAGCTCTCGATGACATCGTCGATGTGCGCACGGAAGACGGCCCTGCGGGCACGCGCGAAGTGCGCACCTACATACAGGACCGCACGGTCATCGAAGACACCGAGTCGAGCATGGACCTCGCAGCCAAGGGCTGGAGCCTGCACAACTATCCCGAGCGGCTGAGTTTCAGCGCGACCCCGCCCGACTTCGGGTCGCTCGTGGTCCAGCGCCGGCGCTGGGCCAACGGCGGCCTCATCATCCTCCCCAAAATCAAGGATGTCGTGCGCGGCCGCCGCGCTCGCGGCGAGCACACGCGCGCAGGCGAGCTCCTTCTGCGCGTCGACTACCTCGGTTCCATCGCCTGGACGACCACGGGCGTGATCCTCATGCTCGTCCTGCCCGAGGCGGGCCGGCTCATGAGCCCGCTGCTGTTCGTGATCGCCCTGCCCTATTTCGCCGCGATGGCACTCGACCTGCGCGCGGGCGGCCACCGAGCGATCGACGTGCTGTGGGTCTTCTCCCTCAACCTGGTGCTCATTCCCGTCAACCTCGCCGGAGTCATCAAATCGATCGAGCAGGCGATGACCCGGCGCAAGATTCCCTTCGCGCGAACGCCCAAGATCGTCGATCGCGTCGCGGCTCCCGCGCTGTTCGTGGTGCTGCCGTACGCGGTCGTCGTCGCACTCGGCCTGCTGGCCTGGCGGGCCGCCGCGGAAGGGCACTGGACGGGCTTCGTGTTCGCGTGCTTCACCGGGGTCGCAGCGCTGGTGGGTGCGGTCGTGTTCGTTGGGACCCGCACGGCCGTCGCTGATATTGCAGCGGGATGGGCCTTGCGGCGGAAGAAGAGTGCCCCGCCCCACCTGCGCTCGGATGCCCGACGAATCACGCCCATGCCGGCACAGCCGAGGGTCCAGTCGCGCGGCAGAGTCGCTTAGCGGGCGACAACCGCGCGGCGCGTCGCTCGCGGTCGTTTCTCATCGGCGGCTGGGTCGCTTCTTCCGTCTCCTCAGACTCGTCCCTCAGCCCGATACCCCGCGACCCGCGCCTCGAAGCTCTCGCGACGATGCCGCTGGTAGGGCGTCCAGAGATCGGGCCGGTCGGTGATGTCCACGCCGTTGCGGTGCGGTCGCTCCCACACTGGCTCTGCTCCCGCGCGGAGGTAGGCCACCTCGATTCCGCTGTCCACGACGCCGGTGAGGGCTGCACGCTCGTCGAGACGGTTGAAGGGGCGGTGGGTGCGTGGCATGGGCCGGATCCTCTCGTGAGCGGCCCGGCCACCGGAGCGCCAGAGTACCGCGGCCGGTCCGACATCGCGGAGGCTACGGAGGAACCCGGCGGGAACAGGCCGGTGCTGGCATTCCCGCAAGCGCCGGCCCGGCGCCGGGCCGATCCGGTGCGCAGGCGACTCATGTCCAGCGGCGCCGACTCTCCGGCACACCGCCGCAACTCAGGCCCGCGGCATCCGCACCGCCGCATAGAGGTCGACCAGTTCGTCACCCAGCCCGCGACGCAGCGTCGTCGATTCGCCGAGCAGGCCGAGCGCCTCGGGCAGCGTCGTGGGCAGCGAGCGGATGCCGCGCGCGGCGCGATCCTGACGCTGAGGTGTGCGGGGCTCACATTCACCGGGGGAGGAGGCGCTGCGCTGCGATCGATGCCGTCCCGAGCGCCGACGAGCAGAGCGGCGACCGCGTAGCCGACGCCCCGCGGAGCGAAGAGTGCCGCGCGTGACATGCTGGATGAGCCATGCCCCCTGGGCGAACGGAGGATCCTCATGCAGCAACGACCGCTCGGTCGCACAGGCCGCGACGTCTCGGCGATCGGCCTCGGAACCTGGCAGCTCGGCGCCGATTGGGGTGCGGTCAGCGAAGACGACGCGCTGGCGGTGCTGGCGGCATCCGCTGACCGAGGCGTGACCCTCTTCGACACCGCCGACGTCTACGGGGATGGGCGCAGCGAGTCGCTCATCGGTCGCTTCCTCGCCGATCGGCCGGGTCTCGGCATCACCGTCGCGACCAAGATGGGCCGTCGCATGGCGCAGGAGCCCGAGAACTACACGCCGGAGAACTTCCGCACCTGGACCGATCGCTCGCGCGCCAACCTCCGGGTCGACACGCTCGACCTCGTGCAGCTGCATTGCCCGCCGACGGCCGTGATCGAGGATGACGCGACCTACGACGCTCTGGATTCGCTCGTGGCAGACGGTGCGATCGCGGCCTACGGAGTGTCGGTCGAGACGTGCGCGCAGGCGCTCGCGGCGATCGCGCACCCGAACGTGACCAACGTGCAGATCATCTTCAACCCGTTCCGGCTCAAGCCGCTCGACGAGGTGCTTCCCGCGGCAGCCGCGGCCGGCGTCGCGATCTTCGCGCGCGTGCCGCTCGCGTCGGGTCTGCTGTCGGGCAGGTACACCGCCGCCACCACGTTCGCCGAGAACGATCACCGCAGCTACAACCGCCACGGGGAATCGTTCGATCGCGGTGAGACGTTCTCCGGTGTGGACTACGAGGTCGGGCTGGCCGCGGCATCCGAGTTGTCGGCCGCTGTACCCGAGGGGGTCTCGCTGCCCGCGGCGACACTCGCCTGGATCGCCTCGCGGCCCGGCGTGACGAGCGTGATCCCGGGTGCGCGCAACGTGCGTCAGGCGGAGTCGAATGCGGATGCCGCGGACCTGCTCGATTCCGGCTTCGACCTCGACGCGTTCGACGTCGCAGTGCACGAGGTGTACGACCGAAGGCTGCGGGCTGCGATCCACCCTCTTTGGTGATCAATCAAGATCAAGACGGTGTCGCAGTGACGGGCACAGCCCCTTGTCCGATCGCGTGACGTCATTGCACACACCGAAATGCCCCGGCAGCGCACTCGCGCTGGCCGGGGCATTCGGTTTCATCGGGTCTACGGCGTCGGGGTAGTCCACGATGTAGGACGGCACGCCGATGGCGGTCATGTCGGCCGGTCCGCCGACTCCGTTCACGACGTGCTCGATCGTGCCGGCGCTGAGGTTCACCGTCATGATGTGGTGAAGCTGCACGCCGGGCGTCTCGGGCACCTCGAACCCGTTGGCCGTGAGGATCGACGGGTTGTTCTGGTTGAACACGTACACACCGGCACCGTCGAGGCGGTGGGTCGTGACGTCGTCGCCGACCTTGTAGCCGGGGTAGCCGAGCGTTCCGTCGGGCTGGGTCCAGTCCGCCTGGGTCGGCGGGTCGTACGGCAGCTCGTTCTGGTAGAGGATGACGCGGCCGTTCTCGCCGTTCCACAGCGTGTTGTACGTCTGGAAGTGCTCGACGAACAGGCCCGTGGCGGTGACGTTGTCGCCGTTGACGATGACGCCGGTGGTTCCGATGTTGGTCGCCCAGCGGTCGGTGTCGCCGTTCACGCCGTTGGTGAACCCCTCGAGACCGTGGTCCGCCCGCCACACCCAGGTGTGGTCGATCAGCACGTTGTCGGCGTTGATCTCGAGCGCGGTCGTGGTCTTGCCGATGTGGGGTCCGCCGACGCGGAAGTACACGTCGCTCAGCGTGATCGGGTTGGCCGGGTCGAGCTTCTTGCCGCCGTTGGCGTTGCCGACCTTCAGCAGCACCGGGCGAGAGCTCGGTGCCCGGCGTCGATCGTGACTCCGGCGATCACGATGCCGGCGGCATCCTTGACCTCCATCGGCACCGCACCGTTCACCGACGTGAGCGTCGCGTGGCCCATGCCGAGTACGACCGTATCGGCCCGCTTGACCTCGATGGTGCGGTCGATGTCGTAGACACCGGGGGTGAGGATGAGGTGCTGACCGCGGGCGAGTGCGTTGTTGATGTCCTTGACCGAGTCGTCGGGCGTCGCGATGAAGAACTCCGTGATCGGGATGCTGCGACCTGCCGTCGCATCCTCGTCCCATGAGGTTCCACTCGTGTTCTGGTGCGCCGATGGAACCCGCACGTTGTAACGACCGCTGTCGTCGACGAACAGGTACGGCTTCTCGCGGCTCAGCGGAGTCTGCGCGATCGTCGTGTACGGCGGAACGGGGAAGCCCGCGTCGTCGGGTGCGCCTTCGACGCCCGAGAACACCTGGTTCCAGACGCCGTTGCTCCAGCCGTCGATCTCGCTGTTGCGGGTCAGCCACTGCTGCTGCGAGCCGTTGATCGTGAACGACAGGTCGGAGTCGGCGATGAAACCGCCGCTCGCGAACTGCGGACCTGCGGTGCAGTAGTCCATGAGCGACAGGTTGGCGCCCGTCACCTGGAAGCGGCGCATCGAGACAGCCTGCGACACGGCCCAGAAGTTGGCGGTGGAGCGGCATCCATCCTGGCCCGCCTTGTTCACCTGCAGCGAGAGGTTGGAGATCGTGCGCCAGAAGTTGACCAGCGCGATGCAGTTGGTCGTTCCGCCGTCGCCGAGGCAGCGGTTGTAGACCTCGATCGCGCCGTTGACGGAGACGTCCTCGGGCGACTCGCCGAGCCCGGCGATCTCGGTGTAGTAGCCGACTTCGAATTGGAGCGGCATCTCGGGGGTGCCGTAGTCGCCGGGGAGGAAGTACACGGCGTGGCGGGAGTCGCCCATTTCGTTGTCGCGCTGCTGGTCGGCCAGTTCGTCGACGTAGGTCTGGATCTCAGCCAGGGGAGTGGAGGGGCTGAAGATCTGGACGTTGGGCCCGAAGTCGGGATTGAGAGGGTCGACCGGTCGAGGTGGAGCGGCGCTCGCCGGCGCGGCGATGAGCGCGCCTGCGACGAGAGCCGCTCCGGCGGCGATGGCCGCGATACTGCGAGCGCGCGACCTGGTGGGGGTGGGGGAGTCGTGCAGGGTCATGCGAAGGTCCTCTCCGTCGAGGGATCACGCGCGGCGAAAGCCGCACTGCATCTGTATCCGCGGCGGGGGCCGCGTTACTTACTGGACTGTAACCAACCATGGGAGCGGTTTCAAGGGTCTTGTTCGGGGGCGAAGTGGCGCCCTCGCAAACCGCGACGCAGCCCGAGTGTCAGCCCGCGACGCGACCGGGCGTCAGGCCGCGTCACGGCCCGACGCAGCCGGGCGTGTCAGGCAGCGACGTAGTCGAAGCGGGCTCTGCCGCCGAGACGCGGAGTTCGGGCCGGGTCGACGTGCGATGGAGGGATGAACCACACCTTCGCGGAGGTTCCCACACCGTCGACGCGGATGTCCCAGCCGTTGTCGTGGATGCGATGGTGACAGGACTCGCAGAGGAGCACACCGTTCGCCAGATCGGTAGGACCTCGATCCCGGTTCCACCATCGGATGTGGTGCGCTCGGGTCATTCCGGGCGGGAGACCGCACATCGCACACCCGCCGTCGCGTTCGACGAGGGCGAGGCGCTGCGAGCGGGTGAACAGTCGCTTCTCGCGTCCCCAGTCGAGGATCGCGCCCTGGGCATCGAGCACGCACGGGATGATTCCGCCTCCGGCGGCGAGTCGGCGGGCGGCCGAGATGCTGATCGGCTGGTTGATGCCGTCGATGAGGGCGTGCCCGGTGCCGTTCTCGAGGTCTTCGCGGCTCATGCGCACGACCACGGTCGCTCCGCCCAGCGGCAGGTCGTTGTGGTCGCAGCCGAGGACGTGAGCGGCGAGCAGGGCGAGCGCATCGGCCTGCCGCTGCGGAACGGAGCGCAGGTCGGAGTCGGGGTCGGATCCGCGGTGAGGATCGTCGAGCGCCGCGCGGAAATCAGCCGTGACGATTGCCTCGATCGCGGTCTTGACGGGTGCGCCGGTCACCGGGTCGAGCTTCCCGGTGAAGTGCAGCATCCCGTCGCGCTCGAAGATGTGCAGCGATCGGTCCGCCCGTGCGTCGCGCTCCTTCGGCTCGAGGCCGTCGGGGTCGAGGTGTGCTTCAGCGCGGGCGATCACCTTGGCGAGCTGATCGATGCTCATGCCGACGGCCTGCTCGCAGAGGATCTGTTCGGCCCGGTCGAGTGAGTCACGGTCGGCGCGCAGCGCCGCGCGGTCGAGCATCGTGATGATCGCCGAGGCGGCCAGCATCCCGATGCGACCCGCCTTGTGAGCGGCAGCGACGAACGGATGCCGGGCAGGCGCAGACTCACCGGTGAGCGTTGTGCGCGGCGCCGTCGCTTCGCCGACCTTCACGAGCCGGATCGCATCGCCCGTGCTCGTGCCGGTGGCGGCGGCGATGAGCACGGCCGGATTGCGAAAGCCCTGCTGCTTTGCGAGCCCATCGCTTCCCAGCTCCGGTCGAGACTCGCGCGCGATCTGCGTTGCGACGTCGGCATGCGCAGAATCCAGCAGCCGCCTCAGCAAGCCCATCGCGTCGTTGACCGCGATCAGGCGCGTACCCGTCAAGGTGGATGCCGGCGGCAATGGTCCATCGCCACCGCCTGTCCACGCGGTGCGCAGATCGTTCAACGCCCCGTCGATGACCGCCAGCGGATCGCCCGCGTCGTCGATGAGGTCTTTCATGGGTCAAGTGTACATCAGAAAGCGCTTGAGTGTCAAACAAATATTCTAATACGCCCGTAAAAACAGCGTTTCCCTCGAGTCACCGGGCGGACTGCATTGCGCCTAAGTATCGAACATAATTTCGACCATTCGAACGAGGATTCCTCGCCGAGCAGACCGACCCCGAGCCCGTCCGAAGCGCCGACCTGGCATCGGCACGCTCCGGGAGTATGGTGAAGCCCGTGTCCCTCTCGCCTCGTGTCACGGTGGTCATTCCGTGTCGTAACGACGCGGAGTTCCTGCGCCCGTGCCTCGAGGCGCTCGCCGCGCAGACGCACCCCGCCGACCGGGTGATCGTGGTCGACAACGACAGCACGGATGCCTCAGCCGACGTGGCGCGCGAGTTCGGCACCGATCTGTTCCAGGAGCGCGTCATCGGCGTCTGGCCGGCCGCCGCCCGCGGCTACGACGAGGCGCTGGGCGACACCGACATCATCGCCCGGATCGACGCGGACTCGCGCCCGCATCCCGACTGGATCGCCCGGCTCGTGCGCGCGTTCGTCGCCGATCCGCACCTGGGCGTCCTCACCGGCGGAGCGGAGTTCTACGGCTCGGGTCCCGTGGTCCACTACCTCGGCGAGCACTGGTACATCGGCGGTGGCCATTTCTGGATCAAGAAATGGCTCGGCATCCCACTTGTCTTCGGCTCGAACTTCGCGATGCGCTCTCGGGTGTGGGAGCGCGTGCGCGACCAGGTCGACCGCACGAACGCGAAGATCCACGACGACCTCGACCTCACGATCCGCCTGCGCCTGGCCGACGGCGTGCGATACGACCCCGAATTGCGGATGCCGGTATCGGCGCGGCCGCTCGTCACCCAGCGCGGCCTCTGGCGTCGAGTCTGGCGGGTGGTGCCGACGTTCGCGGCGAGCTGGCCCGAGGGCGCGGCGTGGAACCGGCGCGAGCTCGACGGCCTGCATGTTCCGGATGCCGCTCCGATCACGGTCGAGAGCTGGGCGCCACGCGATGAGGATTGGGCGCCGGAGTTCGGTCGGTAGCCCTCCGCGACCAAGCACCTGCCCCGTTGACAGCACCCCCCGCGCCGAGGATCATGTCCGCCATCGGCGACGTTCGGGGATTCGCCGGTTTCGGCGACGGGGAACTCGCCGAGTGTGAGTAGGTGGGGGTTTACCCATGTCGAAGTCGCGCGTGTTCACTGCTGCTGCTCTGGTCGGAGTGCTGATCGCGACGGGATTCGTCGCCGGCCCTGCGCTCGCCGACGATCCGCCACCACTCGTGTGGACGCCGCTGGACGGGTTTCCGGTGACCACTACCGACGGCGAGGTGACCATCACGTGGAGACCGCGGCGGTCGACGACTCGCCGTTCGGTGGCAGGAGACTGCTTCTTGACGGATGCCGGTGTTGCAGCGCCCAGACATCACCAACAACTCCGACCGACGCGCGAGTACTTCGGGTTCGGCACCGACTTCGTGACGCAGGGCATCGATCGAGCCACTCTGTGGAGGAAGACACCCTCGGCACGTACTCGGGCGACCTGTTCGGCGATCACGCATCGCCGGGGGGCAGTCCGCATCGATCGAACCGACGCGAGCTCGTCTATCACGGCCGCGGTGACGAAGTACCGATCGTGCCTGGCTACAGCCGATGCCGTCACGGTTGTCGATCATACGAGCTCGTCGACGTACCTCGACACTGAGTGACGCTCGTAGTCGACTGAAGTCGCTCGCGCCTTCACTCCGGTGGGAGTTCGTCGCCCGTGTACTTCAATGCGGCCCACGACGATCGGAAGGCAACCGTTCCAGTCGGCTCAAGAACTCATGCGTGACGTGGACCGACATCGGCGAGCGGCGATGCTCGAGCTCTTCGCCGGCATCGTCGGCGAACGGCCTCAGGCAACGGGCCTGACCCCGGTGACCGAGTGCTCGAATTGTGGCTGGATCGCCCGGGGCTTCAACTACGCCTATTCCAGATGCTGCTCGGCGGCGGGCCTGCCCGACGCCGCAATCCAGGCAGGAACGGTCAGCACCGCCTCGGACGGCTCGCTCGACGAAGACTTCACCGTGCCGGCCGATGTCGTTTTCGAGACACCGACTACCGCCTCGTTCGCGGGCGATCTCGAGGCTAGCGTTACTGGCCGGCCGGCACGTATCGGTCGACTTCATCGTCACCGTCGCCCTCAGCGACGCGGCGACCGACATCGCTGCACCGGACGAGACGTTGGCTTCGAGTAGCCCTCGGTGGACCCCGGTCGTCGGTGGAGTTCACGTTCCCGGAATGGCACCGGTGGCACCTGGACTGCCGCGGTGAGCACAACGGGCCGCTCGTCAATGAGTTCGAGCTCGCCGAGCGATCCGCCGCTGTATTACCACCTCGATCACGACCGCCGACGCTTAACGGCACCGACGGTCGAGGTCGTGCATCACCTACAACCCAAACGACATTCTCGACCCGCCACGCAGCTGTTCCACTACGACTCCTGTCGCAGGCGGCTACCGATGGGTCGACATCACGTTCCGTCGCAGTCAGCCGGACGTGTGTGTGGCGATCACTTCGAGCTTCTCGCCGTTCGCCTTGGCCTATCCCGAGTCGCTCGGTCTTCTCGGGATTCTTCGCGCCCGTTTCGATGGTGAGGAGAACATCGCGAAGCCTGGGCAGGCGATCCCCGTGAAGTTCTCGCTCGGACGGCGACTTCGGGCTTGGGCGTCGTCACCTCAGCGCGATTCGTCCCTGAAGGCACGTCGACCTCGTTCGTCGGCGACCCGATCGAAGCGGACTCAGCGGGCGGGACCGGTCTGAGCTACAACGGCTCCTCCGACCAGTACACGTACGTGTGGAAGACGACCAAGGCGATGTCACTCAAGACCGGCCGCTTCGAACTGACCCTTTCCGACGGGTCGGTCCACACCTTCAACGTGACCTTCAGGAAGTAGCTCGCACACGGTCGCTGAGCGACACTGCGACTCGGTTCGCTCGCTCAGTGCCGGTCTCAGCGAGACGAAGCGCCACCGAGCGACCCGGTCGCTGAGCGAGCGCATGCGAGACCCCGACAGCGCCCACCCAAGCCCCGCGACATCCGCCCCTCCGCCGTGCCACTAAGTTAGCGATCGACAGTATGTCTTCTTTGGGGGAATGATGACTGCAGGTCCGCCTTCGGCCGGTCCGCCGCCCGGGTGGTACGCCGACTCGCCGAACGGCATGCAGGCTCGGTGGTGGAACGGCTCCGCATGGACCGATCACTACCAGCCCGTCACCGAGCCGCTGGCGGTCGCCACGCTGGCGGACCCGACAGTCGATGCACAGCAATCCGCGCCGGAACAGGCGACGCCGGAGCGCCCTCTGTCCCGAGCCGAGCGACGGGCCGCCGCAGAAGCTGCGCGGTCGAGCTCGGAGTCAGCGCCCGAAACGGCGGCTCCGACGCCACCCCCGACACGACGCGAAGCACGTACCGCGATGACGGCAGCATCCCAGGTCGTGGCGCCGCCGGCGGATCCCGTTCCCTCAGTCGACATCGCCCGCAGCTTCGCCGGCGCCGGTTCCGGATGCTGCGCCCCAACCGGTCCTCGAACCCGACCCCGTTCCTGCATCCCCTCAGCCCGACCCCGAACCGGATCCAACTCCCGCGACCCCTGAGCCCCCGGCATCCGCGTCCGCCCCGCGCAACCCCGAGGCATTCCCCGACCAGATCCTGGGTCGCAGCACGCGCTACCAAGACGACCGCCCGCCGCTGCCCGTGACGTTCCGCCCTCTGCCGGGCGCGTACGCCGCCACGCCATCCTCGAAGCTCATGCCGCTCTCGTCGAAGAACGGCCCGGCCAAGACGTCCCTGTTCCTGATCCTGGTCAGCGTGGTCGACGCCGCGGTCGTCTACTTCTGGCTCCGCAGCGCCAACCCGTCACTGGCCAGTGCGCTGAGCCTCATCCTGATCGCGCTGCTCGTCGCCGCCTTCGTCCTCGCGATCGCCGGGCTGGTGCTCGCGCTTCGCCGCCCGACGAGGCTGGGCGAATCCGTCTTCGCGCTCGTGCTGTCGTCGGTGCTCCTCATCGGCACTCTCGTACTCTTCGCGCTGGGTCTGGTCGCGGCTGCGCCTCTCGACAGCGAAGCGGTCGAAGCCTCCATCCAGGAGTGGTACCAGACAACGTCCGGCACCGCGGTGACGGTCGACTGCCCGGTGATGACGCCGACGATGGGCGGCTCCGACTTCCTCTGCTCCGCCCGCAGCGATGCCGGGGTCGTCGAAGTCGTCGAGGTGCACGTGCAGGGCGACTCGATCACGTGGGACACCGCGGCGGAACAGGTACCGGATGCCGCGGCTCGCGTGGCCGGTAGTCTCACGCCATGAGGAAGCCCGCTCTGATCGTCGCGCCGCTCCTGCTCGCCGCGATGCTCGGCGGATGCGCAGCGCCGGGCGCGGAGCCGGGATCGAACCCCCTCAGCGACATCGAGAAGGTGATCGACCTCATTCCGTGGGCGAAGTCCATCGCGGCCGACGCGAGCGCCGACGAGCTGACCGCTCGGATCACCGAGATCACCGCGGGGCTCCCCGCGCTCGACATGCCCGAGACGACCCGCACCGAGATCCAAGACCAGCTGAAGGCGCTGGATGCCGCGGTGCGCGCCGATCCGAGCAACGCCGCTGCTCAGGTCTCCGAGCTGAACGCGATCCTCGACGAGGTCAAGTCCGCGCTCCAGTAGCCCTCGGCGATCGAGTAGGCGGCGCAACCCACCGGCGATCGAGTAGGCGGCGCAGCCGCCGTATCGAGATCCCCGGCGCCGATCGACCCCCCGGCGATCGAGTAGGCGGCGCGGCCGAGCTCCCCGGCGATCGAGTAGGCGGCGCAGCCGCCGTATCGAGATCCCCGCACCCCTCGCTACCCTCGACCCCATGATCATCGAGTTCGACGGCGACGTGTTCCGCTGGGACGCCCGCGAAGACTCGGCATGGTTCTTCACGGCGGTTCCGCCCGAGCTGAGCGCCGACATCCGCGAGATCCCGCGCCCGTACCGCGGCTTCGGCTCGGTGCGCGTCCGCGCCCGCATCGGCGGCTCCGAGTGGTCGACGTCGATCTTCCCCAGTTCCAGACGAGTCGTACGTGCTGCCGCTGAAGAAGGCGGTTCGGGATGCCGAGTCCCTCGTCGAGGGTGGACCAGTGACAGTGCGCCTCGAGGTTCTCGACGGCTGACCCCTCGGTCGCTGAGCCCGTCGAAGCGTCGGCCGACCTCTCGGTCGCTGAGCCTGTCGAAGCGTCGCCACGACCCCGGATATCGGTCCCGCCGGAGTGCCGTCAACCCCGTAGCTCAATCGTTAAGCACAACCTTGGCCAACCCTGAGCTAAACTCCGTTGACAGAGTATGAGAGCGATCTCATGCTCGTATGTGGGAGGGGATTCACGCGTGCGTGCGCCTTCGATCGGGCGTTTTGGGGACAACCGATCGGTTCACGCGAGTGCATCTCGACTCAGTTCTGGGGATGCTGGGCCGTGTATGGCAATCGTGCGTCCTTTTCCAGCTCTGCGGAGACTGGGATCGCGTAACTGGGGATATATCGAGACCGGTCTTGAGCCGGTTGAGTCAGAGCTGACCACATCAATCAACATCAAAGGGAGTTGCACGCGTATGCGTACTTTCAAGAACTACATCGACGCCGCGAAGCGTCGCAAGCTCGAAGAGACCGGTGAAGAGGGCTTCTCGCTCATCGAGCTCATCATCGTCGTGGTGATCCTCGGCATCCTGGTCGCGATCGCGATCCCGCTCTTCGGCAACATCCAGGCACAGGCGCAGACGAACGCCGCTGAAGGCGGCCGCCGCCAATGGCGCCACCGCCGCAGCCGCGGCATCGCTCGACGGCGGCCCGCGGGTACGGCACCATCGCCGCCGCAGCGGCAGTACGCGGCGTCAGGACGGCATCGCACGTGACCTCACGACCGGCGAGCACCGCACCACGATTGACGGCATCTGTGCGTCTGCAGTCGACACCGGCTGCAGCGCTGCGCAGCAGACCGGCCCTGCTGCGCGGGCCCAGGCTGCCCGTAGCCAGCGGTAAATTGCAGCCGGTGGCCCGACTCGATCGGAGCCGCGAGGCAGCCCTCGATCACGGAGGTTGCGCGATGAAAGTCGATGCAGCGAGTCGAGAGCGACGACGGCTTCAGCCTCGTCGAGGTCATCATCGCGATGCTCATCCTCGGGATCATCGCGATCGCGCTGATCCCGCCTCTGTGGCAGGGCATCCGCTTCTCCTCGCGAACAGTCGAGCGTCGCCACCGCCACGCGCCAGTTGAACGCGCTCATCGAGGAGGCGCGGGACACACCCACGTGCGGCACGCTGAATGCGGTCAGCGGCGACGCAGACCTTCACGCGATGGGCGCGGAGCATCTTCACCACGGCGGCCCAGCTGGGCTATGCCTGCACCGCCCGACACTCTGGTGTACATCAAGCTCACCGCGACCGCAGGACTCGAAGCGCGCTGGCCGACGGTGACGGCGAAGATCTTCGCGGGCACGCCATGATCGCGGACACGTTCCGCACGCACCGCCCGTCCGACGACGACGCGGGCCTCGGGCTCATCGAGTTCATCGTCGCGATTCTCGTGTCGACGATCGTGCTCGTCGGCGTGGGCACGATCCTGATCAGCTCCTGGCTGCACGCAGCAGGATGTGACCAGCAGACCCAGGCGACCAATCGCGGGCAGCTGATCAGCTCGGCGGTCGAACGGGCCATGCGCAACGGAATCGCCTTCCAGGTGTCGGGCCCGAAGGGAGCGAGCTGCGCGTGTGGACGTCCCTGCCCGGTGCGCTCGAGTGCCAGGGGTTCCGGCTCACCGACGGTGCGCGCGCAGATGGTCACCGCCGCCGGCGCGCTCCCGGTCGACGAGACGATTGGCCCGACTGGGAGGCAGACGTCGCTCAGCGGACGACCGGCGGGCAGCCCCATCGACTTCTTCACCGATCCGGGCGCACCGTGACTTACAATTTCGACATCCGCACCGAGTCGGCGCCGGTGCGATTCGGCGGAGAGGCGTCGCTGCGGTACCCGCCAGTGGGGGAGGCAACCCGTGTTGGATCTGATCGACACGCACGTTTCGGCGGAGGACCGACGAGTCGGGGCCGTCCTGGTCACCGTCGTCGTCGTGATGCTCGTCGGCTTCGTCGTCGCGACCGTCATCGCCAGCTCGGTTCTGTCCACCATCCGCTCGAACGTCGGCAACAGCGATCGCACGCAGGCGTTCATCGCCGCCGAGTCCGGCCGTGATCGAGCCGTCGCGGCGCTGACGGACGGCTGCGTCGCGGCCGATCTCGCCGGAACGCGGCAGCGATCCCGTCTACACCTACACTGCTCAGTCCGATCGACGGCGCCCAGCCCACCAACTACGACGACACGGTGGCCGGCGCCTGCCCGACGGTCGACACCGACTACATCGTCGTCCGGTCGACGGGCACCGGTCCCGATGGCTCGACGTCGACGATCGACAGCGTCTACCGCTGGTCGTCGAGTTACTCCGACGTTCCCGGTGGTGTGGTCACCTACTTCTCCGGGAACGACCACGCAGGGCGTCTCCCACTACACCGGCGACCTCGTGCTTCGCAACGGCAACTGGAGCTGCAACATCGACGGCGTGCTCGACGGCGATCTTTACGTGCTGAACGGCACGGTCTCGCTCAGCCAGAACTGCATCATCAACGGCGACATCTACGCCAAGGGTTCCGTGACGAGCAACTCGCAGGATGGCATGTCAATCCAGCTGGTGGGGGCGCGACGATCAGCCCCGGAAACATCACGTCCGACGCGTTCGTGGACTTCGAGGCCAACGGCAACCCGTCCGTCTCGGGTGCGATACATGCGCGCGGCAACGTGACGCTCGACGCCGGTGGCGGCGAGCCGGCACGGTCGCGGGCACCGTGACCTCGATGGCCACCGCCGCAGTGGACCCGGCGCTGGACGATCAGCGGTGCACCCGTCTCCGGCAGCGCCACCCCGCCGCCGTTCGTTCCCACGCTCGACTGGCTCGCGGATGCCTCGAAGTGGATCGACCTCGACCGCACCGCGTCCTGGGGCACGCGGACGTATCCGCCGAACTGCAACGTGCTGAACACCGCGAGCTCGGCCACCAGCTACGTCGCGCCGCTGCTGAGCGCCGCGACCACACCTCTCGTGCTCGACTTCACGGGCTGCAACAAGGCCGTCAAGCTGGACCTGATCGCGGCGACCGCCGTCACGCGGGACGTCGTGGTGCTGGTCGCCAAGGGCGAGTCGATGACCATCAAGCTCGGGCCCGCGCTCAGCGCCGGCCGCCTCGCACAGCTGATGTTCGTGCATGAGGATGCCAACCGCGACGACCTCGACGCCAACGGCGACCCGAAGCCCACCTGCGGCATCGGCGGTCAGGACCAGTTCGACACCACGGGTGCCGTCGACAGCGACATCAAGGTGATGATCTACTCGCCCTGCGGCCTCGGCGGCACCGTCACCGCGTCGTTCGAAGGACAGCTGTACGCCGCACGACACGACGCACTTCCACTCCGGGTCGAACTACACGTGCCGTGCGATGGAGTGGGCCCCCGCGCCTGCCGACCCTCGGCTGCACGATCAAGGGTCCGGCGGCGTCCTCGACGAGACGGAGATCGTCCAGGAGCTCGGCAGTCTCGTCTACCAGACGGAGCGGCTAGCGGATGCGGCGCTGTCACTCCTTCATCGTCGTGGTCGCCGGCGTGTTCGGGCTGCTCATCGGATCGTTCCTCAACGTCGTCGCGTACCGCGTGCCCGCGGGCATCTCGCTGCTTCGCGAGAGCCGCTGCCCGCACTGCGACGCGCCGGTCAGGCCCTGGCAGAACGTTCCCGTCATCTCGTGGCTCGCGCTTCGCGGCAGATGCGCCTCGTGCGGCGAGCCGATCTCGTCGCGGTACCCGCTCGTGGAGGCATTCGACAGGAGCTCGCCTTCGCGCTCGTGGCCTGGGCTGGCTCGCTCGGCGGTCGTCGCCGGCTTTCGGTCGCGGCAGTCGCAGGACGCGCGGGTCGCTGGGTCTCGTGCGTGCTGGTCGCGTACCTCTACTTCGCGGCGATCAGCATCGTGCTGACGCTCATCGACCTCGACACCCACCGCCTGCCGAACGCGCATCGTGCTGCCGAGCTACCTCGTCGCGGCGGCGTCCTGCTGACCTCGGCGTCGCTGCTGACCGGCGACTGGGGCGCGCTTCTGCGCGCCGGCATCGGCATGGCGGCGCTGTACGCCTTCTACTTCGTGCTTGCGGCTCGTCCGGCCGGGCGGCATGGGCGGCGGAGACGTCAAGCTCGCCGGCGTCGTCGGCATGTATCTGGGCTGGCTCGGCTGGGGAGCGCTCGCGGTCGGCGCCTTCGCGGCGTTCGTCCTCGGCGGCATGTTCGGCATCGCGCTGATCGCTGCTTCGCCGGGCGGGTCGGCAAGACGCGCGATTCCGTTCGGCCCGTGGATGATCGCTGGGCGCGTGGGTCGGCTGTTCACGGGCGAAGCCGTCGGGCGTTGGTACGTGAACTTACTACGCATGAGTCGACCGCGGGTCTTGGGGGACCTCGGGCAATGGAAAGGAAATCTCGATGGGGAAAACGATCGTCGGGCTGGAGGTGACCGAAGAGAGCGTGCGTGCGGCCGAAGTCCGCTCGGCCGCACGCCGCAACTGGTCGGCGTACGGCGAAGTGCCGCTCGCGCCCGAGGCCGCGAAGGACTCCGAGGTGCTCGACCCGGGCGCCGTCGCCGTCGCGCTGCGGCAGCTGTGGACCGGCGCCCGCTTCAAGAGCAAGGACGTCGTGCTCGGGCGTGGCGAGCCGCCGCATCCTCGTTCGCGAGTACACGACGCAGGCGATGCGCCCGGATCTGCTGCGCGAGGCGCTGCCCTACCAGGTGCAGGATCTGCTTCCGGTGCCCGCGAGCCAGGCCGTGCTCGACTTCTATCCGCTGCAGCAGCACGGCGACCAGGTGTGCGGCCTGCTCGTCGCAGCCGTCACCGAGAACATCGAGCAGATCATCGGCACGCTGTCGCGGGTGAAGCTGCGCGCCCAGGCCGTCGATCTCACGCGCTTTCGGGCTCGCGCGCGTCACGGCGCGCCTCGCGACCCGCGGATGCGACGGTCGCCACGGTGTTCATCGGCGACCACACGACGCAGGTCGTCGTCGCTCGCGGCGGCATCCCGCAGTTCGTGCGGCTGCTGCCCATCGACGTGCCCACCTCCGCCACGCAAGGCACGTCCGCGACCGACCGAGCTCGCCCATGCTCGCGGCCCTCGAGTACGCCGCTGCCGCGACCACGCGCATCGCGCGGCGCGCATGCGGTCGGCGGCGCCGCCCGGCGTCGCGCGATCTCGCCGCCCGGCTGCGCAGCACCCTGGCGTTCTTCGCGAGCCGGCCGACCGCGCACCCGATCTCGCAGGTGTTCGTCACCGGTGCGGGCGTCGCGGTCGAGGGCCTGCATGCCTGCGCTCGAGGCGGCGATCGACAGCCCGCCGCAGCGGTCGTCTCCGCAGCCGACGTCATCGCCGTGAAGGCGCCCGCCAGCGGGCGAATTCGGCACTGAACCTCGTCGGCACGGTCGGCATCGCGCTCGGGGAGGTACCCGCTGATGGCCGCATCATAACCCCTGTCCTGGCAGGCATTCCCCGCGTCAACCTCATGCCGCGGTCGGAGCTCGCCCGTCGCGAGCGGGACGGCTCATTCGGCGCATGGGTGTGGGGAGTCCTCGGCGCCATCGTCGTCGCCCTCCTTATCGTCGCAGCGGCCTTCTACGCTGAAGTGGGCGGCCGACCAGCGGCTCGCCGCCGAGCAGGCGCAGACGAACCAATTGCTTCTCGAGATCGCGTCACTCTCGCGAGGTCAGCACGGCGTTGGCCACCGAGTCCGAACTCACCGGATTTCCGGTCGGTCGCGATGGCGGCCGATCTCGCCTGGGCGCCCGTGCTTGCCGAAGGTCACGGGCGTGCTTCCCGTGCGACCGAGGCTGACCGGCTTCGACTTCGCCAGTCGGCGGTGCGCCGCAATCGGAGACGACCCGACCGCGGAGCAGGGCCTTGTCGGCACGTTCAGCTTCGACAGCCCGACCCCCCTCGACATCGTCGGTCTCATCCGCTCGCTTCGCGGTGTCGAGGGAGTGCTGTTCGCGGACGGCCAGTCCGTCACGTCGAGCAGGTCGACTCGAGGTCGCTATGCGTATCTGCTCAACGGTGACTTCGATCAGACCGTGTACTCCGGCGCATACGCCGTGACCGAAGGGGGCGAGGACTGATGTCCAAGCCTTGATCACCGCCATCGGCCTCGTCGTGTCGATCGGCGTTATCGCGCTCGCATTCTTCCTCGTCGCGCTGCCGATCTGGGTGCAGTCGATCGCGGTGGATGCGCAGACGCCGACGGTCGCAGACGACGAACGCGCTGTACCAGTCGCAGGTGGAGCAGCCTGCGCGAGCAGGAGGAGGACCTCGACGCGATCAACGCCGTGGTCGCCGTCATTGCGTGCTCAGATTCCGGCGACGGGACAGCTCGATGATGTCTTCGAGGTCGATCGGGCGCGCCGCCGAGTCTTCCGGGCGTCGATCCTCAGGCATCACGGCGGGCGAGACACGCAGCGTTCGTGGTGCGCACCGGAGCCGACAGATGACGGTGGTGCAGGTACGCCGGAGCCCGAGGTGACTCCGGCACCCGAAGCCACTGCGTCGGCTGAGGACGGCACGACGGACGCCGCACCCGCTCCGGACGTCCCAGCCGCCGGGCCGCCAGCAGGTCGACTTCGCGATCAGCGTGACCGCGCCGACCATGGACCAGGTCGACCGCGTTCCTGGACGCGCTGCGGGCCGGACCGCGGCTCTTGAGCAGCATCACGGCGAACGCCGCCGACAACGGCGAAGGCGGCGTCGCTCTGCAGGTCACTGCGCTGACGTTCGTCGACGCGGAGGGATGATGACGATGACGATGTCGAGTTCGAAGCCTTCTGGCGCAAGGCGCGCGCAGCCGGGCCTCGGACATCCACATCACGGCAGGGTTCCCGCCGCTGCATGCGCGTCGACGGCGACCTGGTACCGATCCACGGCTACTCTGCGGCGCTTTCCGAAGAATGGGTAGAGACAGCCGCCTTCGGCTTGATGGCGGACGGCAGCGCGCTGGAGTTCCACGACCGGGGCGAGGTCGACCTCGCCCACGCGGCTGACGACATCGGGCGATTCCGCGTCAATGTGTTCCGGCAGCTCGGATCGATCGCCATCGCGCTGCGCTTCATCCCCGACCGCGTGTATTCGCTCGAGGAGCTCGGAGCGCCGGCGATCGCGCGCGATCTCGCCCTGCTGCCTCGCGGGCTGGTGCTGCTCACCGGCCCCACGGGCTCGGGCAAGTCCACCACGCTGACGGCGATGGTCGACATCATCAACGAGCTCGTGCCCGCGCACATCATCACGATCGAGGACCCGATCGAGTTCCACCACGAGAGCAAGCGGTCGCTCGTCCACCAGCGCGAAGTCGGCACCGA
This sequence comes from uncultured Actinomycetota bacterium, assembly GCA_963717585.1. Lineage (GTDB taxonomy): Bacteria > Actinomycetota > Actinomycetes > Actinomycetales > Microbacteriaceae > Microbacterium. Next base: position 622,679 of record CAVQWI010000001.1, on the reverse strand, counting down.
CACAGCATCGTTCGCCGAGGCGCTGCGGCGCGTCCTCCGCCAGGACCCCGACGTGATCCTCATCGGCGAGCTGCGCGACCCGGAGTCGATCCAGACCGCGCTGTCTGCGGCTGAGACCGGCCACCTCGTGCTGTCGACTCTGCACACGCAGGGCGCTTCGAAGAGCATCAACCGCATCGTCGATGTCTTCCCCGCCGACAGCAGCAGCAGATCCGCACGCAGCTGGGCGACACGCTCCAGGGCGTCATCAGCCAGACGCTCATGCCGCTCGCGCAGACCAACGGACGCACGATCGCGACGGAGGTGCTCATCAACACTCCCGCCGTCGCGAACATGATCCGCGAGGGTCAGATCGCTCAGCTGTACTCCGCGATGCAGGCGGGCTCGTCCGTGGGCATGCACACGCTCGATCAGGACCTGCGTCGCCTCGTCGAAGAGGGAACGATCGCGCCGAACGTCGCCCGCTCGTTCGCGGTCGATCCGCGCAGTCTCGACGATGTCCGTGTGCGCGCGCAGGACCTCGACGCCGAGGCATGGTCGCTGCACGCCGGCGAGTGGCACCAGCCGGCGCCCGGCGCGCGGCCGAACTGCGGATGCGACGGTCGGCACAGGCCTGGGCATGGGATCGCGGTTCGGCACGCCCGTCCAGCCGGGATCGGAGGGCTGACACATGGCCGTCGTGCAGGAGTTCCAATACCGTGCGGTCGACCCTCGTGGCGGCGGCGTCGTGAAGGGCATCATCGAGGCGCCGACCGAGGCGGCCGTCACCGGCAAGCTGAAGGCGCAGGGGCTCACGCCCCTCGAGGTGACGCTCAAGTCCAAGACGGGGCTGAACCGCGACATCAAGCTGCCCGGGCGGCACGAAGCACGTCAAGGCGCGGTCGCTCGCTGTCTTCTCGCGGCAGATGGCGGGGCTCATCAACGCCGGTCTGCCCCTGATGCGAACGCTCTCGATCCTCATCGAGCAGACCGACGACAAGAAGCTGCAACCCGCGCTCGTGCAGGTGCAGGCGGATGTCGAGAGCGGCTCGTCCCTCTCGGCGCGATGGCGCGGCATCCGCAGACCTTCCCACCTCTGATGCTCAGCATCGTCCGGGTGGGAGAGACGGGCGGCTTCCTCGGGGCAGGCGCTGACGTCGATCGCCGAGAACTACCAGCGCGAGGCGGAGCTGCAGAACAAGATCCGTGCGGCAGTCACCTACCCGATCATCGTGCTGATCATCGCGATCATCGGCGTGCTCGTCATGGTGACCTTCGTCGTGCCGGTTTTCGAGAACATGTTCGCGAGCCTGGGATCCTCGCTGCCGCTGCCCACCCAGATCCTTGTCAGCCTGTCGAAGAACATGTGGTGGATACTGCCGCTCATCGCGATCATCGTCATCGCTGCCGTGCTCTGGTGGCGCGCGAACAAGCACACCGAACAGGTGCGACGGGTCGTCGACCCGCTGAAGCTGAAGCTGCCCATCTTCGGCAAGCTCGCCACGAAGATCGCCGTCGCACGCTTCAGCCGCAACCTGTCGATGATGCTCGCCGCCGGCGTTCCGATCATCCAGGCGCTGTCGATCGTCGGTCAGGCGTCGAACAACTGGAAGATCGAGGGCGCGGTGCGCGACATCCAGGAGTCGATCCGCCAGGGGCGCTCATTCGCGAGCCCGCTCGCGAAGGCTGAGGTGTTCCCGCCGATGGTCGCGCAGATGGTGTCGGTCGGCGAGGAGTCCGGCACGCTCGTCGACATGCTGCGCAGCATCGCGGACTTCTACGAAGACGAGGTCCAGACCGCTACCGAGCAGCTGTCGTCGACGATCGAGCCCGTGCTCATCGTCGGGCTCGGCATCGTCATCGGCGGCATGGTGATCTCGCTCTACCTGCCGATCTTCACGCTGTACGGGGAGATCGCGAACCAGTAGCTCGAGGGCTGAGGCGCTTCGTCTCGCTTCGCTCGCTCAGCGACGGGCGTCAGGCCGAGACGCGCAGGACCTCTTCGATCGTCGTGAGGCCCTGCGAGACCTTCGACCAGCCGTCGTCGCGAAGCGAGACCATGCCCTGCGCCAGCGCCGCGTGACGGATCTCGTTCCCGGTCGCCCGCGTGACGACGAGCGTCTCGATCTCGTCGCTCATGCGTCATGATCTCGTGCAGAGCCACGCGGCCGCGGTACCCGGTGTTCGAGCAGGCGGCGCAGCCGACCGCCTTGAAGATCTGCGGCAGGTCGAAGGGGTCGTGGGCGAAGCCGAGGGCAGTCAGAACCTCGGTGGGCTCGACGACGCCCTCGCGGCACTTCATGCAGAGCCGCCGCGCGAGGCGCTGGGCGATGACGGCCGTGAGGCCGGTGGCGACCAGGAACGGCTCGCAGCCGAGCTCGGTGAGGCGGGTGAGGGCGCTGGGCGCGTCGTTCGTGTGCAGCGTCGACAGGACGAGGTGACCGGTCAGCGAAGCCTCGATCGAGATGTTGGCGGTCTCGAAGTCGCGGATCTCACCGACCAGCACCACGTCGGGGTCGGAGCGGAGAATCGAGCGCAGGGCGGTGGCGAAGGTCAGGCCGGCGCGGTTGTTCACCTGCACCTGGTTGATGCCGCCGATGCGGTACTCCACCGGGTCTTCGACGGTGATGACGTTGATGCGCGGGTTCGCGATCGCGCGGAGCGCCGTGTAGAGGCTCGTCGACTTGCCCGAACCGGTCGGGCCGGTCGCGAGGATCATGCCGTGCGGCTTGGTGATCGCCTCGCGGAACCGCTGCTCGTTGACGCTCGAGAACAGCAGGTCGCGCATGGTCATGACGTGACCGGTGTTGTCGAGGATTCGCATGACGATCTTCTCGCCCCACACCGTGGGCAGCGTCGCGACGCGGAGGTCGACCGGGCCGGCCCTCGTGCGTGACCGAGAGGCGGCCGTCCTGCGGCTTGCGCTTCTCGGCGATGTCGATCGACGACATGATCTTCAGGCGCGAGATGATGCCGTCCTGAATCGCGCGGTCGGCCTTCTGCATCTCGTGCAGCACGCCGTCGATGCGGAACCGGACGGTGAGCTGGCGCTCGCCCGGCTCGACGTGGATGTCGCTCGCACGGTCGTTGATGGCCTGGGCGATCAGCAGGTTCACGAAGCGCACGATCGGGCGCATCGTTGTCCTGCTCCTCGAGCGACTCGGTGAAGGCGACCTGGCTGCTGCTGTCGGACGCTTCCTCGATCGTCGTCGAGAGCTCGCTCAGCTCCTCGTCCGACCGCAGGAAGCGCTCGAACATCTGCGCCAGCGCGTCCTGCGCGACGACGACGGGCTCGACGAACAGGTCGGTCACGCTCGCGACGTCGTCGAGTGCCACGATGTCGGTGGGGTCGAGGATGCCGACGGTGAGGCGATCGCCGCGCCGGTCGACGGGGATGAGCTGGAACTTGCGGCACAGGTTGCCCGGAACCAGCGCGACCACGCTCGGATCGAGCGGCATGCTCGACAGGTCGATGTACCGGTGCCCGGTGTGCAGCGCGATGGCCTGCGCGACCTGCGTCTCGGTGACCATGTTCGTGCTGACGAGCAGCCGTTCCAGCTCCGGCCCTTCGCCCACCTGTGCCATCGCGGCCGACATCTCGGCGGCACGAACGGCGCCCGTGAGCACCAGCGTCTGTGCGAGTCCTCGCATGGTGATTCCCCTTACCCCACTGCTCATCTTAGGAGTCGCGCGCGCCTCCCGAGTCAAGTCCCCGGCCACCTCACGGACTGGCGGATAGCCTGGGCGCCATGGCCAACCTCATCGAGCGCGTCATCGCGTGGGCGCTGCAGCGCAAGCCGGTCCGCGCGCTCCTTCTCTACCTGGAGCACCGCGGCCCGATCCTCGCCGACAGCGTCACCTACCGCACCCTCTTCAGCGTCTTCGCGGGCGTGCTGCTGGGCTTCTCGCTCGCGGGCCTGTTCCTCGCCGGCAACCCTGCGGCGCTGCAGGCGCTCGTCGACGCGGTGGATGCCGCGATCCCCGGACTGGTCGGCGAGGACGGCCTCATCGACCCGTCGTCGATCCAGATCGCTGCCGGCCTGACCGTCACGACCGTCGTGTCGATCATCGGCCTCATCGGCGCCGCTATCGGAGCGATCGGCTCCCTCCGCGCCGCGCTGCGCGCACTCGCCGACAAGCTCACCGACGACGTGTTCTGGATCTGGGTGATCGTCCGCAACCTGCTGATCGCCATCGGGATCGGCGCGGCCTTCGCGGCATCCGCGGCGATCACCTTCTACGCGAACGCCGGGAATCGGCGCCCTCACCTCGCTGGTCGGGCTGTCCGAAGGCAACCCGGTCTCGGTCATCGGCACGCGGGCCGTGTCGATCGTCATCGTCTTCGTGCTGGATGCCGCGGCCATCGCCGTGCTGTTCCGCACACTGTCGGGCGTCAAGCCGTCGATGCGGGCGCTCCTGCCCGGGACCTTCTACGGCGCCGTCGGGCTGTCGGTTCTCCAGCAGCTCTCGAGCCTGTTCGTCGGGGGCGCGGCAGCCAACCCGCTGCTGGCCTCGTTCGCATCGCTGATCGCTCTGCTGCTGTGGTTCAACCTGTCTGCGCAGGTCATCCTGATCGCCGGCGCCTACATCATCACGAGCGTCGACGAGGAGGCCGACCGGGTGAGCGCCCGGTTCGGCGCATCGACCTTCGCGCAGCGGCGGGTGAAGCGCGCGGAACTCGGCGTGATGCTGGCCACCGACGAACTGAGGGTCGCCCGCACCGAAGAGGAGAAGGAACGGGTGGGCGCCAGTGGCTGAGCGCGTCCCGTTCTACACCGCCGCGCAGGTGCGCGCGGCGGAGAAGCCCCTTCTGGAAGCGGGAGTCCCGCTGATGCGACGTGCCGCCTCCGCGCTCGCGGAGATCGCGGCAGACGAACTCGGTCCGGATGGCAGGCGGGTGCTCGTTCTCGCCGGAAGCGGCGACAACGGGGGAGACGCACTGTTCGCGGCCGCGGATCTCGCCGAGCTCGAGCGGGTCACGGTCGATGTCTTCCTGACCTCGGATCGGGTGCACGAGGCCGGACTCGGCGCGGCGGTCGCGGCGGGAGCGCGCAAGGTCGATCTTCCCGAGGTCGCCGGGCGCGGCATCCGACTACGACCTGGTGCTCGACGGGATCCTCGGCATCGGAGCCGGCGCCTCCCCGGCACTGCGCGGCATCGCGCGCACGGCGGTCGAGACGCTGCTCCCGTTCGTGCGCGACGGCAAGCCGCGCGTCATCGCCGTCGACCTGCCGAGCGGACTTCAGCCCGACGACGGATCGAGTGACGACGCCGTGCTGCCGGCATCCGTCACGGTCACCTTCGGCGCGGTCAAGGCCGGGCTGGTGACCGGCAGCGGATCGAAGCTCGCCGGCAGGCTCGTGCTCGTCGACATCGGCCTCGGGCCGGGTCTCTCCGAGGTGGAGGCTTCGGGCGAGGCGCAGGTATCGGAGATCGTCCAGGGCTAGCGGGGCGGGTCGCCCGCGCGACTCAGGAGTGGGTTCTCACCCAGCGCTTGACCTGTCCGGGCGCGAGCCCGGCCTCGAGGTGGCCCTGGCCGAGGTGCGCGACGACGATGATGTCGGCGACGGTGCACCCCGCCGTCTGCTCGAGCGTGTAGGTCTTCGACCCGTCGGTGAGCACGGAGCCGGTCCACCAGAAGTGATTCGGTTCTGTGCCTTCGGGTGCGGTCGCGGATCCTCCACCGAGGTCGGTATCGGAGCACGCATCCGCGGCATCCGAGACGCCGTCACCGTCGCTGTCGGCGCCGGGATCTCCGAGCGGGGCGGAGGAATCGGAGTTCTTGCCGTTCCCGTTGCCGTTGCCGTTGTTCCCGTTGCCGTTCCCGTTGTTCCCGTTTCCGTGGTTCCCGTTGTTCCCGTTTCCGTGGTTCCCGTTCCCGTTGTTCCCGTTGCCGTTGTTCGCCGTTCCCGTTCGCGTCGCGCCCGTGCGGGTGCACGCCGGCATCCGTTCCGTACAGGGCGGTGGGAGTGAGCGGAACACCGGCCGCGATGCTCGGCGCGAGGATGGCCACCGACGCCGCAACGGCGATCGCGCCTCCGAGAAGAAGGGGATGGATGCGGCTCATGCCGGCCTCCGGCTCGTGCGGCGGCAGGGTGGCCGCGGTGGGAGGAGCGTAGCACCGCGTCGGCTCAGGGCGCAGAAGTCCGGCTCGATCGATCGGACTGGATTCGCGTCAGGGGAGTGCCCCCGGCATCCTCCCCTGACGCGGCCGGATTTTCAGCTGAGTGACGGCCCGAGGCCAGCGGTGGAGCACGCGGGCGAGCGCATCATGGTTTCCTTCCGGCTTCGCGATTGAATCGCAATAAACGGACGACAATGTCCATTTGTGGGGAAGAATAGCAGTCCGGATGCCGCACGGATAGTGGCTTTCGTAGGTAATCCCGCCGGAATGGGGGCACGAGGATGCGAGCAGACGCGGAGGACAACCGCCGAAGGCTGCTCGATGCAGCGGCCGCGGTCTTCGCCGAGCGCGGCGTCGACGCTCCGCTGCGGCTCATCGCCACCCGCGCGGGGCTCGGCGCCGGCACGCTGTACCGGCACTTTCCCGATCGGGATGCCGTCATCCTCGGCCTCGGCGACGTTCTGGGCGCCCGCTTCGGAGCGGTCGCGATGGCCGCGGCATCCGCCCCGACCGGCTGGGACGGCATCGTCGCCTATCTGGAGGGTGTGACGGCGATGTACCTCGATATGCCGTGGATGATCGCCGTTCTGCCGCGCTTCCGCGCGTTGCGGCCGCCCGACGACAGCGGCGAGCGGGCGGCGCGCTGGGTGATCGAGCGGGCGTGGGCGGAAGGCTCGCTGCGAGACGACATCGAGCCGACCGACCTCGCCTTCGTGCCCTCGCTGATGTCGGGGCTGGTCCACCTGCCGGAGCCGCTGCGATCCGTCGTGATGGCGCGGCAGCGCGACATCATCCTCGACGGGCTGCGGCCGGTGGGTGCGGAGCGGCCGGTGCTCGGCGGCACGCCGCTTCCGCTCGACGACTTCCGCGTTCGGATCGGCCGCGCAGCCGAGACGCCGGAGGCAGCCGGCGTCGGTTAGCGGGCGTACCGGTCGACGAAGTTGCGCAGGATGAGGCTCGGGTCGGACACGGCCGCGGTGCGGACGGCGGCCAGGGTAGCTCCAGCTCGTCGGAGGCGAAGTACCCGTAATCGGCGTAGGCGTGGATGCGATTGGTGATGCCGTCGACGTCGAGCTCGGGATGGAACTGCGTCGCGTAGACGTTCGCGCCGACCCGGAACATCTGCACCGGGCAGCCGGGCGATGATGCGAGCAGCACCGCCGGCGAAGGCAGCTCGGAGATCGCCTCCTTGTGGCCGACGAACGCCCCGAAGCTTCGGGGAATCCCGTCGAGCAGCGGGTCGGCTGCTCCGGCATCCGTGAGCGTGACCGGCACGACGCTGATCGGCTCGGAGTAGGTGCGATCGATCCTCGCGCCGAGGTAGGCGCCGACCGTGCCGACGCCATAGCAGGCGCCGAGGAACGGGAAGTCGCGGGCGACCACGTCATCCAGCAGCGCGGCGAACTCGGCTTCGACGCGGTGCTGAACCGGCGACTTCCTGTCCTCGGGGTCGGACGCGTTGAACGGACCGCCGCCGACGAAGATGCCCGACAGCTCATCGAGGTCGAGCTCCGGCATCGGCCCCGCCTCGAGCCGCACGCGCACGAGCTGATCCGCCGACAGTCCCGAGTAGCGCAGGAACAGTGCGTACTCCTCGTCGGCGGGCTGGTCTTCAGCCCGCGTCGCGAGGAGGACGAACGGTTTCACAGGGTCAGTCTGGCGGTCAGGACGCGTACGTGACGAGTCCCAGCTCGACCGGCGAGACGAGCTGCGGATGCGCCGGCACGACCCGCACGGTGTAGCCGAAGGCGCCCGTGACGCTCAGCGGCAGCGAGCCGGTGAACGTCGTCACGCCGTCGACGGCCGGGCCGTTCGGCGTGAGCCGCTGCACCGAGCGGTCGCCCGCGATGACGTCGTCGTCGTCGGTGCGGCCGTAGGCCAGCTCGACCGCGACGTCGTCCGTCGAGAGTCCGTCCAGCCGCACGTCCGGCGCTCACTTCGAGCGTGTCGCCCGCCTGTGCCAGCGGCGAGATGCCGGAGCTGTCGACGCTGTCGACGCGCACGTCGCCCCACGAGCTCTTCACCCGGGCGACGAACTCCGCGAGCTCCTTGGCCTCGGCGAAGCCGTCGGCGCGCAGCGCGGTGTCGTGCTCGGCGGCCGGAACGTACAGGCGCGTGACGTAGTCCTGCACCATGCGGTCGCTCGTGGCCTTCTTGCCCAGCTCGGTCATCGTGTGCCGCACCATGCGCAGCCACCCGAGCGGGATGCCGCCCTCGCGGTCGTAGAACCTCGGCACCAGCTGGTGCTCGATGAGGTCGTAGAGGGCCGATGCCTCGGCGTCGTCGCGCTCCTCGTCGGTGGAGGCGGTGTCGGCGGTGGGGATCGCCCAGCCGTTCTCGCCGTCGAACCACTCGTCCCACCAGCCGTCGAGGATGGAGAGGTTCAGTGCGCCGTTGAGGGCCGCCTTCATGCCCGACGTGCCGCACGCCTCGAGCGGGCGGAGCGGGTTGTTCAGCCACACGTCGCAGCCCGGGTACAGGGTCTTGGCGAGCGTGATGTCGTAGTCGGGCAGGAACACGATCCGCCCGCGCACCTTCGGGTCGCGGCTGAAGCGCACCAGCTGCTGGATGAGGATCTTGCCCGAATCGTCGGCCGGGTGCGACTTGCCGCCGATCACGATCTGCACGGGCCGCTTCTTGTCGGTGAGCAGCTTCGTGAGGCGCTCGGGATCGCGCAGCATGAGGGTCAGGCGCTTGTACGTCGGCACGCGACGCGCGAAGCCGATCGTGAGCACCTCGGGGTCGAGCATGCTGTCGATCCAGGCCGGCACGACACCGTTCCCGTTCGAGCGAGCGGATGCCGCGACCCGCCGCCGCGCCTCGGCGACGAGCTCGCTCTTCATCTGCGACCGGACGCCCCACAGCTCGCCGTCGGAGATGACCTCGCGGTCGGTCCAGTCGTGCGCCGCGCTGTGCGCGTCGCCGAAGGCCCGCTCGCTGAGGCCCTTGATCGCCGGGTGCACCCACGTCGGCGCGTGCACGCCGTTGGTGATCGAGGTGATCGGCACCTCGGCGGTGTCGACTCCAGGCCACAGTGCGCCGAACATGCCGCGGCTGACCGCGCCGTGCAGCACCGAGACGCCGTTCGCGTGCTGACCCAGGTGAAGGCCGAGCACGGCCATGTTGAACACGTTCTTGTCGCCGCCCTCGTACTCCTCGAGACCGAGCGCCAGAGCGCGGGTCGCGTCGAGACCGGCGAAGAGGCGGCTGGCGAGGAAGTCGGCGATGAGGTCGCGCGGGAACCGGTCGATTCCGGCGGGCACGGGCGTGTGGGTGGTGAAGACGGTGGATGCCCGCACCTGGGCCAGCGCCACATCGAAGCTCAGGCCGTCCTGGGTGATGAGCTCCGACATCCGCTCGAGGCCCTGGAACCCGGCGTGGCCCTCGTTCGTGTGGTAAACGTCGGGCTTGTCCCGGCCGGTCACCTCGCAGAACGCGCGGACCGCGCGAACGCCGCCGACGCCGAGCAGCAGCTCCTGCAGCAGGCGGTGCTCGCCGCCGCCGCCGTACAGGCGGTCGGTGACGCGGCGCATCTCCTCGGTGTTCGAGGGGGTCTCGGAGTCCAGGAGCAGCAGCGGGATGCGGCCGATGTCGGCCACCCACACGCGAGCGTGCAGCTGGCGGTCGCCGGGCAGGTCGAGGGTCACCTCGACGGGCGCGCCGCCGCCGTCGCGCAGCAGGGTGAGGCCGAGGCCGTAGGGGTCGAGCAGGGGGTAGCTCTCGCGCTGCCAGCCGTCGTCGCCGATCGACTGGCGGAAGTAGCCGGCGCGGTAGAAGAGGCCGACGCCGGTGAGCGGCACACCGAGATCCGACGCGCTCTTCAGGTGGTCGCCGGCGAGGATGCCGAGGCCGCCCGAGTACTGGGGCAGTGAGCCGTCGACGCCGAACTCCGGCGAGAAGTAGGCGATGCCGGTGGGCTTCGGGCCCTCCAGGTGCTGGAACCAGCGGTCGCCGCCGAGGTAGGCGTCCAGCCGCTCGTCCTCGTCGCGCACGCGCGCGACGAACTCGTCGTCGTGCGCGAGCTCGTCCAGGCGGCCCTGGCCGAGGGCGCCGAGCATCCGGGAGGGATTGCCGCCGATGCGCTCCCACAGATCCGGATCCATCGACGCGAACAGCGCATGCGTCGCACGGCTCCACGACCATCGCCAGTTCGAGGCGAGACGGTCCAGGGGAGCGAGGGAATCCGCGAGCACAGGGCGGACGGTGAACGTTCTGATGGCCTTCACCAGGCGATTCTATGTCACTGGATGCAAACGCTTGCACCGCGGGATCCTCGTGCCCCGCGGGCACCGTGTGCGAGAGGATCGGGAGCATGACCGACAGCCGCTCCCGCACCTTCGACTGGGCCGACCCCGCGGAGGCGCTCGCGCAGTCCCGCAGCGCCGGCACCGGACTCGATGCCCTCCAGGCGATGATCGACGGAAGCATCCCGCCGCCGCCGATCGCACGGATGATGGGGTTCACCCTCGTCGAGGTCCGCCCCGGGTTCGCCCTGTTCGAGTGCGAGCCGGCGGAGTTCCACTACAACCCGATCGGCGCCGTGCACGGCGGGCTCGCCTGCACCCTGCTCGACTCCGCTCTGGGCTGCGCGGGTCACACCACCCTCCCCGCCGGCGTCGGCTACACCTCGGTCGACCTGAACGTGCGCTACCTCCGGCCGATCACGCACGCGTCCGGAGTGCTGCGCGCGACGGGCCGGGTGGTCAAGCCCGGCCGCCGCGTGATCTTCACCGAGGGCGAGCTGACGGATGCCGCCGGCCGCGTGGTCGCCGCCGCGACCAGCTCGCTCCTCGTTCTGGCACCCACCGACTAGCTTCGGGCTTATCGGCGGAGGCGGGGCTAGGCTCACTGCATGGCTATCGCACGTCTGCACGGCGGACCCCTCGACGGGCAGCTCCTGCCACTGGAGAACTCCGACCTCGACCGGCTCATCGTCCCCTACAGCGAGACCCAGGTGGTCTACGTGCGCAAGGGCGACCTCGAGCGCACCGGCGAGAACGACGGTCCGACCGAGGCGGAGTTCTGGTTCGTCGAATCCCAGGACGACATCGACCCGTACAGCGACTCCCCGCGTGACCGCCGCTGACCCAGGGCCGCCATCTGACGAGCCCTCCCGCTCCGTCGAGATCGAGATCAAGTTCGATGCCGACGACGAGACCCCGCTTCCGGACTGGTCGAGCCTGCCCGGCGTCGCCTCGGTCGGCGCCGCCGAGCCGAGGGACCTCGACGCCCGGTACTACGACACCGCCGAGTTCGCGCTCGCGGTGGCGGGGTACGCGCTGCGCCGGCGCAGCGGCGGGCCGGACGCGGGCTGGCATCTGAAGGGACCCCGCATCGGCGGGGGTCGAGTGGAGCTCGGCTGGCCACTCGGCGAGTCGGATGACGAGGACGTCCCGGATGCCGTGCGCGCGGTCGTCGGCACGGTGACCGACGGCGAGCTTCAGCCGATCGCGCGCATCCTCAACTCCCGCACCGCGTACGCGCTGCAGTCGGCGGACGGTGCGTCCGTGGGCGAGTTCGTCGACGACCGGGTGACCGCGACGGACCTCCGCACCGGCGTGATCCGCTCGTGGCGCGAGTGGGAGATCGAGCTCAGCCATGACGCATCCGACCGACGCCGGCGAGTTCTTTCCCGCGGTGGAGACCGCCGTGCGCGCCGCGGGCGGTCGGCCCGCGGCATCCGCTTCGAAGCTCGCCCGCGCGCTGGGCTACTGATCTCGAGCGCCGCGGGCGTAGCTCTCGCCCGAGCAGGTCAGCCGATCGGGGGAGGGCTCATGATTCGCCTCAGGACGCGCGCATCACGCGGGAGTGCTCTTCGGCCTCGCCTGCGCCGGTGCGCGGTCGTTCTCGTGTGCGCGGAGAACGGGCGGGACTGCGCCGACGACGACGGCAGCGAGCGATGTGCTCGACGTCGTCGCGCTCGGCGACTCGATTCCGTTCAACTCTCCCGCAGGCTGTCCGGCTGCACGGGATTCGTGGACAGCCTATGCAGATGCGCTCGCTACGACCCGGGGTCAGCCCGTCCAGGTGACCAACCGTTCGCGCGATGACGACGCTCAGAGCTCCGACATCCGCGAGCAGGTGCGGTCCGGATACGTCGACAACGTGATCGGCGGCGCCGACGTCGTCGATCGTGTCAGCCGGGCCTCCCGATCAGCCTCCCTACGCAGACGTGGGCGAGGCGTGCGGCTGCGGCGCAGCGGACACCGAGCGGATGCGATCGCCGCGGTGCTCGCGACGACCCCCGACTGCATCGCCACTCGGACCGCGACCGCCGCGAAGCAGCTCGAGGCCGCGCTCGAGGGCGTCCGCGAGCGGGTTCCCGACGCGACGATCCTGGTTCTCACCCCGTACAACTCGCTGGACGGGAAGCCGGCGCTCGACGCCGAACGGGCCGGATGCCGCCGCCGCTGTCACGTCGACGTCGTGGCGCGCTTGAGGAGTGGCGCACGGCAGCCTGGAAGCCGCTCCGCGGTGGACGGCGAGTGCGTCGACCTGCTCTCGGCCTTCAACGGCCCGGACGGTACGACGCCGGCGGGCGACCTGCTCGCCGCCGACTACACGCACCCGTCACAGGCGGGCAACGACCTCATCCGCGATCTGCTGCTCGCGGCGGAAGCCGGGCGCTGAGGGCTCGCGAGCTCGCGTCACAGGTTGATCATGTGGCCGGCGAGGCCGTGGAACGCCTCCTGCACAGCCTCCGACAGCGTCGGATGCGTGTGCACGTTGCGAGCGGCCTCGAGGGCCGTGAGATCCCACTTCTGCGCCAGCGTCAGCTCGGGAAGCAGCTCCGACACGTCGGGACCGATCAGGTGACCGCCGAGGAGCTCGAGGTGCTCGCCGTCGGCGATGAGCTTCACGAAGCCGATCGGCTCGCCGAGGCCGTTGGCCTTGCCGTTTGCCGAGAACGGGAACTTGGCGACCTTCACGTCGTAGCCGGCGTCGCGCGCCTGCTGCTCGGTGAGGCCGAACGAGGCGACCTGCGGCGAGCAGAACGTCGCCCGCGGCATCATGCGGTAATCGCCGAGGGTCATCGTCTCGGCCTTGCCGATCGTCTCGGCCGCAACGACCCCCTGCGCCTCGGCGACGTGGGCGAGCTGGAGCTTCGCGGTGACGTCGCCGATCGCATAGATGTGCGGCACCGAGGTGTGCATGTAGTCGTCGATCTCGATCGCACCGCGGTCGGTGAGCTTCACGCCGGTGTTCTCGAGCCCGAAGTTCTCGACGTTCGGCGCGAAGCCGATCGACATGAGCACCTTGCTCGGCGTCGATGGACTTCGATTCGCCACCCGCGTTCGGGGTGTAGGTCACGGTGACGTGGTCGCCGTGGTCGGTCACCGTCTCGACCTTCGTCGAGGTGAGGATGTCGACGCCGTACTTCTTGTACTGGCGGGTGATCTCCTTCGACACGTCGGCGTCCTCGTTCGGGAGCGCGCGGTCGAGGAACTCGATGATCGTGACCTTGACGCCGTAGTGCGTCAGCACGAAGCCGAACTCCATGCCGATCGCGCCGGCGCCCACGATGACGATCGACTCGGGCAGCTCGCGCGTGAGGATCTGCTCCTCGTACGTCACGACGTTGTCGCTGAGCTGCACGCCCGGCAGAAGACGGACGCGCGACCCGGTCGCGATGATCGCGTTGTCGAAGGTCAAGCGCTCGCTCGATCCGTCGGACTTCGCGACGTCGATCGTGTGAGCGTCGGCGAACGTGCCACGCCCCTCGTACTCGGTGACCTTGTTCTTCTTCATCAGGAAGTGGATGCCCTTGACGTGCGTCTCGGACACCTTGCGGCTGCGATCCCACGCGACCCCGAAGTCGAACGAGACGTCGCCCGAGATGCCGAACAGCTCGGCCTGGTCGTGGAAGATGTGCGCGAGATCCGCGTTCCTCAGCAGCGCCTTCGAGGGGATGCACCCGACGTTCAGACAGACACCGCCCCAGTACTTCTCTTCGATGACAGCGACGGAGAGACCGAGCTGGGCTGCACGGACGGCCGCGACGTAACCGCCGGGGCCGGCGCCGAGAATGACGACGTCGTAATGAGGCATGCTTCCAGCCTATCGGTCGGCAGGGGGCGGGGAATCGGCCGGCGGGGTGCCCTCCGGAGTGCCTCCCAGCGCGGTTGCGGCGCCCTCTTCGAGGGCTTTCTGGCGGCGTGCGCGAGAGACCAGAAGATAGGTGATCGCACCGAGCACCGCGACCGCGAGGACCGCCAGAAGGATCCACGGCACACCCGATGAGTCCGCGCTCACCGGCACGGGCGTCTCGGCGGGCGTCGGCGTGGGCTCGGCCTCAGGCGTCTCGGTCGGTGCGACGGTGGCCGTCTCCGAGGGCGTCGGAGTGGGAGTCGTGGGCGCAGCGGTGACCGTGAAGGCCAACTCGCCCGAGATGGGGTGCCCGTCGCCGGAGACCACCTTCCAGAGCACGGTGACGGCTCCGGATGCTGCCCCCGTCAGCGGCTGGGTGACCACGGTGCCGTCGACCTGAGGCTCGCCATCGGCGAGCGAGGTGCCCGCGGCATCCGTCACCTGGAGCTCCGTGGCCCCCGGGTCGGTGGACAGCTCGCCGCTGAAGGTGAGGGTCAGCTCGGCAGGGAGCGCGTCGAGCGCGGAGTCGGCGGCGGGGTCGCTCGAGACGAGCTCGTCGTGCGCGCTCGCCGGCGAGGCGATGAGGACCGATCCGGCGGCGAGGAGCACAGCGGCGAGGGCTGCCGCTGCGGTACGGGCGAGGGAGCGTGGGGCAGTCGTGGTCGTAGGCATCCTGTCCAGGCTACGCCGCACCCGAGCGTGTGACGGGCGTGTGAAATCCTGCTGAGCGCGCTGCAACCCCGGTGACGCGGGACGCGTCGAAGAGTAGCGTTCGCAGCAGGCGACGATCGTCGCCCTCAGGGAGACGAAAGGAGTGTGACGTGGACTCGATGATGATGGACATGATGTCCAAGGACGGCATGATGATGGCCGGCATGGACGCCATGCACATGTCGCAGATGCAGGCCTGTCTCGACGCCTGCTCGGCCTGCGAGCAGGCGTGTACGGTGTGCTCGACTCAGATGATGGACTGCGCACCCGCGTGCATGAACTGCGCGGACATGTGCAACACGATGATGCGGTCGATGCTGCGGATGCAGGGCATGTCGCCCACCGTGATGATGTCGATGCTCGACGCATGCATCGCGATGTGCCAGATGTGCATGGACGAGTGCATGAAGCACGCGGACATGAGCGAGGTCTGCAAGATGTGCGCTCAGTCGTGCAGGGCATGCATGGACGCCTGCATGGCCGTCAAGGACAGCATGATGAAGATGGCCTGACGGCCATCCACCAGAACCGTCCCGCGGGGATCAGCCCTGCAGGATGTTGAAGCGGAGCGAACCCACGGCCAGCACGTTGTAGCGGCCGTGGAGCGCCACCGGGGTGCCGGGCGCGGCGTCGGCAGCCGCTCCCGAACCGCTCCACAGTTCGACCTGCTCGCCCCCGTCGACCGTGCGCAGCACGATCACGCCGGTGGCGGCATCCGCGTGCTCGACGATGGCGTCGACCCAGTCCGAGGGCGTCGCGGATGCGAGCCGGGCCTGGATCAGGTGGAGCGCGTGACCCGGCGCGAACGAGGAGCACGACTCGCCATGGACGCACATGCACGCAGCACGCTCACGCACCTGAAGGGGCGGAAGGTGGCGGTGCGGGGTCGACACGGGAGTCTCCTTGGAAGTAGGTTCGGTTACTCGCCAGGCTAGGCGTCACGTCTCCGGCGGTCACCTCGGGTGACACACGACGAAACATTGCGGAACGCCGCGTTCCAGCGCGAACCGACCCTTTCGGGAGGTCGTCGATCGGATACGCTGGATCAAGAGGAGGAACACCGTGGAGGACAACCGCCGACCCGGGCCGGACGAGATCCGGCGGGCTTCCGGAGCAGGCGCCGACGCGGGTGACTCGCAGGGCGCCTCCGACACGACGCAGACCTACGGACATGATTCCGACCTGTCGTTCGTGCCGTTCGGCAGCGATCTGAGCGACGCCGAGCTCGACGCGATCGAAGCGCTGCCGTCGCGGGCCGCGCTCTTCATCGTGCGCTCCGGCCCCACCGCCGGCGCGCGCTACCTGCTCGACACGGATGTGACGACCGTGGGCCGGCATCCCGAAGCCGACATCTTCTTCGACGACGTCACCGTCTCGCGCCGCCATGCCGAGATCACGCGCACCGACGCCTCTTTCGAGCTCGTCGACCAGCGTTCGCTGAACGGCACCTACGTCAACGGCGAGCGCGTCGACCGCGCGGTCCTCACCAACGGCTCCGAGGTGCGCGTCGGCAAGTTCCGGCTCAACTTCTTCGTCTCACCGGCCGATCTGCCGCCGACGGACGGCTGATGCCGCCGTCCACCGCCCGCGAACGTTCATCGTCCGCGGGGCTTCTCAGCATCGGCCAAGTCCTCGCTCGGCTGAACCCGGAGTTCCCCAATCTGACCTCCAGCAAGCTGAGATTCCTCGAGGTGCAGGGCATCGTGACCCCCACCCGCACCGAGTCGGGGTACCGGAAATTCTCCCAGGACGACCTCGAGCGGCTGCGGCTGGCGCTGACTCTGCAGCGCGATCACTACCTGCCCCTCGTCGTCATCCGCGAGTACCTGGCCGACGTCGACGCCGGTCGCGATCCTGCGCCTCCGAGCGCCGCTCCGCCGTCGATCGTGCCGGCTCCGCGCCGCTACCGCCGCGAGGAGCTGCTGGCTCGCGGCGGGCGCCGCCCCGCAGCTGCTCAACGACGCCATCAGCACCGGAGTGATCACGGGCTCGGACGGCTACACCGATCAGGAGGTCGCGACCCTCAGGGCGCTGGTCGCGCTCGACCGCCATGGCATCGAGCCGCGCCACGTGCGCACGCTCCGGCAGAGCGCCGAGCGCGATGTCGCGCTGGTCGAGTCGGCTCTCTCACCGCTCCTCCGGCGAACGGATGCCGCATCCCGCGCCCGTGCGAGCGAGCTCGCACCCGAGCTGGCCAAACGGCTCGACGAGGTGCGCGCGATCTTCGCTCGCGCGGCCCTCGACCGCATGCTGTCCTGACCGCCGATCCGCCCGCGACGCGCGACACGCCGAGCCGCTCGAGCCGGATGTCGTTGCCGGGCGGGCAGGGCTCATCTAGCGTTGACATGTCCGATCATCAAGGAGGAAGCGTATGAACGCTCACGACGCGGACGAACCGAAGTTCGTCGCCGACCTCCTCTTCACCGACGGACTGCCCGAGATGGACGACGAAGTCGGCTACCGCGGTGCCGTGGCGGCCAAGGCGGCCGGCATCACCTACCGCCAGCTCGACTACTGGGCGCGCACCGAGCTCGTCGAGCCCACCGTCCGCGGTGCGAGCGGCTCGGGCTCGCAGCGGCTCTACGGCTTCCGCGACATCCTCGTGCTCAAGCTCGTCAAGCGACTCCTCGACACCGGGATCTCCCTCCAGCAGATCCGCACCGCGGTCGAGCAGCTTCGTGCGTCCGGCATCCGCGATCTCGCCGGCACCACGCTCATGAGCGACGGTGCCTCGGTGTACCTGTGCACGTCGAACGACGAGGTCATCGACCTGGTCAGCCGCGGCCAGGGCGTCTTCGGCATCGCCGTCGGCAAGGTGCTGCACGAGGTCGAGTCGACGCTCGTCGACTTCGACGCGCAGGCGCCCGACGCGGTGGACGAGCTGTCCGCTCGCCGGGCCGCCCGCACCGCATAGCCGCGGGGTTCACCGCGGGTCGCGGTGACGGCGGCTCAGACCGGGTTGCCCGCGACCGGGATGCGGCCGGTCCTCATGACGCGGTCCAGCAGGGCGTCGAAATCGGCCGCGAGCTCCTGTGCGGAGTCTCCGGGCCAGATGTGCAGCGGCTTCGCCGCGCCCTGCGCCTGCTGCAGCGACGTGCGCTCGGGCAGCTGCGGCGAGAGCACGAGCGGTCCGAACATGTCGCGGAGCTCCTTGATGCGGAACTGGTGCTCGATCGACTGCGGGCGCACCCGGTTCACGACGATGCCGAGGGGCTGCAGGCGAGGGGAGAGGCCGCGGCGGATCTCCTCGATCGCGCGCAGCGCGCGGTCGGCGGCGGCGACGGAGAACAGCCCGGGCTCGGTGACGACGATCACACGGTCGGTTGCTGCCCACGCCGTTCGCGTGAGGGCGTTCAGTGACGGGGCGCAGTCGATGAGGACGAGGTCGTAGTCGGCCTCGATCGTGGCCAGAGCCTCTTCCATCTTCCAGACGTCGCGCACGCTGGGGTGGGGGCCGTCGAAGTTGATGGCGGACGGGCTGCCGATCATGACGTCGATGGTGCCGGGGTGCACACGGGCCCAGCCGCTCGAGGTGATCGCCTGACGGACGACCTTCTCCTTGGGGTTGGCGAGGACGTCGGCGACGTTGAGCCGGCCGGCGACTTGGATGTCCATGCCGGTCGAGACGTCGGACTGCGGGTCGAGATCTACCACGAGAGTCCGAACTCCCCGCGCAAATGCCGCGGAGGCGAGTCCTAGAGTCACGGTTGTCTTACCGACCCCGCCCTTGAGCGAGCTGACGGAGAGTACGTGCACAAGCGACTACGTTACCGTCCCCTAGGCTGAGAGCACACTCAGCCCGTTCCGACGGCAGCCCAGCGAGGTGTGAATGTTCCGAAAGATCCTGGTCGCCAATCGCGGTGAGATCGCCATCCGGGCGTTCCGAGCCGCCTACGAGCTGGGAGCCCGCACGGTCGCGGTGTTCCCCTACGAGGACCGAGGCTCGCTGCATCGGCAGAAGGCCGACGAGTCGTACGTCATCGGCGAGCCGGGTCACCCCGTTCGGGCGTACCTCGATGTCGACGAGATCGTCCGGGTCGCCCTCGAGTCCGGCGCGGATGCGATCTACCCGGGCTACGGATTCCTGTCCGAGAATCCGGAGCTCGCCGCCCGCGCGGCCGAGAACGGCATCACCTTCATCGGGCCGCCTTCCACCGCTCTCGAGATGGCCGGCAACAAGGTCACCGCGAAGCACCACGCGGTCGCGGCCGGCGTTCCCGTCCTGCAGTCGACGGACGCGTCGGAGGACGTCGACGCGCTGGTGGCACAGGCGGCCGCCATCGGATTCCCGATCTTCGTCAAGGCCGTCGCCGGCGGCGGCGGACGCGGCATGCGCCGGGTCGAGACGATCGAAGCCCTTCCGCCCGCCATCGCGGAGGCGATGCGCGAGGCCGGCGCCGCGTTCGGCGACCCGCGCGTGTTCCTCGAGCAGGCGGTCGTTCGTCCGCGTCACATCGAGGTGCAGATCCTCGCGGATTCGACGGGCCACACCGTTCACCTCTTCGAGCGCGACTGCTCCGTCCAGCGGCGGCACCAGAAGGTGATCGAGATCGCCCCGGCGCCGAACCTCGACGACGAGCTGCGCAAGCGGATCCACCGCGACGCGGTCGCCTTCGCCGAGTCGATCGGCTACGTGAACGCCGGAACCGTCGAGTTCCTCGTCGACACGGCGGGGGAGCGCGCCGGCCAGCACGTCTTCATCGAGATGAACCCCCGCATCCAGGTCGAGCACACGGTCACCGAGGAGGTGACCGATGTCGATCTCGTGCAGTCGCAGATCCGCATCGCCGCGGGCGAGACGCTGAACGACCTCGGCCTGGACCAGGGCAGCATCGTCCTGCGCGGCGCGGCCCTCCAGTGCCGCATCACCACGGAGGACCCGTCGCAGGGCTTCCGCCCCGACACCGGCACGCATCACGACGTACCGCTCACCGGGCGGCGCCGGCATCCGCCTCGACGGCGGCACGACCGCCGCCGGCTCGCAGATCAGCCCGCACTTCGACTCGATGCTCACCAAGCTCACCTGCCGCGCGCGCGACTTCCCGGCCGCGGTCGCCCGCGCAAGGCGCGCCCTCGCCGAGTTCCGCATCCGCGGCGTCGCGACCAACATCCCCTTCCTGCGCGCCGTGCTCGATGACCCCGCCTTCGTGGCGGGCGATCTCAGCACCGCCTTCATCGAAGAGCGTCCCGGCCTGCTGACGAGCCACCCGTCGCGCGACCGCGCGCACGAAGCTGATCAACTGGCTCGCCGACGTCACGGTCAACCGGCCCTACGGCGAGAAGCCGCTGTCGATCTCGCCCGGCAGCAAGCTCCCGGCCATCGATCTGTCGACGCCGCCGCCGGCGGGGACGCTCGATCGGCTCCGCGAACTCGGCCCCGCCGGGTTCGCGCGGGCGCTGCGCGACCAGGTGCCGCTCGCGGTCACCGAGACGACGTACCGCGACGCCCACCAGTCGCTGCTCGCGACGCGGGTGCGCACGCGCGACCTCGTCCGCGTCGGCCCGCACGTCGCACGCATGACGCCCGAGCTGCTGTCGGTCGAGGCATGGGGCGGCGCGACCTACGACGTCGCGCTCCGCTTCCTCGCGGAAGACCCGTGGGAGCGGCTTGCGGCGGTCCGCGAGGCGATCCCGAACATCCCGATCCAGATGCTGCTGCGCGGCCGCAACACCGTCGGCTACACGCCGCGGCCGGTCGAGGTCACGGACGCGTTCGTGCGCGAAGCCGCATCGACGGGCGTCGACGTGTTCCGCATCTTCGACGCCCTCAACGACGTCAGCCAGATGCGCCCCGCGATCGACGCGGTTCTCGGGACGGGCACGGCTCTGGCCGAGGTGGCCGTCTGCTACACCGGCGACCTCCTCGATCCCGCCGAGCAGCTCTACACGCTCGACTACTACCTGCGGCTCGCCGATCAGATCGTCGAGTCGGGGGCGCACATCCTCGCCATCAAGGACATGGCGGGACTGCTGCGGCCGGCCGCGGCCGCGAAGCTCGTCACCGCGCTGCGCGAGCGCTTCGACCTGCCGGTGCACCTGCACACGCACGACACCGCGGGCGGCCAGCTCGCGACGCTTCTCGCGGCCAGCGCCGCGGGCGTCGATGCGGTGGATGCCGCGGCCGCGCCGCTGTCGGGAACCACGAGCCAGCCGTCGCTGTCGGCGCTCGTCGCCGCCCTCGCACACACCGAGCGCGACACCGGCCTCGACCTCGCCGCCGTGAGCGACCTCGAGCCGTACTGGGAGGGCGTGCGACACCTGTACAGCCCGTTCGAGTCCGGCCTGCCCGGCCCGACCGGGCGCGTCTACCACCACGAGATCCCCGGCGGACAGCTGTCGAACCTGCGCCAGCAGGCGATCGCCCTGGGCATGGCCGACGACTTCGAGCTCATCGAGGACATGTACGCGGCGGCCGACCGCATCCTCGGACGCATCCCGAAGGTGACCCCGTCGTCGAAGGTCGTCGGCGACCTCGCCCTGGCTCTCGTGGCGGCAAAGGCCGACCCCGCCGACTTCGACGAGAACCCGCAGAACTACGACATCCCCGATTCGGTCGTGGGATTCATGGCGGGGGAGCTCGGCGACCTGCCCGGCGGCTGGCCGGAGCCGTTCCGCACCAAGGTGCTCGCGGGCCGGCAGATCTCGATCGAGGTCCCGCCGCTCACCGACGGCGAGCGCGACGGACTGGCCGGCGACGCCGCTGACGCGACGCCGCACGCTCAATCGCCTGCTCTTCCCCGGCCCTGCGAAGGAGTTCGAGGCCAACCGCGACGCCTACGGCGACCTGTCGAGCCTCGGCACGCCCGACTACCTCTACGGGCTGAAGCCCGGCGAGGAGCATGTCGCCGAGATCGACCCGGGCGTACAGCTGTATGTCGGGCTCGAGGCGATCGGCGAGGCGGATGCCAAGGGCATGCGCACGGTCATGACCACGCTCAACGGGCAGCTGCGGCCGGTGTACGTGCGGGACCGCAGCATCAAGGTGGACGACCCGCCCGGCGGAGAAGGCCGACACGTCGAAGCCGGGCCAGGTGGCCGCACCGTTCTCGGGCGTGGTCACGCTCAAGGCCGTCGTCGGCGACACCGTGGCGGCCGGTCAGCCCGTCGCGTCGATCGAGGCGATGAAGATGGAGGCGGCCATCACCTCGCCCGTCGACGGCGTCGTCGAGCGGCTCGCGATCGGCGAGACCGCAGCAGGTGGAGGCAGGCGACCTTTTGGTCGTCATCCGTCCCGCGCATTAGCCTGGAAGGTGAGGCATCGCCCGCGCACGCTCTTCAGTCTTTGGAGATACCGCTGTGACGCCCAATGACCTGACGCATCCGAAGATGCCGAGCACGAGCCGCAGCACGGCGTGCTCGCGGACACCGGCGTCTCGACACCACGGGCATCGGCATCCTCGGGCGGCTCAGACCGAGCAGGTGAGCGTGCAGATCCCGTCACGGTGCAGCACGATGACGACGAGTACGCCGACGACGAGGTCGTCGACGACGGCTACATCGGCGCGGAGGTGCGAGAGCCGGCGACGTCCAAACCGGCGAGATCGACGACCTCGAGCACGCCGAGCAGTCGACGAGGATGCGACCGACTCGAGGACGACGCGCGAGCTCGAGGACGACCGCCGAGTCCGGCGAGGACGCGATCCGGAGATCGCCGACAGGATCGGCAGATGCGACATTCGCAGCGGCACGAGCCGATCGTGACCCGAGTCCCGGACCGGGCCGAGATCGTGGACCGCAGCGCCGGAGCATGCTGCCGCCGACGTTCGAAGAGGCTGCTGGGAGACCCCGGAGCGGCTACCGTCGAACCCCAGACACGCAGTCGGAGGTCGAGGAGATCGTGGCGAAGAGCCCGCGTTCCGCGCCCGCGCCGACGCGCCGGTGGCCAAGGCGCCGTGGCCAAGCGCCCGTGCGCCGCCCGCGCCGGCTCCGGCCGTCGGGAGGAGCCGCAGCAGGAGGTCGTGCGCCCGAGGCTGCGGCACGCATCACCTGACGTCGAAGCGCCTGGGCGAATTGAGGCCGGCCGCGAGACGCGCGGACCTGCTCACCGCGGACCGCCTGCTCGACGCACCAGGTCGTGCAGCCCGAGCCCGAGGGCATGTGGCAGCACCTGCTCTACTCGCTCTCGGGGCGGCGCATCAACCTCGGCGACAGCAAGCGCGCCCGCGACCGCAAGGAGCTGACCGCCGCATCGCCGCGCCGCTCAGCGGCGGCGCGCGGTTCGTGCCCGTGCTCTCGCGCAAGGGCGGCGTCGGCAAGACCACCGTCACGACGCTGCTCGGCATGGCGCTCGCCGATGCCCGCGATGACCGCATCATCGCCGTCGACGCGAACCCCGACCGCGGCACGCTCGCCGACCGCATCGCCCGCACGAGCGGCAAGACGGTGCGCGACCTCGTGCGCGCCCGCGCGCGAGATCTCCGGCTACAACGACATCTCGAACATCGTCGCCCGCGACGAGACCCGGCTCGACATGCTCGCGTCGGACACCGACCCGCACGTGTCCGAGGCCTTCAGCGACGTCGACTACCGCGAGGTCGCGCCAGCTCGCCGCCCACTACTACTCGATCGTGCTGACCGACACCGGCACGGGCATCGTGCACTCGGTGATGGGCGCGACGCTCGATCTCGCCGACCAGCTCGTGGTCGTCGCGGGCCTGAGCATCGACGAGGCGCGGCTGGCATCCGAGACGCTCACCTGGCTCGAGGCGAACGGCTACAGCGAGCAGGTGCGCAACGCCGTCGTGGTGCTGAACCAGGCATCGCCGGGCGCGCCGCTCGTGCGGCTCGACGAGCTGCGAGACGCACTTCCACACCCGGGTGCGCGATGTCGTGCGCATCCCGTACGACCCGCACATCGCCGCCGGCAGCGCCATCACGTTCCGCGACCTGCAGCCCGAGACGCGCCTGGCCGCGCGCGACCTGGCCGCCAAGGTCGTCGAGGGGCTGCGCGCGCTCGCCCGCCGCAGCCTGGCACTCATGACGGTCCGTTCCATCCGCCTCTTCGGCGACCCCGTCCTGCGCGCCGCCCAGCGCGCCCATCGACGACATCGACGACGGCATCCGCGCGCTCGTGCAAGGACCTCGTCGACACCGTCGAGCCGCCCGGACGCGCGGGCGTCGCCGCGCCGCAGATCGGCGTGGGACTGCGCGCGTTCAGCTACAACATCGACGGCGACATCGGCTACGTGCTGAATCCCGGCTCGTCGAGGTGCTCGGGCGAGCCCGAGCCGGTGGGCGAGGGATGCCTGTCGGTGCCCGGCCTGTGGCACGACGCGCTGCGCACCCGCGCGCGACGTCGCCGGCATCGACCTCGACGGCAAGGAGGTCGTGCTCGAGGGCGAGGGCCTGCTCGCGCAGGCGCTGCAGCACGAGACCGACCACCTCGACGGGAAGCTCTACCTCGACCGGCTGCCGCCCGAGACCCGCCGGATCGCGATGCGCGAGATCCGCGAGAGCGACTGGTTCTGACATGAAGAAAGCCCCGAGCTCGAGCGCCCGGGGCCTCTCGTCTTCGCTGTCAGCTCAAGCGCGACGTTCGTGGTGTCACCGGCACGCTGTAGAGCGCGTCGACCTCGTCGGAGAAGTCCTCCATGATGACGTTGCGCTTGATGCTCATCTTGGGCGTGAGGTGCCCGCTCGCCTCGGTCCACTCGGTGGAGAGGATCGTGAACTTGCGGATCGACTCGGCGCGCGAGACGTGCTTGTTGGCGATGTCGATCGCGCGCTGCACCTCTGCGCGCACGGCCGGGTTCTTCGCGGCATCCGCGAGCGACATGTCGGCCGGCAGGTCGTTGTTGGCGAGCCACGTCGGCAGCATCTCGCTGTCGAGGGTGACCAGCGCCGAGATGAACGGCTTCTGGTCGCCGACCACGACGACCTGGCCGACGATCGGGTTGGCGCGGATGGGGTCCTCGAGCGCGGCGGGGGCGACGTTCTTGCCACCCGCCGTGACGATGATCTCCTTCTTGCGGCCGGTGATCGTGAGGAAGCCCTCGTCGTCGAACGCGCCGATGTCGCCGGTCTTGAACCAGTCGCCGTCGAACGTCGCGGCCGTGGCCTCGGGGTTGCGCCAGTACTCCTTGAACACGTTGATGCCGCGCACCTCGATCTCGCCGTCATCGGCGATCCGCACGCCGACGCCGGGGAGAGCGGGGCCGACGGTGCCGATCTTCGACTTCGTCGCGAGGTTCACCGTCGCGGGGGCGGTCGTCTCGGTCAGGCCGTAGCCCTCGAGGATCGTGATGCCGAGGCTGTGGAAGAAGTGCCCGAGTCGCGGCCCCAGCGGAGCCGACCCCGAGACGGCGTAGACGACGTTGCCGCCCATCGCCGCGCGCAGCTTGCTGTAGACCAGCCGGTCGAACAGCGCGAACTTGATCTTCATGCCGAGCGGGATCTTCTTGCCCTCCTGCAGCAGCCTGGAGTGCTCGACGGCGGTGTGAGCCGCCGCCCGGAAGATCTTGCCCTTGCCGCCGGCCTCCGCCTTCTGCTCCGAGGAGTTGTAGACCTTCTCGAACACGCGCGGGACGGCCAGCAGGAACGTCGGCTTGAAGGAGCCCAGTGCGGGCAGCAGCTGCTTCGTGTCGGGCTGGTGGCCCGGTCTTCACACCCGCGTGGATGTCGAGGATCGAGATGAAGCGGGCGAAGATGTGCGCCGTCGTGATGAACAGCAGCGTCGAGGCACCGGGGGCCTCGACGACCTCGTTGAGCGCCTTGGACGAGTTGCGGATGAGCTCGACGAAGTTGCTGTGCGTGAGCACGCAGCCCTTCGGCCGGCCGGTGGAGCCCGGACGTGTAGATCAGCGTCGCGATGTCGGCGCCGTTGGCGATGTTGCGGCGACGCTCGATCTCCTCGTCTGCGACGGACTTGCCCTGCTCGACCAGCTTGTCGAGGTCGCCGCGGTGCATCTCCCACGACCGAACGGACGAGCGGCACCTCGGCGCGCACCTCCTCGAGCGCGCGCGGAGTGGTCGGCCGATTCGGTGATGCAGGCGATCGCGCCCGAGTCGGTCAGGTTCCACGCGATCTGCGCGGGAGAGCTCGTCTCGTAGATCGGGACCATCACCGCACCGGCGAAGAACAGGGCGAAATCGACCAGCGTCCAGTCGTAGGTCGTGCGGGCGATGAACCCGACCTTGTCGCCGGGCTCGATGCCGGCCGCGACGAGGCCCTTCGCCAGCTCCGACCACCTGCCGGTGGAACTCGGCCGCTGTGATGTCGCGCCATCCGTCGCCGTCCGGGACGGCGAACAGCGCCAGCTGAGGCGTCGCCTTCACTCGATCGACCAGGAGGTCGGTGACATTCGCCTGCGGGTCAGCGGGGACGATCGCGGGGACTTCGAATTGAACCACGGCAACTCCTTCGGTACCGGTCAAGTTCTCGGGTAGATCCTGCAGCCGAGTCTATCGGAGCGGTGAACGCGCCACCGGGCGTGTGCAGACGCACGCGCTACTCGAGGGGGTTCCGTCCCGAACTGCCGGTTCGCTGGGCGCGCTACTCGAGCGGATCCGTTCCGAACTGCCGGCTCGCTGGGCGCGGCTACTGAATGGGGTTCCACCCCAACCCCCGGCGCGCTGACGCGCGCCACTCCGGCCCGGCTCTCTTACGCGGTACTCAATGGGGTTCCACCCCAAACCCCCGGCTCGCTGACGCGCGCCACTAGACTGCAAGGCGCCGTGCCGCTGCGCAGGCCGGAGAGGAAGTTCAGTGCTCAAGGTCGGGATCGACATCGGCGGAACGAAGATCGCCGGGGGAGTCGTCGATGCCGGCGGACGCATCGTCGAGAAGCTGCGGGTCGATACGCCCGTCGACACCGGCGCTCTCGCAGACGCGGTCGTCGAGATGGCACGTCGCCTCGGCGCATCCCACGACGTCGCTGCGGTCGGTGTCGCCGCTGCCGGGTTCGTCGACCGTGACCGCGCGAGCGTCATCCACGCCCCGAACATCGCCTGGCGGAACGAGCCGTTGAAGGCGACGCTCGAAGCGCGGATCGACGTTCCGGTCACGATCGAGAACGACGCGAACGCCGCGGGATGGGCGGAGTTCCGGTTCGGCGCGGGCCGCGGCGTCGACGACATGGTGATGCTCACCATGGGCACCGGCGTCGGCGGCGCGGTGATCGCCAGCGGGGCGCTGTACCGCGGCGGCCACGGCATCGCCGGCGAGCTCGGTCACATCCGCTTCATCCGCGACGGCCTGCCGTGCGGCTGCGGGCAGCACGGATGCCTCGAGCAGTATGCATCCGGACGCGCCCTGCAGCGGGAGGCGAACTCGATTGCGGATGCCGGCGGCATCGGCGCCGCCTTGGCCGCGCACCGCGCGCAGAAGGGCACGCTCAGCGGTCCCTCGATCTCGCGCCTCGTGCTCGCGGGAGACGCGGGCGCCGTCGAGGCGCTGCGGCGCGTGGCGACTGCGCTCGGCGAGGCCTGCGGCGGATTCCAGGCTGTGCTCGACCCCGAGCTGTTCGTCATCGGCGGCGGCGTCGCCCAGCTGGCCGATCACCTGCTGGCGCCGGTGAAGATCGCCTACGAGACTTCGCTGCCGGGCTACGGCGACCGTCCGATCGCAGAGTTCGCGATCGCCGAGCTCGGCAACGACGCAGGACTCATCGGAGCCGCCGACCTCGCGATCGCCGAGCCCCGTCCACGAGCAGGGCAGGGAGCGCATAGGCGATGTTCTACTGGCTGATGAAGTACATCGTGATCGGGCCGCTCCTGAAGGCGATCTTCCGCCCGTGGATCGTGGGCCGCCGCAACGTGCCGGCCGAAGGGGCCGCGATCCTCGCCAGCAACCACCTCTCCTTCATCGACTCGGTGTTCCTGCCGCTCATGATCGACCGGCCCATGGCGTTCCTCGCCAAGAGCGACTACTTCACCGGCAAGGGCCTCAAGGGCTGGGCCACCCGCATGTTCATGAAGGGAACCGGCCAGATTCCGATCGACCGCACCGGCGGCAAAGCGTCCGAGGCATCGCTCAACACGGGACTGCAGGTGCTCGGCCGCGGCGACCTGCTCGGCATCTACCCCGAGGGCACCCGCAGCCCGGACGGCCGGCTCTACCGCGGCCGCACCGGCCTCGCCCGCATGGCGCTGGAAGCGCACGTGCCGGTCATCCCGGTCGTGATGGTCGACACCGATACCGTGATGCCGATCGGACACCGGGTCCCGCGCGTCGGGCGAGTCGGCATGGTCATCGGCGAGCCGCTGGACTTCTCGCGCTTCTCGGGCATGGAAGGCGACCGGTACATCCTGCGCTCGGTGACCGACGAGATCATGGTCGCGCTGCAGCGGCTGGGGGAGCAGACTACGACGACGTCTACGCGTCCACGGTCAAGGACCGCGCGCCCGCGCCACCCGCGCGCTGAGCGGCGCCCGCCGCCGGCCGCCCGCGAGGGGTTGCAGGCAGCCGCGCAACCTGCGGCTGGTCGTGTACCGCCGATGCCGCGTGGCTCGAGCCTGACCGCGGTGCAGGCCGCGTACCGCCCATGCCGCGTGCACAACTCCGCCAATCCGGCAGCCCGGTGGCAGCACCGCCGCGGAATTCCGCGGCCGCGCCCGCACGCCTTCGCCGAATTGGAGGAGTTGTGCACGCGCTGCTGCTCGCCGAGCGCCGCGTCGGGGCGGCAGGCCGCACCGGCGCCTGCGCGACCGGGGGTGCAGCGCCGCGCGGATAGACTGAGCGGATGCTCCAGCAGCTTGACGCACTCGACCACTGGCGGACCCTGCCCATCAAGCAGCAGCCCGTCTGGTACGACGCGGATGCTGTCGCAGCGGTCTCGGCCGAGATCGCGACGCTGCCCCCGCTGGTGTTCGCCGGCGAGGTGGACCACCTCCGCGACCAGCTCGCCCGCGCGGCATCGGGTCGTGCCTTCCTCCTGCAGGGCGGCGACTGCGCCGAGACGTTCGCAGGGGCCACGGCCGAGCAGATCCGCAACCGCATCAAGACGGTGCTGCAGATGGCGGTCGTGCTGACCTACGGCGCCTCCATGCCGATCGTGAAGATGGGGCGCATGGCTGGGCAGTTCGCCAAGCCGCGTTCGAGCGACACCGAGACCCGCGGCGACGTCACGCTTCCGGCTTACCGCGGCGACATCGTCAACGGCTTCGACTTCACCGAGGGCTCGCGCCGCGCCGACCCGGCCCGGCTGCTGAAGGGCTACCACACGGCGGCATCGACCATCAATCTGATCCGCGCGTTCACGCAGGGTGGCTTCGCCGATCTGCGCGAGGTGCACAGCTGGAACAAGGGCTTCGCCGAGAACCCCGCGAACCAGGCGTACGAGCGACTCGCGCACGACATCGATCGCGCGATCAAGTTCATGGAGGCGGCCGGCGCCGACTTCGACGAGCTGCGGCGCGTCGAGTTCTACACGGGCCACGAAGGCCTCCTGATGGACTACGAACGCCCGATGACCCGCATCGACTCCCGCACCGGAACGCCGTACAACACCTCGGCCCACTTCCTCTGGATCGGCGAGCGCACCCGCGACCTCGACGGCGCGCACGTGGACTACTTCTCGAAGATCCGCAACCCGATCGGCGTCAAGCTCGGGCCGTCGACGACGCCCGAGGCGGCGCTGAAGCTGATCGACAAGCTCGATCCGCAGCGCGAGCCGGGCCGTCTCACGTTCATCACGCGCATGGGCGCCGGCAGGATCCGCGACGCGCTGCCGCCGCTGCTGGAGGCCGTCCGCGCCTCGGGGGCGACCCCGCTGTGGGTGACGGATCCGATGCA
Source organism: uncultured Actinomycetota bacterium (assembly GCA_963717585.1). Lineage (GTDB taxonomy): Bacteria > Actinomycetota > Actinomycetes > Actinomycetales > Microbacteriaceae > Microbacterium. The sequence goes on along the minus strand of CAVQWI010000001.1, from coordinate 593,046 downwards.
CGGCAACGGCATCACGACGCCGACCGGCTACAAGACGCGCCGGTTCGACGACGTCGTCGACGAGGTGCGGGGGTTCTTCGACGCGCATCGCGCGGTCGGAACGCTACCCCGGCGGCATCCACGTCGAGCTCACCGGCGACGACGTCACCGAGTGCCTCGGCGGCTCGGAGATGATCGACGAGGCCGACGCTCGCGACGCGCTACGAGAGCCTCTGCGACCCGCGCCTGAACCACATGCAGAGCCTCGAGCTCGCCTTCCTGGTGGCCGAGGAGCTCGACAAGCGCTGACGCTCGGATCCCGCGGGCGAGGAGCAGCAGGTCGCGGACGCGTCTACAGCCCGAGATCCGGTGACCGTGACGGTCGACCCCGGGGCAAGCAGCACGCCGGCCGCCGGGTCGGTCTTCGTGACCCGGTAGATGTCCCAGAAGAGTTCGAGAAGCCCGGGGACAGTCACCTCGAACCCCGCAGCCCTGAGTTCGCCGGCGGCATCGCCGACGGACATCCCGACGACGTCCGGAACCGCGATCGGCTCCGGCCCCTTCGACACGGCGAGCATGACGCTGTCGCCGGGACGCAGGCTTGCGTCGCCGTCGGGCTGCGCGGCGTAGACGACCAGACCCGCCTCGAGGTCGTCGCGGAACTCCTCGAACGTCCCGGTCACCGAGAGGTCCTTGTCTGCGAGGATCGCGGTCGCCGACTCGACGCTCTCGCCGAACACGTTGGGGACCGGCCCCACCGACACCGACAGCGTCGCGGTGTCGCCCTCGAGTGCGGTGCACCCCTGCGTGCAGTCGACGGCTTCGCCGCCTGCGCGCGGCGTCACCGAGACGGACAGGACCGTGCCGGCTTCGGCATCCGCGAAGAACTCGTCATCCGGCTCGGCGACGGTCAGATTGATCGCCTGCAGGATGCCGCGGGCATCGGCCGCACTCGCTCCGGCCGAGCGCCTGAACCTCCTGCGGCTGCGGACCCATCGACACCAGCACCTCGACGGTCGCAGTCCTTGTCGAGCCGCGATCCCGCCGGGGGATCCGTTCCGACGACGAGCCCGAGCGGGAACCTCGATGTCGAAGACGTCCTTCTGCACGGCCTGGAAGGACTGCTCCGCGAGCGACCTGCTGCGCCTCGGCGAAGCTGCGGTTGGAGACATCCGGCACCGCGCCCTGCGAGCCGGGGCCCGAGCCGAACCACCAGCCTGCGCCGGCGGCGAGCGCGGCGAGCACCAGCACGAGGGCGAGCAGCCATGCGCCCCTGGCGGAGCGGCGCTTCGTGGCGGCGCGGAGGCGCGTCGCGTTGTCGGTGTCGTCCACCGTCGTGGTCGGCGCGGTCATGGTCGTCGGCAGCACCTGCGTGACGTCGCCAGAGTCGCCCTGCACCTCTTCGCGGATGATGCCCGCCGAGATGGTGCGCGCCGACCTGCGGGGCGATGCCGAGCTCGTGCTCGATCTCGCGCAGGCGGTCGAGCATCTCCTTGGCGTCGTTGGGGCGGTCGTCCGGCGACTTCTCGGTCGCCCACAGCACCAGCTCGTCGAGCTGCTCGGGCACGCCCGGGTTCTTCACGCTCGGGCGCGGAACGGAGTCGGTCGCGTGCTGGAAGGCGATCTGCATCGGCTGCTCGCCCTTGTAGGGCTGCTCGCCGACGAGCATCTCGTAGAGCATGATGCCGAGCGAGTAGATGTCGCTGCGGGCGTCGGCCATGCCGCGCGTGACGAGTTCGGGCGCGAGGTAGGCGATGGTCCCGAGCAGCTGCGCGCCGGTCGCGGTGTTCGCGGTGGTGGCCCGGGCGAGTCCGAAGTCGCCGATCTTGATGCGGCCGTCTTCGGCGAGGAGCACGTTCTCGGGCTTGACGTCGCGGTGCACGATGCCGGCCCGGTGGGCCGCCGCGAGCCCCGACAGGATCGCGTCCATGATCGTGACCGTCTGCGGCACGGTGAGACGGCGCTGCTCGCGGAGAAGCTCTCGCAGCGTGATGCCGGGGAGGTACTCCATGACGAGGTACGCCATGTCGCCGTCCTGGCCCTGATCGAACACGTTCACGACGTGCGGGTCGGCCAGTCGCGCGGCTGCCCGCGCCTCCTGGATGAACCGGCTCTGGAACACGGTGTCGTCGCTGAGGTGGCCGTGCATCACTTTCAGCGCGATGCGGCGCTCCAGGCGAAGGTCGGTGGCCACGTACACGGTCGCCATGCCGCCGCGCGCGATGCGCGCGCGGACCCGGTATCGGCCGTCGACCAGACGTCCGATCAGCGGGTCGGCCTGCTGACTCGTGCTCACGATCCGAGTCTACGGACGGGTGCCTGCGAGCCAGCGGAGCGGCTCACCTCGGGCTGCGCGGACGAATGCGCGCTCTCGCGCCGCTGGAGGGCATCAGCCGTGCTCGGCGAGCCAGGCGAATGCGGGCAGCTCCCACTGCACGTATCGCTCGGGATGGGCCGAGATCTGCACGGCCTGCGCGGCATCCGCGAAGGGAAGGTTCTCCCATCCCTCGATGTCCAGGAGACCGCGTGTGATGTGCCCGTTCGGATCGGACGGGCCGCCGTAGAAGGCGCGAGCGGCCCGCACCGGATCGCTGACTTCGGCTTCGGTGCCCCAGCCTGCGCTCGGGCGCTGCTGGAACAGGCCCAGCGAGTCGCGGTCGCCCCAGTCGAGGTTGAGCAGCCAGGACTCCTGCATCGCCGTGCCCAGCGCGATCGCGATGCCGCGGTCGGGCACGCCGAGTTCGCGGCCGACTGCGATGATGATCTGCGCGTTCGCGATCTGCTCGGCGTCGAGTGAGATCGAGGCGGCGAGCACGACCGATTCCTGCGGAGCGACGACGGATGCTGCCACCGGGATGGCGATCGTCTGGCCCGGGAAGATGATCGATGAGGTGGTGAGGCCGTTGGCGTCGAGGACCGCCTGGGTCGTGACCCCGTGGGTCTTCGCGATCCCGCTGACCGTGTCGCCTCCGACGACGACGTACGATCCGGCGGGAGGCGGGATCGGAGCCGGAGCGGGAGCGGGTGCGACGGATGCCGCCTCCACCGTGACGGCCGCCTCCACCGGCCCGGCGGCGCCCGGGATGGTGAGGGTCTGCCCGGGGTAGATGATCGATGACCAGTCGAGGCCGTTCGCGGTGAACAGGTCCTGGATCGAGAGGCCGTGGCGCTCCGCGATCGAGCTGATCGTGTCACCGCCCTGAACTGCGTACGCCCCCGAACTCGGCGCCTGGCCGGCAGACGCCACCGGCGCGGCGGGCGCCTCCGGGGCAACCGGCGCCACCGCGGCGAGGCGCAGAACCTGGCCGGGGTGGATGATCGACGACCAGTCCAGCCCGTTCAGCGCCAGCAGGTCGACGGTGCGCAGGCCGTGCCGGGAGGCGATGGCCGAGATGGTGTCGCCTGCTCCGACCGTGTAGGAGTCCGGCGCCACCGCGGTGTGAACGCGCACCGACGCCGGAGTCCCGGCTCGCGATCCGTCGAGCGCCGAGGGCATGCGAAGGTCATGCCGGGAGGGCTCGGCGGCCTGTGCGGGAGTCGCACCCATGAGTATCGCCAACGATCCCGCGAGAGCGACGGGCACGCCCGAGGACATCGGGCGGCGGGTGGGCACTCGGCCCGGGCGGTCGTCCGGTCGCAAGAGTTCCCCCTCTGTGGGCTTGGATAGCCGTCACATAAGTCAACGGCTGTCAACCGACGTTACCAGAGTGACTGTTGTTAACAGAGTTACTGATGTTGTTCCTCACCGAGCGCTCGAGGGCTTGCAGTGGAGTGCGGCTGGAATGAGATAGTGGCTTCGTGACCGCTGACGCCACACCCCAGATCGAGACCGAATGGCTCACGCTCGCCGACCTGACCGAGGTGCTCGGCGAACCCCTCGGCCGGGTGCGCCGGCTGCTGGATGAGCTGCATCTCGTCGGCTCGCGCCGAGACGGCGCGTTCAAGGTGCCGGCGGTGTTCATCGTCGACGGTGAGCCGGTCGGATCGCTGCGCGGGACGCTGTTCGTGCTGCATGACGCGGGCTTCACCGATGACGAGGCGATCGACTGGCTGCTCTCGTCGGAGGAGTCGATCGGCATTCCGCCCATCGAAGCGCTGCGTGCCGGCCGCAAGAGCGAAGTGCGCCGCGTCGCTCAATCGCTCGGCTGACGCCCCTCGCGTCCGTCGGCGACGTGCGGCTCAGGTCGTGCGCACGGTCGCGGCCCGTGCCAGGTCGCGCAGTTCGCCGACCGCGGCGTTGTCCAGCCGCGCTCCTGAGAGCGAGCGCTCGGCCTCGCGGGAATAGTCGGCGATGAGCTGCTCGACGCGTTCGAGCGCACCCGTCTCGATGATCGTGCGCTGCAGCGACGCGATCTGGGCGGCATCCAGGTCGGGGTCTCCGATCAGCTCGTCGACGATCCTCCGAGCCGGGGGCGCGAGCCGCTCGCGCGCGTACGCGATGAGCACTGTGCGCTTGCCCTCGCGGAGGTCGTCTCCGGACGGCTTGCCTGTTGCGGCCTCGTCGCCGAAGACGCCCAGCACGTCATCGCGCAGCTGGAACGCCATCCCCACCGGATGCCCGAACGCGGCCAGAGCGGCCTGCTGGGCCTCGTCCGCGCCGGCGAGAGCCGCGCCCACCGCGAGCGGCTGCTGGATGCTGTACCGAGCGGACTTGAGCGACGCGACGCGCAGTGCGCGCTCGGCGTGGCGCTCGTCGGGCTCGCTCACGTAGGCCGACTCCTCGGCGATGTCGAGGAACTGGCCGATGGTCACCTCGCGACGCATGGTGGCGTACTCGGCTCGAGCCGACCCTGCGCGTGCGGGGGATGTCGCGGCCAGCCCCTCTTCGAGCAGGTCGTCGCTCCATGCCACGAGCAGATCGCCGAGCAGCACCGCACCGGACCGGCCGAACGCCGCGGCGTCGCCGGCCCATCGCTGCGCGCGATGGGAAGCTTCGAGGGCGCGGTGCGCGGCGGGGCGTCCGCGGCGGGTGTCGGAGTTGTCGATCACGTCGTCGTGGACGAGTGCGGCGGCGTGGAACACCTCGAGCGCCGCGGCCGCCGCGATCACGTCTGCGGGCAGTGCTGCGACCACGCCTGACGCTTCCTCCACTGCCCTCCACCCGGCGACGCAGAAGCGGCCGCGGAGCCTCTTGCCGCCGCCGACGGCGGTGGCTCCGGCTTCGACGAGGAGTTCCGCTTCGGGCCCGAGATCCAGTGCGGAGGCTCGCTGGGCCGAGAGGAATATGTTCAGACGCTGGGAAACCGCTTCAACGGCGTCCGGAGAGGGTGACACGGGCCTAGCCTAGTGATCGACGGGACGCGTAGAATCGACGCGTCCGAGCAAGAAGAGGGGGATGCATGCCACTCTCCGAACAGGAGCAGCGTCTGCTCGACGAGATGGAACGCCATCTCATGCGCAATGACGCCGATGTGGTCAGCGCGCCTCGCGACGGCCGAACCCTGAGTTACCGCAACATCGTGTACGGCACGATCCTCGTTCTGCTCGGGCTCGGCGGCCTCGTCGTCGGCGTATCGACTCAGCTCATCGTGGTGGGCGTCATCGGCTTCGTCGTGATGCTCGGAGGTGTGATCCTCGCGGTCACACCCACCCGCGGCATCCCACGCGGTCCCGTGGATGCGGCCGCTGCGCCCGCCGCATCCAAACCCCGAGCGAACTCCTCCTTCATGGATCGCATGAACGAGCGCTGGGACCGCCGGCAGGAAGGGCCGTAGCCCCGATCGCCGCCGAGTAACCGCTCCTGAGCACCGACCTCCGGGTCGGTGCTTTTTCGTGCGCGCGCGACTGCTGGCGATGACGTGGGCCGATCACGCGTCCAGCGGCGCCAGAGGAGCGGCGAGGTGCTTTGGTGCCGCGAATGAGTGACAAAGTGGAGGGAAGTGGAGTAAAGTGGTGAGCATCCTCGCGGGGGCCGGACGAAGGGGGTGACGGGCCGATGCTTCTGGGCACGCACACTCCCAAACTCGACGACAAGGGTCGCGTCATCCTCCCGTCGAAGTTCCGCGACGACCTCGGCGGCGGCATCGTCATCACCCGCGGTCAGGACCGCTGCCTCTACGTCTTCAGCTCGGATGAGTTCGAGCGCATCCACGAACGCATCCGCGAGACGCCGCTGTCGAACAAGCAGGCACGCGACTTCCTCCGCATGTTCCTTTCGGGTGCGAGCGCGGAGAAGCCGGACAGCCAGAACCGCATCACCATCCCGCAGTCGCTGCGCTCCTACGCGGGTCTGGAGAAGGACCTCGTCGTCACGGGTGTCGGCGCGCACGCCGAGATCTGGAACGCCGACTCGTGGAACGCCTACGCCGAAGGCAACGAATCCAGCTACGCCGAACTCGAGCAGGAGGTGATCCCGGGCCTGTTCTGAGCCCCCGACCCTGACTCCCAGCCGCTCCCACCCTGACGCACTTCCCCGGCGCCAGGTCGAGCGGATGGGGATCAGGATCTGGGGACAAGGGCCCCGAACCACCATGAGCCTGCGCGACATCCACACCCCGGTGCTCCTCGACCGCTGCGTCGAGCTGCTCGCCCCCGCTCTCGAGCGGGACGGCGCGGTGTTCGTCGACGCGACGCTGGGCATGGGCGGTCATTCCGAGGCCTTCCTGAAGCGGTTCCCCGGCATCCACCTGGTGGGGCTCGACCGCGATCAGGACGCTCTGAAGATCGCCGAGGAGCGTCTCGAGCCGTTCGCCGACCGCATCAGCCTCGTCCACACGGTCTACGACGGGATCGAGGCCGCCCTCAAGTCCGCCGGATTCGATGCCGCGGACGGCATCCTCTTCGACCTCGGGGTCTCTTCCCTGCAGCTGGATGTCGCCGACCGCGGGTTCGCCTACTCGAAGGATGCGCCGCTGGACATGCGGATGGATCAGACCACCGGCCCGATGGCGTCGTACGTCATCGCCACCTACAGCGAGGGCGAGCTGCGGCGCATCTTCGAACGCTACGGCGAGGAGAAGCTCTCGGGGCGCTACGCACGCGCCATCATCAAGGCGCGGGAGTCCGAGCCGATCGAACGGTCCGGGCAGCTCGTCGAGATCCTCGTGGCGGCCACCCCCTATGCGGCGCAGCGCACCGGGCACCCGGCCAAGCGCGTCTTCCAGGCGCTGCGCATCGAGGTGAACGGCGAGCTCAGCGTGCTCGAGCGTGCCATCCCCGCCGCGCTGGAGATGCTGCCCGTCGGCGGGCGCATCGTCGTGCTGTCGTATCAGTCGCTGGAGGACCGCCTGGTCAAGCGCGCGCTGGCCGAGGCGTCCGCCTCGACCTCGCCCGCCGGCCTCCCGGTCGAGCTTCCCGAGCACGCCCCCCGCTTCCGGCTGCTGGTCAAGGGTGCGGAGCTCGCCTCCGAGCAGGAGCGCGAGCGCAACCCCCGGGCGACTCCCGTTCGCCTGCGAGCGGCCGAGCGCGTGAGGGATGCCGCATGAGCGCGCTGCCTCAGGCCGCGGCGGTCGTCGCGCCGAAGGTCACCGGCCGTGGGACCGCGCCGAGTCGCCGGCTGAGCGTCGTCGAAGAGCCGTCCCGCCGACGCCGGCCGCGGCTCGTGTACGGCGTCGTCGCCCTCGTCGGCGCCCTGACGATCGGCGCGGCGCAGATGGCGCTCTCGATCATGACCACGCAGACCTCGTACGAGCTGGCGACGCTGACTCAGGAGTCGCGGCAGCTCACCTGGCAGAAGCAGATCCTGTACGACGACGTCGCCGGTCTCAGCTCGCCCCAGTACCTCGCCGCCAACGCCTCGGCGCTCGGCATGGTGATCGACGAGTCGCCGAGCTACCTGCGCCTCAGTGACGGCGCGCTGCTCGGAGCGGGTCAAGCGGCACTGGGTACGACATCGATCGACGCGATCGGCCGCGCGGCGGTGCCGAACGCCCTGATCACCGACACCCCGCTGGTGACCGCCCCCGATGCGACGATCGAGGGCGCACCGGTCGAGACCGACGTCGTCGTGGTCGACGGCGGAGTGGCGAACACTCCGCCGCCGCTCACCGACGGACTGCCCACCCCCACCACACACTGATCACATGACCACCAGAAGCACGCGAAGTCCTCGGCGTCGCACGGTGATCGCACTGGCGGTCGTGCTGGCGGTGCTCGCCGGCTTCATCGTGCGGCTCGTGGACATCCAGGTGGTCAACGCCGATTCGCACATCGCGGATTCGATGCAGGTCGCCCTGGGCGCGTCACGCACGCTGTACGGAACCCGCGGCGAGATCGTCGACCAGACCGGGCAGACGCTGGCCGGCAGCATCCTGCTCTACGACGGAGTGCTCGACCCGAAGAACGTCGGGCCGGTCACCCGCGAAAACGAGGACGGAGAATCCGTCGACGTGCCGTGGCCCCAGGTCGCCGCCGAGATCGGCGCCGTCACGGGGCAGACCTCCGAGCAGATCCAGAAGATCGTCGCGGACGCGCGCGCCGAGGACCCCGACTCGCAGTTCGCATACCTGCAGCGCGGCCTCACCACCGAGCAGTATCGCGAACTCGTCGACATCGGCGCTCCGTTCCTCACCTTCGACGCGCACCCGTCCCGGACCTATCCGGACGGCGCGGTCGCGGGCAATCTCGTCGGCTTCATGGGAATCGACGGCGAACCACTGGCGGGCATCGAGGAGAGCCAGAACGACTGCCTGCTGGCATCGAACGGCACGCTCACGTTCCAGAAGGGCAAGGACGGCGTCGTCATCCCCGGCACCGAGAAGCAGCAGCCCGCGGTCGACGGCGGCAGCCTCCAGCTGACGATCAACCGCGACCTGCAGTGGTACCTGCAGCAGCTGATCGCCGAGGAGGTGCAGAACATGGCCGCCCAGCGCGGCACGATCACCGTCGTCGAGGTGAGCACGGGAAAGATCCGCGCCGCCGCCGAGTATCCGTCGATGGACCCCAATGCCGTCGATGCGACCGAGCCGGTGAACCGCAACAGCCACATCTTCCTCGACACGTTCGAGCCGGGCTCGACCTTCAAGGCGCTCACCGGTGCGATCGTCCTCGACGCCGGCGGCCAGGACCTCTCCTCCACCGTCGTCGCGTCCGACTGGGAGAACTTCGCGAACGGGGCGAGGGTGACCGATGCGTTCAATCACCCCGCCTATACGTACACGCTCGCGGGTGTGCTCATCGACTCCTCCAACGCGGGCATCTCGAAGTTCAGCGAGCGGGTCAGCGCGCAGACCCGCTTCGACTACCTGCAGACGTTCGGGATCGGCACCGGCAGCGCGGTCGACTTCGAGGGCGAGGCGAACGGGCTGCTGTACCCCGCGTCGGAGTGGGACAACCAGCAGCTGTACAACACGTCGTTCGGACAGGGCCTGACCACGACGGTTCCGGAGCTGCTGGGCGCCTACGATGCGATCGCCAACGGGGGCCTGCGGATGCCGCTCTCGCTCGTCGAATCGTGCACCAAGGCCGACGGCACGGTGGTCACGCCGACGCTGCCCGAGCCCACTCAGGTGATCAGGCCCGAGACCTCGGCCACGATGCGCGGCATCCTCGAGAACGTGGCGCTGCAGGCGAGCTACGCGAAGCAGATCGAGATCCCCGGCTACCGCCTCGCGACCAAGACCGGCACGGGCGAGAAGGCCGATGGAAACGGCAGATACAAGGCCGGCGTCTACTACACGACGATGATCGGCTTCGCACCGGCCGATGATCCTCAGTACCTCGTCGCCGTGACTCTGGACGAGCCCACTACGGTAACCTCGTCTTCGGCCAACGCGCCGGCGTTCCAGAAGGCCATGACCCAGGTTCTCAAGACCTACCGGGTGATGCCTGCGACGACGGCGCCGACGCTGCTCCCGAAGTTCGGCTGACCTGCCGAAGCGTGAGCAGCGCCCGATCCGGCCGGAGAACCCATGATCGCGCTCACCTACGCTCAGCTTGCCCATGTCCTGGACGGACGGCTCCATCTCACCGGCGACGACACCCCCGAGACCCTTGTCTCCGGCGGCGTCGACACCGACTCACGCCTCATCGGCCCCGGTGGCATCTTCGTCGCCAAGCCCGGTGAGGTGACCGACGGCCACCTGTTCGTCGACGCCGCGGTCGCACAGGGTGCCGCGGTGGCGATCGTGGAGCGGCTGGTCGCGGCATCCGTCACGCAGATCGTCGTCGCCGACGCCATCGCCGCCCTCGCCGACCTGGCCCGCCACGTCGTCGCGCGGGTGCGGGATGCCGGTGACCTTCGGATCGTGGGGATCACCGGTTCCAACGGGAAGACCACGACCAAGAACCTCCTCGCCCGGGTCCTCGAGGACGAGGGGGAGACCGTCGCTCCGAGGGCGTCGTTCAACAACGAGGTCGGCGCGCCGCTCACGATGCTCCGCGTCACCGAGCAGACGCGATTCCTGGTGAGCGAGTTCGGCGCGAGCGCGCCGGGCGAGATCGCGCGGCTCGCCGGGCTCGTCGAGCCGGACCTCGGCGTCGTGCTGATGGTCGGCATGGCCCACGCCGGCGGCTTCGGCGGGATCGAGGCGACCTTCCAGGCGAAGTCCGAGCTCGTGCGCGCCCTGCGCCGCGGCGGAGTCGCGGTGCTCAACGCCGACGACCCCCGCGTGGCCGCGATGGCGCCGATCGCCGCCGAGCACGGACGTCTCGGTCCGCTGGTTCGGCCGCGGCTCCGGTGCCGACGTCCGCGCCGACGACGTGGAGGTCACCGCCGACGGGACGCGCTGCGTCGTCACCGCCGACGGCGTCTCGCAGCCCCTGCACCTCCGCGTCCTCGGCGAGCATCACGTGATGAACGCCCTCGCCGCGATCGCCGCGGCCACGGCTCTCGGCGTCCCGCTCTCCGCCTGCATCGCGCGCCTGGAGACCGTCGAGCTCGCAGAGCGCTGGCGGATGCAGCCCCTCGGCTCGGAGCGGGTGCGGATCATCAACGACGCGTACAACGCCAGCCCCGACTCGATGTCCGCGGCGCTTCGCACGCTCGCCCAGATCACCGGCCCCGGAGAGCGCACCGTCGCGGTGCTCGGCGCGATGAGCGAGCTCGGCGAGTACGCCGACGAAGAGCACGACCGCGTGGGGCTGCTCGCGGTGCGCCTGGGCATCCAGCGCATCGTCGTGGTCGGGCCGGACGCTCGCCGCATGTACCTGGAGGCGATCGCCCAGGGTTCGTGGGATGCCGAGGCCGTCTTCTTCGCCACCGCCGATGAGGCGTACGACTATCTCGTAGACGAACTGCGCGATGGCGACCGGGTGCTCGTCAAGTCCTCGAACTCGGCGGGTCTGCGGTTCCTGGGCGATCGTCTGGGAGAATCCTTCACGTGAGATCACTTCTGACGGCGGCAGCGATCTCGCTCGCATTCACCCTGTTCCTGACGCCGGTCTTCATCCGCCTGTTCCGCAGGTGGGGCTGGGGGCAGGTCATCCGGACGCCGGAGGATGTGCACAACCCGAGCCACGGCGAGAAGCGCGGCACGCCCACGATGGGCGGCACGATCTTCATCGTCGGCACCATCGTCGGCTACTTCGTCGGCACGTACACCGGCAACAACCCGCCCACCATCTCGGGTCTGCTGGTCATCTGGCTCATGGTCGGGCTCGGCACGGTCGGATTCATCGACGACTACATGAAGGTGCACCGCCAGCGCAGCCTCGGCCTCACCGGCTGGCGGAAGATCCTCGGCCAGGTGATCGTGCTGGTCCCGTTCGCGATCATCGCGCTGAACTTCCCCAACCGGGCCGGGCAGACGCCTGCGGCGGCATACGTGTCGGTGTTCCGCGACGTGCCGATGCTGTCGTTCATGGCGCTCGGACCCATCCTCGGATGGCTGCTGTACCTCGCGTGGATCTCGTTCATCGGGGTGGCGGCATCCAACAGCGCCAACGTGGCGGACGGCCTGGACGGACTCGCCGCCGGCTCCGGCGTGTTCATGGTCGGCGCCTACAGCCTCATCGCGTTCTGGCAGTTCCAGCAGGTGTGCACCGGCGGACCCGAGTTCATCAGCGCCTGCTACGCCACCCGCGATCCGCTCGACCTGGCGATCGTCTCCGCGTCCTTCGCCGGCGCGCTCATCGGATTCCTGTGGTGGAACGCGCCGAAGGCGAGCATCTTCATGGGCGACGTGGGGTCGATGGGCATCGGCGGGGTCCTCGCGGCGATGGCGATCCTGACCCGCACCGAGATCCTCCTGATCCTGGTCGCCGGCGTGTACGCGCTCGCCTCGGGTTCGGTCATCGCCCAGCGGCTCTACTTCAAGCTCACCCGCGGCAGACGGCTGTTCCTGATGAGCCCGTTCCACCACCACCTCGAGATGCGCGGATGGCCGGAGATCTCGATCGTGGTGCGCATGTGGATCATCTCGGGGATGCTGGCGATCTCCGGTGTCGGCCTCTTCTACGTCGAGTGGCTCTCGCTGACATGACGACATCTCGGCTGGATGCGCTCATCAGCTGGCACGCCGACTGGAAGGGTCTGCGCGTCGCCGTGCTCGGGCTCTCGGTCACCGGGTTCTCCGTCGCCGACACCCTCGCCGAGCTCGGCGCCGACGTCCTCGTGGTCACCGAGTCCGCCGACCCCGAGTACGAGCGACTTCTGCCCGTGATCGGCGCGAGGTCATGGGTCGGCCCGCTCAGCGGTGTCCCCGCCGAGCTCGCCGACTTCGCGCCGGAGGTGATCGTCGCGTCGCCCGGCTTCGCGCCGGGGCACCCGGTGATCGCCTGGGCTCTGGAGTCCGGCGTCGCGGTGTGGGGCGACATCGAGCTGGCCTGGCGTGTGCGCGACAAGGTGCTCCGGCCGGACGGCACGGCGGCCGACTGGGTGCTCATCACCGGCACGAACGGCAAGACCACGACGACCCGGCTGGCGGCGACCATGATGGTCGCGGGCGGTCTCCGCGCCGCGCCGGTGGGCAACATCGGCACCCCGGTGCTGGATGCCGTGCGCGACCCGTCCGGCTTCGACGTGCTGGTCGTCGAACTGTCCAGCCACCAGCTCTGGTACCTCGGGCTGCAGAGCGGTCCCGACCCGGTCTCGCCGCACGCCAGCGTGTGCCTGAACCTCGCCGACGACCATCTGGAGTGGCACGGGTCGTTCGATGCCTACCGCGACGCGAAGGCGCACGTCTACGACCGCACCCGCGTCGCGTGCGTCTACAACAAGGCGGATGCCGCCACCCTCGCCATGGTGGAGGACGCGGAGGTCGTGGAGGGCGCTCGCGCGATCGGCTTCGACCTCGGCGTGCCCGGCCCGAGCGACCTCGGGGTCGTGGACGGCATCCTCGTCGATCGCGCCTTCCTCGAGGACCGCCGCACGAGCGCGCTCGAGCTGACCACGGTCGCCGAGCTCGCCGAGCACGGGCTCGCCGCCCCGCACATCGTCGCCAACGTCCTCGCCGCGGGCGCGCTGGCCCGCTCGCTGGGTGTCACACCCGCCGCGATCCGCGACGCGCTTCGCGGCTTCCGCCTCGACCCGCATCGCATCGAGGTCGTGGAGGTGGCGGACGGGGTGACCTGGGTCGACGACTCCAAGGCCACCAACCCCCATGCCGCAGCATCCTCACTGGCCGCCTATCCCGGCTCGGTGTGGGTGGTCGGGGGTCTGCTCAAGGGCGTCGACATCTCCGATCTGGTGGCCGGGAGAGGCGGCACCGCGAAAGCCGCGATCGTGATCGGACGCGACCGCGAGCCCGTCGTCGCGGCGTTCTCGCGACACGCGCCCGCGGTGCCGGTGTTCGAGGTGGACGCCGCTGAGACTGAAGAGGTCATGGCACGGGTTGTCGAACTGGCGGCCGGGATCGCGCGTGACGGGGACGTGGTTCTGCTCGCCCCCGCCGCGGCGTCCTTCGATCAGTTCGCCTCCTACGCCGACCGCGGTCGCCGGTTCGCCGCCGCGGTGCGAGAGCGGATCGGGAGGGGAGCCGGTGACGACCACGCAGAGCCCGGCCCGCACCCGTCGTCCGGAGATCGCGCCTGAGCCGCAAGCCCCGCCGGGGCCTGGCCGCACGCGTATCGCTCGGCCGCGTCTTCGCGCCGGTTCCGAGCGAATTCCTGCTGATCGCGTCCACCGCGCTGCTGCTGACCGGCTTCGGCCTGGTGATGGTGCTCTCGGCGACGTCGGCGACGGCCACCGCGGCCGGTGAGCCGCCGTACGAGGCCGTCATGAAGCAGGGCGTCTTCGCTGTGATCGGCATCCCGCTGATGTTCGTCGCGAGCCGCCTGCCGATCGGCTTCTGGAAGCGCGCAGCATGGCCCGCCCTCATCGGCGCGGTGCTGTTCCAGCTGCTCGTCTTCGTGCCCGGGCTCGGCGTCGAGGCCAACGGAAACCGCAACTGGATCATGATCGGCGGCTTCCAGTTCCAGCCCGCCGAGTTCCTCAAGCTCGGACTCGCGCTGTGGATGGGATACGTCCTGTTCCGCAAGCAGACGCTGCTCGGCTTGTGGCGACACGTGTTCATCCCCGTCGTGCCCGTGGCGATCCTCGTCATCGCGACCGTCATGGCGGGTCGGGATCTCGGCACCGCGATGATCCTCGTGCTGATCGTGCTCGGCGCGCTGTTCTTCTCCGGGGTCAAGCTGCGCATCTTCATCCTGCCGCTGCTGGCCTCTGTCGGCGTGGTCACGGCATTCGCGGTGACCAGCCCCGACCGCATGCGCCGGATCATGAGCTTCCTCAACCCCGACTGCCTCGCCGCGTACTTCAACGACTGCTACCAGCCGCTCCACGGCATCTGGGGTCTGGCCGGCGGCGGGATCTTCGGTCTCGGCCTGGGCAACTCGAAGGAGAAGTACGACTGGCTGCCCGCCGCGGCAAACGACTACATCTTCGCGATCGTGGGGGAGGAGCTCGGTCTCATCGGCTGCGCCGTCGTGCTCGCCCTGTTCGCCCTGTTCGCCGTCGGATCGTTCCACGTCATCCGCAAGACCGACGACCCGTTCGTGCGGGTCGTCTCGGGCGCCATCACCGTCTGGGTCGTCGGTCAGGCCCTCATCAACATCGGCGTCGTGCTCCGCGTCTTCCCCGTGCTCGGCGTCCCCCTTCCGTTCATGTCTCAGGGCGGCACGTCCCTGCTGTCGGTGCTCGTCGCGGCAGGGGTGCTGCTCGCGTTCGCGCGCACGCTGCCCGAGGCCGAGGCCAAGCGTCTTGCGGCGATCCAGCGTGCGGCCGCACGCCGCAGGCGTGCCGGCGCTTCCGCGCGGGCCACCTAGCGCGGTCGGGGCCGCGGAGGCGGCCGGTAAGCTCTCACGGTGACGACGTATCTCCTTGCCGGCGGCGGCACCGCCGGTCACGTCAACCCGCTGCTGGCCGTCGCAGACGCGCTGCGGGCACGCGAGCCGGAGTCCGAGATCCTCGTGCTGGGCACCCGCGAGGGTCTGGAGGCGCGCCTGGTGCCCGCGCGGGGGTACGAGCTGCTGTTCGTCGACAAGGTCCCCTTCCCGCGCCGCCCGAACCGCGCCGCGGCCGCCTTTCCCGCGCGCTTCCGCCGGGCGATCGCGCAGGTGCGCGCGCACATCCGCGACCACGGCGTCGATGTCGTCGTCGGGTTCGGCGGCTATGCCTCGGCTCCCGCGTACGTAGCCGCCAGGCGGGCGAGAGTGCCCGTCGTCGTGCACGAGGCCAACGCGAGGCCCGGAATGGCGAATGCGCTCGGAGCGCGCCGGGCCGCGCGCGTCGGCGTCGCCTTCGAGGGCACTCGCCTGAAGGGCGGCAAGGTCGTCGGCATGCCCCTGCGGCGCGAGATCGTCGACCTCGATCGCGCCGCTCTCCGCGACGAGGCGGCGGAGCACTTCGGCCTGGATGCTGCACGCCCGACCCTTCTCGTCTTCGGCGGGTCTCTCGGCGCACAGCGGCTGAACGAGGCGTTCGGCGGTTCGTGGCAGGACGTCCTGGACGCCGGGTGGCAGCTGCTGCACGTCACGGGGGAGCGGTCCGACCTTGCCGACCCCGGTGTCGCCGGCTACGCCGTCCGCCGATACGTCGACCGCATGGACCTCGCATTCGCCGTCTGCGATCTGATCGTCTCGCGTGCGGGCGCCGCGACGGTGAGCGAGATCAGCGCCCTCGGCATTCCGGCGGTGTACGTGCCCTACGCGGTGGGCAACGGGGAGCAGGCCCTCAACGCCGCCTCGGCCGTCCGCGGCCGGGGCCGCCCTGCTGATCGCCGACGCCGACTTCACCGCCGACCGCGTTCGCACCGAGGTGGTGCCGCTCCTGCGCGATGACGCTCGACGTGCCGCGATGGCGGCTGCCGCGGCATCCGTCGGCACGCGCACCGGCACCGAGAACGTCGTCGCGATGATCGACGAAGCCCTCGCGAGCTGAGTCCGGCCCCCTGCCCCCGGGACACCCGGTGGCGAGCTCCAGCGCCTTGTCGGCACCCGTCGCAGGGCGGATAATCGCCCCAGGGGGTTGGGATGCCGCGTCTGGGGTTTCGCGCCATGCTTGCCGGCGTCGTCATCGTGGCCGGCGCGCCGGTCTTCGCGGCGTGCTCGCCTGAGCCGTCTACCCAGCGACCGGGCGCCGCAATCCGCCGCGGATCCCAGTGCCGAGCCGACGGTGCCGGCCGCACCCGACATCGCCTGGACGACGTCGTACCTCGAGACGTTCGACGACGCCGCAGCGGCGGCGCCATGGATCTGGGAGGGCCTGTTCGCGCCGGCGATCGCCGACGGGCGATTCTCGGTCACCACGCAGGCGGGGCAGGCGGGGTATACGGGCATCGGCGCGGACGCGGTTCACACCGGCTTCGGGGGCGGCGCCGACGACGAGTCGCTGCGGGCCGTTCGCATCACCGCGAAGGTCGCTCTGGCGGGCATCGACGCGTACGGCGCGACGTGCCTCGACGCCGACTCGAGCGGCGGCTACGGCTCGCCCTCCATGTACGTGCTCACCGCTGTCGTCGACCGGTGCGAAGATCTGGAAGGTCCTCGACGACAATCCCTCCGAGACCGTTGCCACATCCAGCGCCGGCGTCCTGCCCGACCCCTTCGTCGGCGTCATCTCCGTGACCTGCGCTCCGGTGGACGGCGGCTACTACCTCGAGGTCGCGCTCGACGGCGACGTCGTGCTCGCAACGGTCGACACCGGGGCGATCCCGGAGGGTCTCAACGCACGGCTCTACGATGCCGCGGGCTCCGCCGACGAACCGTCGGTCTCCATCGATGAGGTGATGGTGGAAGTTCCTGCGCCGTGACCCCGGGCGCGGCGGCGGCGCGGGACGCGGTCGAGCCAGCGCGCCGGGGACGCCTCTCAGGTCACCCAACCTAGGATTGACGGGTCATGATCAGACCCGACCTGAGCCTTCCCATCCCCGAGCACATCGAGGCCGCGCACTTCATCGGCATCGGCGGCTCGGGCATGTCGGGGCTCGCGCGCATGTTCCTCGAGCGCGGTATCCGGGTGTCGGGTTCGGACCGCGCCGACAGTCAGGCGCTGCGCGAACTCGCCGACCTCGGCGCGACCGTCTTCGTCGGACACGACGCGGCGAATCTCGGCGACGCCGACACGGTCATCCACACCGGCGCGATCTGGCCGGAGAACCCCGAGTTCGTCACGGCCAAGGAGCGGGGGATGCCGGTCATCCACCGCTCGCAGGCGCTTGTACTGGCTCATCGGCGGGCGGCGGCTCGTCTCGGTGGCAGGGGCGCACGGCAAGACGACCTCGACCGGGATGATCGTCACGGCGCTGCGCGGCCTCGGCGCCGACCCCACGTTCGTCAACGGTGGTGTGATCGCGCAGCTCGAAGCCTCCAGCGCCACCGGGTCGGACGACCTGTTCGTCATCGAAGCCGATGAATCCGACGGCACCTTCCTCCTCTACGACACGTCGATCGCGCTCATCACCAACGTCGACCCCGACCACCTCGATCACTACGGCACGGAGGACGCGTTCGTGGACGCGTTCGCGGCATTCGCCAATCGGGCGCGCGAGGCGGTCGTCATCTCCGCCGACGACATGGGGGCCCGGTCGGTGGCGGAGCGGCTCACGCATGCGAACGTCGTCACCTTCGGCGAGTCGGATGCCGCGGACGTGCGCATCTCCGACATCCGCACCGACGGCCCGGCCGCCTTCACGATCAGCCACGACGGGCTCTCCGTCGACGCGCGCCTGGCCATCCCCGGCGCGCACAACGCGGTCAACGCCGCCGGCTCGATCGCGGTGCTGCTGACCCTCGGGCACGACCTGCTCTCGGCCGTGCGCGCCGTCGAGGGATTCGAAGGGACAGTCCGCCGCTTCGAGCTCCACGGCGTCGAGCGCGGGGTCAGCGTCTTCGACGACTACGCGCATCACCCGACGGAGGTGGCGGCAGCGCTCGTCGCGGCACGCACCGTCGTCGGCGACGGGCGGATCATCGCGATCCAGCAGCCGCACACGTACTCGCGCACGCAGCAGATGTATCGAGAGTTCGCCGAGGTGCTCGAGGAGTACGCCGACCACACGGTCATGCTCGACGTCTACGGCGCCCGCGAAGACCCGGTGCCCGGCGTGACGGGCGAACTCGTCTCCGGCGCCTTCTCGGATCCGGACCACGTCCATTACGTCCCCGACTGGCAGCAGGCCGCGGATTACACCGCCGCCGTCGCCCGCGACGGCGACTACGTCATCACGCTCGGCTGCGGCAACGTGTACCAGATCATCCCGCAGGTGCTCGACGCCCTCTCGCACACACCGGGGTCCGCCGACCACGCGGCCTCCGCACCGGCGGAGTAGCCCGCATGCGCCGGCCGACGCCGCTCCCGCCGCCCGCGGATCCCGCTGCCGATCGCTCCGGCACTTCGCCTCGGGATCGCGGACGTCGATGCGGATGTGGCTGACGCCGGCGATGATTCGAGCCTCGATCCGGCGAGCGCTGCGCAGGAAGAGGCTCCCGATGCCGAGCGGCCGATCGCACCGGTCATCCCGCTCACCTCGCCGACCCCGATGCAGCGCCCGACCGCCCTGCCGGTGCCTGCGCCCGCCGAAGACGACCTGCCCGCCGAAGCGGATGCCGCTCCCGTTCGACTCCGCGACGTGTGGTCTGCCGCCCGAGCCCGCCGGAAGGCGCTTCGCGCCGAGGTGCGGCGCTTCACCGGTCGGCAGCGCCGCAGGCGCGCGCTGTGGCTCGGGGGCGCGGCATCGGTCGTCCTCCTCGTCCTCGCCACCCTCGGCGCGGCCTACAGCCCGCTGTTCGCGGTCGAGCAGATCCGCATCGTCGGCTCCGAGGACCTGGACACGCTCGCGGTGGAGGCGGCGCTGGCGGACCAGATCGGCACGCCGCTGCCTCTCGTCGACGAGAGCGCGGTCAAGGCCGCGCTGGTGACCTTCCCGCTCGTCGAGTCGTACACGCTCGAGGCACGGCCACCGCACGAGCTCGTCGTCCGCGTCGTCGAACGGACGCCGATCGGCCTCATCCAGACGCGCGCCGGATACACGCTGGTCGACGCGGCGGGGGTGGCGCTGTCGACGACCCAGACTCCCGCGCCGGGGCGACCGGTGGTCACCGTCGACGGCGGCACCGACTCTCCGGCGTTCGAGGCGATCGGGCGGGTGATGAGATCGCTGCCGCAGACGATCCTGGTGCAGGTCACCGCCGTGAGCGCTTCGACACCGGATGACGTCACCCTCACCCTGGGCGGCGCGAACGCGCAGGTCGTCTGGGGGAGCGCTGAGGACTCGGCCCTGAAGGCGCTCGTCCTGGACAAGGCGATGGCGGCCCGCCCGCCCGCGACCGTCCACGTCTACGACGTGTCGTCTCCGACCGCGATCGTCGTGCGCTGAGTCGCTCGCCGCTCGATTCGCGGCGGGTTCTGCACGGGATGTCGCGACACGCCCACGACGCTCCCATCCGTGCGGTGACCGCCGCATACTTTCGTGTCCAAGGGAATTGCATACCGGGCAATTCTTTAGACCTCTACTAGAGGTTGAAGGTTTCAGACCAGGTGCAGGACAGACGGAGGCCGGCATGAGCCAGAACCAGAACTACCTCGCGGTGATCAAGGTCGTCGGCGTCGGCGGTGGCGGCGTGAACGCCGTCAACCGCATGATCGACCTCGGTCTGCGGGGTGTCGAGTTCATCGCGATCAACACCGACGCGCAGGCGCTGCTGATGAGCGACGCCGACGTGAAGCTCGACGTCGGTCGTGAGCTCACGCGCGGTCTCGGCGCCGGCGCCGACCCCGAAGTGGGACGTCGCGCAGCCGAGGATCACGCCGAAGAGATCGAGGAAGCGCTCCGCGGCGCCGACATGGTCTTCGTCACCGCCGGCGAAGGCGGCGGCACGGGCACGGGCGGCGCTCCGGTCGTCGCGAAGATCGCGAAGTCGATCGGCGCCCTCACGATCGGTGTCGTGACCAAGCCGTTCTCCTTCGAGGGCCGCCGTCGCCAGAGCCAGGCCGAGACGGGCGTCGCCAAGCTCAAGGAAGAAGTCGACACCCTCATCGTGGTGCCGAACGACCGCCTGCTCGAGATCAGCGATCGCGGCATCTCGATGATCGAGGCGTTCGCGACGGCCGATCAGGTGCTCCTGGCCGGTGTCCAGGGCATCACCGACCTGATCACGACGCCGGGCTTGATCAACCTCGACTTCGCAGACGTCAAGTCCGTCATGCAGGGCGCGGGATCAGCGCTCATGGGCATCGGCTCCGCGCGCGGCGCCGACCGCGCCATCAAGGCGGCCGAGCTGGCGGTCGAGTCTCCGCTGCTGGAGGCGAGCATCGAAGGAGCGCACGGCGTGCTGCTGTCGATCCAGGGCGGATCCAACCTCGGCATCTTCGAGATCAACGATGCTGCCCAGCTGGTCAAGGAAGCCGCGCACCCCGAGGCGAACATCATCTTCGGAACGGTCATCGACGACACCCTCGGCGACGAGGTGCGCGTCACCGTGATCGCGGCGGGCTTCGACAGCGGAGAGCCCACGCTGCGCCTCGACCCGGTGACGACGTCGCGCGTCGTGCCCACCCCGGTCGTTCCGGCGACACCCGCGGAGGATGCCGCGAAGGAGCCCGTGCGCGAGCCGGAGAAGGTCTCGGTAGGCGCGGCCGTGCCCGACTCGAGCTACGACTCGGCTTTCGGCGACGACGACCTCGACATCCCGGACTTCCTGAAGTAGCCCTCGCCGGGCACGGGAAGAGCCGCTCGACAGGTTCGGAGACCGTTGACACTCGAGGAACGGCTCGCGACGGTCGACGCGGGAATCGCGGACGCCGCGCGCGCGGCGGGGAGAGACCCCTCCGAGATCACGCGCATCGTCGTGACGAAGTTCAACCCGCCATCGCTGGTGCGCGAGCTGTACTCGCTGGGCGTGCGCGACGTGGGGGAGAACCGCCAGCAGGAGTTCACCGAGAAGGCCGGAACGGTGGCCGACCTCGCGGGCCTGCGGTGGCACTTCATCGGCCAGGCGCAGACCAACAAGGCGAGGGCGATCCGGGCCGCGGCATCCGCTGTGCACTCGGTCGACCGGATCAAGATCGCCGACGCCCTGGAGGCGGCCGGCGCGACCGGCGCTCCGCCGCTCGACGTGCTGCTGCAGATCAACCTGACCGACGACCCCGGCCGCGGCGGGGTCTCAGCGTCCGATCTGGAACGGCTCGCCGAGCACGTCGCGGGATGCCGGACCCTGCGCCTGCGCGGAGTCATGGCGGTCGCCCCGCTCGACGAGGCGCCAGCGCCGGCGTTCGCGAGACTCGCGGGATATGCCGAGCGCGTCCGCGGGATCGTGCCCGACGCGACCTGGATCTCGGCCGGGATGACGGCCGACTACCCCGAAGCGATCGCCGCAGGCGCGACACACCTGCGGATCGGGTCGGCAATCACGGGCCCGAGGCCCGACCACGGTTAACCTCGAAACAGACGAGCACACACGGAGGATGCGATGTCGAACCCGCTGAAGAAGACCATGGTGTACCTGGGCCTCGCCGATGAGGAAGAAGTCTATGAAGAGCCAGCCCCCCAGCCGGTCAGAAGCAAGCCCGGTGCCGTCGAGAAGGCCGCTCCGGTGACCCAGCTGCGCCCGACGGTCGTGCGTCAGGTCGCGCCCGCGGCGATCAGCGAGATCCTCACCGTGCACCCGAAGCAGTACCGCGATGCACAGGTGATCGCCGAGAACTTCCGTGACGGCATCCCGGTCATCATCAACCTCTCGCAGATGAGCGACGCCGACGCGCGACGGCTCATCGACTTCGCGAGCGGTCTGTCGCTCGGGCTGTACGGGCGGATCGAGCGCGTCACGAGCAAGGTCTTCCTGCTCTCGCCCGAGAACGTCGCGGTGTCCGGCGACGGCGCTGTCGCACAGGCGGACCCGGAGTCGGTGCCGTTCGCGCAGGGATAGCCCGAGCCGGGCACCACTGCGCACCCCGGCTGACGCGCGCCCGTCGCAGCGCTGATACGATCGTCCTGTGAATATCGTTGGCGCGATCGCCACGATCCTCAACAGCGTCCTCCTCGTCTACGTCCTCGTCCTGCTGGTGCGGCTCGTTCTGGACTGGATCCCGTTCTTCAACCGTGAGTGGCGCCCCAAGGGCGCGGGCCTGGTTGCTGCCGAGGTGGTGTACACCGTGACGGATCCGCCGATCAGGCTGTTCCGTCGCTTCATCCCGCCACTGCGCGTGGGCGGAATCGCAATCGACTTCGGTTTCACCCTCACGATGCTGCTGTGCTTCGTGCTCCTCGCGGTGACACGGACGCTCGCGGGCTAATTCCCGCGCGGCTATGCTTGCCTGTACGAACGCCGGAAATCGGCGAAACGGCCCCCGCATCGGCCGGCGACCAGACGCTCGAAAGAGGAATCACCATGGCATTGACCCCCGATGACGTCGTCACCAAGCAGTTCCAGCACGTCCGGTTCAAGGAGGGCTTCGACCCTGACGAGGTGGACGACTTCCTCGACGAGATCGTCGTCGAGTGGCGCAAGTCCATCGCCGAGGCCGACGAACTGCGGGCGAAGCTCGCCGCGTACGAGTCGGGGGGCGAGGCGCCCGCTCAGGCTGCGGTCGCCGAGCAGGCTCCCGTGCCTGCAGTGGCTGCACCCGAGTCGTTCGACGGCGGACAGGGCGGCGCCGCTCCGGCAGCCGCCAGCGCCGGCATCATCGAGCTCGCACAGCGCCTTCACGACGAGCATGTCGCGGAGGGCATCGCGCAGCGCGACAAGCTCATCGCCGACGCCCAGTCGCAGGCCGCCACGATCGTCTCCGACGCCGAAACGAAGGGTCGCGAAGAGATCGCCCGCCTCGACAAGGAGCGCTCGAGCCTCGAGAACCGCATCACCGAACTGCGCAACTTCGAGCGCGACTACCGTGCGCAGCTGCGCGGCTACATCGAGGGCAAGCTGCGCGACCTCGAGACGACGGGTACGTCAGCGGGTACGGCCCCGGTGTCGGCCATCGGTCTCTAAGCCGGCCTTTTTGACAGGCCGAGCCCCCCTTCACAAGGCGGCGGCCGGCGCCATCATCGCGATCCTCGCGGTGACGGTGCTGGCCGCCGACCAGTTCACGAAGTACCTCGCGATCCAGAACCTGCCGCCCGAGCAGGCGGTCAAGGTGCTCGGCGACTTCCTGATCTTCTACCTGGTCCGAAACCCCGGTGCGGCGTTCTCCCTCGGCGAGGGCGTCACCTGGATCTTCACGATCGCGCTGGCCGCGGTCGCCGTCGTGATCGTGTGGCTGGCCGCGACCCGCATCCGCTCCCGCCTGTGGGCCGTGGTGCTGGGCCTGCTCCTGGGCGGAGTGCTGGGCAACCTCACCGACCGGATGCTGCGTGAGCCGGGCTTCCCGGTCGGGCACGTGATCGACTTCATCAACACCCCGTGGATGATGCCCGCGATCTACAACGTCGCCGACATCTTCATCGTCACGATGATGATCTGCGTCGCCCTCCTCGTGCTGCTCGGCATCCATCTCGACGGCACCCGCGAGGTTCGCGCCCGCAAAGACGAGGACACCCTGCTGGGTGAGGGCGACGAATTCCCGCCGGGCGGCGGGGTGGTCGGCTTCCAGGGCGGCGAGTTCCCGGTGGCCGATCCGGATGCCGGTGCACCGGCCGAGCTGCCCGCCGCGGCGGATCCGGATGCTGGTGCCGCCGCAGACCGCGACAGACGCCGCGACGCGGACGGCTGACGTGGAGTCGCGCAGTCTCCCGGTGCCCGACGGGCTCGACGGGACGCGGGTGGATGCCGCGCTCGCGAAGATGCTCGGGTTCTCACGCACGTTCGCGGCGGACGTCGTCGATGCCGGCGGTGTCTGGATGGACGGCCGTGAGCTGAGCAAGTCCGATCGTCTGCGCAGCGGTTCCTGGCTCGAGGTGTCCTGGACGCCCAAGCAGGAGCCACGGGTGGTTCCCATGGCCGTCCCCGATCTCGGGATCGTGTACGACGACGACGAGATCGTGGTGGTCGACAAGCCCGCCGGCGTCGCCGCGCACCCCTCGATCGGCTGGGACGGCCCGACTGTGCTCGGGGCACTCGCGGCGGGAGGTGTCCGTGTCGCGACGACCGGCGCAGCCGAGCGGCAGGGCATCGTGCACCGGCTCGACGTGGGCACAAGCGGACTGATGGTCGTCGCCAAGACCGAGCGCGCCTACACGATCCTCAAGCGCGCGTTCAAGGAGCGCGAGGTCGAGAAGATCTATCACGCGGTCGTGCAGGGCCACCCCGATCCGCTCGCAGGCACGATCGACGCGCCCATCGGGCGGCATCCGTCCCACTCCTGGAAGTTCGCCGTCACACCCGACGGAAAGGACTCGGTCACGCACTACGAGACGCTCGAGGCCTTCCCGAGGGCGGCGCTGCTGGAGATCCACCTCGAGACCGGCCGGACGCATCAGATCCGGGTGCACATGGCGGCACATCGGCATCCCTGCGTCGGCGATCCGCTCTACGGAAGCGACCCGACCCTCACCGCTCGCCTCGGCCTGACGCGGCAATGGCTGCACGCGCGCGAACTGTCGTTCGACCATCCGGCGACGGGCGATCGGGTGACCTTCACGTCCGAGTACCCGGCCGACCTCGCCTCTGCGCTCGAGGTGCTCCGCGCCGACTAGGGGGCCGCCGGATGTATCGCCGAGCGGGCGCCCGCCTCCTCTCCATCACAACACCCGTGAGGAGGGGCATCATGAACGACATCACATACGCTGCGAGCCGCCTTGCGGTTCATCGCGCGAACGACCTGGAGCGGATCGCAGAGCGCCGCCGGGCCATCGCCGAACGCACCGCCGATTGCGTCGTGCCGCCGGTGCGCGAGCACCCGCGCGTGCACTTCCCGCGCTTGCGTCTGCCGCAGCTGCGCGGCGCCCGGACGATCCGCCCGGCTGTCTGACGCCCACGCCCCTTCCGCCCTTTGCGGGCGGAGGGGGCGTGCGCGTCCGAGGACGGTGGCACGATAGCGCCATGGCGATCGAGGTGAGGCCGGCGACGACGTTCGCCGACGTCAAGACGATGGTCGGGCCCAAGCGCGCCGACGCGAACGTCTGCTGGTGCTTGAGCTACCGCATCCCCGCGAAGGAGAATCAGGCACTCAGCGGCGCCGCGCGCGGGCGGAAGGTCTCCGCGCTGATGAAGCAAGGGCCGCCCGGCGTGCTGGCCTATCAGGACGACGAGGTCGTCGGCTGGGCTGCCGTGCATCCTCGCGCCGATACGTCGTTCGCCACAAGCCGCAGGATCCCGCACGTCGACGACCTCGACGTCTGGTCCCTGTGGTGCGTGCGGGTGCGACCGGGGCACCGCGGCGAAGGCATCTCCCATGCGCTGGTCGAGGGCGCCGTGGAGTTCGCACGGGACTCCGGCGCACCGGCGATCGAGGCCTATCCGGTCGACAACAAAGGTGAGAAGGTCGACTTGACCATGGCCTACGTCGGCACCCGCCGGCTCTTCGAGAGGGCGGGCTTCACAAGGCCGCGAACACGGAATCCGTTCTCAACGGCTTCCCGCGGGTGCTCATGCGACTCGATCTGCGCTGAGGCGCGAGGAGTCGAAATCCCCCAGCTGCCTCACCGCCGTTGCGACTCAGATGAAGACGGTCTCGCCGCGCTCCGGCAGGGCGAACCCGACCCGCTGCCGCATGTCGTCATCGAGTTCGCGCAGCTCGTCGCGCGCGAACCATCCGACCTGCGTCATCTCACCGTCGACCGGGAACGGCTCGCCGTCGAGCCACGTGCAGCGGAAGGTGAGGTCGAGGTAATCGCTCTGGTCTCCGTTGCCGTACGTGATGCGGGGGATCTGGTGCACCCAGGCGAGGCGATCCACCCGGATCACGACGCCGGCCTCCTCGAGCGACTCGCGCGCCGCCGCCACCGCCGGCTCCTCGCCCGGATCAACGATCCCGGTGACCGGAGTGAGTGCTCCGTTGTCGCTGCGGCGGCCGAGCAGCACGTCCTCGCCGCGGACGATGACGGCCGTGACCCCGACGAGCGGAAGGGGTCGGGTGCCGACGAATCGGCGGAGATCCAGGACGAAGTCGGGGGTCGGCATCCGAACACGCTATCCGCCGTCGGTTCGACGTCCGCAATCGGCGCGGGCGCTGCGGACACGTCGGCGGCCGAAGGTAGTCTCGACGCGTGGCATCAGACTCGTTCGTTCACCTTCATGTGCACAGTGAATACTCGATGCTCGACGGAGCGGCCAGGGTCAAACCGCTGATCGAGGAAGCCACCAAGCAGGGGATGCCGGCGATCGCCGTCACCGACCACGGCAACACGTTCGGCGCCTTCGAGTTCTACAAGACCGCGTCCGAGACCGGCATAAAGCCCATCATCGGCATGGAGGCGTACGTCACGCCCGGAACCCATCGGGCCGATAAGGCACGGGTGCGCTGGGGCGGTCCCGACCAGTCCGATGATGATGTGTCGGGGTCGGGTGCGTACACGCACATGACGCTGCTCGCCGAGAGCAACCAGGGCCTGCACAACCTGTTCCGGATGTCGTCCTACGCGTCGCTGGAGGGCTACTACTTCAAGCCGCGCATCGACCGCGAGCTGCTCCAGACCTACGCCAAGGGCGTGATCGCCACCACCGGCTGCGTCGGCGGAGAGGTGCAGACCCGGCTGCGGCTCGGCCAGTACGACGCCGCGAAGGCGGCCGCGGCGGAATTCCGCGACATCTTCGGCAAGGACAACTTCTACGCCGAGGTGATGGACCACGGCATCGACATCGAGCGCCGCACGATGAACGACCTGATGCGCCTGGCCCGGGAGCTGGATCTCCCGCTGGTCGCGACGAACGACCTGCACTACACGCACCAGCACGATGCGAAGAGCCATGCGGCGCTGCTGTGCGTGCAGTCCGGCTCGACCCTCGACGACCCGAAGCGCTTCAAGTTCGAGGGCGAGGAGTTCTACCTCAAGACGCCGGCGCAGATGCGGCACATCTTCCGCGACAATCCCGAGGCCTGCGACAACACGCTCGCGATCGCCGAGCGGGCCGACATCCATTTCGACACCACCGCCAACTACATGCCCCGATACCCGGTTCCGGCGGGCGAGACCGAGCAGAGCTGGTTCGTCAAGGAGGTCGAGCGGGGCCTTTCCGCCCGCTATACCGCCGGCATCCCGGCAGAGGTGCGCGCCCGCGCCGACTTCGAGACCGACGTCATCGTGCAGATGGGCTTCCCGGGCTATTTCCTCGTGGTTGCCGACTTCATCAACTGGGCCAAGGAGAACGGCATCCGCGTCGGCCCGGGGCGCGGCTCCGGTGCAGGTTCCATGGCCGCCTACGCCATGCGCATCACCGATCTCGACCCGCTGCAGCACGGCCTGCTCTTCGAGCGCTTCCTCAACCCAGACCGCGTCTCGATGCCCGACTTCGACATCGACTTCGACGACCGACGCCGCGGCGAGGTCATCCAGTACGTCACCCAGAAGTACGGCGATGAGCGCGTGGCGCAGATCGTCACCTACGGCACGATCAAGGCCAAGCAGGCGCTGAAGGATGCCGGACGCGTCCTGGGGTTCCCGTTCAGCATGGGCGAGAAGCTCACCAAGGCCATGCCGCCGGCGGTGATGGGCAAGGACATGCCCCTGGAGGGCATGTTCGACAGGGATCACCCGCGGTTCAAGGAGGCGTCCGAGTTCCGGGCCCTGATCGAGACGGATGCCGAGGCGAAGACCGTCTTCGACGCCGCGGTGGGCCTCGAGAACCTGAAGCGCCAGTGGGGCGTGCACGCCGCCGGCGTCATCATGTCCAGCGAGCCGCTGATCGACATCATCCCGATCATGAAGCGCGAGCAGGACGGCCAGATCGTCACGCAGTTCGACTATCCCGCGTGTGAGGCGCTCGGGCTGATCAAGATGGACTTCCTGGGGCTGCGCAACCTCACCATCATCGACGACGCACTGGACAACATCGTGGCCAACCGCGGCGAGAAGCTCGTCCTGGAAGATCTCGCGCTCGACGACGTCGCGTCCTACGAGCTGCTGGCGCGCGGCGACACGCTCGGTGTGTTCCAGCTCGACGGCGGACCCATGCGGAGTCTGCTGCGGCTGATGAAGCCCGACAACTTCGAGGACATCTCCGCGGTGCTGGCCCTGTACCGCCCGGGACCGATGGGCGTGAACTCGCACACGAACTATGCGCTGCGCAAGAACGGCCTGCAGCAGATCGAGCCGATCCACCCCGAGCTCGAGGCGCCGCTCGCCGACATCCTGGGCACCACGTACGGGCTGATCGTCTATCAGGAGCAGGTGATGGCGGCGGCGCAGAAGCTCGCCGGGTTCAGCCTCGGCCAGGCCGACATCCTCCGCCGCGCCATGGGCAAGAAGAAGAAGTCCGAGCTCGACAAGCAGCAGGAGGACTTCTTCGGCGGCATGACCGCCGCCGGCTACAGCCCGGCCGCACAGCAGGCGCTCTGGAAGGTGCTGGAGTCGTTCGCCGACTACGCCTTCAACAAGGCCCACACCGCGGCGTACGGACTCATCGCCTACTGGACCGCCTACCTCAAGGCGCACTATCCGGCCGAGTACATGGCGGCGCTGCTGACCAGCGTCGGCGACGCGAAGGACAAGCTGGCGGTGTACCTCAACGAATGCCGCCGCATGGGCATCAGGGTGCTGCCGCCCGACGTGGGGGAGTCCATCCGCTACTTCGCCGCCGTCGGCGAAGACATCCGGTTCGGACTGGGCGCGGTTCGCAATGTCGGCACGAACGTCGTGGACTCGATCGTCGTGGCTCGGCAGGATGCCGCGTTCATGTCGTTCCACGACTTCCTGACGAAAGTGCCCGTGCACGTCGCGAACAAGCGCACGGTCGAATCCCTCATCAAGGCCGGCGCCTTCGACTCGCTCGGCGCCACCCGTCGGGCGTTGATGGAGATCCACGAGGACGCCACCGAGCAGGCGGTGCTCGACAAGCGGCGTGAGGCGAACGGCGAGGTCGGCTTCGACTTCGACTCCCTGTGGGGCGACGACGAGCCGCACAAGGTGGCCAAGGTGCCCGATCGTCCGGAGTGGACCAAGAAGGACAAGCTCGCGTTCGAGCGCGAGATGCTCGGCCTGTATGTCTCGGATCACCCGCTCGCGGGCCTGGAGATACCGCTCGCGAAGCATGCCTCGATCAGCATCCACGACCTGCTCGCATCCGAGGATCTCGCCGATGGCGATCAGGTCACCGTGGCGGGCCTGGTCACCAGCGTGCAGCACCGCGTGGCGAAATCGAGCGGCAATCCATACGGACTGATCACCGTCGAGGACTTCGACGGCGAGGTGACGGTCATGTTCATGGGCAAGACCTACACCGAGTTCCAGTCGATGCTGCAGGCCGACTCGATCCTCGTCGTCCGCGGACGCATCTCGCGTCGTGACGACGGCCTCAACCTCCATGCAGTCTCAGCCCTCTCGCCGGATCTCGGCTCGGTCGATGCAACGGGACCGCTCGTGCTCGTGATGCCGGAGCACCGTGCGACCGAGGGTCTGGTGACCGAGCTGGCCCAGGTCCTCACGCGTCATCGCGGCTCGACGGAGGTGACCCTACGCCTGCACAAGGGCGGCGCTGCGAAGGTCTTCGAGGTGCCGCATCCGGTGCAGGTGACCGCCGATCTCTACGGCGAGCTCAAGGGACTGCTCGGGCCGCAGTGCCTCGGCTGAGGCATCCGCTAGCGAACCCACCGAGCCACTGTCAACCCGTCGCTACAGTCCACGCGGTCTCATCGGCATCTCATGAGCCGAAGGTAGTATCGGGGTCGACGCGCTCCGCGATTGCGGCAGGAGAGGATCATCGTGACTGACGACCAACTGGGCGAGAGCACAGACACCGGCGACATCGCTGACGAGGCGGCGGAGGAGCGTCGTATCGCTGACGAGGCCACGCAGGAGCGTCCTCAGTACGGCGTCGGCCCGTTCTCCGTGCGGGAAGTGGCGCTCGTCGGAATCTGGCTGCTCGCCTTCATCGTGTCGTTCTTCTCCGTCGCGAGCGAGCGGGCGATGGCCGAAGTGCTGTACGGAGGCTCGGTCTGGACGAACGGACTGGACTGGATCCTCACCATCGGCGTGCCCACGGTGGCGGTCTTCCTCATCGTCCTCCGGCGTTTCTCGCCCGACGGGATCCGCAGGGTCGGCTCCCTCGGGATCGACCAGTTCGCGTCGGTCGCGTTCTCCGTGTCGGCAGTCGTATGGCTCACGCTGCTCTGGCGCAACGTCGTGGTGGCGGTGCAGTCGAACTTCTGGATCTACGGATGGGTCGTCTGGGTCGAGTTCTTCCTCATGCTCGCCGGCGTCGCGCTGACGGTGCTCGCCCCGCTCATCCCGCCGTTCTCCGAGGACTTCACCGGCCGCCGCGAGATCGTCGCGCACCGCGCGGCGCGTCCCATCCGCCCCGTCTCACCGCGCCCGGCTCGGCCGCCGCGACCCGCGCGCGAAGAGCACGACGAGGATGCCGCGGCCTTCGTCGCCGGCGCCTATGCGCAGGGCGGGTACACCGAGTCGCCGTACGCCGAGCCGGTGTACGCGTCGCCCGGCAGTGCCGATCAGAACGCCTGGGCGCCCACGCAGTCGCGTGACACGTTCGAGCCGGTCGACAATGCTTCGGCGGCTTCGGCCGCCGACACCGCCGCGTACGAGCGCCGGAGCGCCCAGCAGGCGTTCTGGGCGCTCGCGCCGGAAGAACGCGATGTCGTCGATGACCGAGGCGTCCCCATCTTCCGCATCGGCCCGACCGCCTGGGCGCTCGTCCTCGAGGATCGCGGAGAGGCGTTCGTGGTGCGTCACGAAGACGGCCGAGTGGGCTACCTGCACGACGTGTCGGGCGTGATGCGCGGCTGAGCCGCGGTATCGGCCCGCGATAGCGTAAGCAGATGCTCCGCACGATCGATCTGCGTGGTCGCGCGTTCTCGCCGGCAGAACTTTTGGCGGTCGTGCCTCGAGCCACCGCCGCACGGGAAGAGGCGCTCGCCACGGCGGCCGCCCTTGTGGCCGACGTCGCCGCTCGCGGCGAGACGGCGCTGCGCGAGCAGGCCGACCGGTTCGACGGCGCCGCGGATCACGACGTCCGTGTTCCGGCTGCCCACCTCGACGAGGCTCTCGCGCGGCTCGATCCGCAGGTGAGGGCTGCGCTCGAGGAGGCGATCGACCGCGTCCGCCGGGCCTCCGCTGCGCAGGTGCCCCCGCCGGCGGTCACTGAACTCGGACCGGGCGCCCGAGTGTTGCAGCGCTGGCAGCCGGTGCGACGGGTCGGGCTGTACGTGCCCGGTGGCAAGGCGGTCTACCCCTCGAGCGTGGTCATGAACGTCGTGCCCGCCCAGGTCGCCGGTGTCTCCGAGATCGCGCTCGCATCGCCGCCGCAGCGCGCTCACGCCGGACGGGTGCACCCGGTGATCCTCGCCGCCGCGCGACTTCTCGGCGTCGACGAGGTGTACGCGATGGGCGGGGCCGGCGCCATCGGCGCGTTCGCCTATGGGGTTCCGAGCCTGGGCCTCGATCCGGTCGACGTCGTCACCGGCCCGGGCAACAACTTCGTGGCGGCGGCAAAGCGCGCCGTGGCCGGAGTGGTGGGAACGGATTCCGAGGCCGGTGCGACCGAGATCCTCATCGTCGCCGACGACACCGCCGACCCCGACCTGGTGGCGGCCGATCTGATCAGTCAGGCCGAGCACGACGAGCAGGCCTCCGCGGTGCTGGTCACGGCATCCGAGGCGCTCGCCGACGCCGTGATCGCCGCAATCACGCCGCGTGCTGCCCGCACGCGCCACGCCGAGCGGGTCGCTGCGGCCCTCGGCGGCACACAGTCGGCGGTCGTGCTCGTCGACGACCTGGCCGCCGCGACGGCGTTCAGCAACGCATACGCGCCCGAGCACCTCGAGCTGCACCTCGAAAACCCTGATCCCGACTCGTTCGTGCACGCGGGCGCTGTGTTCGTCGGCCCCCACTCGCCGGTGAGCCTCGGCGACTACCTGGCCGGCAGCAATCACGTGCTGCCGACCGGGGGACAGGCCCGGTATGCCGCTGGACTGTCCGCGGCGACGTTCCTGCGGCCCCAGCAGATCATCGAGTACGACCGCGCCGCCCTCGCCCTGGTGCGGGAGGCGGTGGTCACCCTGGCGGCCGCGGAGGATCTGCCCGCCCACGGCGAGGCCGTCGAGGCGCGTTTCGCCCCCTCACAGTCTCGAGAACAGCGCGAGGACTGAGGTCGTCGCGTAGTCTGTCCAGGCCATGTATTGCCCGTTCTGCCGCCATCCCGACTCGCGTGTGATCGATTCGCGAACCAGCGACGACGGCCTCAGCATCCGCCGCCGTCGCCAGTGTCCCGAGTGCGGGGGCCGGTTCTCGACCATCGAGACCGCGAGCCTCAACGTCATCAAGCGATCAGGCGTGATCGAGCCGTTCAGCCGCGAGAAGGTCATGTCGGGCGTGCGAAAGGCCTGCCAGGGAAGACCGGTCACCGAAGGAGACCTGGCCGTCCTCGCGCAGAAGGTCGAGGAGGCCGTGCGCCAGACCGGAGCGGCACAGGTCGACACGAACGAGATCGGGCTCGCGATCCTGGGTCCGCTGCGGGAGCTGGACGAGGTCGCGTACCTGCGCTTCGCGAGCGTCTACCAGGCCTTCGACTCGCTGGAGGACTTCGAGTCGGCGATCGGGCAGCTCCGCGCCGATCACCCGCGCATCGAGGCTGCCGCCCCCGCCGAATCCTGACCGCGATCGGCGAGCCGATACCCTGGGGAGCGATGTATCCCCTCCTCTTCCGGACTGTGCTTGCGCGCATGGATCCCGAGACGGCCCACCACGCCGCGATGGTCGTGATCCGCTTGCTGGGCATCCCGCCGTTCTCCTGGGCATCCCGCGCGCTGACCCGTCCCCTGCCGGAACTGCGGACGGAGGCGCTCGGTCTGGTTTTCGAGTCGCCCTTCGGCGTCGCGGCGGGCTTCGACAAGGATGTGCGCGCTGCCCGCGGGCTGCACGCGCTCGGCTTCGGGCACGTCGAGGTGGGGACCATCACGGCCATCCCGCAGGAGGGCAATCCGCGGCCCCGCCTGTTCCGGCTGATCCCGGACCGCGCGGTCGTCAACCGGATGGGATTCAACAACCGCGGCGCCGAGGCAGCCGCGCACCGCCTCGCGAAGCTGCGGCGACGCGCCGGGCGAGCGGTGATCGGAGTCAATATCGGCAAGAGTCGCGTGGTCGACGTGGCCGACGCGACGGCCGACTATGTCCACAGCGCCGCTCTGCTCGCACCGCTCGCCGACTACCTCGTCGTCAACGTCTCATCGCCGAACACCCCGGGACTGCGCGGACTCCAGGCCGTCGAAACCCTGCGGCCGCTGCTGCAGGCGGTTCGGGATGCCGCCGGCGCCACGCCGCTGCTCGTGAAGATCGCCCCCGACCTGCCGGACGAGGAAGTCGAGGCCATCGCCCGTCTCGCGGTCGACCTCGGCCTCTCGGGACTCATCGCGACGAACACGACGATCTCCCGCGAGGGTCTTTCGACCGACCCTGCCGTCGTCGCCGCGGCGGGCGACGGCGGACTGTCGGGCGCGCCGCTCAAGCGCCGCGCGCTGGAGGTGCTGCGGCTCGTGCGCGCGGTCGTGCCGGCCGAGTTCGCCGTGATCTCAGCAGGCGGTGTGGAGAGCGCGGCCGACGTGCGGGAAAGACAGGCTGCCGGTGCGACGCTCGTGCAGGGCTACACCGCGTTCCTGTACCGCGGGCCGCTGTGGGCGCGACAGATCAATCGCGGACTCGCCCGCGAGCAGTAGATCGGCTTCGGAGGGCGGCGGGTCAGTAGACCGGGTGCTGCCCGCGCTTGACCTGAGGCTTGGGCAGCCGCATGAACCGCATCTGGATGATGCGCATTGCGCCGTACCAGCCGAGGCCCTTCTCGACGCGGTCCGCGCCGAACTTCTTGCGCGCCGCCTGCTTGATGCGGATCGACGCGATGATCATGTCGCCGATGACGAAGAGGATGAATATCCACAGCGCGATGAAGGAGTAGTACTGCACGGCGGGCAGCGGCACGAAGGTGGCGAGGATGACCAGCACCATCGCCGGCATGACGGCCTCGCCGAGGTGCCAGCCCGAGTCGATGAAGTCGCGCACGAACTTTCGCTGCGGACCCTTGTCGCGGACGGGAAGGTACCTGTCGTCGCCGGCGGCCATTCCGGCGCGGGCCTTCTCGCGCTGGGCGGCCGTGTCGGCCTTGGCGCGCGCCTTGGCCTCCTTGGTGTCGGCGACCAGCGGGCGCTTGCGTGCAGCCTCCTGCTCGGCCCGGGTCGGCGTCGCGCGGCCCTTGCCGCTCGTCATGTCGGCCGGAGCGTCGGGTGGGACGGGGGCTGCGGGTGTCTTGGCCACGGTGGAACCTCGGAGTCTCGATGGGAATCACCTTAAGATTACCCGCATGACCACTGAGCTCACCCGACAGGATGCTGTGCGCGACGCCGCCGCCTCCGGCATCCCCGCAGCCCTCGCCGATCTGGGCGCCCTCGTGCGGATCCCGTCCATCGCGTTTCCGGGTTTCGACGGCGCAGAAGTGCAGCGCAGCGCGGAAGCCGTTGCGGCTCTGGTGGAGGGACTCGGACTGTTCGACAGCGTCGAGATCCGCCGCGCGGTGATCCCGGGGACCGATGAGATGGGTCAGCCTGCGGTGCTCGCCTCGCGCGCCGCGCGCAACGGCCGCCCGACGATCCTGCTGTACGCGCACCACGACGTTCAGCCCGCCGGCGACGAGGCGCTGTGGCAATCCGCACCGTTCGCGCCGACCGTCCGCGACGGCCGCGTGTACGGCCGGGGCGCCGCGGACGACAAGGCCGGTGTCATGGCCCACGTCGCGTCGCTGCGGGCAGTGAAGGAATCGCTCGGAGACGACTTCGACCTCGGTGTGGCGCTGTTCATCGAAGGCGAGGAAGAGGCTGGCTCGCGCTCCTTCGCGCAGTTCCTCTCCGACAATGCCGCGGCTCTTCGAGCCGACGTGATCGTGGTCGCCGATTCGGGCAACTGGGATACCCGCACGCCCGCGCTGACGGTGTCGCTGCGGGGCAACACGCGATTCACCCTCGACGGTGCGCACGCTCGAGCACGCCTCCCACTCCGGCGTGTTCGGCGGAGCGGTCCCCGACGCGATGATGGCGACCGTGAAGCTGCTCGCCACGCTGTGGGACGCGGACGGCTGCGGTCGCGGTGGACGGGCTGACCGAGCACGATGCCGCCACCCCGGAGTACAGCGAGGAGACCCTGCGCGACGAAGCGGGCCTGCCCGCCGGGGTGAGCCCGGTCGGCACCGGAACCATCCTCAGCCGCATCTGGAACAAGCCGTCGATCACGGTGACCGGCATCGACGCGCCGAGTGTGGCCAACGCGTCCAACACCCTGAGTCCCGCGATCTCGGTCGTGATCAGCGCCCGCGTCGCCCCCGGCCAGCCGGCGCGGGAGGCCTACGCGGCGATCGAGGCGCACCTGCGGGAGCACGCGCCCTTCGGCGCGCAGCTCACCTTCAGCGATCAGGACTACGGAGACGCGTTCCTGGTCGACACGAGCGGATGGGCGGTCGCCACCGCCCTGGAGGCGATGCACGAGGCGTACGGCGTCGAGCCCGTGGAGATCGGCGTCGGAGGGTCGATCCCGTTCATCGCCGATCTCGTCCGGGAGTTCCCGGGCGCGCAGATCCTCGTCACAGGGGTCGAAGACCCGCACGCGCGGGCGCACAGTCCGAACGAATCGCTTCACCTCGAGACCTTCCGCAACGCGGTGGTCGCCGAGGCGCTGCTGCTGGAGAAACTCGACGCGCGAACCGCCGCGGACTAGCGAAACGCGGCTCGCAGTGGGCTCGGAGCCTCCGGGGAGCCGCCGGGCGTAGAATCGAAGCAACCCGCCGCGCACGCGGCCCGTCCAAGGAGTGCCATGACCGACACTGCACTGTCGACCGACCAGACCGTTCGCGAACACGGCGTCGCGCTGACCGATGCCGCTGCGCTCAAGGTGAAGAGCCTCCTCGAGCAGGAGGGTCGTGACGACCTGCGCCTGCGCGTCGCCGTGCAGCCGGGCGGATGCAGCGGTCTGATCTACCAGCTCTACTTCGACGAGCGCTACCTCGACGGCGACAAGACCGTCGACTTCGACGGCGTCGAGGTCATCGTCGATGACATGAGCGTGCCGTACCTGGACGGCGCCATGATCGACTTCAAGGACACGATCTCGGAGCAGGGCTTCACGATCGACAACCCCAACGCCGCGGGAAGCTGCGCCTGCGGCGACAGCTTCCACTGACAGCCGATCGAAGGCTGATCGCAGCGGACTACCGCATCAGGCCCGGCCGCGCATCGCGCAGCCGGGCCTGATTTCGTGCCCGTCCAGGGGTGGTCAACCTGGGCGTATGGCCCTAATCCGTTGGGAGGTTGCCCTAGACTGGCGATGTAACAATCGCGACCCGGAAAGGTGCACCGTGCACTCGAAACGCCGCCTCCGCTGGGCTGTTCTTCCCATCGGGATCGCAACGGCTGTCGTCCTCGCCGGGTGCACCCCGACGGAGCTGCACGGCTATCTTCCCGGCTTCGTGGAGGACGGCACGCCGACGACGAACCACACCGACATGGTGGCCGGGCTCTGGGTGAACTCCTGGATCGTGCTGCTGGCCGTCGGCCTGGTCACGTGGGGCCTCATGGGCTGGGCGGCGATCGCATACCGGCGCCGCAAGGGCCAGGTCGGACTCCCCGTTCAGCTGCGTTACAACATGCCGATCGAGATCTTCTACACGATCGTGCCCCTCATCCTCGTGATCGGATTCTTCGCGTTCACAGCGCGGGACCAGACGATCCTCGAGACCCAGACCGAAGACCCCGACGTGTCGATCATCGCGATCGGCAAGCAGTGGGCGTGGGACTTCCAGTACAACGGCGAGGACGAGGACGGCTCGGACGCCGTCTGGTCGATGGGCGTGCAGGCGCAGCCCGCAGCCAACGGCGACGTCGACCAGGAGCGGCTTCCGACGCTGTACCTGCCTGTCGACAAGTCGGTGAAGATCCTTCTGCAGTCGCGCGATGTCATCCACTCCTTCTGGGTCATCGACTTCCTGTACAAGAAGGACATGTACATCGGCCGCGACAACTTCTGGTCGTTCACGCCGACGCGCGAGGGAACCTATGCCGGCAAGTGCGCGGAGCTGTGCGGTGAATACCACTCGGCGATGCTCTTCAACGTCAAGGTCGTGAGCGAAGCCGAGTACGAGGATTACCTCGCGACCCTGCGCTCCGCAGGTCAGACCGGCGACATCAACGACGAGTACGACAGGCTCGGCAGCTATCCAGGCACCGGCGCACAAGAGCGCGAGGAAGGCGACTGATCATGGCGACCACACTTCCGCTTCAGGAGAACACTCCGGGTCGCCCGACGACCCTTCCTCCCCGCCAGGCCGCACTGCTCAGCGCGACACGCACGGAGCAGAAGGGCAACATCGTCGTCAAGTGGATCACCTCCACCGACCACAAGACGATCGGCTACCTCTACCTGATCGCCTCCGTGCTCTTCTTCATGCTCGGCGGCGTGATGGCGCTGATCATGCGCGCCGAGCTGTTCGAACCGGGGATGCAGATCATCCCGACGAAGGAGCAGTACAACCA
This sequence comes from uncultured Actinomycetota bacterium, assembly GCA_963717585.1. Lineage (GTDB taxonomy): Bacteria > Actinomycetota > Actinomycetes > Actinomycetales > Microbacteriaceae > Microbacterium. The sequence continues at coordinate 555,143 of CAVQWI010000001.1, read as the reverse complement.
GCTCTTCACGATGCACGGCACGATCATGCTGCTGATGTTCGCGACGCCGCTGTTCGCGGGATTCGGGAACGTGATCATGCCCCTCCAGATCGGCGCCCCCGACGTCGCCTTCCCGCGGCTGAACGCGTTGGCCTTCTGGCTGTTCCTGTTCGGATCGACGCTGGCCGTCGCCGGCTTCCTCACGCCGCAGGGCGCTGCGGCATTCGGCTGGTTCGCGTATCAGCCGCTGGCCAACGCCACCTTCTCGCCCGGCGTCGGCGGCAACCTGTGGATGCTCGGCCTCGGCATGAGCGGCTTCGGCACGATCCTCGGCGCGGTGAACTTCGTCACGACCATCATCACGATGCGGGCTCCCGGCATGACCATGTGGCGGATGCCGATCTTCACCTGGAACACGCTTGTCACCAGCATCCTGGTGCTGATGGCCTTCCCCGTGCTCGCCGCAGCGATCCTCGCAGCCGCCGCCGACCGCGTGCTCGGCGCGCACATCTACGACCCGGCGAACGGCGGCGTGCTGCTCTGGCAGCACCTGTTCTGGTTCTTCGGCCACCCCGAGGTCTACATCATCGCGCTGCCCTTCTTCGGCATCGTGTCCGAGGTGTTCCCGGTGTTCAGTCGCAAGCCGATCTTCGGCTACAAGACGCTGGTCTACGCGACGATCGCGATCGCCGCGCTGTCGGTCGCGGTCTGGGCGCACCACATGTACGTCACCGGGGCGGTGCTGCTGCCGTTCTTCGCGCTGATGACGATGCTGATCGCGGTGCCCACGGGTGTGAAGATCTTCAACTGGATCGGCACGATGTGGCGAGGATCGGTCACGTTCGAAACGCCGATGATGTTCGCGCTCGGCTTCCTGGTGTCGTTCGTCTTCGGTGGCCTCACCGGTGTGATCCTGGCCTCCCCGCCGTTGGACTTCCCGCTGTCGGACTCGTACTTCGTGGTCGCGCACTTCCACTACGTCGTGTTCGGAACCGTGGTGTTCGCGATGTTCGCGGGCTTCTACTTCTGGTGGCCGAAGTGGACCGGCAAGATGCTCAACGAGCGCCTCGGGATGGTGCATTTCTGGATGCTGTTCATCGGCTTCCACATGACCTTCCTCATCCAGCACTGGCTGGGTGTCGACGGCATGGCCCGCCGCTACGCCGACTACTCGGCCGCCGACGACTGGCTGTGGGAGAACCAGGTGTCGACGATCGGCGCCATGATCCTCGGCGCATCGATGATCCCGTTCCTGTTCAACGTCTGGATCACGGCCCGCAAGGCGCCGAGGGTCACCGTCAACGACCCGTGGGGCTACGGAGCATCGCTCGAGTGGGCGACATCGTGCCCGCCGCCGCGGCACAACTTCACGTCGATCCCGCGCATCCGCAGCGAGCGGCCCGCGTTCGACCTCAACCACCCCGAGGCCGGAATCCCCGTGGGTGTCGGCCCGGCCAAGGACGCGCCATCCGCCCCGGTCGTCGACCTCGCCGAGGGGGAGGTCAAGTAGATGCGCACCAACACCGGTCTGTGGTGGCTGCTCGCGGGCTTCTTCCTGCTGATGACCGTCACCTACACGACGTGGAACATCCTCGCGCATCCCGACCTCGTGTGGTACAGCGCGGTGGAGTGGGTCGGCAGCGTCGCCCTGCTCTTCACCACGCTGATGTCCTCGCTGATCGCGTTCTACATCGGGCGGGTGCACAGGGCGCAGGGCGGGGAGCTCCCGGAAGACATCCTGACGTCGGACATCGACGACGGCGACCCGGAGCTCGGCGAGTTCAGCCCGTGGTCGTGGTGGCCGATCGTCCTCGCCTTCTCGGCCGCCCTCGGCATAATGGGGCTTGCGATCGGAACCTGGCTGTTCCCGATCGGGCTTGCGGTGTTCTTCGTCGCGATCGTCGGCTGGGTCTACGAGTACTACCGCGGATACTTCGCGCGCTGACGCGCGCGGGTTCATGCCGGTTCGCCTGAGGGCCGCCGCCGTCTCAGACGTCGGCGCGTACCGCGCCGTCAATCAGGACGCCGCGTTCACGGCGCCGTGGGGCGCCGCCGTCGCCGACGGTGTCGGGGGAGGACCCTCGGGTGACCTCGCCTCGGCCGCGCTCGTGCACCGGCTCGTGGCTGGGCGGATGCTGCTGCTGGATGCCGAGGCCTTGGCGGAGCGGATCCGCGAGGCGAACTGGGATCTGCGCCTGCACACGGAGCGCGACGCGTCGCTGCGCGGCATGGCCACCACGTTCACCGGCATCTTCGTGGCGCGAACCGGAGGGCTTCTCCTGGCACATACCGGCGATTCACGGGCATACCGGCTGCGGGCGGGAGAACTGATGCGCGAGACGCGCGACGACTCCTACGTGCAGGCCCTCGTCGACAACGGTCTGCTCACGGCCGACGCCGCAGCATCCCACCCTCGCCGCAACCTCATCACCGCCTCCCTGGGCGGCAGCGAGGACGACGCGGCGACCGTCGTGGACCGCCTGGCAGTCGTCGGAGACCGATGGCTGCTGTGCAGCGACGGGGTGACGGACTACCTTCCCGACGCCGAGCTGCGCAGCGTGCTGGCCGGCGGTCTGGCTCCTGAGGCCACTGCGGCCTCGCTGGTCGCGCTCGCGCTCGAGGCGGGGACGCGGGACAATGCGACGGCGGTGGTGTGCGACATCGAGTCGGCGACCGACGTCCCCGGAGGTGAGCGGGCGTCGTTCCACGGCGCCGCCGCCGACCGGTTCTGCGAAGAGCTCGAAACGGCGTAGCGCTCAGCCGGCGACCGGCGTGCGCACGACCATGACCTGCGCGTCGAACGTGCGGGGGAGTGCGCCCTCATCGTTCTCGGTCGGCTGACCTTCCCGCACCCAATACTCGTAGCCGCCGATCATCTCCTTGACCGAGTAGCCGAGCTTCGCGAATTCGAGCGCAGCCTTCGTTGCGGCGTTGCAGCCAGGACTCCAGCAGTAGACCACCACCGGCAGTCCGGGGTCGATGGCGGTAGGTGCCAGCTCCGCGATGTCCTGACGACGCAGGTGGATCGCTCCTGTGATGCGGCCCTGCGCCCATGCCTCGTCGCTGCGCGACATCGACGAGCACGAACTGCTCGCCGGCCTTCTGCGCCGCGTACACGTCGGAGGCGTCGGTCTCGAGGGCGAGCTTTGCGGAGAAGTACGAGAGGGCGTCGGTCATGTCTCAACGCTACGCGGTGGCGGAGGCCGCTCCGGTCCGCTGCGCTGTCACCGAGCGCCGGATTCCTGCCGTTGTGCCGTGCGACGACGGATGCCCCGGCACGATCACCACGAGGGTGTCCTGCCGGGGCATCCGATGTCGTCGAGGCGCTAGGAGCCCCTCTCCTTCTCGCGGTTGCGTGCCTTCTTCGAGCCGTCGTCGGAGACGATCACGTTCGAGGGGCGTACGGCCGTCTCGGAGTTATGACCGTCGTCGATCGGCGTGAGCGGAGCATCCGGCACCCCGGCGCGCTCGTGCGCGCCCTGCAGCTCTGCCTGCTCCTCCGTCGCGATGTGCTCCAGCTCATGGTGCTGGTGTGCGCCTGCGGCGTCGAGCTCTGACTGCGTCAGGGGTGCGAGGCGATCCTCGAACAGCGAACGCGACAGCACGGCACGGATGTTCTCGTACCAGGGGATGCGGCCCTTGGCGTTCGGACGCACGATGAGCGGCTCGTAGTTGTCGTTGTCGACCAGCTTCCAGCGCTCGTACTCGTCGACCGGCTGATGCACCTCGATGTACTCCCCACCGGGCAGGCGGACGATGCGGCCGGACTCGAAGCCGTGCAATGCGATCTCGCGGTCCTTCTTCTGAAGCGCGATGCAGATGCGCTTGGTCACGAAGTACGCGATGATCGGCCCGATGACAAGGAGTGCCTGGAGGGTGTAGATGACACCTTCCATGGTCACGTAGAAGTGGGTGGCGATGATGTCGGAGGACGCCGCAGCCCACAGGACCGCGTAGAACGTGACGCCGCCCGCGCCGATCGCGGTGCGCGTCGCCGAATTGCGAGGGCGCTGAGCGATGTGGTGCTCCCGCTTGTCGCCGGTGATCCACGCTTCGAGGAACGGGTAGAGCATCACGACGACGATGAACAGTCCGAGGCCGACGAGCGGTACGAGGATGTTGAACGACCAGGTGCGGTCCAGGAAGACGAACTCCCAGCCGGGCGGCACGAGTCGCAGCGCTCCGTCGGCGAAGCCGATGTACCAGTCGGGCTGCGTTCCCGCCGACACCGGGGAGGGGTCGTAGGGGCCGTAGTTCCAGATCGGGTTGATCGTGAACAGCGAGGCGATCAGCACGATCACACCGAAGGTGATGAACAGGAATCCGCCCATCTTCGACATGTAGACCGGCATCATCGGGTAGCCCACGACGTTGCTGTTCTGGCGGCCCGGACCGGCGAACTGCGTGTGCTTGTTGATCACCATCAGCATCAGGTGCACCACGAGCAGGCCGACCAGTATGGCGGGCAGGAGCAGGATGTGGAGCGTGTAGAGGCGGCCGACGATCGCGATACCGGGGAATTCGCCGCCGAACAGGAGGAACGACGTCCATGTGCCGATCAGCGGGATGCCCTTGACCATTCCGTCGATGATGCGCAGGCCGTTGCCCGACAGCAGGTCGTCGGGCAGCGAGTAGCCGGTGAAGCCCTCACCCAGGGCGAGGATGAAGAGGACGAAGCCGATCACCCAGTTGAGCTCGCGCGGCTTGCGGAAGGCACCCGTGAAGAAGATGCGGAGCATGTGCACGCCGATGCCCGCGACGAAGACGAGCGCTGCCCAGTGGTGGATCTGCCGGACCAGCAGACCGCCGCGGATGTCGAACGAGATCGCCAGCGACGAATCGAGCGCCGCCGACATCTCGACGCCGCGCATGGGGAGGAATGCGCCGGTGTAGTGCGTGGGCACCATCGACGCCTGGAAGAAGAACGTCAGGAACGTGCCCGACAGCAGGACGACGACGAAGCTCCACAGCGCGATCTCGCCGAGCATGAACGACCAGTGGTCCGGGAAGATCTTGCGACCGAGCTCCTTGACGAAGCCGGAGAGGCTGGTGCGCTCGTCGATGTAGTTGGCGGTGGCCCCGAGGAAGCGTCCGCCGAGCGGACCGCCGTTCTTGCCGGTCGGAAGGGTGGTCAGACCCTCCTTCACGGCCGGTTCGTCGGTCAGGTTCTCCGTGGGGTGAGTTGACATGCTCAATGTCGCTCCCAGAAGCTCGGGCCCACGGGCTCGGTGAAGCCGCTGCGAGCGATGAGGTAGCCCTCGTCGTCGACCGTGATCGGCAACTGCGGCAGGGGTCGCGCGGCCGGGCCGAAGATGACCGCCGCGCCGTTGGCCACGTCGAACTGCGACTGGTGGCAGGGGCACAGAAGGTGGTGGGTCTGCTGCTCGTACAGGGCGACCGGGCATCCGACGTGGGTGCAGACCTTCGAGTACGCGACGATGCCGTCGTACGACCAGTCCGCACGCTCGGGCGTCTCGTTGAGGTCCTCCGGCAGCAGCCGCATGAGCAGCACGATCGCCTTGGCCTTGGCTTCGAGGTAGCCCTCGGAGTGCTCGACGTCGGCGAGGGCCTCGGGGATGACGTGGACGGCTGAGCCGAGGGTGACGTCAGCAGCGCGGATCGGGGTTCCCTCGGGGTCATGCGAGAGGCGCATTCCCTCGGTCCACATGGTCTCTTCGAGAAGGGTGACCGGGTTCTCGCCCTCCGGCGCGAGGCCGCGGAACAGAACGATGCCCGGCGCGACGGAGGCGACCACCGCGGCGATCATCGAGTTGCGGACCAGGGCGCGTCGGCCGAAGCCGGATTCCTCGTTCGCATCGGCGAAAGCCTGGGCGGCGGCGGCACGCGTCGTGTCGCGTCCGCGGGTCGCGTGACGCGGCTCGACGAACTCCTTGTCGGACATGATCGCCTTGGACCAGTGGATCGCGGCGACGCCGATGGCCAGCAGGGCGAGACCGATGCCGAGGCCGATGAAGAGGTTGTTGTTGCGGATGTCGACGATCGCGCCGCTCTCGATCGGAAAGAGCATGTAGGCGGCGATCGCCCAGATGCTCGCGGCGACCGACAGGTAGAACAGCGTGTAGACCGTGCGGACCGCGCGCTTCATCGACGCGGGGTCCTTGTCGGTCATCCGCTCGCGATGGGCGGGCAGGACCGGGGGCTGCACCGGGTCGGAAACCGCGACGGCGAGCCCGGGCGAGGGCTTCCACGAAGCCCTTTCATGCTCGAGCGGGTCGTCCTCGTGTGCCATGGTGATCCTCGTTCGTAACTGTGGTCTGTCGATCAGTTGGACTTCGCCGTGATCCACACGGTGACGGCGATCAGGCCGCCGATCCCGAAGATCCAGATGAAGAGGCCTTCGGATACCGGACCGAGCGAGCCGAGCGTGAACCCGCCGGGCGACTCGTTCTCCTGAAGGAACAGCAGCGAGGAGATGATGTCCCGCTTGTCCTCGGTGGTCAGGTTCAGGTCGTTGAAGACGGGCATGTTCTGCGGGCCCGTCACCATCGCGGCGTACATGTGCAGCGCGCTCGTCGTGCCCAGGCCCGGGGCGTACTTGCCCTCGGTGAGCGCGCCGCCGGCAGCCGCGACGTTGTGGCACATCGCGCAGTTGATGCGGAACAGCTCGGCGCCCCGCGCGACATCGCCTCCGCCGTCGAGGGTCTCCTCGTCGGGGTAGGTCGGACCGGGCGCCATCGACTGCACGTAGGAGGCCATCGCGAGGATCTGCTCCTCGGTGAACTGCACGGGCTTCTGCGGGGCCTGAGGGGCGGAGGCCTGCAGGGGCATGCGACCGGTGGCGACCTGGAATTCGACGGACAGCTCGCCGACGCCGTACAGCGACGGGCCGGTGGTCGAGCCCTGCAGGTCGAGGCCGTGGCAGGTCGCGCAGTTGGCCTGGAAGAGCTTCTTCCCGTCTTCGACGGTGAGCGCCGAGGAGACGGCGGTGTCGGTGTTCGCCGCCATCGCGGCCGAAGCGCCGGCGTACACGCCGCCCGTGATCAGGAGGCCTATGCCGATGAGGGCCGCCGCCGCCCAGGGACTGCGGCGTCCGTTCGAGCGGCGCTTGGTCTCTCGTGCCATGTCGGGGTCAGCTCCGCTCTATCGCAGGAAGTAGATGACGAGGAAGAGGGCGATCCAGACGACGTCGACGAAGTGCCAGTAGTACGACACGACGATCGAGGACGTCATCTCCTTGCGCCCGAAGTTCTTGACGGCGTACGCGCGACCGATCACCAGGAGGAACGCGATCAGGCCGCCGGTCACGTGGAGGGCGTGGAAGCCGGTGGTGAGGTAGAACGCCGAGGCATACGAGTTGGCGCTGATCGGCATCCCCTCGGCGACCAGCTGTGCGTACTCCCACACCTGTCCGGAGACGAAGATCGCGCCGAGCAGGAAGGTCAGCCAGAACCACTCGACCATGCCCCAGCCGAGCCAGCCGCGCTTCTTGGTGGAGTACGGCTGGAAGCGCTCTGCGGCGAACACGCCCATCTGGCACGTCACCGAAGACAGCACCAGGACGATCGTGTTGACGGTCGCGTAGGGGATGTTGAGAAGCTCGGTCTCCTGAGCCCACAGTTCGGGGGAGGTGCTGCGGAGGGTGAAGTAGATCGCGAAGAGACCCGCGAAGAACATCACCTCGCTGCCGAGCCACACGATCGTGCCGACAGCGACCGGGTCGGGGCGCTTGACGGAACGCATCGCCTGAGAGTAGGTCGCTGGCGTGGTCGTCACCTCCCCATTATGGCCGATCCGGGGGCCCTAGTTCCCCATCTGGGCATACGTATTTGGCCTCGGCGGATGTTTGGAGGGCCTCGGAGTGCGCTGAGAGTCCGCCGCATGTACGCGCTGAGGATGCCGCGAGCGTCCTGTGCGCACAGCGATCGCCGGGAGCGGGGTCACACGACGGTTGCCGGGCGTGTCGCGCGGCTAGGCTCTTGGCTTATGGCGGAGCTGTACACCTGGCCCGGAATTCTCACCACGCTGCTCGATCAGCGGGACCTCAGCGTCTCGGAATCGACATGGGCGATGCGGCAGATCATGTCGGGTGCAGCCACCCCGTCGCAGCTGTCGGGCTTCCTCGTCGCCCTCCGCGCCAAGGGCGAGACGGTCGACGAGATCGTCGGATTCCGTGACGCGATCCTCGAGGCGGCGCTGCCGCTGCCGGTGGATCCGAATGTCCTCGACATCGTCGGAACCGGCGGCGACCGCTTCGGCACGGTGAACATCTCGAGCATGGCGGCCGTCGTCGCCGCGGCATCCGGTGTGCCCGTCGTCAAGCACGGAAACAAGGCGGCCAGCTCCGCGTCGGGTTCTTCCGATGTGCTGGCAGCCCTCGGCATCGACCTGACGATCACACCGGAGCAGGTGGCCGAGACGCTGGAACGCGCGGGCATCACGTTCGCGTTCGCGTCGGCGTTCCACCCGGGCTTCCGTCACGCCGGGCCGAGCCGGGCAGAGCTCGGCGTGCCGACCGTCTTCAACTTCCTGGGGCCGCTGTGCAACCCCGCTCGCGCCGAGGCGAACGCGGTGGGCGTGGCGCAGCTCGACCGCGTGCCTCTCATCACCGGTGTCTTCCGCACGCGCGGCGCCACGGCGCTGGTGTTCCGCGGCGACGACGGGCTCGACGAGCTGACCACCACCGGCCACAGTCGGGTGTGGGAGGTCAGCCGCGGTGACATCCACGAGCACGACCTCGACCCGCGCGACCTCGGCATCCCGGTCGCCGACATCGATGACCTCCTCGGCGCAGACCCGGCGCACAACGCGCAGGTCGTGCACCGTGTGTTCGGAGGCGATCAGGGCGCGGTGCGCGACATCGTGCTGCTGAATGCCGCGGCGGGAATCGTGTCGTACCGGCTGTCCCAGGACGCGACCGAAGTGCAGCGGCCCATCCTGGAGCGGCTCGCCGAGGCGAAGGACTCCGCGACCGAGGCGATCGACAGCGGGGCCGCGGCCGCGAAGCTGGATGCCTGGATCGAGGTCACCCGGTCGTTCGCCCGGTGACCTGCTGACAGGAGGCGATGATGCATCCCCACGACGCACTGAGCGAGATCGCGACTCTCCTCGAGCGCGAACGCTCGTCGCGGTACAAGTCGAAGGCGTTCCGCGCGGCCGCCGACGCGATTGCGGGGCTGAGCGAAGACCAGCTGCGGGATGCCGCATCCCTGCGTCGTCGCAAGGGGATCGGCGACTCGACCTTCGCCGTCATCCAGGAGGCGCTCGAGGGCGGGGTGCCCGCGTACCTCATCGATCTGCGCGAGCGCGCGGGAGTTCAGCGCGCCTCCACCCTGCGCGCCCTGCTCCGCGGCGACCTGCACAGCCACAGCGACTGGTCGGACGGACTGACCTCCATCGAGCTCATGGTCGATGCGGCACGTGCGCTCGGCCACGAGTACCTCGCTCTCACCGATCATTCCCCTCGGCTGCGGGTCGCGAACGGCCTGTCGCCGGAGCGGCTCCGCGCGCAGCTGGAGGTCGTCGCCGGCATGAGCGGGGACGGGTTCACCCTCCTCTCCGGGATCGAGGTGGACATCCTCGAGGACGGCGGGATCGATCAGGAGCCCGCGCTGCTGGACGAGCTCGATGTGGTGGTCGCCTCGGCGCATTCCAAACTCCGCATGGAGCGCGGGCCGATGACCAGGCGGCTGATCGCGGCGGTGTCCGATCCGCACGTCGACGTGCTCGGGCACGTCACCGGGCGCCTCGTCGAGGGATCGCGCGGAACGCGGCCGCCGTCGAGCATCGACGCCCGTGCGGTCTTCGAGGCGTGCGCCGAGCATGGCGTCGCGGTCGAGATCAACTCGCGGCCCGAGCGGCAGGACCCGCCGGACGAGATGATCGCGATCGCGCTCGAACTCGGCTGCCTGTTCTCGATCGACTCCGACGCCCACGCGCCCGGCCAGCTGTCGCTGCTGGACTACGGTGCCGAACGTGCCGAGCGGGCCGGGGTGCCCGCGGAGCGCATCGTGACGACATGGCCGCTGGAGCGCCTGCTGGCGTGGACCGGGCGGGATCGCTGAGCACGCAGCAGGGGTGACGTGGGCGGTACGGTCGGTTCGTGACGTACACGCATGCGGGAGTCCTGGAGCGGAACGACGCCGAGTTCGCGAAGCTGACGGCGCTCATCGGGTCACTGCCCGCCGAGCGGCTGGACGAGCCCTTCGCCGGCACCGCTCGCGACCGGAACGTGCGAGATGTCGTCGCGCACCTGCATGCCTGGCACATCCTCCTCGAGCGCTGGTACTCGGAAGGAACGACCGGCGGTTCGCCGGCGATCCCCGCCGAGGGATACGCGTGGAGCCGGCTCGCCGATCTCAACGAGGATCTCCGTCTGCAGTGGCAGGACACGACGCTGGCCGAGCTGATGCCGCTGCTGAAGGCATCCCACGAGTCCCTGCAGGCGATGGTGGCCCTGCATACCGACGCCGAACTGGACGACCCGGCCGCCTACGCGTGGACGCGCGGTTCGGCACTCGGCGAGTTCGCCGTCGAGTGCGGCGGCAACCACTACGCCTGGGGACGCGCCACCATCACGGCGGGCCTCGGGCTGGACGAGTGAGCTCGAGCGTCCCGGCGCGCGCGGCGCGCGGCATCCCGTGGTTCGTCCTGGTGGGCGTGCTGGTCGCCGCGCTCAGCATGCGAGGACCGATCGTCGCGCCGACGCCGGTGCTGCGCGACATCGAGGCCGACTTCGGGATCGGCTCGGCGACGGCGGGGCTGCTGACGACCGCCCCCGTCCTCATGTTCGCGCTGCTGACCCCGCTCGCCGCGCTGGTGATCCGCCGGACCGGTGCGGAGAGGGCGCTCATGCTCTCGCTCAGCGGCGTGCTGCTCGGCACGGTTATCCGCGCTCTTCCCGGATTCGGCTGGATGCTGGCCGGGATGTTCGTGATCGGCGCCGCCGTGACCATCGGAAACGTCGTCATCCCGGTCATCATCCGTCGCGACGTTCCACCCGCGCACGTCGGCGTGATCACGGCGGCGTACGTCGCGACGCTCAACGCGGGATCGCTCCTGACCTCTCTTCTGACGGCGCCGCTCGCCTCCCTGATCACCTGGCCGGCCGCGCTGCTGGCCTGGTCGGTGATCACCGTCGCGGGGATCGTGCTCTGGGGAGCGCATCTGCGCCGCAGCCGGCGGGCCGGCGATGAGTGGGGCGAGCGATACTCCGGCGACGAGGCGAGCCGGGCCGCAGCCGGGTGCGCCGGGCCGCGAGATCGACCCGACCACCATGACCGGTCCGATGCCGGTCGTGGCGCGCGGTCGCCAGGAGCGCTCGCTGCTGCGCCGACCGGTGACCTGGCTTCTGCTCGGCGCTTTCGCCGTGCAGTGCGCGATCTACTACGGGCTCACGACCTGGCTGCCGACCCTGACCGCCGAGGAGCTGGGTCTGGACGCCGCCGCGGCAGGCGCCCTCGCGTCGCTGTTCCAGGGAGCCGGCATCATCGGCGCCTTCACCGTGCCGCTGCTCGCGCGGTTCACCCCGCCCATCGTGCCCACCCTGACGATCTGCGTCTCGTGGCTCATCCTCACGGTGGGCATGCTGCTCGCTCCCGCGCTGACCTGGCTCTGGCTGGTGATCGGCACGATCGGCCACGCGGGTGGCTTCGTCGTCATCTTCACGGTCCTGGTCACCGTCTCGCGCAGCGACAACGAAGCCGCCGGCATGTCGGCGCTCGTCCAGGGCGGCGGGTATGCGGTCGGGGCGCTCGGCGCACCCGTGATGGGAGCGCTGCACGAGCTGACCGGCGGATGGACGGCGGCCCTGGCCCTCCTGGTGGTGCTTGCCGTCCTGTACTGCGCCGCGCTGCTTGCGGCCGTGCCGTTCGCTCGCACCGCGACGCGGCTGAGCACCGGCGACGCGCCGCCCCTCGCGGGAAGCGGCGCGTCGCGGATCGGCTCAGGCCGGCGGCGCGGCGTTGGCGCGCAGCACCTCCAGACGGGCCCGGTACTCCACCTCATCGATGTCGCCCTTGGCGTACCGCTCGGCGAGGGTGGTCTCCGCCTGGCGTGCGGGGTTCATGCGGCCCTGCGGGCCGTAGCCGTTCTCCATGGCGCTGCGGCGCCACCGGCGCCCGAAGATGGCGAAGATCAGGACGAACACCAGGATCCAGAACAGCGGGATCAGCAGGAACCACCAGCCGAAGCCGGGTCCCCACCCGACGAAATGGGTGCCGACGGTGTGGGCCGCCGTCGTGGCGGCGGCAAGGGTCGTGGACATGTGCTTCCTCTCGGTCGGGATCGCCGCCGAAACGCCGCGATCCGATGCTTCGAGTTCACACCGGGCGACGGCATCCGCGAATCTGACCGGGGGAGTGACTGCGGATGCTCCTGCGGGAGTATCCGCAGCCGCGGACTACTGCCAGCCGGGCGCGACCAGCCCGGATTCGTACGCGATCACGACGAGCTGAACGCGATCACGGGCGTGGAGCTTCTGCATGGTGCGCGACACGTGGGTCTTCGCGGTCAGCGGCGACAGGAAGAGCCGCTGCGCGATCTCGTCGTTGGTCAGACCCTGACCGACCAGCCGCAGCACCTCCGTCTCGCGCTCGGTCAAGGCTGCCAGCAGCGCCGGGTCGGCGGCATCCCGCATGCCGAGGGCCGCGCGCTCGAGCAGCCGACGGGTCACGCCGGGGGAGAGGAGGGCGTCGCCATCTGCGACCACGCGGACGGCACGGATGAGGTCGACCGGCTCGGTGTCCTTGACGAGGAAGCCGCTCGCGCCGGCGCGGATCGCGCGCGCGACGTACTCGTCCAGCTCGAACGTCGTGACGATCACGACGCGGACGCCCGCCAGCGCCGGGTCAGCCGCGATCTGCTCAGTCGTCCAGAGACCATCGCCATCGGGCATGCGGATGTCGAGGAGCGCGACATCCACCGGCGTCTCGTGCAGCGCGCGCAGGAGCGCTTCGCCGCCGGATGCCTCCACCACGACTTCGATGTCGGGTTCCGAGTCCAGCAGTGCGCGGAAGCCGGCGCGAACCAGCTGGTGGTCGTCTGCGAGCGCGACCCGGATCACGACGCACCCGACCAGGGGAGGCGTGCGATGACGATGGTGCCTGCACGGGAGGCGGGAACGAGCAGGAGCTCGCCGCCCGCAAGTTGCGCGCGCTCCCGCATGCCGCGTATTCCGGCGCCCTCCGTCGCGTCGCTCGCGAGCCCGGTGCCGTCGTCCTCGACGGTCACCACGAGCTGGTCTTCGCCGTCGACGGACGAATGCTCGAGCGTGATCGTGGCCGTCGAGCCGCCGGAGTGGCGGACGACGTTGGTGAGGGCCTCCTGGGCGATGCGGTACGCGGTGGTCTGCACGGCGCTCGGTGGGAGCCGGCCGCCGAGACGGTCCTCCAGCGTCACCTCGAGCCCGAGACCGGTCCGCTGGGTCGCGAGGGCGGCGAGGTCGACGAGCTGCGGCTGCGGCGTCAGCGGAGCCGTGCGCGGTGAGGCCTCGTCGCCGCGAAGGAACGACAGCACGCCGCGCACTTCGTCGAGCCCGGTCGCACTGAGCGTGCGGATGCTCGCCAGGGCCTCGCGAGCGCGCTCGGGCTCCTTGTCGAACAGGTGCAGACCGACGCCGGACTGCACCGCGATCTGGCTCAGCGAATGGGCGAGCACGTCGTGCAGCTCGCGGGCGATGCGCGTGCGCTCGTCCTGTTCGGCGGTGCGCCGGCGCTCCTGCAGCTGCTCGCGCCGCTCCGCCCCTCGATCCAGGCGGCGACGGATCGCCTCGCCGATGGCGAAGCAGGCCGCCAGACCGACGGTCGTCAGCGCGACCCGGAACGGATGCACGCGGGCGTCGAGCAGTCCCATGCGCGATGATCGCGATCAGCCATGCCGATCCGACCGAGACCAGAGCCCAGACGCGTGCCCGCCGCACCACGGCCCCGATGATCGCGAACGCGAGCGCGACGAACGGTGGCGATGCGTCGGGAGGCACGAACAGATCCGCGAGGGTCAGCGCCGCGACCACGGCGACGGTCGGCCCCGGCCATCGACGCGCGGCGAGCAGAGCCAGGGCGGATGCCGCGGCCAGCGCCGTGCTCAGCGCGGCGTAGGGGAGCGGGACGCGCTGCCAGACCGAGACGGCGATCGTGCCGAGAACCTGGATCAGGAACGCCACGACGACCGGGACGAACAGCGTGACGGCCGGAGGTGGGCGGAAGCGCGGTCCGAACTCGTCCCAGCGCTCACCCGGCATGCGCTCGATCGTACGCCGCGGAGTCTGAGCGTCTCGTCTGCCCGCAGGAGCGCTCCGGCCTACTCCGCGGGGAGTATGCGCGGACGGGGAAGGCGCGTGTTCAGGGGGCGGTCGCGGCGTCGAGGCCGTCGATGATGCGGGTCATCGCGCCACCGAGCGCCCACTGCTCGGCGAGGGATGCGGCATCCGCTCGTGCGCGGTCGTCGAGGGGTCGCAGCAGCGAGTCGGCCTCGTCGAGGTCGAGGTCTTTGACGACCTCCACGACGGTCGGTGCGACGGCGAGGTAGGGCAGGGCGGCCATGATCTTGCTGCGGATGCCGGCAGACATGCCTTCGCCCGCGTCGGCGGCGGCGATGATGCCGGCGAGATCTCCGTGCGCGGCGAGCAGCGTCGCGGCGGTCTTCTCCCCGATGCCCGCGACGCCGGGCAGGCCGTCTGAGGTGTCGCCCCGGAGGGTGGCGAAGTCGGCGTACTGGCTCGGCAGCACACCGTACTTCTTGACCACGGTGGCGTCGGTGACGATCTCGAGGTTGCTCATGCCGCGGGCGGTGTAGATGACCCGCACATCGCTGGCGTCGTCGACGAGCTGGAACAGGTCGCGGTCGCCGGTCACGATGTCGACGGGCAGGCTCGCCCGCGTCGCGAGGGTGCCGATGACGTCGTCGGCCTCGTGATCTGCGGCGCCCACGATCGGAATGCCGAGCGCGTCGAGCGTCTGCCGGATGATCGGCACCTGCACTTCGAGCGGGTCGGGCACGACCTCGACGTCGGGGCCGACGGCCACGACCACGGCCACTCGGTGGGTCTTGTAGGTGGGGATGAGCTCGACGCGCCACTTCGGGCGCCAGTCGTCGTCCCAGCAGGCCACGAGGTGCGTGGGCTGATAGGTCGTGACGAGCCGCGTGATGATGTCGAGGAAGCCGCGCACGGCGTTGACGGGGGTGCCGTCGGGCGCCCGAACGGTGTCGGGCACCCCGTAGAACGCTCGGAAGTACAGCGAGGCGGAATCCAGGAGCATCAAGCGGTCGGTCACGCGCTCATCCTGCCACGCCGGGCCGACGCGCTGTTCAGCGTGCGAGGTACGTGATGTGCGTGACCTCGGGCGTGCTGCGCACCGCGGCGGTCTTCAGCTGCAGGGGCGGTACGCCGTCGAAGACGCGGACGACGTCGGCGCGGTCGGTGAGCCCGAGTGTCAGGGGAACGACATGCAGGCGCAGCACATCGAGGAGGCCCGCGGCCAGGTACTGGTTGACCGTCTCGGCACCACCCGCGATCGAGATGTCGCCGTCGCCCGCGGCATCCCGCGCCTGTGCGAGAGCGGACTCGACGCCGTCGGTGACGAAGTTGAACGTCGTGCCGCCCTCCATCGGAACGGGATCGCGCGGATGGTGCGTGAGGACGAACACCGGACCGTGGTAGGGCGGATCGTCGCCCCACCAGCCGCGCCAGTCGCCCGTCCATTCGCCTCGGACCGGTCCGAACATGTTGCGACCCATGATGAATGCGCGGGCGTCGACGATCGCGTCGAGTTCGGCGCGGTGATTCTCGCCGTGTTCGAACATCCACGTGTGCAGCGCCTCGTCCTGGACTCCGTCGCCGAACGGTGCCTCCTCGCGCTGGTTGTAGCCGGTGGAGAAGCCGTCAGCGGAGACGGAGAGGTCGGCGTAGACGAGGCCCATGGATTCAGTCTGCTCGGTGTCCGGTGTTCCTGCCAGACTCCCGGCATGACCTTCGTGAATGTGGGCACCCTCGGCACACTTCCCGGATGCCGCGACGAGCTGGTGGCGCTGCTCACGCGTCCGAGTCCCGAGCTCGCCGAGCTGGGATGCCTCCTCTACGAGGTCGGCGTCTCGGATGACGAGCCCGACGCGGTCTTCGTGTCGGAGCTGTGGGAGTCGGCGGAGGCGCACCGCGCGTCGCTCGACCTCCCGTCGGTGCAGGCGGCGATCGCCGAGGCGCGCCCGCTGCTGTCGGGCGTGATGAGCGGTCTGCGGTTCGAGGTGGTCGGCTCGCCGCTGCGCACGGCCGACGAGATCGGCTGACGGCTCAGCAGCCCGGACCGCCGGGGTTCTCCGCGCATGTCCGGTCGACGAGCGCGGTGCGAGCTTCCACGATGCGGACGCCGTATCCGCCGCTGCCGGCCGTCACGTAGCCGGTCACCGGTCGCCAGATGCCCGAGCCGAAGTCGACGGATGCCGCATACTGCACGGTGACCGCGACCGGGAAGGTGCCGCGCTCGCGGTAGACGTGACTCGTCGCGGTCGGCGTGAACTGCGCCTGGCCGAGGCTCGCCCAGCTCGCACCGCCGGTGGGCAAGCGCGCCGACGATCCGTCGCCGTAGTCGAAGACGTAGCCCGCCGGAACGAACCGGACGGTGACGTCCCAGCCGAGCAGCGTGCCGGTCATCATCTGCTCGGATGCTGCGGCCACGATGTTCGTCGGAGCGCCCACCACCCCGAAGCCGGCGGGTTCGCCCGTGAGCGACGGAGCGGCGGGCCGGAACGACGCCAGGTCGGCGGCGGTGACATCGGGAGGAGTGAGCACGGTGAAGCCGCAGCGATCCGGCTGCGTCGGGCACGGCGGGGCCGGCGGCGCGGGTTCGGCCGGCGCAGAAGTGTCGGTGTCGTTCTGGTCGGCGGAGGGTGGAGCGGGATCGGTGATGCTTGCGCCGATGTCGACCTGGGTGCCGGAGTTCGAGACATCGCACATGGGTCCATGTCCCAACGTCTGGATCACGTATCCGCAGGTCGTTGCCAGGGCCGCTCCTGAGCACGGCGAGCCGAGCAGTCCAATTACGAGGGCGAGCGTGGATCTGCTGCACGCGAGTCCTCGACTCGTTGCTTGCCGATATCGCGAGACCGGTCGACGTGCTCTCGACGGAACAAATCCGACCGCCATGACGCGTAGCGTCTGGTCGCTGCTCGGGACACTACCGACTGCCCCTCGGCATCGACGCACCGTCACTCCGCTCACGTCCGAGCACACGATGGCTCGACAGCGGCGTCCCGATCGAGCTCGAGCTGACTTACCGTCAAAGCCTCACAATGATCGTGCTCCGGAAACGGTCCATCCATCAGCGTGCATCTTGCGTCAGGGTTCTCCGCTCGTTCGCATTCGCGTCCCCAGTCGTCCACGCGTACACCGCCTCGAACGTCTCGGGATCGCTCAGATCGACCTGGTTCAGCGCATCCACGTACGCCCGATACGTCTCCTCCGCCGCGGCGAACGCCTCCGCCTCGGTCGCGAAGGCCGGTCCGCTCGGTGACGGCTCCGGCTCGGGCCGGCAGCCCGTCGCCACGGCGATGACCAGCGCCAGCGACAGAGTCACGGAGGCGACGCGGACCAGCATCCGACCACGGTAACCGCGTCCGGGGCCGGCGCGCCGCACTTATCCACACCCGCCTGCGTGCGGGGTCTGGTCGACGTGAGGGGGCGCTGACATACTGACCGCGTGAAGACTCTGAAGCTGATCGGCGCCGTCGCGGTGGTCGCGCTGACGGTGGGCCTCAGCGCCTGCGCGCAGCCGACGCCGGTGATCGCGCCCGTGACGATCGACGCGAACGACCTGCAGGGCGCCACGGTCGACCTCGTCGTCGGTCAGGTGCTCAACATCAACACCGGCGACCTCGCCGTCGACAGCTACAGCGGCGAAGTCGCCGACCCCTCGATCGCCGAGTTCGTGAAGGGCTACGAGCAGGGGGGCGCGACGTTCAACCCCGGAGTCAAGGCGCTCGCCGAAGGCTCGACGGAGGTGGTGATGTCGAACTCGGTCGGCGGCATCCAGGACCTCACCTTCACGGTCGAGGTCGGCACGTCGAGCGGCGACGGCTAGGAGCTCCCTCAGCCGTAGGCCTCGCTCGCGAGCGCCTCATGGATGCGGCGCAGATCCTCCAGCAGCGAGCCGATCAGCACCCAGTGGTCCCGTGACGGCGCGTGCACCGTGAGCGGTGCGGTGAGCGCCGGCGGTTCTTCCCGGTCGGCGGGTGCGCCGGAGGCGGCATCCGTTCGTCGTACTTCGAGCCGGACATCGTGGGCGGCGCGCCGCAGCTGCTCGGCGATCGCCCGAACCGCCGGCTCGTTCGCGATGGTCGCGTCGTAGTGGTCGCAGAATGCGCGGGTCATGCCGATCGTCTGGGTCACGATCGGGCCGGTGCGATCGAGCATCGCCTGGACCGCGGCCAGATCCTCGCGATGCCGCCTGCCGCGGGGGTTGAGCGAGAGCGACTCCGTGCCGACCTCGATCGCGGCGTCGGCGGCATCCCTCATCGGCTTCATCAGCCGGGCTTCCACGAGCAGGCCGTTGAGCTGAGCGGGAGACTGCGGTGACTCCAGCGCGCTTGCGAGTCGTTCGAGCGAGTTGGCCAGCTCGTCGCCGAGACCGGTGACGGCATCCCTGGCAGGGCCGACGGCCACCGGCGGCACGAGCGCGAGATTGACCAGGATGCCGATCACGGCGCCGATGAGCGTCTCCAGCACGCGGTCGAGGGCATACGTGGGTGTGGCGGTGCCGAGTGCGAGGACGAGGAGCGCGCTGATGGCGACCTGATTCGCCGTTCCGGGCGTCATCTTCAGGGCCCAGGCTATGAAGAGTGCCACGACGGTCGCGAGGATGATCACCCAGGTGCCGTCGCCGAGCAGGATGCCGAGGATCGAGGCGATCACGACACCCGCGAAGACTCCGATGCTGCGCTCGAGCGCCTTCGTCAGCGACTGGTTGAGGCTCGGCTGCACGACGAGCAGGGCGGCGATCGCAGCGAAGACCGGGGGCTGGCCGGGGATCAGCGCGCCGGCGACGAGCCATGCCGCGGCCGTCGCGACCGCAGACTTGCCGACCTGCAGTATCGGGCTGCGCTGGGATGCTCGGATGCCGGCGGTCACTCGCATGCCATGAGCGTATGCCTGGCCCCCTGATCGCCCGTGCCGCGCGGCGCCCGACACCTGAGCGCCGGGTTAGCGTGGACTGATGAGCACCCAGCAGGAGAAAGCACAGACCCTCGCGCAGCTGCACGCCGCGCCCGAGATCCTCCGCGTCGTGAATGTGTGGGACGTCGTCTCGGCCAGGACCGTTGCGGCACTGCCCGAGACGAAGGCCATCGTGACGGCAGGCCACTCGATCGCCGCGACCTTCGGCTACGCCGACGGCGAGAACATCCCCCTCGAGGTGATGCTCGACATGGTCGGCCGGATCGCGAAGTCCACCGACCTTCCGGTCTCGGCAGACCTCGACGCCGGATACGGCAACGCGGGCGAGACGGTCCGACGCGCGATCGGCGTGGGTGCCGTCGGCGCGAACGTCGAGGACCGGCTGCGTCCGCTGGCGGAATCGGTCGCCGCCGTCGAGGCGATCATCGCCGCCGGGGACGCGGAAGGTGTGCCGTTCGCGCTGAACGCCCGCACCGATGCATTCGCCCGGGCGAGGGACCGCGCGGTCGACGAATCCATCGCGGACGCGATCACCCGCGGTCGTGCATACCTCGACGCCGGTGCCGACCTCGTCTTCATCCCCGGCCTGCTGAACGCCGACGTCACGCGTCAGCTCGTCGAGGGGATCGGCGAGCGCAAGATCAGCGTTATCGGCGTACCCGGGGCGCTCACCGCCGCGGAGTACGAAGCGCTCGGGGTGGCGCGCATCTCGTACGGCCCGCTGCCGCAGCGCGTCGCCCTCACCGCACTGCAGGATGTCGCGGCAGACCTCTACGCCGACGGCGTGATCCCGTCGACGACGCGCAATCTGAACTGACGCACCCGTGCGGGTCACCGCGCCGTGACCCATCCGGGCCATCGTGCCGCGATGTGCTGACGGGAATCCGCCCCACGGCATCGGTGTTGACTCCACCGTGGAGCCCGCACCTGTCGACGTCGTCGTGATCGGCGCGGGCCAGGCGGGACTGTCGGCCGCGTATCACCTGCAGCGGCGAGGCTTCGTGCCCGTGAGCCGCGCGTCCGTCGGTGATCGGACCTTCGTCGTTCTCGACGCGAACAGCCGGCCGGGCGGTGCCTGGCAGCACCGCTGGTCGTCGCTGAAGATGGCGACGGTGAACGGCATCCACGAGCTGCCCGGCTTTCCGGTGCCGCCGTCCGATGCGCGTGCGGCAAGCCGTGATTTCCTGCCGCCCTACTTCACCGAATACGAGGAACGGTACGGACTCGACGTGCGGCGTCCGGTCCGCGTCTCGCACGTGCGCCGCGCCGACGAGCATGCCGATGGGCCGCTTCTCGTCGAGACCGATGCCGGCGTGTGGGCGGCGCGGTACGTGATCAATGCAACCGGAACGTGGACGCGTCCGTTCTGGCCGCACTACCCCGGCCAGAACCGCTTCCTCGGGCGCCAGCTGCACGTCGCCGACTACGTGTCCGCCGACGAGTTCGCCGGTCAGCGCGTGGTCATCGTGGGTGCGGGGATCTCGGCGGTGCAGCTGCTCGAGGAGGTCTCGCACGTGGCCGAGACATTCTGGGTGACGCGCCGAGAGCCGGAGTGGTCGGAGGAGGCGTTCGACATTCCCGCTCGCGTCGCCGCGATCGCGGGTGTGGAGGAGCGCGTGCGGCAGGGTCTGCCACCGGGCAGCGTCATCTCGGTGACCGGCATGCACTGGACGCCATGGGCGAGGGCCGCCGAGGCGCGCGGAGTGCTGGTGCGGCATCCGATGTTCTCGTCGATCGAGGAGCACGGCGTCCGCATGCCGGACGGGTCGTTCGTGCCGGCCGACGTGATCCTGTGGGCGACGGGGTTCCGCCCCGCGATCGACCACCTCGCACCACTCCGGCTGCGTACGCCGGAGGGGGGCATCCGAGTGGCGAACACCCGCGTGATCGACGAGCCCCGCCTGTTCCTCATCGGCTATGGGCCGTCGCAGTCGACGATCGGCGCCAATCGCGCCGGTCGTGAGGCGGTGCGCGCGATCGTCGCGGAGGGCGAGCCCGTCGCCGCCTGAGGTGGTACCTGGACGGCGACGTCGGCTGACGGCCCTCGGCCGCCGATTCGTGCGTAGCGTTGAGGGATGCCGCATCCCACCCCAGATCCCGTTCTCGCCGGCCAGGAATCGGTGTGGGACTACCCGCGCCCTCCGCGCATCGAGGCCGTCGACCGGCGCGTGACGATCGAGCTCGGAGGGCAGCGCATCGTCGACACCACCGATGTCGTCCGCGTGCTGGAGACCAGCCATCCGCCGGTGTACTACCTGCCGATGGCGGCATTCGTGGACGGAGCGCTGACGCCCGCGCGCGGATCGTCGTTCTGCGAGTTCAAGGGCTATGCGCGCTACCTGGACGTCAGCGGGGGCGGACGGACGGTCGACGGGGCGGCGTGGAACTATCCGACGCCCTCTCACGGCTACGAAGCCCTTGCCGACCGCGTCGCCGTCTACGCGGGGAAGATGGAGCGGTGCACCGTCGACGGCGAAGAGGTCGTCCCGCAGCCGGGCGGCTTCTACGGCGGCTGGGTCACCTCCGACATCGTCGGCCCGTTCAAGGGCGAGCGCGGCACGATGGGCTGGTAGGCCTCAGCCCTTCGGCGGAGCGTCGTCGCCGCCCTCATCGAGATCGTCGCCGTCCTCCGACGTGCGCGAGCCCTCGTCCAGGAGGCTCTCCAGCGCCTGGTCGAACTCGTCGCCCCGCTCCGGTGTCGTCAGGGCGGGCTCGGCGGCGAGCGTCAGATCGATGAGCTCTCGCAGCAGCCCGCCGACCGTCGTCGATCGCAGCAGGCGGAACTGGTCCAGCTGACCCAGCGGAGCGATCGCGGCCAGCTGCCAGCTCGATTCGAGCGGATCGTCGGAGAGCTCGATGTTGGGGTCCCACTGCACCTCGGCGAACTCCGCAGCCCGAGACAGAACCCTGCGGACGATCCGCTCCGCCTCGGTGCGAAGGGGCGTCAGGGCGTCGTCCCAGACGAGCGCGGGCAGCTCCCGAACCGACGCCGTCGGATAGGGCTCGTCGTCGCGCCACTCGTCGACCTCGACGCGCGAGCCTCCGACGGCGATGAGGTGGATGTCCTTCTCACCCGCCATCACGTTCGTGATGCGGGCCATCGTGCCGATGCTGAACCGCTGGTCGCCGCCCCCGGCCTCGTGACCCCGCTCGATGAGCACGACGCCGAACTGCGGGTCCTCGTCATCGAGCAGCCGGCCGAGCATCATGAGATAGCGCTCCTCGAAGATCCGCAGCGCCAGGGGCGTGTGCGGGAAGAGCACGCTTCCGAGTGGGAACATCGCGACGTTCGCCATTCATCCAGTCAACCAGCGTTCGGTGGATGCGGGCACGGAATGTGCCGCGGAATGCGGATGCCGCGGCATCCGTTGTCCTGAACATGCACCGCAAGCGGATCGGCTTCCTCTCTTTCGGCCATTGGCACCCGCACCACTCGAGCCAGACGAACACCGGCGCCGACGCTCTGCTGCAATCGATCGAGCTCGCCGTGAACGCGGAAGAGCTCGGGATCGACGGGGCGTTCTTCCGCGTGCACCACTTCGCCCGCCAGCTGGCCTCGCCGTTCCCCCTCCTGGCCGCGGCCGCCGCGCGCACGAGCCGGATCGAGCTCGGCACCGGCGTCATCGACATGCGCTACGAGAACCCGCTGTACATGGCAGAAGAGGCAGCGGCGGCCGATCTGATCAGCGGAGGCCGGCTGCAGCTGGGTGTCAGTCGCGGTTCACCCGAGACCGCGCTGAACGGCTCGCACGCGTTCGGCTTCGTGCCCGCCGAGGGCGACACCGACGCCGATGTGGCACGGCGGAAGACCGAGTTCTTCCGTGCTGCCATCGCGGGAGAGGCCGTCGTCCAGGCGGATCCGGCGATGGGCCCGGCCGGCGTGCTCGCGATCCAACCCCAGTCGCCGGGCCTCGACGAGCGGATCTGGTGGGGTTCGGGCACCCGCGCCACCGCGCGATGGACCGCCGAGCAGGGCATGAACCTGATGTCCTCGACGCTGCTCGTCGAAGACACCGGCGTGCCGTTCGACCAGCTGCAGCTCGAGCAGATCAAGGTCTTCCGCGACGCCTGGCGCGAAGCGGGCTGGGAGCGAGAGCCGCGGGTGAGCGTCAGCCGCAGCGTGATCCCGATCACATCCGATCTCGACCGTGAGCTGTTCGGCGGCCGCGGCGACACCGACGATCAGGTGGGCTTCCTCGAAGGCGTCCGGGCTCGCTTCG
Source organism: uncultured Actinomycetota bacterium (assembly GCA_963717585.1). Classification (GTDB taxonomy): domain Bacteria; phylum Actinomycetota; class Actinomycetes; order Actinomycetales; family Microbacteriaceae; genus Microbacterium. The sequence goes on along the minus strand of CAVQWI010000001.1, from coordinate 531,824 downwards.
GCAAGAGCTACACCGGCGAGCCCGACGCAATCGCGGTCGAGCTCGCGAAGGATGCCGCGGTGCAGGCCGCCGACACCCTGCTGCTGACGGTTCCGAACCAGCTGGGGGTCGACTACAACACCCGGATGCTGGCCACGATCGCCGAGCACATCGCGCCGGCGATCGGCTGGTCGGCCGAGCCCGTGCGCGGATAGGCCGGCGTAACGGTGCGGGAGCTCACCCGAGCGCCCTCCCGGCCATCGCGAGCGCGAGCCGCCGCGGGACGATCCCGGCCATCTTCGCCGCGATCGCGTTCGTGCGGCCCGAAACGAAGCTCGGGGGAGTGTCGCGCCGGTCGAGCTCGCGCAGGGTGCGCGTGACGACCTGCTCCGAGGTCTGATAGCTCGCCATCGCGTAGCCCCGCTGACCCAGAACGTCGAAGAACTCGGTCTTCGTCGCACCCGGGCTGACCGCGACCACGGTCAGGCCGGTGTCGCGGGTCTCATACGACAGGGCCTCGCTGAAGCTCAGCACGAACGCCTTCGTCGCGCCGTAGACGGCCATGTTGGGACACGGCTGATAGGCACCGTTGCTCGCGATGTTCACCAGCGCGCCGGTGCCGGCGACAAGTTGCGGAAGGAGCGCACGTGTCAGCGCGACGAGTGTGCTGACGTTCAGCTGGACCATCTCCGCGATGCGGTCCGCATCGGACTCCACGAAGGCGCCCTTCATGCCGAACCCGGCATTGTTGACCAGCGTCCGGATGTCGATTCCGCGGTCGTCGAGCTCCCTGACCAGGTCGGCGACGGCGCCGGCACGACCGAGATCGAGCGGGATCACAGTTGCGGCGACGCGGTGCTCGCGGGCGAGCTGGTCCGCAAGCTGCCGGAGGCGGTCCTCGCGGCGGGCGACGAGCACGACGTCCGCGCCGCGCGCGGCGATCTGGGCTGGCGAACTCCGCACCGAGTCCGGAGCTCGCACCGGTGATGAGGGCGGTGGTGCCGCGGTACGTGATGGTCATGCAACCAGGCTACGCATGGCGCCGGTCTGGCGGCCGGGTCGGATCGCGGCCGGGCACGGGTGCTGTCCGACGCCGCGCGTACCGTCGAGGGATGACTTCCTGGATCAACACGGTGAGCCGCAGCCACGTCGAGCGCGGGGTGGCAGGCGGTTTCACCCAGGCGAACCACGGCAAGCCGCACATGCTCAAGCGGATGCGCAGAGGCGACTGGATCGCGTTCTACTCGCCGCGCACGGACTTTCCGGACGGCGCTGCCCTCCAGGCCTTCACCGCTCTCGGCGAGGTGACCGACGACGAGCCCTACCAGGTCGAGATGTCGGCGGACTTCCACCCGTGGCGGCGAGATGTCGAGTTCGTCCGGGTGCGCGAAACTCCCATCCACCCGCTGCTCGGCGACCTCGACTTCGTCGAAGACAAGAGCCGGTGGGGATACAAGTTCCGGTTCGGAGTGTTCGAGATCTCCGAACACGACCTGGAGGTCATCCGCGCGGCGATGGTGGACTGAGGAGCACCGCTCTATCGCGGCGCAGCCCAGTAGAGCTCGTAGTCCCAGCCGATCGTGGTCACCACCGAGCCTGGGGCGTCCAGCGGCGCGTCGATCACCGTGTGGACGGTGACCGTCTCGCCGGGCGACATGGGGTCCACGTCCATCACATGGACCAAGCCATCCGGCAGCAGCACATACTCCTCGTCCTTCGGGTCGCCGCCCGGTTCGACCCAGGTCGTCGAGACGTTCCAGTCGTAGTCGATCCACGGATCGAGGGTCTCCTCGCCGACGTACGTCAGGGTCACCGGGATTCCGGTGTACGCGCCGCTGTCGGGCGTCGGGTTGTACAGGTCACCTGCCGCAAGCTCGGCCGTCAGGTCGACGGGCGCGCCGACCGACATCTCCCAGATGGGATCGCCGGTGACCGCATCCGAGATCGTCACGACGTCGCCGTATGCGTAGGGGTCGCCCTGCGTTCCACGGCTGCCGTCGTCGCCGTCCGTCGGCTCGGCTTGGTCCGGGGGTGCGTACGTCGGCACCGGCTTCGGGACGAACGGATCGTCGCGCCGCGCGTCGGCGCTCACGATCAGGCCGAAGACGACAGCCATGACCACCCACGCCACCATTCCGCCGGCGACCGCGACGACGAGCGCGGTGATCCCCAGTCCCTTGCCGCCTTGCCGCCTGCTCGCCAGTGCGATGATGCCGAGCACCACCGCCGCCAGCAGGAAGGCGCTGGAGACGAAGCCGATGACCGGTACGAAGATCAGGACCACACCGAGGATGGCCGCCACCAGCGCGATGACGGCGAGCGTCTTCGGGCGGGCGTCCGGACTCGTCACGTAAGCGGTCGGCGGGTACCGACCCGGCGGATGCGTGAGCCGGCGGATACTGACCCTGCGGATACTGCGCGGGTTGGGGATACCCCGCCGGCGGGTATCGACCTGACCCGTAGGCACCGGGCGGCGGGGCGTACGGCGGGCCGGCGTGCGGCCCTGCGGCAGGGTTCGGCTGAGGAGGGGCTCCGGGGTACGGCTGAATGAAGGCCGGCACGGTCGGAACGGGCGGTCGAGGCGGAGTCTCGTCCGCGGACGATTCCTCTGCCATCGCATCTCCTTCCCCGCGCAACACTCCGGCGCGCCCAGGGTTGGCAGTGTATCGACCGATGGGGCGGGCCCGATCGAGTTGTCCCCAGCGCGCTTCCCCAGTGAGCCCGCGGCCGCCGAAGCCGGCGGGCTCGAAACCTAGACTGACCGGGTGAGCTCCTTCACCGACGCCCTCAGCGCGGGCCCGATCGTCCTCGACGGCGGACTCGGCACCCTCCTGGAGGCGCGCGGACACGACCTCTCGTCCTCACTCTGGTCGGCGCGTCTGCTGATCGAGGATCCCCAAGCGATCCGTCGCGCGCACGCGGAGTTCTTCGATGCCGGGGCTCGCGTCGCGATCAGCTCCTCGTATCAACTGAGTCACACAGGACTGGATGCGGCGGGTCTCGGTCGCTCGCAGGCAGACGCGATGCTCGCCCGGAGCGTACATCTCGCTCGCGAGGCCCGTGATGAGGCCGGGCTCGACCCGGGAGCTGCGTGGATTGCGGCATCCGTCGGCCCGTACGGCGCAACGCTGGCCGACGGCAGCGAGTACACCGGCGACTACGGACTCGGGGTCGCGGAGCTGCGCGCGTGGCATCGCCCGCGACTGCGAGCCCTCGCCGCTGCCGGACCGGACGTGATCGCGGTCGAGACCGTGCCGTCGCTGGCGGAACTGGAGGCCCTGTGTCGCGAACTGGATGGCCTCGGCATCCCGGCGTGGGTGAGCGTGACGATCGCCGACGGCGGGCTCCGGTCCGGCGAGTCGCTCGCGGAGGCGTTCGCCGTCGCGGCATCCGTGCCCGAGGTGGTCGCGGTGGGCGTGAACTGCTGCGATGCCGCGGACGTCAGCGGTGCGCTGGAGGTGGTGGCCGCGACCGGCAGACCCGGCATCGTCTACCCGAACAGCGGCGAGCAGTGGCACGCAGACTCGCGGGAGTGGTCGGGCGCGGCATCAGCCATCGCCGCCGGCGCGGCGAGCTGGGTCGCCGGTGGTGCACGGCTCGTCGGCGGATGCTGCCGCGTCGGCCCGGACCAGATCGCAGAGATCGCGCGTGAGGTCTCGGCGTCCGAGAAGTAGCCGGCGGCCCGGCACCGGCGTGCCGCGCGTAGCGTGGACGCGAACACTCTGGAGGCACCATGTCCCGCATCCTGATCATCGGCGGTCACGGCAAGGTCGCGCTGCTGCTCGCGCCGCTGCTCGTCGAGCGCGGTGATGAGGTGACCAGTGTCATCCGCAACCCCGATCACTCGGCGGAGGTGGCCGCCACCGGAGCTGCACCGCTCGTCGCCGACGTCGAATCGCTGTCGGTCGACGAGCTCGCCGACCTCTTCCGCGGTCATGAGGCCGTCGTCTGGTCGGCCGGCGCCGGAGGCGGCAACCCCGCGCGGACGTACGCGGTGGACCGCGACGCAGCGATCAGATCGATGGATGCCGCGGCCGTCGCGGGAGCGAGCCGCTACGTGATGGTGTCGTATTTCGGGGCGCGAGCGGACCACGGCGTCGACTCCGACAACCCGTTCTTCGCATACGCGCAGGCGAAGGCGGCGGCCGACGACCACCTGCGCGGGAGCGACCTGGCCTGGACCGTGCTCGGACCGAGTTCGCTCACGCTCGGCGCTCCCACCGGCCGCATAGACACGACTGCGAGCGAGTCGGGATCGGTCAGCAGAGCGGATGTCGCGGCAGTCGTCGCCGCGGCGCTGGCCGACGACGCCACGATCGGACGCACCATCCGGTTCAACAGCGGAGGAGTCCCCATCCCGGAGGCGATCGGGTGACGGCGGCGCAGTTCCAGCCGATCATCGCCGAGCGGCGGCGCGAGCTGGAGGTGCGGCTCGCCGCGGTCGAATCACAGCTCGACACGATCCGCGCGGCGCGGGGTGCGGCGAACGACGATGACGAGCACGATCCCGAGGGTTCGACGCTGTCGACCGAGTGGTCTCGCGCGGAAGGACAGCGGGCGGACGTGTCGCGAGAGCTCGCCGAACTGGATGCGGCGCTCGGCCGTCTCGCCGACGGCACCTACGGCGTCTGCACGTCGTGCGGAGGAATGATTCCTCGCGAACGCCTCCGCTTGCGGCCTGCCGCGACGCTCTGCGTCCCGTGCGCGAGCAGGCTCTGAGCCCGCAACGACGCGAGCTCCGGCTCAGTCGAATGTCACCCGGACCAGCGGGCTGTCGGCCACCCAGCGGTCCGGGCGAGCTACTCGGCGGTGCGACCCGCGGCGGACGTACAGGTCGTCGATGCCGGCGATGATCGCGTCGAACAGGCGCTCGCGCTCGGCCGGATCGGTCACCGGCGTCGCGTGCGCCTGCAGGTCGGCCTGCACGCCGTGCTTGAGATGGAAGGTCATGCGAGGGTCGGCGAGAAGGTTGGCGTACCAGTCGCGCGGACCGGGCAGACCCGTCACGTAGACGACGCCGTCGACGTTGTGGAACCAGATCTCGATACGCCGGGGCTGCCCCGATCGTGCGCCGATGGTCGTGATGTCGACCGTGTGATCGGCCATCGTGGATTCCGGCCCGAGGGCAAGGGCACCCGCGATCGCTGCATCCATCGTGCGCAAGTCTAGGTCGCCCCACATAGCGTGGGGCCGGGTCTTGCCCGCGGGCGCTGGGTCAGCCGCCGCTCGGATACGGGGTGTACGGCGCTGTGATCGTCGCCATGATGCGCTGGCCTTCGATGCTCGGGTGGAAGTAGTCGGCGGTCGAGATGTGAGTCGACGAGAACACGTAGTTGGCGACGGTGTAGTCGTCGAAGGTGCACCGTGCGAGCGCGGCGCACTCGGCCGCGAGGATGGCGTTGTACGCGTTCACGCGGGCCTGGACGGAAAGCCGCCGATTCTCGTCGGTCGCGGTGGTGCTGCTCGGGTTGGCCAGCATGGACTGGCAGAGCCCCGCGGACGCCCAGATCAGCCTCGCGCCGAACTTGCTCTTGGAGACCTGCCAGAGGCGGTAGAGACTCGGGATGCTGGCGACGAAGATCTCGTTGTCGGCTTTCGCACTGTGGAACTGCGCGAGGGCGGCCTTGATTCGGGCGCGGAAGTCGACCTCGGAGGTCATCGCCGCCACCGTGGGCGTGCACGCGTCGTTCGCACCGATCTCCACGGTGAGGTAGTCGGCCTGCGCTGCGATGGCCGAGGTGACCTGTCCCGCCAGGTTGCTGGAGTTCGCTCCGAGCTGGGCGACATTCACTCCCGTGATCGTCGTCCCCGAGGCGACCTGCAGCCGCTGCAGCATGGAATTCAGGGTCGACGCGTTTCCCGTCGCCCAGCTGTACTGCGGGAACGAGCCGTAGCTCGCGGAGTTGTAGGCCAGTGTGATCGAATCGCCGGCCGCCGCCATTACGTCCGGATATCGCGCCGGCGTGGGTGTCGGAGTCGGTGTCGGGGTGGGAGTCACCGTGGGCGTGGGCGTCGGCGTGGGAGTCACCGTTGGAGTCGGAGTCGGAGTCGGTGTCGGGGTGGGAGTCACCGTCGGGGTCGGTGTCGGGGTGACCGACGGGGTCGGAGTCGGAGTCGACGTCGGCGACGGAGACACGGTCGGCGTCGGGGTCGCCGTTGCCGACGGCGTCGGCTTGCCCTTTCCCGGCGGCGGAGCGGCGATCGCCGGCGCGCTGATGGCGGCGGTCGCGGCGACTGCGAGGACGGAGAGGGTGGCGATCGCGAAGATCGAGCGCGCGCGAAGAGACGGCATGATGCTCCCGTTCGGGTGATGCTTCGGGTCGACGCGCTCGGCTCCCCAGTGAACCTGCGAGGTTGGCGCTCACCATAGACCGCGCTCCTGGGGCGGGTCAATGGGGCGTGGCGGTCTGCGGGGCGGACGGCGATGGAAGCCCGTACGCTTGTCCGGTGTCTTCCGTCCTCAACGTCTCCGCGTACCGGTTCACGCGGATCGACGATGTGCAGGCCCTGCGCTCGGTGCTGCGCGAGCGCGCCCTGGCCGCGCGGATGAAGGGCACGATAATCCTTGCCGAAGAGGGCATCAACCTGTTCCTCGCGGGAGATGGTCGTGCGGTGCGCGAGTACGTCGCCGAGCTGCAGCGGGATCCGCGCTTCGCTGACCTCGCAGTCAGGGAGAGCTGGTCGTCCGGGCAGCCGTTCCGCAAGATGCTCGTGAAGGTCAAGCGCGAGATCATCCGCATGGACCACCCGACGATCAGGCCCGAGCGGGGAAGGGCCCCCGCGGTCGCACCGCCGACCCTTCGCAGGTGGCTCGACCAGGGTCATGACGACCACGGGCGCGAGGTCGTGCTGCTCGACACGCGCAATGCGTTCGAGGTGGACTACGGCTCGTTCGACGGTGCTCTCGACTGGCGGATCGAGCGCTTCACCCAGTTTCCGGATGCCGCGGCCCAGCGCCGCGCCCATCTGTCGGGCAAGACCGTGGTGAGCTATTGCACCGGCGGCATCCGCTGCGAGAAGGCCACGCTCTACCTGCGCGAAGAGGGGGTTGAGGCGTTTCAGCTCGACGGCGGCATCCTGAGCTACCTGGAGCAGGTCGGCGCAGCCCACTGGACGGGAGAGTGCTTCGTCTTCGACGAGCGGGAGGCGCTGAGCTCCGACCTGCTGCCGCGCATGGAGGTCGGGGCGTTGAACGATGGCGTGCGACCTGCAACCGGAACGCGCCCTCGCACGATCGCCCTGGCCCTCGGACTCGACATCGCGTTCGTCATCGCATTCGCCGCCGTCGGCCGGGCGAGCCACGATTCCGACGTGCTCGCCGGGCTCCTGCGAACCGCCTGGCCCTTCCTGGTAGGGCTCGCCGTCGGCTGGCTGGTGACCTTCGCCTGGCGTGCTCCCACCGCGCCCGTGCGAACGGGCCTCGGCGTGTGGGCGGCGACCGTGATCGGCGGGATGCTGCTGCGAGCGGCATCCGGTCAGGGAACGGCGCTGCCGTTCATCATCGTCGCGGGCGTCACACTGCTCGCGGCTCTGGTCGGCTGGCGGGTCGTGGCCGCCCTGATCGAGCGCAGCCGGAGGCGCACGTGAAGTCGGACCTGAAGAAGGAGATCGCCTCGTACCGCGCTCCGCACGGCTCGTTCGCGCTCGTCGACGTGCCGCCGCTTCGATATCTGATGATCGACGGCCATGGCGATCCGGGCGCGCAGCCTTACGCCGACGCGATCTCGACGCTGTTTCCGGTGGCGTACAAGCTGAAGTTCATGAGCAAGAACGAGCTCGATCGCGACTACGTGGTCATGCCGCTGGAGGCGCTGTGGTGGTCGGACGACATGGCGACCTTCACCACCTCCCGTGACAAGTCCCGATGGGACTGGACTGCGATGATCCTGGTGCCCGACTGGATCACCGGAGATCTGATCGAGCGCGCGATCACGGCGGCCGCCGACACGCCCGCGATCGGTGCACTGCGAGTCGAGACCTATGCGGAGGGGCGCTGCGTCCAGACGCTGCACCTGGGGCCTTTCGACGACGAGGGCCCGGTCCTGGACGCGATGCACACCGAATTCATTCCGAGCCAGGGGCTCCGGATGACCGGCAGGCATCACGAGATCTACCTCAGCGACATCCGCCGCACCGACCCGTCGAAACTTCGGACGATCCTGCGACAGCCGGTGGCGGAACTCGGAGCGGTCGACTGATCCGTCGCGCATGCGAGGCGGCGTCAGCGAGAATCGGCGCGTGACCACTCGCCTGCTGCTGATCTCCGACACGCACATCCCGGGACGCGCTCGGCGCCTTCCCGAGGCGGTGCTTCGCGAGGCGGATGCCGCCGACCTCGTGATCCACGCCGGCGACTGGGTCGCGGCATCCGTCCTGGATGATCTCGAGCAGCATGCGGACGTCGTCGGCGTCTACGGCAACAATGACGGTCGCGATCTGCGCGCACGACTGCCCGAGGTCGCCAGGCGCGAGATCGAAGGGCTGCGGTTCGCGGTGGTCCATGAGACGGGTGAGTCGCGACGACGCGAGATCCGGATGGACGAGACGTACCCGGATGTCGATGTGCTGGTGTTCGGCCACAGCCACATCCCCTGGGACACGGTCTCTCCCCGCGGGATGCGGCTCCTCAATCCCGGGTCACCCACCGACCGGCGTCGCCAGCCTCATCACACGATGATGACGGCGGTCGCAGATGACGGCGTGCTGCTCGGGGTGTCGCTCGTGAAGCTGCAGCCCTCCTCGCCGCCGGGCTGATGCGCGGAATCGGTCCGGCGTGCGCATCGACCCGATCCGAACCATCATGCTCCGGGCGCATTTGCGGCGCGGCTTCCACATCGGCACCGGCGGACGCAACCCCCTTCGCGTCCGTCGCCGCTGCGTCCTAGCCTCGGCGCCATGGACGACAGCATCCGGGCGATGACCTGGAACGTGTGGTGGAGATTCGGGGGCAATTGGCGCGAACGCGAGCCGGGACTGATCGCGGTGCTCCGCGACGTCGACCCGGATCTGCTCGGCATCCAGGAATGCTGGGGCTCGGAGGAGCGCACGCAGGCAGACATGGTCGCGGAGGCGCTCGGCGAGCGGTACGCGGCATTCGTCGAGCAGGACATGCCGCCGGTTCCCGATCCGCCCGAGGACGACACGCAGCGTGGCGTCGTCATGGGCATCGGACTCGTGAGTCGCTGGCCGATCGCGTCGGTCGAGCGCGTTGACGTGCCCTCCGAGGGCCGGCGCAACGCTGCGCTCGTCGCGACGATCTCGCGTCCCAACGGCGAGTTGCGGGTGGTGGTGGGCGCGACGAGCTGGGAGCCGGAGCGCGTCCAGGAAGCAGCGGTGCAGTTCGCCGAGCTTCAGCGACTGACTCGCGACGGCCATTCGCTGAGACCCAATCCCAGCATCCTGCTCGCCGACCTCAACTACGACCCCGGCCAGCCGGCGCTCGCCGGGATGCATCTGATCGACGCATGGAATGCGGCAGAGCCGGGCGCGGACCCGCGCACCCTGAGTTCCGACGAATCGCTTCGCGCCGCGGGAGGCGGTGGATCAGTTCGACCGTCGCATCGATCACGTGCTGTACCTGCCGGGTTCCGAGGGCGCGGTGGCCACGGCCGCCCGCGTAGTGCGCGACGAGCCCGGCGGGATGCCGCCGTCCGACCACTACCCGGTGGTGGCCGATATCGCCGTCGGGGTGGGACCCGTGGCCGATCCCGGGGCACCGGAGAGCGCGTCCTGGATGCTGTGAATCCCGGCTCCGGGTCTGATCGAAGCGGACAGTCGCTCTCGGTTAGCGCGGTCGAGCGCGAGATGCAACCCCCGTCCGCCGGGGCGCGACATCTCCATAGCGTGATGGCATGACTCGCGATCAGTACACCGTGACCAACCCCGCTGAGCTGTACGCCGACTTCGACCCCGACCGGCAGCATCAGCCCGAGCCCGGCCTCGACGCCGAAACTCGAACCGAGGGCGGATCACGGGGAGGACAGCTACCGCGGCACGGGGCGGCTCGAGGGCCGCAAGGCGCTCATCACGGGAGCCGACTCGGGGATCGGCGCCGCCACCGCGATCGCCTTCGCCCGCGAGGGGGCGGACGTTGCGATGTCGTACCTGCCCGCCGAGGAGAAGGACGCCCAGCGGATCGCCGGCATCATTCAGGACGCCGGCGTCACCGTGCTCACGCTGCCCGGCGATCTGCGCGACGACGGCTACTGCCGAGACGTGGTCGCCCGGACGGTGGAGGGGCTGGGCGGTCTCGACATCCTGGTCAACAACGCGGGCAAGCAGGTGTTCGTCGAGGACCTGACCGACCTGGACGACCAGCAGTTCGACGACACCTTCAAGACGAACGTGTACGCGATGTTCTGGATAACCAAGGCCGCGCTGCCTCACCTGAAGCCCGGATCGACGATCATCAACACGACGTCGATCCAGGCGTACGACCCGTCGCCCGGCCTCGTCGACTACGCCTCGACGAAGGCGACGATCAATGCGTTCACCAAGGCGCTGGCCCAGCAGCTCGCACCGAAGGGCATCCGGGTGAACGCCGTCGCCCCCGGTCCGATCTGGACGCCCCTGCAGCCGAGCGACGGTCAGCCGCAGGAGAAGATCGAGACGTTCGGCGAGCAGACTCCGATCGGTCGCGCGGGACAGCCCGCCGAGCTCGCGCCCGCGTATGTCTTCCTCGCGTCGGCGGAGTCCAGCTACGTCGCCGGAGAGACGCTGGCGGTGACAGGCGGTTCGCCGACGCCTTGAGCCGCACGGGCGGCGACCCCGACGAAGTCGGGATGCCGCGACGCGAAGTCCGCGATGAGCGTGCTCTTGCCGCTCGCATGGGTCCCCGACACGACGATCCGCATGAGCGGAGTCTGCGGAGCATCCGCAACCGTCGGATTCACCGCCCACACTCAGCCTGAGCGATATATCGTTATATATCGCTGAACAACGACAGGCTCAGCGCAGAGGAGGTCATCATGAGCGGTTCATTCATGGGCGACGGGTTCGCGGGACGCAGTCGCAACAGCGGGCAACCCTGGCCGATCGGCGGGCTGTGGGAGGCGATGGAGCAGCTTCGCGGGCAGTTCGAGCAGAAGGTCGGCGGCCGGATGGGGCGCGGCGACGTGCGCTCGGCGGTGCTGTCGCTGCTCGCCGAGAAGCCGATGCACGGCTACCAGATCATCCGTGAGATCGAGGAGCGCAGTGGCGGATCGTGGAAGCCGAGCCCCGGTTCGGTGTATCCCACGCTGCAGCTGCTCACCGACGAGGGCCTGGTCAGCGCGGCCGAGTCCGACGGACGCAAGACCTACTCCCTGACCGAGGCGGGACGGGCCGTCGTCGACGCCGACGCGGAGAAGTCCGCGCCGTGGGAGAGCACAGGTGCTCGCGACAGCGGCCGCACCGGAGCCCTGCCGAAGGCCGGCATCGATCTCGCTCAGGCAGTCGCGCAGGTCGGCCGCTCGGGCAGCCAGGAGCAGGTGAAGGAGGCGGTCGCCGTCCTCGACGAGGCGCGCCGTAAGATCTTCACCATCCTCGCTCAGAACTGACCGGGTGCCGCCCGCACGTCGGCATCAAGGAGATTCGATGGCCGACGTCGGGAACATGCGCGCCCGCTACCGCAGGATCCTGCGGTTCGCCGCGCGGTATCTCGTCCAGACGTGGTGGTTCGAGCTGTTCCTGCCGCGGATCGGGCTGGCGGGGATCTCCGCCCGCGGCAGGTCGGCTCGGCTGCAGCGCATCGCCCAGCGCTTCCATGTCCTCGCAGTCGACCTCGGCGGTCTCATGATCAAGGTCGGCCAGTTCATGTCGTCGCGGCTCGACGTGCTGCCGCCCGAGATCACGAAGGAGCTGGAGGGGCTGCAGGACGAGGTGCCTCCGGTGGCGTTCCCGGCGATCCGCGAGCTGGCTGAGGCCGAGCTGGGCGTGCCCCTCGAGCGGGCCTATGCGTTCGTCGACCCGACGCCCCTCGCGGCGGCATCCCTGGGTCAGGCCCACCGGGCGAGCGCTCTCGGATGCCGATGCCGCCGACACCGGCCTCAGCGACGTCGTCGTCAAGATCCAGCGGCCCGGCATCGACCAGGTCGTCGACGTCGACCTGCGGGCACTGCGTCGCGTCGCGCAGTGGCTGAGCCGCATCAGGCTGGTCTCCGACCGCGTCGACATGCCCGCCCTCGTCGAGGAGTTCGCCGAGGTCAGCCTCGAGGAGATCGACTACATGCACGAGGCGGCCAACGCCGAGCGGTTCGCCCAGGACTTCGCCGACGACCCCCGGGTGGGCGTTCCCGAGGTCGTCTGGGAGCGCACGACGCGCCGCGTCCTGACGCTGCAGGACGTCACGGCGATCAAGATCAACGACGTCGACGGGCTCCGCGCCGCAGGCATCGACCCGTCGGAGGTCGCGAAGGAATTCGCGGCCGTCATGTTCGACCAGCTCTTCGCCGACGGGTTCTTCCACGCCGACCCGCACCCCGGCAACATCTTCGTCACGCCCCTTCGACAGGCTCAGGGACCGTATCCGGGCGAGGCCCAGGGACCGTATGCGGGCGAGCTCAGGGACCGTATGCGGGCGACGGTGGGGTAGCGGATGCCGCAAGCCCGCCGTGGAGGCTGACCTTCATCGACTTCGGGATGATGGGCGAGGTGCCCGACGGCCTGCGCCGAGGTCTTCGTCGGGTCTTGATCGCCGCCGCGTCGCGAGACGGCAAGGGCATGGTCGACGGCATGCGCGAGGTGGGCGTGCTGCTGCCGTCCGCCGACACGGTCGATCTCGAGCGCGCGATGACGAAGCTGTTCGCACGCTTCGGCGGGATGGGCTTCGCCGAGCTGCAGGAGGTCGATCCTCGCGAGTTCCGCGCGTTCGCGATCGAGTTCGGCGACGTCGTCCGATCGCTCCCTTTTCAGCTGCCCGAGAACTTCCTGCTCATCGTGCGCGCCATGTCGCTCACCTCCGGCATGTGCAGCTCGCTCGACCCCAAGTTCAACATCTGGGACGCCGTGGAGCCGTACGCCAATCGGCTGATCCGCGAAGAGAGCGGCAACGTCGTGCAGGCGTTCGCGAAGCAGGCCGTGTCGCTCGCGGGCACCGTCGTGCGGCTTCCGCAGCGGCTCGACGAACTCACGACGCGAGTCGAGGAAGGCCGAGTCTCGACGCAGAACCCGCGGCTGGAGCGTCGCATCCTCAGCCTCGAGCGAACCGGACGGCGCATCATCTCGGCCGTCCTGTTCGCAGCTCTCTTCGTCGGCGGCATCCTGCTGCGTGCGGGGGATGAGGTCGTCTTCGGAACGGTGCTCATGGTCGCCGCGGTGCTGCCGCTTCTGCACGCGCTGTTCGCGGGAGTCGCCGGGCGGCGCGGGCCGGGCTGAGGGTGTCGGCCGGGGCAGACGGATGTCGCCCCGGCCGACGGAAGGATCAGAGGGGCCGGATGTTCGCGGCCTGCATGCCCTTGGGGCCACGCTCGGCGTCGAATTCGACCTTCTGGTCTTCGCGGAGCTCCTTGTAACCGCTCGCGGTGATCGCGGTGTAGTGCGCGAAGAGATCGGCGCCGCCGTCATCGGGGGCGATGAAGCCGAAGCCCTTTTCGGAGTTGAACCATTTCACGGTGCCAGTGGCCATCGTGTCATTCCTTTTACTTTTCGGGCCGCCGGAGCGACCAGGGGTGCCGCGCCGCCGTGTGCGGAGCGGACGTGTGAGCCGCGGGGGACCCGCGGGTGTGGGTGCCGTCCGGGTGACGGATGCCGCGACCGCGGCGCGAGCGCGTTGCAGTGTGGCGTGCACGCCGAGGTCTTCACCGCGGGCGCTCTGCGCCTCGCAGCCGAGTGGCGTCGTGCTGATGAAGCCGGCGTACTCACCGGCGGAGGTGGCGACGAAGACGTCCTCGGCCGAGACACGCCAGTGCAGCGGCGGTCGAGATGACGGGGTGGTGCGGGTGACGAAGGTCAAGAGTGCTTTCAGAAGCTGCGCGGCGATGCAGACGCTCGTGCGCGGAAGTCGAAGTGGATGAGGGCGGATGTCGGTGCGACGATCCGGGCGTCAGGCTGTCCGGTCCATGCTCTGCTTCCATGCAGTGAGACAGTTGGTGACGACGCAATACCCGAGTGGGCAGGCCCCACCGTAGCACGCGCACCTGGGAACAGCGGTCACGCGTCGCGTCGACGACGCAGCACCAGCATCCGGATCACGAGTCCCACCACCGCAACGACGACGGTTGCGATGATCGGACGGAGGGCGAGTTCGGGAGTCAGAAGCGCCATCCGGAAGACTCCGTTGCCGTAGTCCAGCATGTCGCCCGGAAACCGGATCAGCACGCGGCTGCCGAGCGCACTGGCGATCGCGGTCATGAGCGCCGGTGCGACCCAGACCAGCGCGATGGCGAGGATGCCGGAGATCACCCGGCCGACGGTGTTCACGCCGGTCCATGCGATCGCGACGCCCGTCAGCACGGGAGTGATCCACGGCACGACGACCAGCAGGGTCGACAGGGAGTTCTTCATCGATGCCGGTCGCTGCGACCAGGGCGCCGGTCCAGGGCGCCATGCAGATCGCGCCGACGGTGAGGCCGAGCAGCGCTCCTGCCCGCGGCGCTCGAACGATGAGCACGGTGAGGATCATCCCGACGATGATCGACAGGATCGTTCCCGCCAGGAGCGCCGCGACGTAGACGGTGGATTCGAGCCGCTCCTGCAGACCTTCGCGCACGACCAGAGCGGTCTGAGCGGCAGCCACGCCCTGCACCAGCAGGACGCCCAGAACGAGCAGAACCAGTCCCCAGCCGCGCAGACGCAGCGCGCGTCCGGCGATGCCCGCAACGGTCGCGCCGACCACGAGCAGGGCGAAGATCTGGATCACCGAGTACTGGCTGAAGGGCAGGAGGGTGATCGGCATCTGCTCGGGCAGGACGGATGTCGCCCAGAGGTTCTGCAGCTCGAGGCGCGCCCCACCCACCCACCACGGCACGAGTCCGACGATGGCCGAACCGAGTCCGATCGGCAGGGCGGCCCAGGCGCGGACGCGGGGCTCGTCATCGACGGTGCGAGACGTCTCCCCGTAAGGATCGGTCGCGGGCATCTCGGTCTGGAGAGCGTCGTTCACTGCTGGGCTCCTCTGCGGCGTCGGCGCCACGGTCCGGTCAGCCTAAGTGCTCGGTCCCAGGGTGGCGACATCCGCGCCGGAGATAGCGATGCATCGCCCGACACTCGCATCGCCTCCTGCATCGAGGGCCGGCCCAGTGGCTGGTCAGTCGCGCAAGCCCACTCGGTCGGGGATCTCGAACGCCAGATGGGGTAGCCAGGACGCCGGATCGGGCCACGGCCTCGACGAGGGCAATCTGCTCAGCAGGCGCCGCATGGCGGCATCCCGTGGCGTCGTCGGAGCCGGCGAGGCCAGCACGCGCTGCGGCGCACGGTGCCCGAGTGCCCCGCACCACCAGTGCCGCCAGGTGTCCGGTGCGCCCTGCGGTTCGAGCACGATGTAGTAGTCGGGCATCAAAGCCGAGCCGGCCTCGAACCTCGCCAGCGCGGCTTCGACCTCCACCTCGAGCACTCCGAGCGTTGAGCGCTCCTCGAAGAGCTCGACCCACGCGGCCGCGACGTGCTCGAGCGGGTCGGCGTCGTGCACGATCCAGGGCGTGCCCGCCGCAGCGATGCGCCGCGTCCCCAGCGCGGGTTCATCGCCGTGCAGCGCCAGCACCTCCACTCCCGGGATGCCGTCGAGTGTGGCTAGAGCGTCCTCGGACTGCTCGCCGACGATCGCGACGATGGTTCCGGTGTTCATCGCGTGCACCATGTTCGATGGTACGTCGGCGGCGTTCGACGGCGGCGGATCTCACCGCGGGCCGCCGAAACGAGCGGATGCCGGACCCGCCCGCTCGCGGGAAGGGACGTCAGCGCCCGGCGGCCGCCCAAAGCGAAGAGGTGAACGGCGGGCGCACGTTTGCGCCACGACGGTCAGTCCTCGCTCGAGTGCAGTCCTCGCCGGGCGGACAGGATCGTGATCTCCGGATGCTCCTCGGTCAGCAGTCGATCAGCTCGGTCGAGCACATCGCGAACGTGCGACGCTCCTCCCGCGACGACCGTGACGCCCACCACGGCGCGCCGGTGGAGGTCGTGGGCGCCGACCTCAGCTGCGGCAGCCTCAGTCCGCCGACTCAGATCGGCGATGAGCGGCCGAAGGATGCTGCGCTTCTCCTTCAGCGAGTGCACGTCGCCGAGAAGCAGGTCGAACTCGATCCATCCGATCCACACGCGTCCGAGTCTGCCAGGCGCCGGGGTTGCGAAGTCGCCCGGGTGGCGGCATCCGGCGCGACTGGGTGTCAGTTCAGTTCGAGGTCGGCGATCCAGTAACCCCAGAACTCCTTCCACGCATCGGCCGCATCGATCGACGGGAGCTTCTCGTGCGTCAGCACCAGCTTCACGCCCGCCGGGACGATGTCGGCGGTGATCGCGAGAACTCCGGCCGGGTCGCCACTTTCCTCATCGACTGCGCCGAACCGCAGCTGCTTGGCCGTGGGCTTGGAGCGCAGAACGGTGCGCAGCCCGGGGAAGAGCGCCGCGCGGTCATCGTCCTCGAGCAGCATCGCGCGAAACGCGTCGACCTCGCCGGGAAGGGTGCGGCTGCGGCTGACCGTGAACGTTCCGTCCGGCATCTGGCCGGGCAGACGGATGCCGGTGATCCGCTCGTAGCCGACCGTCACACCCTGCGCCCACCACGGCTCGACGCCCTGAGCCTCGCGCAGCCACGTGGCGATCGCGGTATGACCTGCCGACCGGCCGGGGCCGGCGTCGATGACGACGACCCACTCGTCCCACGCACGGCCGGTCTTGGCGAGGATCAGCTCATTGCTCGCACTGGGCGACGCAACCCATCCGCCGGCTGCCGTTGCCCCGCCGCCGCGCTGTGCGAGAAGCACGCGTCGAGCCGCGTTGTAGCGCTCACCGGTCTTGGCCATGCGGCTGCGGATGCGCCGCTTGAAGGATTCCTGCGTGGTCATCGGAACTCCGTGTCTTCGGCACCGACCGACGGCTCGCGCCCATCCGCCGTGCCGAGGCACGTCTCCGAGATCACGTCGAGCACTCGAGTCCCCTTTGCCTCCTCGCCATGGCGAAGCCGGCAGCGCGAGCGCCGGCGGGAGGTCGGGCGCGACGTCGCGCCGCCCCCAGGGTACGAGCGGGCGAGTCGGCGCACAAGGAGGCCGCATCGCCGCCGGCCGGATATCGTCTGAGCATGACCTCCCAAGACCTCCCGGTCGCAAAGCCGCGGAGCAATGGCACCGCGGTGACTGCCCTCGTGCTGGGCATCGTGTCGTTCCTGATCGGTGTGTGGAGCCCGATCCCGTTCATCGGAGTCTTGGCGGCGATGCTGGCGATCGTCCCGGCCGTGCTCGCCGTGGCCTTCGGCCACGTCGGCCTGAGCCGGGCCCGCGAGATCGGCGGCGTCGGCCGTGGACCGGCGCTCGCCGGACTGTGGACCGGCTACATCGCCCTCGGCATCATCGTCCTGACGACTCTGGGATGGATCGTCGGATCGATCATCGCGGGGGTGGGCGCGGCCGTTCCGGCCTGACGACGGTCGACGGCCCGACGTGCGGGCGTAATCGCAGGCTGCCGGGACCGATTCGACGGTGAGCAGCAGCCACCCACCGGCGGTCAGTCGTCCGCATCCGCCGTCCGCATCGCGATTCGCAGGATGACGAACTCCGCCGGACGCGCCGGGGCGACCCCGATCATGCAGACGAGCCGGCCGTCGTCGAGATCCTCCTGCGTCATCGTGCTCGCGTCGCATCTCACGAAGAACGCGTCCTCCGCTTTGGTGCCGAGGAAAGCCCCCTCGCGCCACAGTCCGGTGAGGAAGGTCGTGACGCTCCGACGCACGTGCAGCCAGAGCGCTTCGCCGTTCGGCTCGAACACGACCCACTCGAGGCCGCGAGAGATGCTCTCTTCCACGAACAGGACGGTGCGTCGCACAGACACGTACTTCCACTCGCTGTCGACCGACTGAGTGCGAGCTCCCCACACCACGACTCCGACGTTGGGGAACGTCCGGATGAGGTTCACGCCGAGCTGGTTCAGCGCATCCCCCTCCGCCCGCGTCGTCGCCACAACCGGGCCGGTCGAACCGACCACGGTGGCATCCGTGCCGGCAGGCGCCTCGAATACTCCCTTGGTGCGGTCGGTACGGGCGATCACACCCGCGACCGGGCCGAGCGGAGAGATCACCTCCACGCCTCCGGCGCCGGCGGGTCGTCGCAGCCGGGGCCAATACACGGCGACATCGCGGCCCGTCGCGCCCACGGCGGTCGCCCGATCCGCCGACATCGCCTGGATCGCGGCGCGCCCATCGACCCACGGACCCTCGACCAGCAGCATCGCGCGCCGGTGTGCGAGCACCTCGGCGGCGGCGGCGACGACCTCCGCTGACGCGGCCGGGTCCGCGACCACCGCCACGAGCATCACATCTCGATCGATCGCCTCCACCGAGAGCCTGACGGCGTCGGGCGTGAGACGCTCCACGGGCGAGATCCACGCCACCGATCCACCGTTCCGGAAGAACTCCATCGCCGCGTGAGCCAACGCCGAGTCGCTCGGCCAGAGCTCTGCGAACCCGCTCCCGCTGTGGACGTACGAGCCTTCGAGCGGGCCGCCGTCGGCGAGCCCGACGAACGCGGCGACCGAGGTTCCGACCGCCTCGATCGGGCGGGGGGACGCGGGGATCTCCTCCACCCGGACGCCCGGATGCTTCCTGCCCATGTCGCACCCCTGACGCTGAGCCTGGCCCGGCCGCACAGAGGTGTCAATGCCGTCCCGGCGCGCACGCGCCACCCCTGACCTGGCCGGCCGGGAAGCCTACGATGAAGACACAGCCGTCCCGCGAGGGGAGGAGGGCCGATGATCCAGGTTCGCGTCGCCGGAGTGGCGCTCGACCCCACGGGTCAGCACGTCATCCTGCTCAAACCGATCGACGAGATCCCCGGGGAGGGCCGGATCCTGCCGATCTGGATCGGTCAGCAGGAAGCCACTTCGATCCTCATCGCCGTGGAGGGAGCCGTCGCGCCGCGGCCGCTCGCGCACGACCTGATGCGAACACTGCTCGACACCCTGGGCGCCACCGTCACCGGCATCGCGGTGACCCGCATCGAGGACGGAACCTTCTACGCCGAGGTGACGTTGTCGACCCATCTCGGCGAGCGCATCGTCGACTCACGACCATCGGATGCCGTCGCCCTGGCGTCGCGCGTCGCCGCACCGATGTGGGTGGCCGAGGACGTGATGGAAGACGCCGGGGTGCCCGACAACATCACCGAGAACGAGGAGGAGGCCGACGAGCGCCTCGACGAGTTCAAGCGCTTCCTCGACGACGTGGATCCCGAGGATTTCGCGGGCTGAGTCAACGCTGGTGAGCGGCTCGCACCGCCGCGGCCACATCCGCCGGCCTGCCCTGCCATGGCCCGCCGTGGCCGGGCAGCACCCACGCGGCATCCACACCCGCCAGCCGATCAAGGGACTCCAGCGCGACCGACGGCTCGTCGGTGAACGGAGCCGGCTGCATCCCCGATGTCCGGTGAGCACGTGCCTCGTGGTGAGAGCGTCGCCGACGAAGACCGCGTCGACGGCGGGCACGTGCAGCGCGATGCTGCCGGGGGAGTGGCCCGGCATGCTGATCACCTTCGGCGAGCCGGGCAGCGGCAGGATGTCGCCGTCGGCGACCTCGACCACCTCCGACAGGTAGTGCGTCCGCATCCCGTTCTTGCGCAGCGCATAGGCGAAGAACCCCGCGGTCGCGCCCAGCCGCCACGGCCCCATCGCGACCTTCGGCTTGTCGCCGCCCTTTGCCCGATCCGCGTCCGCCGAATGCACGTAGACCGGCACTCCGTGGTCGCTGCGCAGTCGCTCGGCGAACCCCAGGTGATCGCTGTCGCCGTGCGTGAGCACGACGCCCTTGATGTCCTCGAGCGATCTGCCCATCGCCCCGAGCTCGGCCGTCAGATCGCGCCAATGGCCGGGCAGGCCGGCGTCGATCACCGTGATCCCGTCGGCCGTTGACTCAGGTAGGCCGCGACGATGTCGTTGCCGATGCGGTGCAGGTTCGGGGCGAGTTGCATGAGATCTCCGTCAGAGAAGAGGCGTTCGGTCGATGGCTACGATATATAGCTATGATAGCTTATGTCAATAGCCATCAACGCTGGAGGATCGATGCCAACCCCCGACCGCACCTCGCTCGGCCAGATCGTGGATGCGGGCTCCGCCATCCTGGAGTACGGCGGTCCCGCGAAGCTCACCATGCAGGCCGTAGCCGAGCGGGTCGGCGTGCGTGCGCCGTCGCTGTACAAGCGGGTGCGCGATCGGGACGCGCTGCTGAACCTCGTGGCAGGCGCGGCAGCGGATGACCTCGCCGCCCGGCTCGCAGTATCCGACGGCTCGCTCGCCGGACTCGCGCATGCCTATCGGTCGTTCGCCCAGGACCGGCCCGAAGGATTCCGGCTGATGTTCGCGGTCGACGGCGCAGCCGATGCGATGGCGCGGGCGAGCGACCCGCTGCTGAAGGCGACGCGCGAACTGGTGGGGCAGGATGCCGCGCTCGATGCCGCTCGCCTTCTCACCGCGTGGGCCACGGGTTTCATCAACATGGAACTGTCCGGATCGTTCCGTTTCGAGGGCGACCTCGACCGGGCATTCGAATACGGGTTGGAGCGGCTCACTGCGGGCCTGCGGCGCCCTAGCAGCAGTTCGGCCCCCGACTCAATCCGTCAGGGGCCGAACTGTCACTTACGTGATCAGCGCAGTGCGCTGTGTCCCTTGAACTTCCACGTCGACCTGACCGTTCGCCTTGCCCTTGGCCGTGCCGTTCACGGCCGAGGTCGTCTCGGCGAAGACGAGGATCGCGTGAGCGGCGGCATCCGCCATCTGCTCGAACCCCTCGAGGTCGACGTTGACGATCGTGTCGCACGCCTGGTGGTAGCACGGGTCATACGGTGCACCGGCGGTGCCGCCGAAGAGCGCCGGCCTGCTCGGCGGTCTTGATTCCCTCGGCGCCCGAGAATAGGCCTCCCGCCGGGATTCCGGCCTCGATGAACGCGAAGTAGTCGCTGCGCCCATCGAACTCGGTGGCCTCGAAGGGGAGGTTCTGCGAGGAGAAGTAGTCCTCGAAGACGCCCTCGACGATGTCCGATCCGTTCGGGCCGGTCTCGCCGAACGCGTCGCCGTTCCCGTCGTAGATGAACGTCACCGGGTTCACCGAGCCGAGCATGTCGAAGTTCAGGTTCACCGCGATCTGCTTGGTCTCCGCCTTCGTCAGCTGCGAGACGTAGTAGTCCGAACCGATCGAGCCCATCCTCTTCACCGCCCCAGAATGCGAACCGCACCGCGTTGCGAGTCGGATCGAGCTGAGCCATCTCCTCGGCGATCTCGAGGAGCGCAGCAGTTCCGGTGCCGTTGTCATTGATGCCGGGGCCCTCGGGGACCGAGTCGAGGTGCGCGCCCGCGAGCACCGTGCGGTCGGTGCGACCCCACGGCGAATCCGCTATCAGGTTCTCGGTGGTGATCTCGATCTCCTCGACCTGCACTGCCACGCGCATCACGAGCTCGCCGAGATCGAGGAGTGCCGCCGCACTCCTCACCGACCTTGAAGTCGTTCCCACGACCGGAATCGCAGACTCCGAGCGACCCGAGCGTGCCGTTCAGCGACGCCGAACCGGTCGTCCGAGCGGATCCACGTTGCCCTGATTGAAGATGATGACTGCGCTCGCGCCAGCGGCCTCGGCGAAGTCGGCCTTCACACGGAAGTCGCAGCTGCCGCGCTGGATCAGAGCGATGTCGCCGATGGGGAAGCCCGCGAAGTCGGCCTCTTCGCATCCGCTGGTGGACGCACGGTCTCCGGCGAGGTTGATGTCGACGGCCGTCACCTCCGCCTCGACGTCACCGTCGCCCGAGTAGGACATCGGGATGAAGTCGTCGAAGAAAGCGAAGGATTCGGGTTCCGGTGCGATCCGCTCCAGGCCGAGCCGGTGAAGTCCGTCCGAATATAGGTGAACTGCTGGCGCGTGGTGCTCATAGCCCGCCGCGTCGAGGGTCTGCCTCGACATAGTCGATCGATGCCTCATATCCCGGTCGTTCCGCGGCGCGGTTTCCTCCGTTCGCATCGGCGATGGCCTGCAGCGCGACGCAGGTGCGCTTCCAGACCCTCCTCGGTGACCGCCTCAGTCAATTCAGTGGTGTCTACGGGGATCGCCGCGACAGCGGGGGTTCCTATCAGCGCGAGACTTGCGCACACGATCGTCGCGGTGGCGACAGTCGCGCGTCGGTTCATTCGATGATTCACTCGAGTTCCTCTTCCTTGGGGGGCATGGTCGTCCTCGACCACGGTCAGCGAACTTATGCCGCGTGCCCGACAAACGAAAGGGCTTGACCTGGGCGAGTCACCGGATAGCATGTTGGCTCGCTGCGCGCGAACCTGCGGGCGCCCTAGCGAAATAATGCGGTCGGTCGCGGCGTTCTGATACTCTGAAATGTCACGCGTGTGGCTTTATTGCCGTGCGCGCGTGACGATGCACGACCTTCGCAGCACTTGCAATCCAAATCCATTCGCAGAGGCTTGCGGCATCCCTATGCCCACGCTGACGCCTGACACCCAACCCAACAAGGACAACCCACTACATGACTATCGCAACGACCGCCCCGGCCACCAAGCAGGTCGCCATCAACGACATCGGATCTGCTGAGGACTTCCTGGCCGCGGTCGAATTGACCCTGAAGTTCTTCAACGACGGCGACCTCATCGAAGGAACCGTCGTGAAGATCGACCGCGACGAGGTCCTCCTCGACGTCGGCTACAAGACCGAGGGCGTCATCCCCTCGCGCGAGCTCTCGATCAAGCACGACGTCGACCCCAATGAGGTCGTCAAGGTCGGCGACGCCGTCGAGGCCCTGGTTCTCCAGAAGGAGGACAAGGAAGGCCGCCTCATCCTGTCGAAGAAGCGTGCGCAGTACGAGCGTGCGTGGGGCGACGTGGAGAAGATCAAGGAGACCGACGGTGTCGTCACCGGCTCCGTGATCGAGGTCGTCAAGGGTGGACTCATCGTCGACATCGGCCTGCGAGGCTTCCTGCCCGCGTCGCTCATCGAACTGCGCCGCGTCCGCGACCTCACGCCGTACCTCGGCCAGGAGATCGAGGCGAAGATCCTCGAGCTCGACAAGAACCGCAACAACGTGGTCCTGTCGCGCCGGGCCCTGCTCGAGCAGACCCAGTCCGAGTCGCGCACCTCGTTCCTGAACAACCTGCACAAGGGTCAGGTCCGCAAGGGCACGGTCTCGTCGATCGTCAACTTCGGCGCGTTCGTCGACCTGGGCGGCGTGGACGGCCTCGTGCACGTCTCCGAGCTCTCGTGGAAGCACATCGAGCACGCCTCCGAGGT
The DNA here is from genome assembly GCA_963717585.1 of uncultured Actinomycetota bacterium. Taxonomy (GTDB): domain Bacteria; phylum Actinomycetota; class Actinomycetes; order Actinomycetales; family Microbacteriaceae; genus Microbacterium. The sequence continues at coordinate 508,452 of CAVQWI010000001.1, read as the reverse complement.
CGTCGAGGTCGGTCAGGAAGTCACCGTCGAGATCCTCGAGGTCGACCTCGACCGCGAGCGCGTCTCGCTGTCGCTCAAGGCGACGCAGGAAGACCCGTGGCAGGTCTTCGCACGCACTCACGCCATCGGACAGGTCACGCCGGGCAAGGTCACGAAGCTCGTCCCGTTCGGCGCGTTCGTTCGCGTCGCAGACGGCATCGAGGGCCTCGTGCACATCTCGGAGCTCTCCGGCAAGCACGTCGAGCTCGCGGAGCAGGTCGTGTCGGTCGGCGAGGAGGTCTTCGTCAAGGTCATCGACATCGATCTCGAGCGTCGTCGCATCTCGCTCTCGCTGAAGCAGGCGAACGAGTCGGTCGACCCGTTCGGCACCGAGTTCGACCCGGCCCTCTACGGCATGGTCACCGAGTACGACGAGAACGGGGAGTACAAGTACCCCGAGGGCTTCGACTCGGAGACCAACGCCTGGAAGGAAGGCTTCGACGCCGAGCGCGAGAAGTGGGAGCAGGAGTACGCCGCTGCGCAGGCCCGCTGGGAGGCGCACAAGGCTCAGGTCGCCAAGACCCTCGAGGCCGAGGCAGCCGCCCCGGCCGAGAGCAGCTCCGCCTCGAGCTCGTTCACGTCGGACAGCGCCGGCGGTGGCACCCTGGCCGACGACGAGGCGCTCGCCGCGCTTCGTGAGAAGCTGTCGGGCCGCTGATCCCTTAGCAGCGTCAGCCGCATTCCGCGCAAAGGGCCGTCACCTTCGGGTGGCGGCCCTTCGCCGTTCCATCAGCAGAGCCACGCCCAGCGCCAGCGGCCACAGCGGCTCAACGGCACGGCCGCACCGACAACCGTGTCGGAGCGCGGTCGTACCATCCATGCGTGTCCACAAAGTCCTCCGCGGCGTCCTCGTCCGCCGATCGGCGGTGCCTCGCGGGAGACGGATGCCGCGGCCCGGTGCTTCCCGACACCCCGGTGAGCCTGTGCGAGCGCCACGTCGCGCTGGCGGGGGAGTGGGCTGGACGCGAGTTCGGGACCACCGACCTGCTGCCGTCACCGTGTCGCCTCTGCGGGGCGCGGCTGGGGGTGCACTACCCATCGGGCTGGCTCTGCGCCGTCTGCGAATGGAGGCATGGCGAACTCGTCGACGCCGAGCTGCCGCCGCCCCGTGTAGACGTCGTCTACTACCTCCGGTTCGAGGACCGGGTGAAGATCGGCACGACGTCGAATCCGCGGCAGCGGATGGCGGCGATCTGGCACGAGGACCTGCTGGGCTTCGAGCGCGGCGATCGCAGGCTCGAGCGGCGCCGTCATGAGCAGTTCGACGACGAGCGCTTCGATCGCACCGAGTGGTTCCGGCTGTCAGCACGACTTCTCGAGCACATCGACGTCGTCCGAGGTGGCGGTGAGGAACCGTGGGACCGCTATCTGCGCTGGATGAGCGAGGCGGTGGCGCTCCAGGGCTGATCTCAGCATCTTCAAAGGGCAGCGCCCTACGGTGAGGAGTCCCCACGAGACTCCGGAGGACACGATGGGATTCCTGGACCGCCTTTTCGGCAGCGATCAGCCCGACCGCGACAACCGCCGCACCACTCCGCCTGTGCCCCAGAACACCGGGCAGCGCCCGCTGAGCAATGAACCGCCGCAGAGCCAGGACGAGCTGGCGATCGAGCGCTACCGGTACCTGCTGCGCACCGCGCCGCCGGAGACGATCGAGCAGGTCCACGCCGAGGCGTTCTCCAAGCTGACCGAGCCTCAGCGTCAGCAGGTCCTCGCTGAGCTGTCGGCCGGACTCTCGCCCTTCGAGCAGCCGCGCTCGTCGAATCCGCAGGACCTCGCCCGTGCCGCTACCCGCGCCGAATACATGAATCCCGGATTCATGGAGCGGACCCTCGGCTCGCAGCAGGGCGGCCCGGCCGGGTCGGGCTACCGCCAGGGCCCGAGCATGGGCTCGATGATCGGCAGCTCGATCCTCGGCACGGTCGTCGGGTACGTGATCGGCTCCGCTCTCGTGAGCTCGTTCATGGCGCCCGCATTCGCCTCGGACCAGAGCGGTCAGGACGGCCAGGACGCCTCCGGCGACGGCTCGGCAGACGGCTCCGGCGCCGAGGCAGGTGCGGGCACTGATGCGGGCGCGGATGCCGGCTCGGGATGGGGTGACGTCGGCGCGGGCGATATGAGCGGCTTCGGCGACTTCGGGGGCGACTTCGGCTTCTGACCGGGCGCTGATGCGCGGGCATCGGTTACCGTCACGGTATGGCCGTTGCGAGGCAGCAGGATGACCGGGACGAGGCCGCCGCCGCCGGCGCGCGCACGCACCGGCTGGCTGAGGGAGGACTTCGTCGACCGTACGCGGGCGCGGGTGGCGACCCTCAACCAGCTGCTGCTCGGTTCCGTGGTGTTCGTCCTCGGCATCCTGATAGCGATCGGGCCCTTCACGGGCGACGTCGTCCTGTTCTTCACCGGCGTCGTGGTGATCTTCGTGCTCACCGGCGCCACGCTCGTCATCCCGTGGAATCGCGTCGCCTTCGGGTGGGTCGCGGTCGTGCCGGCGATCGACATCGTCGCGATCACCCTGATGCAGATCGCCGCGCCGGGTTCGGCGCTCGGTCTCCTCTGGATCTTCCCGACGACGTGGCTCGCGGCCGGCTTCGGACTGCTCGGGCTGTTCGCGGTCATCGTGGCGGTTGCGGGCATCGTCAGCGTGCTGACGGCCCTGAACGAGCAGCAGGTCACGTACGCGACCGTGCTGCTGCCGCTCGTGCTCATCGCCGTGGCGACCACGAGCCATCTTGCTGCGCGACGCTCTGACGCGCAGCGGACCCTGCTGGCCAAGCAAGCCCAGCTGCTGCGCCGGGTGCTCGAGCGCACGCGCCGTCAGGAGCAGGAGGTGACCGAAGTGCTGGACGCGGTGGACTTCGGCGTCATCCGCATCGCATCCGACGGTCAGGTCGCGGTCACGAATGAGGCGCACGGCAGGCTGCAGCAGGCGATGCGCTCCGAGGACGATGAAGCCGCCGACGACGACGTGCCCGCATTCCGCGACGACGGCCTCACGCGGCTGCCGCACGACGAGCTGCCGCTCGAACGGGCCCTGCGCGGTGAGGCGTTCGACGGCCAGGTGGTCTGGTTCGGCCGTGAGCCGGGGCCGCGGCAGGCGCTGAGCATCACAGCACGCCGTCTCACCGACTCTTCGGGTGAGGATGCCGGTGCAGTGGTCGTCTCGCGGGACGTCACGACCGAGCTGAACGCTCTGCGTGCCCGCGATGAGCTGGTGGCCTCCGTGTCGCACGAGCTTCGCACGCCGCTGACTTCGATCCTCGGCTACCTCGATCTCGCCATCGAGGATCCCGATCTGCCCGAGCACCTGCGCTCGAACCTCGACATCGCCGAGCGGAATGCCGAGCGTCTTCTCGGCATCATCGCCGACATCCTCGCGGCATCCAGCTCGTCCACGTCTGTCGAGGCGTCCCTCGCCCCGGTCTCTGTCGACGCGCGCGAGATCGTGCGGGCGTCGGCGGAGGCACTGGCCCCGCGTGCCGCTGGGCGAGCCATCGCCATCGACACGACCGGGCTCGAGGAGGCGTTCGTGTGGGCGGATCCGCTGCGGGTGCGGCAGGTGGTCGACAATCTGCTCTCCAACGCGATCACCTACAACCGCGACGGTGGAACGGTCTACCTCGGGACCACCGGCGACGGGACCTCGAGCTGGATCCTCGTGCGCGACACGGGAATGGGCATGACCGAGGCCGAGCGCGCGCGCCTCTTCCAGCGGTTCTACAAGGCCGGCCCGTCGCGCCGCTCCGGAACGGGCCTGGGCCTGGCCATCAGCCGGGACATCGTGCGTGCCCACGGCGGGGAGCTCGGTCTCCACAGCGCCCCCGGTGTGGGCACCACGTTCATCGTCAAACTCCCCGCAACAGCATCCGAAGGGACCCCGACATGAACCTCGATCTGGACAGCGTGCTGGTGATGACAGCGCTCGTGGTCAATGTCAGCGGCATCCTCTTCATCGTGGAAACGCTCCTGCGCCGCGACGAGGGAGCCGGACGCGTCTGGGCGCTCGCGTTCCTGGCGGCGATGCTGACCACGCTCGCGTACGTCATCTGGGTTCAGACCCCGGGTGCGTGGTGGGCGATCGCCGTCGGCAACGCCGCGTTCGTGGCCGGCACCGGCTGCATGTGGCTCGGATGCCGTCGCTTCAACGGCCGGCGCATGGGATGGCCCTCGCTGATCGTCGCGGCAGCTGTCATCGGCGCGGCGGTCGCGGTCTTCGTCGAGGGGCCGGATGCCGGGGACTGGGCGGGCGCGCTGTGGATGTTCGTGCCCCTTGTCGCCTTCGCCGGTGCGGGCGCGATCGAATGCCTTCGGGGCGAGCTGCTCGAGTCGCGCACGGCGTGGGTGCTCAGCGCGGTGCTCGGCTTCCAGTCCCTCTTCTATCTCTCCCGCACGACCGCGTTCGTCACCTCGGGGCCGGAGAGCTCGCTGTTCACCGACGGATTCGGCACGATCCCGACCAGCTTCGTCACCGTGACGCTCACCATCGTCGCCGTCGTCGTCACGTCGGTCCTGCGCGCGGCGCGCGCGCCGATGCGGGGCCACCTGCGGCCGGCCGGCTCCGGCGGCGCGAGCGATGGGATCTTCTCTCAGGATGTGTTCGGCGGTGTGATGAGTGGGCTGTGCTCCCGCGCCCGATGGCGCAACGAGCTCGTGGGAGTCATCGCCGTGCGCATCGACGATCTCGAGCAGATCTCCACCGCCTTCGGGAGCGACGTCGCCCGTGCCGTGACGGAGACGTGGCGCACCGGAGTTCGACGCCACGCACCGTCCAACTCCTTCGTCGCCGAGGACGGCCCGAGCGGTCTCCTCGTCGGGGTGCTCGTCGAATCGCCCCGGGAGGCGCGCAGGCAGGCCGGCGTGATCTACCGAGGGCTGTTCGAGGATCTCGGTCGCGTCGGCGTCGGTGGTGATGCAGGAGCCGGTGGAGTGATCCCCGTCGTCGGGGTCGGCGTGGCGCTGAGCGACACGACCGGCTACGACGCGGATGCTCTCTCGAGCGTGGCGCGCGACGCGGCCAGCCGCGCGGCGACCAACGTCGACACGTCGGTGCTGGTCGGAGAGGCCGAGTGAGCCCGTCGCTCGACCGCGAAACGGCGCCCGGTCAGGCGGTGCGGTCAGGCGATAGCCCACTCCGCGCACGGTCTCGATCCATCGCGGACTGGCCGGTGATTCACCGAGCTTGCGTCGCAGGTTGGCCACGTGCACTTCGATCGCGCGCGCATCGCTGTCGCTGACGAACTCGACGCCCGTGAACTGCTCCCCGCGCAGCATCATGGCGAGGTCGGACTTGGCCCGAACGCGCCGCCCCGATCCCAGCAGATCGGCCAGGATGTCGAACTCGCTGCGGGTGAGATCGAGGTCGGCCCCATCGACGGTCACGATCCGCGTCTCGGGATTCAGTCGCACGCCCTGGTGCTCCAGCCAGCCGACGGGAGCAGCATCCGGCTTGGCAGCCGCCGGGGTCACCGCTGCCGGCGAGGCGGTCTCGGTCGCCATGTGGTGACGCGGACGACGCAGCATCGCATCGATCCGGGCACGCAGTTCACGCGGTCGGAACGGCTTGGCGACGTAGTCGTCGGCGCCCGCCTCCAGACCCTGCAGTGCGTCGATCTCCTCGGTGCGCGCGCTGAGCATGACGATGTAGGTGGTGCTTGCAGCGCGGATCCGCTTGGCGGTCTCGAAGCCGTCCATTCCCGGCATGTTGACGTCGAGGGTCGTGACCAGCGGCTGATGCTCGCGAACGAGGTCGAGGCCCGCTTGCCCGGTGCCCGCACCATGCACGGTGAAACCGGCCTGCGCAAGGACGGCAGAGAGCAGCGACCGGATGTCTTCCTCATCCTCGATCACGACCGCGACGCGCGCTTCTTCCACCGTTGCACCTTCCGGCGCAGGCGACCCGATCGCCGGCGCCCGGACGTCGGTCATGATATCCCAGAACGCCGTCTGGAACTTCCTGTCCGGGTCGCTCACCGCCGTGTCGCTGACAGGCAACACGCCGGACTCCGCGAGGGGCGAGAGGCGAGCCCCCGCGCCTCCGCCCCCGCGGATGCCCGATGGACGGTGTGGGATGGCGATCGCCCCCACGATCGCCATCCCGCCGTACCGAGGCCGGATCCTGCGAACCGCATCACGGCGGAGCGGCGCGAACGGACTGGCGTGTGATGAGCAGACGCCGCACAGTCGCGTCCACCTGCCATCGCACAACCTCCCCCAGATGCCGTCCGAGGATCCTGCTCTTTCGGGTTGATCACGACGATACGACGATCGACTCAGGCGAGGCTCAAGTCGGCCTCAGGAGTGCCCAAGGTTAGGCGTCGTGACATGCTCGATGAATGCCACTCGTCGCGCTCACCGGAGGCATCGCCTCGGGCAAGTCCACGATCGCCCGCCGCCTCGCCGAGCACGGTGCCGTGATCGTCGACGCCGATCAGGTCGTCCGCGACGTGCAGCAGCCCGGGTCACCGGTTCTCGCGGCTATTGCGGCAGAGTTCGGCGCGGGGATGCTGCGCCCGGACGGTTCGCTCGACCGGGCGGGCCTCGGCGCCCGTGTGTTCGGCGACCCCGCTGCCGTGACGCGACTCAACGCGATCGTCCACCCCGCCGTCCGGGCGGAGTCCCAACGGCGGTTCCAGGAGGCGTTCGCCGCCGACCCGGCCGCCGTCGTCGTCTACGACGTCCCTCTGCTCGCCGAGGCCCGGCTGAGCGATCCGTGGGATCTGATCGCGGTGGCGCACGCGCCGGCAGAGGTGCGGCTGCGGCGGCTCGTCGAGCTGCGGGGACTGGACGACAAGGATGCCGCGGCCCGCATCGCCTCACAGGTGTCGGACGACGAGCGGCTCGGCATCGCCGACGTCGTGATCGAGACCGCCGGGTCGCTCGAGGACACGCTGCGTCAGACGGATGAGCTGTGGCACAACCTGGCCGAGCATCTGCGTGGGACGCGGGAGTACCCTGGAAGCACCAGCGATGGAGGTGCGGCATGAGCATTCTCTCGAGGTTCCGTCGGCGCAAGGACCCGTACAAGGCGGCCACCGAAGAGGAGCAGATCGCTCGATACGTCTATCTGCTCAACACGCTGCCTGCGAGCGTCATCGAAAGCGCTCACGCGACCGCATTCGGCGACCTGCCCCTCGCGCGGCGGCGCGAGATGTTCGAGCAGCTGCGTCCGTTCATGTCCGATGCCGAGCGCACCACCACCCCGGGCGATCCGTACATTCTGGCCAAGCTCGTCCGGCGGGCGGAGGAGCGCCGCGCCCAGCGGGCCGCGAACGGCGACGAGTCCGGTTCGACGCCCGGGACGCTGACGACGACGGCTGATCGCGACCCTGTCGTCGACGCCCGCGATCTGATGATGCGCAACGGTGTGATCGCACTGGTGGCGTACCAGTTCATCGCGACCAACTCGGTGATCGCCTACTTCAGCGTGGGTGCCGGCTCTCTCGGCATCGCCGACCAGCCCGGCTGGGTCGGAGACATGGTCAGCCCCGGCTCGACGGGAATCGATGCCGGCGCCCACGGCGGCGGATACGACGGCGGTGGTGGCGGAGGCTACGACGGCGGCGGATACGGCGGCGGCTTCGACGGCGGCGGATTCGGGGGCGGTTTCGACGGCGGCGGGGGCTTCGGCTGAGCCCTGGCCGCTCGCCTGATTTGCGAGTACCCTGTCCGGGGATGTGCTCTGATGGCGGCGGCTCCGCCTGATCAGCCGGACGAGCGGTCCGCCGCCCGCGAACGGCGGCCTCGATGTCGTGGCTCCCGCATAATCTGGACTGATGCAGACGACACGATCCGTGCGGCCGTTCGAGGTCGTCAGCGAGTACGTCCCGTCCGGCGATCAGCCGCAGGCGATCGCCGACCTCGCAGCCCGCATCAACGCCGGCGAGACCGACGTCGTGCTGCTCGGTGCGACCGGAACGGGCAAGTCGGCGACCACCGCGTGGCTCATCGAGCAGGTGCAGCGACCCACTCTCGTGCTCGCGCACAACAAGACGCTCGCCGCCCAGCTCGCGAACGAGTTCCGCGACCTGATGCCGCACAACGCGGTGGAGTACTTCGTCTCGTACTACGACTACTACCAGCCCGAGGCGTACGTTCCGCAGACCGACACCTTCATCGAGAAGGACTCCTCGATCAACGCCGAGGTCGAGCGCCTCCGTCACTCGACCACGAACTCGCTGCTGAGTCGTCGCGACGTGGTGGTCGTCTCGACCGTGTCCTGCATCTACGGCCTCGGCGCCCCCGAGGAGTACATGCGCGCGATGGTGGCGCTGCAGGTGGGGGAGCGCTACGACCGCGACGCCCTCATCCGCAAGTTCATCGCGATGCAGTACAACCGCAACGACGTCGACTTCTCTCGCGGGAACTTCCGCGTGCGCGGCGACACCATCGAGATCATCCCGGTGTACGAGGAGTACGCGATCCGCATCGAGCTCTTCGGCGACGAGATCGAGGCGCTGTACATGCTGCATCCGTTGACCGGCGATGTCGTGCAGAAGCTCGATTCGGTGCCCATCTTCCCGGCGTCCCACTACGTGGCCGGCACAGACACCGTGCAGCGGGCGATCGGAACCATCGAGGAAGAGCTGGCGATCCGCCTCAAGGAGCTGGAGTCGCAGGGCAAGCTCCTCGAAGCCCAGCGGCTCCGCATGCGCACCACCTTCGACCTCGAGATGCTCCAGCAGCTCGGCTTCTGCTCCGGCATCGAGAACTACTCCCGCCATCTCGACGGCCGGGCTCCCGGCGAGGCGCCGCACTGCCTGCTCGACTTCTTCCCCGACGACTTCCTGGTGGTCATCGACGAGTCGCACGCCACGGTTCCGCAGATCGGTGCGATGTACGAGGGCGATGCCTCGCGCAAGCGGACGCTCGTCGAGCACGGATTCCGCCTGCCGAGCGCTCTGGACAACCGCCCGCTGCGCTGGGACGAGTTCAAGAACCGCGTCGGCCAGACCGTGTACCTCTCGGCGACTCCGGGGCGCTACGAGATGGGGATCGCGGACGGCGTCGTCGAGCAGATCATCCGCCCGACCGGGCTCGTCGATCCGCAGATCGTCGTGAAGCCGTCGAAGGGGCAGATCGACGACCTGCTCGAAGAGATCCGCGTCCGGGCAGAGCGTGACGAGCGTGTGCTGGTCACCACGCTGACCAAGAAGATGGCCGAGGAGCTCACCGACTTCCTCGGGGAGCACGGGGTCAGGGTGCGCTACCTCCACTCGGATGTCGACACCCTGCGCCGCGTCGAGCTGCTCACCGAACTGCGAGCGGGTGTGTATGACGTGCTCGTCGGCATCAACCTTCTGCGTGAAGGCCTGGACCTGCCCGAGGTGTCGTTGGTGGCCATCCTCGACGCCGACAAGGAGGGCTTCCTCCGCTCGGGCACGTCTCTGATCCAGACGATCGGCCGCGCGGCGCGAAACGTCTCGGGCGAGGTGCACATGTACGCCGACTCGGTGACCGACTCGATGAGGGCGGCGATCGGCGAGACCGACCGGCGCCGCGAGAAGCAGGTCGCGTACAACGTGGAGAACGGCATCGATCCGACCCCGTTGCGCAAGCGGATCGCCGACATCACGGATGTGCTCGCCCGCGAGGGCGCCGACACGGCCGCGATGATGTCGAAGCGGGATGCCGCGAAGCTCAAGTCCGGCAAGGGCCGGGCGCCGACACCGCGGCTGCGCCACGAGGGGATCGCCGCCGAAGGCGCCGATCAGCTCGAGGCCACGATCTACGACCTGTCGAATCAGATGCTGGCGGCCGCTGGCGAGCTCAAGTTCGAGCTGGCCGCGCGACTGCGCGACGAGGTCCAGGACATGAAGAAGGAGCTGCGCGCCATGGAGCGGGCAGGGCACGCGTAGCCCGCCCGGGCAGCACGGATCAGGGGCAGTGCATGAGCGGCTTCGGCCCCGAGCGGTCGAACGTGTGCGCCGTCATCGGCGATCCGCACAGGGGGCATGCGCGTTCCGCGCGCTGTGCCACTGAGGGCGGGGGAGTGCTCTCATAGGGACCGACAGCCGCAGGGCCTGCCATCCGGATGAGCTTGGCGTTCGCCCACGCGTACCAGCCGCCTGCCTCCTTCATCTGCTGCCGCAGCGGCATTCTGTCTTCGCTCATATACTTAGTGTACTAAACATTCGTGAGGAGAGGATTGTCGAGTGTCTGAAGATCTGCTGGCGCTGGAGAATCAGCTGTGCTTCGCCGTCGTGACGGCCGCCCGAAACGTCGTCGCCGTGTACCGCCCGGTGCTCGAGCCGCTCGGACTCACGCATCCGCAGTATCTGGTTCTGCTCGCGCTGTGGGAGAAGTCGCCGCGTTCGCTCGGCGAGCTGGCCGGAGAGCTCGCGATGGAGCCCGCCACTCTGTCGCCCCTCATCAAGCGGCTCGAAACGCAGGGGAGGGTCTCCCGTTCCCGCCGCGTCGACGACGAGCGCGTCCTCGACATCACGCTCACCGACGCGGGCCGGTCGCTGCGGCACGACGCACTGACCGTTCCGCCCCAGATCATGGAGCGAGTGGGCATGGATGCCGGAGAGATCGGGCGATTGCGCGATGCACTGGTCATGTTCTCCGGCCGCGCTTCAGTCTCTGCCACCCGCCCATGATCGCGGGTATCGATTCTGTTGCGGACGCGTGAACTCTGTCCATGTCATTGGCAACTGGCGGCTTCGCTCATAGGCTCTGATGAGAGGCAATGCCGCCCGACGAGTTCGCGCGCGCTGTCCGTCGTACAAGACACCGTCCCCCATCGGTCCGATCACAGAGGATGCTTCATGCGATCTCGGTCACACCCCGACCAGTCCCCGTCCCCCAGCCGCAGGCGTCTCGCCGTAGGCGCGCTCTCCGGCGTCGCCGCCCTGGCTCTCGCCGCTCGGCGGCCTGGTCCCCGCCCAGGCGGCGCCCCCGAGTTCCCCTCCAGGCAACGCGAATGGGCGGATGATCGACTTCAACCTGGTAACCGTCAACGATTTCCACGGGCGCATCGAGCAGTCCGGAACGGCCGCTGGCATCGCCCGGCTCTCGACAGCCGTGAACGGTTTTCGTGCCGAAGGGCCTACGATTTTCGCCGCCGCGGGTGACATGATCGGCGCCTCGACCTTCACGTCCTTCATCCAGCAGGATGTGCCGACGATCGAGACGCTGAATGCCGCCGGGCTCGACGTGAGCTCCGTGGGCAACCACGAGTTCGACGCCGGCTTCGCCGATCTCACCGAACGCGTCATGCCGCTCGCGGACTGGGAGTACCTCGGCGCGAACGTCTATGACAAGGCCACGGGCGACCCGGCACTTCCGGAGTACTGGGTCACTGAGATCACAGAGAAGAAGAAGACCGTGCGGGTCGGATTCGTTGGCGCTGTCACCGACGAACTTCCGTCGCTGGTGAGTCCTGCCGGCATTGAGGACATCACCGTCGGAAGCCCGGTCGAGGCGGCGAACCGTGTCGCCGATCAACTGAGTGATCGAGACCCGAGCAACGGCGAGGCGGACATCGTGATCCTTCTCGTGCATGAGGGAGCAGCTACTACAGACATCGCCTCTGCGACCGATCCGAACTCGCGGTTCGGCCAGATCGTGCTGAACGCGGACGACAACATCGACGCGATCGTGTCGGGTCACACCCATCTCGCGTACAACCACGTGATCGACGGGCGTCCCGTCATCTCCAGCGGGCAGTACGGCGAGCGTTTCTCCAACATGGACATCCGCTGGGACACCAAGACCAGATCCGATCGCCTCGATGCAGAACACCCTCTACACCATGGCGACTGCGTTCGATGCGGCCGGCAACGTCACCTCCTGGCTCACCGAGCCGGACCCGGCGATCGTTCCGATCGTGTCCGAGGCGACCGCCTTGGCGGCCGAACTCGGCAGCGTGGTCCTCGGCGAGGCCGAGGCCAACTTCGGACGCGCGGTACGCGCCAACCCCGTCGGCGCACCCTCCTTCCCCGAGAACCGCGGCGGTGAATCGACGCTCGGCAACTTCGTGGCGGATGTGCAGAAGTGGTCACTCAACTCCGACCAGCCACGCGGCGTCCAGATCGCCTTCATGAACCCGGGCGGTCTGCGAGCCGATCTGGCGTCGGGCGAGGTCACTTACGCCGAGGCGGCGGCTGTTCAGCCGTTCGCCAACACCCTCGTGTCGATGCGGCTCACCGGCGCTCAGATCAAGAGCGTCCTCGAGGAGCAGTGGCAGCCGACCGGTGCGACGCGTCCGTTCCTGAAGCTCGGGGTCAGCGCCGGGTTCACGTACACGTACGACCCGACGGTGACCACGCAGGGCGCCCGCATCACGCAGATGTGGCTCGACGGCGTACCCATCGACCCCGCTGCCACCTACACGGTCGGCATGAACTCGTTCCTCGCCTCGGGCGGCGACAACTTCGTCAGCTTCCGACTGGGGACGAACAAGGCCGACAGCGGCAAGGTCGACCTCGAGTCGATGGTCGACTACTTCGAGGAGTTCGGCAGTGCAACGCCGGACCTCAAGCAGCGCGCTGTCGGCGTGAACCGTCCCGGCGGCACGACCGTGGCCGCCAGGCGCGACGATCACCGTCAACCTGTCGTCGCTGGACTTCACGCGCGACGAGATCGACGCCAACCTGGCCGTGGTCTCGTTGGGCGGCGTCGAGCTCGGCAGCGCGCCGGTCAACACCGCGTACACGCCCAACACGGATGAAGTCGGTACCGCGAGCGTCGTGTTCACGGTCCCGGCCGGCACCAGTGGGCCGACGACGTTCCAGGTGTTCGTGCCTTCGACCGGCACGACCAGCTCGTTCACCCTGAACGTCACGCCCTGACAGCAGGCTGCGAACGACGGATGCCGCGGGGACTCGTGCCCCGCGGCATCCGTCGTCTTCTCGAGACGCCGCACCGGGGGTGCGCTCCGGGCGAACCCCGCGACTCGTGTCGGGGGCCCCGCCTAGACTTGTCTGGTGCCCATCGTCCCTGTCGCCGCGCCTGGAAACACCACTGGAAAGCTCAGTGTCCGGGGCGCCCGCGTTCACAATCTGAAGAACGTCGACCTCGACATCCCACGTGACTCGCTCGTGGTCTTCACCGGGCTGAGCGGATCGGGCAAGTCCAGCCTGGCTTTCGACACGATCTTCGCGGAGGGGCAGCGCCGCTACGTCGAATCCCTCAGCGCGTACGCGCGCCAGTTCCTCGGGCAGGTGGATCGCCCGGACGTCGATTTCATCGAGGGGCTCAGCCCGGCAGTCAGCATCGATCAGAAGTCGACCAACCGCAACCCGCGTTCGACGGTCGGCACGATCACCGAGATCCACGACTACATGCGCCTGCTGTGGGCCCGCATCGGCGTGCCGCATTGTCCGGAGTGCGGTGAGGTCATCCAGCGCCAGACCGTGCAGCAGATCGCCGATCAGCTGATGGAGCTGCCGGAGAAGACGCGGTACCAGATCGTCGCTCCGGTGATCTCCCAGAAGAAGGGCGAGTTCGTCGACCTCTTCAAGGAGCTGTCGGCGAAGGGCTACGCGCGAGCGGTCGTGGACGGCGAGCTGATCCAGCTGGCCGAGCCCCCGATCCTGAAGAAGAGCTACAAGCACGACATCGCAGTCGTCGTCGACCGGCTCGTCGCGAGCCCCGACATCCTGAGCCGCGTCACGGACTCGGTCGAGACCGCGTTGGGCCTTGCCGGCGGCATCATGCAGGTGAACTTCGTCGACGAAGAGGGGGATGCCGCATGGCAGTCCTTCTCCGAGAAGCTGGCGTGCCCGAACGGGCACCCGCTCCAGCTCGTCGAGATCGAGCCGCGCACCTTCTCCTTCAACGCCCCGTTCGGCGCGTGCCCGACCTGCTCGGGCCTCGGAACCCGCATGTCGGTGGACACCGACCTCATGCTGGGCGATGAGGAGCTGTCGATCCGCGAAGGCGTGCTCATCCCGTGGACCACCCAGGGCAAGGGCCTGTTCCAGTACTACGAGCGCCTGCTCGAAGGGCTCGCCGCCGACCTCAACTTCTCGCTCGACACCCCGTGGCGCGACCTTCGGGTCGACGTTCAGGACGCGGTCCTGCGCGGCGAGAACTACAAGGTGACGGTCAGGTGGAAGAACCGGTACGGGCGCGAGATGCGCTACTCGTCCGGCTTCGAGGGCGTCGTGCCGTACATCGAACGCCAGTACATCCAGGCCGACTCGGACTCGCAGCGCCAGCGCTGGTCGGAATACCTGCGCGAGGTTCCCTGCCTCGCCTGCAACGGCGACCGTCTGAAGCCCGAGGTGCTCGCCGTCCTCGTGCACGGACACTCGATCGCCGAGGCCTCCCGGCTGAGTCTCGCCGACGCCCAGAAGTACTTCGCGCAGCTCGTGCTGACCGATCGCGAGGCGAAGATCGCCGCTCAGGTGCTGCGGGAGATCCAGGCGCGCCTGAACTTCCTGCTCCAAGTGGGGCTCAACTACCTGAGCCTCAGTCGTTCGGCCGGGTCGCTCTCGGGCGGTGAGGCCCAGCGCATCCGTCTCGCGACGCAGATCGGCTCGGGGCTGACCGGCGTCCTGTACGTGCTCGACGAGCCGTCGATCGGACTTCACCAGCGCGACAACCGGCGCCTCATCGAGACGCTGCTGACGCTGCGCGACCTCGGCAACACGCTGATCGTGGTCGAACACGACGAGGAGACGATCCACGCGGCCGACTGGGTTGTCGACATCGGCCCTCGCGCGGGTGTCGACGGCGGACATGTCGTGCACTCCGGACCGCTCTCGGAGCTCCTGAACGACACCCGGTCGATCACCGGCGACTACCTCGCCGGACGCCGATCCATCCCGACCCCGACCAAGCGCCGGCGCATCGACAAGAAGCGGATGCTGACGGTCGTGGGTGCGCGGGAGAACAATCTCCGCAACGTCACGGTCGACTTCCCGCTGGGCGTGATGACGGCGGTGACGGGAGTCAGCGGCTCGGGGAAGTCCTCGCTCGTCAACGGCATCCTGTACGAAGTGCTGGCGACCAGGCTCAACGGCGCCCGGCGAATCGCGGGCAAGCACACCCGAGTCACCGGTCTGGACAACCTCGACAAGGTGGTCCACGTCGACCAGGCGCCGATCGGACGAACGCCGCGCTCGAACCCCGCGACGTACACCGGGGTGTTCGATCGGGTGCGAAACCTGTTCAGCGAGACGCCCGAGGCCAAGGTGCGCGGCTACCAGCCGGGCAGGTTCAGCTTCAACGTCAAGGGCGGTCGCTGTGAGGCGTGCTCGGGCGACGGCACGATCAAGATCGAGATGAACTTCCTGCCGGACGTCTACGTCGATTGCGAGGTGTGCCACGGCAAGCGGTACAACCGCGACACGCTCTCGGTCCACTACAAGGGCAAGAACATCGCCGAGGTGCTCGAGATGCCGATCGAGGAGGCCGCGGACTTCTTCGAGCCGATCCAGGCCATCCACCGGTACCTGAAGACGCTCGTCGACGTCGGGCTCGGGTATGTGCGCCTCGGACAGTCGGCCACGACCCTGAGCGGCGGTGAGGCACAGCGCGTGAAGCTCGCGACCGAGCTCCAGCGTCGCAGCAACGGCCGCAGCGTCTACGTGCTCGACGAGCCCACGACCGGCCTGCACTTCGAGGACGTGCAGCGGCTCCTGGATGTGCTGAACGGCCTGGTCGACAAGGGCAACACCGTGATCGTCATCGAGCACAACCTCGACGTCATCAAGTCGTCGGACTGGATCATCGACCTCGGGCCCGAGGGCGGCTCCGGCGGCGGCGAGGTCATCGCGACCGGCACGCCCGAGCAGGTCGCGCGGGCGGAAGGCAGCCACACCGGCGCGTTCCTGGCGGAGGTGCTCGGCACCGCTGCGGTCCGCAAGGCCGGGTGAGCATGCCGGCAACCCGTCCCACGGTCGCGTACAAGCCGCGGCCCGGGGAGATTCCGACCAACCCGGGCGTCTACCGCTTCCGGGATGCCGCGGGGCGCGTGCTCTACGTCGGCAAGGCGAAGAACCTGCGCGCCCGGCTCTCGAACTACTTCGCCCCACTGCACACGCTCCATGAGCGCACGCGGCGGATGGTCACCAGCGCGGCATCCGTCGAGTGGACCGTCGTGGCCAGCGACGTCGACTCGCTGCAGCTGGAGTACATGTGGATCAAGGAGTTCGATCCGCCGTACAACGTCCGGTACCGCGACGACAAGTCGTACCCGTTCATGGCGATCACCCTCGCCGACGAGGCGCCCCGTGTGATCGTCACACGCAACCGGCGCATCCCGGGCGCGAAGTACTTCGGTCCGTACCCGAAGGTGTGGGCCGTCCACGACACCATCGACCTGATGATCAAGGTCTTCCCGATCCGCACGTGCAGCGACGCCTCGTACCGCAAGGCCATGGCGACCGGTCGTCCATGCTTCCCCGGACAGATCGGCCGCTGCGGCGGACCCTGCTCGATGAAGGTCACCGTCGAGGAGCACCGGGCGATCGTCGATGACTTCATCGCCTTCATGGCCGGCGGCGACCAGCGCTTCGCCAAGGAGCTGAATGCCCGGATGCGCGAGGCGTCCGCGGCGATGGACTACGAGGCGGCGGCCGTCTACCGCGACCGGCTCGTCTCGATCGACGCGGTGCTGTCAAAGAGCGCGCTCGTCCTGTCTCCCGACACGGATGCCGACCTGTTCGGCATCGCCGAGGACGAACTGAACGCGACAGTCCAGCAGTTCGTGATCCGCGGTGGCCGGGTGCGCGGTGTGCGGGCCACGACGATCGAGAAGGAACTCGACATCTCCGGCGGCGAGCTCGTCGACCAGGTTGTCCAGCGTGCGTACGGCGACGCCCTCCCGGCCGACATCCCGCGCAACGTCCTGGTCCCGGTGCTGCCGGATGATGCGCGCGACCTCGAGGAATGGCTGCGCGAGCGCCGCGGCAGGCTCGTGTCGATCCAGGTCGCGCAGCGAGGACGCAAGGCCGAACTGCTGCGGACGGCCACCCTCAACGCCCAGCAGGCGCTCATGCTGCACAAGACGCGGCGCACCAGCGATTACGTGGCACGCACGCAGGCGCTCACCGACCTCCAGGAGGCGCTCGGGCTCGCCGAGGCGCCCCTGCGCATCGAGTGCTTCGACGTCTCGCACCTCAGCGGCACGAACGTCGTGGCGTCCATGGTCGTCTTCGAGGACGGACTGCCGCGGAAGGACCAGTACCGCTCCTTCGGAGTTCCCGAGACGACCGACGACACCGACTCGCTCTACCAGGTGCTCACGCGGCGCCTGGCGTACCTCGACCGGCCCGAGGAGCAGGAGGAGCCCGAACCCGAGCCGACCGACGACGGAACCGTCGCGACCAGCCGTCGGCGCCCCCGCTTCGCGTATCCGCCCCAGCTCCTGGTGGTGGACGGGGGCAAGCCGCAGGTCGAGGCCGCTGCGCGCGCACTGGCGGATGCCGGACACGACGAGATCGCGCTGTGCGGAATCGCGAAGAGACTCGAAGAGGTGTGGATGCCGGGGGAGGAGTACCCGGTGATCCTCCCGCGAACGAGCGAGGCGCTGTATCTCCTGCAGCGGCTGCGCGACGAGGCGCACCGTTTCGCCATCACGCATCAGCGGCGGAGACGGCGCCGCGACATCCAGAGCGTGCTCGCCGAAGTGCCCGGCCTCGGCGACGCGAGGATCAGAGCGCTGCTGCGGCATTTCGGATCGGTCGCCGCGCTGAGGCGCGCCACCACGGAGGAGATCACGGAGCTTCCGGGGGTGGGTCCGAAGCTCGCGGCCGCGATCCACGCGCACCTGTCGAGTGGGTAGGCTGAAGCCGACGACGGGGGTGGTCATGACGGACGCTGGGCAGACTGCTCGTGAGTACGTCGCACCCGACGACCGCCCGACCGGCGAGGTGCTCATCGTCACCGGCATGTCGGGCGCCGGGCGCTCCACCGCGGCGGACGCACTCGAAGACCTCGGCTGGTACGTCGTTGACAACCTCCCGCCGCAGATGCTGCGTCCGCTGCTGGAGCTCACCGAGCTCGCCGGCGGAGCGCTGCCGCGCGTCGCGGTGGTGGTGGACGTCCGCGGACGCGACCTCTTCGTCGAGCTGCCCGAGATCACTCGGGCGCTCCGCGACGGACGACCGGTGCGCGTGATGTTCCTGGACGCCTCGGACGACGTGCTCGTCCGGAGGTTCGAAGCCGTCCGTCGGCCCCACCCGCTGCAGGGCGATGGCACGATCCTGGACGGCATCCGCCTGGAGCGGGAACGTCTGGCGGCCGTGCGCGAGAGCGCGGATGTGATCATCGACACGTCGGGCTTCAACATCCATCAGCTCGCCACCCAGGTCATCGACCTCTTCTCGGCGGAGGGCGCCGCCCGCCACTCCGTGACGATCATGAGCTTCGGCTTCAAGTACGGGCTGCCGCCGGATGCGGATCTCGTCGCAGACATGCGGTTCCTGCCCAACCCGTTCTGGAACGACGACCTCCGACCCCTGAACGGGGAGGACGACGAGGTGCGCGACTTCGTCCTCGCCCAGGAGGGCGCCGCCGAGTTCATCGACTCGTACGCGGCCGCCCTCGAGCCCGTGCTCGCCGGCTATCAGCGCGAGAACAAGGGCCACTCCGTCGTCGCGATCGGCTGCACCGGCGGCAAGCATCGATCGATCGTCATGGCTCGTGAGCTCGCGACGCGTCTGGCGTCGCTGCCGGGGGTCGCGGTACGGGTGAAGCATCGCGACCTGGGTCGTGAGTGAACAGGGTCGCGAGTAGGCTTGACCCTCGGTCCCCAGACCTGAAGCAACAAGTGCACATCGCATGACATACCGATACCGCGAGGAGATCCGTGTCGCTGACCGCTGACGTCAAGGCTGAACTGACGGCCGTGCGCGACCCGAGCCCCACCGCTCGCGTCGCGGAGCTGACGTCGCTGCTTCGATTCTCCGGCGGCCTGCACTCCATCGCGAACCGCGTCGCCGTCGAGGCCGAGCTGGACTCCGACCTCCTCGCGCGCCGCGTGGCGCGCGATCTCATGGAGCTGTACGGCGTGCGTCCCGAGCTCGTGCACGTGCAGGGTTCGGGGGCGCGCAACGGCAGTCACTACGCGGTCCGCGTCATCGAGGGCGGCGAGACGCTCGCGCGCCAGACCGGCCTGCTGGACCAGCGTCGCCGTCCCGTGCGCGGCCTGCCCAACAAGCTCACGACCGGGTCCCGATCCGACCTCGCCGCGATCTGGCGCGGCGCTTTCCTCGCCGCCGGCACGCTCAGCGAACCCGGCCGGTCGGCCGCTCTGGAGATCACCTGCCCGGCACCCGAGGCGGCGATGGCGCTGGTGGGTGCGGCGCATCGTCTGGGCATCCCCGCCAAGGCCAGAGAGGTGCGTGGCGTACCCCGCGTCGTCGTCCGTGAGGGCGAGGCGATCCGCGTCGCCCTCGCCCAGATGGGCGCAGGACGGGCCGCGAGCGACTGGGACCAGATGAGGCAGCGGCGCGAGGTGCGCGCCGGGGTGAACCGGCTGGTGAACTTCGACGACGCGAATCTGCGCCGGTCCGCGCAGGCAGCCGTCGCCGCCTGCGCGCGCGTCGAGCGCGCGCTCGAGATCCTCGGTGAGGACGTTCCCGAGCACCTGCGCGAAGCGGGCGAGCTGCGCCTCGCGCACCGCGACGCCAGCCTCGACGAGCTCGGCCACCACGCCGACCCGCCCCTCACGAAGGATGCCGTCGCGGGCCGCATCCGCCGGCTTCTCGCCATGGCCGACAAGAAGGCCGAGCACGACGGCATCCCCGACACCGAGGCAGCCGTTCCGGTGGGAGCCGAGGACTGAGCCGCGAGCGCTCGCCCCAGCGTCTCCGTCGGTTAGAACAGGTCCTCCGGGGAAGCAACCCCCTCGTCGAGCGGTTGCCGATTACTAGGATATGAACGTCACTCCCGCTGGGCCGAGGAGTATCGGCTCAGCGCCGACAGGAAGAAGAGAACATGGCGAACTACACGTTGCCCGACCTCCCCTACGACTACGCAGCGCTCGAGCCGCACATCAGTGCGACGATCATGCAGCTGCACCACGACAAGCACCATCAGGCGTATGTCACGGGCGCGAACACCGCCCTCGAACAGCTGGCGGAGGCGCGGGAGAGCGGCAACCTCGCGAACGTGAACAAGCTGCAGAAGGATCTCGCGTTCAACCTCGGCGGCCACACCAACCACTCGATCTTCTGGACGAATCTGTCGCCGGACGGGGGCGACAAGCCCACCGGCGACCTCCAGTCCGCCGTCGACGAGTACTTCGGCTCGTTCGACAAGTTCCAGGCGCAGTTCACCGCTGCCGCGCTGGGCGTGCAGGGATCGGGATGGGCCGGCCTGTTCTGGGACTCGATCGGGCAGAACCTGATCATCCAGCAGTTCTTCGACCAGCAGGGACAGGTCGTCGCGGGCACGGTTCCGCTGCTGCTCCTGGACGTCTGGGAGCACGCGTACTACCTGGATTACAAGAACGTCCGCGCGGATTACGTGAAGGCGTTCTGGAACATCGCCAACTGGGCCGACGCACAGCGGCGCTTCACCACCGCCCGCGAGAAGACCTCAGGCCTGCTGGTACTGTCGTAACCAGTGTGGGCGTCCCGGCGGACACCCGCCGGGACGCCGTTGTCCATCGTCTGCAACCGTCACAACCGCGCTCTCGCGCACGACACATCTCAGGAGAACCTCGGTGGCTGTCAAGATCGGAATCAACGGCTTCGGCCGCATCGGACGCAACTACCTCCGCGCGGCACTCGCGCAGGGGGCGGATCTGGAGGTCGTGGCGGTCAACGACCTCACCGACAACAAGACGCTGGCTCACCTGCTGAAGTACGACTCGGTCGCTGGCCCCCTCGCCGAAGACGTCTCGTACGACGAGGACTCGATCACCGTCGGCGGCAAGAAGATCAAGGTCTTCGAAGAGCGCGACCCGGCCAACCTCCCGTGGGGCGAGCTCGGCGTCGAC
Source organism: uncultured Actinomycetota bacterium (assembly GCA_963717585.1). Lineage (GTDB taxonomy): Bacteria > Actinomycetota > Actinomycetes > Actinomycetales > Microbacteriaceae > Microbacterium. The sequence continues at coordinate 487,517 of CAVQWI010000001.1, read as the reverse complement.
ATCGTCATCGAGTCGACCGGCCGGTTCACCAAGGCCGAGGACGCCAAGAAGCACATCGCGGGCGGCGCGAAGAAGGTCCTGATCTCGGCACCGGCCACCGGCGATGACGTGACCATCGTCATGGGCGTCAACGAGGGCGAGTACGACCCCGAGAACGACGTCATCATCTCCAACGCCTCCTGCACGACGAACTGCCTCGCCCCCCTCGCGAAGGTCTTCAACGACGCGTTCGGCATCGAGCGCGGCTTCATGATGACCGCGCACGCCTACACCGCCGACCAGAACCTGCAGGACGGCCCGCACAGCGACCTGCGTCGCGCGCGCGGCGCCGCCATCAACATCGTTCCCGCCTCGACGGGCGCCGCGAAGGCGATCGGGCACGTGCTTCCCGAGCTCAACGGCAAGCTGAGCGGCTCGTCGTACCGTGTGCCGGTGCCGACCGGCTCCATCGTCGACCTGACGATCGTCACTCCCACCGAGGGCCTGACCGTCGATCAGGTGAACGCCGCGTACAAGACCGCGGCAGCCGAGGGTCGCCTGGCCGGCTACCTCGAGTACACCGATGACCCCATCGTCTCCAGCGACATCCAGGGCAACCCCCACTCGTCGATCTTCGACTCCGAGCTGACCAACGTCAGCGGCAACCTGGTCAAGGTCTCGGCCTGGTACGACAACGAGTGGGGCTACTCCAACCGGCTCGTCGACCTGACCGAGTACGTCGCCGAACGCCTCTAAGCCGTTCAGAAGCAAGCGATCATGCCTCTGCGCACCCTCGACTCGCTGGGTTCGCTCGCCGGCAAACGGGTCATCGTCCGCTGTGATCTGAACGTTCCCCTGAAGGACGGCGCGATCACGGACGATGGCCGTGTGCGGGCGTCGCTTCCCACGCTGAATGCGCTCATCCATCAGGGCGCCCGCGTCATCGTGTGCTCGCACCTCGGGCGCCCCGAGGGCGCTCCCGACGCGAAGTACAGCCTCGCCCCCGTCGCCCAGCGGCTCTCCGAGCTGCTCGGCAAGCCGGTCGCCTTCGCGCTCGACACCGTGGGGGAGTCCGCCTCCGATGCCGTCGCCGAACTCGAAGACGGAGACGTCGCCGTCATCGAGAACCTCCGCTTCAACCCCGGCGAGACGGCGAAGGACGACGCGGAGCGCCGGGCGTTCGCCGAGCAGCTCGCCGACCTCGGCGATGTGCTCGTCTCCGACGGCTTCGGCGTCGTGCACCGCAAGCAGGCCAGCGTCTACGACCTTGCCGAGATCCTGCCGTCCGCCGCCGGGCTGCTCATCGCCGCCGAACTGGATGTCCTCGACCGCCTGACCGAGAATCCCGAGCGTCCCTATACGGTCGTCCTCGGCGGCTCGAAGGTCAGCGACAAGCTCGGTGTCATCTCCCACCTCCTTCCGCGCGTGGATCGGCTGCTCGTCGGCGGCGGGATGCTGTTCACCTTCCTCGCCGCGCAGGGCCACAAGGTCGGCTCGAGCCTGCTCGAGGCGGATCAGCTCGACACGGTCAGGCAGTACATCAGGACCGCTGAAGAGTCCGGAGTCGAGATCGTCCTGCCGACCGATGTCGTCGTGGCGTCGAAGTTCGGGGCGGACGCGGAGCACGTCGTGACCGACGCCGACCGCATCGAGGACACTCCGTTCGGAGCATCCGGTCTGGGGCTGGACATCGGGCCGGACACTTCGGCGCGCTTCGCCGAGGTCATCCGCGACAGCCGGACCGTGTTCTGGAACGGACCCATGGGCGTCTTCGAATTGGCTCCATTCGCGGCCGGCACGAAAGCCATCGCACAGGCCCTCACCGAGGTCGACGGCCTCAGCGTCGTCGGCGGTGGCGACTCGGCGGCGGCCGTTCGGCAGCTCGGCTTCCGGGACGACCAGTTCGGGCACATCTCGACGGGCGGCGGAGCGAGCCTGGAATTCCTCGAGGGCAAGAAGCTCCCCGGACTGGAGGTCCTCGGATGGCAGTAGCGAGAGTCCCGTTCATCGCGGGCAACTGGAAGATGAACCTCGACCACCAGCAGGCGATCGCCTTCGTGCAGAAGCTGCACTGGGCGCTCAAGGAGGCCAAGCACCTCGACGGAAGCGTCGAGGTCGGCCTGTTCCCGCCCTTCACCGACCTGCGCACGGTGCAGACTCTCCTCGACGCAGACAAGATCCCCTTCGCGCTCGGGGCGCAGGACCTGTCGACGAAGGACTCGGGCGCCTACACCGGCGAGGTCTCCGGAGCGTTCCTCAAGAAGCTCAACTGCACGTACGTGATCATCGGGCACTCGGAGCGCCGCGAGTATCACGCCGAGACCGACGCCGTCGTCGCCGAGAAGGTGCATGCAGCGCTGCGGCACGGGCTCGTTCCGGTCATCTGCGTGGGAGAGACATCCGAGGACCTCGAGAAGTTCGGTGCGAGCGCGGTTCCCGTCGGCCAGCTGGAGATCGCGCTGGAAGGGCTGCCCGCCGACGCCGACATCGTGGTCGCCTACGAGCCCGTCTGGGCGATCGGCTCGGGTCAGGCGGCGACGCCGGAGCAGGCGCAGGACGTCTGCGGCAAGCTGCGCGCAGTGATCGCTGACCGGCTCGGTCAGGATGCCGCGGACCGTACGCGCGTCCTGTACGGCGGCTCGGTGAAGGCGGCGAACATCGCGAGCTTCATGCGCGAGCCCGATGTGGACGGCGCCCTCGTCGGCGGCGCGAGCCTGGTCGTCGACGAGTTCGCCGCGATCATCCGCTATCAGAAACACGTCGGCGTCTGACGGCGTTTATACTGGGAGATCGTGCGCCTGTACCGGGCGCGGTGAAAGGCTTAGATCTGTGCAGATCCTCGAGTTCGTCCTGCAGGTGCTCCTCGGCATCACCAGCCTGCTGCTGACCCTTCTCATCCTGCTCCACAAGGGGCGCGGTGGCGGGCTGTCCGACATGTTCGGCGGCGGCATGACCTCCGCACTCGGCTCGTCGGGCCTGGCGGAGCGCAATCTCAACCGCTTCACGGTGATCCTCGCGCTCGCCTGGTTCGTGTCGATCGTGGCCCTCGGCCTCATCACGAAGTTCCAGAGCGTCTGATGGCCACCGGAGGAAATGCCATCCGCGGCACCCGCGTCGGTGCCGGGCCGATGGGCGAGCAGGACCACGGCTTCCACGCCGAGCGCATCGCCATCTCCTACTGGGACGCCCTCGGCAACGAGACGATCCGCTACTTCGCGGCGGGCATCCCCGAGGAGGAGATCCCCGACACGATCGACTCCCCGCACTCCGGTCTGCCGGCCGGGCGCGACAAGGAGAATCCGCCCGCTCTCGCCAAGACCGAGCCGTACAAGACCCACCTCGCGTACGTGAAGGAACGTCGCACCGAGGAAGAGGCCGAGGCTCTGCTGGACGACGCGCTCAAGCAGCTGCGGGACCGTCGCGGACAGGATTGACGCGAGCTCCGCGAGCCGTCAATACTCCTGATCGATGAGCTCCGGCGGCACCTGAGACGCCGCGGCCTCGTCGACGAAGAAAACGGTTCGCTTGCGGCCCTTTGCGCCGGCTGCCGGAACGCTGGCGTAGCTGGCGCCCGCGAGCGCCAGACCGAGAGCCGCTGCCTTGTCGGCGCCGGCGAGAACCAGCCACACCCGCTTCGAGCCGTTGATGACCGGCCGGGTGACCGTCACCCGGTCGGGCGGCGGCTTCGGCGAGTCGCGTACTCCGACGGCGGCGCGGTCGGTGATCAGGATCTCGGGCCGGTCCGGGAACAGCGATGCGATGTGACCGTCCGGCCCGACGCCGAGGAAGCAGACATCGAACGCCGGCCACGCCGTGCCGTCTGCCTGCGGGAAGCGCGCCAGTTCTGCCGCGTAGCGTGCGGCGGCGGCATCCAGATCGATCCCCTCGTCACTGGCCGCCATCGCGTGGATGTTGGCCGCAGGGATCTCGAGGGCATCCAGCAGCGCCTCGCGAGCCTGCCCGTCGTTGCGCTCCGGGTCGGCCGCCGGAACGAACCGCTCGTCGCTCCACCAGAAGTGGACGTGGGACCAGTTCACGCGGTCACGGCGAGGGTGCACCGCCGCGGCGGCGAGGACGGCGGAACCCATCGACCCGCCGGTGAGCGAGACATGGACGGGCCGGCCGTCGGCGGAGCATTTGGCGAGGCGATGGACGAATCGAGTGGCGACGGACTCAGCGAGAGCGGCGGGATCGGCACTGATCACGACACGCTTCTCGATGATGAACTCAGCCATGCGTCTCCTGCGTCGCCGGTTCCAAGAGCTCCCAGCCCTCGGTGATCACTCGACCATACAGGACGTCCGGATCGAGCCGGCGAAGCTCCTCGGCGAGGCATTCGCGCAGAGACCGGCGGGGGAGGACCAGGTCGTGCAGCGGCTGACCGGGCTGTGTGAGGCACGCGACGGCGGGTGAGGAGCGCTCGAGGACGACCTCTCCGCTGGGACGTGTGAGGCGCACCGACTTGATGCCTTCACTCCACTCGTCCTCCGGAAGATAGCGCCAGTCCACCGGCACATCGAGCATCAGGCGCAGCCAGGCCGCCAGCAGCGCCGTCGACGGCGAGGTGGCCGCACCGCGCACCTCCACCCCCGTGACCGGCTCATACGGGGGCTGGTCGAGTACGGCGGCGAGCTGCTCCCGCCAGTGCGTGAGGCGTGTCCACGCGAGATCGGTGTCGCCGGGCGCCTGGTTCTGGCCGAGTGCCGCCACCCACGCCTGCGGGTCGGACTTCGTCGCGGCATCCGTGATGCGCCGCTGGGCGATGCGGCCGATCGAGGTGGTCGACGGGTTCTCGGGCGTCTTGTTCGGCCACCAGACCACGACCGGCGCATCCGGCAGGAGCAGACCGGTGACCAGGCTCTCGAGGTTGGAGCCCCCGGCCTCCCCGAACGCGCGAAGCGTGACCACCTCGCTGGCGCCGGCGTCGCCGCCGACGCGGATCTGCGCGTCCAGTCGGGAGTCGGTCTCGCTCCCACCGTCGATCATGAGCACGATGACGCGCATCGGGTGCTCCCGCGAGGCGTCGTTCGCCGCCTCGATGACCTCTTCGAGCGCGCCCTCGCGGGTGAGGATGATGAGTGTCAGCACCCGCCCGAGGGCGACCGCGCCGCCCTCTTCGCGCACGCTGACGAGCGCGCGGGAGATCTTGCTCACGGTCGTGTCGGGCAGGTCGATGATCACGGTCGCCTCCAGGTGCGTCCATCGCGGGCGAGCATCTCATCGGCGGATGCCGGACCCCACGACCCGGGGGAGTACTGTTCGAGCGGCCCGCCCTGCGCGGTCCAGTGCTCCTCGATCGGGTCGAGGATCTTCCAGGAGAGCTCGACCTCCTCGTGTCGGGGGAAGAGGGGCGGATCGCCCAGCAGCACGTCCAGGATCAGTCGCTCGTACGCCTCGGGGCTCGCCTCGGTGAAGGCGTGGCCGTAGCCGAAGTCCATCGTGACGTCGCGCACCTGCGCACCGGCGCCGGGCACCTTCGAGCCGAATCGGATCGTCACGCCCTCGTCCGGCTGCACGCGGATCACGAGGGCGTTCTGCCCCTGGCCGGAGGTCTGACTGCGGGAGAAGAGCTGCTCGGGCGCTCGCTTGAACACGACGGCGATCTCGGTCACGCGGCGTCCGAGGCGCTTGCCGGTGCGCAGGTAGAACGGAACTCCTGCCCAGCGGCGCGTGTTCACCTCGAGCGTGATCGCGGCATACGTCTCGGTCGTGGACTCGGGGTTCATCCCGTCCTCTTCGAGGAAGCCCAGCACCTTCTCGCCGCCCTGCCAGCCGCCGGCGTACTGGCCACGGGCGGTGGACCGCGAGAGGTCGTTCGGGAGCGTGACGGCCGCCAGCACCTTCTCCTTCTCCGCGCGCAGGTTCTTCGCGTCGAAGGTGATGGGCTCCTCCATCGCGGTGAGCGCCATCAGCTGGAGGAGGTGGTTCTGGATCACATCCCGTGCGGCGCCGATGCCGTCGTAGTACCCGGCACGGCCGCCCACGCCGATGTCTTCGGCCATCGTGATCTGCACGTGGTCGACGTAGTTCGCGTTCCAGATCGGCTCGTACAGCTCGTTGGCGAAGCGGAGCGCCAGGATGTTCTGGACCGTCTCCTTGCCGAGGTAGTGGTCGATGCGGAAGATCGAGTCGGTCGGGAACGCCGAGCGCAGCGCGTCGTTGAGCTCCTGCGCCGATTCGAGGTCGTGACCGAAGGGCTTCTCGATGACGACCCGTCGCCAGCGCTCGGGCTGATCGGCTGTGTCATCCACGAGCCCCGAGGACTTCAGCTGCTCGGCCACGATGGGGAAGTCCTTGGGCGGGATCGACAGGTAGAACGCGTGGTTGCCCATCGTTCCGCGCTCCACGTCGAGCTTGTCGACGGTCTCGCGAAGCCGCCGGAAGGCGTCGTCGTCGTTGAACTCGCCGGAGACGAACCGGATCCCCTCGAGGAGCTGCTGCCAGGTCTCCTCGCGGAACTCGGTGCGGGAGTGGTCCTTCACCGCGGCCTTGACCACCTCGGCGAAGTCCTGGTCCTCCCAGTCCCGTCGCGCGAAGCCGACCAGCGCGAAACCCGGGGGCAGCAGACCGCGATTGGCCAGGTCGTACACGGCGGGCATGAGCTTCTTGCGGGACAGATCGCCCGTCACCCCGAAGATCACCAGCGCGCTCGGACCGGCGATGCGGTTGAGACGGTGATCCTCGGGGTCGCGCAGCGGGTTGTGCCCCCGCGAGATCTCCACGGTCATGTGGATGGACTCCTATTGAGCGGCTTCGAAGAGCGTGAGCACCTCGGCCTGGGGGTCGGTGAGCGTGAGGGTCACGACAGGACGCCCGTGCCCCTCGGCGAGCACGGCGGCGTCGCCCGCCGCCTGGGCCTGGATGAGCTGGCCGAACGTGAAGGGCCGCCCGGGGATCTCCAGGTCGACGTCGGTCTGTTCGAGGATCTGCAGGAACGCCCCCACCGCGGGACCGCCTTTGTGGAACTGTCCGGTCGAATGCAGGAAACGGGGTCCCCACCCGAAAGTGACGGGGCGGCCGGAGTCGGCCGCCACGAGCTCACGCAGACCCTGCAGCTGCGGCAGGCGGAGCCGGTCCACGTACGCCTGGATCGACACGTAGCCGTCCGCCGGCACTTGCGACCACAGCGCGTCCAGCACACCGGCGACGGTTCCGGAGGCTGCCAGGGCCGGATCAGAGACGCGGACCTCGACCCCGTCCAGCGCGAACGCCGGGGCGGTCTGCTCCGGGCGCGCGTCCAGGAGTCCCCGGGCTGCGACCTTGGCCGATTCGACGTCGGGCTGGTCGAACGGGTCGATCCCCAGCATCCGGCCCGCGATCGCGGTCGCATACTCCCACACCACGAACTGCGCGCCGAGAGAGCCGCTGATCAGCACCTCGCCCTCGTGGCGCTCGCGGAAGTGGAACTCGTTGGCTTCGTCGACGAAGCGCACCAGCTGCATGTCGGACGGCGGATTCTCGACCTCGGGGGAGACCGGCAGGAGCACGACGGGAAGGATGCCGGTGCCCTGCTTGCCGGTCGACTCCGCGACCAGCTGCTCGATCCAGTCCGGCAGCCCGACGATGTGCGTGCCGTCGGTGATGAGACCGAGCTTGTCGCGCCGGGGCTGACCGCCGGCGATCGCCGCGGCGAGCACCAGGGCGGGGTTGTCTGCGCTGTCGATCGCGACCTCGAGCAGAGACGCCTCGGCCTCGTCGAGGAGCTCGGAGAGGTCGACGCCGGCGAGCCCGGTCGGCACCAGGCCGAACGCGGTGAGCGCCGAATACCGGCCGCCCACCGTCGGATCGGCGTTGAAGACGCGGTAGCCGTCCGCGCGCGCGGCTTCATCCAGCGGCGAGCCGGGGTCGGTGACGACCACGATCCGCTCGGTCGGATCGATCCCGATGTCGCGGAACGCGGTCTCGAACGCGCGCTTCGCGGAATCGGTCTCGACGGTCGATCCGGACTTGGACGACACGACGAGCACCGTCTGCTCGAGTCCGCCTGCCTCCGCGTCACCGTCGATTGCCGCGAGCACCTGGCTGGGCGCGGTCGAATCGAGGATGACCAGCGGAACGCCGGAGGTCTGGGCGATCACTTCGGGCGCGAGCGAGGAGCCGCCCATGCCGGCGAGCACCACGCGCGTCACGCCCCGTGCGACCAGTTCGGCGCGAAGCGCTTCGATCTCGGGGACCAGGGGCCGGGACACCGACACCGCCTGCACCCACCCGAGGCGCTGCGAAGCCTCCGCCTCGGCATTCGGGCCCCACAGGGAGGCATCGCCGGCCGTGATGCCGGAGGCGACGAGGTCCGCGATCAGCCCGGGAAGCGTCTCGTGGACGACGGACTTGACGTGTCCGGTCAGGTGGATCTCGAAGCTCACTGGGCTGAATCCGAGTGAGCCGGCTGCGCTGTCTCGAGGGCTGTCTTCACGGTGTCCTGGAGTTCGTGCCAGGAGGCGATGAACTTCTGCACGCCCTCGTCTTCGAGCACCTGTGTGACGTCGGCGAAGTCCACGCCCGCCGCGGCGAGCTTGTCGAACACCTCGCGCGCGCCCGCATAGGCGCCCGTCACGGTGTCCCCCCCGATCACGCCGTGGTCGAAGGTGGCCTCGAGCGTCTTCTCCGGCATGGTGTTCACCGTGCCGGGAGCGACGAGCTCGGTGACGTACAGGGTGTCCGGCAGGGAGGGGTCCTTCACGCCGGTCGATGCCCAGAGCGGGCGCTGGAGGTTGGCGCCGGCATCCGTGAGCGCCTTCGCGCGGTCGGTGGCGAACTCGCGCTCGAACAGCTCATAGGCCAGACGGGCGTTCGCGACGCCGGCGAGGCTCTTCAGTCCCTCGGCCTCCTCCGTGCCGATCGCCGACAGGCGCTTGTCCACTTCGGTGTCCACCCGCGAGACGAAGAACGATGCGACGGAGTGGATCCGGGAGAGATCCTCTCCGGCGTCCTTGGCCTTCTCCAGCCCGGCCAGGTACGCGTCGATGACCTCGGCGTAGCGCTCCAGGCTGAAGATCAGGGTGACGTTGACCGAGATTCCCGAGCCGATCACCTCGGTGATCGCCGGCAGACCCGCCTTGGTGGCGGGGATCTTGATGTGCACGTTGGGACGGTCGACCTTGGCCCAGAGCTCTTTGGCCTGCGCGATCGTCGCGTCGGTGTCGTGGGCGAGATCCGGCGAGACCTCGATCGAGACCCGGCCGTCCACGCCGTCGGTCGCGTCGTAGACCGGCCGGAACACGTCGGCTGCAGCCCGGACGTCGTCCGTGGTGATCTCGAAGATCGCCTCGTCGGCGGATGCTCCATGCCCGGCGAGCACGCCGACCTGGCCCGTGTACGCCGCGGAGCCGGAGCCGATCGCGCCGGCGAAGATCGTCGGGTTCGTGGTCACGCCGGACACATTGCGGGTCGCGATGAGATCGGCGAGGTTGCCGGTCACGATGCGGTCGCGGGACAGGTCGTCCAGCCAGATGCTGACGCCTTCGGCGACCAGGTGTGCGGTGGGGGTGCTCATGAGTTCTCCTCAGTGTGGACAGAGGCCGCTTCCGCGGCGGCGAGGGTCTCGCGTGCCGCCTCGACGACGGCTTCGGCGGTGACGCCGAACTTCTGGAACAGGGTCTTGTAGTCGGCCGACGCGCCGAAGTGCTCGATCGAGACGCTGCGGCCGTTGTCGCCGATGATGTTGCGCCACGGCAAGGCGATGCCCGCCTCGACCGACACGCGGGCGCGCACGGCCTTCGGAAGCACGGACTCGCGGTATGCGGCATCCTGCTCGTCGAACCACTCCAGCGACGGCGCCGACACGACGCGTGCGTTGATGCCCTCCGCGGCGAGCGTCTCGCGTGCGGAGACGGCGAGCTGCACCTCGGAGCCCGTCGCGATCAGGATGACATCGGGCGAGCCGTTCGGCGCTTCCGCCAGGATGTAGGCGCCCCGGGCCGCAAGGTCGGCTGAGGCCAACGTGCTTCCGGATGCCTCACCATCGCCCCGCTCGAACACGGCGATGTTCTGCCGGGTCAGCGCGATGCCGGTGGGGCCGGCGTGACGACGCAGAATCTCGAGCCAGACCACGGCCGTCTCGGCCGCGTCACCCGGGCGCACGACCGTGAAGTTCGGGATGGCGCGGAGGGCTGCGAGCTGCTCGATCGGCTGGTGGGTCGGGCCGTCCTCGCCGAGCGCCACGGAGTCGTGCGTCCAGACGTAGATCGAGGGGATGTTCATCAGCGACGCGAGGCGGACCGAGGGCCGCATGTAGTCGCTGAAGATGAGGAACGTTCCTCCGAACGCGCGGGTCGGGCCGTGCAGCACGATGCCGTTGATGATCGCGCCCATCGCGTGCTCACGGATGCCGAAATGAAGCACACGCCCGTAGGGGTTCCCGCTCCACTCGTGAGTGGACCATTCGGTCGGGATGAACGACTGGGCGTCCTTGATCGTCGTCAGGTTCGACTCGGCCAGATCGGCCGAACCGCCCCACAACTCGGGGAGCCGGGCGGCGAGGGCGTTGATCACCGTGCCCGACGCGGCGCGGGTCGAGACGTCCTTGCCGGGCTCGAACACCGGCAGCGCCTCTGCCAGGCCCTCGGGCAGCTCGCGGGCGGTCACACGATCCCACAGCGCCTTGCGCTCCGGGTTGGCCGCCGCCCACGCGTCGAAGCGCTCCTGCCACTGCGCGTGCACGGTCGCGCCGCGCTCACCCAGTGCGCGCGTGTGGGACAGGACGTCCTCGGGGACGACGAAGGTCTCGTCCGGATCCCAGCCGAGCACCTTCTTGGTCGCCGCGAGTTCGTCGCCGCCGAGCGCCGAGCCGTGGATCTTGCCGGTGTTCTGCTTGCCCGGTGAGGGCCAGCCGATGATGGTCTTCAGGATGATGATCGACGGCTTCGCCGTCTCGCCCTGGGCCGCCTCGAGAGCGGCGTGCAGCTCGGCCGCATCCTCGACGTACTCGCCCGTCTTCTTCCAGTCGACGGTCTGCACGTGCCAGCCGTACGACTCGTAGCGCTTCGCGACGTCCTCGGTGAAGGCCACGTCGGTGTCGTCCTCGATGGAGATCTGGTTGGAGTCGTAGATCACGACCAGGTTGCCCAGCTCCTGATGGCCGGCCAGCGACGACGCCTCGCTGGTGATGCCCTCCTGGAGGTCTCCGTCCGATGCGATGACATAGATGAAGTGGTCGAACGGGCTCTCGCCGGGGGCGGCGTCAGGATCGAAGAGACCGCGCTCATAGCGCGCGGCATACGCGAAGCCCACCGATGAGGCGAGTCCCTGACCGAGCGGACCGGTCGTGATCTCCACGCCGTCGGTGTGGCCGTACTCCGGGTGCCCGGGCGTCTTGGACCCCCAGGTCCGCAGGGACTTGAGGTCGTCGAGCTCGAGTCCGAACCCGCCCAGATAAAGCTGCACGTACTGAGTCAGCGAGGAATGCCCGGCCGAGAGGACGAACCGGTCGCGGCCTGGCCAGTGGACGTCGGCCGGGTCGTGGTTCATGACGCGCTGGTACAGCAGATACGCCGCCGGGGCGAGACTCATCGCCGTGCCCGGGTGGCCGTTGCCCACCTTCTCGACCGCGTCCGCCGCCAGCACGCGAGCGGTGTCCACCGCGCGCCGATCGATTTCATCCCAACGCAGTTCCGACACCGGGCCGCCTTTCTCAGAGGAAGTGCACCCGTGCGCGCAGACCGCATCGCAATCGGGAGGAGCAGCCGGCGCAGGGCGCGCGTGTGGTTTCAGCATAGCGAAGCGTCATTCCGCGCCGGCCATGCGAGACCGCGTATGACGGCAGTGTGGCAGTCCCGTCCGGCGGATTCGTGTCCGTGCCGTGTCGCCGGTGTATCGGTGTGCTCACACCGGAACGCGACCTCCTGTGAGCCCTCGCCGAAGAGGCGTGCGGCGCTGATGCCATAGACTCGATACGCAGTTTCAGGCGGTCGAGCGGGGAGCGATGGACACCACGATCACGGCGGGCGTTTCCAGCGCTCGACCGCATTCGCTGGGCCGTACGATCCGCGCCTACATCGCGCTGACCAAGCCCCGCGTGCTGGAACTCCTGCTCGTCACGACGGTGCCGGTGATGATCCTCGCTCAGGGTGGGCTGCCGGACATCTGGCTCGTGCTGGCCACCGTGCTGGGCGGCTCTCTGAGCGCCGGGTCGGCGGCTGCGTTCAACATGTACCTCGATCGCGACATCGACGCGCACATGCAGCGCACCGTCAATCGTCCGCTGGTCACGGGGGAGGTCTCGCCGCGGGGAGCCCTCATCTTCGCGTGGACGCTGGCGGCGGCATCCACCGTCTGGCTCTGGCTGACGACCAACTGGCTCGCCGCCGCGCTGTCGGCTGGGGCGATCTTCTTCTACGTCGTGATCTACACGATGATCCTCAAGCGCCGCACCGAGCAGAACATCGTGTGGGGCGGCATCGCCGGATGCTTCCCGGTGGTCATCGGCTGGACTGCGGTCACCGGTTCCCTGTCGTGGACGCCGATGATCCTCTTCGCCCTCGTGTTCCTGTGGACGCCGCCGCACTACTGGCCGCTGTCGATGAAGTACAAGGACCAGTACGACGAGGTCGATGTGCCGATGCTCGGGGCGACCCGCAACAGCTCTCAGGTCGGACTGCAGGTCATCCTCTATGCGTGGGCGACCGTCGCCTGCTCGCTGCTGCTGATCCCGGTGGCGGGCATGGGTCTGGTGTACACGGTGTCGGCGCTCGTATTCGGCGGCTGGTTCATCTACGAGTCGCACCGCCTCTACAACCGCGCGGTGCGCGGCACCGAGCCGCGGCCGATGCGCGTCTTCCACGCATCGATCACCTACCTGACGCTGCTCTTCGTCGCGATCGCGATCGACCCGCTGCTGCCGTTCTGAGTCCCGGCGGCTCGAGGCGAGCGATGCCCGCGTCGATGCGCTGACACCACGGTCGAGTACGCCGGTGCGGCTTTCTCGAGGACCCCTGCCTCAGTTCTCCTTCGGGAACTGGGCGCGCAGCGCCGTCTCCTCGGCATCGATCGCCTGCAGTGCCGCCACGATCGCCGGCTCCTGGTAGCGCCCCTCCGCGCGCGCCTTCAGCACCGCCGAGCGCTCCGCGTGCAGCATGGCCGTCCGGAGCCGGAACTTCGCCTCGAGCTGTGGGATCGAGGCGTCCGGGCCGTAGGTGTCGAGCGTCTCGCCGAGGAAGCCGGCGTCCGTTCTGAGCAGCTCGGCCACGCGCGCCTCGTCGCTCGTCACATCCTGCTCGTCCAGGAGGTCGATCCCCGCCTGCCGGGCTTCGGCCATCAGGAGCCGACGCTCGGTGAGCTCCTGGGCGAAGCTCGGCTTGGGGAGCTTGAGCGCACGGATGATCGCGGGCAGCGCGAGCCCGCCGAGAAGGCTGGCGACCACGACGACGAACGCGAGGAACTGCAGATACTCGCGCGACGGCGTCTCGGCCGGCAGGAGGAACACGGCGGCCAACGTGACCACGCCGCGCACTCCGGCCGATGCCACGGCGACACCGCTGCCCCACGGCCACCGGCGCTCCCGCAGCCGCCTGGGTCCCTTGCGGTACAGCAGGGTCGTGCCCATCACCCAGGCGAAGCGCGAGATCACGAGGGCCGCGAGGATGCCGATGCAGATGCCCACCGTCTGCCACACGCCGGGGCCCGTCCGGAGCGCACCCTCGAGGATGCCCTCGAGGTTCAGGCCGATGAACAGGAAGACGGCGTTCTCCAGGAGGAACTGGATCGTGCGCCAATTGAGGCGCTCGGCCACCCGCGCCTCGGCCGATGAGACCGCCGGCGCCCGGAAGCCCAGGTAGAGGCCGGCGATGACCACGGCGAGCACGCCGGAGCCGTGCAGGAGTTCGCCGAGCAGGAAGGCGGCGAAAGGCGTCACGAGCGTCAGGCTGGTGTCGAGCACAGCCGAGTGAAGACGCGAGCGCACCAGCGAGACGATCCATCCGACCGCGAAGCCCACGCCCATTCCCACCGCGACGGCGATCACGAAGTCCAGGCCGATCTCGGCCGGAGTCACCGCGCTGACGATCGCGGCGATCGATGCGTTCAGCGCCACCAGCGCGGTGGCGTCGTTCAGCAGGCTTTCGCCCTCGAGGATGGTCACGACCCGGCGCGGGAGACCCAGCCGACCGGCGATCGCCGTCACGGCGATCGCGTCGGTCGGCGCGACCACCGCCGCGAAGGCGAAGGCGGCCGCCAGGGTGATCGCCGGGATCAGCGCGAAAGCGGCGAACCCGACCGCGACGACGGTGAAGGCGACGAGCCCGACCGACAGGAGCAGGATGCTGTCGCGGCGGGCGCGCACGTCCACGACGGAGGTCCGGATCGCCGCGGCGAAAAGCAGGGGCGGGAGGATCCCGTACAGGATGAGCTCGGGCTGGACCTCGACCTCCGGAACCCCGGGGATGAAGGAGACCGCGCCGCCGACGATGACGAGGGCGACCGGTGCTGACCAGCCGAGCCGCCCGACGAGCCCGGTGACGGCGACCGTGGTGATGACGAAGAGCACGATCCACGTGATCGTGCCGACAGGGTCCACTCAGCCAGTATCGCGGCAAGATCGAGCGGATGGAGCAGCGAGGGCGGGGGCGCTCGACCGTGCAGCGCCTCCCGTCCCTCCTGCGATGTCGGTCAGCGCTGCGCTGCGACCTCTTCGGCCGGCTGCTCGTCGGCGACGGCGGCCGCATCCTCGGCGGCGGTCGTGTCACCGCGCGCCTCGTCGGCCGGGGCGTTCTCGAGCGCCTCGTCGTCGGTCGACCAGTCCAGGGCCTCGATGATGTCGGCGTCGGTCGCCGGGACGAAGGAGCGGATCACCGCGAGCACCAGCGCGAGGGCCAGCCCCACGATTCCGGTGGCGAGCAGGATGCCGCCGACGATCGCCCAGACCTGACCGACGTACACGTCGACCGGGGTCGCCGTGCCGGCGGTCAGGCCGGCGGACATCACCGCGAGCTTGTCGATGGCGAGCCAGGCGCCGAAGGCGCTCGTCGCAAGGGAGAGGACGAGCAGGATCCAGAACGGGATGCTGCGGACAAGGCTGGGACGTGCGGTCATGCGGTTACTCCTCGGTTGGGGATGGGGCATCGGCCAGCCTGGCTGGCCCCGATGGGCCGCCGGTGTGCGAATGCGATGAGTCGGCTATGAATCCCGGCCGACGAGCGGGGTCTTCAGATGCATCACGACCGCGGTCATCGCCGCGACCAGAAGCACCGCGAGCACCATGTGGATGTTCACCAGTGCGATCGGCAGTCCGGTGCGCGCCTGCCAGAGGCCCACGACGATCTGGGCGACCTCGACGGCCAGCAGCAGTCCGGTCCACAGCCGCATCCGCAGAGTCGGGGGAGTACGCCACGCGCCGACTACGAGCACGAGGGTCGCCGCCAGCAGCGCGTACGCCGGCCAGGAATGGACGTGCTGCATGAACCCGGGGTCGAGCCCGTTGCGGGCTGCACCGCCGTCACCGGCGTGCGGTCCCGATCCGGTGACGAGGATGCCGACGACGACCGTCACGAGAACGAGTGCGCTCGTCACGTGGGCGGTCGCGGCATACCAGCGGGGAACGGCCAGTACCCGCGGCCCCGGCGTCGCGTAGACGCGCGCGACCAGAACAGCCGCGAGCGAGACCAGGACCACCGACGCGAAGTAGTGCAGCCCGACGACATAGGGGTTGAGGTTCGTCAGGACCGTGATGCCGCCGATGATCGCCTGCAGCGGAACGTACAGGCCGATCGCGAGCGCCAGCCAGAACAGGTCTGCGCGTTCGCGGCGCATCCGCACCACGAACAGGAACATGGTGATCGCCACGACCACGAGGACGAAGGTCAGCAGGCGGTTGCCGAACTCGATGACGCCGTGGATCCCCATCTCCGGCGTCGGCACGAGCGACTCGGCGGTGCAGCGCGGCCAGGTCGGGCATCCGAGTCCCGATCCGGTGAGCCGGACCAGCCCGCCCGTGCCGACGATCCCCACCTGCACCACCAGCGTCGCCCACGCAGCGGCGATGACCCGGCGGTCCACACGCGCCGGCAGCCACGCCCAGAGTCGCCCGAGCAGGCTCGCCTCGGCGGTGGTGGTCGGGTCCGCGGCCATCGGGCCAGCCTCCTGGGAATGCGCTCCGGACGTGGCCGGACGGGGTTCCGGCCACCCGGGCAGGGGGCGGAACCCTGTAGAATCAAAGGGTCGGATGCGGGCGCGTCGCGCTCTGCATCACTGACAAGTGTAGGCGCGCAGGTCGGCGCCGCGTGATTGGGCCCACCGAGCGGCACCCCTCTTCGGTACTCCACCGGAGAAGCAGGAGTGCCGGGGCGGATGACACCGTTGTGGCCCGGAGGAGAGTGTGACGATGTCGGATGTGCTGATCGACCGACCAGAACTGGCGAGCCTCGGACAGTACGAATTCGGCTGGCACGATGCCGACGCCGCCGGGGCCACCGCCCAGCGCGGACTGAGCGAAGCCGTCGTGCGCGGCATCTCCACGCTCAAGAGCGAGCCGGAGTGGATGCTCAAGAACCGGCTGAAGGGGCTGCAGCTCTTCGAGCGCAAGCCGATGCCGACGTGGGGAGCCGATCTCAGCGAGATCGACTTCGACAACATCAAGTACTTCGTGCGGTCCACCGAGAAGCAGGCGGGCTCCTGGGAGGAGCTGCCCGAGGAGATCCGCAACACGTACGAGCGACTGGGCATCCCCGAGGCGGAGCGGCAGCGCCTCGTCGCCGGCGTGGCGGCACAGTACGAGTCCGAGGTGGTCTACCACCAGATCAACGAGCAGCTCGAAGCTCAGGGCGTCATCTTCATGGACACCGACACCGCGCTGCGCGAGCATCCCGAGTTCTTCGAGGAGTACTTCGGCACGGTCATCCCCGCCGGCGACAACAAATTCGCTGCGCTCAACACCTCGGTGTGGTCGGGCGGATCGTTCGTGTACGTGCCGCCGGGAGTTCATGTCGACATCCCGCTCCAGGCCTACTTCCGCATCAACACGGAGAACATGGGCCAGTTCGAGCGGACGCTGATCATCGCCGACGAAGGCTCGTACGTCCATTACATCGAGGGCTGCACGGCCCCCATCTACAAGAGCGACTCGCTGCACTCCGCGGTGGTCGAGATCGTCGTGAAGAAGAACGCCCGCGTGCGCTACACGACGATCCAGAACTGGTCCAACAACGTCTACAACCTCGTCACCAAGCGCGCGATCGCGCACGAGGGAGCGACGATGGAGTGGATCGACGGCAACATCGGATCCAAGGTCACGATGAAGTACCCGTCGATCTTCCTCGTCGGCGAGCACGCGAAGGGCGAGACGCTCTCGGTCGCGTTCGCCGGCCCCGGTCAGCACCAGGACGCCGGCGCCAAGATGATCCACATGGCGCCGTACACGCAGTCCTCGATCGTCTCGAAGTCGATCGCGCGCGGCGGCGGCCGCGCCGGCTACCGCGGTGAGGTGCGGGTGGATGCCAACGCGCATCACTCGGCGAACACCGTGCGCTGCGATGCGCTCCTGGTCGACACGATCTCGCGCTCCGACACCTACCCGTCGATCGACATCCGCGTCGACGACGTGCAGCTCGGTCATGAGGCGACCGTCTCCAAGGTCAGCGAGGAGCAGCTCTTCTACCTGATGAGCCGTGGCATGCCGGAGGACGAGGCGATGGCGATGATCGTGCGCGGATTCATCGAGCCGATCGCCCGCGAGCTTCCCATGGAGTACGCCATGGAGCTGAACAAGCTCATCGAGATGGGCATGGAAGGCAGTGTCGGCTAGATGACGTCCACGACGCAGGCACCCTCGTCGGTGCCGGGCTCGACAGCGCACACGGACGGTGCGTGGGCGCCCATCCAGACCCGCTCGGAACGGCCACGCTCGTACGACCCCGCCGACTTCGACCGGCCCACCGGCCGGGAGGTCAACTGGAAGCATTCGCCGGTCGACCGCATGGCACCGCTCTTCGACGACGCGGATGGAAGCCGCGGACGCCGTGACGGTCGCCGTCTCCGCACCGGAATCCGTGCAGACCGTCCGCGCGCCGGTCGGCACCGCGCCCCGCGGCGACGTCTTCGTGCCGGAGGATCTTCACCGCTGCGGTCGCGTGGCGGCGCGACGACTCGAGGCGCACCTACCTGCGCATCCCTGCTGACGTCGAACTGGGCGAGCCGGTGTCGTCGATGTCCAGGGCCACGGTGGTCTTGCCCACGCGCACCTCGTGCTGCAGGCCTGGCGAACTCGCGCGGCACGATCGTGCTGCGTCACCGCGGCTCGGTCGCGCTCGCCGAGAACGTGGAGATCATCGTCGGCGACGGCGCCCACCTCACCGTCATCACGGTCCAGCAGTGGGCCGATGACGCCGTGCACGCGGCATCCCACCAGGCCCGCGTCGAGCGCGACGCGACCCTGCGTCATTTCGTCGTGAGCTTCGGCGGCGGCGTCGTGCGGGTCAACCCGAGCGTCGAGCTCGCCGGCGCGGGATCGCAGGCGCAGCTGTACGGTCTGTCGTACTCCGACTCCGGCCAGCACCTGGAGAGCCAGGTCTACCTGTTCCACAAGGGCCGCGACACCCGCGGCGACGTGCTCTACAAGGGCGCCC
This sequence comes from uncultured Actinomycetota bacterium, assembly GCA_963717585.1. Taxonomy (GTDB): domain Bacteria; phylum Actinomycetota; class Actinomycetes; order Actinomycetales; family Microbacteriaceae; genus Microbacterium. The sequence continues at coordinate 468,987 of CAVQWI010000001.1, read as the reverse complement.
TGCAGGGTGCGGGAGCGCGCAGCGTCTGGATCGGCGACGTGCTGATCGGACCCGACGCGGTCGGCACCGATTCCTACGAGGCCAACCGCAACCTGGTGCTGACCGACGGCGCGCGTGCCGAGTCGATCCCGAACCTCGAGATCGAGACCGGCGACATCCGCGGAGCCGGCCATGCCAGTGCCACCGGACGCTTCGACGACGAGCAGCTGTTCTACCTGCAGTCGCGCGGCATCAGCGAGGACGAAGCGCGCCGTCTTGTCGTCGTGGGCTTCCTCAGCGATATCGTGCAGCGCATCGGCATTCCTGCCCGGAGGCTGGAGCTCACGACACCATCGAGCGCGAACGCAACGCCATCGAGGCCGAACTCCAGGAAGGAGCGGCTTCGTGACCGCTACCCGTGTCTGCGCGCTGAGTGAGCTCGAGCAGGACTCCGCCATCCGCGTCGAGGTCGACGGCGTCGCCATCGCGGTCGTGCGTGACTCCAACGACGACGTGCACGCGATCGGCGACGTGTGCACGCACGGCGACATCTCGCTCGCCGAAGGCTTCGTCGACGGCGACACGATCGAGTGCTGGGCCCACGGCTCCGCATTCTCGCTGCTGTCCGGCAAGCCGCTGAACCTCCCCGCGTACGAGCCCGTGCCCGTCTTCGAGGTCGTCATCGACGGCGACGACGTGCTCATCGATCCCGCAGTGAAGAAGGAAGTCTGAATGTCAGTCCTCGAGATCCGCGACCTGCATGTGACGGTCGAGACGGATGCCGGAACCACCCCGATCCTCAACGGCGTGACCCTCAGCGTCCGCAAGGGCCAGACCCACGCCATCATGGGGCCGAACGGGTCGGGCAAGTCCACGCTCGCCTACACGATCGCCGGCCACCCCAAGTACAAGGTCACCAGCGGGACGATCACGCTCGACGGCGAGGACGTCCTGGCGATGACCGTCGATGAGCGCGCGCGTGCCGGCCTGTTCCTGGCGATGCAGTATCCCGTCGAGATCCCGGGCGTGACCGTGACCAACTTCCTGCGCACCGCGAAGACGGCCATCGACGGCGAAGCGCCGGCGATCCGCACGTGGACCAAGGACGTCAAGCAGTCCATGAAGAACCTGCGCATGGACCCGAAGTTCGCGCAGCGCAACGTCAACGAGGGATTCTCGGGCGGCGAGAAGAAGCGTCACGAGATCCTCCAGCTCGAGCTGCTCAAGCCCCAGATCGCCGTGCTCGACGAGACCGACTCCGGGCTCGACGTCGACGCGCTGAAGATCGTCTCCGAAGGCGTGAACCGCGCCAAGGAGGACACGAACCTCGGCGTCCTGCTGATCACCCACTACACCCGGATCCTCCGGTACATCCACCCCGACTTCGTGCACGTGATGATCGCGGGCCGGATCGTCGAGGAGGGCGGCCCCGAGCTCGCCGAGCAGCTCGAGGACGAAGGCTACGACCGCTTCATCGAGCCGGTTCTCGAAGCCGCCACCGAGGGCGAAGCGTAGAATCCCCTCATGACCGCCACCCTCGCACCCGAGAAGTACGACGAGGTCCAGGAAGCCCTCAAGGACGTCATGGACCCGGAACTGGGGATCAACGTCGTCGACCTGGGGCTGATCTACGACCTCGGCTGGGACGACGAGAACGACGCCCTGGTCATCCACATGACTCTCACGAGCGCCGGGTGCCCCCTCACCGATGTCCTCGAAGAGCAGACGGCTCAGGCTCTGGACGACGTGGTCGAGCGGTTCCGCATCAACTGGGTCTGGATGCCGCCGTGGGGACCGGAGCGCATCACCGACGACGGCCGCGACATGATGCGAGCCCTCGGTTTCGCAATCTGACGACCGGATCCGCGCCGTCGGCGCGCGTCGATAGGCTCGGTGGGTGAGCGTCACCCCCCTCAAGGCACTGTCCATCGACGAGCTGCGGCACCGGTCCAGCACGAAGTGGCGCATGTACCCGCCGGAGGTGCTGCCGCTCTTCGTGGCCGAGACCGACTTCGCGCCGGCGCCCGAGATCACGCGAGCGCTGCTGCGGGCCGTCCAGCTCGGCGACACGGGCTATACGCCGCCCGACCCGGGCATCGCCGACGCCTATGCCGGCTTCGCACTGCGCCGCTATGGCTGGACCGTCGACCCCTCGCGGGTCCGCACGACCTGTGACGTGATGATGGGCGTCGTCGAGATCCTCCGCCGCGTGACCGTTCCGGGCGACCGCGTCATCGTGACGCCGCCGGTCTATCCGCCGTTCTACGAATGCATCCCCGAAGCCGGGGCCGTCGTCGAGCGCGTTCCGCTCACCGCGACCGAGACCGGATGGCGCCTGGACCTTCCCGGCATCGAGGCCGCGCTTGGCGGCGGAGCGCGCGCCGTCCTGCTGTGCAATCCGCACAACCCGACCGGCACCGCGCACTCGCGTGCCGACCTCGTCGCGCTGGCCGACCTGGCAGCGGGATTCGGCGCGACGGTGATCAGCGATGAGATCCACGCACCGCTGGTGCACGCGCCGAGCACATTCACGCCGTTCCTGGATGCCTCTCCCACGGCGGCGAGGATCGGCTACGCCCTCGCCAGCGCGAGCAAGGCGTTCAACCTGGCCGGTCTCAAATGCGCCCTGATGGTGACGGCGGGGGACGAGACATCCCGTGTGGTGCGCTCCCTGCCCGACGAGGTGGAGTGGCGCACCGGCCTGTTCGGGGCGATCGCGGGCGTCGCGGCGTTCTCGCAGGACAGCGACGAGTGGCTGGACGGACTGCTTGCGGCCCTCGATCAGAATCGTCGACTTCTCGCCGACCTGCTGGCCGAGCACGTTCCCGGGGCGAGATATCGCATCCCGGAGGCCGGCTTCCTCGCCTGGGTGGATCTCAGCGACCTCGGCTGGGGGGACAACCCGGCCGTGCGCATCCGCCGCGAGGCGGGTGTGGCGCTGCACCTCGGCCCGCTCTTCGGCGAGGAGGGGATCGGCCACGTCCGCATCAACTTCGGCTGCTCGCCGCAGGTGCTCCGCGAAGCCGTCGAGCGCATGGGATCGCTCGTCGAGTCGTGATCGCGCCGCTCGAGCCTGCACCGAGCATCTGGGCGTCGCGGTACGTCTGGGTGACCGTCGGAGCGGTCGCGCTGATCTTCCTGGCCGCGATCCAGGCATTGGCGGTCACGACCGTGATGCCGGTCGTGAGCGAGGACCTCGACGGCGACACGCTGTACGCCGTCGCTTTCGCCGGCACGCTGGCCACGAGCGTCATCGGCATGGTGGCCGTCGGAGCCTGGAGCGATCGGTTCGGTCCGAAGGCGCCCCTCTATGTCGCGGTCGCGCTCTTCATCGTCGGGCTCGTCATCGCGGGGCTGGCACCCACGATGCCGATTCTCGTGGTCGGCCGCCTGATCCAGGGCCTCGGCGCGGGCGGCGAGACCGTCGCGCTGTACGTCGTCGTGGCGCGCGTCTATCCGGTGCAGATCCACGGCCGGGTGTTCGCCGCCTTCTCCGCGGCGTGGGTCGTGCCCTCGCTCATCGGTCCGTTCCTGGCCGGCGCGGTCGCGGAGTACCTCCATTGGCGCTGGGTGTTCCTGGGCGTCGCGGCCCTCACGCTCATCGCGTTCGCGATGGTGGCGCTGCGGCTGCACGGGATCGCGCTGCACACGGACGACCCGGCCACCGGACGGGTCTTCATGCGGCTGGTCTGCGCGGTGGCCGTGGCGGCCGGTGCGCTGATGCTCAGCCTCGCGGGCGAACTGGGAGCCTGGTCGGCTGCCGCGGTCGCAGCATCCGTCGTGGTGATCGCGCGTCGCCGCTCGGCCGCTGCTGCCGCCGCGTACGCTGACGGCGGCGCGCGGCCTGCCCAGCGTGGTCCTGATGCGCGGGTTGATCGCCGGCGCCCTGTTCGGTGCCGAGATCTACGTGCCGTACCTCCTGATCTCGGGCTACGGCTTCTCCGCAACCTGGGCGGGCCTCGGGCTGACCGCGGCGGCACTGGCATGGGCGGGAGCCGCGGACGTGCAGGGCCGCTTCGGGGACCGGATCGGCAACACCAGGATCACGCTCGCCGGGATCGCGCTGCTGTTCACCGCCGTCGTGGTCGCGGGCGTCTGCGCCTGGACCCATCTGCACCCCGCCGTGCTCATCGTCGGCTGGACGTTGGCCGGCCTGGGCATGGGTCTGATGTACCCGCGGCTGAGCGTGCTCACCCTCGCGTACTCGACACCGCAGAACCAGGGATTCAACTCGTCGGCGCTGGCGATCTCGGACGCGATCGGCGCTTCAGCCTCGATCGCCGCGATGGGACTGGCGTTCACCGCCCTGGCCGGGACGGATGCCGGCTTCCCCACGGTGTTCGGGATCGCCGCCGCTCTGGCTCTCCTGGCGCTGGTGCCGGGGCTGCGACTGGGGCACGCGCACGAGATCTCATCGCGGCGGAGTCGGCGCGGCTGAGCGCGACCGGTTCGACGCGCTACTGCTTGCGCGCGTCGAGCGCGTGCACGCCCTTCCACGCGAGGGGCACCAGCGCCGCAGCGACGACCGCCTTCAGCAGGTCGCCGAGCAGGAAGGGGAGCATTCCGGCGCCGACAGTGGCGCCGATCAGCGTGTCGTAGCCGAGCGCGTCCTGCCAGACGGCCGGTCCGAGATTGGACAGCGAGACGAAGAGCCACGGCAGGCCGAACGCGTAGATGACCAGGCTGCCGGAGATGTAGGTGACGAACATGCCGAGCACCTTGCGGTCCCACGCGCGGCGCGCGAGCCAGCCGACCAGCGCAGCGGCGACGACGAATCCGATGATGTAGCCGCCGGTGGTGAGTGCGAAGAGGCTTCCGGAAAGGCCCTGCGCGAACACGGGCAGGCCGAGGACGCCGATCACGAGGTAGAGCCCGAGCGAGATCGCTCCGCGCAGCGGCCCGAGCGCGACGCCGACCAGCAGCACCGCGAAGGTCTGCGCCGTCAGCGGAACGGGCCAGAAGGGGATGGCGATCTGCGCGGCGACGGCCACGAGCGCCGTTCCGGTCACGACGAGCGCGGCATCCGTCGCCAACGCCAGCGCGCGGGAGCGGCTGGGAACGAGAGTGTCCGCGAGAACGCGGTGGTGCGGGGCTGCGGACAGAGACATGGGCTCTCCTTCGGCGTGGCGGCCCGAGGCGGGCCGAGAGGGGCGTCGCGATTCATCCTAGGGGCGGGCGGATGGCGCTCATCTGCGGCATCCGCCAACGAAAGACGGGATCGGCTGTGCGTCTCGTCAGTTCTCGGCTCTGCCGAGCCGCCAGTACCCCATGAAGGCGACCGCACGGCGGTCCACGCCCTGCCCGGCGACGAGCTGGCGGCGAATCGACGTGATGGCGCTCGCCTCGCCGGCGAGCCACGAGTAGAGCACCGCGCTCTTGAGGGCTGCGCCGCCCTTGGCCGTGCGCGGCACTTCCCACAGGATGTCGGTGTCGATGTCGATCTCCTCGACCTCCGCGCCGCGACCCGCCGGCGCGAGCCGCGCGGCCGCATCCGACACCGCCGAGACGAGGTGGGCGTGACGTTCGCCGTCGCCTCGGGCGCTCACCCGGTACTCGAAGCCGGGGTGGTGCGGCAGGTAGGCGGCATCCTCGCGATGCGGCATCTCGAGCACGACGACGCCGCGCGCCTCCGGCGGCAGCTGCTCCAGGATCACGGCGATGGCCGGCGCCGCCGTCTCGTCGCCCGCAAGGAGCAGGCTCTCGGTGTCGGCGGGTGGCACGAAGTCGATGCCGTAGCTCACCCCGGTGTGCGCCGTCGTGGGGGCGAGGATGAGCACCTCGTCGCCGACCACGGCCCGGGAGATCCATGCGGACGCAGGACCCTGCACATCGTGGGCGACCATGTCGATGTCGACCTCGCGCTGCTCGTTGCGCACCAGCCGCGTCGTGTAGGTGCGGAACGGCGGCCGCGCGTCATCGGGCATCGAGCGCCACTCGGTGTACCAGTCGTCGCCCGACGGCATCGCGTCCAGTCCGACCGTGTCGGTGGGGAAGACGACCTTGACGCGCTGGTCGAAGCCCGGATCGCCGTAGTCGGCGAGCTCCTCCGCGCCGAAGGTGAACCGTCGGAAGCTGGGTGTGATCTCGGTGATGGCGGTGACCTGGGCGCGGAAGAACCGCATGGTGCTAACTGTGGATGACATCGTGGGCTCCTGCCGGAATCTGGTCTGGTGCCGCGGCGGTGCGCGCGTCGGCGGTCGGAAGAATGTGGTGGCGTCCTCGCGGCAGAACGATCGGCGATCCCGACAGCGGGTCGGTGATCACGACGGCGTCCAGGTCGAAAACTTCGCGAATGAGCTCGCCGGTCATGACGGCGTGCGGCGAACCGCTCGCGACGATCGCGCCGTCGCGCATCGCGAAGACGTGGTCGGCGTAGCGCGCAGCCATGTTCATGTCATGCAGCACCATGACGATCGTCGTGCCGCGCTCCCGGTTGAGGTCGGTCAGCAGATCGAGCACCTCGACCTGATGCGCCACGTCGAGGAACGTGGTCGGCTCGTCCAGCAGCAGGATGTCGGTCTCCTGCGCGAGCGCCATGGCGATCCACACGCGCTGACGCTGTCCGCCCGATAGCTCGTCGACCGAGCGATCGGCCAGATCGGCGACGCCCGTCGCGGCGAGCGACTGCGCGACGATCGCGTAGTCGTGCGAGGTGAAGCGCGACAGCAGCTTCTGGTGCGGGTGCCGTCCACGGCCGACGAGGTCGGCGACGACGATGCCCTCGGGGGCGATCGGGCTCTGCGGCAGGAGCCCGAGCGTGCGGGCGACCTCCTTCGAGGACTGCGTGTGCAGCGCCTTGCCGTCGAGCACGACCTGCCCCGCGCGCGGTGGGATCAGACGGGCCAGTGCGCGCAGCACCGTCGATTTGCCGCAGCCGTTCGCTCCGACGACGGCCGTGATCCGGCCCGGGGGGACGTGCAGGTCGAGCCGGGGGACGACCGTGCGGTCGCCGTACGCGAGCGTGAGCGACTCGGTCGACAGCCTGTGCGGTTCGGTCATATCGAGCCTCCGGAACGGTTCATCCTCACGAGGAGGTACACGAGATACGGTGCGCCGAGGACGCCCGTGACGACGCCGACGGGGTAGCGGGTCCCGAATGCGAACTGCGCGACCAGATCGGCGACGAGCACGAGCAGGGCGCCGACGAGTCCGGCGGGCAGCAGCAGCGATGCCCCCGGGCCCACGATGCGGGCTGCGATCGGGCCGGCCATGAACGCGACGAACGCGATCGGCCCGCAAGCGGCGGTGGCGAAGGCCAGCAGAGCGACTGCGCACAGGATCAGGACGACACGCGTGCGACCGACGCGGACGCCCAGGCTCGCTGCAGTATCGTCACCGAGCTGCAGCACGCCGAGCCCGCGGCCCTGGGCGAGAAGCAACGGGACGAGGACGAGGCTGGCGACGGCGAGGGGCAGGACGGCATCCCAGGTCGCTCCGTTGAGACTGCCGGTCAGCCACTGCATCGCCGTCTGCAGATCCCAGGCCGCCGCCCGCGACAGGATGTACGTGATCGCGGCGTGAAGCATCGCCGCGACGCCGATCCCGATCAGTATCAGCCGTGTGCCGGCGAATCCGCGGCGGTTCGACAGCAGGTAGATCGCCGCTGCCGTCGCCAGCGCGCCCATGAGCGCCAGGATCGACACCTCGGTCTCGCCCAGCGAGAGCACGATGATCCCGAAGACCGCCGCGGTGCTCGCGCCCGCGCTGATCCCGATGATGTCGGGAGATGCGAGCGGATTGCGCAGCATCGTCTGGAACGTCACGCCGGCGATTCCGAAGGCGAAGCCGGCCAGCAGCCCCATCGTGGCGCGGGGGAGGCGGAGCTCGCCGATGGTGAACGAGGCGCCGGGCACCGTTTCGCCGACGAGCACGCGGAACACGTCGACGGGCCCGTAGAAGGTGTTGCCGATCATGAGCGTCACGGCGAAAGCGATCAGGATGCTGAGGACGAGTGCGATCGAGACGGCGCCGCGACGGTGGCGGCGAGCGACCCGCCCGGCGATGACCGGCTGCGCTTCCGAGGAGTGCGCGGGGATGGTCTGGACGCTCACAGCTCGCGCACCTTCTGCCTGCGGACGATCCAGATGAAGAAGGGGGCGCCGATGAAGGCGGTCACGATCCCCACCTCGATCTCCTCGGGACGCGCCACGACCCGCCCGACGACGTCCGCCGCGATGAGGAGCCCGGCGCCCGTCAGCGCCGAGAAGGGCAGCAGCCAGCGATGATCGGGGCCGACCAGCAGGCGGCAGAGGTGGGGGATCACCAGGCCGACGAAGGCGATCGGACCCGCCACGGCGGTCGCCGCACCGCAGAGGATGACGGCGCCCGCCGCTGCGACCAGGCGGGTGCGCCCCACGTTCTCGCCGAGGCCGGCGGCGAGGTCGTCGCCCAGAGCCAGCGAGTTCATGCCGCGAGCGCACAGCAGGCAGACGGCGGTTCCGACGACGAGGGCGGGCAGCACCAGCGCGATGCGATCCCAGGTCGCTCCGCCGACGCCCCCGATCTGCCAGAACCGGAACGTCTCCATCACGTCGACGCGGGGGAGCAGAACGGCGCTGGTCAGCGAGGTGAACGCCGCGGCCGTCGCCGCGCCGGCGAGTGCGAGCTTCAGCGGTGTCGCTCCGCCGCCGCCGAGCGAGCCCACGAAGTAGACGAAGATCGCCGCTCCGGCAGCGCCGGCGATGGCAAGCCCCATGTGGGCGTACGGATTCGCCAGTCCGAAGAACGCGAGCCCGATCACAACCGCCAGGGCCGCGCCCCCTGAGATCCCCAGGATGCCGGGATCGGCGAGCGGGTTGCGGGTTACCGCCTGCATGCTCGCACCCGCCAATCCCAGCGCCGCGCCGACGAGGAGCGCAAGGACCGTCCGCGGGATCCGCGCGATCACGGCCGCCTGCGACACTCCGCTCGCGTCTCCGCCGAAGGCGGCGAGCAGTTCGCTGAGCGAGACCTCGCGCACGCCGAAGGCCACCGACGCAGCGCACAGCACCGCCAGGGCGACCAGCACCCCGCCCAGCCACGCCAGACGCACCGCTGCCGGGCGCCGCAGCGATGCGGCATCCGGCAGTGGTGTCCTGGTCTGCGTGATGATCAAGCGAACTAGCCCAATGCGCCTGCGAGCAGTGCGAAGTACTCGTCGATGCCCCAGCCGATCGACAGCGGAGACGGGTTCGCGGACGCCGCGAGGGGGGTGGAGTTCTCGAGGATCGCGATCTGGCCGCTGGCGATCGCCGGGATCTGCGAGAGCAGGGGGTCGGCCTGCAGCTGGCCGATGATCGCGCCATCCGCCTCGCCGTAGGTCACGAACACGTCGACGTCGTCGAAGCGGTCGGCCTCTTCGGCGCTGATCGAGACGTAGAACTCGTCGGTCGCCGCCGACTCGTCCGCCACCACCGCGGGCTGCGACAGGCCGAGGCTCGACAGGAAGCCCGGGCGGGTGTCGTGGCTCGTGTAGAAGCCGACCTGACTGAGGTCGGCGGGGTCGATGTAGGAGAACAGCACGTTCGCATCGGCGAGCTGCGGGTGTGCCGCCAGAGCGGCATCGACCTGCGCGTGCAGATCCTCGATGAGCTGATCTCCCTCGTCGGCGAGTCCGATGGCGGCGGAGTTGAGCCGGATGGTGTCCTCGTAGGAGGTGCCCCAGGCGACATCCGGGAAGGCCACAACCGGCGCGATCTTGGAGAGCGTGTCGTACTCCTCCTGGGTCAGGCCGGAGTAGGCGGCGAGGATCACGTCGGGCTGCGTGTCGGCGACGGCCTCGAAGTCGATGCCGTCCGTCTCGTCGAACAGAACCGGCGTCTCGGCACCCAGCTCCTCGAGCTGTTCCTCGACCCACGGGAGCACGCCGTCGCCGTCGTCGTCTCCCCAGGTCGCCTTGCTCATGCCGACGGGCACGACGCCCAACGCCAGGGGAACCTCGTGGTTGGCCCAGGCTACCGTTGCGATGCGCTCGGGCTCGGCCTCGATGGTGGTCTCGCCGTACGCGTGCTCCACGGTCACCGGGAAGGTGCCGTCAGAGGCTTGCGCGGAGTCGCCGGGGCCCCCGGTGCCGCCACTGGAGCAGGCGGTCAGCAGCAGCGCGCCGGCTGCGACGGTGGCGATGGCGGTGGTCACGGCTAGGGGAGTGCGGGGCACGGATTCCTCCGGAGGACTTGGGGTTAGGTAAGCCTTACATTACCTAGCTCGCCTTCGCGATGCGAATTCGGTTACGGCGAGTGATCGAGAACCGGCGGAGCAGCGCTGGCGATGGAACGCGCGGCCCATTCAGCGCGCCGTATACTGGGAGGCTGGCCGTTCGGCCGCAATCTCCTCCCTCGAAGAAACGGACCTCCGCTGTGCTCGCCGTGCACGACCTCGAGATCCGCGTGGGCGCCCGCGTGCTCATGGCGGACGTCTCGTTCCGCGTCAGCAACGGCGACAAGGTCGGCCTCGTCGGCCGCAACGGGGCCGGAAAGACGACGCTCACCAAAGTGCTCGCCGGCGACCTGCTCCCGGCGGACGGGCGCGTCGACCGCGCCGGTGAACTCGGCTACCTGCCGCAGGACCCGCGCACCGGGGATCCCGACATGCTCGCGCGCACCCGCATCCTCGATGCCCGTGGCCTGGGTACTCTCGCGATCGGAATGCACGAGGCGTCGCTGCTGATGGGCGATGAGAACGCGGATGTCGCAGCGAAGGCGATGAAGCGCTACAGCAGCCTGACCGAGCGGTTCGAGGCGCTGGGCGGATACACCGCCGAAGCAGAGGCGGCCTCGATCGCCCACAACCTGTCGCTGCCCGACCGAATCCTGGACCAGCCCCTGCGAACGCTCTCGGGGGGTCAGCGGCGCCGCATCGAGCTCGCCCGGATCCTGTTCTCGGATGCCGACTCCATGATCCTCGACGAGCCGACCAACCACCTCGACGCCGACAGCGTCGTCTGGCTTCGCGAGTTCCTCAAGAACTACAAGGGCGGGCTGATCGTGATCAGCCACGACGTCGAGCTGGTCGGTGAGACGGTGAACCGCGTGTTCTATCTGGACGCGAACCGCCAGGTCATCGACATCTACAACATGAACTGGAAGAACTACCTGCGCCAGCGGGTGGCCGACGAGGAGCGCCGCAAGAAGGAGCGCGTGAACGTCGAGAAGAAGGCCACCCAGCTGCAGCTGCAGGCAGCGCGCTTCGGTGCGAAGGCTTCGAAGGCGGCGGCGGCGCACCAGATGGTGGCACGCGCGGAGAAGATGCTGTCGGGCCTGGACGACGTGCGCCAGGTCGAGCGCGTCGCGAAGCTGCGATTCCCCAAGCCGGCCGCATGCGGCAAGACGCCGCTCATGGCTTCGGGCCTGTCCAAGTCGTACGGCTCGCTGGAGATCTTCACCGACGTCGATCTTGCGATCGATCGCGGATCCAAGGTCGTGGTGCTCGGCCTCAACGGCGCGGGCAAGACCACGCTTCTGCGCATCCTCGCCGGCGTCGACCGGCCCGACACCGGTCAGCTCGAGCCGGGGCACGGGCTGAAGGTCGGCTACTACGCGCAGGAGCACGAGAACCTGGATGTCTCGCGCTCGGTGCTGGAGAACATGATGTCCGCGGCGCCGGACATCTCCGCGACCGAGGCGCGCAAGGTGCTCGGTTCCTTCCTGTTCACCGGAGACGACGTGCTCAAACCCGCCGGGGTCCTCTCCGGAGGAGAGAAGACGAGGTTGTCGCTTGCGACCCTCGTGGTGTCGAGCGCGAACATGCTGCTGCTGGATGAGCCGACGAACAACCTGGATCCCGCATCCCGCGAGGAGATCCTGGGCGCCCTGGCGCACTACGAGGGCGCCGTCGTCCTCGTCTCCCACGACGAGGGTGCTGTCGAGGCGCTGAACCCGGAACGGGTGCTGATCCTTCCCGACGGAGTCGAGGACCTCTGGAACCGCGACTACCAGGACCTCATCGCGCTCGCGTGAACGCGGTCAGCGGCCGGCTGCGTCCAGGATCGAGTCCTCGTCCTGCATGTCGCGGTCCCGCGGCTTGCGCTCCTCGACGTCTTCGCGCCGGTGGCGCAGTTCGGTGCGGATGACGTAGCCGATGAAGACGAACCCCATGATCGCGAACAGGATCCACTGGATCGCGTACGACAGGTGCGGGCCGGGATCTTCGGAAGGTGATTCGAGGGCACCGGGCACGGCAACAGGCGCCGGGTCCTCCGACGCCATCACGCCGTACGCGCTGAGCTCGACATCGGCACCTGCGGCATCCATGACGTCGGCGACGAGCGGTGGGTTGATGGTCGGCACCTGACCGCGCGGTGCCGAGCGGCCCGAGGCCGGCAGCGGCTCGGCGGGGCGCAGTCGCGCGATCACGGTGACCTGACCTTCGGGCGGCGCCGGCACGACGTCGGGAAGGGGCTGGTCCTCGCCGGGCGCCACCCACCCGCGATCGATGAGCAGAACCCGACCGCCGTCCAGCCGGAACGGCACCAGCACTTCGAAGGCAGCGGTGCCGCCGTGCGGGCGGTTGCGCACGAGCACCTGCTCCTCCGCGAGGTATTCGCCCTGAGACTTCGACGGGGCGCCACTCGTCGCCGGCCGCGAGCTCTCCGCCGGCCGGGATGAGCTCGTCGAGCGGCACGGGCTGGGCGTCGTAGTTCTGATCGACCAGAGCGAGCTGCTGCGCGCGGTCCGCATTGCGGGTGAACTGCCAGTTCGACAGGAACGCGCAGGCGACCGCGAAAACGACCGCGACGGCGACGTAGGCGGTCCAGCGCACCGCCGGCGGCGCCGAGGCGCGGCTCACGGAACTTCCTCCGGCCGCCGCGGGGCAGCAGGGGGGCACCGACACGGGGAAATCGCGTGCTGCGAGGTAGTCGCGCAGATAGTCGCGATGCTCGTCGCACGCGACCCAGACCTTGCGGCGATCGGGGGAGTGGATTCTCGGGTTGCGCCACTCGATCCGCCAGACCGCCGGGGCGCGGCATCCGGCCCGTGAGCAGTCCGCGGCCACGGGCGCGACGGAGGGCGCCGCGAGCGGGTCGTTCACGCGGAGCCATCCTTTTCGTCACGCCGTTGCTCGATCGCGTGCGTCTCCTCGATCCGGATGACCGGAGGCGCGTCCGCAGGGGGCGCCGCCGTCGCCGTCGGCGCCGCGGGCAGTGCGCGTTCGGGGTTCTCGGCGTCCGTTCGGCGCACGTTGGAACCGACGTTCGCGAGGACCACCGCGATGTAGGGCAGAACGATCGCCGCAGCCCCGAGAACCCACGTGTACCAGCCGTACGGGGTGATCACGACCATCAGGATGAAGCACGCGATCCGGATGCCCATCATCACGAGATAGCGGGTCGAACGCCGAGCCTCGTCGTCGCGCGGTGCGCGCGGCAGCGACGTCGCAGATTGGGGCCTCGACGAACTCTTCACGGTACTCCCAGACTACGCCGGGAGCGGGCAGGCTGGACCCGTCAGGTGCCGGTGTTGACGCTCGCGATCAGCAGCGGCAGGAAAGCGAGGAAGACGATCGTGCCGAGTACGACGAAGGCCAGGCCGATGTAGCCCATGATCGTGCCCGCAAGGGCCATACCGCGGCCCTGCTCCCCGGTCTGCTTGATCTGCCCGAGGGACATGTGACCGGTGATGATGCCGACGACGGAGCCGATCAGCGGGATGATCAGCAGGCCCACGAGCGAGGAGATCAGCGAGACGATCGCGAGGGTGTTGGTCTTCGGCCCGGCATAGCCGTAGGGCGCGGCGTAGGCCGGTGCCGCACCGTAGGCGGGCGGTGCTCCGTACGTAGGGGCGGTGCCGTAGGCGGGCGGGGCCGCGCCGTAGGGGGGTGCCGAGTCGGGCGCCGCGGCAGCCGGCGGAATGTCGTATGGAGCCGGGGCCGGCGGGGGAGGGCCACCGGGCGCGTCATAGGCGGGCGGGGTGGGCGGTGCGGGCGGCGGGACCGGAGTCGTGCCGTCGGGGTTCGAGTCGCTCACGGGAGGGCCTTTCGTCGGTGCGGTTACAGCGTCGCAGTGTGCGCGGGGAGTGTCAAACATCGCACCGATAGGCTGGTCCGGTTCATCGCGTCCAGCCCCGGGAGTGCCCATGTCCACCGATCGTGTCGTCCTGGTCACAGGAGGCAACCGCGGCATCGGCCGTGCCATCGCCGAGCGATTCGTCGCCGAGGGCTACCGGGTCGCGGTGACCGCCCGCTCGGGTGAGGGACCGGAAGGGACCCTCACCGTCCGCGCCGACGTGACGGATGCCGCGGCCGTCGACGCTGCGTTCGCAGAGGTGGAGGCACAGCTGGGTCCTGTCGAGATCGTCGTCGCCAATGCGGGGATCACGAAAGACACGCTTCTGCTCCGCATGACGGAGGAGGACTTCGACAGCGTCATCGCGACCAACCTCGGCGGTGCCTTCCGCGTCGTCAAGCGCGCATCGAAGGGCATGCTGCGCGCCAAATGGGGTCGCGTCATCCTGATCTCGAGCGTGGTTGGGCTCTACGGATCTGCGGGTCAGATCAACTACGCGGCATCCAAGAGCGCGCTCGTGGGATTCGCCCGCTCGCTCACTCGCGAGCTGGGCAGCCGCGGCATCACCGCCAACGTGGTGGCGCCGGGCTTCATCGAGACCGACATGACGGCGGCGCTGACCGACGAGACACAGGCGGAGTACAAGCGCAGCATCCCCGCCGGGCGTTTCGCGACGACCGACGAGGTCGCCGGTGTCGTCACATGGATCGCCTCGGACGACGCCGCATACATCTCGGGCGCCGTCATCCCCGTCGACGGCGGCCTGGGCATGGGCCACTGACGCATCGCGAACCCCGTTCAGGTGCGGGTCGCGTCAACCGCCGCGAGGATCGCAGCCGCGAGCCGCTTCGGCATCGAGAACTGCGGCCAGTGACCGGAGTCGAGCTCCACGATCTCGAGGTTCTGCAGCGCCGCGAGCTCGGCAGCCCAATCGGGTGCTGACTCGATGATGCCCTCGATCTCGGCGGCCGGCACCGTCCCGGTGAGCATCGTGACCGGCACGGTGCGCCGGCGCTCGTCGCTGAGGCGCAGCGGATCGGTCGGGACCCGCTCGGGCACCGACTGCAGCCGCTCGGCTGCGGCCGCTCGGGTGTCGGCGTCGAGGTCGGCGACCTCGGCCTCTTCGAAGGAGTCCCATCCGGGGAACGGGATCACGCCGTCCACCACCGGGAACTCCCAGATCGAACCGCCGTCGCCGGGCGGGAAGGTGTCGACGAAGACCACCCGCGCGACGCGCTCCGGTCGTGCGTCCACGGCACCGTAGACGACGTTGCCGCCGCCGCTGTGCCCGACGAGCACCACGAGACCGTGCGCGCGGTCGATCTCGTCGACGACGGACGCAACCCAGTCGGCGATGCCGATCTCGGATGACTCCGGAGCCGGCATGCCGACGCCCGGCATCGTCAGCGCATGTACGGTGTGACCGGCCTTCTCCAGGTCGGGGATCACGTCGCTCCACGAGGAGGCGTCCAGCCAGAGGCCGGGTACGAGGATGATGTGCATACCGCGACGCTACCCAGTGCTGCCGACACTCGGCCAGAGCGTCCGCCGATCTCAGGGCAGGAGCGGGATCACTTCGCGCAGATCGACCCGCTCGATGATCAGGTCCGCCTGGGCGCGAACGGCCGGCTTGGCGTTGAAGGCGAGGCCGAGCCCCGCGGCGGCCATCATCTTGAGGTCGTTGGCGCCGTCGCCGATCGCGATCGTCCGCGTCAGCGGCACGCCGTCTGCCGCGGCCCATTCGCGGAGGGCGGCTGCCTTGCCTTCCGCATCCACGATCGTTCCATCGACCGTCCCCGACAGGGCGCCGTCATGTGCGGCGAGACGGTTGGCGCGCCAGATGTCCACGCCGAGGTCGGCGGCGACCGGGTCGAGGATCTCGTGGAAGCCGCCGGACACGACGCCGACGCGCCCCCCGCGCTCGTGGGCTGCCTCGATCAGCTCGTGGACCCCTGGGGTGGGCTCGATGCGTGCCAGCACGCGAGCGAAAGCGCTCGTGGGGATGCCGGTCAGCGCGCTCACCCGCGAGCGGAGACTGGCAGCGAAGTCGACATCGCCGCGCATCGCGGCCTCCGTCGCAGCGGTCACCTCGGCGCCACGCCCGGCTTCGTCGGCGAGCAGCTCGATCACCTCGTTGCGGATGAGCGTCGAGTCGGCATCCAGGACGAGCAGGAATCGGACGGAAGGGGCAGGCACCCTTCCACGCTAGCGTCGCGGCACGACCTACCCGCTGACGTGTCGTCAGGCGTCGACGTGCATGCCCTTGCCCACGACGGTGATGCCGGTGTCGGTGACGGTGAAGCCGCGCTCGACGTCCCGCTCGCGGTCGACGCCGACGGTCGCGCCGTCCGCGAGCACGACGTTCTTGTCGAGGATGGCCCGGTGGATGCGCGCGCCCTGGCCCACGCGCACGTGGTCGAAGAGCACGGAGTCCGTGATCGTCGAGCCGCCGCCGGCGAGTGTCCACGGGCCCACCACGCTCCGCTCGAGATGGGTCCCGGACAGCACCGAGCCCAGCGAGACGATCGAATCGATGGCGTTGCCGATCCGGCCCACGGAGTCGCGGACGAATTTCGCCGGGGGTGAGTTGACCGTCTGCGAGTGGATCGGCCACTGCGTGTTGTACAGGTTGAATATCGGCAGGGTCGAGATCAGGTCCATGTGCGCGTCGAAGAACGACTCGATCGTCCCCACGTCGCGCCAGTAGTCCCGGTCGCGATCGGTGGAGCCAGGAACGTCGTTCAGCTTCATGTCGTAGACGCCCGACTCTCCGCGGCCGACGAAGTACGGGATGATGTCGCCGCCCATGTCGTGGTTCGACGTCGGCAGCTCGCCGTCCGTCTCCACGGCCTCGATCAGCGCATCCGTGTCGAAGATGTAGTTGCCCATCGACGCGAGCACCTCGTCGGGCGAGTCGAGCAGGCCCGTCGCATCCTGCGGCTTCTCGAGGAACTGGTGGATGCGGGACGGATCCTTCGCGTCGACATCGATGACGCCGAACTGGTTGGCCAGCGAGATCGGCTGGCGGATGCCGGCGACCGTGGCCCGCGCGCCGGACTCGATGTGCGCGTCCAGCATCTGCCGGAAGTCCATGCGGTAGACGTGATCGGCGCCGATCACGATCACGATGTCGGGCTTCTCGTCGTTGACGAGGTTGAGGCTCTGCAGGATCGCGTCGGCCGAACCCGAGAACCACCGCTTGCCGAGGCGCTGCTGCGCCGGCACGGAGGCGACATACGAGTCGAGCAGGGCCGACATGCGCCACGTCTGCGAGATATGGCGGTCGAGACTGTGCGACTTGTACTGGGTGAGCACGACGAGCTGCCGCAGCCCCGAGTTGATCAGGTTGGATATCGCGAAATCGATGAGGCGGTACTGCCCCCCGAACGGCACGGCGGGCTTGGCCCGGTCGGCCGTGAGCGGCATGAGTCGCTTACCCTCGCCGCCGGCGAGGATGATTCCGAAGACCTTCGGCGCTGCAGGCATGGCCCCACCCTATGCCGCACTTCGGCCCGGGTACTAGCGTGATGGCATGCGAGTCGACATCATCACCAAGGAGTACCCGCCCGAGGTCTACGGCGGCGCCGGAGTGCATGTCACCGAGCTGGTCAAGGCCCTGCGGGAGCGGATGGACGTGCAGGTCCGCGCGTTCGGAGCCGCCCGGAACGAGGCCGGAACCACCGCATACGGGGTGCCCGGTGAGCTCGCCGGCGCGAACGGCGCGATCCAGACGCTCGGCACCGACCTGGAGATCGTGACGGATGTCGCGGGCGCCGATGTCGTGCACAGTCACACCTGGTACGCGAACTTCGCCGGTCATCTCGCGTCGCTTCTGCACGGCATCCCGCACGTCGTCACGGCGCACAGCCTCGAGCCCCTGCGGCCGTGGAAGGCCGAGCAGCTGGGCGGCGGCTACGCGGTGTCGAGCTTCATCGAGAAGACCGCGTACGAAGGCGCGGCCGCGATCGTCGCGGTCAGCGACGGGATGCGAGCCGACATCCTGCGGAGCTATCCCACGCTCGACCCGGCGAAGGTTCGCGTGATCTACAACGGCATCGACGTGGACGCCTGGCATCCCGTCGAGGACGACGCGCTGCTGGCCGGTCTCGGTATCGACCCGTCGAAGCCGTCGGTGGTCTTCGTCGGCCGGATCACCCGGCAGAAGGGTCTGCCGTATCTCCTGCGCGCCGCCGAGCAGCTGCCGCCCGAGGTCCAGCTGGTGCTGTGCGCCGGGGCCCCGGACACGCCGCAGATCATGGCCGAGGTCGAGGAGCTGGTGCGCGGCCTGCAGCAGACGCGCGAGGGCGTCGTCTGGATCGATCGGCTGCTCCCGCGGCACGAGCTGTGCACGGTCCTCACTGCTGCGACGACGTTCGTCTGCCCGTCGATCTACGAGCCGCTCGGCATCGTGAACCTGGAGGCGATGGCGTGCGGCGCCGCGGTCGTCGGCACGGCGACGGGCGGGATTCCCGAGGTCGTGGTGGATGGCGTGACCGGCCGGTTGGTGCCGATCGAGCAGGTGCAGGACGGCACCGGCACCCCGCTGCATCCCGAGCAGTACGTCGACGATCTCGCGCGTGTGCTGACCGAGGTCGTCGCCGATCGCGAGCGCGCCGCGGCCTACGGCGCGGCGGGGCGCGAGAGGGCGACGAACGACTTCAGCTGGGCCTCGATCGCCGACGCGACCACCGCGCTGTACGCGGAGGTCGCGGGCATCCGCCGATAGGCTTACGGCATGCCGCAGGTGCTCGAGTTCTCCGACGTCGTCGTCCGCAGAAACGCCCGAGACATCGTCGACCACCTCGACTGGTCGGTCGACGACGACCAGCGCTGGGTCATCCTCGGCCCCAATGGCGCGGGCAAGACGACGCTCCTGCAGCTCGCCGACACCCTGGTGCACCCGAGCTCCGGAAAGGTCACCATCCTGGGGGAGCAGCTGGGACGCACGGACGTGTTCGAGCTGCGCCCGCGGATCGGTTTCGCCTCCAGCGCGATGGCCAGGCGGGTGCCGCCGGAGGAGACGGTCCTGAACGTCGTGCTCACCGCGGCGTTCTCGGTGCTCGGCCGCTGGAACGAGGCCTACGAAGACATCGACGAGCGTCGGGCTCTGCGGGTCCTGGCGGAGTGGCGACTGGAGGGGCTCGCCGATCGCACCTTCGGGACGCTGTCGGATGGCGAGCAGAAGCGCGTGCAGATCGCGCGCGCGATCATGACCGACCCGGAACTGCTGCTGCTGGACGAGCCGGCTGCGAGCTTGGACCTGGGCGCCCGCGAAGAGCTGCTGACGCTGCTCGGCGGGTACGCGCAGGCGCCGACGACACCCGCGATGGTGATGGTCACCCACCACGTCGAGGAGATACCGATCGGCTTCACCCACGTGCTGCTGCTGCGCGAAGGCCGCGTCGTGGCCGCCGGACCGATCGCGGAGACTCTGACCGCGGAGAATCTGACCGAGGCGTTCGGTGCTCCGATCACCCTCAGCGCCGACGACGGGCGCTACGCCGCCCGTGCCGCGAACGCAGCATCCTGAGCCTGCGCTGACCCG
Source organism: uncultured Actinomycetota bacterium (assembly GCA_963717585.1). Classification (GTDB taxonomy): domain Bacteria; phylum Actinomycetota; class Actinomycetes; order Actinomycetales; family Microbacteriaceae; genus Microbacterium. The sequence continues at coordinate 449,485 of CAVQWI010000001.1, read as the reverse complement.
ATTCCGCGTCCGCGCCCCGGGCTGATAGAATCGACCCTTGGTGCACTCGCACCCCAGACTTTCACGTCCTGGCAAAATCCAGGGCACTCATCCCTAGAGGACTCCCATGAAGACTGACATCCACCCCGACTACCAGGCGGTCGTGTTCCGCGACCTCGGCTCGGGCGAGACCTTCCTCACCCGTTCGACGGTGACCTCCGACAAGACGATCGAGCTCGACGGTGTCGAATACCCCGTCATCGACGTCGAGATCTCGTCGGCGTCGCACCCGTTCTACACGGGGAAGCAGCGCATCATGGACTCGGCCGGTCGCGTGGAGAAGTTCAACCAGCGCTTCAAGAACTTCGGCGGCTCGAGCAGCTGACTCGCTCCGCTCCGGAAAGGCCCCGCTTCGGCGGGGCCTTTTCCGTTCACCGGACCGGCCAGCGGCCGTCGAGGCGGTCTTCCGGATCGAGGCGGCCGATGCTGATGAAGTACTCGGTCAGGCTGGCCGCCTGAGCGCGGGCCCATGCGATCTGCCGCGTGTGCAGCTCGTCGGCCTCCGGAGGCATCAGGCCGGCGAACCGTCCGGCCAGTGCCTGTGCGATCCGACCCGCGGCGACGGCGTCGGCCGATGCCTCGTGCGCGTCATCCAGCCGTACAGCGTAGTGCTCGGCGACCAGGGCGAGCGTGCGCTTGCCGCGACGGAAGCGGTCGTACGCCTTGTCGAGGATGAGCGGGTCGATGACCGGTGCCGGGTTGCGCAGGGGAGGGACGCCGTGGCGCACCGCTTCGTGCCCGAGGAGTGAGAAGTCGAATGCGGCGTTGTACGCGACGACCGGGATGCCGGCATCCAGAAGCGAACGCAGCGTGTCGGTGATCTGCTCCACGACGTCGCTCGCCGGGGAGCCGACCGCTCGGGCGTGCTCGGTGGAGATGCCGTGCACGGCCGTGGCGGCGATCGGGATGTCGATGCCGGGGTCGGCGATCCAGTCGCGGGCCAGGATCGCCGCGCCGCGCGCATCGAGAAGCCCCACGTGCGCGGTGACGATGCGGTCCTCGGCGACGTCGACGCCGGTCGTCTCGAGATCGAAGACGCCGATCACGCGCGTCCACGTCGGCGCCTCATCCGATCTCCCGCCGTCCGGATCCACATCGCGCGTCGCCTTCATGCCCCTCACGGTATGGGTCGCCTCCGACATCGCGGCTCAGGGAACGAGCGCGGCGCGAACGTACAATCGGAATGTGCCCGTTCCCCACCCGACCGTCCTCGTCGACGCGCTGAATCCGACGCGCCGCGAGGTCGAGGTGGCGGGCGGGGTCACCGCGTACTGGGAATACGGACCGCCCGAGGCGGCCGCGACCGTCGTGGCAGTGCACGGCTTCCGTGGCGAGCATCATGGGCTGGAGCCGATCGTGGCGCTGCTGCCCGATGTCCGGATCATCTCGCCGGACCTGCCCGGCTTCGGCGAGACGCCGCCGCTTCCGGGTCGCCGGCACGATCTGTCGGCCTACGCCGACTGGCTCCGCGAGTTCGCAGCCGGCGTCGCGCCGGGCGCGGTGATCCTCGGCCACTCGTTCGGTTCGATCGTCGCCGCGGCGGCCGTCGCCGATGGCCTGCCGACCCCTCGCCTGGTGCTCGTGAATCCCATCGGCGCTCCCGCGCTGGAGGGGCCGCGCGGCATCCTCACGCGCCTCGCCGTGCTCTACTACTGGGCAGGCGCCCGGCTGCCCCAGCGAGTCGGCGTGGGGCTCCTGCGCAACGGCGCGGTCGTGCGCGTGATGAGCGTCTCGATGGCGAAGACGCGGAACGCCGAACTGCGGCGATTCATCCACGATCAGCACGACACGTACTTCTCACGCTTCGCCGACCGCGATGTGCTCCACGACGCATTCCTGGCATCCGTCTCCCACGACGTGCGGGAGTTCGCTCCGCGGATCGCCCAGCCGACGCTGCTGGTCGCTGCTCAGCGCGACGACATCACACCGATCGAGGCGGAGCGGCACCTGGCGACGCTGTTCCCGGATGCCGAACTGGTCGAGATCGCGGATGTGGGTCATCTGATCCACTACGAGACGCCCGCTCCGGCGGCTGAGGCGATCAGGCGCTTCCTTGCGCCTTCCGCTCCCGGTACGCGATGACGTTCATGCGGTTGCCGCAGTTGCCGGTGTCGCAGTAGCGCTTGGAACCGTTGCGCGAGTAGTCGATGTAGACGGAGTCGCAGTCGTCTGCGCCGCAGACCCGCACGCGGTCGTACTCGTCCGATCGGATGATGTCGACGAACGCCATCGCCGCCTCCACCAGGATGCGGGTGGCCAGGGGCGCGTCGTCGGAGGTCGCGTGGATGTGCCAGTCGTAGCCGTCGTGGATCACCAGGCGGGGGAGGGCCCGGCCGTCCCGCAGCATCTCATTGACCAGCGGCACGGCCCCATCCCGGTCGACGTCCCAGAGCCTCCGCAGCCGCGGGCGGATCGCTCGAACGGCGGCGACCTCCGCCTCGTCGCGGCGGATCGTACCGGTATAGGGATTCACGGCGAGGTACGCGTCGAGGTCCGCCGGGGTGACCAGGGTGTCCTCGTCGTCGAAGCCGGGGAGGGTGTTGACGAGGTAGACGGCCGCCTTGAGCGACTGTTCCGTGTCACGGATGAAGACCATGTTGACTCCTGACAGGATGAACCCGTATTGTCACTAGTGTAGACGCTTTTCACTCCTGACAGCCTTCTAGACAGCCGGATTCCGCCATGGCCGCTCCCACCGCATCCCTTCCCGCAATCGGGGCGCTCTCGGTGCGCCGCGTGAGCACGTCGGGCCTGGTCCTGGCCGTCGCGTCCGCGCTCGCCTTCTCCTCGAGCGGTCCGTTCATCAAGCCGCTTCTCGAGGCTGGCTGGTCGCTCGGTGCGGCGCTGCTGGTCCGCATGGGCGTCGCCGGCATCGTCCTGTCTCCCGCGCTGTTCCTCGCCATGCGCCGTCAGCGCTCGTTCCTCCGCACGCACTGGAAGCTCATCCTCGGCTTCGGGCTCATGCCCGTGCTCGGGTGCCAGCTGTTCTTCTTCTCCGCGATGCAGCGGATGCCGGTCGCCGTCGCGCTTCTCATCCAGTACCTCGCGCCGGTGATGCTGGTCGCCTTCGTGTGGCTGCGCACGCGCAGGGCGCCGTCCGCTCTCGTGATGTGGGGGTCGGCGGTCGCGATCGTCGGACTGATCCTGGTCGTCGACATCTCGGGCGCCTCCTTCGACCTGCTCGGCACGCTGCTGGCCCTCTGCGCCGCCGTGTGCGTGTGCGCCTACTTCGTCATCTCGGAACGCGCGGGCGACGACCTGCCCCCGCTCGCGCTCGCCGCCGGCGGTCTGCTGACCGGCGGGATCGTGATGGCGATCCTGTGCCTGACCGGCATCATGCCCTTCACGGCTCCCGCCGTCTCGGTCGTGCTCGCCGGCACCGAGGTGCCGTGGTTCGTGCCGCTCCTCTGGGTGGCTGCCGTCGCGACCACGCTGGGCTACGCGTTCGGCGTGATGGCCGTGCCCCGGATCGGGTCGCGCGTCGCCTCCTTCGTGGGTCTGTCCGAGGTCCTGTTCGCCCTCGGGTTCGCGTGGGTGTTCCTCGCCGAGGCTCCGGCTCCGATACAGTTCGCAGGCGGTGCGCTGATCCTGGTCGGCGTCGTCCTCGTGCGCGCCGACGCCGGATCCACCCGCAGAGCTCGAGGCGAGGCGGCTGTACTCACATGATCGGCGCGGGGATCCCTGCCCCTCACTCCCGCCGCGCCAGCTCCATGAGCGGCTTGACCCGGTACCCGATCACCTCACCCATCACCAGCGAGGTCTCGGTGCGCTCGACGCCCTCGATTGCGAGGATGCGGGCATCCGTGTCGAAGAGATGCTGAGTGTCGCGGCAGGCCACGCGCACCAGCAGATCGACCTGGCCGCTCAGGCCGTGCACCTGCACGATCTCGGGCACGTGGGCGAGCTCTGCGGTGATCCTCGGCAGGTCGGCCTGCCGCACCATCACGCTCACGAACGCCTCGATGGGGAAGCCGAGCGCGGTCGAGGAGATCGCCCGCTCGTAGGAGAGGAACACTCCGGACCGCTCGAGGCGGGCCATGCGCGCCTGCACCGTGTTGCGTGAGAGGCCGAGCCGTTCGGCGAGGGCGACGACCGTCGCCCTCGGGTCGCTTGCGAGCGCCGCGAGCAGCTCGAGGTCGACTTGATCGAGGGTGCTCATAGTGTGAAACATTAGCATGTGATGTGCAGCAATGCTTGGCAACATGCTCAACAGATTTCCTGATGCTTGAGCTAGGTGCAAGATCCGCGTAGTCTCAGACCGTCGGCGACGCTGCCGGCGATCCGCGACGAGCGGCCTCACGAGGGCTCTCGCAACGAGGAGGGATGACGATGATGCACACCCTGACCCCGACGGCCGACCCGGCAACGAACGTCGAGGATGTGGCCCGGCTGGTGAGCCCGGACGGCGAGCGCATCGCCGACCGCGATCTCGACCCGTGGGTCGCAGACATCGACGCGGAAGCTCTGCGCGGCCTGTACCGCGACATGACGCTGGTGCGACGCATCGACACCGAGGGCATCGCGCTGCAGCGCCAAGGCCAGCTGGGGCTGTGGGCTCCCTGCCAGGGCCAGGAGGCCACACAGGTCGGAACCGCCCGCGCATTCCGCCGCGATGACTTCGTCTTCCCGAGCTACCGCGAGATCGGCGTCAACTTCGTCCGCGGTGCAGTCGCCTCCGACTTCGTGCTCGCGTGGCGCGGTGAGGCGCACTCGACGTACAACCCGTACGACATCAACACCGCCACGCCGCAGATCATCATCGGCGCTCAGGCCCTGCATGCGGTCGGCTACGCCATGGGCGTGCAGTTCGACGGCACCGACCAGGTGGCCGCCGCCTACTTCGGCGACGGCGCGACCAGCCAGGGCGATGTCAACGAGGCGATGGTGTTCGCGTCCTCGTTCCGCGCTCCCGTCGTCTTCGTCTGCACGAACAACCAGTGGGCGATCTCCGAGCCCGTCACCGTCCAGGCCAAGTTCCCGATCGCGGGCCGTGCGCCCGGCTTCGGCATCCCGAGCATGCGGGTCGACGGCAACGACGTCCTCGCGTGCCTGGCAGCGATGCGCTGGGCCGTCGACAACGCCCGGAGCGGCAACGGACCCGCGTTCATCGAGGCGGTGACGTATCGCATGGGCCCGCACACGACCTCCGACGACCCGACCCGCTACCGCGACAAGGACGAGGTGGAGCGCTGGCGGCGCCGCGACCCGCTGGCGCGCATCGAGGCGCACCTGCGGTCGCAGGACGCCTTCACCGACGACTTCGCCCGTGACGTGGCCGCCGAGGCCGATAAGTGGGGCGCCGACGTGCGCTCCGCGTGCTTGAACGCGCGCACGCGCCCGGCGATCCAGGTCTTCGACGACGTCTACGACGAGCCGCATGTGGGCCTGGACGTGCAGCGCGCTCAGTATGCCGCCTACCTCGACGGCTTCGCTTCGACGGAGTCCGGTGCGGAGGGCTCTGCGCTTCAGGGCGGTGCGCGATGACGCAGCTCACGATGGGCAAGTCCATCAACGAAGGACTCCGCCGCGCGATGGCCGATGACCCCAAGGTCCTGGTCATGGGGGAGGACATCGGCAAGCTCGGCGGCGTCTTCCGTGTGACCGACGGACTCCTCGACCAGTTCGGTGCGCAGCGGGTGATCGACACCCCGCTCGCGGAGTCGGGCATCATGGGCACCGCCGTCGGCCTCGCCTTCCGCGGGTACCGGCCGGTCGTGGAGATCCAGTTCGACGGCTTCGTCTACCCGGCCTTCGATCAGATCGTCTGCCAGGTGGCGAAGCTGCACTATCGGACGCACGGCAACGTGAAGATGCCGATCACGATCCGCATCCCGTGGGCCGGGGGAGTCGGGGCCGCCGAGCACCACTCGGAGTCGCCCGAGGCCTACTTCGTGCACACGTCGGGGCTGCGCGTGGTCGCCGTCTCCAATCCGCAGGACGCCTATGTGATGCTCCGCCAGGCGATCGCATCCAACGATCCGGTGGTGTACTTCGAGCCCAAGCGGCTGTACCACCAGAAGGGCGAGGTCGATCTCGACGTGGATCTCGCCGACGCACCGCCGATGGGACTCGCGCGGATCGCACGCGAGGGAACCGACGTGACGCTGCTCACCTACGGCGCGCAGGTGTCGACGGCCATGGATGCCGCCATCGCCGCCGAGGACGACGGCATCTCGATGGAGGTCATCGATCTGCGCTCCATCTCGCCGGTCGACTACCGGACGGTCGCGGCATCCGTTCGCAAGACCGGTCGGGTCGTGGTCACGCACGAGGCCGCGCGCGAAGCCGGCGTCGGAGCGGAGCTGGTCGCGAGCGTAACCGAGCACTGCTTCAACTACCTCGAGGCCGCGCCCGTCCGCGTCACGGGCCACGACATCCCCTACCCTCCGGCCAAGCTCGAGAAGCACCACCTGCCCGACCTCGACCGCATCCTGGATGCCGTCGACCGGGTGCTCGATCGACCCAACAGCCAGTCGGGACGCGAGGAGTGGAGTTCGCACCACGATCGCGGTGCGACGGTGCACGGAGGTCTGCTGTGAGCGTGGACTTCCACCTTCCCGACCTCGGTGAGGGGCTTCCCGAGGCCGAGCTCGTCCAGTGGCTCGTCGCCGAAGGCGACACCGTCACGCTGAACCAGACCATCGCCGAGGTGGAGACCGCCAAGGCCGTCGTCGAGCTGCCCTCCCCGCACGCCGGGGTCGTGACGGCGCTGCACGCGGCTGCGGGCGACGTGGTCGAGGTCGGCTCCGTGCTGATCTCGTTCGACGTGGCCGGATCAGCGGATGAGTCGCCTGCCCCCGTCCAGGCAGCCGCCTCCGAGGTCGAGCAGGCCGCCCAGCCCGCCGAGGCTGAGGAGAAGGCTCAGCCCAATCTCGTGGGCTACGGTGCGGCGCCTCGCGGCGCGGGGCGGCCCCAGCGCCGCGCACGCTCGGGCGCCCGGCCGCCGGCCGGACCGGACACCGCGGTGCTGGAAGCGGCGCCGCATGACGTGATCCACGGCTCCGAGCTCGCCGAGCCGGTGCGGGAGCGTCCGCGCTCGACGCCGCCCGTGCGCAAGCTCGCCAAGGAGCTCGGCGTCGATCTCGCCCTGGTCGAGGCAAGCGGCGCGACGGGTCTGATCACCCGAGCCGACGTGGAGACCTACGCCGCACGAGTGGAGTCGCTGGAGAAGGCGGCAGCGCCCGCCGCGGCAGCCGCTCCGCAGAGAGCCGGACTCCGACGCGGGCGAGCGCACGACCCGATTCCCGATCCGCGGGGTGCGCAAGCACACCGCCGACGCGATGGTGCGCAGCGCCTTCACCGCTCCGCATGTCACGACCTTCCACACGGTCGACGTCACAGCCACGAGCGAGCTGATCGCGTCCCTCCGCGCCGACCGCAGCCTGCAGGGGCACCGCATCGGCGTGATGGCGGTCGCGGCGAAGGCGGTCTGCCTCGCCCTGATGGCGCACCCCACCCTGAATTCGAAGTGGGACGCCGACGCCGCCGAGATCGTCCACCACCACTACGTGAACCTCGGCATCGCTGCGGCCACCGAGCGCGGGCTGGTGGTCCCGAACATCCGGGATGCCGAGACCATGACCCTGGTCGAGCTCGCCGACGCGATCGGCCAGCTCGCCGAGACGGCGCGCGCGGGCAAGACCGCGCCGGGCGACATGAGCGGCGGCACGTTCTCGATCACGAACGTCGGAGTGTTCGGCGTCGATGCGGGAACCCCGATCCTCAACCCCGGCGAGGCCGGCATCCTTGCGCTCGGCGCCGTGCGACGGCAGCCCTGGGAGCACCAGGGCGAGATCGCCCTGCGCGACGTCATGACGCTCAGCCTCTCCTTCGACCACCGCCTGGTGGACGGGGAACAGGGGGCGCGCTTCCTTCGCGAGGTCGCGGAGGTCCTGCGCGAGCCCGGCCGGGCCATGCTCCTGCGCTGAGGCGCAGGGCACACCGACTCACGCGGTCAGTGCGGACCGCGCCATCGATTCCAGGATGCCGCGGACCGTGCTGTCGGCGGGCGTGGCACGCTGTGTCCGCATGCTGTGCGGCGTGGAGTTGATGAGCCCGAAGCACGCGTGCGCTCGAACGCGGAGGTCGGATTCGGTGCGGGTCGGGTGGATGTCGGCCAGGACGGCCGTCCAGAGCTCGACGTACTCGCGCTGCAGCCGGCGCACGGTGTGCCGGTCCTGGTCGCTCAGGCTGGCGAGGTCTCGATCCTGGACGCGGATGACGTCTGCGTCCGTGAGGGCGAAGTCGACGTGGAAGCGGATCAGTGCTTCCAGTCGCGACGTCGGCGAGTCGCCTGCGGCGACCACGTCCTGTCCACCGGCGAGCAGCCGCTCGCTCACCCTCAACAGGATGGCGCCGAGCAGCGCCTGCTTGTTGGCGAAGTGGCGGTAGACCGCCGGACCGCTGACGCCGACGGCTGCGCCGAGCTCCTCGAGGCTGACGCCGCTGAATCCGCGGTCTGCGAACAGCCTCGCGGCCTCCTGCAGGAAGGCGGCCTGACGGTCGGCCTTGGCGCGGTCGCGCTCCGTGACACCGCTTGTCATTTCAGTTAATCCTCGCTAACCTAGACATTCAGTTAGTGAACCCTAACCATTGACATCGCGACGGGACAACCGACGTGATGCGATCGTGACGTCGACGGAGATGACATGACGGCAGCCGGACCGGCACTGCAGACCGCGGTCGTCCACGACGACGCGTTCGCGCGCACGCGCGACGCTCAGTCCGCCTTGGCCGCGCAGCTTCGCGAACGCCTCGCCGAGGCATCCGTCGGCGGCCCCGCCGCCTCACGCGAGCGACACGTCGCCCGGGGAAAGCTCCTGCCTCGCGACCGCGTCGCCCGGCTCCTGGACGAGGGCAGTCCGTTCGTGGAGATCGCGCCGCTGGCCGCCGAGGGCATGTACGGCGGAGACGCTCCCGGAGCGGGTGTGATCGCCGGCATCGGGCTGGTGCACGGCCGCCAGGTGATGGTCGTCTGCAATGACGCGACCGTCAAAGGCGGCACCTACTACCCCCTGACCGTGAAGAAGCACCTCCGGGCACAGGAGATCGCGCTGGAGAACCGCCTTCCCTGCGTCTACCTCGTGGACTCGGGGGAGCGTTCCTGCCGAAGCAGGACGAGGTCTTCCCCGACCGCGACCACTTCGGGCGGATCTTCTTCAACCAGGCCCGGATGTCGGCCGAGGGCATCCCGCAGATCGCGGCGGTGCTCGGCTCGTGCACCGCCGGCGGAGCGTACGTTCCCGCGATGAGCGACGAGACGGTGATCGTCCGGAACCAGGGCACGATCTTCCTCGGCGGACCGCCCCTCGTGAAGGCCGCCATCGGCGAGATCGTCACGGCCGAGGAGCTCGGCGGGGGCGAGCTGCACGCGACGCGCTCCGGCGTCGTGGACCACCTCGCCGAGGACGACGAGCACGCGCTCGAGATCGTGCGCGACATCGTCGCGACTTTCCCCGCACCGCTCGAACCGGCGTGGGACGTCATCGAGACCGTGCCGCCGGCCGTGGATGCCGGCGACCTGTACGGAATCGTGCCGGTCGATGTCAACCAGCCCTACGACGTCCGGGAGGTCATCGCGCGACTGGTCGACGGCAGTGCCTTCCACGAGTTCAAGCGCGCGTACGGCGAGACGCTCGTGACCGGCTTCGCGCGGATCCACGGACACCCGGTCGGCATCCTCGCCAACAACGGCGTGCTGTTCTCGGAGTCCGCGCAGAAGGGCGCGCACTTCATCGAGCTCTGCGACCAGCGCGGCATCCCGCTGCTGTTCCTGCAGAACATCTCGGGGTTCATGGTCGGGCGGGATGCCGAGGCCGGGGGCATCGCCAAGGACGGCGCCAAGATGGTGACGGCGGTCGCCACGACGCGGGTCCCCAAGCTCACCGTGGTGATCGGCGGATCGTTCGGTGCGGGCAACTACTCGATGTGCGGGCGCGCCTACTCGCCGCGTTTCCTGTGGACGTGGCCGGCAAGCCGCATCTCGGTCATGGGCGGTCCCCAGGCCGCATCCGTGCTGTCCACCGTCAAGCGCGATCAGCTAGAGGCCCGCGGTCAGGAGTGGTCAAGCGCCGAGCAGTCGGAGTTCGAGGCGCCGATCCGCACCCAGTACGAGGCGCAGGGCAACCCGTACTACGCCACCGCCCGGCTGTGGGACGACGGCATCGTCGACCCCGCTGACACCCGTGACCTTCTCGGCCTCGCGCTCGACGTCGTCTCGCGCACTCCGCTGCCCGAGCCGCGCTTCGGCCTCTTCCGGATGTGAGCAGCATGCAACGTCACGCAGCCCCTGAGCCTGTCGAAGGGTTCGACACCGTCCTCGTCGCGAACCGCGGCGAGATCGCCCGTCGTGTCATCCGCACCCTCCGGCGCCTCGGCATCCGTTCGGTCGCCGTGTACAGCGACGCCGACGCCGAGGCCCCGCATGTGCGCGAAGCCGATGCGGCTCATCGGATCGGGCCGGCGCCTGCTGCGCAGTCGTATCTGAACGCCGACGCGATCCTCGACGCCGCTCGCGAGGCCGGCGCACAGGCGATCCACCCGGGTTACGGGTTCCTGTCCGAGAACGCGGATTTCGCCGCTGCGTGCGCCGCTGCGGGCATCGTCTTCATCGGGCCCGACGAGCGTGCCCTCGATGTGATGGGCGACAAGATCCGCGCGAAGGCGCACGTGTCGGCCAGCGGTGTGCCCGTGGTGCCGGGAATCGACGCGACCGGGCTCTCCGACGAGTCGATCGCGGATGCGGCGGCCGAGATCGGGTACCCGCTGCTCATCAAGCCCTCGGCGGGCGGCGGCGGGAAGGGGATGCAGGTCGTGCGGACCGCGTCCGACCTTCCCGAGGCGCTGGCGACGGCGCGTCGGGTGGCCTCGGCAGCCTTCGGCGACGACACGCTGCTGCTGGAGCGGCTCATCGAGCGTCCGCGTCACATCGAAGTGCAGGTCATGGCCGACGCGCACGGTCGCGTCATCCATCTCGGCGAGCGCGAGTGCACGCTGCAGCGCCGCCACCAGAAGGTGATCGAAGAGGCACCGTCGCCGGTCGTCGACCCCGTCACGCGCGAACGGCTCGGGGCGGCCGCCTGCGCGGCGGCGGCGAGCGTGGACTATCGCGGCGCCGGCACGGTGGAATTCCTCGTCGCCGCGGCACGCCCGGACGAGTTCTTCTTCATCGAGATGAACACGCGCCTGCAGGTCGAGCACCCGGTCACCGAACTCGTCACCGGCGTCGACCTCGTCGAGCTGCAGCTGCGCGTCGCGGCGGGGGAGGCGCTGCCACTCACGCAGGACGACGTGCGGCTGACCGGCCATGCCATCGAGGCCCGCGTGTACGCCGAGACACCCGCGCGCGGGTTCCTGCCCGCGATCGGCCCGGTTCTGAGCTGGATGCCGGCACCGGGCGTTCGCACGGACTCCGCCGTCGAGTCCGGCAGCACCGTCACCAGCGATTACGACCCGATGATCGCGAAGGTCATCGCGTGGGGAGCGGACCGTTCCGAGGCGCTGACGCGCCTGGATGGCGCACTCGCGGAGACCGTCGTGCTCGGCGTGGACACCAACATCGCATTCCTGCGGGTCCTGCTCGCGGTGCCGGAGGTCGCCTCCGGCGACATGGACACCGGTCTCATCGACCGGATGCCCGCATTCGTCGGTGTGGCGCCCGGCGACGCCGCGCTTCGTGCGGCGGCCCGGCTTTCGAGCAACCAAATCGACGACGAGACATCGCGCAATGCGGCAGGTCTCGGCGGCCAAGTGGTTTCTCAGCGCCGCAGCCCGAAGTCGGATCCGAGCGCGCTGTGGCGGTCGGGATCGGGATGGCGCGCCGGCAGCGCGGCCGTGCCCCTCACTTACCGTTTCGTGACCGATGACGGCGTCGCGGTCTCGACCACGGCTCCGGCGCTCGCGTCCATAACCGAGGAGGGCGCGGTCGCGGCGATGGATGCCGAGGGCTTCGTCTGGGTCCACGCCGACGGCCTGTCGCATCGCCTTCGACCTCTCTCCCGCCGCGCGGCCATGGAGGCCCGCCTGGCGGCGCGCGAGGGCGAGATCGGCGCGAGCGATCCGCAGCTGCGTGCTCCGATGCCGGGTGCGGTCGTTGCCCTCCACGTCGCCGACGGCGCGACCGTCTCGGCGGGAGACCGCATCGTGACCATCGAGGCGATGAAGATGGAGCACCCCGTCATCGCACCGCACGACGGCGTTGTCGCCCTCGACGTCGCCGTCGGCGATCAGGTCCGCCGCGACCAGGCGCTCGCGCACGTGATCTCCGTGCGCTCCGAAGTCTCCGAAACGGCCGCGGATGCGGCATCCGACACCCGATCCTGAGCACGTCGATCCCGAATACGAGGACACCATGGACAACTACGACCTGACCGAGGACGAGCAGGAGCTCGCCGGACTCGTCCGCCAATTCGCCGACGAGGTCGTCGCGCCGCGCTCCTATGAGGCCGACCGCACCCATACGCTGCCGCTGGATGTCGTGGCGCAGATGGGCGAGCTCGGCCTGTTCGGGCTGCCGTTCCCCGAGGAGTTCGGCGGTCAGGGCGGCGATTACTTCGCGCTCTGCATCGCGATCGAGGCGCTCGGCCGTGTGGACCAGTCCCTGGCGATCACCCTCGAGGCGGGTGTGAGCCTCGGCGCCATGCCGGTGTTCCGCTTCGGCACCGAGGCGCAGAAGACCGAACTGCTGCCCGACCTGCTCGCCGGTCGTGCGCTCGCCGGATTCGGGCTGACCGAACCGGAGGCCGGCTCGGACGCCGGCGCAACCCGCACCACCGCGCGCCTCGATGGCGGCGAGTGGATCGTCAACGGCTCGAAGCAGTTCATCACCAACTCAGGGACCGACATCACGCGCTTCGTCACGGTGACGGCTGTCACAGGCGAAACCGACGGGCGCAAGGAGATCTCGACCATCATCGTTCCGAGCGGCACGCCCGGATTCACGGTGGAACCGGCCTACGACAAGGTCGGCTGGCACGCCTCCGACACGCACCCGCTCACCTTCCAGGACGCCCGCGTTCCGGAGGGCAACCTGCTCGGCGACCGGGGCCGCGGCTTCGCCAACTTCCTGCACATCCTCGACGAGGGGCGGATCGCGATCGCCGCCCTCTCCACCGGTGCCGCCGAGGGATGCCTCGAGGCAGCCGTGGACTACGCCAAGAAGCGCACGGTGTTCGCAGAGCTGCTGTCCACGCGCCAGAGCATCCAGTTCATGCTCGCCCGCATGCAGCTGCGGGTGCACAACGCGCGACTCGCGTGGCATCACGCTGCCCGCCTGCGCGACGCCGGCAAGCCGTTCAAGGTCGAGGCGGCCATCGCCAAGCTGACTGCGAGTGATGCCGCGATGGACAACGCGCGGGACGCGACTCAGATCTTCGGCGGCAACGGCTTCATGAACGAGTACCCCGTGGCCCGCCACTACCGCGACTCCAAGATCCTCGAGATCGGCGAAGGCACCAGCGAGGTGCAGCTGCTTGTGATCTCCCGCGCCCTGGGCCTGTGACGAGCCTCTCGGGTAGCGTGTCGACCGTGGGCGAGACGGATGCCGGAACCGCGGGTCGAGAGATCGTCCAGCGCGGCCTCTACTTCGAGGAGTTCGAGGTCGGCGCCAGGTATCTGCATCGGCCCGGACGAACCGCCACCGAGGCCGACAACGTCCTGTTCTCGTCGCTGACGATGAACACGCAGGCACTGCACCTGGATGCCGCCTATGCGGCCACGCAGCCCTTCGGGCAGCGTCTGATGAACTCGATGTGGACGCTCGCGACGATGGTGGGCGCATCGGTCTCCCAGCTCACGCAGGGAACACTCGTGGCCCAGCTCGGACTCACCGACATCGCGTTCCCCGCGCCGCTGTTCCATGGTGACACGCTCTACACCGAGACCGAGATCGTCGACGCCAGGCTGTCGGGATCGCGGCCGGGTCAGGGGATCGTCACGATGCGCCACACCGGCCGAAACCAGGACGACATCGTGGTCGCCACGGCCACCCGTGTGGCGCTCATGTGGTGCCGGAATGCCGTACCGGCCACCGCGACGGAGGCCAGGCGATGACGTTTCTGGACCACGGACCCGCCCTGCTGTTCTGCCCGGCCGATCGGCCGGAGCGGTTCGCGAAGGCGCTCGAGCGCGCCGACGCCGTGATCCTCGACCTCGAGGACGCGGTCGCCGCGACGGCCAGAACCGCTGCACGCGGCGCGCTCATCGAATCGGACTTGGATGCCGACCGGGTCATCGTCCGCGTCAACCCGCCGGGCACCGATGCGTTCCTCGCCGACCTCGCCACGCTGTCGCAGACGGACTACCGGACGGTGATGGTCGCCAAGGCCGAGAGCGTGAAGCAGCTCAAGGCGATCGACCGCCGATTCTCGATCGTCGCGCTGTGCGAGACGGCTCGCGGCGTGGCGGCCGCCGAGAAATTCGCGGCGCATGACCAGGTGGTCGGCCTGATGTGGGGGGCGGAGGATCTGGTCGCAAGTCTTGGCGGGATGTCCAGCCGCAAGCCCAACGGCCGCTATCGCGACGTCGCCCGCTACGCGCGCGCTCGCGTGCTGCTGGCCGCGGGTGCCCGGGGCAAGGCCGCGATCGATGCGGTGCATCTGGACATCGCCGAGACGAAGCGACTCGCGATCGAGGCAGCGGATGCCGCGGCATCCGGCTTCGCCGCCACCGCCTGCATCCATCCGAGTCAGGTCGAGATCATCCGCGACGCGTACCGCCCAGATCCGTCCGCTGTGGAGTGGGCGCGCGCCGTGCTGGACGCGGCCGAGACCCGCGGCGGCGTTTTCACCTATGGCGGCCGGATGGTCGACGAGCCGGTCCTCCGGCACGCGCGCGCGGTGCTCCGGCGGGCCTAGCGATGAGCGAGGACTCCGAGCCGGCGGCTCGCGGTCAGTCCTGCTCGGACTGAGCGGCCGCTCGCTGCGCGACGATCGCGGCGGTCACGCGGCCGATGAGCTCGTACGGGACCCGCGCGCTGTGCGGGAACACCACGGAGTCCTTCTCGGAGCGGTACGCAGCGATCTCGTCCTCCAGCGGCTGGTCCAGCGTCGGCACGGGGTAGAGCCCGATGTGCTTCTTCCACCCAGCGAAGTGCAGCGCATAGCGGCCGCCGAGCATGATCGCCGGCATCCCGTATCGGATCTTCTCCTGCGGATCCGGCACGTTCGCCTCGATGACGTCCCGGATGCGCTGCAGCCGAGCCGCGACGTCAGGCGGGAAGCCGCTGATGTACTCGTCGACCGTTTCCGCGGCTGCCATGGGCAGAGCCTATGCCGTCGCTCCGGCGTAGGACAGCAGCCGGAGCCGCTCGCGTTCGTAGAGCATCGTGTAGGCCGATCCGTTCGCGAGGCGCTCGCCGGTCGGCGGAAGCTCGCCGCCGGTCGCATGGCGGATCAGCTCGCGGATGAGAGCGCCGTGGGTGACCACGACGACGGATGCCGCCGCCGGCGCCGTTGCGCGCCGGGCATCGCGGACGACGGCCGCGAGTGCACGCAGGCCGCGCTCGCGCAGATGCGGCCACGGTTCGGCTCCGGGGACCTCGGCGGTGTGCCAGTCGCCCCAGCGGCTGATGAACTCTGCGGCGTCGACGCCCTCCGCGTCTCCGTAGGCACGCTCTCTCAGGTCGGCGTAGGCGCGCGGTGCGGGCAGCTCCAGCTCGTCCGCGATGATCTGCGCGGTCTCTCGCGCGCGGGACAGATCGCTCGAGACGACGACCGGGGCGACCGCGGCAGCGGGCAGGTCCAGCTGCGCCCGCAGCATGAGGGCGGCATCCCGCGCCTGGGCGCGACCGGTGTCATTCAGCGGGATGTCGGTGGAACCTTGGATGCGTCGATCGCGGTTCCAATCGGTCTCGCCGTGGCGGACCAGGGTCAGCAGGGTCACTCGTCGAGCCTAGGCCAGCGGCCATGGGCGTCGGCTCTACGCGACATCCGGGAGCGTCTCGGCGAGCGCCCGCAGAACGTCGCTGGTGCCCGCGTCGACCTTCACCGTCGCGCGCGAATCCGCACGTGTGGCTCCGCGATTGACGATCACGATGGGCAGTCGCCGGCGTCGTGCGCGCTCGAGCAGACGGATCCCCGAATTCACCACCAGCGACGAGCCGGCGATCATCAGTGCGTCTGCGCCGCGCACGAGCTGCTCGGCCTCGCGGAACTTCTCCGCAGGGATGAACTCACCGAAGAAGACCACGTCAGGCTTGAGCATCCCCCCGCACACCGTGCATGCCGGGACACGGAAGTCGGTCGTGCTCTCGGGGAGCACATCGCCATCGGGGCCGAGCGGGACGTTCTCGGGCACCTGGATCCACGGGTTGTCGGTCTCCACCCGCACGGCCAGGTCGCGACGGTCGAACACCTGCCCGCAGTGCGTGCAGAACACGCGGCGCATCGTCCCGTGCAGCTCGACCACGCGGCGGCTGCCGGCGCGCACATGAAGACCGTCCACGTTCTGCGTGATGACCCCCGACGCGACGCCGCGGGCCTCGAGCGTCGCGAGGGCGAGGTGGCCGGGATTCGGCTCGGCTGCTGCGAAGGCGCGCCACCCGAGGTGGCTGCCGACCCAGTAGCGCCTGCGGGCGGCCTCGTCGGCGACGAACTGGTCGACGGTCATGGGCGTGCGCACGGGCGCGCCCTTGCCGCGGTAGTCGGGGATGCCGGAGTCCGTCGAGATGCCCGCGCCGGTGAGGATCGCCAGCTTCCGACCGGTGAGGACGTTCAGTGCTCCGGCGATCGCCTCCGCCGTCCGGGCATCCTGCTCGGCCACGGTCGTCATGCGATCACCCCCTCGAGGTCCACCCCGTGGTCAGAGTGTAGGCGGCGCGGTTTACCGGGATGTTACGGATGCCGGTGACCTGGAAGAGTGGGGCCCGACCGGGCGCCACATCGGACGGCCGGACTGCGAAGCGGAGTGCTGGTGCGGGTCATCGAGATCACGGAGGCCGACGATCCGCGCCTGTCTGACTACCGCGACCTGACGGATGTCGCGCTCCGGCGCGTGCTCGAACCGGACGGCGGGCTCTATATCGCCGAATCGGCGAAGGTGATCGGCCGTGCGCTCGAGGCGGGACATCGCCCCCGGTCGGTGCTCGTCCAGGCGAAATGGCTGGGCGATGTCAGCACTCTGCTCGGAGGGGATGCCGTGACTCCGGTGTACCTGGTGGGGCCCGATGTTTCCGAGTCGCTGACCGGGTACGCGGTTCACCGTGGCGCCCTGGCCGCGATGCACCGCCCCTCGCTCGCACCTGTGGCCGATGTGGTCGCGAATGCGCGGACCGTCGTCGTGCTCGAGGACATCACCGATCACACCAATGTCGGGGCCATCATCAGGGCGTGCGCCGCTCTCGGTGCCGACGCGGTCCTGATCTCGCCCCGCTGCGCCGACCCGCTGTATCGCCGCAGCGTGCGGGTGAGCATGGGCACCGTGTTCCAGGTTCCCTGGACGCGGCTTCCGGAGTGGCCGGAAGCCCGCGACATCCTGGCGGGTGCAGGCTTCCACCTGGCCGCCCTCGCGCTCGCCGAAGACGCCGTGCCCCTCGACGAGTTCGCGGCCGATCGCCCTGAACGGGTGGCTCTCCTGCTGGGCGCTGAGGGCGATGGACTGAGCCGGCGCGCTCTGAAGGCGGCCGACACGATCGTGACGATCCCGATGGCCGGTGGCGTGGACTCCCTCAACGTGGCTGCAGCGAGCGCCGTCGCGCTCTGGGCGCTGCGAGTGCACTCTTAGCGACCTGGGCCCTGCGAGAGCCGAACCGGTGACGGGCCCGGCGCTGCGGGCGCTACGCCTGCTCGCCCGGCCCGACCGACGGGTCTTTCAGCGGCGCCAGTGTCGTGATGGGGAGCGGCTCGGGTCGCTTGGCCGTGAGGTGGTCGCCGGATGACTCGTGACGGACCCTGCGCAGAACCCAGGGCACGAAGTGCGAGCGCGCCCAGACCAGGTCCTTCGAGCGGGCTTGGCGCCACGTCCGAACCGGCAGCGGGTCGGGCTGCATCGGCTGCAGGTCGTTCGGGACGTTCAGCGCGCGCAGCACCATGCGGGCGACTTCGTGATGGCCGAGCGGGTTGTAGTGCAGGCGGTCGACGTCGAAGAAGCGCGGGTCCTGCACTTCCTTGAGCGCCCACTGGTCGGCGACGACGCAGTCGTAGCGTTCGGCGATGGCGCGGATGTTCTCGTTGTAGATCGCCACCTTCCCTCGGAAGGGACGGAAGACGGGGGTGAAGTTCGTGTCGATGCCGGTGAAGACGACCATCGTGGCACCGTCGCGACTGAGCCGTACGACGGCATCCTCGAACTGGGTCGCGATCTCGTCGGGATCCGTCCCGGGGCGGATGACGTCGTTGCCTCCGGCGGAGAACGTGATGAGGTCCGGCTTGAGCTCGAGGGCCCGCTCGACCTGACCCGCGACGATCTGCGAGATGAGCTTGCCGCGCACCGCGAGGTTCGCGTAGGCGAAGTCGTCGACCTGCTTCGACAGCACTTCGGCCACTCGATCGGCCCAGCCGCGGTGGCCGTCCGGCGATTCGGGCTCGGGGTCCCCGATCCCCTCGGTGAACGAGTCCCCGAGGGCGACGTACCGCCGCCACGGGTGGTGGCCGATATTCGTCGCAACCGGAGTGGGATCGTCGGTGGTGGGCATTGCTCTTCCTCGGTTAATGACCGTTACGAGGCTATCGCGCCGGCCTCACTGGGCCGTGCTGCCACGTCGGCGGGCTCGTCTATCGTTGTCACTCGTTGTGTGTGAGCGGATGGCTGCAGGGGAGGCACCGGATGGACGAGGACGCCATCGCCGAGCTCGCCGAGCCCGCACCACGCGACGACCAGCACACCGGACATCTCGCACCGGTGCCGTCCCGGATCGGCGGTGGAGCGGCGGATCATCTGTCGCCGGCCTACCCGCTGCGCGCGCCCTGGGGAACGGCCGAGCGACTCCGCGCATGGCAGGCCGAGGCCCTCGATCGCTACTTCGGGCTCGAGGGTCCGGACGGCGTCGGCTCCGGCCCCCGCGACTTCCTCGCGGCCGCGACGCCCGGTGCAGGCAAGACCACCTTCGCGCTGCGGCTCGCCAGCGAGCTGCTGCGCCGGCGCGTGGTGGAACGCATCGTCGTCGTCGCTCCCACCGAGCATCTCAAGACCCAGTGGGCGGATGCCGCGGCGCGGGTGTCGATCCGCCTCGACCCCGGCTTCAGCAATCGTCACGTCGCGCCCGCGCGTCATTTCCACGGGATCGCCGTCACCTACGCGCAGGTCGCGGTCAAGGCATCCGTCCACCAACGCCTGGTGATGGATGCGCGCACCCTGGTGATCCTCGACGAGGTGCATCACGGGGGCGACGCGCTCAGCTGGGGGGAGGCGCTCCGCGAGGCGTACGGGCGCGCCACACGCCGTCTGCTCCTGTCCGGCACACCTTTCCGCAGTGACACGGCGCCGATCCCGTTCGTGGAATACCACCCCGACGAGCACGGCATCCGACTCTCGCGCACCGACTACAGCTACGGATATGGGCGCGCGCTCGCGGACGGCGTGGTGCGCCCGGTGATCTTCCTCGTCTACGCCGGGCAGATGCGGTGGCGCACGCGCACCGGCGACGAGATGGAGGCGCAGCTCGGGCAGGACAACACCAAGGACATCACCGCGCAGGCGTGGCGGACGGCGCTGGATCCCGAGGGGGAGTGGATCCCCGCTGTGCTCCGCTCGGCGGACCGCAGATTGAGCGAGGTGCGCGAGCAGGTTCCGGATGCCGGCGGCCTGGTGATCGCGACGGACCAGACCGCTGCGCGCGCATACGCCACGATCCTGCGCGATCTCACGGGTGAGGAGCCGGCCGTGGTGCTCTCGGACGAATCCGAGGCGTCAGCGCGTATCGAGGCGTTCGCCCAGGGCACCAGCCGGTGGATGGTGGCCGTCCGGATGGTGTCCGAGGGTGTGGATGTGCCGCGGCTGGCGGTCGGGGTGTACGCCACGTCCGCCTCGACGCCCTTGTTCTTCGCCCAGGCCGTCGGCCGCTTCGTGCGGGCTCGGCGGCGGGGCGAGACGGCGAGCGTGTTCCTGCCGCACGTGCCGCAGCTGCTCGCGCTGGCTCACGAGCTCGAGCGCCAGCGCGACCACGCGCTCGACCGCGATGTCGCAGGCGACGACGAGTGGGCGCTGGATGACGACGCGATGGATGCCGCCGAACGGGAGGAGTCGGCATCCGACGCCCTGACCTACGAGTTCACCTACCAGGCGCTCGGCTCGCTCGCGCACTTCGATCGAGTGCTCTACGACGGCCGGGAGTTCGGGCAGTTGGCGGTGCCGGGAAC
This sequence comes from uncultured Actinomycetota bacterium, assembly GCA_963717585.1. Taxonomy (GTDB): domain Bacteria; phylum Actinomycetota; class Actinomycetes; order Actinomycetales; family Microbacteriaceae; genus Microbacterium. The sequence continues at coordinate 429,155 of CAVQWI010000001.1, read as the reverse complement.
ACCCGAGGAGGAGGAGTTCCTGGGTCTGCCGGGCCTGCTCGAACCCGAGCACGTCCACGAGCTGCTCCAGCAGCGGCAGGCGCGCCAGAGCAGACATCGCCGGGCGCGCGAAGCCCGCGAGGGGTCAGGCGATACAGCCTCGCCTCCGCAGCCGCTGCATCGGACGCTGAAGGAGCAGCGTCAGCTGCTGAACAGCCTGGTCGGGCTGTACGCGCGTCAGACGGGTGACCCGCACGGAATGGTCCACGCCGAGCTTCGTCGCGTGTGCGGGGGCCCGGCCGTGTCGCACGCGACTGTCGCGCAGCTGCAGGCGCGCATCGACCTCCTTCGCGCACGTGTGCGGTCCTAGCGCGAGGGGCGAGCCCCGGCGGTTCGGAGCCCCGAAATGCTGTCAATCCGCGTCCCCGTGCGGGTGAGGAGCATCGCGCTGACTACCGTGGAATGGTCCCCGCACCGCCGCACCGGAGGCCCTCTTGACCGCGCCCGCAGAACCCACGAGTCGTGACCGACGACGCTGGGCTCAGTATCTGGTCGACGAGCGCGCCGAGGCGCAGGTCTATCGTGAGCTCGCGGCACGACGCGATGGCGAGGAACGCGACATCCTCGCCGCTCTGGCCGACGCGGAGGGTCGCCACGAAGCGCACTGGCTGAACCTGCTGGGAGGGGAGCCCGCGCATCCGCCGCGGTCCGACCCACGGACCGTGCTGCTCGGCTGGATGGCGAAGCGGTTCGGGTCGATCTTCGTGCTCGCGCTCGCCCAGAATGCAGAGGGACGCTCGCCCTACGAGACCGAGCCGTTCGCCACGCCGACGATGGCGGCCGATGAGAAGATCCACCACGAGGTCGTCCGCGGCCTCGCCGCGCGCGGGCGCCGGCGGCTGTCCGGCACGTTCCGGGCCGCGGTCTTCGGCGCCAACGACGGGCTCGTCTCGAACCTCGCGCTGGTCATGGGCATCGGAGCGACAGGTGTCGCGCCGCAGTTCGTCCTGTTCAGCGGCATCGCCGGTCTTCTCGCCGGCGCGCTTTCGATGGGAGCGGGCGAGTTCGTGTCGGTCCGCTCGCAGCGTGAGCTGCTGGCCTCGACCGAGCCGAACGACTACGCCGACGAGGCGCTGCCGTACCTCGATCTCGACGCGAACGAACTGGCTCTGGTCTACCGCACGCGCGGGATGGCCCTGCCCGAGGCGCTCGAGCGCGCCCGGCGGACCGTCAGTGCCGCACAGAACGGCGCGAAGCCGCAGGGCGGCCCGCTCGACCACCCGTCACGACCATGAGCTGGTCGGCGGGGCGTGGAGCGCGGCCCTGTCGAGCTTCCTGTTCTTCGCGTCCGGTGCGATCATCCCGGTGCTGCCGTGGATCTTCGGCCTGAGCGGGCTCGCCGCGGTCGTGACCGCGCTCGTGCTCGTCGGCATCGCCCTCATGGCCACCGGCGCAATGGTGGGGCTGCTTTCGGGTGGTCCGCCCCTGCGCCGCGCGCTTCGCCAGCTCCTCATCGGCTACGGCGCTGCGGCCGTCACGTACGCTCTCGGCTGGCTGTTCGGAGTGGCTCTGGGCTAGCGCCCTGGTTTCTGGCTGGAGCCGCGAACGTGATAATGTCGATCTTCGGTTGGAGACAACCACACCCATGCGCGGGTGGCGGAATAGGTAGACGCGCTAGCTTGAGGTGCTAGTGCCCTTTAACGGGCGTGGGGGTTCAAGTCCCCCCTCGCGCACAGACGAAGAAGGCCCCCTGATGGGGGCTTTCTTCGTCTCTGGGCATCACTGGGGGATGTTCGCGGCGAACCACGCGATCGCACTGGCGACTGCTACGCAAACCAACATCACCATCCCGGCAACGACCGGGACGTAGACAGCGCTTCTGCCCTGCACAAGCCTGATGATGCTCACGACGACGGAGAGAACGAAAACACCGAGCAGCGTCAAAACCAACACGGTTTGAGCGAGCGCAAACCGTCCTTCGCAGCCGGGAACGGAACAGCCCGCGCTCATGATCGAGACGATTGCGCCGCCGACAAGGATCATGACGCCGAGGAAAACGAGCAGTATGACGTGCACGAGCGCAGTCCACCCGGCATCTCTCCCTGACTTCACCGTTCGGTACCGGACCCTCATTGCCCGGGGACACGGGAGGGGTCGTAGTCATGGCCTCACTGTAAGCCCCTGATGGGCTTTCTTCGTCTGGGCGGGTCGATGCAAGCGCCCTTTGGGGGTGGGGCCACGCGGCACAGGCTCCGACTCACGCCCGTAACCGGGCCGTTTCACGAGCGTCGTATCGTCGCAGGTAGGTTAGTCGGCATGTCTACGACCGGCCACGAGCTTCCCGAGGTGGTCCGCATAGCCCGTGATCTGATCCGGTTCGACACGTCCAACTGGGGCGGCGGCAGGTCGGAGGGCGAACGCGAAGCAGCCGAATACGTCGGCGCCTTCCTGGAGTCCGTGGGACTCGCACCCGAGTACTACGAGCCGGTCGCGCGTCGCACGAACGTCATGGCGCGTGTGGCCGGGCGCAATCCCGACAAGCCGGCCCTGGTGCTGCACGGTCACCTCGACGTGGTTCCGGCGATGGCGCAGGATTGGTCGGTCGATCCGTTCGCGGGCGAGATCCGCGATGGGATGCTGTGGGGACGCGGCTCCGTCGACATGAAGGACATGAACGCCATGATCCTCGCGTCCGTCGCCGACATCCTGCGTGCCGGCGAGCGGCCCGAGCGCGATCTCATCCTGGTCTTCTTCGCGGACGAGGAGAACGGCGGAATCGAAGGCTCGCAGCTGGTCATCGCGAACCATCCCGAGTGGTTCGAGGGCGCGACCGAGGCGATCAGCGAGGTCGGCGGGTACTCCATCTCCGTCGGGGATCGGCGGGCGTATCTCCTTCAGGTGGGGGAGAAGGCGCTGCTCTGGATCCGTCTCCGAGCGCGCGGCCGGGCCGGCCACGGCAGTCGTGTGCACCCCGATAACGCCATCACGCGCCTCGCCGAGGCGGTCACGGCCCTCGGTCGCACCGAGTGGCCGGTGAGCCTCACCGCGACGAGCGAGGCGATGCTCGCCAGGCTGCAGGAGCTGACCGGATCCGAGCAGGCAGACCCCGACATCCTCGCTCTCTCGACCGGTCCCGCTGAGAGTTTCATCCGCTCGACGCTGCGCACCACGACCAACCCGACCGGCCTCGCCGCCGGGTACAAGCACAACGTGATACCGGATGCCGCGGAGGCGCTGGTCGACGTCCGCACCCTTCCCGGCTCCGAGGACGAGGCGCTCGAGGAGATCCGGCGGATCGTCGGTGACGACATCGAAGTTGAGATCGTGGTCCGCGACATCGGACTCGAAGTCCCGTTCACGGGAGATCTGGTCGACGCCATGGTGGCCGCGCTCGACCGGGCCGACCCCGGCGTGCCGGTGATCCCGTACCTGATGGGCGGGGGGACCGACAACAAGGCGCTCTCGGTCCTCGGCATCACAGGCTATGGGTTCGCCCCGCTCCGCCTGCCGGCCGACCTCGACTTCACCGGCATGTTCCACGGAGTCGACGAGCGCGTCCCGCTCGATGCCCTGGTTTTCGGGCAGCGGGTGCTGACCGACCTGCTCCTCACGTACTGACTCCCCGCACACCTCGACGCTCGATCTCGCAGCACGAAAGGCGCCCATGCTCATCGAGGCGATCATCCTCGGCCTGGTCCAGGGTCTGACCGAGTTCCTGCCGATCTCGTCCAGTGCGCACCTGCGCATCCTCGGCGAATTCCTGCCGGGCGCCCAGGATCCGGGTGCCGCCTTCACGGCGATCACGCAGATCGGAACCGAGGCGGCCGTCGTCCTGTTCTTCTGGCGGGACATCGTGCGGATCATCACCAGCTGGTTTCGGGCTCTGTTCGGAAAGATCCCGCGCAATGACCCGGACGCGCGCCTCGGGTGGCTGATCATCATCGGCAGCATCCCGATCGTGGTTCTGGGGCTGCTGTTCCAGGATCAGATCGAGACGACGTTCCGGTCGCTCTGGCTCATCGCCGGCATGCTCATCTTCTTCGGCGTTCTGCTCGGCATCGCCGATCACGTCGGCGCGAAGAAGCGGGAGCTGAAGGACATCACCATCCCGCACGGGATCATCTACGGTTTCGCGCAGGCACTCGCGCTGATCCCGGGAGTGTCACGGTCGGGAGGCACCATCACCGCCGGCCTGTTCATGGGCTACGAGCGTGCCGCGGCGGCCCGCTACGCGTTCCTCCTGGCGATCCCCGCGGTGTTCGGGAGCGGCTTCTACCAGCTCTTCAAGAGCTGGGATGAGCCGGGCGTCTTCACCCTCGGCGAGACCGCGGTCGCGACGGTCGTCGCGTTCTTCGTGGCCCTGGGCGTCATCGCGTTCTTCATGAGCTGGATCTCGAAGCACAGCTTCCTGCCGTTCGTGGTCTACCGCGTCGCGCTCGGCAGCCTGCTTCTGGTCCTGCTGAGCCTGGGCGTCATCCAGGCCTACTGACGCCGCACCCGGGGCGGGGTCAGCGGCGCGGGTCGTCGCGGCCGGGCTTGGTCGGCCCGTCGCCGCCGCGCCGGAGGTACTTCTCGAACTCCTGGGCGATCGCATCGCCGGACGCCTCGGGGGAGTCCCACGTGTCGCGCGTGCGCTCGAGCTGACGGATGTACTCCGTCATCTCCTCATCGTCGGCCGCGGCCGCGTCGATGGAGGCCTCCCAGGCGGCGGACTCGGTCGCCAGGTCACCGCGAGCGACCGAAGCGCCGGTGAGGTCTTCGAGCCGGTCGAGGAGCGCCAGGGTCGCCTTCGGCGACGGCGTGTGGCCGGCCACGTAGTGGGGAACGCTGGCCCACAGGCTGGCCGACGGGATGCCGGCGGCATCCATCGCGTGGGACAGCACGCTGAGGATTCCCACCGGGCCCTCGTACGTGCTCCGCTCCAAGTCGAGCGTCGTGCGGACCTGCTCGCTCTCGCTGCCGGCGAACACCGAGATCGGGCGGGTGTGGGGCACATCCGACATCATCGACCCGAGCGCGACGAAGCCCGTGATGTCCTCCCGGAGCGCGACATCCACGAACTCGCTCGCGAAGGCCTGCCAGGCGCGCGCCGGCTCGACGCCGGTCAGCAGCCACAGCTGGGTGCTCCGGGTCGGCTTCACCGGCTTGAGGATCGTCGCCTCCGGCCACCGCAGCATCCGCGTGCCGTCGCCGTCGATCGCGATCTGCGGGCGGGTGTACTGATAGTCGAAGTAGAGCTCCGGGTCGACGGAGAAGACAGGTTCGTAGGCGCCGATCTCGCGCAGATGCGACACGGCGGCCGAAGCCGCTTCCCCCGCATCGTTCCATCCGTCGAACGCGGCGACGAGCACTTTGCGACCCAGTCCGTCCACACAACCTCCTCCACCTGTTTTCAGGTGCCTCCAGAATAGGCTCCGCACTCGGATCACGGGTCGCGACGGAGTCGGCGATCCCTGAGCCGGCCGCCCGCGCCCAGGGCGCCCGCGGGCACGCGACTAACATGGAGCAGTGAGCGCGAGCACCCTGACGGCCGTCCTGTGGGACATGGATGGAACGCTCGTCGACACGGAACCGTACTGGATGGCCGCCGAGACCGTCCTCGTGGAGCGGTTCGGCGGAACCTGGTCGCATGAGCAGGCGCTCCGGCTGGTCGGACTCGGTCTGGAGGACTCGGCCCGCATCTTCCAGGATGCCGGGGTGAGGATGGGGATCCACGACATCGTCGATCACCTGACGGACGACGTCATGGTGCAGCTGGCGACGAAGGGCGTGCCGTTTCGTCCGGGTGCGCGGGAGCTGCTCGCGAGTCTTCGCGAGGCGGGACTCAAGACCGGGCTGGTCACGATGTCGCTGCGACGCATGGCCCGGACCGTGGTGGATCTGATGGACTTCGAGGCATTCGACGTGGTGATCGCCGGTGACGACTCGACGCGTCCGAAGCCCTTCCCCGATCCCTACCTCCAGGCATGCGAGGCCCTGGGCGTCCAGCCGCACGACACCGTCGCGATCGAGGACTCGCCCAACGGCCTGCGCTCCGCGGTGGCATCCGGCGCGGCTGTGATCGGTGTGCCGCTCATGGTGTCGATCGCCGGTGCCGGTGCGCACGCGGTCTGGGACACGCTCGAGGGACGAACCGCCGACGACGTCGCCCTCTTCCACGCCGCCCATTCGGCGACCCGAGATGCCGGCCGCGCGGCCCGCCGAGAAGGAACGCGATGACCGCCGAACGCCCGAGCGGTCCGTTCCGGATCGGCGATCGCGTGCAGCTGACCGGCCCGAAGGGCAGGCTCCACACGATCACGCTCCGCGAAGACGGGGAGCTGCACACGCACCACGGCGTGCTGCGGCACACCGCGCTGATCGGACAGCCGGACGGGTCCGTCGTCTCCAACAGCGCCGGTCACGAGTACCTCGCGCTCCGCCCCCTCCTGCGCGACTTCGTCATGTCGATGCCCCGCGGCGCCGCGATCGTCTACCCGAAGGATGCCGCCCAGATCGTCGCACAGGCCGACGTCTTCCCCGGCAGCCTCGTCGTGGAGGCGGGCGTCGGATCAGGGGCGCTGGCGCTATCCCTGCTGCGGGCGGTCGGTGAAGACGGGCGGCTGGTGTCATTCGAGCGACGGGCCGAGTTCGCCGACGTGGCACGCGCGAACGTCGAGACGTTCCTCGGGCGCGTGCCCGAGAACTGGAGCGTCGTGGTGGGCGACCTCGTCGAAGAGCTGCCGAACGCGGTCGCCGCGGCATCCGTCGATCGGATCGTGCTCGACATGCTCGCGCCGTGGGAATGCATCGACGTCGTGGCAGACGCACTGACATCGGGAGGCGTGGTGATCTGCTACGTCGCCACCGCCACGCAGCTCAGCCGCGTCGCCGAGTACATCCGCGCGACCGGACTGTTCACCGAGCCCGACGCGAACGAGACCATCGTGCGCGGCTGGCACGTCGAGGGCCTCGCCGTGCGGCCCGATCATCGCATGGTCGCCCACACCGGATTCCTCGTGTGGGCACGCCGGCTCGCACCGGGTGCGATCGCGCCCGAGCAGCGACGGAGGGCCTCGAAGTCCAGCTATGGCGATGAGGATGTCGAGCTGTGGACGCCCGGGGCGGTCGGAGATCGGCAGATCACCGACAAGAACCTGCGCAAGCGGGTGCGCGAAGCGGAGCGTGCCGCCGATGGCGCGCGGCGGGCCGCGCAGGGCGAACCTGATCCGTCCGTCTGACGCCGGGCCCGCCTCTAGACTGATCCGGTGCGCAAGATCCCCGCTTCCCTCGCGGTCCTCGGACTCGTCTCCGTCGGACTCGTCGGCTGTTCGCTGCCGGGCACCCAGGCCTGTTCCCGCCCGGACGGCTCCGACCCGACGGTCACCGACCTGATCACGGTGTCGGGTTCCACGGACGAAGCGCCCGAGGTCGAGCTGTACACGCCGTTCGTCGTCACGGACACCGTCTTCCAGGACGACGTCACAGGCGAGGGAACCGCGATCAGCGTGGACGGGCAGCTCGTCGTCCTGGACATCACGCTGGTCAGCGGCGAGACGGGTGAGACCCTCGTGGCCGAGGGGTATGACGACGACCTCTCCAGGGTCGCGCCGGTGTCGCGCTGGGCGCAGATCCTGCCCGGCTTCGAGGATGCCCTGCATTGCGCGACCGAGGGCTCGCGCATCGTGGTCGCCCTCGCCCCCGGAGACATCGAGGCCGAGACCGCGGCGAGCCTGGGGCTCGACGAGGACGAGTCGGCCGTGGCCGTGGTGGACGTCCGCAAGGTATACCTTCCGAAGGCCGACGGAGCGAATCAGTACAACGTCGGCACCGGCGTCCCCACCGTGGTGCGCGCGCCCGACGGCAGGCCGGGCATCATCGTCCCGGACGCGGCGCCGCCGACCGATCTGGTCGTCCAGACGATCAAGAAGGGCGACGGGCCGGTAGTCACGGGTGACGATCCGGTCCGCGTGCACTACACCGGCATGACGTGGGACGACAGAACCGTGTTCGAGACGACGTGGGACGCAGATCCGCAGTCGGTGGAACTCGACTCCATGCTCCCGGGTTTCGCGGAGGCGCTCACCGGTCAGACCGTCGGATCCCAGGTGCTGATCGTGATCCCGCCCGACCAGGGCTACGGCGATCAGGAGCAGGGATCGATCCCCGCGAACTCGACGTTGGTCTTCGTGGTCGACATCCTCGGGCTGGACCAGGCCGCTACGCCCTGAGCCCGGCCTCAGCGAGCAGATCCGCCGCGTCGGCAGCACAGGATCCGGCATCCTGCGACGGCCTAGGATTAGCCACGTGCCTGCGAACGCCTCTACGAAGAATCCGCCCGAGGAGCGCCTCGTCAACCTCGTCGTGGCGCTCGTGGCGACCGAGCAGGGGCTGACCAAGGACACGATCCTCAGCTCGGTCTCGGGATATCGCGAGCAGTCCGGCGCGGGTGCGTCCAAGGACGCCCTCGAGAAGATGTTCGAGCGCGACAAGGAGAGCCTTCGCCGCCTGGGTGTGCCGATCGAGACGATCGGGGACTGGGCAGACCCCGACGACCTCCGCGAGGCCCGCTACCGCATCCCCACGGCGGAGTACGAGCTGCCCGAAGACATCGTCTTCACCTCCGCCGAGCTCGCCCTGCTCAACCTCGCCGGTGGCGTATGGAGTGAGAGCTCGATGTCGGCCGACGCGCGCAGCGGGCTGCGCAAGATCCGCGCCCTCGGCATGGACGTCGATGAGCCGATCATCGGCTACTCGCCGCGGATCAGCCTTCGCGAGCCTTCGTTCGCACCGCTGCAGCAGGCGATCGAACAGACGCGCGTCGTGCGGTTCGACTATCTCAAGCCCGGCGAGGCCGCACCCCGCACCAGGCGGGTCCGCCCGCTCGCGCTCGTCGAGTACGAAGGGCGCTGGCACGTGTACGGCTTCGACCTGGATGTCGCCGCCGACCGCACGTTCCTTCTGCTGCGCATCGTCGACGACGTCACCATCACGCGCGACACGTTCGACGCGGCGCTTCGCGAGGGCGCGGGGGAGCGGGCGATGGCCGGCCTGGAGGATGTGGCCGCCCGCAACCGCGCGCTCCTGGAGGTGAATCCCGGCACGGAGGCCGCGCTGCGTCTGAGCCGGCGAGCCCTTCCCGCCGACCAGGGCATCCTCGTGCCGTTCGTCGACATCCACATCTTCGCGGACGAGCTCGCGTCGTACGGGCCCGAGGTCCGGGTGGTCGAGCCGGCCGCGCTGCGCGACCAGGTCATCCAGCGCCTCGAGGCGACTCGAGCACTGCACGGAGGGAACGCATGATCGCCCGCAAGCCCCTCATCGCCACCGACCGGGCCGCGCTGATGCTCCAGCTCGTCCCGTATCTGATCGGCAAGGGCGAGGTCTCGATCGCCGAGGCCGCCGACGAGTTCGACGTCACTCCCGGACCAGATGCGGGCGATGGTCGAGACGCTCACCGTGATCGGGCTGCCCGGCGACGGCGGCTACTGGCAGATGGCCAACGACCTGTTCGACATCGACTGGGATCTCCTCGACGAGCGCGACATCGTCGTCATCACGAACTCGGTCGGTCTCGAGCGGGCTCCGAAGCTGACGGCTCGCGAGGCCGCTGCTCTGCTCACCGGACTGCAGCTGGCCCGCGCCATACCGGGGGTGGGCGACACCGAGTTGTTCTCGGGCCTGCTCGCCAAGCTCGCGCGCGGTGCCTCCAGCACACCGGCCGACGTGATCCTGGCGCCGGAGCCGGTGGATGCCGTCCGTGATTCGGTCGCCGCGGCGCTGCAGCGGCGTGTAGCGGTCTCGTTCACCTACAAGGCGCCGGATGCCGAACCGACGACCCGCACCGTCGACCCCGTCAAGGTGCTCATCGCCACGGGCCAGTGGTATCTGCAGGGATGGTGCCACATGCGCAAGGCGATGCGCACGTTCCACCTGGATCGTGTGAGCGATCTCGAGCTGACCGACATCGCCATCGAGCACGGCGAGGACCCGGTGCCGGGATGGTTCGAATCGGGCACGGGCGACATCGTCGCGCGGATCCGATTCCCGGACTCGGTCGCCCCGCTGCTGGGCGAGTACCTCGATCGGGCGACCGTGGCGACGGCCGACGGCGTATCGGTCGCGACGATGCACGTCGCCGACGAGCAGAGCCTGCGACGCCTCGTCGCGCGCCGCGCGGGGGCCGTCGAGATCCTGGAGCCCGAATCCGCGCGCAGAGCCGCGGCGGCATGGGCCGAATCGGGGCTTGTGCAGTACCGTTGAGATGCCTTGGTCTATCCCGGGAGAGTCGGCCATGCCACTCGGCGCGGGCTACACTGGAACGACGAACCGGAAGGACTCGACATGTTGCAAGGTCTCACAGGATGGCACTTCCTGATCATCCTCGCGGTCATCCTCCTGCTGTTCGGTGCCGCGAAGCTTCCCGCACTCGCCAAGAGCATGGGCCAGTCCGCCCGGGTCTTCAAGGGCGAGATGAAGGCCATGAAGGACGAAGAGCCGGCCGCGGGCAAGACGGATTCGGTCGAAACCCCCGCAAGCGAAGGGTCGGTCAGCCAGACCACCGCCGACGCGAGCAGGGCCGCTGATACAAAGCCCTGACCTGCGCGTGGCCACAGCAGGACCGCCGCGCATCGCCGATCCCGGAGAGCCCCGGCGAGACAAGCGCATGTCGCTCGGCCAGCATCTGGTCGAGCTGCGCAAGCGCATTCTGATCGCAGCCCTCGCCCTCATCGTGGGCATGGTGGTGGCGTTCTTCATCACCGACCCGGTCATCTACCTCATCACCGAGCCGATCCGGCAGATCGCTGCGGATGAGGGCGATGAGGCCAAGGTCGAGCTCATGTTCAGCACCGTCACCGGCGCATTCGACCTCCGCCTGCGCATGTCGTTCGCCATCGGCATCCTGATCTCGGCGCCCATCTGGCTGTGGCAGATCTGGGCTTTCATCATGCCCGGCCTGACCCGCAAGGAAGTCAAGTACACGATCGGCTTCGTCGCGGCTGCCGTTCCCTGTTCTTCGCAGGCTGCTGGGTCGGCCTGATCGTCATGCCGCACATCGTCGAGCTGATGACCTCGTTCGTGCCGGACGGCGGCGCTTCCTTCTTCGATGCCGCGTACTACTACGACTTCGTCTTCAAGCTCCTGATCGTCGTCGGGGTCTCCTTCGTCCTGCCGGTCTTCCTGGTCGCGCTGAACTTCGCAGGAGTGATGAGCGGCCGGGCGATCCTCAAGGGCTGGCGCGTCGCAGTCATCGTCGCGGTGGTGTTCTCGGCGCTGGCGACGCCGGCGGCGGACGTGGTGAGCATGCTGATGCTCGCGGGGATGCTGGTCGTGCTCTTCTTCGCGGCGGCGGCGATCTCGATGCTGTTCGACAGACGGCGCGCCAAGCGCGCTGCGACGATCCTTCCGCCTGAGGCCATCGCGTGACGGACCCGAGCCCGGCGCAGCGCTACGCCCGGGCTTCGCAGGACCGCAGTCATCCGATCACGACCCGTTTCGCGGAATCCCAGAGCTTCGAACTGGATCCCTTCCAGATCGCCGGCTGTCATGCGCTGGAGGAGGGTCGCAGCGTGCTCGTCGCGGCTCCCACGGGCGCGGGCAAGACCATCGTCGGGGAGTTCGCGATCCACCTCGCCATGCGGGAGCCCGCAGTCGGCGGCCGCGGCGACAAGGCGTTCTACACCACGCCGATCAAGGCGCTGTCGAATCAGAAGTTCCGCGAGCTGCAGGACGTGTACGGGCGCCGACGAGGTCGGACTGCTGACCGGCGACACGAACATCAACGGCAACGCCCGGATCGTCGTGATGACCACCGAAGTCCTGCGCAATATGCTCTATGCCGATTCCGGGGCGCTGCGGGGCCTGCGGTACGTGGTGATGGACGAGGTGCACTACCTTGCCGACCGGTTCCGCGGCGCGGTCTGGGAGGAGATCATCATCCACCTGCCGCCGGCGGTGCGCCTCATCTCGCTGAGCGCGACCGTATCCAACGCGGAGGAGTTCGGCGACTGGCTCGACACTGTGCGCGGCGACACCGAGGTGATCGTCTCCGAGATCCGCCCCGTGCCGCTCGAGCAGCATGTGCTGGTGCGCGGTGACCTCCTCCCGCTGTTCGATGACCGCGCGGGGATCGCGACCGCGCAGGTGAACCAGGAGCTCATGCGGATCCGGTCGTTCAAGGGGCCGAACTTCGAGAACAACCGGCGCGCGCAGTCGATGCGCAGCAGCTCGGCGCAGAACGGCGGACGTTACGAAGGCGGGGGCAGGTACCAGGGTGCCGCTCGACGCCCGCACAAGGGCGGGCAGCGCCCGGTTCGCTCGGCGAACGTCCAGCGCATCGAGCGGCTCGATCGACCCGAGGTCGTGAAGCTGCTGCAGCGCTCGAACCTGCTGCCCGCCATCTTCTTCATCTTCAGTCGCGTCGGGTGCGACGCGGCCGTGCAGCAGGTGCGCCGCTCGGGCGTGCGCCTGACGAGCCCGGAGGAGCGCGCCGAGATCCGTGCGATCGTCGACGAGCGCACCCGGACGCTGCTGGACGAGGACCTCGCCGTCCTCGGCTACTGGGAGTGGCTGGACAACCTCGAACGCGGCGTCGCCTCGCATCACGCCGGGCTCCTGCCCGCGTTCAAGGAGGTCGTCGAGGACCTCTTCCAGCGCAAGCTCGTGAAAGCGGTCTTCGCGACCGAGACCCTGGCGCTGGGCATCAACATGCCCGCGCGAACCGTGGTGCTGGAGAAGCTGGAGAAGTTCAACGGCGAGGCACGAGTCGCCATCACCTCGGGCGAGTACACCCAGCTCACCGGCCGCGCCGGACGCCGCGGCATCGACGTCGAAGGACACGCGGTCATCCAATGGACCGAGGGACTGGATCCGCAGCAGGTCGCTGCGCTCGCCTCGCGGCGCACCTATCCGCTCAACTCCAGCTTCCGGCCGACGTACAACATGGCGGTGAACCTCATCGACCAGTTCGGCCGTTCACAGGCGCGCGAGATCCTCGAGTCGTCGTTCGCGCAGTTCCAGGCGGACCGCGCCGTGGTCGGTCTCGCGCGTCAGGTGCGCGAGTCCGAGGAGACCCTCGCCGGGTACGCGAAGGCCATGACCTGCGACCGGGGCGACTTCACCGAGTACTCCGCGATCCGTCGCGATCTCAGCGACGCCGAGAAGCTGAATCGCAAGGACGCGACAGCCTCTCGCAGCGTGCGCGACGCGCGGCAGCGCGAGATCGGCGGTCTTCGGCGACGGATGCAGCGGCATCCCTGTCATCAGTGCCCCGACCGTGAGCATCACGCCCGCTGGGCGGAGCGGTATTGGAAGCTCAAGCGCACGGTCGACAAGCTGCGCCAGCAGATCGAGACGCGGACGGGGACGGTTGCGCGGATCTTCGACCGCGTCGTCGACGTGCTCACGGACCTCGACTACGTGCAGGTCGCCGATGAGGGAGCGACCGTGCTGACCCCCGCGGGCCGCACGATGCGTCGCATCTACGGGGAGCGCGATCTGCTGGTCGCCGAATCGCTCCGCACCGGCATCTGGCGGGAGCTGGATTCCGTTTCGCTGGCAACGCTCGCCTGCTGCCTGGTCTACGAACCACGCCGAGATGACGCCGCGCCCGGTGACCGGGGTCTGCCGAGGGGACCCTTCCGCACGGCCCTGTCCGCCACTCAGGATCTGTGGCAGCGACTCGACGACCTCGAGCAGGACCATCACCTGCCCCGCACCGAGGCCGTTTCGACCGGGCTGGCGCAGGCGATGCATTCGTGGGCGCGCGGGCTTCCTCTGGACCGCGTCCTCATCGAGGCCGACATGGCGGCGGGCGACTTCGTCCGCTGGGCCAAGCAGACGATCGATCTGCTCGACCAGCTCTCGCTCGTGGCCGACGCGCCGATCGCCACGACGGCGCGCAAAGCGCTCGAAGCGGTTCGGCGCGGCATCGTCGCTTACAGCTCGGTGTGAGCGTGCGCGCTTAGGGGCGTGCGCCAGCGAGCCGGGGGTTTGGGGCGAAGCCCCATTAGGGTTATCTGGTGCCTCTCGCCGCTCCACCGCGACCGATCCTGCCCCTCTGGGCGGCTGTCGTCGCGTCGGTGGCCGGCGGGCTGATCCTCACCCTGGCCTTCCCGGCTCTCGCCTGGTGGCCGATGGCGTTCCCGGCTGTCGTTCTGGCCCTGGTCAGCCTCGTCGGCAGGAGCGCGTGGGGCGCCCTGCTGGTGGGCTTCGCGTTCGGCGCGGCGTTCTTCTTCGTGAACCTCTTCTTCACCGCGCGCTACCTCGGCCCGGTGCCGTGGGTCGCCCTGTCGATGCTCGAGGCGGGCATCACCGCGGTGGGAGCGATCCCGATCACCCTCGCCTACCGATGGATGCCGCGCGTGCTGCCCGCGCGGGCCGCCCAGCTCATTCTGCTGCCGCTCCTCGTGGCCGGCCTGTGGACGCTCCGCGAGCAGATCGTCGGCTCATGGCCGTACGGCGGCTTCCCGTGGGGGCGGATCGGCATCACGCAGGCCGGCAGTCCGCTCGCCCACCTGGCCTCCTGGGTGGGGGTCTCCGGGCTCTCCTTCCTCATGGTGCTGTTCTGCGCGGCCGCGATCGAGTACGTCCGCGTCGCCCGATTCCGGAGCCCGATCACGGCGCTTCCGGCCGCGATCGTCGCGCTGCTGCTCCTGCTCGTCCCGCAGTTCCCGACGACGGAGGCGGGCAGCCTGCGGGTCGGCGCCGTGCAGGGCAACGGTCCGGCCGGATACTTCGACGACCGCACACCGGACGCGGTGATGGAGGCGCAGCTGGAGGCCACGGCCCCGCTGTTCGGCGCGCAGATGGACGTCCTGCTCTGGCCGGAGGGAGGAGTGGATTCCGACCCGACCCAGAACGCGTCCACTGCAGCGGTCCTGGACTCGCTGGCAGAGCGGATCGAAGCTCCCCTGATCGTGAGTGCCGTGACCGCGCGCGGAGACGAGTACTTCAACTCGTCGTTGCTGTGGAAGGCCGATGAAGGCGCCGTCCAGACCTACGACAAGCGGCACCCCGTGCCGTTCGGCGAGTACGTGCCCGATCGGGCGGTGTACGAGCCGTTCGCGCCTGATCTGATCGGCCTCATCCAGCGGGAGTACACGCCCGGCACCGCGCGGCCGTTCTTCGACCTCGACGGGGTGGGCGTCGGGCTCGCGATCTGCTTCGACGTCATCTACGACGACGTGATCTGGGATGGCGCGAACGACGGTGCTCAGATCTACATGTTCCAGACCAACAACGCGGACTTCCGCGGCACGGACGAGAACCTGCAGCAGTTGGCGTTCGCGCGGATGCGCGCGATCGAGACCGGACGGTCGGTGGTCAATCTGTCCACGGTGGGAACGAGCCAGGTGATCGGCCCGGACGGGACGACGATCGAAGGTCTGCCCGCCGGCGAAGCGGGGCAGATGCTCACCGATGTGCCGCTGCGGTCCGGTCTGACGCCGGCTGTCGTCGCGGGGGAGTGGGTGAAGATCGATCATCGGGTGGGGGAGCCTGCTCGCGCTGGGCGCCCTGGGAATCGTCGTCCTCATCCGCCGTCGACAGCGCGCGAAAACGCCGGTCCCCGAAGGGACCGGCGTCGCGGAGTGAGGGTCAGGCGCTGATCTTGCCGACGGTGACGTCTTCGCCCGCGCCGCGGCGGGCTCGGACGTAGGCCAGGCGCTCCTCGAGCAGCTCTTCGAGCTCGGGGATCGAACGGCGCTCCAGCAGCATGTCCCAGTGGGTGCGAGCGACCTTGTCCTCGCTGTGATCGACGGTCGCGGTGCCCTCGCCGATGCGCAGCAGGGCCTCGGCGCCGCAGGTGCGGCATTCCCAGGCCTCGGGGATCTCGGCGTCGGCTGCGAACGTCATGGTGGTGTCACGTCCGCACGACGTGCACTGATAGATGTGTTGTGCGCGTTCATGGAACACGACGCCCTCTTCGCTCTGTAGGCTCTGGGCGCCGAGTCGAATGCCGCGCAGGCTGCGGTCTGCCATTGTGTGGTCCTCTCGTCGCTGTATAGGTATAGCGCTGGGACCTGGGCGGATCATCCGAACGGAGGCTCCTGCGAGGTCATTCACAGACGATGCTCAGGGCGCGCCCGTCAGTGGCTGGGAGCGGCCGTTGGGCCCCCGTGGAAGAGGCCGAGCGCGATGTCCGCGCGGTCGGTCACCAGGCCGTCCACGCCCATCGCCACGAGGCGGCGCATGTCGGCCGGATCGTTCACCGTCCAGACGTGGACTTCGACCTCGTGGCGGTGAGCGGCGGCGATGAACCGCGGTGTCAGGACCCGCAGGCGGCCCCGTCTCTCGGGCACCTGAAGCGCGTCGATTCCCGTCAGCGCACGGCCGACGAGCCGCGAGGAGCGCGCCGCGAGCGCGCTCAGCACCCGACCGATCGTCGCGCTTCCGGCTGAGGTCGCCGGCCGGGTGCCGAGGCCGACGCGCTCCACCGCGGCGAGGGCCGCGCGGCGCCGCTCGTCCGAGAAGCTCGTGAGCAGCACCCGCTGAGCGTGCGGTGCGACGATCCGGCCGACGTCGGCAGCGGCATCCTTCGCTTTCACGTCGAGGTTGAAGCGCAGGGTGGGAAACGCCTCGAGCGCCTGGGTCAGCGTGATCAGGCCGCCTCGCGAGGCCATGAGCGCGTCGAGCTCGGCGGCGGTCACTGCGGCGATGGGCCGCGGGTCGCCGGTCACGCGTGAGAGATCGGCGTCGTGGAAGAGCACGACGGTGCCGTCGGCGGTCAGGTGGCAATCGGATTCGACGTAGACCGCACCGGCGGCGTGCGCCGCCGCAACGGCGGCGAACGAGTTCTCGACGACTCCGTGGGCGACATCCTCCGCGGTCAGCAGTCCACGGTGCGCCAGCACTCGAGGCCGCGTCGCGCCCTCGAACCAGCGGTGGGTCACGGCGCGGGTGGCTCGGCGCGATCCTGCTCGGTATCGGACCGCTTGGCCGCCTCGACGACGTTTCCGGCGAACGCGGTGCTCATTCCCTTGAGAGCCTCCGTGAACTCGCTCGGAATGATCCACAGCTTGCTGGATGCGCTGTCGGCGATCTTGGGGAGCGTCTGCAGGTACTGATACGCAAGCAGCTTGTCGTCCGGGTCTCCGACGTGGATCGCGTTGAAGACGGTCTGGATGGCCTCGGCCTCACCCTGGGCCCGCAGCACCGCGGCTGCCTTGTCGCCCTCGGCGCGGAGGATCTCGGCCTGCCTGGCTCCCTCCGCCGTGAGGATCGCGGACTGCTTGGTGCCCTCGGCGGTCAGGATGAGTGCTCGCCGGTCCCGCTCGGCACGCATCTGCTTCTCCATGGAGTCCTGGATGCTGACCGGCGGGTCGATCGCCTTCAGCTCGACCCGGCCGACGCGGATGCCCCACTTGCCGGTGGCCTCGTCCAGGACGATGCGCAGCTGGCCGTTGATCTCATCACGGCTGGTCAGCGCCTCTTCGAGGTTCAGACCGCCGACGACGTTGCGCAGTGTCGTCGTGGTGAGCTGCTCGACGGCACCGAGGTAGTTGCGGATCTCATAGGTCGCGGCGCGGGGGTCGGTGACCTGGAAGTAGATGACGGTGTCGATCGAGACGACCAGGTTGTCCTCGGTGATCACCGGCTGCGGAGGGAAGGAGACGACCTGCTCGCGCATGTCGATCAGAGGTCGCACCCGGTCGATGAACGGGACCAGGATGTTCAACCCGGGCATGAGGGTCTTGTGGTAGCGACCGAGCCGCTCGACCACGCCCGCCGTCGCCTGCGGGATGATGCGGATCGACCGGACGATGACGACCAGCACGAAGATGAAGACCGCGATGGCCAGCAGCCATCCGATGGCCGTCGGGATGAAGCTCTCGGGGGTCATGCGGACGGTTCCTGTTCTTCGGGTCGGACGTAGGCGGTCGCTCCGTCGATGCGGCTCACACGGATGACGGTGCCCGGTTCCAGCTCGCCGCTGCGCTCGGGGCGCGCGGTCCACGTGTCGCCGTTGGAGAGCTTCACCTGGCCGCCGTGCGGCGTGACCGTGGACAGCACCCGACCGCTGAGGCCCACGAGCGCAGCGACGTTCGTCGGAGTGGGATCCTCACCGCGCCGGAGTCGTCGCAGCAGCGGAGGACGCAGGACCAGCACGAGCACTGCGGCGACGATGGCTGCGATGATCACCTGGAGCCAGACGGGAGCGCCGAACAGGTCCGAGACCAGACCTGCGACACCGCCGATTCCCAGCATCAGGAACGTGAAATCGAGGGTCAGCATCTCGATCACGAGGAAGATCAGGATCAGGACCACCCACCCGATCCACGCGAACTGCTCGATGGTCTGGATGAGCTCCACAGTGTTCCTCCCTGTAGCTCGAACTTATCACGCGGAGAGGTGACCACCTCCGGCTGAGAGCCGCCGATTGGTAGGCTCGGTGAGCGCGATCTCGCGTCGGTACGCAACACCCAGGCCCGCGCCACGCCACGGGCCGCGCAGCAAATGGAGCACCTCTTGAGCACGTCTCTCACCCCCCTTGCCGCCGGATCGCTCGCCGGCAAGACCGCACTCGTCACCGGCTCCTCCCGGGGCATCGGCGCCGACACCGTGCGCTACTTCGCGCACGCCGGAGCCAACGTCGTCATCAACTTCCGCAACAAGGCGGCGCGGGCGGAGAAGCTCGCCGCCGAGCTTCGCGATCACGGCAGCGAAGCGCTCACCGTCGGAGCGGATCTGACCGATCGCGAGTCGGTTAAGCCATGTTCGCGACCGTCGAGAGCACCTTCGGCTCGCTGGACATCTTCGTTCTCAACGCCTCGGGTGGGATGGAATCCGACATGGGCGAGGACTACGCCTTGCAGCTGAACCGCGACGCGCAGGTCCATGCACTCGAGGCGGCGCTGCCGCTGCTCGGACCCGGCTCGCGTGTCGTGTTCGTCACCAGTCACCAGGCCCACTTCATCCGCACGAACCCCACGATGCCCTCCTACACCCAGGTCGCCCTCTCCAAGCGGGCCGGCGAGGACGCGCTGCGGGCGATGATCCCGGCGCTCGACGATGCGGGCATCGAGTTCGTCGTCGTCTCGGGCGACATGATCGAGGGCACCATCACGGCGACTCTGCTCGAGCGGGCCAATCCCGGTGAGACCGAGAAGCGCCGCGAGAAGGCCGGCCGGCTGTACAACGTCGCCGAGTTCGCCGCCGAGGTCGCCAGAGCCGCCGTCGAGCCGATTCCGCAGGACCACACCAGGCTCATCGGCGACACCACGACGTTCGCGCGGTAGCGGGGTGCGCGCCGCAGACATCGAGAAGCTCGTCTCGGTCGGCAGACCGGAGATCGCACCGGACGGCAGCTTCGCGGTCTTCGCCACATCTCGTCCCGATCTGGCAGCCAACCGCGCCGTGGGGCAGCTGTGGCGCGTCGACCTGCCCGCAGGGGAGCCGCGGCGTATGACCCGCGGCACCGCCGATTCCACGCCACGACTGTCGCCGGACGCCGCCCGCATCGCGTTCCTGCGTCTCGACGCGAAGGGCAAGTCCCAGGTCCACGTCGTCGAGGCCGGGGGAGGGGAGCCCGTTCAGGCGACCGATGCGCCGCTGGGCGTGGAATCCTTCGACTGGTCGGACGACGGCGCGTCTCTGGCGTACACGGCGCGCATCCCCGAGAAGGGCCGCTACGGCAGCGTCGACGGGCTGGATGCCGCGGCGGAGGCTCCGCGCCGCATCACGGGCGTCCGCTGGCACTCGAACGCGCTGGGCTACATGGCGGATCGGCCGGCGCAGCTCTTCGTCGTTCCCGCCCCTGGGCTCGAGTCCGAGCCCTTCTACGAGCCGGCAGCCGCCGTGCGTGCCGGAGGGCGTCGAGCCGCCGAAGAAGAAGCTCGTCGACGCACGAGCCCACCCAGCTCACGGATGGACCGGTATCCCGATCGGAGCCGGTCTTCCGCGGCGCCCGAGGTGCTGACGGTCGAAGACGAGATCGAGCACGACCGCCGCGATCTGAGTTCGCGCCTCGTCGCCGTGCGAGCCGACGGCTCGGGCGAGCGCGAGCTGATCGGCCGAGCGGCGACGCTATCCATCTCGGCCGTCACCGTTGCCGCCGACGGCGCGATCGCCGTGCTCGCCGCCCACGTCGGCCCGAGCGGCATCGACTTCGTCGCGCCGGGCGTGAGCCTCTGGCTGCTGGAGGCAGACGGACCGCGGGCTCTCACCGACCCCGAGACGATCGACCTGGGTGAGGTCGGCAGTCACATCACCGCCGACGGGGATGACTTCCTCGTGCAGGACCGTCGCCGCGGGCGTGTGCGCCTGCTGCGCGTCACGCGCTCAGGAGAGGTCGAGGAGGTGCTCGGGGGCGACGTCGAGGTGGGCGGGCATGCCGCCGCGGCAGGGCGTGTCGTCGCATCGGTGGCGACGCCGGACTCGCTCGGGGAGCTCGTGCTCGCCGAGGGCGGCAGCACGCGGACCCTCACATCGTTCGGCGCGGATGTGGCGAGCATCACACCTCGGCGAACTGACGATCACGGGCCGCGACGGATATCCGGTCCACGGGTGGGTCGCGCAGCCCGAAGGCGATGGACCGTTCCCGGTCGTGCTGCAGATCCATGGGGGACCGTATGCCACCTACGGCATACATCTGTTCGATGAGACCCAGGTGCTGGTGGATGCCGGCTATGCCGTGGTCTACTGCAACCCCCGCGGGTCCGCGGGCTATGGGCGCGACCACGGTCGCAGCATCCGTGGCGCCATGGGGACCGTGGACTTCGCCGACGTCATGGACTTCCTCGACGGGGCGATCTCACAGGATGCGCGCCTGGATGGCGATCGCGTCGGCATCATGGGCGGCTCGTACGGCGGCTATCTGACGGCATGGGTGATCGCGCACGAACACCGCTTCTCGGGCGCGATCGTGGAACGCGGATTTCTGGACCCCACGAGCTTCCAGGGAACGAGCGACATCGGGTCGTTCTTCGGAGACGAGTACGTCGGGACGGATCCCGACGATATCGCCAGACAGAGCCCGATGGCGGTGGTCGGTCAGGTCACGACGCCGACGCTCGTCATCCACTCCGAGCTCGACTTCCGCTGTCCGCTCGAGCAGGCGACGAGGTATTACAGCGCGCTGAAGCGTCAGGGGACCGAAGCAGAGCTGCTGGTGTTCCCGGGCGAGAATCACGAGCTCACCCGGTCGGGTCAGCCGCGTCATCGCATCGAGCGGTTCGATGCCGTCCTCGACTGGTGGAAACGGCGACTGCCGATCACCTGAGCACGAAAGAACGCCCCGGGCTGAACCCGGGGCGTTCTCTCGCGAGGTCGAGCTCTACAGGTCCTTCTTGCCGAAGCTGAAGGCGCGCACGATCTGGATGATTCCGAGGACGATGAGCGAGATCCCGAGGATCCACCAGAGGATCGCTGCGCCCGTGACCGCGTTGAACAACAGGAAGATACCGGCGATGAGGCTGACGATCGCGAAGAAGACCGTCCAGCCCTTCGAGGCGGCATCGCTGAGCGTGGACAGCGAGACGATGCCCTCGATGATCCACAGGATACCGACGAGGATGCCGACGAACGCCGCCAGCCACACGGTGGCCGCACCCAGGTTAAGGAAGGCGACGATACCGGCGATGATGAACAGGATTCCGAGTGCGATGTGGCCGACGCGCGACCAGCCGCCCCTGGTCTTGGAGAAGATGCCGAGACCGGCGTAGACGAGGCCCGCCGCGATCGCGTAGATCGCGACGATCGCGGTGATGACCATGGCCGACTGGCCCGGCCAGACGAGGATGAGGATACCGGCGATGACGGACAGAATGCCGCCGATGCCGAGTGCTGTGCGGATGCCGTTGACGGCAGACTTATCCGCTGCGTATTCGGTAGACATGAGTCTTCCCTTTCTGGGAGTTTCCTGTGAGGTGCGGTCATAGCATAGTCCCGCGCGGGCGAACTGCGGGGGAGAGGCGCGCTGGGGCGCGCCAGCACGAAATACGGCGAAATCAAGCTCCGCAGCGACGCGTGGTCAGCCCAGCAGGATCGTCGCGAGCAGCAGCACGGGGATGCAGCCGATCGTCGTCAGGAAGACCGTGTCGCGCGAGATCGTCTCGCCGACTCCGTACCGCTGCGAGTAGTTGAAGACGTTCTGGGCGGTCGGCAGGGCGGCCAGCACCACGACGATCAGAACCTCATGGGCGGAGAGCCCGAACACGAACTCCGCGACGACCCAGGCCACGAGTGGCATCACGATGAGCTTGAGCGTCGAGGCCAGGAAGATGTCACGACGCCGGCCCGATGTGCCGAGCACGCGCTGACCGTACAGCGAGATGCCGTAGCTGATGAGCAGCACGGGCACGCACGCGTTGGCGATCAGGAGGGCCGGCTCGAACACGATGGGCGGCAGCTCGAGTCCGCTCACCGATACGGCGGTGCCGAGCGCGGAGCCGAGAACGATCGGGTTCGTCAGTGCGCGCATGACGGAACGCCAGAACGATGCGCGTCCTGCGGTGGCCGCCTCGAGCACCGCCATCGATATCGGGGTGAAGACGAGCAGCTGCAGCAGGATCACGGGCGCCGGGTAGGCGGCGCTTCCGAGCAGGTAGAGCGAGAGCGGGATGCCGATGTTGTTCGAGTTCACCTGACCCGCCGACAGGGCGCCGATCGTGACTTCGCCGGCCGAACGCCGCCAGACGAACCGCGATACGACGACGAACACGGCGATCACCGTTGCCGCGGCGATCGCCGACACGGGCAGGAGGGCGGAGAACAGGGTGCGCACATCCGCCTGCGCGAGCACGACGAAGAGCAGGAACGGCGAGAGCACGAAGAACGTGAGGCGGGCAAGAACAGGACGTGCATGCTCGCCGAGCAGATCGATGCGGCCGATGACGTATCCGACCGCGATCGCGAGACCGACCACGACGAATCCGGTCAGACTCTCCAGCACGGCGCAGCCTTCACTTCGTGTGCGCGTACCGGAGTCGCGCGGCCCCGGTCGCGGCGGCGCGATGTCATGGTCAGAGCCTACTGACCTGCTTGGCTGCTCCGACCCCGGCACCGGGGCGCCCCTGGACCTGGATGCGTTCTGTCCGGTCGAGAAGTGAATTTGCCGATAATGCACATTATGTCAACTCAGAATCCGACGCGGCATCCCCTGCCCGGCTCTTACCGCTCTGACGCTCCATCGATCGGCCGTGGCACGCTCCTCACTCGCTTGGGCCAGCAGCCGGTCGCGCTGCCCTTCGTGGACGTAGATCACCCATTCCCAGCCGGACTTCGCCGATGGTCCGATCCGCGGGTCGCTGGGATCCTGCCCGTTCCGCAGGGCCTCCACGTATGCACGATCCCGATCGATCCGTGCGCGCAGCTCATCGGCTCCGCCGACGGACCCGTGGCCGGGAACGACGACATCCACGTCGCCGGCGACGCCGTCGAGCAGCCGCAGGGCGGCGAGGTAGTCGTCGATCGGGTTCGCGGCCTGCAGGTCGAGCATCGGAACCAGCACGTCGGAGAGCATGTCGCCGGCCACGAGGACCCCGCGTTCCTCGATCAGAAGCGCCGCATGGCCCGGCGCGTGCCCTCGGTGCTCCAGGATCCGGCCTCGGGGACCCTCCCACGGGATCTCCGCCGCGCCGGCCGGCAGACCGGTGATGAGACCGAGCAGGTCCATCGGGATGTCGTCGGCGAACTCCGGCGGCAGACCTTCGGCGACCTGGTCCTTCCAGTCCGCGTTCGACAGCACATCTCGGATCGATGCCGCGCAGCGGGCCGTGCCGTAGCGTGGCGCGTCGCCGAACTCGGCGTGCCAGAGCACGTGATCCCAATCGGGATGCGTCGCGAAGCCCGCCACGACGGGTTTGCCCAGCTTGCGAAGGTCGAGAGCGAGAGCCGCCATCTCGTCGCCCGTTATGCCCGGGTCGATGAGAAGCACGCCGGCATCCCCCTCCACGACGACTGCGTTGCTCTGGATGCACTCGCTTTCGTGCACCCGCACACCTTCTGCAACCTGCGTCAGCATCAGCTCGCATCCCTTCCGTCGCGGATGGCGTAGTGGTGCATCGTGACTCCCCGTTCGAACGATCGCTGGTCGAGCAGGTCGAGTTCGATCGGCAGGTCGTAGTCATCGAACAGCGGTCTGCCGAAGCCGAGGATCGCGGGATGGGTGGCCAGCAGCAGCTCGTCGAGCAGCCCCGCCCGGAGCAGCTGCGTCGCCAGCGCCGCTCCCCCGACCCCGATGGCGCCGTCTGTCTCGGCCCGCAGCGCCGCGAGCTGCTCGATCGCGTCGTCCCCACCGATGACCCGGGTGTTGTGATCGGCGCTCCGGCGGGTCCGGGACACGAGCACCTTGGGCTTGGCGGTCCAGATGCGGCCGTACTCGCGGATGAAGTCCGGCGCCGCCGGATCTTCGTTCGCACGCGGCCAGTACTCCTCCATGATCTCGTAGTAGAGGCGCCCGTGGACGATCAGCGCGAGCTCCTCGGTGCGGTCATTGAACTCGCGGTGCAGTTCCTCGCCGATCCGGAGCCACTCGCCGGCGCCGTTGTCCCCCGGAACCTGCTCGATCCGCAGATCGAGAGACACGTTCATCGAATACACGAAGCGGCCCACCGACTACTCTTCCCGATAGTGATTGCGTTTTGCAACCACTATAGTGAGCGGCAGACGACTGTCAAGGAGGAACGGTGCAACCACGCTCCGGATGCCCGATCAATGCCGCCGTCGAGGTGCTCGGCGATCGGTGGACACTGCTCGTTCTGCGCGATGTCATCTTCGACGACCGCCGCTACTTCCGGGCGCTGCTGACCGGCTCCGTCGAGGGCATCGCCTCGAACATCCTCGCCGACCGCCTCAAGCGGCTGCTCGACGCAGGCATCCTGACCCGCGGAGGTACCGTCGTCCGCGGGCAGCGAGCTCGCTTCAGCCTGACTGAAGCAGGGATTCAGACTGTGCCGATCATCTGCGCCCTGGGCGACTGGGGCCTCGACTGGCGTTCCGGCAGCGACGAGCTCCGAGCGCGGCAGCAGGTCATCCGCGACGGGGGTCCGGGGTTCATCGAGGAGCTCATGGAAGAGCTGCGTGTGCGCCATCTGGACGCGCCGCCGAAGCCGCGCGGCGGCTCAGGCCCGTTCGAGCGCCTCGACGCGGCGGCTTCCGACCTCAGAGCACCCTGAAGAGCTCCGTGCCGAGCTGAGCGGCGCGATCGCGGTGCAGGGCGCGAACCGACAGCGACCTCACTCCCCCGCCGTGGCGTCCTCGAGCCACTCGACGGTGCGAGCGAGTGCTTCCTGCGCCTCGGGCAGATCGAGGTGGAACTGGTACTCGTGCGGAAGCTGCGGTTCGTGCGGCGCCGGCCAGAACACCTCGGTGACCTCGACGCCGAGCTCATCCAGGCGCTGCGACAGCGGTATCGACTGCAGCCAGGTGAGCCCGTCTCCGTTGCCGCCGCTGATATAGGTGCGCGGGAAGTCGGCGTCGACGAACTGAATGGTGGACATCGTCGCGCCGGATGCCTGCTCCGACCAGTCCTTGGTGCCGGTATAGGCCCACAGCGCTGCTTTGAACCCCCAGGCCGGCAACCCCTGCAGCTCGGCCATCGCTCGCAGGTCGTACACGCCGCAGTTGAGGATGATTCCGTCGACCTGGTTCGCGGCGAGTGCCGGCTCGACATCCAGCAGCTCTGCGTAGCGAGGGTTCGTGATGATGGTCGCGAGCTGACTGGCCAGCTGCGCACCGGCCGAGTCACCGGCCAGGATTATCCGCGTTGCATCCACATTCAGCTCGTCGGCATTCGCTGCGATGTAGGCGAGCGCATCGTTGAGCTGCGTCACGGCGGTCGGATAAGTCGCCTCCGGGCCGAGGCTGTAGTCGACTCCGACCGTCGTGTAGCCGTGGGTGGCGAGGATGCGCAGATACGGCTCCACCTGTTCCTTCGCGCCGGCGATCCACGCCCCGCCGTGCACCCACACCACCGTGGGCAGCGCGTCCCCCGGCGCGGCATCCGTGAAGACGTCGAGCGTCGTTGATGCATCGCCTTCGCCGTACTGGATATCGAGAGTCGCTCGGAGGTCGGCATCCGGCACGTAAGGAGCCATCTCCGCAGCAGTGGCTGCGCCGCTTCGCTCGAAGACGGCGCGGATCACGAGCGCCGATGGCCAGGGCGTGATCGAGGTGACGAATCCTCCGACGATGACGACGATGCCGACGATCACCGCCAGGGTGATCCACCGACCGCGGTGACGGCGCCTCCTCTTCCTGCCGATGGGGGTCTGCTCATCGGCAGAAGCGGGCGTCATGGCCCCAGTGTGTCAGGCCACGCAGCTCCGACCGCGGCGGCGCACACGCCGAAGCCCGGACCGGGAGGCGAAACCGCTCCCCGGTCCGGGCTTCGTGTCGGTCGGGATCAGATCGTGTCGTCGGTGGTGCTGGTCGACTGGCGCGTCACGCGTTCGTTCGCGGCCGGGTCGACTGCCGTCCGGGTGACGGTCTCGCTCGAGCGCCTGCGCATCAGCAGAATGATGCCGACGATGAACACCAGCACCCCAGCACCCATCAGGATGTACCCGATCAGCGAGAGGTTGATCCAGTCGAGTTGAACGTTCACGGCGAACGCGAGGATCGCTCCGATGACGAAGAGGACGACTCCTGCTCCGATGCTCATGGCATTTCCTTTCCGGTGGGACGCGGCGCGTCCAAGCAGTTACACCTTGGCCCGCGCTAGCAGCACGGGACAAGGGCTTGACACGCCCTGCGCTGCCCCTCATCAAGCCTGCAGGCTTTCCACCACCTCGGCCATGTCATCGATGAACGCGTTGTATCCGGCGATCGTCGCGGCCACCTGCTCGTCGCTGAAGTCCGAGCGGTCCTGACGGATGGTCAGCTGCGTGCCACCGTCGACCGACTCGAGGTCGAAGATGACCGGCAGGCCCGCATCGTCGCCGGGCTGGTCGGTGATGGTCATCGCCAGACGCGCGGGCGGGTCGACCTCGACGTACGTGCCGGCCCAGTTGATCAGGTGCCCATCGGGAAGGTGCATGACGGCGCGGAAGGCGCCGCCGGGCCGCACGTCCATGGAAAGCGTCTCCTGCGGCACCTCCACCTGCGCCGTGCCGAACCAGACCGCGAAGTGCTCGGGCTTGGTGATCGCCTCGAAGACGAGTTCACGGGGTGCGGCGAGGGTGCGGGTGACGCTGAAGTAGTCAGTCATCGGGATTCTCCTTGTTCGTTGGCAGGGATGGCGGTTCGCCCAACCGCTGCAGGGCGTTCAGGTAATGGTCGAGGGAGCCGAGGCTCTCCTCCCAGAATCGGGCGTAGTCCCCGATCCATTGCGATGCGGAGGCCAGCGGTCGCGCGTCGAGCTTGGCAGGGCGATACTGCGCATCCCTCCCCCGGCTGACCAGGCCCGCGTTCTCCAGCACGCGAAGGTGCTTGGACACCGCGGCGAAGGTCATCTCGAAGGGCGCGGCCAACTCCCCCACTGTCGCCTCCCCCGCGGCGAGGCGGGCGAGGATCGCGCGGCGCGTGGGATCCGCCAGGGCGGCGAACGTGCGACTCAGCTCATCGGTCGACATCCTGCTCCCTTCGTATTCAACCATTCAGTACAGTACCGATTGGTTGAATACTTGTCAAGCTGTCGGAGGACCTCGCTACCGTGAGGGCATGTCGCGCGTCATCTACAACACGGCCACCACGCTCAACGGATTCCTCGCGGATGACGAGAACTCACTCTCCTGGCTCTTCGTCGTGCCCGGAGCAGAGCAGGCGGAGTCTGACTTCTCGGGCTTTCTCGCCGGGATGGGCGCCCTGGTCATGGGCTCGACGACCTACGACTGGATCGTCCAGCACGAAGACCTGCTCGGCCATCCCGAGAAGTGGTTCTATCGGGATCTCGTGAGCTTCGTCCTCTCCTCACGCATCCTGCCCGAGGTCCCGGGCGCCGACATCCGATTCCGCAAGGGTGAGATCGATGCGATCTGGGACGAGCTGAGCGATGCTGCCGGCGGACGCGACATCTGGCTGGTCGGCGGCGGCGACCTGGTGGGGCAGTTCGCCGATGCCGGGCATCTGGATGAGATCCGCGTTTCGATCGCGCCGGTCACGCTCGGCTCGGGAAAGCCCCTGCTCCCTCGTCGCCTGGAGTCCGATCGCCTGACGCTGGAGACCGTTGCGTCAGACCGGGCAGTTCGCAGAGCTCGTGTACTCGGTGCGATCATCCGGCTGAGGGCTGTATCTCGGTGAACTCGGGATGCTTCGCCTCCCTCCCGTCACCGGACGACGTGCCGGTGAGCCGGCGCTGCACCCACGGCCCGAGGTGCTCTCGGTAATACGACGCCTGCGCGCATCCGCGCTCCCTCCGGGAGCGCGGGCAGAGACCACCACTCGGCAGGCGGCTCCATGCCCAGCGCCGTGAGAACGCGCGCGGCGACGCGGTGGTGGCCACGGGAATTCATGTGGAGACGATCCTCCGACCAGTAGGCCGGCGTGGACAGCTCGCGGTCCGGCCAGTTGAACGCGCGGATGATGTCAGGGCGGTCGATGATCCGTGCGCTCACCGCGTGCGAGAGGACATCGCCGCGCCGCTGGATGAGTCTGCTGAGCGGGAGCTGTGCCGACGGGTTGGCCCCGGAGAGGAGGATGAGCCGCACGCCCTCTTCGTCGCACCGCTCGATCACGCGACTGAAGGCGGACACGACATCGGAGATCGAGGTCCGCGGCCGGATCATGTCGTTGCCGCCGCCGTTGAACGACAGGTGCGTCGGCCTAGGGCGAGCGCGGGCTCGAGCTGCTGATCGACGATGGGCCATGCGAGCTTTCCCCGGATGGCGAGGTTGGAGTACTCGATCGGCGTTGCGGATGCGTCGGCCCACCCCTGCGCCACCAGATCGGCCCAGCCCCGGACGCGGCCGTCCGGGAGGTCGTCTCCGACGCCCTCGGTGAACGAGTCTCCGATCGCGACGTATCGAACGCTGGCCACTCCCCCACAATACGGCCGGTCAGCGATCGTCGAGTGCCCGCCCCCGGCGATCGAGCAGCCCCCATGCCGCGCCCGCGGCGACCGCGAAGAACACGGCGAAGACCACGAAGAGCAGGGGCGCGCCGCCCCAGACGAGCAGGACCGGCACGGTCAGCGGAGCGATGATCGACGCGATCCGCCCGACCCCTGCGGCCCACCCTGACCCGGTCGCTCGCAGCGACGTCGGATACATCTCAGGCGTCACCGCGTACAGCGCACCCCAGGCGCCCAGATTGAAGAACGACAGCGCCATGCCCGCGCCGATCACCACCGACTCTCCCGTCGCGGTGCCGAAGAAGATCGCGGCGATCGCGCTTCCGGCGAGGAAGACCGAGAGCGTGAGCCGGCGGCCCCAGACTTCGATGAGCCATGCCGCGACCGCGTAGCCCGGCAGCTGGGCGAGGGTGATGATCAGCGTGAACCCGAATGACCGCACGAGGTCGTACCCCTGCGACACCAGGATCGAGGGGATCCAGATGAAGGCGCCGTAGTACGAGAAGTTGACGCAGAACCACACCAGCCACAGGCACGCGGTGCGCACACGGAACTCCGTCGCCCACAGCGCCGCGAGGCGTTCGCGCGTGGACAGCGCGGCCGGCGGCGCCGCGTCGTCATGGATCTCCGTGGTCGCCGGCAGCGTCGCACCCGCAGACAGCTCGAAGGACCGCACGACGGCGTCGGCCTCGGCATGGCGGCCGCGGCGGGCGAGCCACCTCGCCGACTCGGGAAGCCCCCACCTCACCACCAGCGCGTATGCGGCCGGAATGGCTCCGAGAGCGAACGCCCATCGCCATCCGTTCTCCGAGCCCGGGATGACGAGGTAGCCGATCAGCGCCGCCGCTGTCCAGCCGACTGCCCAGAATGCCTCCAGGATCACGATCAGCCGTCCGCGCATCCGCGCCGGTGCGAACTCGCTGACATAGGTGGAGGCGACGGGCAGTTCTGCGCCCAGCCCGAGACCGACGAGGAAGCGGAGGACCAGCAGCGCCGCCAGGCCGCCGACGAGGGCGCTTGCGCCGGTCGCGAGACCGTAGACGAGAAGGGTCACAGCGAATACCTGCCGGCGCCCGAACCGATCGGCCAGCAATCCGCCGACGCTTGCGCCGACCGCCATCCGACGAAGCCGATCGATGCGATCCAGGCTGTCTGGCTCGGCTCCAGGCTCCACTGCGCGGCGAGCGCGGCGATGACGAACGAGATGAGACCGACGTCCATCGCATCCAGCGCCCAGCCGAGACCCGAACCGGTGAGCACCCGCAGATGCCGGCGCGTGAAGGGCAGCCGGTCGAGGCGCTCCGAGAGCGAAGCGGCGCGGGCAGGAGCATCCGTCATGAGGTCATGTTACGGATGCAGCGCCGCGCCCGGTCGGTCTCAGGCGAGCAGGTCGCGTACGAGCGGCTGCACCTTCGTGCCGTACAGCTCGATCGAGCGCATCATCTTCTCGTGCGAGAGGGTGCCCGTCGAGAACTTCATGTCGAACCGGGTCGTGCCGAGTGTGCGGACGGTGTCGGCGATCTTCCGCGCCACCGTCTCGGCCGACCCGACGTACAGGGCGCCCTCGGGACCGACGTCGTGCTGGAAGCGCATGCGGCTGTACGGCGGCCACCCGCGCTCCTTGCCGATCGTGTTGTTCATGGACTCGAAACCCTCGTAGGCCTCTTCCCAGGCCTGCTGGTCGGTCTCGGCGATGTGCCCCGGGGAGTGCA
This sequence comes from uncultured Actinomycetota bacterium, assembly GCA_963717585.1. Taxonomy (GTDB): domain Bacteria; phylum Actinomycetota; class Actinomycetes; order Actinomycetales; family Microbacteriaceae; genus Microbacterium. The sequence continues at coordinate 398,537 of CAVQWI010000001.1, read as the reverse complement.
CGCCGACGGCGAGCCTCTCCCTGCCGAAGGAGTCCAGCGACCGGTGGTAGAGGTCCACGAAGGGCCGGAAGCGCGCGGCCGGTCCGCCGATGATCGCCAGCATCAGTCCGTAGCCGTACCGGGCCGCGCGAACGACCGACTCGGGGGTGCCGCCGACGCCGACCCAGGCCTTCAGCCCGCCCTCGGTTTTCGGGAAGACGTTCGCGTCGGTCAGGGATGCCCGCATCGTGCCCTGCCATGTGACGGGCTTCTCGGTCAGCAGCTGTGAGAAGAGGTCGAGCTTCTCGTCGAAGAGCGCCTCGTAGTCGCGCAGATCGTACCCGAACAGGGGGAAGGACTCGATGAACGAACCTCGACCGAGGATCACTTCCGCACGCCCCCGCGAGACGGCGTCCAGGGTGGCGAATCGCTCGTAGACGCGCACCGGGTCGTCCGAGGACAGCACGGTCACTGCGGTTCCGAGGTGAATGCCGGTCGTCCGCGCGGCAGCGGCGGCCAGCACGATCTCCGGACTGGAGATCGCGAACTCCGGTCGGTGGTGCTCCCCCACGCCGAAGAACGACAGCCCGGCCTCATCGGCGAGCACCGCCTGGTCGACGACGTTGCGGATCGTCTCGGCATCACTGATGCGCTGCCCCGCGGCGTCCAGGGTCACATCGCCGAACGTGTCGAGGCCGAGGTCGATCGCGCCTGGATCGAGATCGCTCATTGCAGACTTCCTTTTCTATGCACATGCATGCGAACAGCGGATCCACCGAGTGCATTCCCGGCGAGCGGCGGCGAGGGCGGGGGTATGGTGTCCGCGTGACGATCTTCGCGGATCGGATGGACGCCGGGCGTGAGCTCGCCGCCTTCCTGGAGACGCACCGGGGAAGCGATGCCATCGTCTTCGGCATCCCGCGAGGCGGTGTCGTCGTCGCCGCCGAGGTGGCCCGTCTGCTGGAACTGCCGCTGGCCGCCGCGGTGGTTCGCAAACTCGGTGCGCCGTCGCACGAGGAGTATGCGATCGGCGCGATCGCGGACGGTGTGAAGATCGTGCACTCCGACGCGGTCCGCCAGGGCTCGGTGACGCCGGAGCAGCTGGCGTCCGTCGAAGAGACCGAGCGCATCGAACTCGAGCGGCGGATACGGCTGTTCGCCGCCGGCGCGCCCTCGGTGATCGGAGCCACGGCGATCGTGGTCGACGATGGCGTTGCGACCGGCGCCACCGCAATGGCAGCGTGTCAGGCCCTTCGCGTTCAGGGCGCCGGCCGGATCGTCCTTGCCGTTCCGGTCGCGCCCGCCGTGTGGCGCCCGGATTCCCCGCCCGTCGACGAGTTCGTCTGCCCTCATCCGATCCGCGACTTCTGGGCGGTGGGCCAGTTCTACACGGACTTCACACAGACCCCCGACGGGGAGGTCACCCGACTGCTGTCGCGCGACCTCCGCGCCGAGGAGTGACCGGATGTCAGCCCGCGAGGGCTGAGCGCAGCGTGTCGAGGCCGACGCCGCCGACGTCGAGCGCCCGCTTGTGGAACGCCTTGATCTCGAAGGCGTCGCCCTGCGCGGCTTTCGTCTCGTCGCGGATCTGCTCCCAGATGCGCTGACCGACCTTGTAGGAAGGCGCCTGACCCGGCCAGCCGAGGTAGCGGTTGACCTCGAACTGCACGAACTCGTCCGACATGTTGACGTTGCGACGCATGAAGGCAAGGGCATAGTCGGCGTCCCAGGCGCCGTCGCCGTCCGGGCGAGGCTTGCCGAGATGCACGCCGATGTCCAGGACAACTCGGGCTGCGCGCATGCGCTGGCCGTCCAGCATCCCGAGCCGGTCCGCTGGGTCCTCCAGGTACCCGAGCTGCTCCATGAGCCGTTCCGCGTACAGCGCCCAGCCTTCGGCGTGCCCCGACGTGCCCGCCAGCAGCCGCCGCCATGAGTTGAGCTGCGAGCGGTTGTAGACCGCCTGCGCGATCTGCAGATGGTGGCCGGGAACGCCCTCGTGGTAGACGGTGGTCAGCTCGCGCCACGTGTCGAAGTCCTCGACCCCCTCCGGCACCGACCACCACATCCGGCCAGGTCGGGAGAAGTCATCCGTCGGACCCGTGTAGTAGATCCCGCCTTCCTTGGTCGGTGCGATCATGCACTCCAGCTTGCGGATTGGCTCGGGGATGTCGAAGTGGGTCTTGCCGAGCTCGACGATGGCCCGGTCGCTCGTCTCCTGCATCCAGCGCTGCAGAGCGTCGGTGCCGCGAAGCTTGCGGGAGGGGTCCTGCTCGAGGAAGGCGACGGCCTCTTCGACCGATGCCCCGGCCTTGATCTGGTCGGCGATCGATTCCTGCTCGGCGACCATGCGCGCCAGCTCCTCGACACCCCAGTCGTACGTCTCGTCGAGGTCGATCGTCGCGCCGAGGAACCGGCGCGACTGAAGAGCGTACAGCTCCCGTCCGACGGCATCCGCTTCTCCTGCGGCTGGCGCGAGTTCGGAGCTGAGGAAGGTGGAAAGCTCGTCGTACGAGACGCGTGCGGCGTTGGCGTTGTCGGCCAGTTCTCGAGCGAGGGATGCCGGCAGCTGTCCCTCCGCCGGTGCGGCTTCACCCGCGAACGTCGCGAAGTAGCCCGTGTCTGCGGTGTAGCGCGCGATCTGCATGACGACTTCGACGACCTGGCGCCGAGCCGGGACGATGCCCTGGGCGATGCCCTCGCGCAACGTGGCGACGTAGCCGTCGATCGCGCCGGGAAGGGCCTTCAGCCGAGTCGAGATCACGGACCAGTCGTCGGCAGTGTCCGTCGGCATCAGGTCGAGAACGGACCGGATGTCCTGAGCGGGCGAGGCGATGACGTTCAGGTCGCGCAGGTGCCACTTCGCGTCGTGCAGCTCGAGGTCCAGACGGATCTCGCGGGACAAGTCCTCCTGTGTGACGGCGTCGATGGCGTCCACCGGCTCAGCGGACTCGAGCGCCGAGAGGGTGTCGCGTGCGGCGGCCACGAGGCGTTCCTGGCCCTCCGGCGAATAGTCGCCATAGCGGTCGTTGAACTCGAAGCGACCGATGTAGGTCGCGAGCGTCGGCAGTTGTTCGGCGAGGGTGTCGACCCATGCGTCAGCGATCGTATCGATCGGCGTGGGCGTGCGTGCTGCATCTGTCATCCCTCGAGCCTAGGCAACGACCCCAATGCCGCCAACCCGTCAGTGGCCGGCTTCGTTCCAATCGTGGCCGCGGCCGATCTGCACGTCCAGCGGGACGGTGAGGTTCGCCGCATCGCCCATGCGCTCCTTGACGATCCGCTCCGCCGCATCCCACTCCCCGGGCGCGATCTCGACGACGAGCTCGTCGTGGATCTGCATCAGCACCCGCGAGCGCAGCTGCCGGGCGTCGAAATCGTCGTGGATGTGGAACAGTGCGATCTTCATGATGTCGGCGGCGCTGCCCTGGATCGGTGCGTTGAGCGCGGCACGCTCGGCGTTCTCGCGCAGGACCCGGTTGGGGCTCGCGAGGTCGGGGAAGGGTCGCCGGCGGCCGAAGATCGTCTCGGTGTAACCGTCGATCTTCGCCTGTTCGACCGATGAGCGGAGGTAGTCGCGCACGGCGCCGAACCGGTGGAAGTACTCCATCATCAGCTGCTTCGCCTCGGTCTGCTCGATGCGCAGCTGCTTGGACAGGCCGAACGCGGAGAGACCGTAGACGAGCCCATAGGACATCGCCTTGACCTTCGTGCGCATCGCCGGCGTGACGTCCTGCGGCTCGACCGCGAAGACCCGTGCGCCGACGAATCTGTGGAGGTCCTCACCGGAGTTGAAAGCCTCGATCAGCCCCGGATCCTCCGAGAGGTGCGCCATGATGCGCATCTCGATCTGCGAGTAGTCGGCCGTCAGGAGCGTCTCGTACCCCTCTCCGACCTCGAATGCCGCTCGGATGCGACGGCTTTCCTCCGTGCGCACCGGAATGTTCTGGAGGTTGGGATCGGTGCTGGAGAGCCGCCCGGTCTGACTGCCGGTCTGCACATAGGTGGTGTGCACCCGCAGATCCGCGCCGATCGCGGTGTCGAGCGATTCGATGATCTGGCGCAGTTTGGTCGCCTCGCGATGCTGCAGGAGCAGGTCGAGGAACGGATGCGGGTTGGTCTCCTGCAGGTCGGCCAGCACCGCGGCATCCGTCGAGTACCCCGTCTTTGTCTTGCGGGTCTTCGGCAGCTGCAGCTCGTCGAACAGCACCTCCTGCAGCTGCTTGGGTGAGCCGAGGTTCACCTCGCGGCCGATCGCGCCGAACGCCTGCAGGGCGATGGCATCGGCGCGCTCTTCGAGGTCACGGGAGAAGTCCGCGAGCTTGTCGTGCGAGACGGCGACGCCGGCCAGCTCCATGTCGGCCAGTGTCAGCAGGGTGGGCAGTTCGATCTCGGCCAGCACCCGGGCGACGCTGGCGGGAAGCTCCACCCGCAGCGCGTCGGCGACCCGCAGAGTGAACCAGGACAGCTGTCCTGGGGTGGCACCCTCGGTCTCGGGGACGAGCTGTGTCGGGTCGGCGATGGGCAGGCTCTCCCCGAGGTATCGGTCGACCAGATCGGCGAGGGTCTTGTCGGGGAAGCTCGGCCGCAGCAGCCATCCGGCGACGGACGTGTCGAATGCCAGTCCGCCTGTGCGCAGGCCCACCCGCCGGAGCGCCTTGACCTGCGGCTTGGCGTCGCTGAACACCTTCGGAGAGGCCGATTCGAACCACTCCCGCAGGGATGCCGCCACATCCGGCGTCCAGTCCGCCTCGACGACGGCATCGGCGGTGGCGAGGCCGATCCGTCGCGGAGTGCCGCGCTCGAGGGTGAGGGTCACGCCGATCTCGCCGGCCGCGTCGTTCACCCAGGATGCCAGCGCCTCAGGTGCCAGTTCGGCGGGCGCGGGCATCGCGACGGCCGCGGGCGCGGTGGCCGTGCTCGTCGCCTCGTCGATGCCGGCGGCGTCGAACACGCGGGGCAGGAGGGTTCGGAACTCGAGCCGGGCGAAGATGTCGCGCACGGCCTGAGCGTCCATCGGCTTGGCTGCGAGGTCGGCGGGTGTGACCGGGAGATCGACGTCCCGCAGGAGGCGGTTGAGCTGGCGATTGCGGCGTACGTCATCGACATGCTCCCGCAGGTTGTTGCCGACGACGCCGGTGACCTTGTCGGCGTTCTCGAGCAGAGAGTCCAGCGAGCCGAACTGACCGAGCCATTTGACCGCGGTCTTCTCCCCGACCTTCGGGACGCCCGGAAGGTTGTCGCTCGTCTCGCCCACGAGCGCCGCGATGTCGGGATACTGCTCGGGCGGAACGCCATAGCGCTCGATGACCGCGGCCCGATCGTAGCGCTTGAGCTGCGACACGCCCTGGACGTTCGGATAGAGGAGGGTGATGTCGTCGGTGACGAGCTGGATCGTGTCGCGATCGCCGGAGCACACGAGCACGTCGTATCCGAGCTCGGCGCCCTGCGTCGCGAGGGTCGCGAGGATGTCGTCGGCCTCGATGTCCTCCTTCTGCAGGACAGTGATGCTCATCGCGGCCAGGCAGTCCTGCAGCAGCGGGATCTGACCCTTGAACTCATTGGGCGTCTCGGAGCGGTTCGCCTTGTACTCCGAGTACTCGCGCGTGCGGAACGACTGCCGCGACGTGTCGAACGCGACCGCGAGGTGGGTGGGTCGCTCGGCCTTGATGAGGTTGATCAGCATCGCCAGGAATCCGTAGATCCCATTCGTGTGCTGGCCGTCCTTGGTCGTGAAATTGTCGACGGGGAGTGCGAAGAACGCCCGGTATGCCAGCGAATGGCCGTCCACGATCAGGAAGGTAGGCTTTGCGGAGTCCGTCACCCTGCAAGCCTAGTCAGGGCCCAGGACAGCATTCCGACCACGGCCAGAAGGCGAGCGATGACCGATCAGCCCCCCGCAGAGGTGGACGGACTCGTCTGGGCGGCACGCCGTGGCATGGGTGCCCTGGCCGAGCGGATGGGCATGGAATTCCTGGAGTTCACGCTCGAGCGCTCCGTCGCGACCATGCCGGTCGAGGGCAACACCCAGCCCGCCGGACTGATGCACGGCGGCGCCTATGTCGTCCTGGCGGAGTCGCTCGGCTCGATGGCCGCCAACCTCCACGCCGGTCCGGGTCGACTCGCGGTGGGCGTCGACATCAACGCGACGCACACGCGGTCCGCCCGCTCGGGCGTCGTCACCGGCGTGTGCACGCCCATCCATCTGGGCAACAGCATCACCGTGCACGAGATCGCGGTCTCGGACGAGCAGGGGCGACGGCTCTCCACGGTCCGGATCACGAACATGATCACGGACAAGCCGCAGGCGTGAGCCGCGGCATCCGCTCGCGGTCGATCAGCCCTTCTTGGGCGCCAGCTGCTCGATGATCGCCTTGGCGACGTCCTGCATCGTGAGGCGGCGGTCCATCGACGCCTTCTGGATCCAGCGGAACGCCTCGGGCTCGCTGAGCCCCATCTTCTCGTTCAACAGCCCCTTGGCACGGTCGACGAGCTTGCGCGTCTCGAAGCGCTCGACCATGTCGGCTACCTCGGCCTCGAGCGTGATGATCTGCTCGTAGCGAGCCAGTGCGATCTCGATCGCGGGAAGAAGATCGTTCGGCGTGAACGGCTTGACGACGTAGGCGAGTGCACCGGCCTCGCTCGCGCGCTCGACCAGTTCCTTCTGGCTGAACGCGGTCAGCAGAACGACCGGGGCGATGTGGTTCTTGCTGAGCTTCTCAGCGGCCGAGATGCCGTCCAGCTGCGGCATCTTCACGTCCATGATCACCAGATCGGGGCGCAGTTCGGTCGCCAGCTGCACAGCAGTCTCGCCGTCACCCGCCTCGCCGACCACGTCGAATCCGTTGTCGCGGAGGATCTCGACGATGTCGAGTCTGATCAGCGACTCGTCCTCCGCAACGACCACTCGTCGGGGCGTGGATGCCGGAGACCCGGTCGCCTGTTCTTCCTCAGTCACCATTGAATCCTACGGTATGGTCGTTCGCGGACGTGCCGAGGCCGGTGTGGCGGAATGGCAGACGCGGAGCACTCAAAATGCTTTGTCCGAAAGGGCGTGTGGGTTCGACTCCCACCACCGGCACGTGCGAAGAGCCGTCCCGCAGGGGCGGCTCTTCGCACGTTCAGGCGGTGGTCTCCGAGAGGCCCAACGGTGGGTGGGCCCACGCGGCCCGAGGCTCCGCCCGCCGCGCAGCGGCGAGTGGAGAGGCCGTGGGGACGACTCCCACCACCGGCACGTGCGAAGGCCGTCCCGCAGGGGCGGCCTTTCGCACGTTCAGGCGGATGTCTGCAGCCTGGACGTCACCCGCCGGAAGTTGATCTCATTGAGCGCCACGAACACGCCGATGAGCACGACGGATGCCGCCACCACCGCTTCCGCGCCGACGACGGTCGACAGCGGCACGAGCAGCCACGGCAGCAGCATCCCCGCCGGGCCCCACATGACCACGTCGCCCCACGGCGCGCCGTAGCGGAGCGACTCGGCGGTGCTGGCGATGAAGAACAGGCTGACGCCCGCGCTCAGGCACACCGCGGCCCCCATCGGAAGGTGGTGGCCCGCATCTGCCACGGCGGTGCCCAAGCCCGATGCGAACAGCGTGATGCCGGCGATGAGGAGGAACGGCAGGTACATGACGGTGTCACGCAGGCCGCTGATGCTCCCGCGGAGCTGCAACCGGCGCAGCCCCCGCTCGACGGCGGATGTCGCGTAGCCGAAGAAGATCCACGCGAGCATCGACACGGCCGCGAACGCCAGCACGGCGGCCGCGCCGGAGAGCAGCGTCCAGTGCGCATCGAGCTCCGCGATGATCGCCAGGATGGACTCCCCGAAGACGATCACGACCAGCAGCCCCACCCGTTCGATCAGGTGGTCGACGTCGAGTGCCTGGCGAAGCCACGTGCGCTGCCCACCCAGGAAGCTCAGCAGCACGATCTCGATCGCGACCGCCACACCCCACAGCACGTACTGCCAAGGTGCGGGAACCCAGATCGACACCACCCAGAGCGCCGCCGGCACGAAGCAGTAGGCCACCGGCCGCCACCAGGGCACGCCGGTCGTACGGCGCTTCAGCAGCCACGGCAGGGCCCAGATCAGACGGATGACCGCGTTGCCGACCGCGAACGCGCCGGCGCGCTCGGTGAGGGCCTCGGGTACGGCTGCAGCCATCACGCCGATGGCCATCATCGCGATCGTGACGGCCACCCAGATCGACGGCGTCACACGAGCGCCGAAAAGATTCATGGTGACGGTCGCGTTCACCCACGCCCACCATGCGGCAGCCAGGAACGCGAAGAAGACGACACCATCGACCCAGGACGGATCGCCGTGCATCGTGTGCGCGATCTGCCCGATGTAGGCGACCATCACGAGGTCGAAGAAGAGCTCGAGCCAGTGCACTCGTCGCCCGGGACGACCGCCCGAGGCTGCATGGTCGGAAGGCGCGCCCGAATGAGCCTCCCCCGCGCCCCGCGGCGAGGTGGATCCGCTAGGCGCCGAAGTACTGATTCCCGAGTGCCTTGCTCTTGAGCGCGTCGAACTCGCCCTGGCTGATGGTCCCGGCATCCAGCAGCGCCTTCGCCTGCGCGATGTCCTCGGCGGGTGTGGACGAGGCGGACGGTCGGTAGTCGTCGGATTCCGAGACGATGCCGCGCTCAGCCCTGTTGCGCTCGGCCATGCCCTTGCCGCGGGCGATCACGTAGACGAGTGCGGTCAGGAACGGCGCGAAGATCAGGAAGATGATCCACAGCGCCTTGAACCAGCCGTTCAGCTTGTGGTCGCGGAACAGGTCCATGATGATCAGGAAGACGATGAAGATGTACGCCGCGAAATAGAACATCCACAGCAGGAACCAGAAGAAATCCCCGAAGTCCATTGTGCGTACCTCCATAGCGAGAGTGGTCGCGCTCAGCATAGCGAGCGCGACCACCGCCGGATGCGTACGACCCGCTACTCGCGGGATTGGTAGATCGGCGCCTTGCCGTGGACCGCGTCGCCGACCTTGTGGATGCGGATGTCATTGGTCGAGCCGATGATTCCGGGAGGCGAACCGGAGATGACGACCACCTTGTCTCCGACCTTGGCGAGGTCGTTCGCCAGGAAGTAGTCGTCGACCTGGATGAACATGCGGTCGGTGTGCGCGACGTGCTCCACGAGCGTCGACTGCACTCCCCAGGTCAACGCCATGCGCCGACGGATGGCGGGCTCGGGGGTGAAGCCGATCATGGGGATGCGCGGGCGCAGCCGCGACATGCGGCGAGCGGTGTCGCCCGACTCGGTGAAGATGCAGAGGTACTTCGCCTCGACGAACTCTGCGACCTCGAGCGCGGCGAGAGTGATCGCCCCGCCCTGCGTGCGCGGCTTGGTCGTCAGGGGCTGGATGCGCTCCAGACCGTGCTCCTCGGTCGAGTCGACGATGCGCGCCATGGTCTCGACCACCACGACCGGATACTTGCCCACGCTGGTCTCGCCGGAGAGCATCACGGCGTCGGCGCCATCGAGCACCGCGTTGGCGACGTCGCTGGTCTCGGCGCGAGTGGGAACCGGATTGTCGATCATCGACTCGAGCATCTGCGTGGCGACGATGACCGGCTTGGCCATGCGACGGCAGAGTTCCACCGCGCGCTTCTGCACGATCGGGACCGCCTCCAGCGGCAGCTCGACGCCGAGGTCTCCTCGGGCGACCATGATGCCGTCGAACGCGTCGATGATCTCCTCGAGGTGATCGACCGCCTGCGGCTTCTCGATCTTGGCGATGACGGGGATGTGACGACCCTCTTCGGCCATGATCACGTGCACCCGCTGTACGTCCTTGGCGCTCCGGACGAAGGACAGCGCGATCAGGTCGGCGCCGATGCGCAGCCCCCAGCGCAGGTCGGCCTCGTCCTTCTCCGACAGAGCGGGGACGGTGACCGCGACGCCCGGGAGGTTGATGCCCTTGTTGTTGGAGACGGGGCCGGCGACGATGACCTCGGTCGTGACGACGACGCCATCGCTCTCCAGAACCTTGACCTTCACCTTGCCGTCGTCGATGAGGAGGAAGTCGCCCGCCTGGACGTCGTTCGGCAGGCCCTTGAAGGTCGTCGAGACGATCTCCTTCGTGCCGGCGATGTCTTCCGTGGTGATCTTGAAGATGTCGCCGACCGCCAGGTCGTGCGGGCCGTCGGCGAACTTGCCGAGCCGGATCTTCGGTCCCTGGAGGTCCACCAGCACGGCGACGGCGCGTCCGGCATCCTCCGCCGCCTTGCGCACGTTCGCAAAGCTCGCCTCGTGAACGGTGTAGTCGCCGTGGCTGAGATTCATGCGCGCGACGTCGACACCCGCTTCGATGATCGCGCGCACCTGCTCGTAGGTGGAGGTGGCGGGTCCCAGGGTGGCGACGATCTTGGCACGTCTCATCGGTATGTGTGCTCCGGGTATTTGTTGGGGGGTTGGCGAAAGGGCCGCGGCCAGCCTACGCGGGCAGCAGGCCGATCGCGACATCGTTCGGGCGCACCGGCGCGGGCAGCGCGGTCTCGCCCATCAGGTACTCATCCACGTGCGCGGCGGCGGCGCGACCCTCGGCGATCGCCCACACGATGAGCGACTGTCCGCGGCCGGCGTCGCCGGCGGCGAAGACGCCGGGTGCTGTCGTCTGATAGTCGTTCTCGCGCTCGACATTGCCACGGGACGTGAACTGCGCACCGAGCTGCTCTTCCAGAAGGGTGCTCTCCGGTCCGGTGAAGCCCATCGCGATGAGCACCAGATCCGCCGGGATCTCCCGCTCCGTGCCGCTCTTGGGCACGCGACGTCCGTCGAGGTATTCGGTCTCGGCGACGCGGAGCGCGCGCACCTCGCCTGCACCGTTGCTGAGGAACTCCACGGTCGAGGCGAGATAGGAGCGCTCGCCGCCCTCCTCGTGCGCGGACTGCACCTCGAAGACGGTGGGCGTCATCGGCCAGGGCTGGTGCTCGGGCCGGGTGCCGGGGGGCTGCTTGCCGATGGCGAGGTTGGTCACGCTCAGCGCGCCCTGACGATGTGCCGTGCCGATGCAGTCGGCGCCGGTGTCGCCGCCGCCGATCACGACGACGTGCTTGCCCTCGGCTGTGATCTGGTTGGGCACGGAGTCGCCCGCGAGCGCCTTGTTGGACTCGACGAGGTACTCCATCGCCAGGTGCACGCCGGCGAGGTCGCGGCCCGGGATGGACAGCTCACGCGGCACCGTGGCGCCGGTCGCGACGATCACGGCGTCGTAGCGCGCCCGCAGATCGCTCCACGAGATGTCCTTGCCGATCTCAACGCCCGCGCGGAACCGGGTGCCCTCGTCCTGCATCTGACGCAGGCGGTACTCGAGGTGCCGCTTCTCCATCTTGAAGTCGGGGATGCCGTACCGCAGCAGACCGCCGATGCGATCATCGCGCTCGTACACGGCGACGGTGTGGCCGGCGCGCGTCAGCTGCTGAGCGGCCGCCAGGCCCGCGGGGCCCGAGCCGACGACCGCGACCGTCTTGCCGGTGAGGCGGCCGGGGGGCTCCGGCTCCACCCAGCCGTTGGAGAACGCCTCATCGATGATCGACACTTCGATCTGCTTGATGGTGACCGCGGGCTGGTTGATGCCGAGAACGCACGAGCTCTCGCACGGGGCCGGGCACAGGCGGCCGGTGAACTCGGGGAAGTTGTTGGTCGCGTGCAGCCGCTCGATCGCCGAGCGCCCCTCGCCGCGCCAGGTCAGGTCGTTCCACTCGGGGATGAGGTTGCCCAGCGGGCATCCCTTGTGGCAGAACGGGATGCCGCAGTCCATGCATCGCCCAGCCTGGCGGCGCAGGACGGCTGAGTCGCCGGGCTCGTAGACCTCTTTCCAGTCCATGATCCGGACCGGCACCGGCCGACGCGACGGCAGCTCGCGCTCCGTCACCTTGAGAAAGCCCTTGGGGTCAGCCACCGGTCACCTCCAGGATGCGCGTCCAGACGACGTCGCCGTCGGGGTCCAGCCCCTCGGCGACCGCCTCCTGACGGGTCAGCAGCACTGCCGCGTAGTCGCGCGGCATCACCCTGACGAAGTTGTCGAGCTCCGCGTCGAAGTCGGCGAGGAGAGATGCCGCCAGCGTCGAGTCGGTCTCCGCGACGTGCTGCTCGAGCAGATCGCGCAGGATCTCGGCGTCGCCGGAGCCCAGTTCGCTGAGCTCCAGCTCTCCGGACGCGAGCGCCTCCCGGTTGACCAGAGAACGATCGAGGCGGTAGATGTATGCCGAGCCGCCGGACATGCCGGCACCGAGGTTGCGGCCGGTCGCACCGAGGATGACGGCGAGGCCACCGGTCATGTACTCGAGCGCGTGGTCACCGACGCCCTCGACGACGGCGGTGGCGCCGGAGTTGCGCACGAAGAACCGCTCCCCCACGACGCCGCGCAGGAACATGGTGCCCTGCGTCGCGCCGTACCCGATGACATTGCCGGCGATGACGTTCTGGGAGGCGTCGAAGTTCGCCGCGCGCGGAGGCCGGATCACGATCTGTCCGCCCGAAAGGCCCTTGCCGACGTAGTCGTTCGAGTCGCCCTCCAGCCGCAGCGTGATGCCGGCAGGCATGAAGGCCCCGAAGGACTGCCCCGCAGAGCCGGTGAGGTTCACCACGATGGATCCGGACGGCAGGCCGTTCTCGCCATGGGCGAGCGTCACGTGGTGGCCGAGCATCGTGCCGACCGCGCGCTCGGTGTTGCGGATGGGAAGGTCGAAGCTGATCGTGCCGCTGTGGGCGATGACATCGCGAGCGGCCTCGATGATCGGCACGTCGAAGTGCTCCTCCAGCTCGTGCTCCTGCGGGCGGGTGTTGCGCCGTGCCTGGTCTTCTCCGAACGCCGGGCCGGCCAGGATCGGCGCGAGGTCGAGGCCGCTCGCCTTCCAGTGCTCCACGGCGCCGTTGATGTCGAGGACCTCGTGGTGGCCGATCGCCTCCTCCAGAGACCTGAAGCCGAGCTCCGCGAGGTATTCGCGAACCTCCTCGGCGATGAACTCCATGAAGTTCACGACGAACTCGGGCTTGCCGCCGAACCGCTCGCGCAGCACCGGGTTCTGCGTGGCGACGCCCACGGGGCAGGTGTCCAGATGGCAGACGCGCATCATGATGCAACCCGACACCACGAGGGGGGCGGTCGCGAAGCCGAACTCCTCCGCGCCGAGCAGCGCGCCGATGATGACGTCCCGGCCGGTCTTGAGCTGACCGTCGACCTGCACCACGACCCGGTCGCGCATGCCGTTGAGCATGAGCGTCTGCTGCGTCTCGGCGAGTCCGAGCTCCCAGGGCGTGCCCGCGTGCTTGAGCGAGTTCAGCGGGCTTGCGCCCGTGCCGCCATCGTGGCCCGACACCAGGATCACGTCCGCAAGCGCCTTCGCGGTGCCCGCGGCCACCGCGCCGATCCCGGACTGGCTCACGAGCTTGACGTGCACGCGCGCCTTCGGGTTGGCCCGCTTCAGGTCGAAGATCAGCTGCTTGAGGTCTTCGATCGAGTAGATGTCGTGGTGCGGCGGCGGGGAGATCAGGCCCACACCCGCGGTCGCGTGCCGCGTGCGAGCGATCCACGGGTACACCTTCGTCGGCGGAAGCTGGCCGCCCTCGCCGGGCTTGGCGCCCTGGGCGAGCTTGATCTGGATGTCGTCGGCCTTCGTCAGGTAGAGGCTCGTCACTCCGAACCGGCCGGAGGCGACCTGCTTGATCGCACTGCGGCGCTCCGGGTCGAGGAGACGGTCGACATCCTCGCCACCCTCTCCCGTGTTGGATTTGCCGCCCAGGCGGTTCATCGCGATCGCGAGGGTCTCGTGCGCTTCCTTGGAGATCGACCCGTAGCTCATCGCACCGGTGGAGAAGCGCCTTACGATCGAGGACACCGGCTCGACCTCGTCGATCGGCACGGGCTTGCGCACGCCGGAGCGCAGCGCGAACAGTCCTCGGAGCGTGTTGAGCTCGGATGCCTGGTCGTCGACGAGCTTGGTGTACTCGCGGAAGATGTCGTAGCGACGGGTGCGGGTCGCGTGCTGCAGGCGGAACACGGTGTCGGGGTTGAACAGGTGCGGCGACCCGTCCCGGCGCCACTGGTACTCGCCGCCCGTCCACAGGCGCTCGTGCGCCCGGACCGCGGCATCCTCCGGATACGCGTACGCGTGCCGGGCCGCGTTCTCGGCCGCGATCACGTCCAGCGCCACGCCCCCGAGCTTTGTCTCGGTGCCGGTGAAGTACGTGTCGACGAACGCCTGCGACAGCCCGATCGCCTCGAACACCTGGGCTCCGGCGTACGACGAGACGGTCGAGATGCCCATCTTCGACATGATCTTCAGGACGCCCTTGCCGAGCGCGTAGATGAGGTTCTTGACGGCCTTCTCGGGGGTGATCCCGGTGATGTATCCGGCGCGCACGAGGTACTCGACCGTCTCCATCGCGAGGTAGGGGTTCACCGCTGATGCGCCGTAGCCGATGAGTGTCGCGACGTGGTGCACCTCGCGCACGTCGCCCGCCTCCACGACCAGACCGCACTTCATGCGCGTCTGCTTGCGGATGAGGTGGTGGTGCACGGCCGCGAGCATCAGCAGCGACGGGATCGGCGCGAGATCCTTGTTCGAGTCGCGGTCGCTCAGGACGATGAACTCCGCGCCGTCCTCGATCGCCTCGTCGACCTCGGCGCACATCTGCGCGATGCGCTTCTGCATGCCCTTGTGCCCCGCCTCGACGCGGTAGAGCCCGCGGATCGTGACCGATGACCGGCCGGGCAGCGCGGTGTCGATGTGCTGGATCTTGGCCAGCTCGTCGTTGTCGATCACCGGGAAGTCGAGTGTGACCGACCGGGCATGCTCCGGACCCCAGTCCAGGAGGTTGCGCTCGGGCCCGAGGCCGAGGGAGAGCGAGGTGACGACCTCTTCGCGGATCGAGTCCAGCGGCGGGTTCGTGACCTGGGCGAACTGCTGCGTGAAGTAGTCGAACAGCAGGCGCGGGCGCTCGCTGAGCACTGCGACGGGCGTGTCGCTGCCCATCGCTCCGAGCGGCTCGGCGCCGTTCTGGCCCATCGGCGTGAGGAGGATGCGGACCTCTTCCTCGGTGTAGCCGAAGGTGCGCTGGCGCCGGGTGATCGATGCGATCGGGTGCACGATGTGCTCGCGCTCGGGCAGGTCGGCGAGGCGCACGCGACCGGCATCCAGCCACTCTCCCCACGGTTCCTGATCGGCGAGCTGTGCCTTGATCTCGTCCTCTTCGACGATGCGCCGCTGCGCGGTGTCGACAAGGAACATGCGACCGGGCCGAAGTCGACCGCGGCGCTTGATGCGCTCCGGGGCGAAGTCGAGCACGCCCGTCTCGCTGCCGATCACGATGAAGCCATCGGTGGTCTCGGTCCACCGGCCGGGCCGCAGGCCGTTGCGGTCCAGCGTCGCGCCGACCAGCGTGCCGTCGGTGAAGATGAGCGCGGCAGGGCCGTCCCAGGGCTCCATCTGCATGGAGTGGAAGTCGTAGAACGCACGCAGCTTCGGATCGATGTCCGCCTGCTTCTCATAGGCCTCGGGGACCATCATCATGATCGCGTGCGGGAGGCTTCGGCCGGTCAGCGTGAGCAGCTCCAGCACCTCGTCGAACGACGCGGAGTCGCTCGCACCCTCGGTGCAAATGGGCAGCAGCGGGCGGATGTCGCCCAGCAGCTCGGATTCCAGCTGGGACTGCCGTGCCCGCATCCAGTTGCGGTTGCCGTTGACGGTGTTGATCTCGCCGTTGTGCGCGAGCATCCGCAGCGGCTGCGCGAGCGGCCAGGATGGGAAGGTGTTGGTGGAGTAGCGGGAGTGCACCACCGCGAGCTCCGACGCGAACCGCTCGTCCTGGAGGTCGGGGTAGAACGGCTCCAGCTGGAGGGTCGTGACCATGCCCTTGTACCCGAGCGTGCGGGACGACAGCGACACGATGTAGGCCCCGAGCTCGGTGCGGGCGCGCTTGCGGAGCCGGAAGACGCGACGGTCCAGCGCGATCCCTGACAGCGCGGGTGCGTCCCCCACCGCCGGGCGCGAGACGAAGAGCTGCTCGAACACGGGCCGGGCCTCGTACGCCAGCTTGCCGAGGTGCTCGTCCGCGGTGGGCACGTCGCGCCAGCCGAGCAGCACGAGGTTCTCGCTCTGGGCGATCTGCTCGATACCGGCTTTCTCGGCCGCGCGGGCCTCGTCGTCACGAGGGAGGAAGATCATGCCGGCGGCGTACTCCCCCACCGGCGGGAGCTCGAAGTCGACGACGGCGCGGAGGAAGGCATCCGGCATCTGGGTCAGGATGCCGGCACCGTCGCCGGTTCCGGCATCGGATCCGATCGCGCCGCGGTGCTCGAGATTGCGCAGCGCGGTCAGGGCGAGCTCGATGATGTCGTGCCCCGCTTCGCCACGCAGCGTCGCCACCATGGCCAGGCCGCAGGCGTCCTTCTCGAAGGCAGGGTTGTACATCCCCTGCTTCGGGGGAAGCGCGCCGAAAGAGTGGTCTGGGGCGCCGTGACGGGGGCTCGAAGCCATTCGTACCGTCCTCACGTGAATGCTCAAGATGGGACGACGTCGGCCCTGAAATGCGAAAGCTGAAGGCTCACCGTTCGGTGGAGCGCTACTTCGTGGCGACTGTGCTTGTGGCGGTGCCTGCGGTGACTTCGTCCGCCGGTGGTTCGCTGACGTCGACGAAGTCGCCCTGCGATTGTACCGTGCCTGCCGGGGTCCACTCGCGGCCGCGCACGTAGGGCGAGGGCTCCAGGCCCGGATGCCGCCGCTTCTGGACGAAGAAGATGATCAGCCCGAGGATCACTCCGAAGATCGCGGCCCATACGTTGCTGCGAAGTCCGAGGATGACCTCGCTCGGGTCGATGCGGATGGACTCCCACACGATGCGGCCCGCGGAGTACCAGACGAGGTAGAGCCCGAACAGCCGGCCCCACTGCAGCCGGAACTTGTGCCCGACCCAGAGGAGGAAGAGCACGCCGAGCGAGTTCCACAGCACCTCATAGAGGAAGGTCGGGTGGAAGAGCGTTCCGGGCGCGAGCCCGGGCGGGAATGCGGCGTTGTCGCTGTCGATCTCCAGACCCCAAGGAAGGCCCGTGGGCAGTCCGAACAGCTCCTGGTTGAACCAGTTGCCGAAGCGTCCCATCGCCTGGGCGAGCAGCAGTCCGGGCGCCAGGGCGTCAGCGAAGGTCCAGAACCGGATGCCGGTCCACCTGCACCCGAGCCAGGCGCCGATCGCACCGCCGATGAGCGCGCCGTAGATGGCTATACCGCCCTCCCAGATGCGGAAGACGGCCCAGATGTCTGTGCCTTCGCCGAAGTAGAAGCCCGGGTGGGTCAGCACATGGTAGATCCGTGCGCCGATGATCGCGAGCGGCACCGCGATCAGCGAGATGTCGATCACGACCCACGGCTCGGCGCCGCGCCTGGTGAGGCGCCAGTTCGTGAGCAGGACGGCGGCGATGATCCCGGCGATGATGCAGAGCGCGTAGTAGTGGATCGTGAGCGGCCCGAGCTGGAAAGAGCTGACCGGAGGGCTCGGGATGCTGGCGACCACACCCTGTGCGAAAAGGCTCTGTGCGGCGTTGATCATGGGCGATCGAATCCTTGCTGGTGGGGACGCCGACGGCGGGCCGACGTGAGAAGTCTAATTCGCGGCGCGGACCGTGCCGTCGGAGAGAGCGCGGGTCGCGCGGGCGAGCCCCTCGAGGCCTCCGTCGCGGAGGGCGCGCACGAGCGCGGTGCCGACGATGGCGCCGTCGGCGTAGTCGAGCACACCTGCGACCTGCTCCGCGTTGGAGATGCCGATTCCGACGCAGGCGTGCGCTGCGCCGTGACTGCGCAGGCGTTGCACGAGCGTCCGCGCCGCGGCATCCAATTGGGCCCTCTCACCCGTGATGCCCATCGTCGAAACGGTGTACACGAAGCCGGTGGATGCGGCGACGATGAGGTCGAGGCGCTCGTCGGTGGACGTCGGCGCGGCCAGGAACACGCGGTCGAGGCCCGTTCGCTCGCTCGCGGCGATCCAGTCGGAGGCGGCGTCGGGGGTGATGTCGGGCGTGATGAGTCCCGCTCCCCCGGCGGCGAGCAGGTCGTCCGCATAGCGGTCGACGCCGTACTGCATGACAGGGTTCCAGTACGTCATCACGAGGACGGGCACATCGACGCGGCTCGCGATCTCGCGCACCGCGGTGAACGTGTCGCGCAGGCGGAATCCGGCGGCCAGGGCGGTCTGCGTCGCCTCCTGTATCACGGTGCCGTCCATCACCGGGTCGGAGTACGGCGGTCCGAGCTCCAGGACATCGGCGCCGTTCTCGGCGAGCGTGACGGCGGCATCGATGCTGGTCTGCAGGTCGGGGAATCCGAGCGGGAGATATCCCACGAACGCCCCGCGCCCCGCGGCGTGGGCAGCGTCGATCGCGGCCGCGACCCGGGAGGTCACAGCTTGGTCCCCTCGCCCTTGGCTTCGTCGGCCGCGGGCGGCGTCTTGAGCGGTCCTTCCGGCGCGACGTCGGCGTCGTACAGCTCGAACCAGCGGGCGGCCGTGTCCATGTCCTTGTCGCCGCGGCCGGAGAGGCAGATCGCAAGCACCGCGTCCGGGCCGAGCTCGCGTCCGATCCTCAGGGCACCGGCGAGGGCGTGGGCGGACTCGATGGCGGGGATGATGCCTTCCGTCTCGGACAGCAGGCGCAGCGCGTCCATCGCCTCGGCATCCGTCGCCGGGATGTACTCGGCGCGCCCGATGGAGGCCAGCCACGCGTGCTCGGGGCCGACTCCCGGGTAATCCAGGCCGGCCGAGATGGAGTGGGACTCGATGGTCTGGCCGTCCTCGTCCTGCAGCACGAACGTCTTCGCGCCGTGCAGCACCCCCGGGCGTCCGCGTTCGATCGATGCCGCGTGCTTGTCGGTGTCGACGCCGTCGCCTGCGGCTTCGACGCCGTACAGCTTCACGTCGGCGTCATCCAGGAACGCGTCGAACATGCCGATCGCGTTCGAGCCGCCGCCGACGCAGGCGATCACCGCATCGGGAAGGCGGCCGAGCTCGTCCAGCAGCTGAGCGCGCGCCTCTTCGCCGATGATCCGCTGGAAGTCGCGCACCATCGCGGGGAAGGGGTGGGGCCCTGCGGCCGTGCCGAAGATGTAGTTGGTGGTCTCGACGCTCGCGACCCAGTCGCGGTAGGCGTCGTTGATGGCGTCCTTGAGGGTGCGTGACCCGGTCTTGACCGGGATCACCTCCGCACCGAGGAGGCGCATCCGGGCGACGTTGAGCGCCTGCCGCTTCGTGTCGACCTCGCCCATGTAGATGGTGCACTCGAATCCGAACAGGGCCGCGGCGGTCGCAGTAGCGACGCCGTGCTGACCGGCACCCGTCTCGGCGATCACCCGCGTCTTGCCGAGGCGCTTGGTCAGCAGCGCCTGTCCCAGCACGTTGTTGATCTTGTGGGATCCGGTGTGGTTCAGATCCTCCCGCTTGAGGAAGACCCGTCCCCCACCGGCGTGGGCGGCGAACCGGGTCACTTCGGTGAGCGCGGACGGCCGGCCGGCGTACGAGTGCAGAAGTCCTCGCAGCTCCGCCTCGAAGGCGGGGTCGGCCATCGCATCCTCGTAGACGGCCGTCAGCTCGTCGATCGCAGCGATGAGCGATTCGGGCATGAAGCGTCCGCCGAACTCGCCGAAGTACGGTCCCGGTGCCTCGCGGAGGCTCATGTCGACTCCTTGCGGTGGCTCGTGGCGTCGCCTGATCCGGCATCCAGGAAAGCCTTCAGGGTGGCGACGGGATCGCCGGTCACCAGCGCCTCGCCGATGAGCACGACGTCGGCGCCCGCCTCGCGATAGTGGGTGACGTCGGCGGGGGCCAGCACCGCCGACTCGGCGATCTTGACGGCGTCCGCCGGGATGCTGTCGGCCACGCGGCCGAACAGGTCCCGGTCGAGTGCGAAGGTCGAGAGGTCGCGTGCGTTCACGCCGACGAGGCGGGCGCCGACGTCGGCGGCTCGGGCGATCTCGCGCGCGGAGTGGGTCTCGACCAGGGGCGTCATGCCGAGTTCGATCGTGAGCGCATGCAAGCGCGCGAGCACGTCCTGCTCGAGTGCGGCGACGATCAGCAGAACGAGATCCGCGCCGGAGGCGCGCGCCTCGAGCACCTGGTACTCGGTCGCTATGAAGTCCTTGCGGAGCACCGGCACGCCGACAGCGGCATGAACGGCCTCCAGGTCCGCCAGACTCCCCTTGAACCGACGACCCTCGGTCAGCACGGAGATGGCGGACGCGCCGCCGTCCTCGTACAGGCGAGCCTGCAGTGCAGGGTCGGGAATAGCTGCGAGGTCGCCGCGCGACGGACTCGCGCGCTTCACTTCGGCGATGATCTTGACCCGGTCGGCGGGAGCGAGCGCTGCGAGCGCGTCGCGCGCGGCAGGCTGGAGCAGCGCGGCCCGCTCGACGTCGGCGAGGGGCCGAGCGGAGGCGCGAGCCTCGGCATCCTGAACCGCGCCGGCCGTGAGGTCGGCGAGCATGCTTCGACTCACCGTCGCTCGCTCAGCACGAGTGCTCAATGCTCTTTCGGTGTGGACTTCGCGCCGTTCACGCCGTATCCGCCCCGGGACATCCCCCACCCCACGAGCGCTCCGACGACGACCAGACCCGCGGAGACCCACACCAGCCAGGGAACGTCGAACCAGTACGCGATCGTTCCCATCGTGATCGCGGAGAGCATGATGATGACGGCGGTCCAAGCGGCCGGCGAGTGACCGTGGCCGGGGTCTCCGATGGGGTTGCTCATTGAAATTCCTCCGGGATAGCGCAAGTCCGGCCAGTCTAGCGGGGTCCGCTCGTCGGATCGGATGTCGGGTCGCCGCCACGCGACAGGTCGTCCCACGAGTCGACTGCGTCGAAGGGACGCGCGTCCGGTGAACCCGGGTGGGCCGGCGCGGCGTCCTCGGATTCATAGCGCCGACCGCTCCTGCCCCAGCTGCGCGCTGTGACCAGGGTGAACACGCCGCCGGCGAGCAGCACGACGCAGCACGCCGTCGTGATCGCGGGCCACGGGGTCGCCGTGATCGAGGAGACCAGTGCGGCGACGGCCTCCTCGCCGGTGATGCCGGTCGCCGTCGTCACGGTCGACGCCACGGCGGTGACGGGCGCGCCGAACGCGACCTGGACGCTCAGGAATCCCAGGACGCCCGCGATGGCGACGGTGAGCGCTCCGAAGACGAACCGCAGCAGGAGTCCGACGATGGACAGAGCGGCGCCGAGCGCCAGCACGGCCAGGCTGAGCGGCGCCAGCACCGGAACGGCTGCCGCCCCGCTCACCGCGAGCGTATGCTGCGCGCCGTCGTCCAGCGTCGCGACCAGCCACGTCTGGGTCGACGAGATCACGCCCACGGCGCCGGCGGCCAGGGTCACCAGGACCGCGAGGAGGCGAGCGCGCCGCATCATCGCGTATCGCGCGGCGGTCCCGGCACGGCGTGGAGGTCGTCCGCGTCGAAGCAGGTGCGGGTGCCGGTGTGGCAGGCGGGGCCCACCTGGTCCACCTCGACGAGGATAGCGTCGCCGTCGCAGTCCAGGCGCGCGCCCCGAACCAGCTGGATGTTGCCGGAGGTGTCGCCCTTGCGCCAGTACTCCCGACGGGAGCGCGACCAGAACGTGACGCGCCCGGTCGTCAGCGTGCGGCGCAGGGCCTCGGCGTCCATCCATCCGAGCATCAGGACCTCGCGAGTGTCCCACTGCTGGATGATCACCGCCACCAGCCCGTCCGATGTGAAGGCGACTCGGCCGATCCGCTCGTCCACGGTCTCGCTCACTTCTCGCTCCGCTCACTCAGGGCACCGGATGCTCGGACGTCGATTCCTTCGGCGCTCATCGCGGTCTTGACGTCGCCGACCGTCAGCTGACCCGAGTGGAACACGCTGGCGGCCAGCACGGCGTCCGCTCCCGCTGCGATTGCAGGTGCGAAGTCCTCCGCCCGCCCGGCTCCGCCCGATGCGATCACCGGGACGCTCGACACCTCGCGCATGAGCGAGACGAGCTCCAGATCGAAGCCCTCCTTCGTGCCGTCGGCGTCGATGGAGTTGACCAGCAGCTCGCCGGCTCCGCGCTCGATCGCCTCGCGCGCCCAGTCGAGGGCGTCGAGCGAGGTCAGCGTGCGTCCGCCGTGCGTGGTGACGACGAAGCCCGAATGCGTACCCGGCGACCGTTTCACATCCAGCGAGAGCACGAGGACCTGCGCGCCGAACCGGTCGGCGATCTCGTCGATCACGCCGGGACGTGCGATCGCCGCCGAGTTGACGCCCACCTTGTCGGCACCGACGCCCAGGAGCCTCGCCACGTCGTCGGCCGAGCGCACCCCGCCCCCGACCGTCAGCGGGATGAAGACCTCCTCGGCGGTCCGCCGCACCACGTCGTAGGTGGTGGAGCGCTCGTCGACTGTCGCGGTGACGTCCAGGAACGTCAGCTCGTCGGCGCCCTGCACGAAGTATTCGCGCGCCAGTTCGACGGGGTCGCCCATATCGCGGAGGTTCTCGAAGTTGACACCCTTGACCACCCGCCCTCCGGCGACGTCCAGGCACGGGATCACCCGGCAGACGAGCGCCATCGCTACAGCCTCGCGTTGTGGATCGCCGTCACCAGGATCGCCCGGGCACCGATCGCGTACAGCGCGTCCATGACCTGGTTGACGTCCTTGCGGGGGCTCATGACGCGCACGGCCAGCCACGCGGGGTCGCGGAGGGGTGAGATCGTCGGCGACTCGATGCCCGGCGCGATCGCCACGGCCTCGTCGATCAGGTGCGCCGGCAGGTCGTAGTCGATCAGCACGTAGCGCCGGGCCACCATCACGCCGCGGAGGCGGCGCAGCAGCGTCTCGGTGCCCTCGACCTCGACCGGAGCGCCGATCAGCACGGCTTCGGATTCGAGGATCACCGGCCCGAAGATCTCCAGGCCGGCCTGCTTGAGCGTCGTTCCGGTCGATACGACGTCGGCGACGGCATCCGCGACCCCGAGCCGGACGGCCGACTCGACCGCTCCATCGAGCGGCACGAGATCGACGGCGACGCCGCGTTCGTCGAGGAACGCGTCCACCAGGCCCGGGTAGGCGGTGGCCACGCGGACGCCCTCGAGATCCTCGACGGTCGCGTAGCTGCCGCGCGGCGCTGCGAAGCGGAACGTCGACTCGCCGAAGCCGAGGGCTTCGATCTCGCGCGCACCCGGCATCCGCGCGTCCAGCAGCAGGTCGCGCCCGGTGATCCCGACATCGAGCGCCCGGGAGCCGACATAGGTCGCGATGTCCTTCGGGCGCAGGTAGAAGAACTCGACCTCGTTCGCGGGGTCGATGACATGCAGGTCCTTCGGGTCGCGGCGGCCGGTGTAGCCCGCCTCCGCGAGCATCTCGGCGGCGGTGTCGGCGAGCGACCCCTTGTTCGGCACGGCGATTCGCAGCATGGCGCGGGAGCTTTCGGGTTCGTGGCGGTCGGCGGGTGGCTGCTCAGAGATGTCGGTAGACGTCTTCGAGGGAGAGGCCCTTCGCGAGCATCAGCACCTGCAGGTGATACAGCAGCTGCGAGATCTCCTCCGCCGCGGCATCCGTCGACTCGTACTCCGCCGCCATCCAGACCTCGGCGGCCTCCTCGACGATCTTCTTGCCGATCGCGTGGACGCCCGCATCGAGCTGTGCGACCGTGCCCGATCCGTCGGGGCGCTCGGTCGCCTTGGCGGCCAGCTCCGCGAACAGCGCGTCGAACGTCTTCACCAAGCCAGGGTATCGCCCTTCGATACCCGCGCTCCGCGCGCGGCTCGGGATCCCGCGGGCTGCCGGGGCGTCAGTGGACGATGATGCTCAGCACGATGACGAGCACGCCGAGCAGTGTCGTGGAGAAGATGCCGGCGAGCCGCCACTTCCAGGAGCCGCCGTTGCGGGCGGCGTTCGCGTAGCCGATGAGCGCGAGCAGCACGATCCCGCTGCCGAGGGCGAGATAGTACGCCGTGTACTCCTCGATCAGCTCGATCACGGCCAGCCCGAGCAGTGCCGCCGGGATCAGCATCGCGACGAGCATGCCGTACGTGTGGCGGATGCCGCGAGCCAGCGCAGTGCGCAGGACCAGCGGCGTGGGCGTGGCCCGGCTCGCGACGACGGCCGCGTAGATGTGGGCCAGCCAGAAGACGAAGACGGTGCCGACCACGAATACCAGGACCTCGAAGTCGGTCTCGTCCTCCCAGCCGACGGCGATGAGTGCGGTCACGAGCACGATGCCGTACACGCCGTGCTCCCCGCTGTACGCGTCGAGCACGCGGCGGGCGGGTTCGGCGGCTGCCGCTCGGAGTCGGCCGGTCGGAGTCGGCTCACCGCCCGAAGAGGCGGCGGCTCCCGTCGCAGCGGGGGCCGCGGGTTCGACGTCGTCCGCAGGCTGCTCGCTCGGTGGCGGAACGGATTCCATGGCTTCCCTTCCGAGGCTTCACCGCGCGTGCCGGTGTCGACCGGCGGTGATCCGCAGCGCCGCGATGGCGGCATCCGGATCGCTCGCACCGAAGACCGCCGACCCTGCGACGAACGTGTCGGCGCCCGCCTCGGCGGCCTGCGCGATCGTGGACTCGCCGATCCCGCCGTCGACCTGCAGCCAGATGGAGGAGCCGCGGCGGCGGACCTCGTCGGACAGCATGCGGAGCTTGGGCATCGTCTCGGGCATGAACGACTGTCCGCCGAAGCCCGGCTCCACCGTCATGATGAGGATCTGGTCGAATTCGTCGAGCACCTCGAAGAGGCCCTCGACGGCCGTCGCCGGTTTGACGGCGATGCCGGCACGAGCGCCGATCGCCCGCAGGCGACGAGCCAGCGCGACCGGCTCCGTCGCCGCTTCGAGATGGAAGGTCACGGATGCCGCCCCGAGTTCGGCATACTCCGGCGCCCAGCGCTCGGGCTCGTCGATCATCAGGTGCACGTCCAGCGGCACCGGGCTCGTCTCCTGGATGCGCGCGACCATCTGCGGGCCGAAGGTCAGATTCGGCACGAAGTGGTTGTCCATGATGTCGACGTGCACGAAATCCGCACCGTCGATCCGGTCGAGCTCGGCCTGCATGTTGGCGAAGTCCGCGGCGAGGACGCTCGGGTTGATGCGCAGGTCGGTCGTGACTTCCGCGATGCTGCGGTCTCGGCTTTCCTCACGGCTGTGCACGCGTCCATTATGGTCGAGCCGTGGACCCGATCACGGCGTTGCTCCAGGCGGTGCTCGACGAGGTGCGTCCGCAGGATGCCGGCACGCCCGCCTCGTACATCCCCGAACTGGCCCGCGCGGACACCGAGCTGCTGGCGTTCGGCGTCGTGGGACCGAGGGGCCGCATCATCACCGTCGGCGACGACAGCGCGGCGTTCACCATCCAGTCCATGTCGAAGCCGTTCGTGCTCGCTCTGGCTCTGGAGACGCTGGGCCGCGATGCGGTGCTCGCACGGGTGGGTGCGGAGCCCAGCGGCGAGCCCTTCAACGCGATAAGCCTCGAAGCCGGAACGGGCCGTCCAGCCAATCCGATGATCAACGCCGGTGCCATCGCGACCACCTCGCTCATTCCGGGGGACGACATCGATCAGCGCACCGCGCGCATCGTCGAGATCATGTCGGCGTTCGCAGGACATTCGCTCTGGATCGACGAGTCGGTGTACTCCTCGGAATCACAGACCGGCGACCGCAATCGGGCCCTCGCCTACCTGCTCAAGTCGCATGGGGTCGTGAGCGGCTCGGTCCATGACGCCGTCGAGACGTACTTCCGGCAGTGCTCGGTGCTGGTGACGGTGCGCGACCTCGCCGTCATGGCGGGGACCCTGGCGTTCGGAGGCGTCAATCCGGTCACGGGTGATCGAGTCGTCGGCGAGCGCGTCGCCCGCGACGTCACCTCCATCATGGCCAGCTGCGGGATGTACGACTTCTCCGGCGAATGGCTGCTGCGGGTGGGGCTGCCCGCCAAGAGCGGGGTCAGCGGCGGCGTCATGGCTGTGGCGCCGTCGCAGTTCGGAGTCGCGGCGTTCAGTCCGCGGCTGGACGAGCACGGCAACAGCGTCCGGGCGAGCGCGATCGTGGAGATCGTCTCGGAGCGGTTCGGAATGCACCTTCTCGAGCCGCACGAAAGCATCGCCGAGCCGGGGATCACGGTCAGTGAGACCTCCGAGGGGCCGCTGGTCCGTCTCGGCGGCGAGCTCGGCTTCGCCGGGGCGGAGCGGATGCTGTCGATGCTGCGGGAGATCGCCGCAGCCTCGCCCGCGGCCTCGCTGATCACGGTCGACGCGAGCGAGCTCGCCCGGGTGCATCCCGCCGCGGTGATGGTGCTGCGCACCGAGATCGAGGCCCTCTCGCCGACCTTCCGCCTGCTGGTATGAGGCTCGCGCCGACTTCGGTCACACCTTCCGCAGCAGCGTGATCGACATCGCATCGGTGTTGTGCCGATGCGGCCACAGCTGCGCGCGGCCCGATCCGTCGTTCTGCGGGGGCAGGTCCGGGTCGGATCCCGCGACGCTTCGCAGCACCTCGCGGGCGTCGAGTTCCTCGATCGCTCCGCCGAGCTCGCGGCGCACCTCGCCGACGACGCCGGCTGTCTCGGCGAGGTGGGGCGAGCAGGTCACATACGCGACGACGCCGCCCGGTCTGAGTCCTCCGATCGCAGCCGTCAGAAGCTCGCCCTGCAGCTGCGTCAGCTCGGGCACATCGGCGGGCGACTTGCGCCATCGCGCCTCGGGACGACGTCGCAGTGCCCCGAGGCCCGTGCACGGAGCGTCCACGAGGATGCGGTCGTACGCGCCCGCGCCGGCGCGGACGCGCCCGTCCTCCTCGGACACCGGCACCTGCAGAGGCACACCCGCGAGCGCCTGACGGACGAGACCGGCGCGGGCCGGAGACACCTCGTTCGCCTCGAGCCGCGCGTCATGCTGCAGAGCCTCTGCGGCGAGTACGGCGGTCTTGCCCCCGGGTCCCGCGCACAGGTCCAGCCACCGCTCCCCCGGCTGCACCGGAAACGCACGCGTGAGGGCCAGAGCCGCCAGCTGCGAGCCCTCGTCCTGGACGCGGACGGTGCCGCCGGACTCCCGGACGAGCCGTTCGGGGTCGCCGCCGCCGAGCCGGAAGCCGAACGGCGAGTAGGGTGTGTGCCGCGCGTCCTCCGGAATCTCGGAGAGTCCCGGCAGAGCGGCCATCGTGACCCGCGGCGAGGCGTTGTCCGCCGTCAGCAGGGCTTCGAGTTCCGCGGCGCGACCTTCGGCCGCCAGCGCCCGGCGGAAGGCCCGGACCACCCACACCGGATGCGAGGAGATCAGGCCGAGACGCTCGTCGTCGGAGCGGGCGCTCGCCGCGACGCGTGACATCCACTCCCCCGGTGTGTCCCGGGAGACGCGCCGGAGCACGGCGTTCGTGAAGCCGGACGCCCCACGGCTGCCCGCGGCGCGCGCCAGCTCGACGGACTCGTTGACCGCCGCGTGCGAGGCGACACGTGTGGACAGCAGCTGGTGGACTCCGAGTCGGAGCACATCCAGCACGGACGGATCGATCTCCTGGATGCTGCGGTCCGCGGCGATCTGGATGACGGCGTCGTAGGTCCCCTGACGGCGCAGCGTTCCGTAGGTCAGCTCGGTCGCCAGCGCGGCATCCGCCGTGTCGAGGCCGGCTCGAGTGATCGCCTTCGGCAGCAGGAGGTTGGCGTAGGCGTCGGATTCGTTGACCGCCCGGATCGTCTCGAAGGCGACGCGCCGCGACTCCTTCGCGGCGCTCACGACCCCGCCCTCGCGGTCGACGTGTCGCGCCGACCTCGCCACCAGTCCGAAGCCTCCATCGCCGACTTTCCGGCGGGTTGCACTCGGCCGAGTGCAACCGGGTCGGTCGCTGTGCCGGCCAGGACCGCACGACCGTGAGCGGCGAGCACGCCCGGTTCGAGCCGTGGCGCGTCCGCGGCGGCGGCGCTCGCACCGAGCACCTTGATCCGGGATCCATCGACAGTCGTGTGGGCGCCCGGCTCCGGGGTCACCCCTCGGATGCGGGCGAGCACCGCGTCGCACGGCTGATTCCAGTCGATGCGGCCGTCCTCGTCGCTCAGCTTCGGCGCGAGAGTCGGCTCCCCGACCTGCGGTGTCGCTCGCGCCGTGCCCGCCGCGATCGCGTCGACGACATCGCGCAGCAGCAGGGCGCCCTCCTCGGAGAGCGCGCGGAGGACATCGCCGGCTGTTGCAGCGTCGGGTACCGCGTATTCGCGCGCCGCGAACACATCGCCCGCATCGAGCGCGGGGACGAGCTGGAACACCGCAGCGCCGGTCACTGCCTCGCCGGCGATGAGTGAATGCTGAACCGGAGCAGCGCCCCGCCACCGAGGCAGCAGCGAGAAGTGGAGGTTGATCCAGCCGTGCACGGGCGTCGACAGGAGCGGCTCGCGCACCAGCCCGCCGTAGGCGACGATCACCCCCAGATCGGGTTCGAGCGCCGCGATCCGCGCGGTAGCGTCGGCATCCAGCCGATCCGTCCGGATCGTGTCGATCCGGAGCTCATCCGCCGCAGCCGCCACCGGCGACGGGGTGATGACGCGCTTGCGACCGACGGGCGCGTCGCGTCGGGTGACCACTGCGGCGATCTCGTGATCGGATGCCGCGAGCAGGCGCAGCGACGGTACTGCGGCATCGGGCGTGCCGGCGAAGACGAGGCGCATGGCGTTCCTCACAGGTCGAGATCGGGCACGTCGACCCGCACTCTGAGTGTATGGCGCGCGTCAGCAAGTCGGGGGTTCGAGGAGGAGCCCCATGGGGTGCGGGTGCCCGGAGCGCGAGTCCGGGGGTTCCTCCGCCCGCGCAGCGCTTCGGCGACGATCGAGCTGCGCAGACTCTCCGCCACGCGTGCGCCGTGCGCGTAGTCGAATCTGACCAGCGCCCGGACCTTCCCATCCGGGGCATCGCCCTCGACGCCCGGTCGGCCGGCGGGCGCCGACTCAGACGGGACCGGACCGAGCACGGCCTCGTCATCGAGCTCGGGCACCGCGTCACGCAAGGCGCTCAGCGCGGCATCCACCCCTGCGCGATCGCCCTCGAGCGCGGCTACGCGAACCGTCGGCGGCATCCGCAGGGGAGCACGATCGGCAAGCTCAGCCCGCGCGTACGCGGGCTGGGTCCACGTCGCCAGGGCTCGGGCGACCGCACCGGTCACGCCGACCAGGTGCACGGGCGCTCCCGGGACGGCCAGAGCGGCGGCGTTGGACCACCATCTCAGGCAGGACTCGCCGATCCTCAGGTCGTCGGCCAGCAGCATCCGATCGCCGTCCAGCAGAACGACCGCTCGGTATCCGCCGTCGGCGATCGGCTCCGCGCCGCGGGTGGCGACGACGAGTGCGGGTTCCGCCCCGACATGCATCACCGGGTGCTCGCCGTCGGCGACGATGATCCGCACACCGGGGAACGCGCGGCCGAGTTCGTCGGCGGTGCGTTCGCTGCCGGACGAGGCCATGCGCACACGCACCGAGCTGCACCGCGGGCACGCCCACGCGGTCGCCGGCCGGCCGCACCAGCCGCATTCGGGCACGGCGCCTCGCCGCGCCGCGTGCAGCGGCCCTCCACAGTGCGCGCATCGGGCAGGCGTGCGGCAGTCCGCGCACACCAGCACCGGCGCGTACCCGGGGCGGGCCACCTGCACGAGCACGGGTCCGGTCTTGAGCGCCTCGCGAGCAGCGGCGAACGCTGCCGACGGCACGCGCGCGCCGCGCGACTCGCCCTCTTTGGTCGCGCTGAGAACGACGCGCGGCGATGCCCGCCGCGCCGCTGAGACATCGCGCACCCAGCCCAGCGAGACCAGGCGCTCGACGTCGGTCGTGCGGGTATGGCCCGCGAAGACCACCGCGCAGTCGTCGAGTTCCTGTCGGATGAGGGCGGCGTCCCGGGCGTGCACGCCGGGACTCAGCGGTTCGGCGAGCAGCGGATCCCCGTCGTCCCAGACGGTGACCAGCCCGGGCGCGTGCACCGGCGCATAGACCGAGGAGCGGTTGCCCACGACGATGCACGGCACGGGCGCCAGCATCCGCAGGTATGCGGAGTACCGCGCCGGCGAGCTCTGCCGGGCGTCGTTGCGGATGACGGCATCGGCGGGCGCGCGACCTGCCAGCGCGGACTCCAGCTGCGCCTGATCGCGATGATCCGGCACGACCAGGATCGCGCTGCGTCCCGATGCGAGTGTGCGCACGGCTGCCGCCGCCAGCAGCACCGCCCAGGCGCCGGTCGTGACGCCGTCCTCCAGCCGGATCGGCTCGGGTGGAGCGTCCAGCGCCCCACGGCCGTGCTGCGCGAGACACTCCACCAGCGCGGGATGCGAGCGGAGCGCAGCATCCGCCCACCTCAGGCTCGCCTCGTCGACGTCGACGGCTGGGGGTGCACCGGCCGCGAGCCACACCTTCTCAGCCCGCACCATGCGCTTGGGGATCACCAGGCGCAGGATGTCGGTCGCCGAACCTGCGGCGCGGTCGGCGGCTCGGCGCGCCAACGCGTAGAGACCCGGTGTCAGCACCGCTGTGGTCGAGATCACGGCGTCCACGTCCGACAGCGGACGCTCTGTCTCCCTCGCCTCGCCGACGTCGATGACGTACGCGTCGACCATCCGCCCGGCGCTGCGCAGCGGGACACGGATGCGGACGCCCGGTCGCACGTCTCCGACGAACTGGTCGGGAATCGCGTAGTCGAAGAGCCGATCGAGCTGGGGCAGCGGGGAATCGATCAGGACGCTCGCGACCGGCTGCGCGGTCATCTCACCGCTCCGCCGGGACACGAGGCGGCATGCGCCGCCTCCGGCGGCGGCGCCTCACAGACCGGCGGCTGCGCGCAGATCGTCGACGCGGTCGGTGCGCTCCCACGTGAAGTCGGGCAGTTCCCGGCCGAAATGACCGTATGCCGCCGTCTGCGCGTAGATCGGCCGCAGCAGATCGAGCTGGTCGATGATCGCCTTGGGGCGAAGATCGAAGACGTCGAGGATCGCACGGGTGATCGCATCGTCGTCGATGTGACCGGTTCCGAAAGACTCCACGTAGAGCCCGACGGGGTTCGCCTTGCCGATCGCGTACGCGACCTGAACCTCGAGGCGGTCGGCAAGTCCCGCGGCGACGGCGTTCTTGGCGACCCAGCGCATGGCGTAGGCGGCGGAGCGGTCGACCTTCGAAGGATCCTTGCCGCTGAACGCACCGCCGCCGTGTCGGGACGCGCCGCCGTAGGTGTCGATGATGATCTTGCGTCCGGTCAGCCCGGCATCGCCCTTGGGTCCGCCGGTCACGAAGGGACCGGCCGGGTTGATGTAGAACTTCACATCGGGCAGTTCGAGCCCCGTGGCCTCGAGCACCGGGTCGATGACCTCCGCACGAACCGCGGCCCGGAGGGCCTTCTGCGAGATGTCGGGCTGGTGCTGCGTGGACAGGACGACGGACTCGACGGTCTTCGGAATCTGACCCTCGTAGCCGAGGGTGACCTGCGTCTTGCCATCGGGGCGAAGGAACGGCAGGGCTCCCGAGCGGCGCGCATCGGCCAGCTTCTCGGCCATCCGGTGCGCTGTCCACACCGCCATCGGCATGAGCTGCGGCGTCTCGGTCGTTGCGTAGCCGAACATGATGCCCTGGTCGCCGGCGCCCTGCTCGTCGCGCGGGTCGGTCGAGCCGTCCTCGCGCCGCTCGAACGCCTTGTCGACACCCGCGGCGATGTCGGACGACTGCGCGCCGATCGAGATGCTCACGCCGCACGAGTCCCCGTCGAAACCCATGTCGCTCGAGGTGTAGCCGATGCGATTGACGACGCTGCGCACGATCGCCGGGATCTCGACGTATGCGCTGGTGGACACCTCCCCCGCGACGTGGACGAGACCGGTGGTGACCAGGGTCTCGACCGCGACGCGACCGTGGGGGTCCTCCGCGATGATCGCGTCGAGGATGCTGTCCGAGATCTGATCGCAGATCTTGTCGGGATGCCCCTCGGTGACGGACTCGGACGTGAACAGGCGCAGCTCGGTCATCGATGCTCCAGGTGGATAGCGGAGTCGGAGGCGGGTCTGCACCAGTATGCCCGGCGCGACGGACACGATCGCGTCGAACGCCTCACGAGGTCACGGGCGGATCAGTGTCGGCGTGCCCGCGGACGCCGTCGCTCACTCAGCGGAGCGGAGGCGGAGCTTGTCCTCGTGGATCTCGTGCAGGGCGATGGTCAGCGGCTTGTCCTCGACCGTGGAGTCGACGAGCGGGCCGACGTTGTCGAAGAGGTTTCCCTCGTGCAGGTCGGAGTAGTAGTCGTTGATCTGACGAGCACGCTTGGATGCGTAGATGACGAGCTGGTACTTCGAGTCGACCTTCTCGAGAAGGCTGTCGATGGGGGGATCGATGATCCCCTGGTTCGTTCCGGCCATGGCGAAACCTCCTGGGTCTGTGCGACGGATGTCGACGGAAAGCGGGTGTGCGCCCTCGGGCGCGCAAAGATCAGCGCGCGGGCGCCTGCACCAATTCTACGACCTCCCGGGCTGCCGAGGCGACGTCCTCGTTCACGACATGGAAATCGAACTCGTTCTGAGCCGCCAGCTCGCGCTTCGCGGTGCGCAGGCGTCGAGTCCGCTCCTCGTCGCCCTCGGTGCCTCGCCCGACCAGCCGATGCACCAGTTCGTCCCAGCTCGGAGGCAGGAGGAACACCAGTGTCGCCGACGGTTCGGCGGCCCTGACCTGCCGAGCGCCCTGCAGGTCGATCTCCAGCAGCACGGTCCGACCGGAGGCGAGTGCCTGCTCGATCGGGCGGCGGGGAGTGCCGTACCGATACCTGTTGTGGACCGTCGCGTGCTCCAGCAGCTCGTTCTCGGCGACGAGTCGGTCGAATTCCGCGTCGTCCACGAAGAAGTAGTGCTCGCCGTCGACTTCCCCCGGCCGCGGCGGGCGGGTGGTCGCCGACACCGACAGGTGGATCTCGGGATGGTCCTGCTGGACGCGAGCCGCCACGGTGCCCTTGCCGACTGCGGTGGGCCCGGCGAGCACGACGAGCCGGCTGCGACCGCTGCGCGCGGTGCGCTCGGGCCATCGGGAATCGAGGAAGGAACGCAGCGCACGGCGCTGTCGCGCTCCGAGACCGCCGAGTCTCTTGACCGGTGAGATCTGGAGATCGGCGAGGATCCTGTCGCGCTTGCCCTCGCCGATCGCGGGAAGGCTGGTCAGGAACTCCGTGACGCGCATGGTGCCGGCAGCCGAGGCCGGGTCGGCGAATGCCCGTCTGGCCAGCTCCTGAGGCGTGATGACGCGCATCGCGACATCCTTCTTCAAGGCCGCGCGGGCGCGCCTGGCAGCGACGGCGCGACGGGACGCCGCAGCCCGATCCACGTCCGGCGGTCGCATGACATGGTCAGCCATTCGAGCTCCTGTACTCCTGAACGCGCGTGTCGATCGCCTCGGCGAGTCCCGTGGGTCCCGCTGCCAGCAGGCTTCGGCTCTCCGATGCGATCACGAATGCCGCGGATGCGCCGAACCGCTCGCGGAGGTCTCCGGGGCCGGCGCCCTGGTGGCCGAAGCCCGGAGCCAGGATCGGCGCGGGTGGGCTCACCTCGCCCAGACCCGCCTCGGACCAGTCCACGGTGGCGCCGATGACGAAGCCGATGCCGGCCCACGACCCGTCCGGCGTCGTCCGGGAGTTGCGAGCCGAGATCTCCTCCACGATGTGCGCCGAGACCGTCCGACCGCTGTCGAGCGTTGCGCGCTGGGCGGGGAATGCATCCACGTTGCTGGTGGCCGCGAGCACGAACACTCCTTTGCCGCCCCGCTCGGCCAGCTCGAAGGCGCCCTCGAGCGCATCCACGCCGAGGAATGGATTCGCCGTCATCGCATCGGCCTCCAGAGGCGAGCCGGCGGTCAGCCAGGCCTCGGCGTAGGCATCCATCGTCGTGCCGATGTCTCCTCGCTTGGCGTCGGCGATGACGATCAATCCGGCGGCGCGGGCGCCGGCCAGGACGTCCTCCAGCGCGGCGAACCCGGCCGAGCCGTAGCGCTCGAAGAACGACACCTGCGGCTTGACGATGCCGACCCGACCGGCCGCGGCATCCACCACCCGCAGCCCGAACTCGCGGACGCCGTCGGCCGTGGCGCCCAGCCCCCACTCGGCGAGCAGGTGGGGGTGCGGGTCGATCCCGACGCAGAGGGGGCCGTACGTCGCGAGTGCAGTCGCGCACCCGATCGCCGAACGCGGGTGTGCCGGTCATAGGCGCGCCGCCCTGTCGGCTGCGTACTCCTGGAGGCTCTTGACGTCGTAGCCCGCGCGCACGGCGTCGAACGAGCTCACCGCGGCGCCGAGCACGGCCATCGTCGTGAAGAGCGCCTTGTCGGCTGCGACCGCGGCCGCGCGGATCTCGTAGCCGTCCGCCCGTGCGGAGCGGCCGCTCGGGGTGTTCACGACGATGTCTATCTCGCCCGCGTTGATCAGGTCGACGACGTTGGTAGCGCCCGACTCCTGGGTGGCGCTGAACTTGTTCACGACCTGCACGTCGATGCCGTTGCGGGCCAGTATCTCCGCAGTCCCCTCGGTCGCGACGAGCGTGAACCCGAGCTCCTGCAGACGATGCGCGGGCAGGATGACGGCTCGCTTGTCGCTGTCTGCGACGGAGATGAACACCGTGCCCGACAGCGGCATACCGCCGTACGCGGCCTCTTGGCTCTTGGCGAATGCGCGGGGGAAGTCGCGATCGATGCCCATGACCTCGCCCGTCGAGCGCATCTCCGGCCCGAGCACCGAGTCGACGGTCTGGCCGTCCTTCGTGCGGAAGCGCTTGAACGGCAGCACGGCCTCCTTCACCGACACGGGCGAGTCCAGCGGCACGCGGGAGCCGTCGATCACGGGAAGCAGCCCCTCGGCCTTCAGTTCGGCGATCGTCGAGCCGGTCATGATGCGCGCGGCGGCTTTGGCCAGCGGGATGCCGAGCGCCTTCGAGACGAAGGGCACCGTCCGGCTCGCGCGCGGGTTCGCCTCGATGACGTAGAGCACGCCCGCGCTGATCGCGAACTGGACGTTGATGAGGCCCTGCACCCCGACGCCTTTCGCGATCGCCAGGGTCGCGGTGCGGACGCGGTCGACCTCGGTGCGCCCGAGCGAGATCGGCGGCAGTGTGCAGCTCGAGTCGCCCGAATGGATGCCGGCCTCTTCGAGGTGCTCCATCACGCCGCCGATGTAGAGCTCGTGGCCGTCGTAGAGCGCGTCGACGTCGAGCTCGATCGCGTCGTCGAGGAACCGGTCGACCAGCAGCGGCATCCCGGTCCGATGATCGCCTGGTCGGCGATGCGCACGAAGTAGTCGTGCACGCTGGCGGTGTCGTAGATGATCTCCATTCCCCGCCCGCCGAGGACGAAGCTGGGGCGGACCAGCACCGGGTAGCCGATCTCCTCGGCGATCGCGACCGCGCCGCGCGCGTCGATCGCGGTGCCGTGCCGCGGTGCGATCAGGCCGGCGTCGTCGAGCAGCTGCGAGAACAGCTCACGCTCCTCGGCCATGTCGATCGCGGCCGGGCTCGTCCCGAGAATGCGGTAGCCGGCGTCCTCGATGCCCTTGGCCAGGCCCAGCGGGGTCTGCCCGCCGAGCTGGCAGATGACGCCGAAGATCTCCCCCGACTGCGCTTCGGCGTGCAGCACCTCGAGCACGTCTTCGAGCGTGAGCGGCTCGAAGTACAGGCGATCGCTCGTGTCGTAGTCGGTCGAGACGGTCTCCGGGTTGCAGTTGACCATGACGGTCTCATATCCCGCCGCCGACAGCGCGAACGACGCGTGCACGCAGGAGTAGTCGAACTCGACGCCCTGCCCGATGCGATTCGGACCGGAGCCGATGATGACGACCTTCGTGCGGTCCGACGGCGCCACCTCGGTCTCGAAGTCGTAGCTGGAGTAGTGGTACGGCGTCAGTGCCGGAAACTCCCCCGCGCAGGTGTCCACCGTCTTGTACACCGGCCGCAGCCCGAGCGCGTGACGTATCTCGCGTACGGCGGGCTCGGAGTCGCGGCGCAGCTGCGCGATCTGCGCGTCGCTGAAGCCGTGCTCCTTGGCCAGGCGCAGGGTCTCGACGTCCAGCTCGCCGGCCGTGCGGACGAACTCCGCCACTTCATTGATCAGGACGATCTGGTCGAGGAACCAGGGGTCGATGCCGGTCGCGTCGAACAGCTGCTCGATCGTGCCGCCCTTGCGCAGAGCCTGCTGGACCACGACGATGCGGCCGTCGGTGGGCGTACGGGAGATCT
The DNA here is from genome assembly GCA_963717585.1 of uncultured Actinomycetota bacterium. Taxonomy (GTDB): domain Bacteria; phylum Actinomycetota; class Actinomycetes; order Actinomycetales; family Microbacteriaceae; genus Microbacterium. The sequence continues at coordinate 362,379 of CAVQWI010000001.1, read as the reverse complement.
CGATGAGCTCCTGGAGCGGGCGCGGCTCATCGCCCCAGTGGAAGCTCGATCCGCGCTTCTCGAGCGAACGGAGGGCCTTCTGCAGCGCGGTCGCGTAGTTGCGTCCGATCGCCATCGCCTCGCCGACGGACTTCATGGTGGTGGTCAGCGTCGTGTCGGCGGCCGGGAACTTCTCGAAGTTGAACCGCGGCACCTTCACCACCACGTAGTCGAGCGTCGGCTCGAAGCTCGCCGGCGTGACCTTGGTGATGTCGTTCGGGATCTCGTCGAGCCGGTAGCCGATCGCCAGCTTCGCGGCGATCTTCGCGATCGGAAAGCCCGTCGCCTTGGAGGCGAGCGCCGACGAGCGTGACACGCGCGGATTCATCTCGATGACGATGATCCGGCCGTCGGCCGGGTCGACGGCGAACTGGATGTTGCAGCCGCCGGTGTCGACCCCGACGGCGCGGATGATGTCGATGCCGATGTCGCGCAGCTTCTGGTACTCGCGGTCGGTCAGCGTGAGCGCAGGCGCGACGGTGATGGAGTCCCCCGTGTGCACGCCCACGGGGTCGACGTTCTCGATCGAGCACACCACGACCGTGTTGTCGGCGGTGTCGCGCATCAGCTCGAGCTCGTACTCCTTCCACCCGAGGATCGACTCCTCCAGCAGCACCTCGTGCGTCGGCGAGTCATGCAGACCGGCGCCGGCGATGCGGCGGAGGTCCGCCTCGTCGTAGGCGAAGCCCGAGCCCAGGCCGCCCATCGTGAAGCTCGGGCGGACGACGAGCGGATAGCCGAGCTCGGTCCGCAGCGGCGAGCACCTCGTCCATGCTGTGCGCGATGCGGGATGCCGCGACATCCGCACCGGCATCCAGCACCAGCTGCTTGAAGATCTGGCGATCCTCGCCCTTGTTGATCGCCTCGAAGCTCGCACCGATCAGCTCGACGTCGTACTCGGCGAGGACCCCGTGGTTGTGCAGGTCGATCGCTGCGTTCAGCGCGGTCTGCCCACCCAGCGTCGGCAGGATCGCGTCGGGGCGCTCCTTGGCGATGATGGTCTCGATGACCTGCCAGGTGATGGGCTCGATGTACGTCGCGTCGGCGAAGTCGGGGTCGGTCATGATGGTCGCAGGATTCGAGTTGACCAGGATGACGCGCACGCCCTCCTCGCGCAGCACGCGGCACGCCTGCGTTCCCGAGTAGTCGAACTCGCACGCCTGGCCGATGACGATCGGGCCGGAGCCGATGACCAGGACGGAGCGGATGTCTTCACGCTTGGGCATTCGCGTCCTTCTTGCCGAGGTGGTCGCGGACAATGTCGGCGAACCGGTCGAACAGATAGTTGGCGTCGTGCGGTCCGGCGGCGGCTTCCGGGTGGTACTGCACGGAGAAGGCCGGGATGTCGAGGGCGCGCAGACCCTCGACCACGTCGTCGTTGAGACCCACGTGGCTCACCTCGATGCGACCGTAGCCGTTCGGGCTGTCGAACGCGCCCTCCAGCGGCGCGTCGACGGCGAAGCCGTGGTTGTGCGACGTGATCTCGACCCGACCGGTGCTCTTGTCCAGAACCGGCTGGTTGATGCCGCGGTGACCGAACGGGAGCTTGTACGTGCCCAGCCCGAGCGCCCGCCCGAGCAGCTGGTTGCCGAAGCAGATTCCGAAGAAGGGCAGTCCGTCGTCGAGCACGCCGCGAAGGAGCTCGACGTGATCGCCGGAGGCGGCCGGGTCGCCGGGTCCGTTGGAGTAGAAGACCGCGACCGCATCGATGGCGCGGATGTCGTCGATCGAGGCGTCCTGGGGAAGCACATGCACCTCGAAGCCGCGAGCGGCGAGGTTCTGGACGGTCGCCTGCTTGACGCCGAGGTCCAGCACGGCGAGATTGCCGATGCGCTCGCCGATCGCCGCAGTCACCTCGGCTCGCGACACCGAGACCTGCGCCGACAGGTTCTGGCCGGACATCTCGGGCGCGCCCTGCACGATCTCGAGCTGCTCCTGGACGCTGAGGTTCGCGGCATCTCCCGAGAAGATCCCGCCTCGCATGCTGCCGGCGGAGCGGATGTGACGCGTGACGGCGCGGGTGTCGATCCCGCTGATGCCGACGATGCCGTCGCTGACGAGCGCGTCGTCCAGCGACTCGTCGGCGCGCCAGTTGGAGACGACGCGCGACGGGTCGCGGACGATGTAGCCCGAGACCCAGATGCGCCGGGACTCGGGGTCCTCGTCGTTCATGCCGGTGTTGCCGATGTGGGGGGCGGTCTGCAGCACGATCTGCCCGGCGTACGAGGGATCGGTGAGGGTCTCCTGGTACCCGGTCATGCCCGTGGCGAAGACCACCTCGCCGAGGGTCGTCCCGCGTGCGCCGTAAGCGCGTCCGACGTGGCGGGTGCCGTCCTCGAGCACGAGAACGGCGGGGTCGGTCGTGCGGCGCAGCGCGCCGCTGTCAGTGGGGAGAACAGTCATTCGTCCGTTCCTGTCGAGGGAAAGAGTGCGCCGATCTCGTCGGCCACCGCGCGGGCGGAGGCGTCCTGAGGGCGGAAGTAGGAGTCGACGGTCGTTCCGGGTTCCGCATTCCACGCGACGCGGACGAGCCCGTCGCGCTCGACGACGCGGTCGATCGCGACGGTCGCCTGGCCGACGTCGACGAGCTGCGCGATCGGGAGGAAGAAGCGGGACTGACCGGTCAGATCGAGCGCGATGCCGGCGCTGGTCACGGTCAGGTCTGCCCGGGAGCGGAATCCGAGACCGCGGATGGCGAGTCGCTCCAGCGGCTCGCCGTGACGGGTCGTGGCGACGTAGAGCACGTCGTGACGGCTCAGGGTCGCGGCATCCCCGGGCGCCTCGCCGACCGGTGCGTGCAGGCCGGAGTCGCGGCGGGTGCGCCGCCACCACGCCCACGCGAGCAGTCCGAGCAGCACGACGGCGACCGCGATCATCACGGCCAGCGCGCCCTCGCGGCTCATGCCCGCACTCCCGGTGTCTCCAGCAGCATCCCGTCGGCGACGGTGGCGATGCCCCCGTGCAGCGTCCAGCGCACCTCGCCGGGCAGCTCGCGGCCGAGGTACGGCGAGTTGACGCTGCGCCCGCGCAGGTCGCTCTTCGAGAACGTCCGCGGTCGGTGCCGGGTCGTACAGCGTGAGGGATGCCGCCTCCCCCGGCGCCAGCGGCGTGCCGTGCCGGGCCAGGCGGCCGATCCGCGCCGGAGTGCGCGACATCACGCGGGCGATGTCGGGCCAGTCCAGGAGCCCGGTGTCGACCATCGCGAGCTGCACGACCCGCAGAGCGCTCTCGAGGCCGACCATTCCGTTGGCGGCTGCCGGCCATTCGCATGCCTTCGCCTCGGCGGGGTGCGGCGCGTGGTCGGTGGCCACGATGTCGATCGTGCCGTCGGCGAGGCCCTCGCGGACCGCCTGCACGTCCTCTTCGCGGCGCAGCGGCGGGTTCACCTTGAAATGCGCGTCGTAGCCGCGCGCGAGCTCGTCGGTCAGCAGCAGGTGGTGGGGGGTGACCTCGGCGGTCACGTTCACGCCGCGTCGCTTGGCCCAGCGGATGATGTCGACCGAGCCCGCCGTGGAGAGGTGGCAGACGTGCAGGCGCGATCCGACGTGCTCGGCCAGCAGCACGTCGCGCGCGATGATCGACTCTTCGGCCACGGCGGGCCATCCAGCCAGTCCCAGCTCGGCGGAGACAGCGCCCTCGTTCATCTGGGCGCCCTCGGTCAGCCGCGGGTCCTGGGCGTGCTGGGCGATGACCCCGTCGAACGCCTTCACGTACTCCAGCGCACGTCGCATGATGAGCGGATCCCAGACGCAGAAGCCGTCGTCGCTGAAGACCCTCACCCTCGCCCGCGAGTCGGCCATCGCGCCGAGTTCGGCCAGGCGCTCGCCCTGCTGTCCGACGGTGACCGCGCCGATGGGCTGCACGGTGACGAAGCCGGCCGCTTCGCCCAATGCGAGCTCCTGCTCGACGACGCCCGCGGTGTCGGCGACCGGCGAGGTGTTGGGCATGGCGAACACCGCGGTGTATCCGCCCGCCGCAGCCGCGCGGGAGCCGGTCAAGACCGTCTCGGACGCCTCGTACCCGGGCTCGCGCAGATGCGTGTGGAGGTCGACCAGACCGGGCAGGGCGACGAGTCCGCTGGCGTCGATCACGGTCGCGCCAGCGCGGCTCAGCGAGGTTCCGACCTCGTCGATGATGCCGCCCGCCACGACCAGGTCGACCGCGTCCCCGCCCTCGACTCGTGCCCCGGTGATCAGCAGGGTCTCCGTCGTCGAGGAGCCACCGCCGGTGGCGTTTCGAGACACGGTCATCGCGCGTCCCCCTTCTCGTCGTTCCCCTGCTGTCCACCCGCGCGCTCGCCCGCCAGGAGCAGGTAGAGCACCGCCATCCGCACGGAGACGCCGTTCGACACCTGATCGAGCACGGTCGATCGGGCCGAATCGGCGGCTTCGGCGGAGATCTCGAGGCCGCGGTTCATCGGGCCCGGATGCATCACCATGCTATCGGGCGTCAGCGCCTCGAGCCTGCGCGCATCCAGCCCCCAGCGACGCGAATACTCCCGTTCAGTCGGGAAATACGCCGCGTTCATCCGCTCCAGCTGGATCCTCAGCATCATCAGCGCGTCCGGCTCGGCGGCGAGCGCCTCGTCGAGGTCGAACACCACGCGCACAGGCCAGCCCGAGACATCCTGCGGCACGAGGGTCGGCGGCGCGACGAGCGTGACGTCCGCACCCAGGGTGTGCAGAAGCCACACGTTCGAGCGCGCGACCCGCGAGTGCAGGATGTCGCCGACGATCGTGACCTTCACCCCCTGCAGGTCCCGGCCGCGGCTGTCGGGGCCGAACCGGCGCTTGCGGATCGTGAAGGCGTCCAGCAGCGCCTGAGTGGGATGCTCGTGGGTGCCGTCGCCGGCGTTGACCACGCCCGCTGGTGATCCAGCCGCTCGTGGCAAGGGTTCGCGGTGCACCTGAGGCTCCGTGTCGGATGACGACGGCATCCGCACCCATCGCCTGGAGCGTCTGGGCGGTGTCCTGCAGCGACTCGCCTTTCGAGACGCTCGAACCCTTCGCGGAGAAGTTGATGACGTCCGCGCTGAGGCGCTTGGCCGCAGCCTCGAACGAGATCCGGGTGCGTGTCGAGTCCTCGAAGAAGAGATTGACGACCGTCTTGCCGCGCAGCGTTGGCAGCTTCTTGATCTCGCGCTGCTGCGTGTCGGCCATGTCCTCGGCGACGTCGAGGATCTCCAGCGCATCGTCGCGAGACAGGGTCTTGGTGTCCAGCAGATGTCTCACGAGTCGACCCCCTCGATCGTCACGAACTCCTCGCCGTCGATCTCGGCGAGGCGGACGTTGACCCGCTCGTCGGATGCGCTCGGAAGGTTCTTGCCGACGAAGTCGGGGCGGATCGGAAGCTCCCGATGCCCGCGGTCGACCAGTGTGGCCAGGCGCACGGCCGCCGGTCGGCCGATGTCCTGCAGCGCGTCCAGCGCGGAGCGGATGCTGCGGCCCGAGAACAGCACATCGTCCACGAGCACGACCACCTTCCCGTCGATGCCGCCGTCGGGGATCGATGTGCGCTGCGGTGCGCGGGTGGGATTGCGGTGCAGGTCGTCGCGGTACATCGTCACGTCGAGTGCGCCGACCGGCACGGACGCCCCGCTGAACTGCTCGAGGAGGGTCGCAATGCGATGCGCGAGGGTGACTCCTCGGGTGGGGATGCCGAGGATGACCAGGCCGTCAGGCCCCTTGTTGGACTCGAGGATCTCGTGGGAGATCCGAGTCAGGGCCCGGGCGATGTCGGCCTCATGAAGGACGGTGCGCGTACTCATCCGCCGCTCCCTTCTCCGCCTCACAGGACGGGGTTAAAGGTTGCTTCGGTCGATCCTAGCCGACCTGCATGCGGTGTGCCTCCGCCCGGTCGGCGCCCGGGCTGGCACGCTGAACGCGTGAGGGAGCCTGGGCCGACGCCTGGCGGGGCGGGAACGGACGCACCCGTGCGGGTGCGTCCGGAGTCGTTCGTCTCGCGCAGGTCGAACGAATTCGGACGCGGCATCTCGTTCCTGGACGCGATCTACGGGTTCGCGGCCACTCTGCTGATCGCGAACGTCGACGCGCCGCCGGCCGAGGCCTGGACCAGCCTCACGGCTCTGCGGCGAGTCCGGTGTTCCGACCCAGGCGTTCGGGTTCGCCCTGAGCTTCGCGGTGATCGCCGTCTTCTGGAGGGTCAATGTGCGGCTCATCCGGCGCCTGCGCGGACTCGACGGGGTCACCCTCGCGATCAACCTGGTGGCGGCCGGGCTGGTGATCCTGATCGCGTACACGACCCAGGGCATCAGCGACCCCTCGACCGCCGACCTGCCGCTCCCAACCGCGTTCTACGCGGCGAACATCGCCCTCGTCGCGCTGTGCCAGACGGTGATGTTCGAGGTGGCGCGCGCGCGAGGTCTGGAGAGGGTGCCGACGTCCCGTCGCCACAACCTGCTCGACACCGCCGGTGCACTCGTGTCGCCCGTCGTCTTCCTGGTGTCGATTCCCATCGCCATGACGTGGGGCGCGACCGCCGGCAAGCTCACCTGGGCGAGCCTGCTCGTCCTCGGGCCGCTGACCGGCATCCTGACCGCCCGGGCGATTCGCGCCGGCGGCGACTGACATGGGTCTGGCCGGCCCCGTGCGGAGCCGGCCAGAGCCATGTGGACATCAGCGCTTAGCATCGGGTCCCTTCAGGACTCGCGATGCCACGACCAGGGCTGCGGTGATCAGCACGGCGTTCTTGAAGATGTACTGGCCGGTGAGGGTCGGCCCGGCCGCGGTGAACACCTCATCCGGCAGCAGGACGATCGGCGAGAGGATCCCGACGAACGCCAGTGCGAGGACGACGAGCCCGATGCGGGCGAACACGCCGCCCGCGATGAGGAGGGCGCCCGCGGTGACCTCCATGATCGCGGTCAGGATCATCGCGGTCTGGCCGCCGATCATGCCGAAGGTGAGTCGCTCCCACGTGGACTGCACGAGCGCCTCGAGCGGGCTCATGCCGGGGACGAACTTCAGCGCTCCGAAGACGAGGAAGACCGCACCCAGGGCGACGCGTAGCGCGGGAATGCTCCAGCGCTGGAGGAAGAGCTTGAGGCCTGCTTCGGCCCGTGCCTCCACCTCTACGATGCGGCGGATGGGCGACGTGCGCGGCGAGGCGGGGACGACGCCGACGGCGCCGTGACGAACGGGAACGGTGGTCATGCGAGGCTCCTTGATCGAGGTTGGATCCGCGATTGCGGTTGTCGATCAAGATCCCCCAGAGCCCGCATTGATACCGGTCTCGCATATTCAGGAGGGATCCGACAGCGAGCCGACCTCGACCGAAGGCGCCGTTGTGCCGTTCCTACAGCGGGCGGCCGTCTTATCCCCGGCCGCTCCGGTCGTTCAGCCGGCCGGAGCCAGCGCCTCGCGTGCCAGGTCATCCTCGGCCTGGCGCGAGCGGATCGGATGCCCGTGCGTGGTGAGGCATTTGCCGCTGGTGAGATCCCACTTCCAGTCGTGCAGACTGCACGTGAGCACGCCGTCCTCGATCTTGCCGGTCTTGGAGAGATCCGCGCGCAGGTGCGGGCAGCGGCGCTGAACGACCCAGTCCGCGAGCTGGACGTCCTCCGACACGTCGGACTGCTCGGCGTACCAGTTCTCGACGTACTCGATACGGTCGCGGGACAGGCACTTCATGAAGGTGTAGATGAACTCGTTGAACTTGCCGACGCGGCCGGCCTGGAACTGCATCGACAGGAAGATCGAGTTGGACCAGTCGATCTCGCGGTCGCGGATGTTGGTCGAGACGAGGTCGGCGGGGATCGTGAACCAGTAGCTGGTCTCCTCCCCCGCATATTCGCGCAGCTTCGCCTTCGGGAAGTCGACGACCATGTCGAGTTCGCCGATCGTGTAGCGGACGGGTCCGCCGACGCCGTCGCGGAAGATCCGACCCCGGCGCAGCAACGGCTCCCACCATTCCTTGAGTGCCGCCAGCATCTCATCCGGTGGGAGGACCTCAGCGCGCGATGCCTCCTCGTCGGCGATCTCGCTCGTGCGCGAGGCGTGCTGTGCGCGGAGGTAGGCCTCCTTGTCGGCGAACACGGCGTCGATCTCGGCATCCGTGTACAGCGTCTGGGTGAGAGTCATCTCGCCGCCGTCGAGCTCGACGACGGTGCCGGGGATGAAGACGTGGCCGCTGAACCGGGGCGCCTCCTGCTGCATGCGCTCGATGAACTGCACCTGGTCGGTGAAGATCGAGTCGTTCTGGGTGCCGAGCCCGTTGTATCGGAGCAGCTCGTCGCGGAGGAACATCGGTGGCCCCGCCATCGGGAACACGTGCGGGGCATCGACCTTCTCGATGTAGAACATGGCCCGCTTGTGCTGCGCCTCCCGCTTGAGGTGGGCGAAGTTCTGCTTCGCCTCGTGCGGCAGGTCGTAGACCATCGGCCACCAGATGGCACCGGAGAACTGGGTGAAGTACGCCTCCGGCTTGCCGAACGACAGCAGCTTCTCGAGGTCGAGCGGGTGCGAGTCGTTCTGGTTCAGGATGCTGGCGGTCCCGTCGTCGACCGACAGGCTGGAGTCGCCGATCGGGCCGTCGGAGGGTGCCCGCAGAGGAGTCACCATGAGCCGCAGCGGTCCGCGCTCGATCACCTCACCCGCCTGGGTGTACGTGATGTTCGTGAAACCGAGATTGCGCAGGTCGGTCTCGAGGTCGTCGGTCGGATAGTCGGGAAGGAGGACCTCGATGTCCTTCGGCACGTACCGCTCGAGGAGCCACGGGTCGAAGTGGTCGCGGTGGCGGTGGCTCACATAGAGGAAGTCGGCCTTGCCGTACTTCTCCCAGTCCAACGCGCGGTTGTCGGGGAACGGAAGCCAGGAGCCGAAGAAGGCGGGCTTGACCCACGGGTCGCACAGGATGCTGCCGCCGAGGGTCTCGATGAACATGCCCGCGTGGCCGAGACCGGTGATCCTCATGGCGCTGATTACTCCTCGAATGCCGTCGTCTTGTGAACTCCCCGATTCTACGGGCGCGACGACGATGTGCCCCTGCGGACCGGCCGTGCTGACGGTGGCGGCGGCCCGTCCGGCGGTCAGGACGAGCGCGCGATCCGCGCCAGCACTCCGTGCACGAAGGCCCCGGAGTCGTCGGTGGAGAACTCCTTGGCCAGATCCACGGCTTCGTCGATCGCCACCGCGGTGGGAACCTCGTCGTTGTACAGGATCTCCCACACCGCCATGCGCAGCAGAGCCCTGTCGACCGCGGGCATGCGAGCCAGTGACCAGTCCTTCGCGAAGGTCGTGATCTGCTCGTCGATCTCGTCGCGGTTGTCGATCACGCCGTCGACGATCTCGCGCGCGTACAGCCACGACGACTCGCGAGCCGGCTCGCCTGCGGCGCGACGCGCTTCGGCTGCGAGGGTGACCGACAGGTCGTCACCGCGGATGTCGGACTGGAAGAGAATGTCGAGGGCGCGCTTGCGCGCCTTGGTACGGGCGCTCACGCGCTAGTTGACGCGGCCGAGGTAATCGCCCGTGCGGGTGTCGACCTTGACCTTGGTGCCGGTCTCGAGGAAGAGCGGCACCTGGATCTCGTAGTCGGTCTCGAGCGTGGCCGACTTCGTGCCGGCCGACGAGCGATCGCCCTGCAGGCCGGGCTCGGTGTAGGTGATCTCAAGCACGACGGATGCCGGGAGCTCGACGTACAGCGGGTTGCCGTTGTTCAGCGCGATCTGGACCTGCTGGTTCTCCAGGAGGAAGTTGGCGGCATCGCCGACGACCGTGGCGGGCACGGTGAGCTGGTCGAAGTCCGCGACATCCATGAACACGAACGCCTCGCCGTCGTTGTACAGGTACGTGAAGTCGCGGCGGTCGACGTTCTCGATGTCGATCTTCGCGCCGGCGTTGTATGTGCGGTCGACGGTCTTTCCCGACACGACGTTCTTCAGCTTGGTGCGCACGAACGCGCCGCCCTTGCCGGGCTTGACGTGCTGGAACTCGATGACGTTCCACAGCTGTCCGTCGATGCTGAGGACGACGCCGTTCTTGATGTCTGCGGTGGATGCCATGGCTGGAGATTCCGTTTCGTGAGGAAAGCTGCGGGCGACTGCGCGGCCCGACGTTCGATTCTACGGGATGGCTCGATCGGCGGACCGGTCAGCCGTCCGCCTGGCCGGTGATGACCTCGATCAGACGCGCGGTCGCGGTCGCGTACCCGGAGACGCCCTCCCCGATCACATGGATGACGGCCACGTCGCTCACGTAGGAGTGATGCCGGAACTCCTCGCGCTCGAGGACGTTGCTGATGTGCACCTCCGCGACCGGCAGAGCGACCCCGGCGAGCGCGTCGCGCAGGACCACGGAGGTGTGCGTCAGTCCGCCGGGGTTGATCACGATGCCCGAGCAGTCCTCGCGTGCGTCGTGGATGGCGTCGATCAGCACGCCCTCGTGATTGCTCTGGACCGCACGGACCTCGAAGCCTCTCTCGGCGGCCGTCGCGGTGGTGAGCTCCTCGACATCGCGGAGTGTCTGGATGCCGTAGCGTTCGGGCTCGCGGACGCCGAGGAGGTTCAGGTTCGGTCCGTTCACGAGCAGCAGGCGGCGGGGCGCGGTCACGTCGGAACCATATCAGCGGCTCGCCGCCGACTCCGGCCGAGGTCAGCCGGCGACCTCCTGGTATGCCGCGAACAGGAGCGACTCGTCCGGCCCTTGCAGAACGGTGGGCCGGGCGATGTCATCGAGCACGATGAATCGCAGCATCCCCGCCCTGCTCTTCTTGTCGCGCTGCATCGTCGCGAGCAGCTGCGGCCAGGCACCGGCGCGATAGGTCGTGGGCAGACCCAGCAGTTCGAGGATGTCGCGATGACGCTGCACCGCGGCATCCGGCAGCCGGCCGGCGAGGCGGGACAGCTCGGCCGCGTACATCATGCCCACCGACACGGCCGCACCGTGCCGCCACCGGTATCGCTCCGCATGCTCGATCGCGTGGCCCAGGGTGTGGCCGTAGTTGAGGATCTCGCGGAGGCCTCCCTCGCGGAAGTCCTCCCCCACGACGTGGGCCTTCATCTCGATGGCCAGCTCGATGCAGCGGCGGAATGCTCCGGTGGCGGGGTCGATGGCTGCTTCGGGATCGGCCTGGATCAGATCGAGGATCTCGGGGTACCAGATGAAACCGGCTTTGACGACCTCTGCAAAACCGGCCACCGCTTCGTTCCGGGTGAGCGACTCGAGAAGGTTCAGATCGCACACGACCGCGCGCGGCGCCCAGAACGCTCCGACGAGGTTCTTGCCCTCCGCCGTGTTGATCCCGGTCTTGCCTCCGACGGCTGCGTCCACCATGGCCAGGACCGTGGTCGGGACCTGCACGACCTGCACGCCCCGCAGCCAGGTCGCCGCCACGAAGCCGGCGAGATCGGTGACCGCTCCCCCGCCGAAGCCGACCACTGCGTCGGTGCGGGTGAAGTCCGCCTTGCCCATGACCTGCCAGCAGAACGCGGCGACCTCGACGCGCTTTCCCTGTTCGGCATCGGGGATCTCGGCGAGCAGGACCTCGCGGCGCGCCGTCCGCCATGATGCGCTCGCGCAGCTGAGCGGCCGACGCGGCCAGGGTCGGAGGGTGGACGACGAGCACCTTGCGCACGGTGGGCTCGAGCGCCTGGCCGACGTGATCCAGGATGCCGCGGCCGACCGTGATGTCGTAGCCGGCGTCCCCGCGGACGGAGATCGTCGTGGTGGGGGTCATGCGGGCTCCTCGGCGGACTGCTCGGACTGCGCCCACGCGACGATCTCGGCGACCACGGCCGCCAGTGGACCCGAGGACGTGTCGAAGACGACGTCCGCGACCTCCTCGTAGAGGTCTCGACGCTCCGCGAAGATGCGCTGCCAGCGTACGAGCGGGTCGCCGTCGGCCAGCAGGGGTCGGTTGCCGCCGCCCCGGATGCGCCCGGCCACGACGTGGGGCGAGACAGTCAGGAGGACCACCCGGTGGTGCGCCAGATCAGCGCGCGTGCCGGCATCCATGACCGCACCGCCGCCGAGGGCCACGACGCCGCCATCTGCGAGCGCCTCCGAGACGGCTGCGCGCTCGATCGCTCGGAAGCGCGCCTCGCCCAGGCGCTCGAACAGCTCGGGGATCGGACCGTGCTCTCGCACGACGATCTTGTCGGTGTCGGTGAAGGTCTTCCCGAGCTCGCGGGCGACGCGGCGTCCGACGCTCGACTTGCCCGCACCCATCGGCCCGATCAGGACGATCGCGCTACCGGGCGAGGTCATGCTCGATGAGGGCCGGATCGCTGGCGTCGTGCGTGCGGAGCGTCTCGGGAATCGCGGCCAGATAGCCCTCGAGGTTGCGGCGGGTCTCCGCGACGCTGTCGCCGCCGAACTTCTCGAGCACGACGTCGGCCAGCACGACCGCGACCATGGCCTCGGCGACGACGCCCGCCGCGGGAACGGCGCAGACGTCCGAGCGCTGGTGGTGCGCGGAGGCGGTCTCTCCCGTGGCGACGTCGATGGTGCGCAGCGAGTGCGGAATGGTGGCGATGGGCTTCATTCCGGCGCGGACGCGCAGCACCGTGCCGGTCGACATTCCGCCCTCGGTTCCGCCTGCCCGATCGCTCGAGCGGGTGATGCCGTCATCGGTGGCGAAGAGCTCGTCGTGCGCAGCCGATCCACGGCGAGTGGTCGTGAGGAAGCCGTCGCCCACCTCGACGCCCTTGATCGCCTGGATGCTCATCAGCGCCTGGGCGAGCTTCGCGTCGAGCCGGCGATCCCAATGGACATGAGAGCCGAGGCCGGGTGGAAGTCCGTAGGCGAGCACCTCGACGATGCCGCCCAGCGTGTCACCCTCCCTGCGCGCGTCGTCGACCTCGGCGACCATGCGCGCAGAGGTCTCGGCGTCGAAGCACCGCAACGGGTCCGCATCGAGAGCGTCGACGTCGTCGGGCGTGGGCAGCGGGGCTTCCTCTGGCACCCGCACGGGACCGATGGACAGCGTGTGGCTTACGAGCCGGATGCCGAGCTCGGCCAGGAATCCGCGCGCGATCGCGCCGAGCGCGACCCGAGCCGCCGTCTCGCGAGCACTGGCTCGCTCGAGGATCGGGCGGGCCTCGTCGAAGCCGTACTTCTGCATCCCGACCAGATCCGCGTGACCGGGCCGCGGCCGGGTCAGCGCCGCGCCGCGGCCGCGCGAGATGTCGGTGAGCTCGACCGGCTCGGGACTCATCACCTCGACCCACTTCGGCCACTCGGTGTTGCCGATGCGCAGCGCGATGGGGCTGCCGAGGCTCAAGCCGTGGCGCACACCGCCGGAGATCGTGAGCTCGTCCTCCTCGAACTTCATCCGCGAACCGCGGCCGTAGCCGAGCTTGCGGCGCGCGAGATCGGCCTGGATCGCGGCGCGCGACACGGGGACGCCGGCGGGGAGACCCTCCATGATGGCGACGAGTTCGGGGCCGTGGGATTCGCCGGCCGTGAGCACGCGGAGCATTCGTCTAGTCTCCCACGAGCGCCAGCCGCATTGCGGCGAGCACGGCGCCTTCGTCGTCCACCGGGGCGTCGGCGTCACCCGAGACGAAGACACGCACCTGGAGAACCGCCTGGTGCAGCAGCATCCCCGCACCTGAGGTCGCGGGGTTGCCGCAGCGGGCCCACGCGATCCGCGAGCGCGGTCGGCCACTGCCCGTAGACGACATCCAGGAGGAGGCCTCCGGATGCGGCGAGGGCGTCGGCGGTTGCGAGCGGCACAGCGGCGTCGCCGGGCAGTGTCGCGATGGTGACGGGAACGGCGGCGAACTCGGCTCGCTCGAACGACGTGCCGACGACGTCGACGCCCATCGTCTCGCCGAGCTGTTCGAGCGGCTTGAGCGCCGGGGCTCGGCGCGCGACCACTTCGACACGCTCCACGCCGAGTTCGTGCAGCGCGACCAGGGCGGACGTGGCCGTTGCGCCGGCGCCGACGATCCGAGCCTGGCCGATGTCGCCGACTCCCTGCTCCTGGAGGCCGCTGACGATTCCTCCCACGTCGGTGTTGAACCCCCGCGGGCCGTCATCGGTCAGAAGAAGCGTGTTGACCGCGCCGGTGAGGTCGGCGCGGCGGTCCCGCCACGATGACGCAGCGAAAGCGACGCCCTTGAGCGGCATCGTCAGGGACAGTCCGCGCCACTGACGCGTGAGTCCCGCAGAGCTCGCGGTCGAACTCGGCTTCGGCGACGCGACGGCGCTCATAGGTCCAATCCAGCCCCAGAACGCGGTAGGCGGCGGCGTGCAGCTGCGGAGAGCGGCTGTGGGCGACGGGATCGCCCCAGACCTCCAGCCGCGATCCGTCGGCTTTCAGCATCCCGCGTCGGGGTTGTCGGTGCACCAGGCCTGCCACTGGGCGACCGCGCGGTTGTGGTCGTCGACGTTGGACGTGAAGACCGTCTCACCGGTGTTGAGGTTGACCGTGACGAAGTACAGCCAGTCGCCCGTCGGCCGGATGCATCGCGGCGTCGATCGCTGTGTCTCCCGGGTTGGCGATCGGGCCGATCGGCAGCCCGGGGTGCACATACGTGTTCCAGGGATTGTCGTCCGTGAGCGCATCCGCGGACGTGCTGACCGTTCCGTCGTCCTCGTTGAAGCCGTACTGGGCGGTGGAGTCCATCTGCAGCAGCCCGAATGTCTCCTGATTGCTCGGGTCGAGGCGATTCTCGATGACGCGCGAGACCTTGTAGAAGTCCTCCTCGAACCGCGCCTCGCGCTGGATGATCGACGCGACCGTCAGGATCGCGCTGACGATCCTCCACGGGAACTCCGGCCGAGTCGAGCGACTCGACCGTGCGGTCGACGAGCGTCGTGATGACGTCGGCCGCCGTCACTCCGGGGTCGAATGTGTACGTCGCCGGGAACAGCCAGCCCTCCAGGCTGGCTGCCGCGCACGCCGTAGGCCGCCGGATCGGCGACCGCCGCCTGGAAGTCCTCGATCGGGCAGCCCGGTGCCGTCGGCGAGGAGCGGCAGCGGTCTGCTCGACGGTGAGCCCTTCGCGCAGCTGTGCGGTGTTCTCCAGCTTGTTCGCGGGGTCCAGCAGCGCCGCCAGCGCCGCTTCGGAGGTCATCTGCAGTTGCAGCTTGAAGAAGCCCGGGAACGAACGGGGGGTTCTGGCCCGTGTCGATCAGGTAGTCGTAGAACGCCTCGGGCGTCTTGGTCACGCCTGCGTTGTACAGAGCCTCGGAGATGGGGCCGCCGGTGTCGCCGGAGGCGATCGTCACGAACGCCTCGCCGTTGGCCATTCCGGGCTCGTAGTCCTTCGGCTCCTCCCAGCCCATCAGTTCGCGGATCCGGTCCTCGTAGGTGTTCCACACCCACAGCCCGCCCGCTGCGACTCCGCCGAAGAGGAGCAGCACGACCCCGAGCGCGATCCAGCCGCCGATGCGGCGCTTGCGCTTGTCCTTCGGCGGCGGGACCTCTCCGAGGCTGTCGGTGGTGTGCTCACCGGTGAACAGGTCCTCGAGGGTCGCGGTCGCAGCCGGGCTGGAGGTCACCGTGTCGCCGCCGCGGCGGTAGGACGGACGGGGTCGCCCCTGATGCCCCGAGGAAGGGCCATTCGTCCTCGGCATCCTCTCCCATGGTCGAAACGGACACGGGCACCGCTGTCGCAGGTGCGGCCGCGACCGGCTCTCGCGGGCCCTCGGCCCGACCGGCTCGGCGGGGGCGGGCTCGACGCGGGCTGCCGGAGCCGCCGCGGGCATCGCGGACCCCCCGCGGGTCTTCTTGGCCGCCGCCTGCCGAGCCGCGGCCTCGCGGGCCTCCCGCCGGGACATCGGCACGCCCGGGGCAGGTTGCGGAGGGCGCCGGCGTCGCAGATCGCCGCCGCCGTGCGCACCGTCGTCGCCGGCGCCCCGCCGCTGACGCGCGTCGGGGAGCTTGCCGAACAGATCCGCGAACGGATCGTCGAACGGCGACGTGGAATCGGGCATGTTCAGGCGGGCTCCTGGGCCTGGGGGACGGGTGATCCGGCGGGCCGTCCGGTGCTCTTCTCGACATCCAGTGCCTGCTGCAGCAGAACGACGGCCGCGACCTGGTCAACAATGCTACGAGAAGAACGCTGGGATCTGCCCGAATCGCGCAGAGCCGCATGCGCGGAAACCGTGCTGAGGCGCTCATCGACGAGTCGGACGGGCACGCCGGATGCCTGTGCCAATGCGGCCGCGAAGGCCCTCGCATCCGTCGTCGATGCAGTGTCCTCGCCCCGCATGTTCAGCGGCAGCCCGACCAGGAGCTCGCTCGCTCCGTGCTCCTCGGCGAGTGCGACCAGGCGCGCGATCGAGCCGTCGTCTCGCGGCACGGTCTCGACCGGAGTCGCGAGCATCCCGTCCGGATCGCAGCGTGCGACCCCCACCCGGACCTTGCCGACGTCGATTCCGAGCCGGACGCCCCTTCGAAAGCCGGTCACCGGGATCCGAGCGCGTCCTTCACGGCGCCGAGCGCCGCAGGCAGCGCGGAGACGTCGGTGCCGCCGCCCTGCGCCACATCGTCGCGGCCCCCGCCACCGCCGCCCAGGGTGGTCGCCGCGACCTTCGCGAGTGCGCCCGCGCGGGCGCCGGCGGTGCGGGCGGCATCGTTCGTGGCGACGATGACGACGGGCCGGCCGTTCAGCTCGGCACCGATCGCGACCACGCCGGCATCCGAGCCGAGGCGGTCGCGGACGCCCAGAGCGAGCGAGCGGACGTCGTCCGCCGATGCGGCTGCGCCGATGCTCTCCACCACCACGCGATGCGGTCCTATCTGCACCGCGCCGGCGGCGAGGGCCGGGATGCGGTCGGTCGAGAGCCCGGGCCTCGAAGGCGGCGATCTTCTTCTCCGCGGCTTTGAGGCTGGCGGCGAGCTCCGCGATCCGGGCGGGCAGCTGGTCGCGCGGGGTCTTCAGCGTCGTGGTGAGCTGCGAGACGATGGCGCGTTCGGCGGCCAGGTCGCGGAACGCGTCGAGTCCGACGAGCGCCTCGACACGGCGGTTGGATGCCCCGACCGACGACTCGCCGACGAGATTGACCAGTCCGATCTCCGCGCTCGAGGAGACATGGGTGCCGGCGCAGAGCTCGCGCGACCAGGGACCGCCGATGTCGACCATCCGAACCGTGTCGCCGTACTTCTCGCCGAAGAGGGCCATCGCTCCGAGCGATTTCGCCTCGTCGAGCGAGACGACCCTCGTGGTGACCTCCAGGTTGTCCCGGACGGCGTTGTTCGCGATCTCCTCGATCTCCGTGCGCGTCTCCGGCGACAGCGCCTGCCCCCACGTGAAGTCCAGGCGCATGTAGCCGGCGCGGTTGAGCGAGCCGGCCTGCGTCGCACTCCGGCCGAGCGTGTCGCGGAGGGCGGCGTGCACGAGGTGCGTCGCGGAGTGCGCCTGACGGGCGGCGCGGCGGTTCACGGCATCCACGACCGATGTGGCCACCTGGCCCACCGCCACCTCACCCGAGGTGACCTCGACCGTGTGGCTGATCAGCCCGGGCACCGGCTTCTGCACATCCAGGACGTCCAGCTCGTACCCCGGTCCGACGATGATGCCCTTGTCGGCGACCTGACCGCCCGACTCCGCGTACAGCGCGGTGTCGTGCAGGATGACCTCCGCAATCTGACCCTGGATCGCGCGGTCGACGGCGACGCCGTCGACGATCACGCCCAGCACCGTCGACTCGGTCTCCAGGTCGGTGTACCCGGTGAAGACCGTCTCGCCCTTGCCGCGGAACTCGCGGTACACGCTGTGGTCCGCCAGCGCTCGCTTGCGCGATCGCGCGTCGGCCTTCGCGCGGGTGCGCTGCTCGAGCATGAGCGTGTCGAAGGCCGCGCGGTCGACCGACAGGCCGGCCTCCTCGGCGATCTCGAGGGTGAGATCGATCGGGAATCCGTAGGTGTCGTGCAGGAGGAACGCCTCCGAGCCCGCGATGGTGGTCCCGCCGGCACCCTTCGTCTGGCTGACGGACAGGTCGAGCGTGGCCGAGCCCGCCGCGAGGGTGCGCAGGAACGTCTCCTCTTCGGCGAAGGCGTACGCCGACAGGCGCGGGTACTCGGTCTCCAGCTCCGGGTATGCCCCCTTCATGGCATCGCGGGACGCGGCGAACAGGTCGGGGAAGGTCGGGCCGTCGACGCCCAGCAGCCTCATGGAGCGGATGCCGCGACGCATCAGGCGGCGGAGGATGTAGCCGCGCCCCTCGTTGGATGGGGTCACCCCGTCGGCGAGGAGCATCAGCGATGAACGCACGTGATCGGCGATGATGCGCATGCGCACGTCGTCGCCGTGGTCCGCTCCGTAGCGGCGGCCGCTCAGCTCGGATGCGAGGTCGAGGACCGGTCTGACCTGATCCGTCTCGTACATGTTCTGGACGCCCTGCTTGATGAAGGCGATGCGCTCCAGCCCCATGCCGGTGTCGATGTTCTTCTGCGGCAGCTCCCCGACGATGCGGAAGTCGTATTTCGAGGTGACATCGTCGATCGCGTACTGCATGAAGACCAGGTTCCAGATCTCCACGTACCGGTCGTCGTCCGTGACCGGTCCTCCGTCGACGCCGTACGCAGGACCCTGGTCGAAGAAGATCTCCGAGCACGGGCCGGCTGGGCCGGGCAGGCCGGTGCTCCAGTAGTTGGTGTCCTTGTCGAGCCGCTGGATGCGCTCCTCGGGAAGCCCGGCGATGCGCCGCCAGAGCGCCGCCGCCTCGTCGTCGTCCTTGTAGACGGTGACCCACAGGTCCTGGGGATCGAACCCCAGGCCGCCATCGGCCTCCGACATGGTCAGCAGCTCCCACGCATAGGTGATCGCGCCCTCTTTGAAGTAGTCGCCGAACGACCAGTTGCCGAGCATCTGGAAGAACGTGCCGTGGCGCGGCGTCTTGCCGACCTCTTCGATGTCATTGGTTCGGATGCACTTCTGGATGTCGGCTGCCCGCGGGTAGGGCGCGGGTACGACGCCGCTCAGATACGGGATGAAGGGGACCATCCCCGCCACCGTGAACAGCAGCGCCGGGTCGTCGGTGACCAGAGACGCAGAGGGCACGATGGTGTGGTCGCGCTCCTCGAAGTAGCGGAGGAAGCGGTCGGCGAGCTCAGCGGTCTTCATGGTGTCCTCGAAGAACGACGGTGCCCCCGGAGGGACACCGCCTGGCGGGTGGGTCAGTCAGTGAGCTTCTTCGCCGCGGATCTCGCGGACTCGACCGCATCGGACGCCGCGTCGGCGGAGGCGTCCACAGCGTCGGCGGCGGTGCTCTTCACCGCATCGACGGCGTCGGAGGCCTTGTCCTTGGCCGTTCCGTACGCGCCGTTGGCGGCATCCTTCACGCCGTCCACAATGCCGGAGAAGCGCGCTTCCTGCTCGCGGTAGGCGTCGCCGATCCGATCGGTGAACTCGGTGATGCGGGCGTCCACGTCCGCGAGGACCTCATGGCCGCGCGGGTCCTTGTTCATGAGGTGCGCGGCGACGAAACCGCCGATCACGCCGAGCAGGAACCACAGGAGGTTTCTCATGTCACCACTTCCTCATCCGCAGGGGTGCGGCCTGTGCCCATCGTAGGCGTGTCTCGATACGCTCGCTGGCGCTCGCTGTTCGACAACCGAGTGTATCGGCGACGCGAAAGGGCGCCGGGTGACCCCGACGCCCTTCTGCTTCGGTCTTTGAGAGCCGAAGCGAGACGAATCACTATCGCGCGGCGTGTCTCGATACGCGGCTTCGCCGCTACTCGAGAACCGCTACGTCGCGCTATCGCGCGGCGTAGTACTCGACGACGAGCTGGACGTCACCGGTGACGGGGACCTCAGCGCGCTTCGGGCGACGCACGAGACGCGCGTGCAGCTTGTCGAGCTCGACCTCGAGGTAGCCCGGAACCGGGGGCAGCACCTCGGCGTGACCGCCGGCGGCTGCGACCTGGAAGGGCTCGGTGCCCTCGCTCTTGGCCTTGACGTGGATGAGCTGACCCGGCTTCACGCGGAACGACGGGCGGTCGACGGTCTGACCGTCGACGAGGATGTGGCGGTGCACGACGAGCTGGCGGGCCTGCGCGGTGGTGCGGGCGAAGCCGGCGCGCAGAACGAGCGCGTCCAGGCGCATCTCGAGGAGCTCGACCAGGTTCTCACCGGTCAGGCCCTGCGTGCGGCGTGCTTCGTTGAACGTGTTGCGCATCTGCTTCTCGCGGATGCCGTACTGCTCGCGCAGACGCTGCTTCTCGCGCAGGCGGACGGCGTAGTCGCTGTCCTGCTTGCGCTTGGTGCGGCCGTGCTCACCCGGGGCGTAGGGACGCTTCTCGAGGTACTTGGCGGCCTTCGGCGTCAGCGGGATGCCGAGCGCGCGGGAGAGACGGACCTTGCGGCGGTCCTGGGACTTCGTGGGCACTGATGTGTCCTTCCAAACTGACATGGCCGCGTCTTTCGCGGCTCATGGACGTATCTCCGGCCCTTCCCGTTCGGCGCGCACGTCGGGGCGCAGCTGAAGGTGTGTTGGGGGAAGGAGATACCCGAAAACTGGGTTTCGAGCCGGTCCAGCTTATCAGGTCGTCCTTGCCGGGCCGTTCAGGAGCCGAGGATGCGGCGGATCTTGTCGAGGCGAGCCTGGACGTCCCGCTCCTGGCCGTGGGTGGTGGGCTCGTAGTACCGCTTTCCGGCCAGCTCATCCGGGAGATACTGCTGCGCCGCGACGCCGACATCGGAATCGTGCGGGTAAACGTATCCCTTGCCGTGCCCCAGCCGCTTGGCACCGGGGTAGTGCGCATCGCGCAGGTGGAGCGGAACGCGTCCGAATCCTCCGGCGCGCACATCTGCGATGGCCTTGTCGATGGCGAGGTAGGACGCATTCGACTTGGCGGTCGTTGCGAGATAGGCGGTCGCCTCGGCGAGCGGGATGCGGCCCTCCGGCATTCCGATGAACTGCACGGCGTCGGCCGCCGCGACGGCGAGGGGCAGCGCCTGCGGATCGGCGAGTCCGATGTCCTCGGCCGCGGAGATGATGAGCCGGCGGGCGATGAAGCGCGGATCCTCCCCCGCCTCGATCATGCGCGCGAGGTAGTGCAGAGCGGCGTCGACATCGGAGCCGCGGATGGATTTGATGAAGGCACTGATGACGTCGTAGTGCTCGTCGCCCTGCCGGTCGTACCGCAGCAGCGCTCGGTCCACCGCATTCGCCACGTTGTCCGCGCGTGATCTCGATCGGGCGCGTGCTCGCCGCAGCGTCAGCACCCTCGGCGTCGGCTCCGGGCTCATCGGCCGCGGGCTCAGCGAGGGATGCGGCCGCCTCGAGGGCTGTCAGCGCGCGGCGCGCATCCCCCGAGGCGAGCCGCACCAAGGCGTCGCGCGCCTCGGGCAGGAGCGTGACGCTGTCGCCGAGTCCGCGCGGGTCGGCGACAGCGCGATCGACGAGCATTCCGAGGTCTTCGTCGGTCAGGGGCTGCAGGGTGAGCAGAAGCGACCTCGACAAGAGCGGTGAGATCACCGAGAAGGAGGGGTTCTCGGTCGTGGCGGCGATGAGGACCACCCATCCGTTCTCGACGCCCGGCAGAAGGGCATCCTGCTGGGCTTTCGTGAAGCGGTGGATCTCGTCGAGGAAGAGGATCGTCGACTGCCCGTACAGATCGCGCTGCGTCAGCGCCTCCTGCATCACCTCGCGCACGTCGCGCACGCCCGCGGTGACGGCGGACAGCTCCACGAAGCGGCGCCCGGAGGAGCGCGCGATCGCCTGGGCGAGTGTCGTCTTGCCGGTGCCCGGGGGCCCCCACAGGATCACGGATGCCGCGGTAGCCGTCGACACCTCTGGGCGGGCGAGCAGCACCAGCGGCGAGCCCGGACGCAGCAGATGGGACTGTCCGGCAACCTCGTCGAGCGACGTCGGCCGCATCCGCACCGCAAGCGGGGTCTGCCCCTGGAAGAGTGCGGTGGAGGTCACGGATCAAGGCTAACGGCCGCGTCCGACCCCGGGCGCTCGTGCCGGTTTGGTGGCCGACTCGGCGCACCGTAGGATCAACCCGCCCGGGGTGACCGGTGAGCGAGGGAGGTCCCGTGGCGGCGGGTGGAAAGCAGCGCGACACGCGTGAGGAACGAGAGCGCGCACGGCTCTACCAGGCACGTCAGGCCTTCCACGAAGGCCGGTCCCGACGCCGCACGCGCGACAACCTCATCGCGGGAATCGCCGGCGGCCTCCTGATCCTGGCGATCGTCGCCGGTCAGGCTGCCTACTTCATGGCGGGCCCGGGTGCTCCGGTGCCGACTCCGTCCGTCTCGTCCTCGCCCAGCCCCGCCACGACGCCCGATCCCGATGTCTCGCCGACAGCGACTCCGGACCCGAGCGTCACCCCCGCGCCGACGGCGACGCCGACTCCCTGACGACGCCTGCTACGCCCGGCCGCGCTCCTGTCGCGTCGGGCCGCGCGTACTAGGCTTGGGAGCCGTCCAACCCCCCACAGGCGGCGAGAGCCGCGATGAGGTGCATCCCGTGACTGCTGCAGCAGAGTCCACTCCCCCGTCCGCCCAAGAATCCGTGCCGGAGAGCTCCCCCGGTGCCGACGCGCAGTCCGCTCCGAGCCCGGATACCGCCGACGGCGCGGTCGAGCAGGCGTCGCGAGACGCGGACGGCTCGACGGCGGAGGATCAGGACGAGGAGCGCTCCGAGGAGGCCTCTGTCGCCGATGCTGCGGTGGAGCCCGGGGCGGCACCGGTGGTGGATCATGCCGGAGAAGCAACAGCGCCCGACGCGGACTCGGCAGTCGAGACGGGCGCGGTCGAAGCGTCCGATGCGGACGTCGTCTCCGTGACCGACGCTGCCACCCCCGCCCCCGAGGCCGACGCTGCCACCACCGTCCCCGATGCGGACGCTGCCAGCACCGTCGCCGAGGCGGACGCCGGCACGGCCCCCGAGGCGGGTGCCGGCACGGCCCCCGAGGCGGACGCCGGCATTGCCGCCGAGCCCGACGCCGGCATCGCCCCCGATGGCGATCCCTCAGCGGAGCCGGATGCGGCCGCCGCCGAGGACTCGAAGGCGGACACCCCGCCTGCGGCCGTGCCCGCCGCTGTTCCGATGCCTTCGCCGCGACCAGCTCCCGCGAAGCCCGCACGCCCCGCCCAGCCACATGCACCGGCAGCCGCCGGCGAGCCTGCGGTCGAACCGGATGAGACCGAGCCCTGGGGTCGGGTCGATGAGGACGGAACAGTCTCCGTACGCGAGGCAGACGGGTGGCGAGTGGTCGGCCAGTACCCCGACGGGACCGCCGACGAGGCCCTCGCGTACTACCAGCGCAAGTTCTCCGATCTGGCCGGCGAAGTGACCCTGCTCGAGGTGCGCCACCGTCGCGGCGGCGCATCGGCGTCCGACCTGCGGGCGACCGCGCGCGCGCTGCACGCCAAGCTGCAGGATGCGGCGGCGGTCGGCAACCTCGCTGCGCTCGACGCGCGAGTGGTCGCCCTGACCGGCGAGCTCGCCGCGGCATCCGAGTCGGAAGCCGCCGCGTCGCGGCAGGCCGTCGACGACGCCGTCCGCTCCCGCACGGAGCTCGTCGAGAAGGCCGAAGCGCTGGCAGCGCGCGATCCTCGCAGTGTGCAGTGGAAGCAGGCGTCGGCAGACCTCGCCGCGCTCTTCGATCAGTGGCAGTCGCAGCAGCAGAACGGGCCGCGCCTTCCGAAGTCGACCGGTCAGCAGCTCTGGAAGCGCTTCCGCGATGCTCGTGCGACCGTGGACAAGCACCGCAGGGAGTTCTACGCCGAGCTCGACGAGGCGCACAAGTCCGTGCGCGACCAGAAGGTGAGGCTCGTCGAGAAGGCCGAGGCGCTGGCGCCGAAGGGCGAGGACGGGATCGTGGCGTACCGCGAGCTCCTCGACCAGTGGAAGACCGCCGGTCGCGCGGGAAAGAAGGCCGACGACGCGCTCTGGGCCCGATTCAAGGCCGCAGGAGACGCGCTCTACGGTGCGCGCGGCGAGCGTGAGGCCGCCGACGCAGAAGCATCCCGCGAGAAGATCGAAGCAAAGCGCGGCCTCCTCGAGGAAGCGCGTGTGATCGCCGACGAACCGAACATCGTCAAGGCCCGCAGCGCCCTGACGGCGATCCAGCGTCGCTGGGACGACATCGGCCGCATCGTCCCCCGCGACAAAGAGCGTGCGCTGGATGACGATCTCCGCAAGATCGAGCAGTCGCTGCGCGGCCGCGAAGAGACCGACTGGAAGCGCAACAATCCCGAGACCAAGGCCCGTGCGAACGACATGACGCGCCAGCTGACGGAGGCGATCCAGAAGCTCGAGGATGAGCTCGCGGCGGCGGAGAGATCCGGCGACAAGGCCGCGATCGCCAAGGCCACCGAGGCGCTGGACGCACGCCGGGCGTGGCTCACGGCTCTCGGCGGCTGAGGCGACGGCCGAGGACTCCCGCAGGTCGACGGTCGTCATGTTGTCCACAGACGGCGACGCGCGGGCTCGGCCGACAGGCCGGGTCGGGCACAGTGGCTGTCATGCCCGCCCTCTTCCTCTACTTCGCCGGTGAGCGGCTCGCCCAGGCAGAGCTGTCCGCCGCACGGCTCGACGGCCACCTCGTCGAGCTCGGCGAGGGGTACATCCCGGCCGATGCGGTCGAGACCCGAGAGCTTCGCGCCGGATCGCTGAGGGGCCTGCTGGGCGACACGCTCGCCGCGACGCATCTGAGCGCCGCCTGGATCCACGGCGCGCTCCACGAGCCACCCGCGCGGCATACGGTCCAGCGCGCGGTGCCGCGACGGCTGCATCAGGTGATCAGCCGGCGACTGCTGTACCGCGACCTGAGCGTCGATCCCTCCGACCTCCAATCCATCGGCGGAGTGCTCGTGACGGCTCCCGTGCGCACCCTCGCCGATCTGTCCAGGGTGCTGGACGACGATCACGCGCAGGCGGCACGGCAGATGGCGGATGCCGCTCCCGGACTCGCCGATGAGGCCATCGCATGGCTGAAGTCGCACGGCGCGCTGCCGAACAAGCGGTCAGCGCTGCCGTTCCTGCGAGGACTCGCAGCGCGCGAAGATCACGCCGACGCTCAGGACGAGGTCACCCGGTAGACGTCGTAGACCGCGTCGATGCGCCGGACGGCGTTCAGGACGCGCTCGAGGTGGACGATGTCGCCCATCTCGAACACGAATCGGCTCAGGGCCAGCCGGTCGTTCGTGGTGGAGACGGTCGCGGACAGGATGTTGACGTGATGCTCGCTGAGCACACGCGTGACATCGCTCAGCAGGCCCGAGCGATCGAGCGCCTCGATCTGGATCTGCACGAGGAAGACGCTCTTGGTGGTCGGAGCCCAGTCGACCTCGATGAGACGTTCGGGATCCGCCATGAGCGACTTGACGTTGGTGCAGTCGGTGCGATGGACCGACACACCGCTTCCGCGGGTGACGAACCCCACGACCTCGTCGCCCGGCACCGGCGTGCAGCACTTGGCGAGCTTGACCAGGATGTCGGGGGCGCCGCGCACGAGCACGCCCGAGTCGCCGCCCCGCGGCTGGCGGGAACGACCCACGTGGGGCAGGTCGATCGGTCCGGTGGACGTGTCGTTCGCGCTCACCAGCGCGGTGACCTTCTCGATGACCGACTGGGTCGAGACGTGGCCCTCGCCGACTGCGGCGTAGAGGGCCGAGACATCCTCGTACTTGAGGGAGTGAGCGACCTCGGTGAAGGAGTCCTGGCTCATCAGGCGCTGCAGCGGGAGGTTCTGGCGCCGCATCGCGCGCGCGATCGCCTCCTTGCCCTGCTCGATGGCCTCTTCGCGGCGCTCCTTGGTGAACCACCCGCGGATCTTGCTCCGTGCGCGTGTGCTCTTGACGAAGCTCAGCCAGTCCTGGCTCGGCCCGGCATCCGGGTTCTTCGAGGTGAACACCTCGACCACGTCGCCGCTCTGCAGTTCGGACTCGAGCGGCACGAGACGTCCGTTGACCTTCGAACCCATCGTGCGGTGCCCGACCTCGGTGTGCACGGCGTAGGCGAAGTCGACGGGCGTCGCGCCGGTGGGCAGCCCGATCACCCGCCCCTTGGGGGTGAAGACGTACACCTCCTTCGCGCCGATCTCGAAGCGGAGTGAATCGAGGAACTCGCCGGGATCGGCGGTCTCGGCCTGCCAGTCGGAGATGTGCGCGAGCCACGCCATGTCGGCGTCCACGGACCTGGCATCGGGCTTGCCGCCGGTCAGCCGCTCCTTGTACTTCCAGTGCGCCGCGACGCCGTACTCCGCCTGCTGATGCATCTCATTGGTGCGGATCTGGATCTCGACGGTGCGTCCGCCCGGGCCGATCACCGTGGTGTGCAGCGACTGATACAGATTGAACTTGGGAGTGGCGATGTAGTCCTTGAAGCGGCCGGGCAGGGGCGTCCACCGGGCGTGGATCGCGCCGAGCACGGCGTAGCAGTCGCGCACGCTGCCGACCATGATGCGGATGCCGATGAGGTCGTAGATGTCATCGAACTCGCGGCCGCGGACGACCATCTTCTGGTACACGGAGTACAGCTGCTTCGGCCGGCCCATGACCCGGCCGCGGATGCGGAGTTCGCGCAGATCCGCGTCGACCGCCTCGATCACGCTGTGGACGTACTGCTCACGCTGCGGAGTGCGCTGCTTGACGAGGCTCTCGATCTCGGCGTAGAGCTTCGGATGCAGGACGGCGAAGGACAGGTCCTCGAGTTCGGACTTGATCGTCTGGATGCCGAGCCGGTGCGCCAGCGGCGCGTAGATCTCAAGAGTCTCGGTCGCCTTCCTCTGCGCCTTCTCCGGTGGGACGAAGCCCCACGTGCGCGCGTTGTGCAGGCGATCGGCGAGCTTGATCAGCAGGACGCGGATGTCGCGCGACATCGCCACGATCATCTTCCGGACCGTCTCGGCCTGCGCGCTCTCGCCGTACTTCACCTTGTCGAGCTTCGTGACCCCGTCGACGAGCATCGCGACCTCGTCGCCGAACTCCGCCTTCAGCGTGTCCAGCGCGTAGCCGGTGTCCTCGACGGTGTCGTGCAGGAGGGCCGCAGCGATCGCCTTCGGGCCCAGGCCGAGATCGGCCAGGATCTGCGCCACGGCCAGCGGGTGCGTGATGTACGGCTCGCCGCTCTGCCGCGTCTGACCCGTGTGGGCTTGATCGGCGACCGTGTAGGCACGCTCGATGATCGACAGGTCGCCCTTCGGGTGGTGCGTGCGGACCGTGCGCAGCAGCTGCTCGACGTCGTCGCGGCGCGCCGACCGGGAGAAGATGCGCGGAACCAGGCGTCGAAGCGACGATGACTGGGCGGGAGGGACGGTCTCGGTCATCCGATGACTCCCCTCCGCTGGATCTGTCAATCCTATGCCCGCGGCTCAGGCCCGCTTCGGCGGATGGGACTCAGACCGGCACGCCCGCGCGGTCGCGTGCGTCGAGCACCCGTGCGTCGCGGCTCTTCACCGCCGGCTCGTTCTCGCGCAGGAGCGAGTAGAGCGGGGAGGCGACGAACAGCGTCGAATACGCCGCGACGATCGTGCCGACGAAGATCGCCAGCGAGATGTCGGTGAGCGTCTCCGCGCCGAGCCACAGCGCACCGATGAACAGGATCGCACCGGTGGGGAGGATCGCCACGACCGTCGTGTTGATCGAGCGGATGAGCGTCTGGTTGACCGCAAGGTTCACCGATTCACCGAATGTGCGCCCCGACACCTCGCCGTCCTCGGTCGTATTCTCGCGGATCTTGTCGAAGACGACGGTGGTGTCGTACAGCGCATACGACAGGATCGTGAGGAATCCGATCACCGCCGCCGGCGAGATCTCGAACCCGCACAGGGCGTAGACGCCGATGGTGATGATGAGGACGTCGATGAGGCCGATGATCGACGAGGCCGACATCTTCCAGGTGCGGAAGTAGAGCGCCAGGATCAGGAAGGTCAGCGCGAGGAAGATCGCGAGCCCCCACAGCGACTGCCGGGTGACGTCCGCTCCCCAGCTGGGGCCGATGAACGACGAGGTGACCTCGCTGACCGGCACCTCGTACGCCTCGGCCAGGGCGGCGGTGACCTGCTGCGTCTCGTCCGGAGTCAGCTGGTCGGTCTGCACGCGGACCGTGCTGTCGCCGACGGTCGTCACCTTGGTGGTCGCGTCGGGCACCACGGACTGGACGGCCTCGGTTGCGACCAGCTGGTCGGGCGAGCTGACGCCCGACACCGTGAACTGCGAGCCACCGGTGAACTCGATCGAGAACTGGATCGGCCGCACGAGCGGCACGAGCGCCGAGCCGATCACGAGGATCGCCGCGATGATGAACCACAGGCGACGACGTCCGACGAACGGGAACGAGGTCTTGCCGGTGTAGAGGTCGTTGCCGAGCTGGCTCATGGAGCGCATCAGAGCTCTCCCCCCTTCTCGGGACTGGACGGTTTGCCGGTGTCGGGGACTTTCGCCAGCTCCGCCTGCTTGCGCTCGGCGATGGTCTGGCGTCGCTCCGCCTCACCGCGCGAGCGGGATGAGCGCCGCTCCGCCGCGGTCTTCGTGGTCGTCGCGGCCACGGGCGCACGGAACTGGGCGCGCCCGCGGTACACGGCGCCGAGGGCCACGGGGTCCATGCCGGAGAGCGGATGCCCGGAGCCGAAGAACTTGGTGCGGGCGAGCAGCTGCATGACCGGGTGGGTGAAGAGGATGAAGATCAGCACGTCGATCACGGTGGTGAGTCCCAGCGTGAAGGCGAAGCCCTTCACTGTGGCGTCGGCCAGGATGTACAGCACCACTGCGGCAAGGATGTTGATCGACTTGGAGATGTAGATGGTGCGCTTCGCGCGACCCCAGCCGTCTTCGACTGCCCCGGTGATCGACTTGCCGTCGCGCAGCTCGTCTCGGATGCGCTCGAAGTAGACGATGAACGAGTCGGCGGTGAAGCCGATCGACACGATCAGACCCGCGACGCCGGCGAGCGACAGGCGGAAGCCCATGCGCCAAGCGAGGATGCAGATGGTGAGGTACGTGAGAACGCCCATCACGATCAGCGAGGCGATGATCACGAGGCCGAGCGCCCGGTAGACGATCAGCGAGTAGATCGCCACGAGGGCAAGGCCGATGAGGCCCGCGATGAGGCCGATCTGCAGCTGCTGCGATCCCAGCGTGGCCGAGATGGTGTCGGAGCTGACGACCTCGAAGCTGAGGGGCAGCGCACCGTACTTGAGCTGATCGGCGAGCGTCTTGGCGCTTTCCTGCGTGAAGCTGCCCGTGATGCTCGGGTCGCCGCCCAGGATGATCGCGTTCATCGAGGGCGCCGACAGGACGTAGCCATCCAGCACGAAGGCGAACTGGTTCAGCGGCGGATCCGCGCCGTAGAGGCGCTGGCTGATCTCGCCGAAGGTCTTGGTCCCGGCGTCATCGAATTTGAGGTTGACCGCCCACTGGCCGTTGTTCTGCTGGAGGCCGAACGTCGCGTCGTTGATCGATGACCCGTCGAGTTCCACGGGACCGAGGATGTATTTGACGGTGCCGTCCGGGTCGCACGTGATCAGCGGCTCGTCCTTCGGAGCGTTGGCAGGATCGTTGGCCGGGTCGCTGCAGTCGTACGCGAGGAACTCGGCCTGCAGGGCGGGCGTGAGCCACGCCGTGTCGCTGCCGTTGGTCGGCTCCGCGGTCGGTGTCGCCACCAGCGTCGGGTCGGGTGTCGGATACGGCGTCTCCGTTCCGTCCTCGCCGACGAAGGTGTTCGCGGGCTCTCCCGCGAACAGAACGGCGCGCAGCTGCAGCTGGGCGGAGGCCTCGATCCGCTGCCGCGTCTGCTCGTCCGCCGTGCCCGGGATCTGCACGACTATGTTCGTGCCGCCCTCGGTCGTCACATCCGCCTCGCCGACGCCGGAGGCGTCCACGCGCTGGCGGATGATCGTGACGGCCTGGTTCATCTGGTCGGTCGTCGGCGCTGTCCCGTCGGCGGTCTGCGCCTCGAGGATGATCTGCGTACCGCCCTGGAGGTCGAGCGCGAGCTCGGGACTCCAAGAGCTCTGTTTGAAGACGTACACGCCGAGGGCGTTGATGCCGAACAGGACGGCGGTGATGATCAGAAGTCCGGTCAGCGCACGCCAGGCATGCCGGACGGGGGTGGAAGTCGCCACGAGGGGTCAGCTTTCTGGGAGCCCGAAACGGGCGAGCGGTCAGGCCTTGGGCTTGGTGTCCGAGTCGGCGTCCGGGTCGATCGTCGGCTCCGCATCAGCGGCTGCACGCGCCTGGTCGTCGCTGATCGAGCTGATCGATCCGTCGGCGACGCCCGCGGCGTACTCGGCTTCGCTGGCCTCGGCTTCGATGAACTCGTCCTCGGTCACCGTGCTCTGGGCGGGGTCTACGACTCGCAGGACCGCACCGCTGTGCACTTTGATCTCGACGCCCGGCGCGATCTCCACGAGCGCAGGCTGGTCGAGGTTGTCGGGGTCGTACGCGATGATCGTGCCGTACAGGCCGCCTTGCAGCAGCACTTCGGCGCCCGGAACCGTCTGGCGCGCCTTCTGCTCCTGCTCGAGCTTCTGCTTCGCCATCCGGCGGCGCGAACTCCAGAACATGAAGCCCAGCAGGAGGACCAGCAGGATGATGAGGCCGTAGTTGGAGAGGAATTCCATGGGAGGCGAGAGCACCTTTCGAATCAGGCGCGCGCCGTGGCGGCACTGCCATGCAGGGAGGGGTTAGGCGAGAGCCTCCAGCGATTATAGATCATCGAATCTGAGCGCAGAGTCGAGGTGCGATGCGCCCAGGTGCGCGAAAGCGCTCGGCATCGCGATCCGACCCCGGGGCGTGCGTCCCATGAAGCCGATGCGAACGAGGTACGGCTCGACGACGGATTCGATGGTCTCGGGCTCCTCGCCCACGGCGACTGCGAGCGTGCTGAGCCCGACCGGCCCGCCGCGGAAGCGGCGTACCAGTGCGTCCAGAATCGCCCGGTCGAGGCGGTCGAGCCCGATCGAATCGACGTCGTAGAGGTCCAGGGCGGCGTCGACGGTCGCCGTGTCGCCTCCGCCGCCACGGACGACCATGAAGTCGCGCACGCGCCGCAGGAGGCGGTTCGCGATCCGCGGCGTGCCGCGGGACCGTCGGGCGATCTCGGCGCGGGATGCCGGCGGCAGATCCACCGCGAGCATGACGGCGGATCGCTCGATGACCCGCTCGAGCTCCTCCGGTTCGTAGTACTCGAGGTGTGCGGTGAACCCGAACCGGTCGCGAAGGGGATTCGGCAGGAGCCCCGATCGCGTGGTGGCTCCGACGAGCGTGAACGGTGACAGGTCCAGGGGGATGCTGGTCGCCCCGGCGCCCTTGCCGACCATGATGTCGATCCGGAAGTCCTCCATCGCCAGGTACAGCATCTCCTCGGCGGAGCGCGCCATCCGGTGCACCTCATCGATGAAGAGGACTTCACCGGGAGTGAGGCTGGACAGGAGGGCGGCGAGATCACCGGCATGCTGGATCGCCGGACCGCTGGACAGGCGCAGCGGCCGGCCGCTCTCATGGGCGACGATCATGGCGAGAGTGGTCTTACCGAGCCCGGGCGGGCCCGACAGCAGGATGTGGTCCGCAGGGCGCTGCTGCATGCGCGCGGCATCCAGCAGCAGCTGGAGCTGTCCGCGCACCTTCTGCTGACCTACGAACTCTGCGAGTGACGAGGGCCGCAGCGCGCCCTCGATCGCGAGCTCGACGTCGTCGACGGGCTCGTCGGCGTCGCGGATCTCATCCACCGGCGTGCTCCTTGCGGGCCGGGCCCAGGGTGGCGAGCGTGAGTCGCAGGAGCGCGGGAACGGCGGCGCGCTCGGCGGGCGACGCGCTGTCGACGGCTGAGGCCACGGCCTCGGCGGCCGAGCGCTCGTTCCAGCCGAGGCCGATGAGCGCCTGCGTCACCTGCGCGGCGACGTCGGGGGCGGCGGAGCGGCCTGAGCCGCCCGCAGGGCGCGGAGCGGCCACCTTGCCCGCGAGCTGCACGACGATGAGCTTCGCCGTCTTCGGGCCGATGCCCGAGACGCGGCGGAACGGAGCGTCGTCGTCGGCGCCGACCGCCTCCGCGATCTGGGCGACGCTCAGCGCGGCGAGCACGCCGAGCGCCGACTTCGGACCCACGCCCGTGACGCTGAGGAGCTGCGTGAAGACGACCAGCTCCTCTCGCGTTTCGAAGCCGAACAGCGACAGGGCGTCCTCGCGGACGATCAGGTTCGTGTGCAGGTGCACGTCGTCCCCGATGTTGGTGGCGTGCGCCACGTGCGGCGTCACCGCGACCGTCAATCCGACCCCGCCGACCTCGATCACCAGGGAGTCGGTGTCGACGTAGGCGGCGCGCCCGCGCAGCGAGGAGATCATGGATCGAGCCTAAAGCGCGGTTCGCAGGTTTGTTCGACCGACACACTTCGACCAGATCGGCGCAATCACCCTGGTCATCGCCGAGCGAGTCGCTCGGCGTCGGCCCACGCTCGCTGAGCCGGCGTGAGCGAACCGCCCACGGCCGTGCGTGCGGATCCGCCGCGCCACGCATGGCAGAGGGCGAGCGCGAGCGCGTCCGCGGCATCCGCGGGCTGAGGAACCTCGTCCAGCCGCAGGATCCGCGCCACCATCGCCTGCACCTGTCGCTTGTCGGCGGCTCCGTAGCCGGTGACGGCCGCTTTGACCTCGGTCGGCGTGTGGGTGGCCGCGGTCAGGCCGCGCTCCCCCGCGATCAGCAGTGCGATCCCGCTCGCCTGGGCCGTGCCCATGACGGATTGCCGGTTGTGCTGCGAGAACACGCGCTCGACGGCCACGACGGACGGGCGGTGCTCGTCGATCACCGCGCGGATTCCGGCGGCGATCGTGGCGAGACGCCGCTCGATCGGCTCAGCGGGGTCGGAGCGGATCACGCCGACGTGCACGAGCGTCGCCGATCGATCGCGGGCCACATCGACCACGCCGACCCCGCACCGGGTGAGGCCGGGGTCGATGCCGAGAACGCGGAGGGGTGCCACTCCCCCACGCTATGCGGGCCGGTCGGCCGACCGATGGCGGCGCGCCCTGGGAAACGAGCTTCTAATCGTCGGTCTCGAGTTCGGCCTGCACCTCGGCCGAGAGATCGAAGTTGCTGTAGACGTTCTGCACGTCGTCGCTGTCTTCGAGGGCGTCGATCAGCCGGAAGACCCTCCGTGCCGTGTCAGCGTCGACCTCGACCTTCAGCGACGGCACGAACTCGACGTCGGCCGACTCGTAGTCGATCCCCGCATCCTGCAGCGCCGAGCGCACGGAAACCAGGTCGGTCGCCTCCGTGATGACCCCGTACCCGTCGCCGTGAGCCTCGATCTCCTCGGCACCGGCTTCGAGCACGGCGAGCATCACATCATCCTCGGTGGCGCTCTCGCCGGCGACGACGATGACGCCCTTGCGATGGAAGTTGTACGCGACACTGCCCGGATCGGCCATGGTGCCGCCGTTGCGGGTCATCGCAGTGCGCACCTCGGCCGCGGCGCGATTGCGGTTGTCGGTGAGGCATTCGATCAGCAGGGCGACGCCGTTGGGGCCATAGCCCTCGTAGAGGATCGTCTGGTAGTCGACGGACTCGCCGGTCAGGCCCGCACCGCGCTTGATCGCGCGATCGATGTTGTCGTTCGGGACCGAGGTCTTCTTGGCCTTCTGGACGGCGTCCTGCAGGGTCGGGTTTCCCGCGAGATCCGCACCGCCGATCTTGGCCGCGACTTCGATGTTCTTGATGAGCTTGGCGAACGACTTGGCACGGCGCGAATCGATGATCGCCTTCTTGTGCTTCGTGGTCGCCCACTTGGAGTGGCCGGACATCCCCTCAGTTTACGTGTCCGACTGAGACGTCACCGTCCGACGATCTTCTGGAGCGTGCGCAGATTGCGGTTCGTGGTCGATGACCGGTACGCCTTGCGCGAGAGGAGCTTGCCGAAGGGCGTGTCCACGGTCGTGCCCTTCACCGGGTTCCAGTAGATGACGCCCTTCCCCCTCGCGACGGGGTCGGCCTCGGAGTCGAGGGATGCCGCGGCATCCGTCAGTTCGTCGAGCACGGCTTCATCCGAGCCGAAGATCACCCACGGCTGGCGGTCGGCGACCGACGCGTCGAAGGGGAACGCGGCTATGGCCTTCTCCACTTCCGCCCTGGTGACCAGCACGATCCACGCGTCGTAGCCGAACCTGCCGCGCAGCGCCGCCTCGATCGACGCCTTCAGCTTCGCGCGCGCCGAGGCCGCGGCATCCGCTTCGAACGCGACGTTGCCGCTGGCCAGCACCGTGCGCACCCCGTCGAAACCGAGTTCGTCCTCCATGAGCGCCGCGAGGTCGGCGTTGCGGATCGTCACACCGCCCACGTTGACTCCGCGCAGCAGCGCGACCCAGGCCGTCATGAGCGATTCAGAGGGCGAACTCGAAGCCGAAGCGGGAGGACAGGAGCGCCACCAGGTCGCGCGGCACCTTGCTCAGGTATGCGGGGGCGGGCACGAGTGTCTCCGCAGAGCCGATGAAGGGGAAGTACACCGGGCCTTCGGTGGACGCCTCGATCGAATCCCGGATCGCGACGATGTCGCCCCCGATGCGCCGCAGCCCCGTGAGGGTGATGGGGCTCGCGAGCCGCAGGGTGTCGCTGACCGGCATCCGCCAGTGCGGCAGTTCATCGCCTCTCCGCGCGTTCGACTGCTCGCCGAGAGGTCCGAGCACCCGACCCCAAGCGCCGATTCCGGGCGTCTGAAGAGTCCGATCCCAGACGAACAGCGTGTCGCCCGGCTCGGTGTAGCCGACCAGCTCGTGCGACCACTCGAAGCGGCGGTCGGCCGAGGCCTTCGGGGCGCTCAGTGCCTCGCCGACCACGCCGCGGGAGGGTGCGATCATCCAGTACCGCTCTTCCGGGCGGTCGCCCCACCAGTCGTTGATGGTCATGTCAGAAACCTAGCCGGTGCGTGCACCGGCACCGGGCGACGCGCACGGTCTCGACGAACAGCTCGTCGAATCCGCTCGCCGGCCCCGCACGGCGCCGCCCAACCGTCGATTGCGAGGCGGGCTGCCGCGATCGCGGGCTACGAGGTTGCCGGGCGCGCGCGGCGGAGCGCGCCGCGCAGACGGCCTCCCTGCCCGTGCCTCGCGGCCTGGGACGCACCGGCGGCGGCCGGATCCAGGTCCGCCACGACCCGGTCGTACTGACGGTGCCCGAAGAGCCGGTACAGCGTCATGGCGATGCGCGGCACGTGCTCCTCGAATTCGGCACGCTGCTCGTCGCTGCCGACGTGCAGCATGAGTCCCAGCATCCCGAACGCGTATCGGGGATCGACGTCCGATCGCGCCCTCGCACCCACCTCGTCCCACTCCAGCTGCGACATCACCGTCTGCACCACGGGGAGGATTTTGGTCTCCTCATCCCTCAGGTGCAGGCGAAGCGCCGCGTCGACATCCTCGAGCCGCACCGCCAGCCGATCGCGCACATTCGGGTCGGCGTCGACCCGCCACCATGTGGCCAGCTCGTCTACCGTGTCCAGAAGAACGCCGATGCGGGCGTGCTGTGCACGCATGAGATGGACGTGAAGACCGCACGCAGGCGCACGCTGCTCCAGCGCGTCCCACACCGTGGCGTCCTCGGTCTCGTGATGATGCTGCAGACCGGTGGTGGCCATGTGGATGCGGGCAGCCAGTGTTCGCGCCCGCTTGCGGTCGCCGGCGTCCGCGGTGCGGACGGCTGCGGGAAGGAGCGAGAACAGGCGGCGGAAGACGGCATGCGCGACGAGGATGTCGTCGGTGCGGCAGCCCCAGGCGGGCGCGGGCGCTTCGTTCATACCGATCAGGAGGGTTCCCGCGCCTACCTGATACGCGGGGTCGATCGGTGACCGTTCCTCAGGCGGCGCGGACCATGTCGAGGAACAGCTCGTGGAACCGGTGCTCCCCGGTGACCTCGGGGTGGAATGACGTGCCCAGCAGCGTGTCGTTGCGCACTGCGACCACCCGCCCGTCGTCCAGTGCGGCCAGCGTCCGCACGCCGGGCCCGGTATCGACGACGAGGGGCGCCCGGATGAAGACGGCATGAACGCGCGGTTCGCCGAGCTCGCGCACATCGAGGTCAGTCTCGAAGGACTCGACCTGGCCGCCGAACGCGTTCCGCTGGACGGTGACATCGAGGCCGCCGAACGTCTGCTGCCCCTCGATGCCGTCGGTGATGCGATCAGCGAGCAGGATCAGACCTGCGCACGTGCCGTAGACCGGCATGCCTGCCGTGATCGCGTCGCGGATCGGCTGCTGCATGCCGAAGGAGCGCGAGAGCTTGTCGATGACGCTGGACTCGCCGCCCGGGATCACGAGCCCGCGCACTCCGGCCAGCTCGGACGGCCGGCGCACGAGGTCCACCTCCGCGCCCAGGTCATCGAGCACCCGAGCGTGTTCGCGGACGTCCCCCTGCAGCGCGAGGACTCCGACGCGGGGCCGATTCGACACGCTCAGAGACCGGGCCGCTCGCCGCTACCAGCCGCGTTCGGCGAGGCGGTGGGGTGCGGCGAGGTCGGTGACGTTGATTCCGACCATCGCTTCACCGAGTCCCCGCGACACGTCAGCGATCACCTTGGCGTCGTCGTAGAACGTGGTCGCCTTGACGATCGCTGCGGCGCGCTCTGCCGGGTTGCCGGACTTGAAGATGCCGGAGCCGACGAACACGCCGTCCGCTCCGAGCTGCATCATCATGGCGGCGTCCGCAGGGGTGGCCACACCGCCGGCGACGAAGAGCACGACCGGAAGCTTGCCGGTCTCGGCGATCTCAGCGACCAGCTCGTACGGTGCCTGGAGCTCCTTGGCGGCGACGTACAGCTCGTCCTTGGTGAGCGAGCGCAGGTGGTTGATCTCGCCCGAGATCTTGCGGATGTGCTTCGTGGCCTCGGACACGTCGCCGGTGCCGGCCTCGCCCTTCGAGCGGATCATCGCCGCGCCCTCGTTGATGCGACGCAGCGCCTCGCCGAGGTTGGTGGCGCCGCACACGAACGGAACCGTGAACTTCCACTTGTCGATGTGGTTGACGTAGTCAGCCGGCGAGAGCACCTCGGACTCGTCGATGTAGTCGACGCCGAGCTCCTGCAGCACCTGCGCCTCGACGAAATGCCCGATGCGGGCCTTCGCCATGACCGGGATGGAGACCGCATCGATGATGCCGTCGATCATGTCGGGGTCGCTCATGCGTGACACGCCGCCCTGGGCCCGGATGTCGGCGGGCACACGCTCGAGGGCCATCACCGCGACGGCTCCGGCATCCTCTGCGATCTTGGCCTGCTCGACGGTGACGACGTCCATGATGACGCCGCCTTTGAGCATCTCGGCGAGTCCGCGCTTGACGCGGCTCGATCCGTGCTGGGCGGCCTGCGGCGAGGAGGTGGTGCTGTCAGTCATAATCAACGATTCTAGTTCGGGTCGGATGCCGCTCCCGCCGCGGCGAGGGGCCACCGGCGGTCTGCTGGACCGCCGGTCGGGTGGGTGGTGCCTCAGTCGTGCCAGGCGTCTGCGATCGCCCGGCGGACGTCGCCGAGAAGCTGCGGCAGCGCCTTGGTCTTGGCGATGATCGGGAAGAAGTTCGCATCGGCCGCCCAGCGGGGGACGATGTGCTGGTGCAGGTGCCCGTCGACGCCTGCGCCGGCGATGTGCCCCTGATTCATGCCGATGTTGTAGCCGTCGCACCGGGACACCTCGCGGAGCACCCGCATGCCGCGCTGGGTCAGCGCGCCGATCTCGGCGACTTCGTCGGCGGTGGCCTCGTCGTAGTGCGAGATGTGCCGGTACGGGCACACGAGGAGGTGGCCGGAGTTGTACGGGAACAGATTGAGCAGCACGTACGCTGTCGTGCCTCGCGCGACGATGAGTCCGGTCTCGTCGGACATCTCCGGCGCCGCGCAGAAGGGGCAGGCGTCGCGGAGCGGCTGTGGACCGGCCTGGATGTACGCCATCCGGTGGGGCGTCCACAGCCGCTGGAACTCGTCGGGCACGCCCGGCAGCGTGGCGGCGTCGATCAGCTTCGCGTCATCCGGATCATGCATCGGCCGGCTCCTGAACACCCGATGCGGTCGGTCCGCAGCTCACGCGAAATCCTCGGCGGTGTGCACGAGCGCATGGGAATCGATCGCCGAGCGGATGCGGCGCACGGCGTCCTCGAGCGGGACGCCGTTCTCCTGAGTGCCGTCGCGGAAGCGGAACGACACGGTGCCGGCGGCGCGGTCCTGCTCGCCCGCGATGAGGATGAGCGGCACCTTTCCCGTCGTGTGGGTGCGGATCTTCTTCTGCATGCGGTCGTCCGAATGGTCGACCTCAGCACGCACCTCGTTCGATCGGAGAGTGGCGATCACGTCATCGAGGTAGTCGCCGTACTGCTCGGCCACGGGCACACCCACGACCTGCACCGGCGACAGCCACACCGGGAAGTCGCCGGCGTAGTGCTCCAGGAGGATCGCGAAGAACCGCTCGATCGAGCCCATCAGAGCCCTGTGGATCATGACGGGGCGCTTCTTCATCCCGTCGCGGTCGGTGAACTCGAGCTCGAAGCGCTCGGGCAGATTGAAGTCGAGCTGCACGGTGGACAGCTGCCAGGTCCGCCCGATGGCGTCGTTGACCTTCAGGTCGATCTTCGGCCCGTAGAACGCGGCCTCCCCCGGAACCTCGGTGAGCTTCAGACCGCTGGCCAGCGCGACGCGGCGGAGCGCATCGGTGGCCTCGGCCCAGTGCTGCTCGTCGCCGATCCACTTCGCCTTCTCGTCGTCGCGCATCGACAGCTCGAGCTCGAAGTCGCTCAGCCCGAAGTCGCGCAGGAGGGACAGGACGAACTCGAGGACTTCGGCGACCTCGCCCTCCAGCTGCTCGGGCGTGACGAACAGGTGAGCGTCGTCCTGGGTGAACCCGCGTACGCGGGTGAGGCCGTGCAGAGCGCCCGAGAGCTCGTTGCGGTACACGGTGCCGTTCTCGGCGAGCCGCATGGGCAGATCGCGGTAGCTGCGTGCCCGCTCGCGGTAGATCAGGATGTGCATCGGGCAGTTCATCGGCTTGAGGTAGTAGTCGACGCCCTGCTTCGTGATCTCGCCGTTCTCGTCTCGCTCCTCGTCCATGTGGATGGGCGGGAACATGCCCTCGGCGTAGGTCACCAGGTGGTTGGACTCGATGAACAGGTCCTTCTTGGTGATGTGCGGGGTGTAGACGTAGGTGTACCCCGCGGCGCGGTGACGCCGCAGGGCGTGCTGCTCCATCTCCTGGCGCACGATGCCACCGCGGGGATGCCAGACCGACAGTCCCGATCCGATCTCATCGGGGAACGAGAACAGGTCGAGTTCTTTGCCGAGGCGCCGGTGGTCCCGCCGGGCGGCCTCCTCGAGGCGCTGCTGGTACGCGCGCAGCTCGTCCTTGGACGGCCATGCGGTTCCGTAGATCCGCTGCAGCTGCGGGTTCTTCTCACTCCCCCGCCAGTACGCGGCCGCGATGCGAGTCAGATCCCACCCGTTGCCGATCATGCGCGTGTTCGGCAGGTGCGGACCGCGGCAGAGATCCTTCCAGACGACCTCTCCGTCGCGGTTCACGTTGTCGTAGATCGAGAGTTCGCCCGCGCCCACCTCGACGCTCGCGCCCTCGGCGATCTCGGTCGCTGAGCCTGTCGAAGCGCCGCCCTTCAGACCGATCAGCTCGAGCTTGAACGGCTCGGCGGCGAGTTCGGCTCGCGCTTCCTCGTCGGTGACCACGCGTCTCACGAAGCGCTGACCCTCGCGGATGATGCGCTGCATCTCCTTGTCGATGGCCTTCACGTCTTCGGGGGTGAACGGCTGCTGGACACCGAAGTCGTAGTAGAACCCGTCGGTGATCGGCGGCCCGATTCCGAGGGTGGCTTGCGGGTTGATCCGCTGCACCGCCTGAGCCAGCACGTGCGCTGCGGAATGACGAAGGATCGCGAGGCCGTCAGGGCTGTCGATCGTGATCGGCTCCACGGCATCCGTCTGCGCCACGGCGGTGGCCAGGTCCTTCAGGTCGCCGTTGACGCGCATGGCGACGATGGAGCGATCGGGGAAGAGGGCGAATCCGTCGGCGGGGTAGGTCACGTCCGACGGGATGGCGTCGTCAGTCAAGGGACTCTCCAGAGGGTGGCTCGGGTCAAGGCTACTCAGCTTCAGGCGCGCACCGCGCCTCGCCCGCTCAGGCGCCGCGCGTTCGCGTGCCGAAGACGGCTACGGCTGTCGCGATCGGGCGCTGGAGCAATCCCATGGACATCAGTCTAGTTCGGGCTCGGCCGGGGGCGTTGATGGATGCTGCGGAGGTCGCCGTGCTGCGCTGAGAGCGATCCGCCTCAGAGGTGCTTGAGCGCCTCGCGCCTGCTGAGCGCGCTCAGATCGTGCGTCTCCGCGTAATGCCGCACCCACCCGGGCTCGATGCGGGCGAACTCTCGCAGCGCCCACCCGATCGCCTTGCGGATGAAGAACTCCGTGTCGCCGAGGTTGGGCGCGATGACCTCCGCGAGCAGATCCTGATCGACGCGGTCACGGCGGCCGAGCTGGGAGATGATGGCGATGCGCCGGATCCACATGTCCTCATCGGTGCTCCATCGCCGCACCAGAGCGGCAGTCGCGACGGGAGCACTGTCGTGCAGGGCGGCGAGACGGTGAGCGAGTTCGTCTGTGTAGTCCCACCAGCGGCCCGTGCGCACCATGTGCTCGACGAGGGGCACGACGGCGCGGTCGACGGATGCCGGTGTGATGGCCAGGAGCGACATCGCGGCGTAGCGCTCCTCCCGGTAGGCGGCGTCATCCCACAGCGTCAGTGCGGCATCCCTCAGCGTCCCACCGTCGACGATCTGCGCGGCCTTCACCTGCGCGCGTGTGATCCGACGCACATCGGGGACCGCGACTCCGAGGAACGGCATCGCGGACTTCATGTACGCCTGCTGCTGCGGAGCCCGCGCCGGGTCCGCCTGGGCTCGAAGCGCCCCGCGGATCTCACCGACGAGATCCGTCTCGCGGCCTCCGGCGTCCACTGTCGCTATTCGGGCGCGTCCGCGCGGTGGCGGCGATGCCACACCACGCACGCGCCCGCGTAGACCGCAACGCCCGCGAGGACGACGGTTCTGATCACCTCGTAGATGCCGACCTCGCCATCGGCGAAGGAGAGGCCCAGAGACACGGCCGTGCAGACGATTCCGACGATGAGCAGGAGCCACGAACTGCGCTCGGAGCGGATGATGTACAGACTCTTGCGCCCCCCAGGAACTGCCATTCGTCGAGAGTAGCTTGAAGTGCGGCGAGAACCACTTGCGTCTCCGGAGGGTGAAGTCCGCTCGGGGATCAAAGCGATGACGTTGGACACGGCACCTGACCGTTGAAGCGCTCACGGTTCAACGCCCGCTAGAGTGCGGGTCATGTCAGCGGGCACCTTGTACGCGATGCTCGGGTACTTTCCGCTCATGATGCTCGTGACCAGCTTCGAAGTACGGTCTATGCCTCGGTCGCGTCCGTTCACGATCTCCTCGATCATGTTCGCGGTGATCGTTCTGTATGCCGCGGTCGCGAGCATCTTGGGCGTGAGCATCACGCTCTGGTGCCTGTGGTCGATGGAGTCAGGACAGGAATTTTCGGAATGGGCCTTTTGGATCTGGGGATCGGCCGTCGCATCGCTCGTCGGCGCGGGACTGCTCGCGTTCACGAGCGCCGCGAGTTGGGTGTTCGCGGGCAGCCTGGACAAGGACACGAAGCCGAACTGAGCGCAGGCCGGTGCAACGCGCCACACGCCCAGGACGCTCCGTATGACGTCTAAGGGTATGGGATCAGAAACCCGTTTCTCACGAGGGACAACCAAGACCGCAAAGCAGCCGATCATGGCGGCAGCGCCCGATCAGGGGAACGTAGAAGAGCACTCCGGTGCCCCCTCCGCCGCCCCTGACGCACGCGGGAGGGGCTGTGATCGATCCCCTGTACGGGTCAGGGAGATCCGGTCTATGCGGGCGGTGGTGCCGCGGTGAGCGCAAGGAGTCCGGTCCCCATCAGCATGTCGAACTCGGGTGTCGCGTCTGGTCCCGGGCAGTTGACGTAGACGTATGCAGCCTGCCCCTGGCTCTTGATGACCCGGGCGGCGGTGGCCGTCGATGTGCCCTCGTACGCCCCAGTGATCACGCGCGCGGCGATCGTCCCATTCTGACCTGGCTGGGGAATGGTGTGGTCGAAGGCGAACTCCGTGATCGCGTCCTCGCCCCATCCGAGAAAGGAATCGAGCTGCGCATCGGACGGCGTCCGGTCATCGTCACTCGAACTGAGTGGGGTGGAGTCGGGGCCGGCGAACAGGAGGATCTCGCACTGCGTCAACTCGTCTCGGTAAATGCGCGATCCCTCACTTGCATATTCGGGCAGGGGAATCACCGTGAACTGAGGGAGGTCCGCAAACCCATCCACCCATTGCAGAACCCAGGAGTCAGGAAGGACACTCGCGTCGAAATCGAACGGCACCTCCGGCGGCATTGCCGACAACAGCGAAGGCGATGGTGATGGAGATGCTGTCTTCGGGGCGCTGGTCGCGTTCGCGGCTGGCTGCGGTGATTCCTCGCTGGGCGTCGGCGTTGGCACCGAGCATGCAACCAGAAACAAGACCGTGCTGGCGAGGGCGGCAGCACCCACGCATAGTTGCGTGTTGCGTGTCATGGCCGGATCATATGCCTACCGTGGGCTCCTCGCTGAGGACCAAAGTCCCACTGCCGCCGCCGTTCGCCGCGCTGCTGATCGTGCTGATCAAGATAATCAGCGCGACGACGCCGACGACGATCTAGGCCAAGATCGGGAACTTTCGCTTCTTCTCGGCCTCCTCGATCGGGACCACCGGACAGCGGGGTTCGGATCGGTGTGTGTGCTTGGGGGGCCTTTAGGCCCTGTTCGAAGCTATAGAACCCCTCTACCGTCAGCGCAGCGAATTGTCGTGGGGGGGGCGTTCGGACTTCGAACGCAACTGGGGCCATCGACATAACCCGCTGTCGAAGGACACACTATGCGCAAGGCCATCCTCGGCCTCGCGGCTATCGCCGCGATCGCCATACCGCTCACCATCGC
Organism: uncultured Actinomycetota bacterium; assembly: GCA_963717585.1. GTDB lineage: Bacteria > Actinomycetota > Actinomycetes > Actinomycetales > Microbacteriaceae > Microbacterium. The sequence continues at coordinate 319,435 of CAVQWI010000001.1, read as the reverse complement.
CCCTGCGGCCTCATGCCGCGGACCAGGACCAACCGCTCAACATCACCTTCGAGGAGCTCGGCGTCAACGCCACGCTCAGTGATGTCGGCGCAACAACCGAGTTCACCCAGACCACGTTCTTCGGCCAGGCGAACAACGGCCCCGCCGGCTCGATGTGGGACCCCGGCATGTACGTCATCGGTTCCAACCCGAACGACTTCCATGCGTTCTGGGCGAACTACAACACCGGCGACAACATGTTGATCGTGAACGGGTTCACCGAGACCAACCAGGAAGTGCTGTCGGTCTCAGCGCCCGGCGTGGTCTGCGATACGGCGAACTCCACCGTCACCTACACGTTCAAGGCGAACATGACGAACATCCTGCCGCTGTCGGCTGCCAGTGACGGCGGCGCGGCGATCAGTGTGTACGTCAACGGCGCGCTGCTCGGCACCGAGAACGTGCTGACCAACGATCCGGCCAACATCATCGAGATCGTCGGTTCCGTTCCGTCGGCGGCGACGATGAATGTGACGATCGTGAACAACGGCACTGCCTACTCGGGAAACGACTTCGCAATCGACGACATCACGCTCACCCAGAACGGTGAGTGCGAGCCGCCGTGCGAGATCGTGAACAGCGGCGTGTGGTTCAACTACACCGGGAAGTTCACCGGCACCGGTACTCCGGCGCTGAACGACCCGAAGTGGCACGCGCTCCCGGCACAGCCGAAGGGCGAGCACGACCTGGCGCTGCGCGGCTTCGACAAGCCATACAACCCGGGTGCTGACAAGGGCAAGGGCGACTGGTTCGTCTGGAAGAACATCAGTACCACCTGCCCGTAGTCGCTGACTGACCCTGACCGACAGCAGCAGCACCCCTGGCCCGCAAGGGCTGGGGCGCTGCTGCTGTGCCGATCGCACCGACAGAGGACGCGCGGTCGAGCGCGCTGCTGCAGGGTTCTTCCACCGTCGGGTCATCACGATCGGCGACCGCCGTGGCAGCGCTGTTCGATGCGGGAGCCCAGACCCCCTTGATGGGACCACCTGCCCGACGTGCACGAGGGCGATTCAGGAGACCGGCAACATCGGACCGACCGCGATGGCGCGGGCGCTGATGATGTTCTTCGACGTGGAGCGGCGGACGCTGAACCCCGCCCAGCTGATCTCGGTCTCATCGGCTGGGCTGCCGTCCCCGTCGCGGAGCCGAATGCCGGGCCGTGGCAGCACCTGGCAAATCTGGCGACCCTTCGGGACGAACTGCGCATAGCTGGCACGGACAAACGATCAGGCCCGGAAAACCGGGCCTGATCTGGGATTCTTGTTGTGCGCGATACTGGGATCGAACCAGTGACCTCTTCCGTGTCAGGGAAGCGCGCTACCGCTGCGCCAATCGCGCCCGTGAGGGCTATTGAGTTGGAGTGGAGGTGACAGTGTCTTTGAGGTGGCGACGGGATTCGAACCCGTGTAAACGGCTTTGCAGGCCGGTGCCTAGCCGCTCGGCCACGCCACCGCGTGTGGTTTGACCCCACGTGCCGTGATCGCCCCGAAGGGAGATCCCTGCACTCGAGCGGATGACGAGACTCGAACTCGCGACCCCAACCTTGGCAAGGTTGTGCGCTACCAACTGCGCTACATCCGCGTGCCCCGGATCGCTCCGGGCGCTTGAACGACTTTAGCCGATCGCAGGCGTGGCGCAAAACCGCTGCGGGTCGTGCGCGCCACCAGCCGAAGCAGTTCACCGGCGCGCAGGGCATCCGGTAGGATCGGAAACCGGCCCCGCGGGGCTCTGGGCGATTGGCGCAGTTGGTAGCGCGCTTCCTTCACACGGAAGAGGTCATCAGTTCGAGTCTGGTATCGCCCACCATCGGATCCCCTGGATGGCGGAGGTTACTCGTTCAAGGGATCGGCGCTGTCGCGACCGCGACCAACGCAATTCGCTAGGACCAAAGTCCGTACCGGATCCGGGCAGGCTCGCTAGGTTGTGGCCATGACGCCAGCGGAACGCAGGACGGGCGCAATCGCCTTGACCGTCGGAGTGATCCTGCTGGCGGGCTGTACTGCGCCGGCACAGCCGTCCGGGGCCGCGAAGTCACCCTCAACCGGCACCGATTCGACCGACCAGACCCCGGAGGATTCGACCTCCCCAACGCCCGGCCCCACCGAGCCAGGGGCAACTCTGCCCGCCGACTTGTCGTTCGAAGCCGGTGCGTCGCTCGGCGTGGGTGATTGGCAGACGGGCTGGAACGAGTCATTCGGCGGTCGTTCGGGCTTCAGCGTTGTGGCCCTCGATACGGGAACCGGCTTCTGGGCTTACTCGGACGACGCGACCCAGTGTCAGATCCAGTTCATGCACGGGTCCGGCGATGCCACGGACGCAGGCCTCGACGACCGCACGTTCTCCGACGAACTCCTGGTTGAGGCGATCGTCACGCCGGCGTCGGGCGTGACCCGCGAAGATGTCCTGGGCAACGCCTACGACGACGCGATCGCTCGGGCACCCGGCCCGGGGACGGTTGCCGTCCGCACCATTCGAGCAACGACCGTCACGGGAGAGACCTGGCTCCGCTCAGCGCGGGTGTTCTCGGCACTCGGCGGCAGAGCGCTCATCGGCATCAACTGCCCGTCCGGACAGGACGCCGACGCCGAGTTCGGGAAACTGCTCGAGAATGACCTGGCGATAAGCGTGAAACCACTCGTCGACGGATAAGAAGTCGGACCGCGACGTGCCTCTCGTATCGCCCACGAAAGCCGGCTCACGCGCCGATCGCCCACCCGTACCGGCGGTGCAGCGCCTCCGCAACACGAGTGAAGCGCTCGGCGTCCAGAGCTGATGCCTCGCGCCGCATACCCTCGGCATGCACGCTGTAGACCTGTTCGATGTCCACCCACGACGGGCGTCCCTGGGAGTCCCAGGCACCTCCCCCGATGCTCAGGAAGTCGCGGTCGCCGTCGTGGGACTTGCTCGTCAGCCGGACCGCGAAGACCCGGTCGTCGGTCTGCCGGCCGATGATCAGAACGGGGCGGTCCTTGCCGCGACCGTCGTTCTCCGCGTACGGCACCCAGGTCCAGACGATCTCGCCGGCATCGGGGTCGCCGTCGCGAGCGGGCGCGTAGCCGATGCGCAGTCCGTCTGCCGGCGGCGGATCGATCTCCGTCGTGGCGGTCGCGCCGGCGCGACCGATCCTGTCGTCGCCCGCCGTCACCGTCTCAGCGGGCAGGGACGTGGGAGCAGCGCCGCCCGTGGTCGCCGGCCGGAACAGCCGCGACAGAGCTCCGAGGAATCCGGTTCGTCGAGTCACACTGAGACCCTAGTGCGGCGCAGCAGGAAGGCCCCGCGACCGAAGTCGCGGGGCCTTCCGATGATGCTGCGGCTGTCAGGCCTTGGAGTCGGCGAGGACGTAGCCCTCTTCGCCGTGCACGATGGTGTCGATGCCGGCGATCTCGTCTTCGTTCTTCACGCGGAAGCCGATCGTCTTCTGGATCACCCAGCCGATCGCGTAGGCGAGCACGAAGGAGTAGATGAGGACCGAGAAGGCCGCGATCGCCTGGACGAGCAGCTGGGTGCCGCTGCCGCTGTAGATGAGACCGGTGCCATTGGCGAAGAAGCCCAGGTACAGCGTTCCGATGAGGCCGCCGACGAGGTGGATGCCTACGACGTCGAGCGAGTCATCGAAGCCCCACTTGAACTTCAGCTCGATCGCCAGGGCGCAGACCGCACCGGCCACGAGGCCGAGGACGATCGCCCAGATGGGCGTCAGGAACGCACACGCCGGGGTGATCGCGACCAGGCCGGCCACGGCACCGGATGCCGCACCCACCGAGGTGGGCTTGCCGTCCTTGATCTTCTCGACGACCAGCCAGGCGAGCAGCGCCGCGGCGGGCGCAGCGATCGTGTTGACGAACGCGAGCGCCGCGGTGTTGTCGGCGGCGAGCTCGGAGCCGGCGTTGAACCCGAACCAGCCGAACCACAGCAGGCCGGCGCCGAGGAGCACGAACGGCGGGTTGTGCGGGACGTGCACGCCCTTCTGGAAGCCGACACGCTTGCCGAGGACCAGTGCCAGGGCCAGAGCCGCGGCCCCGGCGTTGATGTGCACTGCGGTGCCACCGGCGAAGTCGAGCGCCCCGACGCCGAAGAACTCTTGCATGCCGTACGTGATCCAGCCGCCGTACGCGAAGCTGCCGTCCTCGGCCAGACCGAAGTTGAACACCCAGCTGGCGACCGGGAAGTACACGACCGTCGCCCAGATCGCGGCGAAGATCATCCACGCCCCGAACTTGGCCCGATCCGCGATGGCACCGGAGACCAGCGCGACGGTGATGATCGCGAAGGTCGCCTGGAAGGCGACGAAGGCGAGCGGCGGGTACGCGGCGCCTTCCGGAGTCTCGAGCACACTCGACAGGCCGATGGCCGACCAGTCGATCGACCAGGGGAACAGGAGCCCCTCTGAGCCGGGGAATGCGATGGCGTAGCCGTAGATGACCCAGAGGACCCCGATCAGGCCCATCGCGCCGAAACTGAGCATCATCATGCTGATGACGCTCTTGGCCTTGACGAGGCCGCCGTAGAAGAAGGCGAGTCCTGGCGTCATCAGCAGCACGAGTGCCGCCGCTATCAGGAGGAATGCTGTGTTGCCTTGATCCATCTCGAAATGAACCTCTCTGCAGGGACGCAGGGTAGAGCGTCGGGTGATCCCAGTGTCAGGGCTTCGGGTTTCCTCCGGCGACCAGGGTGTGTTTCGCGTTTGTTACGCGACCCCTGCCGAGGTAAACATCACATTTCCGGATGCCGAGAAGAGCACTCGGATCCTGCCCGATGCGCGGCGTTTGCGGCTAGTCGAGCGTGGACGCGACGAGTCGCGAGATCGCGCGCAGGTACTTCTTGCGATAGCCGCCGGCGAGCATCTCCTCGGGGAAGACGAGGTCCAGCGTCTCGCCGGTCGCCCGGATCGGAAGCTGGGCGTCGTACACCCGGTCGATGAACGCCACGAAGCGCAGGGCGGCCGACTGATCCGTCAGCGGCGCCACGTCGCGCAGCCCGACCAGGGACAGGCCTTCGATCAGCCGGATGTAGCGAGACGGGTGAACGCTCGCCAGGTGCGCCACCAGGTCGGCGAAGACGTCGTCCGAGACGAGACCGCTCGTGGCGGCATCCGCGATCGTGGCCTCGTACTGCGGCACGCTGAGCACAGCGGCATGCCCGTCGAGCTGACGGTGACGGTAATCGGTTCCGTCGATGCGCAGCGTCTGGAAGCTGGCGGCCATCGCGTGGATCTCACGCAGGAAGTCCTGAGCGGCGAAACGACCCTCCCCCAGGGCGTTCGGCGGAGTGTTGGATGTCGCGGCCAGCCGCGTACCGGAGGAGACCAGCTCGGCCAGCAGCCTCGTCATCACCATGGTGTCGCCGGGGTCGTCGAGCTCGAACTCGTCGATGCAGAGCAGATCGGCGCCCCGGAACAACTCGACCGTGTTCTGGTAGCCGAGCGCGCCGACCAGCGCCGTGTACTCGATGAACGAGCCGAAGTACTTCCTGCGCACCTGCATCGCGTGGTAGATCGCGGCGAGCAGGTGGGTCTTGCCCACACCGAACCCGCCGTCGAGATAGACACCGGGCTTGGGCTCGGGACCCTTCTTCGGGCGCCGGAAGAACCCGCCTTTCGCCGCCGGAGCGGCGACCCCGGCGAAGGTCATCAGCGTGCTCTTCGCCTCCTGCTGGGAGGGAAAGGCAGGGTCTGCGCGATACGACTCGAACGTCGCGTCCGTGAACTGCGGAGGGGGCGTCAGGGAGGCGACCATCTCGGCGCCCGAGATCTGCGGCGCGCGCTCGGTGAGGTGAACGATTCCCGTGCGGGTCGCGGTGGGTGTCATCCTGCTGATCCTGTGTCGCCGTCTTACAGAGTGAGTGCGGTCCCCGGCCAGGGAATCTATGGTCGAAGGGACGGTCCAACCCTACGCCGTCGATCTCGCCATCCCGACCCGAGGAGCATCCGGTGTCCGTCGCCTTCGACACGTCATCGCCCAAGTTCGCCGAGTACTCCGAGCCGGGGCGGCTCGTCACCGGCGACTGGCTCGAGGCTCGGCTCTCCGAACCCGGACTCGTCGTCGTCGAATCCGACGAGGACGTCCTCCTGTACGAGACCGGCCACATCCCGGGTGCCGTCAAGGTCGACTGGCACACCGAGCTCAACGACCCCGTCGTGCGCGACTACGTCGACGGGGAAGGCTTCGCGGCGCTGCTCAGCCGCAAGGGCATCTCCCGCGACGACACGGTCGTCATCTACGGCGACAAGAACAACTGGTGGGCGGCATACGCCCTCTGGGTGTTCTCGCTGTTCGGCCACGAGGACGTACGGCTCCTGGACGGCGGCCGGGACAAGTGGATCGCCGAGGGGCGGCCGCTGACGACGGATGCCACGACCCGCGAGCCCGCCCGGTACCCCGTCGTTCCCCGCGACGACAGCACTCTGCGCGCGTACAAGGACGACGTCCTCGCCCACCTGGGCAAGCCGCTCATCGACGTGCGCTCACCGGAGGAGTACGACGGCTCCCGCACCTCGGCGCCCGCGTACCCGGAAGAAGGGGCGTTGCGGGCGGGGCACATCCCCACCGCGAAGAGCGTCCCGTGGGCCCGGGCGGTCGCCGCGGACGGCGGCTTCCGGCCTCGCGCCGAGCTCGAGGCGATCTACCGCGACGAGGTGGGGCTCCGCGACGGTGATGAGATCGTCGCGTACTGCCGGATCGGCGAGCGCTCGAGCCACACGTGGTTCGTCCTGCAGCACCTGCTGGGATTCGAGAACGTCCGCAACTACGACGGCTCCTGGACCGAGTGGGGAAGCGCGGTGCGCGTCCCGATCGCGACGGGTGCCGAGCCGGGCGAGGTCCCCGCCTGACGACCGCCCTCCCAGCCGGCGTCTGCCCACCCGTGGGAGAATGGTTCCGATGACCACGTACGTTCTGCCGGATTCGCTCGCCGAGATCCGTGACGAGTTCCTGGAGCTGCCTGAGGCCGACCGGCTTCAGCTGCTGCTGGAGTTCTCCAATGAGCTGCCGGCCGTGCCGGAGCGGTACGACGGGCACCCCGGAGCTCTGCGAGCGGGTGATCGAATGCCAGTCCCCCGTCTACATCGTCATCGACGTGGACGACGACGGGCTCGTCGCGATGCACGCGACCGCGCCCGCAGAGTCGCCGACCACGCGCGGCTTCGCGAGCATCCTGGTGCAGGGGATCTCGGGGCTGACGCCTGAAGCGGTGCTGGCGATCCCGGATGACTTCCCGCACAGCATCGGCCTCACGCGCGCCGTCTCGCCTCTGCGCATCGCCGGGATGACCGGCATGCTGGCGCGCGCGAAGCGCCAGGTCGCCGCGAAGAGCGCGGTCTGAGCAGATCCCCTGCGGCCGTGACTCAGCCGGTCAGGCCCTGACGCTCGAGCCAGTTCCGGATGCTGTCACTCCAGCGCTCCTGGTCGTAGTTCCACAGCTTGGTGTGGCGCGCCACCTCGAACACCTGCATCTCGACCAGGTCCGGTCTCGCCACGACCAGATCGTGCGATGCGTCCGAGGGCACGAAGCCGTCGTCGTCACTGTGGAGGATGAGCATCGGATGCCGCAGCTCGGCTGCCCGCGAGACCGCGTCGAGACGGTCGAACGGGATGGCGGCGCCGGCTCCGGTCATAGGGCTCGCCCACTCGTTCTGAAGCGCCCCGATCGCGAGCCCCGTGACCGCCGCGGGCAGCCGCATGAGCTTCGCCTGATAGCCCAGGACGACGCGCCAGTCCACCACCGGGGACTCCAGGATCAGGCCGGAGATCACGTCGCGATGAGCCGAGTTCAGTTCGAGCTGCAGCGCGATGGCGCCGCCCATCGACCAGCCCATGAGCACGATGCGCCGGGCTCCCCTGCGGCGCGCAAACCCGACGGCCGCATCGACGTCCCGCCACTCGGTGGCACCCAGCGCGTAGGTCCCCGAGCGGCTGCGCGGCGCTTCGCCGTCGTTGCGGTAGGACACGATGAGCGTGGTGATTCCGAGCGCGTGGAACACCGGTACGGCGCGCAGGCATTCCGCACGCGTTGCGCCGCGGCCGTGCACCTGGATGACCCAGACCTTCCCGTCGCCGGCGGGGAAGAGCCACGCCGGGCACGGCCCGACCGCGGACCCGATGAGCTCGGGGCTGAACGGAAGGTGCAGCTCCTCGGGGTGGTCGAAGTACCAGCCGCTGAACGCGGCATCCGGTGAGATGCGCGTCTGCGAGCCGATGTGCGTGAGCAGCTTGCGCTTGACGCTCGTCTCGTCCTCGGCCAGCACCGAGCCGAGCTTCACGTAGGTCTCGGTCCCGCTCGTGAAGAGGCCGTAGCGACCGGGAAGCTGGGTGTCGGGCGTGCGCGCCAGCGTGATGGTCTGGGCGGCGGTGTCGAGCGAGAGGATGCGGGTGTCGGCGACCCGGATCGCCGGAGTCACGACACGGCGTGCGATGCGCAGCGACACGAAGGCGAGCGCGGACAGCGCGACGGCCAGAGCTGCGCTCAAGACCGTGAGAGCAGCTCTCACTCCGGCCAGGAGTGCGGGAGAGGCGGCGCGCCTGGGATCGACCATCGAGGCCCCACTCTAGTCTTTCGGCGTGGCTGACCTTCGTCCCCCGACGCCGCCGCCGTCGTTCGAGCGTGCGGCCGCGGACGTGCGATCAACCGTGTTCCGAGCCGACCTGTCGGTGCGCGAGATCGAGGCTCCGGCCGGCCTGGCCCCGGACTGCCTCGCACTGGCCGGCGACGTCCGCCCGGAGCAGGACGGCGTGGACTCGCCGTACGGAACCGGCCGCTTCATCCTGCTGCACGACCCCGATGAGCCGGCTCCGTGGAACGGTGCATGGCGGATCGTCTGCTTCGCCCAGGCACCGCTCGAACCGGACATCGGCATCGACCCCCTGTTGGCGGATGTGGCATGGTCGTGGCTGATGGATGCTCTGAATTCACGGCAGGCGCCGTTCCACTCGGCATCGGGCACGGCGACGAAAACGCTGTCCAAGGGGTTCGGCGCGCTCGCAGCCGAAGGCGACGGCGCCCAGATCGAGCTGCGCGCGTCGTGGTCGCCACTAGGGAGCATGACGCCGCACGTGGAAGCCTGGTCCGAACTCGTCTGCATGCTCGCCGGACTTCCGCCGGGGTCCGAGGACATCGCGGTGCTCGGTTCGCGCAGGGCCGCGCGTGACTGAGTACACGGTCATCACGGACGCCGACGGCCTGACCCGCGCCGTCGCGCTGCTGTCCGCCGGAACGGGACCGGTCGCCGTCGACGTCGAACGCGCGTCCGGCTTCCGCTATTCGCAGCGCGCCTATCTCGTCCAGGTGTTCCGGCGCGGGTCAGGGGTCTTCCTCTTCGACCCGCCGGCAGTCGGCGAATTCGCCTCCCTGCAGGCCGCCATCGGTTCGCAGGAGTGGGTCCTGCACGCCGCCAGTCAGGATCTGCCCTCCTTGCGCGAGCTCGGCCTCGAGCCCGACAGCGATGTTCGACACCGAACTCGCCGCTCGCCTGCTCGGGCATGCACGCGTGGGGCTCGGGGCGGTCGTGGAGGACACGCTCGGAATCACGCTCGCCAAGGCGCACTCGGCCGCCGACTGGTCGACCCGGCCGCTCCCCCAGTCCTGGCTCGAATACGCGGCGCTGGACGTCGAGCACCTCCTCGATGTGCGCGATGCGCTGGTCGCCGAGCTCGCCGAGCAAGGCAAGACCGAGTTCGCGGCCGAGGAGTTCCGGGCGGTCCTCGATCGCACGCCGAAGCCTCCGCGGGAGGATCCGTGGCGGCGCCTCAGCGGCCTGCACACGGTCCGCGGCCGCAAGGCGCTGGCGGTCGCGCGGGAACTGTGGACCGCACGGGAGGAGTACGCGCGCGAGCAGGATGTCGCCCCCGGGCGCCTCGTCCCCGATCGCGCCCTCGTCGCCGCGCTCATCGCCGATCCGAAGAGCAAGCAGGATCTGGCGCAGGTGAAGGACTTCACCGGTCGGGCGAGCCGCAGCCAGCTCGACCGATGGTGGGCGGCCTTCGAGGCGGGCCGTGCTGCGACCGACCTGCCGCTCGAGCGAGCGCCCGGCGGCGAGACCATCCCCCCGGCGCGCGCGTGGTCCGACCGGAATCCAGAAGCCGATGCCCGGCTGAAGGCAGCGCGACCTGCGGTCGAAGCGCGCGCCGAGGATCTCGGCATGCCGACTGAGAACCTCCTCACCCCCGACCTGCTGCGCCGGGTGGCATGGAATCCGCCCGCGCCGCTGAGCGCGGCATCCGTCGGAGGGATGCTGACTGAACTCGGCGCGCGGCCGTGGCAGATTGAGCAGACTGCACAGCTGATTGCCGATGCCTTTGTGCAATCCGTGCAAAGCCCCGCTCCGGCGGAGGAGAGCGCTTCGTAGGTTCGACCCAACCGATTCCGGGCGCTTCGACGAGGCTCCTAGGCTGATCGCATCCCTAATTACGGAGGCAGAGTGGCCGAGATCTCGGACGTCTTTTTCGTCGATGGAATGCGCACGCCCTTCGGGCGAGCCGGCGAGAAGGGCATGTACTGGAACACCCGAGCCGATGACCTGGCGGTCAAGGCGATCATCGGGCTCATGGAGCGCAACCCCGACGTGCCCGCGGAGCGGATCGACGATGTCGCGATCGCGGCCACCTCGCAGACGGGGGATCAGGGACTGACGCTCGGAAGGTCGGCTGCGATCCTCGCAGGGCTGCCGATGACCGTCCCCGGCTTCGCGATCGATCGCATGTGCGCCGGCGCGATGACCAGCGTGACGACCATGGCGGGCTCGATCGGCGTGGGCATGTACGACCTCGCGCTCGCGGGGGGCGTGGAGCACATGGGGCACCACCCCATTGGGGCGAATGCCGACCCGAACCCCCGGTTCGTCGCGGAGAAGATGGTCGACCCGGGCGCGCTCAACATGGGCGTCACCGCCGAGCGCATCTTCGACCGCTTCCCGCACCTGACCAGGGAGCGCTCGGATCGCTACGGCATGCTGAGCCAGCACAAGCTGCAGGCCGCATACGACGCCGGCAAGATCCAGCCCGACCTGGTGTCGGTCGCCATCAAGGACGCCGAGGGCGGCTGGGGTCTCGCAACGGAGGACGAAGGCCGCCGCCCGCAGACGACGATGGACGACCTCGCCGGTCTGAAGACGCCGTTCCGCCCCCACGGCCGCGTCACCGCAGGGACGTCCTCCCCGCTCACCGACGGGGCGACGATGTCTCTGCTGGCCGGCGGCGGCGCCGTCAAAGAGCTGGGGCTGAAGCCCCGGATGAAGCTCGTTTCGTTCGCATTCGCGGGCGTCCAGCCCGAGATCATGGGCATCGGCCCGATCCCGTCCACCGAGAAGGCGCTGCGCAAGGCCGGGCTCCGGATCGACGACATCGGCCTGTTCGAGCTGAACGAGGCCTTCGCGATCCAGGTCATCTCCCTCCTCGACCACTTCGGCATCGCCGACGACGACCCGCGCGTCAACCAGTGGGGCGGTGCGATCGCCGTCGGCCACCCCCTGGCAGCCTCCGGCGTGCGGCTCATGATCCAGCTGGCGGCGCAGTTCGCCGAACGCCCCGACGTCCGCTACGGGCTCACCGCGATGTGCGTGGGCCTCGGCCAGGGCGGCTCGGTCATCTGGGAGAACCCGAACTACGACGGCAAGAAGAAGTGAGCCACCCGACGATGACGAAGACCACCTCCGATCAGTACGCGCAGATCGATTTCTCGCCCCTGGACGCGCTTGCCGACGGCGAGGTCGTCACGCACTCGCGTGTCCGCGACATCCGCCTTCCCTCCGGCAAGGTGCTTGCGCTCATCACTCTCGACAACGGTCGTGACCACACGCGTCCGAACACGCTCGGCCCGACCACGCTGAAGGAGCTCGGTGCGACGCTCGACGCACTCGCGGCGCGCGCGGCGACCGGCGAGGTGCAGGCGGTCGGGATCACCGGCAAGCAGTACATTCTGGCCGCGGGTGCCGACCTGTCCGACATCACGCGACTGAAATCGAAGGACGAAGCGCGCATGGTCGCGCAGCTCGGCCACCACGTCCTCGGCAAGCTGTCCGAGCTCGGCGTGCCGTCGTTCGCGTTCGTCAACGGTCTCGCGCTCGGTGGCGGGCTGGAGATCGCGCTCAACTCCACCTACCGGACGGTGGATGCCTCGGCCGCCGCGATCGCGCTTCCCGAGGTGTTCCTCGGAATCATCCCGGGGTGGGGAGGCGCGTATCTGCTGCCGAACCTCATCGGCATCGAGAACGCGCTCGAGGTGGTCATCTCGAATCCGCTGAAGCAGAACCGGATGCTGAAGCCTCAGCAGGCGTTCGATTACGGCATCGTGGACGCGATCTTCCCCGCGGCCAACTATCTCGAGGACTCGCTCAAGTGGGCGGACCGCGTCCTCTCCGGTACGCAGAAGGTCAACCGGAAGAATGAGCCCGGCCGCATCGAGCGCCTCACCAAGTGGCCGATCGCGATCAAGATGGCTCGCGGCATGCTCGAGAACAAGATCGGCACGGTCCCCCGGTCGCCGTATGCAGCGCTCGGCCTGCTCGAGGACGCCAAGAGCGGGACGAAGGCGGAGGGCTTCGCCCGAGAGGACGACGCCCTCGCGGAGCTCGTCGCCGGCGACCAGTTCGCGGCATCCATGTATGCGTTCGATCTTGTGCAGAAGCGAGCCAAGCGCCCGGTCGGGGCGCCCGACAAGGCCCTCGCCAAGAAGGTCACGAAAGTCGGCATCATCGGCGCCGGACTCATGGCGAGCCAGTTCGCTCTGCTGTTCCTGCGAAAGCTGCAGGTGCCCGTGCTGATCACCGACCTCGACCAGGCGCGCGTCGACAAGGGCCTCGCGCACATCAACGACGAGATCGGCAAGCTCGAGGCGAAGGGCCGCCTCGACGGCGACGCCGCCAACCGGCTGCGCGCGCTCCTGCATGGCACGACCGACAGATCCGAGTACGCGGATTGCGACTTCGTGATCGAGGCGGTGTTCGAAGAGGTGGGTGTCAAGCAGCAGGTCTTCGGCGAGATCGAGAAGATCATCGCCGACGACGCGATCCTCGCGACGAACACGTCGTCGCTCTCGGTCGAGGAGATCGGCGCGAATCTCGCGCATCCCGAGCGGCTCGTCGGGTTCCACTTCTTCAACCCGGTCGCGGTCATGCCGCTGATCGAGATCGTGAAGACCCCCGTGACCGCGGACGCGGCCCTCTCGACGGCGTTCGTGGTCGCCCGAGGGCTCGGCAAGAACGCCGTGCTCACCGCAGACGCACCGGGCTTCGTGGTGAACCGGCTCCTCGCGAAGGTCATGGGAGAGGCCGCCCGCGCCGTGTACGAGGGCACCCCGCTCCTCACGGTGGAGAAGGCGTTCGCCCCGATCGGACTGCCGATGACGCCGTTCCAGCTCATCGACCTGGTCGGCTGGAAGGTCGCCGCGCACGTGCAGGACACGATGGCGAACGCGTTCCCCGATCGGTTCTTCGCATCCGCCAACTTCCATGAGCTCGCAGATCTCGCAGAGGTCGTCGAGAAGGACAGGCACGGCAAGGTCACCGGCTGGTCGAAGGCGGCCGAGAAGGTTCTGAAGGGCGCTGTCGGATCCACTCCCGCCACGCGAGGAGGAGATCCTCCGCCGAGTGCAGGACGGGTTGGCTCAGGAGATCCGGATCATGCTCGATGAGGGCGTCGTCCCGGAGGTCGAGGACATCGACCTGTGCCTCATCCTCGGCGCGGGCTGGCCGTTCATCGACGGCGGAGCGTCGCCGTACCTCGACCGCGAGGGCGCTTCCGAGCGGGTGTTCGACGACACGTTCCACCACCCGGTCATCAGGGGCATCGGCGACTAGCAGCCTCAGCCACGAAAAGCGCATGTCCTCATCCCGAGGGCATGCGCTTTCGTGTTCGGAACGGCGAACCGCGACGGGTTCACGCGTCGCGAACCCCGTCATGCGGTGCGGTGACACCGTCGAGCCAATCCGGATGCCGCTCGGTCGGGCGGGCCACCGGGATGCGTGTGCCGAGGACCTGGGAGACGACATCCTGCGCGATCTTCGCGGGGCTCAGTCCGGCGTCCTCGAGGATCTGCTCGCGGCTGGCGTGGTCGATGAACTCATCCGGGAGGCCCAGTTCGTCCACGGCGGTGTCCACGTTGGCTTCGCGCAGCACCTGGCGTACACGTGTGCCGATCCCGCCGACGCGGATGCCGTCCTCGATCGTGATGACCAGACGGTGTGTCGCTGCGAGCTCGACGATGGAGGGCTGCACCGGCACGACCCAGCGCGGGTCCACGACCGTCGCACCGATCCCCTGCGCGCGGAGTCGGTCGGCGACGTCGACGGCGACATGGGCCATCGGACCGATTCCGACGATGAGGACGTCCTGCGCATCGGAGCGCACCAGCACGTCGACGCCGTCGTCGAGGCGCTCGAGCGCGGGAAGCGTCGGGCTCACCGCACCCTTGGGGAAGCGGATGACAGTCGGCGCGTCGTCGACGGCGACCGCTTCGCGCAGTTCCTCCTGGAGCCGCTCGGCGTCCCGGGGCACGGCGATGCGGATGTGCGGGACGATCTGGAGCATCGCCAGATCCCAGATCCCATGGTGGCTCGGGCCGTCCGGCCCGGTCACCCCGGCGCGGTCCAGGACGAACGTCACGCCGGCGCGATGCAGCGCGACATCCATCATCACCTGATCGAACGCGCGATTCATGAACGTCGCGTAGATGGCGACGACGGGATGCAGGCCGCCGTACGCCAGACCGGCCGCCGAGGCGACCGCATGCTGCTCGGCGATGCCGACGTCGTACACGCGATCCGGGAACCGCTGTGCGAACGGGAGAAGCCCGGTCGGCCGAAGCATGGCGGCGGTGATCCCGATGACCTCCGGCCGCTCCTCCCCCACCGCGACGAGCTCGTCGGCGAAGACGTCGGTCCAGGCGACCGAGGCGGAACCGCCGACGGGCTGGCCGGATGCCGGATCGATGCGACCGACCGCATGGAACTGATCCGCCTCGTCGTCGCGAGCCGGCTGGAACCCCCGGCCCTTCTCGGTGATCGCGTGCACGATGACGGGGGCGCCGAAGTCCTTCGCGAGCTCGAGCGTCTCCATGAGCGACCGCAGGTCGTGTCCGTCGACGGGACCCAGGTATTTGATGTCGAGGTTCGAATACAGGGCTGCGTTGTTCCAGAAGCGGGACAGGAATCCGTGGGTTCCGCCGCGCACCCCGCGGTAGAGCGCGCGTGAGGCAGGACCCAGCTTGCGGAACAGCGAGGCGGAGCTCTGATGGAGGTTGCGGTAGGTGTCGGCGGTGCGCACGCGGTTGAGATAGCGCGCCATCCCGCCGATCGTCGGCGCGTAGGAGCGGCCGTTGTCGTTGACGATGATGACGAGGTTGCGGTCGTTGTCGTCGGAGATGTTGTTGAGCGCCTCCCACGTCATGCCGCCGGTCAGCGCACCGTCGCCGACGACAGCGATCACGTGCCGGTCCTTGCGACCCGTCCGGGTCAGGGCGCGGGAGACGCCGTCCGCCCAGCTGAGGGAGCTGGAGGCGTGGGATGACTCGACGACGTCGTGCGCGCTCTCGGACCGCTGGGGGTAGCCGGCCATGCCGCCGCGGGAGCGCAGGCCCGTGAAATCCTGTCGCCCCGTGAGCAGCTTGTGCACGTAGGACTGGTGCCCGGTGTCGAAGATCATCGGGTCGCCGGGCGAATCGAAGACCCTGTGCATGGCGAGGGTGAGCTCGACCACGCCCAGATTCGGACCGAGGTGACCACCGGTTCGCGACACGTTCTCGATGAGGAATGCGCGGATCTCGGCGGCGAGCTGCTCGAGCTGCTCGAGACTCAGCGCGTCGAGGTCGCGAGGCCCTGAGATGGACGACAGCAGCGACATCCGGCTCCTTTCCGAGCCCACGGCGGGCCTTGCAAGTCTACCCGCGGCATGCATGCCGGAGGGGTCGGGCAGTTCCGCCCGACCCCTCCGCGATCGACTAGACGAGTGAGCGCAGCACGAACTGCAGGATGCCGCCGTTGCGGTAGTAGTCCGCCTCACCCGGCGTGTCGATGCGCACGACGGCGTCGAACTCCACGGTCGCCTTGCCGGACGCCGAGAACTCGCTCGGAGCGGCCGTGACGTGAACGGTCTTCGGGGTGACACCGTCGTTGAGCTGCTCCAGGCCCGCGATCGAGACGACCTCGGTTCCGTCCAGGCCCAGCGAGGACCAGCTCTGGCCGGCCGGGAACTGCAGCGGAACGACGCCCATGCCGATGAGGTTGGAGCGATGGATGCGCTCGAAGCTCTCCGTGATGACGGCCTTCACGCCGAGGAGGCTCGTGCCCTTCGCGGCCCAGTCGCGCGATGAGCCGGAACCGTACTCCTTGCCGCCGAAGATCACCAGCGGAGTGCCCGCCGCCTGATAGTTCTGGCTCGCGTCGTAGATGAACGACTGCGGGCCGCCCTCCTGCGTGAAGTCGCGGGTGTAGCCGCCTTCGACTCCGTCCAGCAGCTGGTTGCGCAGGCGGATGTTGGCGAAGGTGCCGCGGATCATGACCTCGTGGTTGCCGCGACGGGAGCCGTACGAGTTGTAGTCCTTGCGGTCGACCCCGTGCTCGTCGAGGTAGTGGCCCGCGGGACTGTCTGCCTTGATGTTTCCGGCCGGGCTGATGTGGTCGGTCGTGACGGAGTCGCCGAGGGTCGCGAGGACGCGTGCGCCCGCGATGTCGGTCACCGGCGTCAGCTCCATCGTCATGCCGTCGAAGTACGGGGGCTTGCGGACATACGTGGATTCGGCGTCCCACTCGAACACGTCGCCCGTGGGCGTGGGCAGGGTCTTCCACCGCTCGTCTCCCTCGAACACGCTCGCATACTGATGGGTGAACATGTCCTTGTTGATGGAGGAGTCGATGGTCGACTGCACCTCGGCGGCGTCGGGCCAGATGTCCTTGAGGAACACGTCGTTGCCGTCCTGGTCCTTACCCAGGGGATCCGTCTCGAAGTCGAAGTTCATCGAGCCGGCCAGCGAGTACGCGATGACGAGTGGCGGGCTCGCCAGGTAGTTCATCTTCACGTCGGGATTGATGCGTCCCTCGAAGTTGCGGTTGCCGGACAGGACCGCAGTGACAGCCAGATCGTTCTGCTGAACCGCCGTGGAGACCTCTTCGATGAGCGGGCCGGAGTTGCCGATGCAGGTGGTGCAGCCGTAGCCGACCGTGTAGAAGCCGAGCTCCTCGAGGTCCTGGGTGAGTCCCGCCTTCTCGTAGTAGTCGGTGACGACCTTCGAGCCGGGTGCGAGCGTGGTCTTGACCCACGGCTTGGCCTTGAGCCCCTTCTTGACCGCGTTGCGAGCGAGGAGGCCGGCCGCGAGCATCACCGACGGATTCGAGGTGTTGGTGCACGACGTGATCGCCGCGATCGTCACGGCGCCATGGTCGAGCGTGAACTCCTCACCGTCGCCCAGAACGACCGGCGTGGGCTTCGAGCCCTTCTGCGGCGCGTGGCTGTGGTGGTGGTGCGTGTGCGCGCTGTACTCGTCGTCCGGAGAGTTGCCCGGAGGGTCGGATGCGGGGAACGACTCGGAGCCCTCGAGGTCGACGAGATCGTGCTCCACGTCGGCGTAGTCGGTCAGGTCGCTGGCGAACTGGGTCTTCGCGTTGGCGAGGATGATGCGGTCCTGCGGTCGCTTGGGACCCGCGATGGAGGGGACGACGGTGGCCAGATCCAGCTCGAGGTACTCGCTGTAGACCGGCTCCTTGTCGGGGTCGTGCCAGAGCGTCTGCAGCTTGGAGTACTCCTCGACGAGCGCGACCTGCTCGTCGCTGCGGCCGGTGAGGCGCAGGTAGTCCAGCGTCACCTCGTCGATCGGGAACATCGCTGCAGTGGAGCCGAACTCCGGGCTCATGTTGCCGATCGTCGCGCGGTTCGCCAGAGGCACCGAGGCGACGCCGGAGCCGTAGAACTCGACGAACTTGCCGACGACCCCGTGCTTGCGAAGCATCTCGGTGATGGTGAGCACCACATCGGTAGCGGTCACCCCGGTGGGGATCGCGCCGGAGAGCTTGAAGCCGACGACCTTGGGGATGAGCATCGACACCGGCTGGCCGAGCATCGCAGCCTCCGCCTCGATGCCGCCGACACCCCACCCGAGGACGCCGAGGCCGTTGACCATGGTCGTGTGCGAGTCGGTTCCGACACAGGTGTCGGGGTATGCCCGAAGCACCGATTCGCCGGTGGTCGAGTTCGTCGAGACCCGGTCGTAGATGACCTTCGCGAGATGCTCGATGTTCACCTGGTGCACGATCCCGGTGCCGGGCGGGACGACCTTGAAGTCGTCGAACGCGGTCTGACCCCACCGGAGGAACTGATAGCGCTCCCCGTTGCGCTCATACTCGATCTCGACGTTGCGCTCCAGCGCATTCTCCGTGCCGAAGAGGTCGGCGATGACGGAGTGGTCGATGACCATCTCGGCCGGCGAGAGCGGGTTGATCCGCTTCGGATCGCCCCCGAGCGCTTCGACCGCCTCCCGCATCGTGGCGAGGTCGACGATGCAGGGCACGCCGGTGAAGTCCTGCATGACCACGCGCGCGGGCGTGAACTGGATCTCCGTGTCGGGTTCTGCTGCGGCATCCCACGAGCCGAGCGCCTCGATCTGCGCCTTGGTGACGTTCGCACCGTCCTCGGTGCGGAGCAGATTCTCCAGCAGCACCTTCAGACTGAAGGGAAGCTTCTCGTACCCGTTCACGGCGTCGAGGCGGAAGATCTCGTAGTCGGTGCTGCCGACCGTCAGGGTGCTCTTGGCACCGAAGCTGTCAACCGTGGACACGTGTGTCTCCTTCGTCGGCGGCGGAGCGGGCGCGCGGCCCGGCTCACCCCATCTTCCCTGTCACCGGCCGCAGTGGCTAGTGAGGCTGGCCTAACCGCTCTGCAGGTGACAATTTATCTTGACGTCAAGATAAATGTATCACTTCGAGGAGGGAGGGTAGAGCGCCCGCACAGCGAGCCAGGTGACCGCGACGAGCGGTGCGAACAGCGGTAGCCCCATGATCAGCTTCAGCGTTCCGAGGGCCGTGACGTCGCCTGCGAAATACAGCGGCAGCTGCACGGCCAACCTGAATGCGAACAGGCCCGCCCATGCGATCGACAGCCAGAAGAACACGCGGCGCTTGCGCTTGTCCGCGCGCCAGCGCGTGCCCTCGTTCATGAGGAAGCCGACCGCGAGGCCGATCAGGGGCCAGCCGATCAGCGCCGAGACGAGGAAGGCGGTGCCGTACGCACCGTTCGTTACGAAGCCCAGGACGAAATTGTCCTGGCCGCGTCCGGTCCACAGCGCCAGCGCGGCCGCGCCGGCCGTGGCGATCAGGCCGCCGATGGCCGCCGACGGCGGAGACTTCGTGACCAGGCGGATGATCGTGAACACTGCGGCGAGGCCGACCGAGAGCCCCAGAGACAGCCACAGATCGCCGGTCTGAGTCGATCGATCGTAGGTGAGGGTGAAGACGACCACGAAGACGAGGCTCGGCAGAACCGACTCCAGGATGCCGCGCCAGCCGCCCATGGCGCGCCAGACGACGTGACCGGTCGGTGCCGCCTCGGCGGGATCGAGCCCGGCCCGCTTGGCGGCTCCGCCCAGCGCCGCGCCCACCAGCTCGGACGCCGACGGCGGCGGGACGGGCGCCGACGATTCGTCAGCCCCGGTAGCGGGGTCCGGCTCGGATGACGCGCGCGGTGCGTCGGTCACGCGACGCCCGGTGTCGCCGGCATCCGCAGCGGGATCAGATCGCGCGGAGGCATCGGGGTTCCGCCGCGCACCACCACGATCGACCGGAAGAGATCTTCGACCTGTGCCGCGGCGTCGACATCGCCGGTCGCTGCGCCGCCGATGACGCCTCGCAGGAACCATCGGGGGCCGTCTACTCCGACGAACCGCGCGAGGCGCTTTCCCGCCGCGCCGTCGGCACCCGCAGCGACCGGCACCTCGGCAAGCAGCTCGGGGCCGAGCGGGCCTTCCCGCTCCTCGACGCGCCCACCCTGCTGGCGGATCTGCCCCTTGATCTGCTCACGGGTCTCGGCCCAGAGTCCGGTCGTCCGGGGTGCCGCGAAAGGCTGCACCTGCAGCGTCGAGCCTGCGTAGTCCAGTCCGACCGCGACGATCCGCTTGGTCTGCTCCTCGACTTCCAGGCGCAGGTTCAGGCCCTCGCGCGGGAGGATCTTGATTCCCCCGAGGTCGATGTACGGCCGCACCGGATTGGCTTCGGACTCGTCGAACGGTCCTGCCGTGGACCGGTCCTCGAGGGGTGCGTCGGCGGGTGTCGCGTCGGTCATGCCTGGACTCCGTTCCTCTGGTACCCGGTAGAGCCGAATCCGCCGTCGCCGCGGACGCTCTCGGGAAGCTCGTCGACCGGAATGAACTGCGCGCGGGAGACCGGCATCACGATGAGCTGTGCGATGCGATCGCCGACGCCGATGTCGTACGCGTGATCGGGATCCGTGTTCAGCAGGGTCGCCTTGATCTCGCCGCGATATCCGGCGTCGACCGTGCCGGGGCTGTTGACGATCGTGATCCCGTGCCGTGTCGCCAGTCCGCTTCGCGGAACGACGAAGGCGACGAAGCCCTCCGGGAGCGCGATGCGGACGCCGGTTCCGACGAGTGCGCGCTGCCCTGGCTCGAGTCGCAGCGCCTCTGTCGAGACGAGATCGGCACCGGCGTCTCCGGGGTGCGCGTACTCCGGAACGTCGGGGGCGATAATGAGGACGTCCACAGTTTCAGCCACGCAACGAGGGTAATGCAGAAGACAGTGAGCGGTGTCCGAGACGGTGCCGTCGTCCGCTACCGAGAGCGGCTGAGCCCGTCCCTGTGGGCGATCGTCAGCGCGACGGTCGCAGCGCCCGATGGCCGCGCTGGTGATCGCGCCGATCGACACGACGTTCGCCCTGCTCGTCGGCGGGCTGGTGGCGATCGGCATCGTCGCCCTGATGATCGCGGCATCCCCCGTCGTCGACGTGCACGACGGAGTGCTGACCGCCGGACGCGCGCACATCGACGTCGCCTTCACCGGCGACGTGACGGTGCTGACGGGGGCGGACGCGCAGCACGCCCGAGGTCCGGGTCTTCAACCCCCGGTCGTGGCATGTCATCCGTGGCGGCATCGACGGGGTCGTGATCGTGGCGATCACCGACCCGGACGACCCTGCGCCGACCTGGGTGATCTCGTCGAGGACACCCGATCGGCTGGCGTCGGCGCTGCGTCGCTCGCAGGCTACGCGGCGCACTCCCGGCAGATAGGTCCAGCCGAATCCTCGTGGTCGAGCTGCGAGCGGTGCTTCACGAGGAAGCAGTTCACGCAAGTGAACTCGTCCTCCTGAGCGGGCAGCACGACGACGTCCAGCTCCAGGTCGGAAAGGTCTGCTCCCGGCAGCTCGAACCCCGAGGGGTTGTCGGCGTCCTCCACATCGACGGATCCCGACAGCTTGTCGGGGACGCGCTCCTTGAGAGCCTCGATCGACTCGCTGTCGTCTTCGGTCTTGCGGGGGGCGTCGTAATCCGTGGCCATGCGTAAACGTCTCAACTTCCGGGGAATAGCAGTGTGCACTGACCCTGTCGGGCGGCGATAGTTTGCACGACCTGAACCCAATTCGCAAATGCGACTCCGGTTCTCGGTCCTGCGTTGCCGTGAAACTCGCGGCGCGCGCTGGATATTCCCGATGCGGGGCGACCGCTGTGTCAGCATGGGCGCACACCGCTGGATCGGAGGGGCGTTTCGTATGGAACAGCTCAAAGTCATCGGAACCGAGGACGAGGCGCTCGTCCTGGTGACCGAGTCGGGCGAACGGTTCTCACTCGCCGTCGACGACGTGCTGCGCGTGGAATTGCGCAAAGCGCGCCGTGAACGCGAGGGCGACGCTCAGGTCGTGCGTCCGAGCCCGCGCGAGATCCAGTCGCATATACGCGCCGGGCTGTCGGCCGAGGAGGTGGCAGCGCTCCTGGGCGCGCGCGTCGAGGACATCGCCCGCTTCGAAGGACCGGTGCTGGCCGAACGGGAGCACGTCGTGGGGCAGGCACTCGCCGTCCCCGTGCTGCTCGGCGCGGAACTCGACCCGGACGTCCACCCCACTTTCGGCGGTGCCGTGCGCGCGAAGCTCGCCGAGGCCGGCGCGACCGGCGAACGATGGACGAGCTGGAAGGAGGCGACCGGCTGGGTCGTCAAGCTCGAGTTCACCGCAGCCGATATCGCATCACGACGCGCGGTGGGGCTTCGACCCGCGTCGCAGCACCCTCTCCCCGCTCAACGCCGATGCCATCCAGCTGTCGCGGCAGGGTTCGCTCCCCGAGGGACTCATCCCCCGGCTGCGGGCGCTGGATGCGGCGCCGGCGAAGGACGACACGCGCTTCGACAGCGGTGCGTTCGGTCCACGCCGGATGCCGGACGCCGACCTCGAGTCGCCTGACCTCCGTGAGCCGGTCGCTCCCGCAGTCCAGGAGGCGGCGATGAAGCGTGCGACCGCCACGCCGGTCACTTCGGCGGAGACCGCAGACCTCCTCGAGGCGCTGAGAAGGCGCCGTGGCCAGCGCGAGCCGCTGCCCGGCGCGGACGAACTCGCCTTCGAACGCACCCATGCGCCGGTCGCTCTCTTCGACGCGCTCGAGCCCGGCTACGACGAGACGCCGCGCCAGGACTCCGACGACGAGTCGGAGCGCGACCGTGGGCAGGCCGCGGTCGCCGAGGCCGCCGGTCGTCGCAAGGGACGCCCGTCGATGCCGTCCTGGGACGAGATCGTCTTCGGAGCTCGCACGGAGGATTGACCGGGTCAGGCGAACGCGCCGAGGCGGATCAGCGGCACACTCCGCTCATCGCCGGTCAGCGATCCGTGCTGTCCGACCATGCGCTGTGCCCCTTTGTCGTCGAGGCGATCGTCGTAGTAGGCGATGCCCGATCGAGCAGCGACGATCACGTCGCCGATCCGCGGGAGCACTTCCGGTGCCACGGGCCCGAAGAGACCCGCCCTGACGGCCTCGTCGCGGCCGAGTACCCAGGAACGCGCCGACTCCGCCTCCTGCCAGCGTGAGAGCACCCTCCCGGATTCGCCGGGCTCGGCGTAGAGGTGCAGCATCCGCGGCTCGCCGCCGATGTGGCGGACGCCCTCGACGAGGTCGTCCCCGTCCGAGAGCAGGACATGGCGGTGGCGGGGAACGTCGACCATGCCATGATCTGCTGTGATCACCGCGCCGCTGCCGGAAGGAAGAGCGTCGGAGAGGATGCGGGATGCGGCATCCACCCGCTCAAGCGCCGCCACCCACTCGTCGGACTGCCATCCGCGTTTGTGGCCGATCGCGTCGAGGTCCGGAGCGTACATGTAGACGAAGGCGCCTGGGTTGCGAGCTGCGAGGTCGGCAGCGATGCGGGCGCGCTCTGCGACGTCTTCGACTGCGACGAACTCCGCTCCGCGCATGATCGCGTGCGTGAAGCCCGTGTCGGCGTACTCGGCCTTTGGACACCACGAACGACGGGCGACCGGCCGCGGCGAGCCTTTCCGTGAGAGGCGCCGCGCGCTGCCACGACGGGTCGAGGCCGTCGGTGTCCCAGCCGCGAAGCTGGTTGACGACGTCGTCGGCAGCCGGCACCAGGACGCGGTACCCGACGATGCCGTGCTCTCCGGGTGCGACTCCGGTGAGCAGACTCGTGAGCGCGGACGCGGTCGTGGAGGGGAACACGGTGCGGGCGACGTCTTTCTTGGACGAGACCGATGACAGGAACCTCGCATGACCGGCGCGGGCGCTCAGGTTCACCGAACCCAGTCCGTCGACGACGAACACGATCGCGCTCGTGGCCGGCGCGAACCATTGCGACTCGCCCTCCAACGCTGCGAGCATCTGCGGCACGACACCGGTGAGGCTCCGGGCTCGGGGTGGCTCCGCGGGTAGGCTGAGAGACATCGGGGCCAGTCTCGCACACCGTCGGGAGCCCCTCTCAGACCGCCGTCACCCGAGGCCAGATCGCCATGCCCGCAGCGCCCACCGACTCCTCCGCCGACCAGGAGCGCATCGAAGACGTCGACGTCTCGGCCGAGATGCAGGGGTCGTTCCTCGAGTACGCCTACTCGGTCATCTACTCGCGCGCACTGCCCGATGCCCGCGACGGATTGAAGCCCGTGCAGCGCCGCATCCTGTATCAGATGGCAGACATGGGCCTGCGCCCCGATCGAGGCCACGTCAAGAGCGCACGGGTCGTCGGCGAGGTGATGGGAAAGCTCCACCCCCACGGGGACGCCCCCATCTACGACGCCCTCGTGCGTCTGGCGCAATCCTTCTCGCTGCGCGTACCTCTCGTGGACGGCCACGGCAACTTCGGCTCCCTCGACGACGGTCCGGCTGCTCCCCGCTACACCGAAGCGCGCCTCGCGCCGGCGGCACTCGCGCTGACGGAGAACCTCGACGAGGACGTCGTCGACTTCATCCCGAACTACGACGGGCAGTTCCGCCAGCCCGCCGTGCTGCCGGCGGCGTACCCGAATCTGCTGGTCAACGGTGCGACGGGCATCGCGGTGGGCATGGCGACGAATATGGCGCCGCACAACCTCGTCGAGGTCGTCTCGGCAGCGATTCATCTGCTCGAGCATCCCGACGCCACGGTCGACGAGCTGATGGACTTCGTGCCCGGCCCGGACTTCCCCTCCGGGGGCATCGTGATGGGTCTGGACGGAGTCAAGGACGCGTATACGAAGGGTCGCGGCGCGTTCAAGGTGCGCGGCAAGGTGTCGGTCGAATCCCTCGGACCGCGTCGCACCGGACTCGTGGTGACCGAGCTGCCGTATCAGGTCGGCCCGGAGCGCGTGATCGAGAAGATCAAGGATGCTGTGCAGGCCAAGCGCCTGACCGGCATCGCAGACGTGACCGACCTCACCGACCGGAACCACGGCCTGCGTCTTGTGATCGGCATCAAGACCGGCTTCGACGCCGCAGGCGGTGCTGGACCAGCTGTACCGGCTCACCCCGCTGGAGGACTCGTTCAGCATCAACAACGTCGCGCTGGTGGATGGTCAGCCGCAGACGCTCGGCCTGAAGGAGCTGCTGCGCGTCTACATCGACCACCGCATCCAGGTCGTCACGCGCCGGAGCCGGTTCCGTCTCGCCCGCCGAGAGGAGCGCCTGCACCTGGTCGAGGGCCTCCTGATCGCGATCCTGGACATCGACGAGGTGATCCAGGTCATCCGCACGTCCGATGACAGCGAGCAGGCGCGAGCGCGTCTGCGCGATGTCTTCGACCTCAGCGAGGTGCAGGCCGAGTACATCCTGGAACTGCGGCTGCGCCGTCTCACGAGATTCTCCCGGATCGAGCTCGAGACCGAGCGCGACGCACTCCAGTCGGAGATCGCGGAGCTTCAGCGACTGCTCGGCAGCGAGGAGCTCATCCGCCTCCAGGTCGCGAGCGAGCTGGAGGCTGCCTCGGATGCGTACGGCACACCCCGCCGCACCCTGCTGATGAACGCCAAGCCCGCCGCGCCGCGCCCGACGCGCGGGGCGCCCGCACCGGATCTGCAGATCGCCGACGCACCGACGGTCGTCGTGCTGTCCACGACCGGGCGCGCGGTGCGCGTGGATCTCGTCGAGGGTCAGGAGCTCGCAGCTCCCGCCCGACGCAGCAAGCATGACGCGATCCAGGCGACCGTCTCGAGCACCACCCGCGGGGAACTCGGCGCAGTCACGACCGCCGGCCGCGTTCTCCGATTCTCCCCTGTCGACGTTCCCTCGGTTCCGCCCGCCTCGGTGCAGCTCGCGGCGGGAGTGGTGCTGCGCGACTACCTCGGGATCACGGACAAGAGCGAGCGGGTGCTGGCGCTGATCCGCTTCGACGATGAGGTCCCGCTGGCACTGGGCACGCGCCTCGGGGTCGTCAAGCGCATCGTGCCCTCGACGCTGCCGCCCCGCCCTGAGCTGGAGATCATCGCGCTGAAGGCCGGCGATGCCGTGGTGGGCGCAGCGCCGGCTCCCGACGGAGCGGAGGTCGTATTCGTCACGAGCGACGCGCAGCTGCTCCGCTTCCCGGCGGCGGTCGTGCGCCCGCAGGGCGCACCGGCCGGAGGCATGGCCGGTATCAACCTGTCAGCGAAGGCGAACGTCGTGTTCTTCGGCGCGGTATGGGGCGGTGAGATCATCGCCGTCACGATCTCGGGCGCCGAGGGCGTGCTCCCCGGCACCGACCCGGGGCGCATCAAGGTCTCGCGGTTCGAGGAGTTCCCCGGCAAGGGACGAGGGACGGGCGGGGTGCGGGCGCATGCCTTCCTCAAGGGCGAGGATCGCCTGACGCTGGCGTGGGTCGGTGCGCGCAACGCCCGCGCAGTCGGACCGGACGGCGCAGCGCGATCGCTCCCGGAGGCGACCGCCAAGCGGGACGCCTCGGGCCAGCCGCTGGACGCGGTGATCGGCTCGATCGGCGGAACGATCATCTGACCGGGCGCCGCGGTGCGCGTCAGGCGTCGATCGCCTCGCGCGACAGTCGGTCGGAGGAATCGACGATGAACTCGCGCCGTGGAGCGACCTCATTGCCCATCAGCAGTTCGAAGACGCTGCCGGCGGACTCGGCATCCTCCAGGCGCACACGGCGCAGAATTCGGCCCGACCGGTCCATGGTCGTCTCGGCCAGCTGATCGGCATCCATCTCGCCGAGTCCCTTGTACCGCTGGACCGGCTCCTGCCAGCGCTTGCCCGCCTTCGTCAGCTTCGCGAGCAGCGCGTGCAGCTCCTGCTCCGAGTAGGTGTAGATCGTCTCATTCGGCTTGGTGCCGGGATTCATCACGATCACTCGGTGAAGCGGCGGGACGGCCGCGAAGACGCGCCCGTCCTCGATCAGCGGCCGCATGTAGCGGAAGAACAGCGTCAGCAGCAACGTGCGGATATGAGCGCCGTCGACGTCCGCGTCGCTCATGATGATGACCTTGCCGTATCGCGCCATGCTCAGGTCGAACGTCCGCCCGGAACCAGCGCCGATCACCTGGATGATGGAGGCGCACTCGGCGTTGGAGAGCATGTCCGAGACGGAGGACTTCTGCACGTTGAGGATCTTGCCGCGGATCGGCAGCAGCGCCTGGAACTCGCTGTTGCGCGCGTCCTTGGCCGTGCCCAGCGCGGAGTTGCCCTCGACGATGAACAGCTCGGACTGCGCGACGTCGGACGAGCGGCAGTCCACGAGCTTGGCCGGCAGCGACGAGGACTCCAGGGCGTTCTTGCGGCGCTGCGTCTCCTTGTGAGTGCGCGCCGAGATCCGCGCCTTCATCTCCGAGACCACCTTGTCCAGCAGCAGCGATGTCTGCGCCTTGTCATCGCGCTTGGACGAGGCGAACCTCGCGGTGAGTTCGCGCGCGACGACGTTGGACACGATCTGACGCACCGCCGGCGTGCCCAGGATCTCCTTGGTCTGGCCCTCGAACTGCGGCTCCGGAACCCGCACCGTGAGGACGAGCGTCATCCCGGCGAGGATGTCGTCCTTCTCGAGCTTGTCGTTGCCCATCTTCAGGCGGCGGGCGTTCTGCTCGACCTGGCTGCGGAACACCTTCATCAGCCCCTGTTCGAAGCCCTGCTGGTGCGTCCCGCCCTTGGGGGTGGCGATGATGTTCACGTAGGAGCGCATCACCGTGTCGTACCCGGTTCCCCAGCGCACGGCGATGTCGACGTGACATTCGCGCTCGAGTTCGGCCGGCACCATCGCCCCGGAGGCCTGCAGCACCGGCACCGTCTCGGTGAAGGTTCCGGTCCCCGTCAGCCGCCACGTGTCGGTGACGGCGGCATCGGGCGCGAGGAACTCGGTGTACTCGGAGATGCCACCGTCGTAGCGGTAGCTCGTCTCCACCGCCTCGCCGGCACGCTCGTCGCGCAGGACGATCTCGAGGCCCGGGACCAGGAACGCCGTCTGACGTGCCCGCTGCTCCAGCTCGTCGAGGTGGAAAGACGCATCCTTCGTGAAGATCTGCCGATCCGCCCAGTACCGGATCCGCGTTCCCGTGACGCCCTTGGCGGCGCGGCCCGCGACGCGCAGCTCCGAGCTCTTCTCGAATGGAGTGAAGGCGGCATCCGGACTGGAGCCTGCGAAGACTCCGGGTTCGCCGCGATGGAACGACATCGCCCAGGTTTTGCCCCCGCGGTCGACCTCGACGTCGAGGCGCTCGGAGAGCGCGTTGACGACGGATGCTCCCACGCCGTGCAGACCGCCGGATGCCGCGTACGACCCGCCGCCGAACTTGCCCCCGGCGTGCAGCTTCGTGAAGACGACCTCGACGCCGGACAGACCCGTGCGCGGCTCGATGTCGACGGGGATGCCGCGGGCCCGGTCGCGCACCTCGACGCTGCCGTCGGCGTGCAGGATGACGTCGATGCGGTTCCCGTGGCCGCCGAGTGCCTCGTCGACGGAGTTGTCGATGATCTCCCAGAGGCAATGCATCACACCACGGGAGTCGGTCGAGCCGATGTACATCCCCGGACGCTTGCGGACGGCTTCGAGGCCCTCCAGCACCTGGAGGTGATGCGCGGAGTACTCGGAGGTCACAATCCTCAAGAGTATCTGCGGCCGTCGGCGGCGCTCTTCATAGACACGGGCAACGGGATCCGCGTACGCGCTGAGCGAAATGTCATCGGTTCGCGGCATTCTCGAAACAATCGCGTGGTTGTATGTGATGCACCCCGGCAAGGGGATTCGAGATCAGAGCGACGCTTACGAGGAGGACCCGAGATGAACACGCTGTCGACACCCACCGAGCCCGCCGTTCTCGACTACCGCCTCACCGCCCTGGACCGTTGCGACTCCTGCGGAGCGCAGGCCTACATCGCCGCCGAGGTCAACGGGAGCGAACTGCTGTTCTGCGCCCACCACGGTCGCAAGTACGAGGAGAAGCTCCGCTCCCTCGCGACCAGCTGGCACGACGAGACGGCCCGTCTCCTCGAGTCGGTCTAGTCGTCACGCGCCGCGATAGCTGCGCGGCACGAGCGGCGACACGCGGACGAGGATCTCCTCGCCCACCGTTCCGATCGCCTCGGCAAGGTCGGTGGCAGAGGAAGCGCCCGCCCCGAAGATGGTGACCTCGTCGCCGAGGGATGCCCCTCGCCACGGCTCGACGGCGCTGTGCGCTGCGTCGATGTGCTGGACTGCCGGCCGGTGCCCGTCGGTCGCGAAGGCGGCCCGCTTCGCCAGCGATGAAGGCAGCCCGTGCAAGCTCCCCACTCCGACGGTCACCGCGTAGTCGCCGACGTGCGTCACCGGCGCAACGAGCGAGGCGACGGGGCGGACGCCGAGTTCGGATTCATCGGGCCCTCCGGCTGATCTGATGCCGTAGCAGAACGCGCCCACCCGCACGAGGCCGTAGCGGAACTCGGGCCGGGCGAACGATGCGGCGCTGGCAGAGAGATGTCGTGCTTCGAGTTCGAATCCGGCGGCCTCGGCAGCGGCGACCGCATCGTCGAAGACGAGGCGCGCGCTGTCGTCTTCCTCGTCGCTGGCCTCGGCTATATGGCTCCACACGCCGACGACCCGGATGAGGCCGGCCTTCTCGAAGTCGCGCGCACGGGCGATCACCCGGTCCCAATCCTCCGGGCGGATGCCGTTGCGGTGCAGCCCGGTGTCGATCTTCAGGTGCACGCGCGCAGCCGCACCGGCGGCGCTTGCCGCAGAGGCGATGTCCTCGAGGAACCCCGCATCGCCGACGCCGAAGTCGATGTCGTGCGCGAGCGCCTCGGCGATCTGATCTGAGCCCACGGTGAGCCACGAGAACACACGCGCGTCCGGTCCCGCGGCGGCACGCGTTGCCAGCGCCTCCTGCAGGTCGAACGCTCCGAACCACTCGACGCCCTCGGCGGCCGCCTTCGCCACCATCCGGTCGAGTCCGTGACCGTACGCGTCGTCCTTCACCACGAGCATGAGGTGCGCAGGGGCCACGCGCGCCCGAACGACTCTCAGATTGGCTGCGAACGCGTCGAGGTCGATGCGCAGCTCTGGCCCGCTCACCGGACGTACTCCCGGCTGCTGCGCAGCCCGACCGCGGTCACCAGTTCCCCCGCGGTCATGCCTGTTGCCGCAGTCCACTCCCCCAACGCCGGAGCGGAGAACGCCGGGTCGCCGAAGAAGAGAACCTCGTCGCCTCGGGAAACACCCGCGTTCCCGATCTCCACGACGCAGACATCCATCGCCACACGTCCGACGATCGGATGCCGCTCCCCCGCGATCAGGACGGACGCCGAATTGCCGAGGGCGCGCACGACGCCCTGTGCGTACCCGCCCGTGACCAGGGCCACAGTGGTCTCGCTGCGGCGCCCGATAGGTGTAGCCGTACGAGACCCCGTCGCCGGCATCCAAGTGCTTGAGGCTCAGCACCCAGCCGCTGAGAGTCAGCGCGGGCCTGAACCCGGCGCTCAGTCCGTACACGGCGTCCGGGGAGAGGCCTGCTCCGTCGAACACGACTCGGTCCGGTTCGACGATGCCAGCCAGAGCCCGGGCCCCCCATTCGTCTGCGAGCACGGCGACCGCGCCCGCCTCCAGCGCGAGAGGTGCGACGACCTGCACCCCGTGGCCCCACGCGTCGGCCCGGACGTCGACGACGCCGGCTCGAGCTGCTGCCGAGCACCGCGCGGAGATTCACCTGGAGCGCGCCCACGAGATCCGCGCTGTCGGGGCCGTGCGCGTCGGCGAGCCGGAGCCGGGCGTGGGGCGCCCAGGGATGCCGAAGGTCACGGCATCTAGACTATCCGGGGTCCTCAGTCCCCCACCCCGGAGCACCCATGCCTCGAAAAGGCCTCGGCCTCGCGCCCCGCCTTCGCTATCTCGCCGACCGCGCACGTCGGATCGACGTCGGCTCCGTCGTCGAGCGCGCGAAGGAGGCATCCGCTCAGCACGACAAGTGGATGCCGGCCATCATCATCGACATGCTCTACCAGGCGGGTGTTCGCAATGTCGGCTTCCAGGACTACATCGACTACGACTTCGCGATCCTGAGTCGCGACGAGCGGGCGACGTACATGACCCACCCCGTGTCGAACCAGCTGTCGCAGAGGTACGACCATCCGGACTACCGCCACATCTTCCAGGACAAGGTCGAGTTCGACCGCGTGTTCTCGGAGCATCTGCACCGCGAGTGGATGGTCGTCGACGAGGGAAACGCCGAGGCCGTGCGGGCGTTCGCCGAGCGGCTCGGCACCATCGTGACGAAGGAGCCGGTCGGACAGGCCGGCACCGGCGTGCACCGGTACCACGCGGCCGGAATCGAGGACTGGAATGAATTCCATCGCGGGCTGCTGAACCGCGGCGAGCTGCTGATCGAGCAGGTGATCGTGCAGCATCCCGACCTCGCGGCCGTCTGTCCCGGAACGGTCAACACCACGCGCATCACTGCATTCTTCGATGGCGAGAGCACGCACATCCTCGCGATGGCGCAGAAGTTCGGGCGCGGCGCCGTGAGCGACCAGATGACCTTCGGCGGCTTCTACACGATGCTCGACGACGACGGTCGCGCGGTCGGCCCTGGCTACGACTCGCACGGACACGTCCACGAGAAGCATCCGGACTCGGGATTCGTCATCGGCGACTTCCAGCTGCCGATGATGGAGGAGGTGCGCGCCTTCGTGGACCGCGTGGCGCGCGTGGTGCCCCAGGTGCAGTACGTGGGCTGGGACATCGTCGTGACGCCTGACGGTCCTGTCCTCGTCGAAGGCAATTGGGGCGCGGGCGTCTACGAGAACAAGCCCAGCGTCACCGGCATCCGGACGGGCCACAAGGCGCGCTACCGCGAAGCGATCGGGTTTTGACACGGGTCGGATCAATGCGCGAGAAGCGCGCGTTGATGCGGCAGCGTGTCAAGGTCGAGTAGCGCCGCCAGCGCGTATCGGGACCTAAGCGGCCCGGACCACGCCCAGCGGTGTCGACTCGTGGCCCTGGCCCAGCGGGTTGTCCTTCAGGATCGAGACAAGGCGCTTGTCGCCGGCCTTGTCGAGCGTCGATCCGAGGATGTTGCCGCCCAGGTCGTTGATGTCCACCACAGCGACCTCGGCGGCACCGCCCAGAAGGGCCTTGAGGTGCTGCGCGACGTCGCGTGGTCGCTCGGGACCCAGCACGACCGCCTGGTTGTAGGGCGGAATGGTGCCGCTCGTCGGTCCGTCGATCGCCCGGGCCTTGTCGCCGGCGATGCGGTAGAAGTCGCCCTTCCGGCCGAAGGCCTTCGTGACCGCGAGACGCCGCGCCGGCGAACAGGATGCGCGGCGTACCGCATTCGCGCAGCGCCATCTCCATGGTCTCGGGCATGCCGAGGCCGATCCCGTACGGCGTGCGCGTCACATACTTCGAGAGGAACAGTGCGAGCCTGCGTGGCTGGATCTCCTCGACCGCGTACGAGCGTCCCTGCGTGATGGCGACGATCTTCTCGGTGACGAAGAACAGATCGCCGGGCTGCACGACATCCGTCGCGTACTCCGTGATGAAGGCATCCAAGTCGTCCCCGGGCATCACGACGCGCGTGCGGATCGGGATGCGCGAGTACGACGTGCCGTCGATCTCGACCGTGAGCGCTTTGCCCGCGTTCGCCTCCACCATCACTCGAGGTAGTCCCGGAGAGACTGCGAACGCGACGGGTGGCGCAGCTTCGCCATCGTCTTCGACTCGATCTGCCGGATCCGCTCGCGGGTAACGCCGAACGTGTCGCCGATCTGGTCGAGGGTCTTGGGCTGCCCGTCGCCGAGGCCGAAGCGCATCCGGATCACACCCGCCTCCCGCTCGGAGAGCGAGTCCAGGAGCGACTCGAGCTGACGCTGCAGCATCGTGAACCCGACGGCGTCCGCCGGTACGACAGCTTCGGTGTCCTCGATCAGATCACCGAACTCGCTGTCGCCGTCCTCGCCGAGAGGCGTGTGCAGCGAGATCGGCTCGCGGCCGTACTTCTGCACCTCGATGACCTTCTCGGGGGTCATGTCCAGTTCGCGGCTGAGCTCCTCGGGCGTGGGCTCACGGCCCAGGTCCTGGAGCATCTGGCGCTGAACGCGTGCGAGCTTGTTGATGACCTCGACCATGTGGACGGGGATGCGGATGGTCCGCGCCTGGTCGGCCATGGCGCGCGTGATCGCCTGGCGGATCCACCAGGTCGCGTAGGTCGAGAACTTGAAGCCCTTCGTGTAGTCGAACTTCTCGACTGCGCGGATCAGACCGAGGTTGCCTTCCTGGATCAGGTCCAGGAACTGCATCCCGCGGCCGGTGTAGCGCTTCGCGAGAGACACGACGAGGCGCAGGTTGGCGCCGAGCAGGTGCGACTTGGCACGCTGGCCGTCGCGTGCGACCCACTGCAGGTCGAGTCCGAGCTGGTTCGACTTCTCGGCTGCCGTCATGTGCGACAGCTTCTCCTCGGCGAACAGGCCCGCCTCGATGCGCATCGCGAGCTCGACCTCTTCTGCCGCATTCAGCAGCGGAACCTTCCCGATCTGCTTCAGGTAGTCCTTGACCGGGTCGGCAGTGGCGCCCGTGATCATCGTCGAATAGACGGGGACGTCATCTTCGTCCGTGGAGGAGATGACGATCGCGCCGGTGGGCAGCGGCTCGGAGAACGCCGGCTTGGTGTCCTCCTCGTCCTCGTCGTCCTCTTCGGACTCCGATGCCTCCGCGGCTTCGGGCTCTACGGCGGCGACCTTCGCCTTGCCGCGTGCTGCTGCGCGGGGCTTCTCATCCTCGACGTCGTCGGCGTCGGCCTCGTCCAGCTCAACGGCCTCGTCGTCCAGCTCCACGACATCGTCGAGTTCGACGTGTCGCTCAGCTCCTCGGCCTCGCCGTCGGCGGTCGCCTTGGATGCCCGAGCCTTCGTCGCCTTCGCGGCCGGCTTCGTCGCCGGAGTCTTGGTCGCGGCGCCCTTGGCGGCAGTCGTCTTGGCCGTGGCGGTCTTCGAGGCGGTGGTCTTGGCAGCGGCGGGCTTGCTGACGGCCTTCTTCGCTGCGGTCTTGGTGGACTCGTCAGCGGCAGAGGCCGCCGCGGTGTCCTTCGCGCTGCTCGCGCGGGTTGTGGTCTTCGTGCCTGAGGTCACGGTTCGCCTTTCACCAGCGGGGATGGGTGTCGTCCGTCCCCCGGTAGATTTCGGACACTAGTAAGACCCTTGTCAAGTCCCCGCCCTGTAGAGGATGCCTCACAGAGCCGGTTGACAACGGGTCAGGTCATCTATTGTCGCACATTCATCGCGCACATCCGACGTGCGCGATCGACACTTCTGATACAACGTCAGGGCGGTACGGCGCATTCCGGCCGAGTCAGGCGCCGCGCTTCTCGTCATCGCCTGACGGGCGACTGGCGAGGAACCGCTCGAGCTCGGCAGCGAGCTCGTCGGCGCTCGGCAGATCTCCGGTGTGGATCATGGGAGAGGCGAGGGTCGACCCCGCCATGTACGCGTCGTACCGCTCCTCCAGGCCCTGCACCATGCGCGAGAGCTCGTCGCTGCCCGCCACCTGCTCGTCGACCTTTGCGAGGTACTCGCGGTTCTCTTCGCGCAGGTCGTCGCCGGCGAAGACCAGGCCGGTGGCGACCGTGAGGCTGTCGAGGCCCGCCAGAGCGGCGGCCGGGTATTCGGTGTCACCGAGGTAATGAGGCACCAGCAAGACGAACCCCGCCACGAGCGCCCCGGCCTCGGCGAACCGGTATTCGAGAAGGTGCCCTGCGGTCGCCGGAACCTGCGTGTGCGGCTGCCAGACCGAATGCGCCTCGGTCAGCTCGCTGCGCGTTCCGCTCACGGTCGTGCCGATCGGGCGCGTGTGCGGCACCGGCATCGGAATGGCGTGCACCCATGTGACGGAGAGCACGTCGTACGCCGCGGCGAAGTCCAGAACGGCGTCGGTGAAGGAGTCCCAGGCGAAGTCCGGCTCGTACCCGGCCAGCAGCAGGAACGGCTGCCCGAGCGAGTCATGTGCGAAGGACAGCTCCAGCCGCGGCGGCCGGTAATCCGTGAGGTGGTCCTGCTCGAAGGAGATGAGCGGACGGCGCGCCCGATAGTCCAGCAGCACGTCGTTCGAGAAGACCGCGACCGGCGTGGGCTCGAGGTCGTCCCGGAAATAATCGACCAAACGGCTCACCGCACTGCCGGCGTCGGTGAAACCCGTCAGCGCGATCACCAGCGGAAGTCCCTGCGGGACCGGTGGCGCGGATGCCACCCGCTCATAGAGCGCTGCCGATTGAGCCATAAGCCCATGGTACGAGTCGGGTCCCGCCGAGCGGGTCTCGGGCGTCCCGCTCAGAGCGAACAGAGCAGAGACCGCGAACCTAGGATGTAGTCCATGTCGTTTCCCGACCTCGAATTCAGCCCCGCCCCTCCCCGAGAATCCGACGCTGACGCCATCCTGCTGGCGATCCCTCCCCTCGATTCCGATGACTCCCCCGGGCTGGAGGACTGGCCGGGCTTGAAGACGGCGCTGACTGCCGTGGGGTTCAGCGGTGCCGCATCCTCGTATCAGCGGGTCTACGCGCCGGAGAGCACCGAGCTTCCGCTCGCGGTGGTCGGGATCGGGGCCGGCTGCGGATGCCGGGGCCGTCCGCGAGGCCGTCGGCGCCGGCATCCGCCTGCTCACCGGCTTCGAGGCCGTGAGTGTTGCTGTGATCGCCGACGATCCCGGTCTCTGGCGGGCGGCCGCCGAGGGTGCGACCCTGGGCGGCTACCGCTTCGAAGGGTACAAGTCGGAGGCTCCGAAGACCCGCGCTGCCCGCGTGATCGTGCACGGAGAGGCAGAACCCGATCCCGCGGAGATCACCGCGATCTCGGCCGCCGCGGATGCCGTGGCGCTCGTCAAGGACCTCGTTTCCATTCCCGCGGAGTGGCTCGGACCCGCCGACTTCGCCGAACGGGCGGCGGCGTCGGTGAAGGGCCTTCCGGTGACGGTCGAGGTGCTCGATGAGAACGCACTCCGCGACGGCGGTTACGGCGGCATCCTGGGCGTCGGTCAGGGATCGGACCGCCCGCCGCGGCTCGTGCGCCTCGACTACGCGCCGGATGGCGCGTCGCGCCACGTCGCCCTCGTCGGCAAGGGCATCACATTCGACACGGGTGGACTTTCGCTCAAGCCTGCCAACTCGATGGTGGGGATGAAGTACGACATGTGCGGCGCGGCGACGGCCCTGAGCGTGCTGCGCGCCGTCGCGACGCTGCAGCTCCCGGTGCGGGTGACCGCGTGGCTCTGCATCGCCGACAACATGCCGTCCGGCCGGGCCACGCGACCCGGCGACGTGCTCCGCATGCTGGACGGCACGACCGTGGAGGTTCTCAACACGGATGCCGAGGGGCGGCTCGTCCTGGCGGACGGACTGGCCGCGGCGAGCCGCGAGCACCCCGACGTCATCGTCGACGTCGCAACGCTCACCGGAGCCATCACCATCGCTCTGGGAACGCGTCACGCCGGGGTGATGGGAGAGGACGCCGCAGTGGCCGCGTATCTGGCCGCCGCTGATGGCGCGGGCGAAACGGCGTGGCATCTCCCCCTGCCCCCGCACATGGTCGACGAGCTGGACTCTCCGATCGCCGACCTCCAGAACGCGAAGATCGGCGATCCTGCCGGCGGCTCGCTGTTCGCCGGGCTCTTCCTCCGTCATTTCGTCGGGCCGATCTCCGACGAGCCGGATGCGCCACGGATCCCGTGGGTGCACCTGGACATCGCGGGGGTCGGCATGCACAAGGGAGCAGGCTACGGGTTCACCGACAAGGGACCCACGGGGGCGACCGTCCGGTCGCTGATCCGCTTCGTCGCAGGTGAGGAGACCCGATGACCGAGCACCAGTTCGACCTCGTGATTCTCGGCGGTGGGAGCGGCGGCTATGCGGCTGCCCTTCGCGCTGCAGAGCTGGGCAAGTCGGTGGCTCTCATCGAGAAGGACAAGGTCGGCGGCACCTGCCTGCACCGCGGCTGCATCCCGACGAAGGCGCTCCTGCATGCCGCCGAGGTCGCGGACGTGACGCGGGATGCCTCCACGATGGGTGTCCGCGCGACCCTCGAGGGCATTGACCCGGAGGGCGTGCGAGCGTACCGCGAGGGCATCGTGGCCAAGAAGTACAAAGGACTGGAAGGGCTCGTCAAGGCGCGTGGCATCACCGTCGTCCCCGGCGAGGGCGTGCTCGGGTCGGGTCCCGCCGTGCGCGTCGGGGACGACCTGTACCGCGGCACCGACGTCGTGCTGGCCACAGGCTCATACAGCCGTTCGCTGCCGGGTCTGGAGATCGGCGGACGGATCCTCACGAGCGAGCACGCCCTGGAGCTGACCGAGATTCCGCGGCGCGTGGTGATCCTCGGCGGAGGTGTGATCGGCGTCGAGTTCGCCAGCGTGTGGCGCTCGTTCGGCGCCGACGTGACCATCGTGGAGGCGC
Organism: uncultured Actinomycetota bacterium; assembly: GCA_963717585.1. Taxonomy (GTDB): domain Bacteria; phylum Actinomycetota; class Actinomycetes; order Actinomycetales; family Microbacteriaceae; genus Microbacterium. Next base: position 282,123 of record CAVQWI010000001.1, on the reverse strand, counting down.
TCGACCACCTCGTGCCGAACGAGGACGTCTCCATGAGCAAGGCGCTCGAGCGCGCGTTCCGCAAGCGGGGCATCGCCTATTCGCTCGGCGTCCGCTTCGCGGGCGCCACGCAGACCAGCGACGCGGTCACGGTGAGCCTGGAGGACGGCAAGACGTTCGAGGCGGATTACCTCCTCGTCGCCGTCGGCCGCGGACCGTCGACGGCCGGGGTCGGTTACGAGGAGAACGGTGTCGTGCTCGATCGCGGATTCGTCACGACCGACGAGCGACTGCGCACGGCCGTCGAGCACGTGTGGGCCGTGGGAGACATCGTGCCGGGGCTGCAGCTCGCGCACCGTGGTTTCCAGCAGGGCATCTTCGTCGCTGAGGAGATCGCGGGCCTGCGTCCCGTGCTGGTTCCCGACACCCAGATCCCGAAGGTGACGTACAGCCACCCCGAGGTCGCGTCGGTCGGCCTCACCGAAGCGCAGGCTGTGGAGGCGCATGGCGCCGACACCGTCGTCTCCTACGAGTACAACCTCGCCGGCAACGGCAAGAGCGAGATCCTGCAGACCTCCGGTCTGGTCAAGGTCGTCCGGGTGAAGGACGGACCCGTGCTCGGCGTCCATCTGGTCGGGGACCGCGTCGGCGAGCTCATCACCGAGGGCCAGCTCGCAGTCGGCTGGGAGGCGCATCCGGAGGACATCGCGCCGTTCATCCACGCGCACCCCACGCAGAGCGAGGCTCTCGGTGAAGCATTCCTCGCCCTCGCCGGAAAGCCGCTGCACGCGCTCTGACACCGCGTGCCAGCGGCATCACTAAGCTAGAAACGACATCGGCATTCTGAAGGAGTCATGCACATGAGCACTTCCGTGGTCCTCCCCGCGCTCGGAGAGAGCGTCACCGAGGGTACGGTCACCCGCTGGCTCAAGAAGGTCGGCGACACCGTCGAGGCGGACGAAGGACTGCTCGAGATCTCGACCGACAAGGTCGACACCGAGATCCCGTCGCCGGTGAGCGGAGTGATCGAGGAGATCCTGGTCCAGGAGGACGAGACCGTCGAAGTCGGCGCTGTGCTGGCGAAGATCGGCGAGGGCGGGATCAGCTCCCGCTGCCGATGACACTCCGACGGATGCCGAACAGCCTGCCGAGGCGCCGGCTGAGGCATCCGCCCCCGAGGCTCCGGCTGAGGCATCCGCCCCCGAGGCTCCGTCGACCGAAGCGCCCGCGCCCGCCGACGCCGGCGCCGAAGCTCCTGCCGCGGAGGCGCCGCCCGCCGGCGCGCCGGCCTCCGAGGCTCCGCCTGCCGCGGATGGCGCCGCAGGCAAGGATGTCGTGCTCCCCGAACTGGGTGAGAGCGTCACCGAGGGCACCGTCACCCGCTGGCTGAAGAACGTCGGCGACAGCGTCGACGTTGATGAGGCGCTGCTCGAGATCTCGACCGACAAGGTCGACACCGAGATCCCCTCCCCGTTCGCCGGCGTGCTGCAGGAGATCCTCGTCCAGGAGGACGAGACCGTCGCCGTCGGCTCGCCGCTCGCGCGGATCGGCGACAGCGCCGCTGCGGCCCCAGCGGCCGAGGCTCCGGCCCCAGCAGCCGAGGCTCCGGCTCCCGCAGCCGAGGCTCCGGCTCCCGCAGCCGAGGCGCCCGCGCCACCCGCCGCTGAGGCGCCCGCCGCCGATGGAGCGCCCGCTCCTGCGGCTGAGGCAGCGCCGCCGACCGAGGCAGCGCCGCCGGCCGAAGCTCCTGCCCCGGCAGCAGCCCCCGCCGCGGAGAGCCCCGCACCCGCAGCTCCGGTGGCCCCCGCCGCCCCCGCGCCGGCCCCTGCCGACGACTCGGATGTCACCTCCTACGTGACCCCGCTCGTACGCCGGCTCGCCCAGCAGCAGGGCGTCGATCTGGCCACAGTCACCGGCACCGGTGTAGGCGGGCGCATCCGCAAGGAAGACGTCCTCAAGGCCGCCGAGGCGGCCTCCGCGCCGACCGCGGCCGCGGCTCCCGCCCGTCGGCTCCTGCCGAGATCGAGATCTCACCATTGCGGGGCACCACCCAGCCGATGTCGCGGCTGCGCAAGGTGCTCGCCGAGCGTGCGGTCGCGTCCATGCAGGCCACCGCGCAGCTCACGACCGTCGTCGAGGTCGATGTCACCAAGCTCGCGTCATACCGCGACGCTGTGAAGGGCGACTTCCAGGCCAAGACGGGCGACAAGCTGTCGTTCCTGCCGTTCTTCGCGCTGGCCGCCGCCGAGGCACTCCAGTCCAACCCGGTGATCAACGCGACGGTGGACGGCGACCAGATCGTCTACCCACCGTCGGAGAACCTCTCGATCGCCGTTGACACCGAACGCGGACTGCTGACGCCGGTGCTTCGCGACGCCGCATCGAAGAATCTCGCCCAGATCGCGCACGAGATCGCCGATCTCGCGGCGCGCACGCGCAACAACAAGCTCAAGCCGGATGAGCTCGCCGGTGGCACGTTCACGCTGACGAACACCGGATCGCGCGGCGCGCTCTTCGACACGCCCGTCGTGTTCCTGCCGCAGTCGGCGATCCTCGGCACGGGGGTGGTCGTGAAGCGCCCCGGTCTGGTCTCCGTGGACGGCAAGGACGCGATTGCGATCCGCTCGTACGTGTACCTCGCGCTGTCCTACGATCACCGCATCGTGGACGGTGCGGATGCCGCGCGTTTCCTCACCGCCGTGAAGAAGCGCCTCGAGGATGCGTCCTTCGAGGGCCAGCTCGGCATCTGAGCTCGTCACTGCTGCGCGACCTCGTAGACATCGCGCAGCAGCCATCGGTCGTCGGCGCGCACGATGACCACGAGTTGGGTGGTGGCTCCGGCGGCCTCCGCACGGAGCACCGCCGCACCGCCGAAGTCATCGAGCAGTGTCACTGTTCGCTCGCCTGACGGCAGATCGATGACACCCGAGGGAAAGACGGCGTCGGCGGATTCGAGCAAGCCGGCCAGGCAAGCCGGCTCTGAACCGCAGTCGGAGCGAGCAGTGAGCAGGGCGTCAGTGGTCGCCGCCAGATCGGCGGCGCTCTCTGCAGGCGGCGACGCGGATTCGGCTTCCTTCGGGCCATCGACCGCCGGCGGCTCCGTTCCCACGGGCGCGTCCGCGGGGCTCGGGGCCGGCGACGGGCTGGGCGAAGGAACGGAGGGGGCGGCATGGTGGCTCGACGTGCCACCGGCAGTCGCCGCGTCGTCGGACGCGGTCGGCCACATCAACCCGCCGATGACGATGGCGCCGGCGAGGCCTGCGGCCACGATCCATGGCCGCCGCGCCGCTGGGCGGCGCGTCCTGAGTGCCCGCCAGATCCCGGTGGTCATCTGCGAGACGAGATCCGCCCAGTCCGCATCGAGATGACGAGCCACCGACAGCGGCCACGCCGGGCGCACAGGCTCATCCAGGGCGGCATCCGGCTGAGACTCGGCCACGCCGCGGGCGCGCGCCGGCCGCGGACCGAGGGTCGTCGTCGCGAGTGCTTCAGGGTCCGCCAGGGCGAACACCCGGCTCTCCGCGCGCTCGATCTCGCGAGCGAGGCGACGAGGCTCCGAGACGGCATCGATCACCTCCCCGAGCGCCGCGGCAAGACCGGGGACCTCTCGGCCGAGGTCGCCCAGCAGCTCCGCCGTGCTCGACTGGTCCGCATCGTCGGAGTCGTGCGTCGCCAGGACGGGCCGCCCGCTGTCGGTGAGCCACCATGTGCCATGGCCGGGCGGCTGCATCGCGTGCATCTCCGCCAGCCCCCTCAGGAGACTGATCGCGAGGGTCACCGCCTCGCCCGGTGAGAGGTCGGCACCGTCGGCCGATCGACGTGCGAGGAACTCCTCGAGCCGCTCGATGCACACCGGCAGCAAGACGTCGTGGCCGTCCGGTCGCCGGAGCACATCGAGCGGCGCGAGCACATGCCCGGTGGCGCTGGCGTCCCATCCGCGCCAGTCCGCACCGAGCACCTCGGCATCGACCGCGACGCTCATCCCTCCGGTCGGACCGCACACGAGAGAGCCTGGCCACGGCGACGCAGGTTGACCCGTCAGGGTGCGGATCAAGCGGTACCCGTGCCTCAGGCGGTCGGAGGCGCTCTCAGTCACGATCTCGAGCCTCTCCGGCGGCGCGAGCGGATGCCGGCCGTCGCCTCGGGCCGTGGATCGATCGATGCAAGGCGGCGTGGTGGAGGAGCCGATGCTGCACCACTCGGAAAGGTAGGCTGAAGGCATGGCAGCTCGCAGTACCGCGCCGGAGAAGCGGCCCGGATTCTTCTCTCAGATCCGCACTCTGTTCAGGTTCACGCAGAAGGCGTATCCCTGGCTTCCCTGGCTCCTCGCCGGCATCCTCCTCGCCGGCGTCGGTGTGGGTCTGCTGGTCGGCTTCCTGCTGCCCCCCGTTGCGATCTGGAGCGTCATCCTCTGGGCCGTGACCGGTCTGATGCTGGGAGTACTGGGGTCGCTGATGACGATGACCCGCCTGTCGACCACCGCGATGTACAAGCAGATCGACGGGATGCCGGGGGCGGCCGGCCATGTCATGTCGACGTCGCTGGGCCGCAACTGGCAGTCCAGCGAGATGCCGGTCGGGGTGAACCCGAAGACGCAGGAGGCGGTCTACCGTGCCGTCGGTCGCGGCGGAGTGGTCATCGTCGGCGAGGGCTCACGGGGACGACTGACGCGGCTGGTCAACGACGAGCGCTCGAAGGCCCAGCGCGTCGCAACGGGGGTACCGGTGACCGTTCTCTACGTCGGGCACGGCGAAGACGAGGTCCCGATCGCGAAGCTGTCGTCGACCATCAAGGCGCTGCCGAAGAAGATCGACCGCGCCACCATGGCCGCCGTGATCAAGCGGCTCGGGTCGGTCTCGCAGTCGCTCGCCTCGCTTCCGATCCCGAAGGGGATCGATCCGACGAAGGTGCGCGCTCCGCGCCCGCGCTGACGTCTCGGCTGCGCCTCAGGCGCGGATGAGCACGGTGCCGGCTGCCTTGTCGTGCAGGCCGCGCTGGTCGGCGTCCCAGATGACCGCGGGGATGACGACGATCAGCAGAGCGGTCCGCACGATGGGCCGCCAGAGTCCCACCCACGACCCGTCGAGCCGGACGAGCCTCATCCCGAGGATCCGGTGGCCGGGACTGCCCTGCAGCGTCGGCAGGAACACGATCTGGATGATCGCGAAGATCGCGAGGATCGCAAGCGGGTCCCACCCGAAGAAGCCTGAGATGAGGTAGGCGGCACCGTAGTCGATGAACAGGGCGCCGACCCGGCGGCCGAGGCGTGCAATCGAGCCGGTGCCGACCTCCGGACGCCCCAGTCGCTGCCCGGGATAGCTCTGAGCTTCGGAGGTCACCGCTCAAGCGTAACCAGGGGTGTGTAACATGCCGGAAACATAGGTGTCACTGCCGGGCAATCCCTCCCGGGTACCGTTCCAGTCAAGGCCCGCGCTGCGGGCGGCAGTTCCCGATGCCCTACCTCTGGAGTCTCCATGTTCAGTGATTCATCCGAGGTGCTGAAGTTCATCAAGGACGAGGACGTCAAATTCCTCGACATCCGTTTCACGGACCTTCCTGGCGTGCAGCAGCACTTCAACATTCCGGCGTCCACGGTGGACGAGGAATTCTTCACCGTCGGCCAGCTGTTCGACGGCTCCTCGATCCGTGGCTTCGCGAACATCCACGAGTCCGACATGCAGCTGATTCCGGATGTCTCAACGGCGTACCTCGACCAGTTCCGCGAGGCGAAGACGCTCATCATGATCTTCGACATCTACAACCCGCGCACCGGCGAGATCTACTCGAAGGACCCGCGCCAGGTCGCCAAGAAGGCCGAGAAGTATCTCGCCTCGACCGGAATCGCCGACACCGCTTTCTTCGCGCCCGAGGCTGAGTTCTACATCTTCGACGACGTCCGCTTCGAAGTGAAGCAGAACGCGAGCTACTACTACGTCGACTCCGAAGAGGGCGCCTGGAACAGCGGCCGTGAGGAAGAGGGCGGCAACCTTGCCAACAAGACCCCGTACAAGGGCGGATACTTCCCGGTCAGCCCCGTCGACAAGCAGGCCGACCTCCGTGACGACATCAGTCTCAAGCTGATCGAAGCGGGACTCATCCTCGAGCGCGCGCACCACGAGGTGGGCACCGGCGGCCAGGCCGAGATCAACTACCGCTTCGACACCATGGTCCACGCGGCGGACGACATCCTGAAGTTCAAGTACATCGTGAAGAACACGGCGGAGCAGTGGGGCAAGACGGCGACGTTCATGCCCAAGCCCCTGTTCGGCGACAACGGCTCGGGCATGCACACGCACCAGTCGCTGTGGCTCGAGGGCAAGCCGCTCTTCTACGACGAGGCCGGCTACGGCGGCCTGTCCGACCTCGCCCGCTGGTACATCGGCGGACTGCTGGCGCACGCGCCGGCCGTGCTCGCGTTCACCAACCCGACCATGAACAGCTACAAGCGTCTGGTCAAGGGCTACGAGGCACCGGTCAACCTGGTCTACTCGGCCGGCAACCGCTCGGCGGCGATCCGCATCCCGATCACGGGTTCCAATCCCAAGGCCAAGCGCATCGAGTTCCGGGCGCCGGACGCCTCGGGCAACCCGTATCTCGCCTTCGCGGCGCAGATGATGGCAGGCCTGGACGGCATCAAGAACCGCATCGAGCCGCACGAGCCCGTGGACAAGGACCTGTACGAGCTTCCGCCCGAGGAGGCGAGGAACATCCCGCAGGTGCCCAACTCGCTGCTGGACTCCCTGGACGCTCTCGCGGCCGACCACGAGTTCCTGCTGGCGGGCGGCGTCTTCACGCCCGAGCTGATCGAGACGTGGATCGAGTACAAGATCGAGAACGAGATCAAGCCCATCGCGGCTCGCCCTCACCCCTTCGAGTACGAGCTGTACTTCGGCGTCTGACGCTGCAAGACACGAGAAGGGGTCCCGCGTCGCGGGGCCCCTTCTCTGCGGCCATGCGACGGGCTCAGGCTTGGACCAGCTCAGCCGTAGAACAGGCGCTCGAACACGCGCCGCGCCCGACGGGTGGCACCGAGGTAGTCCTCCTCGACCTGGGTGGCCGAACGGGGCGGATACCCCAGCAGCCGACCGATCCCGTCGAGGCGCTTGCGGTCGGTGGGAAGCACATCGCTCGTCTGCCCTGACAGGAGCGTGTTCGCCGAACGCAGTCGGCTCGCCAGGCGCCAGGCCGCCGCGAGCCTGTCAGCGGCGGACTCCGGGACGATCCCGGCCGCCTGGGCGGCGCGCAGGGCTGCGATGGTCGACGTGGTCCGCATCTCCGGCACCCGGTGGGCGTGTTCGAGCTGCAGGAGCTGAACGAGCCACTCGACGTCGCTGAGCGACCCGGGACCGAGCTTGAGATGACGTGCCGGATCGACACCCTGCGGGAGTCTCTCGTTCTCCACGCGCGCCTTGATCCTCTTGATCTCCCGCAGTCCCTGAGGGTCGACGGATGCCGGATACCGCACGTCGTCGGCGAGGTCCGTAAACGCGCGCAGGAGCTTGACGCTGCCGGCCACGCCGCGTGCCCGCAGCAGCGCCTGCGCCTCCCACGACAGCGACCAGCGCCGGTAGTACTCGGCGTAGGCGTCGAGCGAGCGTGCCATCGGGCCGTTGCGGCCCTCCGGACGCAGATCGGCGTCGAGGTCCAGCGGCACCCGCTGATCCTCGGAGTGCCTGCGCAGGCCGGAGACGAGCTGGATCGACAGGTCGTGCGCGCGCTGAGGATCCACGCCGTTTGGCCGGTACACGTACATCACGTCGGCGTCCGAGCCGAACCCGAGCTCGCCGCCGCCGAAGCGACCCATGGCGATGACCGAGAAATCGAGGCCATCATCCTCCGGCGGCACGACTTCGCGACGCACCGCCCTCAGGGTCGCCTGTATCGTCACCTCGGTCACGGTGGTCAGTGCGGTCGCCACCTGCTCGATCGTGGAGTTGCCGAGGATCGCACTCATCGCGATCCGGAGGAGTTCGCGGCGACGCAGCGCCCGCACCGCGCGCATCGCGTCATCGATCGTGGCGTGTCGAGACTGGATCGCCCGCGCCTCCTCCTGGAGGGCGAGACCAGACCGAGGCTTGAGGAGTTCCCGGTCGTCGAGCCACGCGGCCGATTCGGGAATCCACTCCATGAGCTCGCCGACGTAGCGTGAGCTCGACAGCACCCGCGTCAGACTCTCCGCCGCACCGGAGGAGTCGCGCAGCATCCGGAGGAACCAGGGTGTGCCGCCCAGCCGCTCGCTGATCCGCCGGAAGGAGAGAAGGCCGTAGTCGGGGTCGACGCCGTCGGCGAACCATCGGATCATCACGGGCATCAGGTGCCGCTGGATGGTCGCGCCGCGGCTCAACCCGCTCGTCAGCGCGGCGATGTGGCGCAGCGCGCCCACCGGATCCTTGAAGCCGATGGCGGCGAGCCGATCGTGGGCCTGCGCCGGCGACAGCGTCCGCTCCTCCTCCGGCAGCGAGGCGACCGCCGACAGGAGCGGCCGGTAGAAGAGCCGCACATGGATGTCGCGCACTTCGCGCTTGACGGTCTCCCAGGTCTCCCACACCTGCGTGCCCGAATCCGCGATGCCCGATGATCGCGCCAGCACGCGGAGGTCTTCGGGGCGGGACGGCATCAGATGGGTCCGGCGGAGGTTGCGCAGCTGGACGCGATGCTCGAGGAGGCGAAGGACCCGGTAGTCGTGCGAGAACACCGCGGCCTCCGTGCGGCCGATGTATCCCTGCTCGACGAGTGCGTCGAGGGCATCGAGGGTGCCACGCTGCCGGATGCGGTCGTCGGACAGACCGTGCACGAGCTGGAGCAGCTGGACGGTGAACTCGATGTCGCGGATGCCACCGGGACCGAGCTTGATCTGGAAGGGCACGTCCGCCGAGGGGATGTGCTCGGTCACCCGTTCGCGCATGCGCTGGACGCTGTCGACGAAGTTCTCCCGCGCTGCGCTCGTCCAGATCTTGGGTTGAACAGCTGCCACATAGGCCTCGCCGAGTTCGGCGTCGCCGGCGATCGGCCGCGCCTTCAGAAGCGCCTGGAACTCCCAGCTCTTGGCCCAGCGGTCGTAATACGACAGGTGCGAGTCGAGGGTGCGCACGAGCGCGCCCTGTTTGCCTTCCGGACGCAGGTTCGCATCGACCTCCCACAGCGGGGGCTCGACCTCGACACCGGAGATGCCGCGCATCGTCTGGACGGCCAGCCGGGTCGCGATGTCGACGATGCGACTCTCCCCCACCGCGTCGATCAGTGCGTCGTCGGCGCCCGCGACGAAGATGACGTCGACGTCGCTCACGTAGTTGAGCTCCCGCGCGCCTGTCTTGCCCATTCCGATGACGGCGAGTCGTGCGCCGGCGACCTGGTCTCGCGGGAACAGCCCGCCGGCGGCGCCGCCGCTCGAGACGCGAGTGCGTGCCACGCACAGGGATGCCTCCAGCGCGGCACCCGCCGCATCCGCGAGCCGCGCGGCGACGAACCCGAGCTGGTCGACCGGCGACGCGCTCAGCAGGTCGTACGCCGCGATGGAGGCGAGCAGCTGCCGGTAGCGCACGCGCAACGCCACCCATGACGCATCGCTGCCGTCGGCGGCGAAGCCGTCCTCAGCGCCGACGGAGTCGAGCAGGGCCGAACGCATGTGCTCCTCCGAAGGCAGCGAGCTGCCTGCGCCGGCGAGGTGCGCCAGCTCCTCAGGATGCCGGAGGTAGAAGTCGGCGAACCCGGTCGACGCGCCCAGCAGCGCCCACAGGGCCCGCCAGCCCATCGGATCGGCATGGAGCGCGCGGATCGGCGCGGCATCACGTCGTGCGATGCGTGTGAGTCCCGACACGGCCGCATCCGGGTCCGCCGAGTGGGCCGCCGGTGCCGTGAGCTCCTGGCGCTCCACCCCGAGGAGCTCCTCGAGCTCGAGGAGTTCCGCCTCGGCCTCGGCGAGCCGGCTGAAGCCGAGACGCGCGAGGTGGGTGAGGGACTGCGATCGTTCGCTCGTGGACATCGTTCGAGCGCGAGTTCAGAGCATCTCGAGATTGCTCTTCAGTTCGAAGTGCGTGACCTGCGAGCGGTACTCCTGCCACTCCTTGCGCTTGTTGAGGAGCACGTAGTTGAAGACCTGCTCCCCGAGCGTCTCGGCCACGAGCTCGGACTCCTCCATGTACTCCAGAGCATGGTCGAGGCTGGCGGGCAGAGGGGCATATCCCAGCGCACGACGTTCCGAGTCGGTGAGCGACCAGACGTTGTCCTCTGCCTCCGGCGGGAGCTCGTAGCCCTCTTCGATGCCTTTCAGTCCGGCTGCGAGCATCAGCGCGTATGCCAGGTAGGGGTTGGCTGCGGAGTCGAGGGCGCGATACTCGACGCGTGAGGACTGCCCCTTGTTCGGCTTGTACATCGGCACGCGCACGAGCGCGGAGCGATTGTTGTGGCCCCACGTGATGAAGCTCGGCGCCTCGTCGCCGCCCCAGAGGCGCTTGTAGGAGTTGACGAACTGGTTCGTGACGGCCGAGATCTCCCCGGCGTGCCGAAGCAGCCCAGCGATGAAATGCCGTCCGGTCTTGGAGAGCTGGTACGTCGCGCCCTCCTCGTAGAACGCGTTGACGTCGCCCTCGAACAGCGACATGTGCGTGTGCATGCCGCTGCCCGGCTTGCCGCCCAGGGGCTTCGGCATGAACGTCGCGTAGACGCCCTGTTCGATCGCGACCTCCTTGACGACCGTTCGGAAGGTCATGATGTTGTCCGCGGTGGCCAGCGCATCGGCGTACCGGAGGTCGATCTCGTTCTGGCCGGGACCGCCTTCGTGGTGGCTGAACTCCACCGAGATGCCCAGGTCTTCGAGCATGCGCACCGAGCGCCGGCGGAAGTCGTGGGCGGTGCCGCCGGGGACGTTGTCGAAGTAGCCCGCGGAGTCGACCGGCTCAGGCCCTTCGGGGCCGAATGACGACGACTTCAGCAGGTAGAACTCGATCTCGGGGTGCGTGTAGAACGTGAAGCCGGCATCGGCCGCCTTGGCCAGAGACCGCTTGAGGACGTGACGTGGGTCGGCCACGGCCGGCTGGCCATCGGGGGTCGTGATGTCGCAGAACATCCGGGCGGTGGGATCGATCTCGCCGCGCCACGGCAGTATCTGGAAGGTCGTCGGGTCGGGGTGGGCGAGGAGGTCGGATTCGTAGGAGCGCGTCAGACCCTCGATCGCAGAGCCGTCGAAGCCGAGGCCCTCGCTGAAAGCGCCCTCGACTTCGGCCGGCGCGATGGCAACCGACTTGAGGGTGCCGATGACGTCCGTGAACCAGAGCCGGACGAACTTGACGCCCCGCTCCTCTATCGTGCGCAGAACGAAGTCACGCTGCTTGTCCATCGAATTCCCTCCGGTGCCCGGCCTTCGCGGCGAGGCTAGTTCTCGTCGTTCTCGTCGTCCTCGACCGCTTCAAGCGACGAGGCCCCAGCCGCCGGCGGAGAGCCGTCCTCGCGCCGCTCCTCCTCGGCCCAGGCGCGCGAACGCTCACGGATGATCTCGGGCGCGCGGGCCGCTTCCGCAGCGGTCTCGAAGGGTCCGGCTCGATCAACGGAGGGCGACACGTAGCCGTGTTCCACCTCGCCGGTCTCGAGGTTGTACCAGTACTTCTTGCTGTCCCTGGACACTTCCCGCTCCTCTCGCGATCCCCGAGTTCGTCGAGGGGCCCGCCTGCTCGATCCTACTGATCGCGCGAGCGCTCCTGGATAGGCTGGGCCCATGGCAACGGAGAAGAAGCGTGCGGTCGGCGTCGACATCGGCGGCACCGGCATCAAAGCGGCGATCGTCGATCTCGAAGCGGGAACCCTGCTGAGCGACCGCATCAAGGTCGCCACACCTGCAGGGGCGGAGCCGAAGGACGTCCTCGGCGCCGTGCGGCAGGTGCTTGCACAGCTGGACGTGCTCGAGGACGCCATTCCTCTCGGCGTCGCCTTCCCGGCGATCGTGAAGTCGGGCCGCACCCTCTCGGCTGCCAACGTCTCGAAGAAGTGGATCGGCTTCGAAGCCGAGAAGTTCTTCGAGGACGGCCTCGGCCGCGACATCCACTTCGCCAACGACGCCGATGTCGCAGGCGTGGCCGAGATGCGCTTCGGGGCGGCCAAGGATGCGAAGGGCCTCACGATCCTGACCACGCTGGGCACCGGCATCGGATCGGCGATGATCTTCAACGGTGTGCTGATCCCCAATTCGGAGCTCGGTCACCTGCAGCGAGCCAAGCACGGGAAGGATGCCGAGGCCTACGCCGCCTACTCGGCGATGGAGCGCGACGCACTCAGCTGGGAGCAGTGGGCGCAGCGACTGCAGTGGTATTACGCGTACGTGGAGTTCCTGTTCACGCCCGACCTGTTCATCGTGGGCGGCGGCGTCTCCAAGCACGCCGACTCGTTCCTGCCGCTTCTGAAGCTGAACACCCCGATCGTGCCGGCCGTGCACCGCAACAACGCGGGCATCGTGGGAGCGGCAGCTCTGGCACTGGACTGAGAGGGCGAATGGGCCGGCCTGTACGCCGGGTTCTGTCCGGGGGCCGAAGCCCCGTGGACGGTCATCTCTCTCGGCGACACGTTGCCGTGCCGCTCCAGCGGCCTACCCGAGGACTCGGCGAGCCGCGTCATCATCCTCTGTCTGGCCTTGCTCCGGGCGAGGTTTACCTTGCGGGTCGTGTCACCACGACCCCGGTGGTCTCTTACACCGCCGTTTCACCCTTACCGCGACCGGAGTCGCGGCGGTCTGTTCTCTGTGGCACTGTCTCGCGGATCACTCCGGGTGGGTGTTGCCCACCGCCCTGCCCTGTGGAGCCCGGACGTTCCTCGGCGCTGCGGCGAACCGCGAGCGACGCGACCGTCCAGCCGACCCATTCGCGTCGCCGAGTCTAGTCTCGCGACCTGTGGGTGAGCCGCGCGTCAGCGGATGACGTCGCCGGGCGCTCAGTGCTTCTGCGCGGTCTCGGAGATCCTCAGGTCGAGGGGGAAGTCGATCGGGAAGTCGCCGAACAGCAGCCGGCCCGCAGCCGAGGCGGCATCGCGCACCGCCTGCGCGGCGGCGTCGGCGCGCGCCGCGGGCACGTGGACGATGACCTCGTCATGCAGGAAGAACGCGAGGTGCGGGTGGGTGGAGAACGCCGGGCCGGATCGCGGAGCCGAATCGGACTCGTGCACCGGCGGCACCGTCGCGAGGCGTCCGCGGAGATCCGCCATCCACGCGAGCGCCCACTCGGCGGCCGTGCCCTGCACGATGAAGTTGCGCGTGAACCGGCCACGATCGCGCGCCCAGCGGCGGGCGCGGGTCTCATCGGCGCCCGACGCCTCGACCTCGCTTGCGCGGGACTGGGCGTCGTGCCAGCCGGCCGACGGCGCCGGGGAGCTGCGACCGAGCCACGTGCTGACGACACCGCCGTTCTCGCCCGTCCGCGCCGCGTCGTCCACGAGCGCCATAGCCCGCGGAAAGGTGCGACGAAGCCGTGGAACGAGCCTCCCGCTGTCGCCCGTGGTGGCACCGTACATCGCGCCCAGCATCGCGATCTTGGCCTCCGACCGCATCGAAACAGCGCCCGTCTCGACGATCCCCGCGTACAGGTCCTTGCCGCGGGCGGCATCGGCCAGCGCCAGGTCGCCCGCCATCGCCGCCAGCACCCGCGGCTCGAGCTGCGCGACGTCTGCGATGACGAGGAGCCAGCCAGGGTCGGCCCGCACGGCGCCTCGCAGCTGCCGGGGCAGCTGCAGTGCTCCGCCGCCCGACGAAGCCCACCGCCCTGTCACGACTCCGCCCGGGACGTAGACCGGCCGGAACCGCCCGTCCGCCACCCACTCCTCGAGCCACGACCAGCCGTTGGCCGACAGCAGGCGGGACAGCTTCTTGTACTCCAGGAGAGGTTCGATGACCGGATGCCGGTATTCGGACAGCTCCCATCGGCTCGTGGATTCGACGAGGATGCCGGCGCGGTGCAGCGAGCGCAGGAGCTTGGGCTGCGAATCCAGGCTCGCGCCGGGGTCGTCGAGGGCTTCACGGACGCGCCGGCCGGCGTCTTCGAGCATCGCCGGACGCCCTCCCCCCGGGGGTCGCTCACCGAGCAGGTCGGTCAGGATCTCATCGTGGCTGCCGGCATCCCAGGGCAGGCCCGCGGCGCGCAGCTCCGCGGCCACCAGAGCGCCCGCCGATTCGGCTGCGATCAGGAGCCGGAGGCGGCGCGGCTGGAGTGATCCGTCGATCGCCGCCCGCTGTCGAGCGAACTCCCGCACCGCGTCGTCGAGGCTCTCGGGCAGACCGGTCGCAGCGTCCGCGTCCTCCCCGAGCTCGAACAGCGTGGGCGCCGCCTCCTCGGATCCGGCCGCCGGCGCTGCGTCCCACTCGACGTGAGCGCGTACGTCGGCGTCGGAGGCGACGAGTGCCGAGTCGCGCAGGATCGCGTGGGAGAGGCGCAGATCGTGACAGCGCGCGAGCCGCGTTCCATCCGCGAGGAGGGCGGGGTACCAGCGCGGCGTGTCGTCCCAGACCCAGCGGACGGCCACGCCGGCCTCGGTCGCGGCGACCCAGGGCGCGAACTCGGCCGCTGCGAGAGTGCGCCGCTCCTGCTCGACGCCTTCCGCGTCCAGCATCGCGGCGACGACCGTGTCACCCGCCCGGCCGAGGACGATGAAGACCGCCCGGTCAGCCCGGTCCACCGTCGAGGTCCCGGCGGAAGCTCTCCTGGCGATCCATCGATTCGTTCGCCGCCGCGTCCGCCAGCTTGTTGGACAGGCGCGGCACCCACTCGAAGGACACCTCGTGACCGTCGATGAGAGCCTGGGCGGTTGCAGCGAGGACACGCATGTCGGGGTGCTTGATCTTCCACCGGCCCGACATCTGCTCGATGACCAGCTTGGAGTCCATTCGCACATGCAGGGAGTCCGGGTCGCGCTCGAGCGCGCTGCGCAGGCCCGCGATCAGTCCGTTGTACTCGGCGACGTTGTTGCTCGCGATCCCGACATAGACGCCGACCTCGGTCAGGACCGCCCCCGATTCACCATCCATGACCACCGCGCCGCCGGCCGCGATGCCCGGATTGCCGCGCGAGCCACCGTCGGCCTCCACGATCAGGCGGGTCACAGACCGGACTCCTCCGTGCGCACCAGGATGCACCCGCACTCGGGGCACGTGACGACCAGGTCTTCGGCAGACAGCCGGATCGCCTGCATATCGGTTCCGGCCAGGACCATGCGGCATCCCTCACACGTGCCGCGACGCAGCAGTGCTGCACCGGCGCTGCGCGTGGCGACACGCTCGTAGTAGGCCAGGAGGTCTGCGCCGATGCTCCCGGCGACGGCGGTGCGGTCGCGGCTCGCAGCCTCGAAGAGCGCGGTCGACTCGGCGACGACGCTCTTGGCCTCGCCGCTCAGTGTCGAACCTTCGGCGTTCGTCTCGGCGATGGCCGCCTCCTGCGCGGTGACCGCGGACTCGGCTTCCTCGAGCCGCTCCATGATCTCCAGCTCGGCGTCCTCGAGGTCGCTCTTGCGTCGGGCGAGCGAGGCCAGTTCACTCTCGAGGCCCTGCGCCTCCTTCACGTTGCTGGTGGAGTTCAGCCGCTCCGCGTCTCTGGTGCGGCGGGCATCGACCACTGCGACGTCCGACTCGATGCGGGCCAGATCCGCGCGCAGGTCGTCTCGTGCGCCGAGGCGGGTCGTGAGCTCCTGGCTCAGCTCTTGGCGGCGAGCGAGCAGCTGCTGAACGCGAGCAGCTTGAGGCGGATTGCGGCGTGCGGAGTCCGCTTGACGGATGCGGGTGTCGAGCTCGGCCACTTCCAGGAGTCGGCGCTGATCGGCGGGGCTGGCGTTCACGCCTCCAACCTACCCCGCGGCATCCGGAGCGAGAGTTGACCCCGCCCGGCTGCAGTTCGCGAGGAAGGGACGAGATCGATGGTGGGCCCTGCCGGGATCGAACCGACGACATCCACGGTGTAAACGTGGCGCTCTACCAGCTGAGCTAAAGGCCCTCTCCGCCAGTCTAGGACGAGAGTCGGAGCAGGCCTGCGGCGCACGCAGGACTCGCTAGGCTGAAACGGTGCGTTGTGCATGCCGAACAAAGCCTGCGCCGCATCGCATGCGATTACCTGGCACGATCTGCCAGACGACGAAAGGTCTTCCGTGACTGTCCACGACCAGGATCCGTACTCTCAGGGCCCCCTCGACAGCGATCCCGACGAGACCGCCGAATGGCAGGAGTCGCTCGAGCAGCTGGTCGCGGCGAAAGGCCACGGTCGCGGCCGCGAGATCATGCTGAGCCTGCTGAAGCGCTCGAAGGACCTCCACCTCGGCGTGCCGATGGTCCCGACCACCGACTACATCAACACGATCGCTCCGGAGAACGAGCCGGATTTCCCCGGTGACGAGGAGATCGAGCGCCGCTATCGCGCATGGATCCGGTGGAACGCCGCCGTCACCGTGCACCGGGCCCAGCGTCCGGGAATCGGCGTGGGCGGCCACATCTCCACCTACGCCTCCTCGGCGGCCCTCTACGAGGTGGGTTTCAACCACTTCTTCCGCGGCGCGGATCACCCGTCCGGTGGCGACCAGATCTTCGTGCAGGGCCACGCATCTCCCGGCACCTACGCGCGCGCCTTCCTGGAGGGCCGGCTGACCGAGGCGCAGCTGGACGGATTCCGCCAGGAGAAGTCGGCTGCGCCGAACGGCATCCCGTCCTACCCGCATCCGCGGCTCATGCCAGAGTTCTGGCAGTTCCCGACCGTCTCGATGGGCCTCGGTCCGATTAACGCCATCTACCAGGCGATGACGAACAAGTACCTCACCAACCGCGGCATCAAGGATGTCTCGGAGTCGCACGTCTGGGCGTTCCTCGGCGACGGCGAGATGGACGAAGTCGAGAGCCGCGGTCAGCTGCAGGTCGCCGCGAACGAGGGCCTGGACAACCTGACCTTCGTGGTCAACGCGAACCTACAGCGGCTCGACGGACCGGTCCGCGGCAACGGGAAGATCATCCAGGAGCTCGAGAGCTTCTTCCGCGGCGCAGGCTGGAACGTCATCAAGGTCGTCTGGGGGCGCGAATGGGACGACCTGCTCGCCCGGGATACGGACGGCGCCCTGCTGAATCTCATGAACGTCACGCCCGACGGCGACTATCAGACCTTCAAGACCGAGAGCGGCGCCTACGTGCGTGAGAACTTCTTCGGTCGCGACGAGCGCACCCTGGCCCTCGTCAAGGACTACAGCGACGACCAGATCTGGGGCCTCAAGCGCGGCGGTCACGACTACCGCAAGGTGTACGCGGCCTACAAGGCGGCGATCGAGCATAAGGGCCAGCCCACCGTCATCATCGCCAAGACGATCAAGGGCTATGGGCTGGGACCGCACTTCGAGGGGCGCAACGCGACGCACCAGATGAAGAAGATGACCCTCGATGACCTCAAGCACTTCCGCGACGGGATGCACATCCCCATCACGGACGCCCAGCTGGAGGAGAACCCGTACCTGCCGCCGTACTACAACCCCGGTCAGCAGGATGAGACGATCCAGTACCTGATGGAGCGACGCCGTGCTCTCGGTGGCTTCGTCCCCGAGCGCCGTTCGACCCACGTCGGTCTCAGCCTCCCCGACGACTCCGCATACTCGCAGCCGAAGAAGGGCTCGGGCACGCAGGAGATCGCCACGACGATGGCTTTCGTCAGACTGCTGAAGGACCTGCTGAGGGCGAAGGACTTCGGGCACCGCATCGTGCCGATCATCCCCGACGAGGCGCGGACGTTCGGAATGGACGCGTTCTTCCCCACGGCCAAGATCTACAACCCGAATGGTCAGCATTACACCTCCGTCGACCGGGAGCTCCTGCTCGCCTACAAGGAGAGCCCGCAGGGTCAGATCCTCCACGTCGGCATCAACGAGGCGGGCGCCATGGCCGCTTTCACCGGTGTCGGCACCTCGTACTCCACGCACGGCGAGCCGCTCATCCCGGTGTACATCTTCTACTCGATGTTCGGCTTCCAGCGGACCGGCGACGCGCAGTGGGCCGCAGGCGATCAGATGGCCCGCGGCTTCATCATCGGCGCGACCGCAGGTCGCACCACGTTGACGGGTGAGGGCCTTCAGCACGCGGACGGTCACTCGCACCTGCTCGCCTCCACGAACCCGGCCACGCTGTCGTACGACCCGGCCTACGGCTACGAGATCGCGCACATCGTCCGCGCCGGCCTCGACCGGATGTACGGCGGACAGCATCCCGATCCGAACGTGATGTACTACCTGACCGTCTACAACGAGCCGCTCGTGCAGCCCGCCGAACCGGCGGATGTCGACGTCGACGGCATCGTGCGCGGCATCCACCGCATCTCCGTCGGAGAGGGCGACGGTCCTCGCGCCCAGCTGCTCGCGTCCGGTGTCGGTGTGCCCTGGGCTCTGGAGGCGCAGCAGCTGCTCAAGGCCGACTGGGGCGTGATCGCCGACGTCTGGTCGGTCACCTCCTGGACCGAGCTGCGTCGCGACGGGCTGGCCGCCGACGAGCACAACTTCCTCCACCCTGAAGCGGAGCCGCGCACCGCCTACATCACCGACAAGCTGCGCGACACCCCCGGCCCGGTGGTTGCGGTGAGCGACTACATGCACGCCGTCCAGGATCAGATCCGTCCCTGGGTGCAGCATCGCTTCGCCACCCTCGGCGCCGACGGATTCGGCTTCTCCGACACGCGCGCTGCGGCGCGGCGCTTCTTCAAGATCGACGGCCCCTCGGTGGTCGTGCGGACGCTCCAGGCGCTGGCCGACGAGGGCGTCGTCGACGGTTCGCTCGCGGCTCAGGCCATCGAGAAGTACCGACTGCACGATGTCACGGCCGGCACCAGCGGCAACGCGGGCGGCGAGAGCTGACCCCAGGAATGGCTTCGCGCTCCACCCAGATGGACAAGACCGAGACCCTCGCTTGGCTGAGGCGGATCTCGGGCGATCTGGCGACGGCGACGATCAAGCGCCTGGAGGACACGCTTCCCTGGTACGCCGAGATGCCCCCGGCGCGGCGCTCGGCCGTCGGCCTCGTTGCGCAGGCCGGGATCTCGTCGTTCATCCAGTGGTATGACGACCCCACCTCGACACCGTGGATCGCCGCGGACATCTTCGCCGCGGCTCCCCGGGAGCTGCTGCGCAGCGTCAGCCTCACCCAGACGCTCCAGCTCATCCGCGTGACGGTGGAGGTCACCGAGGAGCGGCTCGTGGGCAAGGGCGACGACCTGCGCGAGGGAATCCTGCTGTACTCCCGCGACGTAGCCTTCGCCGCCGCCGATGTCTACGCGCGAGCCGCGGAGGCGCGCGGGCTGTGGGATGCCCGCCTCGAAGCGCTGGTGGTCGATTCGATCCTCACCGGCGAAGCCGACGAAGAGCTGCCCAGCCGCATCGCGGCGCTCGGCTGGCACGGCCATGGGGAGGTCGCCGTCCTCGTGGGGACCACTCCCCCGCTCTTCGACGTCGATCAGCTCCGGCGCAGCGCGCGCAAGCTCGGTGTCGATGTGCTCATCGGCGTCCAGGGCTCGCGGCTCGTGCTCGTGCTCGGCCGTGCCGAGCTTCCCGGTCGCACTGAGGAGGAGCCCGAGCTCCCGTTCCCCGAGATCGCCAAGCGTCTCGAGCCGGGATTCGGACCGGGATACCTGGTGCTCGGCCCCGCGGTGCCGGCGCTGGTGGATGCCAGCCAGAGCGCTCGGGCAGCGCTGGCGGGGTTCGCGGTCGCACGTGCGTGGAGAAACGCCCCGCGGCCTGTCGAGGCGGACGACCTGCTCCCGGAGCGCGCCATGGCAGGCGACCCCCTGGCCAAGCAGACGCTCGTCGAGCGGATCTATCGTCCGCTGCAGTCCCACAGCGCCGATCTGGTGACGACGCTGTGGAGCTATCTCGACAACGGCCGGTCGCTCGAAGCAACCGCGCGCGAGCTGTTCGTCCACCCCAACACGGTCCGCTACCGCCTGAAGCGCGTCTCCGACGTCATCGGCTGGGACGCCACCGGTCCGCGGGAGGCGCTCATCCTGCAGACGGCACTGGTCCTCGGATCCATCGGCACCGACTCCACCCGCCGCCGGCTCCCCTCCGCTCGGCGTGGAACGGCATGATCCTGTACGGCACGCACAAAGGTGTCGGCGATTCTTGTGACGAGATCGCCAGAGGCCGCCGTCTGATCCTTGACAGGATGGAACGGTGATCATCGCCGTCTTCCCGGGGCAGGGCTCGCAGACCCCCGGATTCCTCACGCCGTGGCTCCAGCTCGAGGGCGCCGCCGAGCGTCTGGCGGAGTACTCGGAGTGGGCGGGCGTCGATCTGGCTGCAGCCGGCACAGCGTGGGACGCTGATCGCATCCGCGACACGCAGGTGGCCCAGCCGCTCATCGTTGCCGCGAGCCTGCTCTCCTGGAACAGCCTGACCGACCGCCGCGGTTTCGCAGGGGTCGCCGGGCACTCGGTCGGCGAGTTCGCCGCCGCTGCCGCGGCGGGAATCCTCAGCGAGGAGGACGCCCTGCGCCTGGTCGGCATCCGCGGTCGTGCGATGGCCGAGGCCGCCGCGGCCGAGCAGACCGGCATGAGCGCCATCATCGGCGGTGACGAGGACGCCAACGTCGCTCGCCTTGCCGAGCTCGATCTGACACCGGCGAATTACAACGGCGGCGGGCAGCTCGTCGCTGCCGGGGCGCTCCCCGCGCTCCAGGCGCTGACCGCCGATCCTCCGACCGGAACGCGGGTCATCCCCCTGCAGGTGGCGGGCGCCTTCCACACCGGCTACATGGCACCGGCTGTGGACGCACTGCGTCGCGCCGCCGCTGAGATCGAACCGGCCGATCCAGAGGTCACGATCTGGTCGAACCAGGATGGTGCGAGCGTTTCCTCAGGGGCACACTACCTGGATCTCCTCGTCGAGCAGGTCGCGTCCCCGGTGCGGTGGGACCTCTGCATGGCCTCCTTCGCGGCGGACGGCGTGAGCGGCATCGTCGAGCTTTCGCCCGCGGGAACGCTGATCGGCCTCGCCAAGCGCGCCTTGCGTGGCGTGCCCGGCGTCGCAGTCAAGGCGCCGGCCGACCTGCCCGCGGCCGAAGCGCTCCTGAGCGGGGTCGAAGCATGAGCGGCGACCGCCGCATGACCGGAGGTCTGCCATGACACGCATGCTCGTTCAGCCGACCGGACCAGCCCACACCCGCATCTACTCCTACGGGGCAGCGCGTGGCGAGATCGCCGTTCCCAACGACGACCTGATCGCCGCGATCGACTCCAGCGACGAGTGGATCCGCCAGCGCACCGGCATCATCACGCGGACGCGTGCGAACCCCGAGACCACGGCGATCGAATTGGCGACGGATGCTGCCGTCGAGGCGATCGCCCGCTCGGGTATCGACCCGCAGCAGGTCGACGCCGTCATCGTCGCGACGATCAGCAATCCGAAGCAGACGCCGTCGGTGTCGGCCATCGTCGCCGACCGCATCGGCGCCAACCCAGCGGCGGCGTACGACCTCAATGCGGCGTGCGCGGGTTTCTCATACGGCGTGACGCAGGCCGACGCCCTGATCCGGGCCGGCGCGGCGCACTACGTCGTCGTGGTGGGCGCGGAGAAGCTCAGCGACGTGGTCGATCCCACAGACCGCAGCATCTCGTTCCTCCTCGGAGACGGCGCCGGGGCGGTCGTCATCGGACCGAGCGAGACACCCGGCATCGGACCGACGATCTGGGGATCGGACGGCTCGAAAGCGGACGCTGTCGGCATGAACTACACGCTCAACGAATTCCGCTATGGCCAGGCGCCGTGGCCGACCCTCCGCCAGGAAGGGCCGACAGTGTTCCGCTGGGCTGTGTGGGAGATGGTGAAGGTCGCACGTCAGGCGCTGGAGGCGGCCGGGGTGGAGGCATCCGATCTCGCCGCTTTCGTGCCGCACCAGGCCAACATGCGCATCATCGACGAGTTCGCCAAGCAGCTCGGCCTTCCCGAGAGCGTGGTGATCGGGCGCGACATCGAGACGACCGGCAACACGTCCGCGGCATCGATCCCGCTGGCCACCCACCGCCTGCTGGAGGAGCATCCCGAGCTGAGCGGCGGACTCGCCCTGCAGATCGGATTCGGTGCCGGCCTCGTGTTCGGCGCGCAGGTCGTCGTACTGCCCTGAAGCCCCGGACCCCCGACCCTAGACTGAACACGGCCCCGACGGGGCACCCCCGAAGAACAGGAGAAACCATGGCATTCAGCAACGACGAGGTCCTCGCGGGACTCGCCGAGCTCATCACCGACGAGACGGGGATCTCGGCGGACGAGGTCGCCCTCGAGAAGTCGTTCACCGACGACCTCGACATCGACTCGATCTCGATGATGACGATCGTCGTCAATGCCGAGGAGAAGTTCGGCGTCACGATCCCCGACGACGAGGTCAAGAACCTCAAGACCGTCGGCGACGCCGTCACCTTCATCACGTCCAACCAGGCGTAATCGTCACCGGTGGGGGCCGCGCGGCCCCCACCGGGGCATGCCGGCGGCAGTCCCGCCGGCACCACCAGCGAGGGAAAGCGGTCAGGGCGGCCGGCCCCACCGGCAACTGATTAAGGAACTCACGCACATGAGCACGTCACGCATCGTCGTCACCGGAATCGGAGCGTCGTCGCCGATCGGAGGCACCGCTCCCGAGAGCTGGTCCGCGCTCCTCGGGGGCGCATCCGGGGCCCGAACCCTCGGAAGCGAGTGGGTGTCCGAGTACGAGCTTCCGGTCACCTTCGCTGCGGAGGCTCTCGTCCGCCCTGAGACGGTGCTCGAGCGCCCCGAGGCCAAGCGCCTCGATCCGGCCTCGCAGTTCGCGCTGGTGGCCGCGCGCGAGGCCTGGGCGGACGCCGGCGCACCGGATGTCGAACCGGAGCGACTGGGCGTCGACTTCGCGACCGGCATCGGCGGCGTCTGGACCCTCCTGGATGCGTGGGACACGCTCCGTGAGAAGGGCCCACGGCGCGTGATGCCGATGACGGTTCCGATGCTCATGCCGAACGCGGCTGCGGCGGCGGTGTCGATGCATCTGGGAGCGCGCGCCTACGCCCGCACCGTCGCCTCTGCGTGCGCGTCCAGCACGGAGTCGATCGTCAATGCGCTGGAGCATCTGCGGCTCGGCCTTGCCGACGTCGTGATCGCGGGTGGCACCGAGTCGGCGATCCATCCGATCACCATTGCCGCCTTCTCCTCCATGCAGGCGCTGTCCAGGCGCAACGATGACCCCGGGCACGCATCGCGCCCGTACAGCGTCGACCGAGACGGCTTCGTCATGGGCGAGGGCGCCGCGGCTGTGGTGCTCGAGACCGAGGAGCACGCCCGCGCTCGAGGCGCGAAGATCTACGCCGCCGTCGTCGGCGGCGGCGTCACGGCCGATTCGTATCACATCACCGCTCCGGAGCCCGAGGGACTCGGCGCCTCGCGCGCGGTTCGTCTGGCGCTCGAGGCCGCAGGGGCATCCGTCGACGACGTGACCCACATCAACGCGCACGCCACCTCGACGCCCACGGGCGACATCGCGGAGTACAGGGCGCTTCTGAGCGTCTTCGGCGACCGGGTGCACGAGATCCCCGTGTCGGCGACGAAGGCCTCCACCGGCCATCTGCTGGGCGGCACGGGCGCATTGGAGGCCATCTTCACGATCCTGGCGCTGCAGGAGGGGCAGGCTCCCCCGACGATAAACCTGACCACGCAGGATCCCGAGATCCCGCTGCGCATCTCCGGCTCGCCGATCCCGCTGGGCAACGGCCCGCAGCTTGCGATCAGCAACTCGTTCGGGTTCGGCGGGCACAACGCCGTCGTGGCATTCGCCTCCGCCTGATCAGACGAAGACGCCCCCGGCTGACCCTTCGAAAAGCTCGAGGGCCAGCGGGGGCGTCTCTCATTTCAGGCGGCGATTCGCGGTCTCGGTGTCCGGGATCATCGGTCTCCGACCACCGGTAGTGGCGCCTCGATCCGCCTGCGTCCCGATGCGCGTGTCACGCGCTCTCGACGGCCCGGAGCTCATCACCCCACTTTGTGCAACCAGACGACCGTGGCGTCGTCGCTGGCGTGACGGAATGGTTCCAGCTCGTCGTCCCACGCGGCGCCCAGGGCGACCTGGAGCTCGTTGTGGAGTTCGATCGCGTCGCCGGCTGCGACCTCCATCGCATAGCGGATGCGGTCCTCTCCGACGACGACGTTGCCGGAGGAGTCCGTCTGCGCGTAATGGATTCCGAGACCCGGCGTGTGCAGCCATCTGCCGCCATCGCTGCGGGGAGTCGGGTCCTCCGTCACCTCGAACCGGAGATGCTCCCAGCCGCGGATCGCGGTCGCCAGAGCGGCCCCGGTGCCGGCCGCGCCTTCCCAGTAGTACTCCGCACGTCGACTCCCCGACAGGACCGGCTGCTCGGACCAGTCGAAGCTGACCGCGTGGCCGAGCGCTCGGCCGACGGCCCACTCGAGGTGGGGGCACAACGCGCGTGGCGCGGAATGAATGAAGATCACTCCACGCGCCTTGGTCGTCGCCATGATCTCTCCGTTCGTCAGGTGCGTCTTCCCCTACGACCTGATGCGGAGTGCTCGTGGCTATGCGGTTGTGGTGCCCATTATCGTGCACATCGGGGCGGAATGACAAGCGTGTGATTCGGTGTTTCCGGATGCCGCCGCCGACGGGTGCGGGAACGACGGTGGCCCCGCCCGAGGATCGAGCGGAGCCACCGTGGAAGCGTCGGGTTGCTCAGGCCTCGCTCATCGCCGTCACTTCGGCCTGGCCCTTGGCCGCGTAGTACGCAGCGCGGGCGGCGAGGCGGCGGGCCTGCTCGGCCTGGCCGGCATCCAGCACGTCCTGCGGCACCTCGACGTTCGGGACGCGCGCCTTGCCGTGGTACTTCTCGATGTACGCGTCCAGTTCCGGTCCCGAGGTCCACGAGGTGATGAGGCAGTACCGCGCCTCGTCGCCGGGGTGCGTCGCCGCGTGCCACAGGCGCTGGGTGTCCACGATCAACTGCGCGCCGGCCGGCAGCGCGATGCGGTACTCGACGCTCGGGTCGGTGCGATTCTCCCGGAGGACGAAGTAGCTGTCCTTGTCGTCGGTCAGGTTGAAGAAGCCGCGCACGACCCAGCCGGTGCCGTCCGGGTTGAGGCGATTGTTGTCGTCCTGGTGAAGGTTGTAGAGGCAGTCCGCATAGGTGTTCGGCTGCAGCTCGATGACGCGGCAGCGACCGACGTTCGCTCCAGGCTCCTGCGCGCGGCGCGTGAGGTTCGGAGCCTTCTCCACCTGCGACTCGATCCAGACACCGTCCTTGTCGGTGCGCGGCGGCTTGTGGTTCCAGAATCCGTTGCACTCGATGTCGCCGGCGAAACTGGCGAGCGGAGCGAAGCGCGTGTCACCCGAGGACTTCCAGTCGTTGTACTCGATGTCGAGCCACTCCTTGGGATCCAGTTCCTGGTTGTAGCGGTCCAGGACCACGTAACCGGTCTCTTCGAGAGCGGCGGACTTGATGTAACCCATGATGTGAATCATGCCTTTCGTAGGGGGCCAGCACGTTTTTACAGGCCCGACTTAGGCAAGCCTACATCGGCGTCCTGGACGGCCCCGGGCCCGCGGGCCCAGGGATAATCGAGCGATGCCGCGCGGCATCCTGCACATGAACTAGGCTCGACGGCGGCGTTGCCCGGACGGCCGGAGTTCGCGCAATGATCCACGAGCGTTCCGAGGGGCGAAGCGACACAATGGCCACTGCCACGAACATCGATGCGACCGCCGTCAACACCATCGCCTGGCTGTCGGCCTCGGAGTCCACGATCGTGGTGCCGGTGTACCAGCGTCAGTACCGGTGGGACATCGGCGCGTGCGAACAGCTCCTCGGCGACATCAGGGCGGTCGCGGACTCCGACGACCGGCACATGCATTTCATCGGCTCGGTGCTGTCGTCGCTCAGCATGGACGGCGACGTCAGCGGAGCTGGTGCTGATCGACGGACAGCAGCGCATCACCACGCTCATGCTGCTGATCGCCGCGCTGCATCACACCGTGAAATCCGACCGCCCCGATCTGGCAGCCGAACTCGAGAAGGTGCTGGTCCGCTCATCCGACCGCTCGCGCACCAAGCTGCGGCCGCATCGCGCGTGGGCGCAGGTCTTCGAGAGCGTCGTCCTGGACCGGCGCGCGGCCGACGGTGAGCTGCGGGAGTCCCGCTTCGATGACAACTACGCCTTCTTCCGCAGTCAGATCAGCGCCGAGGAGGCGCCGCGGATCTGGGGCGGGCTGCAGAAGCTCGAGCACGTCGCGATCACGCTCGGCATGGGAGCCAACGCCCAGCAGATCTTCGAGAGCCTCAACTCCACCGGGGAGCCGCTGCGCGACCACGAGCTCATCCACAACTACGTGCTGATGGGTCTGTCGCACGCGGAGCAGAGCGAGATCGAGGACTCGTTCTGGGTCCCGATCGAGCAGAACACCGGCGAGTCGATCGGCAGCTTCTGGCGGCACTTCCTCGTCATGACGACAGGCCGCGAGGTCGCTGTCGCCGGCGAACGCGGCGTGTACGACGCTTTCCGGCACGAGTTCCCGCGCCTCGACCTGGACGGCCTCCGCGCCCATGCCGCGGAGTGGAAGGCCTACTCGGAGATCTATCGAGTGCTGATGGACCCCGCCCACGCACCCGACGCCGAGGTCGCACGGCAGCTGGGCTACGTCAACACCTTCGGACGGGGCATGTACCCGCTGGTCATGCGCGCCTACCGCGACTACACGCGCGGCGCGGTCGACACCTCGGTTCTCATCGCCACGCTCGAACACGTGCAGTCCCTGCTGCTGCGACGAAGCGTCGTCGGGGTGAGCACCGATCGGCTCGTCGCACGCCTGTGCCGCGCGCGTGAAGGCGGACAGGAGAGCCTGGAACGCGCGATCAGCCGCATCACGCCGTCAGATGAACGGGTCCGGGTGGCGCTGAAGTACGGAGAACTCCCCCACGCCGCCTACGTGCTCGGCCGGCTCTCGGATGTCGACACCCTCGCCGATCTCGGGCGTCGAGCACGTCCTGCCGCTCGCCCCCGGCGACGGATGGAGCGGCGACGGGCACCGCGAGTGGGCGGACCTCACCGACGACGAGCAGAACAGCCACCGCGCCCTGGCCTCCACGCTGGGCAATCTGGCCCTCGTGGAGGACGCGCTGGCCGAGCGCATCGCCGACAAGCCCTTCCTGCAGAAGCGATCAGGCTACGCGAAGAGTTCGATCGCCATCACCCGCGAGCTGGCCGATGAGGCCGCGTGGGACACGGCGGCGATCGCTGCCAGGACCGTCGAGCTCAGCGGCGCGTTCCTGCAGATCTGGGCGCATCCCGCGACCGTCGGAATCGACGACGACGGCCTCACCCCGATCCTCGATGCGCAGCGCCGCCGCGGCTGGCCGCCCGGCTGGCAGCGCGAGTTCGAATACGTCGAGTACCGCGGCGAGCATTGGGAGGTCTACGACGTCAAGTACCTCTTCAACCGCATCTTCAAGCGGCTGTGGGCGGACTCGCGCCAGCATGTGGTGGCGTTCAGCTCGCGCCGCGGCGGCCCGATCTATGCCGCGCAGGCCTGGAACGGCCAATGGGACGCGCTCGACGAGTCGAACTTCCTGTACATGGGCTGGGACTCCAAGTACATGCTCACCGCCGTGCAGGGAGTGCTCGAGGAAGCCGGACTGGCCGCGGAGGTCTTCGTCAAGTACTCCTACATCGGCGCCGCGATGAAGTGAATGCGGAGAGGGCCGCCCTCCGAGTGACCCTCTCGCGCGTGGGGCGGGTGGGACTTGAACCCACGATCGTCGGGTTATGAGTCCGTGGGTAGGCGTCTCAGCCTCATCCCGGGCCGTCACCCGAACGTGCGTGATGGCACGGAATTGCGGGCTCGAACGAGGTAAGCGGCGTCGGAACGTAACAGGCGCGTGTGAGGTACGTTCCCACACGCGGCCCACCGCGGCCCACACCTCCGAATCCCCCCAGGTCACTGCGGGCCAGTTCCTTCCGCAGCCCGTCCAGGTCGATGTTCGGGTGGACCCCCGTCGAAGACATCGTTACGCCACAATGGGGACGTTGCCTGCAGGATCGCTCGCCCGAGAAGAGGTAGCCCCATGAATGATTCCAGTCTGGCCGTCCTAATCAACGGGTTCGGGGTGCTCTTCGTAATCCTGAACTCGTTCGGGTTGGGCCTCAGGCTTCCGATCGGCAAACTGCTCGGACAGGTCGCTGCCCATTGGAAGATTGCCGTGTGGGCGTTGGTCATCAATTTCGTCGTCATCCCGGTCGTGTTTATCGGCTACCTGCTGACGGTCGCCTCGTCCATTCCAGGAGAGATCAAGGTCGGGTTCTGTGTCGCGGCCCTGTGTGCGGGGATGCCGTTCGCTCCCCTTCTGTCCCGGTTGGCCAAGGCGGATGTCAGCATCTCCACCACCCTGCTCGTGGTGCTGACGGTGGCGACCATCATCGCTCTCCCGCTCGGGTTGCCCTTTGCCATCGACGCGGTTGACGCGCAACTGCAGACCACGGCCTGGGACGTTGCGTGGCCGCTGCTGCTTTTCATCCTCCTGCCGCTTATCCTCGGGTGCGGCTTCAGGGTCTCGTGGCCCGACCTGACAGCGTCGTTGGCGCGGTGGACGGTCCGCGTCGCGATTCTCTGCCTGCTCTTCAATATGAACTTCACGCTGATTGCGTATTGGGATCTGTTCGTGCAGGAGTGGGGCACCGCGAGTTACCTCGCCGCCATCGCCGGGCCCTTCATCGGCCTCGGGTGCGCCTACCTTCTCGTTTCCGGTCTTCGTGTCAAGAAGGTAGGCGTCAGACACGCGACCGAGGTGACCACCGCGGTACGCAACATAGCCCCAATGCTCCTGATGATGATCTTTCCGTTTGTATCCGACCCACTGGTCACCGTGTCGATCACCATCCTCAACACCGTCGGCCTCGTGGTCGTCCTCCTCTTCGTGCTGATGTGGAGGCGCACTGCTAAACGATTGGACACCCACGCAACAACCAACGCTCCCGCAAGCGAAGTTCCACCTCCGCCGACCTAGACTCAGCCCTTCCAGCGGGCCAGTTCCTTCCGCAGCCCGTCCAGGTCCCCGAGATGCTGCCACGGCTCGGACGAGGCTTCCGAGCGGGTCACCGCCCACGCCACGATCTCGATCTGTGGCTCGGTGCCGGGCAGGAAACTCCGACCGGGTGCGACGACCCGAAAGAGAGCGTTCGTCAGCAGCGCGGGCGACGGCGGCAGCCGCTCTCGTGCCGCGCAGTTCCGGTGTCGTTCCCACACGTTCCCCACACGCGGCGCTCGTCCCACACGAATGACGAGCGCGCGCGCGTACCGGAACCGCGTGTTCTGCGGCTTTTCACAGTGGGGCGGGTGGGACTTGAACCCACGATCGTCGGGTTATGAGCCCGCTGCCTTGACCAGCTTGGCCACCGCCCCTCGAGCATCGAGCCTACCGAACGGCGATCGCTCGGTCGGCGCATGACACAATGCCTTCGTGGACATGATCGCCTGGCTCGTGGTGGGCGCCGTCGTCGCGCTTGCGGCCGTCGCGATCGCCGTCGCGCCGCGGCTCAAGCGCGACAACCTGAGGCGTCAGTTGGAGGGCGGCGGTGGATCCCTCAGCGGGATCGGCGCCGGGTTCGACGTGGTCTGGCGCCCGTCCGCCGACGAGGCGAGAGCGCAGTGGGAGGCACAGGTCGAGATGCCGGCACCGGCGCCGACTCCGGGTGACAAGGGGCGGATGCGGGACGGCCGAATCCAGATAGACGTGCCGAACGACTGAGGCTCTTCAGCCTCAGCGGCTCTTCGGGGGATCGTCGATGTCGTGCACCGGCGGTTCGGGCCACACCTTGGCGACCGCCTCGGTCAGGCGGATCGATCCGGTGCTGGGATGCGATTCGCTCGTCGAACCTTCGCTGCCGCGTTCGATCGGCAGCTCCTGACTGTCGCTGATCACCTGCGGGTGGTTGCGGGCGAGCGAGATCACACCGTAGACCGCGATCGCCCCGGCGACGCCGAACCCGACGAGCGCAGGCCACGGAGCGGTCGCCGCCTCCTGCAGCACGATGAGTCCGATGAGGACGGCGACCATCGGGTCGATGACCGTCAGCCCGGCGATCACGAGGTCGGGGGGGCCCACCGAATAGGCGGTCTGCACGAAGTAGGCTCCCACGGCCACCGCCGCCAGGAGGGCGATGAGGCACAGCAGGGTCAGCCACTCGAAGTTGCCGGCCTGGATGCGCTTGATGACGACCTTCGCGAGCGTCGCCACGAATCCGTAGATCACGCCCGATGCGACGATGTAGAAGAGCGCCTGCGCGCGCTTGCGCAACCAGATCCAGAGGATGCTGAAGGCGACGATCACGACCAGCAGCAGCACCAGGATCGTGATCAGCTGCTGATCCGTGACCTTCTGCTCCGTGGCGACGAAGGCGGCGATCGCCACGAAGATGAAGATCCCGCCGACGCACGCGATGATGGCCCGGATCGACTTCTTCGTGGGCCGATGTCCGCTGACCCGCGAGTTCAGCAGGGTGGTGATCACCAGCGCGAGTGCACCGAGAGGCTGCACGACGATGAGGGGTGCGAGCGCGAGCGCGCCCAGCTGGCAGAGGATCGCCGCTCCGAGCAGGACCGTGCCGGCCACCCAGGACGGCCGCCTGATCAGGCTCAGCAGCTGCCTGCCGGTCAGTCCGGTGCTTCCCGACGAGCCGGTCAGGCGCTCCACCTTCGCGACGCCGCGGTGCTGATACTGGGCACCGAACGACATGAAGACCGCGCCGAGCAGCGCGAGGGGAATGCCGAGCAGGATCGCGGGATCGCGGAAGACGCCGACCACGTCCTGCGTCACATCTTCCAGCGAGAGCTCGACCCATACCACCACTCGACACTAACCTTCCGAGCCGCTCGATAGGCTCAAGGCGTGGCCGTTCTGCCGATTCGCATCATGGGTGACCCGGTGCTTCACGCCCCTGCCGCTGCCGTCGACGAGGTCACGGACGAGGTGAGGCAGCTGGTCACGGACATGTTCGACACGATGGATGCCGCACCCGGCGTCGGGCTCGCAGCGCCGCAGGTGGGCGTGCCGCTGCGCCTCTACACCTACAGCTACCGGGACGACGACGGAGCGCCATGGCGCGGAGTCGTGATCAACCCGGAACTGTGGATGACTCCGCCGGAGCCGGGCGAGCCGGACCCCGACGAGGAGTCGGAGGGATGCCTGTCGTTTCCGGGCGAGCGGTTCCCGCTGCGACGCTCGGACCGGGTCCTCGTGACGGGCACGGATCTGGACGGCGCACCGGTCGAGATCCGGGTCGACGGATGGCGTGCACGGATCATGCAGCATGAGTTCGATCACCTCGACGGCATCCTGTACGTCGACCGTCTCGGCGACGGAGACTGGAAGACCGTGCAGAAGATCGCCCGGAAGCGCGGATGGGGCCGTCCGGGCGCCTCGTGGACCCCTGGCGTGGACGAGATCGAGCCCTGACGGGCGAGCGCGCAGAGCTCGGGAACAAAAGAAGAACGACCCCAGAGTGGAGTCCGGGGCCGTCCGCTCCCCGGCTTGGACTCGAACCAAGAACCTATCGGTTAACAGCCGATTGCTCTGCCAATTGAGCTACCGAGGAAAGCGCCCGCCGGAGCGGGCAACCCGAATAGCTTAGCAAACCGCGAACGGTGCTCGTGACGTCAGGAGGCCACCAGCCGACGATCCGCTTCGCCGCTGGGCGTCCACAGCAGATCGTGCGTGCCGCGCCCATACGCGACCGCGTGGCCGCTGCGCAGAACGAGCACATCGGCAGCGAGATCGCGCACGACATCCGCCTCGTTCGTCACGATCAGGGCCGACATCCCGTAAGCCTTGCGGCGCCGCAGTATCGCGTCACGCGCCGCGCGGCGCACTTCGATGTCCATGTTGGAGAAGGGCTCGTCGGCGATCAGGACCCGGGGCTGCAGCACGAGGGCCCGCGCGAAGACGACTCGCTGGCGCATCCCTGCGCTCAGCTCGTAGGGGTATTTCGCAGCGGCGCCCAAGGGCAGCATGAGCTCGTCGAGCAGCGTCGCGACCCGCACCGCCAGCGCCCGCTGATTGACGCGGCGATCGCGGCTGGTGATGGGTTCGCCGATCACGTCGGCCACCGTCATCCGAGCCGGCAATCGTGCTCCTTCCGACTGCGCCATGTATCCCGTCAGGTAGGTCAGAGCCCGGTGGGCCCGCCCGGAACGGCGCACCTGGATCCCTTCCACCTCGGCGCTTCCGCCGACCGCGGCGAGGCCAGGCTCGTCGGCACCGGCGAGAACCGCGAGCAGGCTGGACTTGCCCGAGCCCGTCGGGCCCATCACGGCCAAGGTGGCGGCGTGACGCACGACGAAGGAGACCCCGTCGACGACACGGACGTCCGATCCGCCCCGCGCGGCGCGCGCGATCGACAGATCGGTGGCGCGGATCGCGACGTCGGCATCTGCACGGTTCGGCATGTGCTCATCCTGCCCTGCGTCGCGCCGGTCGCGCCAGCGTGGGAACGCGAGTCGCGGCGGCTACTGGTCGGCGGCGTAGCGCTGGCGCTCCGCGTCGAGCTCCCGTAGCCGCATCCGGATCGTCCTGCCCTCCTGGGAGTCGGGCGGGACGCGCTGGATCGCCCCGAGAAGCTCGGTCTTCTCCCGGTCCACCGCGCGGCCGACCAGCCGGCGCGCGAGTGCGGTCGCCGAGATCGTCGCCGCCTCATCGGTCAGGGCGGGGAAGTCCGCCGTCAGCAGCTCGGCGGCCAACGATCGGTAGGGCTCGCGCACGGACGTGACCGCATCCGCCGACCATCCCGGCCTACTCACGTCCGGTGCGGCTGCGATGGCCTGGCGCACGGCGTCCAGGGCGGGATGCCGGAAGGACAGTGACACCGCCCGAGCCAGCAGATCAGGATCCAGGCGGTGGCCGAACTGAAGGATCCCCATCAGGGCATCGCGCTCGAGCGCGACGTCTGCGGTGCGCGGCAGGGCGGCGATGGTGACCCGGACGAACTCTTCGCCCTCGTCGGACCCGTTCGACGCCGGTGCCGTCGAAGGCTCCCCCGAACGCGATGCGCTGCGGGCTGCCCGCTCGACCGCCGAACGGACCTCCGCGAGATCAAGACCGAGGCGTCGCGCCAGAACCCGGACATACCCCGGCCGGAGCGAGGGATCGCGGATCTCGGCGACGATCGGCGCTGCGCTGCGGAGCGCCCCTGCGCGACCCTCCACGGTGGACAGGTCGAATCCCCCGAGGCGCTGATCGATCACGAACTCGAACATCGGGACCTTGGTGTCCATCAGCGCACGGACAGCGCCGTCGCCGCGCTGCAGGCGCAGATCGCACGGATCGAGCCCCTCGGGCGCCACGGCGACGTATGTCTGCGCTGCGAACCTCTTCTCGTCGCCGAAGGCGCGCAGCGCCGCCTTCTGGCCGGCAGCATCGGGGTCGAACGTGAAGACCACCTCGCCCGATGCGGAGTCGTCGCCCATCACCCGCCGGAGCACTGTGATGTGGTCGGATCCGAAGGCGGTCCCGCAGCTCGCGATCGCCGTGGTGATGCCCGCCAGGTGACACGCCATCACGTCGGTGTAGCCCTCGACGACGACCACTCGGTGATCGCGAGAGATGTCGCGCTTGGCGAGGTCGAGCCCGTAGAGCACCTGCGACTTGCGGTACACCGGCGTCTCGGGGGTGTTGAGGTACTTGGGCCCCTGGTCGTCGTCGTAGAGCCTGCGGGCTCCGAACCCGATCACCTGGCTCGTCACATCGCGGATCGGCCAGATCGCGCGCCCGCGGAACCGGTCGTACACGCCGCGCTGACCCTGTGACACCAGCCCGGCGGAGGCGAGCTCCTCGTCGCTGAAACCGAGCCGGTGCAGCGCGTCGCGCAGATTCGACCAGCCCTTGGGGGCGTAGCCCACACCGAAATGCGCGGCAGCGCCCGCATCGAACCCGCGCTCCCCGAGGAACCGTCGCGCCGTATCGGCCTCGGGAGTCGCCAGCTGCGCGCGGAAGTACTCCGCGGCTGCGCCGTTGGCCGCGTAGAGCCGCGAGCGCCCGGTGGTCTCAGGAGCCGCTCCGCCGTCCTCGTAGTGGAGGGTGTATCCGATGCGACCGGCGAGACGTTCCACCGCCTCGGTGAACGACACGTGGTCCATGGCCCGGAGGAACGAGTACACGTCTCCCGACTCGTTGCAGCCGAAGCAGTGGTAGAAGCCCGCCTGCGGTCGCACGTTGAAGCTGGGGCTGCGCTCGTCGTGGAACGGGCAGAGACCCTTCATCGCACCGACGCCGGCCGGCTTGAGCGCGACGCGTTCGCCGATGATGTCGGCGATGTTCGTGCGGGCCTTCACCTCATCGACATCGGCCTGCAGGATCCGCCCGGCCATCAGCGCTCGATCTCGATCGCGCGGCCCGGGCGCGATGCACCCGGCGCCCAGACCCCGAGGGATGCCGCGTCCACCTCGCCGACGAGGCGACCGTGCCACGCGATCGCGTGCTGATCTGTGAGACTGGCTACCTGGTCGACGATGACGCGACGGCGGTCGGCATCCGTCTGCGCACCCCGGAAGTCCTCCGCGTAGACAGGATCGAGCTCCTCGGGCCGCTCCCACAGCGCCGTGGCGAGTCGCTTGAGCACGCGCCGCTGCTCCTTGTACACGGTCTTGCGTCCTTCGATCGAGACGACGACTGCTCCGATGATGCCCTTCAGCACGGCCATCTCGGCCTCCACGACCCGCGGGACCACCACGTGCGCACGATACCGCGTCAGCACCGATGTGGCGTACGCCTCCCGGGTCGCCGTCGTGGCAGCGCGGGCGAACCTGCCGATGAGGTCGGAGGTGAGGTTCTTCAGCCGCGCGTGCGATGCCCTCGTTCCGTCGAACGACGCGATCCATTCCGGAAGCCGCATGAGTCGGTACAGTGCGTCTGCGAGCTCGTCCCGGGCGAAGTCGAAGCCCACCCAGGACTGGATCGCGAACAGCAGCGCGTCGTGCTCCGCGCCGGCCGACAGGCGAGCCGGATCGAGGTACCCGTTGACGATCGCGTCCTCGAAATCATGGACCGAATATGCGATGTCGTCGGAGAGGTCCATGACCTCCGCCTCGATGCAGCGCACGCGGCCGGGCGCATCGGCCCGCAGCCACCGGAACACGTCCTCATCGTCAGGATAGACGCCGAACTTCAGCCGCCCGCCCGGATCAGGAAGCGGGTGCGCTGCGGTCCAGGGATACTTGCACGTCGCATCGAGACTCGCGCGGGTGAGATTCAGCCCGTGGCTGCGGCCGCCGTCGTCCACGACCTTCGGCTCGAGCCGCGTCAGGATGCGGAGCGTCTGCGCGTTGCCCTCGAAACCGCCGAAGCCCTCCGCCCAGTCGTTGAGCGCCCGTTCGCCGTTGTGGCCGAACGGCGGGTGTCCGAGGTCGTGGCTGAGGCAGGCCGTGTCGACGACGTCAGGCGACAGGTGCAGAGCCGTCGCCAGTTCGCGCCCGACCTGAGCTACCTCCAGCGAGTGGGTGAGACGGTTGCGTGCGAAATCGGCCGGACTCGCCGGGCTCAGCACCTGCGTCTTGGCGGCGAGTCGACGCAGCGCCGCTGAGTGCAGCACGCGTGCCCGATCGCGCGCGAAGTCGTCGCGCTGGGATCGGTGGAGCTCGCGATAGAACCGCGCGGCATCCGTTTCGTCGTACCCCTGAGGCCGCTCGGATGCGACGCGCACGGCGCCGTCAGCCGCCACTGTGGTCCAGTTCCGCTTCGGCGAGTGTGCAGGATGCTTCCACCCCGAGGTCACGCGAGTCGAGCCATCCGTCCGGCAGCGCGGGCCGCTTCGGGGTTCCGGCGCGCCCGCGCTGACCCTCGGCCGCGGCACCCGGGTAGGGGGCGGCCAGATCGAGTGACGCCAGAAGTAGATCGATCTCATCGAGACTCGACACGGTTGCCAGCGCGGCTCGTGTGTCGCCGCCGACCGGATACCCCTTGAAATACCACGCGACGTGCTTGCGGATGTCGCGGCAGCCTCGATCCTCGTCCTCGAAGAACTCGACCAGCAGCTCGGCGTGCCGCCGGAATGCCTTGGCGACGAACCCGAGTGTCGCGTTCACGGGGGCGGAAGGAGCCGCACCGGGCGCCCCGAGGGCGCGGGCGAGGTCGCCGAAGAGCCAAGGCCTGCCCAAGCATCCGCGGCCGACGACGACACCGTCGCAGCCGGTCTCCTCCATCATGCGCGCGGCGTCCTCGGCAGCCCAGATGTCGCCGTTGCCGAGAACGGGAACGCTCGTCACGGCCTGCTTGAGAGCGGCGATCGCGGACCAGTCGGCTTGACCCGAGTAGAACTCGGCCGCGGTGCGCGCGTGGAGAGCGACCGCTGCCACCCCGGCCCCTTCGGCGATGCGCCCGGCGTCCAGGAACGTGAGGTGGTCGGAGTCGATGCCCTTTCGCATCTTGACAGTGAGCGGAACGTCGCCGGCTGCGCGCGCGGCGCGGGTCACGATCTCGCGGAAGAGTTCGAGCTTCCAGGGGAGGGCTGCCCCGCCGCCCTTGCGCGTCACTTTCGGAACAGGACACCCGAAGTTCAGGTCGATGTGGTCGGCGCGATCCTCCTCCACGAGGACCCGCACCGCGCCCTCGACCGTTGCCGGATCGACGCCGTACAGCTGGATGGAACGAGGTGTCTCGGACTCGTGGTGCGTGATCAGTCGCATCGTCGTGGCGTTGCGCTCCACGAGCGCGCGGGAGGTGATCATCTCGCTGACGTACAGGCCGGCGCCGTACTCACGGCACAGGCGCCGGAAGGCCGTGTTGGTGATCCCCGCCATCGGAGCGAGCACAACGGGCGCCTCGAGCTCGATCGGCCCGATGCGCAGCGTGCGCGCTGGTGCGAGGGTGGGGTTCACCGTGCCATTCTCCCAGACCGGCGGCCCTGCGCCGCCGAATCGGACTTAGCCTGTGGGTATGACCGAGGCCACTGCCATTGACATCCGCAACATTCCTTTCACGACCGCCGATGGCGGAGAGGCGACTCTCGCCGACTACGACGGCCAGGTGCTGCTGATCGTGAACGTCGCCTCGCGGTGCGGCCTGGCGCCTCAGTACGAGCAGCTCGAGCAGCTCAAGAAGACCTACGGCCCGCGGGGATTCGAGGTTCTGGCCTTTCCGAGCAACCAGTTCCTCCAGGAGCTGTCGAAGATGGATGACATCCTCGAGTACTGCTCGACCACCTGGGGCGTCACCTTCCCCGTGTTCGACAAGGTGCGCGTGAACGGCAAGAAGGCGGCGCCGCTCTACCAGGAGCTGACCAGGGCCGAGGATGAGGACGGCAGAGCCGGCCGCGTCGAGTGGAACTTCGAGAAGTTCCTCGTGCTCCCCGACGGCGAGGTGAAGCGATTCCGCCCGAAGATGAAGCCCGACGACGCGCGGATCGTTTCGGTCATCGAGGCGAACCTCCCCGGCTAGACCTCCCCCGGCGCCGCCTGCTCACGCGGCGGCATCCGGCTTACGTGCCGTCGTCGTCACGTAGCAGTTCTGCCACGTCCAGAACGCCGGATTGGCGAGGAGCCCCATCGCCTCGGTCCACGTGTTCCTGCCGATCAGGCCCGACTCCAGCAGCGGACGCTCCAGCTCCCGCATCGTCAGCGCGAGATAGCGCGCTGGAAGGGACTCGCCGGCGAAGAGGATGGTCTCACCGTGCGCATCGACCTCGCCGAAGTCCAGCTCCGACAGGTGCGGGGCGATTCGGCGTCCGACGAAGTAGTCGATCCCCTGGTTCGCGGCCCACGCCAGGAAGCCGCCCCAGAAGTCGCGCATCACGGCGCTGTCCGTCGCCAGCACGGGATGGAAGTCCGGTTCCTCGATCACGATCACACCGCCGGGACGCACGGCTGCCGTAAGCCTGCGCAGCACGTCGAGGCGCTGCGGCAGGTGGTGCAGGAGCGCCCGGGTGAGCACGAGGTCGTACCCGTCGCCGAGCGGGTCGGCGGTCACATCGATCTCGCGGACCTCGAGGTTCGGGGCTGTGAGCGCTGTGAGGTATCGGGTGTCGATGTCGCTGCACACGACGTGACCTTCGGGGCCGACCTGCTCAGCCAGCCAGTTCGACACGCTGCCGTTGCCCGCGCCCACTTCCAGGCACCGCCATCCCGCCCCGATCCCCAGCTGCTCGATCCGGAAGAAGAGCTGCGGGTCCAGCATCCGAGACATGAGCGTCAGTCGCTCGTCCTCCTGCGGAATGGTGTGCGGCAGCACGTAGTCGGCCATGGCGCCCCCCTGCTCGCCGACAGGATACCGCCCGTCCCGTGCGATCACACCTGCGCGGCGATGCTCTCGCGATGCTCGGCCCACACCTGCCGGACGACCTGGGCGAAGGCCTCCGGCGGCTGCGCGCCGGAGACGCCGTACTTGCCGTCGATGACGAAGAACGGAACGCCGTTGATGCCGTAGGCGCTCGCCTGCGCCTGGTCGGCGCGTACCGCCGGAAGGTGGCTCCCGCTCTGGAGCACCCGCCGGGCGGCATCAGCGTCGAGTCCGACATCCGCCGCCAGCGCGACGAGTTCGTCCTCGCGTCCGAGATGCCGGCCCTCGACGAAGTACGCAGCCATGAGGCGCTCGGCCAGTTCGGCTTGCAGACCGTTCTCCTTCGCGAAATGCAGCAGCTCGTGCGCCTTCACGGTGTTGGTGTGTCTGAGCAGGTCGAACCGGTAGCCGAGTCCGGCGCCGGCCGCGATACCGGTGACGCGGTCGAGCATCTCCCGGGCCTGAGCGGCCGAGATGCCCTTGTGCTGTGCCAGGTAGTCCTCCTCGCCGCCCTCGAAGTCCACCGGAGTGTCCGGCGAGAGCTCGAACGAGTGGAACTCGACCTCGACGAGGGGGGCGTCCTCGTCGCCGGATGCTTCGGCGAGCCCCTTCTCGAGATTGCGCTTGCCGATGTAGCACCAGGGGCAGGCGATGTCACTCCACACGTCGATCTTGATGGCATCCGTCATGTCGCGTGCAACCCCGCTGCTGCGGCGGGAATTCCCTTCCCGGCCGCGCCGTGGACAAAGGGCTCGGCGCGGATGTGGGAGGATATGCGCGGCGCACGTGTCACACCGGGGTGTGCGCAATGAACTCCGTGAGGAACCGTGCGGGCAAGGGGACCCCGTCGCGCTGAACGCGCTGCGCGACGCTCGCGTCGCCTGGGGGCGGCGCTAGGTTGGGCGATAGGCGTCATCGTCATCGCCCTCTTCGGCGTCGCCGGCGCCGCGGTCGCAAGCGGTCAGGTCGACCAGCTGTTCGCCGGCGAGGCGCCCGCCAGCGCTTCGGTCACCCCCTCCGCGACTCCGACCCCGACCCCGACAGCCACCCCCACGCCGACCCCGACGCCGACACCCACGCCGCCGCCTGCACCGGTATCTCCTGCGGACACGCCCTGTGCGACCGCGACGACGATGTCGATCTGGGCGCACTACGACGACGACCTCATCTTCGCGAACCCGACCCTGCAGGACTCCATGGCCGCCGGAGACTGCATCCGGTCTGTGTTCCTGACCGCGTCGGACGCCGGGCGGGGAACGGACTACTCGAAGGGCCGCGAGCTCGGCATCCTGCGTGCCTACAACGCGATGCGAGGGCAGGATGGCTTCTGGTCGGAGAAGCGGGTGACGCTGCTGTCGGGTGCAGTGCTGAGCCAATGGTCGCCCGACGGCGATCCCGACATCACGATCGCGTTCCTGCGCATGCCCGACGGCAACATGAACGGCACCGGATTCGCATCCACCGGTTACGCCAGCCTGCCCAAACTGATCGACGGAGCGATCCCGACGCTGTCTCCGATCGACGGTGGGCCTGCTCTCGCATCGGAGCCGCTGGTGGTCACGCTCGCCGAGCTCATCCAGGCGTACCACGCGGCTCACCTCATCACGCATGTGCCGTCTACGGCTCCGCAGTGGGCGGACGGCGACCACCCGGATCACCGCACGACGGGCACGTACGCCCGGGCGGCGTGGCAGCGGGTCGGCTTCCCGGCAGGCGAGGTGCGGTACGCGGTCGGCTACCCCTCGGAGAACCTCGCGGTCAACGTGGGGGGCGACGCGCTCGCTCGCAAACTCGGACCGTACCGTGAGTATGCGGCGCAGGACCCCGTGGTGCGCTGCGCGACCGACGCACGCGTGCCTGGCCAAGCCGCGGTTCGGTGCATGGCTGCAGCGCAGCTATCTGATGACAGAAGCCGAACTCTTCCCCGCGGGCTGAGTTGCCCCGCTCAGAGGGCGGGAATCTCCGGCGTGTCCACAGCTCCGCCGAATCGGCGGTCGCGGTCGAGGTACACGCCGATCGCGCGCCAGAGGTCGGTGCGCGTGAAATCCGGCCACAGCGTCTCGAGGAAGACGAACTCGGCGTAGGCGGACTCCCACAGCAGGAAATTCGACGTCCGCTGCTCGCCGCTCGATCGCACGAAGAGGTCGACATCCGGCATGTCCGGCTGATAGAGCCGCCTCTGGATGAGCTTCTCCGTGACCGCGGACGGTCGGAGGCGTCCGGCGGCGATGTCCTCGCCGATCGCCCGCACCGCGTCGACGATCTCCACGCGACCGCCGTAGTTGACGCACATCGTCAGGGTCAGGACGTCGTTGCCCTCCGTGAGGCGCTCCGCATACTGCAGCTCCTTGATCACCGACCCCCACAGACGCGGTTTCCGTCCCGACCAGCGCACCCGCACGCCCCACTCGTTGAGCTGGTCGCGGCGGCGATGCAGCACGTCGCGGTTGAAACCCATGAGGAACCGCACCTCGTCGGGCGACCGGCTCCAGTTCTCGGTCGAGAACGCGTACACGCTCAGATGCGTGACGCCCACCTGGATCGCGCCGGCGACGACGTCCAGCAGGGCGGCTTCTCCCGCACGGTGCCCTTCGATGCGCGTCTGGCCGCGCCTGTTCGCCCAGCGCCCGTTGCCGTCCATCACGATCGCCACATGCGCCGGCACCGCACCAGCGGGGAACGCGGGCGGGTACACGCCGGTCCAGTCGATCGGCCGGTAGGGCACTGCGTCGCGATGCGTGAACGGCTTCGGGCTCACGTCGGTGCCTCGACGTGCTCGAGGGAGCGGATGCCTCGCTCGAGGTGCCACTGCGCGTACGCCGCGATCAGGCCGGATGCTGAGCCGCGGGTCGGCGGTGAGGCGGAGTCCACGACATCCCACTCCCCCTCCATGAGCGCCACGAGCAGAGCCGACGTGGGGATGTCGACCCGCGCCGCGCCGACCGGCGCGCAGTTGCCGCAGATCATGCCGCCCAGCTGCGCCACGAAGGTGTCGTGGGGGCCCGGAGCGCCGCAGCGCGCGCAGTCGATGAGGCCGGGCGCCCAACCCGACAGCGCCATGGCGCGCAGCAGATACGAATCCAGGATGCTGCGCGAGACGTGCTCGCCTCGCGCGAGAGCCCGCAGCCCCCCGACGAGCAGAAGGTACTGCTGCGGAGTCGCCTCCGCCTCGTTGAGTCGGTCGGCGGCCTCCACCATCGCGTTCGCCGACGTGAACCGGTCGTAGTGCACCGCGATGTCGGCGCCGTAGGAGCCCAGCGATTCGGCCTGCTGGACGATGTCGAGATTGCGTCCCTGGTACAGCAGCACGTCGGCGACCATGAACGGCTCCAGGCGGGCGCCGAAACGCGAGGACGTGCGCCGGACGCCCTTCGCGACCGCGCGCAGCTTGCCGTGGCGGCGGCTGAGCATCGTGACGATGCGATCCGCTTCACCCAGCTTGTGGGTGCGCAGGATCACGACCTCGTCGCGATAGGTGGGCACCTCCTCATTATGGCCGCCGTCTCCCCCACCGTCCCCGCGCCGAGCCGGTCCGGGCGCGGCCGGTGGCGTCGTCCCGGCGGTGCGCGCCCCGTTCCGCCGAGCGGCATCCCACAATGGATGCGTGGATGCTCCTGTCTTCGTCATCCCGCTCTGGGCGGACCTCACCGCGGTCGGTCTGGGCGGGGTGCAGGGGGCGCTCTTCGCGTCGGGCTTCCGCGGCCAGCGCCGGCTCGATCTGCTGGGCGTCGCCATCATCGGGATCGTGATGGGCATGGGCGGAGGCATCATCCGCGACATGCTGCTGGACCAGCCGCTCTCCACGCTGCAGAGCAATTGGTACCTGCTCACCGCCATCGGCGCAGCCCTGGTCGGGATGCTGCTCGCGAGCCCGCTGCGCAGGGTCAACGGCCTCATCGTCGGCCTCGACGCCATCGTGATCGGCCTGTTCGGCGCGTTCGGCACGAGCAAGGCGCTGGCGCTCGGCCTGCCGCTGATCCCGGCCGTCTTCGTGGGCGTCTGCTCGGCCGTCGGCGGCGGCATCCTGCGCGATGTCTTCATGGGGCTGCCGGTCGCGATCATGCACGTCGGCTCGCTCTACGCCGTCGCCGCGGCCGCCGGATGCTCGCTGCTCGCCGGCACGAATGCGCTCGGCGCGCCGCTGGTGGCCTCGGCGATCGCCGGCATCATCGTGACCGCCGTCATCCGCGTGCTGGCAGTCGTGTTCGATCTCTCGCTGCCCGAGCAGCGCATGCTCTACCGTCGGAAGGTGGCGGCCGAGACCGGCGCGCTGCCGATCGTCAAGCCCTGAGGGTCAGTGCGTGAAGCTCGTCACGAGTCCCTCGGTCGGCATCGGCGCCTCGAGCGCGTCGAGGTAGGCGACCGCCTCGGTGATGTCGATCACGAGGCTCTCGGCGAGGTTGCGGCTCAGCCCGTTGCGCACGACGATGCGCTGGACGACGACGTCCGCCAGATCGTCGGGCATGGGTAGGCGGGAATGAGCCATCCTTTCAGGCGCAGCCGCTCGGACAGGTGATAGAGGTTCCACTTGTCCGTGTAGCCCTTCGTCAGCTGCCACGCGAAGACCGGGATGTCGGTCCCGTCGTTCCAGAGGTCGAAGGCGGGCATCTTGGCGATCTCGCCGGCGAGGTACACCGCGACATCCTGGGACGCCTTCTGCACCTTGTAGTACCCGTCCCAGCCCAGCCGGAGGAAGAGGTAGTACTGCAGCAGCACCTGAGCCCCGGGCCGGGAGAAGTTCAGCGCGAAGCTGGGCATGTGGCCGCCGAGGTAGGTGACGTCGAACACCAGCTCGGCGGGGAGGTCGTCGACGGTGCGCCAGACGACCCAGCCCAGG
Organism: uncultured Actinomycetota bacterium; assembly: GCA_963717585.1. GTDB lineage: Bacteria > Actinomycetota > Actinomycetes > Actinomycetales > Microbacteriaceae > Microbacterium. Next base: position 239,058 of record CAVQWI010000001.1, on the reverse strand, counting down.
CCGGGGTAGACCAGTCCGTACTTGTGGGCTGAGGTGCTGATCGACGCAACGCGCTTCACCCGGAAGTCCCATTCGAGCTCGGGCTGCAGGAACGGGGCGATCATGCCGCCGGAGGCGCCGTCGACGTGGATCGGGATGTCCAGCCCGGTCTCGGCCTGGATGCGGTCCAGCGCCTCGGCGATCTTCGCGACCGGCTCGTAGACGCCGGTGTAGGTCACGCCCATGATCGCGACGACCCCGATGGTGTTCTCGTCGACGTACTTGTCGAGGTCGTGACCGTCGAGGCACTTGTGCTCATCGCTGATCGGGACGTATCGCGGCTCGACATCCCAGTAGTTGCAGAACTTCTCCCAGCACACCTGCACCGCACTGGAGAGGATCAGGTTCGGCTTCTCCGTGGACTTGCCCGCGGCTCGGCGGGCGAGCTGCCAGCGTCGCTTGAGCGCGAGTCCGCCGAGCATGCACGCCTCCGACGAGCCGATCGTCGATGTGCCGATCGCATTCTCGGTGTCGGGCGCGTTCCAGAGCGTGGCGATCATCTTCCAGCATCGCGTCTCGATCGCCGCCGTCTGCGGATACTCGTCCTTGTCGACCATGTTCTTGTCGGCGGTCTCCGAGTACAGGCGGTCGGCGTGGGGATCCATCCACGTGCCCACGAATGTGGCGAGGTTCAGGCGCGAGTTGCCGTCCAGCATCGCCTCGTCGTGGACGACCTGATATGCGGTCTCGGGCAGCGACTCGCCGGGCGGCAGCATGTTCAGCGGGAAGTCCGTCGCCTCGCCCGCTCGGGCGAAGAGGGGGTTGAGCTGGTTCTGATCACTGATGCCGGTGAAGGCGTGCGAGGACTCGCTGCGTCGCGCGGGGTCAGGTGTGGTCGTCATGCCGCTCATGCTAGAGGGCGGTCCCGTGGCGTGCCTCATGCTGTGCAGGTGACGTTCGCTTCCGCCGGGGGCCCTACGCTCGGAGCATGACGCCAGACCGCGGTGTGCGGCTTCGCCGCGAGGCATGGGGATTCGCGATCGGATCGATCTTCTTCGCGCTCGGAGCCGTGCCGTTCTACGCGGATGCGGTCGGCGAGATCATCACCAATCTGACCTTCTTCGTCGGTGCGATCTTCTTCACGCTGGCCGCCCTCATCCAACTCGTCCTCAGCGGTCGCCGGCCGCCGCGGCAGGGCTCGAATCGTGCCGACCGCTCCGACTGGTGGGCGGCTGCGGTCCAGTTCGTCGGCACGCTGTTCTTCAATCTGAGCACGACTGCCGCGCTGATCACGGCCATCGACACCGATGCGCGCGTGGGCAGCGGCTGGCGTCCGGACGCGTGGGGATCCATCTGCTTCCTGATCGCCAGCGCCCTCGCGGTCGTCGCGACGACCGAACGAGACCGGCTCTGGGACCCGAAGGCTCGCGTCTGGCGCTGCACCTGGTTGAACATGGCCGGTTCCGTGTTCTTCGGACTCTCCGCGATCGGCGCCTTCGTGATCCCGTCGACGTCGGATCTGGTCAGCCAGCTCTGGGCGAACCTCGGCACGTTCCTCGGCGCGCTGTGCTTCCTCGCGGCGGCCCTGCTGAGCCGGCGCGACATCCCTGCAGACGTCGCGCCGGCATCAGCGGGCTAGATCAGACGCCGGCGAGCTCGGCCGAGGTCTCGCGCGTGCGGATGGCGCGGTTCACGCACGAGACGATCGCCTTGAGCGAGGCCGTCGAGATGTCGCCGTCGATGCCGACTCCCCACAGCCGCTCACCCTCGACCTGCAGCTCCACGTAGGCGGCTGCCTGCGCATCGCCGCCGGCGCTCAGCGTGTGCTCGACGTAGTCGTAGAGGGAGACATCGAAGCCCCGGTCGCGCATGATCTGCAGGAACGCGTCGATCGGCCCGTTGCCGTGGCCGGTCGCATCCACCAGGTCATCGCCGTCGCGCAGCGACACGTCGAGCGAGACGTCGCCTGCGAGGTCGCTCTGCGTGCGCGTGGCGTGCAGCTCGAACCGGCCCCATCGCTCCTCCGCGACCGACGACGGCAGGTACTCGTCGGTGAAGATGCGCCAGATCTGGTCGCTGGTGACTTCCCCGCCCTCGGCATCCGTCTTGGCCTGGACGACCCCCGAGAACTCGATCTGCAGCCGCCGCGGCAGGTCGAGGGCGTGGTCGCTCTTCAGCAGGTACGCGACGCCGCCCTTGCCGGACTGCGAGTTGACCCGGATGACCGCCTCGTAGGAGCGGCCGAGATCCTTGGGATCGATCGGCAGGTACGGAACGGCCCACTCGAGCTCGTCGACGGACACGCCCTCGACCGCCGCCTGGGCGTCCATCGCCTCGAAACCCTTCTTGATCGCGTCCTGGTGCGATCCGCTGAAGGCCGTGAAGACGAGGTCGCCGGCCCACGGGCTGCGCTCGTGCACGGGGAGCTGGTTGCAGTACTCCGCGGTGCGCTTGACCTGATCGATGTCGCTGAAGTCGATCTGGGGGTCGATGCCCTGGGTCAGGAGGTTGATGCCCAGCGCGACGAGGTCGACGTTGCCGGTGCGCTCACCGTTGCCGAAGAGGCATCCCTCGATCCGATCGGCACCCGCCATGTAGCCGAGCTCCGCGGCGGCGATCGCGGTGCCGCGATCGTTGTGCGGGTGCAGGGAAAGGATCACGTTCTCGCGATGCGCCAGGTTGCGGCTCATCCACTCGATCGAGTCGGCGTACACGTTCGGGGTCGCCATCTCGACGGTTGCGGGAAGGTTGATGATGACCTTGCGGTCGGGCGTGGGTTCGAAGATCTCGATGACCTGGTTGCAGACGTCCACGGCGAACTCGAGCTCGGTGCCGGTGTAGCTCTCCGGCGAGTACTCGTAGTAGACCTTCGTCTCGGGCACGCGCTCCTCGAACCGGCGGCACAGCCGGGCACCGTCGAGTGCGATGTCGATGATGCCCTGCCGATCGGTGCGGAAGACCACGTCGCGCTGCAGCACGCTCGTCGAGTTGTAGAGGTGCACGATCGCCTGCTTGGCACCGGCGATCGACTCGTAGGTGCGCTCGATGAGGTGCTCGCGCGCCTGGGTGAGCACCTGGATGGTGACGTCATCCGGAATGACGTCCTCTTCGATCAGAAGGCGGACGAAATCGAAGTCCGCCTGGCTCGCCGACGGGAAGCCGACCTCGATCTCCTTGTAGCCCATGCTCACGAGCAGGTCGAACATGATGCGCTTGCGCTCAGGACTCATCGGGTCGATGAGCGCCTGGTTGCCGTCGCGCAGATCCACCGCACACCATCTCGGTGCCTGGGTGATGCGCGAGTCCGGCCACGTGCGATCGGGCAGGTGGACCGCGAACTGCTCGTGGTAGGGCCGATACTTGTGGATCGGCATACCGGAAGTCTTCTGGGAATTGTCCATGATGTCGCTTGCTCTCTCGTCAGATGAGGCGGGCCAACACCAAGCTCCGCGACGAGGAAGGCCCTAGAACGAGGACTCGTCGCGGCGGCTAAGAAGGAGCCGGCCGAAGCGCATGCATAGATGGTACCAGGGATGCCGCGGGTGAGCGGATCTGCGATCCGCTAGAACCCGAGCCGACCCAGCTGCTTCGGATCGCGCTGCCACTCCTTGGCGACGCGGACGTGCAGTGACAAGTACACGCGGGAGCCGATCAGCGGTTCGATGCCTGCTCGCGCACGCCGACCGACATCGGCGAGCCGGGAGCCTTTGTGACCGATGATGATCGACTTCTGGCTGTCGCGCTCCACCACGATGTCCGCGAAGATGTCGGTCAGATCGGAGCCCTCGCGTGCTGCGATGTCCTGCACGACGACGGCGATCGAGTGCGGGAGCTCATCGCGGACGCCCTCCAGGGCCGCCTCCCGGATGATCTCCGCGATGCGGTCGTCGACGGACTCATCGGTGACGACCCCCTCCGGGTACAGAGCCGGGCCGTCGGGCATCAGAGCGAGGAGCTCGCCGGTGAGGACGTCCAGCTGCTGGTTCGTCAGAGCCGACAGCGGGATCACCGCCGCCCAGTCGTCCCGCAGGGCATCGACCTCCAGGAGGCGCTCGGTGATCTGCTCGCGGGACGCCGCATCCGTCTTCGTGACGATGGCCACCTTCCTCGCCCGTTGGTAGCCGTCCAGGGATTCGGCGATGCGGCGGTCTCCCGGGCCGACTTTCTCGGTCGCGGGAACGCAGAAGCCGATGACGTCCACGTCGCCCAGCACCTGCTCCACGAGATGGTTCAGCCGCTCACCGAGCAGCGTGCGCGGCCGGTGGATGCCGGGCGTGTCGACCAGGACCAGCTGACCGTCCACCCGGTTCAGGATGCCGCGGATCGCACGACGGGTCGTCTGCGGTTTGTCGCTGGTGATCGCGACCTTCTCGCCGACGAGTGCGTTGGTGAGGGTCGACTTTCCGACGTTGGGACGGCCGACGAAGGTGACGAATCCGGATCGGAACGCAGGCTGGCCGGGAACGGGCTCGCTGGACATCAGTCGCCTCTCTTGGAGCCGCTCTTGGCGACGTCGATTGCTCCGGTGCGCGGCGCACGGCCCGCCGGATCGCCGGACGGCTCGACGGAGGCGCTGCGTTCGACGAACACCGTCGCGATGCCCCGGCCGCGACCGCGGGACGCACCGCCGGTCATGACGAGTCCCTCGTACTCGGCGGTCGCGCCGGGCTGCGGCACCCGCCCGAGCGCCTTGCCGAGCAGACCCCCCACCGAATCGACGTCCTCATCCTCGAGTTCGAGCCCGAACAGGTCGCCCACCTCGTCCAGGCCGAGGCGCGCGCTGACCCGGTATCTGCCGGGCTCGAGCTCGACCACTTCGTCCGATCGCGGGTCGTACTCGTCGGCTATCTCGCCGACCAGCTCCTCGATCAGGTCCTCGAGGGTCACCAGGCCCGACACTCCGCCGTATTCGTCGATGACGAGGCACACATGCACGGCGTCGCGCTTCATCTGCTGCAGCAGTGTCTCGGCCTTCATCGACTCAGGGACGAAGACGGCCGGGCGCGCGATGCGACTGATAGGTGCGTCGCGCCAGCCGGTCTCATCCCGGAACCCGAACTGCACGAGGTCCTTGAGGTACAGGACGCCCACGACGTCGTCCGCGTCGTCGTCGACGATCGGCACCCGGGAGACGCCCTTCTCGAGGAAGATGGCCATCGCCTCACGCGTCGACGCCGAGCCGTCGACGGTGACCATGTCGGTTCGCGGCACCATCACCGCGCGCACGAAGGTGTCCGTGAAGTCGAACACCGAGTGGATGAGCTCTCGGTCGTCCTCCTCGATCAGCTCGTTCTCGGCCGCCTCGTCGATGATGCTGAGCAGCTGCTCCTCGGATGCGAACGATGAGCCGCGAGCGACGCCGGGCGTGACGCGGTTGCCCAGCGCGACCAGGCCGTGCGCGAGCGGGCCGAGCACCAACCGCACGCCCCGGATGACGGGCGCGGCCCCGCGCAGCAGGCCCTTGGCGTGCTGGCGCCCGACGGTGCGGGGGCTCGCACCGACCACGACGAAGGAGATCCCCGTCATGAGCACGGCAGCGGCGAGCATGGCCCACCAGATGCTGTCGAAGAGGATCGTGAAGGCGACGGTGACGAGCACTGCGGCGGCCGTCTCGGCGAGGATGCGGATGAAGACGACGGCGTTGGCGTGAGCCTCGGGGTCGATGGCGATCTTCCGCAAGGAGGCGGCGTTGCGCCCGCCCGCGCCGAGCTCGGCAAGGTCGGCGCGTGAGGTCACACCCAGAGCCGCGTCGATCGCGGCCATGAGCCCGCCGAACGCGATCAGCAGAACCGCCGCGACGAGGAGCAGCGCAGCGGTCATGTGCGGTGTCGTCGTCGCTCGGCGACGTGGAAGCTCATGATGAGGTCGTTCTGCAGACCGAACATCTCGCGCTTCTCTTCGGGCTCCGCGTGATCGAAGCCGAGCAGATGGAGGAGCCCGTGCGTGGTCAGCAGGATGAGCTCGTCCATCGTGGAATGCTTCGCGGCCGCCGCCTGAGTCTCGGCGACCTGGGGGCACAGGACGATGTCGCCGAGCAGACCCGCAGGCGTGGGCATCTCCTCCGTGCCGGGGCGCAGCTCATCCATGGGGAAGCTCAGCACATCGGTGGGACCCGGCTCGTCCATCCACTGCACATGCAGCGCCTCCATGGCGCCCTCGTCGACGAGGACGATGGCCACGTCGGCGTCGGCGCTCACGTGCAGTTCGGCGAGATTGTGCTCCATGAGCCGCAGCAGGACCGTCTCATCGATCGCGAAGCCGGATTCGTTGCCGATCTCGATCGTCATGAGCGACCTCGTTTCGGCAGGTGGTCGCGGGGTCCCGCCGAGCGGGTGCCGGTTCGCCGCTCCGCCCGGTTGGCGAACTCGGAGGCCTCATCGCGCTCCCGCCGGCCCGCCAGTCGGCGCTCGTCGTACTCCGTGTACGCGTCGACGATGCGGCCGACGAGGGTGTGACGCACGACGTCGTCGCTGGTGAGGTACGAGAAGTGGATGTCTTCGATGCTGCCGAGCACCCGCGTGACCAGTCGCAGCCCGGAGGCGCCCTGCGGCAGGTCGATCTGGGTGATGTCGCCGGTCACCACCATGCGGGTGCCGAAACCCAGACGGGTGAGGAACATCTTCATCTGCTCGGGCGTGGTGTTCTGCGCCTCGTCGAGAACGACGAACGAGTCGTTCAGTGTGCGGCCGCGCATGTACGCGAGCGGTGCGACCTCGATCGTTCCACTGGCCATCAGCTTGGGCACGAGCTCGGGGTCCATCATCTCGTTCAGCGCGTCGTACAGCGGCCGGAGGTACGGGTCGATCTTGTCGTTCAGCGTGCCGGGCAGAAATCCGAGCCGCTCCCCCGCCTCGACCGCAGGTCGGGTCAGGATGATGCGGCTGACCTCCTTGCGCTGCAGAGCCTGGACCGCTTTGGCCATCGCGAGGTACGTCTTGCCGGTTCCGGCGGGCCCGATCCCGAACACGATCGTGTTCTCTTCGATGGCATCGACGTACGCCTTCTGGCCGAGCGTCTTCGGGCGGATGATCCGTCCGCGCGACGACAGGATCGCCTCTCCGAGGACCTCCGACGGCCGGGGACCGCCCTCCGACTGCAGGATGCGGTTCGACGAGGACACATCGGACGGCCCGAGGGCATGGCCGGCCTTGGTCATCGCGAGGAGCTCGTCGACGAGGCCGCGCGCGGCGGCGACGGCAGCAGCATCCCCGGTCAGCGTGATCTCATTGCCGCGCACGTGCACGTCTACGTCGGGGTGCTCGCGCTCCACCACGCGCAGCAGTCGGTCCTGGGGTCCGAGCAGCTGGACCATCGCCACGCCGTCCGCGTAGACGCGTTCGACCGCGTTCCCGTCGGGATTCTCAGGCACCGAGACTCTCTTCACTCAGGTTTCCGGACATGACGTGCGCGTGCACGTGGAACACGGTCTGTCCGGCGCCGGCGCCCGTGTTGAAGATGAGGCGGAAATCCCCGTCGGAGTGCTCGGCGGCGACGGTGTTGGCGAGTCCGACGAGCTCGGCCATCAGGTCGGGGTCGCCGGCGGCCAGCTCGACCACGTTGCGATACTCCTCCGACTTCGGAATCACGAGCAGGTGAACGGGCGCCTTCGGCGCGATGTCGCGAATCGCGAACGCATTCTCCGTCTCGGCGATGATCTCCGCGGGGATCTCGCCTTTCAGGATGCGTGTGAAGATCGACGGCTCACTCATCCCGCAAGTCTACCGGCGGCCTCTTCGCGGCGGATGGCGCTCACCAGCGCCCGAGCGCCGCGCTGACGACCGCCAGAGCAGCCGGCCCGGCGGTCGAGGTGCGCAGCACCGTGTCGCCGAGGCGCACCAGCGCCGCACCCGCCCGCTCGAACTGCGCGAGCTCCTCGGGGGCGATTCCGCCCTCGGGCCCGACGACCAGGATCACGTCACGCACGTCGTCCGAATCGAGTTCGATGTCGGTGAGCGCCGTGGCGGCTGCGGGCTCCAAGACCACGACGCGGGATGCCGCGGCCCTGTCGGCGAGGGTCGTCGCGGTGCCGAGCGGGGCGACATCGGGAAGCCAGGCGCGGTGGGCCTGCTTCGCCGCCTCGCGAGCGATCGCCGCCCATCGGGCACGGCCCTTCTCGGCCTTGGCTGCATCCCACCGGGACACGCTGCGCGCCGCCTGCCAGGGAAGGATCTCATCGACGCCGAGCTCGGTGGCGGCCTGGACGGCGAGCTCATCGCGGTCGCCCTTCGCGAGCGCCTGCGCGAGCACCACGCGCGGCGTGGGCGCCGCGGTGACAGTGCGTCCGGTGATCCGCACGACGACTTCCCGCGGCGATACGGCTTCGCACGCCGCGGTCAGCCAGGTGCCGTGGCCGTCGCCGACGGTCACCTCCTCGCCGACGCGCACCCGGCGCACGGCGACGGCGTGATGGGCCTCCGCGCCGGTCAAGGCGACGGCGTCACCGGGCTGCGCGTCGGTCGGCGCGCTGAGCAGGCCGCCACCGGCATCCTGGAGCAGGAAGTGCAGCGGCACGCGTCATCCGCTCCGGAAGCGATCGCGCAGCTTGGCGAACAGCCCCTGGTGGAACTCGGCCAGCCGCGGCGGCGGCGCCTTGGTTCGCTTGGCGAAGTCCTCGATGAGGGCGCGCTCGCGCGCGTCGAGCCGGGTGGGAGTGACCACGTGCACGCCGACCCTCAGGTCGCCGCGCTGCGTTCCGCGCAGCGGGGTGATGCCGCGACCCTTGATCGTGAGCACGTCGCCGCCCTGGACACCGGCGCGCAGCTCCAGCTCGACCGGTCCGTCGAGGGATTCGATCGTGGTGGTCGCACCGAGGATCGCGTCCGGCATCGACACCTCGAGGGTCGCCAAGAGGTCGTCGCCGTCGCGGCTGAACTCCTCGTGGGGCGAGACCGTGACCTCGATGTAGAGGTCGCCGTTGGGGCCGCCGGCGGGGCCCACCTCTCCCGAGCCGGGCAGCTGCAGTCGCAGACCGGTCTCGACTCCGGCCGGGATGTCGAGCGAGACGGTGCGACGGGCGCGCACGCGTCCCTGACCCTGGCACGTCGCGCACGGGTACGGGATGGTCGTGCCATACCCTTGGCAGGATCCGCACGGCTGACTGGTCACGACGTTGCCGAGCAGGCTGCGCACCGTCCGCTGGACGTGGCCGGAGCCGTGGCAGATGTCGCACGTGACGGGCGAGGTCCCCGGCTGAGTGCAGGAGCCCTTGCACGTGTCGCAGAGCACCGCGGTGTCCACCTCGATGTCGCGGTGCACGCCGAAGACGACGTCCTTGAGCTCGAGCGTCACGCGCACCAGCGCATCCTGCCCGCGTTCGCGACGCGAGCGGGGCCGGCCGGCGCGCTGACCGCCGGCCGCCCCGAAGAACGTCTCGAAGATGTCGCCGAATCCGCCGAAGCCACCCTGCGCACCGCCGAACGGCGAGTCGCTGCCTCCGAGGTCGTACCGGGCTCGCTGATCCGGGTCGCTCAGCACGTCGTAGGCGTGCGTGACGAGCTTGAACCGCTCTGACGCGTCCGCCCCGGGGTTCACGTCGGGATGGAGCTCCCGAGCAAGGCGCCGGTACGCCTTCTTGATCTCGTCCGGTGTCGCGTCCCGCGCAACACCGAGCACGTCGTAGTGGTCAGCCACAATCGCCTTCCCGTCCGCGCATCGCGCGGGATCGTCTGGTCACAGATGCCGCGTCAGCGGGCACTCTCGTCGTCGTCGAGCATCCGGGTGAGGTAGCGCGCGACGGCACGAACCGCCGCGAAGTTCGTCGGATAGTCCATGCGCGTGGGGCCGAGCACGCCCACTCGGGCGCGCGCCCCGGTCGCGTCGTACTCGCTGGCGACGACGGATGCCTCCACCAGCCCGAACGGCTCGTTCTCGCGACCGATGCTGGCGGCGAGGCCGTGGTCGTCGGCCACCATCTCGCTCATCAGCTTCATGAGCGTCACCTGCTCCTCGATGGCTTCCAGCAGCGGGTAGATGCTGCCGGAGAAGTCCGACTCGCTGCGCGCCAGGGTCGCCGCGCCGGCCATCACCAGCCGGTCCTGACGGAACTCCTCGAGCTCCTCGGCGACCACGCGCACGATGGCTGCGGTGGCGGCATCCCGTGCGGACGCCGACGCATCCTCCTCTGCGAGCCGGTCCGCGACGCGCTGCGCCCCTTCGCGGACGGGCCGGCCGACGAGGAGGGATGCGACGTCCGAGCGCACGCGCGCCAGGTCGTCGTCGTCGAATTCGTCGCGGACGAAGACCAGTCTCTGGGACACGCGTCCGGTGTCGGTGACGAGGATCACGAGCATCCGCCCGCTCCCGAGCTGAACGAGCTCGACATGCGAGACCGTGGCCCGTGAGAAGGAGGGATACTGCACGATCGCGACCTGCCCGGTCAGCTGAGTCAGCGCGCGGACAGTGCGAACGAGGACGTCGTCGAGGTCGCCCGGGCCGTCGAGGAACGCGGAGATCGCGGTGCGCTGCGCCGGCGAGAGCGGCCGCACCTCGGCGAGGTGATCGACGAACACGCGATAGCCCTTGTCGGTCGGAACCCGTCCCGAGGATGTGTGCGGAGCGGCGATGAGCTCCTCGTCCTCCAGGAGTGCCATGTCGTTGCGGATCGTCGCCGCCGAGACCCCGAACGCGTGGCGTTCGACGATCGCCTTGCTGCCGACCGGCTCGCGCGTGTCGACGAAGTCCTGCACGATCGCCCGCAGAACCTGCAGTCCTCGATCGGTGACCATCTCGCCTCCTCACGCGCTCATGGCCGCACTGGCACTCCCATGATCTGAGTGCCAATTCTACCGGATGCCGCGGACGCTGAGCGGGAGGCTCGTCAGTCCGTCAGCGCGCGCACGACGGCATCCGCGAGGAGCCGCCCCTGCCGGGTCAGCACGATCCGGCCGTGGACCGCGGCGGAGCCGTCGATGAGGCCGTCGGCGATGAGTGACGCGACGGCATGTCTGCCTTCACCGAGCAGCTCGGATATCGGCAATCCGTCACGCAGGCGCGTGCGCAGCATCACGTTCTCGAGGGCGCGCGCCGCGGCATCCGGTCGTTCGCGCGCGGCCGCGGGAGACTCGCCGCCAGCCAGCCGCTGGGCGTACGCCGCAGGGTGCTTGACATTCCAGAATCGGATGCCGCCGATGTGGCTGTGCGCGCCGGGGCCGAAGCCCCACCAGTCCGCGCCCGCCCAGTAGGCGATGTTGTGACGCGACCGGTGCTCGTCGCCGCGCGCCCAGTTCGAGACCTCGTACCAGTCGTAGCCGGCCGAGCCCAGGAGGTCGTCGGCCAGCTCGTACATGTCGGCCTGCAGATCGTCGTCGGGCGCGACGACCTCGCCGCGACGGATCTGGCGGGCGAGCTTCGTGCCGTCCTCCACGATCAGCGCGTACGCGGACACGTGGTCGGGCTCCAGCGCGCATGCGGATGCCAGCGAGGTCCGCCAGTCCTGGAGCGACTCCCCCGGCGCGCCGTAGATGAGGTCGAGGCTGACATCCAGGCCGGCTGCGCGGGCAGCCTCGACCGCTGTCCTCACGTTCGCGGGCTCGTGGGTTCGATCGAGCGCGGCGAGGACGTGCGGGACCGCGGACTGCATGCCGATCGACAGTCGGGTCACGCCGGATGCTGCCAGCTCGGCGGCGGTCGCATCGGTCACGGTGTCGGGGTTGGCCTCGACGGTGACCTCCGCGCCGGGCTCGATGCCGAATGCGGCGCGCACACCATCGAGCATGCGCTCCAGGTCTCCGGGAGGCAGCAGCGTGGGCGTGCCCCCTCCGAAGAACACCGTGGATGCGGGCCGGATCGGCCCCCGGTCGGCGAGCACGCCGCGCGCGAGGTCGACCTCGCGCAGCAGCGTGTCGGCGTACTCGTCCTGACGCGCGCCCCGCAGCTCGCCGGCGGTGTAGGTGTTGAAGTCGCAGTATCCGCAGCGCACACGGCAGAACGGCACGTGGAGGTAGACCCCGAACTGAGAGGGACTGTCGATCGCCACCGGCAGCGACCCGTCGCGGGGGGCGGGCTCGCCGATCGGGAGCGCCGATCCCATCAGGCGGGCGTCGCGTACAGCGGCGAGATCGCGCGGAGGTAGCGCGTGAACAGCTCCCGACGACGCCGGCGGACCATGCCGGGGAACACGCGGTACAGGAAGGCGGACGGCGCGTCGAAGGCGCGAACAGTGAACCAGACCTCGTCGTTGTCGTACCACTGGAGCATGAACGACTCCTCGCCGCTCACGACCGAACCGCCCACCGTCCCGAGAGCGAACCCGACCCGCCGCGGCTCTTCGATCGCGAAGATGACACGAAGCTCGGCGTCGGCGCGCATGCCGCGGACCCGGCCGTTGACGCGCACAGTGGTCCCTGCGCCGACGTACGGGGTTCCGTCACTGTCGAACCGCTGGTCGGCCTCCGTGCGACTCGGTGCGAGCGGATTGCCCTCGGCGTCGAAGCTCACTCCGGAGTACATCGGTCCCGCAGCCGGACGCACGTCGCTCAGCTCGAGCCCGGCGCCGCGCTGAGCGCCCCACGACAGCAGGGCCTCGCCGGCCGTCTCGAACCGCGCCTGCCCGCTGCCGATGCGCCAGGATTCCTCCGCCGGCGTGCTCCGCTCGGGTGGATAGTGCATCAGGTCGGCCGCCTGTGTCGCTCCGACGGCCGCATAGTCGACCGTTTCGTCTCTGAAAGTGCCGCGCCGCATGAATTCCAGCCTACTTCCGGTTCTCGACCGCGCCAGCCGGCGCCGTCAGCCCACCTACTTCTTGTCTTTGCTTTCGGTGTCGCCCGACAGCGCGGCGATGAACGCCTCCTGGGGGACTTCGACGCGTCCGACCATCTTCATGCGCTTCTTGCCCTCTTTCTGCTTCTCGAGCAGCTTGCGCTTGCGGGTGATGTCGCCGCCGTAGCACTTGGCCAGCACGTCCTTGCGCATCGCGCGGATCGACTCCCGCGCGATGATGCGCGCGCCGATGGCCGCCTGGATGGGCACCTCGAACTGCTGACGCGGGATGAGCTTCTTCAGCCGCTCGGTCATCAGGACGCCGTAGGCATAGGCCTTCTCACGGTGGACGATCGCGCTGAAGGCATCGACAGGCTCCCCCTGGAGGAGGATGTCGACCTTCACCAGGTCGGCCTCCTGGTCGCCGCTCGGCTCGTAGTCCAGCGATGCGTATCCGGCGGTCTTGGACTTCAGGTTGTCGAAGAAGTCGAAGACGATCTCGCCGAGCGGCATCGTGTAGCGGATCTCGACACGGTCCTCGCCGAGATACTCCATGCCGAGAAGGCTGCCGCGACGGGACTGGCAGAGCTCCATGATCGTGCCGACGTAGTCCTTCGGCGCGAGGATCGCGGCCTTCACCATCGGCTCGGTGACACTGGCGATCTTGGTCCCCGACGGGAATTCGCTCGGGTTGGTGACCGTGAAGGTCTTCCGGTCGTCGGTGGTGACCTCATAGGTCACCGACGGAGCGGTGGAGATGAGGTCGAGGCCGAACTCGCGCTCCAGGCGCTCGGTGACGATCTCGAGATGCAGCAGACCCAGGAAGCCGCACCGGAATCCGAAGCCGAGCGCGACCGAGGTCTCCGGCTCGTAGTTGAGCGAGGCATCCGACAGCTTCAGCTTGTCGAGCGCCTCCCGCAGCACGGGGTAATCGCTGCCGTCGATCGGATACAGGCCCGAGAACACCATCGGCTTCGGATCGGTGTAGCCCGGCAGCGCCTGCTTCGACGGCTTCGCGGCACTGGTGACGGTGTCGCCGACCTTGGACTGGCGCACATCCTTCACGCCCGTGATCAGGTAGCCCACCTCGCCGACACCCAGGCCCTTGGTGGGGCTCGGCTCCGGTGAGGAGACGCCGATCTCCAGCAGTTCGTGGACTGCTCGCGTGGACATCATCTGGATGCGCTCGCGCGGGCTCAGAGAGCCGTCGATCATGCGCACGTAGGTGATGACGCCGCGATAGGAGTCGTAGACCGAGTCGAAGATCATCGCGCGCGTCGGCGCGTCCGGATCGCCCTTCGGGGCGGGGATCTGCCGCACCACATGATCCAGCAGCTCCTCGACGCCCATGCCGGTCTTCCCGCTCACCCGGAGCACATCCTCGGGCTTGCCGCCGATGAGGCTGGCGAGCTCCTTGGCGTACTTCTCCGGATCCGCAGCCGGAAGGTCGATCTTGTTCAGCACCGGGATGATGTGCAGGTCGTTCTCGAGTGCCAGGTAGAGGTTCGCGAGCGTCTGCGCCTCGATGCCCTGCGCGGCGTCCACGAGCAGGATCGCTCCCTCGCAGGCGGCGAGCGATCGGCTGACCTCATACGTGAAGTCGACGTGACCGGGGGTGTCGATCATGTTCAGCGCGTGCGTCGCGCCGTCCAGCTGCCACGGCATCCGCACAGCCTGGCTCTTGATCGTGATGCCGCGCTCGCGCTCGATGTCCATCCGATCGAGGTACTGCGCGCGCATATCGCGGTCGGACACGACGCCGGTGATCTGGAGCATGCGGTCGGCAAGGGTCGACTTGCCGTGATCGATGTGAGCGATGATGCAGAAGTTGCGGATCAGCTCAGGCGGGGTCGCGGACGGCTCGAGGGGCTTGTGGGCGCGCGGTGACATATCCACTGAATTGTACGGGGGCGGAGCGCTCCGCCTGAGCGTCAGCGTCTACCGCACCCATATCCTGAAACGCATGGTGGTCCAGGTCGTGCTCGTGCACGGCATCCGGACGTCCGCGACCATGTGGCGCGCGCAGGTGGCCGCGATGCGGGAGCGCGGCATCCCCGCCACTGCAGTCGATCTCCCCGGTCACGGCACCCGGATGGCGGAGGAGTTCACCCTCGCCGCCGCGTTCGAGACGATCGACGACGCTGTCCGGGATGCCGCGACCCGTGGACCGGTCCTGCTGGTCGGCCACTCCATGGGCGGTCTGCTGTGCATCGACTACGCCGGTCGAGAGGACCCGCCGCCTGTCGCCGGCTTCATCGCCGCGTCCTGCACGTCCATTCCACGCGGTCTGGGCTTGAGCACCTACCGGGCGTTCGCGCGGGGTTTCGACTCGCTGCCCGACCGCGGGATGTGGCTCACGAACCGCATGCTGGATCGCATCCTGCCAGATGAGACCCGCGCGGACTTCGGCGCCGGGGGCTATGCGCTGGATGCGCAGGACGTCGCGCTGCGGAGTCTGTCGGTCCTCGACCTGCTTGCGGCGCTGCATCGCATCGAGGTCCCGCTGTGGTTCGTCAACGGGCAATACGACCAGCTGCGCGTCAACGAACGGCTCTTCATGCGGGTGGCGCAGCACGCCGAGCTGGTGGTCGTGCCCCGCACGACCCATCACGTCACGGTCATGCGGCCGCGCGTCTTCAACGCGCTCCTCGACCTCGCGATCGCGACGATCGCCTCTCGTCAGGCTCAGGGACCGCGCGACACCTGATAGACTCGGTGATTGGCTTGCGTGTGGGTCTCTGCCCTCACGACCGCCGTGCGACATCCCTCTACTGCCGCTCGGCACTTCACATCGATCACTCCGAACGAAAGACCGACGACAAACGTGGCAAACATCAAGTCGCAGATCAAGCGCAACAAGACCAACGACAAGGCGCACGAGCGCAACAAGGCCGTCAAGAGCGAGCTGCGCACCGAGGTGCGCCGCACACGCGAGGCGATCGCCTCCGGCGACAAGGCAGCCGCCGAGAAGTCGCTCGCGAAGGCGACCAAGAAGCTCGACAAGGCCGCCAGCAAGGGCGTCATCCACGAGAACCAGGCCGCGAACCGCAAGTCGGCCATCGCGAAGCAGGTCGCAGCGCTCTGAGTCTGCCCACCGGCACATCGTGCGAAGGCCCGTCCCGCAAGGGACGGGCCTTCCGCGTTGTGCGTCGTGGCCGCGCTACTGGCCGAACGGCGCGCGGGTCGCGATCACGGTGATGAGTCGTTCGAGGGCGAACACACTGTCGCGTGAGCCGCCTTTGACCTCTGCATCCGCTCGAGCCGCAGCCTGGATCGCCATGCCCAGCGTCGCATCGGACCAGCCGGACAGATCGCGGCGCGCCCGGTCGACCTGCCAGTCCTTCAGGCCCAGGCGAGCAGCCAGGGCGGCCGATGATTCGCGATGCCCGGCGACCCGCGCCATGGTGCGCAGCTTGGAGGCGATGGCCGCGACGAGCGGCACGGGGTCGGCGCCGGATGCGAGCGCGTGGCGGAGTGAGATGAGCGCGTCGCCGTAGCGACCGGCGATAGCGGTGTCTGCGACGACGAAGGCCGAGGTCTCCACCCGCCCGCCGTAATACCGCTCGACCACCTGCTCGGTCACGTCTCCGGGCACGTCGGAGATGAGCTGCTGGCAGGCTGCGGCGAGTTCG
Source organism: uncultured Actinomycetota bacterium (assembly GCA_963717585.1). Classification (GTDB taxonomy): domain Bacteria; phylum Actinomycetota; class Actinomycetes; order Actinomycetales; family Microbacteriaceae; genus Microbacterium. The sequence goes on along the minus strand of CAVQWI010000001.1, from coordinate 222,751 downwards.
GTCAGATCGTCGGCGAACGCGGAGACGAGCGTGCGCAGGGCTGCGGGCGCGATGCGCTTGCGGGCTGCGGAGAACTCGCCGGCGGCGAAGTCGAAGCGATCGGAGTCGCGCTTCACGGCGGGACACGCGATCTCGATACCCCCGCCTTCGCCGGCACGAACCGCGTCGAGGAGCTTCTTGCCGCGCACCGTCGCGCCGGTGTGACGCAGGACGACGGTGGCACCCTCCTGCGGGAACGCGAGGTAGGACACCGCTTCGGCGAGGAAGGAATCCGAGCATCTCTCGACTCCGGTGACCCGCACGAGCCTCGGCTCACCGAAGAGCGACGGCGAGGTCACTGCGAGCAGGGTGCCGACCTCGTAGTCGTCGGCGCGAAGGTCGGTGACCTCGAGGCTGGGATCCTCCGCACGCAGGTAGTCCCGGATACCGGCGATCGCCCGTTCGGCGCAGACCTCCTCGGGGCCGGAGACGAGGACGATCGGGGCGGGCTGAGGCGAGCGCCAGGAGACCTGCGGGATCGACGAGCGAGCCCTGCTCGCAGGTGCGCGTCGCGCAGTCGTCGCCATTCGCCCAGCCTATCCAGCGCCTCCGACCTCGCCCGCGTGCTCTCGCCAGACGAGCAGGTCGGAACCGTCTCGCCAGAGCGCGATGAGACCCTGCTCGTCTGTTCTGGCGACGCGGACGCCGATGTCGTCGAGCAGGTCGAGCACCTCTGCACGCGGGTGACCGTAGGTGTTGCCGACTCCGACCGTGACCAGCGCGACCGCGGGTTCGGCGTACTCATACAGAAGCGGATCCTGGTCCGCGCTGCCGTGATGTGCGACCTTCACGATGTCGTACGGCGGCGCGAGACGCCCCGACGCGACGAGCGCCGCCTGCGGCGATGCCGACAGGTCTCCGAGGAACAGAGACGCCGGGACGCCGCCGCCTCGCACGTCCAGGACGATGCTCGCATCGTTGCCTTCCGGGAATGCACGACTCCGGGCGGGCGGCCAGAGCACATTCCACTGCGCCCCGCCCAGCATTCCGCGCATGCCCGCGGAGGCACGAACGGTGCGCGCGCCGGCGTCCGCGAGTTGCGCGATGACGAGCGCGGCATCGGCAGTCTCGGCTGGACCGTGCACGACCGTTGCGACCCGTCCGACCACCGCACCGACGCCCCCGACGTGATCGAGATCGAAATGCGTGAGCACCAGCAGATCGATCCGCGCGACGCCCACCCGCGAGAGACAGCTCTGCAGCACCGCCGGGTCCGGACCAGTGTCGATGAGCGCGACCGTTCCGGCTGATCTCAGGAGCACCGCATCGCCCTGACCGACGTCGCAGGCAATGACGCTCCAACCGCCGGGGAGCGTCCAGCGCCCCGCGGTCGACGCCAGCGCCGCTCCGCCGCCGACGACGCCCGCCATGACAGCGAGGAGGAGGCCCGCGCCTGTCCGCAGCAGCCGGAGGCGCCGTGATCGCGCCCGCGTCACGGCGACGACGGTCAGCACCGCCGCGCTGACCGCGCTCAGCGCAGCGACGCCCACCCACCCCTCCAGCCACGGCACCTGATCGCCCGGGAGCGCGCTCACCGTCTCGGCGGTGGCGGCGATCCACGAAGCCGGAAGCCAGGCGATCGCCGTCAGACCCGATTGGACCCACGGCAGCGGTGCCGTCAGGCATGCGGCGAGACCGGCGATCGTCGCAAGAGGCGCCGCCGGTGCGGCGAGGAGGTTCGCAATCACGCCGTACAGCGGCACCGTGGGCGTGACGATGACAAGCAGCGGACCGCAGGCCAGCTGAGCCGCGAGCGGAACGGACAGCGCCAGAGCCACGGCACGCGGCATCCAACGCTGGAGACCGGAGGCGAGCGGCCGTGCGAGCAGGAGCAGCGATCCGGTGGCGACGGCGGACAGCGCGAACCCGAGCGATCCGGCGAGCCACGGATCCGCGATCAGCAGCACAGCGACCGCGAGAGACAGCACGGCAAGGCCCGCGCCGGTGCGGCCGAGCAGCACACCGAGCATCGCGATGGCGGCCATCGTCGCGGCGCGCACGACGCTCGGCTCGGGTGTCACGAGGACGACGAACGCGATCAGCGCACCGGTGCCACCCGCGACACGCGCGCGCCGCGACCCGCCCATCGCCGCGATCGCGCCGAACACCAGCCCGACCACGATCGCGCAGTTCGCACCCGACACGGCCGTGAGGTGCGACAGCGAGGACTCCTTCATGGCAGCATCCAGCTCGGCCGACACGGCTGAGGTGTCGCCCACGGCAAGGCCCGCGACCAGTCCCGCGCCCGGCGGGGGCAGATCCCCGGCCGACCGGACGAGCCCGCGGCGGAGGTCCGAGGCGGCCGCGAGAATCCCCGTCGGCCCCCTGCTGACATCCACCCCGCGTGAGGCGCTGACCGTCAACACCGCTCGGTCTCCGGTCGGTGCCGGCCGTGCGGTGCCACGCGCCTCGATCTGCGCGCCGACATCCAGGTCGTCCGCGCGATCGACATCCGAGGGCTGGACGCGGATCGAGATGTCGAAACCGACGGATTCGCCGAGCGAGCCCGTCTGCACGTGATCCGCACGCGCGTCGAAGACCCACTCACCCGTCGCCCGGCTCTCGACCTTTCCGACCACCGTGGCCTGGATGACCATCGCGCGGCCGCCACCGAGCGCGAAGCCCTCGGCCTCGACACGCGCCGGCTGGGCGAGCGCGACGTGCGACGCCGCGCCGGCCGCCGCGGCCGATACCAGTACGAGAATGACGCCGATCCGCGCGCGCCCCTCGCCACCACGTCGACCACGGCGGCGAGCAGCAGCGATCGTTCCGAGACAGATCAGGCACACGACCCAGAGCGTCAGCGCGATCCCGCCCGCCGCGCTCGGACTCAGCGTCGCAGCGAGCGCCGCCGCCCACGTTCCTGCGGCGACCGGAACCATGCGCAGTCGAGCCCGCCGCGGTCGCGCCACATCACACCGTCACGAGAGCACGGAGGGTCTCGAGCATCTTGTCTCCGATCCCGGGCACGGCGAGCAGATCCTCGACGCTCGTGAACCGTCCGTTCGCGTCTCGCCATTCGATGATGCGCTGGGCCATCGCGGGGCCGATCCGAGGAAGGGTGTCGAGCTCTGCGGCCTGAGCCGTATTGAGATTGACCCGTCCGTCGCCGGGGGCGGGGTCCGCGGTCGCTGTCCCCGCAGCCGGCGCCTCACCCGTCGCCGGAACGTGGAGCTGCTCGCCGTCACTGATCGGACGCGCCAGGTTCACCGCCGCTTCGTCCGCGCCCGGAGCGAACCCGCCTGCCGCCGCCACCGCATCGACAACGCGAGCGTCGGCGCCCAGAACGTAGAGCCCGGGCGCGGCCACGGCACCCGAGACGTGGACGAACACGGATGCCGGCAGGGCAGCATCCGTGTTGTCGCCGTCGTCGATGGTCACCGACTCGACCGGCGCGGACGCGCCGCGCAGGATGCCGATACCCACCGTCACGGTCAGCGCCAGCAGCACCACGACGATCGCCGCTCCGAGGCCCAGCCGCGCGCGAGGGCCTGCGGCGCCACCGGGCTGGTCTGAGGCAGTCGACACACGCCCGAACGTACGATGACCCGAACAGGAGGCGCGCACGGATGCACGGTCCCGTGCAGCACTTGGCCCGGCACCCGCCTGGGGAGGATCAGCTGGTGCTGAAGCTGACGACCTTCGGCGGGCGCACGATTGCGCGCGTGATGTCCCGGCCGGCCAGCGCACGCTGCACGCGCGCGTCGGCCCGCGCCAGCGCCTCGAGCTCGGCCGGATCGATCCGGGCCGACACGTCGAGCGTCGCGCGCACCTTGCCGTCGACCTGAACCACCGTGGTCACCGTGTCTTCGACCAGCAGCGTCGCGTCGGGCTGCCGCCATGTCACGAGACCGATGAACGGGTCGTAGCCGAGCATCTCCCACATCTCTTCGGCGGTGTGCGGTGCGAACAGATCGAGGATCATCGCGGTCGCCTCGGCCGCCTCGCGGACGGCCGGGTCGGCCGGCCCGGCACCGCTGTCGATCACCTTGCGCGTGGCGTTGACCAGTTCCATGAGACGAGCCACCACGACGTTGAACTTCGTCTGCTCCACCAGTCCGGGCGCGTCGGCCAGCACGCGATGCGTGATCCGCCGCAGTGCTGTGTCGCCCTCGGCCCAGATCACGTCGGGTGCGCTCGTGACGTCCTTCGCGACCCGCCAGGCGCGAGCGAGGAACTTCTGGGCGCCGGTCGTCGAGACGTCCTCCCAGTTGATGTCGTCCTCGACGGGTCCGGCGAACACGAGCGCGACGCGGACGGCGTCGGCGCCCGGGTCCACCATGCTCGAAGCGAACTCCACCAGATTGCCCTTGCTCTTGGACATCTTCGAGCCGCCGAGCAGAACCATGCCCTGGTTGATCAGACTCGAGAACGGCTCGGTGAAGTCCACCAGGCCGATGTCGAAGAGGACCTTGGTGATGAAGCGCGCGTACAGCAGGTGCAGGATGGCGTGCTCGACACCTCCGATGTACGAGTCCACCGGCTCCCACTTGCCCGCCTCCCGCGACGAGAAGGCTTCGGCCGGGTCGCGGGGCGAGAGGAATCGCAGGAAGTACCACGAGCTGTCGACGAACGTGTCCATCGTGTCGGGGTCGCGCCGAGCCGGCTGCCCCGTCTCGGGGTCGGTGGTGGCCATCCACTCCGTCGCACCGCCCAGGGGCGACGTGCCCTTGGGCGTGAGGTCGAGCCCCTGAGCGTCCGGCAGGGTCAGGGGCAGCTCGTCCTCGGGCACCGGTATGGTGCGTCCGTCCTCGGTGTGGATCATCGGAATCGGCGTGCCCCAGAAGCGCTGCCGGGAGATCAGCCAGTCGCGCAGCCGGTACGACTTGGAAGCACGCCCCGTGCCCGCCCGGGCCAGCTCTTCGGTGATGCGGGCGATGGCGGTGCGCTTGGAGAGACCGTCCAGCGAACCGGAGTTGATCATTCGTCCCTCACCGGTGAGGGCGATGCCGGTGACAGCGGGGTCGAACTCGTCGAGGGATGCCGCTACCGGGCCGGGATCGATCGGCGCGCCGTCGTCGTCCAGCTCGATCACGGGGATGGCACCGGTCACCGGCGCGGTGGTGTCGACGACGACCCGGACCGGCAGGTCGAACGCCCGGGCGAAGTCGAGGTCACGCTGATCGTGGGCCGGCACGGCCATGACAGCACCGTGGCCGTAGTCGGCGAGGACATAGTCAGCGGCCCAGATCGGCAGCCGCTCCCCATTGATCGGATTGATCGCGTAGCGCTCGAGGAAGACCCCGGTCTTCGGTCGATCCGTGCTCTGCCGCTCGATCTCGGACGTGCGCCCGACGCTGGTCAGGTAGTCCTGGAATCGCAGGCGCACCTCCGCCGAGGCCCCAGCCGCGAGCTCCGCCGCCAGGTCGGAGTCGGGCGCGACCACGAAGAACGTGGCGCCGTGCAGCGTGTCGGGCCGGGTCGAGAAGACGGTGACCTTCTCGTGATGACCTTCGATCTCGAACTCGATGTCGGCGCCGACCGACCGGCCGATCCAGTTGCGCTGCATGCGCAGGACCTTCTGCGGCCAGAATCCCTCCAGCTGATTCAGGTCGTCCAGCAGCCGGTCCGCGTAGTCCGTGATCTTGAAGTACCACTGGGTGAGCTTCTTCTTGACCACTTCGGCGCCGCACCGCTCGCATCGGCCGTCGACCACCTGTTCGTTGGCGAGCACGGTCTGGTCGTTGGGGCACCAGTTGACCGGGCTCTCCTTGCGGTAGGCCAGGCCGCGCTCGTACAGGCGCTGGAACAGCCACTGATTCCAGCGGTAGTACTCGGGATCGCTTGTATGCAGGATGCGGGACCAGTCGTAGGACGAGCCGTACTCGCGGAAGCTCTTCTTGTGCCGCTCGATGTTGGCGTACGTCCACTCACGAGGGTCGGCGCCGCGCTGGATCGCCGCGTTCTCGGCCGGCAGGCCGAACGAGTCCCAGCCGATCGGGTTCAGCACGTTGTAGCCGCGGTGGCGCCAGAAGCGTGCGACCACGTCCACGTAGGCGTAGTTCTCGGCGTGTCCCATGTGCAGATCGCCGGAGGGGTACGGGAACATCCCGAGCACGTACTTCCGAGGGCGCTTATCGCCGTCGCCTCCCGCCCGGAACGGGTCGGCCTCAGCCCACCGCGCCTGCCACTTCTGCTGGATGGCGTACGCGTCGTACCCGCCGTCGGAGGGCGCGGCGGTGTCGGGCGGAAGGGTCTGACTCACGGAGGGGTGCCAATCGTGGGGTTGCGAGGCGCGCTGAGCGCGACTTATAGGCTACCCGACCGTGTCCGTCACCAGCCGGGCGGCAGAATGGCGCCGATCGCGGCAAGCGGACCCCGGGCTTTGATGCCCACCTCGGCCACCTCGGCCGCGGCATCCGACCGCCACGTGATCCCACCGCCGGCACCGACGTATGCTCCGCTCGGGTGGATGACGATCGATCGGATCACCATCGCGAGATCGAGCGCGCCGTCGTCGCCCACCCACCCGAAGCATCCCGCGAAGACGCCCCGCGGACCGCGCTCCAGGTCATGCAGGATCGTCATCGCCGAGAGCTTGGGCGCTCCGGTCATGCTTCCGGCGGGGAAGGTCGCGTCCAGCAGCTCCCCCACGGTCGTTCCCGGGGTGAGCCGGCCCGACACCGTGCTCACCAACTGGTGCACGGCCGGGTAGGACTCGATTTCGAGCAGGCCGTCGACGCCCGACCGAGCCGGGCTCGCACACCCGTGAGAGGTCGTTGCGCATGAGGTCGACGATCATGACGTTCTCGGCGCGCTCCTTGTCGCTCGCCCGCAGCTCCTCGGCCAGTGCGGCGTCGGCGGCCGGGTCGGCACCGCGCGGGCGAGTCCCCTTGATGGGGCGAGTGCGGACGACGCCCTCCTCGACCTCGAGGAAGCGCTCGGGAGATGCGCTTGCGAGGGCGAATCCTGCCGACCGCAGGAGTCCGCCGTGGTGGGCGGGGGTGATTGCACGCAGTCGCGAGTAGGTCTGCCTCGGATCAATGGATGCCGCCACGCTGAATCTCGTCGTGAGGCAGAGCTGATAGGCATCCCCCTCGCGGATCGCTTCGCGGCAGCGTTCGATGAGCGCCGCGTACTCATCGGGCGCATGACGACCCACGGCCTCGGTGACTGCGGGTTCGCCGACGATGGCGTGCGTCGTTGCGGCAGCGACCTCCTCGGCGAAGAGTGCGACGTCGCCGGCGGGCGCGACAGCCCATGCCCGGCGAGCGTCATGATCGAACGCGACGAAACGCTGCACCCTGAGCCATCGCTGCGGCGGTACTGCCGGGTCGGCGCGGCTGACCGGGGCACCGGCGCGCGCCGCGGCATCCTCGTAGCCGAGCCAGCCGATCCAGCCTCCGCGGAACCGACCGGCGTCCCACTCCGGCTGCCCGGCCGCGGAGGTGAGCACGACCGCCCGCACACGCTCCGGATCGTCCTCGACGACGCCGATGCCGACCCAGCTCCAGCCAGTCGTCGGCGTCGGGTCCGGCATCCAGCCAGAAGCTGTCGGTCGAGACGGCGTCGAGCATGGCGAAGACGGATGCCGGATCCTGCCAGCCGCGCAACGGCTCAGCGATCAGCGGCGGCTCCGACATGATCCCAGGCTAGAGGGCCGCGCCGCCGCTCTAGGCTCGGGGTGTGAACGAGTTCCTCACATGGCTGCTCGACGCCGTCCAGAGCGTCGACCCCGTGCTGCGGACGATCCTCGCCGGGCTCGCGATGATGCTGGAGACCAGCGTTCTGATCGGGCTCTTCGTGCCCGGTGACACCGTCGTCATCATCGCGGGGACTGCCGTGGCGACTCCGCTCGAGGGCGTCGTTCTGGCGGTTGCGGTCGTGGTCGGCGCTCTGATCGGCGAAAGCATCGGGTTCTGGCTCGGCCGCTTCCTCGGACCGAAGATCCGCCATTCCCGCCTCGGCCGCCGGATCGGCGAGGACAACTGGGTGCGCTCGGAGCGGTACCTGCGCAGGCGCGGAGGCCCCGCCATCTTCGTGTCCCGGTTCCTCCCGGTCCTGCACTCGCTCGTGCCGCTGACCGTGGGGATGAGCGGCTTCTCCTACCGGCGGTTCCTGGCCTGGACCATTCCCGCCTGCATCATCTGGTCCGCACTGTACGTGACAGTCGCGGCTGTGGCCGCCGGCACCTATCGGGAGCTCGCGGATCAGCTGCACTTCGCGGGCTACATCTTCGTGGGGATCATCGTCGTCTTCCTCCTGCTGGTGTTCGTCAGCAAGAAGGTCATCGAACGGGCCGAGCGCAAGCATCTCCAGGCGGACGACGAGGGGCGAGGAGGCCCGACCGGGACCGTGAGCACCGCGGAGGACATGAAAGACTGAGGGGATGCCTGACACCGCGATCACGCCCGCGCACGCCAAGGTGCTGTGGCTCGCGCGGCTCGAATACCGGTTCCACGCCTGGCGTGAACGCCGGGCGCGCGCCCGCGGGCTCACCCCCACCGTGACACCGTTCCCCGGCTACGGCGGCCCGGAGTGGGTGCGCGTTCTGGGGCGGGTGCTCATCGTCCCCCCTGTGCCGACGACCGGGTCCACCGAGTACGAGAAGGTGCGCGGTTGGCGCAGCTTCGCGGCCGTGCCGGTGGGCTTCGCCCAAGTGCGCATCGTCATCGGCGACGCGGTGCACGAGGTCGTCGCCGATCGAGGCGGCGTCATCGACACCGTCATCGCCGCTCGGCTCGAAGCGGGCTGGCAGCCCCTGACGATGTCGGTCGAAGGCAGTGAGCCCGTCGAGACCCGCGTGTTCATCGTGGGTCCGGATGTCCGCTTCGGCGTGGTCTCAGACGTCGACGACACCGTGATGGTCACGGCTCTGCCTCGACCGCTTCTCGCGGCGTGGAATTCGTTCGTCGTGAACGAGCACGCCCGCCAGCCGGTTCCGGGAATGGCGGTGCTCATGGAGCGGCTCGTGCGTGACGGGCCGGGGATCCCGGTCATCTACCTGTCGACCGGCGCCTGGAACGTCGCTCCGACTCTGATCCGGTTCCTTCGGCGCCACCTGTTCCCGCCGGGAGCCGTGCTGCTCACCGACTGGGGGCCCACGCACGATCGCTGGTTCCGCAGCGGCAAGGCGCACAAGCTGTCCAACCTCCGGCGCCTGGCGGCTGAATTCCCGCATCTGAAGTGGCTGCTCATCGGCGATGACGGCCAGCACGACGACGAGCTGTACACCACCTTCGCCAGCGAGAACCCCGGCAATGTCGCAGCCGTGGCGATCCGCCGCCTGTCACCCGCCGAAGCGGTGCTCGCCGGTGGTCGCACGGTCGTGAACGACCACACGGCCGCCGCCGTGCCCTGGGTGACCGAGTCCGACGGCGCCGGACTCGTCGAGCGGCTCGAAGAAGTCGGTGTCCTGCAGCGCTGATCGCCCGGCCGCTGTCGGCGGTCCCGCGTAGGCTTTCCACATGTGCGGACGATTCGTCGTGGCGAGCGTGGGTTCGGACCTCGTGGGCGTCCTGCGGGTTGATCTGGAGAGTGACGACCTGCCGGAGCCCTCCTACAACGTCGCACCGACCGCTCCGGTCGCGATCGTCATGGACTCCGCGAAGACCGAGCCCCCGACCCGGCGGCTCGAGACAGCACGCTGGGGCCTCGTTCCGGCGTGGGCGAAGGATCCCAAGATCGGCGCGCGTGCGTTCAACGCCCGCGCCGAGGAGCTCGAGGACAAGCCGATGTTCCGCAAGGCGCTCGAGAAGCGGCGGGCGGTGGTCCCGGCATCCGGCTATTACGAGTGGAAGCTGGTCGACGGCGTGAAGATCCCGCACTACATCCACCCCGCCGATGACTCACCGCTGTTCATGGCGGGACTGTACGAGTGGTGGAAGGACCCCGCGCTGGCCGACGACGATCCGGCTCGATGGATGCTGAGCTTCACGATCCTCACGCGCGATTCGATCGGGCACCTCGGTTCGATCCACGACCGGATGCCGCTGTTCCTCGACCCCGACCACGCCGATGCCTGGCTCGATCCGACGACCGACAACGTTCGCGATGTGCTGGATGCCGCGATCGACGCCGCCCCTTCGGTCGCCGAGAGGCTGGAGGACCATGTCGTGTCGAAGGCGGTCGGCAATGTGCGAAACAACTCCCCGGAGCTCATCGAGCCGGTCGACGAGTAGGGCGATCGACGCCGCGCGACCCGGTCAGTCGACGGGGGCGCAGTCCGTGCACGGGACGAGCCCCCGGCCCTGGGCGGCGATCTCGAGCCGGGCCTCGGTCACTCGGCGTGCGGCATCGTCGAGCCGGTCCGCCGACAGAGCGCCCGCGTCCACCGCCGCGACGATCCCGTCCACGATCCGAGGAGCGGAGTCGGCGGAGGAGAACACGACCGCCAGCACCATGTCGTTGCCCGCGGCCAGCGCCGCCACGGCGTTGCCCACCGGATCCTGATAGCTGGGGAGGCCGGAACCCTGGAGCATGCCGAGATCGTCGGTGATGCTCACACCGCTGAATCCGAGCTCCTCGCGGGCGATGCGGTGCCATTCGGCGGACAGTGACGCCGGCGCCGGGTCGATGGCCGTGTAGGCGAGGTGGCCGAACATCAGCAGCTGCGCATCCGCGTCGATGCCCGCCTGGAACGGGACCCCGTCGCTCGCCGCCCATTCCTCCTTCGACATACCGGCTCGACGGGATGCCGGAGTGCGAGTCGCCCGGCGCCGCGCCGTGGCCCGGGAAGTGCTTGAGCGTGGACAGGGCCTGGTCGCCTTCGCCCGTGACGGCGGCATCCACACGCTCGGCGCCGCCCGCCGGGCTCGTACCGAGGGCCCGGCGATAGATGAACATGGACCTGTCGTCGGTGACGTCCGCGACGATCCCGAAGTTGACCCCGATTCCGGCTCGCTGCACGAGCGCGGCGCGCGCCGCGAAGGCGTCGCGCGTTGCCTCGGCCGGCAGGTCCTTCAGGGTGGCGGAGGAGGCGAATCCGTCCCAGGGAAGGCGCGATACGTCGCCGCCCTCCTGGTCGATCGCGATGAGCGGCGGTAGGGCCGCATCGACGGTCAGCGCGGCCGTCAGCCGTCGCAGCTGCGGCTCGGCTGCGGGAACGTTGGCGCCCATCAGGATGAACCCGCCGATGCCCGTGGAGGTCATATAGCCCGCAAGCGTCGCGGCGTCCTGCGTCGGGACATGACCCATGACGACGCTCGCGGCCTTTTCACGCGTGGACATGGCCTCCACTCGATGCCATGCCTCTTCGCCGTGATCCTCGGCAGCCACCACGCGCACCGTGCCCCGCTCGCTCGGCTCCGGCGCACTGGAGCCGGGCGCAATGACCGCTCCCGCGGGCGGCGTGGCGATGCCCAGGATTGCGATCGCGGCCACCGATCCGGCGCCGAGCATCCTCCGAATCGTGCCCACCGGATCAGCCTAAGCGCGTCCGGGCCGACGGGGTCAGGCGGGTCGGTCAGTGGCGCGCGACGATGGCTGCGGCATCCGTGCCCCGCGGAAGCACCCCGTACTGAGCGCCGCGGTCCTCCCCCAGCCGCGCCGCGATGAACGCTTCGGCGTCGAGCGACGGTGCGTGACGCAGCATCAGCGACGACTGGAACGCCAGAGCGAGATTCTCGCTCAGCCGTCTCGCCTGCGGCTGCGCGTCGTCGGTCTCGGCGCCCGCGATCTCGCCCAGCATCCGGAGGGTGCGCGCGACGTGCGCGTCCAGCAGCGCCGAAGCGCCGGCGGTCGTGTCGAGTTCCGCCGAGAAGGCCGCTGTCGGGTCCGGATCGCGGGTCAGGGCGCGCAGGACATCGAGCGCGATGACGGTGCCGGACCCCTCCCAGATCGCCATCACCGGCTGCTCGCGGTAGCGACGGGCCAGCGGGAAGCTCTCGGTGTAGCCGTTGCCGCCCAAGCACTCCAGCGCTTCGTAGGCGTGGTGCGGACCGCGCTTGGTCACCCAGTACTTCGAGACGGGCGTCGCGAGGCGGCGCAGTGCGACGTCGGCATCGGATGCGTCCGGCCCGAACGCCTGCGCGAGCCGCAGGCCGGTCAACATCGCCGCCTCCGACTCGAGGGCGAGATCTGCCAGGACCGCCGTCATGGCCGGCTGATCGACGAGGAGCTTTCCGAACGCCGATCGTCCGCGGGCGTGCCACGCGGCCTCGGCGACCGACTGGCGCATGCCGGCGGCCGTGCCGAGGACGCAGTCCAGGCGTGTGCGCTGCACCATTTCGATGATCGCGCGCACTCCGCGTCCCGGTTCCCCGAGGATCATGCCGATCGTTCCGTCGAACTCCACTTCGGCTGACGCGTTGGAGCGGTTGCCGAGCTTGTCCTTCAGTCGCTGGATGCGGAAGACGTTGCGCATGCCGCGGGGCAGAAGACGCGGTACGAACAGGCAGCTGAGCCCCTCATCGACGTTGCCCCGGCGGGTGTGCGCGAGCACGAGGAAGCCGTCTGACATGGGCGCCGAGCAGAACCACTTGTGGCCCGTGAGCTGGTAGGCGTGGCCGCCCATCGAGGTGCCCATCGTGGTCCCGGCCCTGACATCGGAGCCGCCCTGCTTCTCGGTCATGGCCATGCCGATCAGCGCGCTGGTCTTCTCCTCGTTGGGGATCAGACGGGGCTCATAGTCCCGGGAGTACAGCCGGGGAAGCCACTCATCGGCCACCCAGGGCGAGTCCTTGATCGAGGCCACCGCCGCATGCGTCATCGACACCGGGCACGCGTGACCCGGCTCCACCTGGGCGAAGAGCATGAACATCGCCGCGCGCGCGACGTCGGCCCCCGGCTTCGGGTCCGCCCACGCGGACGTGTGCGCGCCGCGGGCGACCGCTTCGGAGATCACCCGGTGGTACGAGGGGTCGTACTCGACCTCGTCGAGGCGGAACCCCCAGCGGTCGTGGGGGTAGGCGACCGGAGGGTGCACGTTGGCGAGGGTCGCATCCCGCTGGAACGACGGCGACCCCACCAGTTGGCCCGCCTCGCTCAGCGCGTCGTTCGCCCACTCGGCGCCGAAGGCCGACACCGCCTCCACGAGCGCGACGTTGCTCGTGTACTCGTCCACGTCGGTGCGCACCGGCGGCTGGTTCTCGACATAGTGCGTCGCAGCGCCGATGACGCGCTGCCCGCGGGCGACCGAAGTCACGCTCGCTCCATGTCCCAGGGCGCGGCCAGCGCCATCTGCTCCTCGAGGGTCAGAGGCGCCCGCGTGACGATCTCGTGCATGAACGCGAGCTTCTTGCGAACGGCCGGAACGATCTCGAACGGGTAGAGGTCGCGGAATCCCATCGAGCGGTTGATGCGGTTGAAAGCCTGTGACATCCACTCCCAGTCGGTCAGCAGCCGCTGGATCGGCTCGCTTTCGTACGATTCGCGCGGGACGACATCGGCGTCGCGCAGGTTGGTGACCGTCGCGTCGAGGCTGATCCCGATCGCTGCGGCTGTCTGCAGTGTGCCGGTGATGTGAAGATAGTGCGCCCAGGTCTCGGCGAAATCCTCCCACGGGTGCATGGTCGCGTATTCCGAGATGAACGACTCATGCCATCCGGCTGGAGCGCCGAAGGCGTAATGGTGCTTTATCGCGTCCTGGTAGCTGGCCCGTTCGTCGCCGAAGATCTCACGGCAGCGATCCCAGCTGACGTCGTCGGTCAGCAGGACGCCCTGGTAGTAATGACCGACCTCGTGGCGAAGGTGCCCGAGAATCGTGCGGTACGGCTCGCCCAGCCTCACCCGCAGCGCCTCGCGGCGGTCGTCGAGGCTCTCAGCGAGATCGATGGTGATGATTCCGTTCGCGTGCCCGATCATCACCCGCCGCCCGTCGGTGAGGCTCGAGATCAGGTCGAAACCGAGGCCGCCGGGTTTGATGTCCCACCCGACGATGGGCAGGCCGAGGCTGCCGAGCTGCAGAAGGAGCCGGCGCTTGGCCTCTTCGGTGCTCGCGAGCTTCTCCAGGGCGACGGTGTCGTTCGCAGCCGGTCGCGTCCGGGTCAGCCGACACGAGAAGCAGCGGCCGGCGGGAGCGTCATCCCGCACCAGCCAGTTGCACGCCCACTCGCGATTCGAGCAGGTGTACCAGGTGCGGTCTTCGATCACGACCTGGTTGTTGCGCAGCCCGAAGAACTGGCGCGAAAGCATGTGATAGCCCAGTTCGGCGTCGCAGCTCGGACAGATCAGGCTGTCCAGGTACAGGAAGTGCCGGCAGTGCGGACAACGCGGCTGGGAGCTCACGGTCTCACCGTAGCGCTCTGCGGTGCGCTGCGGCCTCGGCCGAGCGATCCAGGTCGCCGCTAGGAAGCCGGCGCGAGGGGCAGCCGCATCAGGATGTCGTCACCGGCCCGCGGCGAGCCGCGTCCGTCGGTGTTGTTGGTCAGGATCCACAGCGTGCCGTCCGGCGCGGCGATCACATCCCGCAGGCGACCCTGCCCGTCGAGCCCGGCGATCGGCGCCTCCGCGGTGTGATCCGGGGCGACATGGACGACCCACAGGCGTTCGCCACGGAGCCCGGCCACGAAGACCGTGCTGCCCACGGCGGCGATCCCGCTGGGGCTCGCCTCGTCGGTCGCCCAGATCGCGACGGGGTCGGTGAATCGGTCGTCGCCGGCGTCGTCGCCCTCCACGATCGGCCAGCCGTAATTGGCACCGGCGACGATGTGGTTGAGCTCATCCCACGCGTTCTGGCCGAACTCGCTCGCCCACAGCTCCCCATCGGCGGTCCATGCGAGACCTTGGACGTTCCGATGCCCGAGCGTCCACACCGCGTTGTCGAAGGGGTTGCCCGGTGCAGGCCCACCCTCGGGCGTGAGCCGCAGGATCTTGCCCCCGAGCGCCTCCGGGTCCTGCGATGCCTCCCGGTCCTGAGCGTCCCCGGTGGTCACGTAGAGCATCCCGTCCGGTCCGAAGGCGATGCGACCGCCGTTGTGGGTGGTCTCCCGCCTGATGCCGGTGAGGATCTCCTCGGGCTCGCCCAGGCTGAGGTCGCCGGCCTCGCCGAGCAGCGGCATCCGCACGACGCGGTTGTCGTCGGCTGCGCCGTGATACGCGTAGAGCCAGCGCTGCCCCGCGCTCTCCTCGTCCCACACGGCCAGGCCGTGCAGGCCCGACTCGCCGCCGGAGACCACGCCGTCGATCACGCCGGCTTCACGAAGCTCACCCGCGGGCGTCAGCTCCCGCACGATGCCGCTGTCCCGCTCGGAGATCAGCGCGCCGCCGTCGGTCAGGGCGACCACCGACCACGGTGCAGACAGCCCGGTCGCGAGGGTCGTCGGCGCGCCGGACGGTGCCCACCGGCCCTCAGCAGGAGCGACGGACGTGACGGACGGGCTCGCTGCGGCCCGCGAAGGCACTGATCCCTGCGGTGCGGATGGGGCGCAGGCGGATGTCGCGATCGCGACCACCGCGATGCTTGCGGCGGCGAGCAGCCGGCGAATCGGTGTCACGATCCGTCGGCGGCTGCTTCGATCGCGGCGATGTCGATCTTGGTCATGGTCAGCATCGCCTGGACCGCCCGGTGCGAGCGCTCGGGGTCGGGGTCGCGGATCAGCTCGATCAGTCGATCCGGGACGATCTGCCAGGAGAGCCCCCATCGATCCTTCAGCCATGCGCAGGGCTGCTCCTGACCTCCGTCTGCGGTGAGCGCGGCCCAGTACCGATCGACCTCCGCCTGGTCGGCGCAGGACACGAAGAGCGAG
The DNA here is from genome assembly GCA_963717585.1 of uncultured Actinomycetota bacterium. Taxonomy (GTDB): domain Bacteria; phylum Actinomycetota; class Actinomycetes; order Actinomycetales; family Microbacteriaceae; genus Microbacterium. The sequence continues at coordinate 207,086 of CAVQWI010000001.1, read as the reverse complement.
ACCGCCTCGGTGAACGGGAACTGCGGCCCGGCATCCATCGCGTAGTAGTCGCGGCCTCCGAGGCGGAAGTGAGCATGCATCACCTTGCCGCCCATCGCCGGAACCTCGTCGGGATACCGGCCGATCGACACCACCTCGGAGTCCGGGATCAGCCCCGTGTAGAACATGATGGCTGCTTCGGCATCGTTGTCGAACCAGAGGAACGGGGTCACATCGGTCATCGGAGCCTCCTGGGGTCGCTCCAGGCTCCCCCGCGCGGCGTGGCGGGTCAAGGGCCGTCCCCGAAGCCTCTGCGGCGTGGGCCCACCCAGGAGTTCGACTCCAGCACCGATTAACGAGATGAGCGCCCCGCAAGGGGGCGCTCATCTCGTTGGTGGACCTGAGGGGACTCGAACCCCTGACCCCCTGCATGCCATGCAGGTGCGCTACCAGCTGCGCCACAGGCCCGGATGCGCCTCCTCGCGGAGGCAACTCGACAAGATTACTACATCGGTTCGGGTGGCTCGACCCGCCGCCGATGTCGGTCCCGGGCCGTACGGTCTGGTCGAGGAGAGGTTCACGCATGGCCACACTGGGCAACATCACGTTCTACGCCGACGACCCGCGGACGCTGGCTCACTTCTGGTCAGGCGTCTTCGGCTACCCGCTTCTCGAGTGGGATGAGCCGCTCAAGAGCGAGCTTCTCGCGGCGGGGCTGTCCGAGCACGATCTCAGCCTGCGGGCGCTGGCCGAAGACCCGGACGGGCGCGGTCCTCGCCTGTTCTTCCACCATGCGGACCGGCCCAAAGAGGGCCGCAATCGTCTGCATCTGGACGTGCAGACGGTTCCCGGGCGGCCTCCGACGCGCGACGAGCTCGAGGCCGAGAAGGACCGGCTCGTCGCTCTCGGTGCGCGCGTCGTGCGCCTCGTCGAGCAGACCTGGGGCGAGTGGCCCGAACTGTACTACCAGCTGCAGGACCCCGACGGGAACGAGTTCTGCCTGCAGTGAGCCGTCACTCGGCGGCGGATGCTGCGGGCACCTCGACCGGAACGACCGGGCAGTCCTTCCACAGGCGCTCGAGCCCGTAGTACATGCGCTCCTGCTCGTGGAAGACGTGCACCACGAGGTCGCCGAAGTCGAGCAGGATCCAGCGGGCCTCCTGCCGCCCTTCGCGGCGGAGCCGCTTGTGGCCGGCTTCGAGGAGTTTGTCCTCGATCTCGTCGGCGATCGCGGCGACGTTGCGCTCGCTGCGCCCGGTGACGAGCAGGAAGATGTCCACCAGCGGCAGCGGTCCGGACACGTCCAACGCGACCAGGTCCTCGCCGCCCTTCGAATCTGCCGCGAGCGCGGCGATGCGGAGCATGTCACGTGCCTGATCAGTGGCCGTCATCAGAAGACCCCCGTCACGAACGCGAGGATGAGCACGCCGACCAGGGCAAGGGCCAGCACGCCCGCCGTGATCGCAAGCGTCAGCATGAGCCGTCCGCCCTTCTCCGGCGTGGGCGGCTGGATGATGTCACCGCTGGTCTTCACGGTGCTGATGGCTGCGCTGGCGGCGATCGGGGTCGGCGACGAGTGGGCGGGCAGTTCACCGTCGACCAGAACGGCGTCGGTCTCCTTGCCGTCGGCGGTTCCGTTGGCGTGACCCGTCGATCCGAGTCCTTCCGGCAGGTTGAACGTGCCGGTGATCAGAACCTCGCCCGTCGCGGCCACGGGTGACACCAGCGGGTGAGCGGACGGCGTCTGCGAGAGGATGAGCGCGTTGCCGGTGCCTGTGCCGCCGTTGACCGTCCGCGAGAGCAGCTGGTCGAACGAGGGCGGCAGCTCCGCCTCGACGGGCTCGCCGGCCAGCAGTCCCGCACCGAACTGCGGATTCAGGACGCCGCGCTCCGACTCCGATAGCTCATCATCCGACTCATCCGCTCTGGCTGCGGACCCGGCATCCTGCGTCGCCGGAGCGGCTTCCCGCAACGTCGTAGGAGACCGCGGCTCCTGCAGCGCGCGGAGCAGGGGTGTACCCCGGCTCATCGACGACAGCGGGCGTCGGACCGGTGCTGAACATCTGCGCAAGCGCCACCTCACCCGTCGATGGGGCCGGTGCAGCATCCTGGGCCGGTCGATCGGCTTCGAGTGCCGCCGCTGCGGCGACCGACGCGGCGTGGGCGGCCGCGACCTCGGGCGTGATCACCGGCACCGACGCGGTGCGGATGCGCTCCTGCTGTCGGGCTTGACGGCGGGTGAGGGGGGTGACGCCGAGATCGACGCTGGCGTCGGCTCCCGGCAGGTCGTGGACGGCGACCGGGGCGGCAGCGCGCGGCAGCGGGGCGTGTGCGGTCTGCTCGGGAGCCGCGGCCGGCTCTGGGACCGGCTGCGGCGGGATGTCGGGAACCGTGTCGTCTGCCGTCGGGGGCGCCTCGAAGGGCGCATCGGCAGTCACGATCGGCGTTGCGCCGGTGTTTCGGATGTCCCGCATCTGCTTGCGGGTCAGGGCGGGTGATTCCGGCTGCTCGGGTGTGCTCATTCCTTGCTCCGGTAGAGGTGGTGCTTCGCAATGTATTGGACAACCCCGTCGGGAACGAGGTACCACACGGGATTGCCGTGTGCGACGCGATCACGACAATCTGTTGACGAGATGGCGAGGGCTGGGATCTCGAGTTGGCTGACGTCGTCGGTCGGGAGTCCTGCAGTGCTCAAGACGTGCCCGGGTCGGGAGACGGCGACGAAGTGGGCGAGATCCCACAACTCATCATGGTCCCTCCAACTGAGAATTTGCGCTATGGCGTCCGCTCCGGTGATGAAGTACAGCTCCGCGTCGGGCCGCTGGGTCTTCAGATCGCGGAGTGTGTCGATCGTGTACGTGAGACCGGCACGGTCGATGTCCACCCTGCTCACGGTGAATCTCGGGTTGGATGCGGTCGCGATGACCGTCATGAGATAGCGGTGCTCGCTCAGCGACACATCGTCCTTCTGCCATGGCAGGCCGGTTGGCACGAAGATGACTTCGTCCAGATCGAAGGACTGGGCGACTTCACTCGCCGCGACGAGGTGACCGTGATGGATAGGGTCGAACGTCCCACCCATGACCCCGATTCTCGGGGTTCGCGTCACCGACATGCAGTCGGCCTAGTGGCCGTGCCCCGCTTGCTGAACGTCGTCGGCGTGGGCGGCGGTGTAGGCGTCGGCTTTGCGCGAGTGCCGGTTGGCGACGTTGCGGTACGACACGGTGACCAGTGCCAGGGCACCGAACACCGCCAGTGCCACGATGCCGAAGACCACGGTCTCGAGCGCGACGTTGCCGTGCTCGGACTCTTCTGCGGCGAGGACGACCAGCGTGGCGAAAGTCATTCGTGCTCCGTTCGGGTTTCGCGTCTTGGCGCAACGCGGTCTTCAGTTTATGCGGTCAGGGCCGGACTTGTCCGGACCCGCGCGCGAGCCATTTCGTGCTGGTCAGCTCGGCCAGGCCCATCGGCCCGCGGGCGTGCAGCTTCTGCGTCGAGATCCCGACCTCGGCACCGAAGCCGAACTCGCCGCCGTCGGTGAAGCGGGTGGAGGCGTTGGCCATCACCACGGCGGAGTCGACTTCCGCGAGGAATCGCTCCTCGTTCGCGGCATCCCGCGTGATGATCGACTCGGTGTGGTGCGTCGAGTACCTGCGGATGTGCTCCAGCGCGTCGTCGAGGTCGTCGACCACGCGCATGGCGATGTCGAGGCTGAGGTACTCGGTGGTCCAGTCGTCCTCGGTCGCGGCGACGACGTCCGTGCCCAGACGGACGACATCCGGGTCACCGTGCACCGTCACACCACGCGCGTTGAGCGCCGATACGACGGGTGGCACGAGGCGGTCGGCGGCGGCGCGGTGCACGAGCACCGTCTCGACGGAATTGCAGACGCTCGGTCGCTGCACCTTGGCGTTGACGACGATGTCCCGCGCCCACTCGAGCGGCGCCGACTCGTCCAGCACGATGTGGACGACTCCCGCGCCGGTCTCGATCACCGGCACCGACGACTCGGTGACGACCGTCTCGATCAGCTGAGCGCTGCCGCGAGGAACCAGGACGTCGACGATGCCGCGCGCGTGCATCAGCTCGCGAGCGCCGTCGCGACCGAACTCGTCGACGGTCTGGATCGACTCCGGATCCACCCCGCGCACCGCGAGTGCGCCGCGCATCGCACGGACGAGCGCCGCATTGGTGGACTCGGCCGCCGATCCTCCCCGCAGCACGACCGCGTTGCCGGAGCGGAGCGCGAGCGCGGCGATGTCCACGGTCACATTGGGTCGGGCCTCGTAGATCGATCCGACCACGCCGAACGGGACGCTGACCTGGGTCAGCGTGATGCCGTTCGGCAGCGTGCGCTCATCCAGCACCCGGCCGACCGGATCAGGAAGCTCGGCGATCTCGCGCACCGCTGCGGCGAGAGCTGCGACGCGCGGCTCATCGAGTCTCAGCCGGTCCTGCAGAGCGGCGGAGAGGCCGGTCGAGCGTCCGCGCTCGAGATCGTCGGCGTTCGCCGCGACGATCTCCGACGACGCCGCGTCGATCGCGTCGGCGATGGCCAGGAGCGCATCGCGCTTGTCGGCATCTCCGAGGAGGCCGACGGTCCGCGCTGCCGCCTTGGCCAGCAGCATCCGCTCTCGTGCGGTGGTCGCGGTCGTGGTCATCCGCCCAGTGTATCGACGGTGTGCGAGCCACCGCCCCGGCGGATGGGCCCGGTCATCGGCATCGCGACCGGTTCCGGGTGGGGATGGAACCACGTGCCGATATCTTCTCCGCGAAGGGCACGGTCGACCAGATCGGCGCTGGTGACGAGCACTCCGACGCCGGATGCCGCGGCCACCCGCGCCGCGGACACCTTCGTCGCGGCACCGCCCGTGCCGACGCTGTTGACCACGACCGAGCCGAACTCGTAGCCGCTGAGGTCATCGCCGTAGTCGACGTCACGGATCGGCCGGGCGCCCGGCTCGTCGGGCGGGCGGGTGTAGAGGCACTCGATGTCGCTGAGCAGCACGAGGGCGTCCGCACCGATGAGCTGGGCGACCAGTGCGGCAAGCCGGTCGTTGTCGCCGAAGCGGATCTCGTGTGTCGCCACGGTGTCGTTCTCATTGACGATGGGAAGGATCCGCAGTCCGAGCAGGCGCTCCATGGCGCGACGCGCGTTCGAGCGAGGAGTCGGGTGCTCGAGGTCGCCCGCGGTGAGCAGGACCTGGCCCGCGACGATGCGGAACGGCCGCAGCGCCTCCTGGTAGCGGTAGATCAGGACGTTCTGGCCGACGGCCGCGGCCGCCTGCTGCGTCGCCAGATCGCTCGGCCGCTCACCGAGGCGGAGGTACGGCATCCCGGTCGCGATCGCACCGGACGAGACGAGCGCCACCTCGGTTCCGCGCCCGTGCGCTTCGGCGAGTGCATCGACGATCGGCTGGATCTTGCCGACGTTCTCGCCGCTGATCGACGAGGAGCCGACCTTGACCACGAGGCGACGAGCCGTGGGGATGTCGGCCCGGGTGAGGCGGGTCACGCCTGCTCCTCTTCCCAGCCGATCTCCGTGGACTTGGCGGCGATGCGCTCGGACTCGAGCTGCGCGCGAGCGTCGGCCTTGGCGTCCATGCGCTCGTGGTAGCGCTCACGACGCTGCGATGTGGTCCGCCGCGGATTCAGATCCAGCCGCGGATCGGTGCCGCGCGGCGCCGTCATGAGCTCGGCCACGGAGCCCAGCGAGGGCTGCCAGTCGAACACGACGCCGTCACCTTCGCCGATGACCACGGTCGATCCCGGCTGAGCGCCGGCTTTGAACAGGCCGTCTTCCACTCCGAGCTTCTCGAGGCGATCCGCGAGGTAGCCAACGGCCTCCTCATTCTGGAAGTCGGTCTGCTGCACCCAGCGCACGGGCTTGACGCCGAGCACGCGGTAGATGTCGCCGTAGGTTCCGCCCTCTACGCGGATCGTGAACTCGCGCTCCGAGCCCTGCGGACGGATGACGATCCGCTCGACAACCGGCTTGGCGGCCTCGGCGACGCGGTGCGCGGCGACGATGTCGCCGAGGGCGTAAGTGAGCTGGCGCAGACCCTGGTGGCTGACTGTCGAGATCTCGAAGACCCGGAATCCGCGGGCCTCCAGATCGGGTCGCACCAGTTCGGCGAGGTCTTTGGCCTCGGGGACGTCGATCTTGTTCAGCGCCACGATCTGAGGGCGCTCGAGGAGAGGGAGCTGGCCCTCCGGCACGGGGTAGGCGGCGAGCTCGGCGAGGATCACGTCGAGGTCGCTCAGCGGATCGCGGCCGGGCTCGAGCGTCGCGCAGTCCAGCACGTGAACGAGTGCCGTGCAGCGCTCGACGTGCCTCAGGAACTCGAGCCCGAGGCCCTTGCCTTCGCTGGCGCCTTCGATGAGCCCCGGCACGTCGGCGACGGTGAAGCGCACATCACCGGCCTGGACGACGCCGAGGTTGGGGTGGAGGGTCGTGAACGGGTAGTCCGCGATCTTCGGCCGCGCCGCCGAGATGGCGGCGATGAGGCTGGACTTTCCTGCCGACGGATAGCCGACCAGCGCGACGTCCGCGACGGTCTTGAGCTCGAGCTTGACATCGCCTTCCCAGCCCGGCGTTCCGAGCAGCGCGAAGCCGGGGGCCTTGCGCTTGGGGTTGGCCAGTGTGGCGTTGCCGAGACCGCCGATGCCGCCCGGCGCGACGATGAACCGCATACCGGGCTCGATCATGTCGACGAGCGTTTCGCCGGAGACGTCCTTGACGACGGTGCCGACGGGCACGGGCAGCTCCAGCGGCTCACCGGCTGCGCCGGAACGGTGGTCGCCCATGCCGAATCCGCCGTTGCCGGCGGAGCGGTGCGGAGAGTGGTGGTAGGACAGCAGCGTCGTCACCTGAGGATCCGCGACCAGCACGACATCGCCGCCGTGGCCGCCGTTGCCGCCGTCGGGCCCCGCCAGCGGCTTGAACTTCTCCCGCTTGACCGACACGCAGCCGTTTCCGCCCTTGCCGGCGGACAGGTGCAGCGTCACCCGGTCGACGAATGTGACCATGCGCTCCCCCTAACGGATCGTGTGGCTGGTGAGATTCTGGGCCCGGCTATGCGTGGAGGGGGCGAGCCGAAGCCCGCCCCCTCCACGAGAAATCTGCGTGTGCGGCGGATCACTCCGCCGGGACGACGATGTTGACGACCTTGCGGCCGCCCTTCGCACCGAACTCGACCGCGCCGGCCTCGAGGGCGAACAGCGTGTCGTCTCCCCCGCGACCGACGTTCACGCCGGGGTGGAAGTGGGTGCCGCGCTGACGGACGATGATCTCGCCGGCGAGGACCTTCTGGCCGCCGAAGCGCTTCACGCCGAGGCGCTGTGCGTTGGAGTCACGACCGTTGCGAGTGGAGCTTGCGCCCTTTTTGTGTGCCATGTCCTGAGTCTCTTCCGTGCTTACTTGATGCCGGTGACCTTGACGCGCGTGAGGTCCTGACGGTGTCCCTGGCGCTTCTTGTAGCCGGTCTTGTTCTTGAACTTCTGGATGACGATCTTAGGACCGCGCTCCTCGCCGAGGACCTCGGCCGTGACGGTCACCTTCGCGAGCTTGTCGGCGTCGGTCGTGACCTTGTCGCCGTCGACGAACAGCACCGCGGGCAGCTCGATCTTGTCGCCGACCTTCGCGGACTGACGGTCGAGGACGACGATGGTGCCGACCTCCACCTTCTCCTGCCGGCCACCGGCGCGCACAACTGCGTAGACCACTTCATACCTGTTTCTTCGGGGAGCGCGCGGCTCCGGATGCCTGAGCAAAGATTCGGTGCGGAAGCAGAAAATGTCGTCGACGCACCAAAGGAATACTTTACCGGAAGCCGGAGCCACAAGCAAAAGCACGCGCGCGCCAGCCGGCTGGCGAGTCGCGACCGCGGCCGCTCCCCACCGGCCTCGGCGGGTCGGCCCTGCTTTAGGATCGGCACCGTGGCGATCCTCATCGACGATCCGCGCTGGCCCGCGCACGGTCGGCTGTGGGCGCACCTGGTCAGCGACTCCGATCTCGCCGAGCTCCACGAGTTCGCCGCGGCCAACGGCATCCCCCGCCGCGGATTCGACCGCGACCACTACGACGTGCCCGACGAGGCGCACGCCCGGCTGGTCGCCGCCGGTGCGCGCCACGTCGACGGACACACTCTGGTGCGCGCGCTCATCGCGTCCGGACTGCGCGTCACGACCCGCGAACGTCGCGGGCGCTGAGCCTCGCGGCCTACTCGTCCACGGGCGCGTGCGAGACCGGCGTGCCGGTGAGGGCCGCCGTCGTCACGCGCCGGCGCGACCGGCCCTGACCGGGCGCCTTCGGCTCGGGCAGCGCGCTCAGCACCGAGTCGAGCAGGAGGTCCTTCTCGGTCTGCGGCGCCTTGGATGCGGCATCCTGGCGCTTCTTGCGCTTCTTCGGGCGCTGAACCGGTGCCTCCTCGACGGGCGCGGCGATCGGAGCCGGCTCCTCATCGTGGTGGGAGTGAATGGTGGATGCCGCGATCTGCGCGAGCGCGGACTTCACACCCTCCGTGATGACGTGGGTGCCGCCGGTTCCGCCGCTGGAGCTCTGCGACGGCGTGCGGGGACGACGGCCAGGGGGCTGACCGTTGCCGAGCGGTGCACGGTGCTTCACGACGGGGTCGTGGTGGATGATGATCCCGCGCCCGGCACAGACCTCGCAGGGCTCGCTGAAGGTCTCGATGAGGCCGAGTCCGAGCTTCTTCCTCGTCATCTGCACGAGCCCGAGCGAGGTGACCTCCGCCACCTGGTGCTTCGTCCGGTCACGGCTCAGGCATTCCACGAGGCGCCGGAGCACGAGATCGCGGTTGGACTCGAGCACCATGTCGATGAAGTCGACGACGATGATGCCGCCGATGTCGCGCAGCCGGAGCTGTCGGACGATCTCCTCCGCGGCCTCGAGGTTGTTCTTGGTCACGGTCTCTTCGAGGTTTCCCCCTGAGCCGACGAACTTGCCGGTGTTGACGTCGACGACCGTCATGGCTTCGGTTCGATCGATCACGAGTGATCCGCCCGAAGGCAGCCAGACCTTGCGGTCGAGCGCCTTCTCGATCTGCTCCGTGACGCGGAACTCGTCGAACGGGTCGGCTTCGCCCTCGTAGGGCGCGACGCGCTCCAGAAGATCGGGCGCGACACTCTCGAGATATGCGGTGATCGTCTGATGCGCATCCTCACCCTGGATCAGCATCTTCGTGAAGTCCTCGTTGAAGACGTCGCGAACGATCTTGACGAGCAGATCGGGCTCGGAATGCAGCAGAGCGGGCGCCTGGATGGACTCCACTTGACGGCTGATGTGCTCCCACTGCGTGGTCAGCCGCTGCACGTCGAGAGTCAGCTGATCTTCGGTGGCCCCTTCGGCGGCGGTGCGGACGATGACGCCCGACGATTCGGGAAGGACCTCCTTCAGGATCTTCTTGAGCCTGGCGCGCTCGGTGTCGGGCAGCTTGCGCGAGATCCCGTTCATCGCTCCGCCGGGAACGTAGACGAGGTAGCGGCCGGGGAGCGAGATCTGGCTCGTGAGCCGCGCACCCTTGTGGCCGACCGGATCCTTCGTGACCTGCACGAGGACGCGGTCGCCGCTCTTGAGTGCGAGCTCGATGCGTCGGGGCTGGTTGCCGGTCTCCACGGCGTCCCAGTCGACCTCGCCGGAGTAGAGGACGGCGTTGCGCCCGCGGCCGATGTCGACGAAGGCGGCCTCCATGCTCGGGAGCACGTTCTGCACGCGGCCGAGGTACACGTTGCCGATGAGCGACGCGTCCTGGTTGCGGGCGACGTAGTGCTCGACGAGGACGCTGTCCTCGAGAACGGCGATCTGGATGCGGCCGTTCTTGGAGCGCACGATCATCTCGCGGTCGACGGCCTCACGACGGGCCAGGAACTCCGCCTCGGTGACGACCGCGCGGCGGCGGCCGGCCTCGCGTCCGTCGCGCCGGCGCTGCTTCTTCGCCTCGAGCCGGGTGGAGCCCTTGATCCGCTGCGGCTCGGTGATGAGCTCCACGGCGCGCTGCCGGGGCTGCTGAGGCTGCTGCGGCTCGGACGAGTCGTCCCGGCCCTCCCCGGTGCGGCGCCGGTTGCGACGGCGCGCGCTGGTCGAGGAGGTCTGCTCGGCCGGGGTCTCCTCCTCTGGGCGCGGCGGCAGCGCCGCGATCTCGGGCGCGTAGAACACGAGCTGGGTGGACACGGCCGACACGAACACCTCGGGGAGCAGGCCCAGATCGACAGCGCTCTTCGGGCCCGATTCGGATTCGGCATCGGCATCGGGAGCTGCCCCGTCGCCGGGACCGCTCTGTGCAGCGTCGGATGCATCCTCCTGGACGGAATCCGCGGCGTCGGATGCTTCGTCCTGGACGGAATCCGCGGCGTCGGCCCCGGCGGCATCGGTCTCGGCGGCCACCGGCGGCTCGGCCGCGGCCCCCTCGAGCGCTGGCCGAGTCGTCGCTCGGCGCGGCATCGTCCGCCTGCTCGGCGGCGGCGTCCTCGACCTGGTCGGTCGCGTCGAGCGTCAGGCTCGTCCGCAGCCGGGACAGCAGCATCCGAAGCGCTCTGCGCTACCGGTGTGTCTGCGTCGTCGCTGGGTTCGAGGTGTGCATCGGTTTCATCGGCCATCACTGGCGTACTCCCTGCGGGCGACACCGCGCGTCGTCCGGCGAAATCTCGTGCGGTGCCGCACCTGCGGTGCCGCTAACTCACTCGGTCTGCAGCCGGCCCGTGGCTCGTGCTGCGAAGGGCGCTCATCGCCCGAAGTCTTCTGGTGACGCGTATGGCGGCGCGGCCGCGACGCATCGGAATCATTATCGCACTTTCATCGCGGGAATGTGCGTCGCGCTCGCCAACGGGATTCCGATGGCTGTCGCACGCGGCATCCGCTCAGACCCCGATGCCATAATCCGAGGCATGACGCAGCCCCGCACCCACTCCCGCCCCACGGCACTGGCGGTGTGGCTGATCATCGCCGGCGTCATCGGCTGGTGGGCGGCGTTCTCGCTCACACTGGAACGGCTGCAGCTTCTGATGAATCCGGACGCGATCCTCGGGTGCGACATCAGTCCGCTCGTGCAGTGCGGCAAGAATCTCGAGTCCTGGCAAGGCAGCCTGCTCGGCTTCCCCAATCCGATCCTCGGGCTGACCGGGTGGGTCGCCCCGATCGTGGTCGGCACGGCGATCCTCGCCGGTGCCCGGTTCGCGCGCTGGTTCTGGTGGCTTTTCGAGCTCGGCCTGATCGTCGCGTTCGCGTTCGTCCTCTGGCTGATCGGTCAGAGCATCTTCGTGCTGGCGACGCTGTGCCCGTGGTGCATGGTGACGTGGGTCGTGACGATCCCGACGTTCTACGTCGTCACCTTGCACATCCTGCGTACGGGCATCTTCCCTGCGCCTCCGGCGGTCCGCAGCGGCGCGGACAAGCTCATGAGCTGGGTTCCGCTGCTCGCGGTCGTCAGCTACGCGATCATCGCCGTGATCGCCCAGCTGCGGCTGGACGTGCTCGGATCGGTCTTCTGACTACGGAAACCAGATGTCGAGTTCGCGGGAGGCTGACTCGGCGCTGTCGGAGCCGTGGACGAGGTTCTGCTGCACCTTCAGGCCCCAGTCGCGGCCCAGATCGCCGCGGATGGTGCCCGGGGCGGCGGTGGTCGGGTCGGTCGTGCCGGCCAGGGAGCGGAATCCCTCGATCACCCGGTTGCCCGCGAGGCGGATCGCGACGGACGGACCCGACATCATGAATTCCAGCAGCGGCTCGTAGAAGGGCTTGCCCTCATGCTCGGCGTAATGCCGCTCGAGCGTGTCGCGATCGGGCTCGACCAGGCGGATGTCGACGAGGGAGTATCCCTTTGCCTCGATGCGAGCGAGGATGGCGCCGGTCAGCCCGCGCGCGACGCCGTCGGGCTTGACGAGGACGAGAGTCTCTTCGGTGGCCATGTGTGTCAGTCTCCGTTCGCAGTGTCGGCTTCGGCGGCCAGTCGCGCGTTCCGCGCATCCAGCGAAGCCCCCTTGATGGTCGCATACGCCCACATGCCGCCGAAAATGAGAGCCACCAGGCCGAGCGCCGGAACCAGGAACGCGCCGAGCGCGACGATCGCCTGCAGCACCCATCCGAGCACGATGGCCCAGCGATGGCGCAGGAAGCGGCCGGTCAGCACCATCACCACCGCGATGACCGCGCCCGCCACGATCCCCCACCACTGCGGGATCGGCTCGGGCAGCGCCTTCAGCCCGTAGATCACGAGGCCGCCGAGGAACACGATGATCGACTCGAACGCCAGCACGATCGAGCCGAGCGACTCCGCGGCTCCGCGCGGGCGACGCGGCCTCTGCTGCTCCGCCGGCGGGGCGCTCACTGCGTCCACCCCGTCTTCCAGTCGTCCTCCGTGGCGAGGCTCACCGCCTCGCCGGCGAGCACCACGGAGCCGGCGATCACGACCGCTCGTCGGTCGGATGCCGCCGCCCACTCGCGCGCGGAATCCGCGGCCTCCGCCACGTTCGGGTGCACCGTCACCGACAGCCCCGCAGCTTCGGCGAGATCGGCGATGCGGTCGGCGTCGTCGGCGCGGTCCGAGTCGGGCGAGGTGGCGAAGACGTGTGCGGCGATCGGTGCGAGCTCTGCGATGATGCCCGCGGCATCCTTGTCGGCCAGAACGCCCAGAACCACGCCCCACTCGTCGAAGGCGAACGACTCACGGAGCGCCACCGCCAGGGCTCGCGCGCCGTGCGGATTGTGCGCGGCATCCACGATCACCGTCGGTGCGACTCCGACGAGCTGAAGACGCCCGGGCGAGCTCACCTGTGCGAGTCCTTCTGCCAGGACCTCACCGGTGATCGGCTGCGTTCCTCCGCCGATCAGCGACTCGACCGCGGCGATGGCCAGCGCGGCGTTCTGCGCCTGGTGGCCGCCGAACAGCGGCAGATACTCGTCGTCGTAGACGCCGGCGAGACCCCGCACCGAGATGAGCTGACCCCCGACCGCGAGCCGTGCGTCGGTGAGGGCGAACTGCTCGCCCTCGAAGGCGATCGTGGCATCCTTCGCGATGGCGGTCGCCCGCAGCACGGACTCAGCCGCGGCATCCTGACGCGCCGACACGACCGCCGCGCCCGTCTTGATGATGCCCGCCTTGACCTCGGAGATTTCGCGGATGGTGCCACCGAGGCGATCGGCGTGGTCGATGTCGATGGGAGCGAACACCGCCACATCGCCGTCAGCCGTGTTCGTGGAGTCCCAGGAACCGCCCATGCCGACCTCGAGCACGAGTACGTCGATCGGGGCGTCCGCAAAGGCGACGAAGGCGAGCACCGTCAGCAGCTCGAAGAAGGTCAGCGGTGCGTCGTCCTCGGCGGCGAGCTCCGCATCGACCAAGTCGACGAACGGGGCGATCTCGTCCCACGCGTCGGCGACCGCGGCATCCGACACGGGCTCGCCGTCGATCATGATCCGCTCTGTGAAGCGCTCCAGGTGCGGGCTGGTGAACAGACCGGTGCGCAGTCCGTGGGCACGAACGAGGCTCTCGATGATCCGGCTCGTGGATGTCTTCCCGTTCGTCCCGGTGACGTGCACCACGCGATACGTGCGCTGCGGGTCGTCGAGCAGTTCGAGCACCCGCCGCGTGCGCTCCACCCGCGGCTGCACCCACCGTTCGCCCTGCCGCTCCAGCAGCGCGTCGTAGACGGCGTCGGCGCGGGTGCGATCGCTCACCGGGACGCCTCGACCTTCGTCACGGCGACGGTGAAGTCGCCCGCGTTGGCGAAGGTGCCCTTCGCGAACTCCGTCGCGTGGTCGGCGCCCGCCGTCGAGAGCGACCCATCGCCGAGGAGCGGCGTGGCCTCGGCATCCGTCACGGCGTACTCCAGGGCAAGCGTCTCCCCCGCCACGTCCACGATCTCGAAGGCGGCAGCGACGGCCTCGCCGTCGGTGGCCGAATGGAACGTGAGCACCAGGCGAATGCGGTCGCTCACGTCGAAGCCGGCGGCCTTTCGGGTGTCCTGCACTGCGCGGACGACGTCCCGGGCAAGGCCTTCCGCTTCGAGCTCCGGTGTGGAGTTGGTGTCGAGCAGCACGAAGCCGCCGCCGGGCAGAACGTCCAGGGCCTCGCCCTCAGGGCGCCCGGTCGTTTCGAGCACGAGCTCGTACTCGCCGGGCTGCAGGGCGATCCCGCCTGCCGTCACGACGCCGTCGTTCTGCGACCAGTCCCCTGCCTTGGCGGCCTGGATCGCCTGCTGAACCTGCTTGCCCAGACGCGGACCGGCCGCTCGGGCGTTCACCGAGAGGCGGTTCGAGATCCCGTAGCGGGACGCCGTGTCGTCCTGCAGATCGACCAGCTCGACGCTCTTGACGTTGAGCTCCTCCCGGAGGATGTCCTCGAACTGGGCCAGGGATGCCGCATCCGACACGACCACCGTGAGCCGGGCCAGAGGGAGCCGCACACGACGGCCTTCACGCTTGCGCAGCGCATTCGCGACCGACGACACTTCGCGAACGGCATCCATCGCCGAGCGGATGTCGTCTGCGGCGGGGAAGGCATCGGCATCCGGCCAGTCCTCCAGATGGACGCTCCGGCCGCCGGTGAGCCCCTGCCACACCCGCTCGGAGACGAGCGGGATCAGCGGGGCGGCGACGCGCGTCAGCGTCTCGAGCACGGTGTACAGCGTGTCGAACGCCTCACGACTCTTCGGATCGTCGGTCACGCCCACCCAGAACCGATCGCGCGAGCGCCGGATGTACCAGTTGGTCAGCGCCTCGGCGAAGTCGCGCACCCTGGCGGCCGACACCGTCGAGTCCAGCCCGTCCATCTCGGCGGCCACGTCGCGCACCAGATCGCCGGTGAGAGCGAGGATGTAGCGGTCCAGCACATCGGTGGAATCGGTGCGCCATGATGCCTCGTACCCTCGCTGGGCGCCACCCGTCGACGGGCCGCCGGCCGCATTGGCGTAAGTGGAGAAGAAGTACCACGCGTTCCACAGCGGCAGGAGGAATTCCCGCACACCCTGCCGGATGCCTTCCTCGGTGACCACGAGGTTGCCGCCGCGTAGGACCGAACTGGCCATCAGGAACCACCGCATCGCGTCGGATCCGTCGCGATCGAAGACCTCGGAGACATCGGGGTAGTTGCGCAGCGATTTCGACATCTTCTGCCCGTCGCTGCCGAGCACGATGCCGTGACAGCTCACCCCGGTGAAGGCCGGTCGGTCGAACAGCGCGGTGGACAGCACGTGCATGACGTAGAACCAGCCGCGCGTCTGCCCGATGTACTCGACGATGAAGTCGGCGGGCGAATGCTCGTCGAACCACTCGTGGTTCTCGAACGGATAGTGCACCTGCGCATAGGGCATCGAGGCCGAGTCGAACCAGACGTCCAGGACGTCCTCGATGCGGCGCATCGTGCTCCGGCCGGTCGGATCGTCGGGATTCGGCCGCGTGAGGTCGTCGATGTACGGCCGGTGCAGATCGACCTCGCCGGCGGAGTTGCGCGGCAGCCGGCCGAAGTCCCGCTCGATCTCGTCCAGCGATCCGTACACGTCGACGCGCGGGTACTCCGGGTCATCGCTCCGCCACACCGGGATGGGCGAACCCCAGTAGCGATTGCGGCTGATCGACCAGTCGCGGGCACCTTCCAGCCACTTGCCGAACTGGCCCTGCTTCACGTTCTCGGGGACCCAGGTGATCTGCTCGTTGTTCTGGATCAGCCGATCCTTGATGGCGGTGACGCGCACGAACCAGCTGGAGACGGCCTTGTAGATGAGCGGGTTCCGGCAGCGCCAGCAGTGGGGGTACGAGTGCTCGTAGCTCGCGAGGCGCAGCAGGCGCCCGTCCTGCCGGAGCTTGCGCACGAGCGGCGTGTTGGCGTCCATCCACAGCTCGCCGGCGACGTCGGCGACGACGGGCAGGAACCGGCCGCCGTCGTCGAGGCTCAGGATCGTCGGGATGCCCGCCGCTTCCGCGACGCGCTGGTCGTCCTCGCCGTAGGCGGGAGCCTGGTGGACGATGCCCGTGCCGTCGCCGGTCGTCACATAGTCGTCGACCAGGATCCGCCACGCGTTCTGCGTGCCGTAGGTCTGCGCATCCGCGAAGTAGTCGAACAGCCGGTCGTAGTGCACATCGGCCAGGTCTGCCCCGAGGTGTACGGCCTCGACGGCGGCCGCGGCATCCTCAGCGGATTCGTAGCCGAGATCCTTCGCATAGTTCGGCAGCAGGTCTTCTGCGAGAAGGTAGCGATGCGATTCGGCCTCCGCACGCTGATGTGCCGCACCGACGGCCCCGGCGCCCGTCGACGGGTCGTGATGGACGTCAGCGGCCCCGAGCGGACCGCCGGGCACGACGACGTAGCGGATGCCGGGGCCGACGGCCAGCGCAAGATTGGTGGGCAGCGTCCAGGGCGTGGTCGTCCAGGCGAGCGCTCGCACCGCAGTGAGTCCGAGTGCCTCCGCCTTCACGCCGACGAGCGGGAAGGTCACCGTGACCGACGGGTCCTGGCGCATCTTGTAGACGTCGTCGTCCATCCGGAGCTCGTGGCGTCGAGAGAGGCGTCTGGTCGCGCCAGCAGTATGGGAGCACGCGGTAGCCGTCGTACGCGAGACCCTTGTCGTAGAGGGTCTTGAAGGCCCACAGCACGCTCTCCATGTAGTCGGTGTCCAGCGTCTTGTAGCCGCGCTCGAAGTCGACCCAGCGGGCCTGGCGGGTGACGTAGTCCTCCCACTCGCGGGTGTATGCGAGCACCGACTCGCGCGCCTTCGAGTTGAAGGTCGCAACGCCCATTCGCTCGATCTCCTCCTTCTCGGTGATCCCGAGCTGCTTCATGGCCTCGAGCTCAGCGGGCAGGCCGTGCGTGTCCCAGCCGAACACGCGGTCGACCCGATGGCCGCGCATCGTCTGGAAGCGCGGAAAGAGATCCTTCGCGTACCCGGTGAGCAGGTGACCGTAGTGCGGAAGGCCGTTGGCGAACGGCGGGCCGTCGTAGAAGACCCATTCCGGCGCGCCCTCCCGATTGCGGATCGACGCACGGAAGGTGTCGTCGGCCTTCCAGAAGTCGATGACCTCGCGCTCGATCGCGGGGAAGCGCGGGCTCGGCGGGACGTCGGGTCCGGTCTTGGGGTAGGTCATGTCACTCCAGCAGGTTGCGATGCTTCCTGCGAGGACGACCCTCCCGTTCGGAAGAACCGCGGTACCACCCCGCGTGCCGGGCGCGATCCGAGGCTCCGGAGATCGTGCCGACCACTCTCACTGCGGCTGTGACGGGCCTGCCCCGTCCGGTTCTACTGACATCGGCCCCATGAGCAAGTCGAAGGGCCGATGCGTTCTTCCGGAAGCTCCCCGGTGATGGCCGGATCGATGCTCGTCCTCCGATTCTACGCGCTCGCCGCGCGGCGCAGGCGCGAGACCCGCACGCGCTTTATGGACGCGATCCATCAACCCGCGAACAGTGGCAGGATTGATGCCTGTGACATCCACAGCCCCAGCCTCATCCCTGTCCCCCGAAGCAACCCCCGTCCGCCGCGTCGCGTGGGCCTCGATGGTCGGCACTTCGCTGGAGTCGTTCGACTTCTACGTCTTCGCCTACTTCTCGGCGTATTTCATCGGGCCGCTCTTCTTCGAGCCGCTCGGTCCGTTCGGCGCCCAGCTGCTCGCCTTCTCGACGATCGCCGTCGCGTTCATCGTCAGGCCCATCGGCGCAGTCCTCTTCGGGTACATGGGCGATCGACTCGGTCGCCGCACGACTCTTCTGTGGACCGTCGGCGTCATGGGAGTGGCAACCGGTCTCATCGGACTTCTTCCCACCTATGCGCAGGCCGGCTGGCTGGGCGCCATCCTGCTGGTGCTGCTGCGCATCGCTCAGGGGCTGTCGCTCGGCGGCGAGTGGGGCGGATCGATCCTCCTCGCGACGGAGCACTCCGGGCCTGTGAAGCGCGCGTTCTACGCGGCGATCCCGCAGCTGGGCTCGCCGGTCGGCTCGATCCTCTCGGCGGTGCTGTTCATCGTCATGACCATCGCGCTGCCGGCCGAGGAGCTCGCGGCGTGGGGCTGGCGCATCCCGTTCCTGATCGCCTTCCCGCTGCTGCTCGTATCGCTCTACCTGCGCTGGTCGATCGACGAGACGCCGGTCTTCCGGGAGGTCGTCGCCGAGGATCGCCGCGAACGGGTCCCGTTCGTGACGATGTTCACCGCCCGCCCGAGCGCCGTGGTGATCGCGATCGGCGCGGCCCTTCTCGGCATCGGCTCGTACTCGCTGATGAACACGTACACGATCAACTACGGGGTGGCCGAGCTGGGGTTCAGCTTCCAGGACCTCCTGGTCGCCACCACCATCGGCGGGCTGCTCCAGCTGGTCACGATCCCGCTCTTCGGCGCGTGGGCGATGCGCATCGGCTCGGCACGGGTCGTCGCATGGGGGGCTCTCGGCACGCTGCTGATCACGTTCCCGATGTACTTCCTGCTGCAGTTCGCCACCTTCCCGATCCTGGTCGCGACGATGATCGTCGGCGGCATCCTGCCGACCATGTCCTGGGCGGCGCTCGGCGGTCTCATGAACGACCTCTTCCCCGACCGCTTCCGCTACTCGGCACTGTCCATCTCCTACGCGATCGCCGCCACCATCAGCGGGTTCGTCCCTGCACTGACCCTGGCGATCGGCGAGGGGACCGGCTTCGCCTGGTGGCACCCCGGCCTGGTGCTCGCCCCCATGGCTCTGGTCACCCTCATCGCGGCGTGGGCGGCATCGCGCAGACGTGCGGAGCCGGAGATCGCGACCGAGCCCGAGTCGGCGACGGCGCTCGTCTAGCGCGTAGCGTGGGTGGATGGCCGGCCCTCCCCTCCCGTCGTCACCACGGGTCTCGGAGCCTGATCTTCCCCCTCGTCTTCAGGACGGCCCGCGCCCGACGCGCGGCTCGGAGTCGTTCCAGCTGCGGTGGAGCGAGCTGGACAGCGTGACGGATGCCGCGCACGCCGCCCTGACGGAATGCACGGTGGTCGCGGCATCCGTGGACCGGCTCGACCTCAGCGGAGCGACGCTGGTCGACGTCGATCTTCGCGAGCTGCGCGCGACGACCCTCACGGCGCGATCGGCGCGATTGCGGCGCGTCCGAATCGTCGGCGGCCGCATCGGCACGCTCGACCTCGCAGACGCCGACCTCGACGAGGTCGAGCTGCGGGGTGTGCGGATCGACTATCTCTCGCTCGCAGCGGCGCGGGTCACCGACGCGCTCGTCGCCGACTGCACCATCGGCACGCTGGACCTGCCGCAGGCGACGGTCTCGCGCATGGCGTTCGCCGGATGCCGAGCCGACGACGTCGACAGTCGCGGGCTGCGCGCCGAGGATCTCGATCTGCGCGGGCTCGAAGCGCTCTCCTACCTCGACCCGGGATCCCTGCGGGGCGCGACGCTGTCGGCTCGCCAGGTCGAGCAGCTCGCCTCCGCGCTCGCGCACGCCCTCGGAATCCGGGTGGTGGACTGAACAACAACGGGGGCGCGTGAGGCGGAGGGAGACGCTCGGGGCCGCGCTCATCCTGCACCGACCGCAGCGCACGCGTAGAATCGTCGGGCATCCCATACTCAGGCACGCTCACACAGTGCCGCACATATCGCCAAGGAGACCCTCATGGCCGACGCGCAGATCCCCGACAAGCCCGCCCTCGAAGGTCTCGAAAGCAAGTGGGATGCGAAGTGGCAGGGCGCGGGCACGTATCTGTTCGACCGGGCTGAAGCGGTTCGACGCGGCCGCGGCGGCGTGTACTCGGTGGACACTCCCCCGCCGACGGCGTCGGGCAGCCTGCACATCGGCCACGTGTTCTCCTTCACGCACACCGACATCAAGGTGCGCTTCGAGCGCATGCGCGGCAAGACCGTCTTCTACCCCATGGGCTGGGATGACAACGGTCTTCCCACCGAGCGCCGCGTGCAGAACTACTACGGCGTGCGCTGCGACCCGTCGCTGGCGTACGACGCCTCCTTCACGCCGCCCTACGAGGGCGGCGACAACAAGAGCTCCCGCGCCGCCGACCAGGTGCCGATCAGCCGCCGCAACTTCATCGAGCTGTGCGAGACCCTCACTGCGCAGGACGAGGTCACGTTCGAGGAGCTGTTCCGCCAGCTCGGTCTGAGCGTCGACTGGACCCAGACCTACCGCACCATCAGCGACGACACGATCCGCACGTCGCAGCAGGCGTTCCTGCGCAACCTCGAGCGCGGCGAGGCTTACCAGGCCATGGCCCCGACCCTGTGGGACATCGATTTCCGCTCCGCGATCGCGCAAGCCGAGCTCGAAGACCGCGAGCAGCCGGCGGCCTACCACCGCCTGGCATTCCACAAGTCCGACGGCTCGGGCGACGTGTTCATCGAGACGACGCGGCCCGAGCTGCTCGCGGCGTGCGTCGCGGTCGTGGCGCACCCCGACGACGAGCGGTACACGCAGCTGTTCGGCTCCACGGTCCGCACGCCGCTGTTCGATGTGGAGGTGCCCGTCCTCGCTCACCCCCTCGCCCAGCAGGACAAGGGCTCGGGCATCGCGATGATCTGCACCTTCGGCGATGTCACCGACATCGTGTGGTGGCGCGAGCTCGATCTGCCCAACCGCACGATCCTCGGCCAGGACGGCCGCGTGCTGCCCGACCCGCCCGGAGGTGATCGTCACCGCCGCGGCGAAGGCCGCCTACGCCGAGCTCGCCGGCAAGACGGTGTTCAGCGCCAAGAAGCGCGTGTCGGAGCTGCTGGCCGAGTCGGGCGAGATGATCGGCGATCCGAAGCCGTTCAGCCATGTCGTCAAGTTCTACGAGAAGGGCGACCGCCCGCTCGAGATCGTCTCCACGCGCCAGTGGTACCTGCGCAACGGCGCACGCGACGAGGCGCTGCGCGAGAAGCTCATCGGACTCGGCCGCGAGGTGTCGTGGCATCCGGACTTCATGCGCGTGCGCTTCGAGAACTGGACCAACGGACTGACCGGCGACTGGCTGGTGTCGCGGCAGCGCTTCTTCGGCGTGCCGATCCCGATCTGGTACGGGCTCGATGAGAACGGCGAAAGGGACTACGACCGCGTGCTCGCACCGTCGGCCGACCGGCTGCCGATCGATCCCACGAGCGACGTTCCGGATGGCTTCACGGAGGAGCAGCGCGGCGCTCCCGGCGGCTTCGATGGCGAACGCGACATCTTCGACACCTGGGCGACGTCATCGCTGACCCCGCAGCTGGCCGGCGGATGGAATCGCGACGAAGAACTCTGGTCCCTCGTCGCGCCGTTCGATGTGCGCCCGCAGGGTCAGGACATCATCCGGACGTGGCTGTTCTCGACGATGCTGCGAAGCGCGCTGGAGGACGATCGCGCGCCGTGGACGGATGCCGCGATCTCGGGCTTCATCGTGGACCCCGACCGCAAGAAGATGTCGAAGTCGAAGGGCAATGTCGTCACGCCGGCCGACATCCTGCATCAGCATGGCTCGGATGCGGTGCGGTACTGGTCGGCTTCGAGCAGGCTCGGCACCGACGCAGCATTCGATCCGCAGAATCCGACCCAGATCAAGATCGGGCGGCGCCTCGCCATCAAGGTGCTCAATGCCGCGAAGTTCGTGCTGTCCTTCCCCGTGCCGGAAGGCGCGCGGGTGACGCACGCGTTGGATGCGTCGATGCTGGCGACGCTCGACGGAGTCGTCCGCGAGGCCACCAAGGCCCTCGACGCCTACGATCACGCCCGAGCGCTGGAGGTCACCGAGTCGTTCTTCTGGACCTTCTGCGACGACTACCTCGAGTTGGTGAAGGAGCGGGCGTACGACCGCTCGGACGTCGGCCAGGCTTCCGCGGCACTCGCGCTCCGCATCGCCCTGAGCACCCTCCTGCGCCTCTTCGCCCCGGTCCTGGCGTTCGCGTCGGAGGAGGCGTGGTCATGGTTCAACGAGGGCTCCGTGCACACTGCCGACTGGCCCGAGCAGCTCGGGATCGACGGCGACCCCGCCGTGCTGGCAGCCGTGGGTGAGGCGCTCATCGGCATCCGCCGCGCCAAGACGGAGGCCAGAGCCTCCCAGAAGACGGCCGTCACGCGCATGACGATCGCGGCTCCGGCGGCATCCGTCGCGCTGCTGCAGCTCGCCGAGGGCGATCTGAAGGCGGTCGGCAGGATCGCCGAGATCACCTATTCGGATGCCGACACCACCGTGGTCTCGGACATCGAACTCGAGGCGCAGGAGGCCTGACATGCAACTGGGCACACGGTGGACCGCCGGAGGCACGCCCCCCGCAGCACTGCCCGAGGCGCTGCGCGTCCAGATCGCGGCGGTCGAAGCGGTGCTTCCGGCCGATCAGCTCGGCCAGCCGGCTCCGCGCTGGACGTTGACGTGGCTCGAGGGCCGGCCGATCGCAGAGCTGGACACCGGAGTGATCGTCACGCTCGACGAGGACGGGGCAGCGGTCGTGCGGCATGACGAAGAGGACGGATTCGGCTAGGCCGCATCCATTTCCGCGCCCGCTTGCCGGGTGCCTGAGATCAGGAGACGGCTGGCCACCAGGGCGGCCACGGCGACGAAGCCCGCCGCGAGCAGGAACGGCAGTCGAAGGTCGATCCGCGCGACCCAGCCGCCGAGGATCGTCGCGATCGGGAACAGTCCCCAGGTCAGCATCCGGATGATGCCGAGCACCCGGCCGAAGAGGTGGCCCGGAACGATCTGCTGCCGAAGCGCACCCCACGGGACGTTCCAGGTCGACACCGCGAACGCGAATAGGCCGTATGCGATGACGGCGGTCGTGAGCCCCGGCGCCAGGCCCGTCAGCAGCATGGCGAGAGCCGCGACGAGGTTCGCCCCGAACATGACCCATCCTCGTCCCAATCGGTCGACGATCCGGGGCGCGACCAGGGACCCCAGAAGCGCACCGGCGCCGATCCCCGCCGTCACGAAGCCGATGGCCGCCGGCGCGACGTCCTGCTCATCGAGGAAGTAGAGAAGCGTCGCCGCCTGCGCGAACGAGAAGGCCGACCCGACAAGGGACGTGAAGAGGACCATCGACCGCAGGTAGCGGTTTTGCCACAGGTAGGCGATCGCTTCGCGGGCGCGCACCGGCGGGTTCGGCAGAGGGGTCGCGATCGGGTCGGGGCCGGAGCCCGTGACCTCGATGTCGGGCGCATCACGGTCGGGTACGTCTGCTGGATCCCGCAGCGGACGTGCTGCCGACAGTGGGAGGAGGATGGCCAGGGCGATCGGGACGAGATATCCCGCGGCGCCCACCCACAGCGGCAGAGCGAGCGCGACAGCGAACAGGATGCCGGCGATCGGCGTCGCGATGAAGCTGTCGATCGTGACCTGCGCCGCCTGCATGCGGCCGTTCGCGCGATCGAGCTGATTCCGCTTCACGAGGCCGGGGATCACGGCGTTGGTGGCATTGTCGAAGAGCGTCTCGCCCAGACCGAAGGCGAGCGTGCCGACCAGGAGCGCCCAGAGGCTGATCTGCCCGGTCGCAGTCAGGATCGCAAGCCACAGCGCCACAGCGCCTCGGACTCCGTTGGCGACAGCCATGACCATGCGGCGATCGAATCGATCGACGATCAACCCGGCGGGAAGGCCGAAGACGAGCCATGGCAGGAACGCAAGCGCGCCGATGAGCGAGATGGCCAGGGGATCGCGGGTCAGGGTGGTGGCGATGAGCGGAACCGCGGTGCGGCCCAATCCGTCCGCGAGGTTGCTGAACGCCGCGGCAGTCCAGAGCCGCCCGAAATCCCGCCCCAGCGGAGCACTGAGCGTCCGCGCGGCCGATCTCCTCGCCCGTGCACGCGTGCCTCCCGCGTCTGGTCGGAGCGGTCTCGATCGAATCGGTCATCGTGGAAGGACGCCGATCGCCCCCCGCGCCTCGGCGGCGCTGCGAAAGACGGCGGCAGTGGCCTGAGCATCTGCAGCGCGTCGATAGGAGACGCGGCCTCGTCGCTCGAGTCGGTTCGCGACGAAGAGATCCAGAGCGGATGCCGCGTGCAGCAGCGTCCGCTCGAAATGCGTCGCGCGGGTGATCGTGCGCGAAGCGGAGATGGCACTCATGTCTGTCCTCCTAGGTCGGGCAGCGGGAAGACGTCCGCCCGTATGCTGACGGGCCGGACATCATCACCGGTCTGATCGCGGTGTTCGTCCACGGCATCGTCGATCAGCGCCTGGATCTTCGCTGAGAGCTCTTGGCTCTGCTGCGGCGTGAGGCGTGCGGTCGCAGTGGAGATCATGCTGCCGTTCTGCCACGGCTCTTCGCTGTTCGGGAGCCCGTCCTGCATGAACCTCATGAGCTGCTCCTGCCGGTTGCGGAAGAACTCGTTCAGCACGATCTGCGTCGCCGCGCGCCCCGCCGGCGTCTTCATCCTCTCCGCGTTGGCGAACGTGACTCCGCCGATCGGACGCTCCCACCAGCGCTCGCGCGCCGACCCTCGGTCGGTCACCTCGCGGATGAGGTCCTGCTTCGCCAGCGCGCGGAGGTGATAGCTCGTCGAGCCGGTCGACTCGCCGAGCTTGTCCGCCAGGGAACTCGCCGTCTGCGGACCGTACTGGCTGAGGATGTCGTAGATCTGCACCCGCAGCGGGTGCGCCAGCGCGCGCAGCGCGCCGGTGTCCAGCACACGGTCGCCGGCGTGCCGCGGGTCCTGGCGGAGCGCCGCCTCGTGATCGTCCGCCGGTTCTTCCATGTCCACGAGAATACTCTTGCAAAGCAATCTTTGCAATTACTTCTTTGCAATGTATGGTTTGCAAAGACTTGGCGGCATCGCGAACCCGTCGGGCTAGGCTGACGGGCATGGTGAACGAGAATCCTCTCCTGTCCCCCAGCTCTCTGCCCTATGGCCTGCCCGATTACGCGGCGATCCGCCCGGAGCACTATCTGCCGGCGTTCCAGCAGGCATTCGCCGATCAGAAGCGCGAGATCGACGCGATCACGCGCGTGCGTTCGATGCCCACGTTCGAGAACACGATGATCGCACTCGAGTCGAGCGGGAAGCTGCTGGGTGAGATCGCCCGCACCTTCTACACGGTCTCGTCCGCAGACGCGACGCCCGAGATCCAGGAGATCGAAGAGCAGCTGGCTCCCCTGATGTCCGCGCACCAGGACTCGATCGAGCTGGATGCCGCGCTCTACTGGCGGGTCAGGACCCTGCATGATCAGCTCGACGACCTCGCGCTCGAGCCGGAGCAGCGTTACCTCGTGGAGCGGCACTTCCGAGAGATGTCGCACGCGGGCGCCGGTCTCGATGACGCATCGAAGGAGCGGCTCACCGCACTGAATCAGCGATCTGTCCACCCTGACGACGACGTTCGAGAAGAATCTGCTGCGAGACACGAATGAACTCGCCGTCGTCTTCGACGACCCCGCCGAGCTCGACGGACTCGCGGAGGGCGAGCTGTCCGCCGCCGCGCAGGCAGCCGCCGACCGGGGCCTCGAAGGCAAGTGGGTGGTCACGCTCACTTTGTTCACAGGGCATCCGTACCTCTCGACCCTCACCAACCGCGCCAGCCGGAAGCGGATCCTGGACGCGTCGCGGGCTCGCGGATCGCGGGGCGGGGACAACGACAATCGCGAGGTCCTGCGCGAGATCGTGCAGCTGCGCGCGGAACGAGCGGCGCTCTTGGGCTACGACTCCCATGCCGCCTACATCACCTCCGACGAGACGGCAGGCTCACCCGAAGCGGTGCACGACCTGCTCCGCCGGCTCGCCGTTCCCGCCGCGCGCAACGCCGAGCGCGAGCAGGCGGCACTGCAGGCGATCATCGACGCCGAGCCGGAACCGTTCGAGCTGGAGGCGCACGACTGGGCGTTCTACACGGAACGGGTGCGTGCCGCCGAGTACGACCTCGACCGCTCCGCACTGCGTCCGTGGTTCGAGGCGGAGCGAGTGCTGCAGGACGGCGTGTTCCATGCCGCGACAGAGCTCTACGGCATCACGTTCCAGGAGCGCGGCGACCTGGGCGCCTATCACCCCGACGCGCGCGTCTTCGAGGTGAGCAATGCCGACGGGTCGACGCTCGGCCTGTTCATCCTCGACCTGTACACGCGCGACACCAAGCGCGGAGGGGCCTGGATGAACTCGATCGTCTCGCAATCAGGGCTCCGCGGCACGCAGCCCGTCGTCGTGAACAACCTCAACGTTCCGAAGCCGGCCCCGGGCAAGCCGACCCTCCTCACCCTCGACGAGGTCACGACGCTGTTCCATGAGTTCGGGCACGCCCTGCATGGACTGTTCGCGACGGTGACGTTCCCGCACTTCGCGGGGACGAACGTGTTCCGCGACTTCGTCGAGTTTCCGAGCCAGGTCAACGAGATGTGGATCTACTGGCCCGAGATCCTCGACACGTATGCGCGTCACGTCGAGACCGGTGAGCCGCTCTCCCGCGAGGTCGTCGACAAACTCCGTGCCTCGGAGGCATTCAATCAGGGCTTCGCGACCAGCGAGTACCTCGCTGCCTCCTGGCTGGACCAGGCATGGCACTCGCTCAGCGAGGATGAGGCGGCCGCGGAGATCGACGTGGCGGCGTTCGAGGCATCCGCGCTCGCAGACATCGGGCTGGACAACCCGGTCGTGCCGACGCGCTATTCGTCGACCTATTTCGCCCACGTCTTCTCGGGCGGCTACAGCGCCGGCTACTACTCGTACATCTGGAGCGAGGTGCTCGACGCCGACACCGTCGAATGGTTCCGCGACAATGGCGGGCTCCGACGGGCCAACGGTGAGCGGTTCCGCGAACGGCTTCTCGGCGTCGGCGGCTCGAAGGATCCGCTGGAGGCGTATCGCGACTTCCGGGGGCGGGATGCCGAGATCCAGCCGTTGCTGGATCGTCGCGGTCTCGCTGCCTGAGTACGCTCGTCAGAGCAGGCCGAGCTCGGCTGCGAACGCGCGCGTGCGCTGCGCCATCGCCGTCGGGACTTCGGCGACGGTGAAGTGGCCGCCCTCCTGGAGTCGCTCGAACGTGCGCAGATCCCGATAGAAGTCACGCGCGATCGACTCGGGGTAGTCGTGCTCGTGCCGCTGGATGAAGACAGCCGCGGGTACCTCGACCGGTGGGATGGGCCCAGGCGTGTCGGCGCCCTCGTAGTAGGGGCGGAAGGACGATGCGATGGATCGGGTGACCCAGTAGATCATCGCCTCGGTGAGGATCCGCTCCCGCGCGATTCGTCGCTCGATGGCCTCTCGGGTCGCCTCCGGGGATGTCGCTCCACTCGACGAGCTTCTCGGCGAGCCATGCCACCAGTCCAGCGGGTGAGTCGTTCAGGGCGGCAGCGAGGGTGTCGGGCCGGGTCGCCTGCACGTGACCGTACGCGCCATCCGTGCCGTGCGCCGCGTCGAGACGTGCGAAGAACGCACGCTCGTCGGGCCGGGTCAGCCGCGTGCGCTCGGCGGCCGACGGGAAATGCGCGTGGGTGGCGAGGATGCCCGCCACGGAATCCGGGTGAGTGGCTGCGATGAGGTCGTTGACGTTCGCTGACACGTCCTCCCCGTAGGTGAGGTACCGCCGGTAGCCCAGTACCTCGGTCATGAGCCGGTGCATCGTCGTGGCGAGGCGGTCTTCCGTGGTGGGGCCGGCTGAGTACGGGGTCGAGAAAGCGAAGCCCGGAAGGCTCGCGACGACCACGTGGAAGTCGGGCAGCAGATCGGCGAAGTCCAGCTGCAGCGCGAATGTGTGCGGCCAGCCATGCATCACGAGCAGGGCAGGGAGCATCCGGGCGCTCCGCGCGGAGGTGAGCGAAGTGGACGGTGGTGTCCTCGATGTCGGCGAGGAACTGCGGGTGCTCGCCGAGCCACTGCTCCCGGGCCCGCCAGTCGAAGGCGCGCCACGACTGCACCAGGTCTCGCAGGTAGTCCGCGGACATCCCGGAAGGCGGGCGGCGCGGCGAATCGTCCAGAAAGCGCGTGCGACTCAGGCGATCTCGCAGATCATCGAGGACGGCATCCGGGACTGAGAGCGTGAACGAGCGTGGGGTGCGCATCCACGTACGCTACGGCCGACCTCCGACGCGGGCCCGATTGCGCCGGGGCTAGGCGCTCTTGCGCGCTCGCCGCTGCACGAACGTGGGAGCCGCGCCGGTCTCGACGGCCTCGCGGGTCACGATGACCTTCTCGACATCGTCGTTGGACGGGATGTCGAACATGATCGGACCGAGCACGTCTTCGAGGATGGCGCGGAGTCCGCGCGCTCCTGTCTTGCGTTCGACGGCGAGGTCTGCGATGGCCTCCAGCGCTTCCGCGTCGAACTGCAGGTCCACGCCGTCGAGTTCGAACATGCGCTGATACTGCTTGACCAGGGCGTTCTTCGGCTCGGTGAGGATCTCCATCAGCGCCACCTGATCGAGCGGGGTGACGGAAGCAACGACGGGCAGCCGACCGATGAACTCCGGGATGAGCCCGAACTTGTGCAGGTCTTCAGGGCGCACCTCGCTGAACAGGCTGAGATCGTCGCCCTTGTTGTGCAGCGGAGCTCCGAAGCCGATGCCGTGCTTGCCGACCCGGCTGGAGATGATGTCTTCCAGCCCGGCGAACGCTCCGGCCACGATGAACAGCACGTTCGTCGTGTCGATCTGGATGAACTCCTGGTGCGGGTGCTTGCGCCCGCCCTGCGGGGGAACCGAGGCCACCGTGCCCTCGAGGATCTTCAGCAGCGCCTGCTGAACGCCCTCCCCTGACACGTCGCGGGTGATCGACGGATTCTCGGCCTTGCGGGCGATCTTGTCGACCTCGTCGATGTAGATGATGCCGGTCTCCGCGCGCTTCGTATCGAAGTCGGCCGCCTGGATGAGCTTCAGCAGGATGTTCTCGACATCTTCGCCCACATAGCCGGCTTCGGTGAGCGCGGTGGCGTCGGCCACCGCGAACGGCACGTTCAGTCGCTTTGCGAGCGTTTGGGCGAGGTAGGTCTTGCCGCAGCCGGTGGGTCCGATCAGCAGGATGTTGCTCTTGGCGATCTCGACCTCGTCGGCGCGCTGCTCCGCGCTCTGGAGAGTCCCGTGCGCGCGGATGCGCTTGTAGTGGTTGTAGACCGCCACCGACAGGGCACGCTTGGCCGCCTCCTGGCCGACGACGTACTCCTCGAGGAAGGAGAAGATCTCGCGGGGCTTCGGGAGATCGAAGTCGGACACGACGCCGGTCGAGGACTCGGCCATGCGCTCTTCGATGATCTCGTTGCACAGCTCGACGCATTCGTCGCAGATGTAGACGCCAGGACCCGCGATCAACTGCTGGACCTGCTTCTGACTCTTTCCGCAGAAGGAGCACTTGAACAGGTCGGCACTCTCACCGATGCGCGCCATCTGGCTCTCCTCATTCGCCTGCGGGGACGTTTCCCCTGATGCGACGGGACCGTGGTCCCGGCTGTCCTCCGAGCCTAACCGCTGACGAGGACATGCGTAGGGATTGCGACGCGCATTGTGGAGGCCGCGCCGACGGTTCCGCTGACGGCAGATCGGCCGCAGAGAGCGAAGCCCCGCCGCCCTCCGAAGAGGACGGCGGGGCGCCGAACGGGTGGACCTACTTCGACAGAGCGGCCGGCACGCGCTTGCGCGTCGTGAGCACCTGGTCCACGAGGCCGTATTCGACGGCCTCGAGTCCGTCCAGGATCTTGTCCCGGTCGATGTCACGGTTGACCTGGTCGACAGTGCGGTTCGAGTGAGCCGCCAGCGTCGTCTCGAGCCACGTCCGCATGCGCAGGATCTCCGCGGCCTGGATCTCGATGTCGGACGCCTGACCGTGGCCCGCCTCGCCCATGGCGGGCTGGTGGATGAGGACGCGGGCGTTGGGCAGCGCAAGACGCTTGCCCGGCGCTCCCGCTGCAAGCAGCACCGCTGCGGCCGAGGCGGCCTGCCCCAGGACGACCGTCTGGATCTGGGGAGAGATGTACTGCATGGTGTCGTAGATCGCCGTCATCGCGGTGAACGAGCCACCGGGCGAGTTGATGTACATGATGATGTCGCGGTCGGGATCCTGGCTCTCGAGCACCAGGAGCTGCGCCATCACGTCGTCGGCCGACGCATCGTCGACCTGCACGCCGAGGAAGATCACGCGGTCTTCGAACAGCTTGTTGTAGGGGTCCTGGCGCTTGTAGCCGTAGGCCGTGCGCTCTTCGAACTGAGGCAGGATGTAGCGGCTGGAGGGCATTGCCAGCCCGTTGCCGGCCGTACCGCCGAAGGTGGGGATGCTCATATCTGGTCGTTCCTTCTCATTCGCCTTCGGTCAGTCCTGGTCGGTTCCGCCGCCGCCGACGACGTCGCCGAGATGCGCGCGGATGTGGTCGACGAAGCCGTACGCGAGCGCCTCGTCGGCGGTGAACCAGCGGTCGCGGTCGCCGTCTTCGTTGATCTGCTCGACCGACTTGCCGGTCTGAGCTGCGGTGATCTCGGCGAGACGGTTCTTCATCGAGATGATGAGCTGCGCCTGCGTCTGGATGTCGCTCGACGTGCCGCCGAATCCGCCGTGCGGCTGGTGCAGCAGCACGCGGGCGTTCGGCGTGATGTAGCGCTTGCCCTTGGTGCCGCTGGTGAGCAGCAGCTGACCCATCGAGGCTGCCATGCCGATGCCCACCGTCACGATGTCATTCGGAACGAACTGCATGGTGTCGTAGATCGCCATACCGGCGGTGATCGAGCCACCGGGAGAGTTCACGTAGAGGAAGATGTCTTTGTCGGGGTCCTCGGCTGCGAGGAGGAGGATCTTCGCGCAGATCTCGTTCGCGTTGTCGTCACGCACCTCCGAGCCGAGCCAGATGATGCGGTCTTTCAGCAGCCTGTCGAAGACGCTCGTCGCGACAAGGGGTTCGGCCATGTTCACTCCTGATTCGGTGGTCGTGGCTTCGAATCTACCGGCGCGTCGCGTGCGACCCGACCGTGTTCGCCCTGGGCAGAGAATCGTGCCGGGCGCCGCACCGATCCGCTGTCGTCAGACAACGAGGGGCGGATGCCGCAGCATCCGCCCCTCGTGAGAAATGCCGCGATCTACTTGGTGTCCGCAGCCTTCTTGGTGGTCTTGCGCTTCTTGGCAGGAGCCGCTTCGGCCTCTTCGGCCTCGATCACGGCGTCGGCCTCGGTCGCGGCATCCGCGATCTCCTCGGCCTCTTCCACGACCTGCTCCTCGGCTTCAGCTTCGTCCTCGGTCGAGACGAAGCCGGTCAGGTCGACCGGTGCGCCGGTCGAGTCGACGACCGTCACCTTGCCGAGCGCGACGGCGAGAGCCTTGTTGCGTGCCACCTCGCCCACGAGGGACGGCAGCTGGTTGTTCTGCTGCAGCGCCTCGATGAAGTCCTGCGGCGCCATCCCGTACTGCGCGGCCGACTGCACGAGGTACTGGGTCAGCTCGTCCTGCGACACCGAGACGTTGAGGTTCTCGGCGATCGCGTCCAGCAGCATCTGGGTGCGGAACTGCTTCTCGCTCGCCTCGGTGACCTCGGCGCGGTGCACGTCGTCCTCGAGGCGACCCTCGCCCTCGAGGTGCGTGTGCACCTCGTCTTCGATGAGCGCCGGGGGCACCGGGATCTCGACCTGCGCGAGCAGCTGCTCGATGAGCTTGTCGCGGGCTGCGGAACCCTGCGTGAACGTCGACTGCTGCGCGACGCGCTCCTTGAGGCTGTCGCGGAGTTCGGCGAGGGTGTCGAACTCGCTGGCGACCTGCGCGAAGTCGTCGTCGGCCTCGGGAAGCTCGCGCTCCTTGACTGCGGTCACGACCACCGCCACCTCTGCCTCTTCGCCGGCGTGATCGCCGCCGATCAGGGTGGAGCGGAACGTGGTGTCCTCACCCGCGGTGAGCGAGTCGATCGCCTCGTCGATGCCTTCGAGAAGCTCGCCGGAGCCGACCTCGTACGAGACGCCCTCGGCGCGGTCGATCTCGGCGCCGTCGATGGTGGCGACCAGGTCCAGCTCGACGAAGTCGCCGGTGGCGGCGGGACGATCGACCGTCACGAGCGTGCCGAAGCGGGCGCGCAGACGATCGAGCTCCTCGTCGATCGCGGCCTCGTCGACCTCGACGGCGTCGACCTCGACGGTGGTGCCCTCGAAGGCGGGCAGTTCGAAGTCGGGACGCACGTCCACCTCGACGTCGACCTCGAGGTCGCCCGAGAAGTCCTTCTCGTTCGGCCAGACCACGACATCGGCGGAGGGGCGACCGAGCACGCGCAGTTCGTTGGCCTCGACGGCCTGACGGTAGTAGGTGTCGAGCCCTTCGCTCACCGCGTGCTCGAGCACGGCGGTGCGTCCGACGCGCTGGTCGATGATCGGCGCGGGAACCTTGCCCTTGCGGAATCCCGGGATCTGCACGTCCTGCGCGATGTGCTCGTATGCGTGAGCGATGCTCGGCTTGAGCTCATCGGGTGAGACCGTGATGTGCAGCTTCACCCGAGTGGGGGTGAGCTTCTCGACGGTGCTGTTGACCATGCCTGTTCGTTCTCCTCGTGAGGGCCGCGCGCGAGCGCAGCAGCTGAAGGTCTGGGTTCTTGGGGGCCGTGACGTCGGGGCGACAGGATTTGAACCTGCGGCCTCCCGCTCCCAAAGCGGGCGCTCTACCAAGCTGAGCTACGCCCCGGGCGGGTGCGCGCGCACGCGCGTGCTGATCGGCCCCCAGAAGTCTAGCCGACGGCCCGCCGGGCACAGGCACGCGGCCTCGGGCGGCATCCGGAAGTCGGAGAATCGCACGTCCGTCGGAGCATGCGCGACGAATGCTCCGACATCGGGCTCGATCTCCGACGGCCGGGCGCCGTGTCACGGGCTCGTCGCGCGGCATGCCCTAGAATCGTGGATGCTGCGGCATGCCGCTGCGGGGATGTAGCTCAATGGTAGAGCCTCAGTCTTCCAAACTGATGGTGCGGGTTCGATTCCCGTCATCCCCTCCACAGCCTCGCTCGTGCGCCCGAAGGGCGCGCGTCCGCATCCCCTCCGCTCCTCACCCTGTTCGCGCGATTCTCGCCGCCTGGCTCCCCCGGCTCTTGACACGGCAGGTCGGTTCTGGGACGTTCCAGATGGATCTCCGCCGCCCGCGGGGAAGGAGTTCGCGATGGTCAAGAATGCCGAGAAGGCGTCGTACCGGCACCGCGCCAGGATGCATCCGCGGCGACCCGCTTCGAGCCTGGCCGAGCGCTGGACGATCGTCGACGGCGTCGATGTCTTCTACCGCGAATCGGCCAATCCGCCCGACGCCCGGGTCATGACCCATCTGCACGGATTCGGCCTGTCCGGCAGGTATCTGCTGCCGACGGCGGAGCTGCTCGCCGACGAGTTCCACACGCTCGTTCCCGACCTCCCGGGCTTCGGCCGCAGCGGCAAGGCGCACGCATCGCTGGACATCCCCGATCTCGCGCACGCGGCCGCGCGCTTCCTCGACGATCGCGGGATCGGTATGACGAGCCTCGTCGGCAATTCGATGGGATGCCCCGTCATCGTCGAGTTCGCGCACCTCTACCCCGAGCGCCTCGAGCGCGCCATTCTCGTCTCACCCGCGGGCGGCATCCACAATCAGCCTCTGCGACGCGCCATGGGTCAGCTCGCCAAGGACGGCGGACGGGAGCCGAGGAAGATGATCGGCGTCGCGACGCCCGACTATCTCCGCTTCGGGGTGCCGAGCACGTTCAAGATGTTCCGCGCTCTGACGCAGTATCCGTCCGTACAGCGTCTGCTCGAGCTGAAGGTGCCGACGCTGGTCGTGCTCGGCACGCGCGACCCGCTGCTGCCCGGGCCCGCACGCATCAAGGAGGTGGCCTCGCAGGACGAGAATCACGTCCTGCTCGTCGTCCTCGAGGGCGCGGCGCACGCGATCAACTTCAGCCACCCCAAGGAACTGGCGCACATCATCCGTCTCTTCATGGACGACCGGCCGATCGTCGGCATCCCCGACTCCCCCGGTGCACGCGTGTTCGAGATCCACCGGGGCAAGTACCACCCGATCGCTCAGAAGTGAGCAGCCTCAGGCGCCGAGGAACCGCTGCGGCAGGACGACGTTCGGGGCCGCTCCCCGGAACAGCGGCGCGACCTGCTCGGGCGTGTACCCGGCGATGCCGCAGCCGATCTCGGTGACCAGGAAGCGGAGCTCGGGGTGCGCTTCGGCGAACTCCAGGAACCGCTGCACCCCATCGCGCATCACATCGAATCCGCTCATCGTGTCGATCCCGTAGGACTGGCCCTGCAGACCGTCCCCCTGGCCCCACACCGCCCCGAATCGCTCGACGGCCATCGCCGCGGCGCCGGCGCCATGCGCGCCGTTCGCGTTCGAGCCGAAGACGAAGATCTCGCCCGGCTCAAGGGACTCGATCCGCATCCCGCCATTGTCGGCGTGCTCTGCACCGGCGTCCAGCCCTCGCGTCAGTTCGACTCGGTCGCCTGAGCATGGCGCCGACTGTGCGCGCGGTAGACCTCTGCGTTGCGGAGGATGTCGTGGCGCTCCTGCGCGGTCAGCTCGCGGCGCACCTTCCCGGGCACGCCGGCCACGAGCGACCCCGCCGGCACGATCGCGCCTTCCAGGACCACCGCTCCACCCGCGACGAGACACCCCTCGCCGATGACGGCGCCGGAGAGGATCACGCTGCCCATGCCGATCAGAGTTCCGTCGCCGATCGTGCATCCGTGCACGACGGCGTTGTGGCCGACCGACACATTCCGTCCGATCACCACCGGGTGCCCCGGGTCGACATGGACCGAGACGTTGTCCTGGATGTTGCTTCCTTCGCCCAGGGTGATGGAATCGCCGTCGGCGCGCAGGACCGCGTTGTACCAGACGCTCGCCTCGTCGCGGAGGGTCACCGCACCGACGATCCGGGCTCCCGCCGCTACGAACGAATGCTCGGCGAGCTCGGGCACGGCGTCATCGAGAGCGAGGACGGAGGCGTGGTCGGCGACGGTCATGCCTCCGACCATATCGGCGAGTGCACCCACGTGCGCGGGCTACGGCTCGGGCTGCGCGTCGCCGGCCAGCGCCGCCCGAAGAGCCTCGGTGTACCAGGGCGCGAGCGTGTCGACGAAGGTCACCGTCAGATGATCCTGGTCGCGGTAGACGTTCGCCCCTCCCACCACGGGTGAGCACACCTCCGCTCCGCAGAAGACGTCCGTGAAGTCGAGCAGCGTGACGCCCTCCACGCCGGCTGCGGCATCCCGGAGCGGATCTTCGCTGATCAGCAGTTCCGACCGCGGCCCGTCGCACTCGGCCATCGACCGCGTGCGCAGGCACTTGTTCGGGTCGGTCTCCCACACCGGATTGTCGACGACCGTCACCACCGGGATGCCGCGATCGAGCACCTCGCTCCACGCTTCGCGGTAGCCGGCGACCGCTGCGTCGAACGAGGAGTCGTAGCCTGCCGACGAGTACGGAGTCGTCGCGATGGCGGCTGTGAACACGGCGTCCAGATCGTCTTCGGCGAGAGCGGAGCTGACGCCCTCGCGCCACTGCGTGCAGGCGGCTCCGAATGCGCCCGACGTGGACAGCGGCGTCGTGTTCCACGGGCAGGCACCCTTGAAGAAGGTGGTCAGGTGCCAGCCGTTCTCGTCGGCCATCCGCTGGAAGGTCGACAGCAGCTGGTAGGCGTGGCTGTCGCCGATGAGCGCGACGCGCGGGGCGTCCGCGGCATCGGACCCGAACTCGCATGAAACGGGTCGGGCGTCGTTCAGCTGGACGAAGCACTGCTCGTCGCTCGGCCGGTCGACGCCGGCGAAGCCTGGGGCGGGCAGGATCGTCTCGCCGAAATCCGTCCCCTCGCAGCCGGTGTCGAGCACCACCGCGGCGCCGAAGCACTCGGGAGGATTCTCGCGGAGCTCCTGGATGGCACGCACTCCCTCGGTGTACGCAGGGGCGTTCACCGCCCACGCGAGCCCCGCGGTGCTGCCGACGACCACCATCGCGGCGAGCGACGACCACAGTGTCACGCGGGCGGGCCGGGAGGTGAGCACCTTCCAGCCGCGCGCCGGGTCCTCCACGAAGCGCTTGGTGAGCCACGCGAGCACGAAGCACAGGCCGAGGAGGGCGACCCGGTGGTAGATCGTCAGCCCCCAGAACGGAACCGATGGCGCGATGATGATGAGCGGCCAGTGCCAGAGGTACAGCGAGTAGGAGATGTCGCCGACGAACTGGGCGGGTCGAAGGGCGAGGAGGCGTGTCGGATACCACCAGCGCTCGGTGTTGGATGCCGCGATCACCGCAGCCGCCGCGAGGGTCGGAAGCGCGGCCGCGTATCCCGGGAACGGCGTCTGGCCGTCGAAGCGGAAGATCACGAAGACCAGCACTGCGACGCCCGCCCAGCCCAGGATGAAGCTGCCGACGGGATTACGGACACGAAGGGCCGGGATGAGTGCCACCATGGCGCCCACGCCGAACTGCCACATCCGCCCGAAGGTGACGAAGTAGGCAGGCGCAGGGTTGGTGATCGTGAAGACCACGCAGAACGCGAAGGATGCCGCCGTGACCATCCCCAGCGCGATGAGAACGGCTCGGCGGCGCGCACCGCGGAACCATCTCACGCCGATCCACGCCGCAAGCAGCATGATGAGCGGCCACATCACATAGAACTGCTCCTCGAGCGAGAGCGACCAGTAGTGCTGGACGGTGGTCGGGTCTCCCCCGTGGTTGAGGTAGTCCGCTGAGTTGAGCGCCAGATACCAGTTCTCGACGTAGAACGTCGAGGCGAGGATCTCGCGGACCTCGTTCGGGAGGGCGGACGTGGGCGTCAGATACGGCGACATCGCCACGACCGCGCAGAACAGCAGCACGAGAAGGGATGCCGGCAGCAGGCGTCGCGCGCGCCGTGCCCAGAACTGGCCGAGGCGAACCGTGCCGGTTGCGGTGAGCTCTCGCATCAGGTGTGCGGTGATCAGGAAGCCGGAGATGACGAAGAAGATGTCGACGCCGACGTACCCGCCTGAGAAGCGGGCAGGCCAGAAGTGGTACAGCACCACCGCCAGCACGGCGATCGCACGCAGTCCCTGCACGTGAGGGATGAAGCGCGAGGGCTCCGCGTGCTCCGGCGAGCGATCGATCGGCTCCACCAGGACGCGGCGCGACGGCTCGTTCAGGTGCTGCGGTCCGAGGTCGTGGTCGGCGGAGGGCACCCCTCGACGTTAGTCGCTGAGTCCGGGCATTCGCCGCTGACCCGACGGTCGAGCCGCACGGGACGGCTTCGGAGTTAGCCCAGCCTGTGCTTGCTTGCGGAATGCAGGTGGCCGAGTAGCGTTGAAGCAGGCAGGCAGCCGGCGCACGAAGCGCACGCACTGCCCAGAAGGAGGCGAAACGATGAGCAAGACTCAGACCACCCCCGCCACGGCCGCCGATCCGACGGTCGCCGCAGGCACAGCCCAGTTCCTCACCCCGGTGGCGATCGGCCTCCAAGCCCTCGCCGTCAACGGCAAGCAGGCGCACTGGAACGTGCGCGGCGCGAACTTCATCGCGATCCACGAGCTGCTCGACTCGATC
Source organism: uncultured Actinomycetota bacterium (assembly GCA_963717585.1). Lineage (GTDB taxonomy): Bacteria > Actinomycetota > Actinomycetes > Actinomycetales > Microbacteriaceae > Microbacterium. The sequence goes on along the minus strand of CAVQWI010000001.1, from coordinate 169,757 downwards.
GTCAGCCACGCTCAGGACAGCGCCGACCTCGCCGCAGAGCGCATCGTCGCCCTCGGCCTCCCCATCGACGCGCGCCTCACCACGGTCGCCGACAAGGCCCCGCGGTCGCAGGTGCCCGCCGGCTTCACCCAGTGGGAGGACATGATCCGCGGCGTGATCGCAGACATGGATGCCGTGCTCGTCGACGTCAAGGCGGCGATCGACGGTCTCGATGAGATCGACCTCGCGAGCCAGGACATCGCGCTCGCGATCCGCGAGTCGCTGGACAAGGACCGCTGGTTCCTGTTCGCCCATCTCGCGGAGTAGCAGCGAACGTCACGATGCCCCCGGTCACCTCGACCGGGGGCATCGACGTGTCAGTCGCGCTGCAGGTAGGCGATCACCGCGAGCACGCGACGGTGCTCGGTCGGGGACTCCTCCAGCCCGAGCTTGGCGAAGATGGCGCTCACGTTCTTCTCGACCGCGCCCACCCCGATGAACAGCCGGGCGGCGATGCTCGCGTTGCTTCGCCCCTCCGCCATCAGTTCGAGGACGTCTCTCTCCCGCGGCGTCAGCGCCGCGAGCGGGTCGGCGCGGCTTGCAAGCAGCCCCTGGACGACGAGCGGATCCAGCACCGTGCCGCGCTCGTGCACGCGGCGAACGGCGTCGGTGAACTCGTCGAGCGAGGTCACCCGGTCCTTGAGGAGATACCCCACGCCGCCCTCGCCGGCCGCGAGCAGCTCGCGCGCGTAGACGCCCTCGACGTACTGGCTGAGGACCAGGATCGCCAGATCCGGAAGCGCCGCCCGCAGGGCCAGCGCCGCCCTGATGCCCTCATCGCGGAAGGACGGCGGCAGCCGCACGTCGAGGATCGCGACGTCCGCGGCCGCGTCTCGGACGCGCCTGACGATGTCGACTGCATCGCCGAACGCTCCGGCGGTGACGTAGCCGGCTTCGCCGAACAGCCTGATCAGTCCTTCGCGCAGGAGCACCGAGTCCTCGACGAGCACGATCCGCAGGGGCGCCGCGGGCTCACGATGGCCGTCGGTCACCGCGCATCCTCCCCGACGGGAATCGCAAGGGACGCGAGCGGGATGTGGGCTCCGATCGTGGTCGGACCGCCCGACGGGCTCTCGACCAGCAGCACACCGCGCAGGCCCGCCACTCGATCGCGCAAGCCCTCGAGTCCGTGGTCGGGCTGCAGGTGGGCTCCCCCGCGACCGTTGTCGACCACCCATACATCCAGCATCGGCGGAGCGATGTCGGCGCGCAGCGCCGCCTTCACTGTCACCGCCGACGCGTTCGCGTGCTTGACGGCATTGGTGAGCAGCTCCGCCACGACGAAGTAGACGTTGCGGGCGACCTCAGGCGGAACCGCCGTGTCGACGGCCGGGTCGATCTCGACGGTCACCGGGAGGGCGCTGCCTGCGGCGACCGCCGCCAGCGCGGCGGAGAGCCCCCGGTCCTGCAGCAGCGGAGGCGCCACGCCGCTGGAAAGGGCACGCAGCTCATCGAGGGCGGCCTTCGCATGAACCTGCGCGTCGCGAGCCAGTTCGGCGGCGGCATCCGTGTCACCGACGGTTGCACGGCGTTCCAGAGCGGCCAGATCCATCTGCAGGCGCACCAGCCGCTGCTGCGGTCCGTCATGGATGTCGCGCTCCAGTCGTCGCAGACCGGCGCTCTCCGCCTGCACGGCGGCGCCGCGCGCGGCGGCCTCGGCACGGGCTTCGGCAGCCAGGTCGTCGCTCCGCCAGCGGCCGAGCAGTCCGCGGGCGATCAGGTGGTGGACGCGCGAGAAGCCGTCCATGGCCCAGGGCAGCGTGATCGCGAACAGGATGCCGGCGACAAGATACAGGACGACCTCGACCGCCCAGCTGGACCAGTCCCCGAAGAGCCAGGGGATGGCGGCCGAGACGTACTGGCCCCACTCGCCACCGTCACCGCGCGGGATGAACGACCCCCAGAACCAATACGTGAGGCCGCCCAGGCTGACACTCAGCCAGACGGTCGTCAGAGCGAAGGTGACCGTGCTGACGATCGGGCTGATGATCATCGCCTGCAGGAGATAGGTCCAGTAGTGGCCGTTGCGAAGGGGACGGATGAGCGTCGCCCAGAAACCTGTGGTCTCGGTGGTCTCGCGGCGCCACTCGGGCTCGCTGATCTCGGGGTATCCGGTGAGCGTGAGCAGATACCGGTCGGCCATGCCGAACCCGCGGGCGATGAACAGCGTCAGGACGATGATCGGCAGGCCGACGATCAGGATCAGGAGGCCCACGCCCGTCCAGAACAAGCCGGCGAGAACACCCACAGCGGTCATGGCCAGCACGAAAGCGAGGATGAGGTAGAGGGCACGGCCGGGTGTGCGCGTCCACGCGAGGCCGTAAGCAGCCCACCCGGATCGGGTCGGCTCAGTGGTCGTGGCGGTCATCGTCTTCTCCATCGTCGTTGTTCAGGGCGGGCTGCTGCCCAGGTTCGACGACCAGGATCTGTCCCATCATGCCCTGCTCCTCCAGCATCGTGATCGACGCCGGCGCGCGGCATCCGACCTCCACCCGGATCGACCGGGGGGCTGGCCCCCGCACTCGCGGGGGGCGGCCGGAATCAGGTGCGGTGCGTGATCCGCCCGCCGAGGAGCGTCGCCGCGACGGCCATACCGCGCAGCTCGGTTTCCGACGCCGCGAGCGGGTCGCTTTCGCAGAGGACGAGGTCGGCGCGCGCGCCGGGTTCGATCGTGGCCGGCGCCGCGGAGCCGCCGTGAGTGGATGCGGCGAGCGCCGTCGCGGCATCCACACCCTGCTCGGGGTGCCACGCCGGACGGCCGTCGCGTGTGCGGAAGGTCGCAGCGGCGATCGCCGCCCACGGGTCCAGCGGTGAGACCGGAGCGTCCGAGCCGAACAGCAGGTTTGCACCGGAGTCGGCGAGTGCGCGCAGCGGGTACGGCAGAGCGGTCTGCTCGGCCCAGATCGAATCCGTGAGGTCGCGGTCGTCGACGGCGTGCTCCGGCTGCACGCTCGCCCCCACTCCGAGGCGGGCGAATCGCGGGATGTCGGCATGCGCGACCAGCTGCGCATGCTCGATCGTTCCGACCGCGCCGGTGAGCGCGAACGCATCCAGCGCGTGCGAGTTCGCGGTGTCGCCGATCGCGTGGATCGCACACGACAGTCCCGACGCCGTCGCCGCCGTCATCAGCTCGCGCAGTGTGCCGGGGTCGACGGCGAGCACGCCGTGGTTGTGCGGGTCACCGGGGTATGCGTGCGAGCAGGCGGCCGTGCGCGTGCCCAGCGAGCCGTCGGTGATGACCTTCAGCGATCCGACCCGCGCGAGGTCGGATGCCGTGCCCCGCGCGGTGTCGCCCGTGCGGAGCCCTTCGGCGATCGCCCGCTCGAGCAACTCCGGATAGATGCCGAATTCGACCCGGAGGGCGTCGAACCCGGCATTCAGCCGACGAGCCCACGCGGACTCGTTCCAGGCCATGTCGAGGTCGACGAGCCCGACGATGCCGCGCGACGCCGCCTGCAGCGCCATGCGGGTGACGAGGCCGTCGCCGATCGCCGGTTCGACGTCGTTGAGCCGACGCGAGATCTCGAACGCGGGGGCTTCGCGCAGAATGCCGACCCCGTCCGGCTCATGCCCCTCCCGGCGCAGCGCCGCCGTGTTGAGCCACACGCTGTGCACATCCGCGTTGATGAGATACGTCGGCACTGCGCCGGTCGCCGCATCGAGGACGTCCAGACTCGGCACATCGGACCAGAGTGCGTCGCGGAAGCCGGTGCCGATGCGACGGCCGTCGGCCTGGACGGTCGCCTCGCGCATGATGTGCGCCGCGTGCGCCGCCGACTCGGCGTGTCCGAGCGGCTCGCGCTGCGCGACGAGCGCCCACTGCACGACGTGCACGTGGTGATCCCACAATCCCGGAGACAGCCAGGCCCCATCGGCGTCGAGCACCTCGCCGGCCGGCGCCAGGGCACCCGCCGGAGCGATGTCGGCGATCACACCGTCCGCCAGGAAGACGTCGACCGCGCGGTCGGTCGGAAGCAGGTGGCGGCTGGAACCGGTGACGCGGACGCCCGAGATCGTTCCGACCGTCGCCCCGATGCCGATGCCGATCCCGGTCACTCGTGCGCCATCGCGTCGCGAGCGCGACGCATCTCGGCCGCCAGTCCGGGATTGGCATACGGGCCGGCGCCGCTCAGCTCCGCGATCACCGTCTCGACGACATCCGCCGTCTTGTTCTGGCTGAGCTTGCGCTTGGCGACGACCCGCGACGGCGTGAGCCGGAATCCCACCGTGCCGCGCTCGAGCCGTTCGACGTAGGCGGGATCGTTCGGGCGCTGCCACATCATGCGCGGCTCGGGCATCCGCCCTTCGAATCGCGCGACGAGCCGGTCGAGCACCTTCAGGTTCTCCTCGGGAGTGAGCACCTCCGGGATGCCGGACAGATGCGCGGAGACGAAGTTCCAGGTCGGCACACTCGGCACGTCGCCGTACCAGCCGGGCGAGATGTACCCGTGCGGCCCCTGGACGACGACGAGCAGCTCACGCTGTCCCAGCCCGTGGATCATGTCGTCGGGCTTGCCGACGTGGCCGACGATCGTGAGATCGTCGCGATCCTCATCCAGGAGCACCGCGTAGTGCGAGGCGACGAGACCGTCCGGGGTGTCGCTGACGAGCGTCATCCAGGGATTGCGATCGATGAGACGACGCAGTTCCGCGACATCCGTCATCGCGAAGCTCGGGTTCTGGCGCATGGTGCAAGCGTACGAGTCCGCGTCACCTCTGGCAGTACGGGCACCAGTAGAGCTTGCGAGTGGCCATCTCCTCGACGACGATCGCGGTGCCGCACACCCGGCACGGCAGCCCTGCGCGGTGATACACCCAATGGCGGTCGTCGCGGCTGGCCAGAGCCGCGCGATAGGCATCCGAATCGAGATCGTCCATGGTCATCATCTGGCCGGTCTCCACGCCGATCGCGAGCAGGTGCACCCAGTCCCGCCACAGGTGCCGGACGACCTCTTCGGGCACGTCGCGACCGGGCGTGTGCGGATTCTGGCGGGCGCGGAACAGCATCTCCGCCCGGTACACGTTGCCGATGCCGCTGACGACCGTCTGATCCATCAGCAGCTGGCCGATCGGCGTCGGCTTGCGTCGCACGACTGCGGTGAACGCCTCCTCGCCTTGGCCCAGATCATCCACGAGCGGGTCGGGACCGAGTTTCGCGATGGTCGCCGCGACCTCGTCGGGGGTCTGGATCTCGCAGGCTGTCGGACCGCGAAGGTCGGCGCACGTCGCGTCGGTGAGGAGCCGAAGCCGCACCTGACCGACGACGGGCGGCGGCCAGTCATCGCCCTCGTCCGAGAGCCCGGTCGTCTGCTCCGACATGCGCACGTGCATGCGCGCCAGCCGGGGGGCGCCGATCGACGTGAGCGAGTCCTCGCCGGCAGCATCCAAGATCGGCACGTCGAGGGCGGTGCCGCGCTGGTTCGTCTGTCCCATGCGGCCGTTCGCGGAGGCGATCGTCGGGTCGACGACGATCTCGCCGGCGAAATCCCACGCACCGTACATGCCGAGGTGCACCCGCAGCCAGAGGTCGTCGTCGAACTCCAGGAACATCTGCTTGCCGACCGCGCGGACCGCCGTCGCGGTCCGGCCGCTGAGGATGTGCGCGCCCTCTGCGAACCGCCCCTGCGGGCTGGATGCCGCGACAGCACGCCCGACGAAATTCCGGTCGAACTGCCGGGCGATCCGGTGGACGGAATGCCCCTCCGGCATCAGCCGGCTTCGGGGTCGAACGAGCTGTCGTCGGCGGCGAGGACGTCAGGCTGCCCGGCGGCCGCCCGGGGGTCGGGCTCCAGGGTGCCGTCCGCCTCGAACGCCGCGATCTGCGCGATGCGGCGCGCGTGCCGCTCCTCCTCGGAGAAGGGCGTCTCGATGAAGCGGTCGATGAAGGATGCCGCTTCATCGAAGGTGTGCTGGCGAGCACCGATCGCGATCACGTTCGCATCGTTGTGCTCGCGGGCCAGCTCCGCCGTCGCGATGCTCCAGACGAGGGCCGCACGGACACCGCGCACCTTGTTGGCCGAGATCTGCTCGCCGTTGCCCGATCCGCCGAACACGACCCCGAGCACTTCGATGCCCGCAGCCTCGTCCTCCACGACCGCCTGCGCGGCGCGGATGCAGAACCCCGGGTAGTCGTCCAGCGGCTCGTAGTCGAGCGGACCGTGGTCGACCACATCGTGTCCTTGCCCCGCCAGATGGTGCTGCAGCTGGGTGGAGAACTCGAGGCCGGCGTGGTCGGTCGCGATGTGGATGCGCATGCCTCAATCCTAGGGAAGCCCGGTGGGCCACGGCGGCGCTGACGTAGGCTGGGGAGGTTGCCAGCGCCGGCCAACAGCGGCTCGTGCGACATCCGGAACCCCTACACATCGGGAGCAGCAGTGCCTGGAGAGAACCTCACCCGCATCGAGGCGCAGGAGCGCCGCGCGATCGTCGACACCCACTCGTACGAGGTGGGACTGGACCTCACGAGGGGCGCGGAGATCTTCGGATCCCGAACGGTGGTGCGGTTCTCGGCGACCGAGGGCGCCGATACGTTCATCGACCTGATCGCCCGCGAGGTGCACTCGATCACCCTCAACGGCCGCGACGTCCCCGTGTCGGGGTTCGCCGACTCCCGCATCGCCCTGACGGGCCTGCAGCGCGAGAACGAGCTGATCGTCGAGGCCGACTGCCTCTACACGAACACCGGTGAGGGCCTGCACCGATTCGTCGACCCCGTCGACGAGGAGGTGTACCTCTACTCGCAGTTCGAGGTGCCCGACTCCCGCCGTGTGTTCGCGGTGTTCGAGCAGCCCGACCTCAAGGCGACGTTCCAGTTCACCGTCACCGCGCCCGAGCCGTGGAAGGTCGTCTCGAACTCCCCCACGCCGGAGCCGAAGAAGCACGGGGACGGCCGGGCCACCTGGACGTTCGAGCCGACCCCGCCGATCTCGTCGTACATCACGGCCATCATCGCCGGTCCGTACGAGGAGACCTTCTCCGAGCTGACCAGCGCGTCCGGCCGCGTCATCCCCCTCGGCGTGTATGGGCGCAAGAGCCTCTGGCAGCACCTGGACGCCGACTACATCTTCGACAAGACCCGCGAGGGCTTCGCGTACTACGAGGCGAAGTTCGACTACCCGTACCCCTTCGCCAAGTACGACCAGCTGTTCGTGCCGGAGTTCAATGCCGGTGCGATGGAGAATGCCGGAGCGGTGACGTTCACGGAGTCCTACGTGTTCCGCAGCAAGGTGACCGATGCGATCAAGGAGCGCCGCGTCGTCACGATCCTGCACGAGCTCGCCCACATGTGGTTCGGCGACCTGGTCACCATGAAGTGGTGGAACGACCTCTGGCTCAACGAATCGTTCGCCGAGTGGGCGTCGACGATCGCGACCGCCGAGGCGACCGAGTGGACGGAGGCCTGGACCACATTCAACGCGATGGAGAAGACCTGGGCCTACCGCCAGGACCAGCTTCCGTCGACGCACCCGGTCGTGGCCCAGATCAACGATCTCGAAGACGTGCAGGTGAACTTCGACGGCATCACCTATGCCAAGGGCGGCTCGGTCCTCAAGCAGCTCGCCGCCTGGGTCGGCATCGAGGCCTTCTTCGCCGGCGTCGCGGAGTACTTCAAGAAGAACGAGTGGGGCAACACCGAGCTGTCGGACCTGCTCTCCGAGCTCGAGAAGACCAGCGGCCGGGAACTGTCGACGTGGTCGAAGAAGTGGCTGGAGACGGCGGGCGTCAACACCCTCTCCCCGGTGATCGCCGAGGACGGAGCGGGAACCATCACGCGTTTCGCGATCACGCAGACAGCCCCGGCCGACTATCCGACCATCCGCCCGCATCGCCTCGGGGTGGGCTTCTACGACGTCACCGCCGGCGCCCTGGAGCGGGTCCACCATGTCGAACTGGATGTCGACGGCGATCTGACCGAGGTGCCCGAGCTCAAGGGCCGGAAGCGCCCCGACCTGGTGCTCCTCAACGACGAGGATCTCGCCTACGCGAAGATCCGCCTGGACGCCCGGTCGCTCGCAACCGCCATCGAGCACCTCGGCGGCATCGCCGACCCGCTCGCGCGGTCGCTCGTGTGGGGTGCCGCCTGGGACCAGACGCGGGATGCCGAGTCCTCCCCGAGTGACTACGTCGACCTCGTGCTGCGCAACATCGGCAGCGAGTCGGAGTCCACGACCGTCCGGACGACCCTCGCGCAGCTGCAGCTGGCCGCCAACTCCTACGTCGCACCCGAGAAGCGGGACGCCACACGCGAGAAGGTCGCCGACGGCCTGTGGGCGCTCGCACAGGCGGCCGAAGCCGGCAGCGACAGCCAGCTGCAGTTCGTCACCGCATTCGCGACCGCGGCCTCGACGCCCGCCCACTGGGCGACCGTGAAGTCGCTGCGAGACGGTGAGACGACACTCGAGGGTCTCGAGGTCGACACCGACCTGTCGTGGCAGCTCCTGATCTCTCTCGCCGCGGGCGGCGTCGCCGATGCGAAGGCGATCGACGATGCGCTGGAGGCCGACAACACGGCCAAGGGCGGAGAGTTCGCCGCGCAGGCGAAGGCATCGATCCCGAGCGCGGACGCGAAGCTCGCGGCCTGGGCATCGATCATCGACACGGACGACCTGCCCAACACGATCGTGCGGTCCACGGCGCTCGGGTTCCAGCATCCGGCCACCGTCGCCCATCTCGGGAAGTTCGTGTCTCGCTACTTCGACATGCTCCTGCCCGATCTGGGAGTCGCGGTCGTACCAGATCGCGCAGTACATCATCGTCGGGCTCTACCCGGCACCGCTGGCGAACCTGGAACTGCGCGATGCAACGCGCGCGTGGCTCGCGAGCAATCCCGACGCCGCCCCTGCACTGCGCCGCCTCGTCGACGAGAACCTCGCCGGGGTCGAGCGCGCGCTGGCCGTGCAGGAGCGCGACGCGCAGTAGCCGTCTCGATCGGATGCCTCGGCCTCGCACTCAGCGAGTGCCGAGGCATCCGTCGTTAGGATCGAGACGATGATGTGGACCTCTGTCGACCCGACGATCACCGACCCTGAGTTCTGGGCGCAGGTCGGTCGCTTCTTCGCCGAGACGGGCTGGAACATCGTCCGCGTGCTCGGCATCGTGCTCGGCGCGCTCATCATCGGCTGGATCCTCAAGTTCGTCATCCGCCGGGTCGTCTCGCGGATCGTCAACGGCGCGAAGAACAAGGCGAACGTCGTCGACACGCAGGCCCTCGACAGGTCACCCCTCGCGTCGGTGCGCCTCGTGCAGCGCACGCGGACTCTCGGGTCGATACTCCAGAACATCGTCAACGTCTCCATCGTCATCGTCGCCCTGCTGCTGATCGTGAACGTGCTGGCGCCCAACGCGCTCGCGTCGCTCACACTGCTCACGGCTGCCATCGGCGCCGGTCTGGGCTTCGGCGCACAGAACATCGTCAAGGACGTGCTCAACGGCATCTTCATCGTCGCCGAGGATCAGGTCGGCATCGGCGATGTCGTGGATCTCGGCCTCGCGACCGGGATCGTCGAATACGTCAGCGTGCGCGTCACGAACGTCCGCGACGTCAACGGAACGCTCTGGTACGTGCGCAACGGCGAGATCACCCGCATCGGCAACATGTCGATGGGCTGGTCGAGGGTGATCGTCGACCTGGCCCTGCCCGATCGGCACCGACATCGGCGAGGTCGAGGGCGCGATGCTCGAGACGATGAAAGAGCTCGCCAAGGACGCGAAGTGGCGCACCCGCATCATCGACAAGCCCGAGGTGTGGGGCCTGGAGTCCGTGTCGGGCGACGCGCTGGTCATCCGACTCGTGATGAAGACGCGCGCGAATGCGAAGGACGATGTCGCGCGCGAGCTGCGGATGCGGGTGATGAAGTCCGTCGATGAGATGGGTCTGACGCTGCCGCAGCTCAACTCGATCACCCTCAGCGGTCTGGAGGGCGCACAGCGGGTTCGCGGCGCCAACCCGCCGAAGACGAAGCCGACCGAGATCACGCAGCCGCCTCCGCCGCCGGAGCGACCGGTGTGGCGTCCGAAGCGCACCCCCAAGCAGCCCCCTGAGGCGCCTGGAGGCTCGGCATGAGCATCAGCTTCTACGACGAGGTCGGCGGGCACGACACGTTCGTGCGCCTCGTGGACGTGTTCTACAGCGGCGTGGCCGACGACCCCGTGCTGCGGCCGATGTACCCCGAGGAAGACCTGGGTCCCGCTCGGGAGCGCCTCACCCTGTTCCTGGAGCAGTACTGGGGCGGACCCACGACCTACAGCCAGGAGCGCGGTCATCCACGCCTGCGGATGCGGCATGCTCGCCGTTCCATGTGAACCCGCAGGCCCGCGATCGCTGGCTCCTGCACATGCGTGCCGCCGTCGACGAACTCCACCTCGCGCCGCTTCACGAGGCGACTCTCTGGGACTACCTGCAGCGCGCGGCGTTCGCCATGGTGAACACATTCGAGCCGTCCGGAATCGGACCCAGTGCGGAGGGGCGGGGCGACACCTCGCTTCCGCTCTCCCCGGGCACTCCGCCACGCTGAACCCGAATCCGCCGCCGACGAAGGAGTCGCCCATGCCCGCACACCCCACCGCACGGTCCGCCGACATCCTGGTCATCGGCTGGGGGCTCGCCGGGCTGGTCGCGGCGAGCGAAGCCGCCGACGCCGGCAAGCGGGTCATCATCGTCGACCAGGAACCGCGCACCAACCTCGGCGGGCAGGCGTGGTGGTCGTTCGGAGGACTGTTCTTCGTCGACTCCCCCGAGCAGCGCCGGATGGGCATCAAGGACTCCTTCGAACTGGCGCACCAGGACTGGTTCGGAAACGCCGGGTTCGACCGCGCCGGAAGACGCGTGGCCGCGCCGGTGGGCGGAGGCCTACCTGCAGTTCGCGCACGAGGAGAAGCGCGCGTGGCTGAGGCAGAAGGGCGTCGGCTTCTTCCCCGTGGTGGGCTGGGCCGAGCGGGGCGGCTACACCGCGACCGGCCCGGGCAACTCGGTTCCCCGCTTCCACATCACGTGGGGCACCGGGCCCGGCATCGTGGCACCGTTCCAGGCCTCGGTCGAGGACGGTGAGGCGCGCGGGCTCGTGACCATCCTCCCGCGTCACCGGGTGACCGCGCTCACGACTCACGACGGGGCCGTCACAGGGGCCGCGGGCGACATCCTCGCCCCGTCCGGCGCCGCTCGAGGCACCGCGACCTCCCGCGAGGTGGTCGGCGCGTTCGAGATCACCGCGGGCGCGACGATCGTCTCCTCCGGCGGCATCGGCGGCAATCACGACCTCGTCCGCGCCCAGTGGCCGGCTCGGCTCGGCGCGCCGCCCTCGTCGATGGTCGCCGGTGTTCCGGCCTATGTCGACGGATCGATGCTGGCCGTCACGCGAGGATGCCGGCGCGCGGCTGATCAACGGCGACCGGATGTGGCACTACGTGGAGGGAATCCAGAACTGGGATCCGGTCTGGCCTCTGCACGGCATCCGCATCCTTCCGGGGCCGTCCTCGGTCTGGCTCGATGCGACCGGTCACCGCCTGCCCGTGCCTCTGTTCCCCGGGTTCGACACCCTTGGAACGCTCGCGCACCTGCGCATGACCGGCCACGACCACTCGTGGTTCGTCCTGTCGCGGCAGATCATCGAGAAGGAGTTCACGCTCTCGGGCAGCGAGCAGAATCCCGACCTCACCGGACGCGACGTGCCGCTGCTGGTCAAGTCGCGTCTCGGCAAGGGCGCGGCCGGCCCGGTGCAGGCGTTCATGGACAACGGTCCCGACTTCGTCGTGCGCGACAGCCTCGAGGACCTCATCGCGGGAATGCGCGCGCTCCCCGGTGGGGAGGCCCTGGACGCCGAGCGCGTGCGCTTCGAACTGGAGGCCCGCGATCGCGAGATCGACAACGACTTCACCAAGGACGCGCAGATCGCGATGCTCCGGTCGGCTCGCTCCTATCGAGGCGACCGGCTCGTGCGCACAGCGAACCCGCACCGCATCCTCGATCCGAAGGCGGGGCCGCTCATCGCGGTCAAGCTGCACATTCTCACCCGCAAATCACTCGGCGGCATCGAGACCGACCTCGACTCCCGGGCGCTCGCACCCGGCGGCGAGCCCGTCCAGGGGCTGTATGCCGCCGGAGAGGCGAGCGGCTTCGGAGGCGGCGGGGTGCACGGATATCGCGCGCTCGAGGGCACGTTCGCGGGGGGATGCCTCTTCTCCGGACGCACAGCGGGTCGCGCTGCCGCGATGGCTCTCTAGGACGAGTTCTCGACGCCGGCAGATCCGGCTATGGCGTAAGACCCGTTTCGCGGACGGCGGTCATGCCGGTGCGAGCGGGCCCGCGGACGATGACATGCCCGCGGCGCAGGGTGAGACGCGTCCACGCACCGACGGTTCGAACGGCGGCGTCCTCCTCGCCGGCGATGAAGCCGAGCGTGAAGGCGGCGAAAGCGGTGCCGAGCGGCAGCCCGTCGAGCGCATCGTCGGGCACACCCCACACCGCTGCCCGGACTGCGCGCACAGCATCCTCGCCGGCATTCTGCGGGATGGACTGGGCCACCGCGGCGATGCCCCACTGCGCACGCGCGGCCAGCACCGACGCGGGCACGGTGCCCACCAGCGCCCAGCCGCTCCGAGGCGGCGAGACTCCGGTCCACGAGGGTGACAGGCCGATTTCCGGCAGCTGGAGCTGCTCGGCCTCGCCCTCCACCGCGCTCAGTTCCGATGCCTCCACGACGACGTCGCAGACCAGCTCGGGATCGACCGGCACCGCGCGCATCGCGAGCACCGTGGGCGTGGAATCGAAGAGCCCGCGCGGTGCGAACGGAGCGGAGGTCATGGTCAGCGTGCCGTCCGCAGCGCGCAGCCGCACCGCGCCGTCCCCGACGCGTGCCGTGCGGCCGGCGAACGTGAGGGCATCGGCTGCGGCGGCGGCATCCGGGAAGATCAGGCGCTGCGACATCCGCCCTAAACTACCAACCATCGGCGTGGCGCCGGCCCGCCTCCGAGACCGGAGACTTTGTGATGGAGGCAGCACGGTGACCGACGCCCAGCAGGATGCCCCTCAGGACTTCACACCCGATCCCGATCCGGTCGGCTCGATGCTCGGAGTGCTCGATCTGTCCCAATCGAGCGCGCGCACCACCGAAGACATCTTCACCGGCGTCTCGCAGTCGATGCCCCTCGGTCGCGTGTACGGCGGTCAGGTGCTCGCGCAGTCGATCGTCGCCGCTGAGCGCACCATCCCGGACGGGCGCTCGGTGCACTCCATGCACGGATACTTCCTGCGGCCGGGTGACGCGTCCAAGGGCATCACCTTCGCCGTCGACCGCATCCATGACGGGCGCTCTTTCTCCACGCGACGCACGCAGGCGTTCCAGGAGGGTGTGCCGATCTTCTCCATGATCGCCTCGTTCCAGGAGGCCGACCCCGGGATCGACCACCAGGAGACGATGCCGGCCGGTGTGCCCGCTCCCGAGGACCTGCCCGACCTCGAGGACCATCTCGCCGGACTGCACCCGATGTCCAAGCGCCTGTTCACCGATCGGCCGATCGATCTGCGTCACGTCCCGTCGCCGATCTACCTCGCCGTCGAGGGCGAGCGCCAACCTCACCAGGCGGTGTGGATGCGCACCCGCCGAGCGATCCCCGACGAGCCGCGCATCCATCGGGCCGTGCTGGCATACCTGAGCGATCTGACGATCCAGGAGTCGATCCTGCGCGCGCACGGCATCGCCTGGGCGACCCCGGGTCTGAAGGTCGCGAGCCTGGACCACGCGATGTGGTGGCATCGTCCGGGCCGGGTCGACGACTGGATGCTCTACGCGCAGGAGTCGCCGAGCGCGCGGGGCGGTCGGGGACTGGCTTCCGGACGGATCTACTCGCGAGACGGGATGCTGCTGGCCAGCGTCGCGCAGGAGATCATGATCCGCGTGCCGGCTGCGCAGGACTCGTGAGCGCGACGGCTCACCGTCGGTGCGCGTAGGCGACGGGCTCGCCCAGATAGGGCTCCCACGCGGCCCGGTGCTCGTCGGTGAGACGGACGGGGCGCCCCGTGGCGGCATCCACCATCACGACGACCGCGGATGCCCGCGCGTACAGCTCCTGGCCGGCGTGCGACTCGGGGCTGTACACCTCGTAGCAGACCTCGATGCTCGATCCGCCGATCTTGCCGAACCACAGCTGCACGTCGAGCGGGTTGCGCTGGTAGGGCACCGGGCGCAGGTATTCGATCTCCTGCCGCGCGATGAGCGTCAGCGTTCCGGCGTCGATGCCCGAGTCGAGCACCGCCGTGGGCGGCGCGTCCTCGTCGACGCCCGGCCGCCAGAAGGCGCGCACGCGCACCTCCTCGAGGAGCTTCAGCATCGATGCGTTGTTGACGTGGTTGAAGGCGTCCAGGTCGCCCCATCGCAGGTGGATCGGGATATGGAGGCGCCGGGATGCCGCAGCAGCCGTCGGTGCGTCAGTCACGCGTGAGCTTGCGATAGGTCGAGCGGTGCGGCTTCGCGGCATCCGGACCGAGGCGCTCGATCTTGTTCTCCTCGTAGGCCTCGAAGTTGCCTTCGAACCAGTACCACTGGTCGGGGTCCTCTTCGGTGCCTTCGTAGGCGAGGATGTGCGTGGCGATCCGGTCGAGGAACCACCGGTCGTGCGTGATGACCACCGCGCACCCGGGGAACTCGAGCAGCGCGTTCTCGAGGCTGCCGAGCGTCTCGACATCGAGGTCGTTCGTGGGCTCATCGAGCAGGAGCAGGTTGCCGCCCTGCTTGAGCGTCAGCGCCAGGTTCAGTCGGTTGCGCTCGCCGCCGGACAGGACGCCGGCCTTCTTCTGCTGGTCGGGGCCCTTGAACCCGAACTGGGACACATAAGCGCGCGAGGGGATCTCGACCTTGCCGACCTGGATCCAGTCGAGGCCATCGCTCACCACCTCCCACAGCGACTTGCTGGGGTCGATCCCACCGCGACTCTGGTCGACGTAGGAGATGTCGACGGTGTCGCCGACCTTGAGCTCTCCGCCGTCGAGCGGTTCGAGGCCGACGATCGTCTTGAAGAGCGTGGTCTTGCCGACGCCGTTCGGCCCGATGATCCCGACGATCCCGTTGCGCGGCAGGGTGAAGCTCAGTCCGTCGATGAGGCTGCGCCCGTCGAAGCCCTTCTCGATCTTCTTGGCCTCCAGGACCACCTGGCCCAGGCGCGGTCCCGGCGGGATGACGATCTCATCGAAGTCGAGCTTGCGCGTGCGATCCGCTTCGGCGGCCATCTCCTCGTAGCGCGCAAGACGCGACTTCGACTTCGTCTGGCGGCCCTTGGCGTTGCTTCGCACCCACTCCAGCTCGCCGGCGAGACGTTTCGCGAGCTTGGCGTCCTTCTTGCCCTGAACCTGCAGCCGCTCCTGCTTCTTCTCCAGGTACGTCGAGTAGTTGCCCTCGTAGGGGTACAGGCGGCCACGGTCGACCTCGCAGATCCACTCCGCCACGTGGTCGAGGAAGTACCGGTCGTGGGTCACGGCGAGTACGGCGCCGGGGTACTTGGCCAGGTGCTGCTCGAGCCACTGGACGCTCTCCGCGTCGAGGTGGTTCGTGGGCTCGTCGAGCAGGAGCAGATCCGGCTTCTGCAGGAGCAGCTTGCACAGGGCGACGCGGCGCTTCTCGCCGCCGGAGAGGTTGCTGACGAGCGCCTCGGAGGGGGGCGTGCGCAGCGCGTCCATGGCCTGCTCGAGCTGCGAGTCGAGGTCCCACGCGTCCGCGGTGTCGATGGCCTCCTGAAGGGTGCCCATCTCGGCCAGGAGGGTGTCGAAGTCCGCATCCGGATCGGCCATCAGCGCCGAGATCTCGTTGAAGCGGTCGAGCTTCTCCTTGATCGGGCCCACGCCCTGCTGCACGTTCTCGAGAACGGTCTTGTCTTCGTCGAGCTCGGGCTCCTGCATCAGGATGCCCACGCTGTATCCGGGGCTGAGCCTCGCCTCGCCGTTGCTGGGCGTGTCGATGCCGGCCATGATCTTCAGGATCGTGGACTTTCCGGCGCCATTCGGGCCGACGACGCCGATCTTCGCTCCCGGGAGGAAGGCCATCGTGACGTCGTCGAGGATCACCTTGTCGCCGACAGCTTTGCGGGCACGGACCATCGAGTAGATGTATTCAGCCATAACCTGTCTAGTCTACGGGGCGGTCGAGCGGCCCAGAGCCGAGGGGTGCCCCTCGCGCACGCTCAGCAGTCTCGTCGGACGCGTCCGCCCGATGGGAATGGCCCGAGGGATGCCGCGATGGTCAGCCCGACCCAGCCGACCGCAGCTGGGCCATCCGACGGCGCTCGGGGTGGCGGAACACGGCGTGGGTCCCTTGGTCGCCACCCCGAGCACGGGCTGCGAGCCGTCAGAAGCGGCGTCTCCCCTCCGACCAGAGCCAGCGGCCGGGACGAGGGTGCCTCCGAGTCCTGATCGGCATCGGCGGCCGTTCCGCTCGTCTCGGATGGATCCGTGCCGGCGGGCGCCCACGCGTCGCCGTCCGTCTCCGCCGGCGTCCAGGCGCCTTCAGCCGGCTGCGAGGCCGCTACCGCGGACACGCGGTCGTCCCGGGTGAACACGGATGTTCCGAAGAGCAGATCGTGTCCGATCGCGTCGACGTCGATCTCGATCGTCGTTCCCTTGCGTTCGCCGGTATCCCACTGGCGCACATGGAGTCGGCCCGTGAGGATCACGCGGTCCTTCTTGCGGATCGACTCGAACGCGTGCTCCGCGAGCTTGCGGTACGCGGAGACCGTGTACCAATTCGTGCCGGTGTCGATCCAGGCCCCGGTGGCGCGGTCGAAGCGGCGCTGCGGACTCGCCACTCGGAAGGTGGTGATCGGCAGCCCGTTCGGGGTCTTGCGCTCCGGGTCGGTTCCGACGGTTCCGACGATCGTGATGGTGTCGCTCATGTCGCATCCTCTCTGCCCGAGGACCGTCCTCGGGTTGCGCCGGTGCCCGAGTGCCCGTCGGACACCGGCGCGATCTCAGGATCGGTGGCCGGCCGAGCGGCGGGAGGACCGTGGTGCGCCTTCGCGGAGAGGCGTGTCAAGGACCCGGCCTGGGGAGGAGCCGATGCCGCTTTCCCGAGGCGGAGTGAGAGCCGGGCCGATGTCGGAGGTAGTACGTATCTTCGAAGGTGAGAGGAGTTCACCATGAGTCTCACCGTCAACAGCGCTTCGTCCGGCATCCCGCACCTGTCGCGGGTGCGGAACGTCCGTCTCGTCCCCGCCGCACCGGCGCTGTGGCGGATCGTCGATCGAAGCGGCCGCGTCATCGGCCATCTGCAAGCCATCGGAGCAGGTGGCGACGTGCGCTACAGCGCTCGTCGATTCCACCCGCCGAGCAGAGCCTTCCGCGAACTGGGGGCGTTCTGGTCGGCTGACGACGCCGTCGAGTGCCTCACGTTCGCCCGTTGAGGCGCCGGAAACGGTGTCAGACGACGGAATCGAGGTGATCCGCCATCGACACAGGAGCTCCGCTGCGGACCCGCGGCCAGGCCTCGGCGAGAATGCCGACTGCGCGAATCAGCTCCTCCGGGGGTCCCGTGAAGGGCACGCGCAGATGACGGTCGTGTCCGCCTTCCACGGAGAACCGCGGCCCCGCAGACAGGAGCAGTCCGCGCGAGCGGACGTCCATGACCAGCGCAGAACTCAGCGGCGCATCGAGCTCGATCCAGAGCGACACTCCGCCGTGCGTTCGGGGAACGCGCCATTCCGGAAGGGCATCGGCCAGCGCGGCGACCACAGCGTCCCGCCCGTCCCGCAGCACGTGCGAGCGCTGGGCGATCACGGATTCATAGTCGGGGAACACCGCCGAGGCGATCGCCTGCTCGAATTCGGGGGTCCCGAGGTCCTGAGCCGGCCGCGCAGCCACAAGCCGGCGGATGAGGTCCGACTCGCCGCGGATCCATCCGACTCGGAGCCCACCCCACACCGTCTTGCCCAGAGACCCGACGCGGACCACCGACGACGGGTCGCCGTCCAGGAAACCGGGCGAGACGGCGCCGCGATCGATGTCCAGATCCGCCGTCGTCTCGTCGAGCACGAGGAGAGTGCCCGCGCGCTCCCCGGCCCTGAGTATCGTCGCTCGCTCGTCTGGCGTCATGGATCGACCGGTCGGGTTCTGGAAGTCGGGCATGATGTACGCCAGCACGGGCAGCGTGCGTGCGAAGGCCTGCTCGGCACGATCCAGGTCCCAACCGTCGTCGGTCGTCACCGGAACCCCGACCAGCCTGGTGCCGGCGCGTCGGAGCGCGTCGGCGGCGTGCGGATAGGTCGGCGTCTCGATCAGCACCCGATCGCCGCGCCCGAGCAGCACGGCCGACAGCAGGTGGATGGCGCTCTGCGCCCCTGTGGTCACGATGATCTCGCCCGGCGAGGTGGGGATGCCTCGATCGCAGTACCGGGCGGCGATCGCCTCGCGCAGTTCGATGCGCCCGAACACGTCATAGCCGACGCGCGAGACGATCGCCGCCGCGGACGAGGCGACCTCCGATACGACGCCGGCCAGTCCGGGCCATGCGGGCGGACTCGCCTGCTGCAGATCGATGGCTCCGTCGGCGGATGCCGCTCGACCGGGGTCCCGCCGACGCAGCGGCAGAGTCACGCTTCCCGAACCGCGCGTGCTCGCGATGTGGCCGGAGTCGCGCAGACTGCGGTACGCCGCGGCGACGGTGCTCCGGCTGACGCGCAGCGCCGCCGAGAGCTCCCGCTCGGCCGGCAGCGCAGTGCGCGGAGCGACCCGATTGTCCAGGCAGAGGAGCCGGATGCCGTCGGCCAGCGCCTCGTACGCGGGTTCGCGCGTGCGCCACCCGCCGAGCGCCGCAGACAGCGCACGCGCTGAGATCCGGGAGTCCATGAAGCCAGAGTATCCGAATTGGACTGCATGGTGCGAGCCAATCCTGCGATTGGATGGATGCATGACCCGTCGTGTCGTTCAACTCCTCGTCGGCCTGCTCCTCTACGGGGCGGGCTGCGCTCTCACGGTCCAAGCCGGCCTGGGCGTGGACCCGTGGACGGTGTTCGCACAGGGCATCTCCATTCACAGCGGCATCGGCATCGGCTGGGTCACGAACATCGTCGGCTTCCTCGTCCTGCTGCTGTGGATCCCGCTCCGGCAGAAGCCCGGCGCGGGGACGATAGCGAACATCCTGCTGGTGGGCACGAGCATGCAGTTCGTTCTCTGGATCACCCCGCCGATCACCGGTGTGGTCGCGCAGCTCGGTGTCCTGCTCGGCGGCATTCTGCTCGTCGCTCTGGCGTCCGGACTCTACATCGGGGCACGGTTCGGGCCCGGACCGCGCGACGGACTGATGACCGGCCTCAACGCTCGATTGGGCTGGCCGATCTGGGTCAGCCGCGCCGTCGTCGAGGTGTCAGTGCTCGCGGTCGGCTGGCTGCTCGGAGGAACGGTCGGCATCGGCACGGTCCTCTTCGCCGCCTTGATCGGACCTCTCGTGCACGTCGCCCTGCCGCTGCTGGAGACCGGCCGGGCAGCGGGGACGCGGGCGCACCCCGAGAACACGACCCCGCAGGGAGTGCTCGGCTGACGCCCGCGTTCAGCTGGGCGGCGCTCAGTGCTCGCGGAACTCCGGCCAGTCGCTTCCTGGAGTCATCAGCGAGTGGAGGGCGCTCTTCGCGATCTCCATCGTGGGATAGCGACCCGCGGACGCGTCCGCTCCCGCCATGGTGACGGTGTACCCGTCCTCGTCCTTGCGGATGCTGCCGACCACACCGGATCGGCCGTAGGCCACCCAGAGGCTGTGATGCGTTTCAGTGGTGCTCATCGAATCCCCTTCCGACCCTTCGACGCTACGCTCGCCCGTCGCAGTCCGCCAGGGCCACGCCGTGCGAGTCCCAGACCGGCGGCGTGGGCGTCCTGCTGAGGGCGGAGGGGAATCCCGTTTGTGCCCCCGACAGGACTCGAACCTGTGACCGGCGGATTAGAAGGCCGCTGCTCTATCCACTGAGCTACGGAGGCGCAAAACCAGGGTATCGCGACGCGTCCGACCGTCATCGCGCCCCTGGCTCGAGCCGGAGCGTGTCGGTACGCCCTGACTAGGATGGAGCCCATGGTGGGCTCTTCCGACAACGACCGGCTCGTCTGGATCGACTGCGAGATGACGGGGCTCGACCTCGCTGTCGATGAGCTCGTCGAGATCGCCGTCGTGGTCACCGACTTCGAGCTGCGTCCCCTCGATCCCGGCTTCTCGATCGTCATCAAGCCGGACGCATCTGCCATGGAGCATATGAACGACTTCGTGACCGCCATGCATGAGAAGTCCGGCCTGCTCACCGAGATCCCCAACGGCGTCAGCGTCGCCGAAGCAGAGTTCGAGGCTCTCGAGTACATCCAGCGATTCGTGCCTCTGGAGGGCAAGGCCCCGCTCGCCGGGAACACCATCGGCACCGATCGCATGTTCCTCGCCAAGTACATGCCGCGTGTGGATCGATGGCTGCACTACCGCAACGTGGACGTCTCGAGCGTCAAGGAGCTGAGCCGCCGCTGGTACCCGCGCGCCTACATCCACGCGCCGGCGAAAGGCGGCGGGCACCGCGCCCTGGCCGACATCCGGGAATCCATCCTCGAGCTCGCCTACTACCGCTCCGCGGTCTTCGTTCCCGAGCCCGGTCCGACCAGCGACGGGGCGCGCGCGGCGGCGGCGGCGGCCGTTTCGTCGTTCGCTCCTGGAGTATGAGAGAATTTTTTGGTTGCCCGCACGCGCGGGAGACATGGTGGGTATAGCTCAGTTGGTAGAGCACCTGGTTGTGGTCCAGGGGGCCGCGGGTTCAAGTCCCGTTACTCACCCCAAGAAGGCATCCCGAGGCCGATGATGGACATGGACGCCGCGGCTTTCGAGGCACTCGTCATCGATGAACTCGACCGTCTCCCCGACGACATGGTCGACGGTCTCGACAACGTGGTGTTCGTCGTCGAGGATCGCCCGGAGGACGGCAGCCTGGATCTGCTCGGCCTCTATGACGGCTGGGCGCTGACCGAACGCGATCGATACGGCGGAGGCGAACTGCCCGACCGCATCATCGTGTACCGCGAGTCTCATCTGGCCGGCTGCGACAGCGATGCCGACCTGCGCGCCGAAGTGCATACGACGCTCGTTCACGAGATCGCGCACTTCTACGGGATCGACGACGACCGCCTTCACGAGTTGGGATGGGCGTGATGGCGATCCCGACCCCCGACGTCGATGAACAGCTCGGAACGCGCCGCTCCGAACAAGCTCAGGCCCCGTGGCAGACGGTGGTGTGGAACGACCCGGTGAACCTCATGAGCTACGTCACCCATGTCTTCCGCGAGTACTTCGGCTTCGACCGCCCGCGCGCCGAGATGCTCATGCTGGCGGTGCACCACGATGGGCACGCCGTGGTCGCCGAAGGCGCCCGGGAGCAGATGGAACTTCACGTCCAGGCAATGCACGACTACGGGCTGTGGGCGACGATCAGACAGGCACCCCGATGAGCGTGAACCGCACCGTCGTCCTCGAACTGACACGACATGGAAGCAGCGCATCTGGCCGGCCTGGTGACGCAGTTCGCCGAGCTCCTCGAGGATGCCGACAGCACGGCGGGCGATCCTGCGATCGCCCGCCTCGTGCCGGACGCGTACGCCGATGACGCCGAGGCTGCGCAGGAGTTCCGCGACGTCACCGAGCGGGACCTGCTCGATCGCCGTCGACAGGATGCCGGAGCCGTCCTGGCATCTCTCCGCGACCCGGCGGCCCTCCCGGAGGATGTCGAGCCGGACGACGAGGCGCTCATGGAGCTCGTCGAGCTTCGACTGGAGCCGGACGACCTTCAGGCCTGGCTGCGCTGCCTTGCGGCGATCCGGCTCGTCCTCGCGACGCGCCTGGACATCCGAACCGAAGAGGATCATGATCTCGACGATCCCCGATTCGGGATCTACGAGTGGCTCGGCTATCGCTTGGACGGACTCGTCCAGGCAGCCTCTGACGATTCCTGATCCGTCTCACGGGATCGCGAACACGAGGCTGGCGCGGCCAACAGGCTCATCGCGGGCGAGGTGCCGATCCTCCTGTTCCGACCAGCGGGTCCAGTGCGGCGCGAAGGTCTCGCCGTCGCGCTCCAGCGCACGCCGCTTCCTGGCGGGCGCCGGCGACTCGAGCCACACACGCACATCGCCGAGCCGCGCCGTCGCCGCCGTGAGCAGGCCGGATCCCTCGACGATGAGAGGCAGCGAAGGGTCCACGGCGTGAGCCTCCGCCAGAGACGAGGTCTCCCAGTCCCACCGCTGCCAGATTCCGATCAGTCCTCGCGCGTGCGGACGCAGGATCAGGTCGCGAGCGGCTTCGACCCCCTCGGCAAGGCCATCCCAGCCGGGGTAGATCGAATCGAGTGCGACCAGCTGCACGCGGCCGCGCAAGGGCCAGCGGGCGACCAGTTCGCGGGCGAGCGTCGTCTTGCCCGAGCCGCTTCGCCCGTCGATGAGCACGACCGGATTCGAGGCTGCGACTCCGACGACGGCGTCCAGCACGGATGCGGCCGCGAGATCGAGCGCGGCGGTGACCGGATCGACGCTAGCGCTTGAGTGCGCGGATGACACGGCTCAATGCGCGACCGGCGACCCATACGAACGGGATGGCCACCGCGAGGAACGAGACGATGTTCGGCTCGAACCGGAGATCGTCGCCCTTGCGGATGTACGCGCCCAGCGGAACCGTGTAGCCACCACCGCCGCCGCCACCATTGCCGGCCTCGTCCGATCCGCCGCCGAAGCCGGACCAGGTCAGCGCGACCGGAATCATACGGACGCCGTTGATGTCCATCTGTTCGCCGTAGGCGCCCTTCACGCCGAAGGTCGCGGACTGCTTGCCGAGCTCGAGTGCGATATTGGGCATGAGACAACGGTACCGGTCTGAGGGCGGGCTGCCCAGGGCGAGGTCGCAGTCGGTTTCAGTCCACTGCGGCGGACGAGGGTGTGATGGCGGAGTGCCGCCACCCCTGCTACCGCCGAGAAGCGTCGCGCGCGTCACCGCCCCGCGGCCGAAGCGGGCGGTCGCATCGTCGAGCGCGCCTTCAACGCGCCGCCACTCCGCGTCGTCATCCCACAGTGTCGCACCGGGGCGACCCGATGGTCGAAGCTTCTCCGCGCGGACGCCCACGAGCCGCACAGGCAGCCGCCGATCCACCGACTCGAACAGCTCGAGCGCGGCCTCGCCGATCCGCTGCCCGACCGCCGTGGGCTCCGGAAGCGTCTGCGAGCGGCTGATCGTGGTGAAGTCGGCGAACCGGATCTTGATGGCGACGGTGCGCGCTTCCCACTCGTGGCGTCTCAGCCGCGCTCCGACGCGGTCGGCAAGTCGCCGGAACTCCGAGCGGAGGGCTGCCGCGTCGTCGATGTCGTGATCGAACGTCTCCTCGTGGCCGACGCTCTTCTCGACGCGCGTGGTGTCGACTCTCCTCGCATCCAGCCCCCGCGCGAGGTGCCAGATCCGCTCCCCAATCGCGGCACCGACGGCCCGATCGAGCACGGTCCGCGGTGTGTCGAGCACATCGGCGACCGTTCGGATGCCACGCGCCTCGAGCGCCTCGCCGGACTTGGGGCCGATCCCCCACAGCGCACGCACCGGGCGGGGCGCGAGGAACGCCGCGGTATCGGCTTCGGCCACGATGAGGACACCGTCGGGCTTGCTCAGCGTCGACGCCATTTTCGCGACGTGCTTGGTCGCGGCGACTCCGACGCTGCAGGTCAGCCCCGTCTCATCGAGCACGCGGCGCCGCAGCATCCACGCGATCTCGCCCGGGCCACCCCACAGCCGTCGCGCGCCGCGCACGTCGAGGAACGCCTCGTCGATCGACAGCGGCTCGACCAGCGGGGTGACGCTGTGGAAGATGCGCATGACCTGGGTGGAGAGCTCGAGGTAGCGGTCGAAGTGCGGCAGGACGACGATGGCGGTCGGGCAGAGCCGAAGCGCCTGACCGACCGGCATCGCGGAGCGCACGCCGAATCGCCGTGCTTCGTAGGACGCGCTCGAGACCACCGACCTGCCGTCGGGGGCACCGACGATGATCGGCTTGCCCTGGAGCGACGGATCGTCCAGCACCTCGACGGACGCGTAGAACGCGTCCATGTCGACGTGCAGGATGCCGGTGCCGGCGTCGTCCGCGCCCTCGGCCGAGACCATGCGCCCCGTCCCGTCGCCCCGTCCCATGCGTCGATCCTTCCCCGCGACGCCGACATCTGCCGGCACCTTTCCCGCGGGCTATTGCGTGGCGCGCTCGAGGATCAGCTGGCGCACGCGCGCAGCATCCGCCTGCCCGCGCATCGCCTTCATGACCGCCCCGATGACCGCACCGGCGGCCTGCACCTTGCCGTCGCGGATCTTCTCCAGAACGTCGGGCTGCGAGGCGAGAGCCTCATCGATCGCCGCGATGAGGGCGCCGTCGTCGGAGACGACGGCCAGTCCGCGCTGATCGATGACCTCCTGCGGGGTGCCCTCGCCCAGGATGACGCCTTCGAGCACCTGCCTGGCCAGCTTGTCGGTGAGGATGCCAGTGTCGATCAGCGCCTGCAGCGACGCGACATCCGCGGGCGACACCAGGTCGCTCGCCTCGCGTCCCTGGGCGTTGGCGACGCGGCTGATCTCGCCGGTCCACCACTTGCGCGCAGCGCCTGGAGAGGCACCGGCCTGAATGGTCGCGGCGACCTCCGCCAGCAGGCCGCCGTTCGCGACGTCCTGGAACTCCAGGTCGCTGAAGCCCCATTCGAGCTTGAGCCGGCGGCGACGTTCGGCCGGCGGCTCGGGCAGCGCGGCCCGAAGCTCGGCGATGAGCTCCGCCGAGGGAACCACGGGAAGCAGATCGGGCTCGGGGAAGTAGCGGTAGTCGTCGGCGTCCGACTTCGGGCGACCGGGGGACGTGGTGCCGGTGTCCTCATGCCAGTGGCGCGTCTCCTGCGTGATCGACCCGCCGTCGGCGAGGATCGCAGCCTGACGCTGGATCTCGTAGCGCACCGCCCGCTCGACCGACCTCATCGAGTTCACGTTCTTCGTCTCGGTGCGGGTGCCGAGCGGTCCGGCCGGTTCGCCCTCCGGAACGCGCGGGCGAAGCGACACGTTCGCGTCACATCGGAGGTTGCCGCGCTCCATGCGGGCGTCGGAGATGTCCAGGGCCAGCACGATGTCGCGGATCGTCTGCACATACGCCTTCGCGATCTCGGGGGCGCGGTGCTCCGTGCCGTAGATCGGCTTCGTCACGATCTCCACGAGCGGGACGCCGGCGCGGTTGTAGTCGACCAGCGAGTACTCCGCGCCCTGGATGCGGCCGGTCGAGCCCCCGACGTGGGTCAGCTTGCCGGCGTCCTCCTCCATGTGTGCCCGTTCGATCGGGACGACGACGCGCGTTCCGTCGGCGAGCTCCACCTCGACCGACCCCTCGAAGGCGATCGGCTCGTCGTATTGGCTGATCTGGTAGTTCTTGCCGAGGTCGGGATAGAAGTAGTTCTTCCGTGCGAAGCGGCTCGAGGGGGCGATCTGACAGCCGAGAGCGAGCCCCAGCGAGATCGAGTGCCGGACGGCCTGCTCGTTGACCACCGGCAGAGAGCCCGGCAGCCCCAGATCGACCGGCGCGAGGTCGGAGTTCGGCTCGCGCCCGAACGAGTTCGGCGCGGCCGAGAACATCTTGGTCTTGGTGTTGAGCTCGACGTGTACCTCGAAGCCGAGCACGGGCTCGAACAGCTCCAGCGCCTTGTCGAAGTCCATCAGCTTGTCCTTCGCCATCAGCGAACCCCTCCGGTCGGCTCCGGTGCGTGGCGAAGCTCAGGCGCCCTGTCCAGGAGCGCGCCGCCCCACGAGTCCACGAGCAGAGCCTCCAGCGCCGCCCCGACCCGGTACAGCGTCGCGTCCTGACGCGCCGGCGCCAGGAACTGGATGCCGACGGGAAGCCCGTCCTCCTCGGCGAGTCCGGACGGGATCGAGATGCCCGGGACGCCGGCGAGGTTCGCCGGAATCGTCGTCACGTCGTTCAGATACATCTGCATCGGGTCGTCGATCTTCTCACCGAGCCGGAACGCCGTCGTGGGCGCGGACGGCGTTGCGATCACGTCCACCTGCGCGAACGCGTTGTCGAAGTCACGCTGGATGAGAGTCCGCACCTTCTGCGCGGAGCCGTAGTAGGCGTCGTAGTATCCCGCGGACAGGGCGTAGGTGCCCAGGATGATGCGGCGCTTCACCTCGTCGCCGAAGCCGGCGTCGCGGGTGGCGGCCATGACATCCTCCACCGTGGCCTGCCCCGACGGGATGACCCGCATGCCGAAGCGGACGGAGTCGAACTTGGCCAGGTTGCTGGATGCCTCGGCAGGGAGGATCAGGTAGTACGCCGCCACCCCGAACTCGAAGTGCGGCGCGCTGATCTCGACGATCTCGGCGCCGTGGGCCTGCATCGTGGCCAGCGCCGACCGGAAGGAGGCGGAGACGCCTGCCTGGAAGCCGGAATCGGGGAGCTCCTGTGATGACGCCCACGCGCAGCCCCCGCAGCACGTCTCCGCGCGCACCCTCGCGCGCCGCATCCGCGAACGACGGCCAGACGTCC
The DNA here is from genome assembly GCA_963717585.1 of uncultured Actinomycetota bacterium. Classification (GTDB taxonomy): domain Bacteria; phylum Actinomycetota; class Actinomycetes; order Actinomycetales; family Microbacteriaceae; genus Microbacterium. The sequence goes on along the minus strand of CAVQWI010000001.1, from coordinate 143,189 downwards.
GTGAGCGAGGTGGAGTCGTTCGGGTCGTGGCCGCCGATCACGTCGTGCAGCAGACCCGCATCCAGCACCGTTCGCGTGACCGGGCCGACCTGGTCGAGGCTGGACGCGAGCGCGATCGCACCGTAACGGCTGACGCCGCCGTACGTGGGCTTGAGCCCCACGGTGCCGGTCACGTGCGCGGGCTGGCGGATGGACCCGCCGGTGTCGGAACCGAGAGCCAGCGGGGCTTCGAACGCCGCGACGGCCGCGGCGGAGCCTCCGCCGGAACCCCCGGGGATCCGGTCGAGATCCCACGGATTGTGCGTCGGTCCGTACGCGGAGTGCTCGGTGGAGGACCCCATGGCGAACTCGTCCATATTGGTCTTGCCGAGCGGAACGAGTCCCGCCGCACGCGATCGGGCGACGACGGTCGCATCGAACGGCGACAGGTAGCCCTCGAGGATGCGGGATCCACTCGTGGACGGCATGTCGGTCGTGACAAGCACGTCCTTGATGGCGAGCGGGACGCCCGCCACCGGTCCGAGGACCTCGCCGGCCGAGCGACGACGGTCGATGTCGGCCGCGACCCCCAGTGCGTGATCGCTCACGTGCAGGAAGGCATGGATGTCGGCATCCACCGCGGCGATCCGGTCGAGGTGCGCCTGGGTCGCCTCGACGCTCGAGATCTCGCCCGACGACAGCTTCGATGCGAGGTCTGCGGCGGAGAGGCGGATCAGGTCCGCGCTCACTGCTCCTCCCCCAGGATGGCGGTCACGCGGAAGCGGCCGTCGGCGGCATCCGGTGCGTTCTGCAGCGCCTGGGCCAGGGTCAGCGTCTGGCCGACCTCGTCGGGACGGTAGACGTTCTGCAGAGGGATCGGGTGGCTCGTGGCCGGCACGTCGGGGGTCGCCACCTGCGACACCTTCGCGATGTTGTCGACGATCACATCCAGCTGGCCGGTGAGGCGTTCGATCTCCTGGTCGCTGAGCTGGATCCGGGCGAGCACACCGAGATGGCGCACGAGATCAGGGGTGATTTCAGACACTCGTCAAGTCTAGGCGGTCGAAGCTGAGGCCCCTTCTGGGGCACCGCGTCCGGTGCCCGGACCGCGTCCGCCCGCCCCGCGGCCCTCCCCGACGCCAGGCATAGGCTGAACGGGTGACGACGTACGAGCCTCCTCGCCCCTGGATCGCCAGCTATGCCGAGGGTGTTCCGGAGGATCTCGAACCCGTCACGGGGTCGCTCGTGGACATCGTCCAGGCATCCGCCCGAGACTATCCGGATGCGCCCGCCCTGCAGTTCTTCGGGCGGACGACGTCCTACCGCGAATTGAACTACGCGATCGACCGCGCGGCGGCCGGACTCCGCGACCACGGCGTCGGTGCCGGCGATCCCGTCGCCATCGTCCTGCCCAACTGCCCGCAGCACATCATCGCCTTCTATGCGATCCTGCGACTCGGCGCCGTCGTGATCGAGCACAACCCGCTGTACACGCCGCGCGAGCTGCGGAAGCAGTTCGAAGACCACGGCGCCAAGCACGCGATCGTCTGGACCAAAGTGGTCTCGACCGTGCAGGAGTTCCCTGCCGACCTCGCGGTCGACGCGCTGGTGTCGGTCGACATCACCCAGGCGATGCCGCTCGGCACCCGTCTCGCGCTCAAGCTGCCGATCGCGAGGGCGCGCGAAGCGCGAACTGCACTGCATGAACCCGTCAGCGGCACGGTGTCGTGGGAGTCCATCGTGACGACCGCGCCGCTTCCGGTGTCCCACCCCAAACCCGATACGGACGACCTCGCGCTCATCCAGTACACCAGCGGCACGACCGGCACGCCGAAAGGCGCATCGCTCACGCATCGCAACCTGCTCTCCAACGCCGCGCAGGCCCGCGCCTGGGTGCCTTCGATCGTCCGCGGGGACGGATGCGTGGTGTACGCGGTTCTGCCGATGTTCCATGCCTACGGCCTGACTCTCTGTCTCACGTTCGCCATGTCGATGGGCGCGCGCCTGGTGCTGTTCCCGCGCTTCGACGCCGACATGGTGCTGGAGGTCACCAAGAAGCACCCGGCGACCTTCCTGCCTCTCGTGCCCCCGATCGCAGACCGCCTGCTGAAGGCGGCCGAGGAGAAGGGCGTATCGCTGGCCGGAACCGAGGTCGCGATCTCCGGTGCGATGGCGCTCCCCCACGAACTCGTGGTGCCGTTCGAGGCCGCCTCCGGCGGCTACCTCGTCGAAGGCTACGGGCTCAGCGAGTGCTCTCCTGTGCTGATGGCCAACCCGGTCGCCCACAACCGAGAGCCGGGCACCGTGGGCCTTCCGCTGCCGGGTACGGAGCTTCGGGTGGTCGATCCCGACGAGCCGACCAAGGATGTCGAACCGGGCGCGCGCGGCGAGCTGATCGTGCGGGGGCCGCAGGTCTTCAGCGGGTACTACGGCAAGCCCGAGGAGACGCAGAAGGTGTTCGTCGACGGATGGTTCCGCACCGGCGACATCGTCACCGTGGAGGAGGGCGGCTTCGTGCGGATCGTCGACCGCATCAAGGAGCTGATCATCACCGGCGGTTTCAACGTCGCGCCCACCGAGGTCGAGATCGCGCTCCGGCAGCATCCGCAGGTCGACGACGCCGCTGTCGTGGGGCTGCCCAGCGATCGCTCCGGTGAGGAGGTCGTCGCAGCGGTCGTGCTGGCGCCGGGAGTGTCCGAACCGGACATCGAGGGCATCCGCGAGTTCGCGCGCGGCATCCTCACGCCGTACAAGGTCCCCCGCCGCATCTTCGTGGTCGACGAGCTGCCGAAGTCACTCATCGGCAAGGTGCTGCGCCGACAGGTTCGCGACTCCCTGCTCCAACTGAACTCGGGCGGCTGAACGCTCAGTCCGACAGCCCGTCGCGTGCGACGGCGACAGCGTACGGGTAGAGCGTGGCGTCCATGACGCCGGCAGCCACGGCGGGATCGGTCTGCATCACAGCGCGCGCGGACGCCTCGTCAGGGGCCTCGAAGATGGTGATCCCCCAGGTTCCGGCGTTCTCCTGGGTCCGGCCGGCCAGGATGAGGATTCCCGCCTCCTTCAGAGCGACCAGATAGTCGAAGTGCTCGGCGACGACGGCCAGCTCCTCATCGGTCGGCTCGGCGACCATCTCAGGGCGGGTCGGGACGATGCGGTAGATCCACTGAGCCATGCCGTGATGCCTTCGTGTCAGCCCGCGTCGGGTGCGAGGGCATCCAGCGCCGCCGGACCCTGTGTCACGAGGATGTGGAACTGCGCCGCATCGATGATCCGCACTCCCAGCTCCTCCGCCTTGCCGAGCTTCGATCCGGCACCCGGCCCGGCCGCGACGAAGTCCGTCTTCTTCGAGACGCTCGAGGCGGCCTTGCCGCCCGCATTGATGATCGCCTCCTGCGCTCCCTCACGGCTGTAGCCCTCCAGTGACCCCGTGGCGACCACGGTCAGTCCTTCGAGGACGCCCCCTTCGACCGTCACTGCTCCGGGTCCGGGGTGCCCCGGCGTGGACAGCTGAGCGCCGGCGGCCATCCAGCGCTCGATGATCTCCCGATGCCAGTCCACGTCGAACCAGTCGGTGAGCGCATCGGCGATGATCCCACCGACGCCCTCGACGGCGGCCAGCTCGTCGCGGGATGCCGCTCGGATCGCCGCGACCGAGCCGAACCACTGCGCCAGCGCCCTCGCTGCCACCGGCCCGACGTGGCGGACGTTGAGGGCGACGAGGAAGCGCCACAGCTCCTTCTTCTTGGCGACCTCGAGGTTCGCCAGGAGCTGACTCGCTGCAGCGGAGAGGATGTGTGAGGCGTCGCCGTCGAACGGACCGTCGGGATCGAAGGCGGGATCGCTCTTCTTCCGCTGTCGCCGGAACGGGGATCTCGTGTCGGGCGATCCATCCTCGAGCAGGCGCGGAAGGCCGGTCTCGGCATCGCGCACCACCACATCGATGCCGAAGAGGTCCTCGGCTCGCAGGTCGAACAGACCCGCTTCCGTCACGAGCGGCGGCACCTCGGGGCGAACCGGCTGGGTGAGCGCGGCGGCCGACACCTCGCCGAGTCCTTCGATGTCGAGAGCGCCGCGGGATCCGATGTGATCGACCCGCCCGCGCACCTGCGCCGGACATGATCGTGCGTTCGGACAGCGCAGATCGATGTCGCCTTCCTTGGCCGGTGCGAGCGGGAACCCGCATTCGGGGCAGTCCGCGGGCATCACGAAGGCGCGCTCGCTTCCGTCGCGCAGCTCGACGACCGGGCCGAGCACCTCGGGGATCACATCGCCGGCTTTGCGCAGCACGACGGTGTCGCCGATGAGCACGCCCTTCGCCTTCACCACGTCCTGGTTGTGCAGCGTCGCCTGACGCACGACGCTGCCCGCGACTCGGGCGGGCTCCATGACCGCGAACGGAGTGGCTCGACCGGTTCGCCCGACGGAGACGACGATGTCGAGAAGCTTCGTGTTGACCTGCTCGGGCGGGTACTTGTAGGCGATCGCCCATCGCGGCGCGCGACTGGTCGCACCCAGCTCGTCGTGCAGCGCCAGCTCATCGACCTTGACGACGATGCCGTCGATCTCGTGCTCGACGTCGTGCCGATGCGCCCCGTATCGGCGGATGAACTCGTCGGCCGCGACGGACGAATCGGCGACGGTGAAGTACGCACTCGTCGGCAGTCCCCACGATGCGAGCAGCGCGTAGACCTCGCTCTGGGTCGACACGGGCGGATCCGGCCACGCGCCGATGCCGTGCACCGTCATCCGCAGCCGCGAGAGTCGCTGGTGCATCGCATCCAGCTGCCGCTGGTTCTTCCCCTCGGTTTTCTGCCGCAGCGACCCGCTCGCGGCATTGCGCGGATTGGCGAACAGCCGGTCGCCCATCTGCTCCTGATAGGCATTGAGCGACTCGAAGTCGGCGACGTTGAAGAACACCTCGCCGCGCACTTCCACCAGCGCCGGGTGACCGTCCCCGGCGAGACGGTGAGGGATGCCGCGCAGCTGCCGGACGTTGTCCGTCACGTCCTCACCCACCCGGCCGTCGCCGCGGGTCGCCGCCGAGACGAGCCGGCCGCGCTCATAGCGCAGCGACAGCGCGAGTCCGTCGATCTTCAGCTCGCACAGATAGTGCACCTGCCTGCCCGCGTCCCGCTCGACCCTCCCGGCCCAGGCGAGGAACTCCTCATCGCTGAACACGTTGTCCAGGCTCAGCATCCGCTCGGCGTGCTCGACCGGCGCAAACAGCGTTCCCGAGGCCGCTCCGACCGACAGTGTCGGCGAATCCTGCCCCTGCAGCTCGGGATGCAGCCGTTCGATCGCCTCCAGCCGGTGCATCCACCCGTCGTAGGTCGCGTCGTCGACGATCTCGGCGTCGCGCCCGTAGTAAGCATCGCGGGCGCCGAGGATGCGATCGGTGAGGTCCTGGGCGAGGGTGCGAGCCTCGTCGAGGCTCAGGTCTGCGACCTCTTCGCTGTGCAGGGAGGTTGCGGGAGTTGAGGCATCCGTCACGCCCGTCAGTCTAGGAGCCGCCCGCGACAGCGCGACTGCCCGGCCCGTCGGATCAGACCCCGACCGGAACCACCGAGACGGTGCGGTCGATCGTGAATTGCCCGAGCACGCGCGTTCCGTCGTAGATCACGGCCGTCTGCCCGGGCGCCACACCGTCGAGAGGAGTTGCCGGGGTGACCGTCAGCGATCGCTCGCCGATGACCGCACGAGCCGGCACGGGGTCGGCGTGGGCGCGGATCTGCACCGAGCAGTCGAACTCGGACGCCATCGGCGCGGCGCCGGCCCACGTGTACCGCGCGCCGGCGATCTCGGCGGTCGCGAGCGCCTCTTTGGGTCCGACGACGACGGTGTTGGAGACCGGACGCACCTCGAGCACGAACCGGGGCTTGCCGTCCGGCGCCGGGACGCCGAGAGCCAGGCCGCGGCGCTGACCGACGGTGAAGGCGTGGGCCCCCTCGTGCGATCCCACCACCGCACCCGAACGGTCCACGATGTCGCCTTGCGCGGCGCCGACACGCTCGGCCAGCCAGCCCCGCGTGTCGCCGTCGGGGATGAAGCAGATGTCGTGGCTGTCGGGCTTGTGCGCGACGGTCAGCCCTCGCGCCTCCGCCTCTGCTCGGACGAGGGCCTTGGACGGCGTCTCACCGAGGGGGAAGAGCGTGTGGGCGAGCTGCTCGGCGGTGAGCACCCCGAGCACATAGGACTGGTCCTTCGCGGCATCGCTGGCGCGGTGCAGCTCGCGTTCTCCGGATGCCGATTCCCGAAGGAGCGCATAGTGGCCGGTGCACACGGCGTCGAAGCCCAGATCGAGCGCCTTCTCCAGCACCGCGGCGAACTTGATCCGCTCATTGCAGCGCATGCACGGGTTAGGGGTGCGACCCGCGCTGTACTCGGCGACGAAATCGTCGATCACATCGTCGCGGAAGCGCTCGGAGAAGTCCCACACGTAGAACGGGATGCCGAGCCGGTCGGCCGCCCGACGGGCGTCCATCGCATCCTCGATCGTGCAGCAGCCGCGGCTGCCGGCGCGCAGCGTCCCGCCGGCGCGGGAAAGCGCGAGGTGGACGCCGACGACGTCGTGGCCGGCGTCGACCGCGCGCGCGGCAGCCACCGCGGAATCGACTCCGCCGCTCATCGCCGCCAGCACACGCATGGGACGAGTCTACGAGCGGATGCCTAACCCAGCCTGGGAGCGGACTCCCGCACTCGTCGCGACGACAGTCCGGCGGAGCGGGCGCGCTCGTATGCGCCCGGCAGGACCTCGATCACCGCGTCGACATCGGCCTCGGTGGTGGTACGACCGAGCGTGAGGCGCAGCGCGCTGCGGGCGGCGTCGTCGCCCAGCCCCATCGCCCGGACCACGTGAGACGGTTCGGGCACCCCCGCCTGGCACGCCGACCCGGTCGACACGGCGATTCCGGCGGCATCCAGAAGCAGGAGCAGCGAATCGCCCTGGGCGCCGGGGAAGATCAGGTGAAGGTGGCCGGGAAGCCGCTCGGCGGCGGCCGCCGAGACGCGCAGCTCGGGGATCCGCGAGCGCAGCGCTGCCTGAAGACGATCCCGGAGCGCGCTGATCCGGCCCGATTCGTCCGCGAGCTCGGCGACCGCACGTTCGGCGGCGACGGCGAAAGCGACGGCACCGGCGACATCCTGCGTCCCGGAGCGGAGCCCGCGCTGCTGACCTCCGCCGTGCAGGAGCGGCTCGAGCTGAGCCTCCCGCGCGACCACCAGCGCGCCGACGCCGACCGGTCCGCCGAGCTTGTGGGCCGCCACGCTCAGAGCCACCAGGCCGGTGCCGCCTGAGCCGGACTGCTCGCGCAGGCCGCGGAACGACAGCGGCACGTGCCCGAATGCGCCCACCGCGTCGACGTGCAAGGGCACGCCGGCATCCACGCACGCTGCGGATGCTGCGACGACCGGCTGCAGCGTACCCACCTCGTTGTTCGCGGCGAGCAGGGTCGCGACCGCCGCGTCGCCACCGCCGACCGCACTCTCCCACGCGTCGACGTCCAGGCGTGCGTCGCGATCGACGTGGACCCACTCGAGGTCCGCGACCTCATGGGCGTGCAGCCACGTCATCGTGTCCATCGTCGCGTGATGCTCTGCGAGCGGCGCGACGATCGCATTGCGACCGGTCCTCTCCCGACGCCCGCGATACAGGCCCGCGATGCCGAGGTTCACAGACTCGGTTCCACCGGACGTGAACACCACCTCGACCGGATCGCACTCGAGCGCGGCCGCGAGGCGCTCGCGCGACTCCTCCAGGAGGCGCCGCGCCGCCTGACCCGCCCCGTGGATCGACGAGGCGTTGCCGAGCGTGTCGGTCGCGGAGAGCCACGCGTCCCGCGCCTCGGGGCGCAGCGGGGTGGTCGCGGCATGGTCGAGGTAGACGACCATCGGCTCTCCCCCCGGACGTACGTGGTTGACTCGCGGCCTTACTACTGTAGAGCGCATGGTTCTGCCCGACTCCCTCACCGCGCTCGCCCCGCCGGCGGGGTTGCTCAGCTCCGAGCTCGACGGCCTCGGCGTCACGCTCGGTCCCGAGGGCGGAACGCTGCGCGTGTGGTCGGCGACGGCGACAGCTCTCGAGCTCCTGGTCTTCGACGACACCGACCTGGACTGGATCACCGACACGCTGCCCCTCCAGCCGGTCGGAGGAGATGTCTGGAGCATCACGACTCCGCTCCTGCGCGCCGGCACCCGCTACTCCATCCGCGTCGACGGACCGCACGGCCCCGGCAACACCTTCAACGCCGGCACGCTCCTCGTGGAGCCCTACTCGAAGGGCCTCGTCAGCGGAGGATTCGAGGACTGGCGGTCTGTCGTCATCGACGGCGGGTTCGACTGGGGCGGCGTCTCCAAGCCCGCGATCGCGATGGATCGCACGGTGATCTACGAGGGGCACCTGAAGGGCATGTCCAAGCGGCATCCGCTCGTGCCCCCCGCGCTGCACGGCACGTATGCGGGCCTCGCGCACCCGGCCATGATCGAGCACTTCCTCAGGCTGGGCGTGACCACCATCGAGCTGCTGCCGATCCACGCGTTCGCGACGGAGCCGCGCCTGCTGCAGCACGGGCTCACCAACTACTGGGGCTACAACTCGATCAACTTCTTCACCCCGCACGGCGCCTACGCCACGGAGGCGAACCGACGCCAGGGGCCGGAGGCGATCCTCCGCGAGGTCAAGGGGATGGTGAAGCTCCTGCACCAAGCCGGGCTCGAGGTCATCCTCGACGTGGTCTACAACCACACCGCCGAGGAGGCCATCGGGGGTCCGCGCACAAGCCTGCGCGGCATCGACAACCGCTCCTACTACCGCCAGCATCAGGACGGCCAGTACGTCGACGTCACCGGCTGCGGCAACTCCGTGAACACGGCGACGGATGCTGCTGCCCGCCTCGTGCTGGACTCGCTGCGCTATTGGGCGAACGACGTGCAGATCGACGGCTTTCGATTCGACCTCGCGGCCACGCTGGGCCGGGATGCCGCGCACACGTTCACGCCGGAGCATCCGCTCCTGCGCGCGATCGTGGATGACCCCGCACTCGCGGGCGTCAAGAAGATCGCGGAGCCGTGGGATGTGGGCATGGGCGGCTGGCAGACCGGCAACTTCGGCGACGGCTGGCACGAGTGGAACGATCGGTACCGCGACCGCGTCCGCAACTTCTGGCTCAGCGACGTCGACTATGCGCGCCGCGCGTCGACGTCGCCCGTCGGCATCGGCGGGTTCGCCACGCGCCTGTCCGGGTCGTCGAACACGTTCAGCGCCGAGCGGGGGCCGCTCGCGAGCGTCAACTTCGTCACGGCGCACGACGGCTTCACCCTCAGGGACCTCGTCTCCTACGACGTCAAGCACAACGTGGGCAACGGCGAGCAGAACCGCGACGGCGCTGACACCAACCGTTCGTTCAACCATGGTGCCGAGGGTCCGACCTCCGACGAAGGCATCCTCGCCACGCGCCGGAAGGCCATGCGCAACCTTCTCGGCACGCTCCTGCTCTCGGCCGGCGTGCCGATGCTCACCGCAGGTGACGAATTCGGCCGGACGCAGCGCGGCAACAACAACGCGTACTGCCACGACTCGCCGCTGACGTGGATGTCGTGGGAGCATGCGCCCTGGCAGGACGACCTCTTCGCCCACGTCCAGCGCCTGCTCCAGCTCCGGCGGGAGAACCCCGCGCTGCGCCCGATCCGCTTCGCGAAGCTCAACGAGCGCACGCCGTCCGCCTCGGTCATGCAGTGGTACGACCAGAACGGCGCGACGATGTCGATCGACCAGTGGACAGACCCGTCCAACCGCACCATCCAGTACGTCGCCGCGTCCACCCCGGAGCGGGAGGCGTTCAACCGGATCCTGCTCATGGTGCACGGCAACGAGCGACCGGTGGATGTGACTCTGCCGGCGATCACCGGCGTCTCGGCGTTCGTCTCGCTGTGGTCCAGTGCAGACGAGACGCCCAGCGACGCACACGCCGAGTTCCGTGCCGGAGACATCGTTCCGCTGGTCGGAACCTCGATGCGGCTCTTCCGCGCAGAGTAGGCGCCCACGACCCGGCGCGCCATGCTCTGTCAACTCAGCGGGGTGCGCGGTAGGTTCGAAACGTGGTCACGACGACGCGCTCCGTGCGCACCCGCCCCTGGCGCAGCGCCTCTCCGATCCCCGTCCGAGCGGCAGCGGATGAGGTGCACGAACGCCTGACGGTGACCCCCCGAATCCCGCTCGTGCTCCCCTCGCCGACCGTGCCGGGCGGGCACTTCCGGCCCAGCGCGTTCGCCGGGGAGGTCGTGCCGTTCCGGACGACCGCCTTCCGCGAGGGGCACGATCGGATCGGCGTGCACCTGCGGCTGTTCTCCCCCACGGGTGACGAGTCGCTGCATCGCCTGCACCCGCTGAACGACGGGTTCGACAGGTGGGAGACCGCGGTCGCACCCCTGGAGGCAGGGGTGTGGACGTTCCGGTTCGAAGGGTTCGCCGACGAGTTCGCGACCTGGCAGCACGCGGCGGATCTGAAGATCGCGGCCGGGGTCGACGCCGCGCTGATGCGCGAGATGGGCGCTCTCCTGTTCGACCGCGCGGTCGCCGAGAAGTCGCGGCCGATCGCCGAGCGCAGACGCCTGGAGAACGCCGCGGTCACCCTCCGCGACTCGCGGACCAGCGACGAAGCCGCGCTCGAGGTCGTGCGCGACCCGTCGATCGCCGCGTTCTTCGCCGCGCGACCCCTCGTATCGCTCGTGACCGTGGGCGCAGCGCACGAACTCCTCGTCGAGCGGGAGAGGGCAGGGGTCGGGGCCTGGTACGAGTTCTTCCCACGCTCCGAGGGCGCGCGGCGCCTCAAGGACGGCACCATCAAGAGCGGCACCTTCCGGACGGCCATGCGCCGACTGCCGGCCGTCGGCGCCATGGGGTTCGACGTGCTCTATCTCCCTCCGATCCACCCGATCGGACGCCTGAACCGCAAGGGCCCCAACAACACGCTCGATCCGCGGCCCGGTGATCCGGGCTCGCCGTGGGCGATCGGCTCCGACGAAGGCGGGCACGACACCGTCCATCCCGACCTCGGCACCCTCGCCGACTTCCGCGCGTTCGTGCGGGCCGCCCGCGCCGAGGGGCTCGAGGTCGCGCTCGACTTCGCCCTGCAGGCGGCGCCCGACCATCCCTGGGTCACCGCCCATCCCGAGTGGTTCACCAAGCTGCCGGACGGCTCGATCGCCTACGCGGAGAATCCCCCGAAGAAGTACCAGGACATCTACCCGATCAACTTCGACAACGATCCGGAGGGCATCCGGGCCGAAGCCTTGCGGGTCGTCCTGCACTGGATCGCACAGGGCGTGAAGATCTTCCGGGTCGACAACCCGCACACCAAACCGCTGCAGTTCTGGGAGTGGCTGATCGCGACGGTATCGGCCGAGCACCCCGACGTGGTCTTCCTCGCCGAGGCGTTCACCCGCCCCGCGCCGCTGCAGGGGCTTGCGATCGCCGGGTTCCAGCAGAGCTACACCTACTTCACCTGGCGCAACACCAAAGCGGAGCTCGAAGAGTTCCTCAGCGCCCTCGCCCACGACACGGCGGATTTCCTGCGCCCCAACCTGTTCGTGAACACGCCCGACATCCTCACCGAGTACCTCCAGTTCGGCGGTCGGCCGGCCTACAAGATCCGCGCGGCGATCGCCGCGACCGCCGCCCCGACCTACGGCGTCTATGCGGGCTACGAGCTCTACGAGAACGTCGCCCGGCCGGGGGCCGAGGAGAACATCGACAACGAGAAGTTCGAGTACAAGCTTCGGGACTGGGATGCCGCAGAGGCGCACGGCAACTCGCTTGCGCCCTATCTGACCCGGCTGAACGAGATCCGCCGGGCGCATCCGGCTCTCGGGCAGCTGCGCAACCTCAGCGTCCACTGGAGCGACGACGACGCGATCCTCGTCTACTCGAAGCACATCAGCGGAGAGCTGTCGCCCACCGGCCGTGCCGACACGATACTGGTGGTCGCGAACGTCGATCCGCACTCCGTCCGCCAGACGATGGTGCATCTGGACACCCGCGTGTGGGGCGTCGAGCCCGGAGAGCCGTTCGAAGTCGAGGATCTCCTCAGCGGCGCGCGCTGGACGTGGTCGGACCACAACTTCGTCAAGCTCGATGCCTTCACTGAACCCGTCCACATCCTGCACGTGAAGGAGTCTCGATGACGACCACGACCGACACCCTGCTGGACGCTGTCGCCGCCGGATCGCACCACGATCCGCACGCGGTGCTGGGCATGCATCTCGGGACGGATGCCGAGGGCGCCCCGGAGTGGACCATCCGGGCCCGCCGCCCTCTCGCGCGCGGCGTCACCGCGGTCTTCGCCGACGGCACCCGCGTGCCGCTCGAGCACGTGCGGGCCGGCATCTGGGAAGGACAGCGTTCCGGAGAGGGGGGCAAGTACGAACTCGTCACCACCTACGAGGACGCACCGGACTACACCGCCGAAGATCCCTATCGTTTCGCCCCGGCGATCGGCGAACTGGATCTGCACCTCATCCGCGAAGGCCGCCACGAAGAACTCTGGCGTGTGCTCGGCGCGCACGTGCGGACGCTCGACGGGACCCAGGGCACCTCATTCACCGTATGGGCGCCGAACGCCCGCGCCGTGCGCGTCGTCGGTGACTTCAACCAGTGGGACGGCCCCTCGCACGCGATGCGCTCCATGGGCAGCAGCGGGGTGTGGGAGCTGTTCGTCCCCGGCCTCGGAGTGGGCACGGCATACAAGTTCCAGCTGCTGTCGCGCCACGGGGACTGGGTGCTCAAGGCCGATCCGATGGCGCGCTTCGCCGAGGTGCCACCGGCGACGGCATCCGTCGTCACCGATTCGTCGTACACCTGGTCGGATGCCGCGTGGATGACCCGTCGCGCCGCGACGCAGCCGGTCTCCCAGCCGATGTCGATCTACGAAGTGCACTACGGCTCGTGGCGGCCGGGGCTGTCGTATCGCGACGGCGCCGACCAGCTGATCGACTACGTCACCGCCCAGGGATTCACGCACATCGAGTTCCTGCCCCTCGCCGAGCATCCGTTCGGCGGCTCATGGGGCTACCAGGTGACCGGCTACTACTCGCCGACGAGCCGTTTCGGCACGCCCGACGATCTGCGCTATCTGATCGACCGGCTCCACCAGGCCGGCATCGGCGTCATCATGGACTGGGTGCCCGGGCACTTCCCGAAGGACGCGTTCGCGCTCGCCCGCTTCGACGGAGAGCCGCTGTACGAGCACTCCGATCCCCGGCGCGGCGAGCATCGCGAGTGGGGCACCTACATCTTCGACTACGGCCGCAGCGAGGTGCGCAACTTCCTCGTGGCGAACGCCCTGTACTGGTTCGAGGAGTTCCACGTCGACGGTCTGCGCGTCGACGCGGTCGCATCCATGCTCTACCTCGACTACTCCCGCAAGGACGGCGAGTGGTCGCCGAACGCCCACGGCGGGCGGGAGAACCTCGAGGCCATCCACTTCCTCCAGGAGGTCACCGCGACCTCGTACAAGCGGTATCCGGGCGTCTCGATGATCGCCGAGGAGTCGACGAGCTTCCCGGGCGTCACCGCTCCCACGAGTCAGGCCGGTCTTGGATTCGGCTTCAAATGGAACATGGGGTGGATGAACGACTCGCTGCAGTACATCGCGCGGGACCCGATGTACCGGTCCCACCACGAGGGTGAGCTGTCGTTCTCGTTCGTCTATGCGTTCAGCGAGAACTACGTCCTCCCCGTGAGCCACGACGAAGTCGTGCACGGCAAGGGGAGCCTGTTCGCACGGATGCCGGGAGACCACTGGCAGAAGCTCGCGAACATGCGCGCGTTCCTCGCGTACATGTGGGGGCACCCCGGCAAGCAGCTGCTCTTCATGGGTCAGGAGTTCGGACAGCTCTCCGAGTGGGCCGAGGGACGCGGCCTGGACTGGTGGATCCTCGACCAGCCCTCGCACGCCGAACTCCACGGCTTCGTCGCCACGCTCAATCACGTCTACCGGGACAACTCCGCGCTCTGGGCTCGCGACAGCGACGGCGCAGCGTTCACGAGGCTCGGCGCGCCGAGCTGGAATCCGAACGTCATCGCCTTCGCGCGCCGGGACTGGCACGGCAACACGGTCGTCGTCATCTGCAACTTCTCGGGCGTTCCGGTTCACGGATACACGCTCGATCTGCCGGAGTCGGGCGTCTGGCACGAGATCCTCAACAGCGATGCGCAGGCCTACGGAGGCTCGGGCGTCGGCAACCTCGGCGTCGTCCACGCGGGCGAGTCCGGCCGGGCGACGATGGTCCTGCCGCCGCTGGGCGTGCTGTGGCTGCGTCATGATCCGCAGGCGCACCTGCCTTCGCAGGCGAGGACGGGGAAGCTGCTGCTCCCCTGACCGGCTTCAGAACAGAAGCGAGGCGAGGCGTCCGCGCGCGCGCAGCACGCGCGGGTCGGAATCGCCGATGAGTGCGAACAGCTCGAGCAGGCGCTCACGGACGGGTCCACGGTCATCCGAGGGTAGCGCTGCGAACAGGTCCAGAAGGCGCTCGAACGCATCGTCGACGTGGCCACCGGCCAGGTCGAGGTCGGCCACCGTGAACTGGGCTGCGAGGTCGGTGGGCGCCGCGGCCGCGGCCGCGCGCGCCTCCTGCAGGTCGACACCCTGCACGCGGTCCAGAAGCTTGACCTGGCCGAGTCCGGCACGGGCCTCGTCGTCTCTCGGGTTCTCCGCAAGTGCCTTCTCGTACGCGGCGATCGCACGGGTGTAATCGCCCGCCTCGATCGCGTCGAACGCCTCGGCATGGAGCGGCGGCAGCTCCGGTTCGACGTCGGCCGCGTCCTCGGCCTCTGCGCCGGCGTCTTCGGCTGCGACATCGATCGATCCGGTGACACCGTTCTGCGCAGCCAGCTGCAGAAGCTGGGCGAAGACCTCGCGCACCTGCTGCTCCGGAACCGCGCCGGTGAACAGCGGAACCGGCTGGCCGGCGACCAGAGCGACCACGAGCGGGATCGACTGAGCGCGGAACGCCTGCGACAGCTGCGGGTTCGCGTCGACGTCCACCTTCGCCAGGACGAGGCGACCACCCAGCTCGATGACCACCCGCTCCAGGATGGGGCTCAGCTGCTTGCAGGGGCCGCACCACTCCGCCCACAGGTCGATCACAACCGGAACGGTGCGGGACAGCTCCAGCAGCTGCGGGAAGGTCTCGTCCGTGACATCCATCACCAGGGACGCCGCAGGAGCGGGCGCCGCGCCGCCGGCCGGTGTCGGAGCGGGGCGGTTGCGCAGTGCAGAAAGGTCGACGGCGCCGCGCAGCGCGGCGCCCGGAGTGACATCGGTCAACTGATCACCTTCGCGTCGAGGATCTCGGAACCATACCCGAGCAGTCGGATCTTCTCCGTCGAACCCTGGCCCGGGACGTAGAAGAAGAGCTGGTCGCTGAAAGTGGTGGTGAAGCCCGTGGCCGACTGATCCACGCCGGCCAGCGTCTTGACCGTCGGATTGTTCTCCACCTTGATGACGGCGTCGGCATTCGTCGGCTGGACGGTGTCGACCTCGTTCATGTTGATGGCGACGATCGCACCGCTCTCGAGTGTGGCCAGTGCAAGCGGGGGGTGGCTGCCGGGCATCGACTCGAAGGACAGGGTGCCGGTCGAGGCCGCGGTCGTGTTGAAGTCTGCGAGACGCTGATCACGGTCTGCGGCGACGCTCTCGCGGAACTGGTCGCCTTCCGCCTCGAACTGGTCGTAGAACTCGCTGTCCTCGCCCAGGTTGATGACGTCTGCGTAGGCCGCGGCGAGCTGATCGGGTGCCATGACGAGGAACGACGAGTCCGGCGGCACCTGGGTCGCGCCCACATAGGCGGGAGCCAGATCGGGCATCTGCGTGGCTGCCTCGAGGCTCGACAGGTACGTGAGCTTGTACGGCGACCACGCATCCTCCTGCGTCATCAGCATGATGCTCGCGGTCTTGTCCTCTTCGTCGTTGACGACCGCCATGACCGACCGGGGCCAGCCGTCGTACGCCTGCGGGAGCACGATCTCCAGCGGCTTCGTCGGGATGGAAGCAGGCGCCTTGTAGTCGGCGATGGCGCCGCGCAGGGTGTAGTTGGTTTCCCGCTCGGCCAGGACTGCACCTTCGAGGCGCGTCGCCGCAAGGGTCGGGTCGAGAGATTCATCCGCGGCGGCGGCGGTCTCGGCGATGCGGGCGATGATCCGCTCCGCCTGCGCCTCTGTGACGGCCGGCGCCTGCTGACCCTCCGGGACGATGACGGTCGCGGTCGGAGTGGGTGTCGGGGAGCCGGACAGCTGCGGCCACGAGTCCGCCGAGCAGCCCGCGAACAGAAGCGCAGAGACGGCGACAGCGGGCACGACGGCGAACGCTCGTCGGCCGGAGGTGACCGACCGGCGCGTCGGCGTCGAGCTGATGACACCCTTGTCGGCGCCTTCGACGGAGAGATCGATGGGCTCGGTGGCCGGCAGCGGAAGTCCCTTGCGGCGCGGACCGCGGGAACGGCGTGCGTGACGGATGCCGAGGATGTAGAGGAACACGCCGATGGCCATCAGGATGCCGCCGGCGACGATGAGCGGACCGGCCCACGGCGTCGCGCTGGCGATCGGCCAGGACACGGTGACCTCGGACGGAGCCGCGGCGGTGCCGTCGGTCGCGACCAGGACGCTCATCTCCTCCGGAAGCTGCAGCGGAGCGATGAGCAGGTCCTCCTGCTGGAACTCGTCCAGCCAGAGGTCCGAGCCGATGGGGCTGTGCGCCTCGGCGGTCTCGTCGGCGGACGCGTCGGCATCCGCCTCCGGCGTGGGCTCAGGAGCCACCGCCGCATCGTCCGTCGCAGCATCCTCTTCGGCGGCGGCATCGTCGTCGACGGGGACGGGATCCACCGACTCCGTGACGACCTCGCCCGATCCGTCCAGCGACACCTGGTTATACGTCGTGTCTGCAAGCCACGCCTGCATGTCTGCCGTCCGGCCGTAGGCGGCGAAGATCTCGCCCTCGCCCTGTGCGCGCAGCGTCTGGGCGCCGGGCATCAGGTTGAGGACGGCTCCGTCGATGAGCAGGTACGGAGCGTCTTCGGACACCGAGATCGCCGCGGTTTCGGTCTTCGGGCCCTGGAAGACGGTGCGCTGGGCGATTCCGGCGCCGATCATCAGGGCGGCGAGGACGAACGCCGCTACTGCCCACACGAAACGCACGAAATACACCTCTCTGAGCCCGCGAGGGTATGCAGCGGGCCGTCGACTCGACATTTCAGACTAGCGAAACCCACCTGTATGTCGCCCGGGAGGGCCCAATCCCGGACCTGGGCGCCTCCTGTGCATATCCTGACCTGACAGGATCGGCGACTCAGCCGAGAGAGGCAGGGTCGCCACATGAAGGTGCACAACCCGTTCCGCGTAGCCTTCGTCGCGACGCTCGGCGTGGGTCTCGGTCTGATGCTGATCGGCAGCATCCAGACGGCCTCGACAATCCTGCTCTACGTGGGCACAGCGCTGTTCCTCAGCCTCGGCTTGGAACCTGCCATCTCGTTCCTGGAGCGGCGGAAGCTCCCGCGCTGGGCGGCGGTGCTGATCACGATCCTCGGGGTTCTGCTGGCGTTCGCCGGCATCGTGCTGATGCTCGTGCCGATCATCACGAGTCAGGTCAGCCAGCTGATCGAGGCGATCACCGAGCTCGTCGAGCGCGGGACGACCCTCGAGGACCTCAAGGCATGGCTCGCCGGCGTCTTCCCCAACCTCAACGTCGACGAGGTCTTCGTCTTCGTGCAGGACTGGATCGAGAATCTCGACTACGCGTCCATCGGGGAAGGGGTGCTCGCCGTCGGAGCGTCGGTGCTCGCGGGCTTCGCCGGTGCGTTCATCGTGCTGATCCTCACCATCTATTTCACGGCGTCGACCCCGAACCTGAAGGCGGCCGTCTACCAGCTGGTGCCCGCCTCCAAGCGTGCGCGGTTCATCGACATCGCGGAGCAGATCACGAAATCGGTCGGCTACTTCGTCATGGGCCAGGTGACGATGGGCGTCATCAACGGCGTCCTCAGCGCGATCTTCCTGTCGATCATCGGTGCGCCGTTCCCCGCCGTGCTCGCGGTCGTGGCGTTCTTCTTCTCTCTGATCCCGCTCGTGGGCACGCTGACCGGCTCGGCCATCATCGTGCTCACGTGCCTCGGGCTCGGATCGCCGACGACGGCGCTCATCGCTGCGATCTACTATCTGATCTACATGCAGATCGAGGCATACGTGATCTCGCCGCGCGTCATGAACCGGGCGGTGTCGGTGCCCGGCGCCGTGGTGGTTATCGCGGCTCTGGCCGGAGGATCGCTGCTCGGTCTGCTCGGCGCCCTGATCGCGATCCCCGTCGCGGCGAGCATCCTCATCATCTACCGCCAGGTCGTCATCCCGCGACAGAACGAGAGGTGATCCGTCCGCGACGGTCCTCAGCGGTCACTCCTGGCCGAGGGGCCCGTGCCATTCGGTGGGCAGCGGCAGCGCGTCCGGATTTACGGCCGCGACGATCTCGGTGAGCACCCTGCGTGTCTGGTTCTCGCCGACCCACAGATGCTTGCCGCCTTCGACCGCGATGAGCACGGCGTCCGGAACCGATGCGAATCGCTCGGTTGCGGCATCCGGTCGCAGGTAGTCGTCGAGCTCGGGGACGATCACGACGACGCGCCGCGAATCCCCGGCCCATGCGGCCACCTCCTCCGGAGTCGTCCGGTGCAGCGGCGGCGAGAGCAGGATGACGCCCTCGACGTCGTGATCGAGGCCGTACTTGAGCGCCAGCTCCGTGCCGAAGGACCACCCCACCAGCCACGGTCGCGGGAGCTTCCGCTCACGGACGAAGTCCATCGCGGCTGCCAGATCGAACGCCTCGGTGCGCCCGCCGTCGAACGCGCCCTCGCTGGTGCCGCGCGGTGAGGTGGTGCCCCGCGTGTTGAATCGCAGGACCGCGAGGTCAGCCAGCGCCGGCAGTCGTGCGGCGGACTTGCGCAGGATGTGCGAGTCCATGAATCCGCCTGCAGTGGGCAGCGGATGAAGTGTCACCAGGGTGGCGACAGGATGCCGTTCCTCCGGCAGCGCGAGTTCGCCGACGAGAGTCAGGTCGTCGAGGGTGCGCAGCTCGATCTCCTCCCGGCGCGCCGGCAGCTCCACAGGACCGCGGATGTCCATGTCAGGCGATCTTCCAGCAATGCGTGTGCCAGTGCCGGCGAGCAGCGAGGTCGGCCTGGTCGCCGAGAACGCCGTCCGCGCGCCAGACGACGAGGTGCGCGTGCCCGACCTCGACGGAGCGCCCGCAGCCCGGGCAGACGTAGGCCTTGGAGGCCTGAGCAGCGGACACCGGCTGAACGGTCCATTCGACGCCTCGCCGCGTTTCAGTGCGCTTCCAGCCGGTCACCAGCCGCTCGAACGCCTCGTCGCCGGTCTCCTGGGAGCGTCGGCGGTTCGACCGCGGCATGGTGGTCAGTACCAGCCGACGGACTCGGAGTGCCCCCACGCGCCGCACGGCGTGCCGTATCGACCGGCGATGTAGTTCAGACCCCAGGTGATCTGCGTGGCGGGGTTCGTCTCCCAGTCGGGGCCTACGGTGGCCATCTTGTTCCCGGGGAGGGACTGCGGGATGCCGTACGCGCCGCTGCTGGCGTTGTACGCGTTCACGCGCCACCCGGACTCGCGGTTCCACAGGGCGACCAGGCACGCGAACTCACTGTCGTTCCAGCCGCGGGCGAGCACCATCTCGTAGGCGATGGCCTGAGCCGTGCCGGGATCGGGTGCTATGAACGGCGGGCTCCATGCGCTCGACGAGGAGGACGACTCCTCCTCCTCCACGACAACCACCACCGGCTCGGGAGTGGGGGTCGGCTTGGGCGTGACGTAGACCGTGTAGCCGTCGCGGTCGAAGTCGACCGATGCCGCCGCTGCTTCAGCCGCGCGGTCCACCTGCAGGCTCTGCGCATCGCCGAGCGTGCTCGAGTACAGCGTGACCGGGATCGGCTCTTCCGCGCTCGCCTCGGACAGCGCCACTCCCGTGGGCCCCATGTACGCGGCGGCGAAGCCGACGACGGCGAAGGCCGCGAAGAAGCCCACCACGCCGCGGCGTCGAGACCACCGTGAACTCGGCGAGGCCGGCGCTTTGGCCGGTGCTGAGACTGCTGCTTCGTCGGGGCGCGCCACGTCCTGACGGGGCATCCGTCGTGCGGGAATCATCTCGTTTCCGGAAGTCACAGTGGCCCGAGTCTACCCGGGCGACCGCGAGCATGCCATTCGAGGTCGATTCCGGCGTCACGCGACGGCGAGCATCACCTCGATGACGGCATCCAGCACGGCATCCACCTGCGTCTCGCGGTACCCGCCCCGCTGCATGCGGAATGCCACTGCGCGCACCTGCTCGACGGTCACCGAGTCACCCGTCTCGAGGTAGCGTCCGAGCTTGTCGGCGACGAGGTCGACCTCGTCGATGCGGTAGCCGTAGCGCAGCGCGCCGACGCGGTCGAAGCGGTGGCCCTTCGGCCGCGAGAGCCGGTCGAGCACCGCCTGCGCAGTCTCTCGGGTCTGGCCGACCCACGCGTGGATGCCGCCGTCGCTCACGGCCGCCTCTCGCTCGCGCGCCGCGAAGGCGTCCTCGATCCGGCCGAGCGCCGCGTCGACGGCGGCGATGGCATACCCGCGCCGGACGATGGGGAAGGCCACCTGGCGCACCTCAGCCGCCGCCATCGGGTCGCCGCCGTCCTCGAAGGCCCCCCGGGCGCGCAGCATGAACGCATCGACGGCACGCTTGTCGTATCCCTTCACCGAGCCGTGCGTCTCGGGGAAGGTGATCGTGGGAGATTCGGATGTCGTCATCATGCCGCCAGCGGAGAGAAGAGGTAGTAGAGAGCAAGCGCCCCGACCACGGAGGGAAGGATCGAATCGAGTCGGTCGAGCACTCCCCCGTGTCCGGGCAGCCACGAGCTCATGTCCTTGATGCCGAGATCGCGCTTGATCATCGATTCGCCGAGGTCGCCGGCCGTTGCGGTGCCCAGGATGACCGCGCCGATCACCAGGCCCGGCCACCACGGCAGCCCCAGCATGAAGATCGCCAGCAGCACACCGGCGATGAGCGCGGCCAGCGCTGCGCCGGCGAAGCCCTCCCAGGTCTTCTTGGGGCTGATCCGTGGCGCCATCGGGTGCTTGCCGAATGACAGCCCTGTCGCATATGCGCCCGTGTCGGAGGCGACGGCGATGATGATGAAGGCGAGCACCCACCACTCGCCGCCGTCCTGGCGCAGCAGGATCAAGCAGAGGCTTGCGAGGAAGGGAACGTACAGCTGGAGGAATCCGGCGATGAGCACGTCGCCGAGTACCGCTCCGTACGTTCGCCCGTCCTTCGCGAACATCTGGGCCAGCAGCCTCCAGACGATCACGAGCGCGACGGCGACGAACGCCACGACCCAGTGCAGCCAGAGATCGACGAAGAAGCCGGAGACCACGAGGATCGCGCCGATCACGAGCTGCGGAATCAAGTCGACCTTGCGCCCGGAGCCGATCAGGGCCCGCCCGAACTCGAACATGCCGAGCATCGCCGCACCGAGGCAGAACAGGACGAAGACCCACTTCAGGAAGATGAGCGACGCGATCAGGGCAGCACCGATCGCCAGACCGATAAGGATCGCGACGATCAGGTCGCGACCGGTGCGCTCCTTGATCCGCTCGTTGGCTTCCTCGAACTCGGCGCGGGCCTGGGCGACCTGATTCTCGAATTCGCTGCGGGCGGCGCGCACGTGCGACTGGAAATCCGGGTTCGGGTCGGTCGAGCCGCTCGCCCTTCGCAGGTTCGCGGCATCCCGCCTCGTCAGCGGCGCGTCCGGAGGCGGATCGCCTGTCGGCAGGTCGCCGGATGCGTCGGTCATGGTCAGACCTCGAGGAGTTCGGCCTCTTTGCGCTTGAGCGCCTCGTCGATCGCGTCGACGTGGGCGCGCGTCAGCGCATCGAGTTCCTTCTCGG
This sequence comes from uncultured Actinomycetota bacterium, assembly GCA_963717585.1. Classification (GTDB taxonomy): domain Bacteria; phylum Actinomycetota; class Actinomycetes; order Actinomycetales; family Microbacteriaceae; genus Microbacterium. The sequence goes on along the minus strand of CAVQWI010000001.1, from coordinate 121,237 downwards.
CCCGGGCGAGCTCGTCTTCGCCGATGTCGCTCTTGAGCCCGTCGAGGTCGTCCTTGGACTTGCGACGGATGCCGCGGACGTGCACCTTCGCATCCTCGCCCTTCGAGCGCACCAGCTTGACGAACTCCTTGCGGCGCTCCTCGGTGAGCTCGGGAAGCGTGACCCGCACGATGTTGCCGTCGTTGGTGGGGTTCGCTCCGAGGTTCGGCTGGTCGCGGATCGCCTGCTCGATGGCCTTGAGAGCCGACTTGTCGTAGGGGGTGACCACGATGGTGCGCGCCTCGACGTTGTTCAGCGAGGCGAGCTGGTCCAGGGGTGTCGGAGAGCCGTAGTAGTCGACCAGGATCTTCTGGAAGAGCTGCGGGTTCGCACGACCGGTGCGCACCGTGGCGAAGTCGTCCTTCGCGCCCTCGACGGCGCGATCCATGCGCGTGCCGGCCTCGGCCAAGACGTCGGCGATCACAGTGACTCCTATCGGTAGATCTGAGGGCTAAGTCTAGTGTCGGGCACCGCGTCAGACCGTGACCAGCGTGCCGATCTGCTCACCCAGGAGCGCGCGCGTGACATTGCCGGCCGGCTCCATGCCGAAGACACGCATGTCCATGCCGTTGTCCATGCACAGGCTGAAGGCGGTGGAGTCGACGACCTTGAGTCCGCGCTGCAGCGCGTCGAGGTACGTGATCCGATCGATCATGGTCGCGTCGGGGTCTTTGTGCGGGTCGGCGGTGTACACGCCGTCGACGCCGTTCTTGGCCACGAGCACCTCCGAAGCGCCGATCTCGAGCGCACGCTGGGCCGCGACGGTGTCGGTGGAGAAGTACGGGAGCCCGGCGCCTGCGCCGAAGATCACGACGCGACCCTTCTCCATGTGCCGCTCCGCCCGACGGGGGATGTACGGCTCGGCGACCTGTGTCATCGAGATGGCCGACTGCACACGGGTGGCGGCGCCCGCCTGTTCGAGGAAGTCCTGCAGAGCGAGTGCGTTCATGACGGTGCCCAGCATGCCCATGTAGTCGGCCCGGCCGCGGTCCATACCCCGCTGGCTGAGCTCGGCGCCGCGGAAGAAGTTGCCTCCTCCGACGACGACGGCGATCTCGACGCGATCGACCGCCTCGGCGATCTCGCGGGCGATCTGACTGACGATGTCGGGATTCACCCCCAGCTGCCCGCCGCCGAACGCCTCGCCGGAGAGCTTCAGCAGAACGCGCCGGGTGTCGGTCGCCTCATCGATCACGTGTCATCCTCTCGTCGCGTACAAACTATCCGAGGGCACCGGCCTACCTGACCCCGACAGCAGAAAAGGCCCGCATCGATGTGATGCGGGCCCTTCCACGTCGTTACGCGCCGACCTTGAAGCGGGCGAATCCCGTCAGCGTGAGTCCGGCGTCCTTGGCCACCTGGGCCACGGACTGCTTGTTGTCCTTCGCGTAATCCTGATCCAGCAGCGATACCTGCTTGAAGAACGCGTTGACACGCCCTTCGACGATCTTCGGCAGCGCCGCCTCCGGCTTGCCCTCGTTCCGCGAGATCTCGGTGACGATCTGGCGCTCCTTGTCGACCTCTTCCTCCGGCACCTCGTCGCGAGACAGGTAGGAGGGGTTGGCGAAGGAGATGTGCTGCGCGATGCTGCGCGCGGTCTCGGCGTCCTCACCCGTGTAGGCGAGCACCACGCCGACCTGCGGGGGCAGGTCCTTGCTGGTCTTGTGGAGGTAGATCTCGAACTTGTCGCCGGACAGCGTGCGAACGCGACGCAGTTCGACCTTCTCACCGATGATCGCGGCCTCGTCCGAGATGAGCGTCTCGACCGTGCCGGCGCCGGCGGGCGCGCTGAGGGCGGCTTCGACCGAATCCGCAGCAGCAGCGGCGGCAGCATCCGCGACCTTGTCCGCGAGCGCGATGAAGCGCTCGTTCTTCGCGACGAAGTCGGTCTCGCAGGCCAGCTCGACGAGCGTGACCTTTCCGCCCCGCTCGCGTGCGACGACGAGTCCCTCGCTGGTGGAGCGGTCGGCGCGCTTGGCGTTGCCCTTCGCGCCCTTCAGACGCAGGATCTCGACGGCCTTCTCGACGTCGCCGTCGGCCTCTTCGAGCGCCTTCTTCGTGTCGACCATGCCGGTTCCGAGCTGCTCGCGCAGCGCCTTGATGTCGGCGATCGTGAAGTTTGCCATGGGTGGTGGCTCCTTGCTTGTGTTGAGTTGGGAGTGGTTGCCTCGGCGGGGCCGTTGCTGAACAGCCCCGCCGAGCGTGCCGCAGGTCAGCCCGGGCGTGAGCTTCGGGTGCCCTGCAGCGGGATGCGTGCGGGTCGGCGCCTACTTGGCGTCTTCGGCCTCGGCGGCCTCGACCTCGGCGACGGGCTGGTCCGCGGCGTCGGCGATCGCCTCGTCGTGGGCCTCGGCACCGGCCGCGTCGGCGGCCGACTCGGTGGCAGCTTCTGCCTCATCGGCCTGCTCGGCCTCGACGGCCTCAGCCAGGTCGTCCGCGGCGATCGCCTCGTCGGCGACCTTCTCCGTCTCGGCGGAGGACTGCTCGGGCGCACTCTGTTCCAGCAGCTCGCGCTCCCAGTCGGCCAGCGGCTCAGCGGCCTCGGCCGACTCGTCGGTCGGGTTGTGGCGCTGGATGAGGCCCTCGGCGGCGGCGTCGGCGATGATACGGGTGAGCAGGCCCACCGAGCGGATCGCGTCGTCGTTGCCGGGGATCGGGTACTGGAACTCGTCCGGGTCGGCGTTCGTGTCGAGGATGCCGATGATCGGGATGCCGAGCTTCGTGGCCTCGTTCACCGCGAGGTGCTCGCGCTTGGCGTCGACGACCCAGATCGCGGAGGGCGTCTTGGACATGTTGCGGATTCCGCCGAGCGACTTGTGCAGCTTGTCGAGCTCGCGCTTCTTCAGCAGCAGCTCCTTCTTCGTGAAACCGCTGTCCGCCGGGTTCTCGTAGTCGAGCTCCTCGAGCTCCTTCATGCGCGCGAGGCGCTTGGAGACCGTCTGGAAGTTGGTGAGGAGGCCACCGAGCCAGCGCTGGTTGACGTAGGGCTGGCCGACGCGGGTCGCCTGCTCGGCGATGATCTCCTGAGCCTGCTTCTTGGTGCCGACGAAGAGGACCGTACCGCCGTGGGCGACCGTCTCCTTGACGAACTCGTAGGCCTTGTCGATGTACGTCAGCGACTGCTGCAGGTCGATGATGTGGATGCCGCTGCGCTCGGTCAGGATGAAGCGCTTGACTTTCGGGTTCCACCGGCGGGTCTGGTGTCCGAAATGGACGCCGCTGTCGAGCAGCTGGCGAATGGTGACGACGGCCATGGCCGTTCTCCTGTTCTCGACGCTCGGAAGCGCCGCTTGCGGTTGTCTTTCGCACGACCGATCGGTCGGCGGGCCTGGTGCCCGGCGCACGCCCGCTCGCAGTGCGAATCGCTCTGGAAGACCGGTGGGAGTGGATGCCGCGAGGAGAACGAACCTGGGGTTCGCATCCGCGCTCTGGGCACGCGTATTCACCCCGACGAGCGGGGTGTGGTCCCAGTGTACCAGGAGGCACTCCTCCACAGCATTCCGGGGGCAGTGCCGTCTCCCCCACGCGGCCGGTGCGCGGCCGGTTCGAGCGGCGCGTGCGGAACACTGACGGGATGCCGCGCACCTCGAGTCGCTCCGCCGCTCCCCTGGGCCGGGTCATCGCGTGTGTGACGATGACGGTTGTCCTGGTAGCGACGGCGGCTCCGGCTGCCTCCGTCGCGGACCCGGATGGGGACGACCTCGCGTCGCTCGGCTGGATATGGCCTGCCGAGCGGTCTCGCGTCGCTCGCCCGTATCTCGCGCCGGCGCACGAGTACGGCCCCGGCCACCGCGGCATCGATCTGGACCTCCTCGGCGGTTCCGCCGTGCGAGCGCCCGCGGACGGTGTCGTGGCGTTCACGGGCGACGTGGCGGGGCGCGGCATCCTCACCATCGATCACGGCAGCGCGCTCGTGACGACGCTCGAGCCGGTCGGCACGACACTCATGCCAGGCGTCGTGGTCCGCCGCGGCGACGAGGTAGCGACTCTCTCTGTCGGTGGACATGCCGCGCCCGGATCGCTTCATTTCGGCGTCCGCCGGGACGGCGAGTACATCAATCCGATGCTGCTTCTCGGTGGTGTCCCGCGCGCCGTGCTGCTGCCCTGCTGCGACTGAGCCGGCGGGCGCTCAGGCGCGCGGATGCGCAAGCCGGTACGTCGCCGCGAGGCGTTCCGAGGAGACATGCGTGTAGATCTGCGTCGTGCCGAGGCTCGCGTGCCCCAAAAGCTCCTGCACCGCGCGCAGGTCGGCTCCGCCGTCGAGCAGGTGCGTCGCCGCGGAGTGCCGGAGCGCGTGCGGCCCGACCGAAGACGTGCCCATCGCGTGACCGAGCTCCCTAGCGACGACGTCGTACACCGAGCGCGGGGTTATGCGGGCTCCGCGCGCGCCGAGGAACAGCGCGGGGCCTGGACCGCCGGCGGCCGCGCTGCGCACCAAAGTCGCACGCGCCCTCGTCAGGTACGCCTCCACGGCGCGGCGCGCAGGCAGCCCGAACGGCACGACGCGCTCCTTCGAGCCTTTGCCGAGCACCCGCACGGTCGCACGGTCGAGGTCGAGGTCATCGATGTCCAACCCCGTGAGCTCGGACACCCGCAGTGCCGAACCGTAGAGAAGCTCGAGCATGCCGTGGTCTCGCAGGTCGATCGGGCCGCCCTCGCCAGCCCGAATGGCCATGGAGTCGAGCATCACTCTGACGGCGTCTGCTGTGGCGACCTTCGGCAGGGTTCTGCCTCGTTTGGGTGCGACGAGGCGCAGGCTCGGGTCGATCTGGACCAGCCCGTTCTCCGTGGCCCATGCGAAGAAGCTGCGCGCGGCTGCGGTGCGGCGTGCCAGTGTCGCCCGCGCGTCACCGCGCCGCGTCGCACGCCAGAGCCACTCGCGGAGCTCTTCGAGGTCGACATTCGCCAGGTCCGCGTCCGGCACCGTCGCGGTCAGATCGCGAAGATCGCCGCGATAGGCGCGCACCGTGGCGGGCGACAGGCGGCGCACGCGGGTCAGGTGCTCCGCATACGCATCGGCTGCCTGTTCCAGCTTCATGGGTCCAGCATGCCCGCAGCGAGCGCCGCTGTGACCGCGGCGCACGGCGATCAGCCGGCACGGGCATCCGGGCGGGCTCGCCGCCAGCCCTGCTGGCCCCGGACCGCTGTTCCGTCGAGCGCCAGAAATCCCAGGACCGACATCACCTCCGCGGGGTCGAGCCCGGACCGCCGCGCGATGTCCAACGGGTCACGCCACGCGCGGAAGCTCATCGCATCGGTCACGCGCGTGACCTCATCGGTGCGTTCACCGCCTGCTGCGTCTGCAGCATCGTCGAAGAGGGTCTGCGGACCTGCACCGAGCAGTTCGAGCACCTCGTCCGCGGTGGTGATGCACCCCGCGTCGAACTCGCGGAGGAGTCGGTGGCATCCGGCGGATGCTGCACTGGTGATCGGACCCGGCACCGCGCCGAGTGGGCGGGCGAGTGTCGCCGCGTGGCCGGCTGTGTTGAGCGAGCCGCTGCGCCATCCGGCTTCGACCACGATCGTCGCATCCGCGACCGCGGCGATCAGCCGGTTGCGCTGGAGGAATCGCCACTTCGTGGGGGCGGAGCCGCAGGGCACCTCACTGACGACCGCGCCGGTCGAGGCGATGCGCTCGATCAGCTGCGTGTGCCCCGCGGGGTACGAGCGGTCCGCACCGCCGGCGAGCAGCGCGATGGTCGTGCCGCCCGCGGACAGGGCGGCCCGATGTGCCGCCCCGTCGATCCCGTAGGCGGCGCCCGAGACGATGGTGACCCCGCGGCCCACCAGGTCGGCCGCCAACTCCATGGCGACGTGCTCGCCGTAGGCGGTCGCGGCCCGCGCTCCGACGAGAGCGACGGACGGGGCGAGGCGTGCGAGGACGTCGACGTCGCCTCGTACCCACAGCAGCAGCGGAGCATGATCGCCCAGGTCGCCCAGCGCGGCCGGCCACTGCGGATCCTCGGGTGTGAGCAGGCTCACGTGCGCGCGCCGAGCGACCTCGAGCGCTTCGCGGATCGCCCCCTCGTCGAGGCGCGGACACCACCTCGCGAGGCCCTCCCGCCAGTGCTTGGCGGTGATGCCGGCCGCCTCCCACGCCATCCCCCGACCGCCGGTCACCGCGGCCAGCGCCTCCTCTGCGCCCAGCGCCGCCACGATCCGGCCCGCCACACCGTCGCCGGGCTCGACGAGACAGCTCCACGCATGGACGGCGAAGAGCCGCCGTGCGCGCTCGCCGTCGAGCTCGCCCCGCACGAGCGGTGCGAGAAGGGTCTGCGCCTTGCGCAGGTCAGGGAGGAAGTCGGTCATGTCGTGACGCCTTTCTTCATGAACAGCGCTCGGCCGATGTCGTGGACGGTCGGACTTGCGCGCCCGGCGAGGTCGCTCAGGGTCCAGGCGACACGGAGCACGCGGTCGTATCCGCGCAAGGTCAGCGATCCGCGATGCAGGGCAGCGTCGATCGGGCGGCGCACGACGGGAGCGAGCGCGAGGGGACCTTCGCGAAGCCACGGCCCCGCTACGCGGGCGTTGAGCCGCCACTCGGTGCCGCGCAGGCGATGCGCGGCTCGCGCACGGGCTTCGGCGACGCGAGCGGCAGCAGCATCCGTCGTGACGGTGCCGTCCGCGAGCAGGGACGCATGCGCCACAGCGACCCTGCTCAATCCCAGCTCGATGTCGACACGATCCAACAACGGCCCCGACAGCCGTCCGAGATACCTCCGGATCGCCATCGGCGGGCAGACGCAGTTCGCGCCGCGCACTCCATAGTTGCCGCACGGGCAGGGGTTGGTGGCGAGGATCAGCTGGAATGACGCGGGGAAAGAGGCAGCGACGCCCGAGCGGTGGATGGTGATCGCGCCGGTCTCCAGCGGCTGACGCAGCGCATCGAGCACGCTGGGGGCGAACTCGCCGACCTCGTCGAGGAACAGCACGCCATGGGACGCCCGCGCGATCGCGCCGGGGCGCACGATCCGCGACCCGCCCCCGACCAGAGCGGCGATGCTCGCACTGTGGTGCGGCGCCTCCAGCGGCGGCCGACGCACCAGCGCCGCCACCGGATCGCCGGCGAGCGAGCGGATCGCCGCGACTTCGAGCGCCGCCGCGTCATCGAGTGCCGGAAGGATGCCGGGCAGGCGGCTGGCGAGCATCGTCTTGCCTGCTCCCGGGGGTCCGCTCATCAACATGTGGTGGCCGCCGGCGGCGGCCGTGATCAGCGCCTCGACAGCATCCCGCTGGCCGATCACGTCGGCGAGCTCCGCAGGGCTGTGCCTGATCTCGGCGGCTCGCGGCGCGGGCACCGGCTCGAGCTGAAGGTCCTCGACGTCCGCACCGTGGCGGCGGGCGACGTCCGCCAGCGAGATCGCGCCGATCACCTCGACGCCGGAGACGAGGGATGCCTCCGCCTCGTTCGCGCTCGGCACGATGATGCGCCGATGACCTTCGCGGGCAGCGGCCATCACCGCAGGCAGCACGCCCGGCACCGGCCGAAGCCGCCCATCGAGGCCGAGCTCGCCGATGTGGACGGTCTCGGCGATGGAGGCGGCGTCCATCCCGCCCGCTGTGGCCAGGGACGCAATCGCGATCGCGACGTCGAACGCCGAACCGTGCTTGGGCACACTCGCCGGCGACAAGTTGACCGTGAGCCGTCGACGCGGCAGGGCAAGCCCGCAGTTGGCGCTGGCGTTGTGGACGCGCTGCACGGCCTCTCCGAGCGCCTTGTCGGGAAGACCGATGATGCGGAACTCGGGAGTCTGATTCGACAGGTCCGCCTCCACCTCCACGAGGGCGCCCTCGAGTCCGGTGAGAGCGACTGCCCACGTGCGAGCCGTCGTCACCGGAGGTCCTGGATGTGCTCGAGCGTCGCTGTGTCCGCGTCGGGGCCGGTGATCGCGACAGCATCCAGCCGCAGCCTTCTGCCCTGCGCATCGTCGGGATGCGCGGCCACCCACGCGAACGCCAGCCGCCAGAGTCGGTGCTGCTTGCGGCTGTCGACCGCCTCGAGGGGATGCCCGAAGCCGTCGCCACGGCGCGTCTTGACCTCGACGACGACCAGTTCGCCCGGCCGCGCGACGACCAGGTCGATCTCGCCGTCGCGGATCCGCCAGTTGCGGTCGAGCACCGTGTAGCCGAGCGACCGGAGGTACCGCGCCGCCCGGTCCTCGCCGGCACGGCCGAGCACATCCTTCGCTGCCATGAGGAGATCGTGACGGTCGAGGTGCGGCGACCCACCCGCTCCGGCCCGTCGCGGGGAGAGCCAGTTGGATCTGCGAGCTGGGGAGGAATGAGCGCGTACCTCACCACATTTCGAACCCTCGCACAACCCGTTTCGCTGCCGACGCACCCGTGATGGAATGCCCCTGCTCAGGGCAGCCATGCTCCATGGTCGCCCGTCGAATCCCCCCGGTCCGTCGAGTGCGCGAAGCTGCGCTGTCGGCGGATCTCGACCAGAAAGGGACACAACCGTGCTCCGAATCCCCCGACGAGTCGCGGCCGCTGCCATCAGCGGCGTCGCCGCGCTCGCGATGGTCGCGACGGCCGCCGTACCGGCGTCCGCTGCGATCGGCGTCCCCGGTGACGCCGTGATCACCCTTCCGATCAACGACAGCGAGGCTGGTGGAACCTACGACCAGGACTTCACGCGCGTCTACGCGAACACCACGCCGGACGGCACACCCGTCTACATCTACGTGCCGGCCGGCACGCCGCTCGACGGCTCAGCGCCGACCGGGGTCGCGAGCCTCGACCCGGCCTTCGATCACGAGCCCGGCGACGAGTTCACGCCCTGCGCCGATCAGGATGTGAACGACTACGTCCTCACGCAAGCGCAGATCGACTACATGGGCGACGAGCTGGCCAACCAGATCGTGGCGGTGGACGAAGAGCACTTCGGCGAGATGGATGCGGCCGACCCGTCCGAGCCGGCGAGCGACTCGCTCGTCATGATCGTCTACAACGTGCAGGACACGAACTACTACGACTGCGCGGAGACGACATACACCGCGGGCTACTTCGCCCCGGAGTTCATCGACTCGTCCGGCATGAACGCGATCGTCATCGACGCGTTCGACTGGGCGAACCGTGTCGGGCCGGCGGACTCGCCCTGGAACGACGACGACGCATCGAACGACCAGCCGACGCTCTACGAGGGCGTCATCGCCCACGAGCTGGAGCATCTGCTGATGAACTACAGCGACCCGGGTGAACTGAGCTGGGTCGACGAGGGCCTCGCCGACTTCGCCGTGTTCCTCAACGGGTACGACATCGGCGGTTCGCACCTGACGTACCACCAGGTGTTCTACGCCGACACGTCGCTCACGAAGTGGGGTGGCGGGCTGCAGAACTACGGCGCCTCGTACACGTTCTTCCAGTACCTGTGGGAGCAGGCAGGCGGCAACGGCGACGGAACCTACACGCCCGACCTCGAATACGACGGCGCCGGCGGCGACCTGCTGATCAAGCTCGTCTTCGAGAACCAGGCAGACAGCACGGAGGGCGTGCAGGCGGCCATCGACGAGTTCAACGCCCAGACCGGAGCCGGCCTGCGCGATGTCGACGTGCTGTTCCAGGACTGGGCCGTGGCGGTCTACCTCGACGACGAGGGGTCGGACCTGTGGGACATCAAGGCCGCCGACTTCGGCGACCCCGCGTTCACGACGTGGACGATGGACATCGCCGATGACGTGTTCTGGAGCGGACGCGGAGCCAGCAAGGGCGCGCAGCCGGCCTCGAAGTGGTCGAAGCGCGACAATGCGCAGAGCCCGATCGCGGTGCCATACGGCGTCCAGGTCGAGCGGTTCCGCAACCCAGGGCCGACCGTGAATGTCGCTCTGGACGGCGAGGATGCCACGCAGATCGCTCCGCACACCGGTGAAACGCACTGGTATGCCGGATATGAGAGCCAGTCCGACAACATCCTCGACGTGGATGTCGCCGGGACCGCCACCTCGCTGGACTTCTGGACCTGGCACTTCATCGAGGAGGGCTGGGACTACGCGTTCGTCGAGGCGCTCGTCGGCGGAGAGTGGGTCACCGTACCCCTCGTGGACGACTCAGGCGCGACGGTCACCACCGACGACGACCCGCATGGCGGCAACCCGGACGGCAATGGGCTGACGGGCACCTCGGGAGGCGCCTACTTCGTGGACGACCCCGAGTACATCCACCTCACGGCGCAGTTGCCCGCGGACGCGACGGACGTGCGCTTCCGCTACTCGACGGACGCCGCCTACCTCGACACCGGGTGGTTCGTGGACGACGTGATGGTCAACGGCGCCGCAGCGACCCTGTCGTCGCCGGAGGGCGAGTGGTTCCAGACCGACGGACTCCAGGACAACAACTGGACGCTCCAGGTGGTAGCGACCTGCGACCTGACGCCCGGTGTGGACTCGGCCTTCGAGGTCGTGGACTCCGAAGGCAACCACGTGTACCGCCTCGAGGGCGACGCGATCTCGCAGGGCGGCTTCGTGACCAAATGCGCGAACGGCAACAGCCGCGACTTCGTCACGCTCGTCTCCAACCTGCCGACGGGCGACATAACGACGCTGGATGCCGAGTACGTCCTTTCCGTGACGAACACGGGGAACGGCAAGAAGGGCTGACCGCAGCCGCAACCGACGGTGGCCCGTGCATCTGCGCGGGCCACCGTCGCCTTCCCGGCGACTCTAGGATGGAGTCACCATGGATGACGAAGTCTTCGAAGACTACGACCGCGAACTGGAGCTCGCGCTGTACCGCGAGTACCGCGACGTCGTTTCGCAGTTCCAGTACGTGATCGAGACCGAGCGCCGGTTCTACCTCGCCAACGAGGTCAACGTCGTGCGCCGCGACACCGAGCATGACTTCTACTTCGAGATCACCATGACCGATGTATGGGTGTGGGACATCTATCGCGCGGACAGGTTCGTCAAGTCGGTCCGAGTGCTCACGTTCAAGGACGTCAACGTGGAGGAGTTGTCCCGGCGCGACTTCCACCTTCCCGAAGAGCTCTCGCTGGACAGCTGACGCGCGATCGCGGACGCGCCGTCAGAACAGCGTCGGCCACTCGGCGATCGCCCATGACGCGCGGTGATGCGCGCTCAGGCCGTGCTCCTGAATCGCTTCGCGGTGGTCGGGGCTCGCGTACCCCTTGTTGCGCGCCCAGTTGTAGGCGGGCAGATCATCGTGCAGCTCCACCATCAGCGCATCTCGTGCAACCTTCGCGATGACGGATGCCGCGGCCGCGCTCGCGCAGTCGCGGTCGGCCTTGATGACGGGTCGGATCGTCAGGCCGGTGCCGCCGGCGGGTGTGATGTAGTCGTAGTTCCCGTCGAGCACGACGATGGCGTCCTCCGGGACGACACCGTGCGCCCGCAGATCGGCCAGAGCGCGGATGGTGGCCAGTCCCAGGGCGCGAATGATCCCGATCTCGTCGATCTCGACGGAGCTTGCCCAGCCCACCGCGCTGGCTGACACCCAGGACGCGGCCCGGGCGGCCACCTCTGCACGGCGATGCTCAGGCACGAGCTTCGAGTCGCGCAGCCCCTGTGGAATCCGCTTGCGCGAGCGCGGAGCGTCGATCACGACGGCGCCGACCGCCACGGGACCTGCGAGCGCCCCCCGTCCGACCTCGTCGCATGCGATCACGATCGCGTGCTCTCGCAGCAGGCGCCGCTCGAGCGTCAGACGGGGCTCGGCGACGGTCATTTCGCGGCGGGCTCCTCGTCAGGCTCCGAAATGCCCGCGTACACCTCGTGATGGAAGTCCAGGATGCCGAAGCGACTGAACGGCCAGGTCGTCAGGAATGCTCGGCCGACGACATTCTCGATGGGGACGAACCCCTTGCCGGGCTGGTCCGTGTTGTAGCGGGAGTCCCGCGACGAATAGCGATTGTCGCCGAGCACCCACAGCTTGTCGTCGGGCACGACGACATCGAAGTCGTCGGCGGATGCCGGACTGTCGGGCGTGGGCAGCTTGAGATAGTCGTCCTCGTCGATGGGCACGCCGTTGACGGTGATCTGCCCGATGGCGTTGCAGCACACGACGTTGTCGCCGGGCGTGCCGATGATCCGCTTCACCAGGTGATCGTCGCTGTCCGGCGCGGACAGGCCGACCAGCGACAGCGTCCAGTCCAGGGCCTCGATCACGGGCGAGCGTGGCGGGTCGGAGCGCACCGGCAGCCAGCCGCCGGGATCGCGGAACACGACGATGTCCCCGCGCTCATAGCCGCCGAAGCGGGGCGTGATCTCATCGACGAGGATGCGGTCATCGACCATCAGCGTGTCCTCCATCGACCCCGAGGGGATGTAGAAGGACCGGACGAGGAAGGTCTTGACGAGGAAGGAGACCAGGATCGCGACGAGCACGATGATCACGACGTCCCGCAGGAACGAGAGCCAACCGCGGCGGCGTTCGCGAGGTGCGCTCAGCGCAGCGCGGGACGTCGGAATCGGCGCGGCAGCAGCCTTCTGCTCGGTCGTCATGGAGGTCCTTCTCAGGGCGTGCCGGAAATCGGCGGGCCGCTGCATCAAGGGTCGCACACTCGATGCTTCGAAAACGCCGAAACCCCGGACCGAAGTCCGGGGTTTCTGGAAGACGAGACTCAGTTGTCGCGCTTCTCCTTGATCTTGGCCTTCTTGCCACGGAGGTTGCGCAGGTAGTAGAGCTTCGCACGGCGCACGTCACCGCGGGTGACGACCTCGATGTGGTCGATCACGGGGCTGTGCACCGGGAAGGTCCGCTCCACGCCGACCTGGAAGCTGATCTTGCGGACCGTGAAGGTCTCGCGGATGCCGTCGCCCGAGCGGCCGATGACGACCCCCTGGAAGACCTGGATACGCGAGCGGTTGCCCTCGGTGATGTTGACGTGCACCTTGACGGTGTCACCGGCGCCGAAGGCGGGGATGTCGGAACGCAGCGAGGCTGCGTCGACGGAGTCGAGGATCTGCATGATCTTTGCTCTCTGCGGCCGCCACAGGTCGACCGCGGTACTGGTGGGAAGGATGGTGCGTGCCCGAGGCGGCGACTTGAGGCCGCACAGCCGGTTCCCCTGAGGCAGAACCTGTCAGGACACAAAGATCCATTCTGCCATGGATGCCGCGGCCGGCCAAAACGGTGCTCAGACCGTCGGCGGCCGTTCCGTGATCACGATGACATCGCGCTCCGATGGCACCGTCCGGGGTGCCTGGGCCGGGATGTAGCCGATGCCCTCTGCGGTGCGCATCAGGATGGCCGAGGGCTTCGCCTCACGCCACAGCTGGGCGAGCTCCAGCCAGAAGAGCCCGATCCCGACCAGCACGGTGAGGATCATGACGGGCAGCCACCAGGCCTCGTTGAAGAATCCGAGTGCGATCGTGAGGCAGTGCCACACGGTGAACCCCAGCACGTCCCACCACGACACAGCACGCTCGGCGCGCACGGTGCCGCGCGCGCGAACCAGCAGGGTGAGCACGAGCTGGCCGATGAAGACCGACGGGATCGCCAGGAACAGCACCCACAGGAACGCCCAACCGCCGGCGTTGAAGACTCCCCAGCCGATGAGCAGCCAGAGCGGAAGCAGGAACGCGGCGGGGATCAGCCAGCCAAAGAACGCTCGACGTACCCACATGCCTCGATGGTACGCCGGTCGATCCTGGTTGGGAGGGTGCAAGCATGCAGGACGAGGCATCCTCACAGCATCCGACAACCGGCGCCCCGGTCGCTGACAGAATGGTCACGACGGAAGGAAGACGATGATCGAATTGCGCACGCCCGCTGAGATCGAGGCGATGCGGCCGGCGGGCCGGTTCGTGGCAGAGGTGCTCGCCACGCTGCGCGACGAGACCACCGTGGGCACGAACCTGCTGGCAATCGACCGCCGCGCTCACGACCTCATCCGCCGGGCGGGCGCCGAGTCGTGCTACATCGACTACCACCCCTCGTTCGGCGCGCGGCCGTTCGGCAAGGTGATCTGCACGTCCGTGAACGACGCCGTGCTCCACGGGCTACCGCACGACTACGCCCTGCGGGACGGCGATCTCGTGTCGCTCGACTTCGCTGCTTCGGTGGACGGATGGGTGGCCGACTCGGCCGTGTCCTTCGTGGTCGGCACCGCCCGCGACGAGGACCTCGCGATCATCGACACCAGCGAACGGGCGCTGGATGCGGCGATCGCCGCGGCCGCGGTCGGCAACCGCATCGGCGACATCTCCCACGCCATCGCCGAGATCGCACGCGGCGACGGCTACCAGATCAACACCGATTTCGGCGGGCACGGCGTCGGGCGGGTCATGCACGGCGACCCGCACGTGCCCAACGACGGCAAGCCCGGCCGTGGCTATCCCCTCCGGGCGGGACTGGTGGTCGCGCTGGAACCGTGGTTCCTGGAGACCACGGATGAGCTGGTCACCGATCCGGACGGATGGACGCTGCGCAGCGCCGACGGATCGCGCGGGGCGCACTCGGAGCACACGGTCGCGATCACCGATGACGGACCCGTCATCCTCACCGACCGCTCGTGGCTCGGCGTCGGCTGAGATGAGTTCCTCCGCGGTCGAGGTCGAAGGGCTCGTGAAGAGCTACGGCGGCAAGACCGCGGTGCGCGGCATCACGTTCGACATCCGCGCGGGTGAGACGTTCGCGCTGCTCGGTCCGAACGGCGCGGGCAAGTCCACGACGATCGAGATCCTCGAGGGATATCGGCATCGATCGAGCGGTTCCGTGCGGGTGCTGGGCGTGGATCCGCACCGCGGCGGGCTGGATTGGAAGGCCCGCCTCGGGATCGTGCTGCAGAGCACCGGCGAATCGGGGCCGGTGACCGTACGCGAGCAGCTGGCCCATTTCGCAGCGATGTACCCCGATCCGCGTGACGTCGACGAGGTGATCGCCGCCGTCGGGCTGGAGCCGCAGCGCAAGACGCTCATCCGCCGCCTCTCCGGCGGGCAGCGCCGACGGGTCGACGTCGCGATCGGGATCATCGGACGACCCGCGCTGCTGTTCCTCGACGAACCCACGACGGGTTTCGATCCGGCGGCCCGGCGGCAGTTCTGGGAGCTGATCCATGGCCTGAAGGACGACGGCACCACGATCCTGCTGACCACCCACTATCTGGACGAGGCCGCCGAACTGGCTGATCGTGCCGCCGTGATCGCCGGTGGCGAGCTGCTCGACATCGCCCCGATCGACCAGCTCGGAGGCGCCGAGGCGCGCATGCCGGTGGTGCGCTGGTGGCAGGGCGGCACGATGTGTGAGGAGCGGACGACGGAGCCGGGCGCCTGCGCTGCCCGCCTGTACCGCGAGCACGGCGAGGTGGAGCGCCTGGAAGTCGTCCGTCCCAGTCTCGAGGACGTGTACCTCGGAATGATCGGAGCGGAGACACCGGCATCCGTGCTCTTCGAGGCCATCACGTGAGCTTGCAGACGTCCGATTGGATCCGGCCGCTCCCCCGGGGGCGGTCGGCCCGCATCGGAGGTCTCCGCGTCGGGTACGAGGTTCGCTCCTACTTCCGTCAGCCCGACACCCTCTTCTTCACGTTCCTGTTCCCCGTGCTGATGCTCGCGATCTTCGCGACGGCGTTCAGCAGCCAGGAGTTCGGTCCGCCGGATGACTCCATCAGCGCGGCCGCCTATTACCTGCCCGGCATGCTGGCGGCCGGCATCCTGCTGTCGGGCCTGCAGAATCTCGGCGTCGACATCGCCGTGGAACGATCCGACGGCACCCTGAAGCGCTACGCGGGATCGCCCATGCCGATCGGAAGCTACTTCATGGGCAAGATGGGACAGGTCGCCGTGACGGCGTCGCTGCAGGCCGCCGTCCTCATCTTCATGGCGTGGGCCGTGTGGAAGGTCGAATTGCCCTCCACCGCTCAGGCGTGGGGCACCTTCGCCTGGGTGTTCGTGCTCGGCGTGTCGTGCTCTGCGGTGCTCGGCATCGCAGTCAGCGCGCTGCCCCGCTCCGGCAAGTCGGCTCAGTCGGTGATCGTCCCGATCGCGCTGGTGCTGCAGTTCATCTCCGGGGTGTACATCGCCTTCGACATCCTCCCCGAATGGCTGCAGCACGTGGCGAGCATCTTCCCGCTGCGGTGGACGGCTGCCGGCATGCGCGCGGTGTTCCTCCCGGAGTCCTTCGAGGCGGCCGAACCGGGCGGAACGTGGGCGCTGCCGCTCGTGGCGATCGTCTGCCTGGTCTGGCTGGTGGCGGGACTGATCGTGTGCGCCCTGACCTTTCGGTGGAACCCGAAGGATCGCTGAACCGGTCGGCTCATGCGGGTGCGGCCAGGCCGCCGAAGCCCATGGCGATGAAGAAGCTGAGCACGGTCAGCACGATGGTGACCGGAACCATCACGTAGCGCTCCGGCTTGCTGCGGGAAGCGGCGTTCAGAAAGATGCCGACCGCGAAATACGCGAAGACGACCCACATCGCGATGACCGCGAACATGTCCGGGAGCACGTCGATCGCGCCCACGCGGTCGAGGGCGATCACGGCGATCACGGCGTAGATGACGATCGATATCAGACTGCCGATGCGCAGGCGACCAGGAAGCACACGGTGCTGGCCGCCCCAGGCGAACCGGCCGAACGGAGCGCCGAGAGCAAGGGCGAGCTGGAAGACGGCGAGCACGAAGAGGACGACGGTGAGGGCTAAGGCGAACGGCATCACCGAAGCGTATCGGCGACGCTTCCTGCGTCCCGTCGCGCCCGCAATGGTCACGGACTTCTCACATCGACTCTCAGCGCGCGGTGAGGTGCGTGAGACGCAGAGTTCACACGGCCAACGACGGGGTGAAACGCGGCATCCGTAACTTCTGAGTCACAAGCTCCACCTCGCTGCGACTTCACGGGAGATGACGATGACCGAAGCGACCATCACGGCGCCGGAGACCAGCGCCGCTTCTGCGGCCCCGCCGAAGACCGGATCCGCCGGACTGGTGCACCGACCCGGACGCTGGATCGACGGCTGGAACCCCGAAGACCTCGACCAGTGGGAAGGCCCCGGCAGGGGCATCGCCAAGCGCAACCTGGTGTGGTCGATCTTCGCCGAGTTCCTCGGCTTCGTCATCTGGCAGCTCTGGAGCATCGTCGCGGTTCTGCTTCCGACCGCCGGATTCACGCTGGACAGCAGCGAGATCTTCTGGCTGATCTCGATCCCCAGCCTCGTGGGCGCGACGCTGCGCATCCCCTACTCGTTCCTCGTGCCGATCTTCGGCGGCCGAAACTGGACGATCATCTCCGCGGGACTGCTCCTCATCCCGGCGACCGCGATGGCGATCTGCGTCGGCAACCCCGAGACGCCGTTCCCCGTCCTGCTGCTGGTCGCGGCACTGGCGGGCTTCGGCGGCGGCAACTTCGCCAGCTCGATGTCCAACATCACCTTCTTCTACCCTCAGCGCGAGAAGGGGTGGGCGCTCGGGCTCAACGCCGCCGGCGGCAACCTGGGCGCGTCGGTCGCTCAGTTCGTGGTCCCCATCGTCGTGACGATCGGCGCCGGTGTCGCCCTGAACCTTCCGCTGGCGGGCTGGATCTGGGTTCCGCTGATCCTCGTCGCGATGATCGGCGCGGCGCTGCGCATGAACAACCTGTCGTCCGCCAAGGCCGACTTCTCGGGGTCGGCGGCGGCACTGCGCGAACCGCACCTGTGGATGCTCTCACTGCTGTACATCGGCACCTTCGGCTCGTTCATCGGGTTCGCCAGCGTCTTCCCGAAGCTCATCGCCGACCAGTTCCCGGCGTTCTCCAGCATCTCGGTCGGCACGGCGTCGGTCTCGCTCGCCTTCCTCGGCGCCCTCGTCGGTTCGCTCGCCCGCCCGTACGGCGGCCGACTCGCGGACCGCTTCGGCGGTGCCAGAGTCACGATGGGCGCATTCACCGCGATGGCGGTCATGACACTCGCGGTGACCGCTGTCCTGCCGTCCGGGCAGTTCTGGCTCTTCCTGGGGTGCTTCCTCGTGCTGTTCGCGGCCGCCGGTGCGGGCAACGGGTCGACCTACCGCATGGTGCCGGTGGTCTTCGCACTCCGCGGCTCCGGAGACGCCGCCACGGGAGGCGACGTCTCCTCCAAGCGCAAGGCCGCAGCCGCCCTCGGGCTGATCTCGGCGATCGGCGCGTACGGCGGATTCCTGATCCCCCAGGCGCTGAACCTCTCGCGGCAGGCGACCGGCAGCTACACCGGAGCCTTCCTCGTCTTCGTGCTCTCCTACGTCGCGCTGCTCGTCCTCACCGGCCTCGTCTACGGTCGCGTGCGAGCCGACGGATTCCGGATCTGATCTCGATGACCAAGACCACCGCAGCGCTCGCCACCGCCACCCACTGCCCCTATTGCGCCCTCCAGTGCGCGATGACGTTGACGCGGGCGGATGTCGATGCGGACGGCGCGGCGCCGGTGGTCGTCGCCGGGCGTGACTTCCCGACGAACCGCGGCGGCTTGTGCAAGAAGGGCTGGACCTCGGCGGACCTCCTGCGGGCGCCGGGCCGGCTCACGACACCGCTCGTCCGGGGCCAGGACGGCGAGCTGCACGAGACCGACTGGGATGCCGCGCTCGACCTCGTCGCCGGGCGCCTGCGCGAACTGCGCTCGGAGCACGGCGCGGACGCGGTGGCGGTGTTCGGCGGCGGCGGGCTGACCAACGAGAAGGCATATCAGCTCGGCAAGTTCGCGCGCATCGCCCTGGGCACCAGCCGCATCGACTACAACGGCCGCTTCTGCATGTCATCCGCCGCGGCCGCGGGCAATCGCGCGTTCGGCATCGACCGCGGACTCCCCTTCCCGCTGAGTGACCTCGGTGCGGCATCCACGGTCCTCCTCCTCGGCACGAACGTCGCCGCGACCATGCCGCCGTTCGTCGGCCACCTCAGCGGAGCGCAGGACGCGGGAGGGCTCATCGTCGTCGACCCGCGCCGCACGGCGACCGCGCGCCTGACCGACGAGGGTCGCGGCATCCATCTGCAGCCGACGCCCGGAACCGACCTCGCGCTCCTCCTGGGGCTGACGCACGTCGTCGTCTCGGAGGGACTGACGGATGCCGCGTACCTCGCCGACCGCACGACGGGACTCGCCGACCTGCGGCGAAGCGTCGCGGGCTGGTGGCCGGAGCGCGTGCAGTCGGTCACGGGTGTGCCGGCCTCGATGATCCGGGCGGTCGCGCGGCGCCTGGCGGCGGGCGGCGGCGTCTACATCCTCACCGGGCGCGGAGTCGAGCAGCACGTCGACGGCACCGACACGGCGACGGCGGCGATCAACCTCGCCCTCGCTCTGGGTCTTCCCGGTCGAGCCGACTCCGGCTACGGAACCCTCACCGGGCAGGGCAACGGTCAGGGCGGCCGCGAGCACGGTCAGAAGTGCGACCAGCTCCCGGGCTACCGGAAGATCACCGACCCGGATGCTCGCGCCCACGTCGCCGCCGTGTGGGGAGTCGATCCGTCGGTCATCCCCGGCCCCGGCATCCCTGCGGTCGAGCTGCTGCAGTCCCTCGGCAGTGACGGCGGCCCGCGCGCGCTGCTCGTGCACGGCTCGAACGTCGTCGTGTCGGCGCCGAACGCCTCGGTGGTGCGCGCCGCGCTCGAGCGCCTGGACCTCCTCGTCGTGTCCGACTTCTTCCTCTCCGAGACCGCGGCACTCGCCGATGTCGTCCTGCCCGTCCCGCAGTGGGCGGAGGAGGAGGGCACCATGACGAACCTGGAAGGCCGCGTTCTGCGCCGCCGGCGTGCGCTCACCCCGCCGTCAGGCGTTCGCGACGAGCTGTGGATCATGGCGGAACTCGCCCGTCGCCTCGAAGCACCGGGCACGTTCTCGATCGACGCCCGCGAGGTCTTCGACGAGCTGCGACGCGCCTCCGCCGGCGGCATCGCCGACTACTCGGGCATGGACGACGCTCTGCTGGATGCCGGTGCGCCCGTGCACTGGCCCTGCCCCGTCGGATCGCTCGGCACCCCACGACTCTTCGAGGATGCCTTCGCCCACCCCGACGGGCGTGCACGTATCGTCGCGGTCTCCCCTGCAGCCGCCGACGAGCGGATTCCGACAGCCGGCGAGCTGACCCTCATCACCGGCAGGCTGCTCGAGCACTACCAGAGCGGGGCGCAGACGCGTCGCGTGCCGGAACTCAGCGCCGCGCAGCCGGAGGTTCGCGCGACCCTGCACCCGGCCGCCGCCGCCCGGTACGGGATCGCGGAGGGAGACCTGGTCGAACTGTCCAATGTGCGCGGCACCGTCCGAGCCACCGCGCTCCTGTCCACCGACGTGCGGCCCGGTGACGTCTTCCTGCCCTTCCATTTCGCCGGGATCGGCGCGGCGAATCTCCTCACCTCCGATGCGGTGGATCCGGTGTCTGCGATGCCCGAGTTCAAGACGGGCAGCGTTCGTGTGCGGCGAGTCGAGGAGGCGATGACGGCATGATCGGAACACCTGAGCGCGTGCTGGTCGTCGGCTACGGGCCCGTCGGCGCCCGCTTCGCCGAGAACCTCCTTCCCGCCGTCCGAGACGGACGGATCGCGCTGACGGTGGTCGGCGCGGAGTCCAGCGATGCCTACAACCGCGTCCTGGTCGCCGAGTACGCCGTGGGCGCGATGCAGCGCGAGTCGCTCACCATCGCCGATCGCGACGCCGTGACGGCCGCAGGCGGCCGGGTGATCACAGGCGTCGCCGTGACCGCGCTGGATCGGTCAGCGCGGATGGCCGCCCTGAGCGACGGCGAGTACATCGGCTACGACCGGGTCGTCCTGGCCACCGGCTCGCGCGCCAACGTTCCGACCCTGGTCGGCGTTCCCCGCTCGACCGGCGTCCACCGCGTCGCCGGCGACGATGAGAAGCTGCCGCGGGGAGTGAGCGCCCTGCGCGATCTCGACGACGCGGAGCGCATTCGTGGCACGGTCGCAAACGGCCGGCGGATCGTGGTGCTGGGTGCGGGAGTGCTCGGTCTGGAATTCGCCCTCGCCGCGGCGCACGCCGGTGCGAGCGTCGCGGTCGTCCACCACGGGCCGCACCCGATGCCGCGCAATCTCGATCGCGGCTCCGGCGCGGTGCTTCGCAGAGCCGTCCAGCGGACGGGCGTGTCGATCTTCGCGCACAGCCGCGCCGAGACCGTGCTCTTCCGGACCGGCGACGACGGCCAACCCCGGTTCGATCGTCTGCTCACGGCCGACGGCAAGGAGATCCCCGGCGACCTGCTGGTGCTCTCGTGCGGTGTCTCGCCGCGCACCGAGCTGGCCGAGAGCGCAGGTCTCCACGCGTCGTTCGGCGTCGTCGTGGATGAGTCGCTGCGCAGCTGGTCGGATCCGTCGGTCTTCGCCATCGGCGACTGCGCGCACATCGTCGATCCCGCCGCTGTCAGGCACGGCGAGCGCCTCGCCGGTGCGCCGAGCGGACTCATCGGGCCAGGCTGGCGGCAGGCGGATTGGCTGGCCATGCGGTTCCTGGACGAGCTCGAGGGTGGTAGTGAGACCTCACCGCTTCCCGAAGAGCGCGACCCGCTGGTCATGCTCAAGGCCGAGCACGTCGACGTGGTGGCCGCCGGCGACGTCTCAGCGGACCCCTGGGACGACGATCAGGACGCCCGCGCACGTCGCACAGTGGGCGGACCCGGAGCACATCCGCTACGTGAAGATGGTCTCGGCCGGCGGCATCCTCACCGGCTTCGTCTGCGTCGGCATGCCCCGGACCGCTGCCGAACTGACGCTCCTCTACGAGCGCGGCGACGAACTGCCGGCCGACCGATCCCTGCTGCTGCGCTTCGACGGACCGGACTTCGACCCGTCGGCGGCGGCCGAGGCTCTGGCGCCGCACGCCACGGTGTGCTGGTGCAACGGCGTGACGGTCGAGCGCATCGACGCCTCGATCGGCTCGGGCAGCACGACGGTCGAGTGCATCGGAAAAGACACGCGCGCGGGCACCGGATGCGGCAGCTGCCGCGGTCGGATCTCGGACATGCTCGCGCGCCATGCCGTGGAGCCGGTGTAGATCTCACAATCCGCGCGGCCGCTCGGTGAGAGAAATGTTGCGTCGCGGAAACGGCCGCGACAGGGACGCCGAAACCTTGCCTGCGTAGCGTCGCAGACAGATCCCGCACCCCTCTCCGCATCACCTGCTCACTCCGCCCGCGACGACAGGAGATCCCATGGCTCGCACTCCGAAACGCTCGGATGCCGCGGCATCCGGCGATGGGACGAAACACGGCGCACACGCCCGCGCAACACACGCCGGGTACCGTGCCGACATGGTCGGGCAGCAGGGCCAGGAACACCAGGGCCGAGAAGCGCACGTCGTCGTGGTGGGTGCCGGAATGGTCGCCCACCGCTTCGTCGAGAGCCTGCGCAGCCGCGATCCCGACGGCGCTCTGGCGCGTCACGGTCATCGGCGAGGAGGACCGGCACCCCTACGACCGGGTCGGACTGACCTCCTACTTCGGCGGCGCGAGTGCCGAGGACCTCACTCTCGAGCGCTCGACCCTCGACGCCGACGAGCGCGTCCGCTTCGTGCGCGGCGACGCCGTCGCCCGCATCGATCGCGAGGCGCGCCGGCGTCACGACCGACGAGCGGGCTCAGCGTCGCGCTACGACCGGCTGGTTCTCGCCGACCGGCTCCTACGCCGCTCGCCTCACCGTCGACGGATTCGACCTCGCCGGATGCTTCGTCTATCGCACCCTCGACGATGTCGAGGGTCTTCGCGCGTTCGTCGAGCGGCGCTCGGCGGAGCTCGGGCGCCGGCTGCGGGGAACCGTCATCGGCGGCGGGCTGCTCGGGCTCGAGGCGGCGGGCGCCATGCAGGGACTCGACGTCGACTGCACGGTCGTGCAGTCGTCGGACCGACTGATGTCGGCGCAGCTCGACGATCGGGGCGCGGACTCGCTGCGCCGGCTGATCCGAGTCGCGCGGCATTGCAGTGCGCACCGGAAGCGTCACCACCCGGCTCGACCCCGACATCCGCGGGAACGTGCGCGGGCTCGAGTTCCGCGAGGGTGACTACGCCGACACGGATGTCGTCGTCTTCACGGTCGGCGTCCGGCCTCGCGACCAGCTCGCACGAGCCGCCGATCTGAAGGTCGATCCGCGCGGCGGAGTGATCATCGACGCGGAGTGCGCGACATCCGACCCTCGCATTCTCGCGATCGGCGAGGTCGCCAGCTTCGACGGACGCTGCGTCGGACTGGTCGCACCCGGATACGCGATGGCCGAGGTCGCCGCCACCCGGCTGCTCGGATCGCCCGCGACGTTCCCCGGCTACGACGACTCGACCAAGCTCAAGCTGAACGGGGTGGACGTCGCGAGCTTCGGCGACGCCTTCGGCCAGACCCCGGGCGCTCTGGACGTGGTCTACGCCGACCCGGTGGCAGGCGTCTACAAGAAGCTCGTGCTCTCGGACGACGCGCAGACGCTGCTCGGCGGCATCCTCGTAGGCGATGCCAGTGCGTACGGGATGCTGCGTCCGCTCGTCGGCGGACCGCTGGGCGCGGACCCCGCGGCGTACCTCATGCCCGAGGGCGCCGGGGATGCCCTCGCGAATGCCGAGCTGCCGGACGAGGCGCTGGTGTGCTCGTGCAACAGCGTCACGGCGGGAACCATCCGCTGCGCCGTGACGGACGAGGGCTGCACCGACGTCGCCGGAGTGAAGGCGTGCACGCGCGCCGGAGCCGCGTGCGGCTCGTGCCTGCCGCTGGTCAAGAAGCTGGTCGGCGCCGAGCTCGCCCGCAGCGGCGCCAGCCTCAGCACAGCCCTCTGCGAGCACTTCACCCATTCCCGCGCGCAGCTCTTCGATGCGGTGCGCGTGTCGGGGCTGCGAACGTTCAGCGCGATCATCGAGCGCTTCGGCACCGGCCGGGGCTGCGACATCTGCAAGCCGGTCCTCGCCAGCATCCTGTCCTCCCTCGGCCACGGCCACGTGCTCGATGGTGAGAACGCCACACTGCAGGACACGAACGACCACGTCATGGCGAACATCCAGAAGGACGGCAGCTACTCCGTGGTCCCGCGCATCGCGGGAGGCGAGATCACGCCGGAAGGACTGCTGGTCATCGGACAGGTGGCGAAGGACTTCGGGCTCTACACGAAGATCACCGGCGGACAGCGCATCGACATGTTCGGCGCACGTCTCGAGCAGCTGCCCGAGATCTGGCAGCGGCTCGTCGATGCGGGGTTCGAGTCGGGGCACGCCTACGGGAAGTCGCTGCGCACCGTGAAGTCGTGCGTCGGCTCGACCTGGTGCCGCTACGGCGTGCAGGACTCGGTCGGGATGGCGGTGCAGCTCGAGCTGCGATACCGCGGGCTGCGCTCGCCGCACAAGATCAAGCTGGGTGTCTCCGGGTGCGCCCGGGAGTGCGCCGAGGCACGCGGCAAGGACGTGGGCGTGATCGCCACCGAGGCGGGCTGGAACATGTACGTCGGCGGCAACGGCGGCTTCACCCCACGACATGCTGTGCTGTTCGCCGAAGGACTGGACGATGCGGCACTGCTGCAGGCGATCGACCGCTTCCTGATGTACTACATCCGCACCGCCGACCGGCTGCAGCGCACGGCCCCGTGGTTCGAGGAGATGGAAGGCGGCATCGACGCGCTGCGGGCGGTCGTGTTCGACGACAGCCTCGGGCATCGCCGCCGACCTCGATGCGGCGATGGCCCAGCACGTGGACGCCTACGAGGACGAGTGGAAGGCGACCCTCGAGGATCCCGAGAAGCTGCGCCGGTTCGCCTCGTTCGTGAACGCTCCGACGACTCCCGATCCCTCGCTCGCCTACACCTCCGAGCGCGGGCAGGTCCGGCCCGCCACCTCCGACGGAACGCGACGACCCGCGCGTCCTGATCGCGGGAACGACGCTGGCGGTGCGGCGATGACCGCCCTGCAGAATCTCGCCTCGACGGCGGCCCGGCCGCAGGAGTCGCCGGCCGATCCGCCGCGCCGGCCGCTCGCCGTCTGGGTGCGGGTGTGCCGGATCGCCGATCTCGAGCGCGAACGCGGCCTCGCCGCCCTCATCGACGGCGAGCAGGTGGCGCTGTTCCGCACTCATGACGACCGCATCCACGCCGTCCAGCAGCTCGATCCCGTACAGCGGCGCGTTCGTGATGTCGCGGGGCATCGTCGGCACGCGTGCAGACGCGCCGACGGTCGCCTCGCCCATGTACAAGCAGGTCTTCGACCTGCGCACCGGCGCGTGCCTGGAGACGCAGGGCAAAGACCCTCTGTCGCCTGCGGGTGTGGCCGGTCGCCGTCGACGCCGGCGAAGACGTGTTCCTGAAGTGGAGGGCCTCGCCATGACGACGATGATCGGGATCTCGCTGAGCGGCCGTCAGGTCGTTCTGGTCGGCGGTGGGGATGTCGCGGCCCGCCGCATCCGCCGGTTCCTCGCTCGACGGCGCGGTCGTCCGCGTCGTGGCTCCGGCGCTCAGCGATGCCACCGCCGCCTCGTCGCCGACAACGAGCTCGAGTGGCGCGCCCGGGCGTGATCTCGACCGACCTCGACGACGCCTGGCTCGTGCACACCGCCACCGGCGACCCGCGGATCGACGGCGCCGTCGCCGCCCTGTGCGAGAACAGGCGCATCCTCTGCGTCAACGCCGGCGACGGAAGCCATGGCTCGGCCCGCCTGGCCGCCGAGACACGATCGGGTGACAGCATCGTGGGGGTCGTGTCGGATGCCGGAGTGGACCCTGGCCGCACGCGACTGCTCCGCGATGCCATCGCCGAGCGCCTGCGTGACGGCGGGCTCCCGCTGCGGCGGCGTCGACCCGCCGCCGTCGGGCACGTGCACCTCGTCGGAGGCGGACCCGGTCCGGTCGATCTGATCACGGTCCGCGGACGCCGCCTGCTCGCCGAGGCGGACGTCGTCGTGACGGATCGCCTCGGGCCCACCGGCGTGATCGGCGAGCTCGCTCCCGACGTCGAGGTCGTCGACGTCGGGAAGCGCCCCGGCCATCACCCCGTCCCGCAGCACGAGATCAACGAGATCCTGGTCGAGCGCGCGCCGCCGGGGCCTGCGCGTCGTGCGCCTCAAGGGCGGCGACCCCTTCGTCTACGGGCGCGGCGGCGAGGAGGTGCGCTGCCTGCCTGGCCGCGGGAGTGCCGGTGGACGTCGTTCCGGGACTCACGAGCATCGTCGTCGGTGCCGCAGGCAGCCGGCATCCCGGTCACGCACCGCGGCACCGCCGCGGCGCTTCACGTCGTCAACGGACAGGATGCGCCGACGGAGGCCACGCTGGCTGCCCTGCGGGATCCGCAGACGACGACGGTCGTGCTCATGGGTGTGAGCGCCCTCGCTGATTTCGCCCGCGCAGCCCTGCGCGCGGGCGCGGATGCCGACCTGCCCGTCGCGATCGTCGAGAGCGGCCACACCGACGATCAGCGCACGACCCATGCGACGCTCGGCACGGTCGTCGCCGAGGCCGCGTCCACAGCCGTGCGCAATCCGGCCGTCATGGTGTTCGGACACGTCGCTGCCGCTGATCTGCTGCTGCCCGCTCTGATCTCGGATGCGGCGGGTGACATCACCCTGTGACCATCGCCAGTTCCATCGGTCCCGACACCGCAGGCGCGGAACGCTCCGCCCCTGTGATCTCGGCCGCCCTGGCGGGCTGCACGATCCTCCTTCCCGTCGACCGGCGCTCGGGCGAGCTCACCGCCGCATTGGAACGGCACGGTGCGGCGGTGCGGCTCGCACCCGCGCTGACGATCGTTCCGCACATCGATGACGAAGAGCTGATCGCCCGCTCTCGCCTGCTGATCGCCGAGCCGCCTGACATCGTCGTGGTCACGACGGGAGTCGGCTTCCGAGGCTGGATCG
The DNA here is from genome assembly GCA_963717585.1 of uncultured Actinomycetota bacterium. GTDB lineage: Bacteria > Actinomycetota > Actinomycetes > Actinomycetales > Microbacteriaceae > Microbacterium. Next base: position 94,484 of record CAVQWI010000001.1, on the reverse strand, counting down.
AGGCCGTGGACGAAGCCGGGCTGCTCGAGGAGTTCCTCGCCGCCATCCGACCGGCTCAGATCGTCGCCCGGGGCCCGAAGGCGCGCGGAGCCATCCAGCAGGCCGGCCTCGCAGCCGACTGGGTGGCCGAGTCCGAGACCGCAGCGGAGCTGGAGGAGTTCCTGCTCGCCGAGGGGGTGGCCGACAAGCGCATCGCGGTGCAGCATCACGGCTCTGGCGCCGACGGCCTCGACGAGGTGTTCGAGGCCGCCGGCGCCGACGTCGTCAGTCTGACCATCTACCGCTGGGGGCCGCCGCCCGACCCCGCGGTCGTGCGGAGATCGGTGATCGCGGCATCCGCCGGTGAATACGACGCGATCCTGTTCACGTCCGCGCCGGGTGCCCAGGAGTGGCTCGGCGCCGCCGAGATCCTGCAGGTGCTGCCGGCGATGCGGGCGCTCGCCGATGCCGGGAGGCTCCTCATGGCTGCGGTGGGACCGATCACCGCGGGGCCCCTGCGGGCGGCCGGGTTCGACCCGCTGATCCCCGATCGCGGCCGGCTCGGCTCGCTCGTCCGAGCTGTCGTCACCTATTTCGGCGGAGGACAGGCCCCCGGCATCCGGACGACCGCCGGCCGGCTCGAACTGCGAAGCGCCGGCATCGTCCTGGACGGCCGTCACATCCCCCTCTCCGGAGTGGGCCTGGATGTCCTGGCCGCACTCGTCGCGGCCGCGGGCGCGCACGGTCTCGCGCGAAGGGCTTCAGGGCGCGCTGCCCCGCTCGGTCTCGAACACGCACGCGGTCGAAGTCGCGGTCGCGCGACTCCGCGAGAGCATCGGAGTCCCCGACCTGATCAAGACAGTCGTCAAGCGCGGCTATCGGCTCAACGTCACGGACGACGACGCCACCGACGCGGTCTAGCGGCCGAGCACGAGCGCGGATCGCGCCGTCAGGATCGCGTTCTCGCCGTCGATCGTCGACTCGCCGTGCGTCGCGAGCAGAACCGTCGCATCCCGCCCGACCGGCAGAGTCACCGGATCGTGGCCGAAGTTCACCAGGATCTCGGTCTCGCCGCGCTGCAGCCGGAACGCGCGCGTCTCCTCGTCCGCCTCCGCGCGGACCGCCCCGAACCCGGGATCGGTCAGGTCGGGAACCGTCCGCCGCAGCTCGATCAGGTCCCGATGGAGCCGGAGGATCCGCGCGTGCATCCCGTCGGTACGCTCGTCCCAGCGCAGCTTGGAGCGGCGGAAGGTCTCAGGATCCTGCGGATCGGGCACGGTCGACCGATCCCAGCCCATCGCGGCGAACTCGGCGATGCGGCCCTCGGCGGTCGCCCGCCCGAGATCCGACTCGGGATGGGACGTGAAGAACTGCCACGGTGTCGAGGCGGCCCACTCCTCCCCCATGAACAGCATCGGGGTGAACGGGCTCAGCACCGTCAGCACGGCCGCGATGGCCAGACCGCCTTCGTCGACAGTCTGCGACAGCCGGTCGCCGGCCGCGCGATTGCCGATCTGGTCGTGGTCCTGGCTGAAGGTGACCAGCCGCGAGGTCGGGATTCGTGGATCGATCGGACGCCCGTGATTGCGTCCCGGAACGACGACCATGACCCATCGTGGAAGAATCCGGCGGCTGCGACCTTCGCCAGCGCCGACAGCGGTGCGAAGTCGGCGTAGTAGCCGGTCGTCTCGCCGGACACCGCGACGTGCAGCGCGTGGTGGTAGTCGTCGCTCCACTGCGCGCCGAGCCCGTAGCCGCCTGCCTCGCGCGCGGTGATCAGCGTCGCGTCGTTGAGGTCGGACTCGGCGATCAGCGTCAGCGGGCGACCGAGATGAGCGCTCAGCGCATCCGTCTGCTCGGCCAGCTCCTGCAGGATGTGCCGCGGGGAGGTGTCGCTCAGCGCGTGCACGGCATCCAGACGCAGCCCGTCGACGTGGTAGTCGCGCATCCACATGAGCGCGTTGTCGACGATGAACCGTCGCACCTCGTCCTGGGTCAGATCGATGGATGACCCCCACGTGTTGCGCTCGACGTCGCGCAGGTACGGACCGAACTCCGGCAGGTAGTTGCCGCTCGGTCCCAGGTGGTTGTAGACGACATCCTGGAGAACGCCGAGACCGCGCAGGTGGCATTCGTCGACGAAACGCTGGTATGCGGCCGGGCCGCCGTAGCCCTCGTGCACGGCGTACCACAGCACACCGTCATACCCCCAGTTGTGCGTCCCGTTGAACGCATTGACCGGCAGCAGCTCGACGAAGCCGATGCCGAGCTCGACGAGGTGATCGAGCCGTTCGATCGCGGCGTCGAGCGTGCCCTCGTCGGTGAACGTCCCGACGTGCATCTCGTAGATGATCGAGCCGGCGAGCTGGCGCCCCGTCCAGTCCCCGTCGCGCCAGGCGTGCGCGTCGGGATCGAACCATGCGCTCAGCGCGTGCACGCCGTTCGGCTGCCGGCGCGAGCGCGGGTCGGGGCGGATGCTGTCCGCGTCGTCGAGCACGAAGCCGTACTCGTCGCCGTCGCTCAGTCCGGCGGATGCCGCGAACCACCCGTCCCCCTGCGGATCGAGGACAAGCCGATCCTGATCCGGCCGGTGAAGCTGCACGGACTCGCGCCGCGGAGCCCACACCTCGATCCTCATGAGAGTCCGCTCCCCTCCGGCACCAGGAGCGCGACGGGATAAGTCTCGAGCAGTTCGCTCATTCGGATCATCGATCCCTCGAAGCGCCGCCCGGTGAGCGCATCGGTCGTCACGCCGCTGTGGCGCAGCAGCAGCGTGTCGTCCCAGCCGCCGCGTGCCGCGAGTCCGATGGGCAGCCGCGTCGCGACGGTCACCGCACCTCCGCGATCGAACGCGATGGCGTGATCCGCCGCTGCGCCCACGATCGTCATCGGCGTGTACCGGGTGAACAGATCGGGACGGTCGCGCCGCAGGCGCAGAGCACGGGAGGTGACGAGCATCTTCGCTGCGCCCGACGGGTCGACCGCGGGCAGGTCTCCGCGTGCGATGCCGGAATCGAGGGCCTGCAGCATCCGCCGTCGCTCGTCGAAGTCGACCAGGCGGCGATTGTCGGGATCGACGAGGGATGTCTCCCACAGCTCGGTTCCCTGATAGACGTCGGGAATGCCGGGGCCGGTGAGCTGCAGGAGCTTGGCCGACAGCGAGTTCGACCATCCGGCGGACCTGATCTCGGTGACGAAGTCGTCGATGAGCTGTCCGACCGCAGGGTCGTCGAAGACCGCATCGACCGTCGCACGCACGCGCGCCTCGAAGTCGGCATCCGGATCCCACCAGGTCGTGCGGTCACCGGCTTCGCGAGCGGCTTTCTCGGCGTACGCCTGCAGGCGTTCGCGGGATGCCGGCCACGACCCGATCACGGCCTGGAAGACCAGGCTGTCGAACGGTCCGTGCCCGGTGGAGGCGTGCTCGCGCAGCTCGTCGAGCAGTGCTGCCCACCGCTGCGGCACCTCCGAGAGCACGTCCAGCCGCGCGCGGACGTCTTCGCCGCGCTTGGTGTCGTGCGTGGACAGTGTCGTCAGGGCGCGCGGCCACGACGCCTGGCGTGCCGCCAGCGCGCGGTGGAACTCCTCGACCGACAGAGCGAAGACCGCCGGATCGGCGCCGACCTCGGTGAGCGAGCCCAGCCGGGTGTACCGGTAGAACGCCGTGTCCTCCACGCCCTTGGCCATCACCGGGCCCGTCGTCTGCTGGAAGCGGCGCGAGACAGCGAGCGACGGATCCGCCAGCACGACCGCGAGCTCGGCGATCGACCGCGGCGAGCTCGGGCCGCCGTGCGGCTGCCTCCTCCGCCGCCCGCTCCAGCTGCTCGCGGCCCGCCGGCAGGTACGAGCGGTACACCGGGAAGCATGCGAGCAGCTCCGCGAAGGCGTCGGCGGCGTTCTCGACCGGGGCGGGCAGCTCGCGGACGAGCCGGGCGATCTCCGCGGCTTGGATCGTGTCGGCGACCGCGCGCTTGGTGTCGTGGATCAGGTCGTGGTAGACGGGCGCCCGACCGTCGCGAAGCCGCGCATCGAGCAGGTCCAGCTCCGCCTCACCCGCAGGATCGACCAGCACGCGGTCGATCTCCGCGAGTGCGTCGTACCCCGTCGTGCCATCGGTCTCCCACCACGCGGGCAGCTGCTCGCCGTGCTCGAGGATCTTCTCCACGACCACGTATGCGCCATCGGTCGCCTGCGGCAAGCCGCTCGAGGTACGCACCGGGATCGGCCAGCCCGTCCGGGTGGTCGATGCGCAACCCGTCCGCGAGTCCCTCGTGCACCCAGCGCAGCACCTCGGCGTGCGTCTGGTCGAACACCCAGGGGATCTCCACCCGCACCCCGGCGAGGGTCGTGATCGCGAAGAAGCGCCGGTAGTTCAGATCGCCGGCCTCCCGTCGCCAGAAGATCGCCTCCCAGTGCTGCCGCTGGAGGATGCCGCGGATCACGGCCGGATCATCGAGTGAGCCGGCGTGGCTCGCTCGCCGTTCCGGGCGCGAGAGGCAGGACGTGCTCGCCGTAGAAGCGAACCACCCCGTGCGGGGCGAGGTCGGTGGCCTCGGGTTGGATCTTCGCCTCTCCTGCGGCCAGAACCTCGCCGATGTCGCCTCCGAGTATCGGAACGCGCACCTTCCCGCCGCCGAAGTCCCAGTCGATGTCGAACGCTTCGGCGTAACGGGATTCGCGGCCGTGCGTGAGGACGTCCCACCACCACCGATTCTGCGCCGGCTGCGCGACTCCCATGTGGTTCGGAACCGTGTCGACGAGGATGCCGAGACCGGCTTCGCGCGCCGCGGTCGCGAACCGGTCGAGTCCCTCGCGGCCGCCGCGCGTCGGGTCGACCGTCGTCGGATCGACGACGTCGTAGCCGTGGTCGGATCCGTCGGCCGCCGTCAGGATCGGCGAGAGGTACGCCCATGAGACGCCGAGGTCACGCAGGTAACCGGTGACGGCGGCTGCAGCATCCAGATCGAAGTCCCGACGGATCTGCAGGCGGTATGTCGACCTGGGATGCGCCGCTGTCGTCAATGTTCCAGCTCCGCCTTCGGCGATTGTCCCGGCATCGTCGAGTCGGCCAGCGCCGCCAGCGAGGCGGCGACCGAGTGGTCGACCTCCGGCTCGGGCAGATCGTGCTCCGAGAGCACGACGAGTGCCTTCGCGTGCAGGCGGACGGTCGAACCGGGATCCAGGGGCACGCTGTCGGCCTGCTCACCCGCCGTGTCGACGAGCACGTTCCACTTCGGGCTGTACTCGATCGCCGGGATCCGGAAGTCGATGATGTCGTCGCCCGCGTTGAACAGGACGATGAAGTGCTTGTCGACGATCGGCTCGCCTCGGCGATCGCGTTCGCGGATGCCGCGCCCGTTCAGGAAGACGCCGACCGCCCGGCCGAATCCGGACTCCCAGTCCTCCGGCTGCATGAGCGTCCCGTCGGGACGGAGCCACGCGATGTCCGGGACGCCCTGCCCAGCCTCCATGCGCACCGGACGGCCGTTGAAGAATCTGCGGCGGCGGAATGTCGGGTGATCGCGGCGCAGTCGCGCCAGGGCGGCCGTGAACTCGACGAGCGGCTGGTCGACGCTGTCCCAGTCGACCCAGGTGAGCTCGTTGTCCTGGGCGTAGCCGTTGTTGTTGCCCTGCTGCGTGCGGCCGAGCTCGTCGCCGTGGAGCAGCATCGGCACACCCTGCGAGAGGAGGAGGGTGGCGATGAAGTTGCGCTGCTGACGTGCCCGCATCGTGTTGATCGCGGGATCGTCGGTCGGACCCTCGGCACCGAAGTTCATCGAGCGGTTGTCGTCGGCGCCGTCGTTGCCGTCCTCGCCGTTCGCGTCGTTGTGCTTGTCGTTGTAGCTGACGAGGTCGCGGAGAGTGAAGCCGTCGTGGGCCGTGACGAAGTTGACGGAGGCGACGGGTCGGCGTCCGGAGTGCTCGTACAGGTCGGCAGAGCCGGTGAGCCGTGAGGCGAACTCGCCCAGCGCCTGCGGCTCGCCGCGCCAGAAGTCGCGGACCGTGTCACGGTACTTGCCGTTCCACTCGGTCCACTGGGGCGGGAAGTTGCCCACCTGGTAGCCCCCCGGTCCCACGTCCCAGGGCTCGGCGATGAGCTTGACCTGCGAGACCACCGGGTCCTGCTGCACGAGCTCGAAGAAGGTCGCGAGCTTGTCGACGTCGTAGAACTCGCGGGCGAGAGCGGCGGCGAGATCGAAGCGGAAGCCGTCGACGTGCATCTCGAGCACCCAGTAGCGCAACGAGTCCATGATCAGCTGCAGGGCGTGCGGGTTGCCGACGTTGAGGCTGTTGCCCGTGCCGGTGTAGTCGGTGTAGTACCGCTTGTCCTTGGCTTCGAGACGGTAGTACGCGGCGTTGTCGATGCCCCGCATCGAGAGCGTCGGCCCCATGTGGTTGCCCTCGGCGGTGTGGTTGTAGACCACGTCGAGGATCACCTCGATGCCGGCCGCGTGCAGGCTGCGCACCATGCCCTTGAACTCCTCGACCTGCTGGCCGCGCTCGCCCGATGACGCGTACGTGTTCTGCGGCGCCAGGAAGGCGATCGTGTTGTAGCCCCAGTAGTTGGAGAGCCCCTTCTCCTGAAGCGTGGAGTCGTTCACGAACTGGTGCACGGGCATCAGCTCGATCGCGGTGACGCCCAGCTTCTTGAGGTGGTCGATGATCGCGGGGTGGCCGACGGCGCTGTAGGTGCCGCGGATGGCCTCGGGAATCCCCGGATGACGCTCAGTGAGCCCCTTCACGTGCGCCTCGTAGATGAAGGTCTCGGAGTACGGCGTCTTCGGCAGCCGGTCGCCCGCCCAGTCGAAGAACGGGTTGACGACGACTCCCTTCATCATCGATGCCGCGGAGTCCTCGTCGTTGCGGGATGCCGGATCTCCGAAGTCGTAGCCGAAGACCGACTGCCCCCACTCGACCTGACCTTCGACCGCCTTGGCGTAGGGGTCGAGAAGAAGCTTGTTGGGGTTGAACCGCGCGCCGCTCTTGGGGTCGTTCTTGCCGTGCACCCGATAGCCGTACCTCTGTCCGGGTCGCACCTGAGGCAGGTAGGCGTGCCAGACGTACGCGTCGACGTCGATCAGCTCGACGCGCGTCTCCTTGCCCCGGTCGCCGAACAAGCAGAGCTCGACGCGCTGGGCTCCCTCGCTGAACAGGGCGAAGTTCGTGCCATTGCCGTCAAAGGTGGCGCCGAGCGGATAGCTCGAACCGGGCCAGGTCTGCAAACTGCCTCCATCGTCGTGTCGGGACGCGCGGAACTCGCGCGCGACGGGTGACCCACATTACTGCCCGCGCGGGGCGGGATCGGGGCCTTGCGCTCCGCGTCGAGAACCGTCACCGACCGTCATCGAGCAGGTCGGGCCGGCGTTCGCGCGTCCGTTCCAGCTGCTGCTCGCGCCGCCATGCGGCGATCGCGCCGTGATTGCCGCTGAGAAGCACCTCGGGCACGTCGAGCCCTCGCCAGGCCGCCGGCTTGGTGTACGACGGATACTCCAGCAGCCCGTCTTCGTGCGACTCCTCGACGAGGCTCGCCGGATTGCCCACGACTCCCGGGATCAGGCGTCCGATGGCTTCGATCATCGCCATCGCGGCGACCTCTCCCCCGTTGAGCACGTAATCCCCGAGACTCACAGACCGCACCTCGCCGCGTGACGCGGCGTGCGTGAAGACGCGCTCGTCGATCCCCTCGTATCGACCGCACCCGAAGATCAGCCGCGAGCGGCCGGCGAGCTCGCGGGCGGTCGCCTGGGTGAACAGCTCCCCGGCCGGCGAGGGGAAGATGATGACCGGCCGGTCGGCGCCTTCGCCGCTCGGTGCGTCAGCGGTGATCTCGTCGAGGGCCTTTCCCCAGGGCTCTGGCTTCATCACCATCCCGGCGCCGCCGCCGTAGGGCGTGTCGTCGACCGTGCGATGCCGGTCGGAGGTCCACTCACGCAGGTCGTGCACACGGATGTCGAGCAGGCCTCTGCCGCGGGCCCGGCCGAGCAGCGAGACCTCGAGGACGTCGAAGAACGACGGGAAGATCGAGACGACGTCGATGCGCACGTCAGCCCTCCGCAGGATCGTCCTCGTCGGCACTCGGGTGGCTGTCGTCCTCGCCGGCCGCGGGGCCGTCGTCCGGAAGCTCCTCGAACAGTCCCGCCGGAGGCGTGACGATGACACGGCCGCCCGCGATGTCGACCTCGGGCACGATTGCCTTGACGAACGGCACCAGCACCTCGCGGTCACCGCTGACGCGGACGATCAGCATGTCCTGGGCGGGGAAGTGATCCACCCGGATGACGCGGCCGACGACATCGCCGTCACGCACGACGTCGAGTCCGGTGAGCTGGTGGTCGTACCAGGCGTCGTCCTCGGCCGGGGTCTCCGCATCATCCTGGTCGACCCACAGGATCGCACGCACGAGCTCTTCGGCGGCAGAGCGGTCCTCGACTCCTTCGAAGAAGGCGACCGGGTGGGTGTTCATCCAGCGGAACTCGCGGACGGTGAGCGGCTTGCCGTGCCAGGGAGAGGACTCGGGCACCTGCAGGGTGAACGAGGCGCCCGGCGTGAACCGGCCCTCCGGGTCGTCGGTGTACAGCTCGAGCTTGAGCGCACCTTTCAGGCCGTGAGCCTTGACCAGGCGGCCGACCCGGAGCTGTGTCTTGGCGGAGCGCGGCGGGCGTGCGGCTGAGGACTTGTCGCGGTCGGCCACGTCAGTCGTCCGCGACGTCGACGCGAACGCGCCGGCCGTCCGCGAGTGCCGTGATCAGCGTGCGCAGCGCTTTCGCCGTGCGACCGCCGCGCCCGATCACGCGACCCCGGTCGTCCGGGTGCACGTGGACCTCGAGGACGTCGCCTCGCGGGGACGTCGAAGAGCGGATGGACACGTCGTCCGGGTGATCGACGATCCCCTTGACCACGTGCTCGAGCGCGGCGGCGAGCACCACGATTACTCGGCGTCGGTCGCGGCGTCGGCGTCAGCCTCTGCCGGTGCCTCGGCTGCGGGCTCCTCGACGGGCGCCTTCTTCTCAGCCTTGGGCTTGATGACGACCTTCTTCGCGGCATCCACCTCGAAGGGAGCCTTGGGCTCGGCGACCTTCACGGTCGAGACGGCGTTCTTGTCGCCCTTGAACCTGCCCCAGTCGCCGGTCAGCTTCAGCAGCGCGGTAACCTGCTCGGTCGGCTGCGCGCCGACACCGAGCCAGTACTGCGCGCGGTCGGAGTCGACCTCGATGAACGAGGGCTCCTCGGTGGGGTGGTACTTGCCGATCTCTTCGATGACACGGCCATCGCGCTTGGTGCGCGAGTCGGCGACGACGATGCGGTAGTACGGCGCACGGATCTTGCCCAGGCGCTTGAGACGGATCTTGACAGCCACGATTCTCCTGAATTGTGTGAAAGAGGAACGAACCCTGTCGCCTGGAGAGTGGGGTGCACACCCGGCGGAAGCTCTAAGGAGGATCTCCGCGCTGGATAGAGGGTCGAGCGGGTGATCCGACCCTCTGATTCTTCCATACCGCAGGTGCTCCCGCGAACACCCCGCCCTCCTACGGTGCTCCCGCGAACACCCCGCCGCTCGATGATGCCGTCGCGAACCGGGCGAATCGGCGGTGTGACGTGATCCGCGTGTCAAACTGTGCGAATGACGGTGCCCTTCGCGACATCCGCCCGCTCTTCGGTGGGGCTCGAGTGGGAGCTCATGCTCGCCGACGGCACGTCCGGGGACCTTGTGCCGCGAGCTCCCGAGCTCATCGGCGCGCTCGAGGAGAGCACCGCGCTCGAGCGCTTCACGGTGACCGGCGAGCTGCTCACGAACACCGTCGAGGTGACCAGCGGAATCGGCGACACCGTCGCAGCCGCCGTCGACGACATCGCCGATTCGATCGCGGCCATCCGCACCGTCACGAACCCGATGGAGGTGGAACTCCTCTGCGCGGGCAGCCATCCGTTCGCCCAGTGGTACGACCAGCAGGTCACCGACAAGACCAGGTACCACAAGCTCATCGAGCGCACGCAGTGGTGGGGCCGCAACATGATGATCTGGGGCATCCACGTGCACGTGGGCGTCGAAGACGTCAACAAGGTCTTCCCGATCATCAACGCCCTTGCGGGGTACCTCCCGCACCTTCTGGCTCTGTCGGCGTCCAGTCCGTTCTGGGCAGGGGATCGCACCGGCTACGCGTCCAACCGCTCTCTCGTGTTCCAGCAGCTGCCCACCGCCGGTCTTCCCTGGCCCCTGCAGAACTGGTCGGAGTTCGAGTCGTACCTCTCCGACATGGTCGACACCGGTGTCATGGCCGACGCGACGGAAGTGCGCTGGGACATCCGTCCGGCTCCCCGCTGGGGAACGATCGAGGTGCGCGCGTGCGACGGCATGTCGACGCTTCCGGAGCTGGCGGCCGTTGCATCCCTCGTCCAGGTGCTGGTCGAGCACTTCTCCCGCGAGCTCGACGAGGGACGAACGCTTCCGGCGATGCAGCCGTGGTTCGTGCGGGAGAACAAGTGGCGCGCGGCGCGGTACGGCCTGGACGCCCGCATCATCGTCGACAGCGAAGGCACGCAGCGGCCGGTGCAGGAACACCTGCGGGAGACGATGGCGGAGCTCGGCGACATCGCGGCGGAGCTCAAGTGCGCCCGGGAGTTCGCCGGACTCGAGACGATCATGACGCAGGGCGCCAGCTACGCCCGCCAGACGATGGTGGCGGATGCCGCGGACGGCGACCTGCGCGAGGTCGTGCAGCATCTGATCCGCGAGTTCCGCGCGGGACCTACGCTGCGAGAGCACCTCGCGGCGCTCGGGCACTGACCGCGGCCCGGCGCAACAGCCGATCGAGAAACCACTTCGGCCACCAGAAATCGCGCATCGCGCGACGTCTCGGCATCGGACTGGTTGGTCGCCGCGCGGGCCGGGCTCAGCCCCTGCCGAGGAGCTTCTGCAGCTCGGCCAGATCGGCCTCGCTCGGCGCGCCCTGGGACGCACCCGCGCCCAGGCCGAAGCCCGAACCGGTCGGCTGAGCGGGGGCCGATGCTGCGATCCCCGCGTTCTCGGCGGCGCGCTTCGCGGGGTTGCCCGACCGCGAACCCTTGGCCTTCTGCTGCTTGCCCCGCTTGGACGACGCGCCCGGCCGGGATCCCGGGATCGGGCCCATGCCGGGGATGTTCGGCGTGCCGCCGCGGGCGACCGTCTTCATCATCTTCGCGGCCTGGTCGAACCGCTGCACCAGCTGGTTCACGTCGGTCACCGTCATCCCCGAGCCGCGGGCGATGCGCAGCCGTCGCGAGCCGTTGAGGACCTTGGGGTTGCGGCGCTCGATAGGGGTCATCGAGCGGATGATCGCCTCGGTGCGGTCGAGGTCCTTCTCGTCGAAGTCCTCGAGCTGCTGCTTCATGTTGCCCATACCCGGGAGCATCCCGAGCATCTTCTTCATCGAGCCCATCTTCTTGAGCTGCTGCATCTGATCGAGGAAGTCCTCGAGGGTGAAGCTGTCGGTCGCGAGCTTCTCGGCCATCTTCATCGCTTCGGCCTCGTCGAAGGCCGACTGCGCCTGCTCGATGAGGGTCAGGATGTCGCCGAGATCGAGGATCCTCGATGCCATGCGGTCGGGGTGGAACGCCTCGAGGTCGTCGAGCCCCTCACCCGTGGACGCGTAGATGATCGGTCGGCCGGTGACGGACGCCACTGACAGCGCCGCGCCGCCTCGGGCATCGCCGTCGAGCTTGGAGAGCACGACACCCGTGAAGTCGACACCGTCCTGGAACGCCTTGGCGGTGTTGACGGCATCCTGACCGATCATCGCGTCGATGACGAACAGGACCTCGTCCGGATCGGTCGCCTTGCGGATGTCGGAAGCCTGCTTCATCATCTCGGCATCGACACCGAGGCGGCCTGCCGTGTCGATGATGACCACGTCGTGCTGGTGGCGTCGTGCGACCTCGACGCCGTCGCGAGCGACCTGCACCGGATCGCCGACTCCGTTGCCGGGCTGCGGCGCGTAGATCGCGGCGCCGGCCTGCCCGGCCACCACCTGGAGCTGGTTGACGGCGTTCGGGCGCTGGAGGTCGGCGGCGATCAGGAGCGGCGTGTGCCCTTCCTTCTCGAGCAGCTTCGCGAGCTTGCCCGCGAAGGTCGTCTTCCCCGAGCCCTGGAGGCCGGCGAGCATGATGATCGTCGGCGGGTTCTTCGCGAACTGAAGCCGGCGCTGCTGCCCGCCGAGGATCGCCACCAGCTCCTCGTTGACGATCTGCACGACCTGCTGCGCGGGATTGAGCGCCTTGCTGACCTCGTCGCCGAGAGCGCGTTCCCGGACCTTCGCCGTGAACTCCTTGACGACGGGGAGTGCCACATCCGCGTCCAGCAGGGCGCGACGGATCTCCCGGACCGTCCCGTCGACATCCGCGGGCGAGAGCTTGCCCTTGGTGCGGAGGTTGCGGAAGGTCTCGGTGAGACGATCGGAGAGCGTGCCGAAGGTTGCCATAGTCCCCCAAGTTTACGTGAGCCGATCAGCCACTCAGTGCTCGTCCAGCTCCTGGAACACGGTCAGCTGCACTCCGGCCGCTCCGCGCAATCGCGCGTTGAGCGATCGCCACGGCGTCTCGCGGGCCGATGCCTCCACGACCGCGCCCGCCGCGGCGAGGCGATCGGTCACCGCCACGCTGTCGCCGACCTCGAACGCGATGCGGATCGAATCGCTCGCCACGCCGTCCGTCTCGACCCGATCGATCATGGCGACCTGCTCGTCGTTGGCGATCTCCAGCGTCGCGACTCCAGCCCGCAGGATCACGACGCGCGCGTTGCCCTCGGCCTGGTACGCCTCCTGCTGCTGGAGACCGAGCTCGTCGCGGTAGAAGCGGAGCGCGTCGTCGAAGTCCGTCGCGTGCAGGACGACGCGCAGCTGTCGGACCTCCGAGGACGGCGGGAACGGCTCGGCGGTCGCGGCGACCGCGACACGCAGGATCCGGTCCAGGTCGCTGCGGCCGGCTCCATCGCGAGCCCAGGCGTCCAGGGCCGCCAGCACCGCCCCTCCGTACGCGGCGCCGGCGACATCGGCGTGCAGCCGATCGGCTCCGCCGCGGCGAAGTCGCTCCGCCACCGCGCGCGCGATCCGGGAGCGCCGCAGCGACGCCTCGCGCTCGAGTTCGTCGACGAGCCCCATGGCGGCGGCGTTCACGAGGGCGAGCGCGAGGCTGTCCGGGGCGAAGTCGTGGGCGATGGCCGCCGTCGCGGCGCGGACGTCGGCTGCGGCATCCGCAGTCTCATCCTCGGACAGGCGCTGGTCGAGCGCGGTGAGGCGTTCGTCCAGTCCCGACCACAGGATGTCGCCCTTCGAAGCGAAGTAGTTGAAGAAGCTCGATCTGCTCACGCCCGCGCGCTGAGCGATGTCGGCGATCGACGTCGCCTCGTAGCCCTTCTCGAGGAACAGCTCGCACGCCGCCTCGGCGAGCGTCTCGCGTGACGAAGCTCGTGGTCGTCCGGTTCGCGACTCTGCGGTCATGCCGTCAGCCTACGGTTCAGCGTATTGTTGGACGCGATCCATAAACATCCTTCCGGAAGGACACCCTGTGCTCGAGATCCTGACCGCAGGCCTGGCACCCGACTACGTTCCGTATCACGACGGGTGGGAGCTGCAGCGGCAGGTCCATGCCGGGGTCGTGGCGGGTGAACGCCCCGACACGCTGATCCTGCTGGAGCACGAGGCCGTCTACACCGCCGGCAAGCGCACCGAGCCGCACGAGCGGCCGACCGACGGAACGCCCGTCATCGATGTCGACCGCGGCGGGAAGATCACCTGGCACGGCCCCGGCCAGCTGGTCGGATACCCGATCGTGCGCCTGCCCGAGCCGGTCGATGTCGTCGCCCACGTCCGCCGCCTCGAGCGGCTGCTGATCGACGCGCTGGGCGAGCATGGCGTGGACGGCTACCGCGTCGAGGGTCGCAGCGGCGTCTGGGTGCGCCGGCCGCTCTCCGAGGACAAGATCGCCGCGATCGGGGTGCGCGTCGAGCGCGGCGTGACGATGCACGGCTTCGCGGTCAACTGCGACAACACGCTGTCCGGCTTCCGTGGCATCATCCCCTGCGGCATCACGGATGCCGGCGTCACGACGGTGAGCGAGGTGGTGGGGGCGGATGTCGCGCCCGCCGACATCGTCGACTCCATCGTGCTCGGCATTCGAGGCCGAGTACGCCGGAGCGATGGCATGACCGCGTCCGTACCGGAGGGCCGCAAGCTCCTGCGCCTCGAAGTGCGCAACGCGCAGACGCCGATCGAGCGCAAGCCGGAGTGGATCAAGACGCGAGCCAAGATGGGACCCGAGTACACGGCGCTGCACTCGCTCGTCAAAGACGAGGGACTGCACACCGTCTGCCAGGAGGCCGGCTGTCCCAACATCTACGAGTGCTGGGAAGACCGCGAGGCCACGTTCCTGATCGGCGGCTCGCAGTGCACCCGCCGGTGCGACTTCTGCCAGATCGACACCGGCAAGCCCGCCGACTACGACACCGATGAGCCCCGTCGGGTCGCCGAGAGCGTCGTGCGGATGAACCTGCGCTACGCGACGGTGACCGGCGTGGCGCGAGACGATCTTCCCGACGAGGGCGCATGGCTCCACGCCGAGACGGTCCGCAAGATCCACGAGTTGAATCCGAACACGGGCGTCGAGATCCTCGCGACGGATTTCTCGGGCAACCCCACGCTGCTGCGCGAGGTGTTCGAATCGCGTCCGGAGGTCTTCGCCCACAACGTCGAGACCGTCCCGCGCATCTTCAAGCGCATCCGTCCGGCGTTCCGCTACGAGCGCTCGCTCGACGTGCTCACCCAGGCGCGCGAGTTCGGCCTCATCACCAAGTCCAATCTCATCCTCGGCATGGGCGAAGAGCCGCACGAGGTCGTTCAGGCGCTGCAGGACCTCCACGACGCCGGCACCGACATCATCACCATCACGCAGTACCTGCGCCCGACACCGCGGCATCTGCCGGTGGACCGATGGGTCAAGCCGCAGGAGTTCGTCGAGTTCAAGGAGGAGGCCGAGCGGATCGGGTTCCTCGGCGTCCTGGCGGGACCGCTCGTGCGTTCCTCGTATCGCGCCGGACGCCTCTGGGCGCAGTCGATGACCTCGAAGGGCCGCGACATTCCGGAGCACCTCGCCCACTTCGGCGACAACGCCGAACGCGGGTTCGCTCAGGCGGTATGACCGCCTGAGCGAACGGAGGCGGTTGTCGAGTAGCGGCCTCCGGCCGCGTATCGAGACACGCTCAGGCGGTATGACCGGGCACGACGTACACCGGTCTCAGCGGTTCCGGGCAGCGGCCAGATGTACGGAAGATCGTCCGGGATGTCGCCGAAGCGCGGACGGTAGAACTCGGGGTCCTTTCGCACCAGATTCGAGCGGTGCGCGAGATGGAACGCCGGATCCCCGATCCAGGAGGGAAGATCCAGATCCTCCTGCGCCACGCCGTCGACCTCGGGCGCGAACGCCAGCAGCTTCGGCCGCACGGTGTCCGCGCGGCCGGCCTCGATCCAAGCATCCGTCATCGCCAGGCCGTACGCGACGAGCGCCGGCAGATGCCCCGACCACATCTTGGCGGCCGGATGATGCCGCCAGCCGTAATCGGGGATCGTGTTGGCCCGCAGAAGCTGGAACGCCTCGACCCGCTGCTTTCCGAGCCGGCCGGGGTCCAGCGCGGCCGCCGAGCGCGCGAACGACGGGTATGGGAGGAACGTCTGCATCCGGCCGCCGGGGTCAGTCGGCGCTTGTCACCGACAGCACGTCGCCGTCCGAGTCGAGGTTGACCAGGATCACATCGTCCGTCGCGTCGGGATCGAGAGCGTACTCGAGCACGGCGAACGGATCGGCTCCCCCGTGCTCGTCCGCCAGGATCGTCATGCTCATGAGCTGAAGCGATCGGATGACATCCACCTGGATGTCCCCGGAGATGTCGACCAGCAGCTCCTCCAGCTCGTCGCCCAGGCTCTGCTGCTGCTGGAGGATGTACTCGATCACCTCGCTGGTGCGGTCGTCGAGCTCTGAGACCATGGCGTTGCGCGCGGTGTGATCGATCGATTCGATCGATGAGATGAGGCTGGCTGCGACATCCAGCGCCGCCTCCGAGACGTCGTCCTGGTCCGGCGCGGTCAGATCGACGGTGACGGTCTGATCGCCGAGGTCGACGTTCTCGGACCAGAAGATCGACCCGTCGGGGCCTGACTCCAGGAGTCCGAAGAAGTCGTGCTCGATCGCCATACGCCCATGAAACCAGCACGGGCCCATCGGCGCGACCCCGCGACGGCGCGCCGCTGGGTTGCCGGCGGAACTCGGACGGATCAGTCCACGAGCGCGGCGGCGAAGACGTGCGGGGTGAAGCCCGTCAGATCGCCGATTCCCTCACCCTGGCCGAGCAGTTTGACGGGAATGCCGGTGCGCTCCTGAACAGCGAGCACGAACCCGCCCTTCGCGGAGCCGTCGAGTTTCGTGAGCACGAGGCCGGTCACCCCGGCGTGCTCGAGGAACGCCTGCGCCTGCATCACTCCGTTCTGCCCGGTCGTCGCATCCAGGACGAGCAGCACCTCGCTGATCGGAGACTGCTTCTCGATGACCCGGCGGATCTTGCCGAGCTCGTCCATCAGACCGCCTTTGGTGTGCAGGCGACCGGCTGTGTCGACCAGCACGATCTCGGTGCCGGTCCGTTTCGCGTAGTCGATGGTCTGGAAGGCCACGGATGCCGGATCCTGACCTTCGTGCTGCGGGCGGACGATCGCCGCGCCGCCGCGCTCCGCCCAGGTCGCCAGCTGGTCGACGGCGGCGGCGCGGAACGTGTCGGCGGCGCCGACGACGACGGACCTGCCGTAGCGCTGCAGGAACTTCGCGAACTTGCCGATGGTCGTGGTCTTACCCACTCCGTTCACACCGACGACGAGGACGACGGCCGGTCGCTCGGTGAGCCTGAGCGTCGTGTCGAACTTCGCGAAGTGCTCCTCGAGCGTCTCCTTCAGCATCCGCTGCAGATCCCGAGGGTCGGTCGTGCGATAGCGGTCGACCTTCTCACGCAGCTCGTCGACGATGCGCTCGGTGATGTCGGGACCGAAGTCCGCGGTGATCAGCGCGGTCTCGAGGTCTTCCCATGTGGTCTCGTCGATGGTGGGGCGCACGAACATGCCGCGCAGCGCGCCGCCGAGGGACCACTTCTCTGCCATGCGTCCAGCCTAGGGCGGCGCTCACCCCGGCCTCTGACCGCGCTCACGATCCGCGGCCTCGGACCTGACAGCGTGCGTCGACTCCAGTACGCCGGCGTCCGCCCGGAGGACACCGGAGAAGCTTCCCGCGGCCATCGCTCCGAACCCGCTCCGGACGACGGCACTCCGCTCGCAGACGACCCTTGCAACTCCGAAGTCGATGACGCGAGTCCTCCGGCGCCGCGACAGTAGACCTTGGTCCCGGCTCAGCTCGCGACGCGCTCGCCCACGCGCTGGCCGACCACGGCCGAGACGCCGTCCTGACGCATCGACACTCCGTACAGCGCGTCGGCGATCTCCATCGTGCGCTTCTGGTGCGTGATCACGATCAGCTGGCTGCTCTCGCGGAGCCGCTCGAACACGCCGAGCAGGCGGCCGAGGTTTGCGTCGTCGAGCGCCGCCTCGACCTCGTCGAGGATGTAGAACGGGCTGGGCCGCGCCATGAAGATCGCAACCAGCAGCGCGACGGCGGCAAGGGACCGCTCGCCGCCCGACAGGAGCGACAGCCGCTCGATCTTCTTGCCGGCCGGGCGCACCGACACCTCGATCCCGGTCGTGAGCGGCGCTTCGGGATCGGTGAGCGAGATGCTGCCCGTCCCGCCGGGGAACAGCACCGGGAACACCTCGGCGAACGCCGCTCGGGTGTCTTCGAAGGCGGCCAGGAAGATCGCCTGCATCCGCTCGTCGAGCTCGTCGATGATGGTCAGCAGGTCCTTGCGTGTCTGAGTCAGGTCGGCCAGCTGCTCGACGAGGAATTTGTGCCGCTGCTCCAGAGCGGAGAACTCCTCGAGGGCCAGCGGATTCACCCGTCCGAGCTGGGCCAGCTTGCGCTCGGCGTCCTGCAGGCGGCGACGCTGCGCGTCCCGATCAAACGAAGCCGCCGGAGCTTCGTCTTCGCCAGGAGCGTCCTGATCCGGTCCATATTCCGAAATGAGAATGTGTTCGTCGAGGCCGAGCTCCGAAGTGGCCCGCTCGAGCAGGCTCGAGACGTGGAGTCGTTTCTCGTGAATCTGGAGCTCGAGTCCGTGGACACTCTCGGTGAGCCCCGCGAGGCGATCGCGAAGGACAGATTCCTGCCGTCGCAGCTCGCCGAGTTCGGCCGTGACGGCGGTCCGAGCCGACTCCGCCGACGCCAGTTCCACCCGAGCCTCGCTCACCGAGCGATCGATGGAATCCAGCACCGCCGGAAGCTGTCCCGCCACCCGCGCCGCGACCTCGCGCTGGGCCCGGCGGATGACCGCGCGCCGAGCTGACTCGGCAGCGGCCTCGCGTTCGCGCTCCCGCTGCCGTTCGAGCTGGACGATCCGCGCCTCGCCGGCGCGAACCCGCTCCTTGAGGGTCTCCACGTCCAGACGCGCGCGCATTTCCGTGTCGCGAGCCCTCTCCAGATCTGCGAGCAGACCCTCGCGTGCCGACGCATCGAGGATCGGCCGCGGCGCCTCCCGGGCCACGGCGAGTCGTTCGGCTGCCGCCCTCGCGGCCGTCTCCGCCTCGTCGACGGCTGCTGCGGCCTGCGCCAGGCCCGCAGCCAGGCGATCGCAGTCGGCAACGGCCGCCTCATGGCGCACCGTCGCGCGATTGACCTGCTCAGCGTGCGCGGCCAGGGCCGCATCGTGCGCTCGCAGAGTCGTCAGCGCGGCCTTGCTGCGCTGACGTGCGGACTCGAGCGCGCGGACCTCGTCCGCCAGCGCCTCCCGCAGGGAGTCGGCGACGACGACGATCTCGTCCCGGCGCTCGGCCGCGGCATCTCGCTCGGCGGCGAGCTCCAGACGTGAGCGACCCTGTCCCGAGCCCGACCGGATGGTGTGCCGGGTGCAGACCTCGCCGGCGCGCGTCACGATGGTGACCGGCGCGCCCCGGTCGGCTTCTGCCAGCGAGCGACCCGCCGCCTGAGCGCTGTCGAGATCCTCCGCGATGAAGACCGACGACAGGATGCCGAGCACCCCGTCCGGTGCGGTCACCACGTCGCGAGCGGGCCGTAAGCCGTAGAGCGCGGGAGAACTCAGCCGCCGCCGCTGCGGATTCCGCGATCGCGATGTCGACGACCCCGAGATCCTCGCCGCGCACCGTGCCGGCGACCGCGAACGCATCGTCGCGCGTCTCGACCAGCACCCCCTCCGCCAGGGGGCCGAGCGCCGCGGCGATGGCGGACTCGAACCCCGGCTGCACCTTGATCGAGTCACCCAGGAGCCCCCGGATGCCGGTACCACCGCGTGCGATGACCTCGGCGGCGGCGTTGCGGACCTCCAGTGCGCGACCGAGGGCGGCAGTCTGGGCGGACAGGGATTCGCTCTCGCGCTCCGCCGAGTGGAGCCTGTCGCGAATCCGGCCGACGGCGGCCTCGGCATCCGCTGCATCGCGCTGGGCGCGCTCGTACGCGCTCGCATACTCGGCCGATGAGCCCTCCGGGACCAGATCCGGATCGACCCCGGCGAGGTCGGACTCGGCCTCCGCCCGGCGGGCCAGGGCGGCATCCAGAGCGCGCTGCTGGCGCTCGACGCCGGCGCGCACGGCGGCCAAGGCGGAGTCCGCGGCTTCGGACGACCCGCGCAGCGCAGTGATGCGCATGTCGTGCTCCGAGACGAGGGCGCTCTGCGCGGCGATGTCGACGTCCAGCGCGTCGAGCTCGGCGCGCGCGCGCATGACCGCTCGCGAAGCATCGGCGGCGGCATCCTGCGCATCGCCGAGCCCCGCTGCGATGTCGTCCATCTCCGTCCGGACGTCGTCGATCATGCCCTGCGACACCGTGGTGAGCTCGAGCCCCGGGTCATCGGCGCTGTCGCCGAGGAGCGACAGCCGCTGCCCGGTCAGAGCGTAGAGGCTGCGCAGCCGCTCCTGCACCCGCTCCAGCCCGTAGGCGACGCTGCGCGCCTCGTCGACGCCTTCGGACCGCTGCTGCTCCTCGAGGACGGCGATCCGAGCCCGGAGGTTCTCGGCCTGATCCTGCAGGACGAGCCGCTCGGTGTGACGCTCCTGCTCGCTGCGCGCATGCCCGGCGAGCTCTGCCCGGAGGCCCGCGAGCTCATCGGCCAGCAGACGCGCTCGCGCGTCTCGCACGACCGCGGCGATCGTCGCAGCCTCCCGCGCGATCTCGGCCTGGCGACCGAGCGGCTTGAGCTGGCGCCGCAGCTCTCCGGCGAGATCGCTCAGGCGGGTGAGGTTCGCCTCCATCGCCTCGAGCTTGCGGAGAGTCTTCTCCTTGCGGCGGCGGTGCTTGAGGATGCCCGCGGCCTCCTCGATGAACCCCCGCCGCTCCTCCGGGGAGGCCTGCAGGACGCTGTCCAGCCGGCCCTGACCGACGATCACGTGCATCTCGCGACCCAGACCCGAATCGCTCAGCAGTTCCTGCACGTCCAGCAGCCTGCAGACGCCGCCGTTGATCGCGTACTCGCTCGCACCATTGCGGAAGAGCGTTCGGCTGATCGTCACCTCGGAGTAGTCGATGGGCAGCGCTCCGTCGCCGTTGTCGATCGTCAGCTGAACCTCGGCGCGGCCGAGCGGCCCGCGAGTGGACGTGCCGGCGAAGATGACGTCCTCCATCTTTCCGCCGCGAAGGGTCTTGGCGCCCTGTTCGCCCATCACCCAGGCCAGCGCGTCCACGACGTTGGATTTGCCCGAGCCGTTGGGCCCGACGATGCAGGTCACGCCCTGCTCGAAGGCGAACGTGGTCGGCTGCGCGAACGACTTGAACCCTTTGAGCGTCACGCTCTTCAGGTGCATACAGACGCCTTCCACCCCGGTCGATTCACCGCCTTACGCTACCCGAGGACCCGTCCGCTTCCGTGCAGGCGAGCCGGGCGACAGCACTCCGGGAAGGGTCGGCCGGATGCCGCGACACGCCCGTCGTCACCCGAATCTGCGAATTCGCTTGACGGGCGCGTCGCGGGTGCGCTAGCGTCGCTCTTCGCGTCCACACACGAAAGGAGGTCACCGATGATGCACATGACAGGCCCAGGCACTGCGCCCGTTCGCCGTTCGCCGTTCTGCGGAATCGCTCCGGTGACCCCATCGTTCGGCGCCACCGCTCCCAACGCCGGCTGAGCGCCGCCGGGGAGGACTCTGCCCAGCGGACGGTTTTCGCCGTCCGATCGCGTGCGGACCGCGTATCAGCGGCCGCGCCGGCAGTCCTCACTCGGCAACTCCCTCGTCGCGCTTCCGCGACCCCGCCCCTCGGGGCACACCTCCATCCACCCTCACTCGAAAGAGACCACCATGAACGACACACTGGCGCCCGTCCGGTCTCTCGGCTCGGACAGGCTTCTGCTTCACGCCTCGGCGACGAACGGTGCGCGCTTGACGCTCACCGACCGGCTCGAGCTGCGGGTCGGCCTCTGGCTCCTGCTGCGCAGCGCCCGTCGCCAGGACACCGCGCGTGATCACCGACGACCACGCTCGTCGGGTCGTGAACACCCGGTCACGCGATGACCGGCACCACGACGCACTTCGTGCCCACGCCCTGAACAGCGTCCGCACCTGAGATCCGATCCGGGACCGCCCCCGCGGCGGTCCCGGATCCTTCCATCGCCATCGCCCACAGAACGGATCACCCATGATCACCGCCCCCGTCGGAGTCGACCTACGACCCTTGGCCATCCCGACATCGATCGACTCTCCCGACGCCGCCGACTTCATCGAGATGGTCCGGGTCCGAAACCTCGTCTACCGACAGATCTCCGGTCACGACGACCACCGCATCGCGGCGGACGAACTGCTCCCCGTCTACCAGCCCGACGACTACCAGACACGCATGAGCTGGGTCGTCGAGCTCGAGGGACGGATCGTCGGCCGCGTCGGCGTGGATCTCCCGCTCGAGGAGGGATCGAAGGCAGCGTTCTGGCTCATCGAACTGCTCCAGGAGGTATGGGGCCGAGGAATCGGGTCGGCCGCCTACGAGCTCGTCGAGCGAACCGCCCGCGAGAACGGTCGCACGGTCCTGCAATCCTGGGCCGCGCATCCGGATGCCGCAGGCCCGCGTCTGTCAGCGCCCACCGGCTTCGGCGACATCCCCGAAGACCACGTTGCGCGCTTCTACCTCCGTCACGGCTACTCGCTCGAGCAGATCGAGCGCAACAGCGCCTTCGACCTGCAGGGTTCATTCGACGCCGTCCGGCGCCTCCTGGCCGAGGCGACCGAGGCAGCGGCCGGTTACCGGGTCGTCCAGTGGTTCGCTCCCACGCCGCCGGAGTACGTCGACGGCTACGCATGGATGAAGTCGCGCATGGCGACCGACGCACCGGCGGCGAACATGGAATTCGACGAGGAGACCTGGGATGCAGCGCGCATCGCGCGACATGACTCGCTCTACACCGATGCGGGCCGGCCGCTGCAGGTGACTGCGGCGCAGCACATCGCCACCGGCGAACTGTGCGCGTTCAACGAGCTGGTCGTCGGCAAGGACCGCACCGAGGCCTCCCACCAGGAGGACACGCTCGTCCTCAAGGAACACCGCGGCCACAAGCTCGGCACGCTCGTCAAGTGCGCCGCGCTCCTGTCGTGGCGGCAGTTCGCCCCGGATTCGCCGCGGGTCATCACCTACAACGCAGAGGAGAATCGCCCCATGCTCGACATCAACGAGGCGATCGGCTTCGTGCCGATCGCGTACGAGGGTGCATGGAAGAAGGTGCTCGATGCCTGAGCTCGACCAGCGCACGTCGCTCAACGTCGCACGTCTCGTCGTGCCCGCGAGCCTGGATGCACCGGATGCGTGGCCGTTCCTGGAGATGATCCGGATCGCCAACGCCGTGTGCGTGGCCGACGCCGGGCACGACTATCTCAACGAGCAGCCGGAGGAGGTGTTCGGCTTCTGGCAGGACCAGACCGACTGGACCCAGATCGGATTCATCGCGGAACGCGAGGGCGAGATCATCGGCGCGGTGAAGATCATGATCTCCAACGAGGACGACGTCACGGCACTCGACTTCGATCTGATGGTCGACCCGGAGCGCTGGGGTGAGGGCGCCGAGGAAGCCCTGCTCGCAGCAGTCGAAGCCGAGGCGCGAGCGCGCGGCATCCGGACGATCCAGACGTGGACGCTGCACCGACCCGATACCGCCGGACCGCGGATGACACCGCCGACGGGCTTCGGCTCGATCCCGGCGGAGGACCGGCAGACGGTGTTCATGATTCAGGGCGGATTCACCCTCGAGCAGATCGAGCGCAACAGC
Source organism: uncultured Actinomycetota bacterium (assembly GCA_963717585.1). Lineage (GTDB taxonomy): Bacteria > Actinomycetota > Actinomycetes > Actinomycetales > Microbacteriaceae > Microbacterium. The sequence continues at coordinate 71,134 of CAVQWI010000001.1, read as the reverse complement.
GTGCTGGACCTGCGGGGCCCGCTCGGGACGGTGCAGGACAAGCTGGATGCCGCGCTGGCTGCGGCAGGCGAGGACTACCGGCTGATCACGTGGACCTCCCCCACCCCACCGGAGTACCTCGAGGGCTTCGCCTATGCGATTTCGCGGATGTCGACCGATGCGCCGGCGGCGGGTCTGGTCATCGACGAGCAGCACTGGGATGCCGCGCGCGTTCAGCGTCGTGACGCCAGGCTGAAAGCACAGGGGCTCACCGTATCGGTGGCGTGCGTGGAGCACGTGCCGACCGGCACGATCGCCGCCTACAACGAGCTTGCGATCGCGGAAGACCACAGCGGTGCGACCCAGCAGTACGGCACACTCGTGCTGAAGGACCATCGCGGTCGTCGCCTCGGCACGGTCGTCAAGTGCGCGAATCTGCTCCGCTGGCGCGACCTGGTGCCGGAGTCGCCCCGCATCTCGACCTTCAACGCGGAGGAGAACAGGCACATGCTCGACATCAACGAGGCCATCGGCTTCGTGCCCGCGTCGTACGCGGGTGCGTGGCAGAAGGTGCTGTGATGAGGGTGCGGACCGGGAGCTGAGCGTGCTGACGCCGATCGTCGTTGCGGGGACGGACTCCGCGGCATGAAGGTCGTCTTCGCCTCGCTCGGTGCGTACGGGCACCTCTACCCCATGCTGCCGCTCGCGGTGGCCTGTCGGGATGCCGGACACGAGGTCGTGGTGGCCACCGGCTCTCCGCTCCTGACGGGGCTGCCGCTGCGGACCGTACCCGGTCTGCCCGCCGACGTCGACCTGGCCTGGGCCCAGCAGGAGGTGAAGCGCCGCCACCCGAGCCTCTCCGGCTTGGAGGCGACGCTCGCCATGTTCGGCGACGTCACCGCGGCGGCCACCACGCCGACCATGCTCGAGGTCCTCGCCTCCGAGCGGGCCGACCTGCTGGTCACCGAGCCGCTCCACGTCGGTGCCGCCGTCGCGGGCGATCTGGCAGGTGTGCCGACGCTCGATTTCGCCATCGGGCTCGCCTCGAACCTGTCGACCGCGCTGCACGCGGTCACCGTGGGCTACCAGCGGCACCGCTGGCTGGAGCGCGGACTCACGCCGCCGGATGCGAAGCTGCTCGGACAGGCGTTCCTCGACCCCTGCCCACCGTCGCTCCAGTCGCCCTCAGACGACGCGCCGAGCATCCCGATCAGGTCGGTGGCCTGGCGCGCGGCAGGCGCGCGACTTCCCGGATGGCTCGATAAGCCGGCGACCTGCCCGCGCGTATACCTCACGCTCGGCACGGTGTCATACGGTGCGGTCGAGATCCTGCGGCGGACGGCCCTGGAGATCGCCGCACTCGATGTGGAGCTGCTGGTGGCGGTCGGGCCTGACGGAGATCCCGCGCTGCTCGGCGATCTCCCCGCAACCGTGCATGTCGAGCGGTTCATCGACCAAGCCGAGGTTCTTCGTCGGGTCGATCTGATCGTGCACCATGGCGGCACCGGGACGGTGCTCGCTGCGCTCGAGGCCGGGCTGCCGCAATTGCTCCTGCCACAGCATGCCGACCAGCCGTTCAATGCGAAGATCATCTCCCAGGCCGGCGCAGGACGCCGCCAGGCCAACGCGGACTACACCCCGGGGTCGATCACCGCGCTCGTCGAGCCGCTGCTCGGCGACTGCAGTGAGCGGACGACAGCCCGACTGATCGCAGGTGAGATGGCGGGTATGCCCGCCCCGGCCGACGTGGTTCCCGAACTCGCCGACCGCGCGCTCCGCCGCTGACGGCGCGGGTCAGCGCGGCCGCTTCTGGCAGTGCGGGCAGTAGTGGCTCGACCGGTTCATGAAGGACACCCGCACGATGGGCCGGCCGCACCGCGGGCACGGCTCACCGGTGCGGCCGTAGGCGTTCAGAGAATGGGCGAAGTAGCCCGCCTGGCCGTTGACGTTCACGTACTGGGCGTCGAAGCTCGTACCGCCCTCGGCCAACGCCCGTTCGAGGACGGCGCGCACATCTGCGAGGAGGCGATTCACCGCCCGGGTCGAGAGCATGCGCGCGGGCGTCTCCGGATGGATTCGCGCGCGCCACAGCGCCTCGTCGGCGTAGATGTTGCCGACGCCGCTGATCACGGACTGATCCAGGAGCACGCGCTTGATCGCAGAGTCCTTGCGCGCCAGAGCCGCGCGGAAGTCGCGATCGCGGAAAGCGGGATCGAGTGGATCGCGCGCGATGTGGGCGACTTGGCTCGGAACCGACGCCTCGACGGACCCGTGGCCTCCGACCGCGGCATCCGGTGTGGGCACGAGCGAGTCGAGCGTGAGCGAGCCGAAGGTGCGCTGGTCGGCGAACACGACAGCCAGTTCGCCGTGCTCCGGGTGGTGGATGTCGAGGCGCACACGCTCGTGCCGCTCGGGCTCGGCGCCGGGTGAGCGCAGCAGAAGCTGACCGCTCATGCCGAGGTGCGCGACCAGGGCTTCGGTTGCGACGGCGTCCGGCGTGTCCGGCTGCAGCGGGAGCCAGAGGAACTTCCCTCGGCGCGCCGCTCCCTGCAGCACCCGGCCCGTCAGTGCGGCCTCGAACTGCGCGCCCGAGCCGTCATAGCGGGTGAGCGCCCGCTCGTCGAGCACGGTGACTCCGAGCACGGACGCGCCCGTCAAGGCGGGATCCAGGCCCGCACGCACGACCTCCACCTCCGGCAGTTCGGGCATGGCCGGAGTCAGGCACGCCCGCTGAGCTCGCGCCACGCCATGAGCGCGGCGGCCATCTCAGCCTGCTTCTTGCTGGAGCCGGTGCCGTGCGCCGAGAATTCCGCCACTCTCACCCGTGCCGCGAACACCCGGCTGTGATCGGGTCCGGTCGAGGTGACCTCGTACACCGGGGGACCCGCCCCCATCTGGGACGCGAGCTCCTGAAGGGTCGTCTTCGGATCGACGGCAGCGCCGTAGCGCTCGGGATCGTTCAGCAGCGGATCGATCAATCGCAGGACGAGTGCGGTGGCGGCATCCGGTCCGACCGACAGGTACGTCGCGCCGATCACCGCCTCCATCGTGTCGGCGAGGATCGAGTCCTTGTTGCGGCCACCGGTCTGCTCCTCACCGCGGCCGAGCAGCACGTGCTCCCCCAGACCGATGCCGCGAGCGACCTCGGCGAGTGCCACCGTCGACACGACGCTCGCACGGCGCTTCGCGAGGGCCCCCTCGTCGAGGTCGGGGTTGGCGGTGAAAAGGCGCACGGTGACCGCCTGGCCGAGCACCGAGTCGCCGAGGAACTCGAGGCGCTCGTTGTGCGGACCCTGCCCGTGCTCGTACGCCCACGATCGGTGCGTCAGAGCGAGCGACAGAAGCTCGGCGTCGATGACGACGCCGAGCTTGTCGGTGAGGTGGTCAGGCCTCGCTGATACGTCGGTCACGGCAACAGCCGCGCGTCTCAGACGTCGGCGACCTTGCGGCCCTTGTACTCGAGGAACAGCTCGGTGCCCTGCGAGTCGGTGACGACCTTCGCCTGGTGGGGACGGCTGTAGACGACCTTGCCGTTCTCCACCGTGGTGGTCAGCGTGATGGGCGCCGCCTTCCACTGGGCGCGACGCGAACGGGTGTTGGAGCGGGAGACCTTCCGCTTCGGGGGGTTACCTGCCATGGCTTGCTCTCTTCTGTGTTCTCGGCGATGCGGTTCCGCTACGCGCGCGGACCTTCATCGTCGTGGTCTGGGGTGTACTGCTCAAGCGCGGCCCAGCGTGAATCGAGGGGCATACGCTGCTCTGACCCGGTGCTCACGGTCAGCCGCTCACCCGTGGCCGGGTCGAGGCCGGGGCAATCCGGCTGACACACCGGCTGAAACGGAAGCGCCAGTACGGTCGCATCCCTGACCAGAGTTTCAAGATCCACGTGGTCGTCTTGAACCTCGAAGTCAGATGCTTCCCCTCCAGGATACGCGAAAAGCTCCTGAAACTCGACTTCGACGGGCGCGGCGATGTCGGTCAGACACCGTCCGCACACGCCGACGTACTCCGTCTCGATGCGGCCCGTCGCGAGGATGCCCTCGTGAACCGACTCCAGACGCACGTCCACGAGCACGGATTCCCCCTCGGGAATGCTGACCAGGCCCTCGCCCCACTTCTGAGGTGCGGGCGCGTCGAGCGTGAACTCGCGCATCTCGCCCGGGTGATGGACGATGTCGCGCGCGGGGACGACGAAGGGGCCGGAGCGGTGCTTTCTCACGGTCGTCAATGCTACCGGGCAGCGCATGGGCGACGGCTGAATGCCGCGACCCGTTGCTGAGGGCCGTTCGCTAGCCGCTCCGCGCGCCGGTGTCCAGGAATCGTGCAACCGCCGGAGGAACGAACGGCGACACGTCGCCCCCCAGCGACGCCACCTGGCGGACGAGAGAACTCGAGACCAGGGCGTGAGCGGGGTCGGGCAGCAGGAAGACGGTCTCGACGTGTGCGAGGTGGCGGTTGACGATGGCCATCGGCGTCTCGTAGGCGACGTCGATCTGCGAGCGGATGCCCTTGACGAGAACCCCGGCGCCGACATCCGTCGCATAGTCCACGAGAAGCCCCATGCTCCAGGATGCGACGACGACGTTCCCGTCGACGCCGTCCTCCTCGATCGACTGCTCGAGCAGGCTGAGGCGCTGCGCGATCGGGAGCATCGCCTCCTTTCCGGGGTTGTGCACGACGAGCACATGCAGCTCGTCGTACAGCGCCGCGGCGCGACGGATCACGTCGAGGTGCCCCAAGGTCGGCGGGTCGAAGGATCCGGGGACGACGGCGATCCGGCTGCTCATGGGATGAGCCTAGCCGGGGTGTCCGGTCGACCAGATCTCGATACGCCGCCTCCGGCGGCTACTCGATCTTGACCCCGCCGCATCAACGCGGCTTCGCCGCATTGATCCGGCTCGTGTCAATTCTTCGCCAGCGCGGCACGCTCCTCCATGCCCAGGCGGCGCTCCAGAGCGGCGGCGAGACCGGGGTGATCCACGAGCGCCGGATCATCGTCGAGCACCTGCTCGGCGGCCACGCGCGCGGCGGCGATGAGGTCGGCATCCTTGACCACGCGCAGCAGCCGGAGCGACGATCGGGCGCCGGACTGCGCGTCGCCCAGTACATCTCCCTCGCCGCGCAGCTCGAGATCGACCTCAGCCAGGGCGAAGCCGTCGAGCGTGGCCGCGACGGCATCAACGCGCTCGCGAGCCGGCGTGCCCGCGGGCGCTTCGGTGACGAGCAGGCAGAGGCCGGGAACTCCCCCGCGTCCGACCCGCCCGCGCAGCTGATGCAGCTGCGAGACGCCGAAGCGATCGGCCTCGAGGATCACCATGGTCGACGCGTTCGGAACGTCGACCCCTACCTCGACGACCGTCGTCGCCACCAGCACGTCGATGTCACCCCGCGCGAACGCCTGCATGATCGCGTCCTTCTCCTCGGAGGGCATCCTGCCGTGCAGCGGCGACACCCGCAGGTCGCCGAATGCGGGATGCCGCGACAGCAGGTCCGCGACCTGGGCGACACCCCAGCGCGTGCGCGGCGCCTCACCCGCCACCGGCTCGACTGGCTCGTCCGCCGTGTCGTCCTTCACCGATGCCTCGGCATCGATCGCGGCGCACACGACGAATGCCTGGTGGCCCCGGCCGACCTCCTCGGCGATCCGCTCCCAGACGCGCGAGAACCACGCCGGCTTTTCCGCGAGAGGTGCGACGAAGGTCTCGATGCCGGCGCGTCCCTCCGGCATCGTGCGGATGGTGGAGACGTCGAGGTCGCCGAAGACGGTCATCGCGACGGTGCGCGGGATCGGCGTGGCAGTGAGCACGAGTGCGTGCGGCGCCGCGCCCTTCGCACGCAGCGACTCGCGCTGCTCGACGCCGAACCGGTGCTGCTCGTCGACGACCACCAGACCGAGGTCGGCGAAGGTGGTGTGTCGCTCAGCAGCGCGTGCGTGCCGACGACGATGCGGGCCTGGCCCGAGGCCGTCCGGAGGGCGGCTTTGCGACGCTCGGCCGCAGGCAACTGACCGGTCAGCAGCGTGGGCATGAGCTCGGGGGCCAGTCGGGGACCGAGCATCTTCGCGATCGACCGGAGGTGCTGACCGGCGAGCACCTCGGTCGGAGCGATCAGCGCGGACTGACCGCCGCTCTCGGCGACCTGGAGCATTGCCCGCAGGGCGACGAGCGTCTTGCCCGAGCCCACTTCTCCCTGCACCAGCCGGTTCATCGGCCAATCGCCCTCCAGGTCGCGGGCGATCTGATCGCCCACGGAGACCTGGTCGGGAGTGCGCCGGAACGGCAGCGTCTCGTCGAAGCCGGCGAGGAGCGCCCCCGGCTCACGGCGCGTGGCCGACAGTGCGCGGACGAACTGCCGCTGCTGGAGAAGAGCAACCTGCAGCACGAAGGCCTCGTGCATGCGCAGCGTGCTGCGCGCCTGCTCGATCTGCTCTTCGAAGTCGGGGCGATGGATGCGTTCGATCGCGACGCGCGCGTCGAGGAGTCCGTCCCGCCGGCGCAGGTCGTCCGGAAGCGGATCGGCGACGGGCCCCAGTCCGTCCAGAACGAGGTCGATGATCTTCCTCAGCTGCCAGCTCGCGATCGTGCTGGTGGCGGGGTAGATCGGAATCGGCACGTTGGCGTTCGCCTCCGCCGTCAGCCGTGCGGTCTCCTCGTCATCGAACAGCTCGTAGTCGGGATGCGTGAGCTGTTTGGCACCGCGGTACTCCCCCACCTTTCCGGCGAACACTCCGCGGCGCCCTGGGCGCAGATCCTTCACGCGCCAGGACTGGTTGAAGAAGGTGAGCGACAGCTCCCCCTGTCCATCGCTGATGACGACCTCGAGCAGCGACCCCTTGCGGTTCTGCATCCGCCGCTCGCTGGCGCGCCGCACCTCGGCGACGATCGTGACCGGCTCGCCGAGGGGCAGAGATGCGATGGGCGTCAGCTCACCCCGGCGGGCGTATCGGCGCGGGTAGTGCGCGAGCAGGTCGCCCACCGTGCGCATGCCGAACGCCTTGGCAAGAGCGGTGGCCGTCTTGCCTCCGACGGCGCCGTCCAGGCGCGATTCGAGAGCCAAGGCGGACATGCTCCGAGTCTAGGCAGGAGAGCGGACCAGCACGCTGGATGGGTCTTCGAGCGCGTACGATCGCCGCTCAGCCCCAGATCTGCTGCGCGATGTCGGAGAGGAACGCGCGTCCGTTGCGATTGGACGTCGACAGGTAGATCCACACGCCCTCGCGCGCCACGATGATCTCCTCCGTGTCGGGCGCATCGCCCACCAGCTGGCAGAAGTTCGCACCGAAGTCCTCCGACGCGCCGCACGCGTAGCCCATCGGCGGAAGGGTGGGGATGGCCGCGGCGACGTCGGCGGGGGGCGCGGTGCTGATCAGCAGCAGCATCCCGGTCGTGTCGCCGACGATCCAGTCGCAGCCGAGGACGAGCGTCGCGTTCGCGGGAGCCGGCCGGACGAAGCCGACTCCGTCGCTCTGCAGAGTCAGGTCGCCGACGGCCTCCTGCCGCACGGACGCCGTGCCGAGCGCGTTGCAGTCGGTCGGGATGTCGGCGGGCGCCACGGTCGGGTCGGGCGTGGGCGTAGGTGTGGGTGTGGGCGTCTGCGTCGGGGTCGCTGTGGGCGTCGGTGTCTGGGTCGGGGTCGCAGATCCACCGGAGCATCCGGAGACAGCGACGGCGATGACGGTCGCGAGCACGATGGCGGACAGGGCGCGTGCGCGGGTGCTGTTCATCGGTTCCGGTTCTCTCGGTCGGCCAGGTCCTCCCGAGCATAGGGCCGGCGCGACAGCACCCTAGACTCCGCGGCTATCGTGATCGTGTGACACGGATCATCGCGGGCCGCGCCGGATCGATCACGCTCGAAGTCCCCGACGCAGGCACGCGCCCGACGAGCGATCGGGTGCGGGAGTCGCTGTTCGGTGCGCTGGAGTCCGCTGACGCCCTGCGCGGGGCAGCGGTTCTGGATCTCTACGCCGGCTCGGGCGCCCTCGGACTCGAAGCGGCGAGCCGCGGGGCGGCATCCGTCGATCTTGTGGAGAAGTCGCCGCGCGCCGCCGCCGTCGCCCTGCGCAACGCCGCGAAGGTCGTGAAGTCGGTGGGGCGGGATGCCGCGATCCGCGTGCATCGCAACCCGGTCTCGGCCTTCCTCGGCGGTCCGCGCGGGCCCTACGATCTGGTGCTCATCGATCCGCCGTACGACCTCGGCGAGGGCGAGCTGACGGATGCGCTCGGGCTTCTCGTGCCGTCGCTTGCCGATACGGCGACCGTCGTCGTGGAGCGGGCCGCCCGCTCGCCGCGGCCGACGCTGCCTGCGGGGCTCGTCCATGCACGCGACAAGCGGTACGGCGACACCACGCTCTGGTGGCTGCGCGTCGCCGATTGACGGTCAGCCGCCGTGCGCGTCCCAGTCGCGGTAGGGGTCCCAGCCTCCCGGGCCGGCGTACGGCACTCCATCGACCAGGAGCGGGGAGCCCGAGCGCTCGACCACGCCGCCGATCACCCGCAGCCCGCCGGGCAGCTGCGCGTCGCGCGGGAACGTCGCGAGCAGTGCGTGATCCTCGCCTCCCTCCAGTGCTCGGCGCACGTCGGGGCCGAGCAGCGAACTGCGGATGTCGAGGGTCACACCGGAGGCGTCCGCCAGGCGAGTGGCGTCGAGGGCGAGTCCGTCCGAGATGTCCATCAGAGCCGTGGCGCCGGCATCGGCGATGACGGCGCCCATCGCGATCGGCGGTCGCGGCCGGAGTTGGCGGTCCACAGCGACCCCGTCATCGTCCGACAGCTTCGCCCGGTCGATGGCGGTCGGTGCGCCGTCGGCATCGGTGAATGTCGTGAACAGGATGCCGAGCCCGCGAGCCGCCACGCCGAGGTCGCCTGCCACGGCGACGATGTCACCCGGCTGGGCGCCGGAGCGGAGCACCGGCGGACGGCCGTCGAGCGCCCCGAGCGCGGTGACCGCGATCGTGAGCGTGGGTGAGACCGTGAGGTCGCCGCCGACCACCTCGCACCCGGGAGCGAGCGCGTCGCAGGCTGCTCTCAGTCCGTCTGCGAGTCGCTCGACGAAAGACAGCCGGGTCTCGTTCGGCATGGCCAGGGCGACCAGCAGCGCAGTCGGCCGCGCTCCCATCGCGGCGACATCCGCCAGGTTGACGGCCGCCGCCTTCCAGCCGAGATCGAATCCGTCAGACCACGCGAGACGGAAGTCCGGGCCGTGCACCAGGGTGTCGGTCGTGGCGACGACCGAGCCACCCGGTGTCGACACCACCGCCGCATCGTCCCCCGGTCCGACGAGCGCGCCCGAGTCGCCGAGCCGCGCCAGGATCCGGCGCAGGATCGCCCCCTCCGACAGCTCCCCCACCGCGGGGTCGGCGTCGGGCTCGGTCACCCTCCCACGCTAGCGCTGGGTAGCCTGGAGTGGTGTCCCGCCGATCCGCTGCCGCTGCCGCAGGGGTGCTTCTGGCGACCGGTGCACTTCTCGCCGGCTGCGTGTCGACGGTCTCGCTGCAGGCCGCAGATCAGGCGAACGACCCGGCCTGCGCCGATGTCAGCGTGCGCCTGCCCGACCGGGTAGACGGACAGCAGCGCCGCTGGACCGACGCGCAGGCCACCGGGGCGTGGGGCGATCCTGCATCAGTCATCCTGACGTGCGGGCTCGCCCCTCCGGGGCCGACGACCCTGCCGTGTCAGAGCGTCAACGGGGTCGACTGGATCATCGACGAGTCCGACGCGCCGCGGTACCGCGTGACGACGTTCGGCCGCACCCCCGCCGTGGAGATCTACCTCGACAACGACGTCGTCTCCAGCGCGGCGGTGCTCGACACGCTGTCTCAGGTCGTCTCCGTGCTCCCGGCCGACGGTTCCGTCTGCACGGACGCGTCGACGACCGGCTAGCGCTGCCTCGCGGCGCGCTCCAGTGCTGTGTCGATCAGCTCCGAGATCAGCTCGGGGTAGGTCATCCCCGATGCGATCCAGCACTTGGGGAACATCGAGATCGGCGTGAAGCCGGGCATCGTGTTCAGCTCGTTGACGTAGAGGACGTCATCCGCGAGGAAGAAGTCGACGCGTGCGAGGCCACGACCGTCCACCGCGTCGAAGGCGCGGATGCCGAGCTCCTGGATCGTCGCGATCTCGGAGTCGCTCAGCTCGGCCGGGCAGACGACCTCCGCGCCGTCACCGCCGAGGTACTTGCCCTCGAAGTCGTAGAACTCGCGGGTGGTGAGCACGATCTCGCCCGGCAGCGAGGCGCGCGAGCCGGACCCGTTGCGCCCCTCGAGGATCGCGATCTCCACCTCGCGTCCGACGATCGCGGTCTCGATCAGCACCTTCTCGTCCTCCGCGAAGGCGAGCTGGAGCGCCTCATCCAGCTCGGATGGGTCCGAGACCTTGGACACGCCGACACTGGAGCCCGCGCGCGAGGGCTTCACGAAGACCGGCAGGCCCAGAGCAGCGGCATCCCTCCGAAGGGCTTCGGAGTTGCGCTCCCACCCGGAGCGGGTGACCGTGACCCACGGTGCCACCGGAACGCCGGCAGCCTGCAGCACGATCTTCATGAAGTGCTTGTCCATGCACAGCGCGGAATCGAGCACTCCCCCGCCCGCATACGGGATGCCGAGGGTGTCGAAGAAGCCCTGCACCGTCCCGTCCTCTCCGTGCACGCCGTGCAGGATCGGCAGGACGACGTCGACCGCGCCCAGATCCTCCACGCCGCCGTCGGCGCGCCGCACCCGCAGCGCCCGGTCGGCGCCGCCCTCGGGCCACAGGATGCGCGTGCCGTTGTCCACCACCTCGGGCAGCTTCTCGGCGTCGAGCGCGAACTTGTCGGGATCGTCGTCCTCGAGGACGAACACGCCGTCGCGCGTGATCCCGACCGGGATCACGCGGTAGCCGTCACGGCTGATCGCGCGGAGGACGCCGCCCGCTGTTGCGGAACTGATCGAGTGTTCGCTGGAGCGACCTCCAAAGAGCACCACCACCGCCGGCCTGTCCATTCTGCGTCCTCTCGCCCTGGGGCTGATCGTCGTCCGTCGTGAGGTGTGGTGCGATCTCACGGGGGTTCATCGTTCCGTCCAGCACCATCTTGACCTGCTCGACGATCGGCATCTGGATGCCGGCCTCCCGAGCCAGCTGCAGGACCGGCGCAACGGATGCCAGTCCCTCCGCGGTCTGATTCATCTGCTTCACGACATCCTGGAAGCTGTAGCCCTGGCCGAGCAGTCGCCCCGCCGTGTTGTTGCGGCTCAGCGGCGACTGGCACGTGGCGATCAGATCGCCGAGGCCGGCCAGTCCCTGGAGCGTTTCGACGTGCGCGCCCTGCGCGACGGCGAAATCGGTCATCTCGACCAGGCCGCGCGTGATGATCGATGCCTTGGTGTTCTCGCCGTAGCCGACGCCGTCGACGATGCCGATGGCGACGGCGATGAGATTCTTCAGCACGCCGCCGAATTCGGTGCCGATGACGTCGGTGTTGACGAAGGTGCGGAAGTACCTGTTGCGTGCGCGGCGAGCGACTGCATCGGCGGTCTCCTGGCTCGTCGAGGAGATCACGGCCGCCGTCGGCTGCTCCCGCGCGATCTCGAGCGCGAGGTTCGGGCCGGATGCGACGGCGATGCGTGACGGATCGCAGTGCAGCTCCTGCTCGATGACCTGGCTCATCCGCAGCCCGCTGCGTCGCTCGACGCCCTTCATGAGCGAGACGATCGGGGCATCCGTGCTGGTCACGAGCGCCCGGACCGCCTTGAGGTTCTGCCGGACTGCCTGACTCGGGATCGACAGGTAGACCTGCTCGGCTCCGTCGAGCGCCTCCGACAGATGGTGGGTCGCGTACATCTCGCGGGGCAGGTTGATGCCCGGGAGGTACTCGCTGTTGCGCTTTGCCTCGTTGATCTCGTGGGCGAGTTCGGGCCGGCGCGCCCACATGGTGACGTGTGCACCGCCGTCGGCGAGGATCTTGCCGAACGTCGTGCCCCAGCTGCCTGCGCCGATGACCGCGACGCGAGGCAGCCCGGCATCCTGCCTACGACTCAAGGCGACCCGTCTCTTTCTGCCCGTGCTCGGCGGGGTTCCAGCGCTTGGCCGGAGCCGGCTCGCCGCGCAGCTTCGACAGCAGCTGTGAGATGTCGTTCATGAGGCGGTCCGTTGCCGCGACGAGCGCGGCCGGCTGGGCCTGCTTGCCGCTGAACTCGGACAGGTCGACGGGGTCGCCCACCATCACGCGAACGTGGCGGCGCAGCGGCCACAGGCTCAGCTTCCCGTAGCGGGGCAGGATGTCCTGCGCCCCCCAGTGAGCCATCGGGATGAGCGGGATGCCGTCCGTCAGCGCCAGCCGCGCCGCGCCGGTCTTGCCCCGCATCGGCCACAGATCAGGGTCGCGGGTGAGCGTGCCCTCGGGGTAGACGACGACTCCGCGACCGTGCTCCACCAGGAGCTCCGAGGCCGCGATGGTCTGTCGGGCCGCCGTCGCCGACGATGAGCGGGCGACCGGGACCATGCCGGTGGCGCGCAGCGCCCAGCCGAGCACGGGAACCTTGAACAGGCTCTCCTTCGCCATGAAGCGCGGCGCGCGGCCCAGCCGCCACACCACCACCGACACGATGAGCGGATCGAATTCCGTGGAGTGGCTCGGCGCCAGGACATAGGGGCCTTCGCGCGGCATCTTCTCGCCGTCGATGATCTCGATCCGGGCCACCAGTCCGACCATCGGCACGACGATCGCCGCGAGCGGCCAGAAGACGCTCGGCCGCGTCTTTTCCGCGGACGCGCGCACCCGCGGCGAGGAGGTGGCCACGCGGCTATCCGATGACGTCGAAGTCTGCGCCCAGGGCGTCCAGCTTCGTGAAGAGCTTCTCGTAGCCGCGGCGGATGATCCCGACGTTTCGCACCACCGACTCCCCCTCGGCGGCGAGGGCGGCGATGAGGTAGCTGTACCCTCCACGCAGATCGGGGACGACGACATCGGCGCCGTGGAGCGGAGTGGGTCCGTTGATCACGGCCGCCTGCTCGAGGGCACGGCGGGGCACGCGCCGGTCGGGGCTGTCGATCCCCTGCGGATGGACGACGATGTCGGCACCCATCTGCACGAGCGCCTCGGTGAAGCCGAGCCGGTTCTCGTACACGGTCTCGTGGACGATCGAGCGGCCCTCGGCCTGGGTGAGCGCGACGATGAGGGGCTGCTGCCAGTCGGTCATGAAACCGGGGTGGACGTCGGTTTCGACGACGACGGGCTTGAGTGCTCCGCCGCGGCGGAAGCGGATGCCGTCCTCGTGGACGTCGAACTCCCCGCCGGCCTTGCGGTAGACGTTGAGGAACGTGAGCATCTCCTGCTGCTTCGCGCCGCCGACGTAGATGTCTCCGTCGGTCGCGAGAGCGGCGCATGCCCACGACGCCGCCTCGTTCCGATCGAAGATGCAGCGGTGGTCGTATCCGCGGAGCGTCTCGACGCCCTCGATGAGGATGACGCGGTTCGGCTCATAGGAGATGATCGCGCCCATCTTCTGCAGCACCGCGATGAGGTCCATGATCTCGGGCTCGATCGCCGCACCGCGAAGCTCGGTGACGCCCTTGGCCTTCACGGCGGTGAGCAGCACCTGCTCCGTGGCGCCCACGCTCGGGTAGGGCAGTTCGATCTTCGCGCCGGTGAGGCCGTTCGGGGCGGTGATCCGGATGCCTTCGTAGGTCTTGACGACGATCGCGCCGAACGCGCGCAGCGCGTCCATGTGGAAGTTGATCGGCCGGTCTCCGATGCGGCATCCGCCGAGGTCGGGGATCAGCGCCTCGCCGAGCAGGTGCAGCAGCGGCCCGCAGAACAGGATCGGGATGCGGGAGGCCCCGGCGTGAGCGTCGATCTCCTCGAAGTGCGCGGAGACGGCTCCGCTGGGGTCGAAGACGAGGGAGCCCTCCTCATCGCCCTCCTCGACGCGCACGCCGTGCACCTCGAGGAGCGATCGGACGACCTGCACATCGCTGATGTCCGGGACGTCCCGCAGCACACTGGTCGTCTCGCCGAGCAGCGCGGCCACCATGGCCTTGGTGGCCAGGTTCTTCGCGCCCTTGACCTCGACACGTCCGCTGAGCGGTCGGCCGCCGCGGATCGCGAGCGTCTCTCCGGACAACTCCTGGTCTCCCGCCTTCGATTGTGCTGCGTCGCCTAGGAGCGTCTTCATCCGGTGGAACCTCACTTGTGTCTTCGAGCGAACAGCTGTCCGCGGATCCGCCCCGTGCCTGTGCGAGCACCCGGGGCGGCTGCCCGAGCCTACGGAACCGGGATGGTCCGCGGACGCCACGCCTCGCGGCGAGCCTCGAACTGCGCGATCTTGTCTTCGTTGCGCAGCGTCAGCCCGATGTCATCGAGCCCTTCGAGAAGCCGCCACCTAGTGTAATCATCGATCTCGAAAGGAACCCGGAGATCGCCGATAGCCGCCTCGCGCGCGACCAGATCGACTGTCATCCGGATGCCGGGGTCGGCGTCGATGGCCGCCCAGATGCGCTCGAGATCCGGCTCGGAGATGACTCCGGTGAGCAGTCCCTGCTTGCCCGAGTTGCCGCGGAAGATGTCGGCGAACTTCGGACTCAGCACCACGTCGAACCCGAAGTCGCGCAGAGCCCACACGGCGTGCTCCCGACTCGATCCGGTGCCGAAGTCCGGCCCGGCGACCAGGATGCTGGCACCCTGGAAGACCGGCTGGTTGAGCACGAAATCGGGATTCTGCCGCCAGGCCGCGAACAGCGCATCCTCGAAGCCCGTCTTCGTGACGCGCTTGAGGTAGACAGCCGGGATGATCTGGTCGGTGTCGACGTTGGAGCGCTTGAGCGGAGCGGCGATGCCGGTGTGAGTGGTGAATTTCTCCATGATCAGACCTCCACCGCCACGGGTGCGGGCTCCAGGTCGCTCGGGCTTGAGAGCGTCCCGCGGACGGCGGTCGCGGCAGCCACCAGCGGCGAGACGAGATGGGTGCGCCCCCCCTTGCCCTGACGACCCTCGAAGTTGCGGTTGCTGGTGGACGCGCAGCGCTCGCCCGGAGCGAGCTGATCCGGATTCATCCCCAGACACATCGAGCAGCCGGCGAAGCGCCACTCGGCGCCGAACTCGGTGAACACCTTGTCCAGCCCTTCGGCTTCGGCCTCCAGCCGAACGCGGGCGGAACCGGGCACGACCATCACCCGCACGCCTTCGGCTTTGGTGCGGCCCTTGACGATCGACGCGAACGCCCGAAGGTCTTCGATGCGGCTGTTCGTGCAGGAGCCCATGAACACCGCGTCGACCGCGACATCCTTCAAGGGCGTTCCCGGCGCCAGTGCCATGTACTCCAGCGCGCGCTCGGCGGCCGCGCGGTCGTTGGGGTCGGCGTAGTCCTCGGGGAAGGGGACGACATCGCTCAGCGACACTCCCTGCCCGGGGTTCGTCCCCCAGGTGACGAAGGGCTCGAGTTCGTTCGCATCGAGATACACCTCGGCGTCGAAGACCGCCCCGTCGTCGGTGGGCAGGGTGCGCCAGTAGGCGACGGCGTCGACCCAGTCCTGGCCCTTCGGGGCGTGCGGGCGACCTTCGAGGTAGGCGAACGTGGTCTCGTCGGGCGCGACCATGCCGGCGCGGGCACCCGCCTCGATCGACATGTTGCAGATCGTCATGCGCCCCTCCATGGAGAGGGCGCGGATCGCGCTGCCGCGGTACTCGAGGACGTATCCCTGACCGCCGCCCGTGCCGATCTTCGCGATCACGGCGAGGATGATGTCCTTCGCGGTGACGCCGGGCTTCAGCGTTCCTTCGACCGTGATCGCCATCGTCTTGAAGGGCGTGAGGGGCAGGGTCTGGGTCGCCATCACGTGCTCGACCTCGCTCGTGCCGATGCCGATCGCCATGGCGCCGAACGCTCCGTGGGTGGAGGTGTGGGAGTCGCCGCACACGACCGTGATGCCTGGCATCGTCAGGCCGAGCTGGGGCCCCACGACGTGGACGATCCCCTGCTCCTTGTCGCCGAGCGAGTGCAGCCGCACACCGAACTCCTCGGCGTTGCGGCGCAGCGTCTCGATCTGCGTGCGGCTGGTCAGGTCCGCGATCGGCTTGTCGATGTCGAGGGTCGGCGTGTTGTGGTCTTCCGTCGCGATCGTGAGGTCGAGGCGCCGCAGCGGCCTGCCCTCCGCGCGCAGGCCGTCGAAAGCCTGGGGGCTGGTCACCTCGTGCACGAGGTGCAGATCGATGTAGATGAGGTCGGGCTCGCCGTTCTCGCCCTTGACGACGAGATGGTCGTCCCACACCTTCTCAGCCAGCGTGCGAGGGTGCTCGGGAATTCCGGAGGCGTCGGTCGGGGAAATGCTCATGGTCTCTCGTTCTCCTAGGAAGGCGGATCAAGCCCGTGACGAACTCCGCGACGAGGAAGGCCTGAGAACTAGGACTCGCCGCGGCCGCTAAGGAGAAGGAGAGCGATCCGCATCCGGCCAGAATACCACCGGCGTCCGATCGGCCGGCGCCCACATCGGGCTGCGGCCACCGGCGCCGCCCGAGGAGCGCCGGGCGCTGCTCGATCAGCGAGCAGCGCGGGGATCCTGCTCACGGTCGTGCGACATCCGCGGCCCTCGCTCGCTTCTCGCGCGACGAGGCGACCAGGCTCGCGATCGTGGCCACCGCCATCGACAGCACGATCACCGCGAGCGACATCCAGGTGGAGATCTCCGGTGCCCACTCGATGTGCTCGCCGTTGTTGATGAACGGCAGCTCGTTCACGTGCATCGCGTGGAAGATCAGCTTCAGGCCGATGAAGGCCAGGATGAACGCGATGCCGTAGTGGAGGTAGCGGAGGCGATCCAGCAGGTCGCCGAGCAGGAAGTACAGCTGACGCAAGCCCATCAGGGCGAAGATGTTCGCGGTGAAGACGATGAACGGGCTCGTCGTGATGCCGAAGATGGCCGGTATCGAGTCGATCGCGAAGAGCAGGTCGGTCACGCCGATCGCCGCGAACACGATGATCATCGGCGTGAAGATCTTCTTGCCGTCCACGACGGTGCGCAGCTTCGCGCCGTCGTAGGAGTCGCTGATGTCGATCGTGCGGCGGAGAGTCCGAACGATGAAGTTCTCCTGCTTGACCTCGGCGTCGTGGTCACCGCCGGGGAAGGCCTGGCGATAGGCCGTCCACACCAGGAACGCACCGAACACGTAGAAGATCGGGCTGAAGTTCTCGATGACGGCCGCGCCCACCAGGATGAAGGCGCCGCGCAGGATGAGCGCGATGATGATGCCCACCATCAGCACCTCCTGCTGGTAGCGGCGCGGTACGGCGAACTGGCCCATGATGAGCACGAACACGAACAGGTTGTCGATCGAGAGGCTGTACTCGGTGAGCCATCCGGCGACGAACTGTCCGGCGTACTCGCCGCCCGCGAAGATCCACATCAGTCCCGCGAAGATGAGGGCCAGGACGACGTAGAACACGACCCACAGCGTCGACTCTCGCGTGGAGGGTATGTGCGGTCGCTTCAGGATCAGCAGCAGGTCGGCGGCGAGGATCAGGGTCAGCACGATGAGCGAGCCGACTTCGAACCAGACGGGGAGTACGAGGTCCAAACGCAGGGCCTTTCGCAAGAGGGGCGGGGTCGATCGAATCCCGAAAGTCTCTCCCCCGCTGCATCCGGATCCGGATGGCTGCGGCACGTGCCCGGGGCTGCGTCACTGGCTCCCGTGATGACGGACACGCGATGACGGGATACTCCCTCTCGCGAACCTCAGGATACAGGGTGATGTCGATCGGCCGGATCGGTGATGAGACGATCCGTGCTGTTCGGACACTCTCAGGGTGAGAGACAATGATGCGGATGCCGCGCGAGCCACAGCATCCGGTGGACAGGACGGACCGTGACGTGACCGACGTGACCGACGCTGCTCTCGTGGCACAAGCCGCGAGCGGGAGCGAGCACGCCTTTCGCCAGCTCTACCGCGCCTACGTCAGACCCGTGTACTGGCTGGCCCACCGGCTCGTCGGCAACGCGGCGGATGCCGAGGACGTGGCGCAGGAGACCTTCCTGGTCGCGTGGCGGAAGCTGCCCGGCCTCGAGCTCGCCGGCGACTCGCTGCTCCCGTGGCTCGCGACGGTCTGCCGCTTCCAGGCGGCGAACCGCATCCGCGCGCAGCGTCGGGATCGTGAGCACACGACGGATGCCGCGGAGGAGTCGCTGCCCTCGACCGTGAACGTCGAGCAGCAGGTCATCGACGCCGAATTCGCCGATCGGATCCTGCGCGAAGTGGCCGGGCTCAGCCCCTTGGACCGTGACATCTTCCGGCTCTGCGCGACCGAGGGATACGCCTATCAGGCGGCCGCCGAGGAACTCGGCGTCGAGCACGGCGTCGTCCGCAATCGTCTCTCCCGCATCCGCACGCGCTTGCGGACCGTCGCCAAGGAGAGCACATGAACATGCAACAGCGCCCCGACGCCTCCGCGCCCCAGCCCGGGCTGCCGGAACTCTCGGATGAACGCATCGACGAGATCGAGGACTCGCTCTTCGCCGAGATCGCACGCGACCGGACGACCCGGCGCGCCCGCCGAGGCCGCGGCTGGCTGATCGGCGGGGCGGCGGCCGCAGTGATCGTCGTCGCCGCGGTGATCGCACCGAGCGTCGGCTCTCTGGTCGGCGTCACGTCGACGAACGAATCCGCCGTGGCTCCCCAGGCCCCCGCGGCCGAGGGAGGCAGCGATTCCGGTGCGGTCTCCGACGGTTCCGGCGTCGCCGAGCTCGACAGCACCGGCCAGAAGAGCGCCGAGGCGGATGCCGCCCCCGAGGCCGGCCGGGACATCATCGTCACGGCCTCGGCGACTGTCGTGGTCGATGACATCGCCGCGGCCGCGGCGATGATCTCGGATGCCGCTGAATCCCGCGACGGCTATGTCGAGTCGATGAGCATCGGCACCTCCGGACAGGTGATCCCGGTCGACCCGAACAGCGGCGTCGTCTACGACTCCACGATGCCCTACCCGTACCCACCCGACGGTGCGTGGATCACGGTGCGCGTGCCCGCCGATGGGCTGCAGTCGCTCGTCGACCAGCTCGGAGGACTCGGCGAGGTCACCGCATCCTCGATCAACCGGCAGGACGTCACAACGGTGACCGTCGATCTGCAGGCGCGGATCGATGCGGCGCAGGCATCCGTCGATCGGCTCACCCTGCTCATGTCGCAGGCAGGAAGCCTCGCGGACCTGATCGCCGCCGAGTCGGCGCTGGCCGAGCGCCAGGCGACGCTCGAGTCGTACCAGCAGCAGCTGAAGTACTACGACGAGCAGGTCGCCATGTCGACCCTCACGGTGACGCTGAGTCCCGACATCGAGCCGGTCACAGCCGATCCAGCCGGGTTCGGCGACGGTCTGGCCGCCGGGTGGAACGGCCTGGTCGCGACCCTCAACGGCATCGTGGTCGCAATCGGATTCCTGATCCCGTGGCTGCTGGTGCTGCTCGTCGTCGGACTGGTCGCGTGGGTCGTCGTCCGGCTGGTCCGCAGCCGCAGGAGTCCTTCCACAGGGCAGAGCACGACCGCTGCCGATGCGACCCACGCAGAGTCCGTACCTGCCGATGACGCAGACTCCGCTCCGCGTACCTCCGACCGTGCCTGAGTAGCGGCCGATCATAGCTCCAGCGAGGATGCGCGCAACCTCCTTGTGCGCCGGATCGGTCGCAGAAAGACTCGGGACGACAACAAGGAGGTTGCGATGAGCAGCACTGTCGCCCGAATCACCACCATCAGCGCCCGATCGTCGGAGAGCTTCGATGACGCGATCCGCGAAGGGATCGAGCGCGCGCATGCCACGCTTCGGAACGTGAGCGGCGCATGGGTCAAGGATCAGAAAGTCGAGTGCAGCGACGGAGCGATCACGAGCTTCCACGTCGTGCTCGAGGTGTCGTTCATCCTCGATTGAGCGGGTCGCGCAGCTATGCGCGGCGACGCCAGAAAGCCCAGCGCGTGCGGCGCTCCTCCAGTTCGTCATCACGGGCGCGGGGTGCGGGGTGCATCGCGGCCTGCCGCCGTGCACGCCAATTCTCGACCCACTCGTCGATCTCCACCGTCGGAGTGACGACGGGCGGCCCGCCGAGCAGCTGGCGGCGCGCCTCGATCACACGATGGTTGAAGTCTTCGAGATACTCGCGCACGTCGGACTCGCGCGAGAGCTCGTCCAGGCGCGCTCCGAGTTCGGCGTACTCCGTCCGAAGCGTGAGCGCGGGCGGTCCGAGTCCGGTCAGCCGTTCCCGCTCGATCTTCCGCCGGATCCACCAGTCCGGGTCGTTGGAGGCGCCGAGCCCGGGGATGGGCTTGCCTGCTCCGGGAAGGTTGTCGAAATCGCCACGGCGGATCGCCTGCTGGATCGCGACGTCGACGATCGCCGCGCGCTCGTCCTGCGTCCAGATGCGGCCCGCCGCGGGCGACTCATCGTCCTCAGGCGGCTCCTCGCCCCGCTCGATCGCCTCCTTGCGCAGGCGGTACCTCATCGCGGCATCCCGACTGTCGTGCTCCACGCCCACCTCCACGCGTACCATTCCAGGCTAACCGGGAGTTGAGATGAAGGTCGCGATGCTCGGCCCGATCGCGTGGCGGACGCCGCCGGCGCATTACGGGCCGTGGGAGCGGGTCACGAGTCTGCTCACCGAAGGGCTCGTGCGGCGCGGTGTCGACGTGACCCTCTTCGCGACGGCTGACTCGCAGACCGCTGCCCGGCTCGAGGCCGTCGCGCCGCACGGGTACGCGGAGGATCCGTCCATGGACGGACGCGTGTGGGAGGCGCTGCATGTCGCGCACGCGATCGACCTCTCCGGCGGATTCGACCTGATCCACAACCAGCTCGACTGGCTGCCCCTCGCCTTTCCCGGCCAGTGGGGCGCGCCGATGGTGACCACGATCCACGGCTTCTCCGGAGCCGGAATCCTGCCGGCCTATCAGCGCAGCACGTCGGCGCTCGTGTCGATCTCGGACGCCGACCGCTCGCCGGCGCTGAACTACCTCGCGACGGTCCACCATGGAATCGACATGACCGAGTTCGGGTCCGAGACCACTCCCGGCGAGGACCTGGTGATCTTCGGTCGCATCCACCCCGACAAGGGGACTGCGGACGCGATCGAGATCGCACGACGTGCCGGCCGGCGGCTGGTGATCTGCGGAATCGTCCAGGACGAGGGGTACTTCACCGACCGCGTCGAGCCGCACATCGACGGCGACCGGGTCGTGTATCGAGGTTCGGTCGGACCGGACGAGAGGGCGGCCGTGCTCGCCTCCGCCGCGGCGCTGCTTCATCCCATCCACTTCGACGAGCCGTTCGGGCTCTCCGTGGTCGAAGCGATGGCCTGCGGAACCCCCGTCGTCGCGTACCGCCGGGGCTCGATGCCCGAGATCGTCGACGACGGCGTGACGGGATTCGTCGTGCCGGGCCTGGATGAAGCCGTTTCGGCCATCCGTCCCGCCCTGGCCCTCGACCGGGAGCGGGTGCGGTCACGCGCGCGGGAGCGCTTCGACGTCGAGCGCATGGTCGACGGCTACCTCGAGGTTTATCGTCTACTGCTCGGCTAGCAAAGCATCCGGCTCGAGGTGGAGTATGGTGCGTCGCGATGACCTCCTCTCTGAAGAAGCACCCCGCCCGCCTCGAACACGACCCGTCGCGGGTCATAGCGCGGTTCTTCCTGCCCGGCGACGAGCTCACCTCGTCTCCTTCTCGCGTCTCGCAGGTCGTTGCGCGGGTTCGAAGGATGCCGGCCGAAGAGATCGAGTCGACGGCCGCCGCTGTCCTGGCCGACTTCTCGGCACGCCACCCGGATGCTGCGGCGATCCTGACCGCCAACGCGCGCGCGGTCGGTCGCCGCATCCTGGAGGAGCATCCGGTCGACGATGCGCACGCCATCGTCCTCGGGGCGGCCTTCACGGCTGAGTACGCGGTGGAGGGTGCGGCGCTGTGCAATCCCAGCGCGGTCCCGCATCCTTCGCAGGAGGGGCTCGCGCCAGGTGAGCTGAGGGTCGCGATCTCGCTCCGCGGCATCGGCGAGGGTCACATCTCCTCCATCGAATTCGTCGAGGCCGTCATCGGTGTCGACGGCACGTGGACGTTCGGCGAGCGATCGCCTGAGGCGTTCGTCGCAGCCATCAGCCACGGCGACTGGTCGACCGACCACTTCAGTCGGACGCTGGAGGACGAGGGACACCTCACCGACCACATCAGCGCCGTGCTCAACGAGCTTCCGGAGCGCTTCGGCGTCGCCGAGCTCGAGAGCACCCTGCGCGGCCTGCCCGCGCAGCTGTCGGCCCGGCCCGACATCCATTTGCCGCTGCAGGCGCTGCGCGATGTGGCCGCTTCCGCGTACCATGCCGAGTTCGGGCCCGACACCCCGCTCAGCGGGCGTGTGCTGATGCCGGTCAGCCCCGAGGAGAGCAACGGCGTCGAGGATGCGCGTTTCGTGCTCTTCACCCACCCCGACGGTCGCACTGAGTATCGGGCGACCTTCACGGCGTACGACGGGCTCGCCATCGCCCCACGACTGATCACCTCGGATGATCTGGCCGGCTTCGCCGTCCACCGCCTCACCGGCAGCGGCGCCCGCAACAAGGGTATGGCGCTCTTTCCGAGGCTCGTGGGCGGCAAGCACCTGGCTCTGAGTCGCACCGACGGCGAGAGCATCTCGCTCGCGACTTCGGACGACGGAGTGATCTGGGACTACCAGGGAATCGTTCACCGCCCGACCGAGATGTGGGAGGTGATCCAGCTCGGCAATTGCGGTTCACCGATCGAGACGCCCGCCGGCTGGCTCGTCCTGATCCACGGCGTCGGCCCGCTGCGCACCTATTCGCTGGGCGCCATGCTGCTCGATCTCGACGACCCCTCGCGAGTCGTAGCACGGACGATGACCCCCCTGCTGACACCCGAGGGGGAGATGCGGGCCGGCTACGTCCCCCGTGTCGTCTACTCCTGCGGCGGCATCGTCCACGACGGCACGCTGTGGATTCCGGTCGGCGTCGGGGATTCGCGCATCCACGTGTACTCGATCGGCGTCGCCGAACTGATCGACGCGATGATCTGGGAAGAGGCACCGGCCCGAGCCTCCGTGTGAGGCGGTCTGCCCTCAGTCCTGGCCGGTGACGCATCCCGGCGGCTCGGAGTTGCCGCTGATCGTGAAGTCGCCGCAGGTGAGGAAATACTCCTGGTTGAGGCCGAGCAGGAACGCTGCGACGCCGACTCCGACGACCACCCCGATGATGAGCCACCGTTGTCGATTCGTCGTGTTCTGCCCGAAGTCCGGCCACATGATCCGCGCGAGCACCCAGACGGTCATGCGGGCTCGCGATGAGCACCACGATCAGCGCGAATGCGCTTGCCACGAAGGTGAACACGTCGGTCGTCTCGAAGTCGACGAAACTGAACACCAGCCACACGGAGGGCAGCAGCAGGAGGAAGGCACGGACGAGCCGCCGGCCGACGGGGCGCCGCTCGAACAGGACGAAGACGAACGCGGCGGTCGAGGCCACCCAGAGGGTCAGGAGCGTGTCGAAGAACAGCGTTCCCCACGCGCCCAGCGTGAACGCCGGCCACCAGACCACGACCGCCATGCCCACCGAGATCACGGCGAGAGGGATGTCGCGACGACGGTTCTCGGCCAGGTCCGGAGCGGTCGATCCGGTCATGGCGCTTGAGCGAGTGACAGCTCGTTGCCATCTGGATCGATGACAGTGACGTGCTTCACGCCGCTCGCGTAGGTCTCCGCGGGCTGATGCGCGATTCCGTGGCCGTCGAGGCGCGCAAGCAGCTCGTCGAGGTGCTCGATGCCGATCGTGACCTCGGCGGTACCGGGGTGGGCGCGCCTGTCATCGATGACCACATAGCCGTTCGCGCCGATCTGCCACAGGTATTCGCCGCCGATGACGTGTTCGGCGGATCTGCCGAAGAACGCGGTGAACCACTCGACCGATCGGGTGATGTCGGTGACGGGGATGATGCAGTACACGTCGGTCATCACATCCATGGATGGACTTTATCGGCACCGTCCCCGCAGCTTCATCGCGCGTCGGCGATTCCGATTCCCAGCCACTCCGCCAACTCGGACAGCTCCGCCTGCACCATCTCATCCTCTTCCGGCTCGAACGGGAGGAACTCGTGGATCGCGTTGACTCTCAGCACCTCGCGCTCCCGGTCGACTTCGGCATCCAGCATCCCCACGAATCGGTCGCCCATCAGGATCGGGTGCGCGAAATAGCCGTACTTGCGCTGGGGTTTGGGCTTGAACTGCTCGAGCACGTAGTCGAACTCGAAGATCTCGCTGATGCGCGGACGGTCGAACAGCATGGGGTCGTACGGATTGAGGAATGCGACGCGTCCGCCGTCATCCTCGTCGAGCGCCGCAAGCGCCTCGGGATCGACCCGGAACTTCCACCTGCTTCCTTCGACCGTCGCCGGCTCACCGGCTTCGCCGATCTGCGACCAGGGCGATTTCAGCTTCGCGATGCCGACGGCCTGGAGACGGCGTTCATCGAGCAGGCGCGCCGCTTCGTGTTCGTCGTACTCCGGCAGGTTCTGCGGGTAGACGCGCTCGGCGAGGTCCCACTTGCGGTGGCGAGCCTCACGCCCGACGACGGCGACCAGGCCCTGGCGACTCAGGAAGTCGAGCATGTGCGGCACCTGATTCTTGCCGTACCAGCCGTCCGGCGCCCGATCCACCTGAGCCGTATCGGGGATGTCGCTCGCGAGGAGAGGGCCCTCGGCCTTGAGCCGCGCAAGGACCTCCGCGCGGAACGTCGCGTTGGATGCGAGCCATTCCCTGCTGCTTTCGCGTCGCGGCCAGGTGCGCATCGCGGGGAGCATCAGCGGCAGCACGCTCATCGGGCGGAACGCCCCGTCGAACTCGAAGAGCAGCCGGTCGATCTCGACGGCCTTCTGCAACTGGCCCGCCTCGTACGACCAGCCGATGCGCGACCAGAGGACCGTGTGCTCGCACGGTGCGATCGTCGCGGTGGGATCGATCTTGATGTACCCCAGCTGCTCCGCGACCTCGACGACGTCGCCTGGTCTCTCGGCGTCAAGAAGCTGAGCGCGCACGGCGATCCGCCGGGCCTCGTCGCGGCTGAGCTCGTGCGTCACCGTTCGAGACTAATCGCGGGTCGGCGGGGCGTCGCGAGAACGGCTCTCAGAACATCCACTCCTCGAAGCCCATGCCGCTGCCCTTCGGCGGCTCCACGATCACGGCGGGCGGATGCTGCCTGCGACGAACCGGCCGCACGAACACGCCCAGAGCCAGACCGGCGAGCCCCGTCCGCCCGACGCGCAGCCGGAGCAGCTCGGACGTGCGCGGCCCCCGCGGCAGCGCATGCGGCAGCTCGCCCGCCGCCACCAGCCACGCGGGCAGCCCGAGCAGTCGCAGCACCCGCCCGAGGCGCTCCGACTCGAACACGCTGTCGGGATCGAGCTCCTCCTCGAGCAGCTCGGTCAGTGGCTCCGCGGCTTCTCCTCCAGCCCACACGTCGGCGATGACCTCGGCGTCCGCCGCGCCGAACGGCAGGGCCAGGACGTCCTCGTCGGCGCCCGGCTCGACGGAGGGATCGCTGCAGTACCGTGCGACCTCCTGCCCTCCGCGCCATGCCACCAGGGCGAGCTGCCGGTCGCGCCGAACGCGGGCGGCGAGCACCGGTCCGGTCACGCGCTCGGCCAGCACACCGGCAACCTCGATGATGCCGCGGCGCCCCTCAGCCACGACTCCGTCACCGGGTTCGCCCAGAACGACGATCCAGCCCTCCTGAGCCGGTGCGATCCAACCCGTGAATCGGATGCCACTGAGCACGCCGCGCACGTCAGCGGCCGTCAGTTCGTCCTCGGGGATGATCGCGGCGCCGTAGGAGTGGCCCACCGGGACAGCGGTCTCCGATGCCGAAGACGCCATCGGTGGGATGTACACAGCTCGATCCTGACGCACGCGGAGGGCATCCGGGGCGGTATCGCCCTCCATCCCTCAGCCGCTGTCGACCGGCGCGCCGGCCGATCGTCATGAGGGTAGGGTCAGCCGCAGTCGGCGGCACGGAAGGCAACGGAGGTCAGCCATGGCAAAGCGGGACACGACGGGTTCGCTCGACATCACCTTCACCGCGCGGCTCGGGCGAGTGCGCGACGGCGACACGTGGACGTGCGTCCAACTGCCTGGATCGGCGGACATCTTCGGCA
This sequence comes from uncultured Actinomycetota bacterium, assembly GCA_963717585.1. GTDB lineage: Bacteria > Actinomycetota > Actinomycetes > Actinomycetales > Microbacteriaceae > Microbacterium. The sequence continues at coordinate 45,013 of CAVQWI010000001.1, read as the reverse complement.
CACGCGGCCTCGTCAAGGTCGCCGGCACCGTCGACGGAGTCCCCTTCACCGGTGCGTTCATGGCGCTCGGCGACGGTACCCACAAGCTCCCCGTCGCGGCCACGATCCGCAGGGCGATCGGCAAATCGGACGGCGACGATGTGGTCGTCCATCTCACCGAGCGGCGCAGTTGAGATCCAGTCCGCGTCACAGACCCAGGTCGCTCAGCGCAGCATCCATCCGGCGGGTGATGAGTTCGTAGCCGGCATCGTTCGGGTGCACTCCGTCTGCGGCCATCTCCGCCTTGCGCCCTCGGATCCAGGAGGATGCACCCTCGATGTAGTCGGCATCGATTTCGGCGGCGGCCTCGCGGACCCAGTCGATGATGACCTCGAGCGACTCGGGCCGCTCAGCGGTGTACCAGAAGGGCTCGACGACGATGATGCGTGCCCGGGGCAGCTCGGTGCTCAGGCGATCGAAGTCACGCTCGATCTGCCGGCGGATCCCGTCGCCCGCGCCGTCGTAGCTGAACACGTCGTTGAGCCCCATCGTGACCAGGACGATGTCCGGATCGGCGTCGATGATCTGGCCGGGCAGGTCCGCCCGCATGGCCTCGCGGTTGGTGACGAAGCCGAGGCCGTTCTGGCTCGGGTTGAATTCGCGCCATCCCCGGTCCTCGGCGATGCGGGTGGACCAGCGCCGCGACGGATCGGTCGCACCGGTGCCCAGCGTGTACGAGTCGCCGTAGAACGCCACCAGCGGGGCGTCGTCAGGCAGTGCGTCCTGCGAACCGGCCCCTGTGGGCGAAGCGCAGGCGGCGAGGAGCAGTGCGAACACCACCACCAGTGCGACGGCCGCCGATCTCATCGATCCCGCCGATTCAGGTCGACTCCGACTTGCGGCTGCCGGCTTCGAGCACATCGCCCGCCGGCAGCTCCTGATGCCCGCCGAACTGGAGGCGCATCGCCGAGAGCAGCTGATTGGCGTACATGTCCTCGTCCCGGGACGCGAAGCGCTCGAACAGGGACGCTGCGAGCACGGGCACCGGTACACCGGTGTCGACGGCTGCCTTCACAGTCCAGCGGCCCTCCCCCGAGTCCGACACGCGGCCCGCCAGTCCCTCGAGTGTGGGGTTCGCCTGAAGCGCCGCGGCCGTGAGATCAAGCAGCCAGGACGAGATCACGGAGCCACGGCGCCACAGCTCGGCCACCTTGGGAGTGTCGATCGTGAACTGGTAGAACTCGGGCTCCTCGAGCGGAGCCACCTCGGCGGAGTGCTCGGCCTCACGGATGCCGGCATCGGCGTTCTCGAGCACGTTCAAACCCTCGGCCAGGGCGGCCATGATGCCGTACTCGATGCCGTTGTGCACCATCTTCACGTAGTGCCCGGCGCCGGCCGACCCGCAGTGCAGGTACCCCTGCTCCTCGGGCGAGTAGTCCCCCTCGCGTCCGGGAGTGCGCGGGATGTCGCCACGCCCGGGCGCGATGGTCTTGAGGATCGGCTCGATCGTCGCGACCGCTTCGTCGGGTCCCCCGACCATCAGGCAGTAACCGCGATCCAGGCCGAACACCCCGCCGCTCGTTCCGACGTCGATGTAGGAGATTCCCCGCTCCCTGAGCTTCGCGGCGCGACGGACGTCGTCCCGGTAGTTGGAGTTGCCGCCGTCGATGATGATGTCGCCCGGCTCGAGCACGTTCCGCCACCTGGTCGACGACTTGGCCGGTCAGCCCCGCGGGGATCATCAGCCAGACCACCCGCGGCGCGTCGAGCTTCGCCACGAAGTCGGCGATGCTGTCCGACCCCGTCGCGCCCTCGGCCGCGAGCGCCGCAACGGCGTCGGCGCTGACGTCGTACACGACCGCGTCATGGCCGTCGCGCATCAGACGCCGGACGATGTTGGCACCCATCCGGCCGAGGCCGATCATTCCCACCTGCATGTACCGCTCCTCACGTCGGGGCGCCGACGAGTCGGTCGGCGGGTCCAGGGAGCATTCTAGGGCGGCGCCGACCGCCAGCGATGGTACATTGTTACCATGGTAGCGACTGAACGAACGCAGACCGGCGTACGGATCGAGACGCGGATGCTGAAGGTCATGAAGGCGCTCGCGGAGTATCTCGACATGTCCCTGGGCGACCTCGTCGAGGGGATCGTGCTGCACGCATTCGACGGCAGACTGCCCTTCGACGCGGAGACGTCCCAGAAGATCCGGCAGCTCAGGGAGGTCTACGACCTTGAGCTCACCGCTGATGACGCCCATCGCCTCGACGATCGGAGTGCGCGGCCGTGAGCATCTCTGGGGCTCGGGTGGCGGTGAGCGAGTCCTTCGAGCTTCCTCTCGCAGCACCCGCCGCATTCCGCCTCTTCACCGCGCGCGGCGAGTCGCTCTGGGTGCCCGGCTGGTCGCCGGAGTTCTTCGGCGAAGTCGCGGATGACATCGAGGTCGGCACCGTGTTCCGCACGCGCGACACCCTCGGTCGCGGCACGACGTGGATCGTGGTCGGCTGCGACCGAGGGCGGCGCATCGCCTATGCGCGCGTCGTCGAGAGCGGGAACGCCGGCACGGTGACCGTCTCTCGTCGAAGGTTCTGCGAGCGGATGCCTCGTCACCGTCGCCTATGACCTCACGTCGACCGACCTCGAAGGAGAACAGTCCGCTGCGGGGGTTCGAGGAGGGATATCCGTCCTACATCCGCTCCTGGCGCGACCTGATCATCGCGCACCTCGATTCCGGCGGCGCGCTTCCTCCGGCCACGGAGTGACCCGACCGGCGCTTCGTGCCCGGCTCGCCGTCGATCGAGCTCACCGCGCCGCAGACGAGTCCAGACCGAGCAGATCGAGCGGAAGCTCGCGGTTCTCATCCCATGGCTCGGTCCACCCCAGGCGATCGAAGAGTCCGTCCAGCAGCATCCCCGTGAAGCCCCACACCAGGTGGTCGCCGCTGGCGTGATGCACGAGAAAACCAGGACCCCGCCAGACCTGTCCGTCGCGCCGGATCACCGTCGACCCCCGGTTCTCGGGGTCGAGCAGATCGGCCACCGGAGCCCGGAAGACCGCCGCCGACTCCGCCTCGTCGACGACATGCACAGGCGATGGATGCCGCCACCAGGCGAGCACGGGCGTCACCCGGTGCTGCGAGAAGGCCAGCGGAACGGGCTCGAGTGCGCCGAGCACGTCGACACCGGCGGTGTCGAGGCCCGTCTCCTCGCGGGCTTCGCGGAGCGAGGCGGCGACCGGTCCGGCGTCGCCGGGATCGACTCGTCCGCCCGGAAACGCCACCTGGCCCGGGTGCGAACGCAACGTCGACGCCCGCGCCAGCAGCAGCACGTCGAGGTCGCGCGACACGGCATCGGCCTGAGCACGGTGATCGCTCTCCAGCGAATCGAGCATTCCGAAGAGCATCAGCACGGCCGCCGAGCGGGCGTCCGGCGCATCCGGCAGATCGGCGAAGGCTGCGAAGCCCTGCACACCTCGGCTGCCGGCAGCGGCGGCGGCGACGGCTTCCAGCTGCGCCCGGGCTCTCTGCGGAGTATCATTCGGGGGCATCCGTTCAGGCTACGCCCGAGCGCCGACGCTCATGCACCACCGGCTGGATCGCCGGATGCGGGCGTCAGCGCGATGGCAGCGGGCATTCCCCGCACGATCAGCCGGAACGGCGATCTGGCGAGGGCCACCGCGTCGGCTCGCGTGATGATCCGAGGCGCCACGGCCCGGTGCTCGCGCCCCTTCCAGGTCAGACCGGCCTCACCGGCCGCCACCACATTTCGCGCCCAGTTCGTCTTCGCGCCCCAGGGCAGGCCGATGAGGATGACGTTCTTGTCGATCGTCGGGATGATCGCGATCGGCGTCGCGTAGCCGGTGCCGCTCTTCCGCCCGCGATGGTGGACGATCGCCCAGACGGGAAACCAGCGACGGCCCGCCAGGGCCAACGCGATCCACTCAGTCGGCGCGGACCGCGAACCGCGGAGGCCAGTTCCTGCGCTTCGCCGCGGTCACGATCCCGGCCCGCGTTCGCTGTCTCCGTCTGGTCGGGCGTGTGCTGGAGGAGGGAGCGGAGGCTCGTCCTCGGGCAGCTCGCGCATCGCGTCATCGTGGTGGAGTGCGTCCCGAGCCGCCGCGATCTCGTCCGCGCCGCCCGGCTCATGTGTCCCCTCGCGGTCGGTCATGCGGCGAATGTACTCCTCCGCTGCGGCATCCGGGTCGACGCTCTACGCACCAGCCTCGGCGGGACCGAACCGCTCGGCGGAGGCGATCTGCTCCGCCACGCGCCGGAGCGCGAGCAGGAGCGGCTCCACGAGCACCGAGCCCAGCACGACGTAGCGCACGGCCGCCTCGGAGGACTCGGTGGGGACGCCGGCGATCTCGGCGCGGGCGATCTGCCTGATGGAGTCGAGGTAGACGGCCATGACGTCGTCGGACACCCTGAAGCCCGCATCGTCCAGGCCTTCCAGCGCCCGAGCCACACCCGCGAGCACGCGGTCGTCGCACATCCCGCGCTGCCAGCCGATCTGCGCGACGAGGTGCTCTGCCGCAGTGACGTCCACCGCGCCGTCGAAGGACGGAACGACGGCGGCGTGGGCGGCGCCGAGCAGGTCGTGCGCGCTGGCGGGCGGATGATCGAGAGCGTCCAGAACCCGACGGCTCTCGGCGATGCTGACGCCGGACTCGATCAGCGCGCGGATCACGCGCAGGCGCTCGACGTGTGCTTGCTGCATAGGTCGCCTGGGTCGGCGCACTGCGCGCACCCTCGGGCAGCAGACCCTCCCGCAGGTAGTACTTGATCGTCGGCGACCGTCACACCGGTCCGCGCTGAAAGCTCCGAGATTCTCATGCAGCCCCCTTGACTTGGATAGTATCGCTATCCAGTATGGATAGTAGTGCTATCCAATCGAAGGAGAGATCGTGTCGCGAGTCATCGAAGGACGAATGACCCACAAGTACGAGGGCGAACTCGTCGTCTTCCACATCGGCATGCAGATCAACAGGTGGTGGCGGCCCGACCTCTGGCTGCCGGTGTTCGGTGCCATGCCGGCGATGCTGCGCGAGCTGAGCATCGACCCCGAGTCGGGCCTGCTCGGCTACCACCTCCTCGTCGGCGCGGGTGGGCCGTACGTGGTGCAGTACTGGTCGTCGGTCGACAAGCTCTACGCCTACGCCTCGAGTCCGGCGCAGGAGCACCGACCGGCGTGGACTCGGTTCAACAGGGCCGCCCGCAAGGCACCCGGGGCCGTGGGCATCTGGCACGAGACGTTCCTCGTCGATCGGGCGGAGAGCATCTATGTCGCCACGAAGCCGATGGGCCTGCCCAAGGCCACCGAGCTGGTTCCCGTGGGCCGCAACCACGACCGCGCGAAGGCCCGCTTCGCCGACGGGCGCACCCTCGTCGGCTGATGCGAGAGCAGTGCGGGGAGGGCTCCGACGCTCAGCCGTCCGCTCGCCACGGCGGAATCGAGTCGCAGGCCGACCGCCTCGTTCAGCTGATCGAGCGCGTCCGCCAGTCTCTCGACACCCTCCCGATCGAGCTCGGGGAGCGCTTCGGCGATCTGCGCCACGAGAACCACCGGGTCCGGCGGTGCAGCGGATCGACGGGGATCGGGGTCGGCGGCTTCGGATGTCACACCTTCATTGTGCGATCCCGCGGTCGCCCGCACCAGACGCCGGCCGGGACTCGGCCCCGCGCCCGATCGTCACGTGCGCGATCTAGGCTCGGGGCGTGAGCAGTCACGACGTCGTCGTCATCGGTGCGGGCCTTGCTGGTCTGCGCTGTGCCTCACAGCTCGCACTCGCCGGCCGCGACGTCGTGGTGCTCGAGGCGTCCGATGCGGTCGGCGGGCGTCAGCGCACCGACCTGCTCGACGGCTTCCTGCTCGATCGCGGATTCCAGGTGCTCAACCCCGCCTACCCGGCCGTTGCGCGCTGGGTGGACGTGCAGGCGCTCCGGCTGCAGCGCTTCCCCGTCGGGGTCCGGGTGCGCCGTGAGCTGGGCACAGTCGAACTCGCGCACCCTGTGCGACATCCCGCGCACATCCCGGTGACGCTCCGCAGTGGCCTCCTCACCGTGCGGGATGCTGTCGCGGTGGTCCGCTGGGCGTTGCCGGCGATCCTCCGTCCGCGCGCCGCCATCGCAGGTTCCGACGGCACCCTCCGGGACGGGTGGGACCACATCGGCCTGCGCGGTCCGCTGCGCAGCGAAGTGCTGGAGCCCTTCCTCGCGGGGGTCCTCGCCGAAGAGCGCGGCGACACATCCGACGCGTTCGCGCGCCTGCTGGTCCGCATGTTCGCGCTCGGACGCCCGGGAGTGCCGGAGCGCGGGATCGGGGCGCTGCCGGCGCAGCTGGCGCACGTCGCGCACGCTGCTGGTGCCGACATCCGCCCCGAGAATCGCGTCACCGGTGTGCGGTCCGGGGCTTCGCGTGTCGAGATCGAGGTGCAGGGCGCGGATCCGCTGTCGGCACGTGCGGTGGTGGTCGCGGTCGGACCGGACGTCGTCGCCGACCTCGTCGACGTGCCGCGACCGCTCGACCAGAGGCCTGCAGACATGGTGGTTCGGGGCGGATGCCGCTCCGACAGCATCCGCGATGGTGCACGTCGACGGCCGCCGACGGGGGCCGATCGTCAACACCGTCGTGATGTCGCACACCGCGCCGTCGTACGCTCCGCCCGGCAGACACCTGATCGAGGCCACCTGCCTGCTGCCGACCCGCGTCGGGAGCGGCGGGGGCCGCGGATGAGCGGGCGGTGCGCGCGCAGCTCGGCGACATCTGGCGCGCCGATGCGCAATCGTGGGATCTTCTGCGCAGGGACGACATCCACGACGCGCTTCCCGCGCAGTCCCCGCCGCTGCGCACGAAGAGAGCTGCACGGCTTCGCGACGGCGTGTTCCTCGCCGGCGATCATCGCGACACGGCCTCGATCCAAGGGGCGCTCGTGTCCGGTGATCGAGTGGCCAGGGCCGTGCTGTCGGAGTTCGACGGTTCTCGATAGAGCCCAACTCGCGACGCTTGGCTCTACCCTCGATGCATGGGTACGGGACCCGATGCGGGCTGGTACGACGACGGCACCGGCAAGCAGCGCTGGTGGGACGGCTCGCGATGGACGACGCACTACATCGATCTCGGCGAGCCCGACATCGAGTTGCGCACCGACTCCGGTCCCCCGGCCATGGCCCAGGCGCGGGCGGGCTGGTACGACGACGGGCGAGGCCGTCAACGCTGGTGGGACGGCGCACGCTGGACGGACGCCGCCCGGTTCAGCGGCGAGGAGCAGTCGCTCGGCGGCATCGTCGTCGACGGGCGCTGGATCCACTTCGGCAGCCTCAGTCAGCCCGTCGCGGGAGCCACCGCATCGCAGGAGACCGGAGCAGAGCTCCTCAAGCGCGGGCGACTCGGGAAGCCCTCCGTCGCTCGGATCCTCTACGGACCTGCGGGCATGATCACGCCGCGCCTTCTGACGCGGTCGGTGAACCCCCAGGTGACCTACATCCTCGTCGAGGTGGCCGGTCAGGTCTGGCTCGCGCCGGTTCCGGCCGGGCAGGACGCCCAGGCGCGGCAGTTCGCGACCTGGATCAACACCGTGTCGCAGCACTACCTTTACCGCAGATGATGCAGCGGCGGTCGCGCCGCGAACGACAACGGGAGACGAACACCATGGCAGACGGATTGCGCACAGGCGACCGCGTGAGCTGGAACACTCCGCAGGGCCGTACGCAGGGAAAGATCGTGGAGCGCCGGACGAGCGCGTTCGAGTTCGCGGGGCAGCACTTCACCGCGTCGAACGATGAGCCGGCTTACATCGTCGAGTCGGAGAAGAGCGGCGATCGAGCCGCGCACAAGGGATCGGCGCTGCGCAAGCTCTCGTGATGTCGTAGCGGCCGAAACGCAAAATGCCCGTCCGAGGACGGGCATTTTCGTTGGTGACCCCAGCGGGATTCGAACCCGCGTTACCGCCGTGAGAGGGCGGCGTACTAGGCCGCTATACGATGGGGCCGCTTACGCAACCGTTCGATTATGCCATGTCGGCGGCATCCCGAACAAATCGCCCCGGGTGAGTCCAGGCGACCGCCTCGCGCGGCTCTGGCGTGTCGGCAGCGGCATCGGGCACACTGTTGCGCGAGACGCAGAACAGGAGCGATGTCTCGATCCACCACGCTCCAGTCACGAGTGATTGGAACACCATGGACACGCGCATCACCCGCAACACACTGCTCGGGATCGCCGGAGCAGCAGCACTCACCATCGGCATCAGCATCCCCGCGTGGGCCGACCACACGGGCGGCGCAGAGCTCACCGATCTCGGCTCGGCAGGCGAGACCTCCTGCTACGTCGGGGGCATTCTGAGCGACATCCCGGCAACCCTGTACACGACCGATTACGCCATCAGGGACTACGGCGGCAAACGGCACATCGCCTGCTACTTCGAGACCCAACCGTCGTACACCGCGAACGATGAGTACGACTGGGACTGGACCGCGCCCACGAAGCCGACGACCTGGTACGGCACCGCCGACACATGCGTCGAACCGGGCGGGAGCGGCGACGGCTACACCGATGCGGCACAGTCGACCCCGCGCTTCGTGCAGTACACGACGCACCTGGTCATGTACTGCTCGTGGCCGCTGGCCGATCTCGCCTTCCCGTAGGCGGCGACGCCGGAAGTCAAGCGCTTGCCGACGCCATCGGCGGCCGCTTGACTCGGAGCATGCGAGTCACCAAGCACCTCCACGCCGCGCTCACCGTCCAAGACTCCGGGAAGACCCTGGTCATCGACCCCGGGTCGTTCACCGACCCGCTGATCGACGTGGGCGACGTGGTCGCGATCGTCATCACGCACGAGCACCCCGACCACTGGACGCCCGACCACCTGGACCGGCTGCTGCGCAATGCCCCCGGCATCCCGATCTACGCGCCCGAGGGCGTCGTCAAGGCGGCCGCGGGCTACGAGATCACGGTCGTGCATGCCGGCGACACGGTGACGGTCGAGCCGTTCACCCTGAGGTTCTTCGGCGGCAAGCACGCGCTGATCCACGAGACCGTCCCGGTGGTCGACAACGTCGGCGTGCTGGTCAACGACCAGCTCTACTACCCGGGCGACTCGTACGAGGTGCCGAAGGGGGTCGACGTGAAGCTGCTCGCCGCCCCCATCGGTGCGCCGTGGCTGAAGATCGGGGAGGCGATGGACTTCGTGCTCGCGGTCGCCCCGCGGCAGGCGTTCGGCACGCACGACATGACGCTGTCGGTCATCGGCCGCACCATGGGACGCGCACGGCTGCGGTGGGCGACCGAGAAGGACGGCGGCGAGTTCCTCGAGCTCGAACCGGGCGACTCGACGGACCTCTAGACACACAGACGCGGATGCCGCATACCCGAGGGTCTGCGGCATCCGCGTTGTGATGGGCGGTCGCTACTCCGCGTCCAGGTCGGTCTCGAGGAGCGTGACGAGCTCGTCGAGAGCCTGCTCGGAGCCCTCGCCATCCGCCTTCAAGGTCACGACCGTGCCGTGCGAGGCGCCGAGACCCATGAGCGAGAGGATGCTGCCCGCATTGAGGTCGGGGCCCCCTTCGACGGCGATCGTGACGGGGATCTTCTTCTCCTGCACGGCCTGCACGAAGAGCTTGGCCGGCCGGGCGTGAAGCCCCGAGCTGCTCGCGATGGTTGCCTGACGTTCTGCCATGGGTACGTCCCTTTCCTAGACGACAGCGGGCTTCCAGCATTCCGCATTCGGCATGCCGGTGGGAGGGTTCAGACCGGAACGGCCGTGGCGGCGGATGCTTCGGCCTCCGCTTCCTGCAACTCCTTCGGCGCGATGAAGCGCTTGAAGGCGACGACGAGGAACGCAGTTACGACGACTCCAGCCACGAGTGCCACCAGGAAGCCCCAGATCGGGCTGATCGCGAAGAGGACGAAGATTCCGCCGTGCGGAGCGAGAGACTGCACACCGAAGAGCATGCTCAGGCCTCCCGTCACGGCGCCGCCCACCATGGACGCCGGGATGACCCGGAGCGGATCGGCCGCCGCAAAGGGAATCGCGCCCTCGGAGATGAATGCCGCGCCCAAGAGCCAGGCGGCTACGCCGTTCTCTCGCTCGACCGGGGTGAATATGTTCCGCGCGAGCACCGTTGAAGCGAGAGCCATCGCCAGCGGCGGGACCATGCCGGCCGTCATGACCGCAGCCATGATGAGATACGGCGTGGGGTTCTCGGCCGAGGCCGACGCGAGACCGGCGACGGCGAAGGCGTACGCGACCTTGTTCACCGGGCCACCAAGGTCGAAGCACATCATGAGGCCCAGAATCACACCGACGATGACGATTCCTGAGGTACCCGCCATGTCTGTGAGCCAGGTTTCCATCCACTCCATGAGCGTCGCGATCGGTCGGCCCAGGAACAGGAGGAGCAAACCAGAGGCGAAAATCGATGCGAGCAGCGGGATGATCACGACCGGCATGAGGCCGCGCAGCCAACGCGGCGCGGCGAGCCTTCCCAGCCACCAAGCCGCAAGACCGGCCAGCAGGCCGCCCACGATGCCGCCGATGAAACCCGCATTCATCAGCAGAGCCACCGCACCGGCGACAAATCCCGGAGCGAGTCCCGGCCGATCGGCGATTGCGAACGCGATATAGCCGGCCAGCGCCGGGACGAGGAAGCCCATAGACACATGACCGATGACGAACAGGACCGAGCCGAGGTATTGGCCGAGTCCCCCGGCAGGGAGCGCCCACAACGCGTTGTTGATGACCACGTCGTACGCCTGGTCATCGCTATTGACATTCACGCCGCCGAGGAAGGGGAGGAAGCTCAAAGCCATGAGCAGACCGCCGGCGGCGACGAACGGGATCATGTAGCTCACGCCGGTGAGCAGGATCCGCTGGATTCGCGCACCCCACGAGAGCTGCGCGGTCGACGTCGCCGTGGCAGCGGTCGCCGTGCCGCTGACGCGGGCAGAGCTCGGGTCGTTCGCCGCGGCGACGGCCTCACGGATCATCTGATCGGGCTGCTCGATGCCGCGCTTCACGCCCGAGCGCACCACCGGCTTGCCGGCGAAGCGCTGAGGCTCGCGGACGTCGACGTCCGTCGCGAAGATGACTGCGTCGGCGTCGTCGATCACACTGCTCGGCAGCGCCTGGTAGCCGCTCGAGCCCTGCGGCTCGACGACCAGGTCGATGCCGGCCTTCTTGCCGGCGGCGGTGAGCGCGTCGGCGGCCATGAACGTGTGCGCGATGCCGGTCGCACACGCCGTGACAGCGACGATCCTGCGCGGGTCGGCCTTCGACGTTGAGGCCGTCGGCGGCTGCGGAGGCAGCCGGGGCGGCGGCGGCAGCCGCAGCGGGCGCGCCCGCCGGAGCAGCAGCGGCAGCGGGGGCGGCGTCACCCTCGCCGATCGCGTCACGTACGATCGCGACGACCTCGTCGGCGCTCGTCGCGGCACGCAGGCCGCTCGTGAAGTCGTCCTGCATGAGGCTGCGTGCGAGCTTCGACAGCACGGCCAGGTGCGCCTCGGCGGCACCCTCCGGAGCCGCGATGAGGAAGACGAGGTCGGCGCCGCCGTCGGGGGCGCCGAAGTCGACACCGGGCTTCAGCCGCGCGAACGCGAGCGAGGGCTGGGTGACCGCGGAGCTCTTCGCATGCGGAATCGCGATGCCGCCGGGAAGGCCGGTCTCGTCCTTCTGCTCGCGTGCCCAGGCGTCGGCGAAGAGCGCCTCCGGGTCGGTCGCGCGACCCTGCTCGGCGACGCGGGCGGCGAGCGAACGGATCACCGCCGCTTTGTCGGCGCCGAGCGGGGTGTCGAGCGACACCAGCTCTGGCGTGATGGTCTGAGACACGTTGACCTCCAATGGTCGGTAGTGCGATGGTCCGGGGTGGAGCCTAGTTACCGGTGGGTGGACGGGATCAGGGGGACGGCAGGGGCGGGCTGCCCGGAGGCGCTGAGCGTGCGGACCAGGATGTCGCCTGTCGGCAGATCGCCCGGGGTGGGCGCCTGCGTTCCGGGCAGAGATGCCGCGGCCGCGCCGTACCGGACGGAGTGCATGAGCCGGTCGGCGGGACCGTCGCCTGCGACATCGGCGAGGAGGTAGCCGGCGAGCGAGCTGTCTCCGGCGCCGACGGTGCTGACCACGCGGATCACGCGGCGGTGTCGCCTGCCAGGCTCCGTCGGCGGTCACCAGCACAGCTCCTTCGGCGCCCAGGGTCACGAGGGCCGCCGCGGCGCGGGAGGGCACGAGTGCGCGAGCGACGGGCAGCACCGCGGCCGCGAGATCAGCGGCAGCCTCCAGCGCGACACCGGCCAGCTCGGCGAGCTCGTCGTCGTTGGGCTTGATCAGATCGGGAGCGGCTTCGGCGACGACGGCGCGCAAGGCGGCGCCCGACGTGTCGACCGCCACCAGGGGTGCGTCGCTTCCCCAGCGCCCGCGGACGGCGCGGATGACGTCGACGTAGAACCGGTCGCCTGCGCCGGGCGGCAGCGACCCCGCGAGCACAAGCCATCGCGCGCCCTCGGTCGCGTCGACGACCGCCGCGATCAGCTGCGCGACGTCGTCGCCCGAAAGCGTCGCTCCGGGAAGATTGAGCTTCGTCGTCACGCCCCCGGGGTCGGTGATGGTGACGTTGGCACGCACGTGGCCTGCGATGGCCACCGGGCTGGCCGGCACGTGCGATGCGCGAAGGGCGGCGGCGAACGGATCGTCCTCGGCCAGAGGCAGGACGGCCACAGTCGTGAACCCCGGCCGCCGCGACGACCCGCGCGACGTTGATGCCCTTGCCGCCGGCGTCTTCGCGGGCGGATGCGGCCGACTGCACCTCCCCCGGACGCAGTGCGTCCTCGAGTGTGATCGTGCGATCCAGTGAGGGGTTCGCCGTGACGGTGACGATTCTTCCGGTCATGCGATCCAAACCTCCACATCGGCATCGGACAGCGCCTCCGCCAGTTCGACGTCGGGCGCGGCGTCCGTCACCAGCACGTCGATCTCATCGAGAGGGGCGAAGCCGACCAGCAGCTCGCGCCCTTGCTTGTCGGCGTCGGCGACGACGACGACGCGACGCGCGGCCCGCACGATCGCGGACTTGACGGCTGCCTCGTCCGGGTCGGGAGTGCTCAGGCCGAATCCCGCCGAGATCCCGTTCGTGCCCAGGAAGGCGATGTCCGGTCGCAGTCGCTCGATCGCGCGTACGGTGTCGGCCCCGACCGCTGCGGCGGTGGCGGTGCGCACCCGCCCTCCGATGACCGTCAGAGAAGCATCGGATGCGCCGGCGAGCGTGTGGGCGAGGGTCATGGCATGCGTGACGACCTCGGCCTGGCCACCCGTGACGATCAGGCGGTCGGTGAGCTGGGCGGCGACTGCCTGCGTGGTCGTGCCGGCGTCGAGGTAGATCGAGCCGCGGAAGCGCTCACCCACGACCTCGAGCGCGCGACGTGCGATGGCGGCCTTCGCCTGGCTCCGGCGCTGGGACCGCTCGGCCAGCGTGGGCTCGGCGAGGCTGTCGCGATCGCGGAGAACGGCTCCACCGTGTACACGGCGCAGGGCGCCGATCCGCTCCAAGTGGTCGAGGTCGCGGCGCACCGTCTCGGTGGTCACCTCGAAGCGCCGGGCGAGTTCGATGACGCTCACACGGCCTTCGTCGAGCAGCAAACGCCCGATGAACTCTTGGCGCTCCATTGCGTACACGTGGATTCCTCCTTGAATTCCCACACGATACAACACAAATCAACACATACGCAAGCATCCTGGGACTGCGGACCGTCTCCAGGCTGTGGCGTCGCCGCTCGGTACAGTCGAGGGATGCCTGACAAACCTCCCGCGGAGCGGGAGATCGATGAAGCGCTGGTGCGGGCTCTCGTGGACAGTCAGGCGGCGATGGTCGATGCCGCGAGACTGCCGCTGGTGCATGCGGCGGAAGGCTGGGACTGCTCGGTCTGGCGGCTCGGTGACCACCTGGCGGTGCGGCTGCCGCGTCGCGAGATGGCGGCGCCGTTGGTTCTGCATGAGCAGCAGGTGCTCGGCGGCATCGCGTCGCGATTGGCCGGCTCGGGTGTGGGCGTGCCTGCGCCCCTGGTCGCCGGACGACCTGCCTTCGGGTACCCGTGGTCGTGGTCGATCGTGCCGTGGTTCGACGGTCGCGCCGGACTCGGCATCCCTCGCCCTGAACGGGCGGGCTGGGCGATTCCGCTCGCCGATGCCCTTCTGGCCCTGCACGTCGCCGCTCCCCCGGATCACCCGGTCAATCCGGTTCGCGGCGTGCCACTCGTCGAACGCGCAGAAGCCGTGGCCCGACGATTCGAGTCCCTGCGCGGACGTGCACCGGCGGGTGCTCTCGAACGCGCCGGCGCATTGTGGCATGCAGCGGTGGCTGCGCCGCCCTGGCAAGAGCAGGCCGTGTGGATCCACGGCGACCTCCACCCCGGAAACATCGTCGCCCGCGGTTCTCAGCTCGTCGCTCTCATCGACTTCGGTGACGTCACCGCAGGCGATCCGGCCTACGACCTCGCGGTCGCGTGGCTGGCATTCGACGCCCCCGGCCGGTCGGCGTTCATGGAGGCCACGGGCGAGCGCTATGACGTGGCGACCTGGGTGCGCGCGCACGGATGGGCGGCGGCGGTGACTCTCCTGCTGCTCGACCAGAGCGACGACAACCCCGAGTACGCGTCCCTCGGCATGGACGCTCTCGCGGAGCTGTCACCGTAGTGCGCGGCCGGCGTCAGGCGCCTTCGGTCGCCGGAGCGACCCATACTTCGACCACGCCGTCGCGCAGGATGAAGCGCACGACGCTCTGCTCGGGAAGATCGAGGCCGGGCACCGGGCCCGTTCCGGCGAAAAAGGTGAGGTCGGCGGACGCGCGGAGCGGCTCGGGGGTGCACCCGGCGGCCCTGTACTCGGAGTCCTCGGTCGTGACGATGACGCACGCCGATCCCTGCGCGGTGTCGGCCGACCAGACCTGGAGCCCGTGGTAGGACGCATATCGGACCAGGGAATCACGTTGGACCCCGTACATCTGGACGTCGAGGATCTCGTCGCCGGCGGGTATCGGGCGCAGCACGGCCTCCGGGTGCGGCGGTATCAGCGCCGGCACCGCGAGCCCGAGGGCGAGACCTCCCACCGCCGCCGCGGCGATGAGCGTCCACGTCGGCATGCGACGCCACCAGCGCTGGCGAGGCTGCAGCTCCTCGCCGGTGTCTGCGCTTCCGCTGGCCGCCGTCGCGTCGGCTCCATCGTGCTTCTCGGCGACAGCGACCATGACTGCGGGCGGAGGAACTGCGGCGACGGATGCTGGAACCTCTGCCGAACGGCCTTTTCCAGCATCCGCTGCACCCTTGCCCGGCATCGCGTCGGCGACCGCCGGGCCGTCGGGCACGTCCGCTCTGGCCAGGTCCTCCAGCTCGACGAGGCGAGCCAGCGCGGCCGCATCGAGATGGATGTCGGCGTCGCGACCGTACGCGCGCGAACGCAGCTCAGCCAGTTCACGCTCTCGCTCGAACGACGTCGGCGGAGCATCCATGGGTCAATTATCGCCGCGGAATCGGCGCCTACGGCTGCGGGTCACCCATTGTCGTGGCCTGAACGGTGCGGACGACGACGGTTCCGTTGCGCAGCACCAGCCGCAGCACGCTGCCTGCGGGGACGTCGCCGATCGCCTCCAGCCCGGACAGGCGCGAACCGTCGCGATATCTCACCAGATCAAGGGTCGGCTCGCCGTTCGAGGGCGCGCAGTCGACCCTCCATCGAGGCGGGGTGCTCGATGTCACGAAAAGGCAGGTGGTGCTGGTTCCCCGGCGCGCGCTCCACACGTTGACCCCCTCGTACTCGTCGTACAACCGGACGTCCTCAGGCCTGATGTGCATGTAGCGCAGCTCCCCGGAGCTGTTCAACTGTGCGGCAGCGGCGGGGGGAACCGCCGCTCGTTGATGGAGCGTCACAACGGTCGGACCCGCGACCAGCGTCGACGCGGCGACGCCCATGACCAGAGCCACCGCGATTCCGGCTGCGATCACGGTCGCCCGCCGCGGTCCCCCGGCGGAAACGGCAGTCGGCTCGGTGGCGTGAGGCTCACCCTCGGTCGACGCCACCCCGTGAAGCGGTATCGGCCCGTCTCCCACCGGCGGTGCGATGCTCGCCGAAGGTGCTGCCGGCTTCAGCGCGGTGGTGGTCCTGGGCGCACTCGCCTGCCGCGAGAGCTGTTCCAGTTCTGCCAAGCGCGCCGTTGCATCCGCGTCATCCCAGATGTCAGCTTCCGGACCGTAGGCGCGCCGGCGCAGCTCGGCGAGTTCGATGGACTCCATCAGCGGTCTCCCACGTCGCGTTCAGGCGGGCCGTTCCGTCCCACGTACACCTCGACGACGCCCTCGTGGAGCACGAAGTGGATCGTGGATTCGAGCGGAATCCTGCCGCCCTCGGGTGCCTGCTGGCACCCAGGAGTTCAGGCTCAGGACGTCGACCACGGTGTCGATGCTCGACGCGGTGCAGTGGAAGCCCGACACCTCGCCTCCCACACTCACCGCCAGGCACTGGCGCCCTCGCGCTCCCGTCGTGCTCCACACGTCCAGGGCGCCGTACTCGCCGTGCGGGACGAAGTCGGGATCGGTCACACCCCAGAATCGAAGCTGCTCCGGCTCGATCATCGGCAGCGCCGTGCCCCGGGGAACCTCGTCGAGCGGCTCCAGTCGAGCCACCGGCTGAGGTTGATTCACGCGATCCAGAACGACTGCCCCGAGCGCGAACACGGCAAGGACCGAAGCGCCGACAGCGATGAATGCCGTCAGGCCTCGCATCCGTCCCGCGGCGACGCCCAGGGCTGCCGTGTCCGGCGGGAGCGGGACGACGATCGCATCCGAGATCGAGATGGACCCGGGTCGCACAGACACCGGTTCTGCGTCGGTCGCCGCACCGGCGGAACCCGATGGGCCGCGTCTTGCGAACTCATGCTCGAGCTCCGCGAGCCGTGCTTGAGCGACCGGATCCGCATCGATATCAGCGTCGGGACCATAGGCCCGGCGCCGCAGTGCGGCGAGCTCATCGGCATGTGGTGATTGCGGCTCCACGGGGCAATTGTCCACCCGGGGGCGATGTGACCGACAGGCCCCTGGGACATGGGGACGAGGCGGTCACCGACGCCCCGGGCGGGGCGGGCGCCCGACGCCAGACGCAAGAAAAGCCCCGCTCAGCGGGGCTTTGCTTCTTGCTGGGGTACCTGGACTCGAACCAAGAACAAAGGTAGGTCGTCGAGGTGACGACTCCCCCATCGTGCTGCCGCATGATTCCGCGGATTTCCGCGGTTTTCATGGGTCCAGTATACCGGCTGACACGGGCGCGAACGGGCTGATTCTGGGTCGCTCAAGGGGTTTCTGGTCTCGTTTCTGGTCACGGGAGCGGGGCGACTTCAAGGCCTTCTCGGAGTCACGCCACGCGCACAACGGGCGCCGAACGAGGGTCTGCGACGAAAGGGGAGGATGCCGCACCCCGAGCCGTCGTCGCCTGACCCGCACGTCGCTGCGCAGCTACGCGAGAATGCAGTCCAGGCCTCCGCGTCGGCGTGGGCAACCGCTGCGAAAAGGCGAAACCAATTTGACGCCTCGTATGTCATCACGAACCACTTCGTGTCCGGTGTACTAAATCGTCTGCCGGACTCCTCTCCTCGTTACGTTAGAAGCGCGCTAGGTCTGAACCGATTACGAGAGAGCTGCTCATGCCGATCACGCAACCCGTCACAGCTGAGAAGCTCCTCATCGACCTAAGGGACGCTGCCGCCGAGGACTTCGATCAACGGCGCAATCGCGTGATCGCGTGGAAGACAGCGCACTACACCCTTGGAGTCATCCCCTCCATTGCCATCATCTTCACTGGGGCCGCCGTCCTGACGAACATCGGAGTACCGGTGCCCCTGGCGGGACTGGTGGTGCTCATCTCTGGAGCTCTGTCACTGGCTGTCACGTTCTACGACTTTCGCGGACGAATGGTGAACAACTTCACCGCACGGGCGGCCTGGGGAAGATTGCGGGACCTTGCGAGCGCAGCACTAGCCGATAAGAGCCTCGACGAGGCTGCGAAGTTAGAAGAGTTCCGCAGCCTGTCGGAGAAGGCGGAGCAAATTCGCTTGGACGAGGCGAAAAGCAGAGTCGAGAAGACGTAGGACGCCTAGCGATCCACCAGGCCCGCACGGTCTCCGCGCTGCCACCAAGAAGCCACCTTCTGGCTGGCGGCCTTGAAAGCGCTGTGCGCCCCGTCGGTGCGACTGCGACTTGCGCCGTTTGGGGGCTCCGCGCGAGAGTGAACGCGAGCTGAGCGGGATCGTGCCGGGTGCACTCCCATGGGGCCAGAGTGTCCGAACGCCGTCAACTCGCGCACCCGCTTGGGTACCTCATGCGGGCCGCGGCTGCTTCAAAGGGATCCCGGGGCGCACAGGATCGCGGCGGGCCGACCACCGCGAACGTAATGCAGCGAATGCTCGTCATCGTCATCGCCATCGCCATCGATTCGAGCACTACTCCTCGCGGTCCGTTGGAGTCCGGCAGGAAGCGGAAACGGAACCGGAAGGCGTCGTCGTCGAGCGGTATCACCAAGGTGGACGCGTTGGGCGACCACAGGTCCGGGACGAGGAAGAGATAGTCGCCCCCGCGGACGAGGAGGCGGAGGCCGTGATAGCGGTAGCGGAACTGCCCGTCTCCTCCTCGGCGGTCACTCCGCGCGCGAGTTCGACCTGCTCGATGTCCGCACTTCCCGGATGAAGGGGTTGCATGCTGTCGAGCACGACCGCCGGCAGCTCGCGCATGTCGGCGGCGAGGAAGCGCGCCTGGCCGAGTCCCCACCATTGCGCGACCGTCGCCGTCGCCCAGAAGACGCCTGCGACGCCCGCTGCGACCAGCAGGACGATCGCGCTGCGTCCCTCCTTGCTCCCGGTCACGGCCCGGGCCGTGGACAGCGCGTAAGCGGTCAGCCCCGCGCCCAGGGCGAGGCACAGCGGAGTCACGAAGCCGTAGTAATCCCAGTTCCCGAGAACGGCGAACAGGAACGCGAGCAGGAGCCCGATCGTGAGCAGAATGACCCCGGTCCATCCGAAGATCCGGATCACACGCCTCTGGCGAACATCGTTCATGGCGCGCACACGCCGGCGGAGCACCCGGTGCCCGACGATGAGCCCCGCCGCCACGCAGAACGATCACCATGACGGGCACGAACAGCGCGCCGGGGCTGCGCATGACGAACTGCTGATTGCTCAGGCTCAGCACGTCGACATCGACCCCGAAGTAGTGGAAGAACTCCCGCGACGACACGTAGCCGAAGTAGAACAGGAGCGCGGTGATCAAGGTCGCGGGCGCGATGAAGTTGGAAAGGAAGCCCAACCACTTCTCGAAGCCAAGTCCCTGCGGCTCCGACGGTGGCCCGGCCGCCTCGGTCTCTTCCGGTGCAGGTTCGGGCGCGGCGGTTCGACGTCGGGTGAGCCGTGGCATCAGCCGTCACTCTCCCCTGCTGTGACCTCATCGCAGACCTCCTGCGATGGGCACGACAACCGGCCCTCGGTCGCAACCACAAATACCTCGACGACAGACTCAGGGATGATCAGCTCGACGCTGCAGTCGGTGGCATCCCGCGCCGGGTCGATCACGTAGCCGATGCAGGAGGCACCGTGAAACCCACACGTCGACCCCTCGACCCCCACCTCGGCCGGCTGGGCGATGACGCGCTCGACCGTGAACGTGACGCCGTCGGGATAGTCCGGGTCGAAGGCGAGGCTCGTGCACTTCCGCCCCTCCATGGGGTCGCCCTCGGTGCCCTCGCCGAACGGGGGGCCGCCGAAATCGACTTCCACGCCGGCTTCGACGGGGTCCTGGGTGGGGTCGATGATCACCTCCGACGTCTTGGACTCGGTCGGCTCCGGGGACGCCGAGGCTGTCGGTGACACCGAGTCCGTCGGCGTGGGCGACTCAACCGCAGGACTCGAACCGCACGAGGTGAGCAGTCCGGTCGCCAGAAGCGCGACGATGATGAACCGCGTCCTCATCATGGCGGTATCACTCGCTCGACTCGACGGAAACGCACTCGTTGCCAGCCGCCGTAAACGCCGGATCACAGATGACGATGGGCGGCCCCTGCTCAATCTCGCGGGTCGCCATGGCGTCGCAGACATCCTCCGTGGGGCATTCGAGTGTCCCGGCGAGTCCGAGCACCGTCCCGTTCACGAAGTCGGCCGTCGGCTGAAGGACGAGGGTGCAGAAGATGTTCACGGTGTCGTATCTGAGCGTGAAGCCGATGCACCCGCGTTCGGCTCCGAACTGCCCGCACACCTCCTGGTCGTCAGCCAGAACGACACCCTCAGGCGCCGACGTGATGCCCTCCACCGTGAAAGTCACCCCTTCGGGCACTCCCTCGCTGCCCCAGAAGAGGGCGATGCCCTCGCACCAGCGACCGTCGCCGAGATCCTCGAGGCCCTGCCCACCGCTGGGCGGACCGCCGATATCGACCGAGGGGCCCGTTCGCCGCGTCTCCTGCTCGGGATCGACGATCACGTCACCATCCGAAGGCCGGACGTCCGGCTCGCTGTCCTGCGGTGTCGCGGTCTGACTTCCTACGCCTTCCGTGGATGTCGGAGCGCACGCGGCCAGCGATGCAACCGACCCGGCAAGCACGACGGCGAGGACGAGCGCACGCAGCCCGCGCCGGCGCCTCTCGATCGCGAACACCATCCACCTCCGCTCCGACGACGCGGAGCGTCGTCCTCTGGGAAGAGTATGAATCTGCGTGCAGGATACGCCTCAGCGGATAGTCCCCGTAAGGCGTCTCAGAGCGAAGGCGGTTCGGGCTTGTCGACGTCCTCGCCGACTCGTACGGAGTGCGATCGCAAGCGTCGCGGTTATCCGATGGCCGAGTACGCAGCCTCTCCACGTTGCCGCAATCGGACCGTGGCATGCACTCCCCGCCAGCGGCACGCTCACCACGAGGAGACCAGGCGGGAAGCCATTGACTTGCCGTCGGGCGCGACGACGCCTCACCGGCCCGCGACGACCGCGGATAGCACCGCGTAGGCGACTTGCGGGCCAGTGATTGCGGAGTGATTGGAGATGAACTTGTCTGCCTTCAGGGACCATACTTTGCTCGCACTGAAGTCGTATCGGTCGTCGAGGTCCAGAAGCGTCGCCATGGTGTTGCCGGGGGTCTTTAGCGCGCCGTTGCGTCCGATGCCGCCATACGGATCGTTCGCGTCGCCGATGCCGGCGGCGATCTGCTGAGCCAGTCGCGAGGCGATGGGATAGGCGATGCCGACCGCCTTGTCGTTCTTGGTGTAAGTGATCATCACCGGTCCTGACACGTGTTTCGGCGCGTCGAGAAAGAGGCCGTTGGCGGATGCTCCGTCCCATCCCTTCGCCATGCCGAAGTGGCTGTAGGCCGCCTGAAGGAGCGACAGTGATGACACGGGTGCCGACGAGGCGATGGCGGCAGCCGTCACGGCACGGCCGCCGAAGGAATGGCCGACGAGGTGCAGCCTTACGTGTGATGTGGCGGGATTATCGTGGAGCTTGTCGAGGAGGGCGGCGATGCCCGTTTTTCCGACGGCTCCGGCTCTCTCCTTCATCGTGTAGTAGGTCGCGACGTTGACGAGTCCGCGAGCTGCCCCGATGATGCTGTCGAACAGCCCTGCGCCGCCGCCTATGCCGACCGGACCGGGGTTCATCAGGTCAATGTCAGTGGCGCCACCCGCCGCTGCCGGTGCGGCGTTGTCGTCTCTTGCTCGTGCTGCGTCGAGGACGGCATGCGGGCTTTGGGTCTTCAGGGCTTCAAACGCAGTCTCGTCCTCGCCCTCGGTGGACCCGGGGAGGGTCTCGCGAAGCAACTCGACGAACTCCTGTTGCGCGGCAGGTGACGCGTCCAGGCGAGGTACGAGTCCTTGCAGCTTGAGGGCTGTGTCCGGGTCGTCGATCCGCTCGGCGATCTCCGCTAGCAGTGCCTCCGCCTCCCCATTCACACTGGCGCCCGCCCCCGAGGACTCGTCGGGCGCCCATTGGATCGATGGCCAGATCACGCCCAGCACCATCAGGTTCCGATCGCCGGCCGTCTCCACCCGCGGCTGGACCGAGACCATCGAGTCGATGAGCTTCTCGTACATCCTCCTCGCTTGGTCCGGCGTGTTTTGCCAGCCGTGCGAGAGGACCAGCACGTCAGTCGCTTCCTCGTCTCGAGCGACTGTCAGGGCCGCTTCTACCTGTTCGGGGTGCTTGAGGGCTCCCGTCTTGTCGAACTCGACTTCCGCGTAGGGCAGTTTCATCGCCATCTCCGCTCCTGTGTTACACGCTCTGGATGGCCCGCATGGCGTCGACCAGGCCGCTCCCCTGGAACGTTCGCTCGCGTCCCAGGTCCCCCGCGGAGTCCATCAAGATTCGCTTGACCTCGTCGGGCCGCCCGATGAATTCTCGGTGCACCGAAAGGAATGACGCCGCTACCCCTGATACGTGCGGCGCCGCCATCGACGTGCCGGAGTCTTCCACGTACGTCGCGTCGTGAACATCGGCTTGTGCTGCGCGGTGCAACATTTGTCCGCAGCCAGCACTGAGGATCCGTTCGCCGGGAGCTACCAGATCCGGCTTGAGCCGACCGTCGCCAGTGGGCCCCTTCGAGGAGAAAAACGACACCCCTGTCGAATAGGGCTTGACCGATGTTGCGCCGACCGTGATCGCGCGCTCGGCGTTGCCCGGATCGTTGATAGTCATGCCGAATGGGAGACCGAGCTCGCGGTTCGCCCGATCTCGCGCGGCTCCGTAACCGGTGTTCCCAGCGGCCACCACAACGCAGACACCACTGGATACAAGACGGTTGACCTCGCGACAGACCGGTGACAGCCCGGTGCCGAACCACGCCGGGTCGAATGGATAGCCCAGCGACAGGTTCACACCGTGTACGCTCAACGCCCTACCTCCTTGGTTGAGGTCCTGGATATATTCGAGGGCTTCAAGCAGCGCCGCTACGTCGCCGGTTCGATCAGAACGCAACACCGTACACGAGAGGATTTTGGTTTCGGGTGCCATACCGCTTATCCGCGGGAGCTGCACACGCTCGACGCCGGCGGCGTCGCCCTCCGCGGTCAGATACCACGTTAACGCGATGATCGGTTCCTCATCCGTTCCGGTGCGGCCGCCCGCGATGATCCCCGCGACATGCGTACCGTGTCCGTTCGCATCCGAGAGCGGATCTGGGGAGCCAGGAACGAAGCTACGGTGTGCGAGCCGGCCAGGAAGCTCGGTAGTTTGGTAATCCCGAAAATGGGGGTGCTCGTTGCTCACGCCCGTGTCCAGCACCGCCCAGACGATCCCCTCCCCGGTTGCCTCGAAAGCGCGTACCGCGGCATCTGCCTTCACCGTCATTACCGACCGATAGATGAACGCTTGCGTTTCGAAGTTTGGCCAGATTCGCGAGATATACCGACGAGGTGCGGTGCGATGGTCGTGGCGGGACGCCGACGACACCACGCTTGGCCCCCTGTCGTCCACCGACTTGATGTCCTCGGCCGTCTTGGTGTCGTCCGCGAAACTAGCGTCGTCTGCGGTCTCTGTGTTGTCGACGGTCTTGGTGTTCTCGACGGTCCTGGTGTTATTTGCGGTCTTGGTGTCCTCGGCGACTAGTTCGAGGATCTCCGCCACCGTCAGCGACGCCATCAGGTATGACCGGGTGAACCGTGTGGGAGCCTCTGGCGCGACGATCTTCAGCATCGCCGTCAGGTGCGCCATTGCATCCGCAGCCGATAAGCCAGCATCGGTTCGCACCTCGATCACTACTCCGATGCGCTCGTCGGGCTGGGCCTTCGGCATGCGTTCGGCCAACGGCCGTGTAATCACCGAGTCGGTGACAAGCGACGACACGCTCGGCGGCATTTGGGACAGGGGAATGCGAGGCCGGTGGTCGCCCTCCGGTGGAGGGCCGGACACCGGAGGTGGTGCGGTCTCCGGCGGCGGCGTGGGAAACTCGCGCGGCAACTGCGGTCGGTCATCCCCCGAGGCGCTATCCATGTCCCCGCTCTTTCTCTCCCAACGGGAGCGTACAGCCGCGATGGGTGCGGTGCTAGGTATAATGCCGAGCGCCCGCCGACGAGTTCTAGTCTGATTCCCGGCGGGGCGGTCGCCGGGACGAGCCGGGGATCAGCGCGCGCCACCGCGGAGACACACGCTCTCCCAGAGCACCGCCGGGCGTCCGAAGCGCTCGACGAACATCCAAATGATCGGCTCAGCAGAGGCACAGAAGGCTGCCGAAGGTACATCGAAGTGGGTGCCAATCCGCGGCGCTTGTTGCGATCGGGGGTGCCGAGCCGTCGTTCGGTTCGCACGTCGATGCGGCGGTGAGCGCCGGCGCGACGCCTGAAGAATTCGTGGACGTGCTGGTCGGCATCATCCCCGTCGTGGGCTCCCTCATGTCGTCGCTGCTGCGCCGCTTTCGCCATGGCACTCGGATACGACGTTGACCGGTCGTTGGATCCGCCTCCATCGCCGTGGCACTAATTGGACCTGTGGGGCGTGGCAACGCGGCCGGGAGGGGTTGCCGGCCCGGACGGGCTCGTCTTCTCGGTAACTGACCGACAACTCCCCAGCGACGATCTTCAACACCACGACCCGATGCTTCGATGACATGCACGAGTGTCACCTATGACCCGACTCACGTGTCGCCGATCACCTGTCGCCTATGTCGTGAACCCAGACACCCCTCTTCGGGTTCGCACCACGACACGACGCGATCCCTCACAACCCGTCCAGGGCACCAGCCCGCTCCGACGACCCAAAGGGGAAGCGCAGGCGCTCGCCCTGGATCAGAGCGAATTGGAGATGCGGGCGGCTGTGTACCAGGATTCGTGCCAGCGCGAGTCGTTGCTTCTGCCCTTCGGAGAGTTCTCTGGCGGGCCTTGCGAGCAACGAGCGCGCGTCACCTCGGTTAGAAGCGAGACGGACTTGTACTAGAGCTGAGCTCATCTGCACCTCCGAGACGTCATCGGAAGCGAACAGGTTCTCGCGGACGTCACCGTCTACAACGTGCCCCGTTTGAGCAAGGTAGCTCATCTGTTTCAAGAGCGATTCATGATTCTGTTCAGCGATTGGGCGACCGAGTACGTGCACATCTCCGCTAGAGGCGCCGAGGAAACCCAGGAGAAGGCGGGCGATCGTAAGTCTTCCCGCCCCAGCGCGCCCGACGCAGCGACGCCCCGCAATGCAGCACGAGGTCGATCTCCACGAACCCCGGCCTCTGCTCGTGCTCGTCACCGGCTTTGCGGACGGTGATCGAGGTGCGCAGCAACGGTCCCGGCCGGGTGCCCGAGACCCCGGTCAGCACCATCCCGTCCCGTTGTCGGTTTCAGAAGCCGATCGATCGTCGCGCCGGACACGGCCAGCAGCTGCGCGTGGGTGTGATCGTTCCGGCGGGCCGTGTCGAGTTCGGCATGCTCGATCAGCTTCGGCAACCAGATCCCCATCGTCGCGGCCAGATACTTCCCCGACGGGCGCCCGGCGAGCAACCAGACACTGATCAGCAGCTTGAGGGTGTCATACCCATTCGTCCGCGGCCGCGGCGCCCGTTTCACCGCCCGCGCTGCGGACCTTTCCGGGCTGGCGCCGCGGTCACTGCTCGCCGCGCGTTCGCCCCACACCACCCAGTTGTCGCGACCAGCTCGTCCAGCATCCGCCCGCGCATCTGCTTCGACGCCGACGCGTACTCGCGCGCATCCTTCCGTGATCTCACGCCTCGTCGCCATCGACAGCCCTGAACCCATCCACCCAGTAGACCCGAGTACCCGAACGGCGGCCAGTGTTTCGCGAGCAAAACCAAGTGAGGCACGCACCCCACTACGCGAGCACGTAGGTGGGTCTCGTCGGCATCTAGTGCTCCGGCGGCGGAAGGCAGTACCGTACAAGTGATCCAAGTCAACGCGGGGATCTTAGATTCGCCGGAGCTCGCTCCGATGCGTGGGTGAGCGGTACATTCGCTGTAGTTATGGATGTCTGAAGGGAGCGAAGGACCTGACCCGAGCACCGGATCGCTTGGACCGCGCTTGCGGGGCCCAACTCCGTAACGGACAGCGGGATTACTCCAGGCCTTTGACCCAGTAGCCGAGGTCGGGACACACGGATCGCGGCCCACATCCGAACCTCGAGCGGGCGATGCTCGAACGGATCCTCATTCGTGCGATGCGCGCAAGCGGAACGCTTGCGGGCGATCCAGCCGGAGCCACGGTGGCAGGCGGTCGGCCGTGCGATCGACGCCTACTCGAATACAAGCGAGGCACGACGGCGGCGACTGTGCCGCAAATAGCCGTGTGGGGGAATTGCGCGTCGACTGTGGACCGATATCATGCCGCGTGCGTCTGCGCGTACGCGATTGCTACCTCGGGTCCCATGCGCATACCCAGGTCGATCTCCGCGAGGGCGCCCTCCTCGTGCCGCCTGCAAAGGCCTCGAACGTGCAACAGATGTGGAACACACTTGGGGCGCATCCGCCGTCTGGAGGCAGGGGGCGGGAACAACTAGCCTTTGGCTGTGATACTGCCCGAGATCGAAAGGGTCCCGTTGGTCATCGTGCCGGGGGCGAACAACTCCGGCCCGAACCACTGGCAGACCTTCTGGGAGGCCGCCCACCCAGACTGCCGACGTACCTGAGCCTGCATCCTTCGACGTCTTTGACCTCGAGGACTGGGTGCGTGCACTCGAGGCAGCGATCGCGCGCTGCGCCACGTCTCCGGCTCTCGCTGCCCACAGCGGAGGCTGCTTGGCGACACTCGAGTGGGCCGCTCGTGAAGGTGCACCGGGGCGGGTCGCCGCGATCTTGCTCGTCGCACCGCCCGACCCCACCGCACCCAGCTTCCCTCCGGACGCCGGGTCGTTCCGCGATGTCGACGCCTCCCCGCTCGGGGTGCCTAGCGCCGTTGTGGCCAGCACCAATGACCCGCATGCTGCGGTCGACTATGCAACTCGGGTGTCCGAGATCTCCGGTGCGTCCCTGCACGTGATCGGTGCTCTCGGTCACATCAACGCCGACAGCGCGCTGGGTGAGTGGCCCGCCGGGCAGCCGGATCCTCGCGGATCTCATCTCATCCGCGAGGACCTGATCGCGGCAGCGCAGAACGCCGACCGGCCCCTCGGTGAACGTGAACTCGCATCCGCGTCACCATGGCAGAAGGCTGATCTTCTCCGCTCTCGCCTTCATCCCCGCCGATCGCTTCACGGCGGGGCCGCTGCACGCCAGGCCGCGAGGTTTTGCGCGAGATGCGACGTCTGGGTCGTCCAAAGCACGTCGTCGTTCATGGAGCGATACCTCAAATGCGACGCGATGTTCCGCATGCTCGCGATTCCACGCACCACGTCCTCGGGCACGCCCCGCAGGTATTGCGCGAATCGTCGACCTCGAAGAGAGCCGCCGCCCGGATGATCGCCAACGATCCGCGAAGCGGGCGTCGACCGTAAGCGGAGCCACCTGCGCGCTCAAGGCCGATTCGGTGGCGTAACAGGCTCCAGCCGTCCCCGCGACGGCTGTCTGTCGCCGGGAGATCGCGAATGGACTGGGCACGAAAGCATCGAAACCGCGCGGTGGCCCCCACATACTCAGAACTCGATCGCGTAACTCGGCCCACGGATCGCAACTGCGGTGCCAGGCGCGTCAACCGCTGCGAAGCATTGACCCGCGTCGTCGGCAGGGTGGTGGATAGGAATGGATTCCCGGAGCGTCAACCGACGTAGGAGTCGCAATAGCCCACCAGGTTGCTCATCGCGGCGACTACTCCGCCCCTCCGTCATTGAGTTCGGGATCGTTCAGCCTGTTCATGTAGCCGTCCCACATGGCCGCCAGCTGCCACACCTGCCAGTACAGACCGTCTCCCTCGCCGCGGGGTGAGGTTGAGCTCCCGGATCATGGCGACATCGCCACCAATCTCCTCGACAGTCAACTTACTCCACGCGACGTACGCCAGATCGCAGATCTGACGGTCAAGGGCTGGGGCGGGTGGGATCGGGTCGGGCGCCGGCTGTGGAGCCGGTTCCGGCACCGGCAGTGGGACCGGTTCCGGTGCTGGCGGTGGCGCGGTTTCGGGGATCGGTTCAGGCGCCGGCACCGGCACCGGGTTAGGAACCGGAAGCGGGTCCGGCTCCGACCCCGGTGCGGGCTCGGCGTGAGGGACGGCCGGCCCAGCGGTTCCCGCGGGGACGAAAGCGGCACACCCGCACAGCACCAGCCCCTTAATGCGGCCAGCGCCGCGACCGAGACCGCTGCCCAGTTCCGGTACCGCGACGACGCTGAGCCGGTTCTGTCCGCGGAACGTATTGCTCGTGGAAACATGATCGTTCTCCTCTCCCGAATGTCTGTCGCCTAACGGTCCCGCCGACCCCGCGTGCAACGCATCCACCGCCGGGTTGAGCTTCCGCGTCGTCCCGGGGGCCGAGCCCCGGCCGACGACTCCGTTCATCGGCGTCGGATTCCGCCACCTAACCTCCGGGATGGCGCAGCACGAAATGCCTCGCTACATCCCTGGATGCAGTGCCGAATGTCACCTCGAGGTGGACGCGTTTGACGAGGCATGCCCGCCAAAGTGACACCACGGGACACAAATGCCGCACCCGCCGCCACGAAGGGAACGCATCATGAGCACTCCATCAGCCGAGGATCGGGCGCTGACGATCGACATCGCGAAGCTCGCCCTCGAGAACCTGGCCCCTGACGAGCTGGCGATCCTGCCGGAGGTCGCCGACGACTTCTTCCGGCATCCCGATCAGGCCACGCGGAACGCGCGCGAGGAGTCCCTCGGGTTCGGGATCGAGCTCGCGCTGCTCACCCCATTTGTCCTCTCGGTCACGGTTGAGGTCGTCAAGTTCCTGCTGCAGCTGGTGCGCGACAAGATCGCCTCTGCGAAGGCAAGCGCGACAGCGACCGCCCTCCCCCCGCTGACCGCGGAGCAGCTGCAGGCTGTGCGCGGCATGGCGTTCGAGAAGGCTTCGGGCCTCGGGATGGGCGCGCCGCAAGCGACGTCGCTCGCCGACGCGGTCGTCGGCGGCCTTCTCGCGCTCAAGCCCGCATCTCGATGACGGGGCGGTGAGGGTGATGACTGAGCCCGGGCTTGCTGCCCACCGCGAGGGACTCGCGACGCTTGCAGCGGCACCGCTCCGTGCGGCGCCCCTGCGGTACTCGGCGCCAAGCACAGCGCGGTACGCGATCCTGATCCTTGCACTCTTGTTCAGTGGCTCTTCGCCGGCACCGCCGCCCACAACTTCGTGCGGGGCGACTTGTGGGCGCAGACCGTGGCGCATTGCGATGCCGAGAACGCGAGCGTCGTCGACCCCCTCGACCAGCAGGCGCGCTTCGAGGAGTGCGCGGCGAGCGTCGAACGGCAGCGCGTGCTGTACGCCACAGGCGGTCTCGTCGCCGCCGCGGGTCTCGGGGTTCTGGTGCTAGTAGCGGCGCCGCCCGTGATCACCAGAAGGCGCGGCCTCAGACCGTTGCCGCTCGCGCTGGAGGACGCGCAGCGCCGGGTATCCGAGCTGGCGGCGGCTGCCGGCATCCGTCAGCCCCCAGTCGTGAAAATGGGCCGGGGATCCCAGCGCGACGCGTTCAGTTACGGCATGCCGGGCCGGTATCGCATCGCGCTTCCGCCGAAGCTCGCCCTTCGCTGGCGCGACGCCGACACCTTCGATCCCGTCGTCCTCCATGAGCTGGCACACATCTCGCACCACGATGTCGCGCTCGCCTGGCTCGCACGGGGAGCGTGGTGGGCAACCGTTCCACTCCTGGCGGCACCGCTGGCGTTCGCCGTCGGCACCGGAGACTTCTCGACGACGTTCGACTACATGTGGCGGGCCGCGGTGATCCTGGTGCTGGCGGGACTCGTCGCAGAGGACGTCCTGAGGATCCGTGAGCACGAGGCAGATGTGGCCGTTGCCGACGATCCTAGGCAGCTCCCCCGCATCCGCGCTCTCTTGACCACGATGAGTCGGAGCAAGGCCCCGGGGGATCCCGCCGCGACGGAGCGTGCTGCACGCCGTCCGCTTCACTCCGTGCGCGATCTCCTCTCGCATCATCCTTCCGCGGTCCGCCGCACGGCAGTCGTCGACGACCCGACAGGGATGCTGCAGCCGAGCATCGTCGAGGCGTTCACGGCTGCACTCCTCACGATGATCGCCCAGCCGCTCCTCCAGAGTCTGTTCACGACGGCGTTGACCGCGACGGGTGCGGTTCACCTCTCTGCCCCGCTGGCGGCAGGTGCTTCGGCGCTGCTGCTCGGCGCGTCCATCGGCGTCGGCCTGTGGCGTGCACTCGTGTACAGCCGCGTGTCAGGACGACAGATCCGCATTCGGGCCGTAGCCGTTGCCGTCGGCCTGGGGATGGCGACAGGCCACCTGCTGTCGTTCGCACAGAGTCGGACTGGAGCCGCCGAGCTCCTGGACGGATATCGGGATCATCGCCCTGTGGGTTCTGGCCGGCGCGGGGTCGACGGAGGTCGTCGCCGGGCTCGGAATGGTCTGGAGCGACTTCTCGCCGCGGGTCCGCTCACCCCGGGTGCACCGCACGCCGCCCTGCTGTGCGGAGCAGCGATATTCGCGCTCGCGGTGTGGGCAGCAGCGACGATCACCACGATCGTCTCGACCCTGGGATGGGTGTTCCCCCTCGAGCTGCTGCTTGGGGTACAACCTGCCGTGGTGGTCGTGGTGCTCTCGCTCGGCCTGGCGCTGTTGGTCGCGGTGCCGCTGACGATTCAACGCGTCAGCGAGACGACCCCGCCGTGGGCGACGGCAGACGGCAGGGTTGCGGCATTTCGCACCGCCACACCGTCCAGTCTTGGGTTCGCCGCTGCGGTCGGCCTCGCCTGTGGACTCGGCGGATGCCTCGCGCTCGTCATCTTCCGGATCGCGGTCGGACCCGCGCCTTCCGACGCAGCAAATCTGGCTAGGGTATTCAGTTACATGCTTCTCGGCGCCGCCGCAGGGATCGTCTCAACGGTGGCGCTCGCGGTGAGTCGAGGAGCCCGGGGCGCTGCGCTCGCCTTCGTCTCCATCCCGATCGCGGTCGCCACGACGATGACCGGGTTCGCCGCGCTCAACGCTGCGCTGGGCGGAACTGTCCCGGGTGATCTGGCCATCATCTTCACGACCCAAGGCCTGACAGCATCCGTCTTCCTCTCAGTCCCGTTCGCCACTCTCGCCATGGTCCGCCTGGAGTCAGAGAAGGACGCGCGCGCCCATGTGCCCGCCGGCCGCCATGCCTTCGTGGTGTCGGCCGTCGCCTTCGTTGCGGCAGCGGTGGTCGGGAGCGGCATCCTCGTCGCCGCTGCCAACGTCGGTGCCGGCACCGAAATCGGTAGCGGCGCTGCGGCAGGCAGTGATGGGCCGCGTCGAGGCCCAGGGCGCCGAAGTCGGAAACGCCGGGTTCAAGCTTGCGATGACCGAGCAACTGTATCTCGAGGCAGTAGCACCGGTCCTCGCCGAATCGTTCGTCCGGCTCGACGCCGTCGGTCAGGAGGTCGGAGTACTGGATCGGCCACTTCGCGCTCGCGAGCGAGATCCAGGTGAAACTGATCCCGATCTTCGAAGGCATCGACAGTCGCCGCCCCTGTCATCCCTGCGACCGAGCGCCTCGACGTCATACACGCGGATGCCGTCAACGCGATCGAGGGATTCGCCACCGGCTACGACCTGCTCGCCGACGCGCTCGAACGACAGGACGGCCCCGACACCGACCGTGCCGTGCGGGTGCTTCAGCACGCGATCGCCGATCGCGGCAAGTGGATCGTCGGCGTCAATGAGCTCCGCGTGGGTGAATGACGCCGACGTCCACCTCGTAGGACCCCCACGGTCTGCTGCCGGCCCGCGCTCAGTTGCTGGCTCGCACGAGCCCACTCCGGAACGCAACCGACACGGCTTGCGCTCGGTCTGTGATCGCGAGCTTCAAGAAGATTCGGTGAACGTGCGTCTTGACCGTTGCCTCACGGAAGTCGGTGGCGATCTGCGAGTTCGTGTGCCCGTTCGCCATCGCGGCGAGGACTTCCCGCTCGCGCCGCGTCAGCTGCTGCACTTCGGCGGCGGTCGGGAGGGATGGCTCTGCCCGGGAAGCAAGGTCCTGCAGCAGCGCGCGCGTCACGGTCGGGTCGAGCCATCCGTCGCCCTGGGCGAGCGCCCGGACCGCTTCGGGAAGCACCGAGGGGGCCGCATTCTTGAGCAGGAAGCCCGCGGCGCCGGCACGAACCGCCTCACGCACCGCGGTGTCATCGCTGAACGTGGTGAGGATCAGGATCTCGGGTGGATCTCCATGCGCGTCTTTGAACTCCGTCGAGTTAAGGATCTTCGTCGCCTCGACGCCATCCATCCGTGGCATTCGGACGTCCATCACCACGACATCCGGCCGCAACTCGGCGACCAGATCGACCCCGCCCGTCCGTCGGGTGCTTCCCCGACGACATCGATGCCGTGCTCGGCGTCGAGCAGCATGCGAAGCCCAGCCCTGATCATTGCTTCGTCGTCGACCAGTACGACACGCACGGATCGCGCCCTATCAGATGCCGCGACATCGGTCGCCATGCACTAAGTGTCCCGCGCCCACGCGAGCTTGCGCCATAGCTACTGCCATAACGGGTCTCGCGAATGTCAACCGCGGGATCGAGTGATCGAGTAGACCTCAGGGTGGATGCGGCGATGAGATCTGCGCGAGACCCTTGTTCGAGCAGGGAGGAGCCAGCATGCAGGATGGGGAAGGATACCTCGGCCGCGGCGGGGGCGCGATTACGACGTCGCTTGCACTGGCCCGAGCGATTCGACGTGCTGCTCGTCGCCGGCATCGCGATCTTCTACGTAGCCGCCTTCATTACGAGCGGCATGGCGCGGAGCGACCTGTGGTTCGTCATGCCGCTATTCGTATCACCCTGGTGCCCTTGTTCTGGCGGTCTCAGGCTCCCGTGCTCGTCCTCGTGCTCGTGATCGCCTTGCAGTGGATCGTCCTCGCACCTCTTGGTGGCTACCGCTCCCGGGCGGCATCGTCACCGCGATACGCTGTCCTCGTCGCACTGGGAGCCGTGGCTGCCCGGAGCCGCCTGTGGGTCTCGCTTCTCGCGATGGCAGCGACCTTTGTATCCCTGGTGCTGTCCTTCAAGGTCGTCTGGACGCCCGACGATTTAGGGTGGAGCTCTTCTCCTCCGCGGTCCTGTGCGGCGTCGCTTGGGGTTTGGGGGCGTTTGCAAATCGAACCCGCCGACGGATCCGAGAGTTCCAGGTTGAGTCAGCAGAAGGCTGCTGAGGCGGTCACTTCGGAGCGAACGCGGATCGCATCCGAGCTCAATGCATCATCACGCTCGCTCTCGACAAGATGCTGGAGGAAGTTTCCGCAGCGCGCGACTCGACTTGACCGTGATCGCTCGCCCCGCGGTCCAAGCGTTGCGGCGATCGAAGCGACAGGCGTCGAGGCGATGCACGAGCTCCGACGGCTGCTGCACCTGCTCCACGACGACCCTGGCTTCGCCGCGAGGACCCGACCGCACCGAAGACTCGCGCCGAGGTCGCCTCGCGGCGCGACTCCTGAGCATCGACGGATCAGACGCCGCTTCACGATCGGCGTCATCGTTGCGACCATGTTGCTGACGGCTCGCATTCGAGGGCGGGATGCGGATGCTCGCCAGCCTGTTCCTCGGGCTCACACTCTGCGTGCTGCTGTGGCGACATCAGTTCCCCGTCATCGTATTCATCCTCGTCATCATCGGCAACGCCGCCGCGATCCTCCTCTTCCACAATGGCGACTTCATCTTCGACAACCAGACGGCGCTGCCGGCTGTTCTCGTCGCGCTCGCCGCCGTCGCAGGCGGTCGATCCGTGTGGATCTCAATCCCCGCGCTTGTGATCGCCTGGGCCTACGTCTCCGTGGCCGCGCTGGAGTATCCCGCCGTTTTCGCGCAGAGCCTTGTCCTAATGCCCTCCTCGTGGGGGCCGTCTGGATGGCCGCTCTGATCGCAGGCAGGAGGCGACGTCACATCCAGAGAACTGCAGGCCGCACAAGCAGCGGCGCAACAGGCAGTCGACCGTGAGCGCGCTCGACTTGCATACGAGCTCCACGATGTGATCGGGCACTCGATCACGATCATGGTGCTTCAAGCTGCTGGAGCGCGCCGCATCATCGACCAAGATCCCGCACGCGCGGAGCGGCGCTGACACCCATCGAAGAGTCCGGCGCGGAGGCGATGCGAGAACTGAAACGACTCCTGGCGTTGCTCGGTGAGCACGACGCCAACTCCCTGACATGCCTTCGGAGCCCCTGCGAAGGCTCGCCGACCTGGACGAGCTCATCGAACGCACGAAGCGTACCGTCACAAAGACCGAAATCGAGGTGATCGGCACGCCGGGCCGCCTTGAACCGAGCGTCGATGTGGCGGCGTATTGCGTCGCGCGGGAGGCGCTGGCGAATGCCGTCAAACACGCCGGGTCCGATGCGCACATCGGAATCACCGTTTCGTGGATGCCGGAATCGTTCGGGTCGAGGTGACGAGCGGCTCGGGCTCGGACAACCACGTGCGGCGTCGGATCTTCCGGCGGGTACGGCCTGTTGAGCCTGCAGGAACGGGTTGGGCTCGCTGGCGGCGAACTCCGTTGGTCCGCGGACGGAAACACGTTCAACGTGGACGCAAGATTCCCCGTGGCCGAATCCGCTCATCAGTTGGCGAACCCCGTGAGGCGAGTAGTGCTGATACGGAGGTGCAGTCCAAGCTGGATCCATGGTCGCCCGGTCAAATCCAGGAACGATACATGTCAATCGCACTCGAACTCTGGGAGATGCCTGGGCCACGTGCGTCCCAACGCAGACTTACTCGGTCCGTCTGCCGCCGCGTCGTAGGTCTCCCCCGGCGAGGCGGCTGAACCCCCACCAGATGCACGCGGTGATCACACCCCGTCACCGAATGCACTCAACTCGTTCGACGAGGAACGCAACGCGCCCGCGACCCGGCACGTCTGAGCAGCGGCCGCGACTCTTGCGATTGAGAGACCATCCGGAAGCACCGCGTTTCCGGCACCGCCCGCATAGCGACCGGCCTGCGGGCGGTGACGGCATCGGTTTTCAGGTTCGGTCAGTAAGGACCAACACCGCATTCAGCTCGCTAATCGTGATGCGTCGCGCCGCTACGCGCGGACGAATTAGCCGTGGGGGTGACACGGCACCTACCTGAGCACATGGGAGAAGTCAGCGCGATTGACTCGGGAATCTTGATTGCGTGCTGTCACTGACCTAGAAGCCGCGGACTTCGTCACGAATATGTGACCGTTTCTAGCGACGGCGCCAATGCTGGGGCTGGCATGCACATTGGGTAGCCGCCAATGAGTGGGAAGCGGGGTCGCCGAGTCGGATGATCGAGGTGCGGACGTTCGGCAACCCCCAACGGCAACGCGGGTCAGCCTGTAGGCACGAGCGAGGCGACGAGCGCAGTCGCGAACGGGGCGAGTAAACCAAGCGCGGTGATCGGCCGGCGCACGAGCGGTACATCGAGTCCGAGGCGAGCGGTAAGGCGGTCGGCGGCCGCCACCTGCGCCTCGCTTGGAACCCCCGAGAGAGGCTTCGGCAGTGCTGCCGCGATCACGGCGAACCCGAGCTTGCGCCATTCGACTATCAGCGGGGCGACGATCGCGGCGGCGACGAGTGCGAAGAACGCGCCATACGCCAGCACGTGAAAGGGGGAACCTCTCGGGAGGGCGGTCGGCGGCGATCACGACGAGTCGGAGAGTGCCGGTGTTCAATACGACGGTCGAGAGGATCAGCCCAAGTGCGAGCGAGGGTCCCTCGATGCCCCGCCATATGTCGTCCATTCGACTCGTGATTTCGTTCAGCCTGTCGCCGTCGACACTGTGCGGATCGAAGTCATCGGCAGGGGGAGGCGAATGGATCGTGTCGACGGCCGCGTCCACCGCCCTGAGTTCTTCTCGAGTGATCCAGACGAGCATGACCCACGGAGCTCCGGCGGTCCATGCGATCGCCGTCAGCACCATGATGATCAGTCGGAACGTCGTTGGAAGCCCTTCCGCCTCGGAGGTCGATATTCCCATCGCGTCCGTGATCGAGAGCAGGAGCGCCGAGGCAGCGAGCGCGAGCGCGGCGTATGTGCCGATTGAGAGGCGCCACCAACCGCTCTTTCGCGTCGGGCGGTGCCGATCTTTCCGTAGTCGACGTACGCCCTCAAGGAAGACCACCAGCCAGACGACGAACGAGGTGGTCGCGACGCCGGCCCACAGGGCATATCCCTGGAGCGAGCTGCTCTCTGGTTCTGACCACGCCCCGGCCACCCAGAGAGCTCCGAAGGCGAGCAACGCCACCGAGACGATCAACAGCGATGTCAACGCCGGACTGAAACGGTGTGCGTTCTTCCGGACGGCGCTCATCGGTCCTCCCTCGCGTACGCGAAGTTCCTATCTCGACCCCCCGCCACGATGTTCTCTCGCACGCTACACCCCGTCGGCCCTGGTCGAAGGGAAGCGTCACGAGCGGGAGCTCCACCAGATTACGCATCTCACCCCCGTCGGCACATCGCCGGCGCGCGCATCGGCGGCGATCGGCGGATGCACACCACAATCGACAACAAGTGCCAGGCATGAGGCACGCAATCGAAATTGAGCTCTGATCCCCCTCGACGATCTCAGTCGTGACACATGGGACGACCACGTGGATTGCCACCTGGCGCAGCAAGCCCGCGAAGTTCCGGGACTGGACCGCGACACGCATGGTCTCCAGCCGTAATTTCGCCGCGAGGAGAGACTCGAACGCCGGGCTCGAAATGGAAGAGTTAGCGAGGGATCGCTTCGGCTTGGGTATTGAGATGCGGTGGGGCCTGAGCCGAGCTATGCGGCTCGACCACGTCCCAGCCGTCGCACTCCTTGGGGGACGACCGGTCCTGCATCGTTCTTCCCATCGCGAAACACATATATACAACACCCTAAACGTATTACCAGCGGCGATACCCGATCCGGGCCGAGCTCTGGCCGAGCCGCGCGAACCCGACGTGCGGGGGTGAATCCCACCCTGAGCGCGCAACGACGCACTGGCCTTGCGCTGCCCGGTTCGGTGAAACGGCGCGGCCGACAATGCGGAGCCTCCGGTCGCTGGGTGAACCAATGGCACGAGCGAGCACAGCCCGCAGATCGACGTCGAACACGACGCGGTTGTGTCGCATAGGTATGTGCCGCGGCATTTGCCTGAGGAACTTGCGCTGCTCACGCGCGGCCCGTATCCGCGTCGCGACCTGACGCAACTTCCCACGATCTGGGGCAACTAACTTCAATTCGCGTGTTCGCGCACGCACGGATTCAAACGATGAACTATATGCGAGAATCCTCAGCTCCGCTAACATGTATTGCGCAGTCGGCAGCAGTTCGCGTGATCGAGGGGAAACGATCATGGGCGGGGCACGCAGTCTCGGCGGCGGGCAGTGCCCAGCCCTTCCGGCATCTGGCGCGGCTTCGTTGTCGAGGCAGGCGGAGCGGTGAATAGCATTATCCCGATTGCGGAGTTGGTGTCTTCCTCACCGTCGGTAGGGATCCGAGCGCAGACCTGTATCTGCCCTACGACGGGGTGAGCCGGAGGCACCTGCGACTCGACGCGACAGGCCCGGTTGTCTTCGTCGACGGACGCCCAGTCGACAAACGGAACATGGATCAATGGCCGGCGCGAGCCAGGGCGTACCCCACTCCGGACGGCGATCGCCTAAGGTTGGCAGCGTCCAGCTCCGCTATTTCGACGTGACGTCCGCCGCCCAGCTCGGGCTGCCCCGAACCACGCACACAACACCACGAAGCCGCGCCCGGCCGCCGGGGACGGTAGTCCCATCGGAATCACGGTGGGCAACAATAAGGTGCGCGGAAAGCAGACCATCATCGACACTGGTGGCCAGACCAACGTCGGACCAACGCAACGAGTCACGTGACCAGCACAACGTCGCATACGGCCCGCAGTACAACGCAGGTGGTGACCAGACCTGGAACAGAAGGTGAAGATCTCCGCGGACTGACGATCCCACCCACGAACTGTTTCGGGGCGAAGGCCCGGGGCGCGTGATCGCCATCATCGGCATGATTGTCGCCGTGGGCGGCTTCGCCTGGTTCGCTGCCTACATCTTCGGGTTCATTAGCTCTGTGAGTTCCGCCGGTGCAGGCAGCGCCACACCGACCGGATTCCCGCCAACGATGGGATATGCCTTCGCAGCCGTGGGCGTAGGCGCGTTGCTCCTCACGGTCGGCACCGGGATGTCAAAAGCGAGACGAAGCGGAACGGGCGGTGATCCCATGGGGGTCGAGATCGGAAGAACAAGGTACGCGGAAGCAGACCATCGTCGATGGCGGCCAGTCTAACATAGGCCGGGACCAGGTCAATATCGGCGCCCCTCCGGCCAAGGTCGAACGCTCGCTAAAGAGCCTGCTCGAGCATGCCCGGCTCCTTCTTCCGGCGGATGCCTACACGAGCGTGGGAGGCAGCGGTACACGGAATTGAACGAGACATGAGCGCTCCTGAGCTTAAACCGCCAAACCGCGGTGTCGCGCCTAGGATCCGCAGTTGAAGTCATGAAGCAGAGCGGGGCCGCGCTTGAGGCGGGATCATCAATCCTCCAGAGCATCGGAAAGATTGCCGCGTGGATTGGTCCAATCGCCGGTGTCGTCCTTGCCAGCGTTGGCCTCGTGCTTGGATACGAGGCACGCAGCGCGTCGCGCAGGCTCTTTCTCCGACATCCATTGAGGTCTACGCTGACGCACAAAAGGACGGGCCTACCGCTGGCACGCCAGCCGACGCCGCCGGGGGCCTCGGCGCGCGGGATCGGGGTACGCGATGCTGTCCACCAATAATCAACCCGCCGTTCGTCCTCCCGACCGGCGCAACTGCGAGTTTTCGCCTTCGACCCAACGAGGTCCCGGTTGACCGGCCGGTTCCTCCAGGTCAGCGTCCCGTTCGAGCCGGACCTCAAACCCGGGCCATCCGGCGGACTTGTCGAAGTGATCGACTATGACCCGCGGCGAGACCTCTGGTATCGACCGGTGGACCTGGACGACCCATGGGTTCTCGCGCAGTCGGGCCTAGCGCCGTCTGAGAGTGATCCGCGCTCCCACCGGCACGTTGCCGTGTACGCCGTCGCGATGAGCGTCATCGAGCACTTCCAGCGATTCACCGGGCGACGGTTCCGCTGGCGTGGAGACGACCGACTGCGCATCGTCCCGCACGCGTTCTACGGACGAACGCCTTCCACCCCACGGCGGGCCGTCTATTGGCTACTACCGTGGAGCACCAGACGGGACACAGGCGAATCCCCGAGCAACTGATGTTCCAGCGTGTCTGTCGGTGGACATCGTCGCGCATGAGGTGACGCATGCGATCGTTCATCGGCTTCGTCCGCTGTTCACGTTGGCGAGCAATCCGGACGTTTTCGCATTCCACGAGGGCTTTTCAGACGTGATCGCGCTTATCCCCCAACGATTTCCTGTTTTCCGAGGTGGTGGAAGCGGCGGTCGCGCAGTCGCGCAGCGAACTGGAGGATGCCGCGGCGCTGTTCTCGCTCGCCGAGGAGTTCGGCCGCTGACACGGGCCGCGGCGGTCCACTTAGGTCGGCTCTGCGGGAGGCGCACGAGCGCGAAGGGCGAGCCCGAGAGGGACTGGATCCGAAGCGGTTCATCGAATCACCGACCTACTTATCGCGGCGCGATCTTCGTATCCGCGATCTTCGAGGCATATCTCGTGTCATTCAAGGAGCAGATTCAGGATCTGCGTCGCCTTGCCACGGGTGGCACCGGTGTCCTGGGAGGCGGTGGAGCTGTCGCCGGATCTTGTCCGGCGGATTGCCGCTGAGGCCACCCATCTGGCCGACGCATTCCTCGGCATGGTGGTCCGCGCATTCGATTTTCTACCTCCGGTGGATGTCACGTTCGGAGGCCGAACCGTCAGAGCGGATCATCACGGCGGATATCGATCTTTATCCGGAGGACTCGCATCTCCTGCGTGCCCATTGGGTCGAGTCGCTGCGGTAGGATGGCATCTTTCCGGCGGGTGTTGTGTCATTAGCCGATCAGGCGCTCCTGTGGCGGCGGCCGGCGCAGGATCTCAACCTCGCTACGGGCAAGTCGGCGGTCGACCGGCAGCCAGCCATCCTGCACTTGACCGTGAAGATGGACCCTCGGTCGGCTTCATCGAGCGTGACCGGCGACACGGCGAAAGCACGAGGTCAGGCGCTGTGGATTCAGATGAATGCCTGGGCGCGAGAGCACGCCTACGAGTCGGACTGGACCCGCACGGCGGTAAGTTTGACGTGGAGGGACTGCACGTCGCCTTCCAGATTGCTGAGGACCGGCAACCCCGACCTCGCATCATCGCGCAGATCGTGCAGCGTCGGAACGACCTCGAGGTCGGGTCCGATCGGGGCACTCGCACCCCTATGTACTGCAGGCTGGACGATCGTGGCCAACGTCGACGGGGTGGTCCGCTACGTCATTCCGAAGCCGCTCCCCCTGAGCGATGAGAAGGTGCCCGACTCACTCCCGGACAGGGTGGCCGCGTTCGTTCGTGCACAGCATCACGAAGGCGTGGAACGTCGCGCGCGGCTGTTGGAGTGGGCTGAGGACGGGCGGAGGAAGATCCTCTCGCGGCGTGGCTGACTGCGCCGTCGCTCACTCGGCTCACATTCGCCAACCTCCACGCATCCTCGGAGAGTGACGACTGATGGCCGGCCCGACCACCGTCGCGATCCGGATGTATAACCCCGGATTCGGGGACCGCTTCCTTATCACTGTGCGAGGGGACGGACAGACTTGGCGGATGCTGGTGGACTGTGGCGTTCATAGCCATGGTCGCTTCAAACTCAACGGTCAGTCCCGGGATATTCGACGAGATCGTCGCGGCCGTCATCGCCCAACTCATCGAGGAATCCGACGATGGGACACCCGCTCTGGACGTCATCGTGGCCACCCACCGACACGCTGACCACATCTCTGGGTTCGCGACCGATGCGTGGAGGCAAGTGGTTGTCGGAGAGGTGTGGATTCATTTGTCGAAAACCCCAGCGACCCCGACACCAGAAACTGCGGCGGGGCAGCCTGAATGAGACGGCCGAACAACTGAACGAACTCGTCGCTCACGCCGCGAAGGTTCGCCCTCGCAGCACGGCCCTTGCACTGGCGCACGAGTTGCCGCCAACTCCTCCGGGAACACCGCTGCAACGGCGCGCCTCGTGAACGGTGAGTTCGCCAACGAGGGAGGGGTGCAGATCCGGTACCTTCCTGGACACCGACCCCGAGAAGGACAAGATACCGACGCCGGTAGACGGTGTGACAGTGCATGTGCTCGGCTCCTTCCCGCGATCCGGACCAGCTGAAAAGGATGGACCCGCCGAAGGCGGTGCGCTGGTTGCAGGAGGCCGACAGCGAAGCGATGGCCGGCGGCGCACGGGAGGAACTATTCGAAGCGTCCGCTATCACATCCCGAAGGACCAGGTCGACGCGCGGGTGCCGGCCGACCTGATGAAGGTCCGTAACTCGATGCATCTGAACGACATGGCATACGACGAGGATGCGCTCCTGGCGGCGACCTCCATTCTCGAGCGGTCGGTGAACAACACCAGCGTGTTCTTCGTGCTCGACGTTCGCGGAACGCGGTTCGTGTTCGTCGGTGACTCGCAACACGGTGCGTGGAATCACGTGCTGGACGATCCGAACTCACGCGAACTCGTCACCCAGGCCGAGTTCGAGCAGATCGGCCATCACGGCTCCCACAACTCCACGCCGAAGCGATTCGTCTCGGACTTCCTTGGAGATCACGCCACCGCGATGTTACCTGTGGGTCTTCGTGAAGCGTTGGGCGTCGACCATTCCCCACTACAATTTGATCGACGCGCTGGAGGCGAAGCACGCGCGACTTATCCGGCCCGATTCACCAGTCGCCAGCGACGAGGTCGAGGTTGGTGCCGACAACCTCTGGACTCAAGCATATCACCGTGCCAGGAGGAAGCTTAGGGGGCTCAGCCCACTGGGTCGGCCCAGGAGTGATTGGACGGTAAAATCGGCCGGTAGCTCGGCATCTCGCTCATCCGCTGCTGAACACTGGAATGAACTGCCGCACCTTCTGGTATCCGCGACGGCGCGGAACAAGAAGCGCCCAAACCGGGTTGTTCCGATGCGCTTTTGCCCGGTCGACCTGAGAGGCCAGTTCGGCGAATGCGTCGCCGTATCTCGCCTCGTCGATACGGAGGCCCTCCGCGATCGCTCCATCCAAGACCCATTTGAGCGTAAGGGTGGACAGGCCCGACTCGCCGGGATGCGTACCACCGACATCGGTGTGTACTCCGGCGAACCAGACCTCCTCAAGCGTTTGGGGACTCTGGTTGTAACCGCGTACCGCGAAGGCCGCCGACGCTGATCGATCGACACGGCATGACGTATCCGCGTGGCGTTCGGCAGATCACGGTATAAGGCCACTTCGGCGCCATCCGTGCGATCCCGAGCGCCTTGTCTGCCGTCCCAAAGGCCTAGGTAGGTCACGCGGATCGGGCTCGCCCCCTTCACTGCTGGGCAAATAGCCCTGAGAACCGGTGAATCTCGTCCCGACGGGCTCGCGGTGGTCGCCCCCCGCCCGCGCGTACGTCGAAATTGCGTACTGCAATTGATTCTCTGATACCTGGGGCGCATGAGGCCAATCCTGCGCGCACATCCCGGTCAGGGCACGAGCCGTGAAGGCGCCTCTGCTGAACCCGAATACGAACAGACGATCGCCGGGCCGCCAGTTGTGCATCAGCCACAGATAAGCGTCGCCGAGGCTCTCGCGTAGTCCGCCGCCCCAGATAAGGCCCCGAGGCGGAGAACCAGCGCGCAAACGGCGTCCAAGCGCCGGGCGACGAAAAAGTACCCACGCCTGGGTCGCAAAACGCCACCTGCAAGGTGCTGTCGCTGTGGTCGAGCAATTGATAGAGGCGTACGCTGTTCGAGTCTCCCGGTCCCCGAACTGTCCGGCTGTGCCGTCCAGACACATCACTAGGTTTCTCGGCATCACCAGCCCCTGTCGATCACCGGCCGAATGCGTCGCGGCCGACGTGTGTCACAGAGTACGGGCGGAGGCGGTCTCAGCGAACCCCTCTTGATCGCTTTGGTGGGCGTTCTCCGCCTTTAACGCTTGCCACTGGAGCAGAATCAAGGAGAGAACTCGCTCTCTATATCGCCGCGAGTGTTGCCTTTTCGTGCACATCCTGTTGGTCAGCCCGAATGCGTTGTTGACGCTTGGACAAGGCCGATCCGGAATTCGCCAGCCCGCAGGCGAGCGGCGAACGTGCACGCAGAGAATGCTTGCGGCCCGTCCACCAGGTCAAGCCACCGGATGGACCTCACAAAGTGTCATGGAGCGCAACCGCGAGGAGCTCCTGCACAAGCGGCGTTGTCATCGAGGTGACCGTGCGCTGGCCGAGGATTTTGCGCGGGTGCGTCTCGAAGACCCAGGCAACTAGATCATCCCGACCACGTCCGGAACGCAGCAGGTGCCTCTGACCAACAGTTGGTCGACTCTGCACGCGCGGATCGGCGTCCCACAGCTGCTCAACTCCTGGTTTACGAGGACCACCTGCG
This sequence comes from uncultured Actinomycetota bacterium, assembly GCA_963717585.1. GTDB lineage: Bacteria > Actinomycetota > Actinomycetes > Actinomycetales > Microbacteriaceae > Microbacterium. Next base: position 1,504 of record CAVQWI010000001.1, on the reverse strand, counting down.
AGGACTGGCGCAGAGCGAGACGAATGCCGCAGTAACGCGTCGTGTCTTGGACCAGGCCGGGATTGTCCTCTCCCCTCGACCGTTACCCGCGCAACGGTGGGCCCTTCCGCCGCCGATCGGGCTGTGCCAGTGTGGTGCCGTTCGGAATCTACGCCCTCCAGAGATCGGACTCGATCATGGCCGTCGCAGTGAGGAAGGCCGTGTGGTCGCAGGCGACCCCGGCAGAACGGCTGGACCGACGAATATGCGGTGGTACGCCGCCGCCATTGATCAGATGAAACAGTTGACCCCGCAGCTCACCGGATACCGGCAGCTGTTCCTACAAATCGACGCCGCTGCCGCTCGCCGCTTGGCGCGGGCACCGCACGCACAGGACGCGCTCCGGCGCTCCGGAGGTACCGCCGCGCTGGCGCAGATCACTGTGCAGTGGTTTCGATCCCAGTTCTTCTGGGCTACCACGCCCAGGTCCATGACACGTACCTCCTTCCGCCCGCCCGCCGTGGCCGAGCTTCCACGACAAGAAAAGCGCTATTGGCACGGGAGTGCGCACACGGCAACTGGTTCTTCCTTCCGTGGCATCCGCGCGTATCTCGTCGAGTTCGAAGTGGTTGTGCGGGGGCACATCGAGAGCTCAGGGTCCGCACGAGACGTGGGCGCTGCCGTACTGGAACTCGTCGGCTATCGGAGCAGCCTGGAGCCGCGACGTTGCCGCGGGCCGATGCGCGACGGCGACCGTTACCCGCGAGCGTCGAGATCGCGGGCGCTCACGGGGCCGCCGGACGGTCGCCCCGACCCCGCTGCTCGAGCCGAGCCGCACGGGTCGGCGCCGCTTCCGCCGGCCCCGTCGACCGCGGACTGGTCCGATGCTTCGGCAGCGCTACAGCGGGCGCACTACGCGAACGCGGACGGGCAGCGACTTCGTCTCGTTCGCAGGCGGGTTACCTCGAGGACCTGACCCGGTTCCACGGCTCCGCACGAGCTGGACAGATCGACGTGCAACCCGCACGGCGGCGGCCATACGGACCGGTGGGTTCATGAGGGGCTTCCTGACCGCCGGACTCGATCCCGCGTTCTGGATGCACCACGCGAATGTCGACCGGCTGTGGGAGACCTACGCGCGCGACCTCGGTCACGGCTATCCTTCCCCGACGGGGCGGCCCGCGGCGGGCCTGGCGAGGGAAGCTTTCGACTCGTGGTCCGGCGCGCGAGTTCCCCTTCCTTCGGCCGGACGGGACCGTGGCGCTGGACTTCCCCGAGGTCATCGACGCGGAGAGCTCGGATACCGCTACGACACCACCGCGCCCCTCTTCAGATGCCCGCCCCGCGGCCGCCCGCCGCCGGCGAGATCGACCCGTTCGGGCTGGAAGTCACGGACTTCAGTCCGGTGGCCGCCGCGTCCGCCGTCAATATTGCCGCGGGGGTCCGCACGGTGAACCTGACGGGCGGCGACGGCGGTGGGCCCGCGATCGGCGCCGACCCGAGCTTCGCTGGACCGTGCGGTTCA